>NZ_JBIVIO010000001.1:296360-2474706 GCF_044749745.1 Streptomyces sp. NPDC088923 | reverse complement strand
GCCGCCAGCGTTCGTCCTGAGCCAGGATCAAACTCTCCGTGAATGTTTTCCCGTAATCGGGAGAGACACCACGAGAGCGGAACCGGGAGAGGAATAATCTCCCAGGTTCACAGCGTCCTCGCTGTGTGTGTTTCAAAGGAACCTCAACCTCAGGCCATGATGGCCCTTGGTCGGGGTATCAACATATCTGGCGTTGACTTTTGGCACGCTGTTGAGTTCTCAAGGAACGGACGCTTCCTTCGTACTCACCCTCTCGGGCTTTCCTCCGGGCGTTTTCCCTTCGGTATTTCGTGTTTCCGACTCTATCAGACTCTCTCGGGCCCGATTTCCTCGGCGCTTTCCGGTTCCCGGCCCGACCTTTCGGCCTTTCCGTTTCCCTTCGGCATGTCCACTACGTTAACCGACTTTCCGTGGAGCTCCTAATCGGGCTGCCACTCATTTTCAGGGCGCCGATAAAAGGCGCACCGGAAAACAGGCCCCTGCGGGCCTGAGTCGTTGAGTAGTAGAGGTGCCACTGTCCGTCATCGCGTTGAGCGCTACCGGCACAAGCGGCTCGTCCTACGTTAGGGCTTCGGACGGCGAGAGTCAAGAACCCTTGGTCGTCGTCCCGCGTGCGGTGCCCGAACGGCGGCGGGGGGTGTGGGCCCGGTAGGGGCTGACGCTCTGTTCGCCGTCGATCCAGAAACGCCAGGGGTGCACCCCGCCCTCGCCCGAGACGCCCGTGCGCGGACCGCTGCGCACGAGGGCTGCCGGGGCCGGGGTGCCCGCGAGGAGGCGGAGCGGTTCGCCCTCGGGTCCGCACAGATCCGTACCGTCCAGTGCGCGGTCCACGCCGAGAGCCGTCGCCAGACGGGCCGGGCCCTTGGCGAGTTCGTGGTCGCGGCGGGCAGTGGGGCGGCGCAGCCGGGCGATGTCGGCGCCCTCGACGGCCTCACCGGCGCGCAGCAGGATTCCGGAGGCGAAGCCCTCGGGGCCGCACACGACGTTCAGGCAGTGCCACATGCCGTAGGTGAAGTAGACGTAGGCGTGCCCCGGCGGTCCGTACATGACGGCGTTGCGCGCGGTGCGGCCCCGGTAGGCGTGCGAGCCGGGGTCCGACTCGCCCGCGTAGGCCTCGACCTCGGTGACGCGCAGGACGACGCGGCCCTCGGGGAGTTCACGGACGAGGAGCCGGCCGAGGAGGGCGGGTGCGGCTTCCAGGACCGGGCGGTCGAAGAAGGAGCGGGGCAGAGGCGTACGGTCATGGGCCGCGATCATGTCCTCCGGGGGTACAGGTACTGAAGGCATGGACCCCGAGGGTACGGGGGGCCGGTTCGCGGGCGCCGGAACCGGGACGGCCGAAGGCGCGTTCGTATGAGCGAGTCCTGCGGCGCACCACCCGTACCGGACGCAGGGTGCTCGTGCGAAGGCACGGGCGCATCTCCACGGAAAGTCAACGAGGGAAGAGGCGGACACATGGGGTTCAGGAAGCTGCTGGCGAGTCTCGGTTCCGGCGGTGCCGAGGTCGAGACGGTGCTGTTCGAGGAGAACGTGGTGCCCGGCGGTGTGGTGCAGGGCGAGGTCCGTATCCAGGGCGGCGCCGTGGATCAGCAGATCGAGGGGCTCTCGGTCGGGCTCCAGGCGCGGGTCGAGGTCGAGAGCGGCGACCAGGAGTACAAGCAGAACATCGAGTTCCACCGGGTGAGCCTCGGCGGTGCCTTCCTGCTGCACGAAGGGGCGACGCACGTCGTGCCCTTCGGCCTGGAGATCCCGTGGGAGACGCCGATCACGACCTTCGGGGGGCAGCACCTGCGCGGGATGAACGTCGGGGTGACCACCGAGCTCCAGATCGCGCGCGCGGTGGACTCCAGCGACCTCGATCCCGTCGCCGTGCACCCGCTGCCGGCGCAGGAAGCCATTCTCGACGCGTTCGGGCGGCTCGGCTTCCGGTTCAAGAGCGCGGACCTGGAACGCGGCTCGATCCGTGGGACGCGGCAGCGGCTCCCCTTCTACCAGGAGATCGAGTTCTACCCGCCGCAGCAGTACCGCGGTCTCAACCAGGTCGAGCTGAGCTTCGTCTCGGACGACCGTGAGATGGACGTCGTCCTGGAGATGGACAAGAAGGACGGGCTCTTCACCGAGGGCAGCGACTCCTTCCGCGCCTTCCGGGTCGGGCTGCACCACTTCGGCGACACCGACTGGGACGCGTACCTGCACCAGTGGATCTCCGAGGTCGGCAGCCGACGCAGCTGGTTCTGACCGCGGCGGTCCCGACTGCGGCGGGTTCCGACCGCGGCTGGTCCGACCGCGGCGGGTTCCGGGGTGGGCGGGGCGGGGTACCGGCGGTGGTGGCCGGCGGATCTAGGCTGGCCACCACCACCGCCGTGGGCCGCCGCCACGACAGAGGCCCCGGTCACACCCGTACTGGAGGATTCGCGACGTGAGTGAGAAGAGGCCACCGCTCCCCTACGAGCTGTTGCCGCAGGTGCCGGCCTTCACCGTGGTCAGCGACGACGTTTCCGAGGGTGCGCCGCTCGGCCGGGCGCAGGCGCAGGACGGTGGCAACATTTCGCCGCACCTGCGCTGGGAGGGGGCGCCAAAGGGCACGAGGAGCTACGCGGTGACGTGCTACGACCCGGACGCGCCGACCGGCAGCGGCTTCTGGCACTGGGTGGTCTTCGACATCCCGGCGACGGTCACCGAGCTGCCCGCGGGGGCCGGTACGGGTTCCTTCGCGGGGCTGCCCGCGGGTGCCGTGCAGGCGCGCAACGACTACGGCGGCGAGGAGTTCGGCGGGGCGGCGCCGCCCCCGGGCGACCCGGCGCACCGCTATGTCTTCACGGTGCACGCGGTGGATCAGGAGAAGCTCGGTCCCGATGCCTCGGCGACGCCCGCGGTCGTCGGCTTCAACCTCCACTTCCACACCGTGGGCCGCGCGCAGCTCGTCGGTACGTACGAGATCCCGGCGAGCTGACGAGCCGTCGCGCGCAACCGGGGTCCGCCTCGCGTGTTTGCCCTCCTCCGGTCATGGAATTGATCAGGGGAGGGCACTTTTTATTGCGTTGTCCATCTCGTTGTGCCCGGCCAGAGTTGATCCCGACCGCCAGGGGGCGGCCGGGGAGCGGGGAGGTGGGCGAGATGCGGGACACGCTGGTGCTCAACGCGAGCTTCGAGCCGCTGTCGACGGTGACCTTGCACCGCGCGGTGGTGCTGGTCCTCACCGACAAGGCCGTCGTCGAGCGCGCGCACCCGGGGCTGCGGATGCGGGCCGCGACGCTGGATCTGCCGGTGCCGCAGGTGATCAGGCTCTGCCGGTACGTACGGGTGCCGTTCCGAAGACAAGCGCCGTGGTCGCGCCGGGGTGTCCTGGTGCGGGACCGGCACAGGTGCGCGTACTGCGGGCGGCGGGCGACGACGGTGGACCACGTGGTGCCCAAGTCGCGGGGCGGGGCGGACTCCTGGCTCAACACGGTGGCCTCCTGCGCGGAGGACAACCACCGCAAGGCGGACCGGACGCCCGAGCAGGCCGGGATGCCGCTGCTGCGGCAGCCGTTCGAGCCGACTCCGGCGCACGCGATGCTGCTCGCGCTGGGGCAGGACGACCTGCTGGGTCTGCCTGCGTGGCTGGGGCACGGGGTGGTGGCCTGAACAGGCCGCCGGGTAGGGGTATGAAGACGGGGCGGCCCCCCGCGGACGTTGGTCCGGGAGAGGGCCGCCCCCGCTGTCGTACGAGAGCCTGCGGGGTGGGCGCTCAGTCGATGGGCGGGCGCTGTTCGCGGGGGAAGGGCTTGCCGCCGGTGCCGGGGGCGGTGGGGGCCGCCTTGGCGTCGCTGCCGCCTCCGCCTCCGCCGAGGTTGCCGAGGCCGCCGAAGTTGCCGACCGCGCCGCTGAGGCCCTTGAGGGCGTCGCCGATCTCGCTGGGCACGATCCAGAGCTTGTTGGCGTCGCCCTCGGCGATCTTCGGGAGCATCTGGAGGTACTGGTAGGAGAGGAGCTTCTGGTCGGGGTCGCCCGCGTGGATCGACTCGAAGACGGTGCGGATCGCCTGGGCCTCGCCCTCGGCGCGCAGCGCGGCGGCCTTGGCCTCGCCCTCGGCGCGCAGGATCGCGGACTGCTTCTCGCCCTCGGCGCGCAGGATCTCGGACTGCCGGACGCCTTCGGCCTGGAGGATCGCGGCGCGCTTGTCGCGGTCGGCGCGCATCTGCTTCTCCATCGAGTCCTGGATGGAGGTGGGCGGCTCGATCGCCTTCAGTTCGACGCGGTTGACGCGGATGCCCCACTTGCCCGTGGCCTCGTCGAGTACGCCGCGCAGGGCCGCGTTGATCTCCTCGCGCGAGGTGAGGGTCCGTTCCAGGTCCATGCCGCCGATGATGTTGCGGAGCGTCGTGACGGTGAGCTGTTCGATCGCCTGGATGTAGCTGGCGACCTCGTACGTCGCGGCGCGGGCGTCGGTGACCTGGTAGTAGATGACCGTGTCGATGTTGACGACCAGGTTGTCCTGGGTGATCACCGGCTGGGGCGGGAAGGGGACGACCTGTTCGCGCAGGTCGATGCGGTTGCGGATGGTGTCGATGAAGGGGACGACGATGTTGAGGCCCGCGTTGAGGGTGCGGGTGTAGCGGCCGAAGCGCTCCACGATAGCGGCGCTCGCCTGGGGGATCACCTGGATCGTCTTGATCAGGGCGATGAAGACGAGCACCACCAGGATGATGAGGACGATGATGATCGGTGCCATCGTGTAGCCCGTGCCCTTCGTGCCGTGGTGGCTAGCAAGCCTGCGTGCGGTGGATCTTGACGGCGAGTCTGTCAGAACCTCGGTGCGCTCGGGGCCGTTTCGCGCGGGCCGGGTCCCGCTGAGCGGTAACTGGGCGGTAAAGCGCCGGGATTCGGCCGGATCGTGGCGGGCGGCTCCGGCGCGCAGGGTGTGGTGGGGGCGGGCGGCGGGTGCTCACATGACCACCGCCGTGGCGCCGTCGATGTCGACGACGTCGACGGACTGGCCGGGTTCGAAGGTCTGCTCGGCGTCGAGGGAGCGCGCCGACCAGATCTCGCCCGCGAGTTTGACGCGGCCCGCGCCGCTCGCGTCGACGCGTGCGACGACGACGGCCTGGCGGCCCTTGAGGGCGTCGATGCCGCTGGCGAGGTGCGGGCGCTGGGCGCGCTGCCGGGCGGCGAGGGGGCGTACGACGGCGATTCCCGCGATCGAGACGAGGACGAAGACCAGTACCTGGATCACGATGCCGCCGCCGAGCGCGGCCGCGATCGCGCCCGCGACGGCGCCCGCCGCGAACATCCCGAACTCCGGCATGGCGGTCACCACGAGGGGAATCCCCAGTGCCACCGCGCCGATCAGCCACCACACCCACGCGTCGATGTCCACGGGGGCATGGTAGGCGCGCAACGCCCCCTGCGGACAGGGGGCGTTGGGGGCGTACGGGGGCGGGGCGGGCCTCAGCCGAGGGGCAGGCCGCGGGCGGTCCAGCGTTCGCCCTGCTGCTCGACGACGAGCGGGAGGCCGAAGCAGCGGGAGAGGTTGCGCGAGGTGAGTTCGAGTTCGAGCGGGCCCGCGGCGAGCACCTTGCCCTGGCGGATCATGAGGACGTGCGTGAAGCCGGGGGCGATCTCCTCGACGTGGTGGGTCACCATGATCATCGAGGGGGCGATCGGGTCGCGGGCGAGGCGGCCGAGGCGGCGGACGAGGTCCTCGCGGCCGCCGAGGTCGAGTCCGGCGGCGGGCTCGTCGAGGAGGAGCAGTTCGGGGTCCGTCATGAGGGCGCGGGCGATGAGGGTGCGCTTGCGTTCGCCCTCGGAGAGGGTGCCGAAGCGGCGGTCGAGGTACTCGGTCATGCCGAGGCGGTCGAGGAAGGCGCGGGCGCGCTGCTCGTCGATGTCCTCGTACGACTCCTGCCACGTCGCTGTCATGCCGTAGGCCGCGGTGAGGACGGTCTGGAGGACGGTCTGGCGGCGGGGGAGCTTTTCGGCCATGCCGACCCCGGCGACGCCGATGCGGGGGCGCAGTTCGAAGACGTCGACCCGGCCGAGGCGGTCGCCGAGGATGCTGACGGTGCCAGTGGTGGGGAAGAGGTAGCTGGAGGCCACGTTGAGGAGGGTGGTCTTGCCGGCGCCGTTGGGGCCGAGGATGACCCAGCGCTCTCCCTCCTTCACGGACCAGGAGACCTGCTCGACCAGAGCCCGGCCCTCGCGGACCACCGATACGTCCACCAGTTCCAGTACATCGCTCATGAGCGCCGTGTCTCCCATTGTCTCTCGCGGCTTGTCGCTGGCGTCGATCGGACGCAGCCCCCAAGGGGTGTCCCCCTGGAGAAAACCTACGCCACCGGCCGGGGGAAGCCGTGGCCTGTCCTGTCCTTAGGCTGGGGGCATGCGCGTTGAACCACGCTCCGGGCGGCTGACCGCTTGGGGGAATGCACTTTTCGCCGGTCTTGTCCCGCCGGATGACGCCGCGAGCGCGATCGTCGGCGAGGACGTCGTGCACCGGGTCACAGGGCTGCCGGGCGAGCGGGGGCCCGTCGGGCTGACGCTGGCGCTGGGGCGGCTGCGGGCGCTCGGGGCGCGCGGGCTGCGGCTCGCGCTGCCGGCGCCCGGGCATCCGCTGGGGCTCTCGGGTCCGCCGGAGTTCAACGCCGCGGCGCTGGACGCGGAGGAGGCCGTGGTGGCGGTGGGGGTGCCGTACGGGCTCGTGCCGGAGGTCTTCGAGGCGGGGCCCGCGGGCGATGCGCATGTGGAGGTGGAGTGGCGGTGCATGCCGGTGCGCGAGGCGCCGCCCGCGGACGTGCCCTCGCTGGGCGAGGCGGAGCGGGAGCTGGCGGAGGCGATGCGGGAGGCGACGGCGGTGCTCTCGCGGCTCGACGTGGCGGCCTCGGGCCCGGTCGCGGAGGCGGCGATCGGGGCGTACCGGGCGCGGTTGCACGGCGCCGGGGCGAGCGAGGTCCTCGCGCCGGGGTATCCGGCCCGGGCGGTGCGGGTCGTGGAGCTGGGGCGGCGGATCGGGGTGCTGGTGTCGCTCGCGTACGAGAGCGGGCACGGGGCCGCGGTGAGTGCCGGGGAGATGGCGGCGCGGGCGGAGGCCCTGCGCCCTGTGGAGCGGACGGCTCGGCGGGCGCTCGTGGCCGCGTACAACGGGATGGTGGAGGAGCGGGAGCGGTGACCGTCCGGGGCGGTACGGGGCCGGGGCGGCGTCCGCGCGCGGGGGGCCGGGCAGCGGGCGGGGCCCGGCGCGCCTGGGTGGCGTGCCGGGCCCCGTCGGGTGTCGCTCGGGTCAGCTGTTGACCGCGGCGTTGCCGAAGGCCGGGTTCAGCAGGCCGATGACGTTGATGCTGTTGCCGGAGACGTTGACCGGCACGTGCACGGGGACCTGGACCAGGTTGCCGGAGGCGACGCCGGGGGAACCGATGGCGGCGCCCTCGGCACCGGAGTCGGCGAAGGCGGCGCCCGCCGGGACGGCGGCGGCGAGGCCCGCGGCGGCGACGGTCAGGACGGCCTTCTTGGCGATGCTCATGGGTGTTACTCCTCCACAGATGCGTTTCACGGCCCCTGGCTGGGGGCCGCACGCTGGGAAACGCGCCGGGGGCGCGTGGGGTCACGGGGCAGCGCCCGGTTGGGCGCTTTCACCACCGTTCGGGTGAAGAACGGCGGCGGAGGCGTCAGCGGTTGACGGCGCTGTTGCCGAAGGCCGGGTTGAGGAGGCCGATCACGTTGATCGTGTTGCCGCTCACGTTGACCGGGATGTTGACCGGGACCTGCACGAGGTTGCCCGAGAGGATGCCCGGGGAGCGGGTCGCGACGCCGTTCGCCTGGGCGCCGCCACCGGCGTGGGAGCCGCCGCCGTGGTGACCGCCGCCGTGGTGGCCACCGTGGTGGCCGGGAGCGTGGTGGCCGCCGTGACCGCCGCCGTGGGCGGGCGGGCAGTCGGTGGCGGAGGCCATACCGGTACCCGCGGCGAGCAGCCCCCCGGCCACCAGGGTCACGGTCGCGGCCTTCTTGAAGTTGATCACTTTCTCGTCCTCCTGAGTACCCAGGGGCCCGTCGCCCCGGGGTGCACTGGAGAACGCGCGTCCGCTCCGCACGTTCCGCCGTCCGGGTGAGGTGCGCTCGTTGGTATGAATCTCATCCTTTCGTGCAACCATCCGAGCACACCGCGTACCACCAGGGACTTCAGTCGCTGTAGCCGTGCCGCACGGCCCACAGGGCGGCCTGGGTGCGGTCGGCGAGGTCGAGTTTCATCAGGATGTTCGATACGTGCGTCTTCACCGTCTTCTCGGAGAGGACGAGTGCGCGGGCGATCTCGCGGTTGGAGCGGCCGTCCGCGATGAGGCCCAGCACCTCGCGTTCGCGCTCCGTGAGGGAGCCGCCGCGCGGTGGCTGCGGGGCCTGCTCCTCCTGCGCGAGGAGCATCCCCGCGACCTCGGGCTGAAGGAGGACGTGCCCGGCGTGCACGGAGCGGATCGCCCCGGCGAGGGCCTCGGGGTCGATGTCCTTGTACACGTAGCCGGCCGCTCCGGCGCGCAGCGCGGGCACGACGGTGCGCTGCTCGGTGAAGCTCGTCACGATCAGGACCCGTACCTCGTTGCCGAGGGCGCGCAGGGTGCGCAGCGCCTCGACGCCGTCGGTGCCGGGCATCTTCACGTCCATGAGGATCACGTCGGGGCGCAGCTGCCCCGCGCGCGCGACGCCCTCCTCCCCGTCCGCGGCCTCGCCGACCACCTCGATGTCGTCCTGGATCTCCAGGAAGGTGCGCAGTCCCCTGCGGACGACCTGGTGGTCGTCGACGAGGAGCACCCGGATCGGGCGGGGGGCACCGGGTGCGGCGCCCGCCTTCTCCTCCTCTGTACGGGGCGTCTCCGCACGGGCCGTACGGGCCGCCTCCGCACGCCCCGACTCCGTGCGGGCCACCCACTCCCCTGTATCAGCCACCGGGTACCTCCATCTCGATCGTGGTGCCCTTGCCGGGCGCCGAGTCCACCGTGAGCGAGCCGCCGACGCCCGCCGCGCGGTCGCGCATGGAGACGAGGCCGAGGTGCCGGCCCGCCCGGCGCACCCCTCTCGGGTCGAAGCCGCCGCCGTCGTCGGTGACGCGCAGCACGGCGCCGCGGCCCGTACGGCGCAGGACGACGTCGACGTGGGCGGCGCCGGAGTGGCGGAGCGCGTTGTGCAGTGCCTCCTGGGCCACGCGCAGCAGCGCCTCCTCCTGGGCGGCGGGCAGCGCCCGTACCCCTTCTCCCCGGAAGGTGACGCGCGCGGCGTGGGCGCGGTCGAGTACGCGGATCTGGGTGCGCAGGGTCGCGACGAGGCCGTCCTCGTCGAGCGCGGCGGGCCGCAGTTCGACGACCGCGGCGCGCAGCTCGTCGGCGGCCTCGGCGGCGAGGGCTGCGACCTGGTGCAGTTCCTCCTTGGCGCGGGCCGGGTCGCGGTCGACGAGCGCGGTGGCGGCCTGGGCGGTGAGGCGGAGGGAGAAGAGCTTCTGGCTCACGGCGTCGTGCAGCTCGTGGGCGAGCCGGGAGCGTTCCTCGGCGATGGTCAGTTCGCGGCTGCGCTCGTAGAGGCGGGCGTTGGTGAGGGCGATGGCGGCGTGCTGGGCGAGCATCCCGAGCAGTTCCTCGTCCTCCTCGGTGAAGCCGCAGGTGTTCTCGGGGTGGGGGCAGCGCTTGTTGGCGAGGAAGAGGGCGGCGATCGTCTCGTCGCCGTGGCGGACCGGGAGGCCGATGAAGTCGCTCATGTCGGGGTGGGCGGCGGGCCAGCGCTTGAAGCGGGGGTCGCGGCGGACGTCGGCGAGGCGCTCGGTGCGGCCTTCTTCGAGCAGCGCGGCGAGGATGCCGTGGCGGCGCGGGAGGGGGCCGATGGCCTTCCACTGCTCCTCGCTCACGCCGTCGACGACGAACTGGGCGAAGCCGCCGTGGTCGTCGGGGACGCCGAGGGCGGCGTACTCGGCGTCGAGCAGTTCGCGGGCCGAGGCGACGATCGTGTGCAGGACGTCCTGGACCTCCAGGGGCCTGCTCATCGCGAGCAGGGCGGAGCTGACCGCGCGGAGGCCCGTGGGTGTGGCGGGGGGCATGGGCTCACCGTAGCCGGGCGCCTCACGGCGGGCATCGGCCTTGCGGCCGGGCGGGGCAGCGCGCCGGGCCTAGGTCTCCGGGTGGAGGCCGGGCCCGAGAGGCTGAAATCCGTGCACCCTCCGCTTTGCGGAAGCAACTGTTGGTGAAATCCGGATGAGCGGCTTGTGAGGACCGGCATAGGGCGCGCGTCACGTACGAACTTGCGTAGTACATGCCGTATGTCCGATACGAGCGGGGATTTTGCGCTTCCATAGGGGCCAAAACGGACGCTTTATAACTAAGCCGCATCGTACGTCACATCTTTGCCACGGATTTTTGCGGCCGCTAACAATGGCACCCGTCGCTCGACGTCGGTCTCTACCCGGCGCCAGGCCGGGAAAACCATTCGTCCCCCACGGGCCGAGAGCGACCTCCCCGCTTACACGAAGAGGTCACATCTGCCATGTCTGACATCTCCACTCGCATCCGCAACGCCCAGAAGCGAATCAACGACGGTCGTCGTCAGGTCACCAGCCAGCTCGGCTCGATCCAGCAGCGCGTCTCCTCCAGCAAGTTCGGCGAGCAGGTCGGCACCGCGCAGGCCAAGGTCGCGGGCGCCGTTCCGGCGGCGCTGCGCGGCGGCAACCTGAGCCGCACCCAGAAGCTCCAGCTCGCGGGTATAGGCAGCGTCTCGGCCGCCGTCCTCGCCTGTGGCATCGCGATCCCCGCGACGAGCGGCTCCAGCTCCGCCTCGCAGAGCGTCGCCGCCTCCGAGCCGGCCGCGTACAGCAGCCTGACCGGCGGCAACGCCCAGGCCAAGGAGCTGCACGCCAGCATCACCAACCAGCAGGCCGGTGCCTCCGAGCAGGCGAAGGCCGCCGAGGCGAAGGTCAAGGCCGCCAAGGCCGCCGAGGCGAAGAAGAAGGCGCAGGCCACGAAGGACCGCGCCACCGAGCAGGCCGCGAGCCGCAACGCCAAGCGCTCGGCCGTCAAGAGCTACCCGAACAACCTGGACGGCTGGATTCGCGAGTCGCTCGACATCATGAAGGCGAAGGGCATCCCCGGCTCGTACGAGGGTCTGCACCGCAACATCATGCGCGAGTCCTCCGGCAACACCCGGGCGATCAACCTGTGGGACATCAACGCCCAGAACGGCATCCCCTCCAAGGGCCTGCTCCAGGTGATCCAGCCGACCTTCGAGCACTGGCACGTCGCGGGCACCTCGAACGACATCTACGACCCGGTCGCGAACATCACGGCCGCCGCCAACTACGCCGCCGAGCGTTACGGCTCGATGGACAACGTGAACTCGGCCTACTGAGCATTCCCCCGAGACCGCGCGGGCTGAGCCCGGCGGAGCCCCGGCAGAGACTCCACCACGCGCCGACCCGGCGTACGGGGAGTGCTGAGCGGGAGAGACGGGGTCGTGCCCACGGCCCCCTATTGACCAGTCGCGAGGGCGGCACCCGGTATCGGGTGCCGCCCTCGCGGCATGCGTACGGGAGCCTCGCGGGCAGGCGCACGGGAGAGCCCGCGGGCGTCCGGGAGCGGCTTGCGGCAGGCGTACGCCCGCGCCGCAGCGTACGGAGCCCCGCGCCCGTACCGTCCCGTCCTCCGCCGCTCCTCCCTACTTGCGCATGACCTCCGGCTCGTGCCGGCGCAGGAGGCGCGAGACGACGAGGAGCAGGATGACGGCGATGCCGAGCAGGACGGCGATGTTCATGCCCCACTGGGCCGCCGTGTGCTCCCACAGCGGATCGAGGTCCCCGGGGCGCTTCTCGTCCCACGGCGGCATGAGGTGGGCCAGATCGGTCGTGGCGCCCGCCGCCGCGACCGCCCAGCGCGAGGGCATGAGCCAGGCGAGCTGTTCGAGCCCCGGGCGGTCGAAGACCTGGAAGAGCGTGCCGGTGAAGACGAGCTGGACGATCGCGAACATCACGAGGAGCGGCATCGTCATCTCGCTCGTGCGCACGAGCGCGGAGATCACCAGGCCGACGACCATGGACGTGAGCCCCATCGCGACGACGGCGACGCCGATCTCGGCGGCGGGCGGCAGGACGAGGCCCTCGGCGGGCAGCGCGCGGCTGCTCGTGCCGATAAGCGTCATGATGACGCCCTGGAGCGCGGTGACCACGCCGAGCACGAGGACCTTCGACATGAGGTACGCGGAGCGGGAGAGCCCGGTGGCCCGTTCCCGTTCGTAGATGACCCGTTCCTTGATCAGTTCGCGTACGGAGTTGGCCGCTCCCGCGAGACAGATGCCCACGACGAGGATCATCAGGATCATCCCGGCCGCGCTGTTGAAGCGCGAGGGCGGGGTCGGCGGGGCGAGACCGAACTTCGCTGGGATGATCACCGAGACGACGCCCAGCACCACCGGCAGGACAACCATGAGCGCCATGAAGAAGCGGTCCGAGGCGAGCACCGCGAGGTAGCGCACGGTGAGCGTCCACAGCTGCGCGAACCAGCCCTGCGGCTTCGTCGGCCGCAGGGCCGACGGGCTCTGGCCGACCACGGGCACGGGCTGCGAGGCGGCGATGTCCGCTTCGGCCGCGTACAGCTGGTAGTGCTGCGAGCCCTTCCAGCGGCCCGCCCAGTCGTACTCCCGGTACTCCTCGAAGGCGGAGAAGACGTCGGCCCAGCTCGTGTAGCCGAAGAAGTTGAGCGCCTCGGCCGGCGGCCCGAAGTAGGCGACGGAGCCGCCGGGCGCCATGACGAGCAGCTTGTCGCACAGTGACAGCTCGGCGACCGAGTGCGTCACGACGAGGACCGTGCGGCCGTCGTCGGCGAGTCCGCGCAGGAGCTGCATCACATCGCGGTCCATGCCCGGGTCGAGGCCCGAGGTCGGCTCGTCGAGGAAGATCAGCGAGGGCTTCGTGAGCAGTTCGAGCGCGACCGAGACGCGTTTGCGCTGGCCGCCGGAGAGGGAGGTGACCTTCTTGTCCTGGTGGATGTCGAGCTTCAGCTCGCGCAGCACCTCGGTGATGCGGTCCTGGCGCTCCTGCTCGCTCGTGTCGGCGGGGAAGCGGAGCTTGGCCGCGTAGCGCAGGGCGCGGCGCACGGTGAGTTCCTTGTGCAGGATGTCGTCCTGGGGGACGAGCCCGATGCGTTGGCGCAGCTCGGCGAACTGCTTGTACAGGTCGCGGTGGTCGTACAGGACCGCGCCCTGGTCGGCGGGGCGGTAGCCGGTGAGGGCCTTGAGGAGCGTGGACTTGCCCGAGCCCGAGGGTCCGATCACCGCGACGAGGGACTTCTCCGGGACGCCGAAGGAGACGTCCTTGAGGATCTGCTTGCCGCCGTCGACCTCGACGGTGAGGTGGCGGGCCGTGAAGGAGACCTCACCGGAGTCGACGAACTCCTCCAGGCGCCCGTCGACGAGCCGGAAGGCGGAGTGGCCGACGCCGACGGTGTCCTGCGGGCCGAGCAGGGCGCTCCCGGACTTGGGCAGCGGCTGCCCGTTGACGTACGTGCCGTTGTGCGAGCCGAGGTCGCGTATCTCGAAGCGGCCCTCGGGCGTCGCGTGGAACTCGGCGTGATGCCGGGAGACCTGGAGGTCGGAGACGACGAGGTCGTTCCCCAGGGCGCGCCCGATGCTCATGCGGCGGCCCACGGCCATCTGGTGGAAGGTCGTGGGGCTGCGGTCGCCGTGGGAGGGGGCGCCGGCCTGACGGGGGCGCGGGTCCGCTGCGGGGCGCGGGTCGGCGGTGGGGCGCGGTCCCGGGCGCGGGTCGGCCACGGGGCCGGGGCCCGGTCCCGGGCGCGGGTCGGGGATGGGCGGCTGGTTCCGTACGGGCGGCTGCGCCGGTCCTCCCGCGCCGGGCCGCTCGGAGCCCTCCTGCCGCGGCACGGGGCTGGCCGCCGGTGCGGCGGCGGGGCGGGCGGTGAGGCGGGGGCCGTCGCTGGCGTTGCCGAGGTGGACCGCGGTGCCGGGGCCGAGGACCGCCCGGGTGATCCGGCGGCCCTCCAGGAAGGTGCCGTTGGTGCTGCCGCCGTCCTCGATCGTCCAGCCGGACGCCGTCCAGCCGAGGGTGGCGTGGCGCCAGGAGACCCTGGCGTCCTCGGACACGATGTCCGCCTGCGGATCACGTCCCACCGTGTATGTCCTGGCCGGGTCGAGCGTCCAGGTCCTGCCGTTCAGTTCCAGTACGTATGCCGGTACCGCGAGCCCCATATGTCCGTGTCCCCCATGGCCCCGTCGACGGGCTTGTCACTTTCCGCGTCCGAGGAAGATCTGCTCGGCGTGGGGCAGCACTATTCCAGGCGAAGGCACCGCGGTGGAAGCAGGAACGAGATTCCGTCCCGGTAACGGCGGTGGGCGCGGGGACGGGAGGACGGCCGGGGCGGGGCCGGGTGTCCGGCCTGCGGGACGGCGTTCTTCGGCGCGGTGGGGGCCGATACGGTAGGGGCACCATGAGCGCATCACTGTCTGCGGCGTCGGCGTCCGAGGACCTGCCGACTCTTCTCGTCAAGATCTTCGGCAAGGACCGCCCCGGCCTCACCGCCGGTCTCTTCGACACCCTCGCCGGCTTCGGCGTGGACGTCGTGGACATCGAGCAGGTCGTCACACGGGGCCGCATCGTGCTGTGTGCCCTCGTGACCGAACCGCCCGGGGTGCGGGAGGGTGAGCTGCGGGCGACGGTCCACAGCTGGGCGGAGTCCTGGGGGCTCTCGGCCGAGATCATCTCCGGTACGGGCGACAACAGGCCACGCGGCACGGGGCGTTCGCACGTCACGGTCCTCGGGAACCCGCTGACCGCCGAGTCGACCGCCGCGATCGCCGCGCGCATCACGGGGGCCGGCGCCAATATCGACCGCGTCTTCCGCCTCGCCAAGTACCCCGTGACAGCGGTGGAGTTCGCCGTGTCCGGAGTGCCCGCCGACACCCTCCGCTCGGCGCTCGCGCCGCGTGCCGGGGAGTTCGGCGTGGACATCGCCGTGGTCGCCGCCGGACTCCAGCGGCGGGCGCAGCGGCTCGTCGTGATGGACGTCGACTCGACGCTCATCCAGGACGAGGTCATCGAACTGTTCGCCGCGCACGCCGGGTGCGAGGCGGAGGTGGCGCGGGTCACCGAGTCCGCGATGCGCGGCGAGCTGGACTTCGCGCAGTCCCTGCACGCCCGGGTGGCGCTGCTGGCGGGGCTCGACGCCTCCGTCGTGGAGAAGGTGCGCGCGGAGGTACGGCTCACCCCGGGCGCGCGCACGCTGATCCGCACGCTGAAGCGGCTCGGCTACCAGGTGGGCGTGGTCTCGGGAGGCTTCACCCAGGTCACCGACGAGCTGCGGGAACGTCTCGGGCTGGACTTCGCCGCCGCCAACACGCTGGAGATAGTGGACGGCAGGCTCACCGGGCGGGTCACGGGCGAGATCGTGGACCGGGCGGGCAAGGCGCGGCTGCTGCGGCGCTTCGCCGACCAGGCGGGGGTGCCGCTCGCGCAGACCGTCGCGATCGGTGACGGGGCCAACGACCTCGACATGCTCAACACGGCGGGGCTCGGCGTCGCCTTCAACGCGAAGCCGGTGGTGCGGGAGGCGGCGCACACCTCGGTGAACGTGCCCTTCCTCGACACGGTGCTCTACCTCCTCGGGATCACGCGGGAAGAGGTCGAGGCGGCGGACGGGGCGGTGGCGGACTGAGGAAACCGGGCGGCCTCCCGGCCCGGCAGGTCCCGGCCCGCGCCGGTTCCGTGGCCCCGTTTCCCCGCGTACGGGAGCGGGGCCACGCCCGTGCGTGCGTGCTCAGGCCTCGTGCGGGGCCCAGTAGTCGGTGAGGGTGGCGACTCCTGGCTCCAGGGACTTCCAGGGCCCGGTGAACTCCAGGACCGAGAAGGCCGCCGTGGGGAAGTCGCGACCGCTCAGGCGGGCCGCGCGTTCGCCCGCGACGCTGCCCGCGAGGATCTCGGTGAGTGCCTGGACGCCGGGGTTGTGGCCGATGAGGAGGACGGTGGCGGCCTCGTCGTCCACCTCGTTGAGGAGTTCGATCAGGGCGCCCGGGGCAGCCTCGTAGATCCGCTCCTCGTAGACCGTGCGCGGGCGCTCGGGGAGTTCGGGGACGGCGAGCTTCCAGGTCTCACGGGTGCGGCGGGCGGTGGAGCACAGGGCGAGGTCGGCGGCGATGCCGAGGTCCGCGAGCCTGCGCCCGGCGGCGGGGGCGTCCTTGCGGCCCCGCTCGGCGAGCGGTCGGTCGTGGTCGGAGCCCTCGGGCCAGTCGGCCTTCGCGTGACGCAGCAGGACGAGCTTACGGGTGGTGGCGGGAGCGGGGGCGGACATCCCCCCGGAGGACACGGCGGCGCTCATACGTCCCAGCTTCGCACGAGAGGGGCGGCCCGGCGGAGGGAGTTGCGCACTCCCCCCGCAGGAGTGACAGGGGGCCGTCGCCGCTCAGCCGATGAGGCCGCCGAGGAAGGCGCCGAACCGGTCGAGAAGACCGGCGAGACCTGGGGAGGTCACCGCCGCGTGCGCCTCGCCGGGATGCGCGACGAGGGCGAGCAGGACGAGGAAGGCGAGGGTCGGCAGGGCGAGCGCCCACCAGGGCAGCCGGGATTGCGCGGGGGCGGGCGCGGTCGGCTCGCCCCTGCTGTGTACCTGCGTGGTCATGCCGTCTCCCCCGGTCGTGGCGCACGCCGGAACGCCCGGCGCCTCACCCACGACGCTACGGCTCCCGAGCGCCCGCGCCTATCGGGTTTTCCCCCCACTCGACCCTGATATTTTCCGGCCCCGACCCTTAGGGGTTGCCCCTGGGAGAACCCTGAGCCGGGGCCCCGGGCGCCTGCGCCGCGGGTCCCGTGGACTCGCGGACGACGAGGTGCGGGGCGGGCGGCCGGCCCGGGTCGGGGACGTCCTCGCCGAGCACGGCGAGGAGGCGCAGCGCGGCGACCCTGCCGATGTCCTGCACGTTCTGGCTGACAGTGGTGAGCCTCGGGTGGAGCCACACGCCGAGGGCGAGATCGTCGTAGCCGACGACGGAGACGTCCTCGGGGACCCGCAGGCCGAGCCGCGTGAGCGTGGCGATGGCGGTGAGGGCCATCGTGTCGTTGGGGTAGAGCACGGCGGTGGGCGGCTCGGCGTCCGCGGCGAAGAGCCGTTCGGTGACGGCCGCGGCCGTCGCGTTGCCGAAACCGCAGGGGATCACGGAGTGCGGGCGCAGGCCGTGGCGGGCGAGCGTGGCCTCGACGGCGCGGCGGCGCAGCACGGTGTGCACGCGGTTGTCGGGACCCGCCACGTACGCCAGGGAGCGGTGCCCGAGGCCGATGAGGTGCTCGACGGCCTCGGTGATGCCGTGCAGGTCCTCGTCCGTGTGCAGGTAGTGGAGTCCTTCGGCGTGCTCGCGCTGCCAGGGGCGTCCGACGAGGAGTCCGGGGACGTGCAGGCGGCGCAGCAGGGCCGGGCGGGAGTCGCCGATGCGGCTCTCGGTGAGGACGAAGGCGTCGACGCGGCGTTCCCTGGCCAGGCGTTCGTACACCTCCTCCTCGCGTACGAAGTCGTCGCCGACGAGGTGCAGTTGGAGGCCGTAGCCGGGCGGCCCGAGTTCCTGCTCCATGCCCGCGATCAGCTCGGCGAAGTAGGGGTCGGCGGTGAGCAGGTCGGCGTCCCGGCCGAGGACGAGCCCGATGGTGCGGGTGCGTTCGCCGCGCAGCGCGGTCGCGGAGGCGCTGGGGGACCAGCCGAGTTTTCCCGCGGCGTCGAGGATGCGGAGGCGGGTGGCCTCGGAGATGCCGGGGCGGTTGTTGAAGACCTTCGAGACGGCCGACTTCGACACACCGGCGAGCGCCGCCACGTCGAGGATGGTCGGCTGGGACGGGCGTCCACGGCGTGCGGCGGTGCGGCCCCGCTGGGGCGGCGTCTCGGCTGTCATCGGCGGCGGTCTTCTCCGGGTGCTCGGCCGGTCCTGGCCCGGCTTCGGTGGGGGTCTGCTCGGGACCGCCGCGCGCACGGCGCCTCGCGCCGCGGGACGGCGGCCCGCGTCACATCTTCACAGCGCCACTGATCATCGCCTCCTCCATCCGGCGCTGGAGGAGGACGTACAGGAGGTAGACGGGGACGAGGGTGATGAGGGTCCCGGCCATGAGGACACCGTACTCGGTGGCCTGGTTGTTCTGGAGGGTCGGCAGGGCGACCTGGATCGTGCGCTGGGCGGTGTCGGGGCCGATGAGGACGAGCGAGTACAGGTACTCGTTCCAGAAGTTGAGGAAGTTGAGGAGGACGACGGTGGCGATGCCCGGCATGCACAGCGGGACGTAAATGCGCCACAGGATCGCGGCCGTCGTGGCGCCGTCGACGCGCGCGGCCTCCTCCAGTTCGGCGGGGATCGTGCGCATGAACTGGGTGAGCAGGACGACGGAGAGCGGCATCGCCCCGGCGGGCAGCAGCAGGACGACGAAGGTACGGGTGTGGAAGAGGCCGGTCGCGGCGGCGAGGAGGAAGGTCGGGACGAGCGCGGCGAAGGTCGGGACGAGGAAGCCGAGCGAGAAGATCCGTTCCAGGAGTGCCGAGAGGCGGCCCTGGCCGCGCGCGAGCGCGAAGGCGGCGGGGATCGCGAGGAGGAGGGTGAGCAGGAGCGCGAGTGCGGTGACGAGGACCGAGTTGGCCAGCGCGAGGTCGAGGTCGGCGTAGTCGAGGGCGTCGCCGAAGTAGTGCCACACGGGGTGCGCGGGCGGGGTGAGGGGGTGGTCGAAGATCGCGGTGGTGGACTTGAGCGAGGAGATGATCAGGTAGTAGAGCGGCACCACGAGGGCGAGGGCGTAGAGCCAGACGAGGGCGTGACTGAGCCCGGCGAGCGGGTTGCGGCGCCCGCGGCGCCGGGCGCGCGCGGGGGCGGGTCCCGCGCCGTGTTCGGCGCTGGGGCGGGCGGGTGCGGTGGTGGTCATGGCGGACTCCGGCGGGCGGCGAGAGAAAGCGGGGCGAGGGCGGGGCGGCGGTACGGGCGGCGGTACGGGGCCGGCGGGCCCGTTCAGTACGACTGCCGCAGGGCGCGGCGGATGCCGAGCATCCCGAGGAGCCCCACGAGGAAGAGGAGGACGCCCGCGGCCTGGCTGTAGCCGAGGTCGGACTGGACGAACGCCTTGTTGTAGACGAGGAAGGAGAGGTTGGTGGTGGCGTCGCCCGGGCCGCCCTGGGTCAGGAGCAGGACGTTCTGGGCGGAGGCGAAGAGAATCCAGAGGAACTGGAGCATCGTGGTGACGCCCACGTAGTCCTTGACGACGGGGAAGGCGATGCGCCACATGCGCCGCCAGTGCCCGCAGCCGTCGAGTTCGGCGGCCTCGTAGATCTCCTGCGGGACGCTGCCGAGCCGGGCGGCGAAGAGCACGGCGGTGAAGCCGATGCCGGACCACAGGTCGATGCCCATGACGCAGGCGAGCGCGGTGCCCTGGTCGGCGAGCCAGGGGCGGGCGAGCGAGTCGAGACCGAGGTTGCCGAGGAGCCCGTTGAGCAGTCCGTTGGGGGCGAAGACGCCGTAGCCGAGCATCGCCTTGGCCGAGGCGGAGATGAGCGCGGGGGTGAACAGGACGATGCGCAGGAGGTGGTGGCCGCGCGGGCGCAGGGTCAGGTAGTAGCCGGTCATGAAGGCGCAGAGGATCATGATCGGGAGCACGATGACGAGCTGGATCACGCTGTTGCGCACGGCGTGCCAGAACAGGTCGTCGTGGAGCACCGTGTCGAAGTTGCCCCAGCCCGCCCAGGAGCGCGGGGCGAGCATGCCGGGCCAGCTCATCCCGCTGATGACGAACATCGCGAGGAGGGGCCCGGCGAGGAAGAAGAGGTACCACACGAGGGCGGGCACGGCGAAGAGGGTGACGCCGCGCTGTCTGCGGCGCGAGGCCGAGGGCGGCTGGTGCGCGGTGGTCAGGGGCAGTTCGTGCGCCATGGGTGGGGAAGCCTTTCGTGAGCCGCGGGGCGGGCGCTCGCGCGGTCGGAGCCTTGCGCGTACGGGAGGGGCGGGGCCGGTACGGCGGTGACCCGTACGACGGGGCCCGGTGAGGGGCGGCCGCCGGGGCGCGTACGGCCGGGGCGGTGCTCAGCCCCCGTACGCGTGGTCCAGGGCGGAGGCGATGGAGCGGGCGCTGGTCCCGGGCGTGTAGGCGAGGCTCGTGGCGCGGATCAGCGGCTGGGAGACGGCGGGGGGCACGTACGAGTCCGGCATGAGCGCGTAGTCGACGCGGTCGCCGAGGTCGATGGAGTCGGAGACGAGCGGGAAGTCGGGGGCGCTCGTCTTCTCTCGGACGCCGACGACCTGGCCGGCCTCGCGGGTGAGGACGCGGGTGTGGGCGGGCTCGTACAGGAAGCGGACGAACTTCTCGACGAGGTCGATCTTCTCCTCGCCGTTGGGGCTGATCCAGATGCCGGTGGAGGTGTAGCCGCGGAAGGCGGTGGGCTTGTGGTGGACGCCGCCGGGCGGGACCGGCCAGCCGCCGACGACGGTGTTCTTCACGACGTCGGCGGGGACGCTGCTGAGCGTGGAGGAGATCGCGGAGATCGCGGGGGCGCGCCCGGTGTAGTAGTCGGTGTTCATCGAGTCGGCGTTGAGCCCCTGGGCGCCCTTGAAGAAGACCCCGGCCTCGCGCAGTCGTGTGAAGAGTTCGATGCCGCGCACGGCGAGCGGTTCGCGGGCGAAGCCGCCGTGGCGGAAGAGGCGTTCGGCGCGGGACGCGGGGAGGTAGGCCTGCATGATCTGCATGAGGAGCTTCTGGCCCGACCAGTCGTTGCCGCCGATGCTGACGAAGCCCTTGGCGCCGTGCTTACGGGCCAGGCGGGCGGCGTCGACGAGTTCCTCGGTCGTGGTGGGGATCTCGTCGATGCCGTACTTGGCGAGGACGGCCTTGTTGTAGACGACGGGCCAGGTGAAACCGGTCCAGGGGAAGCCGGCGACGCGGCCCTTCTCGTCCGTCCACTCCTTGAGGGCCTGGGGCAGGAAGCGCTCGCGCAGGCCCCAGGCGTCCAGGTAGCGGTTGACCGGGACCGTGGCCTTGTACGCGGTCCAGGAGAGGGTCTTCTCGGCGAGGTTGGTGAGGATGACGTCGGCCTCTTTGTGGGCCAGGCGCGCGGTCTCGTAGACGTTGATGAGGTCCGTGCCGCCGCTCACGACGCTCTTGATGTGCAGGCCGGGATGGGCGCGGGTGAAGTCCCGGCAGAGGCGTTCGTAGACCTTCGCCATGGGCGAGCCGGCGGTGAGCATGTGGTGGACGACGAGGGTGCGGGGGTCGTCGTCGCCGGGATCGAGCCTGCCGCAGCCGGTGAGCAGGACGGGAGCGGCGGCCGAGACCGAGCCGAGGAGAAGAGTTCTGCGGCGCACGGGGTCGAGCCTTCCGATCTGATCGGGAAGAGGTCGCTGGTCGTGAGAGGACCGCGAGGGACCGTCCCGGCAGGCGGAGACGACTCCACCTTCGTTGGTGGAACGGTTTCGCGCAGCTTAAGTACGGCTTTTCCGGAGCGTCAAGAGATGCGGACGGGTGGGTTTTCTTCGCGTCGCACACAGTGCTGACATGCGCATTTACCCCGCGTGACCGGCGCTGTCGCGCGCGTTCGACTCCTTGCCCTCAGGTTGGTGGAACGGTATACCTGTGACGTGTCGGTGCCGTGCGCGGCCCGAGTCCCCTCGCACATCGGCCCCTCCGCCCGCGCGGTACGGGAGGGCCTCCACCGGCCCTCCCGCGGCCGGAAGAACGGCTGCGACGCGGCCGGAGACACGGCCGCACCGGCGGCCGGAAAGGACGACAGCTCCATGCGGCGCAATCTCCTCCACATCGACCCCTCGGGCCATCACCGGCCCTGGATCGGCGCCAACTTCTGGTCCCGTACGGGCGGCCCGCTGATGTGGCGCTCCTACGATCCCGCCGTCATCGAGCAGGAGCTCGCGGTCCTCGCCGAGCACGGGCTCGACCTCACGCGCAGCTTCTTCTACTGGCCCGACCTGATGCCCACTGCGGACGCGCTCGACGAGAAGACGCTGGAGCACTTCGCCGACTTCCTCGACCAGCACAGCGCGGCGGGGATGCGCACGATCCCGACCCTCGTCATCGGCCACATGTCGGGCGAGAACTGGGACCCCTCCTGGCGCCACGGCCGCGACCTGTACGGCGACGTCTTCATGGTGGGCCGGCAGGCGTGGATGGGCCGCGAGCTGGCCCGCCGCTTCGGCGCGCACCCCGCCGTCGCCGGGTGGCTCGTCTCCAACGAGATGCCGATCTACGGGGACCCGGTCGACCGGGGCAACGACACGACCGACCACACGCACGTCACCGCCTGGGCGCAGCTCGTCGTGGACGGGCTGCGCGCGGGCGGCGCGACGCAGCCGGTCTCGCTCGGCGACGGGGCCTGGGGCGTCGAGGTCACGGGCCGCGACAACGGCTTCCGCGTCCGCGAACTCGCCCCGCTCGTCGACTTCATGGGTCCGCACGTCTACCGCATGGAGACGGACCGGGTGCGCCAGCACCTCAATGCCGCCTACATCTGCGAACTCCTCGACTTCACGGACAAGCCCGTGATCATGGAGGAGTTCGGGGTCACGACGGACTTCGTGTCGGAGGAGAACGCGGGGCACTACTACCGCCAGCTCCTGCACAACACGCTGCTCGCCGGGGCGAGCGGCTGGATCGCGTGGAACAACACGGACTACGACGACATCCACGAGCAGCCGCCGTACAGCCACCACGCCTTCGAGCTGCACTTCGGGATCACCGACGCGGCCGGGAAGCCGAAGGCGCCGCTGCGCGAACTGCGCGACTTCCGCGCGGTCCTGGACCGGGTGGAGCTGCCGAAGCTGCGGCGCCCGGACGCGAAGGCGGCGCTCGTCGTCTCCTCGTACCTGGAGAAGCAGTACCCCTTCACGATGCCGGCCGACGCGCAGCTCGTCTTCGACACCGCGCGCCAGGGGTACGTGGCCGCGCGCGAGGCGGACCTCGCGGTGGGCTTCGCTCGGGAGGCCGACGGCGTGCCGGAGGACTGCGCGCTCTACCTCGCGCCGTCCGTCAAGCAGCTCCTCTCCCCCACCTGGCACCAGTTCACGCGACTCGCCGAGGGCGGCGCGACGGTGTACGTCTCGTACTGCTCGGGCACGCACGACACGCAGCGCGGTCCCTGGTGGGCCGGGGTGGACAAGCTCTTCGGGGTGCGGCACCAGTTGCGGTACGGGCAGGTGACGCCGATCGAGGACGAGACGGTCACCTTCACCTTCGCGGAGGACTTCGGCGGCATCGCCGCGGGGACGGAGCTGTCCTTCCCGGCCGCGGGCACGATCAACTCGCGGGCCTTCCTGCCCGTCGAGCCGGACGGCGCCGAGGTCGTCGCGACCGACGCGCACGGCCGCCCGGCGCTGCTGCGCCGCCGGATCGGCACCGGCTCGCTCGTGCTGTGCACGTACCCCGTCGAGCACATGGCCGCGGACCGCATGGGCGCCAACCCGGAGGACACGCACCGCCTGTACGAGGCGCTCGCCGCCGAGGCGGGGGTGCGCGCGGACGTGCGCGTCACGGACCCGCGGGTCCTCACCGCCGAGCTGCACCACGAGGACGGGCGGCGCTTCGTGTGGTTCGTGAGCCAGTACGAGGAGGGGCACACGGCACGGCCCGTCCTCGCCGAGGGTCTCGCGCTGCGCGACGAGGAGGGCGAGCCGCTCACGTCGGTGGAGCTGGCCCCGCTCGGCGTGCGCGTCCTCGAAGTCGTCTCCGCCTGACCACCTGTTGACGGGCGGCCGGTCAGGCGATGACCGGCCGCCCGGACCGAACCGCGGCCGCGCGCCGCAGGAGGAACACCATGTCCGACCGGTACGACGGTTTCGACCCGCTGGACCACGGGGCGGCCGGTGACGGAGTCCACGACGACACCGCCGCCGTGCAGGCCGCCATCGACGCGTGCGCGGAGAACGGCGGGGGGCGTGTCGTCCTGCGGGGCGGCCGCACCTTCCGCACCGGCACCGTGACGCTGCGCTCGCACGTCGAACTGCACCTGGAGCACGGGGCGACCCTCGCGGGCAGCCCGGACTTCGCCGACTACACCGTGCGCTTCGGCGGCGTCGTCCTGAACGACGGCAACACGCAGTGGGGCGACGAGCCCACCGGCGTGCTGCTGAACGCCGAGGGCGCCGAGAACATCTCGGTGACGGGCTCGGGGACGATCGACGGCGCGGGGCGGCACTTCGTGCTCTCCGACAACGGCTACATCTACACGATGGACCAGCGCCGCCCGTTCACGATCTACTTCCGCGACTGCCGCAACGTCACCTTCCGCGACGTGCGGATCGTGGACGGCGCGGTGTGGACGCTGCGGCTCTCGCTCTGCGACGACGTACTGATCCACGGCGTGCGCATCCACAACGACCTCAAGCTCCCCAACAGCGACGCGATCGACATCGACTGCTGCCGCCGTGTGCGCGTCAGCGACTGCGACGTCGTCGCGGGCGACGACGCGATCTGCCTCAAGGCGACGCTGGAACACACCGGGACCGACCGCGCGAGTGCGCCCGTGTGCGAGGACGTGACGGTCACGGGGTGCACGATCACGACGACCTCGTCCGCGCTGATCTGCGGTGTCGAGGGGCAGTCGAAGATCCGCAACGTGGTCTTCTCCTCGTGTGTCGTCCGGCAGAGCGCGCGCGGGCTCGCGATCCGGCTCGGCGAGGGCGGCGACATCGAGAACGTGCTCTTCAGCGACATCACGGTGGAGACGCGGTTCTTCCACGAGGGCTGGTGGGGCCGGGGCGAGCCCATCGCGATCATGGCGGTGCCGTGGACGGAGCACTGCGGCACGGTGCGCAACATCCGCTTCCGCAACATCCTGTGCCGCGCGGAGAACGGCGTCACGGTCATCGCGCAGGACCCGGGCCGCATCGAGGGCCTGGTCCTGGACGGGGTACGGGTCGAGATCGACCGCTGGTCCCGCTGGCCCGGCGGCCACGCCGACCTGCGCCCGCGCCGCGCCGAGGACTTCCCCGCGATGCCGACGGACGGCTTCCACCTGGAGAACGTCCACGACGCCCGGCTCACCGACTGCGAGGTGGTCTGGACGGCCCGCCCCGAGGACGGCCGGCACGCGCTGTACGCGGAGAACTGCCCGGGGCTGCACCACGAGGTGCGGGGCGCGGGGGTACGGGAGGACGTCGCGGCGGTGGCCGTGGCGTGAGCGCGTCGCGGCGGTCGTCACGGGGAACGCGCGTCGCCACCTGACGGGCGGCGGGCGTCCCCCATGGGGCGTCTCGCGAGGGGCGTCCCCTGAGGGCGGGCGTCGCGGTGCGGGCGTCGCGGTGCGGGCGTCGCGGTGCGGGCGTCGCGGCGCGGAGGGGCGCGCTTCCGGTGGAGGCGCGCCTCTTCGGCGTGGGGGGGCGGGGGCGAAGGGGGCGGGGGCGAAAGGGCGGGCGTCCCTTAGGGGTGCTTCGAACGGATTCCCTAGGGGTTGGGTGGGCCCCCTGTGGGCCTTCAACGGACGGCGGGGCGGCGGCGTTCCCAGGGGGCGCGGAGATCCGGGGGTGGCGCAGAGATCCGTAGAGGCACACCCGTATGCCGCTGCCACCACAACCCCACGGGCCGACCCGGCCACCCCCAAGGAGGGCCGCCCTCATACGGCTATGGGCCCCGGCACGGTTGCGGGTCCGACGCGGGGTCCGGCCCCCGGCACGGGCTCCGCACCCGGGTAGCCGTGTGGCGCCCCGGACGGTGGTGCTACGCGGCGAGGTGCTCGACGCGGGCGAGGGGACGGCGGGCGGAGGGCGGACGGCGGGCGGGGCCGTCAGGCGAGGAAGCTGGCGAGGATGCCGATCACCACCGTGATGCCGATCATCGCGCCGAAGACCAGAAGGAGCTTCTTCTGGCCGCCTTGGGGATTGGGTTCGAGCACGGGCATGTGCGTAGTTTATGGCGCTTCCCCGCGAGGTCCCGCCCGGGGGCCGGTGAGGTGGCCGGTCCCGGGCGGGTGGGGCGGTCAGGCCGCCTTGGCGAGGTGTTCGTCCTCGATCGTGCGGTTCCGGCCGGCCAGGGTGCCGATGATGATCTGCGGGACCATGAGGCAGGCCATGAAGAGGATCGGGACGCCCCAGCCGCCCGTCGCGTCGTTGAGGATGCCGACGAGGAGCGGGCCCGGGATGGAGATGAGGTAGCCGGTGCTCTGCGCGAAGGCGGAGAGCTTGACGACGCCAGGGCCGGTGCGGGCGCGCAGGCCGACCATCGTGAGGGCGAGCGGGAAGGCGCAGTTGCTGATGCCGATGAGGAAGGCCCAGATCCAGGCGCCCCCGGCGGGTGCGAGCGCGAGGCCGAGGTAGCCGCCGAGCCCGCACAGGCCCAGCACGATGACGACGGGCCCCTGCTGGGGCAGCCGGATCGCGACGCGCGGGATGACGAAGGCGAGCGGAATGCCGAGTGCCATGGTCACCGCGAGGAGGACGCCCGCGGTGCCCGCGGAGATGCCCGCGTCGCGGAAGATCTGCGGCATCCAGCCCATGGTGATGTACGCGGCGGTGGACTGGAGGCCGAAGAAGCAGGCGAGCGACCAGGCGGTGCGGCTGCGCGTGACGCGCAGTGCGTCCCCGGGTCCCGCGGGGGCGGGGTTCGCGGCGTTCTCGCGTTCGGCCGCGCGGCCCTGGCGGCTCAGCACGGCCCAGGGCAGTACGGCCACGGCGCCGAGCACGGCCCAGATGCCCAGGCCCCCCTTCCAGCCGCCGCCGAGCGCGTCGTTGAGCGGCACGGTGACGGCGGCGGCGAGCGAGGTGCCGATGGCGAGGGCCATGGAGTAGAGCCCGGTCATGGAGCCGACGCGGTCGGGGAACCAGTTCTTGACGACGACCGGCATGAGCACGTTGCTCACCGCGATGCCCGCGAGGGTGAGGACGGTCGCGGCGAGGAAGCCCGCCGTGTTGCCGGTGAAGGGCCGGACGACGAGGCCGGCGGTGATGGCGATCATGCCGCCGCAGACGACGGTCCCCGCGCCGAAGCGCTTGGACAGGCGGGGGGCGAGGAAGCCGAAGAGGGCGAAGCAGAACGGCGGGACGGAGGTGAGCAGCCCGGCGAGTGTTCCGTTCATGCCGAGCCCGTCGCGCACCTCCTCCAGGAGCGAGCCGAGGCTCGTGATGGCGGGGCGCAGGTTGAGCGCGGCGAGGACGATCCCGACCGGCATGAGGACCGCGAGCAGGCCCTTGGCCCGGGTGGCGCCGGGCGCGCCCGCGGGCTCGGGGGCCCCGGGAGTGCCCGGGGCGGGTCCGGAGGGTGCGGGAGTGGGGGACGGGGCGGTTTCTGACCGCAGGGACGTTGATTCCTCGGGTGCCATGCACCCATCATAGAATCATGGGATGTTTGACTGTCCAGTCGTCCGGCCTCCCATACTGGTCACATCCCGCCCGCACGGCTCCCGACTGCCCGCCCGCGACTCCTAGGACGCTCATGCCCCTGTCTTCCCCGCGCCGCTCGGCCCTCTCCGAGCAGGTCATCGCCGCCCTGCGGGCCCCGATCTCCTCGGGCGAGTGGCCGATCGGCTCGCGCATCCCGACCGAGTCCGAGCTGGTCGAGCAGCTGGGTGTGGCGCGCAACACGGTCCGTGAGGCGGTCCGGGCGCTCGCGCACAACGGGCTCCTCGACATCCGGCAGGGCTCGGGCACCTACGTCGTCGCGACGAGCGAACTGGCCGGGGTCATGCAGCGCCGCTTCGCCGCGGCCGACCCGCGCGACTTCGCCGAGCTGCGGGTCGCGCTGGAGTCGACGGCCGCGCGGCTGGCGGCCCAGCGCCGTACCGCGAAGGATGTGCGGCTCCTGGAGAACGCGCTGGAGCGCAGGGACGTGGCGTGGAAGGCGGGGGACGCGGAGAACTTCGTCGTCGCGGACGCGACCTTCCACCTCGCGGTCGTCGCCGCCTCGCACAACTCCGTGATCACCGAGGTGTACGCGGACCTCGGCGAGGTGCTGCGGGACTGGCTGCGCGAGGACATCGGCGAGATGACCGCCGCGCACGACCTCGACCACCACGCGCTCTTCCAGGCCATCGCGGACCAGGACGGTGAGAAGGCCGCGACCGAGGCGGGCGGCATCCCCTACATGTGCCGTCCCGCGCTCCTCGGTGAGGGCGACCGCGTGGAGCGCGAGGCACGCGCGGCGGCCCAGGTGGCCCGGGGAGCGGACGCGGGCTGAGCGCGGACGCGCGCGAAGGCCCCCCGCGGTACGTACGCACGCGAAGGGCGCCCCCTCCCCCGTACGGGAGAAAGGGCGCCCTTCGCGGCGGGCGACGGGGCTCAGGCCCCCATCATGTGGACGCCGCCGTCCACGTGGACGATCTCGCCCGTCGTGCGGGGGAAGAAGTCCGAGAGCAGCGCGACGACGCCACGGCCCGCGGGCTCGGGGTCGGACATCTCCCAGCCGATCGGGGCGCGCGTGTTCCAGACGTCGGACAGCTCCTCGAAGCCCGGGATGGACTTCGCGGCCATCGACTTGATGGGACCGGCGGAGATGAGGTTGCACCGCACGTTCTTCGCGCCGAGGTCGCGGGCGAGGTAGCGGTTGGTCGACTCCAGGGCGGCCTTCGCGACGCCCATCCAGTCGTACTTGGGCCAGGCGATCGTGGCGTCGAAGGTGAGCCCGACGACGGAGCCGCCGCGCGGCATGAGCGGCAGGCAGGCCATCGTGAGCGCCTTGAGCGAGTACGCGGAGACGTGGACGGCCGTGGCCACGTCCTCCCACTCGGCCTCGAGGAAGTTGAAGACCGGCTGCGGGCCGAAGGCGATCGAGTGCACGATGCCGTCGAGGTGGCCGTCGTCGCCGAAGTGCTCCTGGATACGGCCCGGGAGGGCGTCCAGGTGTTCCTTGTTGGTGACGTCCATCTCGATGACGGGCGCGGGCTTGGGCAGGCGCTTCGCGATGCGCTCGACGAGGCTCAGGCGGCCGAAGCCGGTGAGGACGACCTCGGCGCCCTCCTCCTGCGCGACCTTGGCCGCGTGGAAGGCGATCGAGCCCTCCGTGAGGACGCCCGTGACGAGTACGCGCTTGCCCGCGAGGATTCCGCTCATGTGATCAGTGACCCATGCCCAATCCGCCGTCAACCGGGATGACGGCTCCAGTGATGTACGAGGCGTCGTCGGAGGCGAGGAAACGCACGGTCGCGGCGATCTCCTTCGGCTCCGCGTAGCGGCCGAGCGGCACCTGCGCGACGATCCCCGCGCGCTGCTCCTCGCTGAGCACCTTGGTCATGTCGGTGTCGACGAAACCGGGTGCCACGACGTTGAAGGTGATGTTGCGCGAGCCCAGCTCGCGGGCGAGCGAGCGCGCGAAGCCGACGAGCCCGGCCTTGGACGCGGCGTAGTTGGCCTGTCCGGCGGAGCCGAGGAGACCGACGACGGAGGAGATGAGGACGACCCTGCCCTTGCGGGCCCGCAGCATCGCGCGGTTGGCGCGCTTGACGACGCGGAAGGCGCCCGTGAGGTTCGTGTCGACGACCGAGCTGAAGTCGTCCTCGGACATGCGCATCAGGAGCTGGTCCTTGGTGACGCCGGCGTTGCACACCAGCACCTCCACGGGGCCCTGCTTCTCCTCCACCTCCTTGAAGGCCAGATCGACCTGCTCGGCGTCGGTGATGTCGCACTTCACGCCGAGGAAGCCGGCGGGCGGCTCCCCGGAGCGGTAGGTGACGGCGACCTGGTCACCGGCGTCGGCGAAGGCCTGGGCGATGGCGAGGCCGATGCCCCGGTTGCCTCCAGTGACGAGAACCGAGCGGCTCAACGGATCACCCTTTCGACGGTGGTCTGGTACGGACAAGACGGACGCGGGCCGCCCGCGGCGCACGGAAGTCGCGCGAGGGCAGCCCCGGGACCGTCTCGTCCCGCACTTGTCCTGCTCGAAACTATCGGTAGCGGG
This sequence comes from Streptomyces sp. NPDC088923, assembly GCF_044749745.1. Taxonomy (NCBI): domain Bacteria; kingdom Bacillati; phylum Actinomycetota; class Actinomycetes; order Kitasatosporales; family Streptomycetaceae; genus Streptomyces; species Streptomyces sp. NPDC088923. The sequence continues at coordinate 2,444,861 of NZ_JBIVIO010000001.1, read as the reverse complement.
GCGCACCCACCGAATCGGCCCCCGACAGCACGTGCGACGACGTTTGGTGGGGTTCCCACAGTCCGCGGCGCGAGGGGGGTGCGGGCGGTGGGCGTACGGGGGCGGGAAAACCGGTGCCGGAACGTGTACGGGTCCCCCATACACTGGACGCACCATCCCGCGCCCGGCCCTCACCGTCCGCGCGCGACCGAAGCCGAGGAGTGCACGACCGTGACGGACATCGTCGACGACCTCAAGTGGCGCGGGCTCTTCGCCCAGTCCACCGACGAGGAAGCCCTGCGCAAGGCGCTCGCGAACGGTCCCGTCACCTTCTATTGCGGCTTCGACCCCACCGCGGCCTCGCTCCACGTCGGGCACCTCGTGCAGGTCCTCACGGTGCGCCGCCTCCAGCAGGCCGGGCACCGCCCGCTCGCCCTCGTCGGCGGCGCCACCGGGCAGATCGGCGACCCGCGCCCGACCGCGGAGCGCACGCTCAACGACCCCGCGACGATCGCGGAGTGGGTGAACCGGCTGCGCGCGCAGATCGAGCCCTTCCTCGACTTCGAGGGGCCGAGCGCGGCGCGCATGGTCAACAACCTCGACTGGACCTCCGGGCTCAGCGCGATCGCGTTCCTGCGCGACGTCGGCAAGCACTTCCGGGTCAACAAGATGCTCACGAAGGAGTCCGTGGCGCGCCGCCTGGAGTCCGAACAGGGCATCTCCTACACGGAGTTCAGCTACCAGCTGCTCCAGGCGATGGACTTCCTGGAGCTGTACAGGCGGTACGGCTGCGTGCTCCAGCAGGGCGGCAGCGACCAGTGGGGCAACCTCACCGCGGGCGTCGACCTGATCCACCGCGTGGAGCCCGAGGCCGAGGTGCACGCGCTCGCGACGCCGCTCATGACGAAGGCGGACGGCACGAAGTTCGGCAAGTCCGAGAGCGGTGCCGTGTGGCTCGACCCGGCGATGACGACGCCGTACGCCTTCTACCAGTTCTGGCTCAACGTCGACGACCGGGACATCAGCCGGTACACGCGCATCCTCAGCTTCCGCTCGCGGGCCGAGCTGGAGGAGCTGGAGGCCGTGACGGCCGAGCGGCCGCAGGCGCGGACCGCGCAGCGCGCGCTGGCCGAGGAGCTGACGACGCTCGTGCACGGCGAGGCCCAGACCCGGGCGGTCGTCGCGGCCTCGCGGGCGCTTTTCGGCCAGGGCGAGCTGGCGGAGCTGGACGCGGCGACGCTCGCCGCGGCGCTGGGCGAGCTGCCCCGGGCGAGCGTGGCCGAGCCCGCGAGTGTCGTGGACCTGCTCGTCGAGACGGGTCTCGTCGCGAGCAAGTCGGCCGCGCGCCGCACCATCAAGGAGGGCGGCGCGTACGTGAACAACGCGAAGGTCGCGAGCGAGGACGCCGTCCCGGCCGCGGGCGAGCTCCTGCACGACCGCTGGCTCGTGCTGCGCCGCGGCAAGAAGAACCTGGCCGCGGTGGAGGTCACCGGGGCCTGAGGGCCCTCCCGGCGGTACGCGTACGGGCAGGGGCCGCCCGCGCCGTGTGCGCGGGCGGCCCCTGCCCGTAGTGGCGCCCCGGCCCCCGTACCGGCGCGGCCCTCAGCGTCCCACCCTGTTCCCCTTCACCGCCTTGTACACCGACTCCCCCACCGCGACGAGGACGATGGCGGCGACGAGCTGGAAGAGGTGGCGGCTCCAGTCGATGCCGTTGGTGTAGCGGACGCCGAAGGCGGAGGCGATCGCGTTGCCGACGAGGCCGCCGATGGTGCCCATCACGACGACGAGCCACAGCGGGCTGTGCTGCTTGCCCGGCAGGACGAGCTTGGCGATGATGCCAAGGACGAAGCCGACGATGATCGCCCAGATCCAGCCCATGTGCCACTCCCTCGACCACTGCCGTCCGCCGGGCGGCGGACACCGGTTTCCAGCATCGGCCCGGAGGTCCTACGTCGCACGCCGGAGCGGTCCGTACGGTGCGGGGCGCCCCGCCCGGCGGCCCCGGTCTCGTCGGCGCGGGCCGCGCGGCGTACCGTGAGACCGGTTCGTCGAGGGATGGTGGAACGTGGCGCGCAAGCAGTCGGGGCAAGAGGTCTTCCGGATCACCGGGGCCCGCGCGGGCCTCCAGGACGACGTGCGCGGGCGGCAACGGCGGTACGTCATTTCGATGCTGGTGCGCACCGCCTCGGTCATCGCGGCGATGCTGCTGTGGAACGTGGAGCGGTACGTGGCCGTCGTGGCGCTCGTGCTGGGCGCCTTCCTCCCCTACGTCGCCGTCGTCATCGCCAACGCGGGCCGCGAGAACGCGCCTTCCCTCCCCCGCACGCACGTGCCGCCGCCGCAGCGCCCGGCCCTGGAGGGCACGGTCCATCAGGCGGCCGCCGAGCCCAACGACCCCCACGACCAGCGGGCCTGACGGCCCCGGCAAAGGTGCCGCAGCGGCCCGTGCGGAAGGGCCCGCGCCGGGGGGATTCCACGCCAATCCCGGAGTTCGGCTGCACCCGGGCAGGGGGCTCGTGCCATACTTTCAGCGCGCTCCGCATCCCCCGTCGGAGCGATGGACCGACGCCGGGCAGCTCCCCCCGTGGCTGCTCGGCGTCGCCTTTTCCCGGGCCTCCCGCGGGGCCCGGCCCCTCCTTCATCCCCGTACCGAAAGCACGCCTGTCATGTCCGAGGACACCACGCTCATCTGCTCCGCCAAGGGCTGCCGCGCGCCCGCCGAGTGGGTGCTCGCCTGGAACAACCCGAAGCTGCACACGCCGGAACGGCGCAAGACGTGGCTCGCCTGCGCGGAGCACAGGGAGACGCTGAGCCAGTTCCTGGGGGTGCGGGGCTTCCTGAAGGACGTGGTCGCTCTCGCGGAGTGGCAGGAGCGGGAAGGCGCCTGAGCGGTCGGCTCAGCCGCCGATCGCCGACATCGGGCGGCTCGGCTGGAGGAAAGACGGGTCGTCCAGGCCCGAGCCGGCCTTCTTGCCCCACATCGCCGTGCGCCACCGCTCCGCGAGGGTGTCGTCGTCGGCGCCCGAGCGGAGCAGGGCGCGCAGGTCGGTCTCCTCGGTCGCGAAGAGGCACGTGCGGATCTGGCCGTCGGCGGTGAGACGGGTGCGGTCGCACGCGGCGCAGAAGGGGCGCGTGACGGAGCCGATGACCCCGACCCTGCCCGGGCCCCCGTCCACGAGCCAGCGTTCGGCGGGAGCCGAGCCCCGGGCCGCGTCGGGCTCGGGGGTGAGCGTGAAGCGGGTGCGCAGGGAGCGCAGGATGTCGTCCGCGGTGATCATCCCGTCGCGCTTCCAGCCGTGTTGCGCGTCGAGCGGCATCTGCTCGATGAAGCGCAGCTCGTAGCCCTCGGCGAGGGCCCACGCGAGGAGACCGGGGGCCTCGTCCTCGTTGAGCCCCGGCATGAGGACGGTGTTGACCTTGACGGGGACGAGCCCGGCGTCGCGCGCGGCGGCGAGTCCGGCGAGGACGTCGTGGTGGCGGTCGCGGCGGGTGAGGCGGTGGAAGACCTCCGCGTCGAGGGTGTCGAGCGAGACGTTGACGCGGTCGAGTCCCGCCTCGGCGAGCGCGCTCGCGGTGCGGGCGAGGCCGATGCCGTTGGTGGTGAGGGACAGCCTCGGGCGCGGGTCGAGCGCGGCGCAGCGCCGTACGAGGTCCACGAGGCCGCGGCGCAGGAGGGGTTCGCCGCCGGTGAAGCGGACGTCGGAGACGCCGAGGCGGGTCACGGCGAGGCGGACGAGGCGCACGATCTCCTCGTCGGTGAGCAGCTCGGGTTTCCCGAGCCACTGGAGCCCCTCCTCGGGCATGCAGTACGTGCAGCGCAGGTTGCACCGGTCGGTGAGGGAGACCCGCAGATCGGTGGCGGTCCTGCCGTAGGTGTCGAGGAGCACGCGGCCCGCCTCCCTTTCGTACGACGGACGGGCTTCGAGCCTACGTGACGGGGGCCGGGCGCGGGTTGTCCACGATCCGCGGACCCGGTGCGGGACGGCGGAAGCCGCGCCGCGCCCCTTCGGCGAAGGGGTGCGGCGCGGCTCGCGGGCAGGTCCGCGTACGGGGGTCGGCGCACCCCCGTACGCCGGGTCAGTGCGCGCCCGTGCCGGTGAGGGAACGCACCTCCAGCTCCGCGTACTTGCCCTTGTCCGGCTCGTCCTTGGAGAAGAGCGTGCCGAGGATGCCGAGCAGGAAGCCGAGCGGGATGGAGATGAGGCCCGGGTTCTCCAGCGGGAACCAGGCGAAGTCGACGTCGGGGAACATCGAGCTGGGCTTGGAGGAGACGACCGGCGAGAAGAGCACGAGGAGGACCGAGGAGGCGAGGCCGCCGTAGATCGACCACAGGGCGCCCTGGGTGGTGAAGCGCTTCCAGAAGAGGCTGTAGAGGATCGTCGGGAGGTTCGCCGAGGCGGCGACCGCGAAGGCGAGGGCGACGAGCCCCGCGACGTTGAGGTCGCGGGCGAGGGCGCCGAGGCCGATCGAGACGATGCCGATGGCGACGGTGGCCCAGCGCGCGGCGCGGACCTCCTCCTTGTCGGTCGCCTTGCCCTTGCGGATGACGTTCGCGTAGATGTCGTGCGCGAAGGACGAGGACGAGGCGAGGGTGAGCCCGGCGACGACGGCGAGGATCGTCGCGAAGGCGACGGCGGAGATGACGGCGAGGAGGATCGCGCCGCCCGTCGAGCCCGAGCCGCCGCCGATCTCCAGGGCGGCGAGCGGGGCGGCGGTGTTCCCGGCCGGGTTGGAGTCGGTGATCTCCTTCGGCTTGAGGAGCGCCGCGGCGCCGAAGCCGAGGACGATCGTCATGAGGTAGAAGACGCCGATGATGCCGATCGCCCAGTTGACGGACTTCCGCGCGGCCTTGGCGGTGGGGACGGTGTAGAACCGGATCAGGATGTGCGGGAGCCCGGCGGTGCCGAGGACGAGGGCGATGCCGAGCGAGAGGAAGTCGAGCTTCGAGGTCGCGGTCGCCCCGTACTTGAGCCCCGGCTCCAGGAAGGCCGAGCCCTTGCCGCTGTTCTCGGCGGCCTTGCCGAGGAGTTCGGAGACGTTGAAGTGGAACTTCCACAGGATGAGCACGGTGATGAGGACGGTGCCGATGATGAGCAGCACGGCCTTGACCATCTGCACCCAGGTGGTGCCCTTCATCCCGCCGATCGTGACGTAGACGATCATCAGGACGCCGACGAGCGCGACGATCGCGACCTTGCCGCCGTCGCTCGTGATGCCGAGGAGCAGCGAGACGAGGACGCCGGCCCCGGCCATCTGGGCGAGCAGGTAGAAGATCGAGACGACGATCGTGGAGGCCCCCGCGGCGGTGCGGACCGGGCGCTGGCGCATGCGGTAGGCGAGGACGTCGCCCATCGTGTAGCGGCCGGAGTTGCGCAGGGGTTCGGCGACCAGGAGGAGGGCGACGAGCCAGGCGACGAGGAAGCCGATGGAGTAGAGGAAGCCGTCGTAGCCGAAGAGCGCGATCGCCCCGGCGATGCCGAGGAAGGAAGCGGCGGACATGTAGTCGCCGGAGACGGCGAGGCCGTTCTGGAAGCCGGTGAACTGGCGTCCGCCCGCGTAGAAGTCGGCGGCGTCGCGGGTCTGGCGGCCCGCCCAGACGGTGATGACAAGAGTCGCGACGACGAAGATCGCGAAGAGCGTGATGATCAGCGGGCGGTGCTCGCTGGCGCCCTCCGCGGCGAGCGGCAGGCCACTCGCGAGGCTGAGCGGCTGGCTCATTCCTGGCCCTCCAGACGGGACTTGATCGCCTGCGCCTTGGGGTCGAGCTTGGTCGCGGCGTGGCGGGAGTACCACCAGGCGATGAGGAAGGTGGTGAGGAACTGGCCGAGTCCGAGGACCAGGGCCACATTGATGTTGCCGACGACCTTGGTGCCCATGAAGTCGCCGGCGTAGTTCGACAGCAGGACGTAGAGCAGGTACCAGAGCACGAAGGCGACGGTGAGCGGGAAGGCGAAGGAGCGGTGTGTACGCCGGAGTTCTGCGAACTCCGCGCTCTCCTGCACCTCCACGAACTGCTCCGTCGAGGGTGCGTCGGCACCGCGCGGCGAGCCGGTGTGCGGCTCGGGCGTCTCGGTGGCCACTAAATCTCCTCGCGATATGGGGGCGGGTGGTGGGGACGAGGGTGAGGAACTGGACATGGAGCTCTCTGGGCAACAGGGGTGCGGGGGCTGGTGCTGCCGCCCCCTGCACAACGGCACGGCGGCGCCCGCGACCCGGTTCAACGCGGCGTAATTTTCGGGGCACCTGATTTTGGGAAAAGATTGCCGACGGCGAGTGAGGGGAATAGCTTCACTTTGCCGAGGCTCACGCGCTTGTCCGAACGCACCCGCCGGACAGGCCCGTTGCCCTTCTGCCCCGGTGCGTCACCGCTCGGCTCGCTCCGTACGAGGCGCCCGCACGGCGCGCCCCGTACGCCGCTTCGCACACCGCACGGCCCGTACCACCTCAGCGCAGACGCCTCGTACCCGAACTGGAGACCCCATGCCGGTGCCCTTCGTCCGTTCCCGACGCGCCCTCGCGATACCCGTGGGGCTCGGCCTCGCCACCGCGCTCGCCGTGGTGCCCGCCACGGTGGCCTCGGCCGCGCCCCCCGCCGCTTCGCCGACCGTGAGCGAGGTGGGCACTGCGACGAGTTACGTCGTCAACGTGCTTCCCGGACTCGCCGATTCGGCCTTCTACCGCAAGGCGGTGGAGAGAGCCGGCGGCGACGTCGTGTACGCGTACGACAAGATCGGCGTGATCGTCGCGCACTCGGACCGGACCGGCTTCGCGCCCGCGATCCGCAAGGTGCTCGGGGTGCAGAGCGCGGGGGCGACGCGGACGGCTCCGCTGCCCGCCCAGTCGACGACCGACACGGGCAGCCCGATCAAGCTCTCGAAGGCCGACGTCGCCGCCGCGGCGAAGAGCGGCGCGGCGGCCGCGGACAAGGACCCGCTGGAGGGGCTCCAGTGGGACCTGGCCGCGATCAAGGCGGACAAGGCGCACGAGAAGTACCTCGGCAGTGACAAGGTGACGGTCGGCGTCATCGACACGGGTGTGGACGACACGCACCCCGATCTCGCGGCGAACTTCGACCGGGCCGCCTCCGTCAACTGCGTGGGGGGCAAGCCCGACACGAGCGAGGGGGCCTGGCGGCCGAGCGCCGCCGAGAGCCCGCACGGCACGCACGTGGCCGGGGAGATCGCCGCCGCGAAGAACGGCATCGGCATGAGCGGGGTCGCGCCCGGTGTGAAGGTCGCGGGCATCAAGGTCTCCACGACCGAGGGCTTCTTCTACACGGAGGCCGTCGTGTGCGGCTTCATGTGGGCGGCCGACCACGGCGTGGACGTGACCAACAACAGCTATTACACGGACCCGTGGTACTTCAACTGCACCAACGACCCGGACCAGAAGGCCCTCGTCGAGGCGGTCAAGCGAGCCACGTCGTACGCCGAGCTGAAGGGCACGGTCAACGTCGCGGCGGCCGGGAACGAGAACTACGACCTCGCGAGCGAGAAGATCACCGACCCGGCGAGTCCCAACGACTCCACGCCCGGTGACCGCGTCGTGGACCCCTCGAAGTGCTTCGACATCCCGACCCAGCTCCCGGGTGTCGTCACCGTCGCCTCGACGGGCGCGAAGGGCCTGAAGTCCTCGTTCTCGAACTACGGCAACGGGCAGATCGACATCGCCGCGCCCGGCGGCGACTCGACCGTCTACCAGACCCCGGCCCCGCCCGCCACGAGCGGCCTCATCCTCGGCACGCTGCCGGGCGGCGGCTACGGCTACATGGCCGGTACGTCGATGGCGTCCCCGCACGTCGCGGGTGTCGCGGCCCTCATCAAGTCCCGCCACCCGCACGCCCCCGCGGCCCTCGTCAAGGCGCTCCTGTACGCGGGCGCCGACGACACGGCCTGCGGGGCGCCGTACGACATCGACGGCGACGGCGAGATCGACGCGGTGTGCGAGGGCGGCAAGAAGAAGAACGGCTTCTATGGGGAGGGTGTGGCGAACGCGCTCAACGCGGTGAGGTAACGGGTCTTGGTACGGGGGCGGGGCGGCCGAGGGGCTGTCCCGCCTTCGGGCCGTGAGGAGGCTTCGACCCTTAGGGGGGCCTCGAACGGATCACCTAGGGGACGGATGGGCCCCCGACGAGCCGAACGCGCGGGTGCGGGTGGGTGTTCCCGGGATCTTCTCCGCTGGGCGCCCTCCCCGGCCCTTTCCCACCGCGCACCTTCCCCGACCTGGCACTCAGTGCCATAGTGGCGCCATGGATTCTCACGCCTCACCCGGTCTGGCCTCCGCCTGGGCGGCACTGAGTGGCGACCCCGCTCTGCTCGCCCGTGTCACCCGTCACGAGGATTCCGCGGTGCTCGCCGCGCGGCTCCCGGTCCGTGAGCTGGCCGCCGCGTGCGCGGGGGCCTGTGGGCTCGCCGCCGCCGAACTCGTCTCCGTACGGGACGGGGGTGCCGTGCCCGGGGTGCGGATCGACGACCGGGCCGTGGCCGCCGCGTTCGCGAGCGAGCGGCTCCTGCGCGTCGACGGGCGCGTGCCGGAGAGTTTCGCGCCGCTCTCGCGGTTCTGGCGCACGGCGGACGGCTGGGTGCGTACGCACGCCAACTACCCGCACCACCGCGAGCGGTTGCTCACGGCGCTCGGGCTCGGGGAGGGGGCCGGGCCCGAGGAGGTCGCCGCCGTGCTGCGGCGGCGCGCGGCGCGCGAGACCGAGGAGGCGGTGTACGCGGCCGGGGGCCTCGCCGTGGCGCTGCGGGCGCCCGGGGAGTGGCGGGCCGGGCCGCAGGCGAAGGTCCTGGAGGCGCTGCCGCTCCTGAGCGCGGGCCGCATCGACGACGCGCCGGTGCGCGTCTTCGCCGCGCCGGGCGACGGGCTGCCGCTCGCCGGGATACGGGTGCTCGACCTGACGCGGGTCCTCGCGGGTCCCGTCGCGACCCGTACGCTCGCGCTGCTCGGCGCGGACGTCCTGCGGATCGACCCGCCGGGGATGCCCGAACTAGCCGACCAGCAGGCCGATACGGGCCTCGGCAAGCGCGGCGCGCTGCTCGACCTCGCCGACTGCGCGGGGCTGCGCCGCTTCGAGGAACTGCTCGCCGACGCCGATGTCGTGGTGACCGGTTACCGGCCGGGGGCCCTGGAGCGGTTCGGGCTCACGCCCGACGGGCTCGCCGCGCGGCGCCCCGGGCTCGTGCTCGCGCAGGTCTCGGCGTGGGGGCGCTCGGGTCCGTGGGGACAGCGGCGCGGCTTCGACAGCCTGGTGCAGGCGGCGACGGGGATCGCGGCCGTCGAGGCGAACTGCGAGGGCCGCCCCGGCGCCCTGCCCGCCCAGGCGCTCGACCACGGCACGGGCTACCTCCTCGCCGCCGCCGTCCTGCGCGCCCTGACCGAGCAGACCCGCACGGGTGGCTCCCGCCTCGTCCGCCTCGCCCTCGCCCGCACCGCCGCCTGGCTCCTGGCCTGCCCGCGCGGCCCCCTCCCGTCCGCCGTCCCACCCGCGCCCACCGAGGAGCACACGGCGGAACGCCACAGCGCGTGGGGCCGCCTGCGGTACGCGCTCCCGGCCTTCGCCTACCAGGGTGGCCCGGCGGACTGGGCGCGGGCTTCGGCGCCGAGCGGGGCGGACGGGCCCGAGTGGGGGTGAGGCGCGGGGCCGGACCGGTAGGTGGTCCCCGGCCGGGCGCACAGGGACTGCCGCCGTCGCCGTGACGACGGCGTGATGCGAGCGGGGGCGGTACGGGGTGCTCCTCCTCGTCGCGGGGATCGCCGCGCCGGCCAGGAGGGGGAGTTCGGCGCCGCTCACCGCGCTGCCACCGCCGCTCCGGTGGTGAGCGGCTCCCGGCGCAGGAGGCCCGTGACGAGCAGGTACTGCGCGAGGGCGTACGTGAGCATGACCCAGAAGTCCGCGGGCGCGGGCCGGGGCAGGTCCGCCGCCCCGAGCGCGATGAGCAGGTCCGATACGAGGAAGAGCGCGCCGCCCGCCGCCGCGCGCGCCCCGCACCGCTGCGCCGCGAGCGCGGTCGCCGTGAGCAGCACGCTGTACGCGGCCATCGGCAGCCGCAGTCCCGCCGGGAGCCCCGGCCACAGCACGAGGAGCACGGCGGCGAGGACGAGGACACCGCCGCCGAGCCGGGCGGCCTGGGCGCGCGGAGTGGCGCCGTGGCGCAGGAAGGTGACGAGGTAGCAGACGTGTCCGGCGGCGAAGGCGGCCATCCCGGCGAGGAAGGCGGGGTCGGAGGGGGAGAGCAGGAGGAGGTCGCCGAGCCACCCGGCGGCGAGTGCGGCGAGCAGCGAGCGGGGGGCGCCCGCGCGCAGCGCGTACCAGGCGAGGAGGGGCAGGAGCAGGGCCTTGCAGGCGGCGTGCGCGGGCCAGGCGTGCAGGTGGGTGTCGAGGAGGAGGGCGAGCAGGTCGGCGCAGGCGGCGAGGGCGAACAGGCGCAGGGGCAGCGGGACGCGGGTCACCCGGTGGCCTCGGTGGGGGCCGGGCTCCCGGCGGGGGGACCGCTCGGGCCGGTGACCACGGCGGCGGACGCACTCGAGCCCGTACTCACGCCCGTACCCGTACCCGCTCCCTCCGCCGCCGTCTCCGGCCGCCACCCCGGCCCGTTCACCAGGTGCCGCAGCCGGTCGCGCCACGTGCGGGCCGCGCGCAGGTCGCGGGCGAGCGCCGCGTACTCGTGGGTCGCGACGCGCAGCGGGTTGTACGTCGCGATGTTCTTCGTGAGGCCGTAGACAGGACGTTCCGTTTCGGGGGTGAAGGAGCCGAAGAGGCGGTCCCAGACGATGAGGATGCCGCCGAAGTTGCGGTCGAGGTAGCTGCCCTGCGAGGCGTGGTGGACGCGGTGGTGCGAGGGCGTGTTGAAGACGTACTCGATGGGGGCGGGCAGCTTGTGGACGCGCTCGGTGTGGATCCAGAACTGGTAGACGAGGTTCGCCGAGGAGCAGAAGGCGAGCGCGGCCGGGTGCACGCCGAGCGCGATGAGCGGCAGGTAGAAGGGCCACGAGGTGAGGCTCGTCCACGGCTGGCGCAGCGCGGTGGTCAGGTTGAAGGCGCGGCTGGAGTGGTGCACGACGTGGCAGGCCCACAGCAGGCGGATGACGTGGTGGCCCCGGTGCGACCAGTAGTAGAAGAAGTCCTGCGCGAGGAGCATGAGGAGGACCGTCCACCACAGCACGGGTATCCGCAGCGGGGTCAGCGCGTAGAGCGCGGAGTAGACGGCGACGATCGGGATCTTCCAGACGAAGTCGGTGACGAGGCTCCCGAGCCCCATCGTGACGCTCGTCGCCGCGTCCTTCACCTCGTACCCGGCGTCGTCCTCGTCGGGGTGGAGGCGCACGGTGACGATCTCGACGACGGTGAGCAGGACGAACGCCGGGACGGACCACAGCACGACATCGGGCAGGTTCGGCATACGGGCAAGGTAAGGCCGCCCCGCGGTGCTTGAACAGGGGTCGTTACCGACGAGTATTACTTGCGGTAAGTCGCGCGGGCGGTACGGGAGTCGGAGCGGGCGGCACGAGCACGCCCGGCCGGCCCGGCGCACTACGCCCCCGCCGCCCCGAGCAGCACCCCCACCGCGTACGTGATCGCCATCGCCGCCGCGCCGCCCGCCACGTTGCGCACGACCGCGCGGCCGGCCGGGGCGCCGCCGAGGCGGGCACTGGCCCAGCCGGTGAGGACGAGCGCCGCGAGGACCGAGCAGACGGTGACGGCGAGGCGCGCGCTCGCGGGCGGCAGCACGATGGCGAGGAGCGGGAGCAGCGCCCCGGCCGTGAAGGCGAGGAAGCTGGCCCAGGCGGCGTGCCAGGGGTTGGTGAGCGCGTCGGGATCGATGCCGAGTTCGACGTCGGCGTGGGCGCGCAGCGCGTCGCGCGCGGTGAGTTGTTCGGCGGCCTCGCGTGCGACGTCGTGGCTCAGGCCGCGCTCGGCGAGCAGGCGGGTCAGTTCGTCGAGTTCGGCCTCGGGGTCCTCGCGCAGTTCGCGCCGCTCGACGGCGAGCGCGGCCTTCTCGGCGTCGCGCTGCGTGTTCACCGAGACGTACTCGCCCGCCGCCATCGACATCGACCCGGCGAGCAGCCCGGCGAGCCCGGCGGTCAGGAGCGTGCCCCGGTCCGCGCTCGCGCCCGCGACGCCGACGACGAGCCCGGCGGTGGAGACGACGCCGTCGTTGGCACCGAGCACTCCGGCGCGCAGCCAGTTGAGCCTGGTGCCGAGCGCCCCGCCGTGGCTCTCCTCGTGGCGCCCTTCCCGCTCTCCCTGAGTCATTGCGCGATCTTCACACCTCGCGGGGCGCGCGGCGGGCTTTTCGAAGCCCGCCCGTGTCCCGGTGGCGGTCACCGACGGCCGCCCCTGCCCCGGCGCCGCGCTTCCGCTGACCGCACGCCAGTTCCCGTACGGTCGTGCGGCGAACGGGCGTCCGGCGCGGCGCGGCACGCAATCCGGACATCGCGCCTGATTCGGTACGGGCGCGGGGCCGGGGCGCGGGCGCTGTCGGACCGGCCCCGTATCCTCAGTGACCATGCTCGAAGACCGTACGACCGACACCTCCTGGCCGTCCGCCTACCCCGAGGGGTACGCGGTGGTCGACGTGGAGACGACCGGTCTGGCCCGCGACGACCGGATCGTCTCCGCCGCCGTGTACCGCGTGGACGCGCGCGGCGAGGTCGAGGACCACTGGTACACGCTGGTGAACCCGGAGCGCGACCCGGGCCCGGTGTGGATACACGGACTGACGAGCGAGGTGCTGGAGGGCGCGCCGCTCTTCCCGGAGATCGCCGAGGAGTTGTCCCGGCGGCTCGACGGCCGGGTCCTCGTCGCGCACAACGCGGTCTTCGACTGGTCGATGCTCGCCCGCGAGTACGCGCGCGCGGGGATCACGGCCCCGGTGCGGCGCAGACTGTGCACGATCGCGCTCGCCAAGGAGCTGGCGCTGCCGCTGCCGAACCACAAGCTGGAGACGCTCGCCGCGCACTTCGGCGTCGAGCAGCGTCGCGCGCACCACGCGCTCGACGACGCCCGGGTCCTCGCCGAGGCGTTCCGGCCGAGCCTGCGGGCCGCCGCGCTCGGGGGCGTACGGCTGCCGCTCCTGGAGTGCCTGCCGCTCACCGAGTGGTCCGACGGCCCGGCCCGTCCGGCGATCGGCCGCCAGTACGGGGGCGGGTACGGCTCCCGCCCTGCGGCGGGGAGCTGGCGTCCCTCGCGCAAGCGTCCCCCGTGCCCGTACCCGAACCCGGGCCGCTGGCAGGACGGGCAGCCGCTCGTGCAGGGAATGCGGGTCGCCTTCTCGGGCGACACCTCGACGGAGCGCGAACTCCTGGAGGACCGGGCGACGGAGGCGGGGCTGCACGTCGCGGGCAGCATCTCGCGGCTCACGAGCCTGCTCGTCACCAACGACCCCGACTCGGGCACGTCGAAGACGGTCCGCGCCCGGCAGTACGGCACCCCGGTGGTCGACGAGGCGGCCTTCGGGCAGCTGCTGCGGGACGTGGCACCGGCGGCGCGCGTCGAGAGCTGAGGCCGGGCCCCGCGCACGCGGGCCCGGACACACCACCCCTCCCGCCGGGGACAGGTCGGGCGAGTTGTACCTTCATGGGGTGTACCGCTTCCTGTTGTCGTGGCAGTGGCTGATCATCACCCTGATCGGCCTCGTCCTCATCCCCGTGATGATCGAGCTGGGCTTCTGGCAGCTCCACCGTCACGAGCACAAGGTCGCGCAGAACGAACGGATCACGGCGGCGGTCGAGGCCCCGCCCGTGCCCGCCGAGGAGCTGACCTCCCCCGGGCACACGGTGCCGACGCCCGAGGTGTGGCGCCGCGTCACGGGCACGGGCCGTTTCGACGCCGCGCACGAGGTCGTCGTCCGCCGCCGTACCAACGACGACGGCTCGATCGGCTTCCACGTCCTCACCCCGCTCGTGCTGCGCGACGGCAAGGTGCTGCTCGTCAACCGGGGCTGGATTCCGGCGAACGGCGCGCAGACCGAGTTCCCCAAGATCCCCGCGCCGCCCTCCGGCGAGGTCACCGTCACCGGGCGGCTCAAGGCCGACGAGACGAGCGCGGCGAGCGGGATCAAGAACCTCAAGGACCTGCCCCCGCGCCAGATCATGCTGATCGACAGCGCGGAGGAGAGCGCCCGTCTGCACCGGCAGGTCCTCGGCGGCTACATCGAGCAGATCGCGCCGAAGCCCGCGGGACACACGCCGGAGCTGCTCGCCGAGCCCGACCACAGCGGTATCGGCCCGCACATGGCGTACGCGGTGCAGTGGTGGATGTTCTCGGCGGCCGTCCCGCTCGGCTGGTGGATTCTCGTACGGCGCGAGCGGCGCGACCTCGAGGCGGCGGCACGCGAGGCCGAGCGGCCGGAAGCGGCGGAACCGGAGCCCGCCGGGGTCTGAGCGCCTCGGCTTCCCGCACCGCCGGGGTCTGAGCGCCTCGGGTTCCCGCACCGCCGGGGTCTGGGGCGTTCGGATTCCGGCGCCGCCGGGGCCCGCGTCGTGGCGTCCGGTGTGACGTGCGGCCTTTTGGGCGTGCGTTCGGTTGGACGCGGGGGCGGCGGGGAAGCCGCTTCCCGTGGCCGAACGCATCGAGAACACCCAGCCCATCGAGAACTACGCCCTGATCGGCGACCACCAGACCGCCGCGCTCGTCGGGCGCAACGGCTCGATCGACTGGTTGTGCCTGCCCCGCTTCGACTCGGCGGCCTGTTTCGCCGCGCTCGTCGGCACGCACGAGAACGGGCACTGGCTCCTCGCCCCGAAGGGCGAGGGCGACTGCACCCACCGCGCCTACCGGACCGACTCGCTCATCCTCGACTCGGTGTGGGAGACGCCCGAGGGCACCGTCCGCGTCACCGACTTCATGCCGCAGCGCGACAAGGCACCCGACGTCGTACGGATCGTGGAGTGCCTGGACGGCGAGGTCACGATGCACTCGACGCTGCGGCTCCGCTTCGACTACGGCTCGATCGTGCCGTGGATGCGCAAAGTGGACGGGCACCGGGTCGCCGTCGCCGGGCCCGACGCGGTGTGGCTGCGCAGCGAGCCCGAAGTGCCGAGCTGGGGCGAGAAGTTCAGCACGCACGCCGAGTTCTCGCTCAAGGCGGGCGAGAAGGTCGCCTTCGTCCTCACCTGGTACCCCTCGCACAAGAAGCACCCGCGGCTCATCGACCCGTACGAGGCGCTGGAGCAGAGCCTCGCGGACTGGCGCGCCTGGGTCGCGCAGTGCGCGTACGACGGCCCGTACCGCGAGGTCGTGGTCCGCTCCCTCATCACGCTGAAGGCCCTGACCTACGCCCCCACGGGCGGGATCGTCGCCGCGCCCACGACCTCGCTGCCCGAGACCCCGGGCGGCGTGCGCAACTGGGACTACCGCTACTGCTGGCTGCGCGACTCGACGCTCACCCTCGGCGCGATGATCGCCGCCGGGTACCTCGACGAGGCGCGCGCCTGGCGCGACTGGCTGCTGCGCGCCGTCGCGGGCGATCCCTCGACGCTCCAGATCATGTACGGGCTCGGGGGCGAGCGGCGCATCCCCGAGTTCGAGGTGCCCTGGCTCGGCGGCTACGAGGGCGCGGCCCCCGTACGCGTCGGCAACGACGCCGCGCACCAGCTCCAGCTCGACGTCTACGGCGAGGTCATCGACTCGCTCTACCTCGCCGACCGCGCGGGCCTGCCCGCCAAGCACCACGCCTGGCAGCTCCAGCTCAAGCTCATGGAGTACCTGGAGAAGACGTGGCAGGAGCCGGACGAGGGCCTGTGGGAGGTACGGGGGCCGCGCCGCCAGTTCGTGCACTCCAAGGTCATGGCGTGGGTGGCCGCCGACCGCACCGTACGGGCGATGGAGGCGGAGCCGAAGCTCGGCGGGGACGTCGCGCGCTGGCGGCGGATGCGGGACGCGATCCACGCGGAGGTGTGCGAGAAGGGCTACGACCCGGTGCGGAACACCTTCACGCAGTCGTACGGCTCGCAGGGGCTCGACGCGGCCCTCCTCCTCATCCCGCGCGCCGGGTTCCTGCCGCCCGACGACCCGCGCGTGCTCGGCACGATCGAAGCGGTGAGCAGCGAACTCGGCGCGGAGGACGGCCTGTTGCTGCGGTACAGCCCGGGCCGGGGCGAGGTGGACGGGCTGCCGGGCGAGGAGGGCGCCTTCCTCGTGTGCTCCTTCTGGCTCGCCGACGCGCTGCACCTCGCGGGCCGCACGCGGGAGGCGAAGGCGCTCTTCGAGCAGCTGCTCTCGTACACGAACGACGTGGGGCTGCTCGCGGAGGAGTACGACCCGCGCACGGGCCGGCACCTCGGCAACTTCCCGCAGGCGTTCAGCCACATCGGTCTCGTCGGCACGGCGCTCGGGCTCGCGGGGCGCGGCGGGAGCGCGGGGCCCGGCACGGCGGGCTGAACCCCGGGCGGCGCGAGGACGGGGGCCGGGGAAGAATGGCCGCATGGATCTTGGGCTGAAGGACCGGGTGTTCGCCGTCACAGGGGCGACGCGTGGACTCGGGTACGCGAGTGCCGAGGCGCTCGTCGCCGAGGGCGCGAAGGTCGTCGTGACGGGCAGGGAGCAGGAGAGCGCGGACGCGGCGGCGGCGAGGCTGGGCGCGCACGCGGTGGGGGTCGGCGGGGACAACGCGGACCCCGGGCTGGCCGGGCGGCTCGTCGCGAGGGCGCGGGAGCGCTTCGGGCGTTTCGACGGGGTGCTCGTGAGCGTGGGCGGACCGCCGGCCGGTTCGCTCGGCGAGGTGGACGACGAGCGGTGGCGTACCGCGTTCGAGTCGGTGTTCCTCGGCGCGGTGCGGCTCGCGCGCACGGCGGCGGCCGAGCTGGGCGAGGGCGGCGCGATCGGTTTCGTGCTCTCGTCCTCGGTGCACGAGCCGATCGCGGGGCTCGCCCTCTCCAACGGGCTGCGCCCCGCGCTGGCCGGCGTCGCGAAGTCCCTCGCGAGCGAACTCGGGCCCCGGGGCATCCGCGTCTTCGGCGTCCTGCCCGGCAAGATCGCCACGGACCGCTTGCAGGAGCTGTACGGGGGCGAGGCGGACGTGAGCGGGATTCCGCTGGGGCGGCTCGGGACACCCGAGGAGTTCGGCCGCACGGCGGCCTTCCTGCTCTCCCCCGCCGCGTCCTACCTGACGGGCGTGATGGTCCCGGTGGACGGCGGGGCGCGGCACGGCTTCTGACCCGGGCGCCCCCGCGCCGCCCGGCTACCGCACCCGTTCCGCCCCGTGCGGTACGCCGTTCATCCGGACCTCCGCCCGCATGTTCTCCTGGCCCGTCGCCTCCTTCGCCGCCTTCAGCGTCCGCGTCACCGCGTGGTGCTGGACGAGCAGCGGGGCCGCGTCGGGGGCGAGGGTCAGGTGGAGGTGGGCGACCGGGGAGCCGGGGCGGCCGCGGAGGCGGACGCGGGCGCGTTCCACGCCGTCGAGGCGTTCGGAGTGGGCGGCGAGGGCCGTTTCGAGCGCCGAGCCGCGCAGGTTCGCGCTGTCGCCGCCGCCGGTGTCGAGCGGGAGGGCGGACAGGTGCCTGCGGCGCAGCCCGGCGGCGAGCCACCACAGGGCGAGCAGCAGGAGCACGGCGAGCGCGGCGATGACGACGGGCCACCACCAGCCCTCCTCGCGCCAGCGGGTCCGCTCCCCCGCCGTGAGCAGGACGTCGTGCTCGCTCTGGTGCACCCACCAGTGCGGCGGGTTCACGCCGTAGCCCACGGCGAGGACGGAGCCGCCCAGCGCGATGAGGACCAGCCCGGCGAGGGCGAGCAGGACGCGGTTGAGGGTGCGCAGCATGCCGCTCAGTCCTTCCCCGGGCGCCGTACCCGCACGACGAGGCGCGGGGTGCGGGCGAGGCCGAGTTCCGTGAGGGTGGAGCCGAGGGTCTGGGAGAGTTCGGCCCGTACCTCGTCGAGATCGCGGAAGTGCGCGAGGGCGCGCACCTTGACCTTGTGGCGCCGCACGGTGACGTGTGCCGAGCGGATGCCCGAGACCTGCGTGGCCCGGTCCCGTACGACCATCGCGGCGGCCTTCCGGTCCAGTCCGCCGCGCACGCCCTCGTAGGGCCTGCGCATCGGCAGGAGCCGGCGGCGCCCGGGGGTCAGGGCGAGGAGGAGGAGCCACAGGCCGAGCGCGGCGGCGATGCCCGCGCCGACGAGGACCCAGGTGTCGTTCAGGTGGTGGTCCGCGAGTCCGCGGGCGAGTTCCTTGCGCCAGCTCATCGCCGAGTGCCCGGCGCGCACCGCGACGACGTCGTAGAGGAAGAGGCCCGAGGCGCCGGTGAGGACGAGCGCGAGGAGCACGGCCGGTACGCGGCGTGCCGACCAGAAGCGCCCGCCGCGCGCCACGGGGGGCGCGTCCGGGTCGGGCAGCGGCCGGGGCGCCGCCACGTGGGCGCCCGTCTTCTCCAGGACCGGCGGGCGCGGGCTGTCCGCGGTGCTCACGGGGCTGCCTCCGGGGATGGTGCCTGAACGTGGGGCGGGGACCCGGCCGGTGGTACGGACGCGGGGGACGACCGCGGGGTGAGATGCAGCCGTTCGACCTGCACGGCGACCTCGGGGACCCGCATCCCCGCGAGGTCGCCGACGCGTTCGGCGACGCGGTGGCGCACCGCGCCGCACTGGGTGCCGAGGTCGCCCGGGTAGGCGAGTTCGACACTGACCCGGACGCGCGCGGTCTCGCGGTGCACGGAGACGGCCGTGCGCGGGGCGCGGGCGCCCGGAGGCGCGGGAGCGATCGCCTCGCGGGCCGCCTGCGCGGCGATCTTGGCGACGACGCGGTCGGCGATACGGGTGGAGCCGCGCTCAGCGGGCTCGACGGCGTCCTGACCCTGCACTCCCCCTCACCGCCGGTCGCCGCGATCGCGCGGCCGGAAGAACTCCCCGGGCTCCAGGTCCCCGTCCAGGAACCGGCCCACGACGAAGCCGACGGCGCCCAGCGCCGCGACCAGCAAGAACGCGCCGAAGCCGCCGAAGTAACCGGCGAAGCCCAGCGCCATGCCGACGATCAGACCGAGCACGGCCCAGCTCATGGTGTCCTCTCCCGTTCCACCCGGCCCCGCGTCACTGGACGCGCGAGCCGGCGTTGTCGTCCTCGTCGTCGCTTTCGTCGGGCAGCTTGACGTCGCTGACGAGGATGTTGACCTCGACGACCTCCAGGCCCGTCATCCGCTCGACCGCCGTGACGACGTTCTCGCGGACGTTGCGCGCCACCTCGGCGATCCGCTCGCCGTACTCGACGACGATCTCCAGGTCGATCGCGGCCTGCTTCTCGCCGACCTCGGCCTTGACGCCGCGCGTCACGGACTTCGAGTTGCTCGCGCCGGGGACCCGGTCGCGCATCGCGCCGAAGGTACGGGCCGCGCCGCTGCCCATCGCGTGCACACCGTAGACGTCGCGGGCCGCGAGCCCGGCGATCTTCTCGACGACACCGTCGTCGATCGTGGTCTTGCCGCGCACCGCGGCCTCGCCACTGCTCTGGTTCTGCGTGTTCTCGCTCATGGGGCTCCAGCCTTCCTCGAAAGGGCACTGAAAGGGCACTCCTTCGAGCACAGTAAGGGGCCACGCGCCGCTTCGCGCCTTGGCGCGGCGCCCGGTACGGCACGCTGGGCCCATGACGGAACGGCGATGGGACCGGACAGTACGTGATCAGCTGGCGCTCGGCAGGCTGTTGCCGCTCGCCGGGGCGGCCGGCGGGGCCTGGCTGACGGAATCGGCCGCCGCGGCGGCGTTGCGCCGGACGGGTGAGGGCGTGTCGGGGGCCGGGCTCGGGAAGGTCGCCTTCACGGCGGCCGAGGAGGGGAGCACGGCCGCGGACGCGGGATTCCCCGCACCCGGGACGGCGCGCCCGCCCGGGCCGGTGGTGCTCACGGCGACGTGCGGGGTGCACGCCAGGGGGACGCTCACCGAGGTGACGGACGCGCTGCGCGCGGTGCTCGCCGAGACGGCCCGCGAGGGTCTCGGACTCGATGTCGCGGCCGTGGACCTGCGGGTCGCCGAGCTGCTCGACGAGGAGCCGGAGCCCTCGCCCCGCGAGGAGGAGCCCTCCGGCCGGGACGCCGACGAAGAGGAGCCTGGCGGGGACGGGGAAGAGGCCGCGGTCGGGCGCGCGGTGCTCGCCGTGCCCGGTGTCGCCGGGCTCGCGCGGCGCTTCGGCCCCGGCGGGCGCGCGGTGCGGCTCGGGACGGCGGCGAGCGGGGCGCGGGCGGTGCGGGTGGAGCTGACCGCCTCGGGAGCGCGCCCCCTGCCCGAGACCGTCGCCGGGGTCCGCGAGGCGGCGGCGGGGGTGCTCGGGGCGGGCACGGAGGTGGCGGTACTCGTCACCGGGTGGCGGTGAGGGTCCGCAACGGGTGAGGGCCATACGGAGTCAAGGGCCGTACGGGGGGTGAGCGTCGGCTCGTCCCGTACGGCCCGTCCGGGCCCGCGTCGCTACTCGCCGCCCATCAGCTCGCGCAGGCGGCGGCCCTGGGCCTGGCGCTCGGCGGCGCGCTGCTCCTCGAAGGGACGGAGGATCGCGCCCTGGAGGAGCGCCTTGGTCTCGTTGACCGCGTTCCGCGGCGCCGCGAGGAGCGCGGTCGTGAACTCGGTGACGGCGGCGTCGAGGCCCTCGGCGGGCACGACGAGGTTGGCGAGGCCGATACGGGCCGCCTCGGCCGCCTCGACGTACCGTCCCGTCGCGCAGATCTCCAGCGCGCGCCCGTAGCCGACGAGGCCGACGAGGGGGCTCGTGCCCGTGAGGTCGGGCACGAGGCCGAGACTGGTCTCGCGCATCGCGAAGCGCGCGTCCTCGGCGCAGACGCGCAGGTCGCAGGCGAGCGCGAGCTGGAAGCCCGCGCCGATGGCGTGGCCCTGGACGACGGCGACTGAGACGAGGTCGGGACGCCGCCACCAGGTGAACGCCTCCTGGTAGGAGGCGATCGTCTCGTCGAGTTCGGCCTCGGGGGCCTTGGCGAGGGTGAAGAAGGAGATGTCGCCCGGGAAGCCCTCGGGGGTGAAGGCGCGCCGGTCGAGCCCCGCGGAGAAGGACTGGCCCTCGCCGCGCAGCACCACGAGGCGCACGCTGCCGGGGAGTTCCCTTCCGGCACGCGCGAGCGCCCGCCACAGCGCGGGAGTCTGGGCGTTCCGCTTGGCCGGATTGGTCAGCGTGACGGCGGCGATCTCGTCCCGTACCGCGAGGCGGACGCCGTCCTCCTCGAAGAGGAGGTCGCCCGGTGCGGGGCTCGAGGTGTCCTGGGCGGGTGTGGTCATCGCGGGCCTCCGGGTGCCTGTGCCGTCGTAAGTGACTGCACAGTAACCACCCGGCCGGGGGTCCGGACACCCGGGTGGTCACCGCGTGGAGCCCACTCCTCGCGAGGTGCCGCGAGGAGTCGGGACGTGCGGCGACTGCTCAGCTCGTGCCGCTCGTCTTCTTGCCCCGGGTCGCTCCGCCGCGTCCGCGCAGCGTCGCTCCCGATTCCTTGAGCATGCGGTGCACGAATCCGTAACTCCGGCCCGTTTCCTCGGCCAGTGCCCGGATACTCGCCCCGCCGTCGTACTTCTTCTTCAGGTCTGCCGCGAGCGTGTCGCGCGCGGCGCCGGTCACCCGGCTGCCCTTCTTCAGAGTCTCGGCCACCCGTGCCTCCTCGTGGGAAGTGCGCTCTGGACTCTCATGATCACCCCTGTCGGCAATCCTGGCCACCCATTCGGCAAGGTCCACAGGAGAAGCGTTGGGTAAAGCACTGCGGTCCGCAGGGGTGGAATTCGGGATTCCGTACGTGCGCGGTGGTGCGCACATGGCGAATTACCCGGAGAAACCGCTGGTGGGAGTGGTGGGGGCGGAATATGTCGCGGAACTTCGGGGGGCCGGGAATATCACTCGGCGACACTCCCGGATACGAGGTGTTCTCACCCAGATGACGGAGTTCCGGCACGGCCGAATGATCGAGTAGTCATCGATCATTCGGCCGTGCCGGGGTGATCTCGTGCGCTCCCCGGGGCGGAATCGCGCGGGTGAGCGGGCCCGGAGCGGCTCAGGCGAGGGCGACGAGGTCGCGGTAGCCCGCGCCCCACAGGTCCTCGATGCCGTCGGGGAGCATGATGATCCGCTCCGGCGAGAGCGCCTCGACGGCGCCCTCGTCGTGGGTGACGAGGACGACGGCGCCCTTGTAGGTGCGCAGGGCGCCGAGGATCTCCTCGCGGCTGGCCGGGTCGAGGTTGTTCGTCGGCTCGTCGAGGAGGAGGACGTTGGCGGCCGAGACGACGAGCGTCGCGAGCGCGAGGCGGGTCTTCTCGCCGCCGGAGAGGACCGCGGCGGGCTTGTCGACGTCGTCGCCCGAGAAGAGGAAGGAGCCGAGCACCTTGCGCACCTCGACGAGGTCGAGGTCGGGCGCCGAGGAGCGCATGTTCTCCAGGACCGTGCGCTCGGGGTCGAGCGTCTCGTGCTCCTGGGCGTAGTAGCCGAGCTTGAGGCCGTGGCCCTCGACGACCTCGCCGGTGTCGGGCGTCTCGACGCCCGCGAGGAGGCGCAGGAGCGTCGTCTTGCCCGCGCCGTTGAGGCCCAGGATGACGACGCGCGAACCCTTGTCGATCGCGAGGTCCACGTCGGTGAAGATCTCGAGCGACCCGTACGACTTCGAGAGGCCCTCGGCGGTGAGCGGGGTCTTGCCGCAGGGCGAGGGGTCGGGGAAGCGGAGCTTGGCGACCTTGTCGGACTGGCGTACGTCCTCAAGACCCGCGAGGAGACGTTCGGCGCGGCGGGCCATGTTCTGCGCGGCGACGGTCTTGGTCGCCTTGGCGCGCATCTTGTCGGCCTGCGCGTTGAGCGCGGACGCCTTCTTCTCGGCGTTCTGCCGCTCGCGCTTGCGGCGCTTCTCGTCGGCCTCCCGCTGCTGCTGGTAGAGCTTCCAGCCCATGTTGTAGATGTCGATCTGGGAGCGGTTCGCGTCGAGGTAGAAGACCTTGTTGACGACCGTCTCAACCAGTTCGACGTCGTGGGAGATCACGATGAAACCGCCGCGGTAGGTCCGCAGGTAGTCGCGCAGCCAGACGATCGAGTCGGCGTCGAGGTGGTTGGTCGGCTCGTCGAGGAGGAGGACGTCCGCGTCGGAGAAGAGGATGCGGGCGAGCTCGATGCGGCGGCGCTGACCACCGGAGAGGGTGTGCAGCGGCTGCCCGAGCACGCGGTCGGGCAGGCTCAGCGCGGCGGCGATCGTGGCGGCCTCGGCCTCGGCCGCGTAGCCGCCCTTGGTGAGGAACTCGGTCTCCAGGCGCTCGTAGCGCTTCATCGCCTTCTCGCGCGTGGCGCCCTTGCCGTTCGCCATGCGCTCCTCGTTCTCGCGCATCTTGCGCAGGGTCACGTCGAGGCCGCGCGCGGAGAGGATGCGGTCGCGGGCGAGGACGTCGAGGTCGCCGGTACGGGGGTCCTGCGGGAGGTAGCCGACCTCGCCCGAGCTCGTGATGGTGCCGCCGGCGGGCTGCCCCTCGCCCGCGAGGCACTTGGTGAGGGTGGTCTTGCCCGCCCCGTTGCGGCCGACGAGCCCGATGCGGTCGCCCTTGGCGACGCGGAAGCTGGCGTTCTCGATGAGGATGCGGGCGCCGGCGCGCAGCTCGATGCCGGTGGCGGTGATCATGGACGTACTCCTGGGCGTGTGGGACGGCGGGGGGCGGGGCGGGGCGGAATGCCGTCGCGCTAGTGCGCAAGGAGGGGGGCCATGGCTTCAGTCTAACCGGGAGACGAGGGTGCCCTTTCTGCGGGTTGGACTCGCGGGGCTCCGCCCCGGGCCCCGCTCCTCAAGCTCCCCCAGCCTTCGGCCGGGGGTACCCCCAGGAGGGGCTGGGATTTCGGCCTTTCGGCCCGGGGCTCGCGGTCAGCCCCCCGTGTGGACCTGGAAGGCGGCTCTGCGGACCGCTTTGGCCAGGGCGGGGTCGGGGTGGGCGGCGGCCAGGGCCAGGAGGACCTGGACCGTGAGGGGGTGGGCGGCGGAGCGGACCTCTTCGAGCAGGGCCGGGATCGTGGGCTGGTGCGCGGCCTCGATGTGGCGCACCAGGAGTTCGGTGTCGCCGTGGTCGTTGAGGGCCGCCGCCGTGTCGATCCACAGCCAGGTCGATTCCTCGCGGGTGAGGAGCGCGTGCGCGTCCTCGGCGTCGCCGCCCTCCTGCTCGGCGAGCCAGAGCAGCGCGTAGGGGCGCAGCGGCAGGTCCGCGCTGACCTCGCGCACGCCGGGCTCGGCGGGGGCGCCGACCGCGCGCAAGGCCTCGAAGGCGAGCTGGCGCAGCAGCGCGTCGTCGCCCCGCGCGGCGTCGAGGAGTTCCTGCACGGCGGTGCCCACGGTGCGGGCGGCGATCCAGGCGCGGTACTCGGCGCGGGCCTCGCCCGGGCGCAGCCGTACGCAGCCGCGCAGCATGTCCTCGGCGGACTGCTCGATGTTCCCCGCCGGGGACTGCGCGGCGACGCAGATCTGTTCGAGCTTGACCCATACCGCCCAGCTGCCGAGCGGGGTGAGCGCGATCTCGCCGCCCGCCCCTTTCGGCAGCGTGAGGGCGCCGACGCCCGCGAGCCGGTCGAGTGCCCAGTCGAACAGCTCGGGGAGCGGGGCCGGGGAGGGCGCGGTGAGGCCGGGCGCGGGCAGTTCGCAACGCGCGTCACGCAGTTCGGTGATCCGCTGTTCGAGGAGGTCGAGCAGCTCTTCGCGGGGGGCCGTGCCGGCCGAGAGCTGAAGCACCGAGAGGAGCTGCGGCATCGCCTCGACGACCTCGGCGACGGCGGTGGGGTCGATGGGGGTGGCGGACTCGGCCTGGGCCGGGTGGAAGAGCGACCAGGCGTCGAAGAGCGCGACCCAGCCGCGCAGGACCGCCATGTCGTCGCGGTCCCAGGCGCGCAGCCGCCAGCCGGGGCGGGCGTGGCCGCCGTGGGTCTCGACGAGCCCGGCGAGCCGGGCGGCGTCCCAGTGGGCGCGCACCTCGGCGGGCCCGAGGCCGAGCGCGGCGGCGGCCGCGGCGGACTGGGCGGGGCTGAGCGTGCCCTCGTGCCCGCGGGGGGCCGGGGGTGGGGTACCGCGCAGCGGGCCGGTGGCGGCGGGGCGGAGGGCGTCGGCACTCCAGCGGGCGAGCGCGGCGGCGCCGGCGAGGACGGTGCGGGCCGCGCGGGCCAGTTCGGCGGGTGGCGGGGTGCCCTCCGGCGGGCGGGGAGCGGGACGGCGTGGCCGCCCTTCCGCGACCGTACGGACGGGAGCCGCGAGCGGGGCGCGGCCGACGAGTCGGAGCCTGGAGTCGCGCGGGATACGGGACGTCACGCAAGGCAGTCTCCCCGGTGACGGGCCGAAAGCCCAAACGGAATGAGCGAGACCGGTACGAATGGGGCCGTAGGCCCCTGTGTGCGGGGGCGGGGGTGCCGTCCTGCGGGGGCGGCTCGCGGGGCTCTGCCCCGCGCCCCGTTCACGGGGCTCCGCCCCGGGCCCCGCTCCTCAAACGCCGGAGGGGCTGGATTTGTGGCCCCGCTCCTCGAACGCCGGAGGGGCTGGGCTTGTGGGCGCCGCTCCTCGAACGCCGGAGGGGCTGGGCTTGTGGGCGCCGCTCCTCAAACGCCGGAGGGGCTGGATTTGTGGCCCCGCTCCTCGAACGCCGGAGGGGCTGGATTTGTGGCCCCGCTCCTCAAACGCCGGAGGGGCTGGGCTTGTGGGCGCCGCTCCTTGAACGCCCGAGGGGCTGGGCTTGTGGGCGCCGCTCCTCGAACGCCGGAGGGGCTGGGCTTGTGGGCGCCGCTCCTCGAACGCCGGAGGGGCTGGATTTGTGGCCCCGCTCCTCGAACGCCGGAGGGGCTGGGCTTGTGGGCGCCGCTCCTTGAACGCCGGAGGGGACGGTTTTGTGGGGGGTTACATCAAGGGGGTCAGGAAGCGGCGGAGGGATTCCTCGTAGGTGGTGGGGTCGCGGTTCCAGACCGCGCTGTGGGGGGCGTTCTTGACCGTGTGGGTGACGATCAGGTCGGGGCGGGAGCGGGCGAAGGCGCGGGCCAGGGGGTAGGGGGCGAGGGCGTCGTCCTCGCTCTGGGCGAGGAGAACCGGTACGCGCAGGGCGTGGGGGTCGGCCGCCCTGTCGACCCGTTCCTTCGGCAGGCCCGCGCGGCCCTCCGCCGCCCGTACCGCGAGCGGCAGGACGAAACCGGGGGTGCGGCGGGCCCTCGCGAGCCCTTCGAGTGCGTACTGCCAGCTCAGGACCGGTGAGTCGAGGACCAGGCCCGCGATGCGGTCGCGGTGCTCCGAGCGCGCCGCCACGCGCAGCGCCATCGAGGCCCCCGTGGACCAGCCGAGCAGTACGATGCGCCGCGCCCCGTGCCGTACCGCCCACCGCACCGCCGCTTCGAGGTCCTGCCACTCGTCCGCGCCGAACCGCGAGAGCGCGCCCTCGGCCGCCGGGGCGCCCGGGTCGCCGCGGTAGGCGAGGTCGAGCACGGGGAGCTGCTGCCGGTGCAGGAAGTCCATGAGCACGAGGGCGTGTTCCCGTGTCGTGCCCAGTCCGTGCGCGGCGATCACCCACGTCGCGCGCGCCGCCGGGACGAACCACGCGGGCAGCGCGCCCGGCAGGCCCGCGATCTCGACGTCCTCGTAGTCGAGACCCAGCGCCGTGCGCGGGGTGCCCGTGTACACCTGCGGGGTGAACCGCGCGTGCGTACCTGGCTTGAACTCGCCCGCTCCGTCGAGGAGTTCGCGCACCACCGTGTCCGCCCGGTGCGCCTCTGTGTCGAGCACCCGTCCCACCGTCGCGTGCCTGCCGTCCTCGCCCGCCAGGCCGTAGACGCCGGGGCGGAGCGAGGCGAGCGCGCGGGTGAGCGTGACGCGGTCGGCGGTCGCCGTGTGCACGGTGAGTTTCGGCTCGGTGGGCAGCGGGCGGCCGGGGCGGGGCCGCAGGCCCGCCTCGCCCGCCACGCGCCCGGCGGCGACGGCCGCGGCACCGGCGCCGAGGAGGGCGGTCAGCGCCGCCGCGGTCGCTTGGGCGGTGATCTTCACGGTGCGCACCCCGCCAGTCTCCGTCCGCCCCCGCGCCCCGGCCACCGGACGGGCACGGGTGGGTGAGGGGGACGCGGACGAGGCAGCCGGGCGTACGGGCAGGGGGGCGCGTGCGGCGCCGGTCTCCGTGCCGCGGGGCCGGGCAGGGGGGCGCCAGCCTTTGGCGGGGCGGCGGCGGCTCGGGCGGTGGCGGCGGGCCAGGCGGGCGAGCCGGACCAGACGGCGGGCGGTGAGGGCCGGGCCGACGACGGGGAGGCGGCGGGCGACGAGGAGCACGCGGAAACGGGTGGGGAGGCGGCGGCTGAGATGTCGGCCGAAGTGGTGGGGGGCGGGGATGCGGGGCAGGGCGGTACGGCTCGGTTTCGGCACGGGACGATTCCTCTCCGGGCACCTGCGGGATGTGGAGCGCCTTTCAGGCGTCTTCCCCTTCTCGGCCGGTCCTCCCGCGCTGGGCGGTCAGTGCGCTCGTGCGGCGCAGTGGTGACGGGGCGGGGGAGGTCGCGGGGCTCCGCCCCGGGCCCCGCTCCTCAAACGCCGGAGAGGCTGGAAGCTGCGGGCCCGGATGCGGAGGGCAGTGCTCGCCGGGAGGGACTCGCAGGGCTCCGCCCCGCACCCCGCTCCTCAAACGCCGGAGGGGCTGGAAGTGGCGGGCCGGACGCCGGCCAGGCCGGGCTTGTGGGGTGTCAGGCCGGGGGCTGTCCGTAGGTGCTCAGTGCGGCGGTCGCCTCCGTCAGTTCCTCGGGGGTCAGGACGCGTGGTGTGCGGGCGGGGAGTGCTGCGGCCGTGAGCCAGACGTGGCAGAGCCATTCGAGCTGGGCGGTGCGGTCGTAGGCCGTGGGGAGGTCGGGGGCGAGGGTCAGGGTGCCGTGGTGGGCGAGGAGGCAGGCGGTGCGGTCGGTCAGGGCCGTGCGGGCCGCGTCGGCCAGGGCCTCGGTGCCGTAGAGGGCGTAGGGGGCGACGCGGACGGGGCCGCCGAACAGGGCCGTGACGTAGTGGACCGGCGGTATCTCGTCGACCAGGAGCGAGGCCGCCGTCGCGTGCACCGCGTGCGTGTGGACCACGGCCCTGGCCTCCGGGCGGTCGCGGTGGACGGCGAGGTGGAGGGGGAGTTCGCTCGTCGGGCGCAGGCCGCCGAGTACCTGCCGGCCCGCCATGTCGACGGCCACCACGTCGTCCGGGCCGAGTTCCTCGTACGGGACGCCCGTCGGTGTCACGAGGATCAGCGTGCCGAGCGCCGGATCGTCGACCCGCAGCGAGACATTCCCCGAGGTGCCCGTGACGAGTCCGTCGGCGACGCTGCGGCGTGCCACGGCGAGCAGTTCCGTCCAGGCGGCGCGGGTGCCGGGTCCAGGGGTCCGTTCCATGCCCGTATCCTCGCAGCCGCTCCGGCGGGGGCGCGGACGGATGAGCGCGGCGAATCGCGGGCTTATTTCCCGCTTTACATATGGATCAGCCGTTACGCTCGGCGCGATTTCCGTCCGTCCTCTCCTCTTCGGGGGCCCCATGAGGCGTCTACGCCGCACCCGTTCCGCCCTGCTCGGCCCGGCGGTCCTCGCCGCCGTGACACTCTCCGTGACCCCGGCTCTCGCGGCCGGGCCCGAGGGGCCGCGCGGGCACGACGTCTCCGCACACCAGGAGACGGTGGACTTCGCCGCGGCGCGGAAGAAGGGCGCGCGGTTCACGTACGTGAAGGCGACCGAGTCGACGACGTACCGCAGTCCCGTCTTCGAGAAGCAGTACGGCGGTGCCGCCAAGGCGGGGCTGCTGCGCGGCGCGTACCACTTCGCGCTGCCCGACCGCTCCTCCGGCACCCGGCAGGCCGCCTTCTTCGTCCGCAACGGCGGCGACTGGCGGCCCGACGGACGGACGCTGCCGCCGGCGCTCGACCTGGAGACGAACCCGTACGACGCCCAGCACAAGTGCTACGGGATCAGCAAGCAGAAGATGCGCGCCTGGATCAGCGACTTCAGCGACGAGACGCTGCGGCTGACCGGGCGGCGACCGATGATCTACACGACCGCGCACTGGTGGAACACCTGCACCGGACGCAGCACCGCCTTCGCCGACACGCACCCGCTGTGGCTCGCGAACTGGGGAGAGAGCCCGGGTGAGCTGCCGGCGGGGTGGACGTACTGGACGTTGTGGCAGTACGCGGTGAAGGGGCCGCTGCCCGGTGACCAGAACGTGTTCAACGGCTCCGCGGCGGACCTGGAGCGCTTCACGGACGGCTGAGGCGAGCGGCGCGGGCAGGGGGCGCGGGGCGCGGCGGCGGTGCGGGGACGGGAGGGGCGGCGGTGCGGGGACGGGGCGCAAGCGGAATCCGCGCGGCGGCGCCCCGGGTCCCGCGCGCGGCCCCCGCGCCGCGTCACTCCGGTTCAGGTCACCACAGCGCCCGCCCCAGTTCATCTTCCGTTCACTCGGATTGCTTACGTTCGGCGTGACATTGACGTCCAACAGAAGCCTGGGTAAATGGAACACATCACGCTTCTCCTCGGGATCGTGATCGTCACCGCTCTCGTGTTCGATTTCACGAACGGTTTCCACGACACCGCCAACGCGATGGCGACCACCATCTCCACCGGCGCCCTCAAGCCCAAGACGGCCGTGGCGATGTCCGCGGCGCTCAACCTCGTGGGTGCCTTCCTCTCGGTGGAGGTCGCCAAGACGATCTCGGGGGGAATCGTCGACGAGTCCGGGCTCAGGACGGAAGTGATCTTCGCGGCGCTCGTCGGCGCCATCCTGTGGAACCTCGTCACCTGGCTGCTCGGCCTGCCCTCCAGTTCCTCCCACGCCCTCTTCGGCGGGCTCATCGGGGCCGCTGTCATGTCGGCGGGCTTCTCCAGCGTCAACGGCGGCACGATCGTCACCAAGATCGTGATCCCGGCCGTGGCGGCGCCCGTCGTCGCGGGCCTCGCCGCCTTCGCGGCGACCCGGCTGACGTACCGGCTGACCCGCGACGTCGACGAGAAGACCGGGGCGAAGGGGTACCGGGTGGGGCAGATCGCCTCCGCCGGGCTCGTCTCGCTCGCGCACGGGACCAATGACGCGCAGAAGACGATGGGCATCATCACGCTCGCCCTCGTCACCGGCGACGTGCTCAAGCCGGGGGCCAATCCGCCGGTGTGGGTGATCCTCTCGGCCGGGTGCGCGATCGCGCTCGGCACGTATCTCGGCGGCTGGCGCATCATCCGCACGATGGGCACCGGGCTCACCGAGCTCGCGCCGCCGCAGGGCTTCGCCTCGCAGACCGGCGCGGCGACCGTCATCCTCGCCTCCTCGCACCTCGGCTTCTCGCTCTCCACGACCCAGGCGTGCTCCGGTTCGGTGATGGGCGCGGGCCTCGGGCGCAAGGGCGGCACGGTGCGCTGGTCGACGGCGGGGCGGATGGCGATCGCCTGGCTGCTCACGCTCCCGGCCGCCGCGCTCGTGGGCGCGGGCGCCGAGTTCCTGACCCGGCAGGGCACGTGGGGGGTCGCCCTCACCGGCGTACTGCTCCTCGCGGGAGCCGGGACGATCTACGTACTGTCGCGGCGCCGGCCGGTGAGCCACCACGACGTGACCGGCGACGGCGAACCCGCCGGAGTCGTCACCCAGGCCCTCGCCGCGGTCGCGCCGCCGCCCGCCGGGACACTCACAGTGCCGGTCCAGCCGACGGCGGCCGAGGCGCCGGACGCCCTCCACCCCCCGCTCACGGCGGAACTCCCCGCCCCGCAGGCGACCGAGACCCCGCGCCACACCGCGGGCTCCGGCACCGCGGCCTGAAAGGAACCGGCATGAACATCGACTGGGCGGCCCTCGGCTCCGTCTTCGGCGTGAGCCTGCTCGTCACGGTGGGCCTCGTCGGCGCCTTCGCCCTCGGCATCGCGGGCCTCTCGCGCGCCTCGGCCGCGACGGCGGAGGACGGCGGCGCGGGCGGGGACGCGGGTACGGGCGCGGGCAGCGGTACGGGGACGAGCGGCCAGGCGCTGCTCGCCCGGCTCGGCGCGTACGCCTGTTTCGGGGTGTGCCTCGCGGCGGTCGCGTTCGGGATCTACGTGATCGTGGCCTGAGCGGACCCACCGGCCCCGCGAGGCCCCCGAGGCAGGGGGCGGCGCGGGGCTTTCGCATGACGTGGACGGAGGAGGGGGCGCGGGGCCCCGGCGGCCGATTCGTCCCTCTTGCGTCAAGTGCGAGTTGACGCCCGGTCTCGGGGCGTGATGCACTGCCGGGGCCATTTCGGCGGCTGTGGAGGAAGTACCGGTGCGAATCCGGCGCGGTCCCGCCACTGTGAGCGGGGGGTGATCCCCGTAAGTCAGGAACTCCCGGCGCCGAATCACGTCGTACCAGGGCGCGGACCCTGAGAGTAGGACACCCCCATGCCCGGCATACGCCGCAGTGCGCACCCGCCAGCCCGTCCGCTCCCCCGGCGAGGCGTGAGCGCGGACTGACGCCATGCCTGCCGGACGTGTTTTCGCGGTCGGCGCCACCGTCGGCCTGCTCGGCGACTCCCTCTTCGGCGATCCGCGCCGCGGCCACCCCGTCGCGGGGTACGGGCGCCTCGCGGGCGTCGCCGAGAAGGCGCTGTGGCGCGACCACCGGGGCGCGGGCGCCCTGCACACCCTGCTGTGCGCGGGCGGCGCCACCGCGCTCGCCGCCGTCGTATCGCGTGCCGCCGCGCGCCGCTCCCCCGCCGCGTCCGCCGCGCTCACCGCGCTCGTGACCTGGACCGTCGTGGGCGGTACCTCGCTCGCGCGCGAGGGGCGCGCGCTCGCCGCCGCGCTCGAAGCGGGCGATCTCGCCGCCGCGCGCGAGCGCCTGCCGCACTTGTGCGGGCGCGATCCGCGCCGGCTGGACGCGGACGCGATCGCGCGCGCGGTCGTCGAGTCCGTCGCCGAGAACACCTCGGACGCGGTCGTCGGGGCGCTCGTGTGGGGCGCGCTCGGCGGGGTGCCCGGGCTCGTCGCCTTCCGGGCCGTCAACACGCTCGACGCGATGGTGGGCCACAAGTCGCCGCGCCACCTGCGGTTCGGCTGGTCGGCCGCGCGGCTCGACGACGTCATGGGCTTCCCCGGCGCCCGGCTCACGGCCGGGCTCGCCGCGCTCGTGGGTGGCGGGCCCCGTACCGCGCTCGCCGCGGTGCGCGAGGACGCGCACAAGCACCCCAGTCCCAACGCGGGACCCGTCGAAGCGGCCTTCGCGGGCGCGCTCGGGGTGCGGCTCGGCGGGACGCTGTCGTACGGAGGGCGGGTCGAGCACCGGCCCGTGCTGGGCGCGCGGCGCGGGCGGGCGGTCGCCGTGACCGACGTCGAGCGGGCCGTGCGGCTCTCGCGGCGTGTGACGTGGGCGGCGCTCGGGGTGTGCGTCGCGGCGCGGCTCGTCCTCGCGCGGCGCTCGGGGGGTGCGCGGTGACCGGGGGCGGGCTGCTCGTCGCCGGGACGACGTCGGACGCGGGCAAGAGCGTCGTGACGGCCGGGATCTGCCGGTGGCTGGTGCGGCGGGGGGTGAGCGTCGCGCCGTTCAAGGGGCAGAACATGTCGCTCAACTCCTTCGTCACGCGCGACGGCGCCGAGATCGGCCGCGCGCAGGCGATGCAGGCGCGGGCCGCGCGCGTGGAGCCGAGCGCGCTCATGAACCCGGTGCTGCTCAAGCCGGGCGGGGAGCGCTCCAGCCAGGTCGTGCTGCTCGGGAGGCCGCTCGGTGAGCTGAGCGCGCGCGGCTACCACGGGGGGAAGCAGGCGGAGCTGTTCGGGACGGTCGTGGACTGCCTCGCGGAGCTGCGGCGCACGTACGACGCCGTGATCTGCGAGGGCGCGGGGAGCCCGGCGGAGATCAACCTGCGCCGCACCGACCTCGTCAACATGGGGATCGCGCGGGCGGCCCGACTGCCGGTCGTGGTGGTCGGGGACATCGACAGGGGCGGTGTCTTCGCGTCGTTCTTCGGGACGACGGCGCTGCTCTCGGCCGAGGACCAGGCGCTCGTCGCGGGCTACCTCGTCAACAAGTTCCGGGGCGACGTCTCGCTGCTCGAACCGGGCCTGCGGATGCTGCGGGACCTGACGGGACGGGACACCTTCGGGGTGCTGCCGTTCCGGCCGGGGCTCGGCATCGACGAGGAGGACGGCATGGCCGTCTCCTTGCGCGGGGCGGTGCGCGAGTCGCGGCTCGCGGAACCGTACGGGGATGAGGTGCTGCGGGTCGCGGTGTGCGCCGTGCCGCTCATGTCGAACTTCACCGACGTCGACGCGCTCGCCGCCGAACCGGGCGTCGTCGTGCGGTTCGTGGACCGGGCCGCGGACCTCGTGGACGCGGACCTCGTGGTGGTGCCGGGGACGCGGGGGACAGTGCGGGCGCTGGAGTGGCTGCGCGAGCGGGGGCTCGCGGACGCGCTCGCCCGGCGGGCGGCCGAGGGGCGGCCCGTGCTGGGGATCTGCGGCGGGTTCCAGTTGCTCGGGGAGGTGATCGAGGACGAGGTGGAGTCGCGGGCGGGGACCGTGGCGGGGCTCGGGCTGCTCCCGGTACGGGTGCGGTTCGCGCGCGGGAAGACGCTCGCCCGGCCCTCGGGCACGGCGCTCGGGGAGGCCGTCGACGGGTACGAGATCCACCACGGCGTCGCGCGGGTGACCGGCGGCGACGAGCCGTTCCTCGACGGGTGCCGGGTGGGTGCGGTGTGGGGGACGCACTGGCACGGGTCCCTGGAGAGCGACGGCTTCCGGCGGGCCTTCCTGCGGAGGATCGCCGCGCAGGCGGGGCGGGGGTTCGTCCCGGCGCCGGACACGGAGTTCGGGGCCCTGCGGGAGGAGCAGCTCGACGCGCTGGCGGACCTGATCGAGGAGCACGCCGATACGCGTGCGCTGATGGGGTTGATCGAGCGGGGGGCTCCGGCGGGGTTGCCCTTCGTGCCGCCGGGGGCGCCGGGATGACCTCGCGGGGCCCCGCCCCGGTCCCCGCTCCCCCCTTGCCCCCAGCCTTCGGCGGCCCCCGGAAAGGGCTGGAGATGTTCACCCGAAAGGAAGTCCCCGTATGACCACTCTCGACCATCCCTACCCCTTCACCGCCCTCGTCGGGCAGGACGATCTGCGGCTCGCGCTGCTGCTCAACGCCGTGTCCGGGCGCGTCGGCGGGGTGCTCGTGCGCGGCGAGAAGGGGACGGCCAAGTCCACCGCCGTGCGGGCGCTCACCGCCTTGCTGCCCGAGGTCGAGGTCGTGGCGGGGTGCCGGTTCTCCTGCGACCCGGCGGCTCCCGATCCGCGGTGTCCCGACGGGCCGCACGCTCCCGCCCAGGCGGACGCGCGGCGAGCGGCGCGGATGGTCGAGCTGCCCGTGGGGGCCTCCGAGGACCGGCTCGTCGGCGCGCTCGACATCGAGCGGGCGCTCGCCGAGGGCGTCAAGGCCTTCGAGCCGGGGCTGCTCGCCGCCGCGCACCGCGGCATCCTCTACGTCGACGAGGTCAACCTCCTCGGCGACCACCTCGTGGACCTGCTGCTCGACGCCGCCGCCATGGGCGTCTCCTCCGTCGAGCGCGAGGGCGTCTCCGTGCGGCACGCCGCGCGGTTCCTGCTCGTCGGGACGATGAACCCCGAGGAGGGCGAGCTGCGTCCCCAGCTCCTCGACCGTTTCGGTCTCACCGTCGAGGTCTCCGCCTCGCGCGAGACCGAGGAGCGCGTCGAGGTCGTACGGCGCCGGATGGCGTACGAGGACGACCCCGCCGCCTTCGCCACACGCTTCGCCGGCGACGAGGCGGCCCTGCGCGCCCGGATCGCGGAGGCCCGGGAGCTGCTGCCCCGCGTCGTCCTCGGCGACACCGCGCTGCGTCAGATCGCCGCGACGTGCGCCGCCTTCGAGGTGGACGGGATGCGCGCCGACCTCGTCATGGCCCGTACCGCGACAGCTCTCGCCGCCTGGGCCGGGCGGGAGAGCGTGCTCGCGGAGGACGTGCGGCAGGCCGCGCTCCTCGCCCTGCCGCACCGCGGCCGCCGCAACCCCTTCGACGCCCCCGGCCTCGACGAGGACAAGCTCGACGAGGTGCTCGACGAGAACGCCGGGCCCGAGGGGGAACCCGAGGGACCCGACGACGGGGACGGTCCTGACGGGCCCGGTGGCGGAGGCGGTGTCCCGCCCCAGGGCGGGGGCCCCGAGGACCGTACGGGCCAGGACCGCGGCGACCAGCGCGAGGACGGCGGTTCGGCGGACGGGCCGGGCGACACGCCCCCCGCCCCGTCGGCCCCCTCGGCCCCGTCGGACGCCGAGGGAAAAGGCCCCGCGGGCGCCGCTGAGCAGCCCGCCGCCTCCGCCTCCGCCCCCTTCCGCACGAAGAAGCTGACCGTCCCCGGGCTCGGTGAGGGCGCCGCCGGGCGCCGCTCGCGGGCGCGGACCGCGCACGGCAGGACGACGGGTTCGTACCGCCCGCGCGGCGGCGCGCTCGGCGCGCTGCACCTCGCGGCGACGGTCCGCGCCGCCGCCCCGCACCAGAAGGCGCGCGGGCGCACGGGCGCCGGGCTCGTGGTGCGCAAGGACGATCTGCGGCTCGCGAGCAGGGAGGGGCGCGAGGGCAATCTCGTGCTCTTCGTCGTGGACGCGTCCGGGTCGATGGCGGCGCGGCAGCGGATGGGCGCGGTCAAGGGCGCGGTGCTCTCGCTGCTGCTCGACGCCTATCAGCGGCGCGACAAGGTGGGGCTCGTGACGTTCCGGGGGCGCGAGGCGTCTCTCGCGCTGCCGCCGACGTCGTCGGTCGACACGGCGGCGGCCCGGCTCGCTTCGCTGCCGACCGGGGGCCGGACGCCGCTCGCGGCGGGCCTGTTGAAGGCGCGTGACGTGCTGCGGATCGAGCGGCTGCGCGATCCCGCGCGGCGCGCGCTGCTCGTCGTCGTGACGGACGGGCGGGCGACGGGCGGCCCCGAGCCGCTGCCGCTCGCGCGGCGCGCGGCCGCACTGCTCGCGACGGACGGGACGGCCTCGGTCGTCGTGGACTGCGAGGCGGGGCCGGTACGGCTCGGGCTCGCGGGCGAGCTCGCGGGGCGGCTCGGCGGGAGCGCGGTGACGCTGGACGCGCTGCGCGCGGACGCGCTCGCGGGGCTCGTCAAGGACGTACGGGGCGGGCACGAGGCACGGGGCGTACGCGACATACGCGACGTACGAGGCAACAGGAGGGCTGCGTAATGCCGCAGGGACAGCCGGCCGTCGTGCCGGACGACGGGATGACGACGCGCCAGCGGCGCAACAGGCCGCTGCTCGCGGTCCACACGGGCCCGGGCAAGGGCAAGTCGACGGCCGCCTTCGGGCTCGCGCTGCGCGCCTGGAACCAGGGGTGGCCGATCGGCGTGTTCCAGTTCGTCAAGTCGGCGAAGTGGAAGGTCGGCGAGGAGAACGCGCTGCGCGTGCTCGGGGCCTCGGGCGAGGGCGGCACGGTCGCCTGGCACAAGATGGGCGAGGGCTGGTCCTGGGTCCAGCGCGACGGCCAGGACTCCAACGAGGACAAGGCCCGCGAGGGCTGGGAGCAGGTCAAGCGGGACCTCGCGGCCGAGACGTACCGGCTGTACGTGCTCGACGAGTTCGCGTACCCGCTGCACTGGGGCTGGATCGACACCGCCGAGGTCGTCGACACGCTGCGGGCCCGCCCCGGCAGCCAGCACGTCGTCGTCACCGGGCGCAACGCGCCGCGGGAGCTGATCGACGCGGCGGACCTCGTGACCGAGATGACGAAGGTCAAGCACCCCATGGACGCCGGGCAGAAGGGGCAGCGGGGCATCGAGTGGTGACGTCCCCGCAGGGGTGGGGCGGGGGCCGCGAGGTGTGACACGGACCGCTCGTCCGGCCCCGCCCCGCGCTCCCCGGTGGCCGCTCGGCCCCCGTCCCGCAGCACCGATCCGCCCTCCCGGGCCGCAGCTCCCGGGCCCTGAAAGCAGCACACGATGACCGCACAGCCCAGTCCCGCGCCCCTCCCCCTCCCGCCGCGCCTCGTCGTCGCCGCGCCCTCCTCCAACAGCGGCAAGACGACCGTCGCGACCGGGCTCATGGCCGCCTTCCGCGCCGCCGGGCTCTCCGTGTCGCCGCACAAGGTGGGCCCCGACTACATCGACCCGGGGTACCACGCGCTCGCGACGGGGCGGCCGGGGCGCAATCTCGACGCGTACCTGTGCGGCACCGACGCCCTCGTGCCGCTCTTCGCGCACGGCGCGCGCGGCGCGGACCTCGCCGTCGTCGAGGGCGTCATGGGGCTGTACGACGGCGCCGCGGGGCAGGGTGAGCTGGCGTCGACCGCGCAGGTCGCGAAGGTGCTCGGGGCCCCGGTCGTACTCGTCGTGGACGCCTCGGCGCAGTCGCGCTCGGTCGCGGCGCTCGTGCACGGGTTCGCGTCCTTCGACCCGGAGGTGCGGATCGGCGGGGTGATCCTCAACAAGGTCGGCTCGGACCGGCACGAGGAGTTGCTGCGGGCCGCGCTCGACGAGGCGGGCGTGTCCGTGCTCGGGGTGCTGCGCCGGACGAAGGAGCTGTTCACGCCCTCGCGGCACCTCGGCCTCGTCCCCGCGGCCGAGCGGCGCGCGGAGGCGGTCGACGCGGTCGCCGCGCTCGCCGCGCACGTACGGGAGGGCTGCGACCTGCCCGCGCTGCTGCGCCTCGCGCACTCGGCGGCGACGCGGAGCGCGGTGCCCTGGCAGCCGCCGCCCGCACCGGTGCCGCCCGGCGGGCGGCCCGTCGTGGCGGTCGCGGGCGGGCCCGCGTTCACGTTCTCGTACGCGGAGCAGGCCGAGGCGCTGACGGCGGCGGGCGCGGAGGTCGTGCGCGTGGACCCGCTGCGCGCCGAGGAACTGCCCGAGGGGACGCGTGCCTTCGTCGTCGGCGGCGGCTTCCCCGAGGTGTACGCGCCCGAGCTGGCCGCGAACGCGCCGCTGCGCGCGGCCGTCGCCGCCCTCGCGCGGGCGGGCGGGCCGGTGTGGGCGGAGTGCGCGGGGCTGCTCTACCTGGCGCGCTCGCTCGACGGGGCGCCGATGTGCGGGGTGCTCGACGCGGACGCGCGCATGACGGAACGCCTGACGCTCGGCTACCGCGAGGCGGTCGCGGTGGGCGACAGCGCGGTGGCCGCGGCGGGGACGCGGACGCGGGGGCACGAGTTCCACCGCACCGTGATCGAGCCGGGCGCGGGCCCGGCCCCGGCGTGGGGGCTGCGGCAGCCGCGCGCCCGCCTGGAGGGCTTCGTCCGGGACACGGTGCACGCGAGCTACCTGCACACCCACCCGGCGGGGCTTCCCGGAGCGGCGGCACGGTTCGTGGCGCGGGCGGCGGGGGCGGGGCCGGTGGCGGGATGAGCGGGGGGAGGACGGGGGACGCACGCGGGAGGAAGGCGGAGGACGTACGCGGCGGGCGGGCCGGTCGCGAGGAAGGCGGCCCCGCGAGCGGCGGGCGGGCCGCGCCCGGAGCGGGCCCGGCCCGCGAGGAACGCCCCGCACACCAGGCGTGGCCCCGCCCCGAGGCGCGCCCCACGCGGCGCGGACCACTCCCGGCACCCGGCGCACGCGGCGAGCCGCCCCCCGGACCCGACGCGCGCACTCCGCGCGAGCAGCAGCGTCCCCTTCCCGCCCCCTTTCGCCCCCTGCCCCTGCCGTCGCCCCCGCTACTCCCCCGCGAAGCCGATGACGAGCCACATCAGCGCCACGCCCGCGACCGTGCACAGGAGGGTCGAGCGGGCCGGGTGGCTGTGGCTGGCCTCGGGGAGGATCTCGGCGGCGGCGATGTACAGGAGGACGCCGCCGAAGAAGCCGAGGTAGCAGGCGAGCGCTTCGCCCGGAATGGTGAACAGGAGCGTGGACGCGGCGCCCGCGACGGGCGCGACGGCGTCGGCGCCGAGCATCGCGAACGCCTTGCGGCGGGCGTTGCCGGTGGCGCGCGTGAGCGTGTACGTGTTGAAGCCGTCCGCGAAGTCGTGGCTGATGACGGCGAGCGCGACGGTGAAGCCGATCGCCTCGCCGACCTGGAACGAGGCGCCGATCGCGATGCCATCGGCGACGCTGTGCCCGACCATCGCGGCGGCGGCGCCGATGCCGACCTGCGGGACCTGCTCGGGGTTCTGCGCGCCGTGGGCGGCGCGGCGCAGCGCGAGGAGGCGTTCGACGACGTGCGCGACGAGGAAGCCCGCGACGAAGAGGAGCAGCGCGGCGGGCACGCCCCACACGTGCCGCCCCGCGCCCTCGATGGCCTCGGGCAGCAGGTCGAGCCCGACGACGCCGAGCATGAGCCCGCCCGCGAAGCCGAGGACGAGGTGGCGCCGGTCGGTGACGTGGTGCGCGGCCCAGCCGCCGACCAGCGTCATCACGAAGGACCCGAGGGCCACGAGCACGACCATGCCTCTTTGCTAGCGGACCCGGCGCCCCGCCGCACCTCGTCGCTCGTGGTGGGTGTCGGCGCGGCGTCGGGCGCGACGGCCGCCGAGGTCGAGGCGCTGGTGCGGGGCACGTTCGGCGCGGCCGGGCTGCCGCTCGCGCGCGTACGTGCCGTGGCGACCGTCGACCGGCGCGCGGACGCGCCCGCGCTCGTGGCGCTCGCGGCGCGGCTCGGCGTGCCGGTCCGGGCGTACGCGCCGCACGAGCTGGCGCGGGTCCCCGTGCCCAGCCCCTCGCGCGCGCCGCGCGCCGCGCTCGGCACCGCTTCGGTCGCCGAGGCCGCGGCGCTCGCGGCGGCGGGGGACCACGGGCGGCTGCTCGTGGCGAAACAGAAATCCGCGCGGGCGACGTGCGCCGTGGCGGAGGACCCGAGGGAGGAACGTGTCATGCCGTCGTACGAGCTGCGCCACCACGGGGACGCGGAGGTGCGCGGGGCCGGGCTCACGGACCTCGCGGTGAACGTGCGCGCGGGGACGCCGCCCACGTGGCTGCGGGAGCGGCTCGCGGACGCGCTCGGCTCGCTCGCCGCGTACCCGGACGACCGGGCCGCGCGCGCGGCGGTCGCGGCGCGGCACGGGCTGGCGCCGGAGCGGGTGCTGCTGACGGCGGGCGCGGCGGAGGCCTTCGTGCTGCTGGCGCGGGCGCTGCCCGCGCGGCGGCCCGTCGTCGTGCACCCGCAGTTCACGGAGCCGGAGGCGGCGCTGCGGGCGGCGGGGCACGCGGTGGAGCGGGTGGTCCTGCGCGAGGCGGACGGCTTCCGGCTCGATCCGGCGCTCGTGCCAAGGGAGGCCGATCTCGTGGTGCTCGGGAACCCGACGAACCCGACGTCGGTGCTGCACCCGGCGGAGGTGGTCGCCTCGCTCGCGCGGCCCGGGCGGACGCTCGTCGTGGACGAGGCGTTCATCGACACGGTGCCGGGGGAACGCGAGTCGCTCGCCTCGCGCACGGACGTCCCCGGGCTTTTGGTGCTGCGGAGTCTCACGAAGACGTGGGGGCTCGCGGGGCTGCGGATCGGCTACGTGCTGGGGGCGCCGGGAACGCTCGCCGCGCTCGCGGCCGCGCAGCCGCTGTGGCCGGTCTCGACGCCCGCGCTCGTGGCGGCCGAGGCGTGCTCGGCGCCGGCCGCGCTCGCGGAGGCGGAGGCGGCGGCGCGCGCCCTCGCGGCCGACAGGGACTATCTCGCGGCGGGGCTCGCGGAGCTGCCGGGGGCGCGGGTCGTGGGTCCGGCGGCGGCCTCGTTCCTGCTGGTGCGGCTGCCGGAGGCGGCGCGGGTGCGGGAGCGGCTGCGGGCCGCCGGGTGGGCGGTGCGGCGCGGGGACACCTTCCCGGGGCTCGGGGAGGAGTGGCTGCGGGTGGCGGTGCGGGACCGGGGGACGAGCGAGCGGTTCCTGAAGGAGGCGCGGGAGCTCGCGGGCTGAGGGGGGAGGGGCGGGGCCCCCCCCCGGCGCGCCAACCCGGCGGGGGGCCCCCCCCCGTGCCCGACGGGGCCCGGGGGGGCCCCCGTCCGGGGGCGGTGGCCCCCGGGGGGCCCGGCGTGGGGGCCCTGGGGGGGGGGGGGGGGCGGGGGGGCTGGGGGGGGGGGGGGGGGCCCCCCCCGGGGGCCCCCCCGGGGGGGGGGCCCCGCCCCCGGTGCCGTACGGGACCGTGCGGGGCCCCGTACGGGCGTCGGTCGCCGCGGGCGGCGGCGGTCAGTTGCCGCGGGCGGCGCGGCGGCCGCGGGCGAACCAGACGGCGCCCGCGCCGCCCACCAGGAGGACGACGGCACCGCCCGCGAGGTAGGGGGTCGTGGAGCTGCCGCCGGTCTCGGCGAGGTTCTCGCCGTCGTCGGACTTCTCGGCGGCCGTGGTCACCGCGGTGCCCTTGGCGCCGTCGCTCCTGGGGCCCTCGTCGCCCTTGCCGTCGCCGCGCGCGGCCGGGGAGGGGCTCGCGGCGTCGTCGGCGGAGTCGTCGGCCGGGGCCGAGGCGGGGGGCTCGGAGGCCGGGGTGCCGGGGGCGGCTCCGTCCGTCTTCGGGGTCTGGCAGGTGGCCCCGGCGAGCGTGACGGTGCCCTCGACCTGGGCGACGCCGAGCTTGAGCGGGTCGACGGAGACCTTCAGCTCCAGCGCGGCGGCGGCCGCCGTGGTGGCGGTCGTGGCGCGCTTGGAGAGGTCGAGGGTGACCTCTCCGACGCCGGGCACCTCGACCCGCGTGGTGCCGCCGGCGGACAGGCGCACGGTCTTGCCGAGGACCTTGACGTGGCCGAGGACGTTCGCCTCGGCCACGGGACGGTGGCCGACCTCGCACACGGCTTTGGAGGTGACCTTCTCGACCTCGATGAGCGAGAGGAGCGGGAGGCCGGGCACGTGGACGCGCGCGCCGACGAGTTCGGTGGAGCCCTCGGCCTTGTGCCCGTCGGCGGTGGCCTTCGCGTGGGCCACGCGGGCGTCGAGCAGGCGGAAGGGGCGGCCCTTGTCGACGCCGTCGAGTGTGGCGGTGAGCGCGGTCTCGTCGGCGTCGCCGGGGGCGCTCACCTCGTTGAGCGAGACGTTGAGCGGCAGGTCGACGGTCTTCCTCAGGAGGGAGACGTCGAGCCCGGTGCGCAGGACGACGGCGCCGGACTTCCCCCCGTGGCCCTCGGTGGCGTGCGCGGTCCCCGCGGTGGCGAGCAGGGCGGGCGCGCCGACGAGGAGCGCGGCCGTGGTGGCGGCGGCGAGACGGCGCACGGGCAGGCCGAAGGTGGTGCTGTTCAAGACGGTGTTACCCCCACAAGAGACATGGAGCCGCCGGCGCGTCCCGGGGACACGGGGGCCGGCGGCCTCGATGCGGGAATCCTCGCGGAACGGGGGTGAAAGAACGACGTACCGCAGCACGTTCACCCTAAAGGGTGGTTTCCGGCATGATGTTCGAAAAGGGAACCGCTCCCCTGCGCACGCGTTCGCCCACGTCACAGCGGTAGGTCCCCCGCGAGGAGGGGCGCTCGACGGCTCCGCACGCGCCCCCGGGGTGCGAAGAGCGCCGTTCCTCAGGCGACGATCCGCCCCGACAGCACCACGCGCCGAGGCGCCGTCAGGACCCGTACGTCCGCGCGCGGGTCGCTCTCGTACACCACGAGGTCGGCCGGGGCGCCCTCCTCCAGACCCGGCCTGCCGAGCCAGGCGCGCGCCTCCCAGACGGCGGCGGAGAGGGCCGATAGCGGCGGGAGGCCCGCGCGGACCAGTTCGGCCACCTCCGTGCCGATGAGGCCGTGCGGGAGGCTGCCGCCCGCGTCGGTGCCGGTGAAGACGGGGACACCGGCGTCGTGGGCGGCACGCACCGTCTCGTAGCGGCGGGCGTGGAGGCGGCGCATGTGGGCCGACCAGCGCGGGAACTTGGCCTCACCGCCGTCCGCGAGGCGCGGGAACGTCGCGATGTTGACGAGGGTCGGGACGATCGCGACGCCGCGCGCGGCGAAGAGCGGGATCGTGTCCTCGGTGAGGCCCGTGGCGTGCTCGACGCAGTCGATGCCCGCCTCGACGAGGTCGGTGAGCGAGTCCTCGGCGAAGCAGTGCGCGGTGACGCGGGCGCCGAGCCGGTGCGCCTCGGCGATCGCCGCCTCGACGGCGCCGCGCGGCCAGCACGCCGTCAGGTCGCCCTCCTCGCGGTCGATCCAGTCGCCGACGAGCTTGACCCAGCCGTCGCCTCGCCGCGCCTCGCGCGCCACGTACGCGACGAGGTCCTCGGGCTCGATCTCGTGCGCGAAGTCGCGGATGTAGCGGCGGGTACGGGCGATGTGCCGCCCGGCGCGGATGATGCGGGGCAGGTCCTCGCGCGCGTCCGTCCACCGCGTGTCGGAGGGCGAGCCCGCGTCGCGGAGCAGCAGCGCGCCCGCGTCCCGCTCGGTGAGCGCCTGTTTCTCGGCCTCCTCCGCGGGCACCGCCCCGTGCGCGTCGAGCCCGACGTGGCAGTG
The DNA here is from genome assembly GCF_044749745.1 of Streptomyces sp. NPDC088923. NCBI lineage: Bacteria > Bacillati > Actinomycetota > Actinomycetes > Kitasatosporales > Streptomycetaceae > Streptomyces > Streptomyces sp. NPDC088923. The sequence goes on along the minus strand of NZ_JBIVIO010000001.1, from coordinate 2,401,661 downwards.
CGCGTCGACGAGCCCGGGCAGCGCCCAGCCCTCGACGGTCCGCACGTCCCGCGCCCGAGCGGGCGGCGTGAACGCGACCCGCCCGCCGACCACCCACACCTCGTCGCGCACCTCCTCGGGCCCCACGAGTACGGCCCCCTTCACCCGCAGCACCGGCGTGTTCTCCCTCGCGTCGCTCATGACCGGCACCCTAGAAGGCGGCCTGCCCCGCCCCTTCCCCCGCACCCCCTGAGTACCCTCGCAACCGGCCCGCACGGCCACCGTCCCCGCGCGCGACACCGCACGCAGCACCGCACGCAGCACCCGCTGACACGCAGAAAGAGTCCCCTCGTGACGCACCCCCTGCTTGACCTCACTCCCCTGACCGCCCACCACTTCGCCGCGATCGAGCGCAAGGTCGCCGCCCTGCTCGGGCTCGACGCGCCCGGGAGCGGGGGGCACGAACTCGTCGTGACGCAGGGCGAGGCGCTGCTGCCCCTGGAAGGGTGCATCCGGGGCGTCGCCGGTCCGGGGACGGTCGCGCTGAACCTCGTGACCGGCCCGTACGGGCAGACCTTCGGCAACTGGCTGCGCGACTGCGGCGCCACCGTGCACGACCTCGCCGTGCCCTTCGACACGGCGGTGAGCGCGGAGCAGGTGCGCGAGGCGCTTCAGGCGCACCCGGAGACGGACTTCGTCTCGCTCGTGCACGCGGAGGCCGCGACGGGCAACACGAACCCCGTCGCGGAGATCGGCGAGGTGGTGCGCGAGCACGGCGCGCTCCTCATGCTCGACGCCGTCGCCTCGGTGGGCGCGGAGCCGCTGCTGCCCGCCGCGTGGGGCGTGGACCTGTGCGTGATCGGGGCACAGAAGGCGCTCGGCGGCCCCGCCGGGGTCTCGGTGGCCGCGCTGAGCCCGCGTGCCTGGGAGCGCCTGGAGGCGAACCGGGCGGCCCCGCGCGGCTCGTACCTCTCGCTGCTCGACTGGAAGCACCGGTGGATCGACGCGGGCCGCAAGGCGCTCCCGCACGCCCCGGCCCAGCTGGAGATGCTCGCGCTCGAAGCCTGCCTGGAGCGCTTCGCCGCGGAGGGCCCGGACGTCGTGCGCGGGCGGCACGCGCGCGCGGCGGCGGCGGTACGGGCCGGGCTCGCCGCGCTCGGGACGCCGCTGACCCCGTACGTGACCGAGGCGCGCGACGCCGCCCCTGTCGCGACGACGGTCCGGGTGCCCGTGGCGGGGACGGGCCCGGACGCGGGCACGCTCGTGGCGAAGGCGCTCGCCGCGCGCCCCTCGCTGCCGCTCGCCGCGGGCGGCGGCGCGCTCGCGGCCGAGATGATCCGCGTCAACCACTACGGTCCGCTGGCCGCGGAGAACGTCGTACGCGACAGCCTGCGCGCGCTCGCCGCCGCGTGGAGCGAGGCGACGGGCGAGCCGGCCGACACCCGCGCGGCCGACCGCGCGGTGGCCGAGACCTGGGCGGCCGGACAGGCGTGAGCCACGCGGGGGCGGGGGTGGAGCCGGGGTCTGGCACCCGGTGCCACCCTCCGCGTTCATCCCGCGACATCTTGGAAATGCCCCACACATATTCGGCACGATATAAACTCCGGATTAATTCCCGGTGCGTTATTGCGCGCAGCTTCCCATTTTCTTCTGCCCGCTTTCCCGGGGACTAAACAAGAAGTTTTACCCCCCGTACATTTTCCATAATTCGGACAGGTTCCACGGGTGTTACTTTTTTGTGACCGAGCCCACAGAAAGCCCCCATTCACCCCCAATGTCCGCCGCATACCAGGCATTTCGCAAGGGATTTCGCGCCCGAGCACCCGCACGCGCGATAACACAGAACACCCTTTCGCCCAACCCTGGCACCCGATGCATTTTCTGCGCCTGCTGGGTAAGTTCAAATCCCATGACCGCCGCACAAGCAGACCTCACCGCACCCCGTGCCGCATTCCGGGAAATGCCGGAGGGACTACGCCTTGACGGCCCACGCGTGCAGGACGGCGCCGCGCTGTGGCGTCTCGCCCGCGACTCGGGAAAGCTCGACCTGAACTCCTCGTACAGCTACCTGCTGTGGTGCCGCGACTTCGCCGCGACCTCCGTGGTGGCGCGGGACGCCGCCGGGGACCCGGTCGGTTTCGTCACCGGTTACCTCCGGCCCGAACGCCCCGGCGTCCTCGTCGTGTGGCAGGTCGCCGTGGCCGCCTCGCAGCAGGGCCGGGGCCTGGCCGCCGCGCTGCTCGACGGGCTCGCCGCGCGGGTCGCCGCGCGCACGGAGCTGCACGGCCTGGAGACCACCATCACCCCCGGCAACGTCCCGTCCGAGCGACTGTTCACCTCCTTCGCCGCCCGGCACGGCGCGGGCCTGGAGCGCGAGGTGCTCTTCGACGCGGAGCTGTTCCCCGCGGACGACGAGGCCGGACACGAGCCCGAAGTGCTGTACCGCATCGGCCCGCTCGCCCTCGCGGCGGCCCGCGCCGAGGCGGCCTGAGCCGAGCGGTCGGTCCGCTCCCCACCCGGGGGCGGCCCGTACACCGGACGGCACCCCCGGGCCCGTACCGCCGACCGGCACCACGGTCCCGCATCCGTACCCGTACCGCAGTCCACACTCCCTGCTCCGCTCCATCCCCTTCCTCCCAGGAGACAGCTGTGACCATCGCCCCGCCCGCCCTGAGCGTCTTCGAGACCCTTGAGTCGGAGGTGCGCAGTTACTGCCGAAGCTGGCCCGCCGTGTTCGACCGCGCGCAGGGCAGCCGCCTCTACGACGAGGACGGCCACGCGTACCTGGACTTCTTCTCCGGGGCCGGCGCCCTCAACTACGGCCACAACAACCCGGTCCTGAAACGCGCGCTGATCGACTACATCGAGCGCGACGGCATCACGCACGGCCTCGACATGGGGACCACGGCCAAGCGCGCGTTCCTGGAGACCTTCCAGAACGTCGTCCTGCGCCCGCGCGACCTGCCGTACAAGGTCATGTTCCCCGGCCCGACGGGGACCAACGCGGTCGAGGCGGCGCTCAAGCTGGCCCGCAAGGTCAAGGGCCGCGAGTCGATCGTCTCCTTCACCAACGCCTTCCACGGCATGTCGCTCGGCTCCCTCGCCGTCACGGGGAACGCCTTCAAGCGCGCGGGCGCCGGTGTTCCCCTCGTGCACGGCACGCCGATGCCCTTCGACAACTACCTCGACGGGCAGACCCCCGACTTCCTCTGGTTCGAGCGGCTGCTCGACGACCAGGGTTCCGGGCTCAACAAGCCCGCCGCCGTCATCGTCGAGACCGTGCAGGGCGAGGGCGGCATCAACGTCGCGCGGCCCGAGTGGCTGCGCGCCCTGTCCGAGCTGTGCAAGCGGCAGGACATGCTGCTCATCGTCGACGACATCCAGATGGGCTGCGGCCGGACCGGCGCCTTCTTCTCCTTCGAGGAATCGGGCATCACGCCGGACATCGTCACGCTGTCCAAGTCCATCGGCGGCTACGGGATGCCGATGTCGCTGTGCCTGTTCCGCCCCGAGCTGGACGTGTGGGAGCCGGGCGAGCACAACGGCACCTTCCGCGGCAACAACCCGGCCTTCGTGACGGCCGCCGCCGCCCTGGAGGCCTACTGGGCCGACGGCCAGATGGAGAAGCAGACCCTCGCCCGCGGCGAGCAGGTCGAGGCGGCGCTGCGCGCGATCTGCCTCGAACACTCCCAGCTCGGCGCCTCCTACCGGGGCCGCGGCCTCGTGTGGGGCCTGGAGTTCGAGGACCACGAGCAGGCGACGAAGGTGTGCCGCCGCGCCTTCGAGCACGGGCTGCTCCTGGAGACCTCCGGCCCGCGCAGCGAGGTCGTCAAACTGCTGCCCGCGCTCACCACGACCCCCGAGGAACTGGACGAGGGTCTCCGCATCCTCGCCCGCTCGGTCCGCGAGACCGCCTAGGTCCGCGAGACCGCCTAGGTCCGCGAGACCGCCCGAGAGCCGGTACGGGGCCGGGCCGCCTGACGCGACGCGGCCCGCCCCCGTACCCGTAGAGAAACAACCGCACCACGGAAGAGAGGCACAGGGACACCGTGCTCATTCGCTCGTTCAAGGACATCGAGGGCACCGACCGGCACATCGTCGCCGAGTCGGGCACCTGGGAGAGCAAGCGCATCGTGCTCGCCAAGGAGAAGGTCGGCTTCTCGCTGCACGAAACGATCATGTACGCCGGCACCGAGACGACGATGCACTACGCCAACCACATCGAGGCGGTGCTCTGTGTCGAGGGCGAGGCGGAGCTGACCGACGAGGCCACGGGTGAGAAGCACTGGATCACCCCCGGCACGATGTACCTGCTCAACAACCACGACCTGCACACGATGCGGCCCAAGACCGACTTCCGCTGCGTCTGCGTCTTCAACCCGCCCGTGACCGGGCGCGAGGAGCACGACGAGAACGGCGTCTACCCGCTGCTGACCGAGGAGGACTGAACGATATGACCGTCACCCACGACAAGATCACGGACCTCTACCCGACCCGCGGCAAGACCGAGGTCTCCACTCCGCGCCAGGACCCGGTGGTGTGGTCCGCGCCCGGGACCCGGGGGCCGATCAGCGCCGGTGACCTCGCCTCCTTCGAGGAGAACGGCTTCCACGCGATCCCTGAGCTGCTCACGCCGGACGAGGTCTCCGTCTACCGCGCCGAGCTGGACCGGCTCGTCGCCGACCCGGCGATCCGCGCCGACGAGCGCTCCATCGTGGAGCCGCAGTCGCAGGAGATCCGCTCCGTCTTCGAGATCCACAAGATCAGCGAGGTCTTCGCGAACCTCGTGCGCGACGAGCGGCTGCTGGACCGCGCTCGGCAGATCCTCGGCTCGGACGTCTACGTCCACCAGTCGCGGATCAACGTCAAGCCCGGTTTCGGCGCCTCCGGCTTCTACTGGCACTCGGACTTCGAGACGTGGCACGCGGAGGACGGCATGCCGAACATGCGCGCCGTCTCGGTGTCGATCGCGCTCACCGAGAACTACGACACCAACGGCGGGCTCATGATCATGCCCGGCTCGCACCAGACCTTCCTGGGCTGCGCGGGCGAGACGCCGAAGGACAACTACAAGAAGTCGCTCCAGATGCAGGACGCGGGCACGCCCTCGGACGAGGCGCTCACCGAGATGGCCGGGAAGTGGGGCATCAAGCTCTTCACCGGCAAGGCCGGTTCGGCGACCTGGTTCGACTGCAACGCGATGCACGGCTCGGGCGACAACATCACGCCCTTCCCGCGCAGCAACGTGTTCCTCGTCTTCAACAGCGTCGAGAACGCCGCGGTCGAGCCCTTCGCGGCGCCGATCCGGCGGCCCGAGTTCATCGGGGCCAGGGACTTCACGCCGATCCGCTGAGGACCGGAGGGTTCCGCTACGAGGGCGGGGCCGCGCACCACGGGGGTGCGCGGCCCCGCCCTCGTAGCGTGTCCGGACCTCAGCCCAGCGCCGCGAGCAGCGCGTCGACGTCCGCCGCCGAGTTGTAGAGGTGGAAGGACGCGCGCAGATTGCCCGCGCGGTCCGAGACCTCGATACCGGCCCGCGCGAGATCCGCCTGCCGCCCGCCGAGGCCCGGGACGGAGACGATCGCGGAGCCCGGCGCGGGCAGCGGTTCATGGCCGAGTGCGCGCAGCCCGGTGGTGAAGCGCTCGGCGAGCGCGAGGTCGTGCGCGTGGACGGTCGCGACGCCGAGGCGCTCGATGACGCCCATCGCCTCGGCCGCGCCCTCGTAGGAGAAGAGGGGCTGTGCGGTGTCGAAGCGGCGCGCGTCGGGGGCGGGTTCGCGGACCGGGCCGTACGTGCTCGTCCAGGGGTCGGCGCCGCTCAGCCAGCCGCCGAGGAGCGGCCGCAGGCCACCGAGGTCCTCGGGGACGACGAGGAAGCCGACGCCGTGCGCGGCGCCGAGCCACTTGAAGCCGACGGTCGCGGTGAAGTCGTCCCCGGCCGCGTCGAACGGCAGCCAGCCCGCCGCCTGCGAGACGTCGACGAAGGTACGGGCGCCGTGGGCGCGCGCGGCGGCGCGGATCGCGGGCAGGTCCGCGAGCCGGCCGTCGGCGGACTGCACCGAGGAGACCGCGACGAGCGCGGTGCCGGGGCGGACCTCTTCGGCGAGGCGGTCGAGCGGGACGGTGCGGACCTTGATCCCGGGGCGGACGTGGAAGGGGTTCACCACGGAGGCGAAATCGCCCTCAGCGGTGAGGACTTCGGCGCCCTCGGGGAGAGCGGCGGCGACGAGCCCGGCGTAGGTGGCGACCGAGGTGCCGGCGGCGACGCGGCTCACCGGGACTCCGGCGAGGCGGGCGAAGGCGGCGCGGGCGGCGGCCACGGCGGGGAAGGCGTCGGCCCCGTGCCCGTACTCGCGGCGCTCGACGGCGGCCCGGATCGCGTCGGCGGCCGAGCGGGCGAGCAGGCCGTGGCTCGCGGTGTTCAGGTGGATGCGGCGGGGGCGGTACTCCTCCGGTGCGAGATTCTCCATGGCCCCATCGTGGGGGGCCGCGGGGCTCACGTCCATGGCGTGACGCGAGCCCCGTCCCGGCGGTATCAGCCCTGGCGCGGCGGCACCGCGCAGCCCTCGGGGCCGCACACCCCGGCCTCGTCGGCGCCGGCGACGGGCGCGAGGGGGGTCGGCCGGGGCAGCGCGTCCCACGCCTGCTGGAGCGCCTGCGCGAAGACCTCGACGGGCTGGGCGCCGGAGACGCCGTAGCGGCGGTCGAGGACGAAGAACGGCACGCCGCCTGCGCCCAGCTCGGCGGCCTCCCGCTCATCGGCGCGCACGTCGGCCGCGTACTTCTCCGGGTCCGCGAGGACGGTGCGCGTCTCGGCCTCGTCGAGCCCGGCGGCGACGGCGATCGCGACGAGGCGCTCGGTGTCGTTGAAGACGCTCCGCTCCTCCGCGAAGTTCGCCTTGTACAGGCCGTCGATCACGGCGTCCTGGCGGCCCTTGTCCTTGGCGAGGTGGAGCAGGCGGTGCATGTCGAAGGTGTTGCCGGAGTCGCGGCCCTCGGTCAGGTAGTCGAGGCCCTCGCCCGTCGCGTTCTCCTTGAGCCGCGCCTCGCCCTGCCGGGCCTGCTCCAGGCTCATGCCGTACTTCTCGGCGAGCATGGGCAGGACCTGGACGACCTCGTCCTTCGCGGCGGAGGGGTCCAGCTCGAAGGAGCGGTGTACGACCTCGACCTGCTCGCGGTGCGCGAAGCCGTCGAGCGCCCGCTCGAAACGGGCCTTCCCGACATAGCACCAAGGACAGGCGATGTCCGTCCAGATCTCCACGCGCAGCGGGGAAGGGACCGGGGCCGCCAGAGGTGTCACCATCGGGTTCTGCTCTCTTCGTGTCATGCGTACGGGTAAGAGAACGGGCCGCCCCGCGGCACGGGGGACCCCTTCGAGAGGCCCGAACGCACACGGCCCGCCGTTCATTCCCCGGCGCCCGGGCGCGGGGGCTCGCCGGGCCCGGGCGCGGAGCACTTCCCGCACAGCGGGGCTCAGGGGGCGCTTCCCGCGGGTGGCTGTGGGCGCTTCCCGCGGGTGGCTCAGGGCACTTCCCGCAGGTACAGGGCGCCGCACGTCTTGCAGAAGGGGCGTGCGGCGGAGGTGCCCCAGGCGTCGGCGGACTGGGTCGCGGCGGCCGGGTCGAGCAGGAGTCCGCAGAGCGTGCGCGGCTCCTGCGTCCCGCGCACCATGTGCCACTTGCGCACGGGGGCCTCCGGATCGCCGGGCGTGTCGCCCTCGGCGTACTCGGCGCGCATGTGGTGCTCCATCGCTGCTCCCTGTCCTGTGAGGTGTGATCCCATGGCAGCACAGCCGGGCCGCCCGCGCGCGCCGACCCCGCTCGTCGGCCGAGGCACGGCCCCGCTCGCCCTGGCCGGGCGAGGCGGCGTCAGGACGCTGGCACAATTGCCGACATGAGCCGACAGGGGTGGTCCGACGCGTACGGCTCCGGGAGTACCGGTCGCCGGCTCCCGGTGCGCTGTGTCAAGTGCGCGGACACCCACGTCATCCTCACCAAGACCGGCACGCCGGACGGCGGCGAGGTGTTGCGCTGGCGGTACACGTGCCTGGACTGCCGGGTCGCGTGGTGGGTGGACGAGCACGGCGGGGCGCTCGACGACTACGCGTGAGCGGGGCGGGGGACGAGGGCGCGGGGGACCCGTGAGCCGCCCCCGCGGGGTCAGGCGCTCAGCCGCGTGAACTGCGCCCGGTAGGCGCTGGGCGTGAGGCCCGCGCGCTGGAGCAGGTGCTTGCGCAGCGAGTCGGCGCTGCCGAGCCCGCAGGCCTCGGCGATCCGGTCCATGGGAAGTTCCGTCGTCTCCAGGAGTTCCTTCGCGCGGTTCGACGCGGGGCCCGGGACGTCCTCGGTGGCGCTCGCCTTCGCGCTCGTACCGCTCGCGCTCGGGTGCGCGCTGACCGTGCCCGCGCTCACGACGCTGATGATGGAGGCGGTTCCGGCGGCGCGTGCCGGGGTCGCCGCCGGGGTGCTCGACGCGGCGCGGCAGAACGCGGCGAGGCTCGCGAGGGCGGTCTTCGGCTCGCTCGTGGCGGGCGGCTTCGCGGGCGGGACGCGGGCGAGCCTGGCGATCACGTCGGTCGTCTTCGCGGGGGCCGCGCTGGCGACGTACCGGCTGACGAGGACGGACGCGCGGGAAACGGCGCCCGCACCCGCCGGGCGTCCCTAGGATCGTCCGCATGGCGAAGCGCGAAGTGCACCGGCGGGCCCGTTCGCTCCTGGGGGACGACCCACGGGCCCTCGTGTGGTGCGAGCTGCCGGGCCCGATACCGAAGCCGCCCGCCGAGGTGCGGCGGGCGGCGGGCAAGGTACGGCTGAAGGGGCGGCACCACTGGCTGCTGTACGTGCTCGGCGCGGTGTTCTTCGTGGTGGTCGTGCCGTTCATGCTCCTCGACTCGCTCGACCAGCTCCTGAAACGGCGGGCCACCGGGCGCGCGCGGCCCGCCACCGCGGACAACGCGCCCGCGGCACGGGCGCCGTTCTTCGACGGGGACTGGGACCGGGCGGCCGGTCAGCTCCTGCTGCGCTGGTACGGGTACTCCCCCAGCCCGAGGCGGATCGTCCTGCTGAGCCGTGACGCGGTGCACCTCGCGGCCTCGCCCGGACGCAGGCTCCTGCCGACCCGGGCCGCCGACTTCACGGTGCACAGCCGCCTGGACGCGGGCGAGGCGCGGATCGAGGCCGAGGCGGGGCAGCCGCGCGGCTTCGCGCGCTTCCGGCTGCGGTTCGCGGACGGCTCCTGGCTGGAGCTCGGGGGGCTCGCGGGCCCGGAGGACGCGGACCACTTCCTGGCGACCGTGGCGGGGTGAAGCAGGGGGGCGCGGGCGAGGGGGCGTGAGGGCGTCGACGTGAGGGCGCGCGGGCGTGAGGGCCGTCCCCGCAGGTCAACACCGCGCCTCTCGTACGCACGATCGAATGAGAGTCGGCTGAGAATCGGCAGCGGAAGGAACTCGGCTCGCACGGTCGTTCGTCCCACTCTGTGATGAACAGGACGATCAGGAACACCTCGGTCTTCGTGCTGCTCCTCGTGCTGGCCCTCCTCGCGCGGGCGACGTGGGTGCAGTTCTACGAAGCGCCCTCGCTCTCCTCCGACGAGGACAACCACCGCACGGTCATGGCGCGCTACGCCGATCCGCTCGGCGACATCGTCGTGGGCGGGAGCGCCGTGACGGGCTCGCGCGAGACCGACAGCGGTGACCTGCGCTACGAGCGCACGTACGAGGACGGGCCGCTCTACGCGCCCGTGACGGGCTACACCTCGCAGGTGTACGGGCAGACGATGCTGGAGGGCGTCTACAAGGACCTGCTCGACGGCTCCGACTCGCGCCTCCAGAGTCCGGCCGACGCGCTCACGCGCAGCCGCGCGAAGCCCGGCGACGTCGTCACGACGATCGATCCCGCGGTGCAGAAGGCCGGGTACGAGGCGCTCGGGAACAAGAAGGGCGCGGCGCTCGCGCTCGACCCGGAGACGGGCAAGATCCTCGGCATGGTCTCGACGCCCTCGTACGATCCGTCGAAGATCACCGGGAGCGACGACGGGTCCGCGTGGAAGGCGCTCCTCGCCGAACCGGACAAGCCCAATGTGAACCGGGCGCTGCGCCAGCCCCTGCCGCCCGGTTCGACGTTCAAGCTCGTCGTCGCGGCGGCGGCCCTGGAGGACGGCCTGTACTCCTCGGTGGACGCGCGCACGGACAGTCCCGACCCGTACCACCTGCCCCTGTCCACGAAGGACCTCACCAACGAGTCGGCCTCCGCGCCCTGCGAGAACGCCTCGATACGCGTCGCGCTCCAGTACTCGTGCAACACGGTCTTCGGGAAGATGGCCGTCGACCTCGGGCAGGACAAGGTCCGCGCGATGGCCGAGAAGTTCGGCTTCGACACGGACGACCAGGACGTGCCCGTACGGGCCTACCCGAGTGTGTACCCGAAGGACATGGACAAGGCGCAGACGGCGCTCTCGGGGATCGGCCAGTTCGACGTCACCGCGACGCCGCTCCAGATGGCGGAGGTCTCGGCCGCGCTCGCCCACGGCGGCGAACTCGCGGCGCCCTACCTCGTCGACCGTACGACCAACGGCGACGGGGACGTGCTGAGCACCCACGGAGACACGAGGACGACCCGCGTCGTGAGCGAGGACACCGCACGGCAGTTGCGCTCCGCCATGGAGACGGTCGTCGCGAAGGGCACGGGCACCAACGCGGCGATACCCGGCGCCACGGTCGGCGCGAAGACCGGTACGGCCCAGCACGGCGAGAACAACAGTGAGACGCCCTACGCCTGGTTCACCTCCTACGCGAAGGGCGCGGACGGCAAGCAGGTCGCGGTCGCCGTCATGGTCGAGGACTCCGACGCGGCACGCGCGGAGGTGAGCGGCAACGGCCTGGCGGGTCCGGTCGCGAAGGCGATGATGACGGCGGCGCTGGGGAAGGGGGGCGGGGCGGCGTGAGGGGGCGGGCGCCGGGCGGCACGGGGTGAGGCGTCGGGGGCGGCAGGGCAGGGCCCGCTGAGCTCCCCTGCCGGGCGGTGCCCCTGCGGGAGGCTCCGGCCGTGTCAGCGGGGTGCGCGGCCCGGCTGCCCGGGCGCCTCGGCCCGTCCCGTACGACCGCGCGCGGACGTGCGCCGCGGGCGCCCCGCCCCCCCGGACACATGGCTCCCGCTCACGCCTCGCGCCCCGCCCGTCACCCCGTACGGGCACGACCCGGGCCCCTTCCGACCCCCGAACGGGCACGCGGGTCTGCCCGCCTCGGGCCGGGCGGACGAGGAAAGGGCAGCTCACTCCGTATCGCCGTCCCACGGACGCACGTCTCGGGCGGGCCCAAGCGGGCAGGATTCTTCCGGTGCCGCGCCTGTTCGGGCACCGGCACGGCCACTACAACTCTGCGTACGGCCCGAACGGGCGGCGGCGCGTGAGCGCGTCGCGCCCGGGTCAGGCCGGTGACCCACCGAAAGGCGAGGCGGCGATGACGGCGCTCCACCACGGGACCGACACCCCACCACCGGACACCCCCGGGCCCGGCACCCCCCGAGCCGGCGCCCGGCAGCCCGAGGCCGCCCGGGCCGACGCCCCCCGGCCCGGGACCGGGTCGCCGGGCCGGCTCGGGGCCGCCGAGCGGCAGCGCGAGATCGTGCGTGCGGCGCGCGAGGGCGGTTCCGTCGAAGTCAACGCGCTGGCCGCGCGTCTGGGCGTGGCCAAGGAGACGGTCCGCAGGGACCTCCAGGCGCTGGAGGACCACGGCCTCGTGCGCCGGACGCACGGCGGCGCGTACCCCGTCGAGAGTTCCGGCTTCGAGACGACGCTCGCGTACCGCACCACGATGCACGTCCCCGAGAAACGCGCCATCGCCCGCGCCGCCGCCGGGCTGCTCCACGACGCCGAGACCGTCTTCGTCGACGAGGGCTTCACCCCTCAGCTCATCGCCGAGGCCCTCCCCCGCGACCGCCCCCTCACCGTCGTCACGGCCTCCCTCTCGACGGCGGGGGCACTCGCCGCGGACCCGCACATGACCGTGCTGCTCCTCGGCGGCCGGGTGCGGGCGGGGACGCTCGCGACGGTGGAGCACTGGGCGACCAGGATGCTCTCCGGCTTCGTGCTCGACCTCGCGTTCATCGGCGCCAACGGCATCTCGCGCGAGCACGGCCTCACGACTCCGGACCCGGCCGTCGCCGAGGTGAAGCGGCAGGCGGTACGGGCGGCCAGGCGGCGCGTCTTCGCGGGCGTGCACACGAAGTTCGGGGCCGCGGGCTTCTGCCGCTTCGCCGCGATCCCCGACCTCGACACGATCGTCACGAGCGCCCGCCTCCCCACCGCCGAGGCCCACCGCTACGCCCAGCTCGGGCCCCAGGTCCTCCGCGTCTGAGACCCCGCACCAGCACCCCCGCAGCCGAAGCACCCGCACGAGAAGTCCCCGCACCACCAGTCCCCAGCCACCCACCTACGGAGTCGCCATGCGCCTTCCGAGCCGCCGCCGGCCACCCGGGAGCCCCTCCCGCCCCAGGACCCGCCCCGCCCTCGCCCTCCTCGCCACGAGCGCCCTCCTCCTCAGCGGCTGCTGGGCGGGCGCGGGCGGCGCGGGCTCCGGCGGGAACGCGATCAACGTCCTCATGGTCAACAACCCGCAGATGGTGGAGCTCCAGAAGCTCACGAAGGCGCACTTCACCAAGGAGACCGGCATCAAGGTGAACTTCACCGTGCTGCCCGAGAACGACGTGCGCGACAAGATCAGTCAGGACTTCGCCAACCAGGCGGGCCAGTACGACGTCGCCACGCTCTCCAACTACGAGATCCCGATCTACGCCCGCAACGGCTGGCTCCACGACCTCGACGGCTACGTCGCGAAGTCCCCCTCGTACGACCAGGACGACATCCTCGCGCCGATGCGCGACTCGCTCACGGGCGACGACGGGAAGCTGTACGGGGAGCCGTTCTACGGCGAGTCGTCGATGCTCATGTACCGCAAGGACGTGCTCGCCGCGAAGGGCCTGAAGATGCCCGCGCACCCGACGTGGCAGCAGGTGGCGGACATCGCGGCGAAGGTCGACGGCGCGGAGCCGGGGATGCGCGGCATCTGCCTGCGCGGGCTGCCGGGCTGGGGCGAGCTGGTCGCGCCGCTGACGACGGTCGTCAACACCTTCGGCGGCACGTGGTTCGCGAAGGACTGGTCGGCGCGGCTGGGCGACAAGGAGTTCCGCGAGGCGGCGAAGTTCTACGTCGATCTCGTGCGCGAGCACGGCGAGTCGGGCGCGGCGCAGTCCGGATTCGCGGAGTGCCTCAACAACCTGACGCAGGGCAAGACGGCGATGTGGTACGACGCGACCTCGGGCGCGGGCTCGCTCGAAGCGGCGAAGTCCCCGGTCAAGGGCAAGATCGGCTACGCGCCCGCCCCGGTCGTGAAGACGAAGTCGTCGGGCTGGCTCTACACGTGGGCCTTCGGCCTCCAGAAGGCGTCCAGGAACGCCGACAAGGGCTGGAAGTTCATGGAGTGGGCGACGGGCAAGGAGTACGAGTCGCTCGTCGGCAAGACGTACGGCTGGGCGAACGTCCCGGCGGGCAAGCGCGCCTCCACGTACGAACTGCCCGCGTACCGGAAGGAGGCCGGCGCCTTCGCGGACGTCACGCGCGACGCGATCGCGGCGGCCAAGCCCCGCGACCCAGGCGTCCAGCCCCGCCCCGCGCCCGGTATCCAGTTCGTCGGCATCCCCGAGTTCACGGACCTCGGCACAAAGGTCTCGCAGGAGCTCAGCTCCGCGATAGCGGGCCGCAAGTCCGTGGACGCCGCGCTCGACGCGTCGCAGAAACTCGCCGCCGAGGTGTCGAAGGAGTACGAGGGACGATGACGACCGCCACCGCGACACCCCCCTCCACCGCCCCGGAGCGAAGCGGAGACGCCGCCGCGCGCTCCCGCCTGCGCGCGTGGGCGACCCGCGCCCCGCTCCTGCCCGCCCTGATCTTCATGATCGTCGTGACGCAGCTCCCGTTCGTCGCCACGCTCGTGATCTCGCTCTTCGACTGGAACGCCCTCTACCCGGACGCCCGCAGCTTCACGTGGTTCAGCAACTACGGCGACGTCCTGAGCGAACCCGACCTGCGCAAGTCCGTCCTCACGACGATCGTCCTGACCGTCTCCGTCGTCCTCGTGAGCCTCGTGCTCGGGCTGTGCCTCGCGCTGCTGCTCGACCGGAAGTTCCCGGGGCGCGGCTTCGTCCGCACGCTCCTGATCGCGCCGTTCCTGCTCGTGCCGGTCGCCGCCGCGCTGCTGTGGAAACACGTGCTGTACAACCCGGAGTACGGGCTCTTCAACGGCCTGCTGCACTGGGTGGGCGGCGACAGCGCCCCGCAGCCCGACTGGGTGTCGAACACGCCCCTCATCGCCGTCGAGGCGAGCCTCGTGTGGCAGTGGACGCCGTTCATGATGCTCATCCTGCTCGCGGGGCTCCAGAGCCGTTCGCCCGAACTCATCGAGGCCGCGCGCATGGACGGGGCGGGGGCCTGGCAGATCTTCCGGCACCTGACGCTGCCGCACCTGCGCCGCTACCTGGAACTCGGGGCGCTGCTCGGCTCGATCTACATCGTGCAGAACTTCGACGCCGTGTTCACCATCACGTCCGGCGGTCTCGGGACGGCGAACCTGCCGTACACCGTCTACCAGACCTTCTACCAGGCGCACGAGAACGGGCTCGCCTCGGCGGCCGGGGTCCTCGTCGTCATCGGTTCGCTCATCCTCGCGACCTTCGTCCTGCGGGTCGTCTCGTCGCTCTTCCGTGAGGAGGTGGGCCGGTCATGAGCACGGCCACCGCTGACCTGCCCCGTCCGAAGCCCGCGGTCGCGCCCGTACGGGCCCCGCGCGGCCCGCGCCGCCGCGGCACCGCGCTCGGACTCCTCGCCTGGGTCCTCGGCATCCTCGCCTTCCTGCCGATCGCGTGGATGGTCCTGACCTCCTTCCACTCCGAGCCCGACGCGGCGAAGAACCCGCCCGCGCTCAGCGCCTCGCTCACCCTCGACGCCTACCGCGACTTCTTCGGCAGCGGCGGCGGCGCGAGCCCCTGGCCCGCCCTGATCAACTCGGCGGTCGCCTCGCTCGCCTCGACGCTGCTCGTCCTCGTCCTCGCGCTGCCCGCCGCGTACGCGCTGTCGCTGCGGCCCGTACGGAAGTGGACGGACGTCCTGTTCTTCTTCCTCTCGACGAAGATGCTCCCCGTCGTCGCGGGCCTGCTCCCCATCTACCTCTTCGCGAAGAACACCGGTTTCCTCGACAACATCTGGCTGCTCGTCCTCCTCTACACGTCGATGAACCTGCCGATCGCGGTGTGGATGATGCAGTCCTTCCTCGCCGAGGTCCCGACCGCGCTCATCGAGGCCGCGCAGCTCGACGGGGCGCGCCTGCCGACGATCCTCGCCCGCGTCGTCGCCCCGATCGCGCTCCCCGGGATCGCGGCGACGTCGCTCATCTGCTTCATCTTCAGCTGGAACGAACTCCTCTTCGCGCGGGTGCTCTCCGGTGTCGTCGCCGAGACCGCGCCCGTCTTCCTGACCGGTTTCATCACGAGCCAGGGCCTGTTCCTGGCGAAGGTGTGCGCCGCGTCGCTCGTCATCTCCCTGCCGGTGCTCGCCGCGGGGTTCGCCGCCCAGGACAAACTCGTCCAGGGCCTGTCGCTTGGAGCCGTCAAGTGAAGGCAGCCGTCATCGAGTCCATCGGGAACGCCGTCGTCACGGAGGTCCCCGACCCCACCCCGGGACCGCGCCAGGTCGTCGTGGAGGTCGCGGCGTGCGGCCTGTGCGGAACCGATCTGCACATCCTCCAGGGTGAGTTCGCGCCGACGCTGCCCGTCGTGCCGGGCCACGAGTTCGCGGGCACGGTCGTGGCGCTCGGCTCCGAGGTCACGGAGCTGCGCACGGGCGACCGGGTCGCCGTCGACCCGTCGCTGTACTGCTACGAGTGCCGCTACTGCCGTACGGGCCACAACAACCTGTGCGAGCGGTGGGCCGCGCTCGGCGTCACGACGACGGGCGGCGCCGCCGAGTACGCCGTCGCGCCGGTCGCCAACTGCGTCAAGCTCCCCGACCACGTCCGCACGCGGGACGCCGCGCTCATCGAGCCGCTGTCCTGCGCGGTCCGCGGCTACGACGTCCTCAAGTCCCAGCTCGGCGCGCACGTCCTGATCTACGGCTCGGGGACGATGGGCCTCATGATGCTGGAACTCGCCAAGCGGACCGGTGCCGTCTCGGTGGACGTCGTCGACCTCAACGAGGAGCGTCTCAAGACCGCCGCGCACCTCGGCTGCTCCGCGACGGCGACGACGCCTGACGCCCTGGAGCGGCCAGGGGGCTGGGAGCTGGTGGTCGACGCGACGGGCAACGCCGCCGCGATCCAGGACGGCCTGGGCCGCGTCGCGAAGGCGGGCACCTTCCTCCAGTTCGGGGTGGCGGACTACGCGACGACGGCGACGATCGAGCCGTACCGCATCTACAACCAGGAGATCACCATCACGGGCTCGATGGCGGTCCTGCACAGCTACGAGCGCGCGGCCGAGCTCTTCGCGGCGGGCGTCCTGGACCCGGAGGTCTTCATCAGCGACCGGCTTCCGCTGAGCGCGTACCCGCGGGCGCTGGAGAAGTTCGCCTCCGGCGCGGGCCGGAAGATCGTGGTGGAGCCGGCGGCCGGCTGAGGAGGCCGCGGGTGCGGGGAGCGGCCCGGCTCAGGCCCCTCCCCGTACCGCCGCCGCGTGTGCCTGGCGGTGCGTCACCGTCACGACCGCCGCCACCAGCGCGGCGAGGACGAGCCCGGTCGCGAGGACGGGCGAGGGGGTGAAGGTGACCGCGAGCACCGCGAGGGCGCCCGCGCCCCACAGCGCGTCCAGCGCTCCCGGCGCGCCCCGGTCGCGCTGCGACAGCCGTACGACGAGGACGTAGACGGCGACCGGGACGGTGAAGACGGCGGCCGTCGTCAGGTCCGGCACCTCGGAGTGCTCCCCGTGGCCCGCGTGCTCGGCGGCGAGCGCGAAACCGGCGCCCGTGGCGGCGGCCGAGGCGAAGACCGCGTAGTGCCCGTAGCCCCAGCGCAGCGCGGCACCGAGGCTGTCGAGGCGCTTGGGCTCGGCGCGGGTGAAGTAGAGCCACCACAGCGAGAAGACGGTGAGCAGGCCGCCGATGCCGACCGGGAGCAGGTCGCCGAGGGCGTGCTCGTCGAGGAGGCCGCGCAGGGTCGCGACGGCGGCGGTGATCGACTCGCCGAGCACGATGAGGGTGAAGAGGCCGTAGCGCTCGGCGATGTGGTGCGGGTGCCACGTCGTCGCCGCGTGCCGCTCGGCCCAGGCCGGGACGGCGAGTTCGGCGGCGGCGAGGACGAGGAAGGACCACAGGCCCGCCCCCTCGGGCAGCGCGAGCCGTCCCAGCCAGCCGAGCTGCACGACGAGGATGCCCGCCGCGTACCGCAGGCAGGTGCTGCGCCGCTCGGGGTCGCCGGCCGCGGCCCGCAGCCATTGCGCGACCCCGGCGAGTCGCATCACGACGTAGCCCCAGGTGATGACGGTGAAGTCGAGGTGTTCCAGCGCGTCCCGCGCCCCGGCGGCGACCGCGAGCGCCCCCGCGATCTGCACGAGCGTCAGGAGGCGGTAGGGCACGTCGTCGGTGTCGTACGCGGAGGCGAACCACGTGAACCCCATCCAGGCCCACCAGATCGCGAAGAAGACGAGCAGGTAGCCGAGCACGCCGTGCCAGGTCCGCCCCGCCGCGACCTCGTGTTCGAGCGCGGCGGCGGCCTGCGCGACGGCCGTGACGAAGCACAGGTCGAAGAAGAGCTCCAGGACGGTCGCTGTGCGGTGCTCCTCGCCGGGCTCCCTGGGCGCCATGGGACGGTGCCAGGAGAAGCGGGGGACGACGTGACGGGGCGACATCGCTGCCTTCCGGTGGGAGGGGAGGGGACGGACCGCACGGCGGCCGGTTCAGCAGCGTAGACCGGCGAAGGCACGCGGCGGTCGCGGCACCCGCGGACGACCGAGCGCCCCGTACCCGCGGGCCGCCTCCTCACGCGTCCGCCTCCACCTCCGCCAGCCGCGCGAGCGCCGTCCTCACGGCCGTGCCGGGGGCGGCGAGGAGCGGCAGGCGGACGGCCGGGGACGGGATGCGGCCGCGGGCGTGCAGGACGGCCTTCAGGACGGTGGGGCTGGGGGCGGCGAAGAGGCTCGCGGAGAGGCGCGAGAGGCGGTGGCCCAGCGGGCGGGCGCGGTGGGCCTCGCCCGCGTGCCAGGCCGCCGCCAGGCCCGCGTACGCGCGCGTCGCGAGGTGCGCCGAGGCGAGCACCGCGCCCTCCGCGCCGAGGGCGAGCAGCGCCGAGGCGTACACGTCGTCGCCCGCGAGGACCGCGAAACCGGCGGGGCGCGCGCCGAGGAGCGCGACGGTGTCCTCGGTGACGCCCCCGGCCGCGTACTTGACCCCCGCGACCCCCGGCAGCGCCCCGATCTCCCGCAGCGTGGCCGCGCTCAGCTCCTGACCCGTGCGGTACGGGATGTGGTAGACGAGCAGCGGTACGGGGCTCGTCGCGGCGAGGGCCGCGAAGTGGGCGAGGACGCCCGCCTCCCCGGGGCGTGTGAAGGAGGGGACGGGGACGAGGGCGGCGACGGCCTCGGGCAGGTCGGCGAGCGCGGCGAGCGCCGTACGGCTCGCGGCGGTGTCGCCGCCGCCCGCGCCGACCGTGAGCGGGACGCCGCGCTCGCCGGCCACGCGGGCGAGGACGGCGAGGACGGCGGCGCGTTCGGCCCGGTCGAGCGTGGCGGCCTCGGCGGTCGTGCCGAGCGCGAGGAGACCGGCGGCGCCCTCGTCGAGCACGTCGTGGGCGAGGCGTTCGAGGGCGGCCAGGGCCTCGGCGTCGAGCGTGCCGTCGGCGGCGAAGGGCGTGACGAGCGGCACGTGCAGACCGGCGTGGAGTGTCATGTCCCGATCGTCGGCGCGTAAGGCCCGGTGGTCCAGCGGGAAGAAGTGACGGTGCTCGTAAGCTGAACCGATGCTCAACCCGCACCAGTTGCGCCTGCTGCGCGAACTGTCCCGGCGCGGCACCATCGCGGCGGTCGCGAAGGCCCTCGCGTACAGCCCCTCGGCGGTCTCGCAGCAGCTCTCGCTCCTCGAACGGACCACGGGCACCGCCCTGTTCGCGCGCGAGGGCCGCCGGATCGCGCTCACGCCGACGGGCGCGCGGCTCGTGGCGCACGCGGAGGTGATCCTCGCGCACCTGGAGGCGGCGGAGGCCGAACTGAGCGCGCACCGGGGCCCAAAGGCGCCGCTGCGGGCCGGTTTCTCGCCCTCGGCGGCCCGCGCGCTGGCCGCGCCGGTCTTCGCCGCGCTCCGGACGAGCCATCCCGGACTCGCGCTGTGGGTACGGGAGATCGACCCCGCCGACGCGGGCCACGCGGTGCGCTCGGGCGGCCTCGACGTGGCCCTCGTGCACACGTACGAGGGCTTCGCGCACCCGCCCGAGCCGGGCCTCGCGACGGAACACCTCTTCAGCGAGCCGATGCTGTTCGCCGCGCCGGTGGACACGGTGGGGCCCGGTACGACAGGCGATCCGGTACGCGACCACGCCGCCGCGCCGTGGATTCTCCCCGCCGAGGACACCCTGTGCCACGCGGTCGTCACGCGGCTCGGCGCGTCGAGCGGGGTCCGTGCCGAGTCCTGGCACCGCGTCGACGACTACGACACGACGCTGCGGCTCGTGGCGGCGGGCGCCGGCGTCGCGGTCGTCCCCGCCTCGGCGGCGACCGCTCCCCCGCCGGGGGTACGTCTCACGCCGCTCCCCCTCGCCCGCCACAGCCACCTCGCGACCCGCGCGGGCGCCACGGAGCACCCTTCGGCGCGGGCCTTCGCGGGCGCGCTGCGGGAGGTGCGGGAGGACGCGGGCGGGACGTGAGAGGGAGGAGGTGAGAGGGGGCGCGTGCCGAGGGTGAGCGCGGCCCCCCGGGCGCGCGGGCCGGGCGGAGCGGGCGCGCCGCTGGGCCGTCCGGTGAGAAATTCGCGGGTAAGGGAACGGCAAAGTGCGGTCGTTCGTTGGGGGGAGCATGACCGCAATGACCCCTGGCTCGAACATCCCCCTCAGCGCCGCCCGCGTGGCGGTCGACGTGACCGCTCCGGTGCGGCTCGACGTCTCGGGCCTGCTCCTCACCGCCGACGGCAAAGTGCGCTCGGACGACGACTTCATCTTCTACAACCAGCCCTCCGGCCCCGGCGTGACGTACACCTCCGGCGGCGGCTCGGCGCCCGACGCGGTCACCGTGGACACGGGTGCCGTCCCGGCCGCGATCGAGAAGATCGTCGTCACCGCGAGCCCCGACGCGGCGGGCCAGACCTTCCAGGGCATCGAGCCGACCGCGACCGTGCGGGACGCGG
Organism: Streptomyces sp. NPDC088923; assembly: GCF_044749745.1. NCBI lineage: Bacteria > Bacillati > Actinomycetota > Actinomycetes > Kitasatosporales > Streptomycetaceae > Streptomyces > Streptomyces sp. NPDC088923. The sequence goes on along the minus strand of NZ_JBIVIO010000001.1, from coordinate 2,381,315 downwards.
ACAGCGGCGCGGTCCTCGCGACCTTCACGCCGCCGCAGCTGGGCTCCGAGACGGCCCTCGTCGTCGTCGAGGTGTACCGCAGGAACGGCGTGTGGAAGGCCCGCGCCGTGGGCCAGGGCTACGCGAACGGGCTCGCCGGGATCGCGACGGACTTCGGCGTCAGCGTGGAGGAGGAGCCGCAGGCGGCCCCGCAGGCTCCCGCCGCCCCGAGCGCGCCCGTACCGCCGAGCGCCCCCACCCCGCCGAGCGCCCCCTCCGCCCCCGTGGCGGCCCCCGCTCCCTCGGCCCCCGCCGCGCCGCCCGCGCCTGCGGCCCCCGCCCCAGGCGCCGGGAAGATCAACCTGGACAAGGGCCGGGTGAGCCTCCAGAAGAACCAGACGGTCTCGCTGGTCAAGGGCGGCGCCCCGCTGCTCGCCAAGGTCAAGATGGGCCTCGGCTGGGAGCCCGCCTACCGGGGCAGGGACATCGACCTGGACGCCTCGGTCATCGCCTACGGTCCCCAGCGCGACCTCGTCGACGCCTGCTATTTCGGCAAGCTGTCGATCCTCGGCGGCGCCGTCAAGCACTCCGGGGACAACCTGACGGGCGAGGGCGCGGGCGACGACGAGGTGATCGTCGTGGACCTGGGCCGCATCCCGCAGGAGGTCTCGGGCCTGGTCTTCACGGTGAACTCCTTCACGGGGCAGAAGTTCACGGAGGTGGCCAAGGCCTACTGCCGGCTCGTCGACGCCGCGACGAACGAGGAACTCGTCCGCTTCGACCTCACCAACGCCGAGGCGCGCACGGGCGTCATGATGGCGAAGCTCGTGCGCCAGTTCTCCGGCGAGTGGGACATGACGGCGATCGGAGAGTTCGCGAAGGCCCGTACGGTCCGCGAGATGGTGAAGCCGGCCGCGAAGGCGCTGTGAGCGAGGCGCCCGCTTCCGTACGGGCCCTTTGTACGGAAGCGGGCGCACGCGCGGCTCACCTCGTGCCTCTCACCGAGTACGGGCCGCACAGCCCGTACTCGGCGGGCACGCCGCGCGGGGCTCAGCCCTTGCCGTCCCCGCCCCGCTCGTCCCCCTTCAGCGAGTCCCTGACGCCCTGGGCCCGGCCCTTGACCTGGTCCATGGTGTCCTTCGCCCCGCCCTTGGCCTGGTCGGTCTTCCCCTCCGTCTCCTTGCGCCGGTCGCCGGTGAGCTTGCCGACTGCCTCCTTGGCCTTGCCCTTCAGCTTGTCCATAGCGCTTTCGTCGCTCATCGCTCTTCGTTCCTTCCGCAGGGACGGCTCTCGCCGACACGAACATCCAGATTAATCCCGTACGAACCTTTTGTCCGTTCGAGCCGTCGCCGAGCGCGCGCTCGGCGCTCGATACGGTCGTGCGATGAGCGGACAAGCGGACACCACACCCCTGCCCTTCCCCGCCTCCGGGCGGCGTGTCCTCGTGACCGGCGCGGGCAGCGGCCTCGGCGCGGTCCTGGCCAGGGCCTTCGCACGTCAGGGCGACACGGTCGCGCTGCACTGCCGGACGCACGTGGGCGAGGCGCGGGCGACGGCGGGCGGGCTGCCCGGCGAAGGGCACGTCGTGGTGCCCGGCGACCTCGCGACGCCCGAGGGTGCGGCGGCGATCGCGACCGAGACGGCGGAGCGGCTCGGCGGCCTCGACGTGCTCGTCAACAACGCCGCCGTCAACACCCCGCACCCACCCCTGGAGACCCCGTACGAGGAGTGGGTCGCCGCCTGGCAGGCGCACGTCAGCGTCAACCTGCTCGGCACCGCGCACCTGAGCCACCAGGCGGCCGGGCACATGGTCGCGGGCGGGCGCGGCGGCCGGATCGTGAACATCGGCTCGCGCGGCGCCTTCCGGGGCGAGCCCGCGCACCCGGCGTACGGGGCGACGAAGGCGGCCGTCCACGCGCTGGGCCAGTCGCTCGCGGTCGCGCTCGCCCCGCACGGCATCGCGGTCGCCTCGGTGGCCCCCGGCTTCTTCGCGACGGAACGCGTGGCGCACCGGCTGAGCGGCGCGGAGGGCGAGGCGATCCGCGCCCAGAGCCCCTTCGGGCGGGTCGCGGAGCCGGAGGAGATCGCGGAAGCGGTGCTGTGGCTCGCCTCGCCCGCCGCGACGTGGGCCTCGGGGACGGTCATGGACCTGAACGGGGCCTCGTACCTGCGGACGTGACCGCGAGGTTGTCAGGCTGGGTTGACAAGCGACAGGGTGTCAGCCCAGACTGACAGGCATGGAAACGGGAGACATTTCCGCGCTTCTCCGGTCCGAGGACCCCGCCGTGGGCCTGCGGGCCGTGGGCGCGCTGCGCAGGCTCGGGGAGCAGGTCGAGGCGGCGGCCGTCGCGCGGGCCAGGGAACAGGGCTGGTCCTGGGAGCAGATCGGGGACGCCCTCGGGGTGTCCCGGCAGTCCGTCCACACCAAGTACGGCCACCAGTACGGAAAGTGAGACGACCATGTTCGAACACTTCACCCCGGGCGCCAAGGCCGCCGTCGTCGACGCGGCGACCGAGGCCGGCAAGCGCGGCGACCGCCGCATCGGCACCGAACACCTCCTCCTCGGCGTGCTCGGACAGCCGGGCCCCGCCGAGGCCCTGGGCACGGACCCCGAGGCGGCGCGCGCCGCGCTCGACGCGCTCGACCTGGCGGCGCTCGCGGCACTCGGCATCGACGCGCGGGGCATCGAGCGCCCGGCGATCCCCGCCTCCCGCAAGCGCACCCCCTTCACCTCGGGCGCCCGCGCGGTCATCCCGGGCGCGCTGGGCGAGGCGCGCGGCGCGGGCGCCCGGCACATCGCCCCCGAACACCTCCTCCTCGCCCTGCTCGACCGCGACCGCCCCGACCCGGCCGCCGACCTCCTGGACCGGCTCGGCGTCGACCGCGCGGGCGTCCGGGCCGGGCTGCGGGGGCCCGGGGACGCGTAGCCCGGCGCCTCGCGACGCGCGGCCCCGCCCCGGAACGCGCGACCCGGCCTCCTCAGGACGTGTAGTCCGCGTTGATCCGTACGTACCCCGCCGACAGATCGCACCCGTAGACCGTCACCTCCGCGTCCCCGATCCCGAGCCCGACGCCGATCGTCACCTCCTCGCGCCGCATGATCTCCGCGAGCGCGGCGAGGGTCGCGGCGCCGGGCTCGGCGGGGTGGACGGGCAGGGTGCCGAAGCGGACGGTGACGCGGGCGGGGTCGATGGCCGTGTCGTCGGTGTTCTTGCCGATGGCCATCAGGACCCGCCCCCAGTTGGGGTCGGCGCCGTGCACGGCGGCCTTCACGAGTGGCGAGTTGACGACGCTTTTGGCGACGGTACGGGCCTGGGCGCGGTCCCGCGCCCCGCTCACCTCGACCCGCAGGAGCTTCGTCGCACCCTCGCCGTCGCCCGCCAACTGCCGTACGGGGTCGAGGCACAGCTCCCGCAGGGCCGCCGCGAAGGCCACCTCGTCCACGGGGCCCGCCGCGCCGTTCGCGAAAATCGCCGCCGTGTCGGAGGTCGACGTGTCGGTGTCGACGCTCAGGCAGTGGAAGCTGTCGTCCACGGCCGCGCGCCAGGCCGCGTCGAGCGCCTCGGGGCCGAGTTCCGCGTCCGTGAAGACGTACGCGAGCATCGTCGCCATGTCGGGCTCCAGCATCCCGACGCCCTTCGCGACCCCGACCAACCGCGCGGCCCCGACGCGCCGTTCGGCGGTCTTGGGCCGCGTGTCGGTCGTCATCATGGCGCGCGCGACGCCGAGCGGCGCGGCGCCGAAGGCGGTGGGACCGAGCGCGGCGATACGGGGCCTGAGCGCGGCCATCGGGAGCGGGCGGCCGATGACACCGGTAGAGCCGAGCAGCACCTCGTCGGCGGGCACGCCGAGCAGGGGCGCCAGGCGCGCCACGACCTCCGCCGCGTGCCGCTCGCCCTCGGCCCCGGTCGCCACGTTCGCGTTCTGCGCGAGCGTCACCACGGCCCGCAGCCGCCGCCCCGCCGCGTGCGCGCGGCTCAGGCGCACGGCCGGCCCGGCGAACCTGCTGCGCGTGAACATCGCGGCGCTCACGGCGGGGCGGTCCGAGACGACGGCCGAGATGTCGTCGCCCTCGGCGCGGAGACCCCCGTGGGCGGTGAGGGCGCGGAAGCCGAGAGGCCAGGCGAGGGGCGCGGGGGTGGCGGGCGAGGACGAGGATGCATGATCATGCGTCATGACGCATATGTTTGCGCTACAGGCGTGGGGGCGTCCACCCGTTTACGACCCACGGCGCGCAGGTGCGCCGCACGGTGCGCCGCACGCCAGGCCACGGCACGCGGGTGCGCCGCACGCCAGGCCGCCGCACGCGGGCCCGCCCACCCCGCCCCCCGTACCTCCTAAGCCCCCGGCACCCCCGTACTCCCCCGCACCACGAGCCGCGTGCCCAGTTCGATGCGCGTCTCACCCTCCTCCTCGCGCCGCAGGCGCAGCAGCATGCGCGCCGCCTCCTCGGCCATCTGTTCGAGGGGCTGGTCGATCGTCGTGAGCGCGGGGCTGGACCACTGGGCGAGGGGGATGTCGTCGTAGCCGACGACGGAGAGGTCGTGCGGGACGCGCAGGCCGAGGACGCGCGCCGCTTCGAGGACGCCGAGGGCCTGGAGGTCGGAGCCGGCGAAGATCGCGGTGGGGCGGTCGGGGCGGTCGAGCAGGTCGAGGGCGTGCTGGTGGCCCGAGGAGACGTGGAAGTCGCCGAAGCGGATGAGTTCCGGGTCGGGCGCGATGCGGGCCATGTTGTGCGCGGAGCGGAAGCCGTCGAGGCGGGCGAGGGCGCAGAGCATGTCCTCGGGGCCGGTGATGACGGCGGTCCTGCGGTGGCCGAGTTCGATGAGGTGGCGGGTGGCCGCGAGGCCCCCGGCCCAGTTCGCCGAGCCGACCGAGGGGACGTCGGGCTCGGGGTCCCCCGCCGGGTCGACGATGACGAAGGGGATCGCCCGTGACCACAGCTTCTTCTTGAGGTCGGCGGGCAGCGTCGAGAAGACGAGGACGACACCGAGCGGGCGGCGGCGCAGCACCCCCTCGACCCAGTCGGCGCCCGGCGAGTGCCGGGTGCCCGTCTCGGTGAGCACGACGCTCATGCCGTGCGCGTTGGCGACGTTCTGCACGCCCCTGATCAGCTCCATCGACCACGTGCTGTCGAGTTCGTGGAAGACGATCTCCAGGAGCGGCGCCTCGGGCGGGGTGGGCGCGGGCCGGCGGTAGCCGTGCTCCTCCAGGAGTTCTTCGACCTTGCGGCGCGTCGGGGCCGCCACATCGGGGCGGCCGTTGAGGACTTTCGAAACTGTCGAAAGCGAGACGCCCGCTTGCGCTCCCACCTGGGCCAGCGTGATCCGGCCCGCTCCGCGCTCCTCGGCGCGCGCGGTCTCTGTGCCCTCGGGGCTCTCAGCTCGCATGGGACGAAGGATAGAGCACGCGGAATCCCGCTCGCTCATAACGGTTTGGTCGCGCTCGCACCCCTCCATTGACCGCTCCCCCCTGCCCTTCTACCGTCCTGCCGCAGAAGACTTTCGGCAAAGATGCCGACACTTTCGAAAGGGCTGTCGATGATGGCGATGCAGCATGCGCCGGCGCGGGGGACGAAGCCGATGAAGCCGATGAGGTTCCCGCGCGCGGTCGCCGGGATCGCGGTACTCGCCCTCGGCATGGGTCTCACCGCCTGTGGCGGGGACAGCGGCTCCTCGGGCGGGAAGCAGGAGTTCCACGTCCTCGTCTACGGCGACGCGGGCAACAAGGTCGAGAAGAAGATCGTCGCGGAGTTCAACAAGACCTCGAAGGTCAAGGCGGTGCTCGACACCATCCCGGGCGCCGACTACCAGCAGAAGCTCCAGACGATCATCAACACCAAGCAGGCGCCCGACGTCTTCTTCAACTGGGGCGGCGGCAGCATCCAGCCCTTCGTGAAGGCGGGCCTGCTCCGCCCGCTCGACGACATGATGGCGAAGGACGCGGGCCTCAAGGACAACTTCCTGCCCTCGGTCCTCGACACCGCGAAGGTGGACGGGAAGCACTACGGCATCCCGATGCGCGGCACGCAGCCCGTACTGCTCTTCCACAACAAGAAGGTCCTCGACGACGCGGGCGTGAAGCCGCCGGAGACCTGGGACGAACTGCTCGACGTCGTCAAGGCACTCAAGGCGAAGAAGGTCACGCCCTTCGCGCTCGGCGGCGGCGACAAGTGGCCCACCCTCATGTGGTTCGAGTACCTCTACGACCGTGTCGCGGGCCCCGGGCTCTTCGAGAAGGCGCTCTCGGGCGACAAGAGCGCCTGGGAGAGCCCCGAGAGCAAGAAGGCGCTGTCGATGCTGCGCGAGCTGGTCGACGCGGGCGGCTTCGGGAGCAGCTACGACTCGGCCAAGCAGACCGACGGCGGTACCGCGCAGCTCCTCGCGAGCGGCAAGGCGGCCTTCGAGCTGATGGGCTCCTGGGAGTACTCGACGGTCAAGGACGCGAATCCGGGCGTGCTGAAGGACATCGGCTGGACCAACTTCCCGAGCGTCGCGGGCGGCAAGGGCGACCCGGCGGACATCGTCGGGAACACGAACAACTTCTACTCGGTGACGAAGAAGGCCCAGCACCCCGACGCCATCGCGCGGTTCCTCAAGCTCATGTACTCCGACAGCTTCGTCAAGCAGCAGCTCGCGATCGGCAACCTGCCGACCACGACGAACACCGAGAAGTTCCTGGACTCCACCGACGACCCCGCCTACGCCAAGTACCAGCTCGACCTCGTCGGCAAGGCTCCCTCCTTCCAGCTCTCCTGGGACCAGGCGTACCCGCCGGCCGACATGACGCCGATCTACCGCGCCGTCCAGCAGTTCACCAACGGGCAGCTCGACGCGGACGGCTTCATCAAGGCCATGCAGGCGCTCACCACCTCCTGAACGGCGGCAGGAACCATGACCTCACCACCCACCGCGTCCCGGGCCGGGCGGTTCGCCGCCCGCCCGGGCGTCGCCTGGACCCTCCCCGCCGTCGTCTTCTTCACGCTCTTCGCGCTCGTCCCGCTCCTGCTCGTGGCCGTCCTGGCCTTCACCGACTGGAGCGGGCTCGACACCCCGCACTTCAACGGGCTCAGCAACTGGCGCAAGCTCTTCGACGACCCCGTACTCCTGCACAGCCTGTGGCTCTCCGTCCTGCTCACGCTGCTCGGCGTCGTCGTGCAGACCCCGCTGAGCATCGCGCTCGGCGTGTGGGCGGCGGGCAAGCAGCGCAACCGGGCCGTTCTGTCCGCGATCTTCTTCGTACCGCTGCTGCTCTCGGCGACGGCCGTCTCGGTCCTGTGGCGCGCGCTGCTCGACCCGAACTTCGGTATCCCGTCCGAGCTGGGGTGGCTCTTCGGCGACGGGAACCTCTTCGGCAAGCAGTCCACGGCGATCGGCGTGCTCGTCTTCGTCGCGGCCTGGCAGTTCACCCCGCTGCACACGCTCATCTACCAGGGCGCGGCCCGCGCGATCCCCGAAGTCCTCTACCAGGCGGCGGCGATCGACGGCGCGGGCCGCTGGCGGCAGTTCTTCCACGTGACGCTGCCGCAGTTGCGCAACTCGGTGATCACCTCGGTGATCCTCATGGTCGTCGGCGGTCTCACGACCTTCGACACCGTGCTGATCCTGACGCAGGGCGGCCCGGGCACGGATACGACGATCACCGCGTACTACATGTACGACAAGGCGTTCAAGAGCTTCGACTACGGGACGGGCTCGGCGGTCGCCCTGCTCCTCGTCCTCGTCGCGACCCTCATCTCGCTCATCGTGGTGCGCCTCTCGGGCTACGACAGGATGACCGGCACTCAGGAGGGGATATGAGCCTCACCGCCCCCCGGCAGGCCCCCGCGCCGCAGACCCCGCGCCCCCCGCGAACCCCCCGGGTCCCGAGGCGTGCCCGGACCCGGCGTCCCGGCGAGCGGCCCAACTTCCTCGCCGGCCTCGGTTCGCTCGTCTGGCTCGTCCTCGTCGGCCTGCCGCTGTACGTGCTTCTCGCGGCGACGCTCCAGTCCCGCCCCGACTACCAGAAGAGCGGCCCGCTCGGCCTCCCCCGCCACCTCACCCTCGACAACTACCTCGACGTCTTCGACAACGGCTTCGGCCGCTACTTCCTCAACACCGCCGTCGTCACCGTCTGCGTCGTCGCGCTCGTGCTGCTGCTCGTGCCGCCGCTCGCCTTCGCCGTCGTGCGCGGCGCGCGCCCCGGGACGCTGCGCGTCTTCCGGCTCTTCCTCCTCGGACTCGCGGTGCCGGCGCAAGCCGTCATCATCCCGATGTTCTACGTGATCTCGAAAGCCGGTCTGTACGACAACCTCATCGGCGTGATCCTGCCGACCGCCGCGTTCTGCCTGCCCATCTGCACCCTCGTCCTGACCGGCACGATGCGCGAGATCGGCAACGAGCTGTACGAGGCGATGACGCTCGACGGCGCGAGCACGTGGCTCGTCTTCCGGCGGCTCGTCCTGCCGCTCTCGCGCAGCGGGCTCTCCACCGTCGTCGTGTTCTCGGCGCTCCAGGCGTGGAACGGCTTCCTCTTCCCCCTCGTGCTCACCCAGTCCGAGGACACGAAGGTCGTCACCCTCGGCCTCTACAACTTCCAGACCCAGTACGGCGTGAACATCCCAGGGCTGCTCGCCGCCGTCGTCCTCTCCACCCTGCCCGTCCTGCTCGTGTACCTGTTCGCCCGCCGGGCCCTCATCCAGGGCCTGATGGGCGTGGGAGGAAAGTGACCGCCCGCGTGATCCCCGAGACCGCCGTCCCCGCGCCCCCGCCCGGGACCGGCCCCCGTACCGTCCCCTCCCCGCGCCTCACCCCCGAGCGCGCCGCGCGTGTCGAGTCGCTGCTCGCCGCGATGACCCGCGAGGAGAAGACCGCGCAGCTCTACGGGCTGTGGGTCGGCGCCTCGCCCGAGGGCGGCGAGGTCGCCCCGCACCAGCACGACATGCAGGCCCCGCCCGCGCTCGACGACCTCCTCCCGCACGGCCTCGGCCAGCTCACCCGCCCCTTCGGCACCGCCCCGGTCGACCCCGGGCTCGGCGCGCTCTCGCTGCTGCGCACGCAGGCCCGCGTCATCGCGGGCAACCGCTTCGGCATCCCCGCGCTCGCGCACGAGGAGTGCCTCGCGGGCTTCGCCGCCTGGCGCGCCACGACGTTCCCCGTGCCGCTCGCGTGGGGCGCCTCGTTCGACCCGGAACTGGTCGAGCGGGTCGGGGCCGCGATCGGTGACTCGCTGCGCGCGGTCGGGGTGCACCAGGGGCTCGCGCCCGTGCTCGACGTGGTGCGGGACCTGCGGTGGGGGCGGGTCGAGGAGACGATCGGTGAGGACCCGTACCTCGTGGGGCGGGTCGGTGCCGCGTACGTGCGGGGGCTGGAGTCGGCCGGGATCGTCGCGACGCTCAAGCACTTCGCGGGCTACTCGGCCTCGCGCGCGGGCCGCAACCTCGCCCCCGTGTCGATGGGCCCGCGCGAGCGCGCCGACATCGTCCTGCCCCCCTTCGAGGCGGCGCTGCGCGAGGGCGGCGCCCGCTCCGTCATGCACGCGTACACCGATACGGACGGCGTGCCAAGCGCGGCGGACCGGGAGTTGCTCACCGGGCTGCTGCGTGAGACATGGGGCTTCGAGGGGACGGTCGTGGCCGACTACTTCGGCGTCGCCTTCCTGCAGTCGCTGCACCACGTCGCGGCCGACCGCGCCGAGGCGGCGGCCCTCGCGCTCCGCGCGGGCGTCGACGTCGAACTCCCCACCGTGGACGCCTACGGCGCCCCGCTCCTCGCCGCGCTCGACGCCGGGCTCGTGGACGAGGCGACGGTGGACGACGCGGTCCGCAGGGTGCTCCGGCAGAAGGCCGAACTCGGCCTGCTCGACGCGGACTTCGACCCCGTACCGCCCTCGCTGCGCGACCGTGCCGAGCTGAGCCCCGAGGCCGTACGGGGCACGGTGGACCTTGACCCGCCGGAGCACAGGGAGCTGTCCGCGCGGCTCGCCGCCGAGTCCCTCGTCCTGCTGCGCAACGCGGCGCCCGACGGGAGCCCCGTGCTGCCACTCGCCGCGCCGCGCCGGATCGCCGTCATCGGGCCGCAGGCCGGGGCGCCGCTCGCGGTGCTCGGCTGCTACGCCTTCCCCGTGCACGTCGGCGGCGCGCACCCGGACCTCGCGCCGGGCATCGCACTGCCCACGCTGTACGAGGCGGTGGCGGCGGAGTTCGCGGACAGCGACGTCGTCGCCGTGGCCGGGTGCGGGATCGACACCGGCGGCACGGAGGGCTTCGCGGCGGCGCTCGACGCGGCGCGCGGGGCCGATGTCGTGATCGCCGCGCTCGGGGACCGCGCCGGGCTCTTCGGCCGGGGCACGAGCGGCGAGGGCTGCGACGCGCCCTCGCTCCGGCTCCCCGGCGCGCAGCAGGAGTTGCTGGACGCGCTGCTCGGCACGGGCACGCCGGTGGTCGGTGTGCTGCTCGCGGGGCGGCCCTACGCGCTGGGGCGGGCGGTGGACGAGGCGGGGGCGCTCGTGCAGGCGTTCTTCCCCGGGCAGGAGGGCACGCGGGCGATCGCGGCGCTGCTCAGCGGGCGTGCGGCGCCCTCGGGGCGGCTCCCCGTGAGCGTGCCGCGCACCCCGGACGGCCAGCCCGGCACGTACCTGCGCGCCCCGCTCGCGGGCCCGAGCGACGTCTCGGCGCTCGATCCCAGCCCCGCCTACCCTTTCGGCCACGGCCTCGCCTACACGTCCTTCGCCTGGACGGACCTGACCCCCGAGACCCCCGGCCAGGTGCCCACGGATGGCACGGTCCGCCTCGCCCTGACGGTCACGAACACGGGCGGACGGGCGGGCACGGAGGTCGTCCAGGTCTACCTCCACGACCCGGTCGCCTCCGTCGTCCAGCCCGAACAACGCCTGATCGGTGCCCTCCGCGTCCCGCTCGCCCCGGGCGCCTCGGCCCGCGTCCACGTCGAGATCCCCGCCGACACGGCCTCCTTCACGGGCCTGGCGGGCCGCCGCGTCGTCGAGCCGGGCGCACTGGAGTTCCGCCTGTCCGCGTCGAGCACGGACCACCGCCTGCGGTACGGGGTCCGGCTGACGGGACCGGTGCGGGAGGTGGGGTACGGGAGGGAGCCGGGGGCACGGTTGCGGGTGGAGTGAGGGAGGCGGGCGCGGCCCGGCGCGGGGTCAGTCCCCGTGCCAGGCCCGCCAGAGTCCCGCGTACGTTCCCTCCGCCGCCACCAGCTCCTCGTGTGTGCCGAGTTCGGTGAGGGTGCCCTCCTCCATGACCGCGACGCGGTCGGCGTCGCGGGTGGTGTGGAGGCGGTGGGCGACCGTGATGACGGTGCGGCCCGCGAGGACGGCGGCGAGGGCCCGTTCGGTGCGGCGGGCGGTACGGGGGTCGATGAGCGAGGTGGCCTCGTCGAGTACGAGGATGCCCGGGTCGAGCAACAGGGTGCGGGCGAGGCTCAGTTGCTGGATCGCCGCGCCGTCGGGGGACAGCCCGCCCGGTCCGAGCGCCGTGTCGAGCCCGGCGGGCAGTTCCGCCGCCCAGTCCGCGCCGACCGTGGCGAGCGCGCGTTCCAGGTCCGCGTCGCTCGCGTCCGGTGCGGCGAGGGCGAGGTTCTCACGGAGGGTGCCGAGGAAGACGTGGTGCTCCTGCGTGACGAGGACGACGCGGCCGGGCGGCAGCGCGTGCACGGGCACCCCGTCGAGCGTCACGGCGCCCCCGCTCGGGGTCTCGGCGCCGCTCACGAGGCGCCCGAGCGTCGTCTTGCCCGCGCCCGAAGGGCCGACCACGACGAGGCGTTCGCCGGGGCGCACGGTGAGGGTGACGTCGCGCACGGCGTCGCGGTCACCGTCGTAGGAGTGCCGGACGGCGTCCAGGCGCAAGGTGCCGTCACCGGTGGGGACGCGGGGCGCGGGAACTTCGCCCGTGACGAGTCCGAGGCCCTCGACGCGCGCGAAGGACGCGCTGCCGCGTTGCAGGAACTCCAGCCACTGCAACAGGATGTCGACGGGGTCGGAGAGTTTGCGCAGGTAGAGCGCGCAGGCCAGGACCGCGCCGAGGCTCGCGAGGCCGTGCGCGTGCAGGAGGCCGCCGAGCAGGAGGGCCGCGGCGACGGGCAGGAAGGCGCCGAAGTCGACGGCGGGGAAGAGCACGCTGCGCAGCGCGAGGGTGCCCTCGCGGGCGCGGTGCGCGGCGGCGACCCGGTCCAGTACGCGGACCAGGCGGCGTTCCGCGAGGCCGTACACCTCGGTCGTGCGGGCCCCGGCCGCCGAGGCCGTGACCTCCTCGGCGAGCGCGGCGTTCGCCGCGCCCTCGGCGAGGTAGGCGGCGGGGGCGCGGCGCATGTACCAGCGCGCGGCCGCCCACGTGACGGCGAGGCCGAGGACGCCGCAGGCGCCGAGGAGCGGGCTCACGAGCACGGCGGCGCCGAGGATCAGCGGCACCTGGAGCGCGGCGACGAAGACCTCCGGTCCCGCGTCGCGCAGCGTCGTGCCGACCGTGCTGACGTCGGTCGTGCCCCGTACGACGAGGTCGCCCGTGCCCGCGCGTTCGGCGACGGCGGGCGGCAGCGCGAGCAGCCGCGCGGCGAAGCGTTCCCGCACGCGGGCCTGCGCGCGCTCGCCGAAGCGGTGGGCGTGCAGGCGCGCCCAGCGGGTGAGGAGGATCTGCGCGAGGGACGCGGCGAGGATGCCGGCGGCGAGCCGGTCCACGGCCGGCGCGCCGCTCCCGGCCCGTACCCGCTCGACGATCTCGCCGAGCAGCCAGGGCGCGAGGAGCCCGGCACCGACGGCGCACACGTTGAGCAGCACGGCGGCGAGGAAACCGCGCCGGTCGGCGCGGACGAGCGCGAGCGCGGCCCGCAGGACCTCGCGCCCCGCGGCGACGGGGAGGGCGGGGGGGTTCGGCGAGGTCGTCATCCGGCCGCCACCTCGTCCGTCTCCGTACGTGTCTCGCCGTGCCTCGCGGCGGTACGCGTCTCCGTCTCCGGGTCCTCGCGCGCCACCACGGCGCGGTAATCGGCGCACCGCGCCATGAGTTCCCGGTGCGTCCCGCTCTCCGCGAGGCCGCCGTCCACGAGCCAGTGCACGATGTCGGCGCGGCCGAGGAGCGAGGGCGAGGTCGTCGCGAGGACCGTCGTGCGGCCCGCGCGGTGGGTGTGCAGGCGCGAGGCGAGCAGGGCCTCGGTGTGCGCGTCGAGCGCGGAGGCCGGTTCGGTCGCGAGCAGGATCTCGGGCGCGGCGAGGAGCGCGCGGGCGAGCAGGACGCGCTGGCGCTGCCCACCGGAGAGTTGCGCGCCCTTGGCCTGTACGGGCGCGTCGAGACCGCCCGGCAGGAGGCGCACGATGTCCTCGGCGACGGCGGCGCGCACGGCGGCGCGCACCGCTTCGGGCCCCGGTTCGCCGCTGCCCGCGAGGACTTCGCGCAGCGTGCCCGCGAAGAGCGCCGCGTCGTGGTCGGCGGGCAGGACGCGGGCGCGGACCTCGGCGGGCGCGTACGCGTCGAGCGGGACGCCGTCCCAGGTGACGGACGAGGGTGTGAGCCCGGTGAGGCGCTCGACGAGCGCTGCCGTCTCGGCGGGGCGCGCGCTGACGAGCGCGGTGAAGCGGCCCGGGGCGAGCGTGACGCCGGTCTCCGGGTCGTGCAGCGGGGCCGGTACGGAGGGTGCGGGGCGCCCGTGCGCGGGGTCCGCGTGGGCCGGGGCCAGGCGCAGGAGCGCGAGCACGCGGCGCGCGGCGACGACGCCGTGCGTCAGCGAGTGCGCGCCCTCGATGAAGAAGGCGACGGGGACGACGAGGACGGCGACGTAGCCGTAGACGGCGGCGAGTTCACCGGTCGTGATCTCGCCGCGCACGGCGAGCCGGGCGGCGAGCCAGGTGACGACGGCGAGGAAGACGGCGGGCAGTCCCGCGGTGAGCGCCTCGACCCAGCTCGTGACCGCCCCCACCCGCAGTCCCCGGTCGAGCAGTTCGCGCGAACCGGTCCGGTAGCGGGCCGCGAAGCCCGTGCCGCCGCCGAAGGCGCGGAGCACGCGGAGCCCCTCGGCGAGGTCGACGAGGCGCGCGGCGAGCGTGCCCTGCTGTTCGCGGTACGCCGTCTCCGCGCCGCGCAGCCGCGCGAGCGGCGGCCCGACAAGGAGCGCGAGGAGCGGCACGCCGAGCAGCACGACGACGGCGAGCAGCGGCGAGATCCGCAGCAGGAGCACGGCGACGACGCCGTACGCGAGGACGGACCCGACGCCAGGCCCGGTGATGGTGAGGACGTCGGCGATACGGGCCGCGTCGGTGAATCCGGCGGTCAGGACCTCCCCCGAGGAGGCGCGCCCGGAGAGCGTGGCGCCGAGGCGCCCGATGTGCTCGACGAGGACGCGCACGGTGCGGAAGGCGGCGTCCATGCGGACGCGCGTCATCGTGCGGTGCCGCATGATGCTGAGCCACGCGGTCACCGCCCCCGCCCCGAGCAGCGCGCCGGTCCACGCCAGCAGGGCACCCGTGTCCCCCGCCCCGAGCCCGTCGTCGACGGCCCGCGCGAGGAGGTACGGGGGCAGCGTGAGCGCGACGCTCCAGGCGCTCCCGTAGCACGCCCCCGTGAGCACCCGCCCCCGCTGCCGCCGCACGAGCCACCAGAGGTACCGCAGCGGGCCCCGCGTATCGGCGCGTTCAGGCGGTGCCCCCGGGTCGACGATCCCCCAAAAGCCCCGCGTCCCGCCCCGTGCGCTCATGCCGCGATCCTAGGGACACCGCCCGCGCCCCCGGGGCACCGGGTCAGCGGCGGGCGGTCCTTCCGGCTCCGTACGAGCACCCGAGTCGGTCCCCGGCGACGTTCACTCCCCCGAGCCCGAGCCCGAGCCCGAGCCCGTCCCCGCCGCCGACCTCGCCTTGAAGGCGGCCTTGCGGGCCTCCTTCGCCGTGCGCTTGTCGGGGTGGAGGCGGCCCATCGCCTCCAGGACCTCCGCCGTCGCGGGGTGCTTGACACGCCACGCGGCCTCGAAGAAACCGCTGTGCTGGGCGGCGAGCCCCGCCACGAGGGCCTGGAGCTCCGCCGACTCGCCCTCGACCGCGAGCTGGGCGGCGACCGTGTCGACGGTGAGCCAGAAGACGAGGTCCGCCGGGGGCGGCGGGACGTCGGGCAGTCCGCGCTCGGAGAGCCACACGCGGGCGAGGCCGCCGAGTTCGGGGTCGTCGAGCACGGCCCGTACGGCCGGTTCGGCCCCCGCGCCGAGGAGTTCCAGGGCCTCCTGGGCGCGCAGCCTGCGCACCGGGCCCTCCGCGTCCTCGCCCTTCGCCGCCGCGAGCAGCTCCCCCGCCGCCGCGACCGGCTCGCGGCCCGCGAGCCAGCCCTCCAGTTCGGCGCGCACCGAGGGCGCCGGGTACTCGGCGATCCCGGCGAGCAGCACGTCCGCGCCCGCCTCGGCGAGGTCGCCGACGACCGGGGCTTCGAGCCCGGCCTCCACGAGGCGCTCGCGAATGCCGTACAGGCCGAGCGGCGTGTAGTGCACGAGCCCGTACCGCGAGACGTCCTCCTCCTCGATCTCGACGGGCTCCCCCGCGTCGGCCTCCACGAGCAGCGCCTCGTCGAGGGGCTCGTAGACGAGGAGGCCGGAGGGTTCGAGGAGCCGGAACTTCGCGTCGAGGCGGACCATCGTCTCGGAGACCTGCTCCAGGATCGCGTCGCTCGGCTCGGGCATGTCGTCGGGCACGACCATCGCGGCGGCGAGCGCGGGCAACGGTACGGGGGTGTCCGTGGAGCCGCCCTCGGAGACGGTGAGGAGGTAGAGGCTCAGGAGCGCCTGGTCGACGAACTCGGCCTCCTCCTCGGGGTCCCAGCCGAGCGCGTCGAAGTCGACGGTGCCGCCGCCCTCCAGGGCCCCGGTCAGCTCGTCCAGGTCCTCGATGTCGGGGATGCTCGCGTCGGCGAGGAGCGTGTCGAGCGCGCCGAGCCACAGGCCGAGCGCGTCCTGCGGGCTGCCCGAGGTGAGCTGCGCGAGGTC
Organism: Streptomyces sp. NPDC088923; assembly: GCF_044749745.1. Classification (NCBI taxonomy): domain Bacteria; kingdom Bacillati; phylum Actinomycetota; class Actinomycetes; order Kitasatosporales; family Streptomycetaceae; genus Streptomyces; species Streptomyces sp. NPDC088923. Next base: position 2,365,382 of record NZ_JBIVIO010000001.1, on the reverse strand, counting down.
CTCGCCGGGTGCGGCGCTCCCGTACTCCTCGCCGTCCTCCTCCGGGTCGCTCACCTCCACGAGACCGGTGTCGACGGCGACCCGCCACGCCTCGCTCGCCTCGGCCTCCGCGTCGGGCCCGGTCAGGCCCAGTTCCTTGGCCGCCTCAGGCAGTTGCTCCTCGACGAGTTCGCCGCCCGCGCCGACCCGGGTGTCCGGGTTCGCCCAGCGGGCCAGGCGGACCGCGCGGGCGAGGACCGGGGCGGCCAGCGCGGCCCGGGCGAGCCGCGGCTCGGACTCCAGGCGGGCCGGGGGCAGCGCGGGGGGAAGTGCGGACATCGGCGGTTTCTCCTCGGACGTACGGAACAGCGCCCCTCAGCCTAGACGGCCCGGCGCCCCGGGGTGGCAGCCCCGCACGACCGGCCCACCGGCCCCGTACGCGCGTACGCCCCGCCCTCGCGCGCACCCCCGCCCGGCCCGCGTCACGCACACCCGCAGCGCGCTCCCCGGCGCGCCCGCCCCACCCCCGCACGCGCCCCTCACCCTTCACCTCCGCTTCGCCCGCGCGCCACCGGCGCGACCTTGACAACTCCCCGGCCCACGACGGACATTGACGCGCGTAGAACTCGCGGTACGCATCCACCTTCACGGCCTTCGCCCGAAGGCCGCCCTCAGACCTGGAGTCGCGCCCCATGCCCGTTCCCTCCCGTCGCCGCACGGCGCTCACCGTGGCCTCCGCCACCGCGACCGCGCTGGCGGCCGGCATGCTGCTCACCGCCCCCGCGTCGGCCGCGCCCGCCGACGGCCCGAGCATCCACACCATCCAGGGCACGACCCGCGTCTCCCCCTACACGGGGCAGCACGTCACCGGCGTGAACGGCGTCGTGACCGGCGTGCGCGCGTACGGCTCACGCGGCTTCTGGTTCCAGGACACGAAGCCGGACAGCGACCCGGCGACGAGCGAGGGCGTCTTCGTCTTCACCTCCTCGGCCCCGAAGGTCGCGGTGGGCGACGCGGTACGGGTGGACGGCGACGTCGTCGAGTACGTGCCGGGCGGCGCCGCCTCGGGCAACCAGGCCGTCACCGAGATCGAGAAGCCGACCGTCACCGTCGTCTCCTCGGGCAACGAGGTCCCCGCCCCCGTCGTGATCTCGGCGGACACCGTCCCCGACACCTTCACGCCGAAGGGCAGGGCGAGCGACAACGGTTACGTGGGCGGCCTCAAGCTGCGCCCCACGAAATTCGCCACGGACTACTACGAGTCCCTGGAGGGCATGAACGTCCGCATCGGCTCCTCGCGCGTCGTCGGCGCGACGGACCCGTACAGCGAGCTGTGGGTCACGGTGAAGCCGCGGGAGCACAGCACCGAGCGCGGCGGCACGCTGTACAACGCCTACGACGCGCAGAACGGCGGGCGCCTCCAGGTCCAGCAGCTCGCGCCCGTCGCGCAGCAGCCCTTCCCCGTCGCGAACGTCGGCGACACCCTCGCGGGCACGACCGAGGGCCCGATGGACTTCAACCAGTACGGCGGCTACACGATCGCGGCCACGACGATCGGGAAGGTGCGGGACGGCGGCCTCGTACGGGAGTCCGCGAAGCCGGGCGCGGACGACGAGCTGTCCGTCGCCACTTACAACGTCGAGAACCTCGACCCCACCGACCCGCAGGAGAAGTTCGACGCGCTCGCGGACGGCGTCGTCACGCACCTCGCCTCGCCCGACGTCGTCTCGATCGAGGAGGTGCAGGACGACAACGGCGCGAAGGACGACGGGACGGTCTCGGCGGAGCAGACGCTGAAGAAGTTCACCGACGCGATCGTGGCGGCGGGCGGCCCGCGCTACGCGTGGCGCGGCATCGACCCGGAGAACGACCAGGACGGCGGCGAGCCGGGCGGCAACATCCGGCAGGTCTTCCTCTACAACCCGGACCGCGTCTCCTTCACCGACCGCGCGGGCGGCGACGCGACGACGGCGACGGCCGTCGTGGAGCGCGACGGGGCCCCGGCGCTCGCGGCCTCACCGGGCCGCGTGGACCCGGCGAACCCGGCGTGGGAGGACAGCCGAAAGCCGCTCGCGGGCGAGTTCGTCTTCCGCGGCGAGACGGTCTTCGTCGTCGCCAACCACTTCAACTCCAAGGGCGGCGACCAGCCGCTGACGGCCGCCCAGCAGCCGCCCGCGCGCGTCTCGGAGACTCAGCGCCACGCGCAGGCCGCCTCGGTCAACGCCTTCGTCCGCCAGCTCACCGCGCTCGACAAGAAGGCCCGCGTCGTCGTCCTCGGCGACCTCAACGACTTCGAGTTCTCCGACACGACGAAGACGCTGACGAAGGGCGGCGTCCTGCGCTCCGGCATCGCACAGCTCCCGTCCGACGAGCGCTACACGTACGTCTACCAGGGCAACAGCCAGGTCCTGGACCAGATCCTGGTGAGCAAGGGCGTCACGTCCTTCACCTACGACAGCGTCCACATCAACGCCGAGTTCGCCCAGCAGAACAGCGACCACGACCCCCAGCTGCTGCGCTTCCGGCCGTGACGGACCGAGGGGGTACGGGGCGGGCGCGCCCCGTACCCCCTCGGGTCACCGCCGGGCCCGCGCGAGCAGGAGCCCCGCCACCGCGAGCGCGGCGACGGCGGTGCCCGCCCGGCGGTCGAACACGGCGCCGTTCGCGCGCAACGAGCCGAACGAGCCCACGGAGAGCAGCGAGAGCCCCGAACAGGCCGAGAGGGCGGAGCCGAACGACAGCCCGCAGAGCGCCGAGCCCACGGACCCGGCCGAGAGCACGGAGCCCACCGACCCGATCGACAACACCGAGCCGACGGAGCCGATCGAGAGCACGGAACCTTTCGAGGCGATGGAGAGGAACGAGTCCTCGGAGGCGATCGAGTAACGCGCCTTCCCGGGCGCTTTTCCTGTCATGGCGCCATGCTCCCCCGGTCGGCACGCGCGCGTGCGGCGAACCGCTCATCCCGCGCGCGCCCGCGTCGAGCCGCTCCTTTCGGCGACCGCGGGAAACCCCCACGCGAGCGCCGCCCGCACGCGACACCGCCGCCCCCGGGAATCCCGTGAGCGGCGGCGGAGCGGGGGCCGTCAGTTGTGCGCGTGCAGGATGTCGTTCAGGCCGCCCCACACCGCGTTGTTCGGGCGGCCCTCGACCGCGCCGGTGACCGAGTTGCGGCGGTAGAGGATGTGCGAGGAGCCGGAGAGGTCGCGGGCCTTGACGACCTCGCCGTCCGGGAGGGTCACGCGCGTACCGGCAGTCAGGTAGAGGCCCGCCTCCACGACGCAGTGATCGCCGAGCGCGATGCCGATCCCCGCCTCGGCGCCGACGAGGCAGTGCTCGCCGACCGTGATGCGGACACTGCCGCCGCCCGAGAGGGTGCCCATCGTGGAGGCGCCGCCGCCGATGTCGGAGCCGTCGCCGATGACGACGCCAGCCGAGATACGGCCCTCGACCATCGAGGTGCCGAGCGTGCCCGCGTTGAAGTTGACGAAGCCCTCGTGCATGACGGTCGTGCCCGCCGCGAGGTGCGCGCCGAGGCGGACCCGGTCCGCGTCGCCGATACGGACCCCGGCGGGCGCCACGTAGTCGGTCATGCGCGGGAACTTGTCCACCGAGGTCACCGCGAGGTGCTTGCGCGCCGCGCGGGCCCGCAGCCGCACCGCCTCCAGCTCGGGCACGGCGACCGGGCCGAGCGAGGTCCACGCGACGTTCGGGAGCAGGCCGAACATGCCGTCGAGGTTCTGGCCGTGCGGCTGGACGAGGCGGTGCGAGAGCAGGTGGAGCCGCAGGTAGACGTCGTGCGTGTCGAGCGGCTTGTCGTCCAGCGAGGAGATGACCGTGCGGACGGCGACGGTCGTCGTGCCGCGCACCGGGTCCGCGCCGAGCGCCCCGGCCACGTCCTGGCCGAGCAGGGCGGCGGAGCGCTCGGCGTCGAGGCGCTCGGTGCCCGCCGGGCCCGGGTCCGCGCTCAGTTCGGGCGCCGGGAACCAGGTGTCGAGTACGGAACCGTCGCTCGCGAGGGTCGCGAGCCCGGCGGCGACGGCGCCGGTGGCGCGAGGAGCAGTCGTGTCGGTCATGAGGAGCAACCTAACGGTCGGGCCGCCCACGAGGCCAACCGGTCTCACGGTGCGCGAGCCGCCCACCCCCCGTGGTACGTTCCCCAAAGGAACTCAGCAGGTGGGAAGGGAGCTGCTCGTGCCGGTACGGGGTGGCCCCGAGGACGAGAACTGCGCGATGGCGCAGGCGCTCGGCGTCGTGGGCGACGCGTGGACGCTGCTGCTCGTACGGGACGTGGCGCGCGGCGCGCACCGCTTCGAGGACCTGCGCGCGGGCCTCGGCCTCTCGCGCAAGGTGCTCGCCGAGCGGCTGCGGCTGCTGACCGGCGCGGGGGTCCTGGAGAAGGTCCCGTACCAGGAGCACCCGCCGCGCCACGAGTACCGGCTCACGCCGCGCGGGCGCGCGCTGCTGCCCGTACTGCTCGCGCTCCAGGACTGGGGCGATACGTGGGTACTCGGCGAGGGGGAGACGATGGCGACGGCGGACGGGGAATCGCGCGAGGCGGAGCGCGTGCACGGGCTGCGCGGGACGGTGCTGCCCCGGCTACTGCTGCCCGACGCGACGGGCACGCCGCTCGATCCGGTCGCGCGGGACGCGGAGTTCACGGTCCTCTACTTCTTCCCGGCCGCCTTCGCCGACCCCGCCGCCTACCCGCCGGGCTGGGCGGAGATCCCGGGCGCGCGCGGCTGCACGCTCGAATCGTGCACGTACCGCGAGGAGTGGCCGGCCTTCGCGGCGCGGGGCACGGCGGTACGGGGCGTCTCGACGCAACGCCCCGACGAGCAGCGCGCCTTCGCGGCGAAGGAACGCCTCCCCTTCCCGCTCCTGTCGGACGCGGCGGGCGAACTCGCCGCGGCGCTGCGCCTGCCGGTCTTCACCACCGCGGGCACCCGCCGCCTCAAGCGCCTGACGCTGCTCGTGGACAGGGAGCGGGTGGTCCGCGAGGTCTGGTACCCGGTGCCGGACGTGGTGGCGAGCGTGGGCGCGGCACTCGCGGCGGTAAGGGAGCGCGGGGGCGGCTGAGCCGCACGGGGCACCCGCCCCACTCCCCCGCCCCCGCCCCGCTTCCCGTCTACGCCCCGTCCAGCACCTCCCGCAGCACCCGCGCGAAGGCCTCCGGCTGACCGGCGTACGGTCCCTCGCCGCCCGTGAAGCCCCCGTGGTGGCTCGGGAAGACGACGGGAGGCGTGCCGAGCCGCTCGGCGAGGGCGTGCGCGGCGCGCCCGGTGAAGACCTCCGCGCCGGTCTCCTCGCCGACGCCGACGACGAGGCGGGTGCGGGCCGCGCCGAGGGCGGCGAGGGCGGGCTCGTAGGAGATCACCGCGTCCGAGCGTCCGGAGAGCAGCGGGTCGCTCCGCTCGCCGTCGTCGCCCTCGGGCAGCCCGAACGCGGCGGGCCCCGGGAGCGGGCGCGCGAAGTACTCCTCCGTGAAGGGCCCCTCCCACGTGGTCAGGGCGAGGAACCCCGCCATACCGGCTCCCCAGCCGCCCTTCTCGTAGGCGAGGCCCACCTCGGCGAAGGCGCGCAGCACGGCCCGCTCGTCGGGCAGGACGGCGGCGAGCGGCGGTTCGTGGGCGACGAGCACGCTCAGGTCCCCGGGGTGGGCGGCGAGCAGTGCGAGCGCGGTGACCGCCCCGCCGCTGCTCGCGAAGACCTCGACGGGGCCCGCGCCGAGTTCCGCGACGAGGGCGTGCAGGTCCTCGGCCTGGACCACGGGGTCGTGGTCCTCGCGCCCGTCCTCGCGGACGCTGCGGCCGAGACCGCGCGGGTCGTAGAGGACCACGGTGCGCTCGGGGAAGTGCGCGGCGAGGTCGCGGAAGCCGGAGGCGTCCATGGGCTGGCCGATCATGAACAGCGGCGGCCGGCCGTCGGCGGCGGGCAGCGGGCCGAGGACCTCGTGGACGAGGCGGGCGCCCGGCACGTGCAGCGTGTGTTCTGTCATACGAGGGGAGACCGCTCCCCGCCCGCGAACTCATCGCCCCGCGCGCCCCGTCGCCCGCGCCACCACCACACGGCGAGCCCGAGCGCGAGCACGCCGGGGCCGCAGTGCACGGCGAGGACCCCGGCGAGGTGCGGGCCGCCCCAGTCCTTCGCGTAGCTCGCCGGGTCGCCCCACTCGATGATCACGAGTTCGGCGACCGCGCGTCCCACGAAGTAGAGGAGGAGCAGCACCGCGAGCACCGGCAGCAGCCGGCGCCGGGCCCACGCGCGCGGCCCTCGTGCGAGGACGAGGACCACGAGCAGCACCACGACGAGCAGCAGGACGAGCGGACCGAGCAGCTTCACGGACACCGCACCCCTTCGCACACATGAACGATCATGCTCCGCACCGTACGGCACCCCGACCCTCCCCCGCAGGTGATCGCACGAGTCCGCCGCGGGCCGGTCCCCGCGCGGGGCCGCTCACTCCCGCAGTACGCGCCCCAGCATCTCGCGCGCGTACTCCTCGTCGTACGGGCTGTCGGTCAGCAGCACCTGGAGGCACAGGCCGTCCATGAGCGCCACGACGGCGCGGGCCGTCGCCGGGTCGGTGCGCGCCGCGAGGGGTTCCTCCAGGGCGCGGCTCCACTCGGCGGCGACCGGGCGCAGCACCGGCTTGCGCACGGCGGCGAGGTACAGCTCGTACTCCAGCTCGGCGTGCGCGCGGTCGGCGGCGAGCCACGCGCCCATCGCCCCGGCGAGCGCGGCGGCGAGCCGCGCGGGCGGCGCGCCGAGGGCGCCCCGCTCCCGTACGAGCCGGGCGAAGTTCTCGTTGGCCTGGCGCAGCGCGGCCACGAGCAGGTCGTCGAGCGTCGCGAAGTGGTACGTCGTCGAGCCGAGCGGGACATCGGCCTCGGCGGCGACCGTGCGATGCGAGAGCCCGGCGATCCCCGAGCGGCCGACGACGCGGATCGCCGCGTCGATGATCCGCTGCCCGCGGTCGGGGTCGTAGCGCCGCGCGGCTGCCATCAGTGGGCTCCTCCCAGGTTGAGCAGGACGACCCCGCCGATGACGAGGGCGATCCCCGCGAGCCGTACGGGGGTGACGGACTCGCCGAGGAACATCATGCCGATGAGCGCGATCAGCGCGGTGCCCGCCCCGGCCCAGATGGCGTAGGCGGTGCCGACCTGGAGGGTCTTGAGGGTCCGCGCGAGCAGGGCGAAGCAGACGACGTAGCCGAGCACGGTGAGGAGCGAGGGCCACAGCCGGGTGAAGCCCTCGCTGTACTTCATGGCGGTGGTGGCGGTGACCTCGGAGAGGATCGCGCCGGCGAGCAGCAGGTATCCCATGTGTACGAGGGTACGCATCGTTGCGTACGGCTGTACACATGACCTCGGGCGCCCATGCGAAAGGGCCCCCGCACACGGCGGAGGCCCCTCGGTGACGCGCGCGGCTGTGCGTCCGGCTCAGACGTTGAAGCCCAGCGCGCGCAGCTGCTCGCGCCCGTCGTCCGTGATCTTGTCCGGGCCCCACGGCGGCATCCACACCCAGTTGATGCGCAGCTCGCTCACGATGCCCTCGGTCGCGGACCTGGCCTGGTCCTCGATGACGTCGGTGAGCGGGCAGGCCGCCGAGGTCAGCGTCATGTCCACGGTGGCGACGTTGGACTCGTCGATGTGCAGCCCGTAGATGAGACCCAGGTTGACCACGTCGATCCCCAGTTCGGGGTCGACGACGTCCATGAGGGCCTCGCGGACCTCCTCCTCGGAGGCGGGGCTCAGCGTCGCCGTCTCGTTCTCGCTCATGCCGTCTTCCTCTCAACGGGCTCGGCGGACGCGGGCACCTCGGTGTCGCCCAGCGCCTGCGCGGTCGCGTCCTTCCAGGCCATCCAGCTCAGGAGCGCGCACTTGACGCGCGCGGGGTACTTGGAGACCCCGGCGAAGGCCACCGCGTCCTCCAGCACCTCCTCCATCGCGTCGTCGGGCTCGATCCTCCCCTTGGACTGCATGAGCTCCAGGAAGGTGCCCTGAATGCGCTGCGCCTCCTCGACGTCCTTTCCGACCAGGAGGTCGTTGAGGACCGAGGCGCTGGCCTGGCTGATGGAGCAGCCCTGGCCCTCGTAGCTCACGTCGGCGATCCGGGAGCCCTCGTACTTCACGCGCAGCGTGATCTCGTCGCCGCACGTCGGGTTGACGTGGTGCACCTCCGCGTCGCCCGGACGCAGGCCCCGCCCGTGCGGGTGCTTGTAGTGGTCCAGGATGACGTCCTGGTACATGGAATCCAGCTTCACCGGCTCTCGTCCCTCTCGTCCCTCATCCGAAGCGACTTCACGCGAAGAAGTTGCGGACGTGCTCCAGACCGTCCACCAGGGCGTCGACCTCGGCGGGCGTGGAGTACAGATAGAAAGACGCGCGCGTGGTCGCGGGAATTCCGTACCTGAGGCACACCGGCCGGGCGCAGTGGTGGCCGACCCGGACCGCGATCCCCTGTTCGTCGAGCACCTGGCCCACGTCGTGCGGGTGGATGTCGCCGAGCGTGAAGGAGATCGCGGAACCGCGCTCCTCGGCCGTGGTGGGGCCGATGACGCGCAGGTCGGGGACCTCCATGAGGCGGCGCACCGCGTACTCGGTGATCGCCTTCTCGTGCGCGGCGATCTTCTCCATACCGATCGAGGTGAGGTAGTCCACCGCCGCGCCGAGCCCGACGGCCTGCGCGATCGGCGGGGTGCCCGCCTCGAACTTGTGGGGAGCGGGCGCGTACGTCGAGGAGTGCATCGAGACGGTCTCGATCATCTCGCCGCCGCCGAGGAAGGGCGGCAGGTCCTCCAGGAGCTCCTGCCGGCCCCACAGCACGCCGATGCCGGTCGGGCCGCACATCTTGTGCCCGGTGAAGGCGACGAAGTCCGCCTGGAGCGCCTGCACGTCGAGCGGCATGTGCGGCGCGGCCTGCGAGGCGTCGATGAGCACGAGCGCGCCGACCTCGTGGGCGCGGCGCACGATCTGCTCGACCGGGTTGTGCGTGCCGAGGATGTTGGAGACCAGCACGAAGGAGACGATCTTCGTCTTCTCGGTGATGACCTCCTCGATGTTCGACAGGTCCAGAGTGCCGTCCGCGGGGTCGAGCCCGAACCACTTGAGCTTCGCGCCCGTGCGCTGCGAGAGCAGCTGCCAGGGCACGATGTTGGAGTGGTGCTCCATCTCCGTGATGACGATCTCGGTCTCGCGGTCGACGCGGTAGGGCTCGTCGGCCCAGCCGAGCATGTTCGCGACGAGGTTGAGCGACTCCGAGGCGTTCTTGGTGAAGATCACCTCGTCGCGGCTCGGCGCGTTGACGAACTCCGCGACCTTGTCCCGCGCGCCCTCGTAGAGCGCCGTGGCCTCCTCGGCGAGCACGTGCACGCCGCGGTGGACGTTGGCGTTGTACCGCTCGTAGTACTCGCTGAGGGTGTCGATGACCTGGCGCGGCGTCTGCGAGGTGGCCGCGTTGTCGAGGTACACGAGGGCCTTGCCGTCGTGCACCCGGCGGTCGAGGATCGGGAAGTCCTTGCGGATCGCCTCGGTGTCGAGCAGACCGGTCAGCCCCTTGTGGGGGTCGCTCACGCGGATACGCCACCCTTCACGTAGGACTCGTAGCCCTCGTTCTCCAGCTTGTCGGCCAGCTCGGGGCCGCCGGACTCGGCGACCCGGCCGTTGACGAAGACGTGCACGAAGTCAGGCTTGATGTAGCGCAGGATGCGCGTGTAGTGCGTGATCAGCAGGGTGCCGACCTCGCCGGACTCGCGGACGCGGTTGACGCCCTCGGAGACGATGCGCAGCGCGTCGACGTCGAGCCCGGAGTCGGTCTCGTCGAGGATCGCGATCTTCGGCTTGAGCAGTTCGAGCTGGAGGATCTCGTGGCGCTTCTTCTCGCCGCCGGAGAAGCCCTCGTTGACGTTGCGCTCGGCGAAGGCGGGGTCCATCTGGAGACGCTGCATGGCCTCCTTGACCTCCTTCACCCAGGTGCGCAGCTTGGGGGCCTCGCCGCGCACGGCGGTCGCCGAGGTGCGCAGGAAGTTGGAGACGGAGACGCCGGGGACCTCGACCGGGTACTGCATGGCGAGGAAGACACCGGCGCGGGCGCGCTCGTCGACACTCATGTCGAGGACGTTCTCGCCGTCGAGGGTGACGGTGCCGCCGGTGATCGTGTACTTGGGGTGACCGGCGAGCGAGTAGGCGAGCGTGGACTTGCCGGAGCCGTTCGGGCCCATGATGGCGTGCGTCTCGCCCTGCCTCACGGTCAGGTCGACGCCCTTGAGGATCTCCTTCGTGGCGTTGTCCGCCTCGACGGTGACGTGCAGGTCGCGGATTTCAAGCGTAGCCATGGGTGCTTCAGGACTCCTGGGAGAGGGAGACGAGCACGTCGTCCCCATCGATCTGTACGGGGTATACGGGGACGGGTCGCGTCGCGGGCAGGCCGGAGGGCTTGCCGGTGCGCAGGTCGAAGGCCGAGCCGTGCAGCCAGCACTCGATCTGGCAGTCCTCGACCTCGCCCTCGGAGAGCGAGACGTTCGCGTGCGAGCAGATGTCGTTGATCGCGAACACCTCGCCCTCGGTGCGGACGACCGCGACGGGGGTGCCGTCGATCTCGACGCGCTTGGGGGTGTCCTCGTCGAGTTCGGCGAGGCCGCAGGCGCGCTGGAAGAGGCTCATCCGACCGCTCCTTCCAGCTCCTCGCTGATCTTCGCGAGGAGGCGCTCCTCGACGTCGGGCAGCCCGATCTGCTGGACCAGCTCGGCGAAGAAGCCGCGCACGACGAGCCGGCGGGCGTCCTCCTCGGCGATGCCGCGTGCCATGAGGTAGAAGAGCTGCTCGTCGTCGAAGCGGCCGGTGGTCGAGGCGTGCCCGGCGCCGACGATCTCGCCGGTCTCGATCTCCAGGTTCGGCACCGAGTCGACGCGGGCCCCGTCGGTCAGGACGAGGTTGCGGTTCATCTCGTAGGTGTCGGTGCCCTCGGCGGCGGCCTCGATGAGGACGTCGCCGATCCACACGGCATGCGCGCCCTCGCCCTGGAGCGCGCCCTTGTAGCTCACGTTGGAGGCGCAGTGCGGGGCGTTGTGGTCGACGAAGAGGCGGTGCTCGTGGTGCTGGCCCTTGTCGGTGAAGTACAGGCCGAGCAGTTCGGCCTCGCCGCCGGGGGCGGTGTAGCTCACGCGGGGGTGCAGGCGCACGAGGTCGCCGCCGAAGGTGACGACGACGGACTTGAAGGAGGCGTCGCGGCCGATCAGCGCGTTGTGCTGGCCGACGTGGACGGCCTCGGTGCCCCAGTCCTGCACGGAGACGACGGTGAGCTTCGCGCCGTCGCCGAGGAGGTAGTCGACGTTGGCGGCGAGGACCGCGTCCCCGGTGTGGTCGAGCACGACGACGGCCTCGGCGAAGGCGCCCAGCTCGATGACCTGGTGCCCGTAGGCGACGCCGCCGTGGCCGCGTACCGCGATGCGGATCGGCTCGGCGGGGCGCGCCTCCTTCGGGACCGTGATGACGTTGGCCTTCTCGAAGGCGCTGAACGCCTGCGCGGCGACGCGGTCCACGGGGGTGCCGCCCTTGCCGACGCGCGGGTCCTCGCGGTCCACGGTCTCCTGGGTGACCCCGGCGGGCAGGCTCACCTCGATCTCCACGCGGCCGTCCGCCTTCGCGCTGCCGTCGTGGAGGCCGCGCAGCCGCGCGAGCGGCGTGAAGCGCCACTCCTCCTCGCGGCCGTGCGGCACGGGGAAGTCGGCCACGTCGAAGGACGGCGGGGCGCTCATCCGGGTGGCGACGGTCGACTCCGCGGCCACCGCGATCTGGCCGGCGGTGGTGGAACCCACCGGAATGCTGTCAGCCATGGCTGTCGTTGTGCTCTCTTCCTGCGGTCAGGGGATGGGGGTACGAAGAAGGGGTCCGGGGCGGTACGGGGCCGGGCGGACGGTACGTGACCCGCGGGCCCGTACCCGTACCGCGCCCCGGACGGGGGCCGGCGTCAGCCGACCGCGCCCTCCATCTGGAGCTCGATCAGCCGGTTGAGTTCGAGCGCGTACTCCATGGGCAGCTCCTTGGCGATCGGCTCGACGAAGCCGCGCACGATCATCGCCATGGCCTCGAACTCGGTGAGTCCGCGGCTCATGAGGTAGAAGAGCTGGTCGTCGGAGACCTTGGAGACGGTCGCCTCGTGGCCCATGGACACGTCGTCCTCGCGGACGTCCACGTAGGGGTAGGTGTCGGAGCGCGAGATGGTGTCGACGAGCAGCGCGTCGCACAGCACGTTCGACTTCGCGCCCTGGGCGCCCTCGCCGACCTCGATGAGCCCCCGGTAGGAGGTGCGGCCACCGCCGCGCGCCACCGACTTCGAGACGATGTTCGAGGAGGTGTTGGGGGCCATGTGGACCATCTTGGCGCCCGCGTCCTGGTGCTGGCCCTCGCCCGCGAAGGCGATGGACAGCGTCTCGCCCTTGGCGTGCTCGCCCATGAGGTACACGGCCGGGTACTTCATCGTGACCTTGGAGCCGATGTTGCCGTCGACCCACTCCATGGTCGCGCCCTCGTAGGCCACGGCACGCTTGGTGACGAGGTTGTAGACGTTGTTCGACCAGTTCTGGATCGTCGTGTAGCGGCAGCGGGCGCCCTTCTTCACGATGATCTCGACGACCGCGGAGTGCAGCGAGTCCGACTTGTAGATCGGCGCGGTGCAGCCCTCGACGTAGTGGACGTAGGCGTCCTCGTCGACGATGATCAGCGTCCGCTCGAACTGGCCCATGTTCTCGGTGTTGATCCGGAAGTAGGCCTGGAGCGGGATCTCGACGTGCACGCCCTTCGGCACGTAGATGAAGGAGCCGCCCGACCACACGGCCGAGTTGAGCGAGGCGAACTTGTTGTCACCGACGGGGATGACGGTCCCGAAGTACTCCTTGAAGAGGTCCGGGTGCTCCTTGAGGGCGGTGTCGGTGTCGAGGAAGATGACGCCCTGCTCCTCCAGGTCCTCGCGGATCTGGTGGTAGACGACCTCGGACTCGTACTGGGCCGCGACGCCCGCGACGAGGCGCTGCTTCTCCGCCTCGGGGATGCCGAGCTTGTCGTACGTGTTCTTGATGTCCTCGGGCAGGTCCTCCCAGGACTCCGCCTGCTTCTCCGTGGAGCGCACGAAGTACTTGATGTTGTCGAAGTCGATGCCGGAGAGGTCGGAGCCCCAGTTCGGCATGGGCTTCTTCTCGAAGAGCTTCAGGCCCTTGAGACGGAGCTTGGTCATCCACTCCGGCTCGTTCTTCTTCGCGGAGATGTCCCGGACGACGTCCTCGTTCAGGCCACGCCGGGCGCTCGCGCCCGCGACGTCGGAGTCGGCCCAGCCGTACTCGTACTTACCCAGGCCCTCCAGTTCGGGGTGGGCAGTCTCCGTGGGGAGAGTCATGCGGGGTTCCTCCCGGCCGTGCTTGCTGATGTGTGGGTGGTCGTGGTGGTGTCCTCGGGCCGCGCGGGGAGCGGGGGCTCCCCGGGTCCGGGGGGCGCCTTGCCGCGCGGGATGAAGGTCGTGCAGACCCCGTCCCCGTGGGCGATGGTGGCGAGCCGCTGCACGTGCGTGCCGAGGAGCTGCGAGAAGTACTCGGTCTCCGCCTCGCACAGCTGCGGGAACTGCTCCGCGACGTGTGCCACCGGGCAGTGGTGCTGGCAGAGCTGCTCGCCCTGGCCCTGGCCGGGCGCCTCGCGCGCCGTGGCAGCGTACCCGTCGGCGCTCAGCGCCCTGGCGAGGACCTGGGCCCGCTCGGCGGGCTCGGCGGCCTCGATCTCGTCCCGGTACCCCTCGCACTGGGCCTCGATACGGGAGCGCGCGAAGGCGGCGATGGCACTCTCGCCGCCCTGGGCGGCGATGAAGCGCAGCGCCTCGGCGGCGAGCTGGTCGTAGGACTGGTCCAGGGCGTCACGGCCGCAGTCGGTGAGTGCGAAGACCTTGGCGGGGCGGCCCCGGCCGCGGGCCCCGTAGACCCTGCGGTCGCGGGCCTCGACGAGCTCCTCCGCGAGGAGGGCGTCGAGGTGCCGGCGGACGGCGGCCTGGGTGAGCCCGAGGCGTTCGGCCAGCTCGGCGACGGTGGAGGGGCCGTGGTGCAGGATCGAGCGCACGACGCGGTTGCGCGTGGAGCGCTCACCGGTCGCGGCCTCGGAGACCTCACCCTGGTATTTCACAACGCCATTGTTGCGTAATTCCTCGGGCCCGGACAAGCGAGCTGGTCAGAGGCCCGTGGTGGCCTCGGTCACTTAGGGTGACCTAATCAGGCGCGCGTACGAGACCCTGGCGAGCGGAAAAGCGCAGCTCAGCAAGGGTATGCCAGCACAACGCGTCCCCTTGCCACCGCTAGGCCCCCTCGGGCACGAAAAGATCACGGGTGACGGCCTTTGCCCGTTTCGCTCGGGCGTGGCCCCGCGCGCCGCTCCCGCCCGGCGGCTTTCTAGACTTCGCCCATGCGCAGTGACCAGCCGGGCATCCCCCGCCCGTCGTCAGGACCCGACCCGGCAGCCCCCGTACTCCGGATCGAGGGACTGGTGAAGCGGTACGGGACGAAGACCGCCGTGGCCGGGCTCGACCTCGTCGCGGCCCCCGGCGTCACCGCCGTCCTCGGACCCAACGGAGCGGGCAAGACCACGACGATCGAGACGTGCGAGGGCTACCGGCGCCCCGACGCGGGCCGGGTACGGGTCCTCGGCCTCGACCCGCTCGCGGACGCGGCCCGCCTGCGGCCCCGTATCGGCGTGATGCTCCAGTCGGGCGGCGTCTACTCGGGCGCGCGCGCCGAGGAGATGCTTCGGCACATGGCGAAGCTGCACGCCGAGCCGCTCGACGTGCCCGCGCTCATCGAGCGCCTCGGTCTCGGCTCGTGCGGCCGGACGAGTTACCGGCGGCTCTCCGGCGGCCAGCAGCAGCGCCTCGCGCTCGCGATGGCCGTCGTGGGCCGCCCCGAGCTGGTCTTCCTCGACGAGCCGACCGCCGGGCTCGACCCGCAGGCCCGCCACGCGACCTGGGACCTCGTGCGCGAGCTGCGTGCCGACGGCGTCTCGGTGATCCTCACGACGCACCACATGGAGGAGGCCGAGCAGCTCGCCGACGAGGTCGCGATCGTCGACGGTGGCAAGGTCGTCGCCCAGGGCAGCCCCGAGGCGCTGTGCCGGGGCGGCGCCGAGAACACGCTGCGCTTCACGGGACGCCCCGGGCTCGACGTGTCCTCGCTGGTCAAGGCGCTGCCGCCGGGCAGCGAGGCGGCCGAGCTCGCCCCCGGGACGTACCGCGTCGGCGGTGCCGTGGACCCGCAGCTCCTCGCGACCGTCACCTCGTGGTGCGCGCAGAACGGCGTCATGCCGGAGGGCATCGCCGTGGAGCGGCACACGCTGGAGGACGTCTTCCTCGAACTGACCGGTAAGGAGCTGCGCGCATGAGCGCCGGTACGTACGCCCCCCGCCCCGGGGCCGCTCCCGTCGGGCGGATGATCGCGGCGCAGGCGGTGCTGGAGACGAAGATGCTCCTGCGCAACGGGGAGCAGCTGCTGCTCACCGTGATCATCCCCGCGCTGCTCCTCGTGCTCTTCTCCGCCGTCGACGTCGTGGACACGGGCGACGGCGAGCGCGTCGACTTCCTCGCGCCGGGCGTGCTCGCGCTCGCGGTCATGTCCACGGCCTTCACGGGCCAGGCGATCGCGACGGGCTTCGAGCGCAGGTACGGGGTGCTCAAGCGCCTCGGCGCCTCGCCGCTGCCGCGCTGGGCCCTCATGACGGCGAAGACCCTGTCGGTCCTGGTCACCGAGCTTCTCCAGGTCGTCCTCCTGACCGTCATCGCCCTCGCGCTCGGCTGGTCCCCGCACGGCAACCCGGCCTGGGTGGTCCTCCTGCTGCTCCTGGGCACGGCGGCCTTCTCGGGTCTCGGCCTGCTGATGGCGGGCACCTTGAAGGCGGAGGCGACGCTCGCGGCGGCGAACCTGGTCTTCATCCTGCTGCTCGTCGCGGGCGGCGTGATCGTCCCCCTCGACAAGTTCCCCGACGCGGTCCGCTCCGTCCTGGAACTCCTCCCCATCGCGGCCCTCTCGGACGGCCTGCGCGAGGTCCTGCGACACGGCGCAGGTCTCCCGGCCAAGGATCTGATCGTGCTGGCGGTGTGGACGGTGCTCGGGCTGGGTGCCGCGGGGCGGTTCTTCCGCTGGGAGTGAGGCCGGGGCTCTCAGGCGGCGGGGGGCGCGAGCACCACGAGCCGCTTTGGCGCCATCCCCGGCTCCGGCAGCCGCAGCGGACCCGCGCCCGGTGAGAAGCGGCCGAGGACGCGGGGGGCCGTGGAGCCGGTCGCGCCGGGGGCGACGCCCGGGATCTGGTGCCAGCTCAGGAAGGCGAGGAGCGTCATGAGGTACGCCTCCTTGTCGCCCGCCGGGAGGCCGTAGGTGTCGCTCGTGGTCAGTGCCGCGGGCGCGAGGTGCGCGCGGAGCCGGTCCAGGAGAGCCGGGTTGCGCACCCCGCCGCCCGAGGCGACGACCTCGGTGGGTGCGTACGGGCGCACCGCCTCGGCGACCGTCACCGCGGTGAGTTCGGTGAGCGTCGCCATGAGGTCGTCCGCGCCGACCTCGGGCAGTCCGGCGAGCCGCGCCGCCACGTACTCCGTCGTGAAGAGCTCCCGCCCGGTCGACTTCGGCGCGGGCAGCCGGTAGTACGGCTCCTCGCGCAGGCGGCCGAGCAGATCCGTACGGACCGTGCCCGCGCGCGCCATGCGGCCGTCGATGTCGCTCGCGAGCCGGCCCCCGCTCAGCCGCACGGCCGCCGCGTCGAGCAGGCAGTTCGCCGGGCCCGTGTCGAAGGCCGTCACCGGTTCGCCCGGGGCCCCGACCACGGAGACGTTGGCGATGCCGCCGAGATTGAGCGCGACGCGCCTGGTCCCGGGCTCGGCCGCGAGCCACAGCGCGTCGAGTGTGCTCGCGAGCGGGGCTCCCTGTCCCCCGGCCGCGATGTCCCGCGCGCGGATGTCGGAGACGACCGGCAGCCCGGTCTCCTCGGCGATCCACGCGGGCTGCCCCAGCTGAAGCGTCCCGAGCGCGCGTCCCGTGGGGCTCACCCAGTGGAAGACGGTCTGCCCGTGCGAGCCGACGAGGTCACCCCCGTACCGCTCGGCCACGTCCCGCACGACAGCGGCGCTCTCCCGCCCGACCAGCGTGTCGACTTCGCACACCTCACCGAGCGAGACGCGCGCCGGAGGCAACACGGCGAGCAACCGCCCCCGCATCTCTTCCGACCACGGCCGCTCCTCGGCCCCGAGAGGAACAAGCGTCACCGTCCCCTCCGCATCGAGCGAGAGATCAGCGACAGCGACATCGAGCCCATCCATGGACGTCCCCGACATGAGCCCGACAACAATCATCAACTTCTCCCACGACCTGTACCCATTGAATAGCCCCTCCCGGGGGCCCCTCCCGGCCGAAGGCTGGGGGAGATTGAGGAGCGGGGGCCTGGGGGCGGAGCCCCCGGAAAGGACCACCCCCCAGGAGGCTCACCGCCCCCGCAAGTGCCGCACCGCCCCGTACGTCCGAGCAAGCGCCGCAGTGCTCTCCGCATACGACTTCTGCGCCACCCCCACGAACAGACAGTCCACCACCGCCAGTTGAGCTATCCGCGACGCGGTCGCCCCCGACCGGAAGGGCATCTCCCGCACCGCCGTCGTGAGGACGAGATCCGCGCACTCGGCGAGCGGCGAGCTCGCGAAGTTCGTCAGCGCGATCGTCGTCGCCCCCCGCTCCCCCGCCGCCTGCAAGGGCTCCACCGTGTCGACGGTCGAGCCCGTGTGCGAGATCCCGATCGCCACGTCGCCCGCGCCGAGCAGCACGCTCGCGGTCAGCGCCGCGTGGCCGTCCGTCCAGACGAAGGCCATGTGCCCGATGCGATGGAGCTTCTGGTGGAGGTCGCCCCCGACGAATCCGCTCGCCCCGAGCCCGAAGATGTCGACGCGCCGCGCCCCGGCCACCGCCTCCACGGCCCGCGCGAGGACGTCGAGATCGAGCTGGGCCCGGGTGTCCTCCAGGGTCCCCGACTCGTTGTAGATGATCTTGTCGACGACCTGGGCGAGCGAGTCCTCCTCGCTGATGTCCCCCTTCGTCGCCCACTGCGAGTCCTTCTTGCGCACGTCCTCGCGCGCGGCGGCCGAGGCGAGCGCGATCCGCAACTGGGGGTAGTTGCGCAGCCCGATGGCACGGCAGAAGCGCATGACGGTCGTGACGGAGGTGTGCGCCTGGCCCGCGAGGCTCGTCGAGGACATGCGCGCGGCGGCGGCCGGATCGTCCAGGACCGCGGCGGCGACGCGCTGTTCGGCGGGCTGGAGCGTCGGCACGGCCCCCCGGATACGTACCAGTACGTCCGCTGCCCGCCCCGCCTGCTCGGCGGAGTCCGGGGCGTGCGGGGGCCGATCGCTCATGGATTCCTCCTGGTGGCTGTGGGTGTCAGCGTAACCGCCTCCATGTCAAAAACTAACGCTCGCATCACAGCCACTGTTACTTATTGACGCGCTCGTTACCTCTCTCCATACTTGGCGCATCACCGCAGCTCATATGCGGTCGTTCGAGAGGGCAGCCCCCGGGCACGCCCGGTTTCGGGGGGCTCCCCCGCGCCCGGGACGGACCCGCTCTCACCGGCTTCCGCCAGAGCCCGCCCTCTCGCCGCGTCAAGGGAGACACACCTCGATGAGACTCATACGCACGGCGGGCGTCGCCGCCCTGGCCGCCTCCGCCCTGGTGCTGACCGCCTGCGGGAACGACGGAAGTTCCGGCGGCTCCTCCTCGGACTCGAAGGGCGGCAAGACGCTGACCTGGTGGGTCATGAAGGGCACCAACCCGGACGCCTCGACCTTCTACGCCGCCGCGAAGAAGGAGTTCAAGAAGCGCACGGGCGCGAGCCTCAAGGTCCAGGAGATCCAGTGGGCCGACGCCCACGACCGCCTGGTGCGCGCCTTCGCCTCCGGCGACGGCCCCGACGTGTCCGAGATCGGCACGACGTGGACCCCCGAGTTCGCCGCGGCCGGCGGTCTCACCGACGTCACGGCAAAGCTCGACAAGTCCGGGCTCGGCAAGGACCTCGTGCCCGCGCTGAAGGAATCGGCCACGTACGACGGCAAGCAGTACGGCGTCGGCTGGTACGCGGGCGTGCGCTCGGTCATCTACCGCAAGGACGTCTTCGAGAAGCACAAGCTCTCGGTCCCGAAGAACTGGGACGAGCTGGAGCAGACCGTGAAGACGCTGAAGAAGGAGGAGCCGAAGCTCATGCCGCTGCCCATCGCGGGCGACGCGGCGTACGCGACGATCCCCTTCGTGTGGGGCGCGGGCGGCGAGCTGGCCACCGAGCAGGGCGGCAAGTGGACCGGCACGATCGACTCGAAGGAGTCCAAGGCCGGCCTGGACTTCTACACGGGCCTCGCGCTCAAGGACAAGTCCTCCAGCGTCGGCGCCACCACGTGGCGCGAGACCGACGTCCTCGACTCCTTCGTCAAGGGCAAGTCGGCCATGGTGATCCAGGGCAACTGGACGCCGAAGACGGCGATCGCGGGCGACCCCTCGCTCAAGGACAAGATCGGCGCCTTCGCGATCCCGGGCAAGGACGGCGGCATCAACCCGGCGGTCCTCGGCGGCTCGAACCTCGCGATCCTCAAGACGAGCGAGAACCAGGACCTGGCCTGGCAGTTCGTCAACATGATGACGACGAGCAAGCTCGCCAAGGACTGGGCCGAGCAGGCCGGCTACTTCCCGAGCACCAACTCGGCGCTCAAGCCTTTCGCCGAGAGCACCGACCCGCTCGTCAAGCCCTTCGCGGAGACGATGCTCAAGGCGGGCAAGACCCCGCCGAGCGCCCCGGGCTGGGGCACCGTCGAGGGGAACAAGACCATCCCGCAGATGGTCCAGTCGATCCTGACGGGCACCTCGGTCGACAAGGCCGCGAAGACCGCGTCCGACTCCGTCACCAAGACGCTCCAGGAGAAGTGACGTGGGGAACGTCGCCCTCCCGGGCGCGCGTCCGGCAGCCCCCGCCCCCGCGGCGGAGCTGCCGGGCGCGCGCCCGCCCGCGCCGCGCCGGCCGCAGCTGATGAAGCGGCTGCGCCCCTGGCTGCTGCTCGCCGCGCCGCTGCTCGTCATCGCGGTGCTGCTGCTCTACCCGATCATCCGGGTCGTGTACCTGTCCTTCCAGACGTACGGGCTCAAGGAGATCATCTCCGGCAAGCCCCGCTTCGTCGGGCTCGACAACTACCGCGAGGTGCTGGGCGGTTCGTACCTGTGGAAGACGGTGCTGCCCAACACCGTCCTCTTCGCCGTCTTCGCGGTGCTCGGCACGATCGTCCTCGGCACGCTCGTCGCGCTGCTGCTCCAGAACCTCGGCCCCAAGCTGCGCGCCGTCGTCATCGGCTCCTCGCTCGTCGCCTGGGCGATGCCCGCCGTGACCGGCACCTACGTGTGGGTGTGGATCTTCGACCCGGACTCGGGCCTCGTCCGGCGCGTCCTCCAGGACGTCGGCATCCTCGGCCCGGACGGCTTCAACTGGTTCACCGAGCGGCTCTCGTTCTACGGGATCGCCGAGCTGAACGTCATCCACCACGGCTTCCCCTTCATCGCCATCACGCTCTTCGCCGCCCTCACCACGGTGCCGCCCGAGCTGCACGAGGCGGGGCGGCTCGACGGGGCGAGCGCCTGGCAGCGCTTCTGGAACATCACCTTCCCGGTGCTGCGCCCGGCCTTCGCCGTCGTGACGATCCTCTCGACCATCTGGGACTTCAAGGTCTTCACGCAGATCTACCTCATGCCGGGCGGCTCCGGGACGAACCCGGAGATCCTGAACCTCGGCGTGTGGTCGTACATGAAGGCCATCACCCAGAACGAGTACGGGCTCGGCGCCGCGATCGCCGTCCTGCTCACCGCTGTCCTGCTGCTGATCACCGCGGTGTACCTGCGGATGCTGTTCAAGGAGGATGAGCTGCGATGAGCGCTCAGCTCGCCGTCCCGCGGACCGCCGTGCCGCAGGGTGCCCCCAAGGCTCCGCGCCGCGGGTGGCGGAAGACCGGCAAGTACGTGGCGGTCGCCGCGCTGCTGGTCTTCACCCTCTTCCCCGTCTGGTTCATGCTCTCGACGGCCCTCAACGGTCGCGCGAGCTCCGGCACCGACAGCCTCTTCCCGACCCACTTCACCTTCGCGCACTTCACGGACGCCCTGGGCGACGGCGGCTTCGGCACGTTCATGCTGAACTCGGCGATCGTCACGCTCATCACGGTCGTCGCCTCGGGCCTGCTCGCGCTGCTCGGCGCGGTCGCGATGGCCCGCTTCCGCTTCCGGATGCGCACGACGATCATGGTCCTGATCCTCGTCGTGCAGATGCTCCCCGCCGAGGCCCTGGTCATCCCCCTGTTCCTTCAGATGAAGGACCTGAAGATGCTCAACTCGCTCCTCGGCCTCGCGATCGTCTACACCGCGTTCTCCCTGCCCTTCGCGATCTGGAACCTGCGCGGCTTCGTCGCGGCGGTCCCGGTCGAGGTCGAGGAGGCCGCGTACGTGGACGGCGCCTCGTGGTGGCGGATGTTCCGCTCCGTGCTGCTGCCGCTCGTGACGCCGGGGCTCATCGCGACGAGCGCCTTCGCCTTCGTCATGGCGTGGGAGGAGTTCACCTTCGCGCTGACGTTCATGTCGGACGAGAACATGATGACCGTGGGCGTGGGACTGGAGCAGTTCCTCGGCAAGAACACCAACGACTGGGGCGGTCTCATGGCCGCGTCCACGCTCGTGACGATCCCGGTCATGGTCGTCTTCGTGCTCGCCCAGCGCCGGCTGACCTCCGGCCTCGTCTCCGGAGCGGTGAAGTGACCCAGGCCGACGAAGCCGTGCGCCGCCTCGCGCACACCGTCCTCATGCCGGGCTTCGCCGGTACGGGGGCGAGCGGGCCGCCCGCGTGGCTGCTCACCGCGATCGGCGAGGGCCTCGGCGCGGTCTGCTGGTTCGGGCACAACGTCACGGGCCGCGCTCGGACGGCCGCGCTCGCGGCGCGCCTCCACGCGGCCGGTGACGTGCTCATCGCGCTCGACGAGGAGGGCGGCACCGTCACGCGCCTGCACATCGGCGAGGGTTCCCCGCACGCGGGGGCCGCGAGCCTCGGGCACGCCGACGACCCCGCGCTGACCGCCGCCGTCGCGCGGTCGATCGCGCAGGAGGTACGGGCGTACGGCGCCGACCTCGTTCTCGGTCCCGTCGCCGACGTCAACGCCGACCCGGCCAACCCGGTCATCGGCGTCCGCTCCTACGGCGCCGACCCGCACCTCGTCGGGCGGCACGTCGCCGCGTTCGTCGGGGCCGCGCAGGCCGAGGGCGTCGCCGCGTGCGCCAAGCACTACCCGGGCCACGGGGACACGAGGACCGACACGCACGCGGGGCTCGCGGTCGTCGACGTGAGCCCCGAGACCCTGCGCGCCCGTGAACTCGTGCCCTTCGCCGCCGCCGTCGCGGCGGGCGTGAGAACGATCATGACCGCCCACATCGTCTTCCCCGCGCTCGACGACGCGCCGGCGACCCTGAGCCCGGCGGTCCTGCGCCTGCTGCGCGAGGAACTCGGCTTCACCGGAGTCGTCGTCTCGGACGCGATCGACATGCGCGCCATCAGCCGCACGATCGGCTTCGCCGAAGGCGTCGTGCGCACGCTCGTCGCCGGCGTCGACCTCGTCTGCCTCGGGAACCCTGGGATGCCGCTCGGCGGCGACGCGGCCGACACCGACGACGGGGAGCGCGACTTCCGTACGGCGCTGGAGGCGATCCTCGCCGCCGTCGCGGACGGACGCCTGCCCCGCGCCCGCCTGGAGGAGGCCGCCGCGCGGGTACGGGACCTCGCGGCGTGGAGCGCCCGGCGCCGTACCGCCCCCGTGGACGAGGCGGTTCTCGCCGCCGGTCACGAGGCGAGCGGTACCGCCGCGCGCCTGGCGCTGAGCGTGCGCGGTGACGTCGCGGGGGCCCTGCGCGGCCCCGTGCGCCTCGTGGACGCGCGCCGCCGCCGCAACATCGCGAGCGGCAGGCTCGGCGACCACGTCGCGGACACCCTCCTCGCGCGGCTGCCCGGCTCGACGCTCACGCAGGTCTTCGCGCGCGGCGCGGCGGCCGAGGGGCGCGTCACCGAGGAACCGGCGGGCGGCCCCGTACTGCCGGCGGCGGCCGACGTGGTCCTCGTCGGCACGCCGCACGCCGACCCCGAGCAGGCGAAGGCGCTCGACGCGCTCCTCGACGCCCACCCGGACGCGCTCGTCGTGTGCCTCGGCTGGCCCGCCGGGCCCGGCGACCTGCCGCGCGCCCGGCGGATCGTGTTCACGTACGGCGACGCGCGCCCCAACGCGGAGGCCCTCGCGGACCTGCTCACCGAGGAGCCCGCGCCCGACATGCGCCCCAAGTGAATCCGTGCACAAGCGACGGCCTAGCATGAGGTCCGTGCCGAAAATGACTGCCGCGCACCTCTTCGAGGCCGCACGCAATCCGCTCGCCTTCATCGCCGCCCGCTACACGCCGCGTCAGCGGACCGTGGAGCGGGCCGCGCTGCTCGCCCTGATGATGACCGTCGTCATCGTCGTGACCGGCGGCGCGGTGCGGCTCACCGGGTCCGGGCTCGGCTGCCCGACCTGGCCGCAGTGCACGGACACCTCGCTCACGACGACCCGCGAGATGGGTTTCCACGGGGTCATCGAGTTCGGCAACCGCATGCTGACGTACGTGCTGTGCGCCGCCGTCGGCTGGGCGATCATCGCCGCCCGCGCGGCCAAGCCGCGCCGCCGCTCGCTCACGCGGCTCGGCTGGGCGCAGTTCTGGCTCGTCATGGGCAACGCGGTGCTCGGCGGCATCGTCGTGCTCGTCGGCCTCAACCCGTACACGGTCGCCGCGCACTTCCTGCTCTCGTCCGCGCTCATCGCGATCGCCGCGCTCATGTGGCAGCGCAGCCGCGAGGGCGACGCGGCGCCGCGCCCGCTCGCCGGGCCCAAGGTCGTCCGTCTCGCGTGGGTCCTCGTCGTCGTGACGGCGCTCCTCATCGCGGTCGGCACCCTCGTCACGGGGACGGGGCCGCACGCGGGCGACTCCTCGGACGTGCCGCGCATGTCCCTGGAGTGGCTCGGCGGCTGGACGGGCACCGCCCGCGTCCACGCCGCCCTCGCCTGGGCGACGTGCCTCCTGACGGCCGCGCTGTGGGGCGTCCTGAAGGCGGTCGACGCGCCCGTGGGCCCCCGCAACAAGACAGGCATCCTCTTCCTGGTCCTCATGGCCCAGGGCGTCATCGGCTACGTGCAGTACTTCACCGATCTGCCCGAGGTGCTCGTCGGCGCCCACATGCTCGGCGCGACCCTGGTCTGGATCGGCGCCCTCCGCGTCCTCCTCGCCCTGCGCGAGCGGCCCGGCACGGAGCCGGGCGGCGGCGAGCCGCTGCCGCGCCGGGAGGCGGCGGACGCCGCGCGGCTGACGGCGGCCTGACCGCCCGCGCGGCTCACTCCTCCAGCCCGTACACCCTGCGCGCGTTGCCCGCCCCGAGCAGCCCCGCGACCCGGTCCGCGTCCCGGGCGCTCCACGCGCCCTCGACGACCCACGCCCCGAGCACCCGGCCCAGCGCCTCACGGAACTGCCGGGCCGCGACGACGTGCAGTTCGGGCAGCCCGCGCGCGCCGCTCGAATAGAGGAGCTTCCCGAAGGGAGCGAGTTCCAGGAACTCGGCGAGCAGCCCGGCGGCCCGCGCCCCCGTGCCGCTGAGCGCGGGGCCGAGATCCACGTGGACGTGGGCGTGCAGTCCCGCGAGGCGGGCGGCCGGGCGGTGGTAGGGGTAGCCGGGGAGCAGGACGAGCGGGGTGCCGAGCCCGGCCGTCGCCGCGGCGAAGGCGGCGAGCGCGCCCGCTTCGGGCGGGGCCTCGCCGGTGTGGAGCTGGAGCGGCCGGCCCGAGGAGAGCGCGAGCCACAGCAGGTGCGCCCCGAGCAGTGGGGAGGGCCCGGCCGGGCCCTCGGGGCCCGGGCCGCCCGGCGGGCGCTGCCTGGCGGTGAGCCAGGCAGCGGCGGCGGCCCGTACCTCGGCGGGCGAGGGCGGCTCGGGGAGCAGCGGGACCAGGCGCAGTGGCGGGGTCACGGAGGCGAAGGCGACGGCGGTCGCTGCGGCGCCGTGCACGGACTCGGCGAGGTGGCGCAGGAAGGACTCGACGCTGCCCGAGGTGTCGGCGGTCTGTTCGGCGAGCTGTTCGAGCCGCACGATCTCGCGGGCGCGCGCGTCGGCGGTCGCCGCGAGTTCGCCCGGCGGGGTGAGGCCGAGGGGCGGCCCGGTGTCGACGAGGTACGTGCCCGTACCGCTGCCGCGCAGCAGACGGCGCTCCGTCTCCAGCGCGCCCAGTTCCCTGCGCCGCGCGAGGTAGTGCGCGGGCGGACTGTGCGGCGCGAGGCCGAGCAGCGGCGGGCACCAGCGCCGCAGCGCGAACCCCGTCTGCGTGTCGAAGAAGGTGGTCCCCGCGGCGGGCGCCCCGCCCCCGGGCCCGAGCAGCGCCTCGAACGTCCCGAGCCCCAACTCCTCCCGGCGAACCCCTTGGCAGTACTGATCCACGAGCGGCGGCGTCTCGATCACGGGGACCCCCGGGGCCATCCGGCACCCGGACTCTCCGAGCGGCCTTCACGGGGTCTAACGGCAAGCAGAGCCGGCAGTGTCGCCCAATTCCAGCCCCTCCGGCGTTCGAGGAACGGAACCGGGCCGGTGTCGACCATTCCAGCCCCTCTGGGGGTACCTCCCGGCCGAAGGCTGGGGGAGTTTGAGGAGCGGGGTATGGGGCGGAGCCCCGAGACCCCGCAGGCAGGGGCACCCTCACGCGGAAAGGCTCACCCGCCGACCTGCACCCCCGCCATCCGCTTCCACTCATAAGGCCCCGTCCGCACCTTCGCCGCGAACTCCCCGTCGAACTCGTCGTGCACCGTGATCCCCGCCCGCTCCACCGCGCCCCGCGCGACCGCCGCGTCATGGGCGAAGAGATCCCCCCACCGCCCGTCCTCCCCCACGAGCACGATGCGGGTGCCGCGCTGCCCGACGTAGGCGAGCTGTCCCTCGGCACCGCCGTGGCGGCGGGCGAAGGAGCCGATCTGCTTGGCGAGCCGCGCCGCCCTGCGCTCCAGGCGCGCGGCCTGCCGCTTGTCGGCGCCGGTGGTCACGGCGTCGTCCGCCGCGGAGTCGCTCTGCTCAGTGTTCTCAGCCATGCCAGGCATGCTACCCACGGGTAGGCCCTGGTACGACAAGAGGCCCCGCCGTCCCGGGAAGGACGACGGGGCCACCTGGCGGCTCGCACCCCAAAGGGCTCAGCGCAGGAACGGGTCGATCGCGACGGCGACGAAGAGGATCGACACGTACGTGATCGACCAGTGGAAGAGCCGCATCTCCTTGAGCTTCGCGCCCGTGATCTCGCCCTTGGCGCGGTTCAGGAGGCCGTGCGCCTCCCACAGCCAGTAGCCGCCGGACAGGAGCGCGACGGTCGTGTAGAACCAGCCGGTGTAGCCGAGCACGGTGAGCATGAGCGAGACGAGGACCATCACCCAGCTGTAGAGCACGATCTGCTTGGCGACGACCTTGTTCCCCGCGAGGACGGGCAGCATCGGCACGTTGGCGCGGGCGTAGTCGTCCTTGACCCGCATCGACAGCGGCCAGTAATGCGGCGGCGTCCAGAAGAAGATGACGAGGAAGAGGATGACGGCGGCCCAGGAGACCGAGTTCGTGACGGCGGACCAGCCGATGAGGACCGGCATGCAGCCCGCGACCCCGCCCCACACGATGTTCTGCGCGGTGCGGCGCTTGAGGATCATCGTGTAGCCGACGACGTACAGGAGGACCGCGCCGAGCGAGAGCGCCGCCGAGAGCCAGTTGACGAGGAGCCCGAACCACAGCGTGGAGACCACCGCGAGGCCGATGCCGAAGGCGAGCCCCTCCCGCGGCGAGATGAGCCCGGTGACCAGGGGCCGCTGCGACGTACGGTCCATCAGGGCGTCGATGTCGCGGTCGTACCACATGTTGAGCGCGTTGGCGCCGCCCGCGGAGAGGTAGCCGCCGAAGCACGTCACGAAGACGAGCCACAGGTCCGGCACTCCCTGTTCCGCGAGGAACATGACCGGCACGGTCGTGATGAGCAGCAGCTCGATGATCCGCGGTTTGGTCAGCGCCACGAAGCCCTTGAGCCGGGCCCCGCTCGGCCGCCGGCCCGTGCTCGTCCCGAGCGCTCCCGCTGGACGGGATTCAACGGCCGTCACGCACACCCCTGACAGAGACTTTTCTCAAGCGAGCCCACAAGAGTGTCCGGATTGGCACCGGAAAGGGGGGCTCACGCGTACCACGCCACTCTAGACGGCCCCCCTCTTCGGCCCTTCGCGGGGGTCGCTCGTGTTGGGCATCCCGCCCGCGTGTGCGAGCGGCCTCGCGCGGCCGCGGGCGCGGTGCAGGTACGGACGCGGAGCGGCCTCTTCGGTGACGCTCGGTCGCCCCGCGCGGGGCCCGGCGCGGATGAGCGCGCGGGCGCACGTGCGGGCGCTGGAATGAGCGTGTCACGGCACAGATGTCGCGGTGTGTCGCGGAGGCTTTCCGGGCAGGCGGGACAAGGGTTGTAGGGCTTCGAGAGGCGGAACCGGCCCGTCTTCGGCACCCTGGGAATCAGGCGCGGAGACGCGAACGTTTCCAGGGGTAGGCTCGACGCCGTCCGGTGTACGCAAAGTCACCGGCCTTCGACATGTGGAGAGGAGCCCTGACTCAGGGTGAGCACCAAGCCGACCACCACAGATTTCGAGTGGACCGAACTGGATCAGCGGGCCGTAGACACGGCGCGTGTACTGGCCGCGGACGCCGTGCAGAAGGTCGGCAACGGCCATCCCGGTACGGCGATGAGCCTGGCCCCGGCCGCGTACACGCTCTTCCAGAAGGTGATGCGCCACGACCCCGCGGACCCGGACTGGACCGGCCGCGACCGTTTCGTGCTGTCCGCCGGGCACTCCTCGCTGACCCTCTACACGCAGCTCTACCTGGCCGGTTTCGGTCTGGAGCTGGCGGACCTGGAGGCTTTCCGCACCTGGGGTTCGAAGACCCCCGGGCACCCGGAGTACGGGCACACCAAGGGCGTCGAGACCACGACCGGGCCGCTCGGCCAGGGTGTGGCCAACGCCGTGGGCATGGCGATGGCGGCGCGTTACGAGCGCGGGCTCTTCGACCCCGAGGCGCCGCGCGGCACCTCGCCCTTCGACCACTACATCTACGCGATCGCCGGGGACGGCTGCCTCCAGGAGGGCATCTCCGCCGAGGCGTCCTCGCTCGCCGGGCACCAGAAGCTCGGCAACCTGATCCTGCTGTGGGACGACAACCACATCTCGATCGAGGGCGACACCGAGACGGCGGTCTCCGAGGAGACCACCAAGCGCTACGAGGCGTACGGCTGGCACGTGCAGCGCGTCGAGCCGAAGGCCGACGGCGACCTGGACCCGGCCGCGCTGTACGCCGCGATCGAGGCCGCGAAGGCCGAGACGGGGCGCCCCTCTTTCATCGCGATGCGCTCGATCATCGCCTGGCCGGCCCCGAACGCGCAGAACACCGAGGCCGCGCACGGCTCGGCGCTCGGCGAGGACGAGGTCGCCGCGACCAAGCGCGTGCTCGGCTTCGACCCCGAGAAGCACTTCGCGGTCGAGGACGAGGTCCTCGCGCACACCCGCAAGGCCCTGGAGCGCGGCAAGGCGCGCCGCGCCGAGTGGGAGAAGGGCTTCGCGAACTGGCGTACCTCCCAGCCCGAGCACGCCGCCCTCTTCGACCGGGTCGCCTCCACCGCGCTCCCCGAGGGCTGGGAGAAGCACCTCCCCGTCTTCGAGACCGGCACCTCGCTCGCCACGCGCGCCGCGTCCGGCAAGGTCCTCCAGGCGCTCGGCCCGGTGATCCCCGAGCTGTGGGGCGGCTCCGCCGACCTCGCGGGGTCCAACAACACGACGATCGACAAGACGTCGTCGTTCCTGCCCGAGGGCAACCCGCTGCCCGAGGCCGACCCGTACGGGCGAACCGTCCACTTCGGTATCCGCGAGCACGCGATGGCCGCCGAGCTGAACGGCATCACGCTGCACGGCAACACGCGCGTCTTCGGCGGTACGTTCCTGACGTTCTCCGACTACATGCGCAACGCGATCCGGCTGTCCGCGCTCATGACGCTGCCGGTCACGTACGTCTTCACGCACGACTCGATCGGTCTCGGCGAGGACGGCCCGACCCACCAGCCCGTGGAGCACGTGGCCGCGCTGCGCGCCATCCCCGGCCTCAACGTGGTCCGTCCGGCCGACCCGAACGAGACGGTGATCGCCTGGCGCGAGGTGCTCCGCCGCTACACGAAGGTGTACGGCGAGGGCCACCCGCACGCGCTGGTCCTCACCCGGCAGGGCGTGCCCACGTACGCGCCGAACGAGGACGCGGCGAAGGGCGGCTACGTCCTGCTCGACGCGGAGGACGCCGAGGGGAAGACCGTCACCCCCGACGTCGTTCTCATCGGTACGGGCTCCGAGGTCCAGCTCGCCGTCGAGGCGCGCGAGCTGCTCCGTGCGCAGGGTGTCGCCGCGCGTGTCGTGTCGATGCCCTCGGTCGAGTGGTTCGAGGAGCAGGACGCGGGGTACCGGGAGTCCGTGCTCCCGGCCGCCGTCAGGGCGCGGGTCGCGGTCGAGGCCGGTATCGGGCTGACCTGGCACCGCTTCGTCGGCGACGCGGGCCGCATCGTCTCGCTGGAGCACTTCGGTGCCTCGGCGGACGCGAAGGTGCTCTTCCGCGAGTACGGCTTCACGGGCGAGGCGGTAGCCGCCGCCGCGCGGGAATCTCTCGACGCCGCACGGCGCTGACGCGAACAGACACTCTACGAGGAGATGCAATTTCCATGACAGACGCACTCAAGCGCCTCTCCGACGAAGGCGTCGCGATCTGGCTGGACGACCTGTCGCGCAAGCGCATCACGTCCGGCAACCTGAGCGAGCTGATCGACGACCAGCACGTCGTGGGTGTCACGACCAACCCGTCGATCTTCCAGAAGGCGATCTCGCAGGGCGACGGGTACGACACCCAGCTCACCGACCTCGCCGCGCGCCGCGTCACGGTGGAGGAGGCGATCCGCATGATCACCACCGCCGACGTCCGCGACGCCGCCGACGTGCTGCGCCCCGTCTTCGACAGGAGCGGCGGCACCGACGGCCGGGTCTCGATCGAGGTGGACCCGCGTCTCGCGCACAACACGCGGGCCACGACCGCCGAGGCCAAGCAGCTCGCGTGGCTGGTCGACCGCCCCAACACGTTCATCAAGATCCCGGCGACCGAGGCCGGTCTGCCGGCGATCACCGAGACCATCGGCCGGGGCATCAGCGTCAACGTGACGCTGATCTTCTCCCTGGAGCGCTACCGCCTCGTGATGGACGCCTACCTCGCGGGCCTGGAGAAGGCGAAGGCCGCGGGCCTCGACCTCTCCGAGATCCACTCGGTGGCCTCCTTCTTCGTCTCGCGCGTCGACACCGAGATCGACAAGCGCCTCGACGCGATCGGCACCGACGAGGCCAAGGCCGCCAAGGGCAAGGCCGCCGTCGCCAACGCGCGCCTGGCCTACCAGGCGTACGAGGAGGTCTTCTCCTCCGAGCGCTGGGCCGCCCTCGACAAGGCGCACGCGAACAGGCAGCGCCCGCTGTGGGCCTCGACGGGCGTCAAGGACCCGTCGCTGCCCGACACGCTGTACGTCGACGCGCTCGTCGCGCCGAACACGGTGAACACCATGCCGGAGGCGACCCTGGAGGCCGTGGGCGACCACGCCGAGATCACCGGGAACACGATCGCCGGCACGTACGAGGACGCGCAGGCCGTCATCGACGGGCTCGCGAAGTTCGGCATCTCGTACGACGAGGTGGTGGACCTCCTGGAGAAGGAGGGCGTCGACAAGTTCGAGGCCTCCTGGAACGACCTGCTCAAGTCGACCGAGGCGGAGCTCAAGCGCCTCGCCCCCTCGGAGGGCTGATCACCTTGACCGCACAGCACGGAGCCAACCCGCTCCGTGACGCCGCGGACCGACGGCTCCCGCGAATCGCGGGGCCGTCGGGCCTGGTCATCTTCGGCGTCACCGGGGACCTCTCGCGCAAGAAGCTGATGCCGGCCGTCTACGACCTGGCCAACCGCGGCCTGCTGCCGCCGGGCTTCTCCCTCATCGGCTTCGCGCGCCGCGACTGGGAGGACGAGGACTTCGCCCAGGTCGTGCACGACGCGGTGAAGGAACACGCCCGCACGCCGTTCCGCGAGGAGGTCTGGCAGCAGCTCTTCCAGGGGATGCGGTTCGTCCAGGGCGCCTTCGACGACGACCAGGCCTTCGAGACCCTCAAGGCCACGATCGACGAACTCGACAAGGCCCAGGGCACGGGCGGCAACTTCGCCTTCTACCTCTCGGTGCCGCCGAAGTTCTTCCCCGACGTCGTCCAGCAGCTCAAGAAGCACGGCCTCGCCGACGCCCCCGAGGGCGCCTGGCGGCGCGCGGTCATCGAGAAGCCCTTCGGGCACGACCTCGCCTCGGCCAAGGAGCTGAACGCGATCGTCCACGAGGTCTTCGACCCCGACCAGGTCTTCCGCATCGACCACTACCTCGGCAAGGAGACCGTCCAGAACATCCTGGCGCTCCGCTTCGCCAACCAGATGTTCGAGCCGATCTGGAACCGCTCGTACGTCGACCACGTGCAGATCACGATGGCCGAGGACATCGGCATCGGTGGCCGCGCCGGCTACTACGACGGCATCGGCGCAGCCCGCGACGTCATCCAGAACCACCTGCTCCAGCTCATGGCGCTCACCGCCATGGAGGAGCCCGCCTCCTTCGACGCCGACGCGCTCGTCGCGGAGAAGACGAAGGTGCTGCGCGCCGTGCGCCTCCCGGCCGACCTCGGCCGCGACACCGTGCGCGGGCAGTACGCGGCGGGCTGGCAGGGCGGCGAGCGGGCCGTGGGCTACCTCGAAGAGGACGGCATCGACCCCAAGTCGAAGACCGACACCTACGCGGCGATCAAGCTCGGCGTCGACAACCGGCGCTGGGCCGGGGTGCCGTTCTACCTGCGCACCGGCAAGCGGCTCGGCCGCCGCGTCACCGAGATCGCGGTCGTCTTCCAGCGCGCCCCGCACTCCCCCTTCGACCAGACGGCCACGGAGGAGCTGGGCCAGAACGCCCTGGTCATCCGCGTGCAGCCGGACGAGGGCGTGACGGTGCGCTTCGGCTCGAAGGTCCCGGGCACCTCGATGGAGGTACGGGACGTCTCGATGGACTTCGCGTACGGCGAGTCCTTCACCGAGTCGAGCCCCGAGGCGTACGAGCGGCTCATCCTCGACGTCCTCCTCGGCGACGCGAACCTCTTCCCGCGCACGGAGGAGGTCGAGCTGTCCTGGAAGATCCTCGACCCCATCGAGGAGCACTGGAACCGCCACGGCAAGCCCGCCCAGTACCCCTCGGGCACCTGGGGCCCCACCGAGGCGGACGACATGCTCCGACGTGACGGACGGAGCTGGAGGCGGCCATGAAGATCGATCTCACGGACACCACGTCCAGCAAGATCAACAAGGCGCTCGTCGAGGGCCGCCGCTCGCTCGGCGCGCCCACCGTCGGCATGGTGCTCACCCTCGTCATCGTCACCGACGAGGAGAACGCCTACGACGCGCTGCGCGCCGCGCACGACGCCTCGCGCGAGCACCCCTCGCGCATCCTCGTCGTCATCAAGCGCGTCTCGCGCGGCCCCCGCGACCGCGCCACGACCCGCCTCGACGCCGAGGTCCAGCTCGGTGGCGACACCGGCAACGGCACCGGCGAGACGGTCATGCTGCGGCTGTACGGCGAGGTGGGCGACCACGCCCAGTCCGTCGTCCTCCCGCTGCTGCTCCCGGACGCGCCCGTCGTCGTCTGGTGGCCGGTCAACGCGCCGGAGAACCCGGCGAAGGACCCGCTGGGCGCCCTCGCGCAGCGCAGGGTCACCGACTCGTACGCGGCCGAGCAGCCCATCCACGAGCTGAAGGCCCGCGCCGAGACGTACACGCCGGGGGACACCGACCTGTCGTGGACGCGCATCACGCCCTGGCGCTCGATGCTCGCGGCGGCGCTCGACCAGGTGGCCTGCGAGGTCACCGCGGTGGAGGTCGAGGGCGAGGAGTACAACCCGAGCGTCGAACTCCTCGCGATGTGGCTCGGCCACCGCCTCGCCGTCCCCGTCAAGCGCACCGCCTCGGAGGGCCCCGGGCTCACCTCGGTGCACATGGAGACGGACTGCGGGCCGGTCGTCCTCGACCGCAACGACGGCTCGCTCGCGACGCTGTCCGTCGAGGGCCAGCCGGACCGCGCGGTGGCGCTCAAGCGCCGCGAGACGGCCGAGCTCATCGCCGAGGAGCTGCGCAGGCTCGACCCGGACGACACCTACGCCGCCGCGCTGAAGTTCGGCGTGGACCGGCTCGACGAGCCGGCCGGGGCGCAGACCGCGCCGACGCCCGAGGAGGCGGCGGCGGAGGCGGCCGAGACGGCCGAGACGGGGACGGGGGCGCCGCAGGGAGGCACGCCTTCCGGCACGGGGGCGGCAAAGAAGACGGCGGCGCGCAAGTCCGCCAAGTCCACCGCTTCCGCGAAGAAGGCGACCACGTCATGAGCACCACGCCCGAACTCGTCGTGCACCAGGACAAGGCCGAGATGGCGAGGGCCGCGGCCGCACGGCTGATCACCCTGATCGTCGAGGCCCAGTCCGAGCGCGGCAGCGCCTCGATCGCCCTCACGGGGGGCCGCAACGGCAACGGGCTGCTGGCGGCCCTCGCCGAGGAGCCCGGGCGTGACGCGATCGACTGGGGGCGCCTGGAGATCTGGTGGAGCGACGAGCGCTACCTGCCCGACGGCGACCCCGAGCGCAACGCCACGCAGGCGCGCGAGGCGCTGCTCGCGCGGGTGCCGCTCGACCCGGGCCAGGTCCACGAGATGCCGGCCTCGGACGGCCCGTACGAGCCGGACGCGGCGGCCCAGGTCTACGCGGCCGAACTCGCCGACGCGGCCTCGCGGGCCGGGTCGCACGGGGCCGTCCCGGCCTTCGACGTGCTCCTGCTCGGGGTCGGCCCGGACACGCACGTGGCCTCGCTCTTCCCCGAGCTGGCGGGCGTGCGCGAGCAGGACCGCCCGGTCATCGCCGTCCACAAAGCGCCGAAGCCCCCGCCGACCCGCCTCTCGCTGACCCTCCCCGCGATCCGCACGGCCCGCGAGGTCTGGCTCCTGGCGGCGGGCGAGGACAAGGCCGAGGCGGTCCAGATCGCCCTCTCGGGCACGGGCGAGATCCAGGCCCCGGCGGCAGGCGCCTACGGCACCCGCCGCACCCTGTGGCTCCTGGACAGCGACGCGGCGTCCAAGCTGCCGCCGGAGCTGTACCCGAGGGACGTGGCCTGAGCCACCCGCACGCCCGAAGGCCCGCCCCGGTTTCCGGGTGCGGGCCTTCGCGGTGCGCCGGGCGCGCTCAGTCCCCCACGCACCCCACCCAGCTGCCCGGCCTCCGCGGGGAGCGCGGCGGCCAGGGCCTCGCCGTGCCCGTACGAGCCGTGCTGGAGCGTCGCACGGGACTGTTCTCCCTTGCCGACGGCGGGGCGCCCGGTGTGCGGTTTCCGCTCGACGCCACCGGCTCAGGCCACCGTCGCCAGACGCGCCGCCCGCTCCCCCGCCTCGCCCAGCCGGTACCCGCTCCCGTCCCGCTCCCGCGTCAGTACGCCGTACTCGACGCAGTGGCGGCGCAGCGCCGGAGGGGTCCCCGCTGTAGCGGGCGAGCGTCTCGCTCACCTCGTCCTCCGTGTACGCGCGGCCCGGCGCGAACTCGGCCTCGGCGAGCCGCGTCAACAGCTCGGCGCGGACCCGCTGCTTCGCCGGTACGGAGCCGAGGCGGCCCGCGCGGAAGTGCCCGGCCAGGTGCGGCGGCACCCAGGCGGGCAGCCGTCCGGGCGTGTCGGCGCCGGGAGTGCGGAACGCCGAGGGGCGCGCCCGCAGCGTGCCGTCCCCGTCGCGGCGGACGAGGCCCGCGTGCAGGAGCGGCACGAGCTGCGCGCGCGGCGCGTTCTCGACGCGCTCACCGAGGACGAGGCGGGCGAAGAGCCGCAGCCGCGCCGGGTCGGCGAGCGCTTCGAGAACGGGATGGGTCTCCACGGGAATCACCTCTCGTACGGGGGCGGGACGGGCCCCAGTCTCACCGGGTCCGCCCCACCACCGCACGCGGTTTTCCCTCCGGGCGCTCAGCGCCCGCGCAGCTCCCGATACTTCGCGACGAGCGTCTTCGTCGAGGCGTCGAGCCCCGGGACCTCCGCGCCCTCGGTGAGCGCGGGCTCGACCCGCTTGGCGAGGACCTTGCCCAGCTCGACGCCCCACTGGTCGAAGGAGTCGATGTCCCACACCGCGCCCTGCACGAACACCTTGTGCTCGTAGAGCGCGATGAGCTGCCCGAGCACGGAGGGGCTCAGCTCGGGGGCGAGCACCGTCGTGGTCGGGTGGTTGCCGCGGAAGGTCTTGTGCGGGACGAGGTCGTCCGCGACACCCTCGGCCCGTACCTCCTCGGCGGTCTTGCCGAAGGCGAGCGCCTGCGTCTGCGCGAAGAAGTTCGCCATGAGCAGGTCGTGCTGGTCCGCGAGCTGCGGCTCCAGCTCGTCCACGGGCCGGGCGAAGCCGATGAAGTCGGCCGGGATGAGCTTCGTGCCCTGGTGGATGAGCTGGTAGTAGGCGTGCTGCCCGTTGGTGCCCGGCGTGCCCCAGACGACCGGGCCGGTCTGCCACTGCACCGGGCGGCCCTCGCGGTCCACGGACTTGCCGTTGGACTCCATGTCGAGCTGCTGGAGGTAGGCGGTGAACTTGGAGAGGTAGTGCGAGTACGGGAGCACGGCGTGCGACTGCGCGTCGTGGAAGTTCCCGTACCAGATGCCGAGCAGGCCGAGGAGGAAGGGCGCGTTCTCCTCGATCGGGGCGGTGCGGAAGTGCTCGTCGATCTGGTGGAAGCCGTCGAGCATCTCGCGGAAGCGGTCCGGGCCGATCGCGATCATGAGCGAGAGCCCGATCGCGGAGTCGTACGAGTACCGCCCGCCGACCCAGTCCCAGAACTCGAACATGTTGGCCGTGTCGATACCGAAGTCCGAGACCTTCTCGCTGTTCGTCGAGAGCGCGACGAAGTGCTTCGCGACGGCGTCCTGGCCGGCGTCGAGCGCGTCGAGGAGCCAGGAGCGCGCGGAGGTCGCGTTGGTGATCGTCTCGATCGTCGTGAACGTCTTCGAGGCGATGATGAAGAGCGTCTCGGCCGCGTCGAGGTCGTGCACGGCCTCGTGCAGGTCGGCGCCGTCGACGTTGGAGACGAAACGGACCGTCAGCGAACGGTCGGTGTACGGGCGCAGCACCTCGTGAGCCATCGCGGGTCCGAGGTCGGAACCTCCGATACCGATGTTCACGACGTTCTTGATGCGCTTGCCGGTGTGGCCCGTCCAGGCCCCGGAGCGGACCTGCTCCGCGAAGGCGGCCATCTTGTCGAGCACGGCGTGCACGGCCGGTACGACGTTCTCGCCGTCCACCTCGATCACGGCGTCGCGCGGCGCGCGCAGCGCGGTGTGGAGCACCGCGCGGTCCTCGGTCGTGTTGATCTTCTCGCCCCGGAACATGGCGTCCCGCAGCTTCTCGACGCCCGTCGCCCGCGCGAGCCGGCGGAGCAGGTCGAGTGTCTCGTCCGTCACGAGGTGCTTGGAGTAGTCCAGATACAGGTCACCGGCCGTCAGGCGGTACCGCGAGGCCCGCTCGGGATCGGCGTCGAACAGCTCCCGCAACCCCACCTCGCCGAGGGCTTCCCGGTGCTTGTCGAGAGCGTTCCACTCGGGCGTCTGGTTGAGCCTGGTCCGGCTTTCCGCGTTCATCAGGGACTTCTGCCTTCTTTCGTCCATACGTACCGTCCCGCCGGCCCCCAACCTAAACGATCAGGCGTCGCCCGGGGCGTCTTGGCCACTGCGCGATACGGGTACCCCGGCACCGCCGGTGTCCTTCTTCGTCAGCAACCGCGAGGCGTCCCCTGATTCCCCGCCCGTCCTCGCCCGTACGGCCGGGAGCAGGGCGAGGACGGAGAGCACGAAGAACCCGGCGGCGAGGAAGGGCGGCGCTCCCGGCCCCCACCGGCGCACGACGGCCCCGCCGAGGAGCGCGCCGAGCGGTGCCCCGGCGACGGCGCACGTACGGAAGGCGGCGGAGACCCGGCCGAGCAGCTCTCGCCGCACGGCGCGCTGCATGAGGGTGCGCGAGCTGACGTTCCACACCATGCCGAGGCAGCCGAAGACGGCGAAGGCACCCCCTGCCACGAGCCCGCCGGGAGCGAGGCCGAGGACGAGGAGACACAGGATCTGCCCGGAACCCGCGAGGAGCACGGCGCGAGCCTGGCCGAGGCGGCGCGCGAGCCGGGTGGCGAACAGCCCGCCGCCGATCCCACCGATCCCGTACGCCGTGAGGAGGAGCGCGTACCCGCTGTCGTCGAGGCCCAGGTGGCGGCCGCTCACCAGGACGAGGGTCGCGACGAGCGAGGCCACGCCGACGTTGCAGAGCGTCGTGGCGGCGCACAGCCCGCGCAGCACCCGGTCCGCGCCGAGCGTGCGCAGCCCCTCGCCGATCTCTGCGCGCAGCGTCGACCCGGCCGGCCTCGGTGGTCGCCCGGGCAGGACGCGCCGCAGCGGGGCGACGAGCGCGGCGGCGAGGAGGTAGCTCGCCGCGTCGGTGGCGAAGGGCAGCGCGGCGCCCGCGGCGAGGAGCAGGGGTGCGGCCGGGAGCCCGACGACGGTCTTGACGAGCTGCTGTCCGGTCATCAACCGGCTGTTGGCGCGGCCCAGTTGTTCCGCTGGGACGAGCGCGGGCAGGAGGGCGGTGGCGGCGTTGTCGAAGAGGGTCTCCATGCTCGTGAGCGCGAAGGCGAGGACGAGGAGCAGGCCGATCGATACGTGCCCGGTCGCGACACCGACCGCGAAGACGGCGACGAGCACGCCCCGTACGAGATCCACCGCGACCATCGCGCGCCGCTGGTCGACCCGGTCGGCGAGCGCCCCGCCGAGCAGCCCGAAGAGCAGCCAGGGCAGGTACCCACAGGCCGAGACGGCCGCGATGAGCAGCGGGTCACGGGTGAGCGTCGTGGCGAGCAGGGGCAGCGCGGCGAGCCGTACGGCGTCCCCGAACGACGACACGGCCGCCGCGCCCCACAACCGCCCGAACCCGCCCCGCCAGGCAGGGGCACTCCCGCGCGCCCCGCCCACCACCGTCTCCGCCACACCGGTCCCCCTCCGCTTCCGGCCCGTGCGCCCCGGCGCGCACGACCACACGTTCTGCCGGAGACCGTAACCGGTGCCACTGACAATCGCTTTGACCTGCGGAAACGACCGGGAGCGGCCCGGGTGCGTGCCTACGGAAACGACGGGAACCGCCCTGGCACGCGGTACGCGAACGGCCGGGCACCCTCAGGTGCCCGGCCGTCGTCGTCCGTACCGCCGCGGACCGCCTTCCCGCGTCCGGCCGCCGGTGCCGTGCCTCAGATCTCCCCCCGCAGCTTCGCCAGCGCCTCCGCGAGGATCGCCTCGCCGTCCGCGTCGCTGCGCCGCTCGCGCACGTAGGCGAGATGGGTCTTGTAGGGCTCGTTGCGCGGCGGGTCGGGGGGATTCTCCTGGTCCTGCCCCGCCGGGAAACCGCAGCGGGGGCAGTCCCACGTGTCGGGGACCTGCGCGTCGCTCGCGAAACTCGGCTGTGTCTCGTGCCCGTTGGCGCACCAGAAGGAGATGCGCAGGCGCGGGGCCGCATCGCCGCGCTCGGCCTCGCCCATCGGGCCCGCCCCGACCCGGCTGCCCCGGATCGCGTTGCCACTTGCCACGGTCGTAACTCCCTGCGTGATGGTGCCGCGGGGCGCTGCGCCCGTCACCGGGCCACGCACTCCGCCGCGGGCGCCTCGTGCACGTACGAGGTTTGTGTACGTACAAGGCCCAACGCGCACCCCCAGAAGGGAGTTACACCCACCCGGGGCGCGAGTCACCATGATAGGCCGCGTCCTTCGACGGCGTACCGGCCTCGAAGCGCTCGCTCCCCGGTGGGTGTCCTTCGTCCCTCAGTTGTCGAACTTCATCAGCAGCCCGAGCACGACAATGCAGGCGAACCAGCACACCCCGAGCACGATGGTGATCCGGTCGAGGTTGCGCTCGGCGACCGAGGAACCGCCGACCGAGGACTGCATGCCGCCGCCGAACATGTCGGAGAGGCCACCGCCCTTGCCCTTGTGCATCAGCACGAGCAGCATCAGCAGCAGGCTGAAGACGATCAGGGCGATCTGAAACCCCAAAACCACGGCGTGACCCTACTTTCAGCGAACTTCTCGGGAGAGGTCCCCGCCGGGGGCGGGGGCCCGTCTCTTGGCGGAGGACGGGGCCGGTGCGTCGCGTGGACGCGGTCCGGCCCCCGTCAGGGTACTGGTGATCCGCCCCGGCGCCTACTCACCGCAGCTCACGGCCACGAGCGGGCGGACGCCGGGGCGGGCCCTCACTGCTCGCCGAAGCGGACGATCTTGACGAACTCGTCGGTGTCGAGCGAAGCACCGCCGATGAGCGCGCCGTCGATGTCGGGGCGGGCCATGATCTCGGCGACGTTGGCCGCCTTGACCGAGCCGCCGTACTGGATGCGCACGGCGTCGGCGAGCTCCTGGTCGTACAGCTCGGCGAGCTTGCCGCGGATCGCCCCGCAGACCTCCTGCGCGTCGTCGGGACCGCAGACCTTGCCGGTGCCGATGGCCCACACGGGCTCGTAGGCGACGACGATGGTGGCGGCCTGCTCGGCGGGCAGGTCCTTGAGGGCGGCCTCGACCTGGCCGAGGGTGTGCGCGACGTGCTCGCCCGCCTCGCGGACCGACTCCTCCTCGCCCACGCAGAGGATGGGGGTCAGGCCGTGCTTGTAGGCGGCCTTGATCTTGGCGTTGACCAGCTCGTCGGTCTCGCGGTGGTACTGGCGCCGCTCGGAGTGGCCGATGGCGACGTACGCGCACTTGAGCTTGGCGAGCATGGCGCCGGAGATCTCACCGGTGTACGCACCCGAGTCGTGCGCGGAGACGTCCTGGGCGCCGTACTTGATCTTCAGCTTGTCGCCGTCGACCAGGGTCTGCACGGAGCGCAGGTCGGTGAAGGGTGCGAGGACCGCGACCTCGACGGTCTCGTAGTCCTTGTCGGAGAGGGCGAAGGCGAGCTTCTGGACGTGCGCGATGGCCTCGAGGTGGTTGAGGTTCATCTTCCAGTTGCCCGCCATCAGCGGAGTGCGGGTGGTCACGGGTGTTCAGTCCTCCAGTGCGGCGAGGCCGGGCAGGCTTGCGCCCTCAAGATATTCGAGGCTCGCGCCGCCGCCGGTCGAGATGTGGCTGAAAGCGCTTTCGTCGAAGCCGAGGATACGGACGGCGGCGGCCGAGTCGCCGCCCCCGACCACGGTGAAGCCCTCGCTGTCGACGAGCGCCTGTGCGACGGCGCGGGTGCCGCCGGCGAAGTCGGGGTGTTCGAAGACGCCCATCGGGCCGTTCCAGAAGACGGTCTTCGCGTCGGCGAGCTTGCTCGCGTACAGGCGGGCGCTCTCCGGGCCGATGTCGAGGCCGATGCCGTCGGCCGGGATGGCGTCCGCGGCGACCGTCTCGTGCTCGGTGGGCGCCTTGGCCTTGAGGTCGGGGAAGCTGCGCGCGACGACGACGTCGCTCGGGAGCACGAACTCGACGCCCTTCTCGGCGGCGCGCTTCAGGTACTCCTGGACGACGGGGATCTGGTCCTCCTGGAGGAGCGAGGCACCGACCTCGTGGCCCTTGGCGGCGAGGAAGGTGAAGACCATGCCGCCGCCGACGAGGATGCGGTCGGCGCGCTCCAGGAGGTGGTCGATGACACCGAGCTTGTCGGAGACCTTCGCGCCGCCGAGCACGACGGCGTAGGGGCGCTGGACGTCCTCGGTGAGCTTCTTGAGGACGCCGACCTCGGTGGCGATGAGGTAGCCGGCGTAGTGCGGCAGGAGCTTCGGCAGGTCGTAGACCGAGGCGTGCTTGCGGTGCACGGCGCCGAAGCCGTCGCCGACGTAGACGTCCGCGAGGTGCGAGAGCCGCTCGGCGAAGTCACCGCGCTCGGCGTCGTCCTTGCTGG
The DNA here is from genome assembly GCF_044749745.1 of Streptomyces sp. NPDC088923. Classification (NCBI taxonomy): domain Bacteria; kingdom Bacillati; phylum Actinomycetota; class Actinomycetes; order Kitasatosporales; family Streptomycetaceae; genus Streptomyces; species Streptomyces sp. NPDC088923. Next base: position 2,324,226 of record NZ_JBIVIO010000001.1, on the reverse strand, counting down.
TCTCGCCGGGGTTGAAGCGCAGGTTCTCGATGACGGCGAGCTGACCGGGCTCCAGGCCGTCGACGGCCTCGTGCGCGGCGGGGCCCACGGTGTCCTGCGCGAAGGCGACGGGACGGCCGAGGAGTTCACCGATCCGCTCGGCGGCGGGCAGCAGCGAGAAGGCGGGGTCCGGCTCGCCCTTGGGGCGGCCGAGGTGCGAGGCGACGACGACCTTGGCACCGGCCTCGACGAGCGCGGTCAGGGTCGGCAGGACGGCGCGGATACGGCCGTCGTCGGTGATGACACCGTCCGAGAGCGGCACGTTGAGGTCGGCGCGGACGAAGACCCGCTTGCCGGACACTCCCTGCGAGATGAGTTCGTCGATCGTCTTCATGGGACTTGTGGACTCCTTGGCTGACTGACGGTGGCGAAGGGCGCGCCGGTGGCGGCAGGGGCGGCGTGGCGGTGGCGGACGGGGCGGCGGGTCCGGCCGCGGGAAGCAGCGTAGGTCGCCGCGCCGCACGCCGTGCCACCCGGTCCCCCGGACGGGCGGCGCACGGCACCTTCACCGGCCGCCGGGGCGCGTGCGCGGCGGCTCGGCACGTACGGGACGGCTCCGGGGGCGTACGGGAGGCTCCGACGGCGTACGGGACGGCTCCGGCCCGTGCGCGGGACGCGGGGTCCGGTGGCGGGGCCCCCGCACGGGGACAGGGCCCGTGCCGCGCGAGGCGCGCCGCCCGGACCCTGTCCGCATCGAGGTGCCTCAGCGGCCCGCGATCAGTACCGCTCGGCTCAGAGCTTCTCGCCGACGAAGACCGTGAGGTCCACGAGACGGTTCGAGTAACCCCACTCGTTGTCGTACCAGCCGATGATCTTCACCTGGTTGCCCTCGGCCATGGTCAGCTCCGAGTCGAAGGTGCAGGAGGCCGGGGTGCCGACGATGTCCGAGGAGACGATCGGGTCGGCGGTGTAGACGAGACGGCCGGCGAGCGGGCCCTCCTGCGCGGCCTTCTCGAACGCGGCGTTGACCTCGTCCTTGGTGACCTCGCGGTCGAGGGTCACGACGAGGTCGGTGACCGAGCCGACCGGGACCGGCACGCGCATCGCGATGCCGTCGAGCTTGCCCTTGAGCTGCGGGAGGACCAGCGCGGTGGCCTTCGCGGCGCCCGTCGTGGTCGGGATGATGTTCTCGGCGGCGGCACGGGCGCGACGCAGGTCCTTGTGCGGGAAGTCAAGGATGCGCTGGTCGTTGGTGTACGCGTGGACCGTCGTCATCAGGCCCTTCTTGATGCCGAAGTTCTCGTCGAGAACCTTCGCCATCGGCGCCACACAGTTGGTGGTGCAGGAGGCGTTCGAGATGACGTTGTGCTTCGCCGGGTCGTACGCGGCCTCGTTGACGCCCATCACGATCGTGATGTCCTCGTCCTTGGCCGGGGCCGAGATGAGGACCTTCTTCGCGCCGCCCGCGATGTGCTTCTCGGCGTCGGCCTTCTTCGTGAAGATGCCGGTCGACTCGATGACGATGTCGACGCCCAGCTCGCCCCAGGGAATGTCCTGCGGGTTGCGCTCGGAGAGCACCTTGATGGTGCGCGAGCCCACGGTGATGGTGTCGGCGGTGTGCGAGACCTCCTCGCCCAGGGTGCCGAGCATCGTGTCGTACTTGAGCAGGTGGGCGGTGGTCGCGGTGTCACCGAGGTCGTTGACAGCCACGACCTCGATGTCCGCACCCTGCGCGAGCAGCGCGCGGAAGTAGTTGCGCCCGATGCGGCCGAAGCCGTTGATGCCTACGCGGATCGTCACGAACCGATCTCCTCGTTGGTACGCCGGTTTTCGACGCCGGCGAGTTGTATGGGATGTCCCCGACCGCCTCTGACCCTACCTCGCATGGGCCTGCCGGGTGACATTGAGCATGGCTTGCGCAGCGGGACGCTTTCTACCCGCCGGTAACGCCCCACCGCTACCACTTTTCCCCTTTCCCCGCCACCCGGGGAACAAGCCACCGACACCCCGCCCGAAGAAGCGGAATCCCTCATTCCCTTCCCACTCCCACCCATTCCGACCTGCGTCGATGCCACCCACCGACCTCACAGGAACGGGACGGTGACCGAATTCCGAACATCTTGCGCTCACTCGTTCCGCTTCCCGCTCGTTCGTGCGCACAAAGGAGCGCGGCGGATACGGAAATGAGCGCTGAACGCCTTCTGGAATACCTCTCGTACCGGCATCACCGAATTCCGGCGGGAGCAACCGCGAGGTCATCCGGACGGATTACCGGCGCGAGTCCGCTTTAAGTCGAGAGCGAGCGCCGGAGTTCTTCGCCGGCCGCTCGGCCCGGAGATCACCGCCGAGCGCGGCCCGTTCGCCGCCGTCGCCCTGAGCGACAGCGCCACCAGGGCTTCGCCACCATCCCGGCGGACCACCTCGCACCGCGCGGCACGGGCCCGATCGCGGTGCCGTACGGAGGCTGCGACACCCGAGCCCGCGGGGGCCGCCCCCGCGCCCGGTCCCGCCCCCGTGCCGCTCGCGGTGGGGCGGCGTGGGGGCGCACCCGCGCACGGCGGGGCAGGACGGGACACCGGCGCGCCGGGAGCCGGGGCGCGAGGGCTTCGGGCGGACGCGGCGCGGTGGGGACGCGTCGGCGGCCGGGGGAAGCGGCGCGAGGGGGCACGGCAGTTGCCGGGGGCGGAGCGGAGGGGGCGCGCCAAGACCCCGCGCGGCGGGGTGGCGGCGCGTCAAGTACTCCGCGCGGCGCGGTGGCGGCCCGTCAAGTACTCCGCACGGCGCGGGGACCGCGCCCCACGTACTCGTGGCGCGGGGACGGCGCGTCAACTGCCGGGCTCCACAGGGTCCGTACGGGATTGTTCGTGCCCGACGTGACCGCCCGCCCTCGGCTCAGCCGGCGATGCTGTCGGCCAGTTCCTCCGTCAGGGACGCCTCCGTGCCGGGAATGCCGAGGTCGGTCGCGCGCTTGTCGGCCATCGCGAGGAGGCGGCGGATACGGCCCGCGACGGCGTCCTTCGTGAGCGGCGGGTCCGCGAGCGCACCCAGCTCCTCCAGGCTCGCCTGCTTGTGCTCCATGCGGAGCCGGCCCGCCGCCGCGAGGTGCTCGGGCACCTCCTCGCCGAGGATCTCCAAGGCCCGCCCGACCCGCGCCCCCGCCGCGACCGCCGCGCGGGCGGAGCGGCGCAGATTGGCGTCGTCGAAGTTGGCGAGCCGGTTCGCCGTCGCCCGCACCTCGCGGCGCAGCCTGCGCTCCTCCCAGGCGAGCACCGACTCGTGCGCCCCGAGCCGGGTGAGCAGCGCGCCGATCGCGTCCCCGTCCCGTACGACGACCTTGTCCGAGCCCCGCACCTCGCGCGCCTTCGCCGCGATCTGGAGGCGGCGCGCGGAGCCGACGAGCGCGAGCGCGGCCTCGGGACCCGGGCAGGTGACCTCAAGGGAGGAGGAACGGCCCGGCTCGGTGAGCGAACCGCGCGCGAGGAAAGCCCCGCGCCACGCCGCCTCCGCGTCGCACGTGGCACCCGAGACGACCTGCGGCGGCAGACCCCGGATGGGGCGCCCCCTGCCGTCCACGAGCCCGGTCTGCCGCGCGAGCTGGTCGCCTCCGCTGACCACCCGGACGACGTAGCGGGAGCTGCGCCGCAGTCCGGACGGCGCCATCACCACGAGGTCCGAGGCGTGGCCGAAGATCTCCAGGATGTCCTTGCGCAGCCGCCGGGCCGCGATGCCCGTGTCGAGCTCCGCCTCGATCACGATGCGTCCGCTCACCAGGTGCAGGCCGCCGGCGAAACGCAGGACCGCCGAGACCTCCGCCTTCCGGCAGCAGGTCCGGGTCACGGGCAGTCGCGAGATTTCGTCCTTGACCGCCGCCGTCATCGCCATGGGCCGATCCTTCCATGCATCCGAAAAATACGGTCGTACGCGGCTGCCAGCAGCTCCGGGTCATGCCGCGGAACGCCGTCGGGCCGGGCGACCGGGGCCAGCTCCACCGTTGCGTCGAACCGCTCTGCGGCCTCGACGAGCGAGGCGCGGTCAGGTACGGCTGCCTCGTCGGCCAGCACCACGTCGAAGGCGAGTTTAGGTGCGTGTCGGGCCAAAACCTCCAAATGACGCTGCGGGGAGAAGCCCTCGGTTTCTCCCGGTTGCGGAACGAGGTTGAGCGAGAGCACCCGTCTGGCCCTGGTCTGGATGAGCGCGTCGAGGAGTTCGGGGACGAGCAGGTGCGGGATCACGGAGGAGAACCAGGACCCGGGACCGACCACGACCCAGTCCGCGTCGAGCACCGCCTCGACCGCCTCGGGCACGGCGGGCGGGTCGGCGGGGACGACGTGCACGGACTGCACCTCGCCGGGCGTGAGCGCCACCGTCGCCTGGCCGCGCACGAGCTGGACCTCCTCGGCCCGCGCGGGATCGTGCCCCCGTACCAGCGCCTGGAGTTCGAGCGGGACGGCGGACATCGGTAGCACCCGGCCGTGGGCACCGAGCAGGGTGCCCACGAGGTCGAGGGCCGCGACGTGGTCGCCGAGCTGTTCCCACAGCGCGACGATGAGGAGGTTGCCGACCGCGTGGCCGTGCAGTTCGCCCTGGCTCGCGAACCGGTGCTGGATCACCCGGGACCAGGTCTGGCCCCAGTCGTCGTCCCCGCACAGCGCGGCGAGCGCCTTGCGCAGGTCCCCGGGGGGCAGCACGCCGAGTTCGTCGCGCAGGCGGCCGCTGGAGCCGCCGTCGTCGGCGACCGTGACGACCGCGGTCAGCTCGCCCGTGATGCGGCGCAGCGCGGCGAGCGAGGCGGAGAGTCCCATGCCGCCGCCGAGCGCGACCACTTTGGGCTGGGTGCCGCGGCGCCGGGGCCTGGGCGCGGGGCCGGCCTCCTGCCGGCGCAGGCGGCGGACGCGACGGGGACGTGGGTTCATTCGCGGCCCATGTCCCGGTGGACGACCACGGTCTCCACCCCTTCGGAGACGAGCCGGGAGGCGAGCTTCTCGGCCATCGCGACGGACCGGTGCTTGCCGCCCGTGCAGCCGACCGCGATGGTCACGTACCGCTTGCCCTCGCGCCGGTAGCCCGCGGCGACGAGCTGGAGCAACTCGGTGTAGCGGTCGAGGAATTCCTTGGCGCCGGGCTGACTGAGGACGTAGTTCGACACCTCTTCGCTCAGTCCGGTGAACGGGCGCAGTTCGGGGACCCAGTGCGGGTTGGGCAGGAAGCGCATGTCGACGACGAGGTCCGCGTCGACCGGGAGCCCGTACTTGAAGCCGAAGGACATGACCGTGGCCCGCAGTTCCGGCTCCTCGTCACCGGCGAACTGGGCGTCCATCTTCGCGCGTAGTTCGTGGACGTTGAGGCTCGACGTGTCGATCACGAGGTCGGCGTCGCCCCGGAGTTCGCGCAGCAGGTCGCGCTCGGTGGCGATGCCGTCGACGATGCGGCCGTCACCCTGGAGCGGGTGGGGGCGGCGCACCGATTCGAACCGGCGGACCAGCGCGTCGTCGGAGGACTCCAGGAAGACGATGCGCCGTGTGACGTGCTTGCTCTCCAGGTCGGCGAGCGATTCGCGGAGGTTGTCGAAGAAACGCCGGCCGCGGACGTCCACGACCACGGCGATCCTGGCGACGTTCCCCTGGGAGCGGGCGCCGAGTTCGACCATGGTGGGGATGAGCGCGGGTGGCAGGTTGTCGACGACGAACCAGCCGAGGTCCTCCAGGCATTTCGCGGCGGTGCTGCGGCCCGCCCCGGACATGCCGGAGATGATCACCAGCTCGGGGATCGGGGTCTCCTCCGTCTTCCCCGGTTCACTGCTCGTGGCCGTGCTCACCTGTCGCGCTCCGTCCCGTTCTTCCTGCTGCATCTGTTCTGCCACCGTCCGTCGTACGGCCGTCTTCGTCCGCGTCGTCCACGTCGTCCCGCCGCTCGCCGGGAGCGGGGGCCGGGGTGTCTTCGTCCTTGCCGTCCGGGTCTTTGCCCTGGTCAGGGGCGGGGGGCGGCTGCTCCTGCGTCCCCGGTGGGTTGTCGCTCGGGGCGGAGCCGTGCTCCGGCGCGGGTTCGTCCCGGTCCGTGGGGGCGCCGGGGCTCGCGGGGACGCCCTCGTCGCCGGGCCCTTCAGGAGAGGTTCCGTACTCCATCGTGCTCGCCGAAGCCTGCCACGTCGAATGCCCCGGCGTCTCCCGCGACGCGAAGCCGCCCCCGGGAGCGGCCTCACGCGCTCCCTCGGCATCTCGCTCACGGTGCGTGACTTCCTTCTCACCCGGTACGGAGGGGACCGCAGCAGCCTGGTCGGTGCCGGGGCCCGCGGGTGCTGGGCCACTCGTCGACGGCGGCTCCCCGGCCCCTGGCGGTGTCCCGTCCGTACGTCCGGGGCCCTGCGGCTCGGGTGCTTCCGCCGGTGCGTGGTCGACGTCATCGGCCGTCCCGCGTGCCGCGTCCTGATGGCCATCGTCCGGGCCGGGCTGCTCGCTCGTCGTCTCCTCGGAGCCGTCGTCCAGGATTTCGCCCGTCGTCATGTTGACCGCGGGCGCGCCCGGCTCACTGCGGGCGAAGGTGGCGAGGATCGTCTCGGCGGTCTTGCGGCCTATGCCGGGGACCTCGCAGATCTGCTCGATCGTCGCGGCGCGGAGTTTGCGCACCGAGCCGAAGTGCTTGAGCAGGGCCTGCTTGCGGGTCTGGCCGAGGCCGGGCACCTCGTCGAGGGGACCGGCCCGGAAACGCTTGGCGCGCTTGCTGCGCTGGTAGGTGATGGCGAAGCGGTGCGCCTCGTCGCGGACGCGCTGGAGCAGGTAGAGGCCCTCGCTGCTGCGCGGGAGGACGACGGGGTCCTCCTCGCCGGGGACCCAGACCTCCTCCAGGCGCTTGGCGAGCCCGCAGACCGCGACGTCGTCGATGCCGAGTTCGTCGAGGGCCCGCCGCGCCGCGGCGACCTGGGGCTGTCCCCCGTCGACCACGAGGAGCTGCGGCGGGTAGGCGAAGCGCTTGGGGCGCCCGTCCTCGTCGAGCCCCCCGGGGTCCACCGGGCCGTCCAGCTCCTCCTCCGTCCACTCCCCCGTCCGCTCCCGCTCGGCGAGGTACCTGCGGAAACGGCGGGTGATGACCTCGTGCATGGAGCGCACGTCGTCCTGGCCCTGGAAGCCCTTGATCTGGAAGCGCCGGTACTCGCTCTTGCGGGCGAGGCCGTCCTCGAAGACGACCATGGAGGCGACCACGTCGTCGCCCTGGAGGTGGGAGATGTCGTAGCACTCGATCCGCAGGGGCACCCCGTCGAGGTCGAGCGCGGCGGCGATCTCCTCCAGGGCGCGGGAGCGGGTCGTGAGGTCGGAGGCGCGCTTGGTCTTGTGCAGGGCGAGGGACTGCTGCGCGTTGCGCTCGACGGTCTCCATGAGGGCGCGCTTGTCGCCGCGCTGGGGCACGCGCAGGGAGACCTGCGCCCCGCGCCGCTCGCTCAGCCACTCCTGGACGGGCTGTACGGGCTCGGGCAGCGCGGGGACCAGGACTTCCTTCGGTACGGAGTCGCCGCGCTCCTCGCCGTAGAGCTGCTGGAGCGCGTGCTCGACGAGGTCGCCGGTGGTGACGGCCTCGACCTTGTCGGTGACCCAGCCGCGCTGCCCGCGTACGCGCCCGCCGCGCACGTGGAAGATCTGCACGGCGGCCTCCAGCTCGTCCTGGGCGAGGGCGATGAGGTCGGCGTCGGTGGCGTCGGCGAGGACGACGGCGCTCTTCTCCATGGCGCGGGTGAGGGCGCCGATGTCGTCGCGGAGCCGGGCGGCGCGCTCGTACTCCATGTCCTCGGCGGCCTCGGTCATGCGCGCTTCGAGGCGGCGGAGATAGGTGCCGGTGTGGCCGGCCATGAAGTGGCAGAAGTCCTCGGCGAGGTCGCGGTGGTCCTCGGGCGAGACGCGGCCGACGCAGGGGGCGGAGCACTTGTCGATGTAGCCGAGGAGGCAGGGGCGTCCGGTGCGGGCGGCGTTCTTGAACACCCCGGCGGAGCAGGTGCGTACGGGGAAGACGCGCAGGAGCAGGTCGACGGTGTCCCGGATGGCCCAGGCGTGCCCGTACGGCCCGAAGTACCGCACGCCCTTGCGCTTGGCGCCGCGCATGACCTGGGCGCGGGGGAACTCCTCGTTCATCGTGACGGCGAGGTAGGGGTAGCTCTTGTCGTCGCGGTACTTGACGTTGAACCGGGGGTCGTACTCCTTGATCCAGGAGTACTCCAGCTGGAGCGCCTCGACCTCCGTGGCGACGACCGTCCACTCCACCGAGGCCGCGGTCGTGACCATCGTGCGGGTGCGCGGGTGGAGGTTGGCCAGGTCCTGGAAGTAGTTGGCCAGGCGTTGGCGCAGGCTTTTGGCCTTCCCGACGTAGATCACCCTGCGGTGTTCGTCGCGGAATCGGTAGACGCCCGGCGAGTCCGGGATCTGTCCCGGGGCGGGGCGGTAGCTGGACGGATCGGCCATGTCACACACCCTACTTGCGCTCTGTGACAGTCCGGGCGGCTCCGGGTCCGCCTGTGGAGAACCCGGGTTGATCATCGGACGAGTCGCCGGTGCTGTGGAAAACTCGGTGCGGCCCGTTCGCCATCCCCTCCCGGCTTCGCGCCGGGCGAAAGGACTGCCTGTGTTCCTCGTCGCTGGAGAGGCCCTGATCGATCTCGTGCCGCGCCCCTCGGGCCCCGCGGAGGAGGGGCCTTTGGCCCCGCTGGTGCCCTGTCCGGGCGGCGGCCCGTACAACACGGCGGTCGCGCTCGGCAGGCTCGGCGACGAGGTCGCCTTCTGCTCGCGCCTGTCGACGGACGGTTTCGGCACGGCACTGCTCGACGGGCTGCGCACGGCGGGCGTCGGCACCGCTGCCGTGCAGCGCGGACCCGAGCCCACGACGCTCGCCGTGGCGACGCTCACCGCGCAGGGCTCGGCGGGGTACTCCTTCTACGCGGAGGGCACGGCGGACCGGCTCTTCAGCGTCCCCGAGACGCTCCCCGAAGGGGTACGGGCGATCTGCTTCGGGACCTGTTCGCTCGTCCTGGAGCCCGGCGCGAGCGCGTACGAGGAGTTGCTGCGGCGGCAGTCGCGGGCGGGGGTCTTCACACTGCTCGACCCCAACATCCGGGCCGGGCTCATCCCCGACCCCGAGGCCTACCGCGCCCGCTTCCTCCGTTGGCTCCCGTACGTGGATCTGCTGAAGCTCTCCGAGGAGGACGCCGCGTGGCTCGGGGACGACGTGGCGGGGTGGGCGGCGGCGGGTCCGGCCGCCGTCGTGGTGACGCGGGGCGGGGAGGGCCTGCACGTCACCACCCGTAAGGGTGAGGAGTTCTCCGTGCCCGGAGTGCCCGTCGAGGTCGTCGACACGATCGGCGCGGGCGACACGGTGAACGCGGCGCTGCTGCACCGCCTCGCCGCCCTCGGCCCGCTGCGCCAGGACGCGGTGGCCGCGCTGGGCGAGGAGGGCTGGCGGGACGTGCTCGGCTTCGCGGCCCGCGCCGCCGCGCTGACCTGCTCGCGCGCGGGCGCCCAGCCCCCGTACGCCCGCGAACTCGGCCTGGGCTGAGAGGCCGGGACGCGGGGCGCGTGCGCGTGAGGGCGGGGTGGGGGCGGCACGTACCGTGTGCGCCGCGGCCCATCCCGCCCTCGGGGCTTTCCTCCTTCGGGAAGGACCATCAGTCCTTCGCGGTGGCCCGCTTCGCCGTCGCGGACTTGGCCGTCTTGGCCGTCTTCGTCGCGCGCGGGGCCGCCGCCTTGCGCGCGGCGCCCTGGCCCGTGACGATCTGGCCGCCCGTCTTGCCCGTGGCCCGCTTGCGCGGGGCCGCCTTGCGCGCGGGCGCGGCGGCCACCTGGGTGCCGAGCACCTCCTTCAGGAAGCGGCCCGTGTGGCTCTCGGGCTCCGCGGCGATCTCCTCGGGGGTGCCCTCGGCGACGACCATGCCGCCGCCGTTGCCGCCCTCGGGGCCCATGTCGACGACCCAGTCCGCGGTCTTGATCACATCGAGGTTGTGCTCGATGACGATCACCGTGTTGCCCTTCTCGACCAGCCCGGACAGCACCTTGATGAGCTTGCTGATGTCCTCGAAGTGCAGCCCCGTGGTCGGCTCGTCCAGGACGTAGACCGTGGAGCCCGTGGAGCGCTTCTGGAGTTCGCTCGCGAGCTTGACGCGCTGCGCCTCGCCGCCGGAGAGGGTCGGGGCGGACTGGCCGAGCCGGACGTAGCCGAGGCCGACGTCGTTGAGCGTGCGCAGGTGCCGCGCGATGGCGGGGACGGCCTCGAAGAAGTCCATCGCCTCCTCGATCGGCATGTCCAGGACCTCGGCGATGGACTTGCCCTTGTAGTGGACCTCCAGGGTCTCCCGGTTGTACCGGGCGCCGTGGCAGACCTCGCACGGCACGTAGACGTCCGGGAGGAAGTTCATCTCGATCTTGATCGTGCCGTCGCCGGAGCAGTTCTCGCACCGGCCGCCCTTGACGTTGAAGGAGAAACGGCCCGGCAGATAACCGCGCACCTTCGCCTCGGTCGTCTCGGCGAAGAGCTTGCGGACGTGGTCGAAGACACCCGTGTACGTGGCCGGGTTGGAGCGCGGGGTGCGGCCGATGGGCGACTGGTCGACGTGCACGACCTTGTCGACCAGGTCGTCGCCGGAGACACGGGTGTGCCGCCCGGGGACCGAGCGGGCGCCGTTCAGCTCCCTGGCCAGGTGCGTGTAGAGGATGTCGTTGACGAGCGTGGACTTGCCGGAGCCGGAGACCCCGGTGACGGCGGTGAGGACGCCGATCGGGAAGGAGACGTCGATGTCCCGGAGGTTGTTCTCCTTCGCGCCGAAGACGGTCAGCTTCCGTTTCGGGTCGGCGGGACGCCGCACCTCGGGGACGGCGATGGCGCGCCGCCCGGAGAGGTACTGCCCGGTCAGCGACTCCTTGTTGCTGAGCAGCCCCGGCAGTTCGCCGCTGTGCACGACCTTGCCGCCGTGCTCACCGGCGCCCGGGCCGATGTCGACGACCCAGTCGGCGACCTTGATGGTGTCCTCGTCGTGCTCGACGACGATGAGGGTGTTGCCCATGTCACGCAGGCGCACGAGGGTCTCGATGAGCCGGTGGTTGTCGCGCTGGTGCAGCCCGATGGAGGGCTCGTCGAGGACGTAGAGGACGCCGACGAGGCCGGAGCCGATCTGCGTGGCGAGCCGGATGCGCTGGGCCTCACCGCCGGAGAGGGTGCCCGCCGCGCGGTTGAGCGAGAGGTAGTCGAGGCCGACGTCGACGAGGAAGCGCAGCCGCTCGTTGACCTCCTTGAGCACCCGCTCGGCGATCTTCTTGTCCCGCCCGCCCAGCCGCAGTTCGGTGAGGAAGTCCGCGCAGTCGTTGATCGACATCGCGGAGACCTCGGCGATGGACTTCCCCATGACGGTGACCGCGAGGACGATCGGCTTGAGCCGCGTGCCGTGGCAGCTCGGGCAGGGCACCTCGCGCATGTAGCCCTCGAAGCGCTCCCTGCTCGTGTCGCTCTCCGCCTCGGAGTGGCGGCGCTTGACGAAGGGCACGGCGCCCTCGAAGGCGGTGGTGTAGGTGCGCTGGCGACCGTACCTGTTGCGGTAGCTGACCTCGATGCGGGTGCGGTGACCGTGCAGCAGCGCCTTCTTGGCGCGCTGCGGCAGCCCGGCCCAGGGGATGTCGGTGCGGAAGCCGAGAGCGTCGGCGAGCGCGCCGACGAGGCGGCCGAAGTACTCCTTGGAGTGCCCGTGCGACCAGGGGTGGATGGCGCCCTCGTCGAGGGACTTGTCCTCGTCGGGGACGATCAGCTCGGGGTCGACCTCCATGCGGGTGCCGATGCCGGTGCACTCGGGGCAGGCGCCGAACGGCGAGTTGAAGGAGAAGGAGCGGGGCTCCAGCTCCTCGAAGGAGAGATCGTCGTACGGGCAGTACAGGTGCTCCGAGTACATCCGCTCGCGCTCAGGGTCGTCGGCTTCGAGGTCGACGAAGTCGAGGACGACCATGCCGCCGGAGAGACCGAGGGCGGTCTCGACCGAGTCGGTGAGGCGGCGCTTGGCGCTCTCCTTGACGGTGAGGCGGTCCACGACCACCTCGATCGTGTGCTTCTCCTGCTTCTTGAGCTGGGGCGGCTCGCTGAGCTGGATGGTCTCGCCGTCCACGCGGGCGCGGCTGTACCCCTTGGTCTGAAGATCGGCGAAGAGGTCGACGAACTCGCCCTTGCGCTCGCGCACGAGCGGCGAGAGGACCTGGAAGCGGCTGCCCTCGGGCAGGCCGAGGACCTTGTCGACGATGGCCTGCGGCGACTGGCGGGCGATGGGGCGGCCGCACTCGGGGCAGTGCGGCTTGCCGATGCGCGCGAAGAGCAGGCGGAGGTAGTCGTAGACCTCGGTGATGGTGCCGACCGTGGAGCGCGGGTTGCGCGAGGTGGACTTCTGGTCGATCGAGACGGCCGGCGAGAGCCCCTCGATGAAGTCGACGTCCGGCTTGTCCATCTGGCCGAGGAACTGCCGGGCGTACGAGGAGAGCGACTCCACGTAACGCCGCTGCCCCTCGGCGAAGATCGTGTCGAACGCGAGGGATGACTTGCCCGAGCCGGAGAGTCCCGTGAAGACGATCAGGGAGTCCCGGGGGAGGTCGAGCGAGACGTTCCGCAGATTGTGCTCGCGTGCTCCACGGACGATGAGACGGTCGGCCACGCCGGTCCGCACCTTTCTGATCGGTGAAGCCGGGCGCACCCCGCTTCGGAAAATGTCTGGACCATCGGGCACGGACGGTTCCGTGCTCGCGGTAGGGGACCTTCCGGTCCGGTCCGCGCCACGCCGTCTGGGCGATGGGCTGTCACGAAGGCGGGGCGCCTGCGCCGCCACCGTCCCTGTCGAGAACGCCGGGGGGACCGTGGTGATTCCGCGGGGTTTGTCACCCCGCTCCGGTCGTCCCCACCAGCATGCCTCGTGACCGCACCTCCGAGCGTATAGCACGCACTTTCGATTCCGGGCCGCGTCCGGGTTTCTTCACTCGTACGAGCCAAAGCCACGGAAGCGGGTTGACGCCAGCCGTCCCGGCGCGGGACGCGCTCGGGACCGGACGGGCTGTGCCCACCGTCACAACGGCGCGCGGGACGCCGCCGTCACGGGCGGTCCCGGGGGCTGTCAGTGGGGCGTTCTAGGGTGTGCCGCATGACCTACAGCGGAAAAGTGCGGGTGGGCGGGCCCGCCGAGGCGCACGAACTGGGCGAGCTGATCATCTCCAAGGTCGCCGTCGGCCCCATGGAGAACAACGCCTACCTGCTGCGCTGCCGGGAGACGGGCGAGCAGCTGCTGATCGACGCGGCGGCGGAGCCGCGGACCCTGCTGCGTCTCATCGGCCCCGACGGGCTGCGCACGGTCGTCACGACCCACCAGCACCCCGACCACTGGCAGGCGCTCGCGGAGGTCGTCGCGGCGACCGGGGCGCTGACCTGCGCCGGACGCGAGGACGTGGCGGGCATCCCGGTGCCCACGGACATCCCGCTGGAAGACGGGGACGTGGTGCGGGTCGGCCGCGTGGAGCTGGGGGTACGGCACCTGCGGGGGCACACCCCCGGCTCGGTCGCGCTCGTCTACGACGATCCGGACGGCGCCCCGCACGTCTTCACGGGCGATTCGCTCTTCCCCGGCGGGGTCGGCAACACGCGTGGCGACGCGGCGGCCTTCCGGCAGCTCATCGACGACGTGGAGGAGCGCGTCTTCACGCCCCTGCCGGACGAGACCTGGGTCTACCCGGGCCACGGCGACGACACCTCGCTCGGCGCCGAGCGCCCGCACCTCGGGCAGTGGCGGGCCCGGGGCTGGTGAGGCCCGGCGCGCGCGTGACCGTACCAGCCGCGGCCGGCCCTCAGCCCAGCAGCGCCGCGACCCGTTCCACGGCGAAGCCGTAGCCCTGGAGGCCGCAGCCGGCGATGACGGCGTCGGCGCGCAGTGAGACGTAGGAGTGGTGCCGGAACCGCTCGCGCTGGTGGATGTTCGAGAGGTGGACCTCGACGACGGGGAGTCCCTCGCACGCCTGGAGCGCGTCGAGGAGGGCCACGGAGGTGTGCGAGTACGCGGCGGGGTTGATCACGATGCCGCAGTGGTGCTCGCGCGCCTCGTGCACCCAGTCGACGAGCTGCCCCTCGTGGTTGCTCTGCCGGGCGTCGGTGCGGCCGCCGAGCTTCTCGGCGGTACGGGCGCACAGCGCCTCGACGTCGGCGAGCGTGTCGGTGCCGTAGACCTCGGGCTGCCGCTTGCCGAGGAGGTTCAGGTTGGGCCCGTTGAGCACCATGAGCGGGGCGGAAGTGAAGGTGTGCGGCATGGGGTCCTCCGGTCCGGGGCTGAAGCTGGACCGAGGTCTATCACGTCGGCTCCCGGCGTGAGGAAGCGTGGTCCCCGCCCGTCCCCATGGCGGGCGAGGACCACGCGTGAGGCGTGCCGCGTGCGGTCAGCGCCTCGGTCCGGCCCCGTCGTCCCCGTCCCTGGACGGCTGGGCCGCGTCTGTGTGTTCGTGCCGCTCGGTCCTCGCACCCACCGCCGCGTGCTCCGAGCCCGTCCCGGCGGCCTTCTCGGCTTCACGCTGCCTGCGCGTGGCGAGCAGGCTCGTGACGGTCGTGACCGCGAGGACGGCGACGATGACGCCGAGCGAGACGGTCGTCGGGATCTCGGGGACGTGCACGCCGCTCTCGTGGAGGGCGTGGAGCACGAGCTTGACCCCGATGAAGCCGAGGATGACCGAGAGCCCGTAGCTGAGGTGGACGAGCTTCTTGAGCAGTCCGCCGATGAGGAAGTAGAGCTGGCGCAGCCCCATCAGCGCGAAGGCGTTCGCCGTGAAGACGATGTACGGGTCCTGGGTGAGCCCGAAGATCGCCGGGATGGAGTCGAGGGCGAAGAGGACGTCGGTCGTGCCGATGGCGAGGATCACGACGAGCATCGGCGTCATGATCCGCTTGCCGTGCTGCCGGACGAAGAGCTTCGTGCCGTGGTACCTGTCGGCGACGCCGAAGCGGGTCTCCAGGGACTTGAGGAGCTTGTTCTCCTCGAACTCCTCCTCGTTCTCGTCCTCCTCGCGCGCCTCCTTGATGAGCTTCCAGGCGGTGTAGAGGAGGAAGGCGCCGAAGATGTAGAAGATCCACGAGAAGTTCTCGATCATCGCGGCGCCCGCGAGGATGAAGAGGGTGCGCAGGGCCAGCGCGATGAGCACGCCGACGAGGAGCACGCGCTGCTGGAACTTCGCGGGGACCGCGAACTTCGCCATGATCAGCACGAAGACGAAGAGGTTGTCGACGCTGAGCGATTTCTCGGTGATGAACCCGGCGAAGAACTCGCTGCCCTGCTTGCCCCCGGCGAAGACCAGCAGCCCGGCGCCGAAGAGACACGCGAGGGCGATCCAGACGACCGTCCAGATCCCGGCCTCCTTGAGGGAGACCTCGTGGGGTTTGCGTCCGATGAGGAAGTCGACCGCGATCATGGCCAGCAGGGCCACGATCGTGATCAGCCAAACGGTGAGAGAGATGTTCACTGCGCCTCCGGCAGTACGTCACGGCATTCGATCAGCTCGTCGCTGCCGGAGGTCTCTTCCACCACGCGCACTCATGCGCATGGCCGACGCCCCGGGACTTGAATGGTCCGTATTGACGGGTACGCCGCTTGAGGAGTACTCCCCTCCGCTGGTCCTAAGCTACGGGGATACCCAAGAGATGTAAAGGTTCAGGTAAAAGAAAACCCAAAAACGCAGGTGGTGGGTGCCGGGAGGAGCGGCCCCTGAGCCCGGCTCCTCCCGGCACCCACCCGGGCCGCTCTCAGAGCAGGGGCAGGATCGCCGGTACGAGGTCCTGGAAGGTGCGGCCCTGAGCGGGCGTGCCGAGCGCGGTCATCCGCCAGCCGCCGTCCACGCGGTGCACCTTCGCCATGATCTGCGCGGTGTACGGGCCGCCGCCCGCCAGGGTGTGCCGGGCCAGCTCCTGCCCGGTCGTCTCGTCGACGAGCCGGCAGAAGGCGTTCTGGACCTCCTGGAAGGTCTGGCCCGTGAAGGAGTTCACCGTGAAGACGATCTGGTCGACCTGCGCGGGCACACGCTGGAGGTCGACGAGGATCGATTCGTCGTCGTCCCCCTGCCCCGCTCCCCCGACCAGGTTGTCCCCGGTGTGCCGGATCGAGCCGTCATTGCTCGTGAGGTGCTGGAAGAAGACGACATCGACCGACTTCTTCCCGCTGAAGAGCACGGCGGAGGCGTCCAGGTCGATCTCCCGGGGGCGCATCAGCCCGCTGAGCAGTCCCCGCTTGCGGGGCGCCGCCTGCCAGCCGAGCCCCATCCGGACCGCCGTCAGCGCTCCCCCGTCACCCTTCTCCAGGCTGATGCCCTGTCCCTTGGCCAAGTTGACCGTCACGTGTCCCCACCTTCCGTGGCTGCGTCACAGGACGCTCCCCCGTAGAGCGCCCGCCCCGACCCTCGCACGGCGGCGGGGCGCGGCGCAGCCCCCGTACGGCGGATTGTGGCCGTCCCGGGACACGGAGGCGGACCGCGTGACCCGGGAGGGTGACCCGGTCAGGGGCGAGGCCCGGCTCACCCTCCCGGGTGAGGCGGGCGGGCAACGGGCGGGCGTGGGCCTCCGGTGCCGCTCCCGGCGCCCGGCGGCCTGTCCCTCAGGCGACCCCCGCCTCCTTCATCTGCCGCAGTTCCTTCTTCATCTCGGAGACCTCGTCGCGCAGTCGCGCGGCCACCTCGAACTGGAGGTCGGCGGCGGCGGCCCGCATACGGTCCGTCATCTCCTCGATCTGCTGGGCGAGCGCGGCGCCCGGCTGATCGGTGGGCGCGGGCGCGGCCTTGCCCTTCTTGCCCTTGCCCTTCGCCGCCTTGCCCGCCTCCGCCGTCGCCTTGCCGCCGAGCGCGGGCACGGGCGTCTTCGCGCCCTTGCCCTCCTTGGCCTGCCGGTACCCCGTACCGAGCAGGGAGTCGGTGTCGACCTCCTCGCGCGCGATCGAGGCGACGATGTCGTTGATCTTCTTGCGCAGCGGCTGCGGGTCGATACCGCGCTCGGTGTTGTACGCGATCTGCTTGGCGCGGCGGCGGTTGGTCTCGTCGATGGCCCGTTCCATCGCGGGCGTGATCTTGTCCGCGTACATGTGGACCTGCCCGGAGACGTTGCGGGCGGCGCGCCCGATGGTCTGGATGAGCGAGGTCCCCGAGCGCAGGAAGCCCTCCTTGTCGGCGTCGAGGATCGCGACGAGGGAGACCTCGGGGAGGTCGAGGCCCTCGCGGAGCAGGTTGATCCCGACGAGGACGTCGTACTCCCCGGCCCGCAGCTCGCGCAGCAGCTCGATGCGCCGCAGCGTGTCGACGTCGCTGTGCAGGTAGCGGACGTTGATGCCGAGTTCGAGGAAGTAGTCGGTGAGGTCCTCGGCCATCTTCTTGGTGAGCGTCGTGACGAGGACGCGCTCGTCCTTCTCGGTGCGCTCGCGGATCTCGTGGACGAGGTCGTCGATCTGGCCCTCGGTGGGCTTGACGACGATCTCCGGGTCGACGAGCCCGGTCGGGCGGATGATCTGCTCCACGAAGCCGTCCGAGCGGGACAGCTCGTAGTTCCCCGGGGTCGCGGAGAGGTACACCGCCTGGCCGATGCGCTTCTGGAACTCCTCCCACTTCAGCGGCCGGTTGTCCAGCGCCGAGGGGAGGCGGAAGCCATGGTCGACGAGGGTGCGCTTGCGCGAGGCGTCGCCCTCGTACATCGCGCCGATCTGCGGGACGGTGACGTGGGACTCGTCGATGACGAGGAGGAAGTCCTCCGGGAAGTAGTCGAGCAGGGTGTTCGGCGGGGAGCCGGGCTCGCGGTCGTCGAAGTGCATCGAGTAGTTCTCCACGCCGGAGCAGGTGCCGATCTGGCGGAGCATCTCGATGTCGTACGTGGTCCGCATCCGCAGCCGCTGCGCCTCCAGGAGCTTGCCCTCCTTCTCCAGCTCCGCGAGCCGTCCCTCCAGCTCCTTCTCGATGCCGTTGATCGCCCGTTCCATGCGCTCGGGGCCGGCGATGTAGTGCGAGGCGGGGAAGACGTACACCTGCTGGTCGTCGCTGATGACCTCGCCGGTGAGCGGGTGGAGCAGGGAGAGGGCCTCGATCTCGTCGCCGAACATCTCGATGCGGACGGCCAGCTCCTCGTACACGGGGAAGATCTCGATCGTGTCGCCGCGCACCCGGAAGGTGCCGCGCGTGAAGGCCACGTCGTTGCGCGTGTACTGGATGTCGACGAAGCGGCGCAGCAGCTCGTCGCGGTCCAGCTCGTCGCCGACCTTGAGGGGGACCATGCGGTCCACGTACTCCTGCGGCGTACCGAGGCCGTAGATGCAGGAGACGGAGGCGACCACGACGACGTCCCTGCGGGTCAGCAGCGAGTTCGTCGCGGAGTGCCGCAGCCGCTCGACCTCCTCGTTGATCGAGGAGTCCTTCTCGATGTAGGTGTCCGACTGCGGGACGTACGCCTCCGGCTGGTAGTAGTCGTAGTACGAGACGAAGTACTCGACCGCGTTGTTCGGGAGCAGCTCGCGGAACTCGTTGGCGAGCTGGGCAGCGAGGGTCTTGTTGGGCGCCATGACGAGGGTCGGGCGCTGGAGCCGCTCGATCATCCACGCGGTGGTCGCCGACTTGCCGGTACCGGTCGCGCCGAGCAGGACGACGTCCTTCTCCCCGCCCTTGACGCGCTTCTCCAGCTCGGCGATGGCGGTGGGCTGGTCACCGCTGGGCGAGTACGGGCTGACGACCTCGAAAGGCGCCACCGTGCGTTCGATCTGAGTTACGGGCCGCATGTCCTCCACGGTACGACCGACCACTGACAAGCGGCCCGGCGAACGGACCGCGGCGTGCGGGGGACGGGACCGGGCCAGGGGGCGGACCGCGTGCGGGCGGGGAGCGCGCGCCCCCGGCGCGGGCGGCGCGCCGTTCGATTCCGGCCGCGCACCGGTCACCCGGCGTTCCCGCGGCACGGGGGGCCACCGTGCGGTGCGGTACGGGCGGTGACCACACGCCCTGTGTGCCGCACGCGCCTCGCTATGCGCCCTTACCTCCCTGACCTGGGCTTTCCCCGGCGGCGCGCGGGAGCCGCCCCGGGGTGCGTCCGACCGGTCGCGCTCCGTTCGGGGTGTGGCCATCGCGCATCTGTCTGCGCGCACCCCGCAGCGGTCACGCTCCTACTGTCAGTGATCCCGCGAACTCCAGGAGCCTTCTTGTCCGCACGAGCCGCAACAGCAGTGACCGTCGCGATCCTCGGCAGCGGAGCCCTCGTCGGCCTCCCCGCCGCGTCCGCCTCGGCAGCCGACAGCGCGCACAGCCCCGCCGGAATCACCGTCGTGGGACATCGCGGCGCGCCCGCCTACGCGCCGGAGAACACCCTGCCCTCGGTCGAGAAGGCGGCCGAGCTGGGCTTCCGCTGGGTGGAGAACGACGTCCAGCGCACCAAGGACGGAGAGCTGATCGTCCTGCACGACACGACCCTCACCCGTACGACCGACGTGGAACAGGTCTTCCCCGACCGCGCGCCGTGGAACGTGCGCGACTTCACCGCGGCGGAGATCGCGCGGCTGGACGCGGGGACCTGGTACGACCCCTCCTTCGCCGGTACGCGCATCCCGACCCTGAAGCAGTACCTGGACGAGATCACCCGCACCCACCAGAGCCTGATCCTGGAACTGAAGAGCCCCGATCTCTACCCGGGCATCGAGGCCGAGACCCTGGCCGCGCTGCGGAACAGCGGCTGGCTCGACCGCGGGCACGTGCGGCACCGGCTGGTGGTGCAGAGCTTCGACGCGAAGAGCATCAAGGAGGTCCACAAGCAGCGGCCCGACGTGAAGACCGGTTTCCTCGGCACGCCGACGCAGGCGCAGCTGCCCGAGTACGCCCGTTTCGCCGACCAGATCAATCCCTCGCACACGACGATCGGTGCGGACTGGGTCGCCGCGGCGCACGCGCTGAAGGGTCCGCACGACAAGCCGCTGGAGGTCTTCACCTGGACCGTGGACACCCCGAACGACACGGTGACGGCGGCGGACAAGGGTGTGGACGGGATCATCAGCAACGCCCCGGACGTCGTGCGGGGCGCGCTGGGCGACTGACGAGCGGCCGCAGTCGGCCGGGAAACCCCTGGTCAGCCTGGTACCGGCGGCGTTGTCAGTGGGCGGCCGTACGGTGTGCGCATGAACGATGACACGTCCGCCGCGCCCGGCCGCCAGGGGCCCGTGCCGGAGTGCGCCGACGCGCCGGAGGGCGCCCGGGGCTGGACCTCGGTGGTGGTGGAGAGCCCCATCGGGCCGCTCCTGCTGGCGGCGACGGCCGCCGGTCTGGTCCGGGTCGCCTTCCACGCGGACGCGCGGACGGCGGCCCGGGAGCGGGCGGCGCTCACCGCCCGCCTCGGCGGACCGGAGGACCCGGCGACGGGCGCGGTCGCGGTGGAGGCGGCGGGCAAGGCGCTGAGCGGGTACTTCGCGGGGGACGGCGCGCTCGCCGCGCAGCCGCTGGACTGGTCGCTCGTCACCGGCTTCCAGCGCGAGGTGCTGCGGGTCCTGGCGGCAGAGGTCCCGTTCGGGGCGGTCGTCGGGTACGGGGAACTGGCGCGCAGGGTGGGGCAGCCCGGCGCGGCGCAGGCCGTCGGTCTCGCGATGGGGGCCAATCCGCTCCCGCTCTTCGTGGCCTGCCACCGGGTGGTGGAGCGGGACGGCGGCATCGGGGGCTTCGGGGGCGGCGTGGAGACGAAGCGGCGGTTGCTGGCGCTGGAGGGGGTGCTGCCGCAGCCACTGTTCTGAGCGGCGGGGGTCTCGTGGACGGGGCCCCGTCCTGCGGGTCCCGGGGACGTGGCGGGCGCGGCGACCCCGGGGCCGGGTCAGTCCTGGGGGACGCGGCGGGCGGGGTGGCGGGGGTCGTCCGCGCGGACGACGAGGTCGGCCGCGTCGAGAGGCGTCTGCTCGGCTTCGTAGCGGGCGAAGGCCGGGAGGGTCCAGTGCTCCTCCTCGGGGGTGCGGCGGCGCAGTGCCGCCTCGGTGAGGGAGAGGTGGACGCCGAGGTCGAAGGGGAACCAGTGGCCGAAGAGGAAGGGTCCGTGGAGGAGGAGGAAGCCGCCGGGCGGCAGGGTGACGTAGGGGGTGCGGGTCGCGCGGTCGGTGGCGGGGTCCCACAGGTCGGGCAGCACCCGGCCGTTGCCGCCGGGATCGAGCGGGGCGAAGACCTCCCGCCACAGCGCCGGGGTGTCGAACCAGCCCGCGAGGTAGCTGTCGGGGTCGTTACGGCCGTGCTCGAAACGGAGCGAGGCGGGGCGCAGGAAGCCGCTCGTGGCGAGCGCCAGCGCGGGCCGGCCCGCCGCGCGCAGCGCTTCGGCGAGCCGGGCGGCGAGGGCCTCGGGCCGGGCGGCGGGTGCGCCGTCGAGTGCCACCCTGACGTGGTCGCCGCCGTCCGCCGGGGTGGTCGCGAGCAGGCGCTCGGTGAGGTCCCCGGTCAGGCGTTCCCAGGTGATCGCTTCGAATCGCACGGGTCCATGGTGACGCAGGCGGTCGCGGCGCGGGGGGCGGGGGCCGCGGGACCGGAGGCGGAGACGAAAGACGGGGGCGCGCTGTGGCACGCCCCCGGGAAAGGCTCCGGGACACGGCCCGGGTGGGGAGGAGATCGGGAGGGAGGGAAGCGAAGAGGTCAGGAGAGGAGGAAGTCGGCCTGTCCGGCCTTGGCTCCCTGGATGAAGGCGGTGATCTCCGCCGGCGTGTAGATGAGTGCGGGCCCCTCTGGATCGGAGGACTGGCGGAAAGCGATCCTGCCGTCGGCGAGTTTCATCGCCTCGACGCAGTTCCCCCCGTTGCCCCCGCTCCACGGCTTGCGCCACCCCGCGTCACCGAGCTGGGCGGCGGGCATGCCGTTGTATATCCGGACGCGGTTCATTCACAGCTCCTTGCGGACATCCCTCAGGATCTCCTTTGTGCGTTGTGCAGTGGCGGCATGTGCCGCCATGTGGTCCATGACCTCCAGATACGTGGCGACTTCCGGCCGGCTGTCGAGATAGACGGCGCCGGTCAGGTACTCCACGAAGACCATGTCCGGAAGTTCGGGCATGGGGAAGCGGAAGAGCACGAAGGGACCGAAGGTGCCGGGGTGGGGCCCCGCGCTGAACTCGGCGATCTGGAGGGTCACGTTGGGCAGGGCGGTGACGTCGAGCAGATGGTCGATCTGCCGGCGCATGACCGCCGCGTCCCCCGCCGGGCGGCGGACCGCCGTTTCGTCCAGGACGTACCACAGCCGTGGGGCGTCCTCGCGCACCAGGAGCTTCTGGCGTCGCAGTCGTAGGTCGACATGACGCTCTATCTCCTCCGGTTCGCTGCGCCCGAGCGAGCCGGCCCGCATGACGGCGCGCGCGTACTCCTCCGTCTGGAGCAGACCCGGCACGAAGTGCGGTTCGTAGTTGCGGATGAGGCTCGCGGCCCCCTCCAGACTGACGTGCATGCTGAACCAGTTGGGGAGCACGCCGTGGTAACGCTGCCACCAGCCCGGCTTGTTGGCGTCCTCGGCGAGCGTGACGAAGGTTTCGACCTCCTCCGCCGATGCCCCGTAGGACTGGAGGAGGAGCTGGAGGTACGGAATCCTCAGCGCGACCTCTGCCGTCTCCATGCGCCGGACCGTGGCCGGTGCGACGCGCAAGACCTTGGCCGCCTGTTCGCGACTGAAGCCCGCGTGCTCGCGCAGGTCCTGGAGCCGCCGCCCCAACACCACCTGGCCCACGGTCGGCGCGGACCTCGGTTCGCTCACGTCGACCTCCCCTTGGCGAACAGTTCCCGAGCAGTGTGCCATGCGCCGCAACCCCAGCACACTGCACTCTGAATTTTTCAGAGTGACCCTTGCCAAGTGTTCGCGCCGGGGAGATAGTGGCACACGTGATTCCGTCCGCTCCGTTAATCACCCCCCAGACCGGTGAGCGCTGTGCGAGTTTCGAACTCGCCGCTCACCCGGGTTCCGCCGCCCAGGCCCGGCGGCTCACCCGCACGCAGCTCGACGGCTGGTCGGCGCCCGAGGAGACGTGCGAGGCGGCGATCCTGATCGTCTCCGAACTCGTCACCAACGCGCTTGTCCACACGGGCAGTCGGCAGATCTTCTGCGAGCTGCGCGAGATCGAGCCGCGTGACCGGGTCCCGCGACAGGCCCAGGACCCGCTCGGGCGAGCGGGCGGGGGGAGTGGCGCGGCGGGCGAGGGGGCCGGGGCGCGACTGCGGATAGCGGTGCGCGACGAGGGGCAGTGCGGCAGGCAGCCCGCGAGTCCCCGCCAGGACCCGCAGGACGAGCACGGGCGCGGCCTTTTCCTGGTCTCCGCCATGAGCCTGTCCTGGGGCACCCAGGAGGCGGGTCCGGGTTCGGGCCTGGTCGCGTGGGCCGAGTTGTCGTGGGAAGAGGCACGCTGAATGCACACGTGGACGGCAGGCTCGCTGAGCCTCGACACGCTCGCCTCGCTCAGCCGGGGCAGGTCCCCCGGGGGAGCGGCGCGGACGCCACTGGTGCGTTTGACGGTGCCGAGCGGGATGACCACCTCGATGGGGGTGGACGCGGTGGGCGTGCCCGAGGCGCTGGCTCGCCGGGTGATGGGTCGACTGCCCCGGATGGGCTGTGTGTTCGCGGACGGCGGGCGGTGGTGGTGGATCGTGCCCTCCGGTTCGGACGTGGCCCTGGAGTGGCCCGCACCCGCGCACTACGCGGCCGGCGCGCTCGTACCGGATGCCCGGAGGGAGCCCCGGCTCGTCCACCAGCCGGCCGGCAGGGCGCCGTACACCCCGCCGATCCCGCTCTACGTGACCCTGTGCCGCCTCACCGACACCCTTCCGCCGTGGTCGCGCTCGGCACCGGCCGAGGACTGACGGGCGCCCACCCCCGGCGGGGACGGGCTCACTCCGGCGCGGAGCGGGCGCGCACGATGACGAGGAAGGCGTCCGCGTCGAGATCCATGACGACCTCGGCGGCCGTGCCCTCGCGGCGTCGCTGACGGGCGAATTCCTCGGCGGGCCAGGAGCCTCGCGGTCCGCCCGCGGGGAAGCGTTCCAGCACCACTCGTTCAGTCCTCACGGCCGCAACTCCGTCCTGTCGTACCCGGGTCGCACTCCCCCGCCGCCGGTGCTGTCGCCACACGTGATCACCCGGACCCCACCCTTCACTCACTCGCATGGAGTAACGAGTGCACCCGTCGTCACGTCACACCGCGCCGGGCGGTGCGTCGAGAATGACGCAGCGAAGCCCCCGGGCGTGGGCGCCGTGACCGTACCGTCACCTGTTCGCCCCGGCTCGTAACGGCATACGTCGCCCTCGGGGAGCACGGGGGGCGCGACCGGCGGCGCACCGGGCCCTGCGATGGTGAGGGGGTTGCGGCAGCTCAGGAGGTGGGCCGCGCGAGGTGGTCGCGGCGGCCGAGCGCGGTGAGGTCGAGGAGGGTGCTCGCGCTGCCGAGACGGTCGAGACCGCGGGCATATGCCGAGTAGGTGTGGAAGACCTGTTCCCCGACGCGCAGGAAGCAGTTGATCGCGGGCCGGTCGGCGTGTTCCCCGGCGGCGAGCGCGGCGCTCAGCCCCGGGTCGGTGGGGGCCAGGACGGCGGGAGAGGGGTCGGCGGGGCCGCTCGGGGCCAAGGAGGCGCCGAAGTCGTAGGGGAAGTCGCTTTCGTGGGCCGAGTACCACGGCACCGTCCAGCCGCCCGCCGCCTTGAAGGGGAGGATGCGCGGGTACGGGGCGCGGGAGACGGCGGCGAAGGCGGTTCCCCGCGCGCGCAGGTGCCGCAGGTCGCCGAGCTGATCGAGAAAGGCCGCGCAACGCGCGCAACCCGTCTCCCATTCGGGCGCGAACATGAAGTGGTACACGATCAACTGATCGCGCCCTTCGAAGAGTTCCAACAGCCCGGTGGCTCCGTCGGGCCCCGTGAGCACGTACTCCTTCTCCACGGCGACCATCGGCAGGGCGCGCCGCCGGGCGGCGAGGGCGTCGAGGGCGCGCGTCAGGGCCTTCTCCTCGGCGAGCAGCGCGGTGCGGGCGGAGAGCCACTCGGCGGGGGTCGCGGTGGCGGGCAGGGGGCCGGGGGGCTGTGTGGGGGTGTCGTTCACGACGTTCCTTCGGGGGCCGGCGGGGGCGGGTGCGGGTGCACGCGCGGTCGCCTGGTGGACCGGAGGAGCGGGGGGAAGTCATCTTCTGGCTGGTGGGAGGGGGCCGAGTGGCGCGGGCGGCGCGCCGGGCTCCCCCCGGACTTCAGTCCGCCGGGCCCAGCGGCAGGGTCACCGCACGGTCCCGGACGGGGAGCAGGCAGCCGCCGCTCTCGCTGCACGCACCGTACGTGAGCGACACGCGGGCGGTGTCGGCGCCCTCGGACCGCCGCACGGGGAGAGTGAGGGTGACCGACCCGTCCTCGTAGACCGGCAGGTCGACATCGAGCCCGGCCGGGCGCAGCACCCGCGGCTTCGCGTCGGTGGTCGCCGGTCCGGTGGCCCGCAGTCCGCCTTCGGTGCGGAGGCGGGTCGGGATGCCGATCCCCTCCACCCCACCGTCGGGGAGGCCGAGACTGTAGAGGTGGAATCCGGCCTGCTGGGGCCGTAGTTCCGCGAGGAGTCGCGGGCCGTCCTCGTCGGAGTCCAGGCGTATCCGCACGGAGACGCCTCCGGCCGTGAAGGAAGCGGCACGCTCCGTGGGGCCGCTGGGCCCGGCGGCAGAGCAGCCGGGGAGTACGGCGGCGACGGCGGCCACCGCGAGGATCGCGCCCGTACCCGTGCGGCGGGCTCGGAGCGGGGCGGCTATGCCCATTGCCTCAGGAACTCCTCGACCTGCGCGGCCGACATGGCGTGGGCGTTGGCGAACTCCCCCTGGTTCGTGGCCACCTCGATCCTGCCGGAAGCGGCGTCCAGGACGGCGAGGGCCGGTATGCCGCTCGTCAGCAGGTCGACGTAGCGTCCGGCGACGTCCAGGTTGTGGTCGAACTCGCCGACGTCCACCTTGACTACGTGGTACCGGGCCAGGAGCGCGGAGGGCCCGGGCTGTGCGAACCGCGCGCCGAGGACGCGGCAGTCGAGGCACCAGTCGGCGCCGAAGTCGACGAGAACCGGGCGGCCGTCCTTCTTCGCCGCCTTCAGGGCGGCGGCGATGTCGGCCGCGGCGTCCGCCTTCGGGTCGTAGTCGGGGGCGTCCTCGGCGGCGGACGAGGCCGAGGGGGGCGAGGCCGGCATGGTCGAGGCCGACGGGGTCGGGGCCGACGAGGCGGAGACCTCGGCGGCGGCCTCGCGCGGGCCGGTGGTCTCACCCGCGCAACCACTGAGCAGGGGCAGGGCGAGCACGGCCAGCGCCAGCACCGCCGGAAGCACAGGAGGTCTCACACGACTCCTTTGTCATCCCGTCCGGGTGTGATCATCGGACCGCAGTTTCGCACACGGTTCGCACACAGGAGGATCAGCGGCCCCGCGGTTCCGGGCGGGCGGGCACGGGGGCCGGGCGCGTGGTCGGCGCGGACGCGGGACAGGGCCGGTGTGGTCAGTGCGGCACGGGGGCCCGGTCGTGGTCCAGCGTGCCGAGTTCGCCGAGCAGGGCGCGCAGGCGGGCGCTGTCGCGCGGGGGCAGGGTGCCCGCGTCGTCGGCGTGGACGGCGGCGGCCGTGGTCGTGTCGACGAGGCGTTCGAGTACGGCGGTGAGTTCGGCGCTCCCGGCGCTGCGGCGGGCGAGCGGGGGCAGTTCGGCGGCGGAGACCTCCACGGCGGCGCGGGCCTGGGCGAGGGAGCGGTAGGCGGCGCGGCGCAGTGCCCAGCGGCCCGGCAGATCGGGCGAGCCGCTGAGGACGTGGCCCAGGTAGTCGGTGGCCGCCTGCGAGGCGATGGCGAGCCGACCGCGGGCGACGGTGCCCGCCCGGCCTGGGAGCGGGAGGTGCCCGGCGAGCAGCACGATCCCGCAGGCGAGCAGGGTGTCGGTGAGGCGGTTCCAGGTGGCTTGGGTGTCGCCGCCGAGACCGACCAGGGCGAGGACGAGGAGGGTGACGACACCGGTCTGGAGGGCGAAATGGCGCATGGCGAGCGGGACGAGCGTCGCGCAGACCGCGGCGAGGGCGACGAGGCCGCTCTCGGGCGGCAGCGGTACGGGGGCGGCGACGGCGGCGAGCGCGACGAAGAGCCCGGCTCCGACGAGGGTGCCGGCGATCCGGCACAGGACGCGCGAGGCGAGCGGGCCCAGGTCGGGCTTGACGAGGAAGACGGCGGTGGCGGGGAGCCAGTACCAGTGCTCGGGGTGGAGGGTCTGGGCGACGGCGGTCGCGGCTCCCATGCTGAGCGCGACGCGGATTCCGTACTCGCGCCCCGCCGGGCCGGTGACCCGATGCCGCGCGGCGCGCAGGCGGGCCCCCGCGCCGCGCGGGGCACGGGTGGCGGGGACCGGTCCGGGGGCCGAGTCGAAGACGGCGAGGGCGGAGAGCAGGGAGGCGTCGAGCGCGCGGAGGCCAGGGGCGTCGCGTTCGGGGGCGGGGACCGGTCCGGGCGCGGTGTCGTGGCGTACGGCGTCCGCGAGGGCCAGCGGGCCCCGTACGGTACGGGCCGGGAGCGGGCGCCCGGCCCAGAAGAGGGCGGTCGCGGCCTCGGCGAGGGGCAGGGCGGCGTCGAGGCGGGCACGGAGGCGGCGTTCGGCCGAACTGCTCGCGAAGGGGTGGAGGCGGGGGCCGAGCAGGGCGTCCTGGGCCTGGTCGAGTGCGGCGGTGAGAGCGGAGCGGCGGGCGGGAGCGGCGGGGGTGCCGGTGGCGTCGAGAAGGGCGGCGATCGCGGTGTAGACGGAGGCGACGGCGGCACGTTCGGTGCCGAGCCGGTACGGGTGGCGGGCGCCGTCGTCCGGGGACGGGAGCAGGAGGCGCAGGGCGAGGAGCCAGGCCGCTCCGGTGAGGAAGGCGAGGGCGCGCTGCCAGCCGGGCTCGGGCAGGGGCATCCCCGCGCCGATGGCGGTCGTGACGAGTACCTGGGTGCCGATCCCCGAGGCGACCGGACCGAGTGCGCTCACGGCGCCGGCGAGGAGGCCGAGCACGGTGAGGACGAGAGGGAGGAGGAAAGGCTGGGTGGAGTGCGGAAGGAGCGCGGTCGCCCCGCTGCCGAGCAGCAGACCGCAGGTGCCTGCGAGGGCGGGGGCGCCGAGGCGGAGTCCCGCGGTGCGGCGGCTGCCGGGGCGGTCGTTGATGGCGGCGAGCAGGCCGCCGAGCGCCGCCATGACGCCGAGCCCCGGCTGGGCGGCGGCGACGGCGAGGACGAGCGGCAGCGCGCCGAGCAGGCCGCGCGCCATGGCACCGCGCGGCACCGGCAGGCGCGGGACGCGCAGGGCATGGGCGAGCCAGGCGGGCAGGGGGTGGAAGCGGCGGAGGTGCTGGTGGCGGAATCCGCGTGCGGGCAAGGTCACTCCCGTCGGCAGGTCTGGGGGATCGCGCGGTACGAACGCGCGAGTGCCTGCGGGCGGCGGTGGCCGTGGCTGTGCTCGTACAAGGGTACGGGAGGGGCGAGGTGCGGAGGAAACGGGCGGGTTACGGGGGTGTGGCGGCCCCCGTGCGGCGGCGAATTCCCTGGCGCGCCGGTCAGCGGGCCGTCAGGCTCGTCGTATGGAGACTGACGAACGCCCCCGAGGGGGCACGGTGCGGGCCGTACCCCGCCACGAGATCCGCGCGCTGCACACGGCGGACACGCTCACCGTGTACCAGGCGTACCGGCCCTCGCTCGGGGTGCCCGCGGCGCGGGACGGGCGGTTTCCGCAGGCGTGGGGGCGGGGGCGCATGACGTGGGTCAAGCCGTCGTTCCTGTGGATGATGTACCGCTGCGGGTGGGGGACGAAGGAGGGGCAGGAGACGGTGCTCGCGGTGCAGATCGCGCGGGAGGGTTTCCTGTGGGCCCTGCGGCACGCGACGCTCTCGCACTACGAGCGCGGGGTGCACGGGGACCGGGCGCAGTGGCAGCGGTCGCTGCGGCGTGCGCCGGCGCGGGTGCAGTGGGACCCCGAGCGGGACTTCCACGCGCGAGCGCTGGGGCATCGCTCGCTGCAACTGGGGCTGTCGGGCGAGGCGAGCCGCGGGTACGCGGACGAGTGGATCGTCGGGATACGGGACGTGACGCCGCTTGCCCGGCAGGTGCACGGGCTCGTGCGGGCGGGGGAACTCGACGCGGCGCGGGCGCTGCTGCCCGTCGAGCGGCCGTACGAGGTGCCCGCCGACGCGCTGGCGGGACTGCTGCCGGTGGCGCGCGTGCGGGAGGGGGCCGCGTGAGGGATCTGGCGGGGCGGGGCGAGCGGAACTTCGTGGCGCACGCCTGCCACCTGCACCGCGCCGGTGCGGGACGGACGGTGAGTGTGCCGCCGGGCGGGGAGGTGCACGTCGCGGACAGTGGGCTCGACGACGACACGTTCAACGTCGTGGCGGGTGCGCGGTTCCCGGGGCGGGCCTCGTCGGCGCGGGTGCTCGCGACGCTCGCCGCGCTGCGGACGACGGGGCGGCGGTTCACGTGGTGGGTGGGGCCCGGCTCACGCCCTGAGGGCTTGTCGGCGCTGCTCACCGCGGCCGGGGCGCCCGTCACCGCGCGCGAGGAGGCGATGGCGCGGAGCCTGCGGCGGGCGCTGCCCCGGCCCGTGGCGCGGGACGGGCTCGTGGTGCGGCGGGTGCGGACGCCGGGGGATCTGGCGGCGTTCGCCGCGGTCGTCGCGGCGAACTGGGAGCCGCCCGCGGCGACCGTCACGCGTTTCTACGCGGATTCGGCGAAGGCGTTGCTGCGCCCCGCTTCTCCGGCGCTGCTCTTCGTGGGCGAGGTGGCGGGCGAGGTCGTGGCGAGCGCGGAGGTGTTCCTGTCGGACGGGGTCGCGGGGCTGTACAACGTGTCGACGCGGGCCGGGTTCCGGCGGCGCGGTCATGGGACGGCGGTGACGCTCGCCGCGCTGCGGGCGGCGCGGGACGCGGGCTTCGGGACGGCGGTGCTCCAGGCGAGCGAGGAGGGTGAGCCGCTGTACCGGGGGCTCGGTTTCCGGACGTTCGGTGTCTTCACCGAGCACGCGGTGCTGCCGGTGACGTTCGGCTGAGCCGGGGGCGGGAGCGGGGGCGGGGGCGGGGCTGCAGCTGGGGGCGGGACTGAAGCGACGGGGCGGGCGCGGTGACGGGGGTGCCGCCCCGGCGCCCGCGCGCTTCAGGCCCCTGCCTCCGCCTCGTCCGCGTAGTGGTCGGTCGCGGCGACGAGATGCCCGGCCATCTCGGCGTTCGCGCCGTGGACGCCGTCGTTGACGACGTGCAGGCTCGCCTCGGGCCAGGCGGCGGCGAGTCGGTGGACGGCGCCGGTGAGGTTGCCGGGGTCCAGGAGGCCCTGGACGAGGGTGCCGGGGATGCCGTGCAGGCGGTGGGCCTCGCGGAGGATCACCTCGTCGCCGCCGAGGAAGTGGTCGTGGCTCCAGTAGTGCGTGACGGTGCGGACGAAGCCGAGGCGGAAGCGGGGGTCCTCGTAGCGGGGTTCGGAGCGGGGCGCGGCGGGCATGATCGCCGTCTCCCAGTCCGTCCAGTCGCGTGCGGCGAGGGCGCGTACGGCCGGATCGGGCGAGGCGAGGAGGTCGCGGTACGCGGCCGCGAGGTCGCCGTCGCGCGCGGCCTCGGGCACACCGGCGCGGAAACGTGCGAAGGCTTCGGGGAAGTAGCGGCCGAGGCCCCGGGTGAGGACCTCGACCTCGGCGCGGCTGCCGGTCGCGACGCCGGTGAGGACGAGGGCCCGTACGCGTGCGGGGTGGAGTTGCGCGTACCGCAGGCCGAGGAAGGAGCCGAAGGAGCCGCCCCAGACGAGCCAGCGGTCGATGCCGAGGTGCGCGCGGAGCGCCTCCAGGTCGGCGATGAGGTGCGCGGTGGTGTTGGTGGCGAGGTCGTGCGCGGGCTCGGAGGCGTGCGGGCGGCTGCGGCCGGCGCCGCGCTGGTCGAGCAGCACGATCCGGTAGCGGGCCGGGTCGAAGTACCGCCGGAAGCGGGGCGAGCAGCCGGAGCCGGGGCCCCCGTGCAGGACGAGGGCGGGCAGGCCCGCCGGATTGCCGCACGTCTCCCAGTACAGCTCGTGTCCGTCGTCGGTGGGGAGATGGCCGTGGGCGTACGGGGCGGAGTCCGCGTGCAGCGGTACGGGGGCGGGCATCCCCGCAGCATACGAGAGGGGCGCGGGGCGGGGCGAGGGGATATGGCGGCCCGGGACCGTACCGGGCCGGGGGCGTCGGGGGTGCCGCCGTCCGCAGGACGAAGGGCCCTTTCGGGAGAGCCGCCCTCTCGGGATATCTTGATATCGAGCAATATTGAAAAGACGCGAAGCAAGACAGGCAAGACCCGCACACAAGCAACACAGGCAACACAAGCAGTACCCCGCAGCATCAGCGACACCCGCAGTACCAGCAAGACGCAGACAGTGGAGACGGAGCGGAGCACCCGGTGACTGACTCGACCATCATCTACACGCACACCGACGAGGCGCCCGCGCTGGCGACGTACTCGTTCCTGCCGGTCATCGAGGCGTACGCCTCCACCGCCGGGGTCGGCGTGGAGAGCCGCGACATCTCGCTGTCCGGCCGCATCATCGCGAGC
The DNA here is from genome assembly GCF_044749745.1 of Streptomyces sp. NPDC088923. Classification (NCBI taxonomy): domain Bacteria; kingdom Bacillati; phylum Actinomycetota; class Actinomycetes; order Kitasatosporales; family Streptomycetaceae; genus Streptomyces; species Streptomyces sp. NPDC088923. The sequence continues at coordinate 2,292,706 of NZ_JBIVIO010000001.1, read as the reverse complement.
TTCCCGGAGTGGCTGGAGGAGGGCCAGCGCATCGAGGACGCCCTCGCCGAGCTGGGCCGCCTCGCGCAGACGCCCGAGGCGAACATCATCAAGCTGCCGAACATCTCGGCGTCGATCCCGCAGCTCAAGGCCGCGATCGCCGAGCTCCAGGCGCAGGGCTACGCGCTGCCGGACTACCCGGACGACCCGAGGACGGACCAGGACAATGACGTCCGCGCCCGCTACGACAAGGTCAAGGGCTCGGCCGTCAACCCGGTCCTGCGCGAGGGCAACTCCGACCGCCGCGCCCCCGCGTCGGTGAAGAACTACGCGAAGGCGCACCCGCACCGCATGGGCGCCTGGACCCCCGAGTCGAAGACGAACGTCGCGACGATGACGAACGACGACTTCCGCTCGACCGAGAAGTCCGCGGTCCTCCCGGCCGACGACAGCCTGCGCATCGAGCTGAACGGCGACGACGGCTCGACGACCGTGCTGCGCGAGTCCGTACCCGTACTCGCCGGCGAGGTCGTCGACGCCTCCGTGCTGCGCGTGGCCGCGCTGCGCGAGTTCCTGACCGCGCAGGTCGCGCGGGCCAAGGCCGAGAGCGTGCTCTTCTCGGTGCACCTCAAGGCGACGATGATGAAGGTCTCCGACCCGATCATCTTCGGTCACGTCGTGCGCGCTTTCTTCCCGAAGACGTTCGCTGCCTACGGTGAGCAGCTCGCGGCTGCCGGCCTGACCCCGAACGACGGGCTCGGCGGCATCCTCAAGGGCATCGACGGGCTCCCCGAGGGCCAGAAGATCAAGGAGTCCTTCGAGGCCGAGCTGGCCGAGGGCCCCGCGCTCGCGATGGTCGACTCGGACAAGGGCATCACGAACCTGCACGTCCCCTCGGACGTCATCGTCGACGCCTCGATGCCCGCCATGATCCGTACCTCCGGTCACATGTGGGACAAGGACGGCAAGGAAGCGGACACGCTCGCCGTCATTCCGGACAGCAGCTACTCCGGCATCTACCAGGTCGTGATCGACGACTGCCGTGCGCACGGCGCCTACGACCCGGCCACGATGGGCTCGGTGCCGAACGTCGGCCTCATGGCGCAGAAGGCCGAGGAGTACGGCAGCCACGACAAGACCTTCGAGATCCCGGTCACCGGCACCGTCCGCGTCCTGAACAAGGCCGGCGAGGCCGTACTGGAGCAGGCCGTCGGCGCGGGCGACATCTTCCGCATGTGCCAGACGAAGGACGCCCCGATCCGCGACTGGGTCAAGCTCGCCGTGACGCGCGCCCGCGCCACCGGGACCCCCGCCGTCTTCTGGCTCGACGAGACCCGCGCCCACGACGCGCAGCTCATCGCGAAGGTCAAGCAGTACCTCCCGGAGCACGACACCGAGGGCCTGACCATCGAGATCAAGTCGCCCGAGGACGCCATCGCGTACTCCCTGGAGCGCATCCGCCGCGGCGAGGACACCATCTCGGTGACCGGCAACGTGCTGCGCGACTACCTCACCGACCTCTTCCCGATCCTGGAGCTGGGCACCAGCGCCAAGATGCTCTCCGTGGTCCCGCTCATGAACGGCGGCGGCCTCTTCGAGACCGGTGCGGGCGGCTCGGCCCCGAAGCACGTGCAGCAGCTCGTCAAGGAGAACTACCTGCGCTGGGACTCGCTCGGTGAGTTCCTCGCGCTCGCGGTGAGCTTCGAGCACCTCGCGCAGAAGACCGGCAACGCGCGCGCCCAGATCCTCGCGGACACCCTCGACCGCGCCACCGGCACCTTCCTCAACGAGGACAAGTCGCCGAGCCGCAAGCTCGGCGGCATCGACAACCGCGGCAGCCACTTCTACCTCGCCAAGTACTGGGCCCAGGAGCTGGCCGCGCAGACCGAGGACACGGAGCTGGCGGCCGCCTTCGGCCCGCTGGCCGAGAAGCTCGCTGCCGACGAGGAGAAGATCGTCGGCGAGCTGATCGCCGTCCAGGGCTCCCCGGCGGAGATCGGCGGCTACTACCGTCCCGACGCCGCGAAGTCGGCGGCGGTCATGCGCCCGTCGGCGACCTTCAACGAGGCGCTGGCGTCGCTGAAGGGCTGATGCCGGTAGGGGGTGTGCGGGCTGATGTCTGTGCACCACGTGGCGGGCTGACGTCCGCGCACCGTGTGGCGGGCTGACGTCCGTCGACCACGGCCCCGTGTGCCTTGTGCATGCGGGGCCGTGGTGCGTTTGGGGCCCGGTCGTGGGGGGCAGGGCGTGGATCGGGCGCTGGTCGTGGGGCGGTGGCGAGGCGCTCGTGCGGCGGGGCGCGTTCCGCGGTGGGCCGGGTGGAGGGGCCTACGGTGGGGGCATGGTTCTGGGTGACGGGGTCCATGACGGTGCGGGCGGGGACCTGCACGCGCTCGACGCGGACATCACGCGGTGCCGTGCCTGTCCGCGTCTGGTGGCCTGGCGAGAGGAAGTGGGCCGGGTGAAGCGGGCGGCGTTCACGGACGAGGAGTACTGGGCGCGGCCCGTGCCCGGTTTCGGGCCGGAGGACGCGCGGCTCCTCGTCGTCGGGCTCGCCCCGGCGGCGCACGGCGGGAACCGTACGGGACGGATGTTCACGGGCGATCGCGCGGGCGACGTACTCTTCCGCGCCCTGTACGACAGCGGCCTCGCGAGCGCGCCGCGACCGCGCGCGGCCGACGACGGCCTGCGCCTGCGCGGGACCCGGCTGACGTCCCCGGTGCACTGCGCGCCACCGGCGAACAGGCCGACGCCGCAGGAGCGTGACACGTGCCGGCACTGGCTGGTGGAGGAGCTGACGCTGCTGCGGCCGACGCTGCGCGCGGTCGTGGTCCTCGGGGGCTTCGGCTGGCAGGCCGCTCTTCCGGCCTTCGCGGCGGCGGCCTGGGAGGTGCCCCGCCCGCGCCCCGCCTTCGGCCACGGCGCCAGGGTGCGGTTGCCGGCGCGGGACGGGGGCGCCTCGCTCGACGTCTTCGGGTGCTACCACGTGAGCCAGCGCAACACGTTCACGGGGCGGCTGACCCCGGAGATGCTGCGGGGGGTCTTGCGGGAAGCGGGCCGGGAGGCGGGGTTGGGGGAAGGCTGAGAGGTGCGATCGGGAGAGCCTTGCGCGGGCCTCAAGGGGCGTCGGAGGTCTCCGCGTCCGGAGCCAGGGTGAGGCCGCTCGCCGCGAGGAAGGCCGGGAGACCGATCGTGGCTCCGCCGGTGCCGTCGTCCCAGGTGGCGAGGACCGCCGAGCGGCCCTCCTTACAGGACTCCTCGGTCCACTGCTCGGGGCCGGGCCCGGGATGGCGCTCGACGGTGCCGCTGCCGCGCCGGTAGTGGAGGAGCAGGTACTGCCCCTCGGGGGTCCAGGCGTCCCATCGCGCCGGCGAGGCGCTGGTGCGTACGACGCGGGCGAGGGTGCGGTGCGCGGGATCGGGCGGGGTGCGCAGGTCGTACGCGCAGAAGACCTTGTCGTAGCGGCGGGTGCCGACCGCGACGAACGCGGGGATGCGGCCGTACTCGGTGAAGCCGAGGGAGCGGTAGAGGCTCAGGGCGCGGGTGTTGTCGCCGCGTGCGTCGAGGGTGAGGACCTCGACAGCGGCGGCGCGGGCCTCGCTGACGAGGGCTTCGGCGAGCGCGCGGCCCAGGCCCCGGCCCGACGCGGCCGGGTCGACGGCGAGTTTCTCCAGGTCGGCGTGGGGGCGGTGGGTGGGACGGGAGTAGCGCCGCCACCAGCCGAGACCGAGCAGGCGGGGCCCGTCGTACGCGGCCCGCAGCGCCGCGTCCCCGAGCGCGGCCTCCTCGCACACGGCGTCGAGCAGCGCGGCGACCTCGTCGTAAGGGGGCGGCTCGGTCCAGCCGAGGGCGGCCCCGTCCCGGACGAGGGAGGCGAGCAGGGCGTGGGCGGCGGGGAGGAAGCCGGGGTGGGTGCGGGCTTCGGGGGCGGGGAGGAGGCGGGGGTCGTGGGTGGGGGTGGGGTGGGCATGGGGGGAGGGTAGCTTTCGCGCGCAGGGCTGAGGACAGTCCCCCGCCCTCCCAGGGGGGCGCCCCTGCATCAATTCTTCCAGCGCTCCGACCCCCTCCAGCGCCACCCACCGAAATCTGTGGATAACTTCGCCGAAGTCATTATTTCTCTCACTCGAAAGCGTGGTGACCGTCCGGAGTAGTCCGCTCCTGGCGTACTCCCCCGCCGAGCCGGGCCCGTCGTCGGTGGCGCCGTTTAGGCTCGGAGGCATGGTGAGCGAGGTGGGGACGGAGTCCGGGAGTGTGCGGGTCGATGTGTGGCTGTGGGCGGTGCGGATGGTGAAGACGCGGTCGGCGGCGACCGCGTCCTGCCGGGCCGGGCACGTACGCGTCAACAACGCCCCGGCCAAGGCAGCGGCGGGCGTCCGGGTCGGTGACGAGGTGCGCTTGCGGCACGAGGGGCGCGACCGGGTGCTCGTGGTACGGGGCCTGCTCCGCAAGCGCGTCGGCGCGCCCGTCGCGGTCACGTGCTACGAGGACAACAGCCCACCCCCACCGCCTCGCGCGGCTGTCGCGCCGGCCGGTATCAGGGACCGCGGGGCGGGCCGGCCCACCAAGCGCGACCGGCGCGAGATGGAGCGGCTGCGCGGCGCCGGGCTGGGCATGCCCCAGCCGCCGTCGTACGAGTGGGAGGCGGGACGGGAACGGGGCTGAGCGAGCCGAGGGGCCGGACCGGCACGCCGCACTGGCCTCGCCAGCATCCGATACCCGGCAACCGGACCCGGCACCAAGCGTCCGGACCCGGCGCCCGGCACTGGGCATCCGGCACCCGGGCCCGCCATCCGGCACCCCGCACGCCGCACCCCGCACCCCGCACCCCGCACCCCGCACCCCGCAGTTGACGTCCAGCGCCCCGCCCCGCCCCGCTCCGCTCCGCCTCACCCTCAGCCTCCCTGGACGTCCCCCACCGTGGAGGAGCCGATGATGTCCGCCGGGGCCAGGTCGCCCGGAGGGATGCCGGGGTGGTGGGCCGTGGGGTGGGTGGTGTCACGGGCCGGGCCGAGAGCGAGGCGGGAGACGATGCGGTAGCGGTCCCCCCGGTAGACGGAGTGGACGTACTCGACCGGGCGGCCCGTCGTGTCGGTCGTGAGACGTTCGATGAGGAGGGCCGGGGAGAGGAGCGGGACGTCGAGGACGTCGGCCTCGGCCTCGTTGACGACGGTCGGCTCGATGGACTGGGTCGCTTCGTGCACCTCCACTTGGTGGCTCTCGCGGAGGTGTTCGTACAGGTCACCGGCCTCCAGTTCGCCCGCCGACAGGCCGGGGACGAGGTCCTGCGGGATGTGGAGGTGCTCGATGGCCATGGGGTGGCCGTCGACGAGGCGCAGCCGGGCGATGTAGACGAGACGGGCGGCGGGTGACAGGCGCAGCCGACGGCCGATCCGTGCCCCGGCCTGGATCACCGAGTGCTCCAGGACGCGGCTCGACCACGTCCCCTGCGCGAGAGGCACCGAGAGCGTGCCGTCGTCCGAGACGAGTTCCTGGGTGATCTTCGCGGGGGCGACGAACATGCCGCGTCCGTGCTCGCGGCGCAGCAGCCCGGTGGCGACGAGTTCGTCCACCGCGGCGCGCAAGGTCGGGCGCGAGACGCCGAGTTGGGCGCTGAGCGTCCGCTCCGACGGGATCGCCTCGCCGGGCGCCCGCGCCTCCACGAGGGAGAGCAGGTACTCCCGCACCCGTTCGCGTTTCGGCACCGCGCCCCCTCCGGGACCGGCACCACCCCCACCGGCCGCCCCGGAACCGCTTCCACCACCGGCCGCCCGGGAACCGCTCCCGCCCCCGGCCGCCCCGACACCGCCCCCCGCCGCGACCTGAGCTCCCGCCGCACCCTCGGCCACAGCATCCGCGCCCACTCCCGGCACTCCCCCCGCCTCGTGCTCCACCATCGTCGCCCGCCTCCCGTTTCGCCTCTCACCACCACTACGGACCAGCACACCGGCCACCGACCGACCAGCCGATCCGCCAGTGACCGCACACCGGCCACCAGCCGGCCAGCCACGAGACGTCCAGCCGACCACCAGCCACCAGCCACCAGCCACCCCATCATGACCGCCGATCCACCGACTTGACCAGTGAACCCTACTGGTCAGGGAATTGGCACAGCACCCCCTCGCCTCCCCACCCTTCCCACCCCCAGCCGCACCCCGGAACACCCCCCGTCACACCACTCACCCCAACCCCCCACCCCCTCATTCCCCAAGCCGCACAAGGCTCTTGACGCCACCGTCCCCTTGTGTCACCTTCTTGCTCACCCACTGACCAGTGGTCAACTGGTCAACTCCTTGATGAGGTGCCCATGAAGCTGCGGCTTACCACTCCCCCGCTTGTCCTCGCGCTGAGTCTCGCGGGACTCACGGGTCTGACCTCCTGTTCCGACGACGGCGACAGCGGCAGCGGTGACGGCTCCGGGACGGCCAAGAGCCCGGAGAAGGTCACCGTGTGGGTCATGCGGGACAGCGTCTCCGAGGACTTCCTCGGCCGGTTCACCAAGGACTTCGAGCAGCGGCACGAGAAGATCAAGCTCGACGTCCAGATACAGGAGTGGGACGGCATCGGTGAGAAGGTCACCGCGGCCCTCGCCAGCAACGACGCGCCCGATGTCATCGAGGTCGGTAACACGCAGGTCGCGCAGTACGCGGCGAGCGGCGGGGTCAAGGACCTCAGCGACCGCGTCACCGACCTCAAGGGCGGGGACTGGCTGCCCGGTCTCGCGGAGCCGGGAAAGATCGACGGGAAGCAGTACGGCATCCCCTGGTACGCCGCCAACCGCGTCGTGCTCTACAACAAGGACCTCTTCGCCAAGGCCGGCATCACGAAGCCCCCGACCACGCGGGACGAGTGGCTGAGCGATACACGCAAGCTCAACAAGGGCAAGACCCAGGGCATTTACCTCCCCGGGCAGAACTGGTACACCCTCGCCGGGTTCATCTGGGACGAGGGCGGCGACCTCGCGGTCAAGGACGGCGACTCCTGGAAGGGCGCGCTCGACTCCCCCGAGGCGCTCAAGGGCATGGCCTTCTACAAGAGTCTCCAGTCGCTCGGCAAGGGACCGAAGGACTCCGACGAGGCGAAGCCCCCGCAGGCCGACGTCTTCGCCAAGGGCGATGTCGCACAGGTCGTCTCCGTCCCCGGCGGCGCGAAGATCGTCGAGGAGTCGACGCCCGCGCTCAAGGGCAAGATCGGCTTCTTCCCCGTGCCGGGCAAGGACGCGGGCAAGCCCGGCTCCGTCTTCACCGGCGGCTCCGACCTCGTGATCCCGGAGGCGTCCGCGCACCAGGACGCCGCCTACCAGGTGATCAAGGCCCTCGCCGGGACGAAGTGGCAGACGGACATGGCCAAGACGATGAGTTACGTGCCCAACCGCACCTCGCTCTCGAAGGTCGTCGCCGACGACGAGGGCACCGCGGCGATGGCCGCGGGCGCGGCCCGGGGCCACGCGACGCCCAACTCCCCCGAGTGGGCCGCCGTCGAGGCGACCAACCCGATCAAGGGCTACATGACCGCCGTCCTCACCGGCACCGACCCGGCGAAGGCCGCGAAGGACGCCTCCGCCTCGATCACCAAGACCCTCAAGAAGTGAGCAGCACCCACGGCACGCTCCGGGGTGCGCGCGGGCGCACCCCGGAGGCCCCCCGCGCCGCCGCGCCTCCCGCGACCGGTCAGGGCGGACCGGACGAGCAGGGCGAACGGAGCCCAGGGACCCGAGGAAGCACGCGGGGCCCGCGCGTCGCACGGAGTGCCCGCGCCCGCCTCGCCGCCCTGTGGCCGTACCTCCTCATCGCCCCGACCGTACTCGGCGCCGCGCTCCTGCTCGGCTACCCCCTCGTGCGCAACCTCGTCATCTCCTTCCAGCACTTCGGGATGGGTGAGCTGATCCGCGGCGGGGCGAGCGGCGCCGGCTTCGGCAACTACCAAGAGGTCCTCAAGGACCCGGAGTTCTGGCGGGTCGTGCGGCGCACGCTGCTGTGGACGCTCGTCAACGTCGTACTGATCCTCGGTATCGGAACGCTCGTCGCGCTGCTGCTCCGCTCGCTCGGGCGCCTCTCGCGCACGCTCGTCCTCAGTGGACTGGTCCTCGCCTGGGCGAGCCCCGTCATCGCGACGACGACGGTCTTCCAGTGGCTCTTCTCCTCGCGGCTCGGCGTCGTCAACTGGGCGCTCACGAAGCTCGGTCTCGACTCCTTCCACGACTACGCGTGGTTCGCGCACGGCCCCGCGACCTTCACCGTCCTCGTCCTGCTCATCACGTGGCAGTCCGTGCCGTTCGTCGCGATCACGCTGCACGCCGCGCTGCTCACCGTCCCCGCCGAACTCACCGAGTCCGCGCGTATGGACGGCGCCGGGGCCTGGCGGATCTTCCGCTCGGTCACCCTGCCGCTGCTCCGGCCGGTCTTCGGGCTCGTGCTGTGCCTGGAGGTGATCTGGGTCTTCCGCTGCTTCGCGCAGATCTGGGCGCTGAGCAAGGGCGGTCCCGACTCGGCGACCACGACACTGCCCGTCTACGCCTACCAGGTCGCGCAGGCCCTGCACCGCTACGACCTCGGCGCCGCGATCTCCACCCTCACCGTGCTGCTCCTCGTCGGCGTCCTCATCGCCTACCTGCGCAGCATGTTCCGCCAGGAGGCCGAGTCATGACCGCCCCCGCGGCCCCGCCGCTGCCCGCCCTCACACCGGTGAAGGCCCGGCCCGCCCCGAGGCCCGCGCGCAACCGCCGCCTCACCCGCACCGCCCTGCGCGGCCTCGCCGCCGCCGTCGTCTTCGTCCTGAGCGTCTTCCCCGTCTACTGGATGGTCCTCACGGCGCTCAAGCCGAACGCGCAGATCCAGTCCGAGACGCCCGTCTTCTTCCCGACGAGCCTCACCCTCGACCACTTCTCGGACGCCGTGCACGCGGACGGCTTCTGGGGGTTCTGGCGCAACAGCCTGCTCGTCACGGCCGGTTCGGTACTGCTCGCCCTGGTCATCGCGCTCGCCGCCGCCTACGCCGTGGCCCGGCTGCGCTGGCGCGGGCGGCGCGCCTTCATCCTGCTCGTCTTCGTCGCCCAGGTCGCCCCCTGGGAAGCGCTGCTCATCCCGATGTACATCATCGCGCGGGACGCCGGGATGCTCGACCGCCTCTCGATGCTCACGCTCGTCTCGTTCATGCTGACCCTGCCCTTCACCATCGTGACGCTGCGGTCCTTCCTCAGCGGCATCCCGCCCGAGCTGGAGGAGGCGGCACAGGTCGACGGCTGCACCCGTGCCGCCGCCTTCCGCCGCGTCACGCTCCCGCTCCTCGCCCCCGGCCTCCTCGCGACCTCGCTCTTCGGCTGCATCACGGCGTGGAACGAGTTCGCCTTCGCCAACATGCTGATCATCAAGAACCAGGACGACCGCACCCTGCCCGTCTGGCTCTCCTCCTTCTCCAACGTCTTCGGCACCGACTGGGGCGCCACGATGGCCGCTTCGACGCTCTTCGCGCTCCCCGTCCTCGTCCTCTTCCTCGTCCTCCAGCGCCGGGTCGGCGCCGGCCTCACGAGCGGAGCGGTCAAGGGCTGAGGCCCGAGGCACCCCCGCGAGGCACCACCCACGGCGAGACCGGTACGTGGCGAAAGCCGCCACCCCCGCACGGGCGGCCACCACCGCCACGCCCGCACACGGGCCGCCACCGCCACGCCCGCACACGGGCCGCCACCACCGAAGCGCCCCACGCCATCCCGCCCTGCCCACATGCCCGCACCCCCCTCGAAAGGCTCCCGTATGCCCGCCCCCCGCGAGCCCCTCGCGCTCGTGCCCCGGCCGCTCAAACTCGCGCGCCGCTTCGGCAGCTTCGCCCTCGGCCCCGACACGGCCGTCCGTATCGCACCGGGCGCCGAGAGCGCGGCCGCGCTGCTGCGCGAACTGCTCACGCCCGCCACCGGCTTCGCCCTCCCCGCGGCGCCCGACGGGCAGATCATCCTCGCGCTCGATCCCGCGCTCGGCGGCACCGGCGAGGAGGGGTACGGGCTCACCGTGGCCCCCGACGCGGTGCTGCTGCGCGCGGCCCGCCCGGCCGGTCTCCTGCACGGGGTGCAGACGCTGCGGCAACTCCTGCCCCTCGAGGCGCTGCTGCCCGGCGCGGTGCGCGCGGAGCGCTGGGAACTGCCCTGCGTGGAGATCACCGACCGGCCGCTGCTGCCCCGCCGCGGCTTCATGATCGACGTGGCGCGGCACTTCCAGCCCGTCTCGTGGCTGCGCCGGCTCGTCGACCTCCTCGCCCTGCACAAGCTCAACGTCCTGCAACTGCACCTCACCGACGACCAGGGCTGGCGCATGCCGGTCCCGGCGCTGCCCCGCCTCACGGAGGTCGGCGGCGTGCGCGCCGAGACGCTCGGCGACGGCGTGCCGCACGGCGGCGCGTACACGACGGCCGAACTGCGCGGCCTCGTCGCCTACGCCGAGGCGCGCGGCGTCGAGATCGTCCCGGAGATCGAGGTGCCCGGGCACACGCGGGCCGCGATCGCCGCGTACCCGCGCCTGGGCAACGATCCGGCGCGAACGCTCCCGGTGTGGACCCGGTGGGGCGTGTGCGACACGGTGCTCGGCATGGGCGAGGAGTCCCTCGACTTCGTCCGTACGGTGCTGGACGAGGTCATGGACGTCTTCCCCTCGCCCCACGTGCACGTCGGCGGCGACGAGTGCCCGACCACCGAGTGGCACCACGCGCCCAGCGCCCTGGACCGGGTGCGCGCCGAGCGGCTGCCGGGCCCGGACGCGCTGCGCGGCTGGTTCCTCGCGCAGGTCGGGCGGCACCTCGCCGCGCACGGCCGCGTCCCGTTCGGCTGGAGCGAGAACGGCACCGACCTGCCCCCGGGGTTCACCGTGCTGCCCTGGCGCGAAACGGACCACGGCCTCGCCGCTGCCCGCCGCGGCCACCCGGTCATCACGTCCGCGTACCGCATCAGCTACCTCGACTACCCGCAGCGTCCAGGCCCCGGCGAACCCCCCGGCCAGCCCGGGCTGCTCACCCTGCGCCAGGTGTACGAGGCCGATCCCGTCCCGCCGGGCTGGGAACCCGAGGCGGCCCGGCAGGTCGTCGGGCGGCAGGCGCAGCTGTGGAGCGAGTACGCGCCGACCCCGGCCCACCTGGAGTACCTCGCCTTCCCCCGGCTCAGCGCGCTCGCCGAGCGTGCCTGGTCGCCACGGCGCGACTGGGACGACTTCGGCGCGCGCCTCACCCGCCACCGGCTCCGCCTCGACGCCCTCGGCGTCCGGGGCGCGGACCGGGTCAGTGACACCCCACCCACCGGAGAGGAAACCGGCTGATGTCCCCCCTGCCCAGCAGCACATCGCACGCCGTCCCCCGTACCGTCTCCCGCCCCGCCCGCCGTCGCAGACTGCTCCTCGCGGCGGCCCTCGGCGCGGGGCTCGTCGGCTCCGCGCTCACCGCCCTGCCCGCGCAGGCGGCCGGGGAGCCGGTCACCGTCCAGTACCGGCAGAGCTCGACCGGAGCCGACCAGGCCGAACCGTGGTTCAAGGTCGTCAACTCCGGCAGCGGCTCGGTCAGTCTCAGTCAGGTCAAGCTGCGGTACTACTTCCGTTCCGACAACGCCGCCGCCTACCGCTTCGCGTGCTCCTGGGCCGTGAAGGGCTGCGCGAACGTCACCGGCACGTTCGGCACCCTCGCCCACCCCACCTCCACCGCGGACCGCTACCTGGAGATCGGCTTCACCTCCGGCGCGGGCACCCTCGCCCCCGGCGCCGACACGGGCGATCTCCAGCTCCGCTTCTACCGGGCCGACTGGGGCCCGCTCAACCAGAACGACGACTACTCCTTCAGCGCCGCGAAGACCTCGTACGGGGCCTGGGACAAGGTCACCGCGAGCCTGAACGGCACCCAGGTCTGGGGCACGGCGCCGGAGGGCAACGGGCCGACCGACCCCACCGATCCCACGGACCCGACCGACCCCACCGACCCGCCCGGTGACGGCGCCACCCTCTTCGACGACTTCTCCTACACCTCGTCGACCGACCCGGGGCTCGACGCGCACGGCTGGAGTGTGCGCTCCAACTCCGGCGGGCCCGGGGTCGCCGGGGCCACGTGGGACCCGCGCAAGGTGACCTTCCCGAAGGACGGCACCAACACCGTCATGAACCTGGAGACCTCCACGGCCGGCACGGGCGAGTCCACCGTGCACACCGAAGTCCTCACCAAGGCGACGAAGTTCAAGAACGGCACCTACGCGGCCCGGGTGAAGTTCTCCGACGCGCCGAAGAGCGGCCCCGACGGCGACCACCTCGTGCAGACCTTCTTCACCATCAACGCCCTCAAGGCCCCGATGGACGACGACTACGGCGAGTACGACTTCGAGTACCTGCCCAACGGCGGCTGGGGCGAGAGCGGCAACATCATGTACACGACCTCCTGGGAGACCTACCGGCCCGACCCCTGGGAGGCCGTCAACCAGCACACCGAGTCCCGCCAGTCCTACGCGGGCTGGCACGACCTCGTCCTCACGATCGACAACCAGCGGATCACGTACTACATCGACGGCGCCGAGTTCGGCACCCACGACGCCAAGTACCTGCCCGAGACGCCCATGTCGATCAACTTCAACCAGTGGCTCATCGACCTCGCGGGCCAGACCTCGACGACCCCGCGCGCCTACGACGAGCAGATCGACTACGTCCTGCACGTCAAGGACCAGGTCCTCACCCCGCAGCAGGTGAACACGGAGATCGCCGCCTACCGCACGGCCGGCACGGCCTTCGAGGACACCGTCCCCAACTCCTGAGCACCGCCCCGGGCGGAGCGGGCGCATCCGGAGCGCCCGCTCCGCCCGGGCCCTCAGGCCGCGACGGCCCGCCACCACACACCGTCCGCGCTCAGCCGCTCCACCGCACGCAGCCCCTCCTCCGCGAGCACCCCGGCGAACTCCTCGTCGTCCAGGAGGCGCGAGAGGAAGGTCTGCGTCCAGGTCGCGTCGGGGAAGACGTACTCGGCGCGCACCTGGCGGACCCTTTCGGCGTAGGGCACCGAGGAGACGATCCGGGTGGTGAAACCCGGGTCGTGCCGCTCGCGCGGGAGGCCGTCGTGGGCGTCGGCGGGCTCGCGCTGGAGCAGCAGGCTGCCGCCCGGGGCGAGGTGGCGGCGGCATGCGCGCAGCAGACCGCGCCGCACCTCCGCGTCCCCCGCGTGAATGAGGAAGGAGGCGAGCAGGACCAGGGGGAAGGTCTCCGCGAGGTCCAGCCGCTCGATCGGGGAGCACACCGTCCGCGCCCCGCGCACCTCGGCGAGCATCGCCGCCGACTCGTCCACCGCCGTCACGTCGAAGCCGCGCTCCACCAGGGGACGCGTGACGCGGCCCGCGCCGCAGCCCAGCTCCAGGAGGCGCGCGCCCGGCGGGGCGACGGAGGCGATGACGTCCGGCTCGTCCCGTACCGGCAGCCGCTTGTACAGCTCGACCGCGCAGCCGTCCGGGGTCAGCGCGCCCGGCCCGCTCGCCCCGTAGCCCGGCCGGTACGCGGTCGTCGTCCCCTCACTCGTCATGTGCCCGCTCCCTCCCTCGGCACCGGCTCCTCACGCGGCGCTCCTGTCCGGGCAACGGCTCGCCGGCGGGCGCGGTTCCCCGTTTCCCTTCCTCACCCGAACGAGGTACACCGGAAGGAGAGCCCCTACGAGGGAGCGGTGAAAGCCATGCCTGCTGGAACACATCACGTGCACCACCACCGGACGTCAGCGGCCGCCGGTGGCCATCTGACCAGGGCGAACACCGAGCGTCCCGGGCGCGGCGGCACGGAGCCGCTCACCGCGCGCAGCCCGCTGGGGCTGCGGCTCGCGCTCAGCGTGTGGGGCGAGGTGGTGACGATCGCGGCGACGGTGGTCTTCGTCCTCACCGGGCACCCGGGGTGGGCGGCCGTGAGCGCGGCGTTGTGGCTGCTCGTGACGATCGACCTCGTCGTCGTCTCCGTACGGCTGCGCAAGAACCGGCAGCCCCCGTCCCCGTGGCGCTGAGCCCACCCCATCAGCCCCGTGACGGGTGCCGCCCGCTCAGCCCTGCCCCGCCTCGCCCGCTCCGCCGAAGTTCGCTGCCCGCAGGTAGTCGGGACGCGGGTCCAGCGCCGCCGCGAGGCGGAAGTGGCGCTGTGCCGCCTCGGGGCGGTTGGCGCGCTCGAAGGTGCGGGCGAGGGCGAAGTGCGCGAAGGCGTTGTCCGGCTCGCGTTCCAGGACGAGGCTGAATTCCAGTTCGGCGCCTCGCAGTTGCGCCCCCGCGAAGAAGGCGCGGGCGCGCAGCAGGCGCGCGGCGGTGTTCTCTGGGTGCGCGGCGATCACGTTGTCGAGCAGCTTGATCGCGCCGCGCGGGTCCTTGGCGGCGAGCAACTGCTCGGCGGCGCGGTAGTCGATGACGTGGTCCTCGGGGCTGTTCGCGGGCACAGCGGGTCCTCCTCTCCCGGCACGGGCGCAACACGCGAGCGCCCGCGCGTATTCCTCCCCCGCGGGGCGCGCGCTCAGTCCCCCGTCGCGGGCCGCTCCGGCGACTGCCCCCGCGCCCGCCGCTCCAGCGACCGCCACACCTCCCGCACCCGCTCGGCCAGCTGCTCGCGCGTGCCGTCGTTGGGGATCACGACGTCGGCGGCGGCGAGGCGCTGCTCGCGCGTGGCCTGCGCGGCCATGCGGGCGCGGGCGTCGTCCTCGCTCATGCCGCGGTCCTCGGTGAGCCGTCGCAGTCGCGTCTCGGGGCTCGCGTCGACGACGACGACGAGGTCGTAGAGGGACTGGAGGCCGTTCTCGACGAGGAGGGGCACGTCGTTGACGACGACGGAACCGGGCGGGGCCGCCGCCTGCAGGGCCGCGGAGCGCTCCCGTACGAGCGGGTGGACGATGCCGTTGAGGGTGCGCAGGCCTTCCCGGTCGGAGAAGACGAGCGCGCCGAGGCGTGCCCGGTCGAGGCTGCCGTCCGGGGCGAGGACTCCGGTCCCGAAGGCGGCGACGACGGCGGCGAGCCCGTCGGTGCCCGGCTCGACCACCTCGCGGGCGATCCGGTCGGAGTCGATCAGCACCGCCCCGTACGACACGAGCAGCCGGGACACCTCACTCTTGCCGGCGGCGATCCCGCCGGTCAGCCCTACCGAAAGTACCGAAAGCATGAGCGCAGCCTAGATCCTGCCGGGAAAGCGCCCGAGCGCGACCCGGCACGGCAGGACACGGCACGCGCGTCCGCGCCCTTCGACGTCCCCGCCGCTCAGGAACCCCGGCCTCAGGAACCCCGCCCCTCAGGCGTCCCCCTCCCGTTCGGCGAGGAACTGCTCGAACTCGCGGCCGATCTCGTCGGCGGTCGGGATGTCGGCGGGCTCGGCGAGCATGTTTCCGCGGGCGAGGGCCCCGGCCGCGGCGTCGTACTGGTGCTCCAGGCCCTGGACGAGCGAGACGAGTTCCTCGTCGCCCTCGCGGACCTGCCGCTCGATCTCGGTCTGGGTGCGGTGGGCGTCGTTGCGCAGGGAGTGCACGAGCCCGGGGAGCACGAGCCCGGTCGCGGCGGTGAACGCTTCGAGCGCGGTGAGCGCGGCGTCCGGGTACGCGGAGCGGGCGAGGTAGTGCGGGACGTGCGCGGCGATGCCGAGGATGTCGTGGCCCGCCTGGCCGAGGCGGTACTGCACGACGGCGCCCGCGGAGCCGGGGACCTGCGCCTGCTCGAAGGGACTCGGGTGGCCGGGGACGAGGTCGCTGCGGTTGCCGTGCGGGGTGAGGCCGACGGGGCGAGTGTGCGGGACGCCCATCGGGATGCCGTAGATGTCGGCGACGAGGCGGACGCCGAGGCGCTCGACGATCTGGCCGACGGCGGCGGCGAACCTCTCCCACTCGACGTCCGGTTCGGGGCCGCTGAGCAGCAGGAAGGGGGCGCCGGTGGCGTCCTGGACGAGGTGGACCTCGATGGCCGGCTCCTCGTAGTCGGTCCAGCGGTCGCGGCGGAAGGTGAGCAGCGGCCTGCGGGCCCGGTAGTCGACGAGGCGGTCGTGGTCGAAGCGGGCGACGACCTGGTGCGGGAGCGTGTCGAGCATGCGCTCCACGATCTGGTCACCGGTCTCCCCGGCGTCGATGTAGCCGTCGAAGTGGCACAGCATGACGAGCCCGGCGGACTCCTGGGCCAGCGCGGTGTCGACCACCGCCAGGCCCTTCGGCACCCATGAGTACAAATCCTGCGGATCAAGCACGGTAAGGCCCTCCGGTCCTCTCTTACTCCGTGGACGAGAACGCCGGGGGCGGCACGGATCATTCCCGCACCGCCCCCCTTGATCACACTTGATCATGTCCGGTCGGGCGACCGAGGGCGAGGGGTCCGCCCCGGGCTCCCCGGTCAGGCGTTGAGCACCCGTTGGTGCAGGCTCCCCACGACCTTGCGCGCCGAGGAGAACGCGCCGTGCTGCCAGGCGTCGAGGTAGCTGAGCCAGTCGCCCGCGAAGTAGACGTGCCCCGCGGGCTCGTTGAGCGGCGCGAAGGCGGGCGCGTCGGGGCCGCCGGCCAGCGAGTGCCAGGACGCTTCGAGGTAGGGGGTCTGGCGCCAGTGATGCGAGAAGGAGGAGGCGAGGTGCTTGCGGTAGGACTCGCCGTGGATCTTGACGCCCTGCGCGACGGCCCGCGCCTCGCGCTCCTTGGGGGTGAGCGCCGCGTAGGAGTCGGCGTGGGCACCGGTGTTGTAGTAGCCGATGAGCAGGCCCTTGTCGTCGTGGTATCCGTGCGAGGGGTACCAGATGTGGTCGAGGTCCATGTCGGTCTCGGTGATGCCGCCGTAGATGCGGTGCTCGGTCTCCCACCAGCGGGTGCGGTACTCCAGGCCGATCTTCCCCGCCGAGGAGGGCTTGCACGCCTCCAGGGCGCTCTGCACCGCCGGGCCGAGGTTGTGCGAGGTCTTGGCGAGGATGTTCGGCGGCAGCGCCGCGACGCAGTAGTCGGCGTCCACGCGGTGGGTGCGCCCGCCCTGCGTGTACGTGACGGTGACGCCGTGCGCGGTGTTCTTGAGGTCGGTGACGGCGGCTCCGGTACGGATGCGCCGCTCGCCTATCGCGCGCGTGAGCGCGGCGGGTATCCGGTCCATGCCGCCGACGGGCTGGAACATGAGCATGGCCTGGTCGTAGCCGAACTCGAAGGAGAAGTAGCGGCCGACGTTCGAGGCGAAGACCTCGGAGAGGGCGGCCGGGGAACCGAGTTCCTCGCCGGGGCTGCCGGCCGCGCCGGGGTCGGTGAGGTAGCCGCGGCGTTCGCTGCCCGTGTACGCGCGGTCGGCGCCGAGGTCGCCGAAGGACTTCAGGAAGCTCTGGAGGCGTTCGCGGTCGTCGGCGGTGAGTTCCTTGTCGAGCGCGCCCCGGTCGGTGGCCTTGGCGAGGAGTTCGGAGACATAGCCGTAGACGTCGGCCTTGGCGGTGCGGTAGCGGGTCGGGGTCTTCATCCCGGCCTGCTCGTTGTAGAGGTAGGCGCTCGCGTTGGTGTTGGTGAAGACCTCGATGGGGACGCCGAGTTCACGGCAGTAGTCGAGGGTGATCATCCACTGCGCGATGCGGCCGGGCCCGGCGTTCATGTACTGGCCCCGGGAGAAACGGGCGGTCTGGCGGTGGCCGTTCAGGTCGATGGTGGTGTCGCCGCCGCGCACGGTGAAGTTCCGGCCTCCGGTGCGCTCGCGGGCCTCCAGGACCGTGCAGTCGTAACCGGCCTTGCCGAGTTCGTAGGCGGAGGCGAGCCCGGCGATGCCGCCGCCGATGACGACGACCTTCGCCGCCGCCTTGCCGCGCAACGTGAAGTCGCCGGTGCGCGGAGCGGTGAACGCGGGCTCGTGGCGGGCCGCCGCGGCGGCGTCGGGGGCGAGCCCGAGGGCGCCCATGGTGGCGAACATGACGCCCGCGCCGCCGGTCACACCGACATTGCGCAGGAAGGAACGACGACTCGTGCCGGACTGCATCTCTTCCACGTGCGGCTTCCTCTCCCTCGGGACACGCGCCGGTGGCGGCCGGGCGTGATCTTGGATGGCGAGGAGCTTCGCAGCGCGGGGTTACGGGGCGCGTCCCGCAGGTGTATCGCACACGTTTCCGGGTGTTACGAGACCGCGGCGGCGGCCGGGGCGGCCGGTACGGGCCGCGAAGAGGAGGGCGGCCCCGGCAACGACGGAGTCCCGGCCCCCACCGGAAGGGGACCGGGACTCCGTACTGCTACTGGCTACCGTGCGCGGCGGTCATCCCGCCGCGCCGCGGGATTCAGCTCTGGCCGCCGGCCAGCTTCTCGCGCAGGGCCGCGAGCGCCTCGTCCGAGGCGAGGGCACCCGAGTTGTCACCGGTGTCCGAGGAGTACGAACCGCCGCCGCCACCACCGCTGGTGGAGGCACCCGCGGCGGCCGGAGCCGCCTCGGTGCCCTCGGCCGCGGCCTGCTCGTCGGCCTCGCGGGACTTGATGACCTGGGCCTGGTGCTGCTCGAAGCGGGTCTGGGCCTCGGCGTACTGGCCCTCCCACTCCTCGCGCTGCTTCTCGTACCCCTCGAGCCAGTCGTTGGTCTCGGGGTCGAAGCCCTCGGGGTAGATGTAGTTGCCCTGGTCGTCGTAGGACGCGGCCATGCCGTACAGGGTCGGGTCGAACTCGACCGAGGCCGGGTCGGCGCCGAAGGCCTCGTTGGCCTGCTTCAGCGAGAGGCTGATGCGGCGGCGCTCCAGGTCGATGTCGATGACCTTGACGAAGATCTCGTCGTTGACCTGGACGACCTGCTCCGGGATCTCCACGTGGCGCTCGGCCAGCTCGGAGATGTGGACCAGGCCCTCGATGCCCTCGTCGACGCGGACGAACGCGCCGAAGGGAACGAGCTTGGTGACCTTGCCGGGGACGACCTGACCGATCTGGTGCGTCCGGGCGAACTGCTGCCACGGGTCTTCCTGCGTCGCCTTGAGCGACAGGGAGACGCGCTCGCGGTCCATGTCCACGTCGAGAACCTCGACGGTGACCTCCTGGCCGACCTCGACAACCTCGGAGGGGTGGTCGATGTGCTTCCAGGACAGCTCGGAGACGTGCACGAGACCGTCCACGCCGCCCAGGTCCACGAAGGCACCGAAGTTGACGATGGAGGAGACGACGCCGGAGCGGACCTGACCCTTCTGGAGGGTCGTGAGGAAGGTCTGGCGCACCTCGGACTGGGTCTGCTCCAGCCAGGCACGGCGGGACAGGACCACATTGTTGCGGTTCTTGTCCAGCTCGATGATCTTCGCCTCGAGCTCCTTGCCCACGTAGGGCTGGAGGTCGCGGACGCGGCGCATCTCGACCAGGGAGGCCGGGAGGAAGCCGCGGAGGCCGATGTCGAGGATGAGACCACCCTTGACGACCTCGATGACGGTACCGGTGACGATGCCGTCCTCTTCCTTGATCTTCTCGATCGTGCCCCAGGCGCGCTCGTACTGCGCACGCTTCTTGGACAGGATGAGCCGACCTTCCTTGTCCTCCTTCTGGAGAACAAGGGCCTCGATCTCGTCGCCGACCTTGACGACCTCGTTGGGGTCGACGTCGTGCTTGATCGAAAGCTCGCGGGAGGGGATGACGCCTTCGGTCTTGTAACCGATGTCGAGCAGGACCTCGTCCCGGTCGACCTTCACGATGACGCCGTCGACGATGTCGCCGTCGTTGAAGTACTTGATCGTCTCGTCGATCGCGGCGAGGAAGGCTTCCTCGTTACCGATGTCGTTGACCGCTACCTGCGGGGTGGTGGCGGTGGTCTCGGTGCTGCTCGTCATGTGGGTAAGGGCTCCGGTACGGACATTGAAGTCGTAGGCACTGCTCGCGCTGGAACCCATTTCGCACTGTGGAGCCCGAGCGGCACGTGACCGCCGCCCCCAGGGGACGGCCGCCTCGGAAACCGCGAGACAGACAACAGTTGCGAGCACCGCCTGCTAGGTCTGAGGAGCGCAGGCTCGCAGCGCAACTTGTAGCATACGGGGGCAGCCGGACAGGGTCAATGCGCGAAGGCGCCCACGCGAGGGCGATCCCCGCATTCCCGGCACCCGACGCCCCGACGCCCCACGTACGGCGCCCCCTTGAGGACCCGGCGGCGACGGCTGGAGCGAACAGTACGACGATGGAGCACATCATCCAAGCCCCCGAGATCCCCTTCGACCCGGCGGACGAGACCGCCGGGGACGAGACCGTCACCGCCACGCGGCGTGCCGCGAGCGTCACCGAGAGCAGCCGCGCCAATCGCGGCTGGTGGAACGGCAACGCGGACGAGTACCAGGCCGAGCACGGCACCTTCCTCGGCGACGACCGCTTCGTCTGGGGCCCCGAGGGGCTCGACGAGGTGGAGGCGCAGCTCCTCGGCCCCGCGGAGGAGCTCGCGGGCAAGGACGTCCTGGAGATCGGCGCGGGCGCGGCGCAGTGCTCGCGGTGGCTCGCGGCGCAGAGCGCGCGCCCCGTCGCGCTCGACCTCGCGCACCGCCAGCTCCAGCACGCGCTGCGCATCGCCGAGGAGCACTCCGCGCGCTTCCCGCTCGTCGAGGCGGACGCGAGTGCGCTGCCCTTCGCCGACTCCTCCTTCGACCTGGCCTGTTCGGCGTACGGGGCGCTGCCGTTCGTCGCCGATCCGGTGCGGGTGCTGCGCGAGGTGCGGCGCGTGCTGCGGCCGGGCGGGCGCTTCGTCTTCTCGGTGACCCACCCGATGCGCTGGGCCTTCCCCGACGAGCCGGGTCCGGAGGGGCTGAGCGTCTCGGGCTCGTACTTCGACCGCACTCCTTATGTGGAGGAGGGCGAGGAGGGCGAGGCGGTGTACGTGGAGCACCACCGCACGGTCGGGGACCGCGTCCGCGACGTCGTGCGCGCGGGCCTGCGACTCGTGGACCTCGTCGAGCCGGAGTGGCCGGAGTGGAACACGCAGGAGTGGGGCGGCTGGTCCCCGCTGCGCGGGCATCTCATCCCGGGCACGGCGATCTTCGTGTGCGAGAGGGACGCCTGAGGGCCGCCTGCCCCGCCGCTGCGCGAGACTTGGCCCCGTGATCCGTACCGCCGCGCTCGACGCCCTGCCCGTCCGCTCCGCCCTGCCCGCGCTCGCCACCGCGTTGTACGGGGCCGGGGCGGGCGGTACGGCGGTACTCACCGCGCCCCCCGGCAGTGGCAAGACGACGCTCGTGCCGCTCGCGCTCGCGGGGCTGCTCGGGGACGGGACGCCGGGGCGGCGGGTGCTCGTCGCGGAGCCGCGCAGGATCGCGGTACGGGCCGCGGCGCGGCGCATGGCGTGGCTGCTGGGCGAGGAGGTGGGAGAGCACGTCGGCTTCCGCGTGCGCGGCGAGCGGCGCACCGGGCCCCGTACCCGCGTCGAGGTCGTCACGACGGGTGTTCTGCTCCAGCGGCTCCAGCGCGACCAGGAACTCGCGGGCGTGGACGTGGTGGTCCTGGACGAGTGCCACGAGCGGCACCTCGACGCGGACACGGCGACGGCCTTCCTCCTGGACGTACGGGCGGCGCTGCGGCCCGGGTTGCGCCTCCTCGCCGCCTCCGCGACGACGGACGCTCAGGGCTGGGCGCGGCTGCTCGGCGAAGGCGGCGCGCCGACGCCCGTCGTGCGCGCCGAGGGTGTCTCGTACCCCGTGGAGACGGTGTGGGCGCCGCCCCGGCACCCCTTCCGTCCGCCGCACGGACCGCGCGTGGACCCCGCGCAGCTCCAGCACGTCGCCGCCGTCGTGCGGCAGGCCCTCACCGAGCGGACCGGGGACGTGCTGTGCTTCCTGCCGGGTGTCGGGGAGCTCGCGAAGGTCGCGGGGCTGCTCGCCGGGGAGCCGGAGCTGGACGTGCTCCAGGTGCACGGGCGGGCTCCGGCCGAGACGCAGGACGCGGTGCTCGCGGGTCCGGGCGCGCGGC
Organism: Streptomyces sp. NPDC088923; assembly: GCF_044749745.1. Classification (NCBI taxonomy): domain Bacteria; kingdom Bacillati; phylum Actinomycetota; class Actinomycetes; order Kitasatosporales; family Streptomycetaceae; genus Streptomyces; species Streptomyces sp. NPDC088923. Next base: position 2,270,890 of record NZ_JBIVIO010000001.1, on the reverse strand, counting down.
GCAGGGTCGTGCTCGCGACCTCGGTCGCCGAGTCCTCGCTGACCGTGCCGGGGGTGCGGGTCGTCGTGGACTCGGGGCTCGCGCGGGAGCCGCGCGTCGACCACGCGCGCGGGCTCGCGGCGCTCACGACCGTACGGGCCTCGCTCGCCGCCGCCGCGCAGCGCGGCGGCCGTGCCGGGCGGGAGGCTCCGGGGACCGCGTACCGCTGCTGGGACCGGGCCGAGGAGCATCGCCTGGCGGCGTTCCCGGCGCCGGAGATCGCCGTCGCGGACCTGACGTCCTTCGCGCTCCAGGCGGCGTGCTGGGGCGATCCGGACGCCTCCTCGCTCGCGCTGCTCGACCCGCCGCCCGCCGGTGCGCTCGCGGCGGCGCGCACGGTGCTCGGGGCGCTCGGCGCCACGGGAGCGGACGGGCGGGCGACGGCGCGCGGGGAGCGGCTCGCGCGGCTCGGGCTGCATCCGCGCCTGGGGCGGGCGCTGCTCGACGGCGCGGGTGAGGTCGGGGGGCGGCTCGCGGCGGAGTTCGTGGCGCTGCTGAGCGAGGAGCCGCCGCGCGCGTACGGGGACGAACTGGCGCTCGTGCTGCGGCGGGCCCGGCAGGGCGGTGACGGGTACGGGGGCCGGTGGCGGCAGGAGGTGCGGCGGCTGCGCGGGGCCTTGCGGCAGGCGGGGGCGGACGACGGGGGCGGCGCTTCGCTTCCCGAGGACGCGGCGGCCGGGGTGGTGACGGCGCTCGCGCACCCGGAGCGGGTCGCGCGGGCGCGCGGTGGCGGTTTCCTCATGGTGTCGGGGACGGGTGCGGAGCCGGAGCGGGAGTCGCGGCTGCGCGAGGCGTCCTGGCTCGCGGTCGCGGTCGCGGACCGTCCGGCGGGCGCGGCCTCGGCGCGGGTGCGGCTCGCGGCGGCGATCGACGAGCGGACGGCCCGCGAGGCCGCCGCGCCGCTGTACGCCGAGGGGCAGGAGGTGCGCTGGGCGGACGGGGACGTACGGGCGCGTGAGGTGAGCCGGCTCGGCGCGGTCGTGCTGCGGGAGCGGAATCTCGCGCGGCCCGAACCCGCGCTCGTGCGGGCCGCGCTGCTTCAGGGGCTCGCGGAGACGGGGCTGGGGCTCCTGGAGTGGACGCCGGGGGCGCGGGGGCTGCGGGCGCGGATGGCGTTCCTGCACGGGGTGCTGGGCGAGCCGTGGGCGGACGTGTCGGACGCGGCGCTCCTCGCGCGGGCGGACGACTGGCTGGAGCCGGAGCTGTCGCGGGCGCGGCGGCGTGCGGACCTGGCGCGGGTGCGGGTCGCGGAGGCGCTGCGGAGGTTGCTGCCGTGGGCCTCGGGGGCGGCGGGGCGGTTCGCGGAACTGGCTCCGGAGTCGGTGGAGTTGCCGGACGGGCGGCGGGTGCGGCTCGCGTACGCGGAGGGCGGGAGCGGTGAGCCGCCGGTGCTCGCCGCGCGGGTGCAGCAGTTGTTCGGGCTGCGGGAGACGCCGCTCGTGGCGGGGGTGCCGGTGATGGTGCACCTGTTGTCCCCGGCGGGGCGGCCGGCCGCGGTGACCTCGGACCTGGAGTCCTTCTGGGCGGAGGGCTACCGGGCCGTACGGGCGGACTTGCGCGGCCGGTACCCGAAGCACGCGTGGCCGGAGCGGCCCTGAGGCGGTCCCGCGCGGGCGGCTGTTTGTGGCGGGAGGCCCGCGGACGGTCCCGCCGCGGCTCGCGGCGGGACCACCGTCCGGGCGTGCCTTAAGCGGCCGGGCTCTCGCTGCCCGTGCCGGGCTGCGGGCTCTGCGAGCCGTCCTCGCCGGGTTCCGCCGGCTTGGCGTCCGTCACCGTCAGTTCGACGTCCGCCGTGGCCTTGCCCGCCGTGAACCGCAGCACGTAGGTGCCCGGCTGGTCCCCGGCGTGGAGGTTGGGCAGGTGGAGGACGCCGTCCTTGTCGCTCACGAGGGTGAGGGCGCGCGTCTTCTCGTCGTCGGCGTCGAGTACGTACGGGCCGGTGTCCTCGGCGAGTTCCTTGCCGTCCTCGTCGAGGACGGTGACCGTGGTGCGGACGCCCGCGACGGTCTTCCCGTCGAGGCTCGCCTTCAGGTCCGGGCTCTCCTCGAAGGCGTCGCCCGCCTTCGCCTCGTACGTGGCCTTGTCGTCCACGGGCTTCAGCGCGTCGGCGGCGGGTTCGGTGACCGTGGCCGCGAAGTCGACGGGGCCGGGCTTGCCGGAGGCGAGGCTCGCGCGAACCGTGAACTTCCCGGGGGTCTTGCCCGCGGTGAGGGTCGGGGCCGTCGCGGTGCCCTGCGCGTTGGTCGTGACGACGACGCTCTTCGCGCCGGAGAAGCGCGCGTCGGTGGCGCCGACAAGTCCGAAGGTGACCTTGAGCCCGGCCACCGGCTTGCCCTCCTTGTCGAGCGCGCGCACGGCGGGCCGCACGTCGAAGTCGAGCCCGGTGAGGGTCGCGAGCGTCGCGGGCCCGGTCTTGGTGAGGGCGGTGACGCGCTCGGCGGGGGGCTTCGGCGTGGCGGGCGGGGTGGTGGGCGGCGTCGTGGGGGGTGTGCTCGGCGTGCCGGGGCTCGTGGGCGGCTTCGTCGCCGGGGGCGTGGAGTGGCTGGGCGGCGTGGGCGACGTGGTGTGCCCGGGCGGGCTCGGCCGGACGGAGGGCGGGGTCGACGGGGGTGTCGAAGGGCTCGGGGAGGTGGGCCTGTTGGGGTGGCTGGGCAGCGGTCCGGTGCCGTCGGGGACCTCGTGGGCTCCGTCGCGGTAGAAGTCGTACCAGGTCAGGACGGTGGCGAGGTACTCCGAGGAGTGGTTGTAGCTGAGGATCGCGGCGCGCATGCCGTCGCTCGTGCCGAGGTCGCGGCCGTCTCCGCACAGGTAGTAACCGGCGGCGAGGGCGGCGTCGTAGACGTTGTTCGGGTCCTCGATGCCGTCGCCGTTGCCGTCGCGCCCCGATCCGGCCCACGTCGAGGGGATGAACTGCATGGGGCCGACGGCGCGGTCGTGCGTCGTGTCGTCGTCGTAACGCCCGTGGTCGGTGTCCTGGATGAGCGCGAAGCCCTGGCCGTTGAGCTGCGGGCCGAGGATCTTGCCGATCGTGGTGCCGTCCGCGTCGACCTTCCCGCCGCGCGCGTGGCCCGACTCGACGTGGCCGATCGCGGCGAGCAGTTCCCACGGCAGCGCGCACTCGCCGCGCGTGCGGGCGAGTTCCGCCTCGGCCTTCTTGTACGCGGCGAGCACCGTGGCGGGGATACCGGCCTGGGGCTCGGCGGGGTCGGCCTCGTCGCCGGGCTTCCGCGTCCCCGGCAGGTCGTGGGAGGACTGGGGGTCGTCGGGGCGGATCGGAGGGAGGTCGGTGTAGTAGTGGTCGTCGCTCGGCGGGACCTGCTCGCCCGCGTCGGCCGAGTGGCTCGTGCCGCCGGGCAGGTCCTTGAGCGCGCCGGCGCCGGGTGCCTGCGAGCCGGCGAGCGCCGCCATCACCGCCGCCGTGACCGCCGTCGCCGCGGCCCCCTTGCGCAGCCGTATCCCGAATTGCGCCGCCATCCCGGTCCGCCCCTCCCGTCCACCGCCTGCCACGCGCTCAGGCGTGTTGACCCAGGTGACACTACGACAACTTGCCGCACGGGGGCAGGGAAGGGTGACCGGCTTTCACCACTTGGCCATAACTCGCCGCCGCCGCTTCGCCCTTCGTTCAGCGCGCGCCGACAGGGAGTGAAGGCGCGGACACGGGGCGCTCCGGCAGGGGCGTGAAGTGCGGCGATGCGGGAGGCGGGGGTGCGGGCCGCGAGGGGTACGGGTACGGGGCGGCGGGGGTTACGGGCGCGCGGGGCGTGCCGCGTGGCCCGGGAGGCCGCCCCCGTACCCGTACACCGCTCCCGTCCCGCCCCGCCGCCGTCCCGCGCCCCGCCCCTCCCCCGTCAGTGCGCCGCAGCCTCCCAGTCCCGTCCGACGCCGACGGACACCGTCAGCGGGGCCCGGAGCTGGGCCGCCGCGGCCATCTCGCGGCGCAGGATCTCCTCGACCGGCTCGCGCTCGCCCGGGGCGAGTTCGAGGACGATTTCGTCGTGGACCTGGAGCAGCATCCGCGAGTTGAGCTCCGCCTCGCGCAGCGCGCGGTCCACGCCCAGCATCGCGATCTTCACGATGTCGGCGGCCGTGCCCTGGATCGGCGCGTTGAGCGCCATGCGCTCGGCGGCCTCCCTGCGCTGCCTGTTGTCGCTGTTGAGGTCGGGCAGGTAGCGGCGGCGGCCCAGCATCGTCGCCGTGTAGCCGATGGCGCGCGCCTCCTCGACGACGCGGTGCAGGTAGTCCCGTACGCCGCCGAAGCGCTCGAAGTACGTGTCCATGAGGGCGCGTGCCTCGCCGGCCTCGATGCCGAGCTGCTGCGAGAGGCCGAAGGCGGAGAGGCCGTAGGCGAGCCCGTACGACATGGCCTTGATCTTGCGCCGCATCTCGGCGTCGACGGCGGCCGGTTCGACGCCGAAGACGTACCCGGCGACCGTGCGGTGCAGGTCCTCGCCGGAGGTGAAGGCGGCGATGAGCCCCTCGTCCTCCGACAGGTGCGCCATGACGCGCAGCTCGATCTGGCTGTAGTCGGCGGTCATGAGGGCCTCGTAGCCCTCGCCGACGACGAAGCCGCGGCGGATCGCGCGGCCCTCGTCGGTGCGCACGGGGATGTTCTGGAGGTTCGGGTCCGTCGAGGAGAGCCGGCCGGTGGCGGCGACGGTCTGGTTGAACGTCGTGTGGATACGGCCGTCGGGGGCGATGGACTTGATGAGCCCTTCCACCGTGCTCCGCAGCTTCGCCTGCTCGCGGTGGCGCAGCATGATGACCGGCAGCTCGTGCTCCGTCTGGCCCGCGAGCCAGGCGAGTGAGTCGGCGTCCGTCGTGTAACCCGTCTTCGTCTTGCGGGTCTTGGGCAGGTTCAGCTCGCCGAAGAGGACTTCCTGGAGCTGCTTGGGCGAGCCGAGGTTGAACTCGTGCCCCACCGCCGCGTGCGCCTCGCGCACCGCCTGCTCGACCGCTCCGGCGAACTGCCGCTCCATCTCCTCCAGGTGCTCGCGGTCCGCCGCGATCCCGGCCCGCTCCATGCGCGCGAGGAGCGCCGAGGTGGGCAGCTCGATGTCGGTGAGCAGCCCCTCCGCGCCGACCTCGGGCAGGCGCGCGCCGAGCGCCGTGCCGAGGTCGAGGATCGTGCGGGCCTCGACCATGAGGGTGCGCGCCTGGGTCTCGTCGTCGGCGCCGAAGGCGAGTTGCCCGTCCGACTCCTGCGCGGGGACCAGCTCGCGGCCCAGGTATTCGAGGGAGAGCGCGTCGAGCGCGAAGGTGCGGCGGCCCGGCTTGACGAGGTACGCGCCGAGCGCCGTGTCCATCGAGACGCCCGCGACGCTCATGCCGTGCTCGCCGAAGACGCGCATGAGGCCCTTCGCGTCGTGCATGACCTTGGGGCGCTCCGGGTCACCGAGCCACTGGGCGAAGACCCGCTCGTCGTCCTCGTCGAGCGCGGAGGGCTCGAACCAGGCGGCGGCCCCGCCCGCGGCGGCGAGCGCCACCTCGGCGACCTCGCCCGCGCCGAGCTTCCAGGTGTCGACCGTCGCGACGCCGAGCACCGCGTTGCCGTGCTCCTCCAGCCACGAGGCGAGCTTCCCGCCCGCGGGCACGAGCGTGGCGTCCAGCGCCACGTCCTCCGTGACGGGCTCCTGCTCCTGTTCGGCGCCCGGGTCCACGGCGAGGAGGCGCTCGCGCAGCGAGGGGTTGCGGATCTCCAGCGTGTCGAGGAGGACGGCGAGCTGCTTGCGGTCGTACGCGGCGCGCTCCAGGTCCCCGGGGCCCTTGTCGAGGGGCACGTCCCGAACCATCTCGGTGAGCCGCCGGTTGAGCTTGACGGCCTCCAGGTGGTCCCGGAAGTTCTGCCCCGCCTTGCCCTTGACCTCCTCGGCGCGCTCGACCAGCTCCGCGAAGGAACCGAACTGCGTGATCCACTTCGCCGCGGTCTTCTCGCCGACGCCGGGGATGCCGGGCAGGTTGTCGGAGGGGTCGCCGCGCAGGGCTGCGAAGTCCGGGTACTGGGCGGGGGTGAGCCCGTACCGCTCCTCGACCTTCTCCGGGGTGTAGCGGGTCAGCTCGGAGACGCCCTTCGTCGGGTAGAGCACCGTCGTGTGCTCCGAGACGAGCTGGAAGGAGTCCCGGTCGCCCGTGACGATGAGGACGTCGAAACCGGCCGCCTCCGCCTGCGTGGCCAGGGTCGCGATGATGTCGTCCGCCTCGAAGCCCTCGACGGCGAAGCGGTCCGCGTGCATCGTGTCGAGCAGTTCGCCGATCAGCTCGACCTGCCCGCGGAACTCGTCGGGGGTCTTCGCCCGGTTCGCCTTGTACTCGGTGAACTCCTCGGCCCGCCACGTCTTGCGCGAGACGTCGAAGGCGACCGCGAAATGCGTGGGCTGCTCATCACGCAGCGTGTTCGCGAGCATCGAGGCGAATCCGTAGATCGCGTTCGTCGGCTGCCCGGTGGACGTCGTGAAATTCTCCGCGGGCAGCGCGAAGAACGCCCGGTACGCCAGGGAGTGCCCGTCCATGAGCATGAGCCGGGGACGGCCGCCACCCCCCTTGGCGGGGCTCTGCTCGGCGGTCGCGGACTTCTTCTTCGCTGCTGTCTGTGCCACGCCCCCGATCCTGCCACGGAGCACCGACAGCCCGGACCGCGCGACGCGGAGGGCGGGGGTACGGGGGACGGAGCGGGGCCCTGTGGCCCGCGGCCCCCGGGCCCGGCCCCGTACCGTCCCCGGCCGCCGTGCGAGGATCGAGGCGGTACGTAACGAGCAGCGGAGGGACCCATGGCGACGAAGCCGCCCGCGAGCGACCCGGCCCAGGACGCACCGCGCGTCACCGCCCCACGACACGCCGCGGCCGGGCTCCCCGCCGTCGGGCACTCGCTGCGGATCGCGCGGCAGCAGATGGGGCTCAGGCGCACCGCGCTCACACTCCTGCGGGTCAACCAGAAGGACGGCTTCGACTGCCCGGGCTGCGCCTGGCCCGAGGGCGACAAACGGCACACCGCCGAGTTCTGCGAGAACGGCGCGAAGGCCGTCGCCGAGGAGGCGACGCTGCGCCGCGTGGGCCCGGACTTCTTCGCCGCGCACTCCGTCGCGGACCTCGCGGAGCGCAGCGGCTACTGGCTCGGCCAGCAGGGCCGCCTCACCCAGCCCATGCACCTCGCCGAGGGCGCCACCCACTACACGCCCGTGAGCTGGGACGAGGCCTTCCGGATCGTCGCCGGGGAGCTGACCGCGCTCGACTCGCCCGACGAGGCCGTCTTCTACACCTCGGGCCGCACGAGCAACGAGGCCGCGTTCCTCTACCAGCTCTTCGCCCGCGAGTTCGGCACGAACAACCTGCCCGACTGCTCCAACATGTGCCACGAGTCGAGCGGTTCCGCGCTCTCCGAGACGATCGGCGTCGGCAAGGGCAGCGTCTCGCTCGAAGACCTCCACCAGGCCGACCTGATCATCGTCGCGGGCCAGAACCCGGGCACCAACCATCCCCGGATGCTCTCCGCGCTGGAGAAGGCGAAGGCGGGCGGCGCGAAGATCATCAGCGTCAACCCGCTGCCCGAGGCGGGACTCGAACGGTTCAAGAACCCGCAGACCCCCCAGGGCCTCGCGAGCGGCACCGCGCTCACCGACCTCTTCCTCCAGATCCGCCTCGGCGGCGACCAGGCCCTCTTCCGCCTCCTCAACAAGCTGATCCTGGAGACCGGGGGCGCGCTCGACGAGTCCTTCATCGCCGAGCACACCCACGGCTTCGAGGACTTCGCCGAGGCGGCGCGCGAGGCCGACTGGGACGAGACCCTCGCGGCGACGGGCCTGTCCCGCGCCGACGTCGAGGAGGCCCTGCGCCTCGTCCTCGCCTCCGAACGCACCATCGTGTGCTGGGCGATGGGCCTCACGCAGCACAAGCACTCCGTGCCCACGATCCGCGAGGTCGTCAACTTCCTGCTGCTGCGCGGGAACATCGGCCGCCCCGGCGCGGGCGTCTGCCCCGTGCGCGGCCACTCCAACGTGCAGGGCGACCGCACCATGGGCATCTTCGAACGGCCCGCGCCCGCCTTCCTCGACGCCCTGGAGCGCGAGTTCGGCTTCGCGCCACCCCGCGCGCACGGCTACGACGTCGTGCGCGCCATCCGCGCGCTGCGCGACGGCGAGGCGAAGGTCTTCCTCGCCATGGGCGGCAACTTCGTCGCCGCGTCCCCGGACACCGACGTCACCGAGGCCGCGATGCGCCGCGCCCGCCTCACCGTGCACGTCTCCACGAAGCTCAACCGCTCGCACGTCGTCACCGGGGCCCGCGCGCTCATCCTCCCCACGCTCGGCCGCACCGAACGCGATGTCCAGGCGGGCGGCGAGCAGTTCGTCACCGTCGAGGACTCCATGGGCATGGTCCACGCCTCGCGCGGACGCCTCGCCCCCGCCGGCCCCGCGCTGCTCTCCGAGCCCGCGATCGTGGCCCGCCTCGCCCGCGCCGTACACCCCGGATCGCCGCTGCCCTGGGAGGAGTTCGCCGCCGACTACGGCCGCGTACGGGACCGGATCGCCCGTGTGATCCCCGGTTTCGAGGACTTCAACGCGCGCGTCGCCCGCCCCGGCGGCTTCGCCCTCCCGCACGCCCCGCGCGACGAGCGCCGCTTCCCCACCGCGACGGGGAAGGCCAACTTCACCGCCGCGCCCGTCGAGTTCCCCCGCCTGCCGACCGGGCGCCTGCTGCTCCAGACGCTGCGCTCGCACGACCAGTACAACACCACGATCTACGGGCTCGACGACCGCTACCGCGGCATCGCGAACGGCCGCCGCGTCGTCCTCGTCCACCCCGAGGACGCGACCGCGCTCGGCCACGAGGACGGGGCGTACGTGGACCTCGTCAGCGAGTGGCGGGACGGCACCGAGCGCCGCGCGCCCCGCTTCCGCCTCGTCCACTACCCCACCGCGCGCGGCTGCGCCGCCGCCTACTACCCCGAGACCAACGTCCTCGTCCCGCTCGACGCGACCGCCGACACGAGCAACACGCCCGCCTCGAAGTCCCTCGTCGTCCGCCTCGAACCGGCCCGCGCGGACGCGCCCGCCGACTGAGCGGGCGCGTCCGGTAGGGGGGCGCCGGGCGGGGGCCGTCAGGCGGAGGCCGTGTCCAGGGCCTGGAGTTCGTCCCCGCTGAGCCGCAGGTCCGCGAGGGCCACGAGGGCGGGGACCTGCTCCACCGTGCGCGCGGAGGCGATCGGCGCCGCCACCGTGGGCTGCTGGGCGAGCCAGGCGAGGGCGACGGTGGCGAGTTCCGTGCCGTGCGCCGCCGCGATCTCCTTCATGGCGGCGAGGACCTTGTCGCCGCGCTCGGTGCCGGCGTAGCCGCCGGCGAGCCCCGGTACGTCGCGCACGTACCGGCCCGTGGTCCCCGGCTGGTACTTCCCGGTGAGGAAGCCGGAGGCGAGGGCGAAGTAGGGGACGCAGGCCAGTCCCTCGCGGGCGACGAGGTCGCGGCGCTCGCCCTCGTAGGTGTCGCGCGAGACGAGGTTGTACTGGGGCTGGAGCACCTCGAAGCGCGCCAGGCCCTCGGCGCGGGCGAAGCGCAGCATGGCGTCGAGCCGTGCCGGGGAGATGTTGGACGCCCCGAGCGCCCGGGTCTTCCCGGCCCGCACCAGCTCGTCGAACGTCGTGACGATGTCCTCGACGGACACGGACTCGTCGTCGAAGTGCGCGTAGTAGAGGTCGACGTGGTCGGTGCCGAGCCTGCGCAGCGAGTCGTCGAGCGCGGCGCGGATGTTGTCGGGGGCGAGGCCCTTGCGCTCCGGGTGGTCGCCGACCTTCGTGGCCACGACGACGTCGTCCCGGTTGCCGCGTGCGGCGAGCCAGGCGGCGATGATCCGCTCGGACTGTCCGGGGTCGTTCCCGGGGAACTGGTACATGTACGAGTCGGCGGTGTCGACGAAGTTCCCGCCCGCGGCGGCGTAGGCGTCGAGCACGGCGAAGGACTGTTCGCGGTCGGCCGTCCAGCCGAAGACGTTGCCGCCCAGGCACAGAGGGGATGTGGAGAGATCGGACGCGCCCAACTTCTCGTGATCAAACATCTCTTCATTAAACACGTCCGTGCTTTTCCGGCCGGGGCGCCGCTCGGGCGGGGGGCGCGACAGGTTCCGGGGCGCCGGGCACGTGACCAAGCGCACTAAGCGTTCGCTCAGCGCACCTGATAGGACAGAACCGCACGCGGCACCCGCCGCGGGCGGCGTGGCCGCGGGCCACGCGGCGGACGCGACAGAAACGGAGCCGCACATGGGCGAGCACCGCGGCGTGAAGTTCCCCCAGGAAGTCCTCGACCGCTTCAGCAGCCTCGGCGTCGACCTCCCCTCCTACTTCTCGGCGGGCCACCTCGGCACCCGGATGGGCATCGAGGTCGTCGAGGCCTCCCCCGAGAAGGTCGTCGGCACGATGCCCGTCGAGGGCAACACGCAGCCCTACGGCCTCCTGCACGGCGGCGCGTCCGCCGCCCTCGCCGAGACACTCGGCTCCGTCGGCGCCATGCTCCACGGCGGCCCCGGCAAGGTCGCCGTCGGCGTGGACCTCAACTGCACCCACCACCGGGGCCTCTCCAGCGGCCACGTCACCGGCACGGCGACCCCCGTGCACCGGGGGCGCTCCACCGCCACGTACGAGATCGTCATCACCGACGAGAGCGGCCGACGCGTCTGCTCCTCCCGCCTGACCTGCCTCCTGCGCGACGCTCCGCAACCCCCCACAACCGTCTGAGCGGTCAAGCCCGTTACGGCGGGGCCCGCCCCAACTTGGGGCGTGAGCCCCGCCGTTCGCATTCCCGCACACGTACACCGCCCACCGGACACCCCGCCCGGGCGCCCGCCCCGCCGAGGCCCGTCGGGTGCCCGTACCACACCCGCCGTTCGTCACGTTGCGTAACACGTACGCAATACGGCCCGCACACCCCGTTCACGCACCAAAACGACCCCCAACCACCACCACGGGCACCATGGGACAGACCGCCGCCAGTACCAAAACCCCCTGAAGTTGCTTACACATGCAGGGAGTTCTCACGATGCGGAACAAACACCCCTCACTCCCGGGCCCCACCCCCTTCTCGCATAACAAGACAGTCACATCCTGTCCGCTCCCCACCCCACACCCCTTCACCTGCGCTTAGAGTCACGGCCAGTCACCATTACGCCGGGCAGCACACCCCGAGCACCACCGCACCACCGAGCACCACCGTCCTGCCCGGCGCGATCGACACGGCACCTCCAGCGAGGAGGCCGCGCCAGGGAAAGGACCCATCCGTGCGACACCGTTCCTTGCTCATCCTCACCACCGTCCTGACCACCGGGGCACTCACCCTCAGCGCCTGCGGCTCACGCGACGACGACTCCGGCGACGACAAGGGCGGCTCGAACGGCGGCAAGAAGACCACCGTCGTCATCGGCGTCGACGCACCCATCACCGGCGACCTCTCCGCCCTCGGCCTCGGCATCCGCAACTCCGCCGAACTCGCCACCAAGATCGCCAACAAGCAGGACCTCGTCCCCGGCATCCAGTTCGACGTCCAGCCCCTCGACGACCAGGCGCAGCCGACCATCGGCCAGCAGAACGCCACCAAGTTCATCGGCAACAAGGACGTCCTCGGCGTCGTCGGCCCGCTGAACTCCAACGTCTCGCAGTCGATGCAGAAGCCCTTCAACGACGCGAAACTCACCCAGGTCTCCCCCGCCAACACCGGCACCGAGCTGACCCAGGGCGACAACTGGAAGACCGGCGACAAGAAGCGCCCCTTCGCCTCCTTCTTCCGCACCGCGACGACCGACCAGATCCAGGGCTCCTTCGCCGCCACGTACCTCCACGACACGGCGAAGATCAACAAGGTCTACCTGATCGACGACCAGAAGACCTACGGCGCCGGACTCGCCGCCTCCTTCAAGGACACCTTCACCAAGCTCGGCGGCAAGATCGTCGGCGCCGACCACATCAACCCCGACGACCGCGACTTCAACTCCGTCGTCGCCAAGGTCAAGAAGACCGGCGCCAAGGCCGTCTACTACGGCGGCGAGTACCCCGCCGCCGGCCCCCTGAGCCAGCAGCTCAAGGACAGCGGCGCCAAGATCCCCCTCATGGGCGGCGACGGCATCTACGCCGCCGACTTCATCAAGCTCAACAAGAAGGCTCAGGGCGACCTCGCGACCTCCGTCGGCGCCCCCGTCGAACAGCTCGACTCCGCCAAGAAGTTCATCTCCGACTACGAGGCCGCCGGTTACAAGGACGGCTACGAGGCGTACGGCGGCGGCACCTACGACGCCGCCTGGTCCATCATCGAGGCCGTCAAGAAGGTCGTCGACGACAACGACGGCAAGCTCCCCTCCGACGCCCGCGCCAAGGTCCTCGAAGCCATGAGCACCGTCAAGTTCTCCGGCGTCACCGGCGACATCTCCTTCGACGAGTACGGCGACACCACCAACACGATGATGACCGCCTACCAGGTCGAGAGCGGCAAGTGGGTGCCCAAGAAGAGCGAGGTCTACAAGCCGTGACCCGCTGAGGGGCCCCACCCACAGCCCCCCGAGCGCTCGTCACCCCGCCCCACCCGCCCACCACCGGGCACCCCACACACGCCGCGCGGGATGCACACAGCGTCCCGCGCGGCGCACCCTTATCCGACCACTCCACGGAGGCCCTGCGGTGCACGAACTGCCGCAACAGCTGGCCAATGGACTCATCCTCGGCGCGATGTACGGACTCATCGCGATCGGCTACACGATGGTCTACGGCATTGTCCAGCTCATCAACTTCGCCCACGGCGAGATATTCATGATCGGAGGATTCGGCGCCTACACCGTCTGGACCCTCCTGCCCGACGGCTCCTCGCTCGCCGCCGTCATCCCCCTCATGATCCTCGGCGGCATCCTCTGCTCCGTCCTCGTGGGCACCGCGGCGGAACGCTTCGCCTACCGCCCCCTGCGCGGCGCCCCCCGCCTCGCCCCCCTCATCACCGCCATCGGGCTCTCCCTCTTCCTCCAGCAACTCGTCTGGGCCTTCTACCCCGACGCCAAGTCCGACATCTCCTTCCCCCAGTTCCACGGCGACCCCTTCCACGTCCTCGGCGCCACCGTGCAGCGCGGCGACCTCTTCGTCATCATCGCCGCCCCCGTCTGCATGATCGCCCTCGGCTGGTTCGTCAACCGCACCCGCTCCGGACGCGGCATGCAGGCCACCGCCCAGGACCCCGACACCGCCAAGCTCATGGGCATCAACACCGACCGCATCATCGTCATGGCCTTCGCCATCGGCGCCGCGTTCGCCGCCGTCGCCGCCGTCGGCTACGGACTGCACAACGGCCAGATCGGCTTCCGCATGGGCTTCATCATGGGCCTCAAAGCCTTCACCGCCGCCGTGCTCGGCGGCATCGGCAACCTCTACGGAGCCATGCTCGGCGGACTCGTCCTCGGCATCGCCGAATCCCTCGCCACCGGCTACATGGGCGACGTCCCCGGCATGGACCTCTTCGGCGGCGGCGCCTGGAAGGACGTCTGGGCCTTCGTGCTCCTCATCGTCGTCCTCCTCATCAGGCCCCAGGGTCTCCTGGGCGAACGCGTCGCGGACAGGGCGTGAACACCATGACCGACACCCAGCTGCTGAAACTCCCCGCCCCCGCCGCCCGCTACGGCACCCTCGCGGGCGCCCTCATCGCCTTCGCCGGCACCTTCCTCTCCTGGACCTACACCGAGGAATTCCCCGGCAACCTCACCGTCAACGGCTATCCCGGCGGCCTCCAGCTCATCACCCTCACCGGAGCACTCCTCACCGCACTCCTCACCCTCGCCGCCCTCGGCACCCCCGGACTGCGCTGGCTCACCCCCGGCGGCCCGCACAGCGCCGTACGCCTCATGGCCCTCGGCACCCTCGCCGCCACCCTCTACACCGTCATCGCCATCGCCGTCGAACTCGACGGGCTCATCGCCCTCGACCCCGGCGCCTGGATCTCCCTCGTCGGCTCCCTCGTCGCCGCCACCGCGGCCTTCGGCCTCCCCGACGACACCCCCTACGACCCCCAGCCCGGCGACACCGCGCTGAACCGCCTCACCCACACCCTCAAGGCCCCGGCCCCCCGCGCCCCCAGCCGCACCCTCCCCGCCTGGGCCGACATCCTCCTCATCGCCGTCGCCTTCGGCCTCGCCCTCTACGTCTTCACGTACGGCATCGACATCGACAGCGCCAACTCCGAACTCTTCATCGGCTACCTCATCCTCGTCGCCCTCGGCGCCCTCTCCCTCACCCGCGCCGGACTCTTCCGCCGCCTCGCCGCCCTCACCGCACGCCACCGCGCCGTCAGCCTCGCCGCGATGTTCGTCGCCGCGATCTGCTTCCCCTTCACCCAGGACAACGACACCTACGCGCTCATCGGGACCAACATCCTGATCTTCGCCACCGTCGCCCTCGGCCTCAACGTCGTCGTCGGCCTCGCCGGACTCCTCGACCTCGGATACGTCGCCTTCCTCGGCGTCGGCGCCTACACCGCCGCACTCGTCTCCGGCTCCCCCCAGTCCAGCATCGGCGTCCACTTCCCCTTCCCCCTCGCCGTCCTCACCGGCGCCGCCGTCTCCCTCGTCTTCGGCGTCGTCATCGGCGCGCCCACACTGCGCCTGCGCGGCGACTACCTCGCCATCGTCACCCTGGGATTCGGAGAAATCTTCCGGATCACCATGAACAACCTCAACGGCAACAGCGGCCCCGACCTCGTCAACGGCTCCCAGGGCATCCCGAACATCCCCGACCTCGAAATGTTCGGCTTCAAGTTCGGCGAAGCCCACGACGTCCTCGGCTTCCCGCTCGGCAGGTCCGGCAACTACTTCCTGCTGATGCTCCTGTTCACCGCGATCGTCCTCCTCGTCTTCCACCGCTCCGGGCAATCCCGCATCGGCCGCGCCTGGGTCGCCATCCGCGAGGACGAGACCGCCGCCTCCGCCATGGGCATCAACGGCTTCCGCCTCAAACTCCTCGCCTTCGCCCTCGGCGCGACCCTCGCCGGACTCGCCGGCACCGTCCAGGCACACGTCAACTACAGCGTCACCCCCGAGCAGTACCAGTTCGCCGGGACCGCCCCGCCCAACTCCGCCTTCCTCATCGCCGCCGTCATCCTCGGCGGCATGGGCACCATCACCGGCCCCCTCATCGGCGCCGCACTGCTCTTCCTCATCCCGGAGAAGCTCGAATTCATGCAGAAGTACCAGCTTCTGCTCTTCGGCCTCGCCCTCATCCTCCTCATGCGCCTGCGCCCCGAGGGCATCGTCCCCGACCGCCGCAAGCAACTCGAATTCCACGAGAACGACCAACTCGCCGTGCCGGAACAGCGCCTGACCGGGGACAACGCACCCGAAGCCGCCACCGGCGCCACCAAAGCGGGGGCCTGACCACCATGACCACCACCACGACAACCCCCGCCCCCACCGGCACCGCCGTCCTCGAAGCCACCGGCGTCACCATGCGCTTCGGCGGCCTCACCGCCGTACGCGACGTCTCCCTCACCGTCAACACCGGCGAGATCGTCGGCCTCATCGGCCCCAACGGCGCGGGAAAGACCACCTTCTTCAACTGCCTCACCGGCCTCTACGTCCCCACCGAGGGCCGCGTCGCCTACAAAGGCACCACCCTCCCGCCCAAACCCCACCTCGTCACCAAGGCCGGCATCGCCCGCACCTTCCAGAACATCCGGCTCTTCGCCAACATGACCGTCCTGGAGAACGTCCTCGTCGGCCGCCACACCCGCACCCGCGAAGGGCTCTTCTCCGCCCTCCTGCGCGGCCCCGGATTCCAGCGCGCCGAAGCCGCCTCCACCGCCCGGGCCATGGAACTCCTGGAATTCATCGGCCTCGCCCACAAAGCGGACCACCTCTCGCGCAACCTCCCCTACGGCGAGCAGCGCAAACTGGAGATCGCCCGCGCCCTCGCCAGCGACCCCGGACTCCTCCTCCTCGACGAACCCACCGCCGGGATGAACCCCCAGGAGACCCGCGCCACCGAGGAACTCGTCTTCGCCATCCGCGAGCAGGGCACCGCCGTCCTCGTCATCGAGCACGACATGCGGTTCATCTTCAACCTCAGCGACCGCGTCGCCGTCCTCGTCCAAGGGCAGAAACTCCTCGAAGGCACCCCCGACATCGTCCAGGCCGACGAACGCGTCATCGCCGCCTACCTCGGCACCCCCATGGACACCGCCCCCGAGGACGAGGCCCTCGCCGAGGTCCAGGCCGCCGAAGCCGCCGCCACGAAGACCGACACCCCCCGGACCACCAAGGAGGACGGCGAGTGACCGCGCTCCTCGAAGTCGACAACCTCCGCGTCGCCTACGGCAAGATCGAAGCCGTCAAGGGCATCAGCTTCACCGTCGAGGCCGGACAGGTCGTCACCCTCATCGGCACCAACGGCGCCGGCAAGACCACGACCCTGCGCACCCTCAGCGGACTCCTCAAACCCCTCGCCGGCACCATCACCTTCGACGGGCAACCGCTCCACAAGTACCGCGCCGACCAGATCGTCGCGCTCGGCCTGGCGCACTCCCCCGAAGGCCGCCACATCTTTCCCCGCATGACCATCGAGGACAACCTCCGCCTCGGCGCCTTCCTCCGCAAGGACACCGAAGGCATCGCCAAGGACATCCAGCACGCCTACGACCTCTTCCCCATCCTCGGGGAACGCCGCAGGCAGGCGGCGGGCACCCTCTCCGGCGGCGAACAGCAGATGCTCGCCATGGGCCGCGCCCTCATGTCCAAGCCGAAACTGCTCATGCTCGACGAACCCTCCATGGGCCTCTCGCCGATCATGATGCAGAAGATCATGACGACCATCGCCGAA
Source organism: Streptomyces sp. NPDC088923 (assembly GCF_044749745.1). Lineage (NCBI taxonomy): Bacteria > Bacillati > Actinomycetota > Actinomycetes > Kitasatosporales > Streptomycetaceae > Streptomyces > Streptomyces sp. NPDC088923. Next base: position 2,254,034 of record NZ_JBIVIO010000001.1, on the reverse strand, counting down.
CTGCGCGAACAGGGCACCACGATCCTGCTCGTCGAGCAGAACGCGCAGGCCGCGCTCTCCCTCGCCGACCAGGCACACGTCATGGAGATCGGCACGATCGCACTGAGCGGCACGGGCTCCGACCTCCTCCACGACGAGTCCGTCCGCAAGGCGTACCTCGGCGAGGACTGACCCGGCCCTCCGGGCAGGTACGGGGAAGGGGCGCCCACCTTGTGGTGGGCGCCCCTTCCCCGTACGTACGTACCTCGGCGGCGGCTACTTGTCCTTCTGCTCCTTCGCCGCCTTCTTCTCCGCCGCGTCCTCGATCACGGCCTCCGCCACCTGCCGCATCGACATGCGCCGGTCCATCGACGTCTTCTGAATCCACCGGAACGCGGCAGGCTCGGTGAGCCCGTACTCCGTCTGCAACACCGACTTCGCCCGGTCCACCAGCTTGCGCGTCTCCAGCCGCTGCGAGAGGTCCTCGACCTCCTTCTCCAGCGCCCGCAACTCCGTGAACCGCGAGACCGCCATCTCGATCGCCGGCACGACGTCGCTCTTGCTGAACGGCTTCACGAGGTACGCCATCGCGCCCGCATCCCGCGCCCGCTCGACGAGGTCGCGCTGCGAAAACGCGGTGAGCATCAGCACGGGGGCGATGGACTCCTCGGCGATCTTCTCGGCCGCCGAGATCCCATCCAGCACGGGCATCTTCACATCGAGGATGACGAGGTCGGGCCGGTGCTCCCGAGCCAGCTCCACAGCCGCCTGCCCGTCCCCGGCCTCCCCGACGACGGTGTACCCCTCCTCCTCCAGCATCTCCTTGAGATCGAGCCGGATGAGCGCCTCGTCCTCGGCGATGACGACACGCGTGGTGAGGGGCGGCACATGCGATGACTCGCCGTGGGCGGCGGCAGCGGAAGACGACTGGGGCTCGGGGGCGCTCACGGGGGCTCCTCGTATAGGCAGGGGACTGCTGGAGAGAGCCTACCCAGCTGGGGTAAGGTGTGGCGCATTGGGTCGGAGGAAACCTTCGATTCCAAGGCAAGCCCCGGTAGCCCAGCGGTAGAGGCCATGGATTCAAAACCCATCCAGCGTCGGTTCGAATCCGACTCGGGGCACTCGGTCCACTGAAGGAAAACCCGGTCGGGTATCACTCGATCGGGTTTTTCAATGCCGAGCCGCGCCTTTTCCCACGCGCGGCGCACATCATGTGCCGCATGTACAAGCACTCTGTCCGCGCGCAGGCGCTCCGTCTCCTGGAGCGGGGCCACAGCCTCAATTCCGTGAGCAAGCAGACCGGGATATCCCGCTCAGCGATCCGCGGCTGGCGCGACCGGATCGATCCGGTACGGGCGGTGGCCACCTGTTGCCGTTGCCAGGACCTCCCCACCGCACCGCCCGACCCCGCCGCGTACTGCTACCTGCTCGGCCTCTACCTGGGCGACGGCTGCCTCAGCCGCTCCACCAAGGGCGTCTACACCCTCCGTATCGCCTGCGCCGACGCCTGGCCCGGCCTCCAGGACGCCTGCGAGACCGCGCTCCGCACCGTCCTTCCGCACAACAGTGTCTGGCGCACGCAGTGCCCGGGCTGCGTCGCCGTCTCCGGCAGCAGCAAACACTGGTCCTGCCTCTTTCCGCAGCACGGCGCGGGAAAGAAACACGAGCGCGCGATCGTCCTCGCCGGCTGGCAGCGGGATCTCGTCGCGGAATTCTCCTGGGAATTCGTGCGCGGCCTCATCCATTCCGACGGCTGCCGCATCACCAACTGGACCGTGCGCACGGTGAACAGGGAGCCGAAGCGGTACGAATACCCGCGTTACTTCTTCACCAACAAATCGGCGGATATCCGGGACCTGTACTGCGAGGCCCTCGACCGGCTCGGGGTCGCGTGGAAAAGACCCAATGCATACAACATCTCTGTCGCCCGCAAAGCCTCCGTCGCCCTCATGGACGCCCACATCGGTCCCAAGTACTGAGACACGCGCCGGGACGGGCGCAAGAGGGTGCCGGGACGGGCGCAGGGGGGCGAGCGGGACGGGCGCAAGGGGGCGAGCGGGACGGGCGCAAGGGGGCGAGCGGGATTCCGGTCGCCCCCTTCGTACCGCGCTCGTCTACTTCGGGGCGTCGTCCTCTCCGATGTGGTGCACCCGCACCAGGTTCGTCGTGCCCGCGACGCCCGGAGGGGAGCCGGCCGTGATCACGACGACGTCGCCCCGCTCGCAACGGCCGAGCTTCAGGAGCATGTCGTCGACCTGCTCGACCATCGCGTCCGTGGAGTCCACGTGCGGCCCGAGGAAGGTCTCCACGCCCCAGGACAGGTTGAGCTGTGCCCGCGTCGCCGGGTCGGGGGTGAAGGCGAGGAGCGGGATCGGGGAGCGGTAGCGGCTCAGGCGGCGGACCGTGTCGCCGGACTGCGTGAAGGCGACGAGGAAGCGGGCGCCGAGGAAGTCGCCCATCTCGGCCGCCGCGCGGGCGACCGCCCCGCCCTGGGTGCGGGGCTTGTTGCGATCGGTGAGGGGCGGCAGTCCCTTGTCGAGGATCTCCTCCTCGGCCGCCTCCACGATGCGCCCCATGGTGCGGACGGTCTCGACGGCGTACTTCCCGACGCTGGTCTCGCCGGAGAGCATCACGGCATCCGTGCCGTCGATCACGGCGTTGGCGACGTCGGAGGCTTCGGCGCGGGTCGGCCGGCTGTTCTCGATCATGGAGTCGAGCATCTGGGTCGCGACGATGACGGGCTTGGCGTTCCGCTTGGCGAGCTTGACGGCCCGCTTCTGTACGAGGGGCACCGCTTCGAGGGGCATCTCGACGCCGAGGTCGCCGCGGGCGACCATGATGCCGTCGAAGGCGTCGACGATCTCCTCGATGTTCTCGACGGCCTGCGGCTTCTCGACCTTGGCGATGACGGGGAGGCGGCGGCCTTCCTCGCGCATGACGCGGTGGACGTCGACGATGTCGCGGGCGCTGCGGACGAAGCTGAGGGCGATGATGTCGGCGCCGGTGCGCAGGGCCCAGCGGAGGTCTTCGATGTCCTTCTCGGAGAGGGCGGGGACGGAGACGGCGACGCCGGGGAGGTTGAGGCCCTTGTGGTCGGAGACCATGCCGCCTTCGACGACGGTGGTGCGGACGCGGGGGCCTTCGACGGCGGTGACCTGGAGGCAGACCTTGCCGTCGTCGACGAGGACGCGTTCGCCGGGGGTGACGTCGGTGGCGAGTCCGGCGTAGGTGGTGCCGCAGCTGCCGCGGTCGCCCAGGTAGCCGTCCTCGGTGGTGATGGTGAAGGTGTCGCCGCGTTCAAGGAGTACGGGGCCTTCGCTGAAGCGGCCGAGGCGGATCTTCGGTCCTTGAAGGTCGGCGAGGACGCCGACGCTGCGGCCGGTCTCCTCGGCGGCTTCGCGGACGCGGTGGTAGCGCTCCTCGTGTTCGGCGTAGCTGCCGTGGCTGAGGTTGAAGCGGGCCACATCCATTCCGGCTTCGACCAGGGCTTTGATCTGGTCGTAGGAGTCGGTGGCTGGGCCCAGGGTGCAGACGATTTTCGCTCGGCGCATGGTTCGAGCCTAGGGCTTACCGGCGGGTAGGGGGCTGGGTGGTGGTGACGAGCCAACGGCCTTTGGGTGCACGGGATTTGACAAATGTTGAATGAGCGGGTGCGGTCTCCGATGAGCGGGGGACGGGGTGGTGCCGGGGGTGGTCATCTGATCGCAACGTGGCGGGGGTGTTGCGGGGTTGGCGTTTCGGGCCATCATCTACGCGCGTTGTTCCGCGGTGTGGACGAGAGGGAGTACGTGATGAGCGTGGATCGCAGGGTGTTCCTGGGTGCTTCGGCGGCGACCGGGGCGGTGGTGGCGCTGGGTGCGGCGGCGCCGGCCGAGGCCGCGAAGGGGGGTGGACGGGGCAAGGAAGCGCGTCGGTACGGGTTTTCGGTACTCGGGACGACGGATCTGCACGGCAATGCGATGAACTGGGATTATTTCACCGATAAGGAGTACGACGACGCGCAGCACAATGACGTGGGCCTCGCGAAGATCTCGACGCTGGTGAATCGCCTGCGCGAGGAGAAGGGGCGGGGGAACACGCTGCTGATCGACGCGGGCGACACGATCCAGGGGACGCAGCTCTCGTACTACTACGCGCGGATCGATCCGATCACGGCGCGGCGGGGGCCGGTGCATCCGATGGCGAAGGCGATGAACGCGATCGGGTACGAGGCGGCGGCGCTGGGGAACCACGAGTTCAATTACGGGATCGAGGTGCTGCGGAAGTTCGAGGAGCAGTGCGAGTTCCCGTTGCTGGGCGCGAACGCGGTGGACGCGCGTTCGGGGCGGCCCGCGTTTCGCCCGTATGTGATGAAGCGGCTGCGGACGCCGCACGGGCGGGATGTGCGGGTGGCGGTGCTCGGGCTGACGAATCCGGGGATCGCGATCTGGGACAAGGTGAATGTGCAGGGGAAGCTGAAGTTCCCGGGGCTGGAGGAGCAGGCGGCGTACTGGGTGCCGAAGTTGCGGTCGATGGGCGCGGACGTGGTCCTGGTGGCGGCGCACTCGGGTGCGGACGGTTCCTCGTCGTGGGGTGATCAGTTGCCGTACGTGGAGAACGCCGCGGCGCGGGTGGCGGAGCGGGTGCCGGGGATCGACGCGATCCTGGTGGGTCACGCGCATGTGGAGATCCCGGAGCGGCGGGTGGTGAACGCGGAGTCGGGGCGTGAGGTGGTGCTCTCGGAGCCGTTGAAGTGGGGACAGCGGTTGTCGGTCTTCGATTTCTCGCTGGTGTGGGAGCGGGGGCGGTGGTCGGTGGAGCGGGTGGCTTCGCGGGTGCTGAACTCGAACGAGGTGGCGGAGGACGTGCGGATCACGCGGTTGCTCGCGAAGGAGCACCGTGAGGTGGTGGCGTACGTGAATCAGGTGATCGGTTCGTCGGTGGTGGAGATGTCGACGGCGGAGGGGACGTACAAGGACGTTCCGATGGTGGATCTGATCAACCACGTGCAGGCGGAGACGGTGCGGGGTGCGCTGGCTGGCGGGGAGTACGCGGAGGTGCCCGTGCTGTCGCAGGCGTCGCCGTTCTCGCGTACGGCGCGGTTCCCGGCGGGGGATGTGACGATCCGGGACGCGGCGGGTCTGTACACGTTCGAGAACACGTTGGAGGCGCGGCTGATCACGGGTGCGCAGTTGAAGGAGTACCTGGAGTACTCGGCGAAGTTCTTCGTGCGGACGGCGGTGGGGGCGCCGGTCGATCCGGCGGCGTTGACGAACGCGGACGGGACGCCGGACTACAACTACGACGTGGTGTCGGGTGTTTCGTACGACATCGACATCTCGAAGGAGGTGGGCGCGCGGATCGTGGGCCTGACGTTCGAGGGTGCGCCGGTGGCGGACGAGGCGCGGTTCGTGCTGGCGGTGAACAACTACCGGGCGAGTGGTGGCGGGAACTTCCCGTACGTGCCGAAGTCGACGCAGGTGTGGGCGAATTCGGAGGAGATCCGCAACACGATCATTACGTGGGTGCGGGAGGCGGGGACGATCGATCCGGCCGATTTCGCGGGGGTGGAGTGGCGGTTGGTGCGGGAGGGGGTGCCGGTGTTCTGAGGCCGGTGGCCTGAGTCGGTGTGTGCGCGTACGGCCCCGGAGGGTTCTCCGGGGCCGTACGGGTGTGTTCAGGGTTGTTCGTTGAGGCGGACCAGGTGCTGGGGGCGGGGCGTGGGGGCGGTTTGGGGGGTGAGGCCGAAGGTGGTGAAGGCGGTGCGGGTGGGGAGGGGGTAGGGGGTGGTGCCGGTGAGGGTGTTGAGGATGGTGGCGCTGCGGTGGGCGGCGAGGCCGAGGTCGGGGGCGCCGACGCCGTGGGTGTGGCGTTCGGCGTTCTGGACGTAGACGTGGGAGCCGGTGGCGGTGATGGCCTCGTCGAGGTGGAGGCGGTAGTGGGCGTCGACGCGGGGGCGTTCGGCGTTGTCGCGGCGCAGGTAGGGGTCGAGTCCGGCGAGAAGTTGGGCGAGGGGGCGTTCGCGGTAGCCGGTGGCGAGGACGACGGCGTCGGTGGTGAGGCGGGAGCGGGTGCCTTGTTCGCGGTGTTCGAGGTGGAGTTCGATCTGGGTGGTGGCGACGCGTCCGGCGGTGCGGACGCTGACGCCGGGGGTGAGGGTGGCGTCGGGCCAGCCGCCGTTCAGGGTGCGGTGGTAGAGCTCGTCGTGGATGGCGGTGATGGTCTCGGTGTCGATGCCCTTGTGGAGTTGCCACTGCTGGGCGGTGAGCTGGTCGCGGGTGGTCTCGGGGAGGGCGTGGAAGTAGCGGGTGTAGTCGGGGGTGAAGTGTTCGAGGCCGAGTTTCGAGTACTCCATGGGGGCGAAGGCGGGGGTGCGGGCGAGCCAGGTGAGGCGTTCGCGGCCGGGGGCGCGGTGGCGGAGGAGGTCGAGGAAGATCTCGGCGCCCGACTGTCCTGAGCCGATGACGGTGATGTGTCCGGCGGTGAGGAGTCGTTCGCGGTGGCCGAGGTAGTCGGCGGAGTGGACGACGGGGACGTGGGGGGCTTCGGCGAGGGGGCGCAGGGGTTCGGGGATGTGGGGGGCGGTGCCGATGCCGAGGACGAGGTTGCGGGTGTGGGTGCGGCCGAGGGCGTGGGCCTCGCCGTCGGCGTCGAGTTGGGTGTAGTCGATCTCGAAGCAGGAGCGGTCGGCGTTCCAGCGGACGGCGTCGGCCTGGTGGGAGAAGTGGAGTCCGGGGAGGTTCTCGCTGACCCAGCGGCAGTAGGCGTCGTATTCGGCACGGTGGATGTGGAAGCGCTCGGCGAAGTAGAAGGGATAGAGGCGGTCGTTCGCTTTGAGCCAGTTGAGGAAGGTCCAGGGGTTGCCGGGGTCGGCGAGGGTGACGAGGTCGGCGAGGAAGGGGACTTGGAGGGTGGTGCCGTCGATGAGCTGGCCGGGGTGCCAGTGGAAGGCGGGGCGTTGCTCGTAGAAGGCGGTGCGCAGGGGGGCGGTGCCGGTCGGGAGGTGGTGGGCGAGGGCGGCGAGGGAGAGGTTGAAGGGGCCGATGCCGATTCCGGCGAGGTCGAGGGGGGTTTCGGTGGGGGTGGGTGTGGAGGGCTCGGGGGCGGGGGCGGCCTCGGGGGGTTCGGGTTCCTCGGTGGCGTCGGTGGTTTCCGCGGCCCGGGGGGCGGGGACGGCGGGGGTGTCGTGGTGGCTTCGGAAGGGGCGGGGCTGGAGGTTCATCGGGGGGTGTGTCCTTCCACGAGGTCGAGGAGGGCGGTGAGGTCCTGGGGGGTGGTGTGGGGGTTGAGGAGGGTGGCCTTGAGCCAGAGGCGGCCTTCGGCGCGGGCGCGGCCGAGTACCGCGGTGCCTTCGGTGAGAAGGGTGCGGCGGAGCCGGGCGAGGTCGTGGTCGGTGGCGTGGGTGGGGCGGAAGAGGACGGTGCTGAGGGTGGGGGGTGCCCAGAGGTCGAGGTGGGGGCGTTCGGTGATGAGGGCGGCGAGGGTGCGGGCCTGCTCCTGGACGGTGTCGACGAGGTGGGCGAGTCCTTCGCGGCCGAGGGTGCGGAGGGTGACGGCGACCTTGAGGACGTCGGGGCGGCGGGTGGTGCGCAGGGAGCGGCCGAGGAGGTCGGGGAGTCCGGCGTCGGTGTCGTCGTCGGCGTTGAGGTAGTCGGCCTGGTGGGTGAGGGGGGCGAGGTCGTGGGGGTCGCGGGTGGCGAGGAGTCCGGCGGCGACGGGCTGCCAGCCGAGTTTGTGGAGGTCGAGGGTGACGGTGTGGGCGCGGTCGAGGCCGGTGAGGTGGTGGCGGTGGGTGGGGCTGAAGAGGAGGGGGCCTCCGTAGGCGGCGTCGATGTGGAGGCGGGCACCGAATTCCTCGCAGAGGTCGGCGAGTTCGTCGAGCGGGTCGATGAGTCCCGCGTCGGTGGTTCCGGCGGTGGCGGCGACGAGGAGGGGGCGGCCCCGGTGGGTTTCGAGCGCGGTGCGGAGGTCCGCGGGGTGGACGCGTCCGGTGGGGGTGGGGATGCGGTGGGCCGGGGGGAGGCCGAGGAGCCAGGCGGCGCGGGGCAGGGAGTGGTGGGCGTTGGCGCCGTGGAGGAGGAGCGGGGCGCGGTCGGGCGCGGCTTCGCGGGCGAGGAGGACGGCGAGTTGGTTGGCCTCGGTGCCGCCGGTGGTGACGAGGGCTTGGGCCGCGACGGCCTGGGGGTAGATCTCGGCGGCGAGGGTGTGGGTGACGTGTTCTTCGAGCGCGGTCGCGGCGGGGGCCTGGTCCCAGGAGTCGAGCGAGGGGTTGAGGGCGCTGGCGGCGAGGTCGGCGGCGGTGGCGACGGCGAGCGGGGGGCAGTGCAGGTGGGCGGCGCAGTGCGGGTGGGCGGGGTCGGCGGCGCCGGCGGCGAGGGCGGTGACGAGGGTGGTGAGGGCGGTGTGCGGGTCGGTGCCGGTGTCGGGGAGTACGGGGGTCGCCGCGGCGTGGAGGGCGGCGGCGACGGGCGCGGGGCCCCCGGCGGGGAGGGGGCCCTTGCGGTGGTGGGCGCCGTCGGTGAGGGCGGCGAGGACGGTGTCGAGCAGGGGCCGCAGGGCCTCGGCTCCGTGCGGGCCGCCGGACAGGGGCGGGAGGGGGCGGGGCATGACGGCTCGTCCTTCGGGTCTGCGGGTCGGCGGTCAGCCTGCCCGGCGCTGCGCGTGCGAGGTCCACAGAGCCCAACGAACGGAACCCGAAAGGGGTATGGGGGTGGGGTGAATCCGCCTCCGGGTGGGGGTGGTCTGGTATAGGGGCTGCGTTACGGGGGGCTGGTAGGGGGCGGGGGCGGCGGTACGGGGCGAGGGCGACCCGGCGGGGGCGGCGGTACGGGGAGGTGCCGGTACGGGGCGAGCGCGAGGGGGGCGGGTACTGGACGGTGCGTGTTCTTCGCCGTCACCTGTGGATAACTCGGCCTGAAGCGGAAATCCGCTCACCCTTGGGGGTGAGCGGATTCGCGGGTTTCGCCGAGTTGTCCACAGATGCGGGTGGAGGGGGCGGAACGGGCTTGCGGGTGCGGAAGACTTGGTGTTGGGGTCGCCCCCCCAGGGCGGGTGGGGGCTGTCCGCACCCAGAGCGGGCGGGGGCTGCCCGCACCCACGGCGGGCGGGGGCTGCCCGCACCCACGGCGGGCGGGGACTGTCCGCACGCAGGGCGGGCGGGGGCTGCCCGCACCCACGGCGGGCGGGGACTGTCCGCACTCAGGCCCGGCGGGAACCGCCCACCCCCCCCACCCCAGCTACGCGCCTCAGCCCTTCGCCCCCTCCCGCACCCGCAGCGCGCGGCGGAGGTCGTCGAGTTGGTCGGTCAGGGCGCGGCGCAGGGCCGGGGTCGCGTCCGTGGCCGTGCGGAGGGTTTCCTCGCCGAGTGCGAGGTGTTCGGGGGTGACGGTGCTCGTGGGGAAGGCGGTCTTGCCGGCCGCCTGGGCGAGGGCGGCGCCCCGGCGCTCGGCGAGGGCGAGCGCGGCCGGGTAGTAGCGCTCCACGTAGGGGGCGAGGAGCGCGGCCTGTTCGGGCTGCCAGAAGCCCTGTGCGGTGGCGGTGAAGAGGTAGTTGGAGAGGGAGTCGTCCTCGAAGAGGGAGCGGAAGGCGGCCTCCTTGGCCTCGGGGTGGGGCAGCGCGGCGCGGCAGCGGGCGGCGCCCTCGTGCCCGGTGGCGCTGGGGTCGCGGTCGAGGGCGGCGGCGATGGTGGCCTCGTCGGTGGCGCCGAGGACGGCGAGGCGGGTGAGGAGTGTCCAGCGCAGTTCGGGGTCGAGGGCGGGGCCGCCGGGGACGGTGCCGCCCTCGTACCAGTCCTGGAGGGTCTCGGGGCGGGTGGCGAGGTGGAGGAGGTTGCGTACGGCGGTGAGGCGCAGGGAGGGGTTGTGGCCGTCCTCGGTGCGGCGCAGGAGGTCGCGGCATGTGTCGCCGAGGAGGGTAAGGGCCTCGGGGCGGCGGGTCGCGTCGGTGTACTGGTCGGCGACCTGGGTGTGGGCGAACTGGAGGACGCCGCGGACGACGGCGGCGTCGTCCTCGTGCGGGAGGTGGGCGCGGACGGCGGCGAGGTAGTCGGCGGGGGCGAGGCGGTTGTCGCGTACGGCGTTGCGCAGCGCGGTCCAGACGACGGCGCGGCTCAGCGGGTCGGCGATGCCGGAGAGGTGCGCGGTGAGGGTGGCGTGGGAGGTGTCGTCGAAGCCGGTCTTGGCGTAGGTGTGGTCGTGGTCGTTGAGGAGGACGAGGGCGGGGCGGGGGGCCTCGACGGTGACGGTCGTGGGGGTGCCGGGGGTGAGGTCGAGCCAGGTGTCGGGGCGGCGGCGGGGGGCGCCCTCGGGGTCGAGGTCCCACAGGCCGAGGCGGACGCGGTGGGGGCGGGTGCCCTCGTGGCGGACGGTGAGGCGGGTGCCGGTCTCGTCGAGCTCGGGGGTGAGGGTGTCGACGCCGGTGGTGCGCAGCCAGGATTCGGCCCAGGCGTGGACGTCGCGCGTGGTCGCGGAGGCGAGCGAGTCGAGGAAGTCGGCGAGGGAGGCGTTGGCGAACTTGTGGCGGGCGAAGTGGGTGTTGATGCCCGCGAGGAAGTCCTTCTCGCCGAGCCAGGCGACGAGTTGGCGCAGTGCGGAGGCGCCCTTGGCGTAGGAGATGCCGTCGAAGTTGAGGAGGGCGGCGGCGGTGTCGGGGACGTCGTCGGGGGCGACGGGGTGCGTGGAGGGCCGTTGGTCGGCCTCGTAGCCCCAGGTCTTGCGGGAGACGGCGAACTCGGTCCAGGTGTCGGCGAAGCGGGTGCTTGCCTCGGCGAGGGTCTGGTAGCCCATGTACTCGGCGAAGGACTCGTTGAGCCAGATGTCGTCCCACCAGCGCAGGGTGACGAGGTCGCCGAACCACATGTGGGCCATCTCGTGGGCGATGACCATGGCGCGGGTCTGGCGTTCGGTCTCGGTGACGGCGGAGCGGTAGACGAATTCGTCGCGGAAGGTGACGAGTCCGGGGTTCTCCATGGCGCCGGCGTTGAACTCGGGGACGAAGGCCTGGTCGTAGGAGTCGAAGGGGTAGGGCTCGGTGAACTTCTCGTGGTAGCGGTCGAAGAGGGCGCGGGTGACGTCGAGGATCTCCTCGGCGTCGGCGTCGAGGTGGGGGGCGAGGGAGCGGCGGCAGTGGATGCCGAAGGGGAGGCCGCGGTGCTCGGTGCGCACGGAGTGCCAGGGTCCGGCGGCGACGGCGAGGAGGTAGGTGGAGATGAGCGGCGTGGTCGCGGCGGTCCAGGTGCCGTGCCCGTCGTGGGTCGTGACGGTGTTGGCGAGGACGGTCCAGCCTTCGGGGGCGATGACGGTGAGGTCGAAGACGGCCTTGAGGTCGGGCTGGTCGAAGGCGGTCAGGACGCGCTGGACGTCCTCCATGAAGAGCTGGGTGTAGAGGTAGGTCTCGCCGTCGCTGGGGTCGGTGAAGCGGTGCATGCCCTCGCCGGTGCGGGAGTAGCGCATGGTGGCTTCGGCGGTGAGGGTGTGTGCGCCCGCGGCGAGGGCGGGCAGGGGGTAGCGGTTGCCGTCGAGGCGGGCGGGGTCGAGCGGGGTGCCGTCGAGGGCGATGGTGTGGAGGGTGTCCGGCTTCAGCTCGACGAAGGTGTCGCCTTCGGCGCGGGCGGTGAAGTGGATGACGGTCGTGGAGCCGAAGGTCTCGGGGCCCTGGGTGAGGTCGAGGCGGACCTCGTAGCGCTGGACGTCGAGGAGGGCGGAGCGGGTGTGCGCTTCGTCGCGCGTCAGTACGGACATGGGGCCATGCTGCCGGAGCCGGGTGGGGTTGCGGGAGGCAGGGCGCGGCATGGTGGTGCGCGGGAGCGGGGAGGTCTACTGTGCGCGTCCGGCTGTGTGGGAGGAGTGAGCGGTGTGACGGTGGTGGAGCTGTACGGGGGTCCCTTGGACGGGAAGCGGCACGAGGTGGAGGGGGTGCCGGGGGTGGAGCTGCGGTTCGCGGCGGTGCCGAAGTGGGAGGGGGCGCGGGAGGACGAGTCGGTGACGCTCGTGTACCGGCGGGAGGAGGGGGTGTACCGGTACGTGGAGTCGGTGCCGGGGGTGTAGCGGTACGGGGACGGTTCGACGTCCCCGCGCGGGCATCCGCCCCGGCCGACGTCCCCGCGGCCCCGCCCCGGCCGACGTCCCCGCAGCCCCCGCCCGCTCCGTGCGGCTCAGCTCTTGCCGCCCGCTTCCTCCGCGATGCGCTCGTGGTGGCGGATGACCTCCGCGACGATGAAGTTCAGGAGCTTCTCCGCGAAGGCCGGGTCGAGTTTGGCGCTTTCGGCGAGGCGGCGGAGGCGGGCGATCTGCTGGGCCTCGCGGGCGGGGTCGGCCGGGGGCAGCTGGTGGGCGGCCTTGAGGTGGCCGACCTGCTGCGTGGCCTTGAAGCGTTCCGCGAGCATGTAGATGACAGCGGCGTCGATGTTGTCGATGCTGTCCCGGAGCCGGAGCAGTTCGGCGCGGGCGTCCTCGGCGTTGCTGGTGGTCATGGACAGGGAGCCTACGGTGGCCGGGGCACCGGGGCGGACAGGGGTAGGCGATGTTCGAGGTCGGCGAGCGGGATTTCCTGGTGGACGGGCGGCCGGTGCGGCTGCTTTCGGGGGCTTTGCACTATTTCCGCGTGCATGAGGGGCAGTGGGCGCACCGGCTCGGGATGCTGCGGGCGCTGGGCCTGAACTGCGTGGAGACGTACGTGCCGTGGAACCTGCACGAGCCGGAGCGGGGGCGGTACGAGGACGTGGCGGCGCTCGGGCGGTTCCTGGACGCGGCGGCGGAGGCGGGCCTGTACGCGATCGTCCGGCCGGGGCCGTACATCTGCGCCGAGTGGGAGAACGGCGGGCTGCCCGTCTGGCTGCGGGGCCCGCTGCGGACGCGGGACGCGAGTTACACGGAGCCGGTCGCCGCGTGGTTCCGGCGGCTGTTGCCGCAGGTCGTGGAGCGGCAGGCGGACCGGGGCGGGCCCGTGGTCATGGTGCAGGTGGAGAACGAGTACGGAAGTTTCGGCTCGGACGCGGTGTACCTGGAGTGGCTGGCGGGGCTGCTGCGCGAGGTGGGTGTGACGGTGCCGTTGTGCACGTCGGACGGTCCCGAGGACTGGATGCTGTCGGGCGGCACGGTGCCGGGGGTGCTCGCGACGGTGAACTTCGGCTCGGGGAGCGCGGAGGCGCTCGCGACGCTGCGGCGCGCGCGGCCCGAGGGTCCTTTGATGGTCATGGAGTTCTGGTGCGGGTGGTTCACGCACTGGGGGGACAAGGCCGTGGAGCGCAGGGACGCGGCGGACGCGGCGGCGGAACTGCGGGCGATCCTCGACGCGGGTGCCTCGGTGAACCTCTACATGGCGCACGGCGGTTCGAACGGCGGCTGGGAGGGCGCGAACCGGCTCGGCGAGTGGCACGACGGCGCGTACACGGCGACGACGACCTCGTACGACTACGACGCCCCGATCGACGAGGCGGGCCGCCCGACGCGGAAGTTCCACCTCATGCGCGAGGTGCTCGCCCCGTACGCGCGGGGTCCGCTCCCGGAGTTGCCCGCCGCTCCCTTGGCGCTCGGCGCGGAGGTGTCGGTGCGGCCCGAGGCGTGGGCGCCGCTCGACGCGCTCGTGGACGCGGTGGGCGGCGGGGAGCGCGAGTCGGCATGGGCTCCGTCGTTCGAGGACCTGGGCGTGGACCGGGGCCTGGTCCGTTACCGGCTGCGCGTCCCGGGTCCGCGCGCGCCGCGCCCCTTGCGTCTGCCGGAGATACGGGACCTGTGCGAGGTGTACGTGGACGGGGTCCGCGTCGCGCCGGGCACCCCGGTCGGGGGTGGGGCCGAGGTCGAGCTGTGGGTGGAGTCCCTGGGGCGCGTCAACTACGGGCCGCGCCTGGGCGAGCCGAAGGGCCTGCCGGGCGGTGTGCTGCACGCGACCCAGTACCTCCACGGCGTCCGCGCGACCCCGCTGCGGCTGCGGGACCTGGACGGCGCGCTGCCCGCGCTGCCCTTCGCGGCGCCGCCCGTGCCGGGGGCGCGCGGTCTGCACCGCGCCGTGTTCGCGACCGCCGCTCCGGGGGATGCCTGGCTCTCGCTGCCGGGGTGGGGCCGGGGCTTCGTGTGGCTGAACGGCGAGTGCCTGGGCCGCTACTGGTCGCAGGGCCCGCAGACCGAACTCTTCGTGCCCGGACCTGTGTTGCGGGCGGAGGGCGAGAACGAGCTACGGGTCCTGGAGCTGGCGGGCCCCAAGGGGCCGGACTCGGAGGGCGAGGAGGCGGGGGCGGTGCGGTTGCGGCCGGTGGAGGGGTGAGGCCGGTCCGTACGGCCGCGACGGGCCCCGTACCGCGGTAGCCCCGAGCTCCCGGGAGCCCCGCTCCCCCGTCGTCACAGCGTCCGTGCCGCCTTCGCGATGTCCTCGCGGAAGTGACTCAGTTCGGTGTAGACGCCGGGGGTGTGGGCGCGCCCGCAGCCCTGGCCCCAGCTGACGATGCCGATCTGGACGGGTTCGCGCGAGGGGCCGGGGCGGAAGAGGGGGCCTCCGGAGTCGCCCTGGCAGGCGTCGGCGCCGCCCTTGGGCTTGCCCGCGCAGAGTTCCTCGGCCGGGACGAGGTCCTTGCCGTAGGTGCGGGCGCAGGTGCGGTCGTCGACGAAGGGGACGTCGACGGTGCGCAGTTGGCGCACCTCGGTGCCGTTCTCGCTCGTGGCGCCCCAGCCGGCGACGGTGAAGGTGCCCTTGTCGTAGCGCTTCGACGGGGTGAGGGGGAGCGTCGGGAGGTCGACGGGCTCGGCGAGTTCGAGGAGGGCCCAGTCCTTGCCCGCTCCGTCGTAGCCGGGCGCGAGGACGGCCTTGGTGCCGCGGACCTTGAGCGCGTCGGGGCTGTCGAGGTCCGTGCTGCCGAGGGTCGCGGTGACCTGGTCGGGGCTGACGGTGCCGTCGAGGCAGTGCGCGGCGGTGAGGACGAGGTCCTCGGCGTAGAGGGAGCCGCCGCAGCCCATCGAGAGGTGGACCGCCCAGGGGTACTCGCCGGGGGCCGCTTCGGTGCCGCCGATGACGGGGCGGGGCGCGGCGTGGGCGGTGGTGGCGCCGAAGGTGAGCGCGACGGCGGCGAGGACGGTGCCGAGGGTGCGGTACGGCAGGCGGTACGGCAACGGGGGCCCTTTCGCTGGGGGTGCTCCGGTGACCGGGGCGCCGTGGGGAGGGTGCCGGTGGGGAGCCTGCCCAACGAGACGGGTGGGGATGCGTGACGGCCGGGACGCCGAAGGGGCGCCCCGGGATGATCCCGGGGCGCCCCCTGCGCGGGCTTGGTCAGCTCGCTTGCGAGCGCGGGCCGCGCCCCCGGCCGCGTCGGCTCGCGCCGCCGCCGGTGCCACCGCCGCCGCGCCGCCTACCGGAGCCGGTGCGGGTGGCGCCGCCGCCGCGCTGGGCGGGCGGGGTGGCGCTGACGGGCGGGGCGAGGGTCACGGGGACGCCGGAGGGTTCGCGGGCGCCGGTGACGCGGGCGAGTTCGGGGTCGCTCGCGGTGACGTTCGCGGTCTGCGGGCGGATGCCGGCCGCCGAGAAGAGGCGCTGTGTGTCGCGCTTCTGCTCGGGCAGGACGAGCGTGACGACGCTGCCCGACTCGCCGGCGCGGGCGGTGCGTCCGCCGCGGTGCAGGTAGTCCTTGTGGTCGACGGGCGGGTCGACGTTGACGACGAGGTCGAGCGCGTCGATGTGGATGCCGCGGGCGGCGACGTTGGTCGCGACGAGCGCGGTGACCTGCCCGTTCTTGAACTGGTCGAGGGTGCGGGTGCGCTGGGGCTGGCTGCGTCCGCCGTGCAGGGCCGCGGCGGGGACGCCGTCGGCGAGGAGGCGCTTGGCAAGCCGGTCAGCGCCGTGCTTGGTGTCGACGAACATGATGAGGCGGCCCTCGCGGGCGGCGATGTGGTGCGTGACGGCGCGCTTGACGGTCGCGTCGGCGACGTAGAGCAGGTGGTGCTCCATCGTCGTGACGGCGCCCGCGGAGGGGTCGACAGAGTGGACGACCGGGTCGTCGAGGAAGTCGCGGACGAGGCGGTCGACGTTGGCGTCGAGCGTCGCCGAGAACAGCATCGTCTGGCCCTCGGGCTCGACCTGGTTGAGCAGCCGGGTGACCTGGGGCAGGAAGCCCATGTCGGCCATCTGGTCGGCCTCGTCGAGGACGGTGGTGCGCACGTCCTGGAGGGTGCAGTCGCCGCGGTCGATGAGGTCCTTGAGTCGCCCGGGGGTCGCGACGAGGAGTTCCGCGCCGCGCCGCAGGGCGTTGGCCTGCTTGGTGAGCGAGAGCCCGCCGACGACGGTCGTCAGGCGCAGGTTCACCGAGGTGGCGTAGGGGGTGAGGGCGTCGGTGACCTGCTGGGCGAGTTCGCGCGTGGGCACGAGGACGAGGCCGAGCGGGGCGTGCGGCTGGGCGCGGCGGCCGGCCGTCCGGGCGAGGAGCGCGAGGCCGAAGGCGAGGGTCTTGCCCGAGCCGGTGCGGCCCCGGCCGAGGATGTCGCGGCCCGCGAGGGAGTTCGGGAGGGTCGCGGCCTGGATCGGGAACGGCGTCGTGACGCCCTGCGCGGCGAGGGTCTTCAGGAGCGCCTCGGGCATGTCGAGGTCCTCGAAGGCCGCGACGGGCGGGAGCGCGGGGGTGCGGGGCTCGGGCGCCGCGAAGTCGCGGGGGGCGCCGCCGGGCTTGGCGCCGCCGCGTGAGCCGCTGCCGCGCGGTGCGCCGGAGGCGGGGCCGCGGCGGCGGGGCTGGGGGGCGCGGGCCGAGTCGCCGCGGGCGGTACGGGGCTCGCCGCGGCCGACGCGGGGGGCGTCGCCGCGTGCGGTGCGGGGGGCCTCGGTGCGGGCGGTGGCGCCGCCGTTTCCGCCTCGGCGGCGGGCGGGGCGGCGGGAGTCGCGGGCGGGGCGGCCTGCGGGGTCCTGGGGGGTGGTCATACGGGTGCCTTCCTCTAGGGGCGGCGGGCGGATGGGTGACGCCCGTGCGCGGAAGGCGTCGGCACGGAAACGGGGCCCGCACCTGCTGGTGCGGACCCCGCTCACGCGGCGTTTTCGGCCCCCGAGGGGGCCGTGCGCGAGATCAGCCCTTGGGCGTGATGTTCTCCGCCTGCAGGCCCTTCTGGCCCTGCGTGACGTCGAACTCGACCTTCTGGCCCTCGATGAGCTCACGGAAGCCCGAGGACGCGATGTTCGAGTAGTGGGCGAAGACGTCGGGGCCGCCGCCGTCCTGCTCGATGAAGCCGAAGCCCTTTTCGCTGTTGAACCACTTCACGGTACCGGTGGCCATATCAATCTCCTGAGAGGTCGAGAGATGAGAGCGGTACGTACCCTGTGCACGCACCGTGTCGCACCATGAGCCCCACCCGGAGAACCGGGACCAAACAAACGATGCGCCCGACGAAGCATTCCGTCAGGCGCACATAAGAAAGTTCTATGGGTACCAAAACTGCAACATCGCCAGCCTAACACGCACAGCCCGTCCCGTGCGTGAGTCAGGCCACTCGGGCGTGTCGCGGCGCAGGTCAGGGGTGGGGCAGGCGGCGGGGCGCGCGGCGGCGGGGGTGCGGCGGAACGGGCCGGGCCGGGGTGGCGGGACGTGCGGGCGGCGGGGTGGCGGGACGTGCGGCGGCGCCCGCCGTCCGGTCGGGGACGAGGCGGGCGCCGCGCTCAGTTCCGTACGCCTTTGTACGGGACAGTGAGGGCCCCTTCGCGGGGCGGGCCGTCAGACCGCGAGGGAGCGGTCCGTGGGGCGGATCGGGGCGGGCAGCGAGCTGGCCCCGGTCAGGTAGCGGTCCACGCCGCGCGCCGCGGAGCGGCCCTCGGCGATGGCCCACACGATGAGGGACTGGCCGCGGCCGGCGTCGCCGGCGACGAAGACGCCGGGGACGTTGGTCTCGAAGTGCTCGTCGCGGGCGATGTTGCCGCGCGCGTCGAGGTCGAGGCCGAACTGCTCGACGAGGCCGTTGGACTGGTCGGTGCCGGTGAAGCCCATGGCGAGGGTGACCAGTTCGGCGGGAATCCTCCGTTCGGTGCCCGGCTTCTGGGTGAGCTTGCCGTCGACGAACTCGACCTCGGCGAGGTGCAGGAACCGCACGTTGCCGTCCTCGTCGCCCTCGAAGTGGGTGGTGCCGGCGGAGTAGATCCGCTCGCCGCCCTCCTCGTGCGCGGAGGTGACCTTGTAGAGCAGGGGGAAGGTCGGCCAGGGCTGCGAGGCCGGGTTCCGCTCGGCGCCGGGCTGCGGCATGATCTCCAGCTGCGTGACCGAGGCCGCGCCCTGGCGGTGGGCGGTGCCGACGCAGTCGGCGCCCGTGTCGCCGCCGCCGATCACGACGACGTGCTTGCCCTCGGCCGAGATCGGCGAGGCGACGTAGTCGCCCTCCTGCACCTTGTTGGACAGGGGCAGGTACTCCATCGCGTAGTGGATGCCCTTGAGCTCGCGCCCGGGGACGGGCAGGTCCCGCGAGACGGTGGCTCCGGCGGCGATGACGACGGCGTCGTGGCGGCGGCGCAGCTTCGCCGCGTCGAGGTCGCGGCCGATCTCCATGCCGGTGCGGAACTTGGTGCCCTCCGCGCGCATCTGCTCGATGCGGCGGTTGATGTGCCGCTTCTCCATCTTGAACTCGGGGATGCCGTAGCGCAGGAGGCCGCCGATGCGGTCGGCGCGCTCGTAGACGGCGACGGTGTGCCCGGCGCGCGTGAGCTGCTGGGCGGCGGCGAGTCCGGCGGGGCCGGAGCCGATGACGGCGACGGTCTTGCCGGAGAGGCGCTCGGGGATGCTCGGCGCGACGTCGCCGGTGTCCCACGCCTTGTCGATGATGGAGACCTCGACGTTCTTGATGGTCACCGGCTGCTGGTTGATGCCGAGGACGCACGCCGACTCGCACGGGGCGGGGCAGAGCCGTCCGGTGAACTCGGGGAAGTTGTTCGTCGCGTGGAGGCGCTCGGCGGCGGCGGACCAGTCCTCGCGGTAGGCGAAGTCGTTCCACTCGGGGATGAGGTTGCCGAGCGGGCAGCCCTGGTGGCAGAAGGGGATGCCGCAGTCCATGCAGCGGCTGGCCTGCGCCGAGACGATCGGCAGCAGGGAGCCGGGGACGTAGACCTCGTTCCAGTCCTGGACGCGCTCGGCGACGGGACGGGTGCGGGCGACCTCGCGCCCGTGGGTGAGAAAGCCCTTGGGGTCAGCCATGGGTCGCCGCCTCCATCATCTTGTCCTGGGTCTCGTTCTCCGAGAGCCCGGCCCGCTCGGCGGCGTCCTTGGCGGCGAGCACGGCCTGGTACGTACGGGGAATGATCTTGCTGAAGCGGTGGACGGCGCTGTCCCAGTCGGCGAGGAGCTTGGCGGCGACGGTGGAGCCGGTCTCCTCCTGGTGGCGGCGGACGGTCTCGCGCAGCCACGCGGTGTCGGTGTCGTCGAGGACGTCGGTGACGGAGGCGAGGGACTCGCCGTTGACGTTGTCCCGGTCGAGGTCGATGACGTACGCGATGCCGCCGGACATCCCGGCCGCGAAGTTGCGCCCGGTCGGGCCGAGGACGAGGGCGCGGCCCCCGGTCATGTACTCGCAGCCGTGGTCGCCGACGCCCTCGGAGACGACGGTGGCGCCCGAGTTGCGGACGCAGAAGCGCTCGCCGGTACGGCCGCGCAGGAAGAGTTCCCCGCCGGTCGCGCCGTAGGCGATCGTGTTGCCCGCGATCGTGGAGTACTCGGCGAGGTGGTCGGCGCCCCGGTCGGGGCGGACGACGACGCGGCCGCCGGAGAGGCCCTTGCCGACGTAGTCGTTGGCGTCGCCCTCCAGGCGCAGCGTGACGCCGTGCGGGAGGAAGGCGCCGAAGGACTGGCCCGCGGACCCGGTGAAGGTGATGTCGATGGTGTCGTCGGGCAGGCCCGCGCCGCCGAAGCGGCGGGTGACCTCGTGGCCGAGCATCGTGCCGACGGTGCGGTTGATGTTGCGGATCGCGAGCTGGCCGCGGACCGGCGGGGCCGCTTCGGGCGAGGCGGCGGCCAGCGCGTCGGCGGCGAGCTTGATCAGCTCGTTGTCGAGCGCCTTGGCGAGGCCGTGGTCCTGCTCGGTGACCTGGCGGCGGGCCGTGCCCTCGGGCAGCTGGGGCACGTGGAAGAGGGGGGCGAGGTCGAGGCCCCGCGCCTTCCAGTGGTTCACCGCGCGGGTCGTGTCGAGGTACTCGGCGTGGCCGATGGCCTCGTCCAGGGTGCGGAAGCCCAGCTCGGCGAGGAGTTCGCGGACCTCTTCGGCGATGAACTCGAAGAAGTTGACGACGAACTCGGGCTTGCCGGCGAAGCGCTCGCGCAGGACGGGGTTCTGCGTGGCGATGCCGACGGGGCAGGTGTCGAGGTGGCAGACGCGCATCATGACGCAGCCGGAGACGACGAGAGGCGCGGTCGCGAAGCCGTACTCCTCGGCGCCGAGGAGGGCCGCGATGACGACGTCGCGGCCGGTCTTGAGCTGTCCGTCGGTCTGCACGACGATGCGGTCGCGCAGCCCGTTGAGGAGCAGCGTCTGCTGGGTCTCGGCGAGGCCCAGCTCCCAGGGGCCGCCCGCGTGCTTGAGCGAGGTGAGCGGCGAGGCTCCCGTGCCGCCGTCGTGGCCGGAGACGAGGACGACGTCCGCGTGGGCCTTGGAGACACCGGCGGCGACGGTGCCGACGCCGACCTCGGAGACCAGCTTGACGTGGACGCGCGCCCGGGGGTTGGCGTTCTTCAGGTCGTGGATGAGCTGGGCGAGGTCCTCGATGGAGTAGATGTCGTGGTGCGGGGGCGGCGAGATGAGGCCGACGCCGGGCGTGGAGTGCCGGGTGGTGGCGACCCAGGGGTAGACCTTGTGGCCGGGGAGCTGGCCGCCCTCGCCGGGCTTGGCGCCCTGGGCCATCTTGATCTGGATGTCGTCGGCGTTGACGAGGTACTCGCTCGTGACGCCGAAACGCCCGGAGGCGACCTGCTTGATCGCGGAGCGGCGCGCGGGGTCGTAGAGCCGGTCGGCGTCCTCGCCGCCCTCACCGGTGTTCGACTTGCCGCCGAGCTGGTTCATCGCGATGGCGAGGTTCTCGTGCGCCTCCTGGGAGATGGAGCCGTACGACATGGCGCCGGTCGAGAAGCGCTTGACGATCTCGGAGACCGGCTCGACCTCGTCGAGCGGGACCGGGGGGCGCCCGGTGTCGAAGTGGAAGAGGCCGCGCAGCGTCATGAGCCGCTCGGACTGCTCGTTCACGCGCTCCGTGTACTTCTGGAAGATGTCGTAGCGGCGGCTGCGCGTGGCGTGCTGGAGGCGGAAGACCGTCTCGGGGTCGAAGAGGTGCGGTTCGCCCTCGCGGCGCCACTGGTACTCGCCGCCGATCTCCAGGGCGCGGTGCGCGGAGGGGATGCCGGTGGGCGGGTAGGCCTTGGCGTGTCGGGCCGCGACCTCCTCGGCGACGACGTCGATGCCGATGCCGCCGATCTTGGAGGCGGTGCCGGAGAAGTAGGTCTCGACGAAGTCGGCGGCGAGGCCGACGGCTTCGAAGACCTGCGCGCCGCGGTAGGAGGCGACGGTCGAGATGCCCATCTTCGACATGACCTTCAGGACGCCCTTGCCGAGCGCCTTGATGAGGTTGCGGATGCCCTGCTCGACCTCGGTGTCGGGGAGGAAGGTCCCGGCGCGCACGAGGTCCTCGACGGACTCCATGGCGAGGTACGGGTTGACGGCGGCGGCCCCGTAGCCGATGAGGAGGGCCACGTGGTGGACCTCGCGGACGTCCCCGGCCTCGACGAGCAGGCCGACCTCGGAGCGCTGCTTGGTCTTGATGAGGTGGTGGTGCACGGCCGCGGTGAGCAGCAGCGAGGGGATCGGGGCGTGCTCGGCGTCCGAGTGCCGGTCGGAGAGCACGATGAGGCGTGCGCCGGCCTCGATGGCGGCGTCCGTCTCGGCGCGGATCTCCTCGATGCGGGCGGCGAGCGCTTCGCCGCCGCCGGAGACGCGGTAGAGGCCGGAGAGCGTGACGGCCTTCATGCCGGGCAGGTCGCCGTCGGCGTTGATGTGGATGAGCTTGGCCAGCTCGTCGTTGTCGATCACCGGGAAGGGCAGGGTCACGCCGCGACAGGAGGCCGCGGTGGGCTCCAGGAGGTTGCCCTGGGGGCCGAGCACGGAGCGCAGCGAGGTGACCAGTTCCTCGCGGATCGCGTCCAGCGGCGGGTTGGTGACCTGCGCGAAGAGCTGCGTGAAGTAGTCGAAGAGGAGCCGGGGCCGGGCGGAGAGCGCGGCGATCGGCGAGTCGGTGCCCATGGAGCCGATCGGCTCGGCGCCGGCCTTGGCCATGGGGGCGATGAGGACGCGCAGTTCTTCCTCGGTGTAGCCGAAGGTCTGCTGGCGGCGGGTGACGGAGGCGTGCGTGTGCACGACGTGCTCGCGCTCGGGCAGGTCGGGCAGCTCGATCTCGCCGGCCTCGACCCACTCCTCGTAGGGGTGCTCCGCGGCGAGCGCCGCCTTGACCTCGTCGTCCTCGATGATGCGGTGCTCGGCGGTGTCCACGAGGAACATGCGGCCGGGCTGGAGGCGGCCCTTGCGGACGACCTTGGCGGGGTCGATGTCGAGGACGCCGACCTCGGAGCCGAGCACGACGAGACCGTCGTCGGTGACCCAGTAGCGGCCGGGGCGCAGGCCGTTGCGGTCGAGTACGGCGCCGATCTGGACGCCGTCGGTGAAGGCGACGGCGGCGGGGCCGTCCCAGGGCTCCATGAGCGCCGAGTGGTACTCGTAGAACGCGCGGCGTGCGGGGTCCATCGAGGCGTGGTTCTCCCAGGCCTCGGGGATCATCATGAGCACGCTGTGCGGGAGCGAGCGGCCGCCGAGGTGGAGGAGTTCGAGGACCTCGTCGAAGGACGCGGAGTCGGAGGCGTCGGGGGTGCAGATCGGGAAGATCCGCTCCAGCGACTCGCCGGGGAAGAGGTCGGAGGCGAGCTGGGACTCGCGGGCGCGCATCCAGTTGCGGTTGCCCTTGACGGTGTTGATCTCGCCGTTGTGCGCGATGAAGCGGTACGGGTGGGCGAGCGGCCAGCTCGGGAAGGTGTTCGTCGAGAAGCGCGAGTGCACTAGGGCGACGGCGCTCGCGAAGCGGCGGTCCGAGAGGTCGGGGAAGAAGGGTTCCAGCTGCCCCGTGGTGAGCATGCCCTTGTACACGATCGTGCGTGCGGAGAGCGAGGGGAAGTAGACGCCGAGTTCGCGTTCGGCGCGCTTGCGGAGCAGGAAGGCGCGGCGGTCGAGCGCGATGCCCGTGGCCTCGCCCGCCGCGTCGGCGACGAAGAGCTGCCGGAAGACGGGCATGGTGGCGCGGGCGGCGGCGCCGAGGAGCTGGGGGGCGACGGGGACCTCGCGCCAGCCGAGGACGGTGAGTCCTTCCTCGCGGGCGAGGATCGCGACGGCGTCGGCGACCTCGTCGGGCTCGTTGTCGGGGAGGAAGGCGATGCCGACGGCGTAGGCGCCGGGGGCGGGCAGCTCGAAGCCGGCCACCTCGCGCAGGAAGGCGTCGGGGATCTGGGAGAGGAGGCCCGCGCCGTCGCCGGAGTCGGGTTCGGAACCGGTCGCGCCGCGGTGCTCCAGGTTCTTGAGCACCGTGAGTCCCTGCTCGACGAGCGTGTGGCTCGCCTCGCCGGTGAGGGTCGCCACGAAGCCGACGCCGCAGGCGTCGTGCTCGTCGCGGGGGTCGTACAGGCCCTGGGCGGCAGGGCGGGCGTCCATGGGGGCCCAGGAGGTCGAGGTGACCGCGGAGCCCTGGGCCGCTGTCCGCGGGGACTGCGGGCGCGGAGTACGCATCGGCTCTCCCGTCGTCGTCGGTGGCATATGACATGTGCCGAGGGACGACGTTGGCCCTCTGCGAAATTTCGAGCAGGTTACATGATGGAAGCAATCCCGGAAACCGGATACCGCGTTCCACCATGCGGACAATCACCCGGCGGAACCCGCGGCTCGGGCGGGGTGGCGACGGTCCGGCTTCGATACGGCTGGAGTGTTGCCGAGACACGTGCCGCGACCGGTCCACGGGCGTGGACCGGCCGCCTGCGGCGGTCTGGTGACCGCACCGACCAGGGTGCTGGTCGAGCGGGGGCGATCGGGGGCCTGAAAAGCCCGGCGGCGAGCCGGGCGGGGGGCCTGCGAGGTGCGGGGGTCGTGCCCGGCAGGCCGTGGAACGGGCGACGCTGCCCGTGGCGCGTACGGCTCATGCCCTGCCGTCGCGTGACTGAAACCGCCAAGTAACGACTAGCTATGCAAAGTTCCGTATAGGCGCTCAGCTCCTCATCCTAGAGCGGCCCCGAAGAGATTGCCCAGGAGGTAGGTCACACCGGCCGCCGCGCCGCCCAGGACGAGCTGGCGCAGCCCCCCGTACCACCAGCTGCGCGCCGTCACGCGGGCCACGACCGCGCCGCAGCCGAAGAGGCCGAGCAGCGCGAGCGCCACGGCGGGCCACAGGGCGCTCGCGCCGAGGAGGTACGGCAGGACGGGGAGCAGGGCGCCGAGCGCGAAGGAGACGAACGAGGACCCCGCGGCCACGAGCGGCGAGGGCAGGTCGCCGGGGTCGACGCCCAGTTCCTCGCGCGCGTGCACCTCCAGGGCCTGCTCCGGGTCGGCCGAGAGCTGGCGGGCCACTTCGGCGGCGAGTCGCGGCTCCACGCCGCGCGCCTCGTAGACGGCGGCCAGCTCCGCCAGTTCCTCCTCCGGGTTGCGCCGCAGCTCGCGCCGTTCGACCTCCAGCTCCGCGAGGACGAGTTCGCGCTGCGAGGCGACCGAGGTGTACTCCCCCGCCGCCATCGAGAACGCCCCCGCCGCGAGCCCGGCGAGGCCGGTCAGCACGACGGTGTGCGGCGCGACGGAGCCACCGGCGACTCCGCTCATGAGCGCGAGGTTCGAGACGAGCCCGTCCATGGCACCGAACACGGCGGGCCGCAGCCAGCCGCCGTTGACGTCGCGGTGGTGGGGGTGCGGCGGCGTGGGGGCGGGGGCCTCGGGGGTGACGGCGGGGTCGGGCCTGGGCGGGGTGGTCGTATCGAGCGGCGTCATGCCCGGGGGTCCTTCGCGGGTCGAACGAGTGGAGCGGGACGCTCGAAAGTACGCGCGAAAAACGGCGGCTGCCAGCAAGGAAGGCCGTACTTACCGGCCCGCGCGGCACCTCGCGCGCCACCCGGCACGGCCGGGCCCCGGCGCACGGCGGGCGCACACCTCCCGGCCGTGCGCCCGCCTCCTGTCGCCCCCCGCTCCCGCGACCGCCGAAAGAGTGATTCTCTCCCGCGGGCATCCCCCCGTCCCCTCGAACGTCGTCCGAACAGCGCGAAGGATGACGCAGGATCAGCGGACGGAGGGCGGAACGAGGGTCCCGCCGCAGGTCGCCCGAGGAGGCACACGATGGCCACCACGGTGAGCACGGCACCGCCCGCGCTGGAGACACGGGCACGCGGCGCGCTCCTCGGGCTCGCGGTCGGGGACGCGCTCGGCGCGCCCGCCGAGAACCTCAAGCCGAGCGAGATCAGACGGCGGTGGGGGCGGATCACCGGGTACGTGGCGGAGCGGCCCGCGGGGACGGACGACACCGAGTACGCCTTGTTCTCGGGCCTGCTGCTCGTACGGCACGGGGCCGGGCTCACCGTCGCGCACGCGGAGGCGGCGTGGCGGGAGTGGCTCACCGACATCGACGAGGGCGCCTTCCGCGGGGCCGGGTTCAGCGAGCGCGGCACGGTGGAGAACCTGCGGCGCGGGCTCGGCGCCCCGGCGAGCGCGCAGCACCGGCACCCGTGGAGCGACGGCCTCGCGATGCGGGCGGCGCCGTTCGGGGTGTACGCGGCGGGCGACCCGGCCGAGGCGGCGCGGCTCGTCGCCGTGGACGGCGCGGTCAGCCACGAGGGCGAGGGCGTGTACGGCGGGCAGGCCGTCGCCGCGGCGGTCGCCGTGGCGATGACGGGGGCGGCTCCCGGCGAGGTGACGGAGGCGGCGCTCGCCTGCGTACCGACCGATTCCTGGACGTACCGCTCCGCGCGCCGCGCCCTCGTGGCGGCGCGCGAGGGGGAACGGGCGCTGCGCGCCGCCGTCGTCGTGCGCGCCTACCCGTGGACGGACCTCGCGCCGGAGGCCGTGGGCCTCGCGCTCGGCGCGTACGCGCTCGCGGGCGGCGCGTTCCGTACGGCGGTGCTCGCCGCGGTGAACATGGGCCGCGACGCCGACACGACCGCCGCGATCGCCGGCGCGCTCGCGGGCGCGGCGGGCGGGGTCGAGGCGATCCCCCCGGAGTGGGCGCGCCGCATCGGCCCCGCGCGCGGCTCCTGCCTCCCGGCGATGGCCGGCCGACACGTACTCGACCTGGCCGACCAGCTCGTCACGGCCCGCCACGCGGCCGGCCGGTCCGGCGCGGCCCCACCGGACCGACCCGTGCCGGACCGCGCCGTGCCGGACCCCGCCGCCGCACCGCCGGCCGGAGGACCTGTCGCCCCGTTCCCTCCCTCCTCCGGAGCCACCCCATGAGCGCCCCCGCGCAATCAGCGACCGTCGCCGTCACGCCCGCCCGCGCGCACGCCGCCGACGACCCCCGCTCCCCCGCCGCCCGCGTGCTGCTCGGGATCGCCGCCGGGGACGCGGCGGGATGGCCCGCGGCTCGGCACCGGGCGCACGGGATGCCCGCGTGGACGCGGCGGCTCGCGCGCGAACTCGACCTCTTCGCCGAGCAGGGCGGCGTGACCACGCTCCCGGTGCCCGTCGCGCTCAACCAGGCGCCGGGGCCGCTGCGACTCGGACCCTCGGACGACGCCGAGTGGGCGGCGCTGACGGCGTACGCGCTGCTCGACGCCGTACCTTCCGACACGAGCGGAGTACGCGAGGCGCCCGACGCGAGCGGGGTGCGCGCGGCGCTCGACCGGCACTGGACGGCGCTCGCGGCCCAGCTCACCGCGCCGCGCGCCGAGCCCGCGGCGCACGCGTCCGAGGAGCCGCCGCCCGCCTTCCGCGCGCGGATCTCGGTGCGGACCTCGCTCGCGAACCTCGCCGCCGGGCTCGCTCCCCCGGCCTGCGGGCACGACAACCCGCACTACTTCGACGACGCGGCGTGCGTCCGCGCCGCCGTCCTCGCGACGCTGTGCCCCGGCGAGCCCCGCGCGGCCGCCGCGCTCGCCGAGTACGACGCGCGCTACACGCAGGACGGGGACGGGGTGCTCGGCGCGCGGGCCGTCGCCGCGGCGGTCGCCGCGGCGCTCGGCGGCGCGGACGCGGAGGCGGCGGTCGGCGCGGCGCTCGCCGAACTGCCCGCGACCACGGCGATCGGCCGAGCCGCGCACGAGGCGGTCGCGCACGCGCGCCGGGCCATGGGCGAGGACGACGGCGCGGGCGGGCACGGGCGCGACGACCGCGCGGGCGGGCACGGGCGCGCGGGCGGCGACGCGGGCACCGCCGCCTTCGCGCTCGTCCCCGTCCTGGAGCACGAGATCGTCGACCACGTCTACAGCTACGGAGTCGCCGCCGCCGAGACCGTGCCCGTCGCGCTCGCGCTGACGCTCGCCGCGCGCGGTCGCGTCGAGGCCGCGCTGCCCGCCGCCGCCTGCCTCGCCCGCGTCGCCGACTCGGCGCCCGCGCTGACCGGGGCGCTCACCGGGGCGCTCGGTGCGGTGGTGCCCGCTCCGTGGCGCGCGGCCTGCCGGTGGCTCAGCGGCTGCGCCGTGCCCCGGCTCGCGGGCACCGATCTCCTCGCGCTCGCCGCACGGCTCGACGCCCTCGTCCCCGCGCGCGAAACCCAGCGGGAACCCGCGCGGGGCACCCACCCGGAACCCGCGCGGGAACCCCGCCGAGGCGCCACGCAGACCCCACTCCGCGAGAAGACCACCGCACCCGCCGCGGGCGCGGGAAAGGACGGCAGTACCTCATGACCGCAGTCTCACCGCTTCCCCCTGCCCGAGACGTCCCCGCGGCGGGCCCCTCCCTCGCCGACCGTGTGCGCGGCGCGCTGCTCGGCGCCGCCGTGGGCGACGCGCTCGGCGGGCCCGTCGAGGGGTACAGCCCGGAGCAGATCGTGGCGCGGCACGGCGGCAGGGTGACCGGGATCGTCGGCCCGTGGGCGGGGGAACAGTGGCGTACGGCGCGCCCCTTGGCCCCGTACCACAAGGGCGACGGGCACGTCACCGACGACACCCTCATGACGCACGCGCTGATCCGCGTCTACGGCACCGTCCGCGACCACCTGGACGCGCACGCGATCGCCGCGCACCTCGTGCCCGAACTCACCGAGAAACCCCGGTGGATTCCCGAGCTGGAGGCCGAGGCGCTGCCGCTGCAACGGGTCTTCCTCGCCGAGAAGTGGCTCGTGACACGGCTGCACTACGCGCACGCCGACCCGCGCGAGGCGGGCGTCGGGAACGTCGTGAACTGCGGCGCCGCGATGTACATGGCGCCGGTCGGGCTCGTCAACGCGGGTGACCCGGAGGGCGCCTACGCGGAGGCCGCCGAGATCGCGGGCGCGCACCAGTCCTCCTACGGACGCGAGGCGGCCGCGGTCTTCGCCGCCGCCGTCGCCGCCGCGTGCCGGCCCGGGGCGGGCCCCGGGGACGTCGTGGAGGCGTGTCTGCGGCTCGCGAAGGACGGGACGCGCGCGGCGATCGAGGCGGTGTGCGCGGTCGCCGTACGGCACGAGGAGCCGGAGGCGGCCCAGGCCGAGTTGCGCGCCGCGGTCGCGCCGTACGACACGGTCGGCGAGGAGTACCGGGCGCCCTCGCTCGGCGCGCGGCGGCCCTCGCGGCTGCACTCGATCGAGGAACTGCCGATCGCGCTCGGCATGTTGCTCGTGTGCGCGGGCCGGGGCGGGGACACGATCCTCGGCGCGGTGAACTACGGCAGGGACTGCGACTCGATCGCGACGATGGGCGGGGCACTCGCGGGGGCGCTCGGCGGTGCGGCGGCGATCCCCGCCGAGTGGGCGGCGGAGGTGAGCCGCGCGAGCCGCCTCGACCTGGACGGCCCGGCAGCCGAACTCACGGCGGTGGCACGGGAGATCCACCGCAAGGACGTGGCACGGCGCCGCGCGCACGAGGCGGCGTTCGCCGCGCTGGACGCGGGGGACGGCGCGTGAGGGGCACGGGCGCGGGCGACGCGGAGAGGCGCGGCGCGCGGACGGGCGCGGGCGACGCGGAGAGGCGCGGCGCGCGGCTGCGCCTGACCTGGGTGCAGCCCGAGGACCTGATCGGGCACGAGTTGCGGCAGGCGGGCGAGGAGGGGCGGGAGGTCGCGGGGATCGCGGCGCGCTGGTATGCGGCGGGCGGCCTCGCCGCACCCGTGCGGGCCGGGGCCTCGACCGTCTCCGTACCGCGTGAACTGCGCGCGCTCGCCGAGGAGTTGATGGACCGGATCGCGGACGTGCCCGAAGCGGCGGACCGCGCCGAGCCGACGGGGCTCGCCGAGATCGTCGCGGCGTGTCCCGAGTGGCCCAAGGCGCGTGCGTACGAGGGCGATCCGGCGACGCTCAAGGCGCGGCTCGAAGCCGCCTGGCGCGGGCGCGCGGCCGGGTGCGTGCTCGGCAAGCCGGTCGAGAAGCTCCCGCTCGACGGGATCAGGGCGCTCGCGCGGGCGGCGGGGAACTGGCCGCTGCGCACGTGGTTCACGGCGCGCGGCGTCCCGGCCGAACTGCTCGCCGCCTACCCCTGGAACCGGCGCAGCGCGGGCAGTTGCCTCGCCGAGAACATCGCGGGGACGCCCGAGGACGACGACCTCGACCACCCCGTGCTGACCGTCGAGCTGCTGCTGCGGCACGGGCGGGACTTCACGACGGCCGACCTCGCGGCGCTGTGGCTGGAGCAATTGCCCGCCGGGAAGGTCTTCACGGCCGAGCGGGTCGCGTACGCGAACCTCCTGCGCGGCCTGGAGCCGCCGGAGACCGCCCGGCACCGCAACCCCTTCCGCGAGTGGATCGGCGCGCTGATCCGGGCCGACGTGCACGGCTGGACGCACCCGGGCGACCCGGCGGGCGCCGCGGCGCAGGCGTGGCGGGACGCGGTGCTGAGCCACACGACCAACGGCGTGTACGGGGCGATGTTCGCGGCGGCCGTGCTCGCGGAGGCGACCGCGCACGGCGGGGACGCGCACCACTGCCTCGCGACGGGCCTGCGCGTCGTGCCCGCGCGCTCGCGCCTCGCGCGCGCGGTCCGCGAGGCGGTCGCCCTCGCCCGTACCCACGAGGACTTCGCCACCGTCGTGGACGCGCTCCACGCCGCCCACCGGGGCACGCACTGGGTGCACGTCGTGCCGAACGTGGCGCTGCTCGCCGCCGCGCTCACCCACGCGGCGCTCGCGGTGGAGGCGGGCGCGGAGGAGGACTTCTTCACCGCCGCCGTGACCCGTACCGTCTCCGGCGGCTGGGACACGGATTCGAACGGAGCGACGGCCGGGTCCGTCGCAGGAGTGCTCCACGGGGTCCCCGGGGTGTGGACCGCTCCCCTGGGGAACCGATTGAGGACAGCGGTCAAGGGGAGCTGGAACGATCCCGGCGAGACCGGCGCGGAGTACGACAGGCTCGCCCGGCTCACGACGGAACTCGCCCTCGCCCCCCGGGGCCGCGCACGACCAGACCGCACCTCGCCCCGCCGCCCGCGAGCGCGTCCTCGTACGGGACGTGCCCGCCACGGACGGCGAGGCGCCGCCCCCGACCGCCACCAGGAGCCCCACGCCATGAGCCACATCGTGGTCCTCGGCAGCACGAACATGGATCTCGTCGCCCGCGTCGCCCGCGCCCCCGAGCGCGGGGAGACCGTCACCGGGCACGGTTTCCGCACCCACCCCGGCGGCAAGGGCGCCAACCAGGCCGTCGCCGCCGCGCGCGCGGGCGGGACCGTCGCGATGATCGGCGCCGTCGGCGAGGACGCCTTCGGCACCCGGCTGCGGCAGGAACTCGCCGACGCCGGGGTGGACACCGAACTGCTCCGCCTCGTCCCCGGCCCGAGCGGCACCGCCCACATCGTCGTGGACGACGACGGGGGCAACGCCATCGTCGTCGTCCCGGGCGCCAACGCGAGCCTCACCGGACTCGTCCCCGGCGACGAGCACCTCATCGCCGGGGCCGACACGCTGCTCCTGCAACTGGAGATCCCGCTCGGCACGGTCCTGGCGGGCGCCGAGGCCGCGCGCCGCCACGGCGTGCGCACGGTCCTCACCCCCGCGCCCGCGCAGACGCTGCCCCCCGGGCTCCTCGCCGCGACCGACCTCCTCGTCCCCAACGAGCACGAGGCCGCGGCGCTGACCGGCAGCCGCGACCCGGCCGAGGCCGCGCGGGTCCTGCTCGACCGCGTGCCCGAGGTCGTCGTGACGCTCGGCGCGCGCGGCTGCCTCTACGCGGCGAGAGGCGCGGCCCAGCTCCTCGTCCCCGCGCCCGAGGTGGACCCGGTGGACACGACGGCGGCGGGGGACACCTTCGTCGGCGCCCTCGCCGTCGCGCTCGGCGAGGGCCGCGCGATGCCGGACGCGCTCGCGTGGGCGGGCACGGCGGCGGCGCTCTCGGTGCAGCGCGCGGGCGCGGCGCCCTCGATGCCGCACCGGTCCGAGATCGACGCGAGCGCGGGGGTGGTGGCGTGAGGGGCGCGGGCAACCACGAGCCGCTCGCGACGCGCGAGCCCCCGCCGGGCGTCGGCGCGGCCGAACTCCCGGAGCGGCCCGAGCCCCCGGAGCAGCCCGAGGAGCCGGGTCCCCTGCACGGCACTCGCGTGCTCGATCTCGCGACGCTCTTCGCCGGGCCGCTCGCCGCGACGATGCTCGCGGACTTCGGCGCCGACGTCGTCAAGATCGAGCACCCCACGCGGCCCGATCCCTCGCGCGGGCACGGGCCCGGCAAGGACGGCGTGGGGCTGTGGTGGAAGCTGCTCGGGCGCGGGAAGCGGAACGCGACGGCGGACCTGTCGCGGCCCGAGGGGCGCGAGGTGCTGCTGCGGCTCGTCGCGGACGCGGACGTCGTGATCGAGAACTTCCGCCCGGGGACGCTGGAGCGCTGGGGGCTGGGCTGGGCGGAGCTGAGTGAGGTCAATCCCCGGCTCGTCCTCGCGCGCGTCACGGGCTTCGGGCAGTTCGGCCCGTACGCGCGTCGCCCCGGCTTCGGGACGCTCGCGGAGGCGATGAGCGGCTTCGCGGCGATCACCGGGGAGCCGGACGGGCCCCCGGTGCTGCCGCCGTTCGGGCTCGCCGACTCGATCGCGGCGCTCGCGACGGCGTACGCGGTCATGACGGCGCTCGCGGGGCGGGAACGCACGGGGCGCGGCCAGGTCGTGGACCTCGCGATCATCGAGCCGATCCTCACGGTGCTCGGCCCGCAGCCCCTCTGGTACGACCAGCTCGGCTACGTCCAGCCGCGCACCGGCAACCGCTCCGCGAACAACGCCCCGCGCAACACGTACCGCACGGCGGACGACCGCTGGGTCGCGGTCTCGACCTCGGCGCAGTCGGTCGCCGAGCGGGTCATGCGGCTCGTGGGGCGCCCTGAGCTGATCGAGGAGGCGTGGTTCGGGAGCGGCGCGGGGCGCGCGGCGCACGCGGACGTGCTCGACGAGGCGGTCGGCTCGTGGATCGCGGCCCGCGAGCGCGAGGAGGTCGTGGCCGCCTTCGAGGAGGCACAGGCGGCGATCGCGCCCGTGCAGGACGTCACCGACGTCATGGCCGATCCGCAGTACGCGGCGCTCGGCTCGCTGCCGGTGTTCGACGATCCCGAGCTGGGGCGCCTGCGGATGCAGAACGTGCTCTTCCGGCTCTCGGAGACGCCGGGGCACATCCGCTGGACGGGCAGACCGCACGGCGCGGACACGGACGCGGTGCTCGGTGAGGCCGGTTTCGGCGCCGGGGACATCGCGCGGCTGCGGGCGGCGGGTGCCGTATGACGAGCGAGGCGAGGGAGGACACGCTGTCCAGCACTCCGCTGACCTGGCTGTACGTGCCGGGCGACCGTCCCGCGCGGGTGGAGAAGGCGCTCTCGGCGGGGGCCGACGTGGTGCTCGTGGATCTGGAGGACGCGGTCGCGCCCGACGGCAAGGAGTACGCGCGGGCCGCCGTCGCCGAACTCCTTTCCTCCCCGGTCCCCGTCCCGGTGCACGTGCGCGTCAACCACCTGGACGGCCCGTGGGGCGCGCACGACGTGGCGGCGCTCGCCGGGCTGCCGCACCTGTCGGGCCTGCGGCTGCCGAAGTCGCGGGGGCCGGAGGACGTACGGCGCGCGGCGGTCGCCTGCGGCGGGGCGCCGGTGCCCGAGCTGTACCCGATCCTGGAGTGCCCGCTCGGCGTCGAGCGCGCCTTCGAGGTCGCGACGGCGCACCCGGCGGTACGGGGCCTGGCGCTCGGCGAGGCGGATCTGCGGGCGGTGCTGGGGGTGCGCGGGGACGCGGGGCTGGACCACGCGCGCGGGCGCGTCGTGCTCGCGGCGGGCGCGGCGGGGCTCGCGCCGCCCGCGCAGTCGGTGTACCCGGACGTGCGGGACGAGGAGGGCCTCGCGGCCTCGTGCCGGCACGGCAGGGACCTCGGCTTCTTCGGGCGCGCGGCGATCCACCCCCGTCAGCTCGCGGTCATCGAGCGCGCGTGGCGTCCGGGCGGTGCGGAGGTCGCGGCGGCGGAGGAGGTGCTGAGCGCGGCGGCGCGGGACGGCGGCGCGCTCGTGCTCCCGGACGGCCGCTTCGTGGACGCGGCGCTCGTCGCGGTCGCCCGCCGCACGAAGTCGCTCGCGGAGCGGCTCGGGGTGGGGTAGAGGACGGCGGGCAGGGGCCGGGGCAGGCGGTACGGGTACGGGGCGGGACGGAGGTGATCCGTCCCGCCCCGCGGGGTGCCGTGGACCTGGGTGCGGCCCGGCGGCTCAGCTCTTCTTGAGGGAGGGTGCGGGACCGGCGGACTCGGCGTCCTCGCGGGCGGCGTCGCCCGGCTCGTCCGCCTTGTCCCCGGCCTTGTCGCTCGCCTCGGCCCCGGTGTCGCCGGTGTCCTCGGCGCCCTTCGCGGCCTTCCCGTCCTTCGTGTCCTTCGTGTCCCCGGCGTCCAGCGGCTCCGGGGTCTCCGTGTCGTCGCCGCCCTTGTCGACGATGACCTCGCGGCCCGGGCGCAGGCGGGCGGAGAGCACGAAGTAGGTGACGGCGGCGATGAAGACGATGATCGCCGTCCAGACGTTGAGCCGGACCCCGAAGATGTGGTGCGCGGTGTCCACGCGCATGTACTCGATCCAGCCGCGGCCCGCGCAGTACGCGGCGACGTAGAGCGCGAAGGCGCGTCCGTGGCCGAGGCGGAAGCGACGGTCGGCCCAGATCACGAGGAGGCCGACGCCGACGCACCACAGGAACTCGTAGAGGAAGGTCGGGTGGTACGTGCCGGGGATGCGGCCGCCGCTGTCGTTGGTGATCTTCACCGCCCAGGGCAGGTCGGTCGGCTTGCCGTACAGCTCCTGGTTGAACCAGTTGCCCCAGCGGCCGATCGCCTGGGCGAAGGCGATGCCGGGGGCGACCGTGTCGGCCCAGGCCGGGAGCGGGATGCCGCGCCTGCGGCAGCCGATCCAGGCGCCGAGGGCGCCGAAGGCGATCGCGCCCCAGATGCCGAGGCCGCCCTCCCAGATCTTGAAGGCGTTGACCCAGTCCTTGCCCTCGGTGAAGTACAGCTCGTAGTCGGTGATGACGTGGTACAGCCGTCCGCCGACGAGCCCGAAGGGCACCGCCCAGACGGCGATGTCCGCCACCGTGCCCGCCCGGCCACCGCGCGCGATCCAGCGCCGGTTGCCGATGAGCACGGCGACGAAGACGCCGATGATGATGCAGAACGCGTATCCGCGCAGCGGGATGGAGCCGAGGTACAGCACTCCGCGCGACGGGCTGGGAATGTAGGCAAGGTCCATGACGACGTCCACGCTATCGCGGGGCGGGAGGGGGACGGGCCGCAGTGTTGGCAACGTCTCCGTAACAGCGCCCTTCGGCGGGCCGGCCCTCCGCCGCCTCCGGCAGTCTCCTCAAGCGCGGGACGGGCTTGATTCGTGGGCCTCGGGCGAGGGGCTCAGCCCTTGGCCGCCTTCTCCTCCACGAGTTCCTTCAGGCGGTCGGGGGTGAAGGCCGGCTTCGGGTTCTTGAAGACGTCTTTGCCGTCGAGGATCACCGTGGGGGTGCCGCGGAAGTCGCCCTGCTGGAACTTCTCGTTGGACTTGGCGACCCAGGCGCTGTGCTTCTTCTCGGTGACGCAGGCGCGGAAGACGGGGGTGTCGAGGCCCTTGACCTTCTTGGCGAGGCCGATGAGCTCGTCCGGCTCGGCGTAGGGGTCGGTCGTCTCGGCGGGCTGGTGGGCGTAGAGGACGTCGTGGTAGGCGGGGAACTTGTTCTCGTCCTGCGCGCAGAGCGCCGCGTTGGCCGCGGTCGCCGAACCGCTGCCGCCCATGTTGCTGTCGATGAGGGTGGCGAGGTGGTACTCGACGCGGAGCTTCCCCGAGGCGGTCAGCTCGTGGATCGTGGACCGGAAGCCGTTCTCGAACTGGGCGCAGGCCGGGCAGCGGAAGTCCTCCCAGATGGTGAGGACGGAGGGGGCCGACTTCTCGCCGAGCGGGATGGCGAGCCCGTCCTCGCCCGTCGCGCCCTTGGGAGCGACGACGGGCCCCGCGGCGTCCGTGCCGCTCTTCTTGCCGAGCGTGACGGCGGCACCGACGCCCCCCACCACGGCGAGCACCCCGAGCACGACGGCGCCCATGACGAGGCTCTTGCGCCGCTTCTCGCGGGCCTCCTCACGACGGCGGTCGGCCGCGATGCGGTCCCGCGCGGACAGCTTTCCCTGACGATTCTTCTCGCTCACACCCCCGTCAACGAACCGGCGGGGCACGCGTGCCTGCCGAACGGCTTCTTCACGCGGACGAGTGAAACGGGACGCGCGGGGTTGCCGGGAACCGGTCGGACGATCGGCTCATCGGCCGCCCCCTCGTGCGGGCACGTCGTGGAAAGCGGCGCCGTACGTCGGCCCGGAAAGCCCGCGGGCCGGGCACGGCCGGGGGAACCCCCGCCGCGCCCGGCCCGCTGCCGTGCGTCACGCCCGCCGGACCGGCCTCGCCGGACCGGCCCCACCGGTTCAGCCCCGCTGCCGGACGCCCTTCGCCAGCTCGCCCGCCAGTTCCCGTACCGCCGCCAGTCCCGACTCCTCGTCGGGCGCGTCCAGGAGGCGCTTGACGAAGGCGGAGCCGACGATGACGCCGTCCGCGAAGGCGGCGACCTCGGCGGCGTGGGCCGGGGTCGAGACGCCGATGCCGACGCAGATCGGCAGGTCGGTCGTGGCGCGGGTGCGGGCCACGAGGTCCTTGGCCTGTTCGCCCACCGAGTCGCGGGTGCCCGTGACGCCCATGAGCGAGGCCGCGTAGACGAAGCCGCTGCCCGCCGCCGTGATCTCGCCGAGCCGCTTGTCGGTGCTGCTCGGCGCGACGACGAAGACCGTCGCGAGGCCCTGCTTCTCGGCGTGCGCGCGCCACTCGCCGGCCTCCTGCACGGGCAGGTCGGGCAGGATGCAGCCCGCTCCCCCGGCCTCGGCGAGTTCGCGCGTGAAGCGCTCGATGCCGTAGCGGTCGATCGGGTTCCAGTACGTCATGACGAGGACGGGCTTGCCCGTCGCCTCGAAGGCCTGGCGGACCGTGTCCATGACGTGCCGGATCTTGAGGCCGCCGCGCAGCGCGATGTCGTCGGCGGTCTGGATCACGGGGCCGTCCATGACCGGGTCGGAGTGCGGCAGCCCGACCTCGACGACGTCGGCGCCGCCTTCGAGCGCGGCCCGCACGGCCTTCGCACCGCCCTCGATGCTCGGGAAGCCCGCCGGGAGGTACGCGACGAGCGCGGCGCGGTTCTCGGCGCGGGCCCCCGCGAGGGTCTCGCTCAAAAGCGCGGACTGTCCAACGTGGTGCTCACTCACTGGGGCTCCCCCTCCGCGTCGGCGCGGACGATGCCGTCCACGACGACCGATTCCTCGTCGTAGAGGCCGAAGTACTTGGCGGCGGTGTCCATGTCCTTGTCGCCGCGTCCGGACAGGTTGACGAGGACGAGCCCGTCGGGGCCGAGTTCGCGGCCGATGTCGAGGGCGCCCGCGAGGGCGTGCGCCGACTCGATGGCCGGGATGATGCCCTCGGTGCGCGACAAAAGCCGCAGCGCCTCCATCGCCTCCCGGTCGGTGACCGGGCGGTACTCGGCGCGCCCGCTCTCGCGCAGGTGCGCGTGCTCGGGGCCGATGCCGGGGTAGTCGAGCCCGGCGGAGATCGAGTAGGGCTCGGTGATCTGGCCCTCCTCGTCCTGGAGGACGTAGCTGCGGGAGCCGTGCAGTATCCCCGGCTCGCCCGCCGTGAGGGTCGCCGCGTGCTCGCCGGAGGCGACGCCGTGGCCCGCGGCCTCGCAGCCGACGAGCCGGACGCCCTCGTCGGGCAGGAAGGCGTGGAAGAGACCCATCGCGTTGGAGCCGCCGCCGACGCAGGCGACCGCGGCGTCGGGGAGCCTGCCGGTGCGCTCCAGGAGCTGGCGGCGGGCCTCGACGCCGATGACGCGGTGGAAGTCGCGGACCATCGCGGGGAAGGGGTGCGGGCCCGCGACGGTGCCGAAGAGGTAGTGCGTGTGCTCGACGTTGGCGACCCAGTCGCGGAACGCCTCGTTGATGGCGTCCTTCAGGGTGCGGCTGCCGGACTTCACGGCGACGACCTCGGCGCCGAGCATGCGCATGCGGGCCACGTTGAGGGCCTGGCGCTCGGTGTCGATCTCGCCCATGTAGATCGTGCAGTCGAGGCCGAAGAGGGCGCAGGCGGTCGCGGTGGCGACCCCGTGCTGACCCGCGCCGGTCTCGGCGATGACGCGGGTCTTGCCCATGCGGCGGGTGAGCAGCGCCTGCCCGAGCACGTTGTTGATCTTGTGCGAGCCGGTGTGGTTGAGGTCCTCGCGCTTGAGGAACACCCGGGCGCCGCCCGCGTGTCCGGCGAAGCGGGGCACCTCGGTGAGGGCGCTGGGGCGCCCGGTGTAGTTGAGGAGGAGGTCGTTCAGCTCGGCGGCGAAGGCGGGATCGCTCTTGGCCTTGTCGTAGGCGACGGCGACCTCGTCGACGGCCGCGACGAGCGCCTCGGGGATGAAGGCGCCGCCGAAGCGGCCGAAGTAGCCCTCGGTGTTCGGGCTCAGGCCCTCGGGATCGGGCACGAAGAAGTCGTGCCCCTGGGATGTCTCGTGTGACATGGATGGACGCTCCGGTACCGGGGCGCGTGTGGGCGGCCCGGGAGAGGTGGTCAGGGACGGCACAGCGGCCACGAGGGTACGGAGTGTGCCCGCCCGGACACATACGGTACGGGCGGCACGCCGCGTCAGCGCCCTCAGCGGCCGGTGCGGCGCCATCGCATGCCGTTGACCTGCCCCGGTTCGTCGCCGATCACGTACCGCACCCGGCGGCCGTGGACGCGGCGGGCCGGTGCGCGGCAGCCGCGCGGGCGGCAGCCCCTGGCGAGCCGCGCGTACGGGTCGCGGGCCTGCGCGCACGCCGCCCGTTCCGCTACGGGGCCGGGCCGGGCGGGAACCGCGAGACCGCTCTCCGCCGCGCAGGCCGCGGCCCCGGGCGGGCACGGGGCCTGCCGGGTCGCGGGGGCGGGGGCGGCGGTGGTCATGGTGGAGGTGTCAGTCCCGTCCGTGGCGCAGCGCGGGGTGGGCGCCCGCGGCGACGAGGTCGGCGACGGCGGTCTTCGGGTCGCGCCCGGTGACGAGCGACTCGCCGACGAGCACGGCGTCGGCGCCCGCGTTGGCGTAGGCGATGAGGTCGTGCGGACCGCGTACGCCCGACTCGGCGACCTTGAGGACGCCCGCGGGGACCTCCGGGGCGACGCGCTCGAAGGTGTTGCGGTCGACCTTGAGGTTCTTGAGGTTGCGCGCGTTGATGCCGACGAGGCGGGCGCCGGCGGCGACCGCGCGCTCGACCTCCTCCTCGTCGTGCGCCTCGACGAGCGGCGTGAGGCCGATCGAGACGGCGCGCTCGATGAGCGATTCGAGCGCGGGCTGCTCCAGGGCCGCGACGATGAGGAGCGCGAGGTCGGCCCCGTAGGCGCGGGCTTCCCAGAGCTGGTACGAGGTGACGATGAAGTCCTTGCGCAGGACGGGGATGTCGACCTTGGCGCGGACGGCTTCGAGGTCGGCGAGCGAGCCGCCGAAGCGGCGCTGCTCGGTGAGCACGGAGATGACGGCGGCGCCGCCCGCCTCGTAGTCCGCCGCGAGCGCGGCGGGGTCGGCGATCGCGGCGAGCGCGCCCTTGGAGGGGCTGGAGCGCTTGACCTCGCAGATGACCTGCACGCCCTCGCCGCCGAGCGCGGCGAGCCCGTCGCGGGCCTCCGGGGCGCGGGCCGCACGCTCCTTCAGCTCGTCGAGGCTGACGCGCGCCTGCCGCTCCGCGAGGTCGGCACGCACTCCGTCGATGATCTCGTCGAGCACACTCACTCCGGCGGACTCCTCTCAAGCCTCCCCGCGCGGGAAGGGGCAACGTGGTACGGGCGCGGCCGTGCCCGGTGGTACGGGGCCGGGGGACCTCTGGCGATGGTAGCCGCCACAAGGCGTAAGGCGCGCATCCGGTTGACGGTGGCGAGGCTGACCAGCGCATTCGCCGCGGCGTTGACTCATGGGTGCAGGAAACCGCCGGGCGGCAGGTTCCGCAGGAGCGTGAAGGCGAGCACGAGGGCCCCGAGCGCCCACCGCAGCCGGGCCGGGGGCTGGAGCACCGCGAGGTCCTGGCCGCGGGCGGCGCGGACGACCCACACGAGCCAGAGCACCGCGGCGATCGCGTACCCGGCGACGGCGAGCGCGTTGTCCTGGAAGGCCGCCGCGAGGTCCCCGTGCGCCACGGCGTGCGCGCTGCGGAGCCCCCCGCACCCGGGGCAGTAGATGCCGGTGAGCCGCAGCAGGGGGCACGCGGGATAGTGCCCGGGCTCGTTCGGGTCGACGGCCCCCACGTACACGAACGCCCCCGCCACGCCCGCGAGGGCGGCGGCGGGGGCGAGGAGGCGGCGGGCGGGGTGCGCGGCGGCGGACGGGGTGGTCACGGGCTCATTGTGCGGGCCGGGCCCGCACCGCGCACACGGCTCGCTCGCGGCGTGGCGCGCGGGGTCAGTGCGCGCCGTGGCCGAGCTCGGTCTTGCCGGTGGGCCGGTTCCCCAGGCCCGCCATGCTCATGACGCCGCCGACGATCGCCGCGAGCAGCAGAATCCCGATGCCGATCCAGAAGCCGACCGGCACGGACATCACGATGAAGACGCTGCAAACGATGAACCCGACGAAGGCGATCAGGACGCCGGTCCACGCCGCCGGGGTGTGCCCGTGGCTCCTCTTCGACATGACTTGCTCCTCGGTACGGTGGATCTACGCCTCCATTGTCGCCCACCGGGCCCGGCGGCGCGCACCGGGGTGGGCCCGCTGAGCTGCGGAGGCTCAGCGTTCGCCCGTCGGGTCCTCGCCCCGGTCGATGGCCTTCCACAGGTCCTCGGGGCGGTCCGGGTCGAGCGCGCGGGCGGGGGTACGGGGCCGGGGCGCCGCGCTCCCCCGCTCGTACCGCCCGGACATCGCGGGCCAGCGGCGGCCGTGCAGCAGCGCGAGGACGCCCGCGAGCAGGAGGAGGGCGCCCGCGCCCGTGGAGACCCAGGGCCAGGCGGTCGCGCTGAAGGCGTGGACGGTCGCCGCCGCGTGCCCGGAGGCTTCGGCGGCCTTGTCGTCGAGCGCGCCGTGGTCGCGGGCGCCGAGGACACCGGCGACGACGGTGCCGAGGCCGCTGAGCGCGAGGAGCGCCGCGACGAAGACGCGGCCCGCGCGGCGCACGGCGAAGACGGCGAAGAGCGAGGCGAGGCCGACGATGGCGAGGGCCGCGGGCGCGCCGGTGACGTCGCCGCCCTTCACCGAGAGCGGCAGGGTGCCGCCCACGACGTTCGCGGTGCCGTGCGCCCAGGTCTGGCGCGAGCACAGGAGGGCGAGCGCGGCACCCGCGGCGCCGAGCACGAGCGCGGCGGCGAGGCTCCGGCGCGCGCCGCGCTGGGCGCGCGCCGCGGCGGGGGCCGCCGGGCTCGCGGGCGCGGGCGGCGCGTCGGTACGGGGATGCGGGACAGCAGTCACTCGTCCACTATCCCTCACCGCCCCGTGCGGCCCGCAGGCGGTCGGCGCTGTGGACGGCGCGGAGCACGGCGGCGGCCTTGTTGCGGCACTCCTGGTCCTCGGCGAGCGGGTCCGAGTCGGCGACGACCCCTGCCCCGGCCTGCACGTACGCGGTGCCCTCGCGCAGGACGGCGGTGCGGATCGCGATCGCGGTGTCCGAGTCGCCCGCGAAGTCGAGGTAGCCGACGGCGCCGCCGTACACGCCGCGCCGCGAGGGCTCCAGCTCGTCGATGATCTCCAGGGCGCGCGGCTTCGGCGCGCCCGAGAGGGTCCCGGCGGGGAAGCAGGAGGTGAGGACGTCGAAGGCGGTGCGGCCCTCGGCGACCTGCCCGGTGACGGTCGAGACGATGTGCATGACGTGCGAGTACCGCTCGATCGACATGAAGTCGACGACCTCGACGCTGCCGGGGGCGCAGACGCGGCCGAGGTCGTTGCGGCCGAGGTCGACGAGCATGAGGTGCTCGGCGCGCTCCTTGGGGTCCTTGAGGAGTTCCTCGCCGAGTTCGCGGTCCTCCTGCGGACTCGCGCCGCGTGGCCTGGTGCCCGCGATGGGGTGGACCATGGCGCGGCCGTCCTCGACCTTGACGAGCGCCTCGGGGCTGGAGCCGACGATGTCGAAGCCGTCGAGGCGCAGGAGGTACATGTACGGCGAGGGGTTGGTGGCGCGCAGGACGCGGTAGACGTCGAGGGCGCTCGCCGCGCACGGGGTCTCGAAGCGCTGCGAGGGCACGACCTGGAAGGCCTCCCCGGCGCGGATGCGCTCCTTGATGGTGTCGACGGCGGTACGGAAGTCGGGGCCGCCCCAGCGCGCGGTGTACTCGGGCAGCGCGGACTCGGGGAGTGCGGCGGGCTCGGAGGCGAGGGGGCGGCGCAGGTCGGCCTCCATCGCGTCGAGGCGGGCGACGGCGTCCGCGTACGCCTCGTCGACGCCGGTGGCGAGGTCGTTGTGGTTGATGGCGTTGGCGATGAGCCGGACGGTGCCGTTCCAGTGGTCGAGTACGGCGAGGTCGGAGGTGAGGAGCATCGTCAGTTCGGGCAGGCCCAGTTCGTCGGGCGTGTCCTCGGGGAGCTTCTCCAGGCGGCGGACGACGTCGTAGCCGAGGTAGCCGACCATGCCGCCGGTGAAGGGCGGCAGTCCGGGGGCGAGGTCGCGCGGGGTGTGCAGGGCCTCGACGGTGGCGCGCAGCGCGGCGAGCGGGTCGCCCTCGGTGGGGACGCCGACGGGCGGGGTGCCCGTCCAGTGCGCCTGCCCGTCCTGCTCGCTGAGCACGGCGGCGCTGCGGACGCCGATGAAGGAGTACCGGGACCAGGACTGGCCCGCGCTCTCGGCCGATTCGAGCAGGAAGGTGCCGGGGCGCTCGGCGGCGAGCTTGCGGTAGAGGCCGACCGGGGTG
Source organism: Streptomyces sp. NPDC088923 (assembly GCF_044749745.1). Classification (NCBI taxonomy): domain Bacteria; kingdom Bacillati; phylum Actinomycetota; class Actinomycetes; order Kitasatosporales; family Streptomycetaceae; genus Streptomyces; species Streptomyces sp. NPDC088923. Next base: position 2,211,617 of record NZ_JBIVIO010000001.1, on the reverse strand, counting down.
TCGCCGTCGGCGAGCAGGGTGCGGCTGACGGGGATGACACGCCGGTCGGCGGCGAGAGCGCGGAAGGCTGCGAGGTCCATGGGGCAGGACCCTACTGGCCTGCGGGGGTCACCGGATTCACGTCTCGCCGCCGGGGCCGCCGGGTGGGGTCCGGCCGCCGGTCCCCCCGCCTCAGGACTCCGGCGCGAGCAGGACGTCCGCGTCGAAGCACGTGCGGTCGCCCGTGTGGCAGGCGGCGCCCACCTGGTCGACCTGGACGAGGAGCGTGTCGCCGTCGCAGTCCAGGGCGACGGACTTGACGTGCTGGACGTGACCGGAGGTGTCGCCCTTGACCCAGTACTCCCGCCGCGAGCGCGACCAGTAGGTGCAGCGCCCGGTGGTGAGGGTGCGGTGCAGCGCCTCGTCGTCCATCCACCCGAGCATGAGCACCTCGCCGGTGTCGTACTGCTGGGCGATGGCGGGCACGAGCCCGTCCGCCGTCCGCTTGAGCCGCCGGGCGAGGTCCGGGTCGAGGGGGCTGTCGGCCGTACTGTTCATACCGCCCATTGTCGCGCAGCGCGGCACGCCCCGGGCGCGGGACGTTTCACCTGCCCCTCGCGGGGCTAGGCTGACCTGTATGTCCAGTCATGCGAAGCGTGAACGGCTCCTTCTGGCCGATCTGTTGGAGGCGTCGGGTCCCACCGCGCCGACCCTGTGCGAGGGGTGGCTGACGCGGGACCTCGCCGCGCACGTGGTGGTCCGCGAGCGGCGCCCGGACGCGTCAGGGGGCATGTTCGTCAAGGCGCTCGCCCCGCGCCTGGAGCGGGTGCAGGCGGAGTACGCGGGCAAGCCGTACGAGGAACTGCTCCAGCTCATCCGCACGGGTCCGCAGAAGTACTCGCCGTTCAAGCTCAAGCAGGTCGACGAGCTGGCGAACGCCGTCGAGTTCTTCGTCCACGCCGAGGACGTCCGCCGGGCGCAGCCCGACTGGACGCCGCGCACCCTCGACCCGGTCTTCGCGGGCACGCTGTGGACGCGCCTGGAGAAGATGGCGCGCCCGCTCGCCCGCCGCTCCCCGGTCGGCCTCGTCCTGCGCCTGCCCGACGGCCGCACGGCGGTCGCCAACCGTGAGACCCCGGTCGTGACGGTGACGGGCGAGCCGGGCGAACTGACCCTCTTCCTCTTCGGCCGCCAGGCACACGCGGACGTGCAGCTGGAGGGCGAGAAGGCAGCGGTCACGGCGGTCTCGGAGACGGACAAACTGGGGTTCTGAGGGGGCGGCGGGGCGGACGGTCACTCCGCGCGCAGTGCGAGGGCGGAGATCCGCCTCCGTCCCGGGTCCCGCCACCGGAGGTACCCCGCGTAGGCCGTTCCCACGATCGCCGCCCAGAGGGGCGGCAGGCTCCACCAGGGCAGATCGAGGGCGCCGAGGAGCATCCCGGGGAGGATCGCGGCGAGGCCGAGCGTGAAGCAGGCACTGACCAGGTCGTCCGACTCCCTGTCCAGCGCGTATCCCGCGGGGCCGTGCGGGCGGTGCCAGCCCGCGCGCCGTAGGCGGCGGACGCCCGCGCGGAGGCAGAGCGCGCCGACGGAGAGGCCGCCGAGCACGAAGCCGGTCAGGGCCAGACTCTCGCCACGCGGGTCGCTGGTGCTCTTCTGGCGCTTCCCCGCCCAGGTGACCGCGACGAGGCTGTCGTGCCACAGGGAGCCCCGCACCGTGTCGCCCTCCGCGACCTCCCCGCCGAACCGGGTGTCGTCCGCGAAGTTGACGGCGCCGCTCCAGCCCTTGCCGTCGAAGCCGACGCGGCGGACCTTGCTCTTGCCCTCCGTCGTGTTCCCCACCGAGGTGACGGTGAGGCGGACGGGGCGCAGGCAGTCGGCTCCCGTGTCCCTCGCGGGTACGGAGGAACCGCAGGTCCCGGCCTTGCGGAAAGCGGCCTCCTCGGTCACCTGCCCGGGCAGCGCCAGCAGGGCACCCACGCCGACCGCGAGGGCGAGGACACCCCCGCAGAACGTCCACCCCAGCCAGGCGGGGCGCTTGCGCGGCAGGTGCGCACGGCTCTGCCAGGTGCGGTCGTACGTGTAGCGGCTGCCCCGGTGCCGCGCGCCCTCGCCGTACGCCCGCTTCCCGCGTATCCGCAATGGACTCCCCTCCCTCGTACGGCGTGCGAAGGAACCGCCCGCCCCGCCCGGAACCGTAGCTTCCGGGCGGGGCGGGGCGCAGTGCGGGGATACGGCAGTGAGAACGGCCTCCGAGCTGCCGGATTCCGGTCCCGGGGGGCTGCGGTGGCGGGTTCGACGTCCCCGCCCTCCGGTGGGGGTTCGACGTCCCCGCGCCGCCCGCGCGCCTCAGCGCACCGGCAGTCCCGCCCCCCGCATCGCGTCCTTGACCTCGCTGATGGCCAGGTCGCCGAAGTGGAAGACCGAGGCCGCGAGGACCGCGTCGGCGCCCGCTTCGACGGCGGGGACGAAGTCGGCGAGCTTGCCGGCGCCGCCGCTCGCGATGACGGGGACGTCGACGCGGCGGCGGACCTCGGTGATCATCTCCAGGTCGTAGCCGTCCTTGGTGCCGTCCGCGTCCATGGAGTTGAGGAGGATCTCGCCCGCGCCCAGTTCCGCGGCCCGCTCGGCCCACGCCAGGGCGTCGAGCCCGGTGCCCGTGCGTCCGCCGTGGGTCGTCACCTCGAAGCCCGGGGTGGAGTCCGTGCGGCGGCGCGCGTCGACGGAGAGGACGAGGACCTGGCGGCCGAAGCGCTCGGCGATCTCGCGGATCAGCTCGGGCCGGCTGATCGCCGCGGTGTTGACACCGACCTTGTCGGCGCCCGCGCGCAGGAGCTTGTCGACGTCCTCGGCGGTGCGGACGCCACCGCCGACCGTGAGCGGGATGAAGACCTGCTCGGCGGTGCGGCGCACGACGTCGTACGTCGTCTCGCGGGAGCCGGACGAGGCGGTGATGTCGAGGAAGGTCAGCTCGTCGGCGCCCTGGGCGTCGTAGAGCTTGGCGAGTTCGACGGGGTCGCCCGCGTCGCGCAGGTTCTCGAAGTTGACGCCCTTGACGACGCGGCCCGCGTCGACGTCGAGGCAGGGGATCACGCGGACGGCGAGGCTCACGCGGTCACCTCCGGGTTCCCGTACGCCTCGACCTCGATCTCCACCAGCATCTCGGGGTCGACGAGCCCGGCGACGAGGACGAGGGTCGCGGCGGGGCGGACCTCGCCGAAGACCTCGGCGTGGGCACGTCCGACCTCGTCCACGTCACGGGCGTGGACGACGTACATGCGGGTGCGGACGACGTCGGCGGCGGTGAGTCCGAGGCGGCCGAGCGCGTCGAGCGCCGTCGCGAGCGCGGCGCGGGCCTGCTCGTAGGGGCCGCCGGCGACGAGGGTGCCGCTCGCCTGTATCCCGGTGCAGCCGGAGACGAGGGCGAGGCCGTTCGGGAGGGCGACGGCGCGTGCGTAGCCGAAGCGTTCCTCCCAGGGGCCGCCCGAGGAGATCCTGCGTACCGCGCCGCTCACGCCTGCCTCACCACGTCGAGCGCCTCCTCCAGCGTGAACGCCTTCGCGTAGAGCGCCTTGCCGACGATCGCGCCCTCGACGCCCTCGGAAACGAGCGTGCTGAGCGCGCGCAGGTCGTCGAGCGTCGCGACGCCGCCCGAGGCGACGACGGGGCGGTCGGTGGCGGCGCAGACGCCGCGCAGGAGGTCGAGGTTGGGGCCCTTGAGGGTGCCGTCCTTGGCGATATCGGTGACGACGTAGCGGGCGCAGCCCTCGGCGTCCAGGCGCGCGAGGGTCTCGTAGAGGTCGCCGCCGTCGCGGGTCCAGCCGCGTCCGCGCAGCGTGGTGCCGCGGACGTCGAGGCCGACGGCGATGCGGTCGCCGTGCTCGGCGATGACCTTGGCGACCCACTCGGGGGTCTCCAGGGCGGCGGTGCCGAGGTTGACGCGGGTGCAGCCGGTGGCGAGCGCGGCGGCGAGGGTGTCGTCGTCGCGGATGCCGCCGGAGAGCTCGACGCGGATGTCCATGGCGGCCGTCACCTCGGCGACGAGCGCGCGGTTGTCGCCGGTGCCGAAGGCGGCGTCGAGGTCGACGAGATGCAGCCACTCGGCGCCCGCGGACTGCCAGGCGAGGGCGGCCTCCAGGGGGGAGCCGTAGGAGGTCTCCGTACCGGACTCGCCGTGCACGAGGCGCACGGCCTGGCCGTCGCGGACGTCGACGGCGGGGAGGAGTGCGAGCTGCTGGGCCATGGTCAGAGGGTCTCGATCCAGTTGGTGAGGAGCTGGGCTCCGGCGTCGCCGGACTTCTCGGGGTGGAACTGGGTGGCCCACAGCGGGCCGTTCTCGACGGCGGAGACGAAGCGCTCGCCGTGCGTGGTCCAGGTCACGAGTGGGGGGCGGATCGCCGGGTTGGTGACCTGAAGGGTCCAGTCGTGCACCGCGTAGGAGTGCACGAAGTAGTAGCGCTCCTCGGGGCTCAGCCCGGCGAACATCGCGCTGTCGGCGGGGGCGTCGACGGTGTTCCAGCCCATGTGCGGGACGACGTCCGCCTTGAGCGGGCCGACCGTGCCGGGCCACTCGTCGAGCCCCTCGGTCTCGACGCCGTGCTCGATGCCGCGCCCGAAGAGGACCTGCATCCCGACGCAGATGCCGAGGACGGGGCGGCCCCCGGTGAGGCGGCGGTCGACGATCCAGTCGCCGCGCGCGGCCTTGAGCCCGGCCATGCAGGCGGCGAAGGCGCCGACGCCGGGGACGAGGAGGCCGTCCGCTGCCATCGCGGCGTCGTAGTCGCGGGTGATCTCGACCTCGGCGCCGGTGCGGGCGACGGCGCGCTCGGCGGAGCGGACGTTGCCGAAGCCGTAGTCGAGGACGACGACCTTCTTCTTCGTGGTCATGGGGCGCTCTTCCTGAAGGTCATGGAGCCGCTCACACCGTGAGGTTGAGGACGCCGGCGATCAGGAAGACCCCGGCCCCGACCGACAGCATCGCGAGCAGGCTCTTCGGCATGCCCTGCTTCACGAAGGACCAGACGCCCCCGGCGAGGAACAGGCCGATGATGATCAGGAGCGTGGAGGTGCCGTTCACAGGGCGCCCTTCGTGGAGGGGAGGATGCCCGCGGCGCGCGGGTCGGGTTCGCTGGCGTAGCGCAGGGCGCGGGCGAGTGCCTTGAACTGGCACTCGACGATGTGGTGCGCGTTGCGCCCGTAGGGCACGTGGACGTGCAGGGCGAGCTGGGCCTGGGCGACGAAGGACTCCAGGATGTGCCGGGTCATCGTCGTGTCGTAGGCGCCGATCATCGGGGCCATGCCCTCGGGCTCGGTGTGCACGAGATAGGGGCGGCCCGAGAGGTCCACGGTGACCTGGGCGAGGGATTCGTCGAGCGGCACCGCGCAGTTGCCGAAGCGGTAGATGCCGACCTTGTCGCCGAGCGCCTGCCTGAAGGCGGCGCCGAGGGCGAGCGCGGTGTCCTCGATGGTGTGGTGCGTGTCGATGTGCAGATCGCCCTCGGTGCGTACGACGAGGTCGAACAGGCCGTGCCTGCCGAGCTGGTCGAGCATGTGGTCGTAGAAGCCGACCCCCGTGGAGATGTCGGTCTTCCCGGTCCCGTCGAGGTCGATCTCGACCAGCACGGAGGTCTCCTTGGTGGTGCGCTCCACCCGGCCCGTGCGGCTCATGCGCTGTGCTCCTTCTTCAGTCCGCGTACCGCGTCGAGGAACGCGTCGTTCTCGGCGGGGGTCCCGGTCGAGACCCGCAGCCGCCCCGGTACGCCGTTGTCCCTGACCAGGACGCCCCGGTCGAGGATGTACTGCCAGGCGGTGTGCGCCCCGCCGGGCCCGTCGAAGACCCCGAACTGCACGAAGTTCGCGTCGGAGGGGGTCACTTCGAAGCCGAGCTCGGTCAGCTCGCCGACGATCCGGTCGCGCTCCGCCTTGAGCTGCTCGACGTACCCGAGCAGCGTATCGGTGTGCTCCAGCGCGGCGAGCGCGGTGGCCTGGGTGACGGCGGAGAGGTGGTACGGGAGGCGTACGAGCTGGACCGCGTCGACCACGGCGGGGTCGGCGGCGAGGTAGCCGAGGCGGAGCCCGGCGGCGCCGAAGGCCTTCGACATGGTGCGCGAGATCACGAGCAGCGGGCGGCCTTCGAGCAGCGGGAGCAGCGAGTCGGCGTGGCTGAACTCGACGTACGCCTCGTCGACGACGACGACCGTCGGCTTGACGGCCTGCGCGGCCTCGTAGAGGGCGAGGACGGTCTCACGGTCCACGGCCGTGCCGGTCGGGTTGTTGGGCGAGGTGATGAAGACGACGTCGGGGCGGTGCGTCGCGAGCGCGGCGACGGCGGCCTCGGTGTCGATGCGGAAGTCCGCGCGGCGCGGCCCGGAGACCCACTCGGTGCTGGTGCCGCGGGCGATGAGGCCGTGCATCGAGTACGAGGGCTCGAAGCCGATCGCGAGCCGCCCGGGGCCGCCGAAGACCTGGAGGAGCTGCTGGATGACCTCGTTGGAACCGTTCGCGGCCCACACCTGCCCGGCGGTGACCTCGAAGCCGTCGCGGGAGAGGTACGCGGCGAGCGCGGTGCGCAGCTCGACGGCGTCGCGGTCCGGGTAGCGGTTGAGGCCGCGGGCGGCCTCGCGGACGCGCTCGGCGATGCGCGCGACGAGCGCGTCGGGCAGCGGGTACGGGTTCTCGTTGGTGTTGAGGCGTACGGGCACGTCGAGCTGGGGCGCGCCGTAGGGGCTCTTGCCGCGCAGTTCGGGGCGGAGCGGGAGGGCGTCGATACGGTCCTGGGGGGTGCTCACGCGCGCGGCACCTGCCCCTCGAAGCGGGCGGTCACGGCGGCGCCGTGCGCGGGGAGGTCCTCGGCCTCGGCGAGGGTCACGACGTGGTGGGCGACCTCGGCGAGCGCGTCGCGGCTGTAGTCGACGATGTGGATGCCGCGCAGGAAGGACTGCACGCTCAGGCCCGAGGAGTGGCAGGCGCAGCCGCCGGTGGGCAGCACGTGGTTCGAGCCGGCGCAGTAGTCGCCGAGCGAGACGGGCGCCCAGGGGCCGACGAAGATCGCGCCCGCGTTGCGGACCCGGGCGGCGACGGCGGCGGCGTCGGCGGTCTGGATCTCCAGGTGCTCGGCGGCGTAGGTGTCGACGACGGTGAGCCCGTCGGCGAGGTCGTCCACGAGGACGATCGCGGACTGGCGCCCGGCGAGGGCGGGTTCGACGCGCTCGGCGCGGTGCTTGGTCGCGGCGACCTGGCGGGACAGCTCCAGCTCGGTGGCCTCGGCGAGTACGGGCGAGTCGGTGACGAGGACCGAGGCGGCCATGGGGTCGTGCTCGGCCTGGCTGATGAGGTCGGCGGCGACGTGCACGGGGTCCGCGCTCGCGTCGGCGAGGATCGCGATCTCGGTCGGGCCCGCTTCGGCGTCGATGCCGATCCGGCCCTTGAGCAGGCGCTTCGCGGCGGCGACGTAGATGTTGCCGGGACCGGTGACGAGGTCGACGGGGCGGCAGCCCTCGGGGTCCTCGGGGCCGTACGTGCCGTAGGCGAACATCGCGATCGCCTGGGCACCGCCCGCCGCGTACACCTCGTCGACGCCGAGGAGGGCGCAGGCGGCGAGGATCGTCGGGTGCGGCAGTCCGCCGAACTCGGGCTGCGCGGGCGAGGCGACGGCGATGCCCTCGACCCCGGCCTCCTGCGCGGGCACGACGTTCATGACGACGGAGGAGGGGTAGACCGAGCGCCCGCCGGGCACGTAGAGCCCGACGCGCTCGACGGGCACCCACTTCTCGGTGACGGTGCCGCCGGGGACGACCTGGGTGGTGACGTCGGTGCGGCGCTGCTCGCGGTGGACGAGGCGGGCGCGGCGGATCGACTCGACGAGCGCGGCCTCGACCTCGGGGTCGAGCGCGGTGCGGGCCTTCTCGATCTCGGCCCTCGGCACCCGCAGGCGCGCCGGTGTGCCGTCGCCGAAGCGTTCTCCCCACTCGATGACCGCCGCCGAGCCCCGATGGCGCACGTCCTCGCAGACGGGCCGCACCTTCTCCAGGGCGGTCTCGACGTCGAACTCGGCTCGGGGCAGCAGGTCGCGCAGCGCGGAGCCCTCGGGGAGGGCGGCACCACGCAGGTCGATTCGAGAGATCACGGGGTCAAGTCTCGCAGACGCCGCGCGGAGCACGCGGGCGCGTATCACTCGGTGATACGGGACGGGGGGCGGCCGTGGAGGGGGCGCGGCCGTGTGTGCCGTCGGACACGGGGGCTGCCACCCTGCGTCACCCCGAAGCAGGCCGTCCGAACAAAAGAACACCTCCCCACCACCCGATTCGTCTCACTGTGCGCGTTCGAGGCATCACGCAGCGGGCATGTGATCCCTGACGGTGTGTGCGCACGGCGGTGCGCGCCGACGACTCCTTGAGGGGAGGCCGGCCGTGGACGAGGAACTGAGCGGCGAGCCACCGGAATGGTTGAGCCCGGCGGAGGCCGGGCTGTGGCTGGCGTTCCGCAACGGCAGCATGTTCGACCTGCGCACCGGGGACCCGGTCAGGGACGATCCGCACGGCACCGAGCCGTGGGGGCACGACAGGGAGGTACGGGCGCGCGTCGTGTGCGTCCTGCTGCTGAGCTGTCCGCCCCCGCTGCGGGGGCGGGTCTCCTCGCTCAAGCTCGCCGGGGCGCGCGTGACGGGGCTGCTCGACCTCGCGGGCGGCACGGTCGCCCCGTACGTCGAACTCGTGGGCTGCCGCTTCGAGCAGGAGGTGCTGCTGCCCGAGGCCCGGTTCACGACACTGCGGCTCGTGGACTGCGCGTTGCCACGCCTGGAGGCGGCGCGGCTGCACACGGAGGGCGATTTCCACCTCCCGCGCTGCCAGGTCGCGCACGGGGTCCGGCTCACCGACGCGCACATCGGCACGGACCTGCTCCTGAACCAGGCCGTGCTGCGCGCGGACCGGCGCGGGAGCTGCCTGCTGGGCGACGGGCTGAGTGTGGGCCAGGACCTCCAGGCGGAACTTCTGGAGGCGGAGGGCGAGGTGAGTCTGCGCGGGGCGCAGATCGGGGTCTCGCTGAGCCTGCGCGGGGCCCGGCTCAGTCACCCGTACGGGCGCCGCGCGCTCAACGCGCCGCAGCTGACCGTCGAGCGCACCCTCTACCTGACCCCGGCCGCCGTGGTCGACCCGCCGGTGACGGGTGGCAGCACCCCGGCGCGCGGGGCGCGGGTGCGGGGCTTCGAGTGCCGGGGCGGGGTGCGGCTGGACGACGGGAGATTCGGGGACGCGGTCGACCTGGAGCAGGCGGAGTTCGTGCTCGACAACGACCAGGAGGTGTCGCTGCGCCGTATCCAGGTGCCCGAGCTGCGGTTCCTGGCGCGGCGCGTCGAGCGGGGGCGGGTCGTGCTCTCGGGGGCGCGGGTGGGGACGCTCGTGGACCGCGCGGCGAGCTGGCCGCGCGCGGGGCTCCTCGCGATGGGCGGTTTCAGCTACGAGAGCCTCGTGCCCGTGGGAGCGTTCCCGCTCTCGGCGCGGCTCGCGTGGGTCGCCGCCGCCGAGCCGGAGTACCGGCCCGAGGGGTACGAGCGGCTCGCCGCCGTGCTGCGCGCGAGCGGCGAGGACCCGGAGGCGCGCGAGGTGCTGCTCGCCAAGGAGCGGGCGCGGCGCGCGACGCTGCCGCCCGCCGTACGGCTGTGGGGGTACGTGCAGGACGTCACGGTGGCGTACGGGTACCGGCCGGGACGGGCGGCGCTGTGGATGGGGGTGCTGTGGGCGGCGAGCAGCCTGTTCTTCTCCTGGGAGCCGCCCTCGCCGCTGCGCGCGGGCGAGCACCCGCAGTGGAACCCGGCGCTCTTCGCGCTCGACCTGCTCATCCCGGTCGTGGACCTGGGGCAGGACGGTTTCTGGCGGATGCAGGGGGCCGCGCAGTGGGCGGCCGCGGGGCTCGTGGCGCTCGGCTGGATGCTCGCGACGACGGTGGCGGCGGGGGCGACGCGGGCGCTGCGGAAGGGGTGAGCGGGGCCGCTCGGCGGGTTGACGAGGGCGTGTGCGAAGCCGCTCGGCGGGTTGACGAGGGCGTGTGCGAAGCCGCTCGGCGGGTTGACGAGGGCGTGTGCGGGGTGGCTCGGGCAGTCCGGCGAGGTGTCATGCTTTGCCAGGAATTTACCTGCGCCCGTACAACGTAAACCCCGATGCCAAAGCGACACCCGGCTCCCTCTGGACGCGCTCCCACCTGCGGTTTTCAATGGTCCGCACCATGCGCCCCCTGCTCGCCCTGCGCCGCGCCGCCCGGATGGCCAGGCACACCGCCCCGCTCTCCGACGGGCTGCCCGCCGACGAGGAGCTGCTGCTCGACGCGCCGGAGCCCTGGCTCGCGCCCGCGCTCGTCGCGGCGGGGGCGGGCGACCACGAGGCGGCGGCGAAGCTGCTCGCGACGACGCGGGAGCGCGGGCAGTGGGAGGTGCGGGACCGCGCGGTGCGGCGGCTCGCCTCGTTCGCCGCGCGCCGCTCCGAGTGGTACGCGCGCTGGACGGCGTCGGCCCCGCACGACCCCGACCTGCTCCTCCTCCACGCGCAGGTCGCCCTGCACGCCGCCTGGGAGTCGCCCGTGCGGGCCGAACTGCTGCGCGAGGCCGCGCCGCTCATCGACGCGGCGGCCGGGGCGCAGCCCGAGGACCCGGTGCCGTGGCGGCTCGCGCTCGACGGGGCGCGCGGCACGGGCGCCGGGCACGACGTCTTCGCGGACCTGTGGGAGCGGGCGCTGCGGCGCAGCCCGCACCACGACGGTTCGCACGTCTCGGCGCTGCTCTATCTCTCGGCCTCCTGGCACGGTTCGCACGGCGAGTGCTTCGACTTCGCCGAGCGCGCCGCCGAGGACGCCCTCCCCGGCTCGCTGAGCCAGGCGCTGCCGCTGCGCGCCGCGTACCTGTGGCTGCGCGCGGAGGGGACGGGCGAGGTCTCCGAGACGCGCGTGCTTGCGGCGGCCGAGCGCGCCCAGGCGCTCTCCGCGCGGTTCGCCGAGGGCGATCCGTGGCCGGCCGAGATCCGCAATCTGCTCGTGTACGTGCTGGTGCGGCTGCGGGCCTGGGACGCGGCGCTCCAGGAGGTGCGGCGGGTGGGGCCGCTCGTGACCTCGTTGCCGTGGGCGCGGCTCTCGGACGACCCGCTCGCGCAGTTCATGGACGTACGGGACGGGGTGCGCATCGAGGTCGCCGCGGCGACTCCGCTGCGCGACGCGCACTCCTGACGGGGGTTCGCGGGACGCGGGCACGGGCCTTCGGGTACGCCGGTACGGGCCTTCGGGTACGCCGGTACGGGGCTTCGGGAGCGCCGGTGCGGGGGTCTGCGGGCGGCGGGGCGGGGGCGGCGCGGCGCGGAGTGCGCGAGGGCGCCGCGCGGGGGCGTCCCGGCCCATTAGGCTTGCCAGCCGTGACGACCGTCCGATTGCCTCTTTTCCCGCTGAACTCGGTGCTCTTTCCCGGGCTCGTGCTTCCCCTCAACATCTTCGAGGAGCGTTATCGCACCCTCGTCCGCGAACTCGAAGAGCTGCCCGAGGAGGAACCGCGCCGCTTCGTGGTCGTGGCGATCAAGGACGGCCTGGAGGTCGCGCCGAGTCTGCCGGGGCTGCCCGGTGAGGACGCGAAGCCCGATACGCGGGCGGGGGCCGGTTTCGGGCCCGATCCGCGGCGGGCCTTCCACGAGGTCGGGTGCGTCGCGGACGCGGCGAGCGTGCGGGAGCGGCCCGACGGCGGGTACGAGGTCCTGACGACCGGGACGACCCGGGTCAGGCTCGGCGCGGTCGACGACTCCGGCCCGTACCTGACGGTGGAGGCGGAGGAGCTGCCCGAGGAGCCGGGGGACGATCCGGAGGCGCTCGCCGAGGCGGTGCTGCGGGCGTTTCGCGCGTACCAGAAGCGGCTGGCGGGGGCGCGGGAGCGGACACTCGCGGCGGGCACCGAGCTGCCGGACGAGCCCTCCGTCGTCTCCTACCTCGTGGCGGCGGCGACGATGCTCGACGTGCCGACGAGGCAGCGGCTGCTCCAGGCCCCCGACACGAGTTCGCGGCTGCGCGAGGAGGTGCGGCTGCTGCGTGCCGAGACGGCGCTCATCCGGCACCTGCCCTCGCTGCCCGCGATGGAGCTGACGCGCACGCCGACCAGCCTGAACTGAGAGACCCGGATGGCGAAGAAGACGAGGAAGAACCAGGCGGGCGGCACCCCGGCGACGGTCGCGCTCACGCGGGCGGGCACCGCGTACACGCTGCACGCCTACGAGCACGACCCGGCGCACCCCTCGTACGGCGAGGAGGCGGCCGAGGCGCTCGGTGTGACACCGGACCGGGTCTTCAAGACGCTCGTCGCCGAGGTGGACGGCTCCCTGACGGTCGCGGTGGTCCCGGTCGCGGGCACCCTCGACCTCAAGGCCCTCGCGGCGGCGGCGGGCGGCAAACGCGCCGTGATGGCCGACCCGGCGGCGGCCGAGCGCACGACGGGCTACGTCCGGGGCGGCATCTCCCCACTGGGCCAGCGCAAGGCCCTGCCCACGGTCATCGACGACTCCGCCGGGGCCCACCCCACGATCTGCGTCTCGGCTGGCCGCCGCGGTCTGGAGGTCGAGCTGGCGCCCAAGGACCTGGCGGCCCTGACGAAGGCGGTGCTGGCACCGATCGGGAGGGGCTGAGGCGCTCCGGCTCAGCCCGCCGGCGGGGGCGCGTACGGGGCGGGGGCGCCCGGACCTCGCGTACCGCCGTCGCCGTCGCGACCCTCGGGACCCGTACCTCCGTGGCCCTGGGGCCCCGCGCCCCCGCCTCCCGCCGGGCCCGGGGCCGGCCAGTGCTTGGCTTCGCCGCCCGGACTCCTCCAGGCGGGGACCGCGTCCAGGCCGTACGGCGAGGGGTCGCGGGGGCCGAAGGCGGCGGTCAGGAGGAGGTGGACGACGCAGGCGGCGAGGGGCCAGGCCAGCAGGGTGCCCTTCGCGGCGAGCTTCAGGGGGGCGTCGAAGGTGACGTTCTCGCCGGCCTCCTTCGCGTGGGCCACGACGTCCTGCGTCGGCCCGAGCCACACGCCGAGCCGCCACGCGAGGACCGAGCCGAGCAACGCGCCCACCGCCATGCCCAGGACCAGCGCGGCGCCGCCCGCGCGGCGCCACAGGAAGACGGCCAGGCCGGTGAGAATCCCCAGCCCGAGACCGATCAGGGCGAACGTGCCGTCCGCGCCGATGGGCTGCTCGCCCTCGCTGTCCTTGAGGTACACGGCCTTGCCGTCCGCGACGAGCGGCACGCGCGGCGCGAGCCACAGCCACAGCGCCCCGAAGGCGAGCCCGAGCACGACGAGCACGAGGGCGAGCAGAACGCCGCGCCGCACCCGCGCTCCCCCGCTCTCGGAGGCCTGCTGCGCGGGGTCGTACGGGGCCGGGGGCGGTGTCTGGGGAGCGCTCACCGGCCCATCGTGCCAAACGTGCGACGGGACGGCCGTTCGAGGGGTGCCGTGCGGGGCACGCTGTGGACGGCCTGTGCGGCGCGCGGGGGGTTCGGCGGCGGGTTCAGCGGTGCGTCAGCGGGGGCCCGCGACCGCCGCGCGCCGGTACGCCCACGTCGCCACCGCGAGCGAGACGACCCCGACCCCCGCGCAGACGCCGAGGTCGCCGAGGACCACGAGCCAGTCGGGGTGTGCCGTGAAGGTCCTGGCGAAGGCCTCGACGCCGTACGTCGAGGGGAGCAGGTCGCGGCACCACTGGATCGGCTCGGGCAGGTGGTCGGCGGGCAGGACGCCGAGGAGCAGCGCGGCGGACATGCCGAGCTGCCCGAGCAGCGTGGCGAGTTCGGGGCGCGGCGCGAGCAGCCCGAACGCGGCGCCGAGCCCGGCGAGCGCCGCCCCGGCGAGCGGGACGACCGCGAAGAGAATCCACACGTGCGCGATGGGCAGCCCGAAGAGCCCGCAGCCGATGAGCGCGGTCACGAGGGTGCCGGGCGCGGTGAAGGAGGCGTAGGCCCCGGCGGCGCCGAGGACGACGGCCGCGGGGGGCACCGGGAGGGTCGCGTAGTGGTCGAGCCCGCCGGTGGCGCGGAGCTGCCCGAAGTACTGGGCGAGGAGGTTGAGCGCGACGAAGGCGACGACGAGGACGGCGGACCCGGCGACGACCGCGCGGGCCTCGTCGCCGCCGTCGACGACCCCGCGCATGAGGATCATGATGCCGACGGACTGGAACGTCGCGACGAAGAGCAGCGGGATGCGGGCCACCCGGGCCCGCGAGAGCTGGGCGCGGTAGACGGCGCCGAGCGCGGGCAGCAGCCGGGCCCGCGGCGCGAGCGGCGCGGGCGCGGTGGCGGGCGCGCTCGCGCGGCGGGGTCCTGGAGTGCGCACGGTGGCGGTCACCTCGATCGGGGCGGCGCTCATCGGCGGCCGTCCGCGTGCTCGACAGGGTCCACGAGATCCACCGGTACGGCTGTCACGGTCCGGGTGCTCCTGTTCGCTTTCGCTGGGCTGGTGCCCACCGGCCTGCCGCTGCGGGGGCTCACGCCTTGACCAGCCCCTTCGTGCTTCCGCCGAGGGAGAGGTAGACGTCTTCGAGGCTGGGGGTCGTGAGGGTGAAGTCGTCGAGGGCGAGGAAGGCGGCGCCGCCGGTCACGGCGGAGACGGCCGCGCGGGCCTCGTCGGGGGCGAGCCGCAGCGTCCAGCGCCGCCCGGACTCGATCGCCGAGGCCCGCAGCGCCGCGACCTCCGGCACGTCGAGGGGCGCCCGCTCGCGCCAGACGAGGTCGAGCCTGACCTCGTGGGCGACGCGGGACTTGAGACCGGAGGGCGTGTCGCAGGCGATGATGCGGCCCGCTTCGAGCACGGCGACCCGGTCGAGCACGGTCTCGGCCTCGATGACGTTGTGGGTCACGAGCAGGACGGTGACCCCCTGCTCCTCGCGGCGCCGGTCGACGGCGGCCCACACGGCGCGGCGCGCGACGGGGTCCATGCCGGTCGTGGGCTCGTCGAGGACGAGAACGGAGCGGTCGCCGACGAGGGCGGCGGCGAAGCAGGCGAGGCGGCGCTGGCCGCCGGAGAGCTTCTTGAGCGGGCGGGCGGCGAGTTCGGTGAGGCCGAGTTCGTCGAGGATCGCCTCGCGGGCCGTACGTACCACCGCGGCGTCCATACCGCGCAGCCGGCCCGTCGTCTCGACGGCCAGGGAGACGGTCAGCTCGTCGAGCGCGGTCGACTCCTGCCCGAGGTAGGCGAGCAGGCGCGCGGCGCGCTCGGGGTGGCGCACGAGGTCGTGGCCGAGGAGGTGGATGGAGCCCGCGTCGGGGCGCATGAGCCCGGTGAGCTGCCGCACCAGCGTGGACTTGCCGGCCCCGTTGGGACCGAGGAGGCCGAAGATCTCACCGCGGCGCACGTCGAGATCGACACCGTCGGTGGCGCGCACGGCGGGGGCGGGGGGCTGGCCGCGCCGCCCGCGCAGGGCCGGATACGTCTTGACCAGCTCACGCACCGCGCACACGACTTCGCCGTCGCGCGCCTCGCCCGTACCCGTGTCCACGACACCCGAGGCTACTGGGTCGGGGCCGGGACGCGGCGCCCGGGGCCCGCTCCGCTCCCGGTCCCGGCGTGTCGGGCCGGAGGCACCGTCCGGCCGGGCGCACGACCCGGATGGCTCCCTCCACCGCGCGCGCAGGCAGGGGGATGACGGACCGTGGCTCCATGGCGGAAGCGCGCGGTACACGCAGAGCCACCCGGAGTGGTGGCACGAAGAGCACGGGAAGCACCCGGCCGAAGGCGGCCTCCGGCACGTCCCGGCCGAAGGCGGGCTCGGGCACGTCCCGGCCCAAGAGCACGGCGAGGAGCACGGCGAAGAGCCCTGCCAAGAGCACGGCCGGGAGCACGCCGAAGAGCACGGCCGGGCGCGCTCCCGCGAAGGCTCCCGCGGCCTCCCGGCTGCGCGAGATCGCCACCGAGGCCGCCGAGGAGCTCGCGGCGCTCATCGGCCACGAGGCCGAGGGCGTCTCGGCGGTGCGGCGCGGCGAGGCGGGGTGGCGGGTCGAGGTCGACGTGGTCGAGGTGCTCCGCATCCCGGACACGACGAGCCTGCTCGCCACGTACGAGATGACGCTCGACGAGGAGGGCCGCCTCGTCGAGTACCGCAGACTCCGGCGCTTCCGCCGGGGCTGGGCCGACGGCTGAGCCGCACCGCCCGGGCAGCACCGGACGGGGGCCACTGCCACACCGACCTAGGAGCACGTCCTGCCATGACGATCCAGACCGAGTACGCCGAGCCCGGCGCCCTCCTGTGCGCACCGCGCGCGGGCACCCTCTACGACGTCCTCGAACTCATCCTCGACCGCGGCATGGTCATCGACATCTTCGTGCGCGTGTCGCTCGTCGGCATCGAGATCCTGAAGATCGACGCCCGCGTCGTCGTCGCCTCCGTCGACACGTACCTGCGCTTCGCCGAGGCGTGCAACAGGGTCGACCTGTCGAACGACCCGTCCAGCCGCACGGTCCCCGAGCTGTTCGCCGGGGGCAAGGCGGGACTGGCCGGGGCCGCGGGCAAGCGCGCCGTGCGCTCGGTCGGCGACAAGGTCAAGGGCACGCTCGGCATGGACGGCGGGGACGAGGAGGCGGAGGACCGCGAGGACGAGCGGGAGCCCGCCCGCCGCCCCGCCGGCACCGCGCGCCGCCGCAGGAGTGAGGCCGCGTGAGCGCACCCGGCCTGTACGTCTACGCCGTCGTCCCCGAGGACACGGAGCCGACCGGCCTCACCGGGGTCGGGAGCCCGGCCCGGGAGCCGCGCGCGGTGCGCGCCGCGGGCCTCGCCGCGCTCGTGAGCCCGGCGCCCGCCCCGCTGCGCGCCAAGCGCCGCGACCTCCTCGCCCATCAAGGGGTCCTCGCCGCGCTCGCCGCGCGCGGTCCCGTCGTCCCGATGCGCTTCGGCGTCGTGGCGGCCGGCGAGGAGGCGGTCCGCGAGGACCTGCGGCGCGGGGCCGAGCGGTACCGCGCCGCGCTGGAGCGCGTCACCGGGCGCGTCGAGGTCAACGTCAAGGGCACCGTCTCGGAGCAGGGCCTGCCCGCGCTGCTGCGCGCCGACGCGCGACTGCGCGGTCTGCGCGAGCAGGCGCGGGCCCGGCCCGGGTACGAGGCGGAGGTGCGGCTCGGCCGCGCGGTCGCCGAGGCGCTGACCCGGCGGGCACGCGAGGCGGCGGGCGCGGTGCGCGCGGCGCTGGAGCCGCTCGCCGTGGACTCCTGCCAGGGTCCCGTGGACGAGAGCACCGTCCTCAACGCCTCCTGGCTCGTGGACGCCGACCGCCTCGCCGCCTTCCGCGCCGAGGCCGGGCGGCTCGCGGGTCCCTCGGCCCCGTACCTCGCGCTCGTCCTCACCGGACCGCTGCCCTGCTACAGCTTCGTGGCCGCGCCGCCCCTGCCGGTCGGTGCCTGACATGGGCCTCGTCGGTGGCGTCCTGCTGCTGCCGCTCGCGCCCGTGCGCGGCGTCGCCTGGGTCGCGGAGCAGATCGCCGACGAGGCGGAGCGGCGTCTGTACTCGCCCGCCGCCGTCCGTGTCCGCCTCGCCGCGCTCAACTCCGCCTTCGAGGCGGGCGAGATCGACGAGGCCACGTTCGAGGCCGAGGAGGACCACCTGCTCGGCCTGCTGGAAACCCGTTCACCCCTTACCCCGTCCCCCACGACTTTGGGAATGCCCGATGGATGACTCGGACAAGCTCGTTCTCGGTACCGCCCTCATCGGCGGCTACCTGCTCGGGCGCACCCGCAAGGCACGGCTGGCCCTCGTGGTCGCCTCCTGCCTCGCCGGCAAGCGCCTCAACCTGACCCCGCAGGACCTCCTCACCGCTGGCGTGCGCAAGCTCCGGGAGACCCCGCAGTTCGCCGAGCTGAGCGATCAGGTGCGCGAGGAACTGCTCACCGCCGGGCGCACGGCGGCCGACCGCCGTCTCAGCGCGCTCGCCGACACCCTCGCGGCCCGCACCGCCTCCCTCCTGGAGCCCCCGCGCGACGAGGAAGAGGAGGAGCCGGAGGAGGGCGAGGAGGAACCCCGGGACGAGGAGGAGCCCGAGGAGGAGCCCGAGGAGGAGCCCGAGGAGGAGCCCGAGGAGGAGCCGCGGGACGAGGCGGAGGAAGGCGAGGAGGAGCCGGAGGAGGAGCCCGCCCCCCGCCGTCCCGCCCGCCACCGGCGCCCCGCCAAGAAGGCGGCGAAGAAGGCCCCGGCCAAGAAGTCCGCGGCCAAGCGGGCCCCCGCCAACAATCCCGGTGCCAGGAAGGCCGCCGCGCTCAGGGGCAAGCCCACGCGCGAGCCCGCGAAGAAGGCGCCCGCCAAGAAGGCGGCGAAGCGCACGACGAAGAGCACCGCGAAGCGTTCGGCTTCGCGCGGCGGACGAGGAAGGTAAGGCAATGGCTGAGCAGCATTCGGGCCTCGACCGCCTGATGGAAGAGATCAACGGTTACCTCGGCGCCCACGGCGGCAAGCTGGCCGAGAAGGCGGGGGACTCGCTGAGCGGGCTCGTCGAGAAGATCGGCGACGGTGGGGGCGGGGGTGGTCTCGGCAGCATGGCCGGGATCGGCGGCAAGATCCTCAAGGGCGAGAACCCGCTGAAGGCGATCGCGGGTCAGAAAGCAAAGGACCTGACGGGCGGCGTGACGGACAAGGCGAAAAGTCTCTTCGGCGGCGGGGGCGGGGACGGCGGCGGCGGGGGCGGAGGGGGTGGCGGAGGCGGCGGCGAGAACGTCAAGACGACGAACATCATCGAGACGGTCGACATCGGCAAGCCGGTCCGCACCGTGTACGACCACTGGACGCAGCTCGCCGACTTCCCCGCCTTCACGAAGGGCGTCAAGAGCGTCAACCAGGAGGACGACGTCACGACGCAGTGGCAGATGAAGATCGCCCCCTCCGCCCGCAGTTGGAAGGCGACCACCCAGGAGCAGGTCCCCGACGAGCGGATCGTGTGGACCTCCGAGGGTGCCAAGGGCTCGACGACGGGCTGCGTCAGCTTCCACGAGCTGACCCCGGACCTGACCCGCGTCGTGGTCGTCGTCGAGTACGAGCCCTCCGGCTTCTTCGAGAAGACCGCCAACCTCTGGCGCGCGCAGGGCCGCAGGCTCCGCCTGGACCTCAAGCACTTCGCCCGCCACGTCACCCTCCACGAGGACGAGGAGATCGAGGGCTGGCGCGGCGAGATCCGCGACGGCGAGGTCGTCCGCAGCCACGAGGAGGGCCTGGAGGACGACGAGAAGGACGAGAACGAGGAGAACGCCGGGGAGGGCGACGAGGGCGAGTACGAGGACGGCTACGAGGACGAGGAGGCTCCGGAGGGCGAGGAGGAGGAGCCGGAGGAGGGCGGCGAAGAGCCGTACGAGGACGAGGAGTCCGAGGACGGCGACGAGGACGGAGAGGGCGAGGACGGCGAGGAGGAGCCCGAGGAGGAGGAAGAGCCCGAGGAGCGTCCGCGCCGCCGTCGCAGGGCCCGGAGCGGGGCCCGATGACCGTCGACCTCACCACCACTCCCCTCGGCCCGCCCTCGCACGCCGCGCAGCCCGCGAACCTCGCCGACATCCTGGAACGGGTGCTCGACAAGGGGGTCGTCATCGCGGGGGACATCAAGATCGACCTGCTCGACATCGAGCTGCTCACCATCCGGCTGCGGCTCTTCGTCTCCTCCGTCGACACCGCGCGCAAGGCGGGCATCGACTGGTGGGAGACCGATCCCGCCCTGTCCTCGCGCGCCGCCCGCGAGGAACTCCGCGAGGAGAACAGGGAACTGCGCGCGCGCCTCGCCGAACTGGAGCGGGCCGCGCCCGGGCACGACGCCACCGGGCGCGAGGACGGGAAGGCGCGCGCTGACGGCAGGGCCCGCGCGAACGGCGGCGGGCGCGGCGGCGCCTCCGGGCGCGAGAAGGAGACGGCATGACGGACGCGGCGACGGCCGTCTGCGTCTTCGCGGTACGGCGCGGGCGCGGGCCCGCGCTCCCCGCGGGGCTGACCGGCCACAGCGGCGGCGGCGAGGTGCGGCTCATGGCGGCAGGCGATCTGTGGGCCGTCGTGCAGGAGGTGCCCGCCGCCGGGTACGACGACGCGGCGCTCCGCGCGCGGTGCGCCGATCCGGCCGAGCTGGAGCAACTCGCCCGTACCCACCACGCCGTCGTCTCGGCGGCCGCCGCCGAGTGGCGTGCCGTACCACTGCCGCTCGCGACGCTCTACCACGACGAGCACGGCGCGCGGACGGGGCTGCTCGCGCACGCGGACCGCTTCGACACCGTGCTGCGGCGCGTGGCGGAGCACGCCGAGTGGGCCGTCAAGGTGCACCGCGAGGCGCCCGCCGCCTCCCCCGCGTCGCCGCCGTCGGGGCGGCCGCGCGGGGGGCGCGACTACCTGGACCGGGTACGGGCCAGGCAGCGCGCGCAGGAGTCCGGGCACGAGGCGGCGCTGCGGATCGCGGAGCGGGTCGACAGCGCGGCGCGCGAGGTGGCGGCCGAGGGGGTGCGGCGGCCGTTGCACGGCAAGGAGGTGACGGGCGAGGGGCGCTCGCAGGTGCTCAACGGGGCCTACCTCGTGCCGCTCGCGAAGGCCGCCGCCTTCACGGAGCGGATCGCGCGCGAGCGGGCGGACCTGCCCGTGGGGTGCGCGCTGGAGCTCGCGGGGCCGTGGGTCCCGTACTCCTTCACCGGGGAGGCGGTGTGAGCGCGGCCGGGGCGCCGGTGGCGTGGACCGGGCCCGACAGCGGGGCACCGCTCGGGGTGCCCCTCGTGGACCTGCTCGACCGCGTGCTCGGGGCGGGGGTCGTGGTCAGCGGGGACCTCGTGCTCGCGATCGCGGAGGTGCCTCTCGTGCGGATCTCCCTGCACGCGCTGCTCGCCTCGGTGAGCGAGTCCGTACCCGCCCCCTGGAACGACGGAGGCCCCTTGTGACGAGCATGCTCCCCGGCGCCGCGAAGCCCCCGGCGACCCTCGATCTCGACCCTGCGGCGGTGGGCCGCGACCTCGCCGCGCTCGTGCTGACGGTCGTCGAGTTGTTGCGGCAGCTGATGGAACGGCAGGCGGTGCGGCGCTTCGACTCGGGGGACCTCACGAGCGAGCAGGAGGAGGCGGTGGGTACGGCGCTGATGCTGCTGGACGAGCGCATGGACGACTTGTGCGAACGCCACGGCCTGCGCCGCGAGGACCTCAACCTGGACCTCGGCCCGCTGGGGACGCTGCTGCCGAACTGACGTCAGGGCCGCCCCTCTTCAGCCCGGGCGGTCCCCCTCGCCGGGAGCGGCTCCCCCGCTCCCGGCCCTCGGGGGGACAGGTCACCGCCCCGTCGTCGCCCCCGCCTCCACGCCCGTCTCGCGCCAGAAGCCCGCCCTGATCGCGTAGCGGTCGTTCTCGTCGATCTGGTCGTCCTTGTGCGCGAGGAGGCCGAAGCGGGCGGCGTAGCGGAGGAGTTCGCCGTCGATGCGGTGCGGGATGCGGGGGTAGAGGGGGGCGAGGCGCTCGCGGGCCGGGGGGTTGGGCGGGACGCGGGAGAGCCAGCGGCGGGCGAAGACCTGGCCGACCTCGAAGGGGTCGCCGCCGACCGTCGTGATGTCCTCCTCGCGGTCCGCCCACCGCTGTTCGGCGGTGGTGAGCTGGGCGAGCGTGGGGAGCGCCGCGGCCTCGGCCGGCTCTCCGCCGGGCCGCTCGACCCAGCCCTTGTCGGAGGACCACCGCAGGGTCGCGTTCGGCGCGGGCTGCGGTGCCGGTGCGGGGGTCTTGAGCGCCGCGAGATCCTTCGGCGTGGGGACGCCCCGGCCCCCGGCCCGCTCTCCCGCCTGCCCCTCCTCGTCGTCACCGGGACCGGAACCCATACCGGCCCCGGCCCCGCCCCCGGCCAAGGCCCCGTCGCCCGCCCGCGAGCCCGCCCCCGTCCCGCCGTCGGAGTCGGCACCCGCTCCGGTCCCGATGCCCACTCCCCCTCCCGCCGTCCCGGCCCCCGCCCCGGCGCTCGGCTCGGGCACGCGCGGCGCGGGCGGTGCCCCGTCGCTGTCGGGGAGCGGCGCCGAGAAGATCGCGGTGATCTCGGGGCTGCGCTGCCCGTTCGGCAGCGCGCAGGGCCCGGGGGTCTCCTTGGCGCGGATCGCGCCCGTGATCCACTGCCGGTCCAGGACCCGCCGCTCGTCGGCCTCGGCGACGAGGTCCTCGGACTGGTTGTAGTCGCCGTCCGCCGCCTGAACGGCCCACAGGTGCACGGCGACGCCGTGCTCCTTGGCGGAGACGAGACCGGGCAGGAGGTCGCCGTCGCCCGTCACGAGGACGACGTCGGAGCAGGCGCGGTTGCGGGCCAGCTCCGTCAGTTCGGCGTGCATCGCCGCGTCGACGCCCTTCTGCGCCCAGCGCCCGTCACTGCGCGTCAGCGCGCCGAGCCGCACGGTGACACGTGGCCGGACCCGCAGCCTGCGGTGCTCGGGCTGCGGTACGCGATCGGGGGCGCCGTCGAACCAGTAGATACGGAGCAGGGGTTGGCCGGTCTCCTCCTCGGCCCGCTCGCGCAGCCGCTGGATGAGCGCGGCGTGATCGACGGTGATCCGGGAACGCGAGGGATCACCGGCCAGCAGACTGGCGGCGGCACCGAGGAGATACCCGGCATCCACCAGGACGACGCAGCGGTCCACGCGTTCCACCCTCTTCCCTCACGACCCGGTGCCCGCTTCCGTCTCCGCTGACGGAAGGCGGTTTCACTCCGGCTTCGCTTCGAGTCTGCCCGACCCTACGAGGGTTAACGGTCCGAACTCGATCATCGGCGTGCCGTTTCGCCGCCCGCCCTGTCGCCACCGTCCGTTACCGGCCATGTCAAGGCTCGCGCACGCCTCTTCACCGCGATCATCACGGAAAGTAATTATCCGAAATGCGTTCTTTGTCGGGCCGTGTGAGAGTGAGCGCGTACCTGGCCCCCAGACCTTCCCAGGAGGAAGATTCCCATGGCCAAGAACAAGAACCGCAAGCAGAGCGCCCAGAACCGTTCCTCCGCCGAGGCGGCGAGCGCGCAGGCCAAGGAGACGTCGACCGAGGCGCACCAGACCTCGCAGGCGACGCCGGGGGACATGGCCCGCAAGGGCCGCGAGCGGCGCTTCGGCCACAACTGAGCCGGGACCGGTCAGGACCCGTACGTCTCCCGGGTGTCCCGCACCCCCCGGGACGTACGAGAAGGGGCGCCCCCGTCACGCGACGGCGGCGCCCCTTCGGCACGTACGAGAGCCCGGCCGGGGGCCCGTCAGCGGGACCGGCCCGTACGAGAGCCCCCGCGCGGCCCCGTCATCCCGCCAGGCAGGACGGGCCGAGCAGCACCTTCAAGTCGCCGAACAGCGAGGGATCGGGCTGTACCCGGTGCCGGTCCAGGCGCAGCACGGTCGTCTTGCGCGGGCCCTGGAGCTTGATCCGCACCTCCGAGTTGCCCCGGTGGCTGCCGAGCACCTCGCTCAGGCGGCTGATCATCGGCGGCGTGACGCGGGTCGCCGGGATCGTGATGATCACCGGGGCGTTGGTGCCCGCGTTGGAGAGGTCGGGGACCTGCATCTCCATCGCGACGAGGCGCGGGATGTCCTCGCGCTTGTCGAGGCGGCCCTTGACGAAGACGACGGTGTCCTCGACGAGCTGGGTCGAGACGAGCTGGTAGGTGGCGGGGAAGAACATGCACTCGATGGAGCCCGCGAGGTCCTCCACCGTGGCGATCGCCCAGGCGTTGCCCTGCTTGGTCATCTTGCGCTGGAGACCGGAGATGATGCCGCCCACGGTGACGACGGCGCCGTCACCGAAGTCGCCGCCGGTGAGCTGCCCGATCCCCGCGTCGGCCTTGTCCGAGAGGACGTGCTCCAGGCCGAAGAGCGGGTGGTCGGAGACGTAGAGGCCGAGCATCTCGCGCTCCTGCGCGAGGAGGTAGCTCTTCTCCCACTCGTCCTCGCCGAAGACGACGTCGAGCCCGAAGCCCGGCTCGTCCTTGGCGTCGTCGTCGCCCATGCCGCCGAAGAGGTCGAACTGCCCCTCCGCCTCCTTGCGCTTGACCGCGACGACGTTGTCGATCATCGGCTCGTACTGCGCGGTGAGGCCCTTGCGGGTGTGCCCGAGCTGGTCGAAGGCGCCCGCCTTGATGAGCGATTCCGTCGTGCGCTTATTGCAGACGACGGCTTCGACCTTGTCGAGGTAGTCGGGGAACGAGGCGTACTTCCCCTTCCCCTTGCGACTGCGGATGATCGAGTCCACGACGTTCTGGCCGACGTTCCTGACCGCCGTGAGACCGAAGAGGATCACGTCGTCGCCCTGGGCCGCGAAGTTCGCGAGCGACTCGTTCACGTCCGGCGG
The DNA here is from genome assembly GCF_044749745.1 of Streptomyces sp. NPDC088923. Taxonomy (NCBI): domain Bacteria; kingdom Bacillati; phylum Actinomycetota; class Actinomycetes; order Kitasatosporales; family Streptomycetaceae; genus Streptomyces; species Streptomyces sp. NPDC088923. Next base: position 2,187,369 of record NZ_JBIVIO010000001.1, on the reverse strand, counting down.
CAGCACCCGGATGCCCATGCGCCGGCACTCGTTGAGGTAGACGGCCGACTTGTCCTTGTCGTCGCGCACCGAGGTGAGCACCGCGGCCATGTACTCGGCCGGGTAGTTCGCCTTGAGGTACGCGGTCCAGTAGGTGACGAGGCCGTACGCCGAGGAGTGCGCCTTGTTGAAGGCGTAACCGGCGAAGGGGACGAGGACGTCCCACAGGGCCTGGATCGCCTCGTCGCTGTAGCCGTTCTTGCGGGCACCGGCCTGGAAGAGCACGAAGTTCTTCTGGAGCTCGTCGGCCTTCTTCTTGCCCATCACGCGGCGCAGGATGTCGGCCTCGCCGAGCGAGTACCCGGCGACGATCTGGGCGGCCTTCTGCACCTGCTCCTGGTACACGATGAGCCCGTAGGTGAGCCCCAGGACCTCCTTGAGCGGCTCCTCCAGCTCGGGGTGGATCGGGGTGATCTCCTGCTGGCCGTTCTTGCGCAGCGCGTAGTTCGTGTGCGAGTTCATGCCCATCGGGCCCGGCCGGTACAGGGCCGAGACGGCGGAGATGTCCTCGAAGTTGTCCGGCTTCATGAGGCGCAGCAGGGAGCGCATCGGGCCGCCGTCGAACTGGAAGACGCCGAGCGTGTCGCCCCGGCACAGCAGGTCGTACGTCTTCGGGTCGTCGAGCGGGATGGCGAGGAGGTCGAGTTCCCTGCCCTTGTTGGACTTCACCATCTTGACGGCGTCGTCCATGATCGTGAGGTTGCGCAGGCCCAGGAAGTCCATCTTCAGCAGGCCGAGCGACTCGCACTGCGGGTAGTCCCACTGCGTGATCGTCACGTTGTCCGTGTGCCGGACCCAGACCGGGGCGTGGTCGATGATCGGCTCGCTGGACATGATGACGCCGGCGGCGTGCACGCCCATCTGCCGCACGAGGCCCTCGACGCCCTTGGCGGTGTCGATGACCTTCTTGACGTCGGGCTCGTTCTCGTACATCCCGCGCACTTCGCCCGCCTCGGAGTAGCGCGGGTGCGTGGGGTTGGTGATGCCGTCGAGGTCGATGCCCTTGCCGAGGACGTCGGCGGGCATCGCCTTGGTGATGCGGTCGCCCATCGCGTACGGGTAGCCGAGGACGCGCGCGGAGTCCTTGATCGCGTTCTTCGCCTTGATCTTGCCGTACGTGCCGATCATGGCGACCTTGTCGGCGCCGTACTTCTCGGTCACGTAGCGGATGACCTCGACGCGCCTGCGTTCGTCGAAGTCGATGTCGACGTCGGGCATCGAGATGCGCTCGGGGTTGAGGAAGCGCTCGAAGATCAGCCCGTGCTCGATCGGGTCGAGGTCGGTGATGCCCATCGCGTACGCGACGATCGAGCCGGCTGCGGAGCCTCGCCCGGGGCCGACCGCGATGCCGTTGTTCTTCGCCCACATGATGAAGTCGGCGACGACGAGGAAGTAGCCGGGGAACCCCATCTGGATGATGACGTCCATCTCGTACTCGGCCTGCTTCTGCCGGTCGTCGGGGACGCCCGCCGGGTAGCGGCGCTCCATCCCGCGGCGGACCTCCTCCTGGAACCAGGTGATCTCCGTGAAGCCCTCGGGGATGTCGAACTTCGGCATGAGGTCGCGCTTCTCGAACATGCCCGTGGTGTCGATCTGCTCGGCGACCAGGAGCGTGTTGCGGCAGCCCTCCTGCCAGGCGTCCGAGGAGTCGATGGCGTACATCTCGTCGGTCGTCTTGAGGTAGTAGCCCGTGCCGTCGAAGCGGAAGCGGTCCGGGTCCGAGAGGTTCTTGCCGGTCTGGATGCACAGCAGCGCGTCGTGGGCGACGGATTCGTGCGCGTACGTGTAGTGCGAGTCGTTGGTGACGAGCGGCGGGATGCCGAGCTTCTTGCCGATCTCCAGGAGCCCGTCACGGACCCGGTGCTCGATATCGATGCCGTGGTCCATCAGCTCCAGGAAGTACCGGTCCTTGCCGAAGATGTCCTGGTAGTCGGCCGCCGCCTTGAGCGCCTCCTCGGGCTGGCCGAGGCGCAGCCGCGTCTGCACCTCGCCGGAGGGGCAGCCGGTCGAGGCGATGAGGCCCTCGGACCACTGCGAGATCGTCTCCTTGTCCATCCGGGGCCACTTCTGGAGCCAGCCCTCGGCATAGGCGTCGGAGGAGAGCCTGAAGAGGTTGTGCAGCCCGGTGCTGTTCGCCGCCCAGATCGTCTTGTGGGTGTAACCGCCGGAGCCGGAGACGTCGTCGCGCTTCTGGTGCGGCTGGCCCCACTGGATCTTGCGCTTGTTGCGGCGGGACTCGGGCGCCACGTACGCCTCGATGCCGATGATCGGCGTGACGCCCGCCTTCTTCGCCTGGTGGAAGAAGTCGTAGGCGCCGTGCAGGTTGCCGTGGTCGGACATCGCGATGTGCGTCATGCCCATCTCGTTGCACGCCTGGAACATGTCCTTGAGCCGCGCCGCGCCGTCCAGGAGCGAGTACTGCGTGTGCACGTGCAGGTGAGTGAACGGCGTTTTCGCTGGCACGAATCCTCCGGGGCGGGCGCGGATGCGGGGACCCCGGAAGTCTACGGTTTCGCTTCCTGCGGGGGTGCCGTGGATCGCCCTTCGGGCTCGTCCTCAAACGCCGGACGGGCTTGATATTTCCTCCGCTCGATCCCGGGCGGGTTTAAATTTCGCTCTGCCGGAACCCTGACCCCGCTGCCGGTCGTTTCAGCTCGGGGAGTTGATTCCTTCCCCTGGTTCACCGCCCAAGGAGGCACCCGCGATGTCCGTCCCGCAGCCCACTGCCATCCCCGCCGAGGAGCGGGGAGAGCACATCCTCGGCGTGTTCGACACGGCCTTCGGGGAGCTGCTGACGGCGGACCCCGCCGCCTTCCGCGTCAAGTTCCGCAAGATGGCGGCCTCCGCCTTCGCGTTCTACCGCGGTACGGCCTGCCTCTTCTACGCCGACCTCGCCCGCGAGCGGCACGGCGGCCCCTACCTCGACGAGCGCACGAGCCGCGTGTGGGTGCACGGCGACCTCCACGCCGAGAACTTCGGCACGTACATGAACGCCCAGGGCCGCCTCGTCTTCAACGTCAACGACTTCGACGAGGCGTACGTCGGCCCCTTCACCTGGGACCTCAAGCGCTTCGCCGCCTCCGTCGCCCTCATCGGCTACGCGAAGGCGCTCAGCGACGCGCAGATCACCGAGCTGGTCACGGTCTACGCGCACGCCTACCGCGAGCGCGTCCACCAGCTCGCGACCGGCGCCAAGAGCGACGAGGTGCCGCCCTTCACGCTCGACACCGCCGAGGGGCCGCTGCTCGGCGCGCTGCGCGAGGCCCGCTCGCTGACCCGCTTCGGGCTCCTGGAGTCGATGACCGGGATTCGCGAGGCCGAGCGCCGCTTCACCGCCGGTCCCGGCACGATCGAGCTGGACGCGGCGACACGCTACAAGGTCCTGGCCGCCTTCGACGGCTACCTGGAGACGCTGCCCGAGTCCAGCCTCGCGCGGCCCGACTCCTACCGCGTCAAGGACGTCGTCGGCAGGCGCGGCATCGGCATCGGCTCGGCCGGGCTGCCCTCGTACAACATCCTCCTGGAGGGGAACAGCGACGCGCTGGAGAACGACGTCGTGATCTACCTCAAGCAGGCCCAGACGCCCGCCGTCTCGCGGCACGTGGACGACCCGGCGGCGCGCGCCTACTTCCTGCACGAGGGGCACCGCACGGTGATCTCGCAGCGCGCCCTCCAGGCGCACGCCGACCCGTGGCTCGGCTGGACCGAGCTGGACGGGGCCGGGCAGCTCGTCGCGGAGATCTCGCCGTACGCGGTCGATCTCGACTGGAGCGACATCGACGAGTACGAGGAGATCGCCGCCGTCGTCGCCGACCTCGGGCGGGCCACGGCCGCGATGCACGCGGCGGCGGACGACGAGAGCGAGCACTCGGAGCTGGTGCCCTTCTCGACCGAGCGGGCCATCGACGCCGCGATCGCCGCGGACGAGGAGGGCTTCGCGCCGCTCCTCGTCGAGTTCGCGCACGGTTACGGGGCGGTCGCCCGCCGCGACCACCAGATCTTCGTGGACCTCTTCCGCAACGGGCGTATCCCCGGGCTGTGAGCAGCCGTCCGCCTCCGGGGTGTTGTCCCGGGGGCGGACGGATGATTCCCTTGCGCCACACGGCTTCGCGGTGGCGCCTGTCACCCCGGGGCCTTCCACAGCATCCCTTTAGGGCTCGCTTAACCGGGCCCGTGGCAGACTCGACAGCGATGGACATATCAGGGACCCAGCTCAGAGCACTGCGCGCGCTGTTCTTCACCGCGCTCGTGGTGACGCTCTCGGCTGCCTCCCACGTGATCCTGACCCGCTCCCCGCTGCCCCTCACCCCGCTCCTCGTGGTCGCGGGGGCCGTCTTCGCGCTCGCGTACGCGCTCGCGGGCCGTGAGCGGCGCTACGGGGCCATCGCCGCGCTGCTCGTCCCCCTGGAACTGGCCGCCGACACCGTCTTCACGACGGGCCAGCACCTCTGCTACGGCGAGGGCGGCGGCCCGGTCGCGGGACCGCTGCGCAGCGTCGGCATCGACGTCCTGTGCGGCGGCGGCCCGGTCGGTGTCCCGCTGAGCCACTTCGCCGGGGGCGAGCCCACCGGCGCCGCGACCCTCCTCACCGACCCGCGGCCGGGCGCCGCCTGGCTGCTGCTCGGCGCGCACCTGGCCGTCGGGATGCTGGCGGCGGCGTGGCTGCGCGGCGGCGAGAGGGCCCTCGCGCGGGCGCTCGGCTCGCTCACCTGGTTCGCCTTCCGGCCGCTGCTGCTCGCCGTGGCCTGCGCCGCCGCCCGCTCCCGCGCGGCCCGCGCCCACCTCGGCCCCGCCCTCGCCCGCGTGGCCCGCCCCCACCTGCTGCTCCTGGCCCACTCCGTAGGACGCCGGGGACCTCCCGCGGTGGCACTCACCGCCTGAAGTCCCCCGCCGTGCCCGCCGGCACGGCCTCGTTTCGCACGTCCTCACACGTCTTACGGATTACGGAGTCACCCCATGAGCCAGCGCAACAGCCAGCAGGCCAAGGCCACCGCCCGCGAGCGGCTGCGCGCCGAACGCGAGCGCCAGGCGAAGAAGGACGCCCGCAAGCGCCAGTTCCTCGTCGCCGGCGGCGTCGTCGCCGTCCTCGCGATAGGCGCCGGGATAGCCGTCGCGGTCGCCCAGGGCAACAAGCCCTCGCAGTGGGAGTCCGCGAAGTCGGACACCCTCGTCAAGCCGAAGAACACGAGCGGCGCGAACGGCACGACGGTCGTCATCGGCAAGGACTCCGCGAAGAAGACCCTGACCCTCTTCGAGGACCCGCGCTGCCCGATCTGCTCGCAGTTCGAGCAGACCGTGGGCCCGGACGTCCACGCCGACCTGGACGCGGGCAAGTTCAAGATCGAGTACGTCGGCGCGACCTTCCTCGACGGGGACTCCGGCTCCGGCAGCAAGATCGACCTCGGCAGCCGGGGCTCCGGCTCCAAGAACGCGATGAGCGCTCTCGGCGCCGCGCTCAACGTCAGCCCCGACGCCTTCCTCGACTACAAGACCGCCATGTACAAGAAGGAATGGCACCCGGACGAGACCGACGACAAGTTCAACTCGGACTCCTACCTCCTCAAGATCGCCGCGACCGTCCCCGCGCTCAAGGACAACGCGACCTTCGAGAAGCAGGTCAAGGACGGCACGTACGACCGCTGGGCGATCGAGATGAGCAAGAACTTCAACAAGCAGTCCGACAAGTACGGCGTCACCGGCACACCGTCGATGGTCATGGACGGCAAGAAGGTCGTCGGCAGCGACGGCCAGAACGCGCCGATGACCGTCCAGGACTACAAGACGGCGATCGACGCGGCGCTGAAGGGCTGAGTCGCTCAGGACCGGAGGGGCTGGAATTTCCTGGGACGGGAACATTCCAGCCTCTCCGGCGTTTGAGGAGCGGGGTAGGAGCGGGGTTCGGGGCGGAGCCCCGAGAGGCGAGCCGCCCAGGCGGCTACAGGCTGTCCAGGAACCCGAGCGCCGTCCGCCACACCTGCTCGGCGGCCTCCGCGTCGTAGTCGGGGAGTGCGGGGTCGGTGAAGAGGTGGCCCGCGCCCGGGTACCGGTAGATCTCCACGTCGGCCCCCGCCCGCCGCATCTGCGGGTACCACAGACTCAGCCACTCGTGCGTCTCGGCCGGGTCGGGGTCGGCGACGTGCAGCTGTACGGGGAGGTCGTCGACGGCCGCGTCCTCGCGCAGATCCGAGGTGCCGTGCAGGAGGAGCAGACCGCGGGCGTTCTCGTCACCGAGTGCGAGGTTCTGCGCGAGGGCCCCGCCGAGCGAGAAGCCGGCGTAGACGAGTCCTTTGTCACTGAAGGGCGCGGCGGCCTTGACGGCCCGGGTCAGCAGGCGGTCGTTGCCGATCGATTCGCGCAGCTCGGCGGCCTCCTCCTCCGTCCCCGCCGTTTGCCCCTCGTACAGGTCGGGCACGCGCACCTGGTGTCCGGCCGCCCGCAGCCGGTCGGCCGCCTCGTGCACGGCCGGTCGCAGTCCGTAGGCGGAGTGAAAAAGCAGGATGTCCATGACGGTCATCCTGCCAGCGCCCCCGACCCGGACGCGCCAGGCCCCGGGGGCCGACCGAGACCCGGAGACCTTGACGCCCATGGAAGAGATCCTGCGCCCCGTCCTCGTGATCGGCGGTTCCGTCCTGCTCACGCTGTTCCTCGGCTGGGGTTCGGACCGGCTGCTCGCGCGCGCGGCGGTACGGCACAACGAGACCCCGCTGTGGGAGAAGCTGCGCGAGTGCCGGGTGCCCTGGCAGGTGCTGCTGCTCGCGGCGCTCCTGCGCGGCAGCTACCGGGAGATCACCTGGAGCGTGGTGGAGCGCTCCGACGGCGCGATCGGGCTGATCCTGACCCTCGTCCTCATCGGGGCGACGGCGTGGCTCCTGGTCCGGGTCGTCTCGACGGTCCTGGAGTCCTCGTACGCGCGGTACGCGGCGGTGACGCGCGACGCGGCGCGGGTGCGCAGGGTCCGTACGCAGATGACGCTCATCATGCGGATCGTCACGGCCCTCGTCATCGTCATCGCGGTCGCCTCGATGCTCATGACCTTTCCCGATCTGCGGACGGCGGGGAAGTCGGTGCTCGCCTCGGCGGGGATCATCGGGATCGTCGCGGGTGTCGCCGCGCAGTCGACCCTCGGCAACCTCTTCTCCGGTTTCCAGATCGCCTTCGGCGACATGGTCCGGATCGGGGACACGGTGGTCGTGGACGGCGAGTGGGGTGTCGTCGAGGAGGTCACGCTGACCTTCCTCGCGGTGCGTACGTGGGACGAGCGGCGCATCACGATGCCGGTCTCGTACTTCACCTCGCGGCCCTTCGAGAACTGGTCGCGCGGCGGCGCGCAGATGTCCGGCACCGTCTTCTTCCAGCTCGACCACTCGGCCCCCGTCCCGCTCATGCGCGAGGAACTGCGGCGCATCCTCGCCGACTGCCCCGCCTGGGACGGCCGCGACTGGAGCCTCGCCGTGACGGACACGACGCCGACGACGATCGAGGTACGCGCCGTGGTCACGGCGAAGGACGCGGACGACATCTGGACGGTACGGGTCGTGGTCCGCGAGCGGCTCATCGCCTGGCTCAGCGCCCACCACCCGTACGCCCTGCCGAGCGTCGCCACCGTCCCCGCCGCCGAGCCCCCGGCCGCCGCCTCCGCACCGAGCCTGCGCAAGGACACCCAGCCGCGCCCCTCCGAGGTCCACAGCAACAACGCGGCGGACTACCCCTTGCGCGAGGACGGCCACGAACTGCCCCCGGAGGCGGAGGACGCGCTGCGCGCGGAGGAGGACGACGCCGTGCCCGCGCAGAACGCGGACGGGCCTCGGGAGGACGAGTCCTCGCCGCGCACGGACCGCGCCCCCCGCTCCCGCGAGCACTACGGCCGCGGCTCCCGCGACCACGCCCCGCAGCGCCCCCACCCGAGCGCCCCTGACCCCCGCCACCACGACGTGGGCCCCCGGACCCGACGGACCGGACGGGGGTGAGCGGGATGAGCGGGATGGCCGCCCCCCTCAAGACCACGCGAAGTTGAGATTTCATAGCCGCACGAAGAACAAATCAAGCCCCTCCGCCACTTGAGCAGCGGAGCCCGGCACTCCAGCCCCTCCGGCGTTTGAGGAGCGGGGCATGGGGCGGAGCCCCATAAATCAAGCCCCTCCGGCGTTTGAGGAGCGGGGCCCGGGGCGGAGCCCCGAATCCGGGGCCCGGGGCGGAGCCCCGAATCCGGGGCCCGGGGCGGAGCCCCGCGAGGCCGCACCCGCGTCCCGGGCCACCCCCGCCCCCTCAATGCAAAGACCGCACGTCAAGCTGCCGCAACACCCGGTCCACGATCTCCGGATCCGCCCCCGGCTCACTCCGCGCCGACAGCACCGCATGCCGCGCCGCCGACATCATCTCCTTCTGCACCTTCCTGAACGCCCTCACGCGCTCCACCCGCTGCGCCAGGTGCTCGCGCCGCTCGTCGTCCAGGATCTCCGGGCTGATCCGCGCCCCGATATCGAAGGCACCGCGCTGAAGGCGTTCGATGACATCGTCGGGAAGGTCCTGGAGCGACTCGATCTCGTGGAGCCTGCGCCGGGCCGCCTTCGCCGCGCGGATGGCGAGGTCGTGCTCGATCTGCCGCTCGGCGTCCGTATCGGCCCGCACGCCCAGTCTCCGCACGAGCCACGGCAGCGTGAGCCCCTGGAAGACGAGAGTGACCATGATGACGCAGAAGGCGATGAAGACGAGTTCGTCGCGCCCGGGGAAGGGCTTGCCCGCGTCCGTCGTGAGCGGGATGGCGAGGGCGAGGGCGACCGAGGCGACGCCCCGCATCCCCGCCCACCACATGACGACGGTCTCGCGCCAGCTCGTCGGGATGTCCTCGGCGACGTCACGCTTCTTGTGCAGCCGCTGGGTCAGCCAGCTCGCGGGCAGCAGCCACAGGAACCGTACGCCGATGACGACGGCCGCCACGAGCAGGCCCCAGCCGATCATCTCCCAGACCCGGTCGCCGGCCGTGCCGAAGACGGTGTGCAGTTCGAGCCCGATGAGCCCGAAGGCGACCCCGGTGACGAGGGTGTCGACGACCTGCCAGAAGGTCTGACCGGTGATGCGCCCGAGCACGTCGTCGGCGCCGAGCGCGTACTCGGACAGGAAGAGCGCGGTGGTGAGCACGGCGAGCACACCCGAGCCGTGCAGCTCCTCGGCGATCACGTAGCTGACGAAGGGGACGAGGAGGGTGAGCCCGGTCTGGAGGGTCGCGTCGCCGAGGAAGTCGAGGAGCTTGCTGGTGAGCCAGCCGAGCGCGAGACCGACGGCGACGGCGACGGCCGCCGAGAGGAAGAAGAGGCCCACGGCCGAGGGGAGCGAGAAGCTGCCGCCGACCGCCGCGCCGATCGCGACGTGGTAGAGCACGATCGCGGTGACGTCGTTGAAGAGGCCCTCGCCCTCCAGGATGGAGACGAGGCGGCGCGGCAGCCCGAGCGAGCCGGCGACGGCGGTCGCCGCGACCGGGTCGGGCGGCGCGACGAGTGCGCCGAGCGCGACGGCGGCGGCGAGCGGCAGGCCCGGGACGATAGCGCTGGCCACCGCGGCGACGGCGGCGGTCGTGACGAAGACGAGCGCGACGGCGAGGAAGAAGATGGGCCGCTTGTTCGCCGCGAACTGGCGCCAGGAGGTCCGTTGCACCGCCGCGTAGAGCAAGGGCGGCAGGACGAGCGGCAGGATGAACTCGGGCGGGATGCTGACGTTCGGCACGAAGGGGAGCAGCGCGAGGACGACCCCGAGCAGCGTCATGAGCACCGGGGAGGGCAGCGCCAGTTTGTCCCCGAGGGGCACCGTGAGCACGGCTCCGAGCAACAGCAGGATCAGCAGCGCCAATTGGTCCACGGCGGGGGCCTCCCAGGGGGCTCAGACGTACGGGCCACCCCTCCACCAGGGCCGATCCTCACCGGAATCACCCCCTGAGGGGTCCCCCTACCCTCCCATGGGTGTTTCTTTACCGAACAGGTGGGTCACGGCCCGCCCGGTCGCGCGACCGGTGGCCCCCGGCCTCAGACAGCCTTCCGCATCGCCCGGTGTTCGATCCCGGCTTCGAGGTAAGTCCCCCCGTACGCCACGTATCCGAGCCGCTCGTAGAAACCGAGCGCACGCGTCTGGGCGTGCAGGTCCACGCTCGTGAGCCCGAGTCCGGCGGCGAGCCGCTCGATGCCGGTGACGAGCGCGGCCCCGGCCCCGCCGCCCCGTGCCGCGCCGCGCACGGCGAGCCGCCCGAGCGAGCCGGCCCCCTCCGTGTGCCCGGTCGGCTCCCACGCGGCCTCGCCGTGCAGCAGCCGTCCGGCGCCGAGCGGTGTGCCGTCCTCGGCGAGCGCGAGTACGTGCACGGCCCCGGCGTCGAGCGCGTCGTACTCCAGGTCCTCGGGCACGCCCTGCTCCTGGACGAAGACCTCCTTGCGCACGAGGAAGCACGCCGCGCGGTCCTCGTCGCTCTCCGCCCGCCGCACGACGTACGCGGTGCCGTCGGGCAGCGTGCCCTCCGCCAGTGTCGCGTTGTTCACGAAGCCTCCTCAGCGGCTCTCGGCGCGGACCCGGTCCAGGGCGCGCTGGAGGTCCTCGGGGTACTCGCTCGTGTACTCGGCCCAGTCGCCCGTGCCGGGGTGGGTGAAGCCGAGGCGGACCGCGTGCAGCCACTGCCGGGTGAGGCCGAGCCGCTTGGCGAGCGTGGGATCGGCCCCGTAGGTGAGGTCGCCGACGCAGGGATGGCGGTGCGCGGACATGTGCACGCGGATCTGGTGGGTGCGGCCCGTCTCCAGCTTGACGTCCAAGAGGGACGCGGCGCGGAACGCCTCGATGAGGTCGTAGTGGGTGACCGAGGCCTTGCCCTCGGCGGTCACGGCCCACTTGTAGTCGTGCTGCGGATGGCGGCCGATGGGCGCGTCGATGGTGCCCGAGGTCGGGTCGGGGTGGCCCTGGACGAGCGTGTGATAGCGCTTGTCGACCGTACGGACGCGGAACTGGTTCTTGAGCGAGGTGTACGCGTGCTCGGACTTGGCGACCACCATGAGCCCGGAGGTGCCGACGTCGAGGCGGTGCACGATGCCCTGGCGCTCGGCGGCGCCCGAGGTGGAGATGCGGTACCCGGCGGCGGCGAGGCCGCCGATCACGGTCGGGCCCGTCCAGCCGGGGCTGGGGTGGGCGGCGACGCCGACCGGCTTCATGATCACGACGACGTCCTCGTCGTCGTGGACGATCTCCATGCCCTCGACGGGTTCGGCGACGATCCGGACGGGCGCCGCGGCCCGCGGCATCTCGACCTCCAGCCAGGCGCCGCCGCGCACCCGCTCGGACTTGCCCACCACCGAGCCGTCGACCTGCACCTTTCCGCCCGCGGCCAGCTCGGCGGCCTTGGTGCGGGAGAAGCCGAACATGCGGGAGAGGGCGGCGTCGACACGCTCGCCCTCCAGGCCGTCGGGGACGGGAAGGGTACGGACCTCGGGAATAGCGCTCACCCGTCGAGTATGCCGGACGGTGAGGAAGGCCGGTACGCGAGCTACTCGCCCGCGCTCCCGGCCTTCTCCCCGGCCTTCTCGTCGCCCTCGTCCTCGGTCTTGTCCTCGGCCTTCTCGTCACGGTGCCTGGTGCCGTCCGGGTCGAGGCCGCGGAAGGAGAGCAGGACGATGAGGATGCCACCGCACACGATCGCGGAGTCCGCGAGGTTGAAGACGGCGTAGCCCTTGGGCGCGATGAAGTCGACGACGGCGCCCCGGAAGACGCCCGGGGAGCGGAAGATCCGGTCGGTGAGGTTGCCGAGCGCACCGCCGAGGAGCAGCCCGAGCGCGATGGCCCAGGGCAGGCTGTGCAGCTTGCGGGCGAGACGGGCGATGACGACGATGACGCCGGCGGCGATGACCGTGAAGACGATCGTGTACGCCTCGCCCATCGAGAAGGCGGCCCCCGAGTTCCGGATCGCGGTGAGCCGCAGCCAGTCCCCGATGACCTGCACGGACCCGTCCCCGTGCCCCTCCAGCCTCGCGACGACGAGCAGCTTGCTCACGAGGTCGATGGCGTACACGAGCACGGCCACCACGAACAACGCGAGCACGCGCCGCGGCCCCTTGCCCGCACGCTCGGCCGAAACTCTCTCGATGGTGCGCCCCGCCTCAGCCACGTGCCGTCCTCAAACCCGATGAACCGAATGGCTCCGAGGGTAACGCGAAAACCAGCCCCTCTGGGGGTCCCCCCGGCCGAAGGCTGGGGGAGTTTGAGGAGCGGGGTCTGGGGCGGAGCCCCAGAGATGGGGCCCGGGGCGAAGCCCCGAAGCCCCGCCCTCTCCCGCCCCTACCGCCGCTCGGACTTCTGCTTGCAGTCCACGCAGAGAATCGCATGCGGAAACGCCTGCATCCGCGCCTTCCCGATCGGCTTCCCGCAGTTCTCGCACACCCCGTACGTCCCCGCCTCCAGCCGCCGCAGCGCCCGCTCCGTCTGTTCGAGCCGCTCCCGCGACCCCGCGGCCAGTGCCAGCTCGTGCTCCCGGGTCACGTTCTTCGTCCCGGTGTCCGCCTCGTCGTCCCCCGCCCCGTCCGCGGAGTCCCGCATCAGGCTCGCGAGGTCCGCCTCGGCCGTCTCCAGCTCGGCCCGCAGCCCGGCGATCTCCTGCTCCAGGCCATGCCTCGCCTCGGCGGCCTCCTCAGCCGTCCAGGGGTCCTCGCCAGGCCGTACCGCCAGTTCAGCGGGGTCCGTCGCTCCGCCGCGCGTAGTGGGCACGATCTCCTCCATCACCTTCGTCGTACCGCTTGCCGCAGACGCAGCACCGGACCGGCCTGCGATATTCCTCGTTCCTGCCCCCGCGTACGCGAAACAGCCCCGCACACACGGTGGTGGGACGATAAATCGACATCCTCCGCTCGGCAACGGGCCACGCCGCCCCCGACCGCCACGCGCCCCCGTGCGCCCTCCCCGGACGGCTCTCCCCGACCGGCCACCGGTCGCGCCCAAAGCCGTGGCGCCCAAAGCCGTGGCGGCCCGCCCACCCCGTACCCGTACACTTGCGGCAGCGAAACACAGGTGTGGATGGGGACGAGTAGCGCCGAGAAGCGGCCAGGAGCGACCCGGGGACGGTGGAAGCCCGGGGGCACGCGCGACGCGAAGATCACCCCCGGAGCCGCCGGAGGAAAGCCAGGGGTGAGTGCCCCGCGGCCGTAGAACCGGCTTCGCGGACCCAATGAGGGGGCCGCAGGGCAGTCGCCCGGTGGCCAAGGAGGGTGGTACCGCGGGAGCGCGTCGGCTCTCGTCCCTCCGACGGAAAGCAGATCCGCCGGAGGAGCAGCGAGCCCCATGACGACCCCGCCGCAGTACCGACCCGTCCCCGCCCAGGTGGACCTCCCCGCCCTTGAGCACGAGGTGCTCGACCTGTGGCGCGAGCGCGACACCTTCGCCAAGACGCTCGCCCAGTCCGAGGGCCGCCCCGAGTGGGTCTTCTACGAGGGCCCGCCGACCGCCAACGGCATGCCGGGCGCGCACCACATCGAGGCGCGCGTCTTCAAGGACGTCTTCCCGCGCTATCGCACGATGCGCGGCTACCACGTGGGCCGCAAGGCCGGCTGGGACTGCCACGGCCTGCCGGTCGAGCTGGCGGTCGAGAAGGAGCTCGGCTTCACGGGCAAGAAGGACATCGAGGCGTACGGCATCGCGGAGTTCAACGCGAAGTGCCGCGAGTCCGTGACCCGGCACACCGACGCCTTCACCGAGCTGACGACCCGCATGGGCTACTGGCTCGACGTCGACCACGCCTACCGCACGATGGACCCCGAGTACGTCGAGTCGGTGTGGTGGTCGCTGAAGCAGATCTTCGACAAGGGCCTCCTCGTCGAGGACTACCGCGTCGCCCCCTGGTGCCCGAAGGACGAGACGGGCCTCTCGGACCACGAGCTGGCGCAGGGGTACGAGACCGTCGTCGACCCCTCGGTCTACGTACGCCTCCCGCTCACCTCCGGCCCGCTCGCCGGGAACACCGCGCTGCTCGTGTGGACGACGACGCCGTGGACGCTCGTCTCGAACACCGCCGTCGCCGCGCACCCCGAGGTCTCCTACGTCGTGGCGACGGACGGCGCCGAGCGCCTCCTCGTCGCCGAACCTCTCCTGGAGAAGGCCCTCGGCGAGGGCTGGGAGGCGACGGGCGAGCGGTACACGGGCGCGGAGATGGAGCGCTGGACCTACCGGCGCCCCTTCGAGCTGATCGAGTTCCCCGAGGCCGCGCACTACGTCGTCAACGACACGTACGTGACGACCGAGGACGGCACCGGGCTCGTCCACCAGTCCCCCGCCTTCGGCGCCGACGACCTCCGCGTCTGCCGCGCCTACGGGCTGCCCGTCGTCAACCCGGTCCGCTCCAACGGCACCTTCGCCGAGGACGTGCCCCTCGTCGGCGGCCAGTTCTTCAAGAAGGCCGACGAGGACCTCGTCGCCGACCTGAAGGCGCGCGGCCTGCTCTTCAAGCACGTCCCGTACGAGCACAGCTACCCGCACTGCTGGCGCTGCCACACCGCGCTGCTCTACTACGCGCAGCCCTCCTGGTACATCCGCACGACCGCGGTGCGCGACCGCCTCCTGGAGGAGAACGAGAAGACCAACTGGCACCCGGAGAACGTCAAGCACGGCCGCTTCGGGGACTGGCTCAAGAACAACGTGGACTGGGCGCTCTCGCGCAAGCGCTACTGGGGCACCCCGCTGCCCGTCTGGCGCTGCCCGGACGACCACCTGACCTGCGTCGGCTCGCTCGCCGAGCTGAGCGAGCTGACCGGCACCGACCAGTCGGGCCTGGACCCGCACCGCCCGTACATCGACGCGGTCACCTTCGCCTGCCCCGAGTGCGGCGCGGGCGCGAAGCGCGTCGAGGAGGTCATCGACGCCTGGTACGACTCGGGTTCGATGCCCTTCGCGCAGTGGGGCTACCCGTACCGCAACAAGGAGCTGTTCGAGGCGCGCTACCCCGCGCAGTTCATCTCCGAGGCGATCGACCAGACCCGCGGCTGGTTCTACACGCTGATGGCGATCGGCACCCTCGTCTTCGACGAGTCGAGCTACGAGAACGTCGTGTGCCTCGGCCACATCCTCGCCGAGGACGGCCGGAAGATGTCCAAGCACCTGGGCAACATCCTCCAGCCGATCCCGCTCATGGACCAGCACGGCGCCGACGCGGTCCGCTGGTTCATGGCGGCGGGCGGCTCGCCCTGGGCGGCGCGCCGCGTCGGGCACGGCACGATCCAGGAGGTCGTCCGCAAGACGCTCCTCACGTACTGGAACACCGTGGCCTTCCAGGCCCTGTACGCCCGTACGTCGAACTGGGCGCCCTCGGCCGCCGATCCGGCCCCCGCCGAGCGCCCCGTCATCGACCGCTGGCTCCTGTCCGAGCTGCACAAGCTCACCGCCGGGGTCACCGAGGCGCTGGAGTCGTACGACACCCACCGCACCGGGCAGCTCCTCTCCGCTTTCGTCGACGACCTCTCCAACTGGTACGTGCGCCGCTCGCGCCGCCGCTTCTGGCAGGGCGACAAGGCGGCGCTGCGCACCCTGCACGAGGTCGTCGAGACGGTCACGCGGCTCATGGCCCCGCTCGTCCCCTTCGTCACGGAGCGGGTCTGGCAGGACCTCGTGGTCTCCGTGGACGCCTCGGCGGCCGAGTCGGTGCACATGGCGAGCTGGCCCGAGGCCGATCCCGCGGCCGTGGACGAGGAGTTGTCGCGGCAGATGGCGCTCGTGCGGCGGCTCGTGGAGCTGGGCCGCGCGACGCGCGCCGAGTCGGGCGTCAAGACCCGCCAGCCGCTGAGCCGCGCGCTCATCGCGGCGACGGGCTTCGAGACGCTGGGCGAGGAGCTGCGGGCGCAGATCGCGGAGGAGCTGAACGTCGCGGGGCTCGCCTCGCTCGGCGAGGTCGGCGCCTCGCTCGTGGACACGAGCGCGAAGGCCAACTTCCGCGCGCTCGGCAAGCGGTTCGGCAAGGGCGTGCAGGCGGTCGCGAAGGCGGTCGCCGACGCGGACGCCGCGGCGCTCTCGGCGTCCCTGCGCGAGACGGGCACGGCGACGGTCCTCGTGGACGGTGAGGAGGTCGCCCTCTCCCCCGAGGAGGTCTTCCTGACGGAGACCCCGCGCGAGGGCTGGGCGGTCGCCTCCGAGGCGGGCGCCACGGTCGCCCTCGACCTGGAGATCACCGAGGAGCTGCGCCGCGCGGGCCTCGCCCGTGACGCGATCCGCCTCGTCCAGGAGGCCCGCAAGAACAGCGGCCTCGACGTGGCCGACCGCATCGCCCTGCGCTGGACCAGCGCCGACCCCGCCCTCGCCGAGGCCCTGCGCGAACACGCGAGCCTGATCGCCGACGAAGTCCTGGCCACGGACTACGCGGAGGGCGAGCCGACAGAGCTCTACGGCAAGCCCTTCGAGGACACGGGCCTCGGGCTGACGTTCGCACTGCACAAGCTGGGCTGAAAGCCCTTATCGCCGGAGGGACTGGAAAAATCCAGCCCCTCCGGCGAACTCATCCCAGCCCCTCTGGGGGTACCTCCCGGCCGGAGGCTGGGGGAGATTGAGGAGCGGGGTCCGGGGCGGAGCCCCGCAACGGCAACTGGCCCCCCAGGTCAACCAGACCTGGGGGGCCAGCGAATGCCGACATCTACCGCCGCGGGCGGCTCAGTTGTCGTCCTCGTCGATCAGGAATCCCCGCATCGGCGACGGCGCCTGCTGCATCGGCTGCGGCGCCTGCGGCCGCACCGGCGCCATCGGCTGGGTCATCGCCGGGGACATCTGCTGCTGCCCACCCCCGTACGAGGGACCGGCCGAAGGCGGCGTGGGTCCACCCATCGGGCCGGGACCGTTGTGCCCGCCCCCGAAGGACGGCGCACCGGCCGGGGCCATGGAGGGCGAGGGGGACGGCGGCAGCGACGGCGTCGAGGAGACACGCGGCGGGGCGAGCGAGTCGTCCGACTGCGTCTCCAGCTGGCGCAGCTGCGACTCCAGGTACGACTTCAGCCGCGTCCGGTACTCGCGTTCGAAGCCGCGCAGGTCCTCGACCTTGCGCTCCAGCGTGGCGCGCGCGGACTCCAGGGAGCCCATCGCCACGCGGTGCTTCTCCTGCGCGTCCCGCTCCAGGGCGTCCGCCTTGGCACGGGCGTCCCGCTCCAGACCCTCGGCGCGGCTGCGGGCCTCGCCGACGATCTTGTTGGCCTCGGAACGCGCCTCGGCGATCGCCTGGTCGGCGGTCTGCTGGGCGAGCGAGAGGACACGCGCGGCGCTGTCGCCACCAGGACCCTGGCCCGGCTGCGGCAGCTGGGGGCCGCCGTGACCGAGCGGGCCGACCATCTGCTGCTGCGGCTGGCCCATCGGACCCTGCGGTCCGCCCATCGGTCCCTGGCCCATGGGCCCGGGACCCTGCTGGCCCATGGGGCCGGGGCCCTGCTGGCCCATCGGACCCTGCTGGCCCATCGGGCCGGGGCCCTGCGGAGCCATCTGTCCCATGGGGCCGGGGCCCTGCGGGCCGCCCATCGGACCCTGGCCCATCGGGCCCGGCCCCTGCGGACCGTGACCGCCGGGACCCGAGGGCAGCTGCGGCGCACCGGAGGGCAGCTGGGGCGGGCCGCCCATGTGCTGCTGCTGCGGGTGCTGCTGCTGGCCCGGGTGCTGAGGCTGACCGGGGTGCTGGGGCTGTCCCGGGTGCTGCGGCTGACCGGGGTGCTGGGGCTGCCCCGGGTGCTGCGGCTGTCCAGGGTGCTGCCCCTGCGGCGGACCCGATATGGCGGCGGGCCCGGGACCCTGCGGCCGTTCCGGCTGCTCGGGACCCTTGCGCATGTTCTGCTGCTGGTTCTGCGCGGCGGCACGAGTGGCCGCGGCGAGTTTCGCCCGCAGGTCCTCGTTCTCCCGCGCGAGCCTGGTCAGTTCGGCCTCTACCTCGTCGAGGAAGGCATCGACCTCGTCCTCGTCATAGCCTTCTCGGAGGCGGACGGTCGTGAACTGCTTGTTCCGCACGTCCTCGGGGGTCAATGGCATCTCTTCACCTCAACGTAGTCGTCGGCATTCGGCAAGAACGTAGTTGACATCGCGCTCACAGCCGGCTCACGACGGAGATCAGGATGTAGACGATGATCATCAGTACGAAGAAGGACAGGTCGAGCGCCACGCCCCCGAGGCGCAGCGGCGGGATGAACCGCCGCAGAAGCTTGAGTGGTGGATCGGTGACAGTGTAGGCGGCCTCCAAAACGACCACCATGGGCTTGCCCGGCTGCCAGGAGCGGGCGAACTGGAACACGTAGTCCATGACGAGCCGGAAGATCAGGACCAGCAGGAAACACATCAGCGCGATGTAGAGCACATCCAGCACAACGCTCATGAACGCTTCCCACTCCCCTGTCCTGCGAGCCCGCCGTCACGAGCCGTTCCGTTGTGCGTCATTCGGTCTCAGCTCTGGTTGAAGAACCCGCCCTCTGCGATGCGAGCCTTGTCCTCCGCCGTTACATCGACGTTAGCAGGCGACAACAGGAAAACCTTCTGAGTCACCCGCTCGATGCTCCCGTGCAGGCCGAACACCAGACCGGCCGCGAAGTCGACAAGTCGCTTCGCGTCCGTGTCGTCCATCTCGGTCAGGTTCATGATCACCGGCGTGCCCTCGCGGAAGTGTTCCCCGATGGTACGGGCTTCGTTGTAGGTCCGGGGGTGCAACGTCGTGATGCGGTACGGCTCCCGCTCCGAGACAACCTTGGGCATGATCACCGGCGCGTTCTTCTCCATGCTCGGACGTTCTGGTGTGATGGATGACACGGGCGCGATACGCGCCGGACGGCCCGACTCCACGGGCAGCGACACGGGTTCACGCGGAGCCGGAGGCTGGGCGGAACGCACCGGTTCGTCCGGTTCGGGCTCCTGGAGCGGCGGGTTGTGCCGCCTGCGGTCGCGCTCGGGCTCCGGCTCGGGCTCGAACTCGTCATCGGGGTCGAACCCCGGGCCGTCGTACCCATCGTCCTCCACGAGGCCGAGGTAGACCGCCATCTTGCGCATCGCGCCGGCCATGCTCTGAGTCCTCCGCTCTGTGGTGGATCGACAAGGACCACCTGCCCGCGATCCACGTGGCCTTTCCGCCTCTTTGACGGGTAATGACCATATTTTGTGCTGTGGTCCGACTTGCTTGGCGACGTTACCCGAGGGGGGAACGCGTGCCGAGTATCGCGCTGCCGATCCGTACATGTGTCGCCCCGGCCGCGATCGCCTCCTCCAGGTCACCGCTCATCCCGGCGGAGACCATCGTGGCAGCCGGATGCGCGGCGCGTACGAGCCTCGCCAATTCCGCGAGCCGCGCGAAGGCGGCGCGCGCGTCGCCCGCGTAACGCCCCGCCAGCGGAGCCACCGTCATGAGCCCGGCGGGGCGCAGGCCCTCGGTGGCGGCGATACGGTCCATGAGTTCCAAGACCTCGTCCGGGTGGGCCCCGCCGCGACCGGCGTGCGCCGCGGGATCGCCCTCGGTGTCGAGCGCGACCTGCACGAGCGCGCCGATCTCGCGTCCCTCGCGCACCGCCGCGGCCCCCAGCGCGGCGGCGAGCCGCGCGCGGTCCACGGAGTGCGCGTACGAGGCGTACCGGGCCACGGACTTCGCCTTGTTGGTCTGCAACTGCCCGATGAAGTGCCACGTGAGCGGCAGGTCCGCGCACTCGGCGGCCTTCGGGGCCGCTTCCTGGTCGCGGTTCTCGCCGACCTGTTCGACGCCGAGCGAGGAGAGAAGACGCACATCGCTCGCCGGGTAGGTCTTGGTGACCGCGATCAATGTCACGTCGGCGCGCGGACGGCCCGCCGTGGCACACGCCTTGGCGATCCTTTCCTCCACCTTCGCGAGGTTCGCGGCGAGTTGTTCCTTACGTCCACTCAGGTCCGTCATGCCCCATCAGTCCAGCCACGCGTAGCCCGCGAGGCGCCCGGTGACCCGGTCCCCGCGGTACGAGAAGTGATCCGCCGACTCCCGCGTGCAGGACGGCGAGCGGCGCATGTCGCGCACGCCGAGCGCGTCGAGTTGCGCGAGCACCCCCGCCGCCACGTCGAGCGCCGGCGTGCCCCAGCTTGTCTCGGC
The DNA here is from genome assembly GCF_044749745.1 of Streptomyces sp. NPDC088923. Taxonomy (NCBI): domain Bacteria; kingdom Bacillati; phylum Actinomycetota; class Actinomycetes; order Kitasatosporales; family Streptomycetaceae; genus Streptomyces; species Streptomyces sp. NPDC088923. Next base: position 2,167,268 of record NZ_JBIVIO010000001.1, on the reverse strand, counting down.
GTGCGCCCGGGGCGCGAGCGCGGCGACCTCGGCGCGCATGGCCTCGGGCACCTCGTAACACGCCCCGCAGATCGCCGGTCCGGTGCGGGCCACGATCCGCGCGGGCTCGGCGCCGAGTCCGCGCATGGCCTCGACGGCCGCGGGGACGACCCCGGCGACGAGCCCGGGGCGCCCCGCGTGCGCGGCGCCCACGACCCCGGCGACGGGGTCGGCGAGCAGGACGGGCACGCAGTCCGCGGTGAGCACCGCGAGCGCGAGCCCGCGCCGCGCGGTGACGACCGCGTCGACGGCCGGTACGGGCTCCTCCCCCCAGGCCTCGTCGACGACCGCGACCTCGCGCCCGTGGACCTGGTTCATCCAGACCACGTGCGCGGGATCGAGGCCGAGGTCCTTCGCCGCGAGCGCCCGGTTGGCGAGGACCGCCTCGGAAGCGTCGCCGACCGCGCCGCCGAGGTTCAGCTCCTCGTACGGAGCGGCGCTCACCCCGCCCCACCTGTCGGTGAAGGCGAAGTGCGCGCCGCCCGCTTCCTCGTGCGTGCCTATCACTTCAGGAAGTCCGGCACGTCCAGCTCCTCGGCCTGGCTGTCCGGGTAGGGACGGGCCGGGGGGACCGAGGGCTGCGGGAGCTGCGGGGCGGGCGCCTCGTTGACCGGGGCCGGTTCGGGCTCCGGGCGGGGGGCCGGCTCCTCGCGCGGGGTGACGGAGCCGAGGCCGCCGAAGGCCGGACGGACCGGCTCGCTCGTACGGGCCTGCGGCTGCTCCTCGCGCTTGCCGGTGCTGGCACCGATCACGTTGTCCCGCTTGGCGGGGGGCTGGCCCCCGTCGAAGCCGGCCGCGATGACGGTGACCTTGACCTCGTCGCCGAGGGCGTCGTCGATGACGGCGCCGAAGATGATGTTGGCCTCGGGGTGCGCGGCCTCGCTCACCAGCTGGGCCGCCTCGTTGATCTCGAAGAGACCGAGGTCGGAGCCGCCCGAGATGGACAGCAGGACCCCGCGCGCCCCGTCGATGGAGGCTTCGAGCAGCGGTGAGGAGATGGCCAGTTCGGCCGCCGCTACGGCCCGGTCGTCGCCGCGCGCGGAGCCGATCCCCATGAGGGCGGAGCCCGCCTCGCTCATCACGGACTTGACGTCCGCGAAGTCGAGGTTGATGAGCCCCGGGGTCGTGATCAGGTCGGTGATGCCCTGGACACCGGAGAGCAGGACCTGGTCCGCGGACTTGAACGCGTCCAGGACACTGACCTGCCGGTCCGAGATGGACAGCAGTCGGTCGTTGGGGATGACGATGAGGGTGTCGACCTCTTCGCGGAGTTCGGCGATGCCGTCCTCCGCCTGGTTGGCCCGGCGTCGCCCCTCGAAGGTGAAGGGCCGGGTGACCACGCCGATCGTGAGGGCGCCCAGGGAGCGTGCGATGTTGGCGACGACGGGTGCGCCGCCGGTGCCGGTGCCGCCACCTTCGCCCGCCGTGACGAAGACCATGTCGGCCCCCTTGAGGACCTCCTCGATCTCCTCGCGGTGGTCCTCGGCCGCCTTGCGGCCGACCGCCGGATTGGCGCCGGCTCCCAGGCCCCGGGTCAGTTCGCGGCCGACGTCGAGCTTGACGTCGGCGTCGCTCATGAGCAGGGCCTGCGCGTCGGTGTTGATCGCGATGAACTCGACGCCCTTGAGCCCGACCTCGATCATCCGGTTGATGGCATTGACACCACCGCCGCCGACACCGATGACTTTGATGACTGCGAGGTAGTTCTGCGGTGCTGCCACGTCGAAGGCTGCCTCTCGCCTCGATTTACGTGTCGATGCCTCGCCGCCCGGCGTGCGTCGACTGATGCCGAATAAGGGACGGTCCGAAGCGCCGACCCGAACCCTCACCCTGAAGTTCAGGGTTACTCCCGTAAGAGTTCCCCTGTGTTCTACCCCAGTGAGAGAGGGTTACCAGTGTGTCTGTTGCTGGGACTTCGCTGACTGTTCCGAACAGGACACTAAGTCGACAAGTGGCGCGCGTTCAACGAACACGCCGAACCTCCCGTTTTTCTTTTCACCCTATGTGATCAGCCGTGGCGATGCCCAACCAGGGGTCAGTACCGCGATTTTTCGGGCCAATTCGGGGTCAATACCGCGCCAACTACCCGTCAACTTCCGCTCACTGACGGCGCGACAGGAACAGAGACGTCGAAGTGCCGCGCCTTGGGCGCCGCTTTCATCAGGGCGGTCAGGCTGCGGGCCTTCGCCACGCCTTTCTCACCACTCCCCCACGCCACCGTTCGCCCCTCGCGCAACAGCAGTGTCACGTCGTCGTAGGAGCGAATCCGGATCGTGCGCAGATCCTTGACCACGGACGACGGCACGCGGGCCGCGACGGTGGCCGCCTCGCGCAGCAGCCGGCCGGTGCCGAAACGGTGCAGCGAGGGCGAGTCGGACGCGTCGAGATCCAGTCGCGGAATACCGCGCGGAGGAGTGCCCACGGTGGCGAAAAGCACGCCGTGCGCGTCCACTTCGTCGAATTTTCCGCCCTTTTCCCGTACGAGAACGGGTTTACGCTCCGTGACCGTGATGCGCACTCCGTGCGGCCAGGAACGGTTGATTTCCACGGATTCGATACGGGGCAGCCGGTCGCGCGCATTCGCTTCGAGCGCGTCGGTGTCCACGGAAATGAGCGGACTTCCCTCGGGGGCCGCCGCCGCCTGTTCCACCTCGCGCCTGGTGAGCACCTCGGTCCCGGTCACGCTCACCTGCCGGAGCTTGAGCCACGGCGAGCCGTAGAGCAGGTAGAGCGCCCCGCCGAGCAGCAGCACGAGGCTCCCGGCGACGAGCCAGAACCTCGGTCCCGGCAGGCCGCGCGGGGGCGGGGGCGGGGCCGGGGACCGCTCGGCGTCGTGGGGCGCTTCGGCCCCGGTACGTCCTTCGCCGCCCTGGGCGGTCCTCGCTCCGGCCACGCTCCCTCAGCCTCCTCGTGATGCGGGGGCTTCCAGGGCCCCTCAGCGGTTCCTGCGTGCGGCGATCGCCTCGTACACCATGCCGACGAGCAGGTCGTCGGCGTCCCTGCGGCCGAACTCGGCGGCGGCGCGCGACATCTCGTAGAGCCGGTGCGGATCGGCGAGCACCGGCACCACCTGGGACTGCACCCACTCCGGGGTCAGTTCCGCGTCGTCCACGAGGAGTCCGCCCCCCGCCTTCACCACCGGCTGGGCGTTGAGCCGCTGTTCGCCGTTGCCGATGGGCAGCGGGACATAGGCGGCGGGCAGGCCCACGGCGGAGAGTTCGGCGACGGTCATCGCGCCCGCGCGGCACAGCATCATGTCGGCGGCGGCGTACGCGAGGTCCATCCGGTCCACGTACGGTACCGGGATGTACGGCGGCATTCCGGGCATGTTGTCGGCGCGTGGCAGCTCGTTCTTGGGACCGACCGCGTGCAGGACCTGGATGCCGGAGCGCTGGAGCAGCGGGACGACCCGCTGGACGACCTCGTTCAGGTGGCGGGCGCCCTGGGAGCCGCCGGAGACGAGGAGGGTGGGCAGGTTCTGGTCCAGGCCGAAGGCGGCGCGGGCCTCGGGGCGCACCCGGGCGCGGTCCAGGGTCGCGATGGTGCGGCGCAGCGGGATGCCGATGTAGCGGGCGCCGCGCAGCTTGCTGTCCGGCGTCGAGACCGCGACGCCGGAGGCGTAGCGCGAGCCGATCTTGTTGGCGAGGCCGGGGCGGGCGTTGGCCTCGTGCACGACGATCGGGGTGCCGGTGCGCTTCGCCGCGAGGTAGCCGGGCAGCGCCACGTACCCGCCGAAGCCGATGACGCAGTCCGCCTTGGTGCGCTCGATGACCTGCTCGGCGGCCTTGATGGTGCCGCGCAGCCGGCCCGGCACGGTGATCAGCTCGGGGGTCGGCTTGCGCGGCAGCGGGACCGCGGGGATGAGAGCGAGTTCATAGCCGCGCTCGGGTACGAGCCGGGTCTCCAGGCCGCGTTCCGTGCCCAGAGCCGTGATCCCCACGGTGGGGTCCTGCCTGCGCAGGGCGTCCGCGAGGGCGAGCGCCGGCTCGATGTGGCCGGCGGTCCCCCCGCCGGCGAGTACGACATGCACCGAAATTCACCGCTCTCCGGACGGACGCGCCCCCGGGGCGCGCCGTCTCATCGTGTTCCATCTCACCGCGAACCGCTTGCGGCCGAAGCCGGGCCCCCGCAGGGCGAGGGCCGCTCGCGCAGCGGGCTCGTCGCGTGCGAAGGCGATGAGGAGCCCGATGGCGAACATGGTCGGCAGCAGCGAGGAACCCCCGTAGGAGAACAGCGGCAGCGGCACCCCGGCGATCGGCAGCAGACCGAGCACCGCACCGAGGTTGATCACGGCCTGCGCCGTGATCCAGGTGATGACCGCTCCCGCGGCGTACCTCACGAAGGGGTCCTCCGTGCGTCCGGCCACGCGGATACCCGCATAGCCTAGAGCGGTGAAGAGGGCGATCACCGACAGCGTCCCCGCCAGGCCCAGTTCCTCGCCGAGCACGGCGAAGATGAAGTCCGTGTGGGCTTCTGGGAGTTCACCCCATTTCTCCACACTCGCGCCGAGGCCGGAGCCGAAGAAGCCGCCGGAGGCGAGGGCGTAGAGGCCGTGCACGCCTTGCTGGCACTTGTCGTTGAAGGCGTGGGCGTCGGTCGAGCCGAGGCAGGCGAAGCGGGCGAGGCGGTTGTCGCTCGTCTTGACGAGGATCACGCCGAGCAGCCCGACGAAGCCGAGCACGCCGGCGAACATCCGCGTGGGCGCCCCCGCGAGCCACAGGAGGCCGAAGAGGATCGCGGTGAGGATCATCGCGGTGCCCATGTCCGAGCCGAGCATGATGAGCCCGAGCAGCAGGAAGGTCACGGGCACGAGCGGCACCAGCATGTGCTTCCACTGGTTGAGCAACCGCTTCTCGCTCTTGCGCGCGAGCAGGTCGGCGCCCCACAGGACGAGCGCGAGCTTGCCGAACTCGGAGGGCTGGATCTGGAAGAAGCCGAGGTTGATCCAGTTCCGGTTGCCGTTGACGGAGACGCCGATGAGCGGCACCGCGGCCATCGTGATGACGGCCACGACGAGCAGCGGGTACGACAGCGCCCGGTGCAGTTTGACCGGCATCCGCGCGGCGGCGACCAGGAGCAGGCCGCCGATGAGGGCGGCGCCGAGCTGCTTGCGGAAGAAGAAGGAGCCCGCGAGCCCGTAGTTGAGGGCCGTGATGACGGAGGCCGAGTAGACCATGACGAGGCCGAGCACGATGATCAGCAGGCTCGCGCCGAGGATCACGTAGTACGCGGTGAGCGGCCGGTCCCAGGCCCGCATGAGCCGGGCGGGGAGCCCGCGCAGCGGATTGCCGCGCGGGCCCCTCGGGGGCCGGGGGGCGCGGGACGAGCCGCCGCCCCCCGCTCCGCTCCCCGTGCCGCGCGCCCGGCCCGCGAAGGTCCTGCCGCGCAGCGGGAGGCCCGCGCGGGGTGCTCTCGGGCTGCGGCTGCGGTGCACGCGGGCGGAGCTGTACCGCCCGCCCTCGGCCGTACGCTCAGCGGCCATCGTCGCTGTCCCCTCCAGTCGTCCTGGCGCGGACCGGCCCGGCGGCGGGCCGGTCCGGATCAGTCGCCTTCGGCAGCGGTGGCGCGTGCGCGGACCGCCTCGGCGAAGAGGTCGCCGCGCACGTTGTAGTTGGTGAACATGTCCATCGAGGCGCACGCCGGGGCGAGCAGGACCGTGTCGCCGCTCTCGGCGAGCCCGGCCGCCTCGCGCACCGCTTCGGACATCGCCCCAGTGTCGGCCCGGTCGAGGTCGACCACGGGTACGTTCGGCGCGTGTCGCGCGAGGGCTTCGCGGATCAGCGCGCGGTCGCGGCCCATGAGGACGACGGCCCGCAGGCGTTTCGCGGCGCCTTGCACCAGTTCGTCGAAGGACGCGCCTTTCGCGAGTCCCCCGGCGATCCAGACGATCGGTTCGTACGCGGCGAGCGAGGCTTCGGCGGCGTGCGTGTTGGTCGCTTTGGAGTCGTCGACGTAGGAGACGCCGTCGATCGTGGCGACGTGCTCGATGCGGTGCGGGTCGGGCCGGAAGGCGCGCAGTCCCTCGCGCACCGCCGTGGCCGGGACGCCGTAGGCGCGGGCGAGCGCGGCGGCGGCGAGGGCGTTGGCGATGTTGTGCGGGGCCGGCGGGTCCACGTCGGCGACCTCGGCGAGTTCCTGGGCCTGCTGGGCACGGTCGGGCACGAAGGCCCGGTCGACCAGGTAGCCCTCGACGACGCCGAGTTCGGAGGGGCTGGGCGTGCCGAGCGTGAAGCCGATGGCCCGGCAGCCCTCCTCCACGTCGGCGGCGCGCACGAGTTCCTCGGTGGCCGGGTCGGCGGCGTTGTAGACGCAGGCGACCGTGTTGCCCTCGTAGACGCGGCCCTTGTCGGCGGCGTACGCGGCCATCGAGCCGTGCCAGTCGAGGTGGTCGGGCGCGAGGTTGAGCACGGCCGCGGAGTGCGGCCGCACCGAGGGCGCCCAGTGCAGCTGATAGCTCGACAGCTCGACCGCGAGGACGTCGTACGGCTCCTTGGCGAGGACCGCGTCGAGGAGCGATACGCCGATGTTGCCGACGGCGGCGGTGCGGTGGCCCGCCGCTTCGAGGATCGCGGCGAGCATCCGTACCGTCGTCGTCTTGCCGTTGGTGCCGGTGACGGCGAGCCAGGGCGCGGCGTCCGGGCCGCGCAGGCGCCAGGCGAGTTCGACGTCGCCCCAGACCGGCACCCCGGCCGCCTCGGCGGCGGCGAAGAGCGGCTTGTCCGGCCGCCAGCCGGGGGCGGTGACGACGAGTTCGGTGCCCTCGGGGAGGGCCGTCCCGTCGCCGAGGCGGACGGTGATGCCGAGGGCCCGCAGTTCCTCGGCCTGGGCGCGGGAGCGCTCGTCCTCGGCGTCGGTGACGGCGGTGACGAGGGCTCCGCGCGCGTGGAGGACGCGTGCGGCCGGCATCCCCGAGACGCCGAGCCCGGCGACGGTGACGCGCTTGCCCGCGAAGTCCTGCTCGGTCACTTGTCGGCCGCCCATCCCGCGTAGAAGAGACCGAGGCCGACGATGACGCACATGCCCTGGATGATCCAGAACCGGACCACGACGAGGACTTCCGACCAGCCCTTGAGTTCGAAGTGGTGCTGGAGCGGTGCCATGCGGAAGACGCGCCTGCGGGTCAGCTTGAAGGAGCCGACCTGGATGACGACCGAGAGCGTGATGAGCACGAACAGGCCGCCCAGGAGGGCGATGAGCAGTTCGGTGCGCGAGCAGATCGCGAGACCCGCGAGGGCGCCGCCGAGAGCGAGCGAGCCGGTGTCGCCCATGAAGATCTTGGCGGGCGAGGTGTTCCACCACAGGAAGCCGAAGCAGGCGCCCATGAGGGCGGAGGCGACGACGGCGAGGTCGAGCGGGTCACGCACTTCGAAGCAGGCGGCCGGGTTGGTGAGGGTTGCCGCGTTGGCGCAGGACTCCTGGAACTGCCAGACGCCGATGAAGGTGTACGCCCCGAAGACCATGACGGAGGCGCCGGTGGCGAGGCCGTCCAGACCGTCCGTCAGGTTCACGCCGTTGGACATGGCCAGGATCATGAAGAGCGCCCAGACCACGAAGAGCACGGGGCCGATGGTCCAGCCGAAGTCGGTGACGAAGGAGAGCTTCGTGGACGCCGGGGTGTTGCCGCGCTGGTCGGCGAATTGCAGGGCGAGCACGGCGAAGGCGATGCCGACGATGAGCTGGCCGGCCATCTTCGCCTTGGCGCGCAGGCCGAGCGAGCGCTGTTTGACGATCTTGATGTAGTCGTCGAGGAAGCCGACCAGGCCCATGCCCGTCATCAGGAACAGCACCAGGAGCCCGGAGAAGCTGGTCGGGCTGCCGGTGATGAGCTTGGTGAGGAAGTACGCGATGAGCGTGGCGAGGATGAAGGCGATGCCACCCATGGTCGGCGTGCCGCGCTTGCTGTGGTGCTCGCGCGGCCCGTCGTCACGGATGAACTGGCCGTAGCCCTTGCGGGCGAGCAGCTTGATGAGCAACGGGGTGCCGATGAGGGTCAGGAAGAGACCGATCGCTCCCGCGAAGAGGATTTGCTTCATCGCGCGGCGGCCTCGCCCTCACCGGCGCCTTCCAGGAGGGCCTGGGCGACTTCCTCCAGGCCCGCCGCCCGGGACGCCTTCACCAGGACGACATCCCCCGGTCGCAGTTCCCCGCGTAGCAGGTCGATCGCCGCCTGTGTGTCGGACACGTGCACCGACTCCTCACCCCACGAACCCTCGTTGTATGCGCCCATCCGCAGCCAGGCCGCCTCCTGGCCCCCGACCGCGACGAGCTTGCTCACGTTGAGCCGGACGGCCAGCCGTCCGACGGCGTCGTGGGCGGCGAGCGATTCGTCCCCGAGTTCCGCCATCATCCCGAGCACCGCCCAGGTCCGGCCGCCCTTGTCTCGGGCTGCCGAGCCCATCGCGACGAGCGCGCGCAGTGCTGCTCGTACGGAATCGGGGCTCGCGTTGTAGGCGTCGTTGACGATCGTCACGCCGTCCGGGCGCTCGGTGACCTCCATCCGCCAGCGGGAGAGGGAGCGTGCCTCGCTGAGACCAAGGGCGATCTCTTCGGCGGGCATGCCCAGCTCATGGGCGACGGCTGCGGCGGCGAGCGCGTTCGACACGTGGTGCTCACCGTACAGGCGCAAGGTCACTTCGCCGCACCCGGTGGGTGTGCGCAGGAGGAACCGGGGGCGTCCGGTGTCCGTAAGCGTGACGTTCTCGGCCCGGACTTCCGCATCGTCCGCTTCGCCGAAGAGGAGGACCCGTGCCCGGGTACGGGGTGCCATGCCGCGTACGAGCGGATCGTCCGCGTTGAGCACGGCGAGTCCGGACTCGGGCAGGGCCTCGACCATCTCGCCCTTGGCCTCGGCGATCTGCTCCTTGCCGCCGAACTCGCCGATGTGGGCGGAGCCGACGTTGAGGACGATGCCGATGGAGGGCGGGGTGAGGCTCGTGAGGTAGCGGATGTGGCCGATGCCGCGGGCGCCCATCTCCAGGACGAGGTGGCGGGTCTCCTCGGTGACGCGCAGCGCGGTCAGCGGGAGCCCGATCTCGTTGTTGAGGTTGCCCGGTGGCCACACGGTGGGTCCGCGGCGGCTCAGGAGCTGCGCGATGAGGTCCTTGGTGGACGTCTTGCCCGCCGAGCCGGTCATGGCGATCACGGTGGTGCCGAGGCGCTCCACGACGGTGCGGGCGAGGGCGCCGAGGGCCGCGGTGACGTCGTCCACGACGATCGCGGGCACGCCGAGGGGCCGGGTCGCGAGGACGGCGACGGCGCCCGCCGCGACGGCTGACGCGGCGTAGTCGTGCCCGTCGACGCGTTCGCCGGCGAAGGCGACGAAGAGTCCGCCGTCCTCGACGGCCCGGGAGTCGGTGACGACGGGACCGGTGACGCGAAGCTCCGGGTCCGGTATGTCGTGGGTCCGCCCGCCGACGATGTCAGCGATCTCGGCGAGAGAGAGGGCGATCACAGGTTCATCCCACGCTTTTCTGCTGCGCGGCCGGGGTGGCCGCGGCTTTGCGGATGGCTTCCTTGAGGACCTCGCGGTCGTCGAAGGGGCGGACGACCCCGTTGACGTCCTGGCCCTGTTCGTGACCCTTGCCCGCGATGAGCACGGTGTCCCCGGGCTCGGCGCGGGCGACGGCGGCGGCGATGGCCGCCGCCCGGTCGGCGTCCACGAGGACGTCCCCGCGCTCGTGCACGGGCACCTCGGCGGCGCCCGCGAGCATCGCGGCGAGGATCGCGAGCGGGTCCTCGGAGCGCGGGTTGTCGGAGGTGAGTACGGCGGTGTCGGCGAGGCGCGCCGCGGCGGCCCCCATCGGTCCGCGTTTGGTGGTGTCGCGGTCGCCGCCGCAGCCGAGCACGACGTGCACGCGGCCCTCGGTGACGCGGCGCAGCGAGCGGAGCACCGATTCGACGGCGTCGGTCTTGTGCGCGTAGTCGACGACGGCGAGGTAGGGCTGGCCCTCGTTCACGCGCTCCAGGCGGCCGGGGACGCCGGGGACGGCCCCGATGCCCTCGGCGGCGACGCGGGGGTCCGTCCCGGCCTCGGCGAGGGCCGCGACGGCGGCGAGGGTGTTGGCGACGTTGAAGGCGCCGGGCAGCGGGGCGCGGGCCGGGTAGCGGGAGCCGTCGGGGCCCACGACGGTGAACGTCGAGTCGGTGGGGCCGGTCTCGACGTCCTCGGCGCGCCAGTCGGCGTCGGGGTGGCCCTCGGCGGAGAAGGTGACGATCGGGACCTCGGCCTCGGTGACGAGCCTGCGGCCGTACTCGTCGTCGTAGTTGACGACGCCTCTGCGGCTGCGCGCGCGGGTGAAGAGCTGGGCCTTGGCCTGGAAGTAGTCCTCCATGCCGGAGTGGAACTCCATGTGCTCCGGGCTCAGGTTGTTGAAGACGGCGACGTCGTGGACGACGCCGTCGACGCGGCCGAGCACGAGGGCGTGGCTGGAGACCTCCATGGCGACGGCGTCGACGCCGCGTTCGCGCATGACGGCGAAGAGCGCCTGGAGGTCGGTGGCCTCGGGCGTGGTGCGCTCGGACTTGAGGCGTTCGTCGCCGATGCGGGTCTCGACGGTGCCGATGAGCCCGGTGGCGTGCCCGGCGGCGCGCAGGCCGCCCTCCATGAGGTACGCGGTGGTGGTCTTCCCCGAGGTCCCGGTGATGCCGATCTGGAGGAGGCCGTCGCCCGGGTTGCCGTAGATGCGCGCCGCGAGGGCGCCCATGCGGCCGCGCGGGTCCCCGACGACGAGGACGGGGAGCCCGGCGGCGAGGACGCGCTCGGCCCCCGCGGGGTCGGTGAGCGCGGCGACGGCGCCGAGCGAGGCGGCCTGCGCGGCGAAGTCGGCACCGTGGAAGCGGGCGCCGGGCAGGGCGGCGTAGATGTCGCCGGGGCGCACGGCGCGGGAGTCGTGGGTGATGCCGGTGACATCGGCGGGCGCGGGGCCGCGGCCGCCGCGCGGCTCGACCCCCAGTTCTTCCGCGAGGTCGTCGAGCGGGGTGGCCGCGGTCTTGGCGGGGCGCGGGGGGCCGGGGTACGTCACGGGACCGTTCTCCCGGGGGGTGTGGGGCTGATCGGGGCGTGGCACGGCGGTGAGCGTACCGGGCGGGATGGGCTCGCCGCGAAATGAGGGGCTGTGGGCGGGGGCTGGCGCGCCGTCGGTTCCGGGGGGTCGGCGGCGGTTCCCCGGATCGGGGGTGATCGTTGTCACGGGCGGTTCCTGGTGGGTCTTCGGGGGTGCGCGGGGCGCGGGGTCCGCCGGTCAGGGTTCGAAGGTGGTCGGAAGCCGCGCGGGCTCGGCGCCGGTGGGCGGGACCTGGAGGGTCTTCAGCGCGAACTCCATGACGCTCTTGTAGATGGGTCCGCAGATCTGGCCGCCGAAGTAGCCGCCCTTCGTCGGGTTCTGGATGGCGCAGTAGACGGTCACGCGGGGCTTGTCGGCGGGGGCGAAGCCGGCGAAGGAGGCGGTGTAGCCGCGGTAGAGCCCGGTCTTCGGGTCCACCCGGTTGGCCGTCCCCGTCTTGCCCGCGACGCGGTAGCCGGGGATGCGCGCGGAGGTGCCCGTGCCCTCCTTGTCGTCGACGACGGACTCCAGCATGGCCGCGAGCGTCCTGGCGGTCTTGTCGCTCACGACGCGGGTCTTCTTCGCGGGCTCGGTGGGGGCCCAGCGGCCGTCCGCGCCCTTGGTCGCCTTGACGAGGGTCGGCGCGGTGCGGACGCCGCCGTTGGCGATCGTGGAGTAGACCGAGGCGGCCTGCACCGCGTTGAGCGACAGGCCCTGTCCGAAGGGGATCGTGTACTGCTGCGAGGTGTTCCACTTCTCCGGCGGCGCGAGGATGCCGGAGGTCTCGCCGGGGAAGCCGAGCCCGGTGGGGCTGCCGATGCCGAATTTGCGCAGGTACGAGGAGAGCACCTGGTTCGCCTGCTCCTGCGTCTTGCCGAGCTGCCCCGTGGCGAGGATCGTGCCGATGTTGGAGGACTTGGCGAGCACCCCGTTCAGGGTGAGGTGCCAGGTGCCGTGCGGTACGTCGTCGTGGAAGATGCGGTCGCCGCGGCGCAGTTCGCCGGGCACGGTGACGTGGGTGCCCGGGGTCGCCTTGTTCTCCTCCAGGACGGCGGCCATGGACATGATCTTGCTGGTGGAGCCGGGTTCGTAGGCGTCCTGGAGGGCCGGGTTGCCGAGCGCGTCCACGTCGGCGGCGCTCAGGTCGTTCGGGTCGAAGCCGGGTGCGTTGGCGAGGGCGAGGATCTCGCCGGTGCGGGTGTCCTGCACGATGACGTAGCCGCGGTCGGCCTTGGACTTCTTCACCTGTTCGGTGATCGCCTGCTGCGCGGCCCACTGGATGTCGCGGTCGAGGGTGAGCTGTACGTCCGTACCGGCCACGGCGGGGTGCTCGCTGCCGCCCGCCGTCGGGACCTGGCGCCCCCCGGCCTGCGCGTAGCGCACCTCGCCCGGGGTGCCCGCGAGCGAGGTCTCGTACTGCGCCTCCAGGCCGCCCGCGCCCTTGCCCTCGGAGTTGACCCAGCCCAGTATCCCGGCGGCGAGGTCGCCGTTGGGGTAGACGCGTTTGCTCGTCGGCTCCTGGAAGACCCCGGCGAGGATGCTGGGCCTGTCCTTCGTGGCCTTCTCCTGGAAGGCGTTCTTGAGGTCCTTGATCTGCGTCCAGACCTGCGGGGTCTGCCGGGTGGCGAGGAGCGCGTAGCGGCCGGTGCCGCGCAACTGGGCGGCGACCTTGTCCTCGTCCTTGCCGAGGATCGGGGCGAGGAGGGCCGCGGCCTGCTCGGGGGCGTCCTTCACGTGGGTCTGCTCGCGGCTGAACATCGAGGGGTCGGCGGTGATGTCGTAGGCGTCGACGCTCGTGGCCAGCTCGACCCCCTCGCGGTCGGTCACGGCGCCGCGCTCGGGGGCGATCTCGTGGACGACGACGCGGTTCTTCTGCGCGGCCGTCGTGAAGGAGTCCGCGTCGACGGCCTGGATCTGGAGCAGTCGCCCCACGAAGACCGCCATGATCAGCGTGATCGTGACGCCGACGAGCCGGAGCCTCGGGCGCGGCGAGCCGAGCCGGATCGTGCGGGGTCCCTGGAGCCTGGGCCCCGGTCCGGAGGGGCTGCGGCGCGGCCGGGCCCCGGGTCCCGGGCGGGCGCCCGGCCGTGCCCCGGCGCGTGGGCGTTCGGCGGGCCTGGCGGGGCCTGGCACCCGGCGGCGGGGCGGTTCCCTGTCGGTCACGGCGTCACCTTCCGGGGGTGGGGTCCGGGCTCGCGTACGGGGTGGGGGTGGGGCTCGGGGAGGTGCTGGAGCCGGGGCTCGGGCTCTGGCTCTGCCCCGGGCTCGGGCTCGGGCTGGCGCTGGAGTTGGGGTTCGGGCTCTGGCTCGGGGAGGGCGTCGGGGTGGGGCTCGCCTTCGGTACGGACTCCGCCGCCGCGCTCGGCCGGACGAGCGCGACGCGGGGCGCCGCCGAGGCCCGGCCCCGTACCGTCCCGTCCGGCGCGAGGAACGCCGGGTCGCCGCCCGGCACCATGCCCAGTTCGGCGGCGCGGCGGGCGAGCGCGTCGGGGGCGGAGTAGGCGTCCACGTCCCGCTGGAGTTCCTGCTGCTCGTCGGTGAGGTCCGTGGACTGCTTCTTGAGCCGGCTCACCTGGAAGGAGCCCTCGTTGAGCGAGGAGTTGAGCACGAGGAGCGTGATGAGCCCCCCGGCGAGGAGGACGACGACGAGCAGCACGAAGGGCGTGCGCGCCGCCCGGTTCGGGCCGCGCTCGGGCAGCAGCCGGGCGAGGGCGGCCGCCCGGCCGCGCAGGACACCGTTCACGACTCCTCCGGGGGGTGACACGCACGGGCACGGCCGCCGGTTCCGCGGACGCGGCCGGCTCCGGTACGGGGCGGCCCGCTTCCGCTCACACGGCCCCCTCGCGGAGGCGCTCGGCCCCGCGCAGGCGGGCGGGCGCGGCACGGCGGTTGGCGGCGACCTCTTCCTCGGCGGGCAGTTCGGCGCCGCGCGTGAGGAGTTTGAGGCGGGGCTGGTAGCGCTCGGGGACGACGGGGAGCCCGGGGGGCGCGGTGCTCGTGGCCCCGGAGGAGAGGACCTGCTTGACGAGCCTGTCCTCAAGGGAGTGGTAGGAGAGCACGGCGATCCGGCCGCCGACGGCGAGGGTGTTCACCGCCGCGGGGATCGCGCGTTCCAGGACCGACAGTTCGCCGTTGACCTCGATGCGCAGGGCCTGGAAGGTGCGTTTCGCCGGGTTCCCGCCGGTGCGCTTGGCGGCCTGCGGCAGTGCCTCGCGGATCAGCTCGACGAGGCGCGCGCTGCGCGCGAAGGGCTCCTTCTCGCGCTCGCGCACGATCGCGGAGACGATCCGGCGGGCCTGCTTCTCCTCCCCGTACGTGCGCAGGATGCGGACGAGTTCCCCGGGCGGGTAGGTGTTGAGGACCTCGGCGGCGCTCATGCCCGCCGTCTGGTCCATGCGCATGTCGAGCGGGGCGTCCTGCGCGTAGGCGAAGCCGCGGTCCGCCTCGTCGAGTTGCATCGAGGAGACGCCGAGGTCGAAGAGGACGCCCTGGACGCGCGGGACGCCGAGCCGGTCGAGGACGTCGGGAAGCTCGTCGTAGACGGCGTGGGCCAGTGTCGCGCGCGCGCCGAAGGGGGCGAGGCGTTCGCCCGCGAGGCGCAGCGCCTCCTTGTCGCGGTCGAGCGCGACGAGGCGGGCGGCGGGGAAGGTGCTGAGGAGGGCCTCGCTGTGGCCGCCGAGGCCGAGGGTGCAGTCGACGACCACCGCGCCCGGCTCCGCGAGGGCGGGGCCGAGGAGGTCGAGGCAGCGGCGCAGCATGACGGGGACGTGGCGCCCCTCGGCCGTTCCCGCCGCCGGTGCGGGCCGGTCCCGCGCTGTGCCCTCCGGTGCTGTGCCCTCGGGCGTCTGGTCCGTGTGCAATGTCCTGCCCGTCACCCTCGTCGAAAGGCGCCTCGCGCCCTGGTCCCGCGCCCCGGTCCCGCGCCGTGCTCCCCCGTGCGCGGACGGCGCGGCGGGGACGCGCGGCCTGGTCCCCTCCCGCTCGGAAGGGGAGTGGCCCGCCGGCGCCTCGCGGCACCGGCCGGCCGGAACGGGAGGGGGCCGGGTCGTACGTATCCGCCGCGCACCGTGGAGAAGCGGCCCCGGGACGCGGGGCCGCGGCCGACACGGACCGCGACAGTCACCAGCGGGGTGTCCGGGGTCCCGCTTCGCGTCACTTTAGTCCACCCTGTCGCCCGGTCAATCAACGACCCTGCGCGTCGCGGAGCCCGTGAAACCGGGGCCCGCGCGGCATGATCACGTTCGTACGGATACGCGCGCGGCGGGGCCCGGCGCCGCGGTTCGGTACCGTCTGGAGCATGACTTCCGCCCCTATCACCCCCGGTACCTCGGTCACCGACCGTCTCGTCGCCTCGAACGAGGCGTACGCGAAGACGTTCACCGACCCCGGCATGGACGCCCGGCCCGTGCAGAAGGTCGCCGTCGTCGCGTGCATGGACGCGCGTATCGACCTGCACGCCGCGCTCGGCCTGGAACTCGGCGACTGCCACACGATCCGCAACGCGGGCGGTGTGGTGACCGATGACGTGATCCGGTCCCTGACGATCAGCCAGCGCGCCCTGGGCACCCGCAGCGTCGTCCTCATCCACCACACCAACTGCGGTCTCGAATCGCTGACCGAGGACTTCCGCCAGGAACTGGAGCGCGAGGTGGGCCAGCGCCCCTCGTGGGCGGTCGAGGCCTTCACCAACGCGGAGCAGGACGTACGGCAGTCGATGCAGCGGGTGCGCACCTCGCCGTTCCTCGTCGAGGCGAACGACGTGCGCGGATTCGTCTTCGACGTGCACACGGGGCTGCTGCGCGAGGTCGACCCGGCCCCCGCCGCCTGAGCCGGCCGCACGCCCCGGCCGCGCGCGGCGTCCCGGTCCCGTACCTCCGGTTCCGGCACCGCCGCGGCCGGGTATCGGCCGAATCCGGCGGACAAATGCCACAAGCGCTGACAAGCGGTGAGCTGTTGTCCGCGGGCGAGTGACACGAACCGATAACGGCAACAAGAATGCGTGGGGAGCCCGCGCGGAGTGGTCCGCGCGGGGTCCAGGACATGTCGGGTGCCGGCTCGCCGCGAGCCGGGCGCAACCCGGTGGAGGGGTGGCCCCGCTCGGGGCCGTGGGCCGAGGAGGGCCGGGTGACGACCTTTGACGAGCGCGCCGACGCGCGAGGGGACCTGAGGGATCTGAGCGAGACGGCGGGCCGGGTACGGGGCGCCGTCGAGACGGTCATCGAGGGCAAACCGGACGTCGTCCGGCTCGCCCTGACCGTGCTGCTCGCGGAGGGGCACCTGCTCATCGAGGACGTGCCGGGGGTCGGCAAGACGATGCTCGCGCGGGCGCTGGGGCGCTCCGTGGACGCCACCGTGCGCCGTATCCAGTTCACGCCGGACCTGCTGCCCTCGGACATCACCGGCGTCTCCGTCTACGACCAGGTCTCCGGCACCTTCGACTTCAAACCCGGCGCCGTCTTCGCGCAGATCGTGATCGGCGACGAGATCAACCGGGCCTCGCCGAAGACGCAGTCGGCGCTCCTGGAGGCGATGGAGGAGGGGCAGGTCACGCTCGACGGCGAGACCTTCCCGCTGCCGCGCCCCTTCATGGTCGTCGCGACGCAGAACCCGGTCGAGATGGAGGGCACCTACCCGCTCCCCGAGGCGCAGCGCGACCGCTTCATGGCGCGCGTCTCGATGGGGTACCCCTCGGCCCAGGCCGAGCTGAAGATGCTCGGCGCGCACGGTGCCGCCTCGCCGCTCGACGCGCTCCTCCCCGTCGCGCACGTCGACGAGATCGCCAAGCTCGTCGAGGCGGTGCGGGGCGTGCACATCGCCGAGGACATCGAGCGGTACGCGGTGGCGCTCACGCAGGCGACCCGGGTCCACCCCGAGCTGCGGCTCGGCGCCTCGCCGCGCGCCACGCTCCATCTCGTACGGGCCGCGCGTGCCTCGGCCGCGCTCGCCGGGCGCGACTTCGTGCTCCCGGACGACGTGCAGCACCTCGCGGTGCCGGTACTCGCGCACCGGCTGCTCCCGACGACGCAGGCGCAGCTCGGGCGGCGCAGCGCCGAGGCGATCGTCGTCGAACTGCTCCAGCAGGTGGCGATCCCCGACAGCGGCGCCCGCGTGGGCCGCCCCGCGAGCGGCGGCCGGTGAAGGTCCCAGGGGCCGGGCGGGGCGCGGCGGTACGGGGCTCGGGGGGCGGGAGCGCGGAGGGCACCGGCGGCCTCGTGGCCCCTCGGCGGCCCGGCACCGTGCCCCCGCAGGACCGGCCCGCCCTCGCGCCGGTCGCCGAGGACCACGAGGAGGGCGGGGCGCGCGGGCCGCTGCGGACCGCGTTCGCGGGGCTGACCACACGCGGCCGGTCCTTCCTCGCCGCCGGGGTCGCCGCCGGGATCTGCGCGTACGTCCTCGGGCAGGGCGAGCTGCTGCGGGTCGGGGTGCTGCTCGCGGTGCTCCCGCTCGTCGCCGCGAGCGTCCTCTTCCGTACCCGCCACCGCGTCACGGGCAGCCGCAGGCTCAGCCCGCTGCGCGTGCAGGCGGGCGAGGAGGCCCGCGTCCATCTGCGCGTCGAGAACGTCTCGCGGCTCACGACGGGGCTGCTCATGCTCCAGGACCGGGTGCCCTACCAGCTCGGCCCCCGCCCGCGCTTCGTCCTCGACCGCGTCGAGGCGGCCGGGCGCCGCGAGGTCTCGTACCGGGTGCGCTCCGACATGCGGGGCCACTTCCCGCTCGGTCCCCTGCAACTGCGGCTCAGCGATCCCTTCGGGATGTGCGAGCTGAGCCGTTCCTTCAGCGCGCGCGACACCCTCACCGTGCTCCCCGCGGTGGTCCCGCTGCCCGCGGCGGGGCTCGACGGGCAGGCCCCGGGGGCGGGCGGCGGGCGGCAGCGCGCGCTCTCGTTCACCGGCGAGGACGACGTCATCCCGCGCGGCTACCGGCACGGCGACGACCTGCGCCGGGTGCACTGGCGCTCGACGGCGCGGTACGGGGAGCTGATGGTGCGGCGCGAGGAGCAGCCGCGCAGGTCCCGCTGCACGGTGCTGCTCGACACGCGGCGCGGCGCCTACGCGGGCGGTGGCCCGGACAGCGCCTTCGAGTGGGCCGTCTCGGGAACCGCCTCGGTCCTCACGCACCTCCTCGAACGCGAGATGGACGTACGCCTCATCACCGACGAGGGCGCGCTCGACGCCGTGCCGGGCAGCGACGGCTTCGCGACCGCGCGGCACGAGGCCGCCGAGGCCGCGGGCGCGCTCCTCGATGTCCTCGCGGTCATCGACCACTCGGCGGGCACGGGCCTCGCGGCGGCCCACGAGGTCCTGCACGGCGGTACGGAGGGGCTGCTCGTCGCCTTCCTCGGCGCGCTCGACGCGGAGCAGACGGCGCTGCTCGCCGGGGCGCGCGGCCGGGGCGCGAGCGCGGTCGCCTTCCTCCTCGACGGCCCCGAGTGGGGACTGCCCGCGGAGCCCGGGCAGGTACCGCCGGGGGCCGAGCGGTCCGCGCGTGCCCTGCGCGAGGCGGGCTGGACGGTGCTGCGCGTCCCGCGCGGCGCCCCGCTCGCCGAGCTGTGGCGGCAGGCGGGCGCCCTCCACACGGGGCACGCCGTGGGCGGCGGACCGGAGAGCGCGGGGGCGTACGGGGGCGGCGGCACGTACGGGAGCAGTGGCACGTACGGGGAAAGCGCCCCGCGCGGCGAGAACTTCGGGGGCGGTGCGTACGGGCAGGGGGACGCCCCGGGCGCGTACCTTCCGCCTCCCGGTCCCCCGGGGCCCCGTGCGCCCTCGCCCTATGAGCGGATCGAGCGTGTCGCGCGGTGGGAACGGGACCGGCGGCCGGACGACAGGGAGCGGGAGTCATGAGCGGGCGGGGTCGGGTCACTCTCGCGGCGACGGTGGCGACGGCGCTCTCCGCCGCGGCGCTGCTGCCGCTCGTGGAGAGCGGGACGTGGTTCGCGCTGTGCCTCCTGCTGCTCGCGCTCATGGCCGGGGCGGGGGCGCTCGCGCGGCAGGCGCAGTTGCCGCGCCCGCTCGTGGTCGCGATCGAGGCCCTCGTGGGGCTGCTCCTGCTGACCCTCGTCTTCGCGCGGTCCCAGGCCCTGGCCGGTTTCGTTCCGGGGCCCGAGGCGATGCGGCACTTCGGACAGCTCTTCGAGGCCGGGCAGCACGACGTGCGCGGGTACACGATCCCCGCGCCGCTCACCGACGGCATCACGTTCCTGCTGATCGGCGGGGTCCTCGTGGTGGGCCTGGTCGTCGACACGCTCGCGGTGACGTTCCGCGCGGCCTCGGCGGCGGGGCTGCCGCTGCTCGCGCTCTACTCGGTCGCCACCGGGATCGCCGAGGAAGGTTCGGGCTGGCTCCTCTTCCTCCTCGCGGCGGGCGGCTATCTGCTTCTGCTGCTCGCCGAGAGCCGCGACCGGGTCGCGCGCTGGGGGCGGGTCTTCGGGGTACGCGCCGCCGACGGGCGCGGGAAGCCGCCGAAGCTGTCCCCGGTGCGCAACGGCCGCAGGATCGGTGTCCTCGCGCTCGGCGTCGCGCTCGTCGTACCGCTCGCGCTGCCGGCGCTCGACGGCGGGCTCCTCGACGGCAAGGGCGGGGGTGGCAAGGGCGGCGGGGGCGGCACGATCTCGGCGGTCAACCCGCTCGTCTCGCTCCAGGACGCCCTCAACCAGCCCGACGACCGCGAGGTCCTGCGCTACCGCACCGACGCGGCGAACATCTCCGACCTGTATCTGCGGATCGTCTCGCTCGACAAGTTCGACGGCACCTCCTGGTCGCCGTCCGAACGCCGCATCACCGAGATCCCCGACCAGCTCCCCCAGCCCACCGGCCTCTCCCCCGACGTCGCCACGGGCACCGTCACGACGTCCGTGCGGGTCGCGGGCGACTACGGACAGGACTGGCTGCCACTGCCCTACCCGGCCAGTTCCGTGGACATCGACGGGCGCTGGCGGTACGAGCCGGTGGGCCGCACCCTCGTCGGCGAGCGCGGCCAGACGACGCGCAACGCCTCGTACCGCGTCGAGAGCCTCGACGTACGTCCCACGGCCCGCCAGCTCGCCAACGCCCAGCCGGCCCCCGAGGACATCCGCCGCGCGTACACCGCCGTGCCGGGCAACCTGCCCGACGTCGTCGAGGCGACCGCGCGCGAGGTCACGAAGGGCGCCGCCAACGACTACGAGCGCGCGGTGCGGCTCCAGGACTGGTTCGCCTACGACGGCGGCTTCACCTACAACACGCGGGTCGGCGCGGGCAGCGGCCCGCAGGCGATCGCGCGGTTCCTGAAGCAGAAGGAGGGCTTCTGCGTCCACTTCTCCTTCTCGATGGCGGCGATGGCCCGCACCCTCGGCATCCCGGCCCGGGTCGCGATCGGGTTCACGCCCGGCACCCAGACCGGGGACGAGGGCACGATGTCGGTGGGCCTGCGGGACGCGCACGCGTGGCCCGAGCTGTACTTCCAGGGCGTGGGCTGGACGCGCTTCGAGCCGACGCCGAGCCGGGGCACGACCCCGGAGTACACGCAGCCCGAGACGCCCGAAGGGGGCGCGGCGAGCACGGCGCCCGAGCAGCCCGAGGCGAGCGAGTCCGCCGCCCCCTCGACCTCGGCCTCGGCGGACGCCTCCTGCCCGGCGGCCGACCGGCGGCTCGGCGAGTGCGGCGGGCCGAGCCCGCAGGCGGTCGTGGCGCACGGCGACGACGGGCCGCCCACGGGCACGCTCCTCGGGGTGGGGCTCCTCGTGCTCGTGGTCCTCGCGGTGCCGCTCCTGCCGGTGCTGTGGCGGCGCAGGCTGCGCGCGCGGCGGCTCGGCGGGGGCCCGGGGCGCGACGCCCTAGCGCTCGGGGCGCGGGTGCGGGCGGCGTGGGCCGAGGTGCTCGACACCGCCTGGGACCTCGGCATCCCGCCGGACGAGGCGCTCAGCCCGCGCGCGGCGGCGGCGCGACTGGTCCGCGCGGGTCATTTGGACGAGGAGGCCGCCGCCGCCCTGGACCGGCTCGTCGACGCCCTGGAACACGTTCGCTACGCCCCCGCGGCGACCCCCGCGCCGGTCGCCGCCGACGTCCGCCGGGTGCTGGCGGGGCTGCGGGCGGGCTCGGGCCGTACCGACCGGCTCCGCGCCCTGTTCGCACCCCGCTCCTCGGCGGGCCGCCTGGGCCGATCGCTGTCGGCGCGGGGCGCCGCGGTGCGGGGGCGGGTCACGGGGTGGGTGCGGGTGCGCGGGACGCGCGAGGCGGGCTGAGGCGGGGCGGGGCGGGCTGCTGACGGGGCAGGCTGACGCGGGGCGGACTGACGCGGGGAGGGACTGACGCGGGGCGGACTGCTGACGGGACAGGCTGGCGCGGGGCGGGCTTCGAGGAATCGTCCGCCGGGACCCGGGTACGTGGAAGCGGCGGACCTCTCGGTGGAGGTCCGCCGCTTCCACGTAAGGAAAGGTGGCGCGTTCGAGGATTTCCGCTAGTGGCCGGATTCGTCGCGGCGCCGTTGCCAGCGCTGCTCGATGCGGTCCATCATTCCGCGCTTCTGGCGGGCGGTGCGGCCGTGCGGGGCCGTCGCCTCGCCGCCGGGGGCGGTGGCCTGCTGTTCGCCCGGCTTGGGAGCTTTGCGCCAGCCGGTGATCGCGAGTACCGCGCAGACGAGCATCACGAGGAAGCCGATGACGCCGAAGACGACGCTGCTCACACCGCCCTGGCCGACTCCGCCGACAAGGAGCGCGATGCCGACCAGGAAGCCCACGACCGACAGGTACACCCGGCGTCGGGTGTACGTGCGCAGCTTGCTTCCCTCAAGCGCTGTCGCGAATTTGGGATCTTCGGCGTACAGCGCTCGCTCCATCTGCTCGAGCATTCGCTGCTCGTGCTCTGAGAGCGGCACGGGAGTCCTCCTCATCGTGCAGTCGCCGGGGCGACCGGGGGTCCCCTTAAGGATAGGCAGGGAATCGCCCCCGTGAAACCCGCCCCTCTGCGCCAATTCACCGGACGCGACCGGCCGGACACCGGGGGTCCGCCGGTACACCGGTTGACACCAGCATTCCCACGAACCCCGACGCCATGCCGGGCGGCCTCCTCCGATCATACGGCGCCTGTGCCGAGGACGGCGGGTCGAGGAAAGCCGGCCCCCCGCGGGCTCAGGCCCCGGCCGCGCTCTTGCGGCCGAGCACGTGCAACTGGGTGGCCACCGCATGGAACTCGGGGCGGGCCGCGGCGGCCGCTTCGAGGCGCAGGAGGGCGTCGAGCGCGCCGGGTTCGGTGTCGACGAGGACGCCGGGCACGAGGTCCGAGAAGACCCGTACGCCGTGCACGGCGCCGGTCTCGACACCGGCGTCCGCGACGAGCGCGGTGAGCTGTCCGGCGGTGAAGCGGTGCGGCACGGGGTCGGCGGCGCCCCAGCGCCCCTCAGGGTCGTCGAGGGCTTGGCGGGCCTCGGAGAAGTGCCCGGCGAGGGCGCGGGCGAGGACGGCGCCGCCGAGCCCGGCGGCGAGGAGGCTCAGGGTGCCGCCGGGGCGGAGCGCGGCGACGACGTTGCCGAGACCGGCGGCGGGCCGGTCGAGGTATTCGAGGACGCCGTGGCAGAGCACGACGTCGAAGCTCTCGCGTCCCACGACGTCGAAGAGGCCGTGGACGTCGCCCTGCACGCCGTGCACGAGGTCGGCGACCCCGGCCTCGGCGGCACGGCGTTCGAGCGCGAAGAGCGCGTTGGGGCTGGGGTCCACGACGGTGACCCGGTGCCCGAGCCGGGCGACGGGCACGGCGAAGTTCCCGGTGCCCCCGCCGGTGTCGAGCACGTCCAGGGTCTGCCCCGCACCGTCGAGGGCGTCCTTCAGGACGTCCCAGACGACGGCGGTACGAAGGGCGGCGCGGGGGCGCATCGGGTCGGACACGGTGCTCCTGCGGAGGAGGGGGTGGGCCAAGTGGTGAGGGTCAGCTTATGTCCTGGTGGGGCCTTCTCGCGGGGTGGGCCTTGCGGGGGCCCCGCCCCTCGCGCCCCCGGCTCCTCGAAGGCCGAAGGGGCTGGATATGCGGTGCGGGTGGGATCTCAAAGGCGTGGGTCAGGGGGTCGCGTGAGGTTCGGGCAGGGCCAGCAGGGCCGTGGCCTGCTGGGTGAAGTCCTCGGCCGCGCGGAGGAGTTCGTCTGCCTGGCCGGTGCTCGCCGGGTCGTGGAGACCCGCCTCGGCGCGTGCGCGGTGGGCGGCGCTCGCGGTGAAGAGGAGGGTCCACGGGGCGAGCTCCGGGACCGCCTCGGCGAGCGTCTCCCACGCACTGCGGATACCCCGGCGGCCGCGGGGCCGCGTGCCCGGCGGCGGTCCGTGCACCGCGAGCACGGCCGAGGCGGCCCGCAACGCCGCCCGGTGCGCGGCGGCGTACCGCTCCGCGCCGGTCTCGCTCCGCGCCACCGCCAGCTCCTCGCGCGCCCGGTCGAGCAGGTCCCGCGCGGCGGGCGGCGCCCCGGCCTTCCGCAGCACGGGGTGCACGTCCTCGCCGGGCGAGGCGGGCGAGGCGGGCGGGGGCGCGCTCGTAGCGGGCGGCGCGGGCGGGGTGTGTGTGCTGGGCGGGATGGGCAGCGCGTTTGTGCCCGGCGGGGCGGGCGGTCCGAGCGGGGTGGGTGCCGCTCCTGTGTCCGGCGGGGCGGGCTGTCGCGGGATGACGACGGGGGGCCGGTGGGCCGCTTCCCGCGAAGGGGCGTCCGTCGGCGGAACCGCACCACCACCTCGCCCGGCGTCCCCCTCCCCCGCCGCCCGCGTCGCCGCCGCCCGCTCCCGCTCGCCGGGGCGCACGGTCCTCGCCGCGGCGCCTCGTGGTCCGGGGCGTACGGGCTGGGCCGGGGTGACCGGGAAGGCGAGCTGACGGGCGACGCGGCGCGGCGTGCGGGGGGCCGCCGGGACGGCGGCCCTCTGGTCGGGCACCGGAAGGCGCAGTTGCTCCGGCGGCTCGCGCCGCACGCCCGGCCGCTCGCGGGCGCCACCCCGCTCCCCGCGGGCACCACCCCCTGCCACGCGGGTGCCGCTCCCCTGCTCGGGGGCGTCGCTCTCCGGTCGAGGGGTTGCGGCGTCACCGCTGGGCGTGTGGGCCATGGCGTACCTCCTCCGTCCTGGAGCGCGCTCCGCTCCCTGTCACCGTGACCGCGTGTGCCCCCATCCTCGCTTCCCGCACTGACAATCGCCCCTGAGCTGGACATTCACCCCGATCGGGGGACACGCGGAGGCCCCCGGGCCGGTGTCCGCGCCCGCGCAGCGAGCGCGTCCGCTCCCCCGACGGCGCTCCGGCGCGGGTGGGCCGGGCCTGTGAGAATCGGCGGCATGGAGAGCAGCGGTGGAGGCGGCGACCGGCGGCAGGCGACGCGGCAGAGGCTCTACGAGGCCGCCGTCACGCTCATCGCGGAGCAGGGCTTCTCGGCGACCACCGTCGACGAGATCGCGGAGCGGGCCGGAGTCGCGAAGGGCACCGTCTACTACCACTTCCGGAGCAAGGCGGGACTCTTCGAGGCGCTGCTGCGGCACGGCGTGGGGCTGCTCACGGCGGCGTTGCGCGAGGCGGCGGAGCGAATGGCGGCGGCGGGCGGCGGCCCGGTCGCCGCGCTGGACGCGATGATCCGCGCGGGCCTCGTCTTCATCGACCGCTACCCGGCGTTCACGCAGCTGTACGTGGCGGAGCTGTGGCGCACGAACCGGGCCTGGCAGGCGACGCTCGGCGTCGTGCGACGGGAGGTCGTGGCCGTCGTGGAGAGGTCGCTCGCCGAGGGGATCGCGGCCGGTGAGCTGAGCGAGGAGATCGACGTACCGCTCACGGCGGCGGCGCTCGTCGGCATGGTCCTCGTCGCCGCGCTCGACTGGCAGGCCTTCCAGCCGGACCGCTCGCTGGACGAGGTGCACGGGGCACTGTCGCTGCTGTTGCGGGGGCGGGTGGCGGGGCGGGCGGCGTAGCGGCGGAAGGCTCCTCCGTCCGCTTCGCGCTCGCTCACCCCGGCTCCTTGGTCGCGCCACCGGGCCGCTCGGCCGCCGCACGGCCGTCGCCGGCGGCGCCCTTCAGCTCCCGCCGCAGCCAGGCGCACCAGGTCGTCCGCCGCGGAGCGAGGAGCCCGGCCGTCGTGAAGAGCAGGACGTTGCCCAGCATCAGGGCCAGGAAGGCCCAGTTCCGGTCCGGCACGTTGACGAGCGCGCAGAACAGGAAGAGCGCGGGAAAGCCCCAGCGCGCCCACGGCCCCCTCGGGGTCGACTCCTCACGGGTGAGAACGGTCCACGCGACGGCGCGTTCCGTGGGGCTCACCGGGGCGTGACCGCGGTTGAGCCGCGCACCCGTCCGCCGGTATGCGCGCACGGAGACGCGTGCGGCGCGCGCCCCTGTCCACAGGCTGCCGAGGAGTCCGCCCACCATGACGACGACGAGGGGGACGAAGATCACGGCTCCCCCGTGGAACTCCCACCCCATGAGCGCCGGGACGCCGAGGAACGCCCATGCCAGCCACATCGCCCGCAGCCACCCGGGCTCTCTCCTCGGTCCATGTCCTGCCATCGGCGTCCCCCGTCTCCGTCCGTCGTGCGACTCCGGGTACCCGTGGAGCGGGGAGGTTAAGGGCGCACGCGGCAGGCGGTCACGGCCAAGGGGCCCCTGCCCGGTTCCGCCGCCCCGTGTCGGCGGTACCGGGGCGAAGGGCCCCCGATCCGTGCACCACTGTGCCGTCCGCGCAGGTCGGGGCCCATCCGTAGGCGTACTCAACCGGGGGTCTGAGTAGCGGTACTCAGGGGCTGGGGCGCGGCGCCCAGCGGGCCCCGGGCGGGGAGGCGGGACAGGGCGTGGGGCGCGTGTGAGCTGCGGATAAAGTCGCTGGCATGGCACGGATTGTGGTGATCGGCGCGGGGCTCGGCGCCATGGCGGCGGCGGCGCGGCTCGCGATCGCGGGGCACCGGGTGGTGGTGCACGAGCGGGGCGCGACGTACGGGGGCGCGCTCGGCGAGTACGCGCGGGACGGGTTCCGCTTCGACACGGGGCCGGGGCTCCTGACGCTCCCCGCGGTGTACCGGGACCTGTTCGTGAAGACGGGCCGTGCGGAGCTGGCGGACCGGATCGTGCTGGAGCAGGTGGACCCCGCGGCGCGCCACGTCTTCGCCGACGGTACGGAGTGCGCGCTGCCGAACGCCTCGCGCGGCGGGGTCGCGCAGGCGCTGGACGCGGCTCTCGGCGCGGGTGCGGGGGCGCGGTGGGCGGACTTCCTCGGCCGGGCGCGCGAGGCGTGGGACCGTACCCGCCGTCCGCTCCTGGAGGAGACGCAGTGGCCCAACTGGCAGGTCCTCGCGGAGCGCGAGCCCTACCCCGCGCTGCCCGTGCGCAGGCCGCTGCGCCGCGAGCGGCGCGCGAGGACGCTCGCCGAGGTGGGTGAGCTGGAGCTGCGAGAGCCGCGACTGCGGGCACTCCTGGAGAGCTACGCGCTCGCCGCCGGGCTGGACGCGGAGCGGGCCCCGGCGAGCGCGGCTGTGCTGCCGTTCGTCGAGCACACCTTCGGCGTGTGGGCGGTGCGGGGCGGGCTGCGGGCGCTCGCGGAGGCGGTGCACGCCCGGTGCGTCGAGCGGCGGGTGGAGTTCGTCTTCGGTTCGGAGGTGACGCGGATCGTGGAGAAGGACGGTCGTGCGGCGGGCGTCGGGCTCGCGGACGGTTCGCTCGTGGAGGCGGAGCACGTCGTGGCGGGGGTCGCCCCCGCGGTCCTCGCGCGGCTGCTCGGCGGGACGGCACCGTGGCCCGCGGACGGGGTGCCGGCCCGTACGGAGGGGGCGGCACGCCTCCTCGTCCTGCTCGCGCTGCGCGGGGAGCGCCCCGCGGGAACCGTCGTGCGCACGGTGCTGCACACTCCCGACGCGGCCGCCGAGCGCGCGGCGCTCGCGGCGGGCACGCCGCCCCCCGCGCCGACCGTGACGGTGCTGCGCCCGGGCGACGCGGAGCGGGTGCCGGACGCCGGGCACGAGGCGGTGACGCTGACGGTGACGGTCCCGGCGGGCGCCGAGGTGCCGGAGGCGTACGTGGCGGAGCTGATCGACCGGGTCGGCGCCGCCGCCGTACCGGAGCTTCGCGACCGCCTGCTGTGGCACGAGACGCTGACCCCCGCGACGGCCGAGGCGGCGACGGGCGCGCCCGGCGGCGCGGTCCCCGCCCCGGCGCTCGCCGCCGGCGGGGGCCGGTGGCTCTACCCGGCCAACTCGACGGCGCTGCCCGGCCTTTACGCGGTGGGCGGCTGGTCCCACCCAGGCGGCGGGCTGCCGCACGCGGGGATGTCGGGGGCACTCGTGGCGGGGCTGATCGTGGAGGGGGCGGGGTTCACGGGGTCGACGTGAGGGGGGTCTCCCCGGGGGCGGACAGCCCCCTCCCGCCCGGGGGGCGACCCCAATACCATCCTCCCCCAACTCGAAGCCCCCTCAGCGCCATCCGCCCGAATCTGTGGATAACTCCGGGAAACTCGCACCACGTCTCACTCGAAAGTGTGGTCCGTTTTCCGGGAAGCTTTGGGCATGAGTGAGTACTCACTCACCTCGCGGACGCCCTATCAGCCCCGGTACCCATACCCCTCGCTGCCCTCGTACGGGCCCGCCGGCCACGCCCCGCCCTGCTGCTCGTCCTCCCGCTGCCGCGGCACCCACACCCCACCGGGCGGGGTCTCCTGCCCGCCCTGCTCCTGCGCGGGATAGCCGTAGCCGGACGTCGCGTACGGGTCGGCGTAGGGGTCCGCGTAGGGCTGCTGGTACTGCTCCTGGGAAGGCTGG
Source organism: Streptomyces sp. NPDC088923 (assembly GCF_044749745.1). Classification (NCBI taxonomy): domain Bacteria; kingdom Bacillati; phylum Actinomycetota; class Actinomycetes; order Kitasatosporales; family Streptomycetaceae; genus Streptomyces; species Streptomyces sp. NPDC088923. The sequence continues at coordinate 2,139,464 of NZ_JBIVIO010000001.1, read as the reverse complement.
GGCGCGGCGTACGGCTGCTGTTGCGCGTACTGCTGCCCCCACCCATCCGTCGTCGTGCCCCACGTGCCCGTGGCGTCGCCCTGCACCAGCCCCGCCCAGGTACCGCTGGTGTCCTGGGGCTGCTGCGCGAACGCGCCGCCGAAGGGCGACGCGTTCGCGAAGGAGGAGGTGTCGTACCCGGTGGTGTCGTACCCGGAGGCGTCGTACTTGGACGTCTCGTACGGACCGGTGCCGTACGCGGCCGCGCTCGCGCCCGCGTCGTGCGTCCCCGTCCCGTACCCGGGCTGCTGCTGGTCCCACGCTGCGGGGGCCGTCTCCGGGGCGTAGCCGTGGCCGGTGTACGGGTCGTAGCCGGACTGGTAGCCGGGGGTGTGCTCGGCGACCGGGGACTGCCAGGAAGCCTCCGCCGCGGCCGGCTCGCTCAGCACTCCCCTGCCCTCCGCGACGTTGACCGCGTCGAGGACCGAGGTCGTGGCGGCCTCGGGGGTCTCGGGGGACCCGGGCTGCTCGCGTACGGGCTCGCCGGACTCCTCGCGCAGGTCGGAGATTTCCAGCGCGGGACCCCGCTCGCGCTCGCCGCGCACCCGGTCGCCGAGCGCGCCGAGCTTCTCGCCCGCCTTGCCCTTGAGGGCCCAGCCCGCCGCGAAGCCGCGCCGGAAGGAGAGCGTGACGAGGGTCTGCCCGGTCGCGAAGGCGAGCGCGCCGAGGACGATCACGAAGACCGAGGCCATGAGCACGCCGAGCACCACGCCGAGGAAGCCCGCGAAGGCGAGCAGGCGCCAGCGCAGCCGCGCCTTGTACTGGAGCAGCACCTCCCCGAGGAGCCACAACGCCACTACGGCGAAAGCGAAATAGAGGACCGCCCAGCCCATGTACGCCCCTCTCGCCCCGGCATGGGGGCCGGGGTCCGTCCGTCGGATCAGGGCCTGTGGTGGGGAAGGCCCAGATTCTCGTGGATCTCCAGTGTCGCCGTGGAGTTGTTGAGCGTGATGAAGTGCAGCCCCGGGACATCCTCGGCCAGCAGTCGCGCGCAGAACTCTGTGGCGAACTCGATTCCCATGGAGCGTACCGCCGCCGGGTCGTCCTTCGCCGCGAGCATGCGTTCTTTCACCGTCTCGGGGAAGGCGGCGGTGCTGAGCCGGGAGAGCCGCTCCAGCTGGCGCACGCTCGTCACCGGCATGACCTCGGGAATCACCGGGGTCTCGCACCCGGCGGCGGCGAGCCGGTCGCGCAGGCGCAGGTAGGAGGCCGGATCGAAGAACATCTGCGTGATCGCGTAATCCGCCCCGGCCCGGCACTTGTCGACGAAGTACCGGACGTCGGAGTCCCAGTTCTCGGAGCGCGGATGCATCTCGGGGAAGGCCGCGACACCCACGCAGAAATTTCCCGATTCCTTGATGAGGCGCACGAGTTCGGCGGCGTACGTCAGCCCGTCCGCGCGCGCCACCCAGTCGCCGAGCGGGTCCCCGGGCGGGTCGCCGCGCACGGCGAGGATGTTCCGGACGCCGCCGTCCGCGTACTGCCCGATCATGTGGCGCAGCTCGGCGACCGAGTGCTCGACGGCGGTGAGGTGGGCGACGGGGACGAGCGTGGTGTTCTCGGCGATCGCCTGCGTGGCGCGCACCGTGCCGGTGCGGGTGCTGCCGCCGGCGCCGTACGTCACCGAGACGAAGCTCGGCGCGACGGCCTCGACGCGGCGCAGCGCGTTCCACAGGTTGCGCTCGCCCTTCGGGGTCTTCGGCGCCCAGAACTCGAAGGAGTAGGAGCGTTTGCCGCTCGCGAGCACCTCCGCCACGGTCGGGTGCTCGGAGGTCCAGGTGGATGCGGTGCCGGAGGCCATAGGGGCAGGGTAGCCAGAAGCCGCCGGTCAGCGAGGCGAAGCGGAGTGTTATGCCCGTTACGCGGTCTTCTTGTCCACGCCTTGGACGGAGGGCGTCTCCAGGGGCAGCGCGCGCACCCGGCGGGCGAGGTCGCGGGCCGCGTCCTCCGGGTCGTCGGCCTCGGTCAGTGCCCGGACGACGACGACGCGGCGCGCCCCGGCGTCGAGGACCTCGTCCAGGCGGGCCGCGTCGATGCCCCCGATCGCGAACCACGGGCGGGTGGTGCCGAGGGCGGCGGCGTAGCGCACGAGGGGCAGGCCGGGGGCGGGACGGCCGGGCTTGGTGGGGGTCGGCCAGCAGGGGCCGGTGCAGAAGTAGTCGACGCCGTCCCGCACGGCCGCCGCCGCGGCCTCCGCCTCGCTGTGGGTCGAGCGGCCGACGAGCACGTCGGGGCCGATCAGGGCGCGCGCGGCGGGGACGGGGAGGTCGCCCTGCCCGAGGTGGAGCACGTCGGCGCGGGCGGCGTGGGCGATGTCGGCGCGGTCGTTCACGGCGAGGAGTTTGCCGTGGCGGCGGCAGGCGTCGGCGAAGACCTGGAGGAGTTCGAGCTCCTCGGCCGCCTCCAGGCCCTTGTCCCGCAGCTGGACGATGTCGACCCCGCCGGAGAGGACGGCGTCGAGGAAGCCGGGCAGGTCGTTCTGGCGCTTGCGGGCGTCCGTGCAGAGGTAGAGACGGGCGTCGGCGAGCGCGGTGCGCGGATCGCGCGGTGTTCGGTTCGGCATGCCCCACCCCTGTTCGTACGACATGAGGATCATGCCACTCGTGCAGGGGCGGGGGTCACCGTGGTCCCGCGGTCCGGCTCAGAAGGCGAGGGCCTGGGCGCGGCGCTTCACCTCCGTGCCCCGGTTCTCGCTCATCGCCTGGGCGGGGGTGCCGGGCAGCGTCGGGTCGGGAGTGAACATCCACTGGATGATCTCCACGTCGTCGAAGCCGTCGTCGCGCAGCAGGGTCAGCAGCCCGGACAGGCCGCGCACGGTGCGGTTGCCGTCGAGGAAGGCGGCGGGCACGTAGAGGGCGTTGTTCTCGCCGCGGCGGACGGCGACGAGCTGGCCCTCCTTCACCAACTGGCGCACCCGGGTCACCTCGACGTCGAACCGTTCGGCGATGTCGGGGAGGCTGAGCCACTCGGGGACGAGCGCTTCGGTCTTGGCATCAATCTGGGTCACGGGACAAGCGTGCCATCCCGGGCGGCCGGGCGGTAGCGGGAGGGTCCCCGCGGGCGACGGGGCGGGGGCCCGGGCCACCGGTCAGCGCACGGCCGTCTTCAGGGGCCGTGCCGCGTCCGCGAGGAGTACGGGGTCGAGCGTCGCGCCCGAGGCGATGAGTTTGCGCCCCTGGGCGAGGTCGCGGGGGCGGCCGACGGCGAGCACGGCGGCGAGCCGCCCGTCCTCCTCCAGCCAGCACACGGTCCAGGCGGCCCCGTCCGGGTCGCCGCGCCACACGAGGCGGCTCGCGCCCGCGTGGTCGCCCGCGTACTGCACGAAGCGCCCGAACTGCTCGGACCAGAAGTAGGGCACCGGGTCGTACGGCTCGGCGCGCTCGCCCGTGAGGACGCCGGCGAGCGTGTGGGGGCCCTGGAGGGCGTTGTCCCAGTGGTGCACGGTCAGGCGCCGCCCGTACCGCCGCGAGGGGAAGGAGGCGCAGTCGCCGACCGCGTGGACGTCGGGCAGCGAGGTGCGCAGCCAGGCGTCGGTACGGACCGAGCCGTCCGGGGCGAGGTCGATGCCGGAGCCTTCGAGCCAGCCGGTGACGGGGCGGGCGCCGATGCCGACGAGGACGGCGTCGGCGGGCACGCGCTCGCCGCCCGCCAGGACGACGGCGTCGTCCTCGACGGCGGCGACGCGGGCGTCGGTGCGCAGCCGGGCGCCCGCCTCGGCGTACCACTTCGCCATCGGCGCGGCGACCTCGGCGGGCAGCGCGCCGCTGAGCGGGTGGCCGGCGGCCTCCAGGACGGTGACGGCGCAGCCCGCCTCGCGCGCGGCCGTCGTGAACTCGGCGCCGATCCAGCCCGCGCCGACGACGGCGACCTCGGCGCGGCGCGCGAGGACCGCGCGCAGGGCGCGGACGTCGTCGAGGGTGTGCAGGAGGTGGACGTGGGGGTGCTGGGCGGTGCCGGGGAGCCGTACGGGCGCGGTGCCGGTCGCGAGCACGAGGTGGTCGTAGCCGAGCGGGCCCTCGCTCGTGTCGATCTCGTGCGCGGCGGCGCGCAGCCCGGTGGCGCGCACCCCGAGCCGCAGCTCGGTCCCGAGCGCGGCGAAGTCGACGTCGAAGGCGGAGGTCTCGGCGCTGCCGAGGAGCACGGACTTGGAGAGCGGAGGACGGTCGTACGGGGCGTGCGGCTCCTCGCCGAGCAGCACGACGTCCCCCTCGTACCCCTCCTCGCGCAGCGCCACGACGGTCCGCACCCCCGCCATCCCGGCGCCGACGACAACGACCCGCCCCTGCTGCTCCCGGTCTCCGCTCACGCCCGCAACTCTAGGCCGCCCACCCCCGCCCCCGAGCCCGCTCCCCCACGAGATCCCGCCCACACCAGGCGCTTCCGGGCCGCCCGGGACCAAAGGCCGGGGCCAGGCCGGACCAAAGGCCGGGGCCAGGCCGGACCAAAGGCCGGGGCCACTCGGGCCGAGGTCGTCGGGCGCCCGGCGCAGGCGAGGGGGACCACGGCCGGAGGGATCCGGGCAGGACCGGCCGGGTCCGGCGCACCGCCCGGCGCGGGAAGCGGGGACCGGGGCGCCCGTTCCGCCCCGCCACCCCCTAAGCTGTGCCGCGCACACCGCGGGAGTCCGGGCGGACCGGGCTGAGAGGGGGGCTGCGGCCTCCGACCGTATGAACCTGATCCGGGTCATTCCGGCGAAGGGAGGGGGCTTGGTGGCCAGTGGTGGGGATGTCCTCGTGGTCGGGGGCGGGATCGTCGGGCTCGTGACCGCGTGGCGGGCCGCGCTCGGCGGGGCGCGGGTGACGGTGGTCGATCCGGAGCCGGGGGGCGGGGCGGCGCAGGTCGCCGCCGGGATGCTCGCGGCCGTCACCGAACCGCACTACGGCGAGGAGGCGTTGCTCGCGCTCGGGCTCGCCTCGGCGCGGCGGTGGCCGGAGTTCGCGGCCGAACTGGGCGAGGCGAGCGGGCGGGACCTCGGGTACCGCGCCTGCGGGACGCTCGCCGTCGCGCTGGACGCCGACGACCGCGCCGAACTGCGCGAACTGCACGCGCTGCACACGCGGCGCGGGCTCGACTCGCAGTGGCTGACGGGCCGGGAGTGCCGCCGCCTGGAGCCGATGCTCGCGCCGGGGATACGGGGCGGGCTGCGTGTCGAGGGCGACCACCAGGTCGATCCGCGCCGGGTCGCGGGGGCACTGCTCGTCGCGTGCGCCCGGGCCGGGGTGGGGTTCCGGCGGGCGAGGGCGGCGCGGCTCGTGGTGGAGGGGGACCGGGCGCGCGGCGTCGTGCTCGCGGACGGCGCGCGCGTGGACGCGGCCCGCACGGTGCTCGCGGCCGGGTGCTTCAGCACGGACCTGGCGGGGTTGCCGCCCGAGGTCGTCGTCCCCGTACGGCCGGTGAAGGGCCAGGTCCTGCGGTTGCGGATGGACGGCGCGTACGCGGAGTTCCTGCGCCGCACGGTGCGCGCCGTCGTACGGGGCGGGAGCCTCTACCTCGTGCCGCGTGAGAACGGCGAACTCGTGGTGGGCGCGACGAGCGAGGAGCGGGGCAGGGACACGACGGTCACGGCGGGCGGCGTCTACGCCCTGCTGCGCGACGCGCACGAACTGCTCCCCGGCATCACCGAACTCGCGCTCACCGAGACCCGTGCCGGGCTGCGCCCCGCCTCGCCCGACAACGCGCCGCTCCTCGGCCCCACGGCGCTCCCCGGACTGCACCTCGCGACGGGTCACGGCCGCAACGGGGTGCTCCTCGCCCCCGAGACGGGCGCCGTCATGGCGCATGCCCTGGCCCATGACGCGCTGCCGGAAGCCGCGCGCCCCTTCACCCCCCAGCGATTCACGAGAAGCCCGGAGCCCGTGCTGTGAACCTCGACCTGACCGTGAGAGTCAACGGCGCCGAGCACGCCGTCCCCGCGGGCACGACGCTCGACGTGCTCGTCACCGGGCTGAGCCGGGCCCGTACGGGGGTCGCCGCCGCCGTCAACGAGACGGTCGTCCCGCGTGGCGACTGGCCCGCGACCGTGCTCGCCGCGGGGGACCGCGTCGAGATCCTGACCGCTGTCCAGGGAGGCTGAGGCGCTCATGGCCGACGATCCTTTCGTGCTGGCGGGGACGACGTACTCCTCGCGGCTGATCATGGGCACCGGCGGCGCGCCCAGTCTCGACGTCCTGGAGCGCGCGCTGACCGCCTCGGGCACGGAGCTGACGACGGTCGCGATGCGCCGTCTGGACCCGGGCACGCAGGGTTCGGTGCTCTCGGTGCTCGACCGGCTCGGCATCCGGGTGCTGCCGAACACGGCGGGCTGTCACACGGCGGGCGAGGCGGTGCTCACGGCGCGGCTCGCGCGCGAGGCGCTCGGCACGGACCTCGTGAAGCTGGAGGTCGTCGCGGACGAGCGCACCCTGCTGCCCGATCCGGTGGAGCTGCTCGACGCGGCCGAGGTCCTCGTCGACGACGGGTTCACCGTGCTCCCGTACACGAACGACGACCCGGTGCTCGCGCGGAAGCTGGAGGACGTGGGCTGCGCGGCCGTCATGCCGCTCGGCTCGCCGATCGGTTCCGGGCTCGGCATCCGCAATCCGCACAACTTCCAGCTCATCACGGAGCGGGCGCGCGTCCCCGTGATCCTCGACGCGGGCGCGGGGACGGCCTCGGACGTGGCGCTCGCGATGGAGCTGGGCTGCGCGGCGGTGATGCTCGCCTCGGCGGTGACGCGGGCGCGCGAGCCGGAGCTGATGGCGCGCGCGATGCGGCACGCGACGGAGGCGGGCCGTCTGGCCCACCGCGCGGGCCGCATCCCGCGCCGCCACTTCGCCGAGGCCTCGTCCCCGGTGGAGGACCGCGCCGAGCTGGACCCGGAGCGCCCGGCGTTCTGAGGGACGGGGACGGGGCGGCGGTACGCGGACGGCGGCCCCGTCCCCGTACCGCCTCACCCCCCGCTCCGCACACCCGTCAGGTGGTCCCGGAACTCCTGGAAGGCGTGCCAGCCCGAGGTGTCGCCGGGGCCGGTGAGCATTCCGCCCGCCGTGTCCCAGGCGCGCGCCCCCAGCGCCTCGGCGATGCGCAGGACGACGGGGAGCACGTCGTCCCCGCCGCCGCGCACGTGGAGCATGACCGCGTCGACCGGCTCCGCGTCGCCGATGTTCAGCTCCATGGACCAGCCGGGCCCCTCCAGCTCACCCCAGGCAGGGTCGGAGAAGTCCGCCTCGGGCACCGCCGCGGCGAGCGCGGCGAGCACGTCGGCGCGCGGCCCGAGGGGAAGTTCCGCGGGGCCCTCCGGCAGGTCCTCCACCCGGGCGCGGCCCTCGGGCAGCCGCAGCACCAGCACGTCCCAGCTCATGTCCAGATCCTTCCGTCCGGCCACGTGGGGGGAGGCGGGCGAGCGCGCCCGGTGACCGCCTTCACAGTGCCAGCCGCCACTGACACCGCGTGACACCGCCGCCCCGGAGGGCCGCGCGCGGCCCCGTAGACTCGCCGCGTGGACACAAGGCCGGCCGATCAGAACGCCTCGCTCCTCGGGAAGGTCCTCGACGGGCGGTACCGGGTGGACGCGCTCATCGCGGCCGGGGGCATGTCGACCGTGCATCGCGCGGTCGATCTGCGCCTGGACCGGGTGGTCGCGCTCAAGGTCATGCACCCGGAACTCGCCACGGACGCGGTGTTCGTCGAGCGGTTCATCCGCGAGGCGAAGTCGGTGGCGCGGCTCGACCACCCGAACGTGGTGAGCGTCTTCGACCAGAACGCGGACGGCGCCTTCGTGTACCTGGCGATGGAGTACGTGCCCGGCTGCACGCTCCGCGACGTGCTGCGCGAGCGCGGGGCGCTGAGCCCGCGGGCCGCGCTCGACATCCTGGAGCCGGTCCTCGCCGGGCTCGGCGCGGCGCACCGCGCGGGTCTCGTGCACCGCGACATGAAGCCGGAGAACGTCCTGATAGGGGACGACGGCCGGGTCAAGGTCGCGGACTTCGGTCTCGTACGGGGCGTGGGCACCGACTCGCGCTCGACGGGCGCCGTCCTCGGCACCGTCTCCTACCTCGCCCCCGAGCAGATCAGCGACGAGGCGGTCGACGAGCGCGCCGACGTGTACGCCTGCGGCATCGTCCTCTTCGAGATGCTGACCGGCGGCAAGCCGCACCTCGGCGACTCCCCCGCGCAGGTCCTCTACCAGCACCTGAACACCGACGTGCCCGCCCCCTCCGGCTTCTTCCCCGCCCTCGACCCGGCCTTCGACACGCTCGTGGCCGCCGCCGCGGCACGCGAGCCGGCGGCGCGTCCGCGCGACGCGGTGGCCCTCCTCGCGGCGGTACGGCACGCGACGGCGCACCTCGACGGGGCGGCGCTCGACGCGGAGCCCCCGGCGGCGCGCGCGGGCGGGCATGACAACGCCGAGGACCGTACGAGCGTCCTGCCGCGCGCGCTGACACTGCCCCGCCCGGGGGCCGCCGGGGACGTGTCGCGCACGAGCGTGCTGCCCACGCCCACGCCCGCACCCGCCCCCGCGCGCACCGGGCGGCCCCGCCGCAGGCTGTGGTCGGCGCTCGTCGTCGCCGTCGTCGTGCTGTGCGGGGGCGCGGGCGTCTGGTACGTCAACGCGGGGCAGTTCACCGAGGTCCCGCGCGTGCTCGCGAAGAGCGAGAAGGAGGCGAAGGGGCGTCTCGACAAGGCGGGGCTGCGGGTCAAGGACGTCAAGGGCCGCTACAGCGCCACCGAGCCGCGCGGCACCGTGCTCGGCACAGACCCGGCGCCGGGCGCCCGTATCCGCGACCACGGCGAGGTCGCCCTCACCGTCTCGCTCGGCCCGCGCACGGTCGACGTGCCCCGGCTCACCGGCAAGACCCTCACCGAGGCGCGCGCGGCGCTGCGCGGGCGTGGGCTCGACCCGGGCCTGGTCACCGAGCGCTTCGACCAGGACGTCAGCCAGGGCGCCGTGATCGACACGGAGCCGCAGGCGGGCGAGAACGTGAAGGCCGGTTCGACGGTGCGGATCACCGTGAGCAGGGGCGCGCCCGTGGACGTACCGGAGGTGAGCGGCAAGGACGAGGCGGAGGCGCGCGAGGAGCTGTCCGACGCGGGTCTGGACGTGAAGGTCGCCGCCGAGCGGGTCTTCTCCTCGGACGCCGACGAGGGCGCCGTCGCGAAGCAGTCCCCCTCGCCCGGCAAGCGGCTCGCGGCGGGCGACACGGTGACGCTGACGCTCTCCAAGGGCCCCGACCTCGTGGAGGTCCCGGACGTGGAGGGCAAGCAGGAGGACGAGGCGAAGGGGCTGCTGGAGGACGCCGGGTTCGAGGTGAAGGTCTCCCGCTGGTTCCTCGGGCACACCGTGTGGGACCAGTCGGTGAGCGGCGGGGACACGGCACCGCGCGGGAGCACGGTGACGATCCGGGTGCGGTGACGGTCCGCGTGCGGTGAGCGGCCGGGTGCGGTGACGGTCCGGAAGCACGTCCGCACACCTGAACGATTCCTTCACCGAAAACGTTCTCCGTGTCCGTGATCCACAGGGCAGACTTCTCCTCTCGGCCTCCACCGGAGAGGCCGTTTCGTGTGGGGGGAACCATGCGTCTGCGCGCCGTCGCCGTCAGTGCCGTCCTTGTTCTGGGCGCGGGCCTCACCGCGACCGCCTGCTCGTCGTCGGACGGCGGCCCGGCGAGCGGGGGGACCGGGGATCACACCGTCGTGCGGCCCGCCGCGGCCACCAGCGCCCCCGTCGATCCCACCGACCCCGACGGTCCGTGCGCCGAGCCCTTGACCGAGGGCCTGACCGACGAGGCGGACTGCGTCGTCGAGTTCCCCGAGGACCTCGTCATCGAGGAGGGCGAGCCCGCCGGCTCCGAACGCCCGGCCCTCCCCTGAGACCTGTCCGCCCCCGGGTCCGTGTCACCCTGGACGGGTGAACACCACCCCCCGCAACCCCGTCGGCGCGCACGTCCCCGTCGCCGGGGGTCTCGCGAAGACCGGCCTCTCCTACGCGCGCACGCTCGGCGCCGAGGCCGTGCAGGTCTTCGTCGCCAATCCGCGCGGCTGGGCGACGGGACCCGGGGACCCGGCGCAGGACGAGGAGTTCCGTACGCGCTGCGCCTCCGAGGGCCTGCGCGCGTACGTGCACGCCCCGTACCTCATCAACTTCGGCTCGCACACCGAGGCCACCGTCGAGAAGTCGGTGCTCTCGCTGCGGCACTCGCTGCGCAGGGCGCGCGAGATCGGCGCGCTCGGTGTCGTCGTGCACACCGGTTCGGCGACCGGGGGCCGTACGCGCGAGGTGGCGCTCGCGCAGGTGCGGGAGCGGATGCTGCCGCTGCTCGACGAGCTCGACCAGCCCGGCGACCCGGATCTGCTCCTGGAGCCGACGGCCGGGCAGGGCGCCTCGCTGTGCGCGCGGACGTGGGACCTGGGCCCGTACGCGGCCGCCCTCGACGCGCACCCGAGGCTCGGCGTGTGCCTGGACACGTGCCACGTCCACGCGGCGGGGCACGACCTCGGTGCCCCGGGCGGCGCGAAGCAGACGCTCGACCTGCTCGTGGACGAGGTCGGCGAGGGCAGGCTCAAGCTCGTCCACGCCAACGACTCGAAGGCGGGCTGCGGCTCGCACCTGGACCGGCACGAGAACATCGGCGCGGGCACGATCGGCACGGCGGCGTTCGCGGAGCTGTGCGCCCACCCGGCGACGGCGGGCGTGCCGCTGATCATCGAGACCCCGGGCGGCCCCGAGGGACACGCGGCGGACGTGGCACGGCTGAAGGAACTGCGCGGCTGAGCGGACGGCGGCCGAAGGAGAACCGCGCGGCCGGGCGTCGCGGCGGCGCTCACAGCCCGGGTCCGTCCCCCGCCTCCTCCTGGTAGGTGTACCGCTGCTCCCGCCACGGGTCGCCGATGTTGTGGTAGCCCCGCTCCTCCCAGAAGCCGCGCCGGTCGGCGGTCATGTACTCGACGCCGCGCACCCACTTGGGGCCCTTCCAGGCGTAGAGGTGCGGCACGACGAGGCGCACCGGGTAGCCGTGTTCGGCGGTGAGGGGCTCGCCGTCCTTGTGGGTGGCGAAGACGGTGTGCGGCGCGGCGAAGTCGGCGAGCCGCAGATTGGCGCTGTAGCCGTACTCGGCCCACACCATGACGTGCGTGGCCCGGGGCGCGGGCGGGACGAGGTCGAGCAGCGTACGGGCCGGGATGCCGCCCCACTCCGCGTCGACCACGCTGAACCGGGTCACGCAGTGCAGGTCGGCCTCGACGGTGGTCCAGCCGAGCGCGGTGAACTCCTCGTGGTTCCAGCCGCGTTTGTCCCCGTCCGCCGTCGCCCCGAAGACGCGGAACTCCCAGCGCTCGGGCCGGAACTTCGGCACCGGCCCGTAGTGGGTGACCGGCCAGCCGCGCTGGAGCCGCTGTCCCGGCGGCAGCCGGTGCGCCGCCGAGGAGGGATCGTCCGCGGCAGGCCCGCCCGGGGAAGGCGGGCCGTCTCTCTCGCTCTCCGCCTGGCCCATGCATCCATCCTGACAGACCGGGCGGGGAGCCGCCGACCTGGCACGTGTTACCCGGGTGGCTTCCGGGGCAGACGTGACTAAGCGTGCACTTACTGGACTCCGCGGAACCGGTGATGCGACGATGCGCGCGTTCCGTAGCAGGTCGGACACCAGACGTACCCGCCGCCTAGTCGTACTCCTAGAAGGAGCCCGGACGATGCAGGGCGACCCCGAGGTCATCGAATTCCTGAACGAGCAGCTCACGGCCGAGCTGACGGCGATCAACCAGTACTTCCTGCACGCGAAGCTCCAGGATCACAAGGGGTGGACGAAGCTCGCGAGGTACACGCGTGCCGAGTCCTTCGACGAGATGCGGCACGCGGAGATCCTCACGGACCGCATCCTGCTCCTCGACGGGCTGCCGAACTACCAGCGGCTCTTCCACGTCTCGGTCGGGCAGACGGTGACGGAGATGTTCCGCGCCGACCGGCAGGTGGAGGTCGAGGCGATCGACCGGCTGCGGCGCGGGATCGAGCTGATGCGCTCCAAGGGGGACATCACCTCGGCGAACGTCTTCGAGGCGATCCTCGCGGACGAGGAGCACCACGTCGACTACCTGGAGACCCAGCTCGACCTCATCGAGAAGCTGGGCGAGGCGCTGTACCTGTCGACGGTGATCTCGCAGGAGCAGCCGGACCCCTCGGGCCCGGGCACGAGCGGCTTCAAGACCGACTGAGGCGGTGGAGGCGGGTACCGCCCGCGCGGCTCAGGCGGCGTCGTCGAGGCGCGCGACCGGTGCCGCGGGCGTCTGCGCGACGGGTACGGGCAGCCGCGCGGACGCCGTCACGGGTACGGGCAGCCGCGTCGCCGGCAGCGGGTCCTGAGCCGTCGGCGCCGGGAGCGGGGCCGGTACGGGCAGGAACACCGGTTCCTCGCGGTCGGCGGCCTCCCTGCGCGGGCAGGTGCCCCGGCCGAGGAGGGCCTGGATGCGGCGGACGCAACCGCCGCAGTCGGTCCCGGCCTTGCAGGCGGAGGCGATCTTGCGGGGTGTGACGGCCCCGTTCTCCGCGTGCGCGCGCACGTCCGCCTCCGTGATGCCGAAGCACGAGCACACGTACACGCGGGTCACCTCCTGCCGAAACCGCCGGTCGTCCGGCCCGTCCGGACCGGGCGCCTCCTGCCGGGAGGGGACTACCCGCCCGCCTTGCTGAGGCAAACCTAACCTAACCCCGTGGAGTCCGGCGAGGAACCCCGGATACGCCGATGGGGCACGGATCACAGGCGATCCGTGCCCCATCGGCGACCGTACGGTCCGGCTCACCTCACTGCGAGCGGTACATCTCCGCGACGAGGAAGGCGAGGTCGAGCGACTGGCTGCGGTTCAGGCGCGGGTCGCAGGCGGTCTCGTAGCGCTGGTGGAGGTCGTCGACGAAGATCTCGTCGCCGCCGCCCACGCACTCCGTGACGTCGTCCCCGGTCAGCTCCACGTGGATGCCGCCCGGGTGGGTGCCCAGCTCCTTGTGGACCTCGAAGAAGCCCTTGACCTCGTCGAGGACGTCGTCGAAGCGGCGGGTCTTGTGGCCCGAGGCGGCCTCGAAGGTGTTGCCGTGCATGGGGTCGGTGACCCAGGCGACGGTGGCGCCCGAGGCGGTGACCTTCTCGACGAGCGTCGGGAGCTTGTCGCGGATCTTGTCCGCGCCCATGCGCACGACGAAGGTGAGGCGGCCGGGCTCGCGCTCGGGGTCGAGGCGCTCGATGTACTGGAGCGCCTCCTCCGGGGTCGTGGAGGGGCCGAGCTTGACGCCGATGGGGTTGCGGATCTTCGAGGCGAACTCGATGTGGGCGCCGTCGAGCTGGCGGGTGCGCTCACCGATCCACACCATGTGCGCCGAGACGTCGTAGAGCCGCCCGGTGCGCGAGTCGACGCGGGTGAGCGCCGACTCGTAGTCCATGAGCAGCGCCTCGTGCGAGGAGTAGAACTCGACGGTGCGGAACTCCTCGGGGTCGGTCCCGCAGGCCCGCATGAAGTTCAGCGCGTTGTCGATCTCGCGGGCGAGCTGCTCGTAGCGCTGGCCCGAGGCCGAGGTGCGGACGAAGTCCTGGTTCCAGGCGTGCACCTGGCGCAGGTCCGCGTAGCCGCCCGTGGTGAAGGCGCGCACGAGGTTCAGCGTGGAGGCCGAGTGGTGGTACATCCGGCGCAGGCGGTCCGGGTCGGGGACGCGGGCGGCCTCGGTGAAGTCGAAGCCGTTGACGGAGTCGCCCCGGTAGGTGGGGAGCGTCACGCCGTCGCGGGTCTCGGTGTCCTTCGAGCGGGGCTTGGAGTACTGGCCCGCGATCCGGCCGACCTTCACGACGGGCACGGAGGCCGCGTAGGTGAGGACGGCACCCATCTGGAGGATCGTCTTGAGCTTGGCGCGGATGTGCTCGGCGGTCACGGCGTCGAAGGACTCGGCGCAGTCGCCGCCCTGGAGGAGGAACGCCTCGCCGCGGGCGACGGCTCCCATCCGGGTGCGCAGCTCGTCGCACTCGCCGGCGAAGACGAGCGGGGGATACGACTCGAGGTCCGCGACGACTTCGCGCAGGGCCTCGGCATCGGGGTACGTAGGCTGCTGCGCCGCGGGCAGGTCTCGCCAGCTCGCCTTGGTGGCGAGGGCGTCTGTTTCAGCGATGGCGGTCACGACGGCCACCTTACGGGGTGGGCGGGGGCGGGGTGGACGTGGTTCGGTCGGTGAGACGTCGCGGCGGGGGTGGCCTCTTTCCGGGGGCTCCGCCCCGGACCCCGCTCCTCAAACGCCGGAGGGGCTGTGTTCTCACGTTCCTGGGGTACGCTCCCCCCATGTTCGCGACTCGTTCCATGTGGTGGTGGTCCGCTCCCTAGGCGGTCCACCTCTTGTCGCGTATGCGAAAGGCCGCCCGAGGGCGGCCTTCGGTGTTTTCCGGGGGTGGGCTCTCCCGGCGGTTCCCGTCCCTCCCGGAAGGAACCCGATGTCCACCACAGCTCAGGTCCTCGCACGTCTCACCGCTCCCTGTGCCCCGCCCTTCGCGCTGCTGCGGCGCCGTACGCCGGGCCTGGAGCCCGACACCGTCGAGGTACTGCTCGGACAGGTGCGCGAGGTGGAACGGCTCGCGGAGATCCCTGACGAGGACGCCGCGCACCCGGTCCTCGCCCTCGTGCCGTTCGGGCAGATCAGGGAGCGCGGCTTCGAGGTGCGCGAGGACGGGACGCCGCTCGCGGTGCTCGTCGCCGAGGAGACGTACCGGCTGCCGCTCGACGAGGTGACGGCGCTCCTGCCCGCGCACCGCCCCGGGATCGTCGGCCACGGCTTCGACCAGGACGACGACGCGTACGCCGCGACGGTGGGCCGGGTGCTGCGGGACGAGATCGGCTCCGGCGAGGGCGCGAACTTCGTCGTACGCCGTACGTACCGGGCCGAGATCCCCGGCTTCGGGCGGCGGGACGCGCTCGCGCTGTTCCGGCGGCTGCTCGTGGGCGAGCGGGGCGCGTACTGGACGTTCGTCGTGCACACCGGGGAGCGCACGCTCGTGGGCGCGAGCCCCGAGGTGCACGTGCGGATGACGGGCGGGACCGTCGTCATGAACCCGATCAGCGGCACCTACCGCTACCCGGCCGGCGGCCCGGACTCCGAGGACCTGCTGCGCTTCCTCGCGGACGCGAAGGAGAAGGAGGAGCTGTCGATGGTGGTGGACGAGGAGCTGAAGATGATGGCGACCGTCGGCGACCTCGGCGGGGTCGTCGTCGGGCCGCGCCTGAAGGAGATGGCGCACCTCGCGCACACCGAGTACGAGTTGCGCGGGCGCTCGACGCTGGACGCGCGCGAGGTGCTGCGCGAGACGATGTTCGCCGCGACCGTGACCGGGTCCCCGGTGCAGAACGCCTGCCGGGTCATCGCGCGCCACGAGCCGGACGGGCGCGGCTACTACGCGGGCGCGCTCGCGCTCATCGGCCGCGACGCCTCGGGCGCGCAGACGCTCGACTCGCCGATCCTGATCCGTACCGCCGACATCGACGCGGCGGGCGGGCTGCGCGTCGCCGTCGGCGCGACGCTCGTGCGCGGCTCGGACCCGTACGGCGAGGTCGCGGAGACGCACGCGAAGGCGGCGGGGGTGCTGACGGCGCTGGGTGTACGGGAGGGGGCGGCGCGGACGGACGGCGCGGCGCCCGCGCGGCTCGCGGACGATCCGCGGGTGCGGGCCGCGCTCGACGGGCGGCGCGCGGGGCTCGCGCCGTTCTGGCTGCGGCTGCGCGAGGCGCCGGGCGGGGAACCGAGGGCGCGGGTGCTCGTCGTGGACGCGGAGGACACGTTCACGGCGATGCTCGCGCACGTGCTGCGGGCGACGGGCTGCCAGGTGACGGTGCGGCGGCACGACGAGCCGGGCCTGCACGAGGCGGCGCTCGCCCACGAGGGCCAGGTCGTGCTGGGCCCCGGGCCCGGTGATCCCGCCGACCGCGCGGACCCCCGGATGCGGCGCCTCGGGGCGCTCGCGGACGCGCTGCTCGCCGGCCACCGGCACGGCGTGCTCGGCGTGTGCCTGGGCCACGAGCTGATCGCGGAGCGCCTCGGCCTCCCCCTCGTCCGCAAGGACGTCCCCTACCAGGGCGCGCAGACGGAGATCGGCTTCTTCGGCCGCCGCGAGACGGTCGGCTTCTACAACAGCTTCGTCGCCCGCTGCGACGACGAGGCGGCCACCGAACTCGCGGCCCACGGCATCGAGGTGAGCCGCGACCCGGCGAGCGGCGAGGTCCACGCGCTTCGCGGCCCCGGCTTCGCCTCGGTCCAGTTCCACCCGGAGTCGGTGCTGAGCCTGGGAGGGGTGGAGGTGGTGCGGGAGGTGATCACACGGCTTCTGGTGCCCGCGGCACGATGACGTTCGGCGTCCGCCGCCCCGCCCCCCAGTCCCGCACGTTCTCCAGGGTCGCCGCGATGATCTGCCCCACGGCGTCCTCGGTGTAGTACGCCTGGTGCGAGGTGACGATGACGTGCGGGAACGTCATGAGACGGGCCAGCACGTCGTCGTCCACCCCTTCCAGGGACTTGTCGAGGAAGAAGAGCCCGCTCTCCGCCTCGTACACGTCGAGCCCGACCCCCGCGAACCGCCCCTTGCGCAACTCCCCCACGAGCGCCTCCGTGTCGATGAGCCCGCCCCTGCTGGAGTTGACGAGGAGCGCGTCGTCCTTCATCAGGCGCAGCGCCCGCGCGTCGAGGAGGTGCGCGGTGGTGGGCAGGAGCGGTACGTGGAGGCTGACGAGGTCGGACTCGCGCAGCAGGCGGTCGCGGTCCACGTACTCCACGCCGAGGGCGCGGCAGTCCGGGTTCTCGTGGACGTCCCAGCCGAGCAGCCGCATCCCGAAACCGCGCGCGATCGAGGCGAAGGCGGTGCCGATTCTGCCGGTGCCGATGATTCCGGCGGTGCGGCCGTGGAAGTCGCGGCCCATGAGGCCGTGGAGGCGGAAGTCGAAGTCGCGGGTGCGGATCGCGGCGCGCACGAGGTTGCGGTTGACGGCCATGGCGAGCGACCAGGCGAACTCGGCGACGGAGTACGGGGAGTAGGAGGAGACGCGGAAGACGGTGAGGCCGAGGGCTTCGGCGACGTCGAGGTCGATGTTGTTGAAGCCGGTGGAGCGCTGGGCGACCATCCGCGTGCCGCCGGCGGCGAGAGCCTGGAGGGCCTCGGGCCCGAGCTCGCAGTTGACGCTGGTCGAGATGGCCTCGTGGCCGTGCGCGATGGCGGCGGTGTCGGCCGTGAGGAAGACATCGACGCAGCGCACCTCGCACTCCCCGGCGAAGGCGGCCTCGATCAACGGCCGCTCGTCGGCCTGCACCCCGAACGCGAGTACGTCCACGTCAACTCCCTGTGTCTGGGCGGCCCACACTACGGCGGCCGAGGGGCGCTCCCCAGGGTCCTCAGGCCGGGTCGTCCAGCCCTTGTTCGATCGCGTAGCGGACGAGTTCGACCCGGTTGTGCAGCTGCAGCTTCCCCAGCGTGTTCTGCACGTGGTTCTGCACCGTCCGGTGCGAGATGACGAGCCGCTCCGCGATCTGCTTGTAGCTCAGGCCCTTCGCCACCAGCCGCAGCACCTCCGTCTCGCGCTCGGTGAGACGCGGGGTCTCCGGCCCCCCGCCGGAGGTCTTCGGCTCCGGCTCGGCCGCGAGCCTGCGGTACTCGCCGAGGACGAGCCCGGCGAGTCCGGGGGTGAAGACCGCGTCGCCGACGGCCGTCCGGCGCACCGCCTCGATCAGTTCCTCCGTGCTCGCCGACTTCACGAGGTAGCCGGTGGCGCCGGACTTCACTGCCTCCAGGACGTCGGCGTGCTCGCCGGAGGCCGAGAGCACCAGGACGTGCAGCTCGGGCAGTTCCCGTACGAGCCGCTTGCAGACCTCGACGCCGGGCAGGCCCGGCAGGTTGAGGTCGAGGACCAGGACGTCGGGGCGCGTGGCGCTCGCGCGGCGCACGGCCTGCGGCCCGTCCCCCGCGGTCGCGACGAGCTCGAAACCGGCGGCCTCCAGGTCGCGGGCGACGGCGTCCCGCCACATCGGGTGGTCGTCGACGACCATGACGCGGGCGGTCTGTGCGGGCGCGTTCATCGGGCGCTGTCCTTCCGGTCGTTGGTGCTCTCGGGCGGGCGCGGCAGGCGCAGTTCGACCTCGGTGCCCTGGCCCGGGACCGAGAGGAGGGCCGCGCTGCCGCCGAGGTCGGCGAGGCGGCCCCTGATCGACTGCGCGACGCCGAGACGACCCTGCTCGGCGGCTTCGGCGAGGCGGCCCTCGGGGATGCCGGGGCCGTCGTCCCGCACGGTCACGAGCACCGCGTCCGTCTCGTCCTCGACAAGCAGCCAGGCTCGCGCCTCCTCGCCCGCGTGCCGCCCGACGTTGTCGAGCGCGGCGGCGACGGCGGCGGTCAGCTCGCGGGCGGCGTGGGCGGCGAGCGGTACGGGGGTGCCCGGGCCCGCGAGGCTCGTGCGGGCGTCCGCGAGCGGGGCGAGGAGCGTCATGAGGTCGACGGGAGCGCCCGGCTTCCCGGGGCTGGGCGCGGCGGGTGGCGGTCCGCCCCGTACGAGCGCGCGCAGGGCCGTCTCCTGCTCGCCCGCGAGCCTGCCCAGCTCCGCCGCCTCGCCGCCGAGCGCGGTACCGCGCCGCTGCACCATGGCGAGGACCTGGAGCACGCCGTCGTGGATGTCGCGGGCGAGGCGTTCGCGCTCGCGGGTCGCGGACTCGATCTCCAGGGCGCGGGCGAGGGTGCGCTCGGAGGCGCGGGCGACCTCGACGACGTACCCGATGGCGATCGCGGCGATGCAGACGAGGAGGACGGCGTGCAGGGTGCTCTGGCTCGGGGTGCCGCGCTGCACGACGTTCGCGATGCCGACGAGCACGGAGGCGACGGCGGCAGGGCGCCAGCCGCCCTTGAGCGCCCAGGCGAGGACGGCGCCGGCGGTCCATATCGAGGGCAGCGTCGGCACCCCGCTCGCCACGCGCGCGGCGCCGTCCGCGAGGGGAGTGAGGAGGACGCCGGTGAGGGCGAGGAGGAGGTCGGCGACGAGGAAGGGCCGGGTGCAGCGGGCCTCTTGGCGGACGCGGGGCAGGGTGAGGACCGTCCAGGGGAGGAGGACGGCGTAGAAGGCCCAGGCGACGGCGGGGCGGGCGAAGTGCTCGCGCTCGGCGAGGAAGAGGGCGAGGGCGTAGCAGGCGGTGAGGAGGCGGTAGGCGGTGAGGGCCTGCCACAAGGGGCGCTCGACGAGGCGGTTCGCCGCCTTCGGCGGGGCGTTGTCGCTCGTGGCCATGTCCTCGTGTTCCCCGTGTCCGCCTGCCGGGCGTCCGGCCCGGTCCCCGGGAGGCAGCCTACGGGCGGCGCGCTCGCGGAGGGAGACGTGCCTGCCCGCCCCGGGGTTCCTCGCCGGGCCCGGAGGTTCAGGCGGCCTTCGTCCTGCCCGCCTTCGCCGCCTCGGCCTTCGCCGCCTCCGCCAGTTGGCGCTTGGCCGCGGTGGCGTAGATGTCGACGTATTCCTGGCCCGAGAGCTTCATGATCTCGTACATGACCTCGTCGGTGAGGGCGCGGAGGATGAAGCGGTCGCCCTCCATGCCCTCGTAGCGGCTGAAGTCGAGGGGCTTGCCGATGCGGATGCCGGGCCGCATGAGCTTGGGGACGGCCTTGCCGGGGGGCTGGATCTTCTCGGTGTCGATCATGGCGACGGGGATGACGGGGGCACCGCTGCCGAGGGCGACGCGGGCGAGGCCGCCGGGCTTGCCGCGGTAGAGGCGGCCGTCGGGGGAACGGGTGCCCTCGGGGTAGATGCCGAAGAGCTCGCCGCGCGCGAGGACGTCGATGCCGCTCTTGATCGCGGCCTCGCCCGCGCCGCGCCCGCCCGAGCGGTCCACGGGGAGCTGTCCGACGCCCTTGAAGAAGGCGGCCGTCAGCCTGCCCTTGACCCCGGGGGTGGTGAAGTACTCGGCCTTGGCGATGAAGGTCACCCGGCGTTCCAGGACGGCGGGGAGGAAGAAGGAGTCGGAGAAGGAGAGGTGGTTGCTCGCGAGGATCGCGGGGCCTTCCTCGGGGATGTTCTCCATGCCCTCGACCCACGGCCGGAACGCCACCTTGAGCGAGGCACCCAGGGAGTGCTTCATCGCGTTGTAGATCACCGCTCCGCCTTCCGTCCTCCGTCGTGGCCGACCATACCGGCCCGGGCCCTCGCACGGCCGTTCCCGGCCGCCCAGGACCCTGGTCGGTGTCGGTCCGGTCGCGTACGGTGAAATACGCCGCGACACCGTACTGTGCCTGTTCCCCCGGGCATGAGGGTCATGTACGGGCCCGCGTGTCCGGGCCCTCGCGCCCGCCGCTTCGTCCGTCCGCCGTCCCGCCTCCTCCGTCCTCTCGTTCGTCGTCGATCGCTCACCGAAGGAGCCCGTCGTGCCGGTCATCCCCGGAGCCGAGCCCTACCGCCACGAGGGCGGTGCCACCGGAGTCCTCTTGTGCCACGGCTTCACGGGGAGCCCGCAGTCGCTGCGGCCGTGGGCCGCGTACCTGGCGGCACGCGGGCTGAGCGTGTCGCTGCCGCTGCTGCCCGGTCACGGCACCCGCTGGCAGGACCTCCAGGTCACCGGCTGGCAGGACTGGTACGCGGAGGTGGACCGGGCCTTCGCCGAGTTGCGCGAGCGGTGCGCGACGGTGGTCGTGGCGGGGCTCTCGATGGGCGGGGCGCTCGCGCTCCGGCTCGCGGAACGGCACGGCGACGCGGTCGCGGGCCTCGTCCTGGTGAACCCGGCGCTCAAGGTGCACGGCCTCGCGGCGCACGCGCTGCCCGTGGCCCGGCACGTACTGCCCTCGACGAAGGGGATCGTCAGCGACATCGCGAAGGAGGGGGTCGAGGAGACCGGCTACACGCGGGTCCCGCTGCACGCCGCGCACTCGCTGCGGCGCTTCTTCCGGATCGTGGACCGCGACCTGCCGCGCGTGTCGCGGCCGCTGCTCCTGCTGCGCAGCGCCACCGACCACGTCGTACCGTCAGCCGACTCGGCGCGCGTGCTCGCGCGGGTCTCCTCGGCGGACACCACCGAACTGGTCCTGGAACACAGTCACCATGTCGCGACGTTGGACAACGACGCGGACCGGATCTTCGCGGAGAGCGAGTCCTTCGTGGCCCGGATCGCCCCCGAGTACGCCCATGTCGGCCTTGTCGGCCAGGAAGGGACGGCCAGCGGTGGCTGAGAACGGCGCGGAGCGCGAGGAGAGCAGGGAGCCAGAGGAGAGCGGCGTGCCCCCGCTCGACGAGGAGGCCGCGTGGGCGGCGATCGTCGCGGGCTACGGCGAGGAGCCGGACGACCCGCCGGGCACGAAGCCCTTCAAGTCGGTCGAGGACCTGGCGGACCTGGAGACGCGCTCGCGGAACGCCGCGGCTCCCCCGGAGGGCGAGGAGGAGAAGCCCCCGGAGAAGCCGGCGCTCGGCGGCTCGGTCGCCTTCGCGCCCGGCGTCCGCGCCACCCCGGCGCCCCCGGGCCCGCGCGACCACACCCCGGCGGAGGAGGACGAGGGCCACTTCGTCCCGCCGGACCCCGAACTCCCCGAATCCGACGTGACCTCGAAGTTCGCGTGGCTCGCGGTGATCGGCGGCCCGGTCCTGACCCTCCTGGCCGTGCTCCTCGACTGGGACATGACCTGGTGGCTCGCGACGCTGTGCATCGGTGGCTTCGTCGGCGGCTTCGTGACGCTGGTCATCCGCATGGGCGCGGGGGACGACGAGGACGAGGACGACCCGGGGAGGGGCGCGGTGGTGTGAACCACCCGGGGCGGAGGCCCGAGCGGGCTCACACTGCCGGAACCCTCAGCACGGCCAGCACCGGCAGGTGATCAGAAGCGACGTCCGCCCCCACCACGTCAGGAACCCCGCACCCCAGCACCTCGATCCCCTCCGTCACGAACACCGCGTCGATCCGCTGATACGGATCAACGGCCGTGGAGGTGAACTCCCCGCCCCAGGCCCGCGCGGCGAACGCGTCCCGCAGCTTCGCCGCCACATGCCGGAAGGCCCTCCCGCGCGGCCCCTCGTTGAGATCGCCCCCGGCGACGACGTGCGAGACCCCCATCCCCGCCACCCGCTCCGTCAACAGCCGTGCCTGTGCCAGCCGTTCGTCCTTCGCCAGACTCAGGTGGCAGCTCACCACGCCGAGGCGAACGGCGCCGAACCGCACGACGGCGGTCGAGAAGCCGCGCCGGTGCAGACCCGGCGTCAGCGGAAGAAGCACGTCCTCGGTCCGCTCGACGGTCGCCCGCATCGCGCACAGCAGCGCGGGCCCCGCGGCGGTCGCACCGCCCGCGAGGGTGACGAGCCCGGCCGAACGCGCGAGGCGGGAGAGGGCCTTGCGCCAGCGGAAGAAGCGCGGGGCCTCCTGGATCAGGACGAGGTCCGGGTCGCAGGCGCGGATGACCCGGCCGAGCGCGGTGGTGTCGTCGCGCATCGAGCGGATGTTGTAGCTGAGGACTCGTACGACGGCCGAGCCGTCCTCCTCGGTGCGGGAAGCGGGCAGGCTCTGGGGCGCGGCGGTGCTCATGGCGCCCAAGCTAAGCACGTGCCCGCCCCTCAAGATCACGGACCCCGGACAGACGGGTGCCGCCCCGCCACAGGCGGGGCGGCACCACGTCAACAGGCCCGGGTACGAGCCGGGTTCAGCCCTGCCGGGCCAGGTCGGCCGCGCCGACGAGTCCGGCCTTGTTGCCGAGCTGGGCGGCGAGCACCTGGGCGTGCGGGCGCCAGGCTCCGCCGATGAGCCAGCGCCGGAAGGAGCGGCGGATCGGGTCGAGCACGAGGTCGCCCTCGTCCGAGACGCCGCCGCCGACGATGAAGGCGGAGGGGTCGAAGAGCGAGGCGAGGTCGGCGAGCCCGGCCCCCGCCCAGCGGGCCAGTTCGCGGAAGGAGTCGACGGCGACCGGGTCGCCCCGGCGGGCGGCCTGGCTGATGTGCTTGCCCTCGATGCCGTCCGGCGTGCCGTCGCCGAAGCCGAGCAGGATCTCGGCGTTCTCCGGGGTCGCGTTGGCGCGCTGCTTGGCGTAGCGGACGAGGGCGCGCCCGGAGGCGTACTGCTCCCAGCAGCCCTGGCTGCCGCAGCCGCACAGGAGGCCGTCGGGGACGACCCGGATGTGGCCGAACTCGGCGGCGACGCCGAAGCGTCCGCGCCGGAGCTTGTTGCCGATGATGATGCCGCCGCCGAGCCCGGTGCCGAGGGTGATGCAGATGACGTCCTCGTGCCCCTGGCCCGCGCCGAAGCGGTACTCGCCCCAGGCGGCGGCGTTCGCGTCGTTCTCGACGACGACGGGGAGGCCGACGCGCTTCTCGACCTTGTCCTTGAGCGGCTCGTGCCGCCAGTCGATGTTGGGTGCGAACAGGACGGTGGCCCGTTTGTCGTCCACGTACCCGGCCGCGCCGATGCCCACGGCCTCGATGTCGTGTCCCTTGCTGGCCCCGGCGACCGCGCTGGAGATCGCGTCGACGATGGCCTCGGCGGTGGGCGGCGTGGGCACGGTGAACGTGGAAAGGATCGCGCCCTCCTCGTCCACCACTCCAGCCGCGATCTTGGTACCGCCGATGTCGACGCCGATGGTGAGTCCCATGTGTCCCTCAGTTTTCGGTCGAGCCCCGCTGAGGCTCAACCTTACGCGAGGGCCTGTCAGTCGAGATCGATGCGCTCCCCCCGGCCGCCCTCGCCCTCTTCGGGCGGGGGCTTGCGCAGGGGGTCGCCGGCGGGGCCCCGGGGCGGCTTCTCGCGCGTCCAGCGGGCTTCCTGGCCGGTGACGGCGGAGCGGTAGGCGGCGAGGAGTTCGGAGCCGGCCGCCGCGAGGTGATCGAGCACTTCGGGGTTGCGGGCGAGGACGGGCTCCACGAAGGAGCGGGCCTGACCGACGGCCTGGCGCACGGCCTCGCCCTGGAGCGGGCCCGCGGCGCGGGAGGTGAGGCCGGTCAGCTTCTCGGCGAGGGTGTCGGCGAGGCGCAGCAGTTCCTCGGCGGCGGAACCGGTCTCGGCCCGCCCCTCCCCGGCACGGCGCTCGCGCTCGGCGGCGAGGTCCTCGGCGCAGGCCTCGGACCAGGCGTCGCCCTCGGGGTCCTCGGGCGGCTGGGAGGAATGGGCTTCGCTCATGGCGGACTCCTGGGACACGGTGGTGCCTTCGACGGTACCGGACCGCGCCGCGGAACGCGGCAGCCCCGGGGCGGCCCCTCTCAGCCCTCCGGCCACAGCCCCGGCGTCGGCCGGAACCGGACCCGCAGCACGCCGTCCCGCAGGGCCGCTCCCGTGACGTCGCAGCGGCGCAGGGCCGAGGGCAGGGGGCGGGTACGGCGGAAGGGGCCCGCCGTGACGGCGAGTTCGTCCTCGAAGCGGTAGAGGTCGAGTTCCCCGCGCTCGGCTCCCGGCAGGGGGACATGCCACTCGATGAGACCCGTCTCGGCCCGCAGGTCGTGCAGGGTCCACTCCGGGGCCCTCGCGGGCTCGCCGGGCAGCGGGGCGCCGAGGGCTTCGAGGCCGGCGGGGCCCGCCGGTTCGGCGCCGAGGTGCGGGATCTCGCGCACGTCCTCCAACGTCTTGAGGGCCGCGTGCTGGGCCGCCGCGCCGAAGGCCCCTTCGGGCAGGACGCGGTTGGCGAGCGGACGATCGAGCGCGAGGCCGTGCAGGCTCGCGGCGATCCGGGTCAGGCGGAGCGCCTCCGTACCGGCGCGGCCCGGGACGAGGACGGGCAGGAGGCTCGTTTCCGGTCCGGTGAGGAGCGCCTCGCTCGCGGCGAGCGCGGCCTCCGCCCGCGCGGCGGCCTCGTACCACTCCGCGCCGGGCAGCGGGACGCCCGCGAGCTTGCCGAGGACGGGCCGCAGGGCGCGCGCCGCCTGGCGCTGCCGGGGCAGGAGCCGGTCGAGGTAGCGGCGCAGCAGGGCGGGCGCGGCGAGGAGAGCGAGCCCCTCGGTGCCGGCCGGGAGGTCCACGACGAGGAGGCCGTACGGCTCCGTGGCGTGCCGGTGGAGCGCGGCGAGGAGGGCGTACGGGGCGAGTCCGGGCGGCGGCGCCAGTTCGCCGTCCTCCAGGGGTGCCGCGCCGAGCAGTCCGAGGAGGGCGCCCGCGCGGTCCTGGAGTGCGCCGACCCCGTTCCGGAAGGCGGCGTCGGGGTCGGCGGCGACGACGCGCAGGCCGGGGGCGGGCGCGGTGCCGAGGGGCACGGGACCCGGGGTGAGCAGGAGCGTGGGGGTTCCGGCGCGGGCCGCGGTGAGGGCGGTGGCGGCGGCGAGCGTGGTGCGTCCGGCCCCGCCGGGTCCGGTGACGAGGACGGTGCGCACGGAGGGGGTCAGCCCTCGGTGCCGGGCGCCGTGCCGGACTCGACGCGCTTCTTCAGCCCGGCGAGGGCTCGGTCGATGATGACCTTCTCCGCCTTGCGCTTGATCATGCCGAGCATGGGGATCTTGACGTCCACGGTGAGCTGGTAGGTCACCTCGGTCGCGTCGCCCTTGGCGCGCAGCCGGTAGGAGCCGTCGAGGGAGCGCAGCATCTGGGACTTGACGAGGGTCCAGGTGACCTCGTCGGGGCTCACCCACGTGTAGGCGAGGGTCTGGTCGTCCTTGATGGCGCCCGCGTCCATGACGAGGCGGACCTGCTCGGCGCGGCCCTGGGCGTCGCGCGCGAGGACGTCGGCCTCCTTGACCTCGCCGGTCCAGTCGGGGTAGCGGGCGAAGTCGGCGATCACACCCATGACCGTGGCCGGCGCGGCCTCGATGGTGATGCTTGAGCTGGTGTGTTCGGCCATCGCCGTGACTCCTCCGTGCTGCCGGGTGGCGGGGACGCGGTGCGGGGCCCGCGCGGCAAGGCTACCGCTCCCCGGCACGCGCCTCGCCGGGGCCCGTACTCACCAGCTGAGGGCCCAGGGACGGCCGGTCGACGCGAAGTGACCGACGTTCACGCACTCGGTGGCGCCGATGCGCGTGCGGCGCACGAGCGGCTGGTGGACGTGGCCGAAGAGGTGGTAGCGGGGGCGGGTGCGGCGGATCGCGGCGAGCAGGGCGCCGCTGCCGCGCTCGAAGCGGCGCGCGACGGTGTCGTAGCAGAGTTCGGGCACGTCGGGCGGGATGTGGGTGCACAGCACGTCGACCTCGCCGAGCTGCTCGACGAGGGCCGCGTACTCCTCCTCGTCGCGCTCGTAGGGGGTGCGCATCGGGGTGCGCAGGCCGCCGCCGACGAAGCCGAAGACGCGGCCGCCGATCTCGGCGCGCTGCCCGTCGAGGACGGTGACGCCCGCGTGCGCGTACTCGGGCCACAGGTGCGGGAGGTCGACGTTGCCGAAGGTCGCGTACGTGGGCGTGGGCATCGCGGCGAACAGGCGCGCGTACTGCTCGCGGGCGGCGCGCTCGATGGCGGGGCCCGGCTCCTCGCCGAGGGCCTCCCACAGGGCGCGGCCGAAGGCGTGCGCCTCGGTGAAGCGGCGCGCGGTGCGCAGTTCGACGATCCGGTCGGCGGCCGCGGTGCCGAAGAGGTCGGGGAAGATGCCGTTCGCGTGGTCGGCGTAGTCGAGGAACATGACGAGATCCCCGAGGCATACGAGGGCGTCGGCCCCGTCCCCGGCGTGCGCGAGATCCCGCGCGTTCCCGTGCACGTCACTCACCACATGAACCCGCGTCATGCGTGCAGCCTAGTACGCGCCCGACGCACGGCCCTCACCTGCGGTTACTCCCCGAAGCCCGCTGCGGGGGACTACCCTTCCCGCAAGCCCCCACGAGGGAGTGTGACGGAGTGAACATCTCTCCGGACCCCCCTATCGGAACCGCTTACCGGTGGGTAACGTCCGGGCAGTCCGTCCTGCCCCCCGCCGGGGGCATCCGCACCGTCGCGGCCCACCCGCACTCCACGGGGTGACCACCGGTGCCCTACGAGGAGCAGCTTTGCGCGAGTTCAGCCTTCCGGCCCTGTACGAGGTCCCCGCGGCCGGCAACCTGGCCGACATCGTCCGCCGCAACGCCGCGCGGCACCCGGACGTGGCGGTGCTCGGCCGGAAGGTCGACGGGGTGTGGCGCGACGTGACCTCGACGACGTTCCTCGCCGAGGTCACCGCGGTGGCCAAGGGGCTCGTGGCCTCGGGCGTGGGCCCCGGCGACCGCGTCGGGCTCATGTCCCGTACCCGCTACGAGTGGACCCTCGTCGACTTCGCCGTCTGGATGGCCGGAGCGGTCACCGTGCCCGTCTACGAGACGAGCTCCGAGGAGCAGGTGCGGTGGATTCTCGGCGACTCGGGCGCGGTCGCGTGCGTCGTGGAGAGCGGCGAGCACGCGCGGGCGGTCGAGGCGGTACGGGAGGGGCTGCCCGCGCTGAAGCAGGTGTGGCGACTCGACGAGGACGCGATCGGCGCGCTGGGGGCGGCGGGCGCCGGCGTACCGGACAGCGCCCTCGACGAGCGGGCCGCGGCGGTCGGCGCGGACGACCCGGCGACGATCGTCTACACCTCGGGCACGACGGGCCGCCCCAAGGGCTGCGTCCTCACGCACCGCAACTTCTTCGCCGAGTGCGGCAACGTCGTGGAGCGCCTCAAGCCGCTCTTCCGCACCGGCGAGTGCTCGGTCCTGCTCTTCCTGCCCGTCGCGCACGTCCTGGGACGGCTCGTCGAGGTCGCGGCGCTCATGGCACCGATCAAGCTCGGCCACGCGCCCGACGTCAAGGACCTCACCGAGGAGCTGAGCGCCTTCCGGCCGACGATGGTGCTCGGCGTCCCGCGCGTCTTCGAGAAGGTCTACAACGCGGCGCGCGCGCAGGCGCGGGCCGGCGGCAAGGGCCGGATCTTCGACCGCGCGGCCGATACGGCGATCGCGTACAGCCGTGCGAAGGACACCCCGCAGGGGCCCTCGCTCGGGTTGCGCCTGCGCCACACGCTCTTCGACAAGCTCGTCTACGCGAAGCTGCGCGCCGTGCTCGGCGGGCGCGGCGAGTACGCGATCTCGGGCGGCGCGCCGCTCGGCGAGCGGCTCGGGCACTTCTTCCGCGGCATCGGCTTCACGGTCCTGGAGGGGTACGGGCTCACCGAGTCCTGCGCCGCGACGGCCTTCAACCCCTGGGACCGGCAGAAGATCGGCACGGTGGGACAGCCACTGCCCGGTTCGGTGGTGCGGATCGCCGACGACGGGGAGGTCCTGCTCCACGGCGAGCACCTGTTCACGCGGTACTGGAACAACGAGGCGGCGACCGCGGAGGCGCTCGCGGACGGCTGGTTCCACACCGGCGACCTCGGGACGCTCGACGCGGACGGCTACCTCGCGATCACGGGCCGCAAGAAGGAGATCATCGTGACGGCGGGCGGCAAGAACGTCGCCCCGGCCGTCATCGAGGACCGCGTCAGGGGCAACGCGCTCGTCGCCGAGTGCATGGTCGTGGGCGACGGCCGCCCCTTCGTCGGCGCGCTCCTCACGCTCGACGAGGAGTTCCTCGCCCACTGGGCGAAGGACCACGGCAAGCCCGAGGCGACGGTCGCGGCGCTGCGCGAGGACCCGGAGCTGCTCGCCGCGCTCCAGGAGGCCGTGGACGAGGGCAACCTCGCGGTCTCGAAGGCGGAGTCGGTACGCAAGTTCCGCGTCCTCGACACGCAGTTCACCGAGGAGTCCGGCCACGTGACCCCCTCGCTCAAGCTCAAGCGCTCGGTCGTCACGAAGGACTACGCGCTGGAGATCGAGGCGCTGTACCGGAAGTGAGGCGGCGGAGGCGGCCCCCCGGCCGCCCTCACCCCGGCCGCCCCGCTACAGCAGCTCCTTGAGCCGCTCCGCCAGCAGGTCCCACCGCCACTTCTCCTCCACCCACGCCCGTCCCGCGGCGCCCATCCGCTCCCGCAGTCCCGCGTCCCCGAGCAGGGCGACGATCCGCTCCGCCGTCTCCGCGACGCTCTCGCCGCGCACGACGAATCCGGTCTCGCCCTCCTTGACGGCATCCGGCGCGCCCCCGGAGTCCCCCGCCACGACGGGCAGCCCCGTCGCCGAGGCCTCCAGGTACACGATTCCCAGGCCCTCCACGTCGAGCCCTCCGCGCCGCGTGCGGCACGGCATCGCGAAGACGTCGCCCGCGCCGAAGTGCGCGGGCAGTTCGGACCACGGGACGCCGCCCGTGAACCGCACGGAGTCCGCGACGCCGCTCTCGCGCGCGAGGCGCCGCAGGTCCTCCCCGTACGGCCCGTCCCCGACGATCAGGAGCACGGCGTCCGGCTGCGCGCGGAGCACGGCGGGCCAGGCCCGGATGAGCGTGTCCTGTCCCTTGCGCGGCACGAGGCGCGAGACGCACACGACGACGGGACGGTCCGCGAGCCCCAGCGCGGCGCGCAGCGCGAGCCCGCCCGAGCCGGGGTGGAAGACCTTCTCGTCGACGCCCGGCGGGAGCTGGACCATGCGGGCCGCCGCCTCGGGGGTGAGCGCGCGGGCGATCCGCGCGCGCGTGTAGGCGCCGAGGTAGGTGAGCGTGTCGGTGCCCTCACCGATCCGCCGCAGCAGCTCACGGGCCCCGGGCAGTTGCGCCCAGCCCGCCTCGTGCCCGTGCGTCGTGCCGACGAGCCGCGTGGCCCCCGCGGCGCGCAGCGCGGGGGCCATGAGCCCGAGCGGGGCGGCGGCGCCGAACCACACCGAGGTCGCCTCGTACCGCTTCAGGAGCAGCTTGGCTCGCGCGGTGGTGCGCGGGGTGGGGAGCAGCATCGTGGTCTGGTCGCGGTGCACGCGGAAGGGCTGCTCGGCGTCGAAGCGGGCCGTCGCCTCGCGGCCCTCCTGGCTCCGTCTCCACGTCGAGGCGTAGACGACGAAGCGCTCGGGTTCGAGGCGGAGCGCCATGTTGTGCAGGAACGACTGGATGCCGCCGGGACGTGGCGGGAAGTCGTTGGTGACGATCAAGGTCCTGTCCATCGCCGCCGACAGTACCGGTCGGCGCGGGCCCAGGCCCGCACCCCTCCCGTTGCCGCCGCCCGGCGGGCGAACCGGGACACAGCGCCCGGCGCGATGGCCCAGGAGGGGTGGGGCAGGCATCATGACCCGGACCCCGGGCCCCCGAAGGGCGCGGTCGAGGTGACGAGACGAGAGCGGGACGGTACGTGAGCGGACGGACTGGGCGGACGGCGTGGACGCGGACGGCGGGCGCGTGCGTGGTGTGGGCGGCGACGCGGGCGCTGCTCCTGCTCTCCGTGCTCAAGGTGATCGTGCCGCCCGGTCTCGACGTGACGGGCGACGTCTCGGTCACGTACCAGAACTGGGCGAACGTCCTGTCCGGCGGCGGCTTTCCCGAGCACGACGTGACGTGGCAGTACCCGCCGGGCGCGGCGCTCGCGATCCTCGCGCCGAAGCTGCTGCCCTTCTGGCCGTACGCGACGGCGTTCTTCGTCCTCGCGCTCGTGTGCGACGCGCTCGTGACGGCGCTCCTGCTGTACGCGGCGGGGCGCCCTGGACGGAGCGGGGCCGGGGTGTGGGTGTGGGTCGTGGGCGTGCCGCTGCTCGGGCCGACGGTCTACGCGCGCTACGACGTGATGGTCACGGCGCTCGCCGTCGGCGCGCTGCTCGTGGGCACGCGCCGGGCGCGCGGTTTCGGGGCGCTCGCGGCGCTCGGCGCGGTCGTCAAGGGGTGGCCGGTGCTGCTGCTCGTCGGGACGCCGCGCGGGCTCGGGACGCGCCGCTCGTGGACGAGCGCGGCCGTGACGGGACTCGTGCTGCTCGCCGGCTTCGGGCTCCTGATGCCGGGCAGCCTCTCCTTCCTGACGGCGCAGCGGGACCGGGGCACGGAGGTCGAGTCGCTGGGCGCCCTCGTGTTCCACTTCGCGCGGCACTTCGGCTGGGACGGGCGCGTCGAGTTCCACTACGGCTCGATGGAGTTCCTCGGCACGGGTGTGCCGCTCGTGTCGACGCTCGCGCAGGTGCTCAGCGTGCTCGCGCTCTGCTGGCTCGTGCTGTGGCGGGTGCGGGCGCGGGTGTGGAGCGAGGCGACGTTCGCGGACGCGGCGTTCACGGCGCTGCTGCTCTTCACGACGACGAGCCGGGTCATCAGCCCGCAGTACCTGGTGTGGCTCCTCGGTCTCGGCGCGGTGTGCCTGCTGTACCGGGGCGGCCGGATGACGCTCCCGGTGGTCCTCACGGTGATCGCCTCGTTCGTGACGTGGCTGGAGTTCCCCGTGTACTTCGGCGACGTGGTCGGCTCGACACCGTTCGGCACCGGCCTGCTCGTCGTGCGCAACGGGCTGCTCGTGGCGGCGACGGTGCTCGCCTGCCGGGGGCTGTGGCGGGAGACGGTACGGGCCGTGCCGCGCGGCGGGAGCGAGGAGCGCGAGCCGGTGCCGGGGTGGGCGACGACGGACGCGTAGGCGAGCGGGGTCGGGGCCGGGGCGTGGCGGACGTCTAGGCGAGTTGCTCCCTCACGTACCCGCGCCACCTCCCCACGAGTTCCGCCTCGCTCACCCCGAGCACCCCGCGCGCGGCGGCGGCGACCGCTCCGTCCCGGCCCTTGTGCTCCCCCACCGCCTGGTAGAAGTCGCGCAGTTTCGGCTCGCCCCACTGTTCGGCGATCATCCGGCAGGCGAGCCAGCCGCCCTCGTAGGCGCGGGCGAGGTGGTCCGGGTCCCCCGAGAAGGCGAAGTCGGCGTCGGTGGGCAGCGCGGTGGGCGCCTCGCCCTCGCGGACCGCCTGGGCGAGTTCGGGGGCGACCTGGCGCGGGGTGCGCCCGCTGCCGTGGTAACCGGTCCAGTCGGCGAAGCCCTCGGAGAGCCACAGCGGGGTCTCGGCGGTCGTGGCGGAGCGGGTCGCGACGTGCGTGGCCTCGTGGATGAGTACGAAGCGCTTGCCGAAGGAGCCGAGTTCCTCGTACGCCTCGGGGTTGACGGTGACGCGGTCGGCGGGCACGTGGGCCACCGAGCCGAGTTCGCCGGTGGTGACGGCGGCGATCCCCCGGTAGTCGGCGGGCTTCTCGCCGAGGAGGGCTGCCATGCGGTCGAGCGAGGCGGGCAGCAGCACGATGAGCCGCCCCGCCCACCGCTCGGGCCACACGCGGCGCACGGCGGGCACGGCCTCGTCGGCGAGCCCCGCGACGTCCGCGAGCTTCGCGCGCGGCTGTCCGACGCCGAGCACGAGCGAGTCCGCGCCGCGCACGACGGTCATCCGGCCCTGCTCCCACAGCTGTTGCGGGGCCCCGGGGGCGGGCTTGTCGGCGCTCACGTACCAGCGGCCGGAGACGCGGCGCAGGGTGAGGGCGCGCTGTGCGGTGACGGGGGCGCTGTCGTAGCCCTGGACACGGTACGAGAGCGTCGCGCGGACCGCCGCGTGGTCGCCCTCGGGCGTGACGGAGGTGACGCGGTAGCTCCAGGCGCTGGGCCGGAGGGCGTCGAGATTGGTGAAGACGGTCCCCGCGCCCTCGCGCGCCTGGCCGGGCGCCGCGGTCGCGAGCCAGTCGGCGCGGTCCCGTTCCCGTACGGCGTCGCCGCGCGCGTCGAGCACGGCCCGCACCCGCTTCCCCGTGTCGCCGCCGCTCTCGCCGCCCCCTCCCGCGCAGCCGCCGAGCAGCAGCAGGAGAGCGAGCGCCGCGGCGCGTCCGGGGCGGGGGCGGGAGGGTCGGCTTCGGGCCACGCGGCGAGCATACGGCGGGGCTCCACCCCTCCCCGGGCACCCCCGTCCCGCGTCCCCGCGACCGGCCGGGAACTCGTCGTCGCCGGGGCTCAGGGCCGGGTCACCGAGTTGATCGGGAGCATGTGGACGGACTCGTAGCGCACGGCCGCGCCCGGGTGGGGCGCGTGGATGACCTGGCCGCCCCCGACGTACATGCCGACGTGGCTCGCGTCCGAGCGGTACGTGACGAGGTCCCCGGGGCGTGCCTGCGAGAGCGGCACCCGCTGGCCCGCGCCCGCCTGGGCCTGCGAGGTGCGGGGCAGACCGACCCCGGCCCTCCCCCACGCCCACTGCATGAGCCCGGAGCAGTCGAAGGCCCCGGGCCCCGAGGCGCCCCACACGTAGGGGCGGCCGAGCGCGGAACGGGCCGCCGCGACGGCGGCGGCGGCGCGCCCGGAGACCGCGGCCGTCCCGGGCGGCAGGTCCGGGCCCGCGCCCCGCGCGGCCCGTGTGTGCGCCGCGCCCGCGAGGTCGCCCAGGCCCCCGGCGGTCCCGTCCCGCAGCGCGGCGCGCTCCTCGGCGGGCAGCGAGTTGAGGAGGCGGCGCGCGGCGGAGAGCTTCGCCTCGACCGTGCGCTTGTGCCGGGCGACGTCCTCGCGGGTGCGCTCCAGGCGGCGCAGCGCCTGGAGCGCCTCGGTGCGGTCCTGGGCGAGTTCGCGCTGGGCGCCGAGGAGGTGGCCGAGTTCGGCGGCGCGCTGGTTGCCGACCTGGTCGAGGAGGGCCGCGTGGCTGAGGTAGCGGTCGGGGTCGGAGGTGAGCAGGAGGGCGAGCGCGGGGTCGATGCCCCCGGAGCGGTACTGCGCGGCGGCGAGCGAACCGACGGCGTCGCGCATCGTGTTGACGCGTTCCTGGGCGCGGGCGACGGCGTCGGTGGAGCGGCGCACGGTGGCGCGCAGCTTGTCGGCGCGTTCGTCGGACCTGTTGTACGCCTCGGTGGCGCGCTCCGCCTGGGCGTAGAGCCGGTCGAGTCCCGCCCTCACCTCCTGCCGGTCGGGGTGCGGGGCGGCCTCGGCGGGCGCGGCGGCCGGTACGGCGGCGAGTGCGGCGGCGGCCGCGGCGGTGAGGACGGCGCCGCGCGCGGTGCGCCCGGTGGAGAGGGAACGGCGGTGAGACGCCACGGCGTTCGCTGTCCTTTCGCTGGGGCACGGGCGCGGGGGCCCGGTGCGTCGGGGCGGTCCCGGGCGCGCGCCGGGCCGGAACCCGGCGGCTGTGCCGGAACGCGCGCCGACAGTAGCCGCACCCCGGGGCGCGCACCAACGACCGACGGACGCACGCTTTGGGCGAGTTCGTCCGCCTTCCGCCGCCGCCACGCAGGTCACGACGGGTCCTTCGGGTCAGCACGGCGGCGCGGGATTCCCCCGATCGGGCGGGTGTGGCGCGACCGTTACGGGACACGACGGAGCCCCGGGAAGCGGGTGCTTCCCGGGGCTCCGGTGAACGCCGTTACGGCCGTTCGAGGTTCAGACGCGCACGCCGAACTGGAAGGGCATGTTGCCGATCGCCTCGTAGCGCACGACGGTGCCGGTGCGGGGAGCGTGCAGCACCTGGCCGTTGCCCGCGTAGAGGCCGATGTGGTGCAGGTCGCCGTAGAAGAGCACGAGGTCGCCGACCTGGAGCTGGCTCTGCGAGTAGATGCGCGTCCCGGCGTTCGCCTGCGCCTGCGAGGTACGGGGAAGCGAGACCCCGGCCTGCCGGTAGGCCCACGAGGTGAGGCCCGAGCAGTCGTAGGAGCTGGGGCCGGTGGCGCCGAAGACGTACGGCTTGCCGAGCTGCGTCTGCGCGGCGGAGAACGCGGCACCCGACATGCCCGAGCCCTTGCCGGGATTGGCCGTGGTGCCGGGGGCCGAGGTGAGCGCGGTGCGCGCGCTGGCGCGGTTGGCGCGGTCCTGCTCCGCCTGCATCGCGGCCTTCTCGGCGGCCGTCATCGAGTTGAGGATGCGCTGGGCCTCGGCGAGCTTGGCCTTGACCTCGCCCTTCTTCTTGCCCAGTTCCTTGCGCGTGTCGGCGAGGTCGGCGAGCTTGTCGGCGGCCTCCTTGCGCTCCTGGGCGAGCTTGCGCTGCTTGGCCTGGATCTGCTTGAGCTGCTGCGTCTGCTGCGCGCTGAGCTGGTCGAGGGCACCGGCCTGCTGGAGGAAGGAGTCCGGGTCGGCGGAGAGGAAGAGCTGCACGGAGGGGTCGATGCCGCCGGAACGGTACTGGGCCGCGGCGACGGCGCCGAGCGACTGCCGCTGCTCGTTCAGCTCGTCCTGGCCGCGCGCCACCTTGTCCTGGATGGCGTCGACCTCCTTCTCCAGCTTCTTCTGCTTCTCGGTCGCCCCGTTGAGCTTCTCGGTCGCCTGCTCCGCCTCGTCGTAGAGCTTGTCGACCTTCGACTTCACCTCGGACTTGGTGGGCTTGGGATCTGCGTGCGCGGCCTGCGAAGTGAGGGCCACGGCAGCAGCGGCGGTCGCGGTGAGCACGGTCACGCGGGCGCGGCTCGGCTGCTTCGGTCGACGGTGGGACGCCACGAAGGCGAGCTCCTTCTTCCTCCAGCCGCCTACCGATCCACCGGTGGGCGGTGCCCTCTCACCGCCACCCCGGATGGGTGATCAACCGAGCGAGAGTTCGGGCCGACAGTAGTGACCTTCTTGTGATCAGTTCAAATCCTCACCGGTAAAAACCTGCGACTCCGGGGTTTCTTTACCCGTAAGCCACCTGCGGTGACGAAGGACTGACCGAGCGTCGCGCCCCAAGCCCCACGAAGCACACCAGATAACGCGTCAGTCACAGATCATACGAACCAAGCCGCAACAGCCATACCGGGCACATGTGTTCGCGGCATGCTCCAGCTCGAACCAACCCGCACCGAAAATCCCACCGCACAATCTCCAGCCCCTGCGGCGTTTGAGGAGCGGGGTCCGGGGCGGAGTCCCGAATCGGGGCGCGGGGCGGAGCCCCGAAACCGGGGCCCGGGGCGGAGCCCCGCGACGTCACCCCCGCGACAACCGCTTCAGAAGCATCACACTCGGCACCGGCCGCGCTCCCGCCTTCGCGATCCCGTCCGCCACTTCCTTGTCCGTGGACACCACGACGACCGGCCGCCCCACCGGCTCCGCCCGCACCAGCTGCCGGATCAACTCGTCCGCCGTCACACCCGCCTTGCTGAACAGCACCCGCACCCCGCGCGGCGGAGCGAGCAGCACGGGGGCGGCGAGTTCGGCGCCGTCGAAGACGCATGTCACCTCGGCCCCGCTCTGCGCCGCGAGCTGCGAGAGCCCGCCGAGCAGCCGCAGCCGCTGCTTCTCCAAGGGCATCATCGGATAACCGGTCTTCGTGACGTTGTACCCGTCCACGACGAGGTGCGCCTGCGGCAGCGCGAGCAACTGGTCCAGGATCGCCGGGTCGTCCTCGGCGAGCGCGCGGGCCGCGATGTCCTTCGGGCTGAACTTCGCCGGCTCCCGCGCGTCCACGGTCTCCGCGGGCCGTACGGAGACGGGCGGCAGCGCGAGTTCGCGCCGCAGCCCCTGCGCCGCGTCGAGCACCGTGTCGAGCAGCAGCCGCAGCCGCATGTCCTCGACGCTGCGCCCCTCGCGCGTCGCCTTCCGGCTCGCCTCGAGGGCCGCCTCGACCTCGCCGAGCCGCGCCCGCACCCGCCGCGTCTCGCTCTCGGCCGCGCTCAACTGTGCCTGGAGTTCGACGCGCTGGGCCTCCGCCCGCTCCTGCTCCTTGCGCAGCGCGGCCTCGCCGCGCTTGATGTCGCTCTGCGCGGCCCGCAGCTTGCGCCGTACCGCGTCGCTCTCGCGGCGCAGCCCCTCGACCTCGCCGCGCAGCCGCTCGCTGTCCGCCCGCCCGCGCTCGCGCGCCTCGTCGCGCTCCGCGCGCAGCCGGTCCAGTTCCTCCCTGGCCGCCTCGTCCATCCGCTCGGCCCCGGCCCGCTCGGCCTCCTCACCGGCGGCGGCGACGAGTTTGAGCCAGCCCGGGGGCCGCAGCAGGTACGCGACGGCGGCGACGTCCACCGGCTCGGCGGCGGGCGGCGGGGTGCCCTCGTTCAGCGCCGCGCACAACTCCGGCTGCGCGGCGCACAGCCGCTCGGCGACCCGGGCGCGGAAGGCGGAGTCGTTCTCGACCGCGGCGGCCATCGCGTTGCCCGCGTACTTGAGCCGTCTGCTCGGCGTGAACCGCGCGTACTGGCGCAGTTGCGGGGGGAGTTCGGCGACGGTGAGACCGCCGAAACAGGTCGCCACGTACTGGACGACCCGGTGCCGGACGCCTTCGGGCAAGGGCCCCTCCAGCGCCTCCCCCGCCCGGTCCCCGTCGTGCCCGCGCGCCCCGTGCTCGGGTCCGCTCTCGTCGGCCGACTGCCCCGCGCCCTCGTGAGCGCCGCCCTCGTGAGCGCCGCCCTCGTGACCGTCCCGCTCCGCGCCGTGGGGCGCACCGGCGGGCTCGGCGTTCGCTTCCTCCACCATGTCCTCACCCCACTCGCTCGTGCGGGCCGGCTCTCAGGCGGCCGGCCCCGGCCTGTCCACCAGTTCGATCTGGTCCACCGCGTTGCACCAGCGGCAGCGGACCGAGTCGATCGTCTCACTCACGACTTCGCGCTCCTCGACGTTCGGTTTCCCGGCGAGGTCGAGGTGGACGTACTCGACGACCTTCGACGACCGGCTCACGTCGAACCTGGTGAGGTTGCCGCACAGGGTGCAGCGCCAGCGCGTGGTCTCCGTGGGCAGGGGAACGGTCATCGTCCGCTTCGCTTCCTTCTCGTACTCGGTAAAGGCCGTTTATGTTGCCCGTAACCCTACGGCCTGTGGACGGGACCGCGCGGCGGGGACGGAGGCCCGGACTAAAGTGGGCCCACCAGGACAGTGAAGGGGACCAACAGCCGTGATCACCGCGATCGTGCTCATCAAGACCAGCGTCGACCGAATCCCGGAGATCGCCGAGTCCATCGCCGCGCTGGACAGCGTGAGCGAGGTCTTCTCGGTCACCGGCTCCTACGACCTCATCGCGATGGTCCGCGTCGGCCGCCACGAGGACCTGGCCGAGATCATCCCGAACCGGATCAGCAAGATCCCCGGTGTCGCCGCGACCGACACGCACGTGGCCTTCCGCACGTACTCGCAGCACGACCTGGAGGCGGCCTTCGCGATCGGTCTCGATTCCTGAGACCGGGTTCCCGGGGGACGCCTTCCCCGCGCAGGTACGAGAGAGGGGCGCCGGTCCCGCGACCGGCGCCCCTCCCGTGCGTCCCCCTCAGACCGCCGGCACGCAGCGCCCGCCCTCGGTCCGGTACGTCCACCGCGCGCCCTGCTCGACCAGTTCGCGCACCGCGCCCAGGAAGCGCTCGACGTGCTCGTCGGGCGTCCCGGCGCCGAAGCTGACCCGCACCGCGTTGAGCGAGCCGCCCTCGGGCGCCCCGCACTCGCCGGGCGCCCCGGCGTCCGCGCCGAGCAGCGTGCGCACCAGCGGGTGGGCGCAGAAGAGCCCGTCGCGGACCCCGATCCCGTACTCGGCCGAGAGGGCCGCCGCCAGGTGCGAGCTGTTCCAGCCGCTCACGACGAAGGAGAGCACGCCGACCCGCTCGGCCTCGGGGCCGAAGAGCCCGAGGACGCGCACGCCCTCGATCGCGGCGAGCCCGTCCCGCACCCGCGCCACGAGTTGCTGCTCGCGCGCGACGAGCGCGTCGAAACCGGCCTCCGTGAGGGCCTTGCACGCGGAGGCGATCGCGTAGGCGCCGATGACGTTCGGCGAACCCGCCTCGTGGCGCGCGGCGCCGGTGTGCCACTCGACGTCCACGCCGCCGTCCGCGCGCCTGCTCACGGCGCGGCTCGCGCCGCCGCCCGCGAGGTAGGGCTCCGCGTCCTCCAGCCAGTCCGCGCGGCCCGCGAGGACGCCCGCGCCGAAGGGCGCGTACAGCTTGTGGCCCGAGAAGGCGACCCAGTCCACGTCCAGCGCGCTGACCGAGACGGGGTGGTGCGGGGCGAGCTGCGCGGCGTCCAGGACGATCCGCGCGCCGTGCGCGTGCGCGACCCGGGCCAGCTCGGCGACGGGCCACAGCTCGCCCGTCACGTTGGACGCGCCCGTGACGCACACGAGCGCCGCCCCGGTGCCGGTGCGGGCCTTCAGCGCGCTCTCCAGCGTCGCGACGGCCTCGGCGGGGCCGCGCGGGGCGTCGAGGTGGGTCACGGCGGCGGTGCGCCAGGGCAGCAGCGAGGCGTGGTGCTCGGTCTCGAAGACGTACACCTCGCACCCCTCGGGCAGCGCGGCGGCGAGGAGGTTGAGCGAGTCGGTCGTGGAGCGCGTGAAGACCAGCTCGTCGTCCTCGCGGCAGCCGAGGAAGGCGGCGACGTCGGCGCGGGCCGTCTCGAACAGCTCGGTGGAGAGCTGCGAGAGGTAACCGGCACCGCGGTGCACGCTGCCGTAGTACGGGGCGTAGGCGGCGACATCGTTCCAGACGCGCTCCAGGGCCGGGGCGCTCGCGGCGTAGTCGAGCGCGGCGTACTCGACCTCGCCCCCGGTGACGAGCGGCACGCGCACCTCGCGGCCGAGGACGGGCAGCGGAGCGGCGGGGGTGGCGGCGGAGGCGGGAACCGAGGCGGAGGCGGCGGAAACGGACATGGCGAACTCCCGTACGTGAGACGGAGGGCAGCGGAAGGCGAGCTGCGAAGGCTGGGGTTGCGGGCGGTACGAAGTGCCCGGCGGTGTGGGACGGCGAAGGGCGCCGCACCCTGGGGTGATGAAGGGTGTGCGCCCTACGACATTCGCTTGCTCACGGAGAACCGCTCCCTCGACGACCAGGACCCCTGGTGCCTGACGCCGCGAAAGGGAGGTGTGCCAACGCCCCTGTCGGGCGCGGAGGGGTCCGCGCTTGCCGCAGACCTCGCTGCCTGCGGCCAGGTCTTCACCCGGGGCACCCCGCCACGGACGGAGGGTTGCCGGACAGCAGGCCGGGGCCGTAGTCGCTGTCACTCATGACCTGCCCGCATCCTGCCACAGAGACCTGGGCGAGGCCCAGGGGGTTCCACGATGCGAAACGGGGGGTGACACGGCTCCGTGCCACCCCCCGCACCGACGCCTCAGGCGTTGCTGGCCTCGACCCACCGCTCCAGCGCCGCCGCCGCGGCACCCGAGTCCAGCGACTCGGCCGCCCGCGCCATGCCCTCGCCGATCCGGTCCCTCAGCGCCTCCCCGCTCGGGCGCAGTGCCGCGAGGGCCGCCGCCGCGTTGAGGAGCACCGCGTCGCGGACCGGGCCGCGCTCGCCCGCGAAGAGGCGCCGGGCCACCTCGGCGTTGTGCGAGGCGTCGCCGCCGCGCAGGGCCGAGACCGGGGAGAGGCCGAGGCCCACGTCGCGCGGGTCGAAGCTCTCCTCGCGCACCGCGCCGTCCTGGACGATCCACACCCGTGAGGTCGCCGCCGTCGTGAGTTCGTCGAGGCCGTCGTCGCCGCGGAAGACGAGCGCGGAGGAGCCGCGCGCGGCGAGCACCCCGGCCATGATCGGCGCCATCCGGGCGTCGGCGACGCCGGTGGCCTGAGCGCGGACCCGCGCCGGGTTGGTGAGCGGGCCGAGGAAGTTGAAGGTCGTCCGGATGCCCAGCTCACCACGCGCCGCCGCCACGTACCGCAGCGCCGGGTGGAACTTCACGGCGAAGCAGAAGGTGATCCCGGCCTCCTCGGCGACCCGCGCCACCCGCTCCGGGCTCAGCTCCAGGTTCACGCCGAGCTTCTCCAGGACGTCGGAGGCCCCGGACGCCGAGGAGGCGGCGCGGTTGCCGTGCTTGACGACCTTCGCCCCCGTCCCCGCGACGACGACGGCGGACATCGTGGAGATGTTGACGGTCTTGGCCCCGTCGCCGCCCGTACCGACGATGTCGACGCACTCGCCCGACACCTCGATGGTGCGGGCGTGCGCGTACATCGCCTCGACGATGCCGCTGATCTCCTCGACGGTCTCGCCCTTGGCGCGCAGGGCCACGGCGAAGCCCGCGATCTGCGCGTCCGTGGCCTCGCCCCGCATGATGCGGTCCATCGCCCAGGCGGTGTCGGCCGCGGACTGGTCGCGGCCGGAGAGGAGTCCGTCGAGTACGG
Organism: Streptomyces sp. NPDC088923; assembly: GCF_044749745.1. Lineage (NCBI taxonomy): Bacteria > Bacillati > Actinomycetota > Actinomycetes > Kitasatosporales > Streptomycetaceae > Streptomyces > Streptomyces sp. NPDC088923. The sequence goes on along the minus strand of NZ_JBIVIO010000001.1, from coordinate 2,098,783 downwards.
CCGGCCAGGAGCGGGCCGCCGCGGTATCGCCTCCGACGGGGTGCACAGCGCTCATGGCCGCTCCTGGTGTGTGGGTGCGGGGGCGGGGACGCAGCGCGCCGGCCGCCGTTTCGACGCCCCCCACCCTATCGGCGCGGGGGCAGCGCGAAGGGCCCCGTCCGCCCACCGGGAAGGTGGGACGGGGCGGGGCCCTCAGGTGGCGTGTCGCGTGACAGTGCGGGGATCAGTGGTGGCCGTGGCCGCTCGTGATCTCCTTGTACTCCTCCTCCGTCGGCTTCGGGATCTGGGTCCCGTCGCCGTAGTAGCCCTTGGAGAGCTTGGAGCGGACCTTCTCGGCGCCGGAGACCTTGCGCTTGACGCCGTTCTCGTCGGTGGTCTCACCGATCTCGAAGGGCTTGACCTGCTCGTGCGCGGTGAGCGTGTAGCGCTGCTCGGCGCTGAGCGGCTCGTGCACCTCGATGAACTCGCCGTGCGGCAGGCGCTTGATGATGCCGGACTCGCGCCCGTGCAGCACCTTCTCCTTGTCGCGGCGCTGGAGGCCGAGGCAGATGCGCTTGGTGATGATGAAGGCGAGGACCGGGCCGACGAAGAAGCCGATCCGCACGAACCAGCTGATCGCGTTGAGCGACAGGTGGAAGTGGGTGGCCCACAGGTCGTTGCCGCCGCCGACGAGCGTGATCATGTACATCGTCACCCAGGCGACACCGAGGCCCGTACGGACCGGGGCGTTGCGCGGGCGGTCCAGGATGTGGTGCTCGCGCTTGTCGCCGGTGACCCAGGACTCGATGAACGGGTAGACCGCCATCGCGCCGAGGACGAGGCCGAAGACCACCAGCGGGATGAACACACCGAGGACCAGCGTGTGGCCCCACAGGTTGATCTCCCAGCCGGGCATGACACGGATGAGGCCTTCGGCGAAGCCCATGTACCAGTCGGGTTGCGCGCCGGTGGACACCTGGTCCGGCCGGTACGGGCCGATCGCCCAGATCGGGTTGATCGTCGCGATGCCCGCGATGGCCGCGATGACGCCGAAGACGAGGAAGAAGAAACCCCCGGCCTTCGCCATGTACACCGGGAGCAGCGGCATGCCGACGACGTTCTTCTCGGTCCGGCCGGGACCCGCGTACTGCGTGTGCTTGTGGTAGAAGACCAGGATCAGGTGGCCCACCATGAGGCCGAGCATGATGCCGGGCAGCAGCAGGATGTGGATCGAGTAGAACCGGGCGACGAAGTCGCCGCCGGGGAACTCCCCGCCGAACAGGAACATCGAGATGTACGTGCCGACGATCGGCACGGACAGGATCGCGCCCTGCGTGAAGCGGACACCGGTGCCGGAGAGCAGGTCGTCCGGGAGCGAGTAACCGGTGAACCCGGTGAACATGCCGAGGGCGAAGAGCAGGAAGCCGAACAGCCAGTTGATCTCGCGCGGCTTGCGGAAGGCGCCCGTGAAGAAGACACGCATCATGTGCACGAACATGCCGGCGAGGAAGATGAGCGCGGCCCAGTGGTGGATCTGCCGGATGAGCAGACCGCCGCGGACCTCGAAGCTGATCTTCAGCGTGGAGGAGAACGCCTCCGACATGAGCTGACCCTGCATGGGCGTGTAGGGCCCGCTGTACTCCACCTCGTTCATGCTCGGGTGGAAGAACAACGTCAGGTACACACCCGTGAGGATGATGATGAGGAAGCTGTACATGCAGATCTCGCCGAGCATGAAGCTCGGGTGGTCCGGAAAGATCTTCCGCATGTTGGACTTGGCCAGGCTGTAGATGCCGAGCCGTCCGTCCGCCCAGTCGGCGAGCCGTTCCCCGGCGGGCGCCTGACTGCGGTCCGGCGCGTCCGCGCCGGGTGCGTGTGTGGTCTCGGTGCTCATCCGCGCTCCCAGAAGGCAGGGCCGACGGGCTGGTCGAAGTCGCCGAGCGCTTCGAGGTAACCCTCGTCGTTCACGCCGATCCGCAGCTGCGGCAGCGGGTGACCGGCCGGGCCGAAGATCACTCGGGCGCCGTCGGAGAGGTCGAAGGTGGACTGGTGGCACGGGCAGAGGACGTGGTGCGTCTGCTGCTCGTACAGGCTGATCGGGCAACCGACGTGGGTGCAGATCTTGGAGTACGCGACGATGCCCTGGTGCGACCAGTCCAGCTCGCGCTTGTCCTTGATGTTCTCCGGAGCGATCCGGATGATCATCAGGGCGGCCTTGGCGATCTGGTTCTGGAAGTCGTGGTCCGTCTCCTCCAGGCCCTCGGGCTTGGCGAACGTCAGCGAACCGGTGATGACGTCCTCGGGACGCAGCGGCTCGTTGGTGTTCATGTTGACGATGACCGAGCCCTTTTTCCACTTCGTGGTGCGGAGCTTCTTCTCGGGCAGCGGACCGAGGTCGCGAAGGAGCACGACACCGGAGAGCGGTACGAGGGCCAGCGCGCCGAACATCGAGTTGCGGATCAGCTTGCGGCGGCCGAGGACGGAGTCCTTGGCGCCCTGCTTGAAGTCCGCGATGACCTTCGCGCGGGTGTCATTGTCGGCCTCGATGTCGTGCCGCTCGTCCACGAGCTCGACGTCCGACATCAGGGTGCGCGCCCAGTGGACGGCGCCGGCGCCGATCGAGAACAGCGCGAGGCCCAGGGTCAGGCCGAGCGAGAAGTTCAGCGCGCTGACGTGCCCGAAGGGCCAGATGTAGACGATCTTGCGGGGCTTGAAGATCACGTACGAGGCGATGAAGCCGGCCGTCGCGAGCATCGACAGGGTGAAGAGGAAGGCGACCACGCGCTCGCTGCGCTTGGCGGCCCGCTCGTCCAGGTCCTGGATGCGGTGCTCGTGGGGCGGCAGCCCCGGGTCGGCGAAGGGGTTCTTCGCCAGCTCGGCCGAGTGCTCCTCGGCGCCCTGCCCGGCGGGCAGGTTCTCTTCGGGATTGTCTTGGCTGCTCATGACTTCTTGGCCTTTGCGGTCCGGACGGCGACCCACGTGGCGACGGCGATCAGCGCACCGAGCCCGAAGACCCAGGCGAAGAGACCCTCACTGACGGGACCGAGACCCCCGAGGCTGAGACCACCGGGGTTGGTGGCCTTGTCCCCGTTGACGTCGCGGACGTAAGCGATGATCTGCTTCTTCTGCTTCTCCGGCATCGTGGTGTCGGGGAAGGAGGGCATGTTCTGCGGGCCGGTCTGCATGGCCTCGTAGAGGTGCTTCGGGTCGACGCCCTCCAGCGAGGGAGCGAACTTGCCGTGCGTCAGCGCACCGCCCTCACCGGTGAAGTTGTGACACTGCGCGCAGTTGGTACGGAAGAGCTCGCCGCCCTTGGCGCTGTCCGACCCGGCGGGGTCGTACTGGTTCTTGGTCGGCACCTCGGGACCGGCGCCGAGCGAGGCGACGTAGCTCGCGAGCTGGTCGATCTCGCTCTCGGAGTAGATGACCTTCTTGCGGGGCGCCTGGGCGCCCTGCTGCTGAAGCGGCATACGGCCGGTACCGACCTGGAAGTCGACGGCCGCGGCGCCCACGCCGACGAGGCTCGGGCCGTCGCTGCTGCCCTGTCCACCGGTTCCGTGGCAACTGGCGCAGCCGACGTCGTAGAGCTTCTTGCCCTCGTCGATCTTCAGGGACTGGGCTGTTTCCTCAGCCTGTGCCTTGTCCGCGGGCGCGAACGCGGCGTACAGCCCCCCGGTGGCCGCCAGCGCGAGGAGTAGGACGACGACCGCCGCCAGCGGATGGCGTCGTCGTACGGAGAGCTTTTTCACGGATTACCCCGGTGTCAGGATCTTCTGCGTCGGTGCTACTGGATGTGGGCTTCTCGCCCGGATTACTTGATCAGGTAGATCGTGGCGAAGAGGCCGATCCAGACAACATCGACGAAGTGCCAGTAGTAGGACACGACGATGGCCGCAGTGGCCTGGTGATGTGTGAACCTCTTGGCCGCGTACGTCCGGCCCAGGACCAGGAGGAAGGCGATGAGGCCGCCCGTCACGTGCAGTCCGTGGAATCCGGTCGTGAGGTAGAAGACGGAACCGTAGGGGTCGGAGGAGAGCGAAAGCCCCTCTTCCTTGACCAGGTCCGTGTATTCGAAGATCTGACCTCCGATGAAGATCGCACCCATCACGAAGGTGATCGAGAACCACGTACGGAGCTTCTTCACATCACCGCGCTCAGCGGCGAAGACGCCGAGCTGGCACGTGAGGGAGGAGGCCACCAGGATGGCGGTGTTGGTACCCGAGAACGGAACGTTCAGGGCATCCGCCATTTCCTTCCAGTGATCCGGTCCGGTCACCGATCGCAGGGTGAAGTACATCGCGAAGAGGGCCGCGAAGAACATCAGCTCGGAACTCAGCCAGATGATGGTTCCGACGCTGGTGAGGTTCGGCCTGTTGACCGACGGGTGCGCGGGCCCGGTTTCTACTGTCGTTGCTGTCGCCACGACCGACATTATGTCGGTCGCTTATCCCGCCCTCACTCCCGGGGGTGCCGTTCGGTGTGTCCGCCCCCTGTGTCGGGCCCGAACGGCCCATCGTTGAGCTGTTCGCAGCGGTGTTGACGGGCAGTCGGACGGAGTAGCATCCGGCCCACCGGGGACCCGGTCACACCCGAGGCCAGGAGGAGACATGCAGCCGATCGCCACCGTGCTGATCTACAGCGACAACGCCGAAACCCGCACCCAGGTACGGCTCGCCACCGGTCGCAGGCCCGCCCCCGACGCGCCCGAGGTGCAGTTCGTGGAGTGCGCGACACTCCCCGCCGTGCTCAAGGAACTGGAGCGCGGGGGCATCGACGTGTGCGTCCTGGACGGCGAGACGGCCCCCGCGGGCGGTATGGGGGTCTGCCGCCAGATCAAGGACGAGATCTTCCGCTGCCCCCCTGTCCTGCTCCTGATGGGCCGCCCCCAGGACGCCTGGCTCGCCACCTGGAGCCGCGCCGACGCCGCCGTCACCCTTCCGGTGGACCCGGTGGAGTTCGCGACGTCCCTGGCGGGACTGCTGAAGAATTCCAGCCTCTCCGGAGTTTGAGGAGCGGGGTCCGGGGCGGAGCCCCGCGAACCCACGCGGAGGGCCCTCCCCACGCCCTGAACGGCGCGGGGAGGGCCACGGGGATTCACTCCCCCGGATGATCTACAGCTGCGGCCGCAGCCGCGCCTGCTCCACCCCGCCGGGGGCCGTGTTGCGCCCGCTCCCGGTCACCGCGCTGCCCTCCCCCCACTTGGCCCAGCTCAGGTTCCAGTCCCCGAACCCGTTCCCGAACGGGGCCATCTCCTCCCCCTCGCTGTTGATGACCCGCACGATGTCCCCCTCCCGCACGGTGTCGAAGAACCAGTGCGCGTTCCCCGTGCTCATCCCCACGCACCCGTGGCTCGTGTTCGCGGAGCCCTGGGAGCCGACCGACCACGGCGCGGCGTGCACGTATTCGCCGCTCCAGGTCACCCGGGTGGCCCAGTAGACGGGCAGGTCGTAGGAGTCCGAGCTGCCCGCGGCGATGCCGACGCTGCCGCTGCGCATCCGGACGAACGACTCCTTGCCCAGGATCACCTTGATCCCGTTGCGGGTCGAGAAGCCCGGCTTGCCGGTGGTCACCGGCAGGGTTTTTATCTCCTTGCCGTTCTTGCGCACCGTCATGTGGTGACTGCCGGAATCGACGAGCGCCTCGACGCGGTCGCCGAAGGTGAGGGAGAGCGGCTTCGCGTCCGCGCCGCGCAGGGTGTCGGTGACCTTCACACCGTTGAGGTTCGCGCTCACGTCCACCTTGGAGTGCGCGGGCCAGTAGGTACGCGGCCGGTAGTGGAGTTCCTTGGAGTCCACCCAGTACCAGGCGCCCTCGACGTCCTCGGAGGAGTGGACCTTGAGGGAGCGTTCGACGACGGCGCGGGCCGCCTTGTCCTTGACCGGGGCGCTCAGCTCGGCGGTGATCGGCTGCCCGACCCCGTAGGTGCCGGCCTTGGGGCCGAAGGTCACCTTGAGGCGGTTCTTGCCCGCGTCGGCGGTGTGGAAGCGGAGGGTCTTCAGGCCGGGCGCGCCGTCCCGGTTCTCGGTGGCGACGCGCACCGTGTAGTCGGCGGCGGCGGCGAGGGGTCCTGTCGAGTGCCAGCGGGTCCCGTCGGCGGAGAGGGCGCCCGCGACCTGGCGGCCGAGGCCGTCGGTGGCCGTGACGTCGGTGATCCGGCTGTCCTTGTCCTTGGCTGTCACCTCCAGCGGCTTGTCGGGGTCGACGCGTTCGGCGCCCGCCGTGTTGAAGGTGACGTGCGCCGCGGCGTCGTACGGCCGGGCGGTCAACGAGTTTCCACGGGCCTCGCCGCCGCAGGCCGAGAGGCCGGCTCCAAGAGCGGCCACCAGCACAGTGCAGCTCAGTACCGTACGGGTTCGCGGTGTGTGGCTCATGGCCTCAACGTACGAAGCCGACGCCCGTTCAGCGCGGTCGGCTGAGCTGTTCGGGTGGCCCCGGGCGGCGCGAAAGGAGGGGCCCGGACACACCGTGCGGTGTGTCCGGGCCCCTCCTGACGCGGCATGTGCTACTGGTTCTGGTTTTCTCCGCGGTAGTACTCGAAGACCCAGCCGAGCAGGCCGATCACGAGGACCGGGGCCGAGAAGTAGAGCAGCCACCAGCCGACGGCCACGGAGAGAAAGGCCAGCGCGCCGCCGACGCCGAGGGCGAGCGGCTGCCAGCTGTGCGGGCTGAAGAAGCCCACCTCGCCGGCGTCGTCCGCGACGTCGGCCTCCTTGTTGTCCTGCGCGCCCGCATCGATCCGCCGGGCGGTGAACGCCAGGTAGTAACCGATCATGATGCAGAGCCCGAAGGCGAGGAAGAGCGCCGTGGTACCGGCCGGCTCCTTCGACCACACGCCATAGACGACCGCCATGGCGAGGACGAAGACGCTCAGCCAGATGAACATCTTGCCCTGGACCTTCACCGTCCGGCCTCCTTGCCGCCGACGAGCGCGGTGTCGCGCTGGTCGCCGTTCTCCAGCTGGTCGAGGGCCGCGATCTCCGGGTGGTGGAGGTCGAAGGCCGGGGATTCACTGCGGATACGGGGCAGCGAGGTGAAGTTGTGGCGCGGCGGCGGGCAGGACGTGGCCCACTCCAGGGAGCGGCCGAAGCCCCACGGGTCGTCCACCTCGATCTTCTTGCCGTACTTGGCGGTCTTCCAGATGTTGTAGAAGAACGGCAGGATCGACAGGCCGAGCAGGAAGGAGCTGATGGTCGAGACCGTGTTCAGCGCGGTGAAGCCGTCGGCGGCCAGGTAGTCGGCGTAGCGGCGCGGCATGCCCTCGGCGCCCAGCCAGTGCTGGACGAGGAAGGTGCCGTGGAAGCCGACGAAGAGGGTCCAGAAGGTGATCTTCCCGAGCCGCTCGTCGAGCATCTTGCCGGTGAACTTGGGCCACCAGAAGTGGAATCCGGCGAACATCGCGAAGACGACGGTGCCGAAGACGACGTAGTGGAAGTGCGCGACGACGAAGTACGAGTCCGAGACGTGGAAGTCCAGCGGCGGGGCCGCGAGGATCACGCCGGTGAGACCGCCGAAGGCGAAGGTGATCAGGAAGCCGATCGACCAGAGCATCGGTGTCTCGAAGGACAGGGAGCCCTTCCACATCGTTCCGATCCAGTTGAAGAACTTCACGCCTGTTGGCACGGCGATCAGGAACGTCATGAAGGAGAAGAACGGGAGGAGCACCCCGCCGGTCACGTACATGTGGTGCGCCCAGACCGTCACCGAGAGGCCGGCGATGGCGATGGTCGCGCCGATGAGGCCCACGTAGCCGAAGATCGGCTTGCGCGCGAAGACCGGAATGACCTCGGAAATGATGCCGAAGAACGGCAAAGCGATGATGTACACCTCTGGATGGCCGAAGAACCAGAAGAGGTGTTGCCAGAGCAAGGCTCCGCCGTTTGTCGCGTCGAATACATGCGCCCCGAATTTTCGGTCCGCTTCGAGTGCGAAGAGCGCCGCGGCGAGCACCGGGAAGGCGAGCAGCACCAGAACACCGGTGAGCAGCACGTTCCAGGTGAAGATCGGCATGCGGAACATCGTCATGCCGGGTGCGCGCATGCAGATGATCGTGGTGATGAAGTTGACCGAGCCGAGGATCGTGCCGAAGCCGGAGAGGGCCAGGCCGAGAATCCACATGTCGGCGCCGACGCCCGGGGAGCGGACCGCGTCCGAGAGCGGCGAGTAGGCGAACCAGCCGAAGTCGGCCGCGCCCTGCGGGGTGACGAAGCCGCCCACCGCGATGACCGAGCCGAAGAGGTACAGCCAGTACGCGAACATGTTCAGCCGCGGGAAGGCCACATCGGGGGCACCGATCTGGAGCGGCATGATCCAGTTGGCGAAACCGGAGAACAGCGGCGTCGCGAACATCAGCAGCATGATCGTGCCGTGCATCGTGAACGCCTGGTTGAACTGCTCGTTCGAGATCAGCTGGTTACCGGGCCTGGCGAGCTCGGCGCGCATGATGAGCGCGAGCACACCGCCGATGCAGAAGAAGACGAACGAGGTGATCAGGTAGAGCGAGCCGATCGTCTTGTGGTCGGTGGTGGTCAGCCACTTCACCACGACGTTTCCGGGCGCGCGGCGGCGGACCGGGGGCTCGGAGACGAGCGTCCCTTCCGCGGTCGCGACCCGCTGAGGGTCGTTGTCGATACTCACAGGTTCTTCGTCTCCCGGTTCTTCTCGTGGCCCGACTGCTCGATACCGGCCGGGATGTAACCGGTCTGGCCGTCCTTCGCGAGCTGCTTGAGGTGGGCCTCGTAGCGCTCGGGGGAGACGACCTTGACGTTGAAGAGCATCCGGGAGTGGTCGACGCCGCAGAGTTCGGCGCACTTGCCCAGGAAGGTGCCCTCCTTGTTGGGGGTCACCTCGAAGGCGTTGGTGTGACCCGGGATGACGTCCTGCTTCATGAGGAAGGGGACCACCCAGAACGAGTGGATGACGTCACGCGAGGTCAGGACGAAACGGACCTTCTCGCCCTTGGGGAGCCACAGGGTCGGACCCGGGTTCCCGGTCTGGGGGTTCCTGTCGGCGGGGGTGCCGGCGATGTAGACGCCTTCGGCGCCCTTGGGGAAGTCCTCGGCGAAACGGTCCGGAATCGCCTTGAGTTCCTTGGACTTCGCGGCATCGCCGGTGGAGTCGTTCCCGTCGACGTTCTCGATGTAGTTGAAGCCCCAGCTCCACTGGTAGCCGACCACGTTCACCGTGTGGGCCGGCTTGTCCGAGACGTCCATGAGCTTCGACTCGTCGCGGGCGACGAAGTAGAAGAGGACAGAGACGATCAGCAGAGGTACAACCGTGTACAACGTCTCAAGAGGCATGTTGTACCGGGTCTGCCGGGGGACCTCGATCTTGTGGCGGCTGCGCCTGTGGAAGAACGCGCTCCACAGGATCAGCCCCCAGACGAGGACACCCACGGCGAGGGCCGCCGCCCAGGAGCCCTGCCACAGCGAAAGGATGCGCGGCGCCTCCTCCGTGGTGGGGGTGGGCATACCCAGGCGGGGGAAGTCCTTGTATGAGCAACCGGTAGCGGTTACCAGGATCAGGCCCGCAGTCAGCACCTGCGGCAGCTTCCGCCGCATCGGGCGCCGCGACGAGCGGTCGGAGCCGTTGGGACTCACGTAGCGCCTTCCCGAGAGTCTCGCCCGCACCGAGGCGTACGCGGCCTTCACGCTGGTCGGTCGCCGTGCCCCCGCGGCGGGCAGGGTTTGGATGTTTATGCGGACCAAACCCTACTGGACTCAATTTGGGGTCGCGCGGGGAGGGTCCCCAACGCGCCGCAGCACTCCCCGAAGGGGTGGAATCGCCCCTCGCGCAGGCCAACTGACGCCCCTTCTCCCCTGGCGCGCGCGGCGTGTCGCACGGGGGCCCCGGACAGCGCGGTGAAAAGAAAGCACGCGCGTCCGGGCGCGTCGCGGGAGAAACGGGGAGCGGCACCCGCCGCAGCGGTGCGCTTGTCGTACGGGTACCGGGGTGGGCGGTCTGTCTCAGGGGACGGGGAGGGTACGGGGCGAAGCGGGCCGGCAACGGGGGTGCCGGTGGGTCGGGGTTACTTTTGGCCCGTGCCGTATTTCGACGTGGCCTCGGCCGCTCCGCTTCATCCGGTCGCCCGGCAGGCGCTGCTCGCCGCACTCGACGAGGGCTGGGCCGACCCGGCCCGGCTCTACCGCGAGGGCCGGCGGGCCCGGCTGCTCCTGGACGCGGCCCGCGAGGCCGCCGCCGAGGCGGTGGGCTGCCGCCCGGACGAACTCGTCTTCACGCCCTCGGGCACCCGCGCGGTCCACGCCGGGCTCGCCGGGGCGCTCGCGGGCCGGCGGCGCGTGGGCGCGCACCTCGTGGTCTCGGCGGTCGAGCACTCCTGCGTCCTGCACGCGGCCGAGGCGCACACCCGTACGGGAGGTGAGGTGACGGAGGTCGGCGTGTCCCGTACGGGTGCCGTCGAGCGGGGCGCGTACGCGGCGGCGCTCCGTACCGACACCGCGCTCGCCGCGCTCCAGTCGGCGAACCACGAGGTGGGGACGGTGCAGCCGGTCGCGGAAGTGGCCGAGGAATGCCGCGCCGCGGGGGTGCCGCTGCTCGTGGACGCGGCGCAGTCGCTGCTGTGGGGGCCGGTGGAGGGCGACTGGTCGCTGCTCGCGGCGAGCGCGCACAAGTGGGGCGGTCCGGCGGGGGTCGGGCTGCTCGTCGTGCGCAAGGGCACGCGCTTCGCTCCCGCCGGGCCCGCCGACGAGAGGGAGAACGGTCGCTCTCCCGGCTTCGAGAACCTGCCCGCGATCGTCGCCGCGGCGGCCTCGCTGCGTGCGGCGCGCGCCGAGGCGGTGGCGCGGGCCGGGGAGTTGCGCGCGCTGACGGAGCGGCTGCGGGAGCGGGTGCCGCTGCTCGTGCCGCGTACGGAGGTGGTGGGCGATCCGGAGCGGCGGCTGCCGCACCTGCTCACCTTCTCGTGCCTCTACGTGGACGGCGAGAGCGTCCTCAGCGCGCTGGACCGGGCCGGTTTCTCCGTCTCGTCCGGTTCGTCCTGCACGAGTTCGGCACTGACACCGAGCCACGTCCTGCGCGCGATGGGCGTCCTGAGCGAGGGCAACGTACGCGTCTCACTCCCGCTGGACGTGCGCGCCGAGGACGTGGACCTCTTCCTGGAGGTGCTGCCGGGGGTGGTGGCGGGGGTACGGGAACAGCTCGGCGCCCCCGTGGACGAGGAGCCGCCCGCCGCGCCCTCCCCCGGCTCGTCCGCCGCCCCCTCCCCCGGGCCGTTCCTCGTCGACGCGCTCGGCAAGCGTTGCCCGATCCCGGTCATCGAACTCGCGAAAATCTTCCCGCGCGTCCCGGTCGGCGCCACGGTCACCGTTCTGTCGGACGACGAGGCGGCGGCCCTGGACATCCCGGCGTGGTGCGAGATGCGGGGGCAGGAGTACGTGGGGCGGGAGGGGACGGCGTACCGGGTGCGACGCACCGGCTGAGCCGTCCCCCTGCCGTCACACGGCGAGGTGCGCCCGTACCTCTTCGCCCGCCTCCATGCCGTAGCACTTCGTGAAGCGGTCCATGAAGTGCGTCCGCTCCAGCTGGTACTCCTGCGTCCCCACCGTCTCGATGACGAGCGTCGCGAGCATGCAGCCGACCTGCGCAGCGCGCTCCAGGCCCACGCCCCACGCGAGCCCGGACAGGAACCCGGCGCGGAACGCGTCGCCGACGCCCGTCGGGTCCGCCTTGCGCCGCTCCTCGGGGACGCCGACCTCGATCGGGTCCTCGCCCACCCGCTCGATCCGCACGCCGTCGGCGCCGAGCGTCGTGACGCGGTGGCCGACCCGGCCGAGGATCTCGGCGTCCGTCCAGCCGGTCTTCGACTCGATGAGGCCCTTCTCGTACTCGTTCGAGAAGAGGTACGTGGCGCCGTCGAGGAGCGTACGGATCTCGTCGCCCTCCATGCGCGCGATCTGTTGCGAGAAGTCGGCGGCGAAGGGGATGCCCCGGCCGCGGCACTCCTCCGTGTGGCGGAGCATCGCCTCGGGGTCGTCCGCGCCGATCGTGACGAGATCGAGACCGCCGACACGCTCGGCGACGGCCTGGAGTTCGATGAGGCGGGCCTCGCTCATCGCGCCCGTGTAGAAGGAGCCGATCTGGTTGTGGTCGGCGTCCGTCGTGCAGACGAAGCGGGCGGTGTGCAGGACCTCGGAGATCCGCACCGAGGTGGTGTCGACGCCGTGGCGGTCGAGCCAGGCGCGGTAGTCGTCGAAGTCGGGGCCCGCCGCGCCGACGAGGATCGGCGCGGTGCCGAGCTGGCCCATGCCGAAGGCGATGTTGGCACCGACCCCGCCGCGCCGGACGTCGAGATTGTCGACGAGGAAGGAGAGCGAGACCGTGTGGAGCTGGTCGGCGACGAGTTGGTCGGCGAAACGGCCGGGGAAGGTCATGAGGTGGTCGGTGGCGATGGAGCCGGTGACTGCGATCCGCACGGGTACTCCTGCGTCGGGGCGGGGGTGTCGGTTCACCGTATCCGGCTTGGCTCGGCGTGTTCGTGGGTGGGCCTCGCGGGGCTCCGCCCCGGGCCCCGCTCCTCAAACGCCGGAGGGGCTGATTTTGGTGCGGGCTGGGCTTGGGGGCGGGCTCGGTTTTCGGGGGTGGAACCGGGTGGGGTGGTGGGGCGTCAGAGTTTTGTCCTGTCGGTAGCGAGGGTGGAGTTGGCATGGGCATGAAGGTTCGGGTCTGCGCGGGGGTCGTCGGGGTGGGGATGCTGGTGGCGGGGTGCGGTGGGGGCGGGGATGCCGGGCCTGCCGGGAGTGTGGCCGCGAGTGAGTCGCCGCCGGGGATCGCGCCCGGGGAGCCGGACCCTCGTGGGGTGCGGTACCGGGCCGAGGGGGACCTGCCGAAGGGGCCGGAGAAGGCGGGGGTCTACGGGGTCGAAGGGAGTGTGTCGCGCGAGGAGGCCGAGCGGCTGGCGCGGGCGCTCGGGGTCGCGGGGGGCGTGCGGGCCGAGGGGGGCGAGTGGCGGGGTGCGGGGCTCACCGTCGCCCGGCAGGCTCCGGGGGCGTGGAGCTACGTGACCAAGGGCGACAAGTGCGCTGCGGGCAAGGGGTGTTCGGCGCCGGGTGAGACCGAGGCGCGGGAGGCCGCGCGGCCGGTGTTCGCGGCGCTGGGGCTCGCGGGCGCGCCGTCACGCGGCGACGAGGTACGGGGGGCGAGCCGCGTCGTGCAGGCCGACCCGGAGGTCGGGGGGCTGCCCACGGACGGCTGGTCGACACGGCTCCGGATCGCGGCGGGCGGCGAGATCGTGGGCGGCACGGGGCGGCTCGACGTGCCCCGTACCGCCGAAGCGGAGCGGTACGCGGTGCGGTCCGCCGCCGAGTCGCTCGCCGCGCTCAACGAGGGCGCGGGCGAGGACGGGACGGTCGTTCCCGTCACGCGGGCGCGCTTCGGGCTCGCGGCGCGTACGCGGGAGGGGCACCCCGTCCTCGTACCGGCCTGGCTCTTCTCCGTCCCCTCGCGGTCCGCGACGCTCGCGCAGATCGCGATCGACGAGCGGCACCTCGGCTCGGGCGGCGGCCCCCGCCACCCCGGTGGGGCCACGTCAGCGGGTCCCGGCGCGGCGACCCGCTCCGTACCGCCCGTCTCGTACGCGGCGGCCGGGCGCGAACTGAGCCTCCGCTTCACCGGGGGCGTGTGCGCCCGCTACCGGGCGCACGCCGAGGAGAAGGGGGCGCAGGTGCGCGTCCACCTCACGGAGGAGAAGGAGCCGGGGAAGGTGTGCGTGATGATCGCGAAGGACCTGACCCGCTCGGTGACCCTCGACCGCCCCCTGGGGAACCGGACCGTCGTGACGACGACGGGAGCATCGGTCCCGGCGGTCTGAGCCCGGCGGCTGCGGGACCGCCGAGGCCCGAGGGCGCTGAGCCCACGCCGCGCGGACTGCGCCACCCGGACACGACGAAGGCGGCGGCCCCCCGGAGGGGGTCGCCGCCTTCTTCCTGCTCGCGCTCGCGCGGAACGCGGGCGGCTCAGTGGAAGGAGTCGCCGCAGGCGCAGGAGCCGGTCGCGTTCGGGTTGTCGATCGTGAAGCCCTGCTTCTCGATGGTGTCGACGAAGTCGATCGAGGCGCCGCCGAGGTAGGGGGCGCTCATGCGGTCGGTGACGACCTTGACGCCGCCGAAGTCCTTGACGACGTCGCCGTCGAGCGAGCGCTCGTCGAAGAAGAGCTGGTAGCGCAGGCCGGAGCAGCCGCCGGGCTGGACGGCCACGCGCAGCGCGAGGTCGTCACGGCCTTCCTGGTCCAGCAGGGCCTTGACCTTCGACGCGGCGGCGTCGGACAGGAGGATGCCCTCGCTCGCGGTGGTGGTCTCGTCCGATACGGACATCTGCTTCTCTCCCGGGTTGTACGGAGACTGATTGCCGACGTTCCAACCGGCACGGTCGGGGAGTTATTCCCGCGCGGCCGCTGACCGCGTTCCCTCATCGTCGCATACGCCACCGGGACGGGTCAGGGGCGGCGAAGGGGCACACATCACATCGGGCCGCACGGTGTCGTCAACCTGACGGTAAGCGGATATCATAAATAACGTCAATACGACGAAAAGGGGGGCGGCGTCCTGCGGACGGCGTCCCCGGAGCGGCCGCACCGCCGCCTGTCCAGAAGAAAGGGTGCGTGACGTGACCACGGCCCAGCCCCCCGTCGACCTCGATGTGCAGCCCACCCCGCTCGCCCTGCTGCTGCTCGGCCGCGAGGCCGACCCGCGCAGCGAGCGCGGAGTGGAGTGCCCGGGAGACCTCCCCGAACCCTCCGACCCGGACCTCGTGGCCCGTGCCCGCGCGGCCAAGGAGAAGCTGGGCGAGAAGGTGTTCGTCCTCGGCCACCACTACCAGCGGGACGAGGTCATCCAGTTCGCCGACGTCACCGGCGACTCCTTCAAGCTCGCCCGCGACGCCGCCGCGCGTCCCGAGGCCGAGTACATCGTCTTCTGCGGCGTGCACTTCATGGCCGAGTCGGCCGACATCCTCACCTCCGCGCGCCAGCGGGTGATCCTCCCCGACCTCGCCGCCGGCTGCTCCATGGCGGACATGGCGAGCGCCGAGCAGGTCGCCGAGTGCTGGGACGTCCTCACCGAGGCGGGCGTCGCCGGGCAGGTCGTCCCCGTCTCGTACATGAACTCCTCCGCCGACATCAAGGCGTTCACCGGGCGCCACGGCGGCACCATCTGCACCTCCTCGAACGCGAAGCGGGCCCTGGAGTGGGCCTTCGCGCAGGGCGAGAAGGTGCTCTTCCTCCCCGACCAGCACCTCGGGCGCAACACCGCCGTCCGCGACATGGGGATGTCGCTCGACGACTGCGTCGTCTACAACCCGCACAAGCCGAACGGCGGGCTCACCGTCGAGCAGCTGCGCGCCGCGAGGATGATCCTGTGGCGCGGGCACTGCTCGGTGCACGGGCGCTTCTCGCTCGACTCGGTCAGCGAGGTGCGGGAGCGGATTCCCGGCGTACGGGTGCTCGTCCACCCCGAGTGCAAGCACGAGGTCGTCTCCGCCGCCGACGAGGTGGGCTCGACGGAGTACATCATCAAGGCGCTCGACGCCGCCCCGGCCGGGTCGAAGTGGGCCATCGGGACCGAACTCAACCTCGTGCGGCGGCTCGCGAAGGCCCACCCGGACAAGGAGATCGTGTTCCTGGACCGGACCGTGTGCTTCTGCTCGACGATGAACCGGATCGACCTGCCGCACCTCGTGTGGACGCTGGAGTCGCTCGCGGAGGGGAAGGTCGTCAACCGGATCGAGGTCGACTCGGAGACGGAGACCTTCGCCAAGAAGGCGCTGGAGCGGATGCTGGCGCTGCCGTAGCGGTTTATGTGAGCCCGGAGCGGATGAAGTGCCGAGCCCCCTGCCACAAGGATCGTGGCAGGGGGCTCAGGTCGTTCTCGTACCGCTTCCTCAGACGTTCACCGTCTCCCTCGGGGTCGGGACCTCCGTGCCGTCCTCGCCCTTCCTCTTCGCCTTCTTCGCCGCCCTGCGTTCCTTGCGCAGTTCGACCATCGCGTAGAGGGTCGGGACGAGGAGGAGGGTCAGAAGGGTCGAGCTGATGAGGCCGCCGATGACGACCACCGCGAGGGGCTGTGAGATGAAGCCGCCCTCGCCGGTGATGCCGGTCGCCATCGGGATGAGGGCGAAGATCGTCGCGAGCGCCGTCATGAGGATCGGGCGCAGGCGGTGCCTGCCGCCCTCGGTGACCGCCTCGATGACTCCGTAACCGCGGTCGCGGTACTGGTTGATGAGGTCGATCAGGACGATCGCGTTGGTCACCACGATGCCGATGAGCATCAGCATGCCGATCATCGCGGGGACGCCCAGCGGGGTGCCCGTGACGAGGAGCAGGCCGAGCGCGCCGGTCGCCGCGAAGGGGATCGAGACGAGCAGGATCAGCGGCTGGATCAGCGAGCGGAAGGTGCCGACGAGGAGCAGGAAGACGATCGCCACGGCGGCGAGCATCGCGAGCGCCAGCTTGCCGAGCGAGTCGTTCTGGTCGGCCGTCACGCCGCCGATCTCGGTGGTGGCACCCTGCGGGAGCTTCAGCTCGTCGAGCTTCTTGGTCAGCGCGGTGCTGATCGAGCCGGTGTCGTCGCCGACCGGCTTGGCCGTGACGGTGGCGGCGCGGGCGCCGTCGATGCGCGTCATCGAGACCGGGCCGTCGACGAGCCTCACCGTCGCGAGGTCACCGAGCTTCGCACCGCCGACCGGCAGGGCCTTCAGCTCGGCCACGGTCGTCGCCGGGTGCGCGGAGCGGACCACGACATCGCGCTCGGTGTCGTCCAGCGTCGCCGTGGTGGTCTTGGTGCCGTTGACCTGCTCGGCGACGAGGGCGCCGAGGGCCGCCTGGCTGAGACCGGCATCGGCCGCCGCGGGCTTCGCGGTCACCGAGACGCGCGGCACCGAGGTGGCGAGGTCGTTCTCGACGGACTTGACGTCGTCGATCTTCTTGACGGCGTCGGTGACCTGCTGGGCCGCCTTCGCGAGCGAGTCGCGGTCGGGGGCCTTGACGACGACCGAGAGGTCCTGGTCGCCGAAGCCGCCGCCGGCGGAGACCTTCAGTTCCCCGGCCCCGTCGAGCTTCTTGAAGCCGCCTTCGAGCGCGTCCTGCACCTTGTCGGCGTCGTCCTCGCTCTTGAGCTTGATCTGGTACGAGGCGTGGTTGGAGTCGGTCGAGCCGCCGAAGGCCGCCATGAAGCCGGAGGAGCCGACGGTGACCTGGACGTCGCTGACCCCGTCGATGCCGTCGAGGAGCTTCTCGACCTTCTTCGCCGCCGCGTCGGTGCTCGCGAGGCTCGTGCCCGGCGGGAGCTCCTGCGTGGCGCTCAGCGAGTCTTGGCCGCTGTCGTCGAAGAAGTTCGTCTTGAGCTGTGTGGCCATGCCCAGTGTGACGACGAGGACGAAGACGGCGATGAGCAGCGAGGTGACCCTGCGCCGGGTCGCGAAGCCGATGACCGGCAGGTAGGCGCGCTGGAGGCGGCCCTGGGACTCCTTCTCCTCGGCGGCGCGGCGCGCGGCCTCGGCGTCCTCGGGGCTCGTGATGTTCTTCGGGCCGCGCAGGAACCAGTACGAGAGGACCGGGACCACGGTGAGCGAGACGAGCAGCGAGGCGAGCAGGGCCGTCGTGACGGTGAGCGAGAAGGAGCTGAACAGCTCGCCGACGATGCCGCCGACGAGACCGATCGGCAGGAACACGGCGACGGTGGTGAGCGTCGAGGCGGTGACCGCTCCGGCGACCTCCTTGACGGCGATGAGGATCGCTTCCTTGCGCTCCTCGCCGTAGCCGAGGTGCCGCTTGATGTTCTCCAGGACGACGATCGAGTCGTCCACGACGCGGCCGATCGCGATGGTCAGCGCGCCGAGGGTGAGCATGTTGAGCGAGAGGTCCCGCGTCCACAGCACGATGAGCGTGAGGAGGACGGAGAGCGGGATGGAGACCGCGGTGACGAGCGTCGAGCGGATCGAGGCGAGGAAGACCAGGATCACGACGACGGCGAAGCCGAGGCCGAGCGCGCCCTCGGTGGTGAGGCCGCTGATCGCCTTGGAGACGGGCGGGCCCTGGTCGACGACGATCTTGAGGTCGGCGCCCGTGCCGAGCGAGTCGCGCAGGTCGCCGAGCTTGTCCTTGACGGCGTTGGAGATGCCGACGGCGCTGCCGTCCTTGTCCATCGTCACCGCGACGGCGAGGCTCGGCTTGCCGTCGGTGCGGGTGATCGAGGTGGCGGTCGCCTCCTGCTGCTTCACGCTCGCGACGTCGCCGAGGCGGACCGGCTTGGGCGCCTCGCCCTGGGCGCCGCCCTGACCGGCCTGGCCGACGACGCGCAGGTCCTCGATCTGCTTCAGCGAGGTGAAGGGCGTGCCGACCTGCACGGTGCGGTTCTCGCCGCCCTCGTCGAAGGAACCGGCGGGCATCGTGACGCCACCGGCCTTGAGCGCGTCACCGAGCGCCTGGGCGCTCAGGCCCGCGCGGGCGAGCTTCGCGCTGTCGGGCGTGATGGTGACCTGGAGGTCGCGGACGCCGTCGATGGTGACCTGGGAGACCCCGTCGATCTCCTTCAGCTCGGGTACCACGGTGCGGTCGAGCTGGTCGGAGAGGGCCTGCTGGTCCTTGGGCGAGGTGGCGGCGAGGACGACGGTGGGGATGTCGTCGGTGGAGCCGGCCACGACCTGCGGGTCGACGTCGTCGGGGAGTTGGGCGCGGGCGCGGTTGACGGCCTGCTGGACGTCGGCGACGAGCTGCTTGGTGCCGCTGCCGAAGTCGAACTGCGCCATGACGACGGCGTTGCCCTCGCTGGCGGTCGACGTCGTCGTCGAGAGGCCGTCCACGGCGTCGAGCGACTTCTCCAGCGGCTCGACGACCTGCTTCTCGACCACGTCGGGCGAGGCACCCTGGTAGGGCGCGATGACCGACACCATCGGGAGTTCGATATTGGGCAGCAGTTGCTGCTTGAGCTGAGGTATCGCGATCGCTCCGAAGACGATCGCGACGATCGACATCAGCCCGATGAGGGCGCGTTGAGCGAGGCTGAATCTCGACAGCCAGGACATGTGTTCTCTCTCTGTGGCTACGCGGCAAGGGCGGGGCGCACGGTCCTGAACCGCCGGGTGCCGGGCGGGTCCCGGTGCGCTGGGGAAGACGGGGCGACCGTACCCCTCCACGATGCGGCATGCCGAAAGGCGGTTCGAGCGCTCCCAGGACCATTTCGTACGGGCGCTCTACTGCGGTCGGAGTAGGCGGGGGCCCGCGCCGGGTCAACCCCCGGGCTGAGCGGGCGGGTGGAGAAGACCGTATGAGCTCGGTTCAACCGGCGGCGACAAGAGGGGCTTTGACCCGTTCCGCGCGGTGGCCCGTCATTCCGTGCGCGGGCGGACGAGTCCCGTCTCGTAGGCGATGACGACGAGTTGGGCGCGGTCGCGCGCGCCGACCTTGGCCATGGCCCGGTTCACGTGGGTCTTGACGGTGAGCGGGCTGACTTCG
Source organism: Streptomyces sp. NPDC088923 (assembly GCF_044749745.1). NCBI lineage: Bacteria > Bacillati > Actinomycetota > Actinomycetes > Kitasatosporales > Streptomycetaceae > Streptomyces > Streptomyces sp. NPDC088923. The sequence goes on along the minus strand of NZ_JBIVIO010000001.1, from coordinate 2,079,345 downwards.
AGGCGTTCGGCGATCTCGTCGTTGCTGAGCCCGGCGGCGACCTGGACGAGGACCTCGCGCTCGCGCCCGGTGAGCGCGGCCAGGCGCGCGCTGTCCACCCCGGCGGCGGGGCCGGTGCCGGGGGCCTGGGCGAGGAAGCGCGTGATGAGGCTCCTGGTCGCGGCCGGGGAGAGGAGCGCGTCGCCCGCGGCGGCGGTACGGATCGCGCCGAGCAGTTCGGCGGGTTCGGCGCCCTTGCCGAGGAAGCCGGCGGCCCCGGCGCGCAGCGACTGCACGACGTACTCGTCCACCTCGAAGGTCGTGAGCATCACGACGTGCACGGCGGCCAGCGCGGGGTCCGCGCTGATCTGCCGGGTCGCGGCGAGTCCGTCGGTGCCGGGCATGCGGATGTCCATGAGGACGACGTCGGGCAGGTGGCTCGCCGCGAGCCGGACGGCCTCCGCGCCGTCGGACGCCTCGCCGATCACCCGCATGTCGTCCTCGGAGTCGACGAGGACGCGGAAGGCGCTGCGCAGGAGCGCCTGGTCGTCGGCGAGCAGCACACGGATCGTCATCGGCGCTCCTGGTCCCGGGCCGCGGCCGGTCCGGGAGGGCTCTGTCCGGGGACGGCGACGGGTGCGGTGGGGTCGGGTGGTTCGAGGGGCAGTATCGCGTGGACGCGGAAGCCGCCGCCGAAGCGGGGGGCCGCCGTGAGCCGGCCGCCGAGCGCGGCGGCGCGCTCGCGCATCCCGAGCAGCCCGTGCCCGCCGTCGTCGGCGGGCCCCGCGGCCTCGGCGCCGCGCCCGTCGTCGAGCACCGTCACCTCGACCTGGCTGCCGACCCGTACGACGCTGATCTCGGCCTGCGCCCCGGCCCCCGCGTGCTTCTGCACATTGGTCAGCGCCTCCTGCACGACACGGTAGGCGGCGAGGTCCACGGCGGCGGGAAGGGGGCCGCCGGCGAGAGGCTCGGGGGTGACGAGGCGGACGGGCAGCCCGGCGTCGCGGAAGGTGCCGAGGAGGTCGTCGAGGCGTTCGAGCCCGGCGGTCGGCTCGGTGGGCGCGGTGGGGTCCCCGGACTGGCGGAGCAGGCCGACCGTGGCGCGCAGTTCGTCCAGCGCGGAGCGCGAGGCGCGGCGCACGTGGGCGAGGGCCTCCTTCGCCTGGTCGGGGCGGCGGTCCATGACGTGCGCGGCGACCCCGGCCTGCACGTTGACGAGGGCGATGTGGTGCGCGACGACGTCGTGGAGGTCGCGCGCGATGCGCAGGCGTTCCTCGGCGACGCGGCGCCTGGCCTCCTCCTCGCGGGTGCGCTCGGCGCGGTCGGCGCGCTCGCGCATCGCGGTGATGAAGGCGCGGCGGCTGCGCACCGCGTCGCCCACGGCGACGGCCATCCCGGTCCAGGCGAGCAGCCCGAAGTTCTCCTGCGCGTACCAGGGCAGCGGCCCGGTGAGCATCGCGACGCCGACGAGCACGGCGCTCGTGAGCAGCCCGATGCGCCAGGCGGTGGGCCGGTCGGTGTGCACGGCGAAGGTGTAGAGCGCGATGCCGCAGGCCACGACGACGGGTGCGCGCGGGTCCCCGGTGGCCAGTTCGACGGCCGTGCACAGCGCGGCGGCGAGGAGGACCCCGGCGGGGTACCTGCGGCGCAGCACGAGGGAGAGGGCGGCGAGGCTCATGAGGACGACGCTGAGGGTCTCGGGGGGCTGCTCGGCCCAGCGCGGGCCCTCGGGCTGGTGCGGGTTGCCGAAGCTGCCGACGATCATCCCGCAGAGCACGAAGAGGGCGAGCAGCGCGTCCGGCCCCGTGGGGTGCGCCTTGGCCCAGCGGCGGACGCCGTGCAGGGACGGGGGAAGGTGGTCGGCCATGGCGGTCCTTTGCTGGCTCCCCCGGGCTGGCGGTCGGGCGGTGCGGGTGTGCGGGGCGGGGTACGGGCGCGGACGGGCGACCGGCCCCCGCCGACCGCCCCTCCAGGCACGCGCCCACCGGCCCGTACCGACCGGCACATGCCCACCGGTCCGTACCGACCGGCCCGTACGGTCCCGGGAGTGGTCCTCCCCCGGTACCCGCGGGCCCGTGCCCCGGTACACGTACGCCTCGGGGCGCCTCCGTCCGTGTCGGCGGGGGCGCCCCGAGGAGGGTTCCGGCCCGGCTTCAGCCGGGGATGAGGCCCTCGTCGCCGCTGAGCAGGTCCCGTACCTCGTCGAGGCTCGCGTCGGGGGACGGGAGGATCAGCTCGGAGGGCTCCAGGGCGTCGTCGGGCAGCGGGCTGCCGAGCGAGCGCACCTTGTCCAGCAGGGCGTGCAGGGTCTTGCGGAAACCGGGGCCGTCGCCGTTCTCCATCTCGGCGAGCAGCTCCTCGTCGAGCGTGTTCAGCTCGGCGAGGTGGCTCTCGGCCAGTGCGAACTGGCCCTCCCCCATGATCCGGACGATCATGACCTCTCCTCGGGCGGCTCGTGGGGGGCGCCCGCTCGGCGCTCCCCCGGGCGGAAGCTCACTGCTTGTCGAAGCGCGGGTCCTGCCGGGTCTGCTGCCCCTGCTGCTCACCGGAGCCGGTGCCGGGCTCGATCGCCTGCTGCCCGGAGCTGCCGCCGGCCAGCTCGGCCTTCATCCGCTGGAGCTCCAGCTCGACGTCGCTGCCGCCGGAGAGGCGGTCCAGCTCGGCCTGGAGGTCGTCCTTGGCGAGCCCCGAGGGGTCGTCGAGCGCGCCCGAGGCGAGCAGTTCGTCGAGGGCGCCCGCGCGGGCCTGGAGCTGTGCGGTCTTGTCCTCGGCGCGCTGGATCGCGAGGCCGACGTCGCCCATCTCCTCGGAGATACCGGAGAACGCCTCCCCGATGCGGGTCTGCGCCTGCGCCGCCGTGTAGGTGGCCTTGATGGTCTCCTTCTTGGTGCGGAAGGCGTCCACCTTGGCCTGGAGGCGCTGCGCGGCGAGCGTGAGCTTCTCCTCCTCGCCCTGGAGCGTCTCGTGCTGCGTCTCCAGGTCGCTGACCTGCTGCTGGAGCGCGGCCCGGCGCGAGAGCGCCTCGCGGGCGAGGTCCTCGCGGCCCAGCGAGAGCGCCTTGCGGCCCTGCTCCTCCAGTTTGGCGGAGTCCTTGCGGAGCCCGTTGAGCTGGAGTTCGAGGCGCTTGCGCGAGGTCGCGACGTCCGCGACGCCCCTGCGCACCTTCTGGAGCAGCTCCAGCTGCTTCGTGTACGAATAGTCGAGGGTCTCGCCGGGGTCCTCCGCCTTGTCGAGGGCCTTGTTAGCCTTCGCGCGGAAGATCATCCCCATACGCTTCATCACACCGCTCATGGGCTTCGCGCGCCCCCTTCTGACGGCTTTCGGCTCTCTGCACTTCCAACAAGACCCACAGTACGGGCCCTGGGTCTATTACCGCACTGTCCGAGCGGCTTTCCGCTCCTCCCCAAGAACGACTGGCGCCCCGTGGCCCTCAGGCGTGAGGAGTAGCCGCGCCGCTCCCGTCCGGCTTCCCGCCCGGTTCCCCTCCGCCTCGGCGCCCCGCTCCCGGTGGCCGGAATTCCCCGGTAAATCCCCGCTGTGCCCGCTTATGCGGACGCTCGGCGTTGCGGGATCGTTCCCCGTGCGGCCCCCGCCCATGCGCCGCTACCCCTTACCCTTGGGTTTTGTGTTCCGTAGCCGTACGAAGGATGAGAAGGCACCCGCCTCCGCGCCGGTGACCGACTCCAAGCCGACCAGAGACCCGCAGGCGCCCAAGGGCCGCCCCACGCCGAAGCGGAGCGAGGCCCAGGGCCCGCGCCGCGGCGTGACCACGACGCCGTTGTCGCGCAAGGACGCCGCCAAGCGGCAGCGCGAGACGCGGCGGGTCGCGCTCCAGAAGCAGCGGGAGGCGATGGACAGCGGCGACGAGCGCTTCCTGCCCGCCCGTGACAAGGGCCGGGTGCGCAAGTTCGCGCGCGACTACGTGGACTCGCGCCGCGTCGTCGCCGAGTGGTTCCTGCCCGCGGCCGTCGTGATCCTCGTCTTCAGCATGGTCCGCGTCGGCGCGCTCCAGAGCGTCGCGCTGCTCTGCTGGCTGCTGCTGATCGTCCTGATCGTCGCGGACTCGTTGCGCCTGGCCTTCGGCCTGCGCAAGGAGCTGAACACGCGCTTCCCGGACGACCGCCACAAGGGCGCGGTCGCCTACGCGCTCATGCGCACCCTCCAGATGCGGCGGCTGCGGCTGCCCAAGCCCCAGGTGAAGCGCGGGGAGAGGCCCTGAGTACAGCCCCTTCCGGATACTCCGAACACTTCGACGGTTTCGACGGTTTCGCGGGTCAGGGGCGTACGGGCTTCGCCGGGCAGGGGCACCCGCATCTCCCGGCACGGGGACGTACGGACGGTGAGACGCGGGCGGCGGGTGGTGACACTCCGCCGCCCCTCCCGCAGGTGGGCGGCGTCCCCGGACAGCGCGGCGCCTCCCGCGAGACCTCACCCACCGAGCTGTGGCTGCGCACACTCGGCGGCGTGCCGGGCGCGGTGCGCCAGGTCCTCGTCGCCCGCCAGCTCGACGAGCGCCTCGCCGCCGCCTTCCCCGCCGGGCGCCGGCTGCGGGTCCTCGACGTCGGTACGGGGCGGGGCACCCAGGCGTTGCGCCTGGCGCGCGCGGGGCACGAGGTCACGGGCATGGAGTCCGACCCCGGGACGCTGGCGGCGGTCCGCGCGGTCCTCGCCGCCGAGGCACCGCAGGTACGGGAACGCGTGCGGCTCCTGGAGGCCGAGAGCACCAGGACCGGAGCACACTTCACCCCGGGCAGTTTCGACGTCGTCCTGTGCCACGGCGTCCTCATGCACGTCGAGGAGCCCGACGCGGTCCTCGCGGGCCTCGCGCGGGTCCTCGCGGCCGGCGGACTGCTCTCGCTGCTCGTACGGAACGCGGACGCGCTGGCCCTGCGCCCTGGTCTCGAAGGCGACTGGGACACGGCGCTCGCCGCCTTCGACTCGCCCCTCACGCGTGACAGCGGGGGCCGTACGGTACGCGCCGACCGGCTCGGCCGCCTCACGCAGACCCTCGGCTCGATCGGCGCGCCGCTCTCCGCCTGGTACGGCGTCCGCGTCTTCACGGACCGCTACCCGGCGCACGCGGCCCCGCCCCGCGCCGAGGAGTTCGACCGCATCCTCGACGCCGAGGACCGGGCGGGCCGCACCGACCCCTACCGCCGCGTCGCCGCGCTGCTGCATCTGTGCGGGGTGCGGGGCTGAGCGGCCGCGCGCCGCCCGTACGAAACCGCCCGCTTCCGCATAATCCGGGCCATGAACTCCCTCGCCGCCCGGCCCCGCGTCCTGCTCGCCGCCCTCTGCGCCACCGCCCTGCTCACCGGCTGCTCGGCAAAGGCCCAGGCACCCCGCGAGAAGACCGCGGGAGCCCAGCGGGCCGGGCTGCCGCGCGCGTCGAGCGAGTTGCAGAGCGACTACGAGAAGGTCATCGAGGACGTCCTGCCCTCGGTCGTGCAGATCACCGCCGGTGACTCGCTCGGCTCGGGGATCGTCTACGACGACAAGGGCCACGTCGTCACGAACGCGCACGTCGTCGGCGAGGAGAAGTCCTTCAAGGTCACGACGGCGACGGGCGAGCAGGAGCTGAGCGCGGACCTCGTGAGCAGCTATCCGCAGCAGGACCTCGCCGTGATCAGGCTGAGCAATCCGCCCAAGGGCCTCAAGGCGGCCTCCTTCGGCGACTCGACGAAGGCGAGCGTCGGGCAGATCGTCCTCGCGATGGGCTCCCCGCTCGGCCTCTCCTCCTCCGTGACGCAGGGCATCGTCTCGGCGACGGGCCGCACGGTGACGGAGGGACGCTCGGGCGGCGGTACGGGCGCGACGATCGCGAACATGGTGCAGACCTCGGCGGCGATCAACCCGGGCAACAGCGGCGGCGCGCTCGTGGACCTCGACGGGAAGGTCATCGGCATCCCGACGCTCGCGGCGACGGACCCCGGCCTCGGCGACAGCGCCGCCGCGGGCATCGGATTCGCCATCCCGGCGGCGACGGTCCGCTCGATCGCGGGCCAGATCGTGAAGAACGGCAAGGTCACGGACTCGGGCCGGGCGGCGCTCGGCATCACGGGCCGCACCGTCCTCGGCCGCGACCTCGAACCGGCGGGCGTCGCGATCGTCAGCGTCAGCGACAACGGCCCGGCCGACAAGGCGGGCCTGCGCGCGGGCGACATCCTCACCCGCCTCGGCGAGCAGAACCTCACCACGATCGAGTCGCTGACCTCCCTCCTGGCCGCCGAACGCCCCGGCGAGCGGGTGGAGTTGACGTACACGCGGAACGGGGACGAGAAGACGGCGCGGGTGACGCTGGGCGAGATGTAGGCGGGTCCCGGAGAGGCGGGGGGCGGGGCGGGGGGGGGCGGGGGGGGGGGCCCCCCCCCCCCCCCCCCCCCCCCCCCACGCCCGCCCCCCCCCCCCCCCCCCCCCCCCCCCCCCCCCCCCCCCCCCCCCCCGGGCGGGGGGGCGGGGGGGGGGGCTGGGGGGGGGCCCGGGCGGGGGGGGGGGGGGGGGGGGGGTCGGGGGGGGGGGCGCCCCCGCCCCCGTACCGCCGCCCCCTTCAGGCGCTCAGCCGAGGCCGCCGATGCCGAGGCCCTGCCCCGGTTCGGCCGGCTGCGGGTCCCCAGGGACCGCCGTCTCCTCGTCCGCCGTCAGGGCGGGCTCGGAGACGTCGGTCGCGGCGGCCTCGCTCAGGCTCAGGGGGCCGTAGACGATTCCGTCCTCCTCCAGGAGGTGGACCCGGTCGGTGCCGCCGGCGAGCAGGGCGCGCCACTGCTCCCCCAGCCACGACTCGGCGTCCCCCTGCGTCGTGAACTCCTCGGGCTGTACGGCGGGCTGGATCTCCGCCCCGTCACCGTTCTCGAACCGCCACGTCCATGCCGCCATTGAAAGCCTCCATGATCCGGGTCCTCCCCGAAGCCTAGCCGGACGGGCGGCCGGTGGAAGGGCAGGCGAAAATCAGCACCGTGGATGTGACTCTGCTCGGCACCGGCGCCCCCGCCGGACTGCCCAGGACCGACTGCCCCTGCGCCCGCTGCGCCCGCGCCCTCGACGCGGGGGCGCGCGCGGCGACCGCGCTGCTCGTCGACGGGACGCTGCTCTTCGACCTGACCCCGGGCGCCGCCTTCGCCGCCGCCCGTGCGGGCCACGCGCTGAGCGGGGTGCGGCAGGTGCTCCTCAGCCATCCGCACGAGGGCCCGCCCGTCGAGGTGCCCCCGGGACTGCCGCAGCCGGCCCGCGTCCCCGACGGCCGCGAGCTGGCTCTGATGAGCGGTCACCGGGTGCGCGCCCTGACCCTGGACGCCCCGGGGACCGGCTACGCGGTGACGGGCCCGGAGGGCGAGCGGCTGCTCTACCTGCCGCCCGCCGCCGGGGTCGCGGGCGTCCGCGGCACCGCCGAGCCGTACGACACCGTCGTCATGGACGTGACGGGCCGCCCCGACGCCGTGGCGCGACTGCGCCGCGCGGGTGCCGTCGGCGAGGACACGGTCCTCCTCGCCGTCCACCTCGACCACGACGTCCCCCAGGGCGTCGAGCTGGAGCGCCGCCTCGCCGCCGCCGGGGCCCGCGCGGTGCCGGACGGCACGTCCGTACGGACCCCTCCGGTGCCCGGCACGGGCGTACGGGAGCTCTCGCGCGACGAGCGCCCGTACCGCGCCCCGCGCGTCCCGCGCCGCGCGCTCGTGCTCGGCGGCGCCCGCTCGGGCAAGTCCGTCGAGGCGGAGCGCCGCCTGGAGACGTACCCGGACGTGCTGTACGTGGCGACGGGCGGCACGCGCGCGGGCGACCCCGAGTGGGCCGAACGGGTCGGCGCGCACCGCGAGCGGCGCCCGGCGAGCTGGCGGACCGCCGAGACCTGCGACCTCGTGCCGCTCCTCGCCGAGGAGGGCCCCCCGCTGCTCGTCGACTGCCTCTCGCTGTGGCTCACGGACGCGATGGACGAGGTCGACGCGTGGGACGACACGGCGTGGGCGGGCGGGGGGCGGAGCGCGCTGCGCAAGCGGGTGGCCGAGCTGGTCGAGGCGGTGCGGTGCGCGCGGCGGCGGGTGGTGCTGGTCTCCAACGAGGTGGGGGCGGGGGTCGTGCCCGCGACCGCTTCGGGGCGGCGGTACCGGGATGAGCTGGGGCGGGTGAACGCGGGGGTTTCCGGGGAGTGCGAGGAGGTGGTGCTCGTGGTCGCGGGGCGAGTGATCCCGCTGCCGGGGTGAGTTCCCGGGGCTCCGCCCCGGACCGCGCTCCGCAAACGCCGGAGGGGCTGAATGGATGTACCGTCTTGCGAATGAGCGCCCTTGATCTTGACGACTTCTCCGATCTCATCGAGCGGCCGGACGGCAAGGTACGTCGGGCCGCTGAGGAACGACGGACGCGGTTGAGCGTCTCCTCCGGCGCTCTCGGGCGGCTCGACGTGCTCGGGGAGTGGTTGTCCGCCGCGCAGTCGGCTGTGCCCGTGGCGCCCGTGCGGCGGCCCCGCGTCGTGTTGTTCGCCGGGGATCACGGAGTCGCCGAGGCGGGGGTGTCGCGGCGGCCGGCCGGTGGGGCCGCCGCGCTCGTACGGGCCGTGCTCGAGGGGACCGCGCCGGTCGCGGTGCTCGCGCGGGCGCAGGACGTGCCCGTCCGGGTCGTGGATCTCTCGCTCGACTGCGATCCCGCCGAGCTGCCCGCCGAGGTGACGCGGCACCGGGTGCGGCGCTCCTCGGGGCGGATCGACCGCGAGGACGCGCTCACGATCGAGGAGGCCGAGGCGGCCGTACGGGCCGGGATGGCCGTCGCCGACGAGGAGGCCGACGCGGGCACGGACCTCGTGGTGCTCGGGGACGTGAGCGTGGGCGGCACGACGGCGGCGGGCACGCTCGTGGCGGCGCTGTGCGGGGTCGACGCCTCGGTCGTCACGGGGCGCGGCGGCGAGCCGGTCGACGACCTCACGTGGATGCGCAAGTGCGCGGCGATCAGGGACGCGCTGCGCCGGGCCCGCCCGGTGCTCGGGGACCAGCTCGCGCTCCTCGCGGCCGTGGGCGGCGCGGACCTCGCGGCGACGACGGGCTTCCTGCTCCAGTGCGCGGTGCGCCGTACCCCGGTGATCCTCGACGGCGTCGTCTCGGCCGCGTGCGCGCTCGTCGCGCAGCGGGCCGCGTTCCGCGCACCGGACTGGTGGCTCGCGGGGCACACGAGCGGGGAGCCCGCGCAGGCCAAGGCCCTCGACCGGATGGCCCTGGAACCGCTGCTCGACCAGGGGGTGCGGCTCGGTGAGGGGCTCGGGGCGCTGCTCGCGCTGCCGCTGGTGCGCGCCGCCGCCTCGCTGACGGGCGAACTCCCGGAGCGCGCGGAGACCGCGGCCGGCTGAGCCCCGCGCTCACGGGCCCGTCGGCGGCACGTCCGCGTCGGGGGCGCCGCCCACGAGGTCCTGGAAGCGGCGGGCCCAGCGGAACCAGGTGCGGTCCGCGTGGTAGGCGCGCAGGAGGGCGCGGGCGCGGCGGCGGGGGCGGTCGGCGTAGCGGCGGCGGGCCCAGGGGGAGGCGGGGCGGGCGAGGCGGATCGCGCCGATGAGCGCGACGAAGGGCACGAAGACGCCGATCAGGCCCGTACGGATCTTGCCCTTGGCGAGGCAGACGACGACGAAGCACAGGTCGAAGAGGATCGTCCCGATCGCCGTGGCGCGTCCGGCTGCCTCGCCCTGCGAGACCTGGTCGACGCCGATCGGTACGGCTCCGGCGACGACGAGCCCGCCGAGCGCGGTGGTGAGGACGACGACCTCGACGCTCTGCCTGCCCTGCTCGCTCCAGTAGACGTCGGCGAGGTGGAGGATCAGGGCGAACTCGTCGAGGACGAGGCCCGTGCCGATGCCGAAGACGACGGCGCAGATCCCGGCGGCGATGCCGTGTTTGCCGCTGCCGACGGCGCCGAAGCCGCCGACGACGGCGAGGATGATCCCGGGCACGCAGTGGTGGACGTGCACGCCGCCCGGGGTGATGTTGCGGAAGGGACCGCGTCCGGCGCGGATGAGGCGCGTGATGGTGCGTGTGACGAGGAAGGTCAGCACGAAGGCGAGCAGGGCGAGCAGGAGGGGCAGTTTGCCCGGCTCGACGAAGTTGCGGTCCAGCCAGTGCCCCATGTGCGCCTCCCGTCGTGCCGCCGTGTGCCCCTTGTCTATCCCCCGCCCGTCTCTTCCCGGGCCCCGTACCTGCGAAAATCCCCCCATGGACGGCATACGTTTCGCTTTCGGCACCCTCACCGTGCTGCCGGTACGGGTGCGGCGCTGGGATCGCGGCGCCGCGCGCGCGGGCATGTTGTGGGCGCCGCTCGCCGGGCTCGTGGTGGGGCTCTGCGCGGCGGCGCTCGGCGGGGTGCTGAGCGCGCTCGGCGCGGGCGCGCTCCTCGCGGCGGTCGCGAGCGTGGCCGTACCGGCGGCGCTGACGCGCGGGCTGCACCTGGACGGGCTCGCGGACACGGCGGACGGGCTCGGGAGCGGGAAACCGTCCGCCGACGCGCTCGCGATCATGAAGCGCTCGGACATCGGGCCCTTCGGGGTCGTGACGCTGCTGCTCGTACTCCTCGCGCAGGTCGCGGTCCTGGACCGGCTGTACGGGCTCGGGTGGGCCGAGGGCGCGGTCGGGACGGCGGTCGCCGGGGTGACGGGGCGGCTCGCGATGACGCTCGCGGCGCGGCGCGGGGTCCCGGCGGCGCGCCCCGAGGGGCTCGGCGCGGCGGTCGCGGGGACGGTGCCGCCCGGGGAGGCGTACGGGGTCGGGGCCCTGTGCCTGCTCGCGTGCGCGGCGGCCGGGCTCGGCGAGGGCCCCGGCGCGGTGGTGCGGCTCGGTGCGGCGGTGCTCGCGGGCGCGGCGGGCGCGGCGCTGCTCCTTCGGCACTGTGTGCGGCGCTTCGGGGGCGTGACGGGGGACGTCTTCGGCGGCGTCGAGGAGGCGGCGACGACGGTGGCGCTGGTGGTCCTGGCGCTGGGGCGGTGAGCGGGGTGCCGGAGGGGCGAGCGGAGGCGGTGAGCGGGGTGCCGGAGGGGGTGCCGAGTGGGGGCTGTGGTGCGGGACTTGACGGGGTGTGGGGGGTCGGCGTCCCGTACCGCCCCGCCGCGCTCCGCACTCCGTAGGCCCCGCCGCCATGGGCGAGAGCCGTCACGGAGCGTAGGCTCTGCCCCGGCGCCGGTCCCATCGGACCCCGCGCGCCGGGCCGTCACCCCTGCACGAGCACGCAGGCGCCTTCGCGCATCCGAGGCCCCGAGACACGAGAGAGAGATTTCACCACCGTGACTGCTCTGACACTCAGCACCGCCGCCGTTCCCGGCCTGCGGGCCGACGCGATCGTCGTCGGTGTGGTCAAGGACGACGAGGGGCCGCGACTCGCCCCCGGCGCCGAGGCCGTCGACAAGGGCTACGACGGGAAGCTCGCCGACGTCCTGGAGACGCTGGGCGCCACCGGTGCGCCCGGTGAGCTGACCCGCCTCGCCGCGCCGAGCGGCTTCAAGGCCCCGCTCGTGATCGCCGTGGGCCTCGGCGCCGAGGAGGACGAGGGCGGTTTCGGCACGGAGACCCTGCGCCGCGCCGCCGGCGTCGTCGCCCGCTCCCTGGCCGGCAAGGCCAAGGCCGTCTACGCGCTGCCCGTCGGCGAGGCGGCCGACGTCGCCGCGATCGGCGAGGGCGCGCTGCTCGGCGCGTACTCCTTCACCACGTACAAGGACGACGAGGGCGTCAAGGCGCCGCTCGCCGAGGTGGTCCTCGTCGGCGCGAAGCCGCGCGACAAGGGGCACAAGGCCGCCGCCGAGCGCGCGCAGGTCCTCACCGAGGAGCTGAACCGCGCCCGCGACCTCGTCAACACCCCCGCGAACGACCTCTACCCGGAGTCCTTCGCCGCGCTCGTCCAGGGCCTCGCCAAGGACTACGGCGTCAAGGTCACCGTGCTCGACGAGAAGGCGCTCACCAAGGGCGGCTTCGGCGGCATCATGGGCGTCGGCCAGGGCTCGCAGCGTCCGCCGCGGCTGGTCAAGGTCGAGTACAAGGGCGCGCGCGCCAAGGCCTCGCTCGCGTTCGTCGGCAAGGGCATCACGTACGACTCGGGCGGTATCTCGCTCAAGCCGGCCGGGCACAACGAGACGATGAAGTGCGACATGGGCGGCGCCGCCGCGGTGCTCGCCTCCGTCCTCACCGCCGCGAAGCTCAAGCTCCCCGCGCACGTCACCGGCTGGCTCGCGCTCGCCGAGAACATGCCGTCCGGTTCGGCGACGCGCCCGGGCGACGTGCTGCGCATGTACGGCGGCAAGACCGTCGAGGTGCTCAACACGGACGCCGAGGGCCGCCTCGTGATGGCGGACGCGATCGCGAAGGCGAGCGAGGACGCTCCCGACGTGATCGTGGACGTCGCGACGCTGACCGGCGCGATGATGGTCGCGCTGGGCAACGAGATGTTCGGTGTCATGGCGAACGACGACGACTTCCGCGCGACGCTGCACGAGCTGTCGGAGTCGGCGGGCGAGCCGTCCTGGGAGATGCCGCTGCCGAAGTCGCTCCTCAAGGGCCTCGACTCGTCCGTCGCCGACCTCGCCAACGTGGGCGGCCGCATGGGCGGCGGGCTGACCGCCGGGCTCTTCCTCCAGGAGTTCGTGGGCGAGGGCATCCGCTGGGCCCACCTCGACATCGCGGGTCCCGCCTTCAACGAGGGCGCCCCGTACGGCTACACCCCGAAGGGCGGCACGGGCAGCGCGGTGCGCACCCTGGTGCGGCTCATCGAGGCGGCCGGTGAGGGCGAGCTGGGCTGAGGCCCCGCACCCGTACGACGGTGAGACGGCCGGTGTCCCCCACGGGGGCACCGGCCGTTCCCGTACGCGCGCCCGCCTCCGGCCGTCTCCGCCCGCCTCCGCCCGCCTCCGCCCGCCTCCGCCCGCCAAGAGCGGGCAAAGAGCTCCAGGGAATGACAAAGCGGTCTATTTCGTTGACGCGGGCGACGAAGTGGGACCGCTGTCCCGCGTGTCGCTCGTCTCACACCCCGGGGGCGCGTCCTTTCGCCCCCGGGCAGGTGCGAAGATGGGTGATTGGCAGGACAGGGCCCCACCCGAGGGCCGAAGTAACGAGCGGCCGACGACCGCCGCCGACCGGTCACTCGCGACCGGAGCACGGCGCACATGCATGGAGGACGTGACGTGGCGAACGACGCCAGCACCGTTTTCGACCTAGTGATCCTCGGCGGTGGTAGCGGCGGTTACGCCGCGGCGCTGCGCGGGGCGCAGCTGGGTCTGGACGTCGCCCTGATCGAGAAGGGCAAGGTCGGCGGTACCTGCCTGCACAACGGCTGCATTCCCACCAAGGCGCTGCTGCACGCCGGTGAGATCGCCGACCAGGCTCGCGAGAGCGAGCAGTTCGGTGTGAAGGCCACCTTCGAGGGCATCGACATCGAGGCCGTCCACAAGTACAAGGACGAGGTCATCTCGGGCCTGTACAAGGGCCTCCAGGGTCTGATCGCCTCGCGCAAGGTGACCTACATCGAGGGCGAGGGGCGCCTGTCGTCCCCGACCTCGGTCGACGTCAACGGCCAGCGCGTCCAGGGCCGCCACGTGCTGCTCGCGACCGGCTCCGTGCCGAAGTCGCTGCCCGGCCTGGAGATCGACGGCAACCGGATCATCTCCTCGGACCACGCGCTCAAGCTCGACCGCGTCCCGAAGTCCGCGATCATCCTGGGCGGCGGCGTCATCGGCGTCGAGTTCGCCTCGGCGTGGAAGTCCTTCGGCACGGACGTCACGATCATCGAGGGCCTCAAGCACCTCGTCCCGGTCGAGGACGAGAACAGCTCGAAGCTCCTGGAGCGCGCGTTCCGCAAGCGCGGCATCAAGTTCAACCTGGGCACGTTCTTCCAGGGCGCCGAGTACACGCAGGACGGCGTCAAGGTGACGCTGGCCGACGGCAAGACCTTCGAGGCGGAGGTGCTGCTCGTCGCGATCGGCCGCGGCCCGGTCTCGCAGGGGCTCGGTTACGAGGAGCAGGGCGTCGCGATGGACCGCGGCTACGTCCTCGTCGACGAGTACATGCGCACCAACGTGCCGACGATCTCGGCCGTGGGCGACCTCGTCCCGACCCTCCAGCTCGCGCACGTCGGCTTCGCCGAGGGCATCCTCGTCGCCGAGCGCCTCGCGGGCCTCGCGAGCGTGCCGGTCGACTACGACGGTGTCCCGCGCGTCACGTACTGCCACCCCGAGGTCGCCTCGGTCGGGATCACCGAGGCCAAGGCCAAGGAGATCTACGGCGCGGACAAGGTCGTCGCCCTCAAGTACAACCTGGCGGGCAACGGCAAGAGCAAGATCCTGAAGACCGCGGGCGAGATCAAGCTCGTCCAGGTCAAGGACGGCGCCGTCGTCGGCGTGCACATGGTCGGTGACCGCATGGGCGAGCAGGTCGGCGAAGCCCAGCTGATCTACAACTGGGAGGCGCTGCCCGCCGAGGTGGCGCAGCTCATCCACGCGCACCCCACGCAGAGCGAGGCGCTCGGCGAGGCCCACCTGGCGCTCGCGGGCAAGCCCCTGCACTCGCACGACTGACATCCCTCGGGATCACGGACTTTTTCCACTTTCGTAAGGAGCAACTGGAACCATGCCGGTTTCCGTCACCCTTCCGGCGCTCGGCGAGAGCGTCACCGAGGGCACTGTCACCCGTTGGCTCAAGGCCGAGGGCGAGCGCGTCGAGGCCGACGAGCCGCTGCTGGAGGTGTCGACCGACAAGGTCGACACCGAGATCCCCTCGCCCGCCGCGGGCATCCTCTCCTCGATCAAGGTCGCCGAGGACGAGACCGTCGAGGTGGGCGCCGAACTGGCGCTCATCGACGACGGCTCCGGCGCCCCGGCCGAGGCCCCCGCGCAGGAGGCCGCCCCGGCCGCCGAGCCGCAGCAGCCCGCCCAGGCCGCGCCCTCCACCGAGGCCGAGGCGCCCGCGCCCGCCCCGACCGCCGAGGCCGCCTCCGGCTCCGGTTCGGCCGAGGGCACCGACGTGGTCCTCCCGGCGCTCGGCGAGAGCGTCACCGAGGGCACCGTCACCCGTTGGCTCAAGGAGGTCGGCGACTCGGTCGAGGCCGACGAGCCGCTCCTCGAGGTCTCCACCGACAAGGTCGACACCGAGATCCCCTCCCCGACCGCGGGTGTTCTCCTGGAGATCACCGTCGCCGAGGACGAGACCGCCGAGGTCGGCGCGAAGCTCGCCGTCATCGGTCAGCCCGGTGCCGCCCCGGCCGCCGCCCCGGCCCCGGCCCAGCCCGCCCCGGCGCAGGAGGCGCCGAAGCAGGAGGCCCCGAAGCAGGAGGCGCCGAAGCAGGAGGCCCCAGCGCAGGAGGCGCCGAAGCAGGAGGCCCCGAAGCAGGAGGCCCCGGCACCCGCTCCGGCACCGCAGCCCGCGCCGCAGCAGGCAGCCCCGGCGCCCGCCCCCGCGCAGGCCCCCGCGCCCGCGCAGGCTCCCGCGCCCGCCGCTTCGGCGAGCGATGAGGGTGCCTACGTGACCCCGCTCGTGCGCAAGCTCGCCCACGAACAGGGCGTGGACCTCTCCGCGGTCAAGGGCTCCGGTGTCGGTGGCCGCATCCGCAAGCAGGACGTGCTCGCCGCCGCCGAGGCCGCCAAGGCCCAGGCTCCGGCCGCCCCGGCCGCCGCCCCCGCCGCCCCGGCGGGCAAGCAGGCGCCGAAGCTGGAGGTCTCACCGCTGCGCGGCCAGACCGTCAAGCTGACCCGCATGCGCAAGGTCATCGGCGACAACATGATGAAGGCCCTGCACTCGCAGGCGCAGCTCACCACGGTCGTCGAGGTCGACGTGACGCGGCTCATGAAGCTGCGCGCGCAGGCCAAGGACGCCTTCGCCGCGCGTGAGGGCGTCAAGCTCTCGCCGATGCCCTTCTACGTGAAGGCCGCGGCGCAGGCGCTCAAGGCCCACCCGGTCGTCAACGCCCGCCTCAACGAGGACGAGGGCACCGTCACGTACTTCGACTCGGAGAACATCGGCATCGCCGTGGACGCCGAGAAGGGCCTGATGACGCCGGTCATCAAGGGCGCGGGCGACCTGAACCTCGCCGGGATCGCGAAGAAGACCGCCGAGCTCGCCGGCAAGGCGCGCGGTGGCGGCCTGACGCCCGACGACATGTCGGGCGCGACCTTCACGATCAGCAACACGGGTTCGCGCGGCGCGCTCTTCGACACCGTGATCGTCCCGCCGAACCAGGTGGCGATCCTCGGCATCGGCGCGACCGTCAAGCGTCCGGCCGTCATCGAGACCGCCGAGGGCACCGTCATCGGCGTGCGCGACATGACGTACCTGTCGCTCTCCTACGACCACCGCCTGGTGGACGGCGCCGACGCCGCCCGCTACCTCGGGACCGTCAAGGCGATCCTGGAGGCCGGGGAGTTCGAGGTCGAACTGGGTCTGTGACCTTCCCGCACGGACCGGTGCATACCGCAGCGGTCCGGGGAGCACGGAGGGTGGCACTCCGCCGCTTTCTGTAAGGTTCCTCACCCACGGCGCCCCCGTCCGGACCATGTCCGGGCGGGGGCGCCGCCGTATGGTTCGTAGCGACACCCTGTCGAAGGAGTCGTAGGAGCCCCCATGACCGCGCCCGTCGTCCATTCGCTGCGTGACCAGATCCGCGAGCACATCGTGGAAGGGATCGTGAGCGGTCGCTGGAAGCCGGGCGAACGGATCGTGGAGCGGCGTATCGCCGTCGAGCTGGAGGTCTCGCAGACGCCGGTGCGGGAGGCGCTGCGCGAGCTGGAGAGCCTGCGGCTCATCGAGTCGGCGCCGAACAAGGGCGTCCGGGTCCGCAACATCACGGCGGCCGACCTGGAGGAGTCCTATCCGGTACGGGCCGGGCTCGAACAGATCGCGGCGGAACTGGCCGCCGAACGGCTCGCCGCCGACTGCTCGGCCCTGGAGCCGCACGTGACGGCTTTGTACGAGGCCGACAACGCTTCGGACGGCACGGGCCAGGTGCGGCACACGGTCGCCTTCCACCGGGCGCTGGTCGGCGCGGCGGGGAACGCGGTGCTGCTGCACACGTGGGAGGGGCTGGGCATCGAGGTCTTCACGGCGCTGTCGATCCGCTGGCTGGGGACCCGGCAGCAGTCGTACGCGGAGGAACACGAGCAACTGGTCCGCGCCTTCAGGGCGCGGGACCCGCACATCGGGCCGCTGGTGAAGGCGCATGTGCTGGGGTGCGCGCCGAGGGCGTGAGAGGTGGTGCGGGGGGGGAAGGAGTGTCCTCCCGAAGGGGGCGCACAGCTCCTTGCCGCCCGGAGGGGGCACAGCCGCCGCACGCGCAGCCGCCGCGCGCAGCCGCCTCCCGTCCGCACAGCGCACGGCCCCTCCCGCCCCCGCACAGCGCACGGCCCCTGCCGCCCCCGCACAGCGCACAGCCCCTGCCGCCCCCGCACAGCGCACAGCCCCTGCCGCCCCCGCACAGCGCACAGCCCCTGCCGCCCCCGCACAGCGCACAGCCCCCTCCCGCCCGGGGGGCGCCCCGTATACAAGTCTTCCGCAAATCGCCCCCTCCCCCCGACCACCCCCGCCAATCTGTGGACAACTCCGCGAAACCCACCACACCCCTCACCCGATCCGGTGAGCGGTTTCCGCGTGGCCCCCGAGTTATCCACAGGCGCATCACCCCGCCCCACCTGAGCGCCGTACCCGCCACCCGAGCGTCGAGTCCGGCAAATCGCCCCAGGTCAAGCGACACTCGGTGCCGATTCGATGGGCACTGGATGCCAATTTCCCGTTCCGGGCAAGTTTTTCCCTCTCAGCCTTTGATCGATCATCGATCAGCGGCTTACAGTCGAGGACGGACTCCACCGAGTCCCGCGCCCTGTCCTGCCTCCACAGGGCTTAACACCCCCCTTCGACACGGAAGGCGGCGACATGACCGACCCCACCCGCATCCAGCCCAGCGAGCTCGACCAGCTCCCGGACCGCGACCCCGAGGAGACCGCCGAATGGCAGGCGTCCCTGGACGCCGTGACCGAGGCGGCCGGGCCGCACCGCGCCGCGTACCTGATGCGCCGCACGCTGGAACGCGCAGAGGGCAACGGTCTCGCGCTGCCCAAGCTCCTTGAGACCGACTACCTCAACACCATCCCGACCGCCGCCGAGCCCGAGATCGACGGCGACCCGGAGATGGAGGCCCGCGTCACCGCGTGGAACCGCTGGAACGCGGCGGCCATGGTGACGCGCGGCTCGAAGCACGGCGTCGGCGGCCACATCGCCACCTTCGCCTCCGCGGCCTGGCTCTACGAGACCGGCTTCAACCACTTCTTCCACGGCAAGGAGCGTGACGGCTCCGGCGACCAGATCTACGTCCAGGGTCACGCCTCGCCCGGCATCTACGCCCGCGCCTTCCTCGACGGCCGCCTCACCGAGGACCACCTCGACCACTTCCGGCAGGAAGCCGGCGGCAAGGGCCTGCCGTCCTACCCGCACCCGCGCCGCCTGCCCTGGCTGTGGGAGTTCCCCACGGTGTCCATGGGCCTCGGCCCGCTCTCCGCGATCTACCAGGCGCGCTTCAACCGCTACCTGACCAGCCGCGGCATCAAGGACCTCTCGCAGTCGCACGTGTGGGCCTTCCTCGGCGACGGCGAGATGGACGAGCCCGAGTCGACGACCGCTCTCACGCTCGCGGCCCGCGAGGGTCTCGACAACCTGACGTTCGTCATCAACTGCAACCTCCAGCGCCTCGACGGCCCGGTCCGCGCGAACTTCAAGATCGTGCAGGAGCTGGAGGCCGAGTTCCGCGGCGCCGGGTGGAACGTCGTCAAGACGCTGTGGGGCTCCGCCTGGGACGAGCTGTTCCAGCTCGACACGACGGGGGCGCTCGTACGGCGCCTGCGCGAGGTACCGGACGCGCAGTTCCAGACGTACCAGACGCGCGACGTCGCCTACATCCGCGAGCACTTCTTCGGCGCCGAGCCGGCCCTCGTCGAACTGGGCAAGCTGCTCAGCGACGACAAGATCCTGGAGTGCTTCAAGACCTCCCGCGGCGGCCACGAGCCCCGCAAGGTCTACGCCGCCTACCGCGCCGCGCTCTCCCACAAGGGACAGCCGACCGTCATCCTCGCGCAGACCGTCAAGGGCTTCACGCTCGGCAAGGGCTTCGAGTCCAAGAACGCCAACCACCAGATGAAGAAGCTCACGGTGGACGAGTTCAAGGACATGCGCGACCTGCTCGGCCTGCCGATCCCCGACTCCGCCTTCGTCGACGGCCAGGTCCCCTACGGCCACCCCGGCGCCGACTCGCCCGAGGTCCGTTACCTGCACGAGCGCCGCGCGGCCCTCGGCGGTCTCGCCCCGGCCCGCCGCACCCAGCCGCTCGCGCCGCTGCCCGCCCCCGCCGAGAAGGCGTTCGCCGCCTTCGACAAGGGCTCCGGCACGCAGCCGGTCGCGACCACGATGGCCCTCGTGCGGCTCCTGAAGGACCTCATCCGCGACAAGGAGACCGGCAAGCGCTGGGTCCCGATCGTCCCCGACGAGGCCCGCACCTTCGGTATGGAGTCGCTCTTCCCGTCCCTCGGGATCTACTCCCCCAAGGGCCAGACGTACGAGCCGGTCGACCGCGACCAGCTCATGTACTACCGCGAGGCGCAGAACGGCCAGATCCTCAACGAGGGCATCACCGAGGCCGGTTCGATGGCGGACTTCATCGCCGCCGCCACGTCGTACGCGACGCACGGCGAGCAGATGATCCCGCTCTACATCTTCTACTCGATGTTCGGCTGGCAGCGCACGGGCGACCAGATGTGGCAGCTCGGCGACCAGCTCGGCCGCGGCTTCCTCGTCGGTGCCACGGCCGGTCGTACGACCCTGACGGGCGAGGGCCTCCAGCACGCGGACGGCCACTCCCCGGCCATCGCGGCGACGAACCCGGCGGCGCTCACGTACGACCCCGCCTTCGCGTACGAGATCGCGGCGATCGTCAAGGATGGTCTGCGCCGGATGTACGGCGAGGCGCGCCCCGACGAGGACCCGAACGTCTTCTACTACCTGACCGTCTACAACGAGCCGATGCCGCAGCCGGCGAAGCCCGAGGGCGTCGAGGAGGGCATCCTCAAGGGCCTCTACCGCTTCAACACGGCCGAGACCGCCGGGATCAGCCTCGGCGAGAAGGCCCCCCGGGCCCAGCTCCTCGCCTCGGGCACCGCGATCCACTGGGCGCTCAAGGCGCAGCGGCTGCTCGCCGAGGAGTGGGGCGTCGCCTCCGACGTGTGGTCGGCGACCTCGTGGAGCGAGCTGCGCCGGGACGCCATGGAGGCGGACGAGGCGCTGCTGCGCGGCGAGGAGCGCGTCCCGTACGTGACGCGCGCCCTCTCCGGTGCGCCGGGCCCGGTCGTCGCGGTGAGCGACTACATGCGCCAGGTCCCCGACCAGATCGCGCAGTGGGTCGAGCAGGACTGGACCTCGCTCGGCGCGGACGGCTTCGGCATCTCCGACACGCGTGACGCGGCCCGCCGCTACTTCGGTGTCGACGCCGAGTCCGTCGTCGTGGCGACGCTCGCCCAGCTCGCCCGCCGCGGCCTGGTCAAGCCGGCCGCCGTCAAGGAGGCCCGCGAGCGCTACGGCCTCTGAGCCTTTGGTACGGGGCGGGGCGCGGCCTTCGGGTCGCGCCCCGCCCCGTACCCGTATCCGCCCTTTTGCCCGCTTCCCTGACCCGTGCGTGAATGGACTCGTCCCCGGGCGCCCGCGCACCTCGCCGCCGCCCGTGTCACCGACCGGAGCGGGAGCACGGTCCATGAAGATCGCCAACGTGCCCTCGGCCCCCTGCTGGGCCGATCTGACGACCCCCGACCCGAGTGCCGCACGCCGCTTCTACCGGTCCGTCCTCGGCTGGGAGGGCAGGGAGCTGCCGGGCCGGGACGCCGGGGGCTACGGGCTCTTCGCGCTCGACGACGGCCGTGCCGTGGGCGGTTTCGCGCCGACCGCGCGAGCGGACCGCCCGGCCGCCTGGCTGCCGTACTTCCAGGCCGAGGGCGTGGACGCGGTGACCGCGCGCGTCGAGGGCGCGGGCGGCACGGTCACGGCGGGGCCTTCGGACATGCTCGACCAGGGCAGGTACGCGGTGTGCGCGGACCCGGCGGGCGCGGTCTTCGGGCTGTGGCAGCGCCGCGCGCATCCCGGCTTCGGCGTCGTCAACGCGGTCGGCGGCTTCTGCTGGTTCGAGCTGGCGAGCCGCGAACCCGCCGTGCCGACCGATTTCTACGCCACCGTGCTCGGCTGGGCGACGACGAGTCCCGACGAGAACGGCTACCGCATGTGGACCGTCGCCGACGAGCCGTTCGGCGGGCTGCTGCGCATGAACGACTCCTTCCCGCCGCACGTGCCCCCGCACTGGATGGTGTACGTGGCGACGGCGGACTGCGACGCGACGGCCGCGCGCTGCGCCAAGGCGGGCGGCGGCGTGCTCGTCCCGCCGCGCACGATCGCCTCGGGCCGCTTCACCGTGCTGAGCGACCCGCAGGGTGCCGTCTTCGGGGCGCTCGCGCTGAACGCGCTGAGCGGCCTGGCGGAGCTGGCCTGAGCCGGGCGCCGTCCGGCCCGCCGCGCGGTCCCGCCCGCGGCGCGGCATCGGCCCTCTACCCCGCTCTCCCGCCGTCATAACCCGCGCGTACGTCGCAGAACGTACGTTCCCGCCCGGTCCGGCGTGCGCCGGGCGCGGTGAGGGCGGATGCTGTGCTGGTGATGGACGAGACGCAGTTCTGGGAGCTCATCGACTCCGCGCGCGAGGCGGCGGACGGCGATCCGGAGGAGCAGGCTGAGGTGGTCGTCGAGCGACTGCTCCAGCTCGACCCCGAGTCGGTCGCGGACTTCGCCCGTCATTTCACGGTGCGCTTCCGCCGGGCCTGGACGTGGGAGCTGTGGGGGGCTGCCGGGGTGCTGCTCGCCGCGCCCGAGGGGGCCGACGAGGAGAGCTTCGACTACTTCCGCTGCTGGCTCATCGCGCAGGGCCGCTCCGTCTTCGAGGGCGGCCTCGCCGACGCCGACTCGCTCGCCGAGTTGCTCCCCGACTTCGACGAGGAGATCGACGGGGACGCGGGCGAGCTGGGCGAGGCGGCCGAGGACGCCTACGAGCAGCTCACCGGCGCCCCGCTGCCCGCGCTCGGCCTGCCGCCCGAGCCCGAGGTCCCCGAGGGCACGCCGTTCCCGCTCGACGACGAGGACGAGCTGTCGGCGCGGTATCCGCGGCTGTGGGAGCGGTACGGGGGGTGAGGTGGCGGAGGGGAGCTGGGCCGCGTACGCCCCCGGCGCTCAGTCCGCGCCGCCCTCCGGTCCCACCACCGGGTCGGGCAGGTCCGGGGGGTCGGGGGCGAAGACGAGCATCGCGACGTCGTCCGTGATGTCGCCGCGCGCGTACGCGCGCAGGTCGTCCCAGAGGGTGTCGGTGAAGGCGATCGGGTCGTCCGTGCGCAGCCGGGCCGCGCGCGCGGTGAGCGGGTAGAAGGTGCCCGAGCGGTCGCGGGTCTCGGTGACGCCGTCGGTGTAGGCGAAGAGCCACTCCCCCGAGCGCAGCGGCACCGTCAGCGTGCGGTAGCCCTCGGAGGGCACGCCGAGGCCGAGCGGGGGGCCCGCGATGACGGGGAGTTCGCGGGCACCGCCCGCGTGGATGAGCAGCGGCGGCGGGTGCCCGCAGGAGACGATCCGCACCTCGGTGGAGCCCGGCGGGAATTCGAGGAGCACGGCGGTCGCGAACAGCTCGGAGACGGTGTCCGGGAGGCCCTCCAGGCGCCCGGCGGCGAGGACGGATTCGGCGTCGACGCTGAGCCTGCGGTCGAGCTGTCCGGCCACTCCGGTGAGCCGTTCCTGGTCGAGCACGGCCTCGCGGAAGGCGCCGAGCAGCGCGGCGACCGTGCCGACCGCCTGGAGCCCGTGCCCCTGCACGTCGCCGACGAGGGCGCGCACCCCGTACGGGCCCTGCCGGACGTCGAAGAGGTCACCGCCCACGAGCGTGCCGTGCTGGGCCGCGCGGTACAGGCCCGCGCAGCGCACCGGGCCGACGTGTGGCGGCAGTGGGGGCAGGACGGCGAACTGGGCGGCCTGGGCGACCGTGCGGACGGTGACGAGTTGTTCGTCCCTGCGGCGCCGCGCCCAGGCGATGACGACGCTGAGGACGGCGACGAAGGCGACGGTGACGAGGTCGGAGTCGCCGGCGCGGCCGAGCCGGATCGCGGGCACCCAGAGCAGGACGAGCACGATGCCGCCGAAGACGGCGGTGCCGAAGGCCTTGTAGGTGAGCGCGGCGAGCGGGGGAATCGCGCCGATGAGGAAGCCGAGTTCGAACCTGTTGCCCACGATCCCCTGGATCACGCCGAGCGCGAAGAGCAGGTAGACGGGGAGCCACCGCAGCCACCTGGGCGGGCGCGCCACGCGCAGCGGGTCGTCGGCGCGGTCCTGGCGGCGCAGCACCGCGCGCGCCGCGACCGCGACCCGCCACGGCCGGTTCTCGCCGCGGCTCGTCCTGACGGGCTCCGGCCCCTGCATTGGGTGTGCTCCCTCCGGGCCCGCTGTCGATCCGGACCGCTCGCCCCGCCTTCGTACGGCGCGGGTCCCACCCTCGTACGGTGCCGCCCGCGCCGCACGCCGGGTGGGCCCGGCGTCACTCCTCGGGGTGTACCGGGCGGCCCATGAGGACATCGTCGACGTACGCGCCGTCGAGATACATCTCCCCCGGCAGGACGCCTTCCACGACGAAGCCCTCGCTCTCGTAGAGGCGCCGTGCGGGCGTGTTGTGGCCGAGCACGCGCAGCGTGAGGCGGCGGGCGCCCTCCGCGCGGCAGCGGGCGACGGCGGCGCGGAGCAGGGCGCGGGCGACGCCCCGGCCCCGTACCGCCGGATCGACCGCGAGGCCCTGGATGGCGCGGACGTGGGCGTTGGCGGGCAGGGGGACGGAGGGGACGAGGCGGAGGTAGCCGACCGGGTGGCCCGGGCGCTCGGGGACTTCGGCGACGAGGTGGGCCTCGGGGCCGCGGTCCGGGCGGAAGAAGGACGGGAGCGGAGGCACGGGGCGCGGGGTGATGGCGTGGAGCGTGGACCAGGTGGCGGCGTCGAGGGCGGCGAGCGCGGCCTCGTCCCCGGTGCGGGCGGGGCGGACGAGGGGAGCCGCGGGCCGCTGGGCGGACGGGGCTATGGGCTGTTCGGTCGGCATGGGGTCATCCTTCACCGGGGCCGCTCCTCGCTCACGCCATTTTCCCGGCCCGGCGGGGCACGATGACGGCATGGACGAGCACGAGGACGAGACGGGCGCGGCGGCGGGCTTGGGTTTCGACGAGGACGAGGCGGCGGGGCGGGAGGGGCCCGCGCGGCGGCGGGTGGCGATCGCGGGGGCCTCCGGTCTCATCGGCGGTGCGCTCGCCCGCTCGCTGCGTGCCGACGGGCACGCGGTGGTGCGGCTCGTACGGCGGGAGGCGCGGGCCGGGGACGAGGCGCGCTGGGACCCGGAGGGCGGCGACGTGGACACGGCGGCCCTCGCGGGCTGCGACACCGTCGTGAACCTGGCGGGTGCGGGCATCGGCGACCACCGCTGGACCGACGCGTACAAGCGGACCATCCGCGACAGCCGCGTGCTGGGCACCGCGACGCTCGCCGACGCGGTCGCCTCGCTCGATCAGCGGCCCGAGGTCTTCGTGTGCGGCAGCGCGATCGGCTACTACGGCGACACCGGCGAGCGTGCGGTGGACGAGAGCGCGGGCCCGGGCGAGGGCTTCCTGCCGGATGTGTGCGTGGAGTGGGAGGAGGCGGCGGGGGCCGCGGCCGAGGCGGGGGTACGGACGGTGTTCGCGCGGACGGGGCTCGTCGTCTCGCGCGGGGGCGGGGCGTGGGGGCGGCTCTTCCCGCTCTTCAAGGCGGGGCTGGGGGGACGGATCGGGAACGGGCGGCAGTACTGGAGCTTCATCGCGCTCCACGACCACGTCGCGGCGCTGCGTCACCTCATCGACACGCCCACTCTAGAAGGGCCCGTCAATCTCACCGCGCCCGAGCCGGTGACCAACCGTGAGATCACGGCGGCGATGGGCCGTGTCCTGCACCGGCCCACGCCGTTCCCCGTCCCGGCCCCGGCGCTCCGCCTCGCCCTCGGCGAGTTCGCGGGCGACGTCCTCAGCAGTCAGCGCGTCCTCCCCCGCCGCCTCCTCGACTCCGGCTTCCGCTTCGCCTTCCCGCTGGCGGACGAGGCGATCGCGGCGGCGGAACGGGGCTGAGGCGGCGGGGACCTCGCGCGGCCGCGCGGCCCGCCGTGCCCCGTACCGAGCCACCCCGTGCCACCCCGCGCCCCCGTGCGAGCGCTCCCCCGGCCCTGTGCCCCGCTCCTAGGCTCGTCGAGGAACTGGGCTCATAGCGCGGGCTGTTCGGGGCACACGCCCCAGCGGCAGACGCCCGACCCCGAGGGAGGGGCCGTGTTCGATACGGCACAGCAAGCGGATGTGATCATCGTCGGAGCCGGAGTGGCGGGCCTCTCGGCGGCGCATCACCTGGTCAGCGCGGGAGTGACGGTCTCCGTCCTGGAGGCGGGAGCGCGCGTCGGCGGCCGGATGGCGACCGAGGAGGTGGACGGCTTCCGGCTCGACCGTGTGGGCCGGCTGCTGAGTACCGCGCACCCCGAACTGCGCCGCACGCCGGGGCTCGAAGGGCTCGTGCTGCGGCCCTTCGCCCCCGGCGCGCTCGTGCACAGCGCGGGGCGGCTGCACCGTATCGGCGACGGCAGGCGCACCAGGGGCGCACTGACAGCGGCACGCGCCCTCGCGAGCGCCCCCCGCCCGTACGGGGCCGGGGTCCGCGCGCTCGACCAGGCGCGCCTCTCCGCCGTCCTCACCCGGCTCGCGCACGCCGACGACGCCCGGCTGAGCGCGCGCGAGGAGCGCACGGCGGCCGACGCGCTCGCTGCGCAGGGCCTGCCGCGCCGTACCGCGCAGACCTTCCTGCGCCCGCTGCTCACCGCGCTGCTCCTCGACCCCGAGCTGTCCACGTCCTCGCGCGTCGCGGACTTCGCGCTGCGCGATTTCGCGCGGGGCCGGCTGTGCGTGCCCGAGGGCGGCTCGGGGGCGCTCGCCGAACGGCTCGCCGCGACGCTGCCGCCGGGCACGATCCGTACCGGTGTGCATGTCACGGCGGCGTCGACGTCCTCCGTGACGACGAAGGAGCACGGCGAACTCGGCTGCCGGGCGCTGCTCGTGGCGACGGGGGCGCGGGACGCGGCGGAGTTGTTGCCCGGGCTCCGCGTGCCGCGCTTCCACGAGGTGACGGTCTTCCATCACAGCGCGCCGGTGGCGCCCGCCACGGGTTCCTCGCTCGTCCTGGACGGCGACCGCTCGGGCCCGGTCTCGCACACGGCGGTGCTGAGCGCCGTGGACCCCGGCCGCGCCCCCGCCGGGCGCACGCTCGTCTCCTCGACGGTCCCGGGCCGTCCTCCGGCCGGTCTCGACGCCTCGGTACGGGCGCACCTCGCGGCCCTGTACGGCGTGCCGACCGGGGACTGGGAGCTGCTCGCCGTGCACCACGACGCGGCGGCGGTCCCCGCGATGGCGCCACCGCACGACCCGCGCCGCGTGGTCCGCGTCCTGGACGGCCTCTACGTGTGCGGCGACCACCGCGACACGGGTTCGGTCCAGGGCGCTCTCAGCTCGGGCCGCCGCGCGGCCCACGCGGTCCTGCGCGACTTCGGCGTGACGCCCACGGCGCGGACGCGGGGGTTGCCGGAGGTGGTGGCGGCTTGACCGGAACAGCCCCCTCCCACCCGGGGGGCTCCCCTGTTAACAGTCTTCCGCAAATCGCCGCCCTCCCCCGACCACCCCGCCAAATCTGTGGACAACTCCGGTGAACCCGCAACGCCCCTCACCCGATCCGGTGAGCGTTTTCCGTGCGGACCCCGAGTTGTCCACAGACCGCTTCCAGCCACCCCCCGTTACTGATATGCCGCCACCCGGTCCCGGTACCCCCGCACCGGGCCCGCGTCGCGGTACGGCTCCAGGCGGCGTTCGAAGTCGCGTACGTACTCGACCGCGCGGACCGAGCGCATCTCGCCCGCCGCCTGGGCGGCCTCGGCCCCGTGGGCGCAGGCCGCGTCGAGGTCGCCGAGGCCGAGGCGGGCCGTGGCGAGGACGACGCGGCAGAAGAGACGGCTGCGGGCGTAGCCGCTCCCGCGCAGCTGCAGGGAGCGTTCGGCGTGCTGCGCCGAGGCCCGGTACTGCTGGAGGTCGCGATAGCAGTGGCCGAACTCGTCGGCGAGCTGCGCCTCGTCGAAGAAGCGGGCCCAGCCCGGGACTTCGTCGCCGGGGCGGGCCGCTTCGAGCGCCCGCTCGGCGCGTACCAGCGAGGCCGTGCAGGACCGCGTCTCGCCCAGCACCCCGTGCCCGCGCGCCTCCGCCGCGTGCAGGAGTGCCTGCACGGCGGGCGGCACCGCGGAGCCGACGCCCTGCTGGGCGACCCGCGCGAGCTGCACCGCCTCCCTGCCGTGGCCGAGGTAGACGGCCTGGCGGCTCATCGTGATGAGGACGTACGCGCCGTAGACGCGGTCGTCGGCGGCCTGCGAGAGGCGCAGGGCCTGCACGAAGTACCGCTGCGCGAGTCCGTGCGCGGCGATGTCGTACGAGGTCCAGCCCGCGAGCCTGGTGAGGTCGGCCGCCGCGGCGAAGAGGCGGCGGCCGGTCTGCTCGCCGTAGACGCCGCGCAGCATCGGCTCGGCCTCGTGCTCCAGGTAGCGGACGAGGGCCTGGCGGGCGTGGCCGCCGCCGTAGGCGTGGTCGAGGGAGCGGAAGAGGTCGGCGACGGAGCGCAGCGCGGCGATGTCGCCGCTCGTGACCTTCTGCCCGGGGCCGCGTTCGCTCCCCGAGCGTCCCCAGGACGCGCCCGGCGCGGGGGCCGGTCCGCGCAGGGCTCCCGGCCTGGCCTGCTGGGGGACGCGGCCCGCGGTTCCCGTCGGCTGCGCGGGGACGGCGAGCGCGCCCACGGGGACGGGGTCCTGCCGGGGGGTCTCCGCGTTCTCCGCGCCCTCCTTGGGTTCCGGGCGGCCGGTCCGTGCCGCGCGTTCGTCCGCGAACCGTCCCACGCGCTCGTCGGGGCGCCCGATGAGCCAGTCACGGCTCGGGACGACGAGGCCCGCGGGGGTGAAGGCGATCTTGCGCAGTTCGGCGTGGCTCCCCGAGTCCTTGCGCCACAGGCCGCCGACGATGTCGACGGCCTCCTCGGGCGTCCCGGCGAATTCGAGCCCCGCGTAGACGGGGGCGCAGGCGTCGAGACCGAGGTCCTGGGCGCTGAGCCTGCGGCCGAGGCGCCGGGTGAAGACCTCGGCGATGAGTGCGGGGGTCGTGCCGCGCGGCTGCTGGCCGCGTAGCCAGCGGGTCACGGAGGTTTTGTCGTATCTCAGGTCGAGCCCGTGTTCCAGGCCGAGCTGGTCCACCCGCCGGGCGAGCCCCGCGTTGGAGAACCCCGCCTCCGCGATGAGCGCGGCGAGCTGTCGGTTGGGGGTGCGCTGAGGGGTTCGGTCCGTCATCAGCTGTGCGGTCTCCTGCCTTCCGGGCCCGAAAGCTGCCCTCGTGGAACGGCGCGAATGTAACGGTCGGCGAACGCCCCATCACGCCCTTCGCCCCTCGTTCATCCGATCGTGTGAGGATTGCCCGGAGAACTGACGGAAAGCGGGCCCTGGAGGCCGTACGCGTTCACTCTTTCGTGGCGCGTCAGTTTTTCCGCTGAACCGGGTGCTTCGCGGCTACGTGAAATCTCCCTCCCGGGAGCCGGCCGCCCCGCGGTTCACCCCCGCCGGCCCCCCTCCGGACCTTCGCCCGCTCCCATCCGGCCCCCGCCCGCCCCCGCGCCCGCGCTCGGGGGTGCCGCCGTACAGTGGCGAAGGCACGCGTTGGTGCCGAAGGACGCATGTGGGAAGGCACGCCGTGAGTGAGCTGCGATTCGTCCGTATGGGCCTGGAGTCCGCCGAGACGGAGTACACGCCGTACCTCGACGCCTGGGAGGAGCAGCGCCGGGTGCACGCGGCGCGCGTCGCCGAGGAGATCCCCGACACCTGTCTGCTCCTGGAGCACCCGCCGACGTACACGGCGGGCCGCCGTACCGAGGAGAGCGAGCGCCCCCTCGACGGCACCCCCGTGATCGACGTGGACCGGGGCGGCAAGATCACCTGGCACGGCCCGGGCCAGCTCGTGGGCTACCCGATCCTGCGGCTGCCGAGCCCGGTCGACGTCATCGCGCACGTACGGAACCTGGAGGAGGCCCTGCTGCGCGTGTGCGCCGAGTTCGGTCTCGACGCGACGCGGGTGGAGGGCCGCAGCGGCGTGTGGATTCTCGGGGACCCGGTCGAGAAGCGGCCGGGCGGCCTGACCCTCGAACTGGAGCGCACGGACCCGCTCTTCGACGCGCGCCTCGCGGGCCCCGAGTACGCGCCCTCCAACGCGGGCCAGCGGCACGAGGACCGCAAGCTCGCCGCGATCGGCGTCCGGATCGCGAAGGGCGTGACGATGCACGGCTTCGCGCTCAATGTGAACTCCGACACGACCGGTTTCGACCGCATCGTGCCCTGCGGCATCCGCGACGCGGGCGTCGCCTCGCTCTCGGGCGAGCTGGGCCGTGAGGTGACGGTGCGGGAGGTGCTGCCGGTCCTGGAGCGCCATCTCGCCGAGGTCCTCGCGGGCGCGGGCGCGCCGCCGCTGTCCACGGCGGTCTGACGGGGCCTCGGGCCGTACGCGAGAGAGACCGCCGCCCGCCCGGGAGGGCCGTCCCCGGACCCCAGCCGCGGGCCCGTGCCGGGAGACACCCCCGCCCTTGGGCCGTACGGGGGAATGCGCCTGCGGTTCGGTGGGTTGGGCACAGGGCGGGCCCCTGCCCTCACGGGCGTAGGCTGGGCCTCGCCGAAGAATCGAAAGCCACGACGCGCGATCGCAGCAGAAAGGGGCGCCGGGCATGTCCGCAGTCGCACCCGACGGGCGCAAGATGCTCCGCCTGGAGGTCCGGAACAGCCAGACCCCCATCGAGCGCAAGCCCGAGTGGATCAAGACCCGCGCCAAAATGGGCCCTGAGTACAACGAGCTGCAGAAGCTCGTGAAGAGCGAGGGCCTGCACACGGTGTGCCAGGAGGCCGGCTGCCCCAACATCTACGAGTGCTGGGAGGACCGCGAGGCCACCTTCCTCATCGGCGGCGACCAGTGCACCCGGCGCTGCGACTTCTGCCAGATCGACACGGGCAAGCCGCAGGCGCTCGACCGCGACGAGCCCCGTCGCGTCGGCGAGTCGGTCCGCACGATGGACCTCAACTACGCGACCGTCACCGGCGTCGCGCGTGACGACCTCGAGGACGGCGGCGCCTGGCTCTACGCCGAGACCGTCCGGCAGATCCACGCGCTGACCGCCGAGCGGCCCCTCGGCGGCACGAAGGTCGAGCTGCTCATCCCGGACTTCAACGCGGACCCCGAGCAGCTCGCCGAGGTCTTCGCCTCGCGCCCGCAGGTCCTCGCGCACAATGTCGAGACGGTCCCGCGCATTTTCAAGCGCATCCGCCCCGGCTTCCGCTACGAGCGCTCCCTCAAGGTCATCACCGAGGCGCGCGCGGCGGGTCTCATCACGAAGTCGAACCTCATCCTCGGCATGGGCGAGACCCGCGAGGAGGTCAGCGAGGCGCTGCGCGACCTGCACGAGGCGGGCTGCGAGCTGATCACGATCACGCAGTACCTGCGCCCCTCGCCCCGGCACCACCCCGTCGAGCGCTGGGTCAAGCCGCACGAGTTCGTGGAGCTGAAGGAGGAGGCCGAGCAGATCGGCTACTCGGGGGTCATGTCGGGCCCGCTCGTCCGCTCCTCGTACCGGGCCGGGCGCCTCTTCCAGCAGGCGATGGAGCGGCGCGGCGCGATGGCGGGACCGCTGCCGACCGTGTGAGGTCCGGCACAACGGTGCTCACCGCGCGGGTACGGGTCCCGACCCGTTCGCGTACGGGAACGGGTCGGGACCCCCGCGCTTCGTACGGCCCCGGAGACGTTCCCCCAGGTGGGGACGGTTCCGGGGCCGCCGCCTTTCACGGCTGACCGCCGGGCTGTCCACGGCTGACCGCCGGGGCTCGTGCCGCTTTCGCGGAAGAAGGTCTTCCGCCGCTTCATGACCGTTTGACCCTTCGGTCACCGGCTGGTAACACCGTGCTGTGACGCTGGGAGCGAGGCGCCGCGCCGGACCGGCGCGCTGTTCTCGCCCGTACGAGCGCGTCACCGCCGCCAGCCCCGGGGAGCCCCACCGTGCCGAGCGTCCACCACCTGCCGAAGGCCCGTACCACCCTCCTCACCCCGCTCTCCTCGGCCGTCCGTGCCGTGGAGTCCGCGCTGCTCAGCCGCTCCGCGCAGAACGCGCGTACGGCCGTGATCGCCGACCGCGCCCGGGCCAGGGAACGGGCCGAGGCGGAGGCCGTCCTGAGCGCGCTGCCCGCCCGCACGTCCTAGCGCGGGGCGCGCCACGTAAACTCCACAGCATGGCGAGGAAGGACACCGCAGAGAGCTCTGCGAATCAGGGGCGACTGAAACAGATCGCTCTCACTTACAAGATGACCCGACGGGTCGATCCGAGGATCGGCCTGGTGATCGGTGCCGTGGGGATCGTCGTCTTCGGCGTGCTCCTCGCGATCGGTTTCCTGATCGGCCACCCGGTCTACCTGGGCATTTTCGGCCTCCTCGTCGGCATCCTCGCGATGGCGATCATCTTCGGGCGGCGCGCCGAGCGTGCGGCGTTCTCGCAGATGGAGGGACAGCCGGGCGCGGCGGCCGCGGTGCTCGACCAGATGAAGCGCGGGTGGACGACGACGACCGCGGTCGCGATGAACCGCAGCCAGGACGTCGTGCACCGCGCGGTCGGCAAGCCCGGCATCGTGCTGATCGCCGAGGGCAACCCGAACCGGGTCAAGAGCCTGCTCGCGGCGGAGAAGCGCAAGATGGCGCGCGTCGTCTCCGACGTGCCGGTGCACGACATGATCGTGGGCAACGGCGAGGGCCAGGTCCCGCTGAAGAAGGTCCGGACGACCCTTCTGAAGTACCCGCGCGTCCTCACCGGCCCCCAGGTCACCGAGACCACCGACCGGCTGCGGGCGATGGGCGACATGATGAAGAACATGCCGCTTCCCAAGGGACCCATGCCGAAGGGCATGCGGATGCCTCGCGGCCCGCGCCGCTGATTCCTCCCACCCGTCACGACAACCGCCGAAGGGGCGGGCCCGCCAAGGGCCCGCCCCTTCGGCGTGCAACCACCCTGGGCGTGGAGGTTTCGGCCTTCGCCGGGGGTACGGGCGCCAGATGACGGGCGCCACCATGAAGGACATGCCGCTTCCCGCGGGGCCCGTGCCAAGGGGCGTACGGACGCCTGGCCGGCCTCTCACGGGCTGCGGGGTGGCCGTCGCTGTCCCCGGTGGGAGGGCCCCGTACCGCGTACTTCCTCAGACCCGGATCTGCACCGCGCGGGCCAGTCGGTCGTGCAGGCCGCGCGAGTCGCGGTCCCAGATGAGGGCGGGGACGGCGATGCAGAGGAGCACGCTGCGGAGCAGGACGCGGCCGATGCCGAGCCGGCCACCGCGCTCGTCGATGACGCGGAGCCGGAAGAGGGCCTTGCCGGGGGTGCCGCCCACCGTGCCGAGGGTGAGCAGGCTCAGGACGAAGAAGATCGCGAGCGCCCAGTTCCCGGCCGCCTGCTGGTCACCGCGCGCGATGAGACCGTATGCGATGAGCATGCACAGGGCCCAGTCCACGATGAGGGCGCCGAAGCGGCGGCCGAGGGGGGCGAGGGAGCCGGGTCCTTCCTGCGGGAGCCCGAGGCGCTCGCCCCGGTACCCGAAGTCGACACCCATCTCCTCGGCGGCGGCACGCGGGCCCGAGAGCCACGATCCCATTGCATCCCTGTTGTCCACCGCTCCACGGTACTGCGCCCGCGCCCGGCACCCCCTGGCAGCCCCCGCCCCTCGCGTCCGGGCGCGTGACGGCGGCGGACGCGGGTAGGCGCGCGCCGTGACCCGGGCCGCTCAGGAGCCCCGAGGTGGTTAACTTCGGTGAAACAAATGGGTCACGCTTGAGAAATCCCGTCTTTCTATGGTCGGCTCCACCGTGGGTCACCGCACTGACTACGGGCACGAGCTGAAACCCCCGCCCCTCCCCGGGTGGGAGGAGGAGGAGTTGGATGTTCCAGAACGCCGATGACGCCAAGAAGTTCATCGCCGACGAGGGCGTGGAGTTCGTCGACGTCCGCTTCTGCGACCTGCCGGGTGTGATGCAGCACTTCACGGTGCCGGCGAAGGCGTTCGACCCGGCCGAGGAGCTCGCCTTCGACGGCTCGTCGATCCGCGGCTTCCAGGCGATCCACGAGTCGGACATGGCGCTGCGCGCCGACCTGACGACCGCGCGCGTGGACCCCTTCCGCCGCGACAAGACGCTCAACATCAACTTCTTCATCCACGACCCGATCACGGGCGAGCAGTACAGCCGTGACCCGCGCAACGTGGCGAAGAAGGCCGAGGCGTACCTCGCCTCGACCGGCATCGCCGACACCGCGTTCTTCGGTCCCGAGGCCGAGTTCTACGTCTTCGACAGCGTCCGCTTCGAGACCTCGGCGAACCGCTCGGTCTACGAGATCGACTCCGAGGCCGGCGCCTGGAACACCGGCTCCGAGGTGAACAACCGCGGCTACAAGGTCCGCTACAAGGGCGGGTACTTCCCGGCCCCGCCGGTCGACCACTTCGCCGACCTGCGCGCCGAGATCTCCCTGGAGCTGGACAAGGCCGGCCTGGAGGTCGAGCGCCAGCACCACGAGGTGGGCACGGCCGGGCAGGCCGAGATCAACTACAAGTTCAACACGCTGCTCGCCGCGGCCGACGACCTGATGCTCTTCAAGTACATCGTGAAGAACGTCGCCTGGCGCAACAACAAGACCGCGACCTTCATGCCGAAGCCGATCTTCGGCGACAACGGCTCGGGCATGCACGTGCACCAGTCGCTGTGGACCGGCGGCCAGCCGCTCTTCTACGACGAGCAGGGCTACGCGGGCCTCTCGGACATGGCGCGCTACTACATCGGCGGCATCCTCAAGCACGCGCCCTCGCTGCTCGCCTTCACCAACCCGACGGTGAACTCCTACCACCGCCTGGTGCCCGGCTTCGAGGCCCCGGTCAACCTGGTCTACTCGCAGCGCAACCGCTCCGCCGCGATGCGCATCCCGATCACGGGCTCGAACCCGAAGGCGAAGCGCGTCGAGTTCCGCGCCCCTGACCCGTCCTCGAACCCGTACCTCGCCTTCTCGGCGCTCCTCCTCGCGGGCCTCGACGGCATCAAGAACAAGATCGAGCCGGCCGAGCCGATCGACAAGGACCTCTACGAGCTGGCCCCCGAGGAGCACGCGGGCGTCCCCCAGGTCCCGACCTCGCTCCCGGCCGTCCTCGACGCCCTCGAAGCGGACAACGAGTACCTCCAGGCCGGCGGCGTCTTCACCTCCGACCTCATCGAGACCTGGATCGACTACAAGCGCACCGCCGAGATCGCCCCGATCCAGCTCCGCCCGCACCCGCACGAGTTCGAGCTGTACTTCGACATCTAGGAAGGCCCGGGGCCGCGCGCCTCGCGCCGACCGCGCCGGGGCCGTGGGCCCGTGTCTCCCCTCCCGGGGAGGTGCGGGCCCACGGCCCTTCGCCGTGCCCGCTTCTCACCTCCCCGACCCCGCCGACACCCTCCGTGCCGCCCTCGCCCGCGTCCCGAGCGCCTGGGCCCGCCCTCTCCCGCACAAAACAGGTGCGCCGCGCCCGACTCGGGGCACCCGCAGCACAGCGCATGTGGAAGCGAGTACGGGCAGGTGAGTGGTGGTGTCGGATGAGGAAGGGCACGCGGCTGAGCGGACGGGAGAGGGCTTGCGGCCCGGGGAGGCCCGGGAGCGGGTGTACGACGTGTTGTTGGCGGTGCGGCCGCCGGTGGATGTGCTCGTGCTCGCCGACGCGGTGCTTGTCGCCTCGGAGTTGGTGAGCAATGCCGTGCGGCACGCCGGAGGGGTCACCGGGTTCCGGGTGAGTGTCGGGGACGGCGACGTGGAGATCAGCGTCTCGGACGGGTCGGACGCGCGGCCGTACGAGCGCACTCCGCGGCCTCTCGTGCGTGAGGGCGGCTACGGGTGGGAGCTGGTGACGAAGCTCGCGCGGACCGAGATCGTGGAGCGGACCGGGGGCGGCAAGACCGTGCGGGCGCGGCTCGCGCTGAGGTCCGCGCACAGCACGTACGAGCACCCCGGTTTCGTACCCGCGCAGCGCAAGCCGCCGCGGTCCGGGGAGCGGTGACGGGGCATCAGCCGGCGTCGATGGCCTCGCCGATCGTCTCGTACACGTCGAGGACCGCGTCCGTGCCCGTCAGGGCGAAGAGCTGGCGCAGCGCGTCCGTGGGGGCGACCAGGCGCAGCCGGGTCGTGGCGCGGACGCGGATGAGGAGGTTGAGGAAGCTGGAGTCGCCGAAGTCGACGCGGCTCAGGTCGAGGATGACGACCGGGTAGCGCGCGGCGGCCGCCTCCAGCTCCTGGCGCAGCGCTCCCACGGTGTCGAGGTCGAGTTCGCCGGAGGCGCGGACCAGCCACATCGCGGAGGCGTCGGCGGGCAGGGCGCGTCTCTCCGGGTCGGCGGAGGTCTCGTCCGCCGGTTCCTGCTCGGGCGGCTCTGCGGGTTCGGGCATATGCGCATCCTGCCTCAAGCGCCACGGGGGCCCCGACGCACCCCCTCCCTCCGCGTTCACCGCCTCCTCACAGCCGTTCACCGCTCCTCACGGGACAGCGAGTCGCGGCAGGAGCAGTACGCGGGATCGTGCGCGCGACCCCGCGTCTCCCAGGCCCGCAGGCAGCACAGCGCCTCGAAGACCTGCCAGTCGGCGACGGGGCGCGGGGGCGGTACGGGCGCGGGGCGCGGGACGTGTTCCTCGGCGCACTCGTGCTCGCGCAGGATCGCGGTGACGAGGAGCGCCGATCCGGCGACGAAGGCGAGGGTCGTCCACCACGCGCCGTTGTGCGCGCTCGCCGTGGCGCAGTGCCCGAGCCAGGCCACCGCGGCGAGGTGCGCGGCGCTCAGCGCGAGCGAGAGGCGGCTCACCGCGTGCCGCCGCGGGGCAGGGGGGCGGGGGCGGGTGGCTGTGGCATGGGGGCTGCTTCCTCTCGTACGGGCTCGGGCGGCCTTCTCGTACGGCGCGTACGGGCCGCCCGCGAGGCTTTCGTGACACTGGGCGATGCATCGATCACTCAAGGCGATCTGTCCGGCCAACGAGCCAGTCGCGCGGGGGCCGCACCGGTTCACCCGTGCGCCCCGCGCGAGCGCGCCTGTCCGAATTCGCGTCGACCCGTGTGGGGGACGCGCCGCACCCGGCGAGGGGACGGATCGCACTCGCGTGCGACTCGGGATGCGGGACGGCGGCGGGCGTGTGACCTTGAGGGGAGGGAGGCAGGAGGAGGCGAGATGGGGCACGGCACCCGGGCGGCTTCACTCGCCGCCGAGGCGTACGTCTACGGCGCGCCGCTCGTGCGGGGCCTGGAAACGGTCGGGCTCTTCACGCAGGACGGGCTCGGCTCGTTGCCGGCCACGGCCTTCAACCACTTCGCGCACGCCGAGCCCGCCACGGGCTGGCCCGGCGACGAGGGCACCCTCTGCTCGCTCGCCCCGCTCGATCTCTCCGAGGGCCCGCTCGTCCTCCAGGTCCCGCCGAGCGGCCCGCGCTACGCCGTGTACCAGTTCGTGGACGCGTGGACCAACGACTTCGCTTACGCGGGGCTGCGCGCCGGCGGAGCGGACGGCGGCAGCTGGCTGCTCGCGCCGCCCGGCTGGGACGGGCAGGTGCCCGGGAGCGTGCGCGAGGTGATCGAGGCGCCGACGGCGGTCGCGACCCTCCTGGTGCGCTACGCCTGCGCGCTCGCGGACGCCGAGGACGTCGCCGCGGTACGGGACCTGCGCGCCGGGCTCGCGCTGCACCCGCTCACCGCGCCGGGCCTGGGACGCGGCGGGCTCCCCGGCGGCGATCCGCTCGCGGAGCCGGCGCTGCGGTTCTGGGAGCGGCTGCGGGTGTGGGCGGGCGATTTCCCGCCCTCGGGGGCCGATCGCGCCTACCAGGAGCGGTTCCAGTCGCTCGGCATCCTGGAGGAGGGCGCGACACCGTACGCGGAACCGGCGACGGAGTTGCGGTGGGCGCTGGAGGAGGGGGAGGCGGCGGGGCGCGCGCAGGTCGAGGCGGCGGCGTGGCGCTGGGCCGGGGACGACGGGGACGGTGCTCCTTCCGGGGCCCCGGCGGGGGGCGGCTGTGGCGGGGGCTGGGAGGGCGCGGCGCATCTCTTCGACTTCAACCTCGATCACCTCGGCCCGGGCACGCTCGACGCCTCGCTGTGGCGCGTCGGGAGCCGCTCCGAGGCGTATCTGCGGCGCGCGATCGCCGCGCGGGTGGGGCTGTGGGGGCCGCACGGGTACGAGGCGACGACGACGCAGACGTACCGGGACGCGGCCGGGGAGCGGCTCGACGGGGCGTACGCCTACACGCTGCGCCTGCCGCCCCCGCCACCCGCCTACGGCTGGGCGCTGAGCGCGCACGAGGTGCCGCGCCGCCCGGGTCCCGAGCCGCGCGCGGTGAGCGACCGCACGCCGGGCCTCGTGCGCGAGGCGGACGGCACGCTCGTCCTGCGCCTCTCGGCGCGCCCGCCGGGCACGGAGTCGGCGAACTGGGTGCCGGTCCCTGCGGGCCCCTTCCGGGCGGTGTTGCGGCTGTACGTGCCGGAGGCGGGGTACCGGGTGCCGGGGCTCGTACGGGCGGAGCCGGAGTGACCCCGTACCCGTACGAGCCTTCGCCGCCGCGCTAGCGGCTGTAGCGCATGAGCGCGCGCACCATGTGGCACGTCACGGGGGACGGCGGGTGGATGCCGACGCGCTCGGCGGCGAGCCGGATGGTGCGGTCGGGGGCCTGCTCGGGGCGCCAGACGCCCGCGTCGAGGAGCACGATCGCGAGCCGCATCGCCTTGAGGCGGCGGTTGTGCGCGATGTACCACTCGCGGGGGCGGCCCGCGGGCAGTGCCCTCTTCTCGACGGGCATGTAGGGGAGGTCGAAGAGCGGGGTCGTGGAAGCGGTCGCGGGGGTGGTCGGGTCGAGGGTCGCTGCTCGGGCCACGGGCATCCTCCTGAGCCGGCGGGACGGGGTGAGACCAGTCACGCGTACTGCCGCGTCCCGCTCCCCCGCCCACGTTCGAACACTGCCTCCATTCTACTGCCGGGGACTGACAAAAGCCGCTGGTGGCAGGGGATTTGGGGTGTTCGAACGCGGGGGCGCCACAGGGATGCGAACGCGTCCCCGCCGCCCCTTGGGACCCGCGCGCGGGCGAGGGGGGGACGGTGGCGCGTCCGGGTAACACGCGGTTCACAGCGGGGCAACGGCCGGGCAACCGCCCCTTGCCATTCTGCGGGCGTCCCCGCACCCGCCCCCCGCGCCCCCGAGGGCGCGTCGTGCTGTGAAGGAAGTGGCCGCTGTGAGCTTCAAGGCCGAGTACATCTGGATCGACGGCACCCAGCCGACCGCCAAGCTGCGTTCGAAGACGAAGATCGTCGCCGACGGCGCGGAGCCGGGCGTGTGGGGCTTCGACGGCTCCTCCACGAACCAGGCCGAGGGCCATTCCTCGGACTGCGTGCTCCAGCCGGTCTTCACGTGCCCCGACCCGATCCGCGGCGGCGCCGACGTCCTCGTCCTGTGCGAGGTCCTCGACACCGACCTGAGCCCGCATCCGAGCGACACGCGCGCCGAACTGCGTGCCGTGGCCGAGAAGTTCGCCGCTCAGGAGCCCGTCTTCGGGATCGAGCAGGAGTACACCTTCTTCAAGGGCAGCCGCCCGCTCGGCTTCCCGGAGAACGGCTTCCCCGCCGCGCAGGGCGGCTACTACTGTGGCGTCGGCGCGGACGAGATCTTCGGCCGCGAGATCGTCGAGGCCCACCTCGCCAACTGCCTCGCCGCCGGGCTCGGCATCTGCGGCATCAACGCGGAGGTCATGCCGGGGCAGTGGGAGTTCCAGGTCGGCCCGCTCTCGCCGCTGGAGGTCTCGGACCAGCTGTGGATCGCGCGCTGGCTGCTCTACCGCACGGCCGAGGACTTCGGCGTCTCGGCGACACTCGACCCGAAGCCGGTGAAGGGCGACTGGAACGGCGCGGGCGCGCACACCAACTTCTCGACGAAGGCGATGCGCGAGGGGTACGAGGCGATCGTCACCGCCTGCGAGTCGCTCGGCGAGGGCTCCAAGCCGCTCGACCACGTGAAGAACTACGGCGCGGGCATCGACGACCGCCTCACCGGGCTCCACGAGACGGCCCCGTGGAACGAGTACAGCTACGGGGTCTCCGACCGGGGCGCCTCGGTGCGGATTCCGTGGCAGGTCGAGAAGGACGGCAAGGGGTACATCGAGGACCGCCGCCCCAACGCGAACGTGGACCCCTACGTGGTGACGCGGCTGATCACGGAGACGTGCTGCGCGGCGCTGGAGAAGGCCGGGCAGGTCTGAGGTCCCGGGATTGTCTTCGGGCCGGGTGACCGGCCCGGCGGCCGGGCGCGCGCGGCGAGGCGCGCGTGCCCGGGGGCGTTCACCATGACGGGGTGAACGCCCTTCTCGTTGTCGGCTTTTCGCTTCGGCTTCGGCCGAAACCCCCTCCCTGCCCCGCACGTCATCTGCTTCAATGGGCGCATGGACAGCTTTCGGAACCTCGTGACGGGTCGTGTCGACCTCGAACCGTTCTGGCCGTCCCGTCAGCACCACGATTTCGACCGGGTGTGTCAGCCCCGGCGGAACGCTCGGGCCCTCTAACACCCTCCCCGCCCTTCCGGCCGGGCTCCGGTCTTCGGTCCGCGCGACGACGCATGTCCCTTCCGTGGCATCCCCGGCACGCTTCGGTGCCGCTTCGTGCGAAAAGAGCTGACACCTCCCATGGCGAACCACCCTTCCCTCTCCGCCGCCCCGCTCACCCGCCCCGTGGGCCCGGCGGGCTCCCCGCGGCACCGGCTGCGGGCCGTCGAGGCGGGCGAGCCCGCGCCCGTCGCCCCGCCCGAGGTCGCACTGCCGGCCGGGGCGACCTGGCTCCCCGTACCGCCGCACACGCTGCCCGTGCTGCCGGGCAACCCGCCGATGGTCGGGTACCTCTTGCTCGTCCCGGCCGATCAGCGGCCGCCGTTCGCGGAGCTCGCGGCCCCCGCCGTCAGCGCCGTGCCGGAGCCCGCGCCCGCCGCCGAGCCGCGCGCCGAGGCCGTCCGTGTGGACGCGCACCGCAGGACCGCCGAGGTCGACGGGCGGCCGCTCGATCTCACGTACCTGGAGTTCGAGCTCCTCGCCCACCTCGTCGCGTACCCCCACCGGGTGCACACGCGCGACCAGTTGGTGACGACCGTGTGGGGCTACGGGCACGTCGGCGACGGGCGGACCGTGGA
The DNA here is from genome assembly GCF_044749745.1 of Streptomyces sp. NPDC088923. Taxonomy (NCBI): domain Bacteria; kingdom Bacillati; phylum Actinomycetota; class Actinomycetes; order Kitasatosporales; family Streptomycetaceae; genus Streptomyces; species Streptomyces sp. NPDC088923. Next base: position 2,038,970 of record NZ_JBIVIO010000001.1, on the reverse strand, counting down.
CGTGCACATCGCGCGGCTGCGCCGCAAGCTCGGCAGCGCGTACCGGCACAGCATCCAGACGGTGCGGCGGGTCGGCTACAAGTACACGCCGCCGCTGGGCTGAGCGGAGCGCGGCGGCCGGCCCGCAGGGAGGTGCCGAAAGGTTCCCGTACGCACCGGAGTTCGGCCGACAGCGCACAAGATCCCCCGAGAGCGAAATCCGGTTCCCGGTCCCGTCCGGGGCGGGCACGCTCGTGTCATGACAGCGAACACTTCAGCGAACGCCTCACCGACACGGCTGCTCGTCCTGGGCGGGACCGAGTTCGTCGGGCGCGCGACGGTCGAGGCGGGGCTCGCGCGCGGCTGGGACGTGACCGTCCTCAACCGGGGCACGAAGCCCGCGCCCAAGGGCGCCCGCGCGCTCGTCGGCGACCGCACGGCGCCGGGCGGGCTCGCGGCGCTCGAAGGCGGCGCGTGGGACCTCGTCGTGGACACGTGGTCGCACGGGCCGCGGGCGGTGCGGGACGCGGCCGAGGCGCTCAAGGAGCGGGCCGAGCGGTACGTGTACGTCTCGACGTGCTCGGTGTACGCGTGGCCGCGCGCGGCGGGGACCGGCGTCGAGGCGCCGCTCGTCGCGGGCGACCCGGACGCGGAGGCACGCGACTACCCGAGCGACAAGCGGGGCGGGGAGCTGGCCGTCGAGCGGACCTTCGGCGCGGAGCGCGCGCTCTTCGCGCGGGCGGGGCTCATCCTCGGCCCGTACGAGAACGTGGGACGGCTGCCGTGGTGGCTGCTGCGGATGCGGCGCGGCGGCGAGGTGCTCGCCCCGGGACCGCGCGAACTGCCGCTCGCGTACATCGACGCGCGGGACCTCGCGCAGTGGCTGCTCGACGCGGGCGCGGCGGGCCGCTCGGGGCCCTACGACCTGGTGAGTCCGTCCGGGCACACGACGATGGGCGAGTTCCTGGAGACGTGCCGCGCGGTGACGGGCTCGGACGCGGTACTGCGCTGGCTGAGCCCGGAGCAGGTCGAGGCGGCGGGCATCGAGCCCTGGACGGAACTGCCGGTGTGGTGCCCGCCGGGCGAGATGCACGGGGCGATGCACACGGCGGACGTGAGCCGGACGGTGGCGGCGGGGCTGCGGTGCCGGCCGGTTGGGGAGACGGTCGCGGACACGTGGGGGTGGGTGCGGGACGGTCTGGGGGAAGTGATGCCGGGGCGGACGAATCCGCGGGCGGCGCTGGGGTTGGAGGCGGGGAAGGAGGCGGAGGCGTTGGAGGGGGTGGGGTGAAGGCGGGCAGGTCGGCGGGCGCGGGCCCCGCATGGGCGGGGATGGGCCCGCCTGGGTCGACGGCGATGACGTCCTGTACGTGTGGGCCCCGCCCGGGCGGGGATGAACCCTTTTCCCTCTTGCTCCAGGGCGCGCTTCGTGCGTAATCCCCGCATGGACGGGGACGTCAGGTGTACCTAGGTACACCCCCACCACGGGGGCAGGACGGCTGCCCCTCGTCTCCCGCGATCCGCAGAATTGACCGTGTCGGGCCGCTGGGGCCCGGTCGGGCCGGGAGGCTCGTAGCGGGGTGTGAGGTGGATCATGGGCGGGCTGACTCCGGCCAAGGACGAGGGCGGGCGGCGCGTGTACGAGCGGCTGCTCGCCGGGGAGCGGATGGCCGCGCGGTTCCTCGCGGCGGACGGTGACGGGGGCCGGGAGGAGGACCGCGGGTTCCTGCGGGTCTTCCGCGCCGCCTGGCGCGGAGCCGTACTCGCCGGGACCTCGCTCGTCGTCTCCTGCGGGCTCTTCTGCCTCGTACTGGTCTCGATCTGCCTCGTCCCGCTCGGCGCCGGGCTCATCACGACGCCGCCGATCCTCGCCGTGATCCGCGAGTACGCGCTCGGGCGCCGTGAGCGGGCGCGCGCGTGGGGCGGGGTGCGGATCGGCGTGGCGTACCGGCCGCTGCCGCCGCTCAAGCCCGGCTTCACGGGTGAGGCGGCCCTGTGCCTCGCGCTGCTGCGCGACCCCGCCACGTGGCGGGACATCGGCTGGCTGCTCCTGGACTGCACGGCGGGCGTGGTCCTCTCGGTCCTCGCGCCGCTCGTGCTGCTCTACCCGGTGTGGGGCGCGGTGCTCGCCGCCGGGGGGTGGCGGATCTTCGAGGACAGCCCCGAGTGGTACCTGTTCGTCCCGGTGGACAGCCAGGCGACGGGCCTCGCCGCCCTCGCGCTCGGCGTGGTCATCGCGCTCACCGCGCACTGGTCGGCCCCGGCGCTCCTCCAGTCGTACTTCCGGCTGACGCGGGCCGCGCTCGCGCCGAGCCGTGAGCAGGAGATGGCCGCCCGGATCGACCGGCTCACGGTCACGCGGGAGGACGCCGTCGACACCTCGGCCGCCGAACTACGCCGCATCGAGCGGGACTTGCACGACGGGGCACAGGCGCGGCTCGTCGCGGTGGGGATGGACCTCGGACTCATCGAGTCACTCATCGAGCGCGACCCGGCGAAGGCGAAGGAGCTGCTCGGCAAGGCGCGGCTCTCCTCCGCGGAGGCGCTCGGCGAACTGCGGGACCTCGTCCGGGGCATCCACCCGCCGGTCCTCGCCGAGCGGGGCCTCGTGGACGCCGTACGGGCGCTGGCGCTGCGGCTGCCCGTCGAGACGGAGGTGGTGGCGGACGTACGGGGGCGCGCCGAGGCGCCGGTCGAGGCGGCGGCGTACTTCGCGACGAGCGAGCTGCTCGCCAACGCGGTCAAGCACGCGGGCGCGGACCGGATCTGGATCGACCTCGGGTACCGCGAGGGACGGCTGCGGATCAGCGTCGGGGACAACGGCGGGGGCGGGGCGGACGCCACGAAGGGGTCGGGGCTGGCCGGGATCGAGCGGCGGCTCGGTACCTTCGACGGTGTCCTGGCCGTCAGCTCTCCCCCCGGCGGCCCCACTCTGGCCACCGTGGAGCTGCCGTGCGTGTTGTCCTAGCCGAGGACCTGTTTCTGCTGCGGGACGGTCTCGTACGGCTGCTCGAAGCGTACGACTGCGAGATCGTCGCCGCGGTGGAGAGCGGGCCCGAGCTGAGCCGGGCGCTCGCGGAGGAGCGCCCGGACGTCGCGGTCGTGGACGTGCGGCTGCCGCCGTCGTACACCGACGAGGGCTTGCAGTGCGCGCTCGCGGCGCGGCGGGAGCGGCCCGGGCTCCCGGTGCTCGTGCTCTCGCAGCACGTCGAGCAGTTGTACGCGCGGGAGTTGCTCGCGGACGGCGAGGGCGGGGTGGGGTACCTGCTCAAGGACCGGGTCTTCGACGCCGAGCAGTTCGTGGCGGCGGTGCGGCAGGTCGCCGCGGGCGGCACGGCGATGGACCCGCAGGTGATCTCGCAGTTGCTGCGCCGTCCTGCAGCCGAGCGGCCGCTCGCCCGGCTGACGGCGCGCGAGCGCGAGGTGCTCGAACTGATGGCGCAGGGCCGCTCGAACGCGGCGATCGCCGAGCGGCTCGTGGTGACCGAGCGGGCGGTCGCCAAGCACACGTCGAACATCTTCGCCCGGCTGGGACTTGAGATCTCCGACGACGACAACCGCCGGGTCCTCGCGGTGCTCGCCTTCCTCGACGGGCAGCGGCCCGGGCGGGGCGACGGGGGCGGCTGACCCCCGGGGGCCGTCGTTCGCAGGTGACCTCGGGGGGCGTGCCTCGTTGCGCTGGGCGTGGATTCCGCAAAGCTCGCCCCCCGAAGCTCCCGCCGGTCGCGTTCCGGCACCGCCCCCTCCTCCCCCGGCGCCGCGCCGGTCGGTTTCGCCCAGGCGGAGGCGGCGTTCGTCGAGCACTACCCGCGGCTCGTGCGGCTCGCGCACCTCGTGCTCCCCTCCTCGCTCGGCCGCGCCCGCCGTGTCCTCGCGGCGCACGCGCTCACCCAGCGGGCCCTGCCGCGGCCCAGGGACCTCGCGGGCGGGCGGGTGCCGGGGCCGCGCGGCACGGAATCCGCGGGTGCGGGCGGCGGCGGGGTCTCGGCGCGGGACGCGGGGTACGCCTGCGTGCGGGTGCGGGTGCTGCGCGAGGCGCTGCGGGCCTGCGGTGAGGGCGGCGCGGGGAAGCGGGGGAAGGCGCGGGTGCCGTTCGGGCTGCCGCAGGTGTGGGGGCTCAGGCTCTTCCCGCGGGCGGGGGGCAGCGAGGAACTCGCCCTCGACCAGGCGCTGTCGCGGCTGAGCGGGGCGGGCCGCGCCGCGTACGCGCTGCTGCACCTGGAGGGGCTGGACGCGGAGGCGGCGCGGGCGCTGCTCACGGAGGCGGGCGCGGCGGACGCGGGGGCCGCGCTCCGCGAGGCGGCGGGCGTCGAGGTCCCGGCGGGGGCGTGCGCGGCGGCGCTGCTCGCCTCGCCCGAGTTCGACGCCTGCTCGCTCCAGGCCCGGCCCACCGACCTCGTCCGGCGCCGCCAGGGCGTGCGGGTGCTCGGGGCGGGCGCGGCGGTGCTTCTCGTGTGCGGGGCGGCGTTCACCGGGTGGTCGCTCACGCGGAGCGAGGAGCCCGCGCCCGTGCCGAGCGCGGCGGAGCGCGAGTCGCTCGACCCGGCCCGCCTGACGACGGTCGCCGCCGACGCGTGGGAGACGGCGACGCGGCGTGACTTCTCGGTGTGGCCCGCGCGCGGCGGGCTCGTCTCGGACCGGGCCCTGCTCGGCCGGGCCCTGCGCGCCTGGGCCCGGCCCGGCCCTCGTACGCACGTCTCGGCGACGCCCGGCACGCCGCTCGGCGGTCCGGCGGGTCCGCCCCGGCTGCTGTGGGCGGGGCACACGGCGGGCGCGAACGTCGTGCTCTTCTACGACGGCTTGCGCCTCGTGCGGTACGCGGAGGCGGCGGGCGACGGCTTCGGCGATCCGGCGCTCGATCTCGTACGGGCCGACGGCGTGGACGAGGCGGGCGCGGCGGTGGTCGCGGTGGCGCGTACCGACGGCAACGTGCGGTATCTGACCGCACCGTGGGTGAAGTCCGTGGCGCAGCGCGATCTGCGCGTCCCGCAGCGCGCGTCCACGCCGTTCGCGACGGAGCGGGACGGGACGGTGTGGCCCTTCCAGCAGCCGGGGCGCAAGCCCGCTCCGGACGGCGGCTGCACGACGTGGAACACGGTGCAGGTCACCGGGCGCGACGGCCACGCGCGGCTCTACACCGACCTCGGGGACCTCCTGCCCGCGCACCTCACGACCGGCTCGCCGGGCTCGCCGGGGGAGGTCGACGACCTGGCGAGCAGGACCGCGTGGGCGCCCTCGGCGTGCTCGCTCGTGGCGGGCCAGGGGCGCGGGGTGCGGGCGGTCAACTCCTGGTCGTACGCGAGCCAGCCACTGCCCGAGGGGGCGGGGACGGCGCAGTGGGCGTGCACGCGGATGGACACGTGGCGCGGCGGTGGCACGCTGACGCTCGCCGAGTACCGCGCCCCGGGCCACCCGCTCGGCGCCGTCGCGGCCCAGGCGGGCGACTCGCCGTCGTGCGGTTCGCGGCGCCCCGACGTCCTCGCGGGCGCCATGTGGAAGGCCCCCTCGGGTACGTGGTACGTCCTCGCGGCGGGCTCCGAGGGCGTCGCCTCGATCACGGCGCGCGACGGCATCCGCGGTGCCTCGCCGACGCGTCTCTTCGCGCTCCCCGCGCGGGAGGGTTCGACGGCGACCCTGCGGGCCGCCCTCGTCGGCGGCGGCACGCTCGACGGCCTGGGCTGAGGTCTTTGGGCGGGCGAGGAACGGGAGGGCGTGGGACGGGCGTTGGATGCTCCGGCCCGTCCACCCCTCCCCCGTCCTCATCACCACCCGTTCTCGGTAGGCTGTTCGTATGACGACCGGGGTGCGCCGCAGGATGGGTGTCGAGGAGCGTCGGGAACAGTTGATCTCCGTGGCACTGGAGTTGTTCAGCCGCCGCCCTCCCGCCGACGTGTCGATAGACGAGATCGCGGCCGCCGCCGGGATCTCGCGGCCCCTCGTGTACCACTACTTCCCCGGCAAGCTGAGCCTCTACGAGGCCGCGCTGCGACGGGCCGCCGACGATCTCGCGCACCGCTTCGTGGAGCCGCGGGAAGGGCCGCTCGGGGCGCGCCTCTCGCGGGTCATGGAGCGGTACTTCGACTTCGTGGACGCGCACGGCCCCGGTTTCTCGGCGTTGATGCGCGGCGGTCCCTCCGTGCCCTCGGGGCAGGCGGCGAACGCGCTCATCGACGCGGTACGGCAGGCCGCGCGGGACCAGATCCTCGCCCACCTCGGCGTCGCGGAGCCCTCGGCGCGCCTCGATCTCGTCGTACGGTCGTGGGTCTCGCTCGCCGAGTCGACGGCGCTGCTGTGGCTCGACGGGCGGCGCCTGGCGCGCGCGGAGCTGGAGCGGCAGCTCGTGCACGACTTCGTCGCGCTGCTCGCGGTGAGCGCGCAGCGCGATCCCGAACTCGCGGCGCTGCTGCGGGACATCCTGGCCGAAGAGCCCGTCGACGGGCTCTTCGCCGAGCTGGTCGCCGGGCTCCTCGCGCTCGCGCCCGCGGGGCTGCCGCGGGCGCGGGCGGCGGCTCAGGAGATCATTTCTGCGCCGCGTACGTGATGTGCACCGTGTCGAAGCCGAGCGAGTGCAGCAGCCCCTCCAGCATCGCCGTCGTGTTCTTCTCGGCGCGCCCGGTGAGTTCGCTGTCCTTGGCTGCGTCCCCGATGTGCTGCGCGGCGAGCTTCTGGACGGCGCGTTCGTCGTTCGGGTTGTCGGAGAAGAAGTCCCCGAGCCGGTCGAGGAGCCCGCGCTGCTTGGAGACCGCGTAGGAGCGGTCGGGGTCGAGCGCGGGCTTGCCGAGCACGGCGTGCGGCAGGCGCAGGCTCGCCTCGGTGCGGTCGTCGTTCACGCGGACGTCGTCGTCCTTGAGGCCGCCGAGTTCCACGTACGCGGAGACGGTGCCCGCGCCGACGTAGAGCGTGCGCTTGCCCTTGAGGGCGTCGGGGAGGTACTTCGTGTCCTTCTCCAGGTCCACGACGACCTGGAAGTTGCCCGTGGCGGCCTCGTAACGGCTCATGTCCTTGATGGACTTGAGCAGCGCGGGTCCCGTGCGGTCGTGGGTCTCCTCACCGAACAGCTCGCCGAGGCCCGGGATCACGGCGAACCGGATGAGCAGCGTGAACAGCACGACGAGTGCCACGAGGGCGGCGAGGAGCTTCCCCCACCAGGGCAGGCCGGTCCGGCGTCGCGGCGTCGTTTCCGCCCTCTCCTCGGACACGGCGGTCTTCTGGGGCATGACGGCGCTCCCCTCTCTCCCGTAGGGGCCGCGCGCTCGCGTCGGCCCGTCCCTCACAGCTCTCTGATGCCCAAGACGGGGGCGATCAGGCGTTGTTGGCACGCGACGGGGCCCAGTGGTGACAGGGCCGTGACAGAACGGCGGTGCCGGGGCGATCAGCCGGGGGCCGGAGCGGGTCGCGAAGGGGCACGAGGGCGGCACGAAGCCGCCAATTCATGGCGTTGTGCGGCACTCCAGGGCGATACGTCCGTTGATCGGGTATGACCGTGACAGGTGCCCGGCGGCTCGCTCTCCTCCCCCAGCCGCCGCCGGGCGCCGCCCCGTCCCCGGATGCGAAGCGAGCAGGAAGGCCCCTCATGTCGCAGGCCCCCGTCCGTCCCCCCGTCGCGCGCGCCTGGTGGCGGGACGCCGTCATCTACCAGGTGTACGTACGGTCCTTCGCGGACAGCGACGGGGACGGGGTCGGTGACCTGCGCGGTGTGACGAGCCGGCTGCCCTATCTCGCGCGTCTCGGCGTGGACGCGGTGTGGCTCACGCCGTTCTACGCCTCGCCGCAGGCGGACGGCGGCTACGACGTCGCGGACTACCGCGCGGTCGACCCGCTCTTCGGCGACCTCTCGGACGCCGCCGCGCTCATCGAGGCGGCGCACCGGCACGGGCTGCGCGTCATCGTCGACGTCGTCCCGAACCACACCTCCGAGCAGCACCCGTGGTTCCGCGCCGTGCGCGCCTCGCCCGCCGCGCCCGAGCGCGCGTACTACGTGCTGCGCCCCGGGCGCGGGGAGCACGGCGAACTCCCGCCGAACGACTGGGAGTCGGTCTTCGGCGGTCCGGCGTGGTCGCGCCTGCCCGACGGCGTCTGGTACCTGCATCTCTTCGCCCCCGAGCAGCCCGACCTGAACTGGGAACAACCGGCGGTGCGCGCCGAGTTCGAGGACGTGCTGCGCTTCTGGCTCGACCTCGGCGTCGACGGCTTCCGCGTGGACGTGGCGCACGGGATGGTCAAGGCGCCCGGGCTGCCCGACGTGGGCCGGGCCGGGCAGGCCCGCATGCTCAACACCGAGGTGCTGCCCTTCTTCGACCAGGACGGCGTGCACGAGATCCACCGCTCCTGGCGCGCGCTCCTCGACTCCTACCCGGGCGAGCGCATCGAGGTGGCCGAGGCATGGGCGCCGACCTCGGAGCGCCTGGCGCTGTACGTACGGGCGGACGAGGCGCACCAGGCCTTCAACTTCCAGTACGTACTGGCCCCCTGGGAGGCGCGGGCGCTGCGCGCGGTGATCGACGCCTCGCTCGGCGCGACGGGCGCGGTCGGGGCGACGACGACGTGGGTGCTCTCCAACCACGACGTCGTGCGGCACACGACGCGGTACGCGGCGGGCGACCCGGCGCGCGGGCTGCGGCGCGGGCGCGCGGCGGCGCTGCTCACGCTCGCGCTGCCGGGCTCGGTCTACGTGTACCAGGGCGAGGAGCTGGGGCTTCCGGAGGTGCTCGACCTGCCGGAGGAGGTGCGGCAGGACCCGGCGTACTTCCGGGGCAGGGCTGTCGCGCGGGACGGCACCGGGACGGCGGGCGCGGTGCGGGCCGCGGACGCCGCCGGGCTGCCGGGCGCGCCGGACGCGGCCGGGTTGCCGGAGGCGGAGGCGAGCGGGCAGGAGGGCATGCGGGACGGCTGCCGGGTGCCGCTGCCGTGGTCGGGCGAGGCGCCCCCGTACGGCTTCGGGCCCGGCGGCTCCTGGCTGCCGCAGCCGCCGGCGTGGCGGGGGCTCAGCGTCGCGGCGCAGAGCGGGGACCCGGGCTCGACGCTGGAGCTTTACCGCGCCGCGCTCGCGCTGCGGCGTGAGCTGCCGGGCCTCGGGGACGGCGGGATGGAGTGGCGCGAGGCGCCGGAGGGTGTCCTGCTCTTCGCCAGGGCCGGGGTGCTGTGCGCGCTGAACACGCGCCCCACCGAGGTCGTGCTCGATCTGCCGGGCCGTCCGCTGCTCGCCTCGGGTCCGGTGGAGACGGCGGGCGGGCGCGTGGTGCTGCCCGGGGACACGTGCGGGTGGTGGGCGAGCGGGGAGTGAGGGGAGCGCCGCGTGGGGAAGGAGGGGGCAGGGGGGCGGGCTCGGGGTTCGCCCGAAGTCCCCGCGTCCCTCGTCTCCTCCTGCAGACGGAGAAGGCGGCGGCCGAGGCCGACCGGAGGGATGATCAGTATTCGTGCCGGATTCTGGCAGACTCTCTGCTCATGGGTGAGATGACTGTGACACCGATGGAAGGCCGTGAACCGGCCGCCTCCTCACCCGCGACGGAGCGGGCCGATCGCCCCACCGCAGTGCGCCGCACGGTGCGGCGCCTGCGCACCCCGAAGCGGCCCCGGCTCTGGTTCGAGATCGTTCTCATCGGGCTCAGTTACTGGGTGTACTCGCTGATCCGCAACGCGGTCCCGGAGCAGCGCGCCGAGGCGCTGCGCCACGCGGACTGGATCTGGCGCGTGGAACACGATCTCGGCATGGCCTTCGAGCAGTCCGTCAACCACGCGATCGACAAGGTCACCTGGCTGATCGTGGGGATGAACTACTACTACGCGACGCTGCACTTCATCGTGACGCTGGGCGTGCTCGTCTGGCTCTTCAAGTGGCACCCGGGGCGGTACGCGGCGGCGCGCCTCGCGCTCTTCGCGACGACGGGCGCGGCCCTGCTCGGCTACTACCTGTACCCGTTGGCGCCGCCCCGGCTCATGGCGAACACCCACTTCATCGACACGGTCCTCGTCCACCAGACGTGGGGTTCGATGGCCTCGGGCAACCTCAAGCACGTGTCGAACCAGTACGCGGCGATGCCCTCGATGCACATCGGCTGGTCGACGTGGGCGGGCCTGACGATCATCGCGCTCGCGAGGACACCGTGGGCGAAGGTCCTCGGGGCGCTCTACCCGATGGCGACGCTGACGGTCATCGTGGCGACGGCGAACCACTTCTGGCTCGACGCGGTCGGCGGCCTGATCTGCCTCGCCTTCGGCTTCGCCGTCGCCTCGCTCTGGTACGGGAAGGTGCCCTACGCGCTGCCCCGGCTGATCACCTCGCCGGGCAAGGGATCACGGCTGCGGGCGGCGGGGGCGACTCACAGCGCCGCCCCGTAGAACAGCTCCTCCACCACGCCGCGGGCCCGCCGGGTCGTGCGCCGGTAGTCCTCCAGCATGTCCCCGGCGTGCCCGGCCTCGTAGCCCAGGTAGCGGCTCACGGCGCCGAGTTCGCGGGTGTCGCTCGGGAAGGTGTCGCCGGCCCGGCCCCGTACGAGCATGACCGCGTTGCGCACGCGCGCGGCGAGGACCCAGGCCTCGTCGAGGATGCGGGCCTGTTCCTGGTCGAGGAGGTCCGCCTCGAAGGCGGCGGCGAGGGCCTCGCGGGTACGGGTCGTGCGCAGTCCGGGCTCGTGGTGGCCGTGGCGGAGCTGGAGGAGCTGCACGGTCCACTCGACGTCGGAGAGGCCGCCGCGCCCGAGCTTGGTGTGGAGGTTGGGGTCCTGGCCGCGCGGGACGCGTTCGGCCTCCATGCGTGCCTTGAGGCGGCGGATCTCGCGTTCGGCCTCCTCGGTGGTGCCTTCGGCCGGGTAGCGGAGCGGGTCGATCAATTCCACGAAGGCGCGGCCGAGTTCGGCGTCCCCCGCGACGGGTTCGGCGCGCAGGAGGGCCTGTGCCTCCCAGGTCTGGGACCAGCGGCGGTAGTAGGCGGCGTAGGAGCCGAGGGTGCGTACGAGGGGGCCGTTGCGGCCCTCGGGGCGCAGGTCGGTGTCGATGAGGAGGGGCGGGTCGGCGCTGGGGAGCTGGAGGAGGCGGCGCATCTCGGCGACGACGGCGTTCGCGGCGCGGGACGCCTCGGCCTCGTCGACGCCTTCGCGGGGGGCGTGGACGAAGAGGACGTCGGCGTCGGAGCCGTAGGCGAGTTCGTGGCCGCCGAAGCGCCCCATGCCGATGACGGCGAAGCGCGTGGGCAGTTCCTCGCCCCAGCCGGCGCGGACGACGGCGCGCAGGGTGCCGGCGAGGGTCGCGGCGGTGAGGTCGGAGACGGCGGAGCCGACGCGGTCGACGAGGGCCCCGCGGTCCTCCTCTGCGGGGTTGTCCTCGGTGCCGTACGAGCCGATGAGGTCGGCGGCGGCGGTGCGGAACAGCTCGCGGCGGCGCACACCGCGCGCGGCGACGACCCCGGCCTCGGGGGTCTCGGCGCGGCCCACGGCGGCGAGGATCTCCTGTTCGAGCTGGGCGCGGGGGCGGGGGTCGAGTCCGGCGGGGTCGCCGAGGAGGGCGACGGCCTCGGGGGCGCGCAGCAGGAGGTCGGGGGCGAGGCGTCCGGCGGACAGGACGCGGGCCAGGTTCTCGGCCGCGGCGCCCTCGTCGCGCAGCAGGCGCAGGTACCAGGGGGTCTTGCCGAGGGCGTCGGAGACCTTGCGGAAGTTGAGGAGTCCGGCGTCGGGGTCGGCGGAGTCGGCGAACCAGGCGAGGAGGACGGGCAGGAGGGTGCGCTGGATCGCGGCGCGGCGCGAGACGCCGTGGGTGAGGGCTTCGAGGTGGCGCAGCGCCGCGGCCGGGTCGGCGTAGCCGAGGGCGACGAGGCGGTCGCGGGCGGCGGCGGGGCTCAGGCCCGCCTCGCCGGGGGCGAGGTGGGCGACGGCGTCGAGGAGGGGGCGGTAGAAGAGCTTCTCGTGGATGCGGCGGGCGGCGCCCGAGTGGCGCTTCCACTCCTTGAGGAGCGAGGCGATGGGTTCGGTGCGCAGGCCCAGGGAGCGGCCGAGGCGGCGCAGGTCGGCCTCGTCCTCGGGGACGAGGTGGGTGCGGCGCAGCTTGAAGAGCTGGATGCGGTGTTCGAGGGAGCGCAGGAAGCGGTACGCCTCGTCGAGCTGGAAGGCGTCGGTGCGGCCGATGTAGCCGCCGTCGGCGAGTTCGGCGAGGGCGGCGAGGGTCGTGGGGCTGCGCAGGCTCGTGTCGGTGCGGCCATGGACGAGTTGGAGGAGCTGGACGGCGAACTCGACGTCGCGCAGGCCGCCGGGGCCGAGTTTGAGTTCGCGTTCGGCCTCGGCGGCGGGGATGGCGTCGATGACGCGGCGGCGCATGCGCTGGGTGTCGGTGACGAAGTTCTCGCGCTCGGAAGCCTGCCACACCAGGGGCGCGAGGGCGTCCACGTACTCCTGGCCGAGGGCGAGGTCCCCGGCGACGGGCCGGGCCTTCAGCAGCGCCTGGAACTCCCAGGTCTTGGCCCAGCGGTGGTAGTAGGCGAGGTGGCTGGAGAGGGTGCGCACGAGGGGGCCGTTGCGGCCCTCGGGGCGGAGGTTGGCGTCGACGGGCCAGATGGTGCCCTCGACGGTGGTCTCGGAGCAGATGCGCATGAGGTGCGCCGCGAGGCGGGTCGCGGCGCGGATCGCCTCGCCCTCGTCGACGCCCTCGTGCGCGGGTTCGCCGACGTAGATGACGTCGACGTCGGAGACGTAGTTCAGCTCGTGGCCGCCGCACTTGCCCATCGCGATGACCGCGAGGCGGCAGGCGGCGGCGTCCTCGGGCGCGGCCTCCCGGGCCAGGCGCAGCGCGGTGCGCAGCGTCGCGGTGGCGAGGTCGGCCAGCTCGGCGGCGGTCTCGCTGACGTCGGTGGTCCCCGTGACGTCGCGGGCGGCGATCGACAGGAGGCAGCGGCGGTAGGCGACGCGGAGCGAGACGGGGTCGGTGACGTCGGCGAGGCCGCGTTCGAACTCGGCGATGTCGGGGTGCAGATCGCTCGACTCGTACCGTACGAGGCTCTTCCAGTCCTGCGGGTGGCGCGCGAGGTGGTCGGCGAGGGCCTCGGAGGCGCCGAGCACGCCGAGGAGCCGGTCGCGCAGCGGCTTCGCGGAGACGAGCGTGGTGAGCAGTGTGCGCCGCGCCTCGGCGTCGGGCTGCGCCTCGGCGAGCCGTACGAGGCCGAGCAGCGCCAGGTCGGGATCGGCGGCGGCGCCGAGCGCGTCGAGCAGTACGGGATCGGAGCGCACGGCCGCGAGGGCGTCCTCGCCGAGCAGTTTCTCGGCGTGCGAGGGATCGACGAACCCGTACCGCAGCAGCCGCGTGAAGGTACTGCTCCTGCGTCCGCTCGGGACGGTCATCGCCACGCCCTCCTGCCATCACCCTGCCGGTCAGGGCCCATGGTGGTGAGCGTAGTCGGGGTGGCGGGAAAGGGGTGGGGGCCACCCGGTTCGTGCGCCGGGCGGCCCCTGTGGTGTCCCGCCGGTCCCCGCCGGTCCGTCGGCTACGAGACCGGGGTCTTCGCGCGGCCTTCGTCGGGGCCCTGGCCCGGTGCGGCCGCCGAATCGGTGGGAGGCGGTGTCGGATGCGTACCGCTGCCCGCTTCGGTTCCGCTGCCCGCCGCCGCCGGTGGGACCTCCGCCAGGTCGACGCTGTCGCGCAGGGTCGCCGGGGTGAGGAAGGCGGCGGCGATGATGCCGACGAGGGCGATGAAGGCGGCGATCAGGAAGATGTGGCCCGTCGCGTCGCCGTAGGCGCCGCGGACGACCTCCTGGACCGGCGCCGGCATGCCCTTGACGTCCAGGGTGCCACTGCCGCCGCCCGCGGCGCCCGACGCACCGTCGATGCCGAGCTTCTTGAGCCCGTCCGCGATCTTGCCGCTGACGCTGTTCGCGAGCACCGCGCCGAGCACCGAGACGCCGATCGTGCCGCCCAGGGAGCGGAAGAAGGTGATGGCGCCGCTCGCCGCGCCGAGTTCGTGGAGCGGCACGGTGTTCTGGAGGACCAGGACGAGGTTCTGCATCGACATGCCGACGCCGGTGCCGACGAGGAACATCCACGTGCCGACGACGACGAGCGAGGTGTGCGCGTCGATCGTGGCGAGGCCGAAGAAGCCGCCCGCGAGGATCACCGTGCCGGCGAGGATGAACGGCTTGACCTTGCCCGTCTTCGAGACGAGCCGGCCCGCGATCGTCGAGGCGAGGAGCACCCCGGCCATGAGCGGGATGGTCAGCAGCCCCGCCTGCGTGGGCGACTTGCCGCGCCCGATCTGGAAGTACTGACCGAGGAAGACCGCGCCGCCGAACATCGCCATGCCGACCGCGAGGCTCGCGACGATGGCGAGCGCGGGGTCGCGGCGCTTGATGACGTGCAGCGGGATGACCGGCTGCGAGACCTTCGACTCGACCGCGACGGCCGCGCCGAGCAGGACCACCGTGCCCGCGAGCATCGCGCCCGTCTGCCAGGAGATCCAGGCGAAGTCGTTGTCGACGAAGGTGACCCACAGGAGCAGGAGGCTGACGCCCGCCGCGATGAGCGAGGCGCCCCAGTAGTCGACCTTCGTGTCGGGGCGGCGGATGTCCTCCAGGTGGAGGGTGCGGGCGAGGATCAGCGAGGCGACGACGGTGAAGGGCAGCGCGATGAAGAAGCACCAGCGCCAGCCGAGCCAGTCCACGTCGGTGATCGCACCGCCGAGCAGCGGCCCGCCGACCGTGGCGACGGCCATGACGGCGCCGAGGTAGCCGTTGTACCTGCCGCGCTCCTTCGGGCTGATCATCGCCGCGAGGATCACCTGCACGAGCACCTGGAGCGCGCCCATGCCGAGGCCCTGCACGGCGCGGAAGCCGATGAGCGTCTCGGTGTTCTGCGCGAACCCGGCGCCGAGCGAGGCGACGAAGAAGATCCCGATGGCGATCTGGAGCAGCAGCTTCTTGTTGAAGAGGTCGGCGAGCTTGCCCCAGATCGGCGTCGACGCCGTCGAGGCGAGCAGGGTCGCGGTGACGACCCAGGTGTACTGCGACTGGGTGCCGCCGAGGTTGCCGATGATCTGGGGCAGCGCCACCGAGACGACGGTGGAGCTGATCATCGCGACGAACAGCACGAGCAGCAGCCCGCTGAGGGCCCGCAACACGTGCTTGTGATCCATGGGGGCGGAGTCGCTGGACTCCGTCGCCGCCACCGCTTGGGCGCTCACGCGCTACCTCCGGGATGCGGGGAGTGGGACGGGTGGTAGGGGGTGTACGGGGCGCGGGGGTACGGGGCGGTACCGCGTGGCCGGTGCCACGCGCTTCGGACGGCTCTGTGGCGGCCGCTCGCCGTGGCCTCCGCGCTGACGCGTTCACCATACATGCGCACTGGGCAATTTTGCACACTGGGCACATAAGCTGGTCCCCTACGATGGACGAACCATGGAGAAAACAGTGGGTTTGCGCGAGCGCAAGAAGGCCGCCACCAGGGAAGCCGTGCACAAGGCGGCACTGCGCCTGGCGGTCGAGCACGGTTTCGAACACGTCACCGTGGAGGCCATCGCCGACGCGGCGGGCATCTCGCGCCGGACCTTCTCCAACTACTTCACGGCGAAGGAGGACGCGGTCCTCTGGGGCGAGGAGCAGCACATCAAGGGCCTCGTCCTCGCCTTCCGCGCCCGCCCCCCGCACGAGGGCCCCTGGCAGGCCCTCGCCGGCGCGGTGCTCGACCGCTTCCCCACCGAGCAGGCCCCCGACCGCGAGACCGCGATCCGCAGCCGCCTCGCCCTGCGCCACCCCACCCTGCTCGCCCGCCAGCTCGCCAACCACGCGGTCCTCGAAACCGACCTGCGCGAGGCCATCACCGACCGCGGCGGCCTCACCCCCCTCGAAGCCGGCTGCCTCGGCGCCGCCTTCCTCGCCTCCATCCGCCTCGCCATGCAGCGCTGGGTCACGGACGACGAGGCGGACGACCCGCGCGAACTCATCATGGAGACGATGGGGGCGATGGCGGGGGTGTTCGGCTGAGGGCTCCCGCACGGGAGCGGTACGTCTCCGGCGGCGCGCCGTGCGGGAACGCGGTCAGGCGGGGTGCGGCACACCTGCGGCCGCACCCCGCCTGACCCTGCGCTCTCCCGCCCGCTGTCTGCCGCCGTTGATGTGGCAGCGCATGTCATTTCACGGGGTCGGCATCTGCTCGCCCGTCGCCCTGCGCGGACGCGTCAAAGCCGCCGCGGCGCGTCTGTCGTCCGCATGCTTCTGCTCCACCAAGACCCTCAATTCTCCCGGTGTCGGCCATGGCGCACGCCGGTGAATCATCCGGTGGCAGTTGGCGCAGATGAGGGCGAGATCGCTGAGTTTAGTGTGGCCTTCCCCTGCAACGTGGAGCGGAAGGACGTGGTGGCACTCGATATACCCGGCACCGCGGTCCCCGTAGATTTTCTCGAAGTCGAAGCCGCACGCCTCACACGCGAGCCGTCCGCCACGCTGAAGAACGGAGGCGATCTTCTTCTTGCGCAGGCTCTTGTTCCGTTCACGCGCCGTGTGCCGACGCATGAGCAGTCGCCCCTCCAGCGCGCTGAAGTCGTCGCCGAACTCCTCATCCTCCGTCGGCACGAAAGACTGCAATGTGCCGGTCGCGATGCCTTGACGGATCAGCCGCGCGACCCCCGTCATCTCCTGCGGCCGGGCAAGAAAATCGTGCAGCACAGCGACATCTAGCGCGCCACCCTTGGTGGGCTTCCCCTGGTATTCCGGATGGCGAGTGGCGATGTCGGACGTCTTGCGCGCGACGCCGTTGGGGTTGCGGAACTTCTCGTTGCGGTCCGCCTCCGCGTGGATGGGAAGGAGCTGGAGGAGGTCAGACAGCTCCACCACCCTGCTGTCCTCGGCGTCCATCCCCTTCCAGCCGTTCTCCCTCACCAGGTGGCAGGCAAGGATGATTTCGTCGCGAGCCCAGTCCGGGTTCTTGATGGCCTTTACCTGGAAACCCACTCGCATGAGCCATGCCGCGGCATGATCTTTGCCGCCACTGAACTCCCCCGGCGTCAGGACACGCCCCTGATTCCACTTGTGTGCCACCCCAGCAACGGCCTTGGAGTCGTACTCCTGGCCCTCGTGAACCAGCACGTAGGACCGGGCCGACCCGAAGCCGTACTTTGCCAGGAAGGCTTCACGCCCCAACTCATCGTGCTCCGTCAGGACTTTGAGCACGGACTCTCGCGTGATCGCGCCTTTTTGCATAAGGGGATCGTAAGACCGAGTACTGACAACACCCTCGCTGCCCGTCAAATGCACCGTCGCGGCAAGCGCACTCAGAGGGCGCGCAGCGCCTCGTGGAGGTTGTCGTAGGCGGTCCAGCAGTAGATGCTTCCGTCGTCGTACAGGCTGCCCATGTACCAGTCGTCGTGGAAGGGCTTCACACGGCACAGGCTGGGCAACCCGAGAACGATCTCTGGGCACAGGGTTTCGGCGTGCTGGGGACGCGGTTCGGCGCAAGCTGATCGAGCTGGAACCCAACCCCCTGAAACGGGCTATCGGCCGACGACGCCCAAAGTCGGATCTGTGGAGTTGGTCGAGCGGGCTGGCGGGCGAGCAGTTCACCGGCAAGCGCTTGAACCGCCTTCGCCGCCACGGCCGGTACATGCTCCATGCGATCCAGTGGCCCAGCGGCACGGACTCAATCATCTGGCCATCGGCCCAGCGGGCGTCTTCTCCGTCAACTCCAAGCGCCACAAGGACAAGAAGATCTGGTACGGCGATCGCGGCCTCACCATCAACGGCAGCCCGACCTCGCACATAGCGGCGATCCTCGCGGAAGCACCGTGCGTCTCCGATCGCCTGTCCCGGCACTGCGGCACCGCCGTACCCGTACGTCCCGTGATCGCTGTCGTAGAGCTTCCAAGGTCACTGTCAAGAACGCGAATCCGCCGGTCCTCGCGGTCGAAGCGCCAGCGGTCGGACGGTTTCGCTCCGGGCTCGCCCCATCCGTGGGCCGGGACTTGATGGCCCGGGTCCACGAGGTCGCCCGGCGCGAGGAAACGTGGTTGTCCCCTCGGTGAGGATCAGCCGTCGAAGCGGTTCCAATCGATGCGGCTGTTGGCCAGCGGCGCCAGGGCGCTCCGGCGGGTGGCGCCGGCCCATGCGTCGAAGGCTTCGCCGTCCTCGCTGCTGACATGCATGACGAGGCCCGGCGCCACGTAGAAGTGGGTGGGTGCCCAGGGCCAGAAGGGGCGCAGAGGCACAAGGTGCAGGGTTTCGGTGAGTTGCTCGACCTGAGGTGCGGTGAGTTGGCGAGGCAGGGCCAGGTAGTCGGCGCCCATGCAGGCTTCGAAGAGGGAGAACTGGATCAGGAAGCCGCTGAGCGGTTCTCGCTCGGCGATCGGCTCGGCGCCGAGCGCACGGAACCAGACCGTCGGATCGGCTTCAGGTACTTCAGCCGTCCACAGGAGTTCCCAGGAGAAGCCTCCCTGGTTCTCGACGCCGAAGACGAGCATCTCCCCGAGACGGTCGGTGTACAGCTCCGGCCCGGGCAAGATCCTGTTCTGGACTCCAAGCGCGCTCGGCCTCTGCTTGGCGAGCCGGTACAGCTGTCTCAGTCCCTCGGGCAGGCGTGGCGCGGAATCGTCAGCAGCCGCCGCGGTGGCGTCCGCGGTGGGATGCCAGCCGGTAACGAACTGTTCGAGAGCGGCCGCGCGGTCTCCGTTCACATGGTCCAGCCACTCCAGACCCGGTAGGTGTCCGGGCGGCCGTTGTGGGCGCACTCGGTCGAGGAGTCCTCTGCCCAAGGGCACTTCGAAGCGCAGTGCGCAGTCGGTGAGAACACCATCGGAGGAGCCGGCCCGGCTCACCCGGGCGGCGCCCAGGTACGCCACCTCACCTCCGACGCGTACGGCGACGTGGATCGGTAGCGAGCCCTCGACCGCACCCCAAGGCGCCCCCATGAGCCGCTCCGTGACCGGAGCCGGTGCGCGCCCGGCCAAGCGGACCTCCTTTGCGCTCCACACACCGCTTTCGGCGGTTGCGTCATTCGCCTCCGCGATGATCACCGTTCCGGCCGGGCCCATGACGACACCGGCGCCCCCCACCGTGAAGCGCTCAGCGGCCGCTGAGTTGCCGACCAGCGCGGGTACGTGCTCCCGATCGAACACCAGCGCTGGAACCACGGCGGGCACCTGGTAACGCGCTCCCGAATCAACCTCGACCGCCACCGGCCGTCCACCCCTCATGCCCCATCGACTGCGGCCGTGCCCGGATCAGGGCCGGAGCCCTTCGTACCCCGCGACGCCCCCACCACGGCCCAGGGGCGGCCGGACACCTCCGGCGGGAGGCCGCACGCGTGCGCCGCGTCCCGCCGGATTCTGCTTTTTCCCGCCCTGACCCGCGCCTACAGCACCGGCAAGTTCTTCTTCAGCTCGAAGGCCGTGACCTCGCTGCGGTACTCCTCCCACTCCTGCTTCTTGTTGCGCAGGAAGAAGTCGTAGACGTGCTCGCCCAGGGTCTCCGCGACGAGTTCGCTGCGTTCCATCAGGGCGATGGCCTCGCCCAGGTTCTGGGGGAGGGGTTCGATGCCCATGGCGCGGCGTTCGGCGTCGGAGAGGGCCCAGACGTCGTCGTCGGCGCCGGGGGGGAGTTCGTAGCCCTCCTCGATGCCCTTGAGGCCGGCGGCCAGGAGGACCGCGTAGGAGAGGTAGGGGTTGGCGCCGGAGTCCAGGGAGCGGACCTCTACCCGCGCCGAACCCGTCTTGCCGGGCTTGTACATCGGGACGCGGATGAGCGCGGAGCGGTTGTTGTGGCCCCAGCAGATGTACGAGGGGGCCTCGCCGCCCGCGCCCGCCGTGCGCTCCGTGCCGCCCCAGATGCGCTTGTAGGAGTTGACCCACTGGTTGGTGACGGCGGAGATCTCGTCGGCGTGGCGCAGGAGCCCGGCGATGAAGGAGCGGCCGACCTTGGAGAGCTGGTACTCGGCGCCCGACTCGTAGAAGGCGTTGCGGTCGCCCTCGAAGAGGGAGAGGTGGCTGTGCATGCCCGAGCCGGGGAACTCCGAGAAGGGCTTTGGCATGAAGGTGGCCTGCACGCCCTGCTCCAGCGCGACCTGCTTCATGACGAGGCGGAACGTCATGATGTTGTCGGCCGTCGAGAGGGCGTCGGCGTAGCGGAGGTCGATCTCCTGCTGCCCGGGGGCGCCCTCGTGGTGGCTGAACTCGACCGAGATGCCCATCGACTCCAGCATGGTGATCGCCTGGCGGCGGAAGTCCATGCCGACGTTCTGCGGGGTGTGGTCGAAGTAGCCGGAGTTGTCGGCGGGGGTGGGGCGCGAACCGTCGACCGGCTTCTCCTTGAGGAGGAAGAACTCGATCTCGGGGTGGGTGTAGAAGGTGAAGCCGAGGTCGGAGGCCTTGGCGAGTGCGCGCTTGAGGACGTAGCGCGGGTCGGCGAAGGACGGCGAGCCGTCCGGCATGAGGATGTCGCAGAACATGCGCGCGGTGCCGGGGGCCTCGGCGCGCCAGGGCAGGACCTGGAAGGTGGCGGGGTCGGGCTTGGCGATCATGTCGGACTCGTAGACCCGCGCGAAGCCCTCGATGGCGGAGCCGTCGAAGCCGATGCCCTCGTCGAACGCCTGCTCCAGCTCGGCCGGCGCGACGGCGACGGATTTCAGGAAGCCGAGGACGTCGGTGAACCACAGGCGCACGAAACGGATGTCCCGCTCCTCAAGCGTGCGGAGCACGAACTCCTGCTGCTTATTCATATCCACCAATCCTTGCTGGTCGAGCCGCCTTGCACCGTTGCCGTGCCCTGGGCGTACGAGCATCCCACCACACGGTTTCCCGCAGGTTGCGAACACAAGGACGATCCCCCGCGGCGCAACCGCTCCCGCCATAGTGCATTGCCCGCACGCCGTCGCCGACAGGACCTCAGGGGCACGGGAGGCCGCGCCCATTGTGGGGGACCAGTCCCTTCCGGGTCGACCCACTCCCCCACAGGCTGCGGCGGACCACCCAAGTCCCGTACGTCGCAGGCGTTTTGGGGGCACGAGTACGGGGCCGGCGACGGCGCGCGAAACGGCGCGAGCCTCGCGTACCTCCCCAAGGCGGGGTAAAAGACACGCCATGTATTGCGCCGAGAATGCCTCGAAATCAGCAAACGGCGCGGCGCCTGTTCGCCGGGGGCGGCTGATCGTCACCGCCTCGCGCACCCCGTACGGCCCCGCCCCACCCCCACATCGCGTCAAAGAGACGATTACACTGGCGACCGTGCCTCAACTACGTCTCGCCCTGAATCAGATCGACGCCGTCGTCGGTGATCTCGCCGGCAACGCGGACTCGGTCGTGCAATGGACCCGGCACGCCGCGGAGCGGGGCGCCCACCTGGTCGCCTTTCCCGAGATGGTGCTGACCGGCTACCCCGTGGAGGACCTCGCGCTGCGCTCCACCTTCGTGGACGCCAGCCGCGCCGCCCTGCGCGCGCTCGCCACCCGCCTCGTCGACGAGGGTCTCGGCGGGCTCCCCGTGGTCCTCGGCTACCTCGACCGCAGCGAAACCGATCAGCACCGCTACGGGATGCCCGCGGGCTCCCCGCGCAACGCCGCCGCCGTGCTGCACCAGGGCCGCGTCGTGCTCCGCTTCGCCAAGCACCACCTGCCGAACTACGGCGTCTTCGACGAGTTCCGCTACTTCGTGCCGGGCGACACGCTGCCCGTCGTGCGGGTGCACGGCGTCGACGTGGCCCTCGCCATCTGCGAGGACCTGTGGCAGGACGGCGGCCGTGTGCCCGCGACCCGCGCGGCGGGGGCGGGGCTGCTGCTGAGCATCAACGCGTCCCCCTACGAGCGCGAGAAGGACGACACGCGTCTCGACCTGGTCCGCAAGCGCGCCCAGGAGGCGGGCTGCACGACCGCGTACGTCGCGATGTCCGGCGGGCAGGACGAGCTGGTCTTCGACGGCGACTCGATCGTCGTCGACAAGGACGGCTCCGTCCTCGCGCGTGCCCCGCAGTTCACCGAGGGCTGTTTCCTCCTCGACCTGGACCTGCCCGTGGCGCCGCCCGAGGAGCCCGTCGGGACCGTCCACGACGGGCTGCGCATCGAGCACGTCACGATCTCGCCGACGCCGCTGCCCGCGTACGAGCCCGAGTACACCGGGGAGTACGCCGAGCGTCTGGAGGACGCCGAGGAGGTGTACGGGGCGCTCGTCACGGGACTGCGCGCGTACGTGCGCAAGAACGGGTTCCGCACCGTCCTCATCGGCGTCTCCGGC
Source organism: Streptomyces sp. NPDC088923 (assembly GCF_044749745.1). NCBI lineage: Bacteria > Bacillati > Actinomycetota > Actinomycetes > Kitasatosporales > Streptomycetaceae > Streptomyces > Streptomyces sp. NPDC088923. The sequence continues at coordinate 2,016,811 of NZ_JBIVIO010000001.1, read as the reverse complement.
GGCATCGACTCCGCGCTCACGGCCGCGATCGCCTGCGACGCGATCGGCGCGGAGAACGTGTACGGGGTCTCGATGCCCTCGAAGTACTCCTCGGAGCACTCCAAGGACGACGCGGCCGACCTCGCCGCGCGCACCGGGCTGCACTACCGCTCCGCGCCCATCGCCCCCATGTTCGACGCCTACATGGCGGCGCTCGGCTTCACGGGGCTCGCCGAGGAGAACCTCCAGGCGCGGCTGCGCGGCACGACGCTGATGGGCATCTCGAACCAGGAGGGGCAGATCGTCCTCGCTCCCGGCAACAAGTCGGAGCTGGCGGTCGGCTACTCGACGCTCTACGGGGACGCGGTCGGCGCCTACGGCCCGATCAAGGACGTCTACAAGTCGCAGGTCTTCCAGCTCGCCCGCTGGCGCAACCGGGCGGCGGAGGAACGCGGCGAGACCCCGCCCATCCCGGAGAACACGATCGCCAAGCCGCCGAGCGCCGAACTGCGCCCGGGGCAGGTCGACACCGACTCGCTCCCCGACTACGACGTGCTCGACCGCATCCTCGCGATGTACGTCGACCGCGACCAGGGCTCGGACGAGATCGTCGCGGCCGGTTTCGACCCGGAGGTCGTCGCGCGCGTGCTGCGCATGGTCGACAACGCCGAGTACAAGCGGCGCCAGTACCCGCCGGGGACGAAGATCTCCGCGAAGGGGTTCGGGAAGGACCGGCGGATGCCGATCACGAATCGGTGGCGGGAACGCGCGGGGGTGTGAGGCGGGGGGGGGCGGGCGGCTGTCTGGTGCCGTTCCCGCCCCCCTTGGCGTTCCCGCGGGGTGTCCCTTCCCGGGGCTCCGCCCCGAACCCCGCTCCTCAATCTCCCCCAGCCTTCGGCCGGGAGGTACCCCCAGAGGGGCTTTCAAATTCAAACGCCGGAGGGCTTCAATCGGTGCTCGTCGACGCCAGGCGGATCGACGCCGCCACCGGGAGGTGGTCGGAACCCGTGCGGGGCAGGGTCCAGGAGGAGACCGGTTCGGCGCCCCCGACGAGGATCTGGTCGATGCGGGCCATCGGGAAGCCCGCCGGCCAGCTGAAGCCGAAGCCCTTGCCCGCCGCGCCCTGCGTGGAGCGCAGCTGCGAGGTCACCGGGGAGAGGGCGCGGTCGTTCATCGTGCCGTTGAGGTCGCCGACGAGGACCTTGTTGGTGAGCGGCTCCTCGCGGATCGCCTTGCCGAGCGCCTCGGCGCTGCGGTCGCGCTGGCCCGCGACGAAGCCGGTGTCGAGCTTGACGCGGACCGAGGGCAGGTGCGCGACGAAGACCGCGACGGGGCCCCTGGGGGTCTCGGCGGTCGTGCGCAGGGCGCGCTCCCAGCCCAGTTCCAGATCGACGGGCTTCGTGCCGCGCAGCGGGTACTTGCTCCAGAGGCCGACGGTGCCCTTGGTGACGTGGTACGGGTACGTGGCCTTGAGGGCGCTCGCGTACTTCGGCACGGCCTGCTCGGTCAGCTCCTCCAGGGCGAGGAGCTGGGCGCCGGAGCCGACGAGGGTGCGGACGGTGCCGGGGAGGTCACCGTTCTCGGCGTTGACGTTGTGGGTGACGACGGTGAGGTCGCCGCGCGACTGGTCGTGTCCGAGGACGAGACCGCCGAACAGGTTGAGCCACACCGCGACGGGCACCACGAGGGCGAGGAGCGCGGTCGCCGAGCGCCGTACGAGCGCGAGGACGAGGAGCACGGGAACGAAGAGCCCGAACCACGGCAGGAAGGTCTCCAGGAGGCTGCCGAGGTTGCCGACACGGTTCGGGACATGGGCGTGGACGACCATGAGGCCCGCGAGCGCGAGCGCCAGCACGGCGAGCACGATGCCGCGCCGCCACAGCCCCGGGAGCCGCCCGCCGCCCGGCGTCCCGGTGCGCCGGCCCGCGAGGCGCATCCGGCCGCGCAGCCCTTCGGGGCGCTGTCCCTCACTACCCGTTTCCGCCTTGTACGCCTGCGCCATCGTGCCGCCTCACTGACCACCGTGCACCCGTTCCGCCCCTGACCCTAGGGGATGAGAAGACCCCTGCCCGCCGCCACGGCGGACCTGTGTGCGCTCTGGGTGTGGAGGGGCCCGGCGGGAGTTCCTGGTTGGGTGCGGGCTGTGGCTTTTGTACGTGCCGAACCACCCCCTCTTTCCGCCATCACGTGCGAGGTGTCACCATGGGGAGTGAATCCGGGGACGCCGCCAGGGCGCTTCGAGATGACCAGAAGGAGCCGCGTGATGAGCGAGCTTTCCGCTGCCCGCGCACAGTCCGAAACTCCCACCGGGACCCTGTACGGCAAGGCCGTGCGCCGCCGGGTCACCGTGCACGACATCGCCCGCGCCAAGGAGCGCGGCGAGAAGTGGGCGATGCTCACCGCCTACGACGCCATGACCGCCTCCGTCTTCGACGAGAGCGGCATCCCGGTCCTCCTCGTCGGGGACTCGATGGGCAACTGCCACCTCGGGTACGACTCGACCGTCCCCGTGACGCTCGACGAGATGACAATGCTCTCCGCCGCCGTCGTACGGGGCACCAAGCGCGCCCTGATCGTCGCCGACCTCACCTTCGGCTCGTACCAGGAAGGGCCGCGGCAGGCGCTGCGCTCGGCGATGCGCCTCGTCAAGGACGCCGGGGTCGGCGCCGTGAAGCTGGAGGGCGGCGAGCGCTCGCACGAGCAGATCAGGACGCTCGTCGAGGCCGGTATCCCCGTCATGGGGCACATCGGGCTCACGCCCCAGTCGGTGAACGCGATGGGGTACCGGGTGCAGGGGCGCGGCGAGGAGGCGGCGGCCCAGCTCCTGCGCGACGCGAAGGCCGTGCAGGACGCGGGCGCCTTCGCCGTCGTGCTCGAACTCGTCCCGGCCGAACTGGCCGCCGAGGTCACGCGCACGCTCGCCATCCCGACCGTCGGCATCGGCGGGGGCGCGGCGACCGACGCGCAGGTCCTGGTGTGGACCGACATGATGGGGCTCACGGGCGGCAAGGTGCCGGGCTTCGTGAAGCAGTACGCGGACCTGCGCGGCCTCCTGGGCGACGCGGCCCGCACGTTCGCCGCCGAGGTCGCGGGCGGCGCCTTCCCGGCGGCGGAGCACGAGGTGCACTGACGGGGGGAGTGCGAGGTGCGGTGACGGCCGGGTACGGGGTGCGCCGACGTCCGTGAGGGCGCGGTGACACGGCGTGCCACGGCTGGGGCCGGTCCGGCGGGGTCTCCCGCCGGACCGGCCCTTTCGCGTGCGGTCGCACACCCGGGGCGCATTCGCTCACGCGTGCGCCCCCCGGACCGACGGGACGCCGACAGATCTCCTCTTTCCGCAGGTCACAGGCGTGTAGGTGAGTTGTGGGCGGCTTGTCGGTGGGGGCTGTCAGGGTTATCGGCATGACGCGAATCGATACGACGAAGACGTGGGGGGACGGCGGGGACATCGCCGTCTCGGTCCGCGGTCTGAAGAAGCACTTCGGCAGCACCAAAGCGCTCGACGGGGTGGACCTCGATGTCCGCCGGGGCACCGTGCTCGGGGTCCTCGGCCCCAACGGCGCGGGCAAGACGACCCTCGTGCGCTGCCTGTCCACCCTGCTCACGCCGGACGCGGGCTCCGCGACCGTGGCGGGCGTCGACGTCCTGCGGCAGCCGAAGGAGCTGCGGCGCAGGATCGGCCTCACGGGCCAGTACGCCTCGGTCGACGCGAAGCTCTCCGGGCGGGAGAACCTCTACCTGATCGGGCGGCTGCTCGACCTGAGCCGCGCCGAGTCGCGGCGGCGTGCCGACGAGCTGCTGGAGCGGTTCTCGCTCACCGAGGCGGCGAAGCGGGTGGCGGGCACGTACTCCGGCGGGATGCGCCGCCGGCTCGACCTCGCCGCCTCCATGATCGGCCGCCCCGCCGTGCTCTACCTGGACGAGCCCACCACGGGCCTCGACCCGCGCACCCGCCAGGAGGTGTGGAGCGAGGTGCAGAGCATGGTCGGCGACGGCGTGACCGTGCTCCTCACCACGCAGTACATGGAGGAGGCGGAGCAGCTCGCGAGCGAGCTGACCGTCATCGACCGCGGGCGGGTCGTCGCCGAGGGGGCGATCGACGAGCTGAAGGCCCGCGTCGGCGGCCGGGTGCTGCGGGTGCGCCCGGTGGACCGGACCGTCCTGCCCGAGGTCGCCCGGCTCGTCGAGGAGAGCGGGCTCACGGGGCTCGCCACGCCGACGCTCGACCAGGAGAGCGGCAGCGTCCTCATCCCCCTCCTGAGCGATGAACAGCTCACCGCGGTCATAGGGCTGCTCGCCACGAAGGACGTGGCGCTCGCCGACCTGCGCACCGAGCTGCCGAGCCTGGACGAGGTCTTCCTCTCGCTCACCGGCCAGAAGGCCACCCACACCGGTCAGGAGCAGCCGCAGGACGGCGCCGCCCCCGTACGAGAGAAGGTCTCGGCATGAGCACCGCCACCCTCACCGCCCCCTCCCCCGCCCCCGTCGCGGACGAGGCGAGGATCGGGCTGCGCGCCCACCTGCGGCACATCGGGGCGCTGACCCGCCGCAACATCCTGTGGATCAAGCAGGACCCGGAGTCGATGTTCGACGCCATCCTGATGCCGCTCGTCTTCACGCTGCTGTTCGTCTACGTCTTCGGCGGCGCGATCGCCGGCAAGGGCAACCAGCAGGAGTACGTGAACTACGTCGTCCCCGGCCTGATGGCGATGATGGGGATGAACATGGCGACCGGCGTGGGGACCGGCTTCAACCAGGACTTCCAGACCGGCGTCATGGACCGCTTCCGGAGCCTGCCCATCGCCCGGTCCTCGGTCCTCATCGCGAAGATCATGGTCGAGATCCTGCGGCTGATCATCGCCGTGGGCGTCCTGCTCGCCGTCGGTTTCGCCCTCGGGCTCTCGGTCTCCAGCGTGCCCGGGCTCTTCGCGTCGATCGGCCTGTCGATCCTCTTCGGCTCCTCGCTCATGTGGATCTTCCTGACGCTCGGCGTGACGATGAAGAGCGCGCAGGCCATCCAGGCGATGGGCTTCCTCGTGATGATGCCGCTCCAGTTCGGCTCCTCGATCTTCACACCGACCTCGACGATGCCGGGCTGGCTCCAGGCCTTCACCGACTACAACCCGATCTCGACGCTCGCCGACGCCTCGCGGGCGCTGTGCAACGGCGGCCCGCTCACGCACGGGCTGACGTGGACGCTGATCTGGACGGTGGCGATCACGGTGGTCATGGCGCCGATCGCGATCCACAAGTTCCGGACGAAGTCCTCCTGAGCGGGACGAGGGGACGGCACGAGGGGGCGGGGCACGGATGACGTACGGGTGGAAGCCGCGGCTCCGGCGGGAACGTTCAGTTCCGGCCGGGGGGCGCGGCTTCGCCGGTGCCGGAGGGCGCGGCCCGGTCCTTGCCGGGGGGCGCGGCCTCGCCGTCGTACGAGGTGACCGGGACGGCTTCGCGCAGGAGGGCGAGGCCCTCGCGGAGGCCGAGAGCGGCGCCCTCGGTGCGCGCGCCGGCCACGGAGCGGGCATCGAGCGGGAAGGTGGCGTCCTCGGCGGCGGCCGCGATGAGCCGCTCGGTCTCCGCGTGCAGCTCGGTCTCGACGCGGGACTCGTGGCGCGGCTCGGGCAGCGCGGCGCCGACGGCGGCGAGGAGGCGCGCGGCGAGGAGCAGATCGGGGGCGGAGCGGCGGGCCGTGCCGCGCAGGGCCAGCGCGTAGGCGGCGGTGCGGAGGTGGCCGGCGGGCAGCTGCGGGGCCATGAGGAGCGCGATGTCCTCGAAGATCGCGTCGAGGGACTGCCCCAGGCGGCGCAGGGACTCCTCGTATCGGCCTTCCAGGGCGTCGAGCCAGCCCTCCAGACGGCCGATCATGCTGTCGAAGAGGACGAAGGAGCCGTGGCCGAAGTCGGCGCGCAGCCGGTCGACGACCTGCCGCGCCTCGGCGAGGCGTCCGGTCCCGGCATAGCGCATGGCGAGGAAGAGGTGGGCGACGGGCCGGGCCTCGGCGCTCACCGGGCCCCGCTCCTCGAAGATCTCGCGCAGGAGTCCCTCGCCCCGCTCGCCCTCCGCGGGGTCGCCGGACTCGATGAGGAGGCCGGCCATCCGGGCCCGCAGGACGCCGGTCTGGCTGTGCGCGCCGAGGGCCGCGGCGTGGGTCATCGCCTCCTCGTAGTCGGCGGCGGCCTCGGTGTAGCGCCCGTGTCCCTCCAGGACCTCCGCGCGGGCGGCCAGGGCCTCGGCGGCGCCCCAGCTGTCGCCGAGTTCGCGGAAGATCCGCAGCGCCTCGCCCGCGTCGGCGAGGGCGTCGCCGTCGAGGTCGGAGCGGTTGGCGAGGAGGTTGGCGCGGTTCTGGAGGGCGACGGCGAGTTCCCAGGGCAGGCCGAGGTCCCGCGCGGTGCGCACGGTGCTGTCGGCGACCTCGTGGACGAGGGCGAGGTTGCCGGTGAAGAGGATCGCGAAGAACCAGACGTTGGCCGGGGGACGGCAGGTCTGCGGCAGCCCCGGCCGGTAGACCTCGGCCATGCGGTGCAGCCGTCTGCGCCCGGCGGGATCGCCCCAGCGCTCCAGGTCCATGTCCATGTGGGCGAGGTGGATGAGGTGCACGCCGCGCCGGGCCTCGTCGAGCACGGGGCCGGTCCACGGCGGGGGTGTGGCGGTGCAGCTCTCCGGTACGGGCGGCGCCTCGGCGGCGCCCTCGGCGAAGGGGTCGGGGCCGAGAGCGGCCGCCGCCCCCGCCCAGTGCGTGGCCTCGCCGCGCGGGCCGCGGATCTGCCAGTACCAGGCGAGCGAGAGGACGAGGCACAGCGCCTCCTGCTCCTCGGCCCGCTCCACCGCCTCGCGCAGGGCGAGGCGCAGGTTCTCGTACTCCGCCTCCAGGCGGGCGATCGCCGCGACCTGTCCGGGGCCGCGCAGGAGCGGGTCCGTGGTGCGGGCGAGTTCGCGGTAGTGCAGGAGGTGGGCGCGGCGGGTCGCCGCCTCGGCGCCCTCCTCGGCGAGGCGTCCGGCGGCGTACTCGGCGACGGTCTCCAGGAGCCGGTAGCGCATCGTGCCGTCGGGGGCGGGCGCGGCGATGACGAGGGACTTGTCGACGAGGGCGCCGAGCACGTCGGGCACGTCCCGGGCGGGTGCCCCGGGGGCGGCGCACACGGCTTCGACGGCGGCGAGGTCGCAGCCGCCCGCGAAGACGGAGAGGCGGGCGAGGAGGGCGCGTTCGCGCGCGGCGAGGAGGTCCCAGGACCAGTCGACGACGGCGCGCAGGGTCTGCTGGCGGGGCAGCACGGTGCGGCTGCCGGTGGTCAGGAGCCTGAAGCGGTCGTCGAGGCGGTCGGCGATCTGGCGCGGGGTGAGCAACCGCAGCCGCGCCGCGGCGAGTTCGATGGCGAGGGGGAGGCCGTCGAGGCGGCGGCAGATCTCGGCGACCGCCTCGGGCTCGGTGGCGGGGGTGAAGCCGGGGCTGACGGCGGCGGCGCGTTCGGTGAAGAGGCGGCGTGCGGCGGGTTCGGGGAGGGGCTCGACGGGGCGGAGCACTTCGCCGGGGACGCCGAGCGGTTCGCGGCTGGTGGCGATGACGGTGAGGCGGGGGCAGCGTTCGAGGAGGGTCTGCGCGAGGTGCGCGGCGGCGCCGACGACGTGTTCGCAGTTGTCGAGGAGGAGGAGCATCCGGCGGGGGGCGCAGTACTCGGTGAGCCGGGTGAGGACGTCGTCGTACTGCCGGTCCGTCGCGACGCGGAACTCCTCGGCCCCGGCGCCGCGCAGCACGGTCTCGCGCGCGCCGACCGCGCCGAGCACGGCGGCGGGGACGCCCTCAGGGTCGGTGACGGGTGCGAGTTCGGCGAGCCAGACGCCGTCGGGGGCGCGGTCGCTGAGGCTCTCGGCGGTCTCCTGGCTGAGCCGCGTCTTGCCGGAGCCGCCGGGCCCGAGGAGCGTCACGAGCCGGGAGCCTTCAAGGTCGGCGCGCAGGGTCTCGATATCGGTGCGGCGGCCGACGAAGGAGGTGAGGCGCGCGGGGAGGTTGCCGGGGCGCGGGGAGCGCGGCGAGGAGTCCGCGGACGGTTTCTCACCTGCGCCGCCCGCGCCGCCCGCCCCGCCCGCGTCGGAGCCCGCGCCCGCGCCGAGGAGTTCGGTGTGCAGGGCGCGCAGGGCGGGGCCCGGGTCGGTGCCGAGGCGGTCCGCGAGGGTACGGGCGAGGGTCGCGTACGCGGCGAGCGCTTCGGCGTGGCGCCCGGTGTCGCGCAGAGCGCGCAGGCGCAGCAGGTGCAGGGGTTCGTCGAGGGGATGGGCGCGGCACAGGGCGGTGAGCGGGGGGAGCGCCTTCTCGGCGTGGCCGAGGTCGAGTGCGGCGGCCCAGCGCGCGGTACGGGCGGTGCGCAGCCGTTCCGCCCAGTGGCGGGCCTCCGCCGCCGCCCCCGGCAGGTCGGCGAGCGGCGGCTCGGCCCACAGCGCGAGAGCCTCGTCGAGCAGCCCGGCGGCGCGGGCGGGCTCCCCGGCGTCGAGCGCGGCCCGCCCCTCGTCGGCGAGCCGCCCGAAGCGGTGCAGGTCCACGGCCTCGGGCGGGACGTCGAGCCGGTACCCGGGCGGCTCCGAGACGATCGCACCGGGCCCGAGCGCCCGCCGCAGCCGCCCGACGAGCGCTTGCAGCGCCGCCTGCGGCTCCGCCGGCGGATCGGCGCCCCAGACCTCGTCGGCGAGCACGGTCGCGGACACGCTCCGCCCGGCCCGCACGGCGAGCACGGTGAGCAGCGCGCGCAACCGCGCCCCGCCGAGGGGAACGGCGCTGCCGTCGGGACGGTGAGCGGCGGTGGTGCCGAGGACGCGGTAGTACACGGGGACCATTGTGTACGGGGCGCGGTCGGGCGGGCGGGGCGGGCGGCGGGGCGCCGGGGGCGCGTGCGCGTCAGGCACCGGGTCGGCGTACGGGTTCGACCTCGACCAGGATGCCGGTCTCGCGCACGCCGGGGAGGTAGCCGATGGTCCGGAGGAGGACGATGCCGCCCGTCGTCCCGGTGTCGTCGGGGGGCTCGGACAGCGCCTCCGGGCAAGCGAAGATCTTGGGCGACGTGGTGACCTCGCGCAGATACGGGGGCTCCTCGGGGTCGGGCACGCTGCTGCCCTCGCCGTCCGGCACCTCGGGCTCGCAGCGCACCCACATGCGGCGGACGCGGAGCGGGAGGAAGTCACCACCGGTGCCGTGGCCGCCGACGAGGAGTTCACCTCTGAGCCGTACGGGATCAGGGCCGGGGTCGAGGTGCGGCGCCCCGGTGAGTGCGAGGCTCACGAGACCGTAGGGCGTCACGAAGTCGAGCGGCGGGCCGTCGTCGTCCGCGTCGAAGTCACCGTCGTCCCCGTCCTCGTCCTCCTCGCCGTCCTCCTCGAAGTCACCGTCGGGGGCGGGGTCGACGTCCTGGGCGGCGGTCCCTTCCTCCACCCGTCCCTCCACCGTCTCCGGTCCCTCGCCCCCTACCGCCAGCACGAGTGGCCACCGCACCGTATCGCCCACCGCGAAGGGCTCGCCGCAGCACTCGAACTGCCAGCTCTCGTAGAAGACCTGCCACCGTGTCATGCCGTCAGTCTTCCGGGTGGTGGCGGGCTCTGGACGGAACGGGCGGGGTTCGCGATCCGTTGAGGGGACAGTTCGCCCGTTGTGGGTACCGTCCTCGTACTCTTGCCCGAACCCGGCCCGGACGGTGAGCCGGGCAGTGATCCCCAGCTTTGGAGCAGCCCCCATGGCGACCCCGTACGCGCGAGGCCCGCGACCCGGCCGTTCGGACCGACGGGTCAGTCCCGTCTTCCTCGGGATCGTCGCGGTGGCCGCCGTCTCCGGATGGGCGGTGTGGACCGGGTACGCGGACGCGACGGCCTTCGCGGTGTTCCTCTTCGTCACCGCGATGTGGGTCGTGTCGCTGTGCCTGCACGAGTACGCGCACGCGCGGACCGCGTTGCACGGCGGGGACCTGAGCGTCGAGGCCAAGGGCTATCTGACGCTCAACCCGGCGAAGTACACGCACGCGCTGCTGAGCGTCGTACTGCCCGTGGTCTTCGTGATCCTCGGCGGTTTCGGTCTGCCGGGCGGGGCGGTGTACATCGATCGGGGCGCGATCAGGGGCCGCTGGCGGCACAGCCTGATCTCGGCGGCGGGGCCGCTCACGAACGTGCTCTTCGCCGTCGTGTGCACGGCCCCCTTCTGGCTGCACGCGCTCGACGGGGTGCCGCGGTCCTTCCAGTACGCGCTGGGCTTCCTCGCGCTGCTCCAGGTGACGGCGGCGATCCTGAACTTCGTGCCGGTGCCGGGCCTCGACGGCTACGGGGTGATCGAGCCGTGGCTCTCGCCGGGCGTGCGCCGGCAGGTGGAGCCGTTCGCCCCGTTCGGGCTGATCGCGGTCTTCGCGCTGCTGTGGGTGCCGGAGGTGAACGTGGCGTTCTTCGACGCGATGCACGGCCTGCTGCGGGCGCTCGGGGTGCCCGAGTTCGACACGTACTGCGGCCGGAACCTGTACCGGTTCTGGGTGGAGCGGGACCCGATCTGCGGGCTCGGCGGCTGAGGCCGGACGGGGCTCAGCCGGTGACGGGCGTGGCGTCCCGGCGCTCGGCCCGCGCGCGGCGCACGTAGTACCAGCACATGTTCGAGGAGACCCCCGCGAGCAGCACCCACACGATCCCCAGCCAGCTTCCCTGCGTGAAGGAGACCGCGGCGGCGGCGACGGCGAGGACGCAGACGACGAGGGCGTAGAGCGCGAGGCGGGGCATGGGGGTGGCTCCTTGTCGTGGACGGGCGGGCCTGCTGCCCGACCAGTGTCCCCCATGCCCCGGTCCGCCCCGCTCCGGGGGCTCGCTCCCTGCGCCGGTTCCCTGGGCCGGCTCCCTGGGCCGGCTCCGTGGGCTCGCTCCGGGCAGCGGCTGTCAGACGTCGGTGACGCGCAGGCCCGCGTGGGCCTTGTAGCGGCGGTTGACGGAGATGAGGTTGGCGACGAGCGACTCGACCTGGTGCGCGTTGCGCAGCCGTCCGGCGAAGACGCCGCGCATGCCGGTGATGCGCTGGGCGAGGGCCTGGACGAGGTCGGTGTCGGCGCGGGCCTCGCCGAGCACGAGGACGTCGGTGTCGATGCTCTCGACGGCGGGGTCCTGGAGGAGCACGGCGGACAGGTGGTGGAAGGCCGCCGTCACGCGCGAGTCGGGGAGGAGGGACGCGGCCTGCTCGGCGGCGCTGCCCTCCTCGGGCGTGAGGGCGTAGGCGCCCTTCTTGTCGAAGCCGAGCGGGTTGACGCAGTCGACGACGACCTTGCCCGCGAGGTCCGCGCGCAGCGATTCGAGGAGCGCCTTGTGACCGTCCCAGGGCACGGCGACGATCACGACGTCACTGCGCCGCGCGCACTCCGCGTTGTCCGCGCCCTCGACGCCGTGCCCGATCTCGGCGGCGGCCCCGGCGGCCCGCTCGGCGGCCCGCGAGCCGATGATCACCTTCTGGCCCGCGAGCGCGAGCCGGTAGGCGAGGCCGCGTCCCTGGTCGCCCGTGCCCCCGAGCACGCCGACGACGAGCTGGGAGACGTCGGGGAGTTCCCAGGGGTCCTTGCGGGGCGGCTTCTGCGCGTGATCGTCCGTGGTAGTCATGGCCGCAGCCTACTGGCAAGTAGGGGTGCGTTCCGTGCGGAAAATCGCTGGCACGCGTCCTTTCTCTGCCTCATAGTCGTCCGCCGTGAGCTTCCTCTCCCGTGTGCTGCCCGATCGGACCCCCTGGCGGACGCTGCCGGACTTCCGGCGGCTGTGGGTCCAAGGCGTCGTCACCTCGCTCGGCGGCTTCATGGCGGTGGTCGCGCTGCCGCTCCAGATCAAGGAGCTGACGGGTTCGCCGTTCGCGGTCGGCGCGATGGGACTCGTGGAGCTGGTGCCGCTCGTGGTGTGCGGGCTGTACGGCGGGGCGCTCGCGGACGTGGCGGACCGGCGCCGGGTCATCCTGCTCACGGAGGCGGGGCTCGGGGTACTCGCCGCCGTGCTGTTCGTCAACGCGCTGCTGCCGCACCCGTCGCTGTGGCCGCTGTACGTCGTGGCGGCGGGGGTCTCGGGGCTGAGCGGCCTTCAGCGCCCGGCCCTTGACGCGCTCATCGCCCGTATCGTCCCGCACGAGCAGGTCCCGGCCGCCGCCGCGCTCAACTCGCTGCGCGCGAACCTCGGCGCGATCGCGGGCCCTTCTCTCGCGGGCGTCGTCGTCGCCTCGGCGGGTACGGCGACGGCGTACGCGCTGACGACGGCGGGTTTCGCGGTCTCGGTGATGCTCTGCCGACGTCTGTCCCCCGCGCCCGCGCGGAGCACGGACGAGCGGCCCTCGCTGCGCGGGATCGCGGAGGGCGCCGCGTACGCCTGGTCGCGGCCCGTCCTCCTCGGGACGTACGCGGTGGACATGGCCGCGATGCTCTTCGCCGTCCCCGACGCGCTTTTCCCTTTCCTCGCCGACGACCTCGGCGCGCCCTGGGCGCTCGGGTTCATGTACGCGGCGATCTCGCTGGGTTCGCTGCTGGTCGGCCTGACGAGCGGGTGGGTCGCGCGGGTGCGCGCGCACGGCCTGCTCGTGGTGGGCGGGGCCGCCGCGTGGGGGCTCGCGATCGCCGCGGCCGGGTGGAGCGCGAACGTGTGGCTGCTGCTCTTCTTCCTCGTGCTCGCAGGGGCGGGGGACATGGTGAGCGGGCTCGGCCGTTCGACGATCTGGAACCAGACGATCCCGGACGGCCTGCGGGGCCGGCTCGCGGGGATCGAGGTGCTGTCCTTCAGCACGGGCCCGCAGCTCGGTCAGTTGCGCGGCGGTACGGTCGCGGGCTGGACGGGTGCGCGGACGGCCCTGTGGTCGGGCGGCCTGGCCTGCGTGGCGGCGGTCGGGCTGCTCGCCGCCGTACTGCCCAAGATGGTGCGCTACGACGCGGAGACGGACGCGGACGCGCTGCGCCGCCGGGCGGAGAAGCAGGCCGGGGAGCACCTCGGGAAGGGGGCCGGGCAGTTCCCCGTACCGCCGGCGGCCGCGGCCCCCGCCGAGGAGCCGGCCTGAGCCCGACTGCCCGGCGGGACCTGTTCTTTGCCGCCCCTTGACCTCAAGCGGGCTTGAGGGCACAGACTCCGTCCATGACCGCGCGAACGGATCAGGCAGAGATCACCGCACTCGTCGACCGCTTCTTCCTGGCGCTCGACACCCGCGAGTTCACCCCCGGGTGGGCTCGCCCCTTCCTCACGGACGACGCGCACATGGAGGCCCCGGTCGGCTCGACGCGGGGCGCGGAGGCGGTACGCGCCGCCGAGACCGCCCTGCTCCGCTTCGCCCGCACGCAGCACTTCGCCTCGGGCGTCGTGACGGACGCGGCCTTCGGGACCGACCACGCCACGGCCTCGTGGAACGCGTACATGGTCCACGTCCACCACTCCCCCGGCGCCGACCCCCTCTTCGTCGTGGGCGGCCGCTGGGAGGCCGGGCTGCGCCGCACGGCGGAGGGCTGGCGCTTCACCACGATGAAGGTGCGTGTGGTGTGGACCCGGGGGGAGCCGCCGACGACGGAGACGGAGACGGAGACGGAGACAGAGACGGAGTGAACGAGCCGGGCGTGGTGCCGACGGCGGCGGAGCACAGAGAGCGTGCGGGCCGCCGCCGTCACGCGATTCCGGACCGCGAGGTGCCCCCGGCCCTCACTGCTCCTCGGGTCGTCCCCCGTCCCCCCACCGCTCGTCGTTCTCCCACTCGCGGTTGCGTTCGGCCGCGCGTTCCATCGCGTGTTCGGCCTCCACCCGGGTGGCGTAGGGGCCCATGCGGTTCTTGGAGGGGCACTGGGGGCCCTCCTCGACCTTGGCGTGGTCCAGGCAGTAGTACCACTCGCCCGGTTTGCCGCTGCCCTGCTTGTCGCTCCTGCCGAAGAGAGCCATGCGCTCCGTCCTTCCGCGGTCCGGCCGGGTGCTGCCCCGGGCTCCGCTCCCATCGTGCCCGAGATCGGGCCGCTCAGTCGGGACGGAGCCCGCCGCCCGGCTCCGTACGCGGCCCCGCCCCCGCCGCCCGGCCGCCATAGACTCACCCCATGTCTGGCCAGTCATTTGTCGTAAGCGGAAAGATCTCCCCCGTGCGGGGTGTCCCCAAGGACATCCCCCGCCCCGAATACGTCGGGAAGCCGGCGCCCACGCCCTACACCGGGTCCGAGGTGCAGGACGCGGAGACGATCGAGAGGATGCGCGTCGCGGGGCGGATCGCGCGGCGGGCGATGGACGAGGCGGCGAAGCACATCGCGCCCGGCGTCACCACCGACGAACTCGACCGCGTCGCGCACGAGTACATGGTCGACCACGGCGCCTACCCCTCGACCCTCGGCTACCGCGGGTTCCCGAAGTCGCTGTGCACCTCCGTCAACGAGGTCATCTGCCACGGCATCCCCGACTCGACGGTGCTGCGCGACGGCGACATCGTGAACCTCGACGTCACCGCCTTCAAGGACGGCGTGCACGGCGACAACAACGCGACCTACCTCGTCGGCGACGTGGACGAGAGCTCGCGCCTGCTCGTGGAGCGGACCCGTACGGCGCTGGACCGGGCGATCAAGGCCGTGCGCCCCGGACGGCAGATCAACGTCATCGGGCGCGTCATCGAGTCGTACGCGAAGCGGTTCGGCTACGGCGTCGTACGGGACTTCACCGGGCACGGCATCAACACGTCCTTCCACTCCGGTTTGATCGTGCCTCACTACGACAGCCCGCACGCCACGACCGTGATGCGCGAGGGCATGACCTTCACGATCGAGCCCATGCTCACGCTCGGCACCTACGACTACGAGCAGTGGGACGACGGCTGGACGGTCGTGACGAAGGACCGCGAGCGCACCGCCCAGTTCGAGGAGACGCTCGTCGTGACGGCGACGGGGGCGGAGATCCTGACGACGCCCTGAGCCGGACGGGCGGAGCGCGCCGCGCGGAGTTTTGCCGACAGCCCGTCGGGAACCCATTGACTTAGGCATACCTAAGTTAGATGATCGTGCCTGGTTCCCCCACGCTCCGCTACTCCTTCACGCCCTGGAGGTCCTCCTTGGACACCTCGACGGACGTCTCCCCCGGCTTCCCCCGTGCCGCCGGGTCCGCTGAGACCCCCTTCTCGACCGTCATCCGCACCGCCTCGCACGCCCAGCACACCGAGGCCGAGAACTCAACCTTCATGAGCGACCTGCTCGGTGGGCGGCTCGGCGTGGACGCCTTCGCGCGGTACACCGAGCAACTCTGGTTCGTCTACCGGGCCCTGGAGGAGCACTCCGCCGCGCTCGCGGGCGATCCCGTCGCCGGGCCGTTCGTCGATCCGGACCTGGCCCGGCTCCCCGAGCTGGAGCGGGACCTCGCGCACCTGCGCGGGCCCGGCTGGCGCGCGGGGCTCGCCCCGCTCCCCGCCACCGAGGCGTACGCGGCGCGGGTGGCCGAGTGCGCGGCGGGCTGGCCGGGCGGGTACGTGGCGCACCACTACACGCGCTACCTCGGGGACCTCTCGGGCGGGCAGATCATCCGTGACAGGGCCGAGCGGACGTGGGGGTTCGCGCGCAAGGGCGACGGGGTCCGCTTCTACGTCTTCGCGACGGTGCCGAATCCGGCCGCCTTCAAGCGCGGTTACCGCGAGCGGCTCGACGCGCTGCCGCTCGACGCGGTGGACAAGGAGCGGGTCGTGGAGGAGTGCCGGCGCGCCTTCGCGCTCAACACGGGCGTCTTCCGCGCGCTCGGCGAGGAGTTCCCGCTCGCCGCCGCGTAGCCGCCGCGCGGGCCCGACAGGAACGGAACGGCGGCCCGGCGCCCCCGCCCGAAGGAGGGGGTGCCGGGCCGCCGCGGTTCATCCCTGTGCGGGTGTCACGCGTCGCAGCGCTTCACGTACGACAGGTTCTTCACGTAGCGGGCCGCGACCCAGCCCTTCGAGCCCGTGCGGTACCAGACGCTGTTGCCGTCGACGGGGCGGCCGTCGATGATCTTGCAGCGCAGCTCGATGATCGCGCCCGGCCTGACGGTGCGCAGGACCTTCGAGTTGGTGGTGGGCTTCTCCCGAACGTTCAGCTCGATCCGCGAGACGACCTTGCCCTTGGCGTACTTGGCCGCGGCCGGGCTGGTGATCGTCTGGGTGCCGGTCTGGTCGTTCGCGAGCGCGGGGGTCGCGAGGACGGTACCGGTCAGCAGGACGCCCACGAGAGCGGCGGCCGTGCGGGTTGCGCGCATTGAGTTCCTCCGTGCCGTTGCCCGGGCGGGTCCCGGGCCGTGACCGGGGCGTCGGCACCCCGGTCACGTCCCTTGATCGCACGCGGCGGGCGCCGGGGGCGAGAACGAAACGGCTGCTTCACCCGGGCGGCGGCGGGCGCACCGGGAGTGCGGCGGCCGTTCGGGGCGCGCCCCCTGCCTCAGCCCGCCGAAGCTTTGCCCCCGCCCGGTCGCGTCCCCAGCACCCCTTTACCCGCGCCCGCGCGCCGCCCGCCGCGCCCCCTCACCGTTCCCCCTCCGCGAACCGCACCCGCCCGCCCAGTTCCACGGACCCGTCGGGTCCCGGCGCCGTGAGCAGTTGCGAGCCCCTGCCCTGGCGGATGTTGAGCGCGCGCCCGAGGTGCGCCGTGAGCGCGATCGCCGCCGAGCCCGTGGCCTCGTCCTCGTCGATGCCGTCCCCGCGCCCGGGGAAGCCCCTGGCCCGTACCCGCCCCGCCCTCTCGTCCTCCCAGGCCCACGCGTACTGCCAGCCCCCGCCCGGCGCGGGGACGGGCAGGGCGTCGACCTCCTCGGGGCTCGCGCAGCGGACGGGGACGCGCTCGGCCGCCCACGCGGCGCGGGCGGTGATCCAGGTGAACTCGCCGTCCGAGCGGGTCTCGACACGTCCGGCGGGCGGGGCGAGTTCGGGGAGGTCGAGGAGCCAGGCGCAGCCGACGAGCGGGTGGCCGGCGAAGGGCAGCGCGGTGCCGGGGGTGCGGATGTCGAGCACGCCGCGCTCGGGGTCGTCGACGAAGACGGTCTCGCTGTACCCGAGCCGCGCGGCGAGCGCCTGGCGCTCCGCGTCGCCGGGGAGGAGCGCGCCGTCGCGGACGACGCCGAGCGCGTTGCCGTGCCGCCCGGCGGCGTCGCAGAAGACCCGCAGGACGTCGAGGGCGGGGGTGCCTGGTGTGCTCATGCCCCGCATTGAACCGCATCCGGGCGCGGGGGCGGGCGGGGCGGGGACCGCGCGCGAAGGGGCCGCGCCCCGCGCGCGTACGGGGGACGTGCGTACGGACGCGAAGGGGCGCGGCCCCGCCGGCCGGTGAGTGGCCGCTCACCGGCCGGGGCGAGGGCGCGGGGGCGGGACGGCGGTCACGTGACGACAGCGGACCGCCCCGCCGCACCGGCCCTCGGGCTCAGGCCTGCTCGGTGGGGCCGCCGCGGCGGCGGCGCGCGACGTACACGGCGCCCGCTCCGGCCGCGACGACGGCGGCGGCGGCGCCGAGGAGCGGTCCGGTGGGCACTCCCGCGCCGGTCGAGGCGAGGGAGCCGGTGGCGCCGTCCGTGCCGAAGCCCGAGCCGCTCGCGCCGGAGCCGGTACCGCCCGAGCCGGTGCCGGTGCCCGTGCCGCCGCCCTCGCCCGTGCCCGCGCCGTCGGCCGGGAGGTCGGCGTCCTCGCTCAGGGCGAGGCTGACGGTGACCGGGTCGAGGGCGTCGCCGGCCTTGTAGAGCGAGCCGGTCGTGTCGTTGGCGAAGGCCGCGGCGCCCGCGGCCGTGAAGGTGGCGGGGACCTGGCCGAGCGTCAGCACGTCGTTCTTGACGGCGTAGGAGGCCGAGGAGAGGTCGAGCTTCGCGAAGTCGACGTCGTCCTTGGTGCCCTGGGGGGTCGTGACGTCGAGCGTGAGGGTGCCGCCGGTGCCGCTCGTGACGACCTTGACGTCGCTGAACCTCATGTCGATCCCGTGCGCCTTGTACGTGAAGCGCACTCCGCCGCCGAAGGCCACGTCGGTCTTCTTCGCGTCCGCGTCGGCGGTGCCGGAGGCGTACGGGAAGGTGAAGATCTCGCCGCTCTTCTTCGCGCCGCCGGAGACCTCGCTGCCGCCGCCCGTCGCGATGTACTTGCGCCAGGACTCCTTGAGGCCCCAGGTCAGGGCGCCCTTGGCGACGGCGCCGGAGGTGGCGGGGGTCTCGCCGGGCTTGTCACTCGGCTCGGCGCCGGGCTCTCCGGTCGGCTTGTCGCTCGGCTCGGCGCCGGGCTCGTCGCCCGGCTCTCCGGTGGGTTCGCCGCCCGGTTCCTCGGAGGGCTTGCCGCCCGGCTCGTCCGTGGGCTTGCCGGTGGGCCCGTCCGTGGGCTTGCCGGTGGGCCCGTCCGTCGGGCCCGTCGTCGGTTCCTGCGAGGGCTTGCCGCTGTCCGCGGTCACCGTCAGGGTCGCGGCGTCGAGCGCGGCACCGGCCTGGTAGAAGCCCTGGAAGGCCTTGGAGCCCTCGGCGGTGAGCGTGGCGGGTATGTCCTCGAAGACCATCGCGCCGCCCGCGCCCGTGCCCGGCCGGACGCCGGCGAGGCTCAGGTCGGCGATGACGACGTCCTGATCGGTCGTCGACTTGCCGTCCGTGACCGTTGTGACGTCGGCGGAGATGCCGCCACCGGTCGTGGTCGTCGTGACCTGGAGGTCGCTCAGCTTGATGTCGAGGACGCCCTCGTGGCCCTCGAAGCGCACGCTGCCGTTGAAGGCGGTGTGCGTGCCGTGGGTGCCGGTGTCGTACGTGCCCGTGCCGCCCGTGAAGGTGAAGGGGCCGTTGTCCGCCGCCTGCGTGGCGCCGTCGCCGGGGGTGATCTCGCCGTTCGCGATGGGCGAGAGGAGGTACTTGCGGAAGGACTCCTTCACGCCCCAGTCGAGCGTGCCGTCCTTGAGCGTGAGGGCCGGTGCCTTCGCGCCCTGTGTGGCGGCGGAGGCGGTGGGCAGGGTGAGCGCGCCGGTGCCGAGCGCCGCCGCGGAGGCGACGGCGGCGGCCAGGACGGTGGTCTTGCGGCGTCTGGTGACTGCCATGGTGGCTTACTGCTCCTCGGGTGGACCGTCCCCGGGTGCGGGGACGGTGGTGGGTGTTGGGGGTGGGGGCGGGGGCCGCGTCGCGTACGGGGTACGGCCCGCGGTCACTCGCCCGGTGTCGTCCCCGCGGTGGTGTCCCCGGCGTCCGCGCGCGCCTTGCGCCTGCGCGTGAGCCCGACGGCCGTGCCCGCGGCGGCGACCAGGACCACGGCTGCCGCGCCGAGCGCGAGCGGCACGGCCGGGGAGTCGTCGTCGGAGGCGGCAGCGGTCGCCACGGGGCTCGCCGTGGGGGAAGGGGTGGTCTTGGCGGCCTTCTCCGGCGCGGCGGAGGCGTCGCTGCCGATGTCGGGCAGGGCCGGGAGTCGCGCGGTGTCGTCGAGGGCGACGGCGAGCGAGACGGGGTCCATCGCGGTGCCCGCCTTATAGACACCGCCGAAGACCTCGGCGCCCTCGGCGGTGAGTCGCGCGGGCGCCTCGGTGAGCAGGACGAGGCCGCCGTCCTGCTTCAGCTTCTTCGCCTCGAAGGTGACGAGGGTGCGGG
This sequence comes from Streptomyces sp. NPDC088923, assembly GCF_044749745.1. Classification (NCBI taxonomy): domain Bacteria; kingdom Bacillati; phylum Actinomycetota; class Actinomycetes; order Kitasatosporales; family Streptomycetaceae; genus Streptomyces; species Streptomyces sp. NPDC088923. The sequence continues at coordinate 1,997,311 of NZ_JBIVIO010000001.1, read as the reverse complement.
TACGTGCTTTCGCGCCGCCCTCGCGCACCTTCGCGCTGAGCGTGCCCGCGCCCGCGCGCACCTTCACGTGCGGCGCGGCGATGCTCAGGTCGAGGTCGTGGGCGCCGGTGAAGCGGAGCGTGCCGGTGAAGTCGGCGTCGAGACGGCCGTTCTTCGCCTCGTACGTACCGGAGCCGCGCGGGAAGCGGAAGAGCGCGCCGCCGTCCCGCGCGCCCTCCTTGAGCGTCCACCCGCCCTCCGCGACAGGTCCCGTCACGTACTCGCGCCACGTGCGGCGCACGCCCCAGTCGAGCGCGGCGTCCTCGATCCGGGCCTTCGCTGCGGGCTTCTTCGCGGGGCCCTTCGAGGGACTCGGACTCTTCGACGGGGCCGGGGACTTGGTGGCGGCGGCGAGGACGTCGACGGAGAGCGTGACGGGGTCGAGCGCCGTACCGGCCGTGTAGTAGCCGGCGAAGGCGCTCGCGCCCTGGGCGGTGAGCGTCGCGGGCACGTCGGCGAGGCCGATCGGGGTGCCGCCGCCCTTGGTGCTGATCCCGCCGAGGTTCAGGGTGGCGAGCGGGACCTGGGCGCGGTCGCTCCACTGCCCGTTGCCCTTCGCCTTGCTCCGCATGTCGGCGTAGAGCGTGCCCGCGCCGTTCGCGACGTGGACGGTGGGGCGGCTGATGGTGAGGTCGAGTGCGTACGAGGCGCCCTTCTTGTGCCCGACGAAGTGCACCCCGCCCGCGAAGCTCGTGCGCAGCGCGCCGCTGTCCGGGTCGTACGTCCCGCTCGCGGACGGGAAGCGGAACTGGCTGCCCCCGACCGTCCCGGCCCCGCCGCTCAGGCTCCAACTGCCTTGCGCGATGGGCCCGGTGACGTAGCTCTGGAACGAGGACTTGATACCCCAGTCGAGCCGGCCGCCGCTCACCGTGCGTGCGTCGGCGTGCGCTTGGCCGAACGGGAGCAGGGCGAGCGGGAGGGCCAGCGACAAGGCGAGGGCCCCGGAACGTGCCGGGCGGCGCGAGGCGTGCTTCATGGACACCTTCAGAAAGGGGCGGGCGGGGGCTGAACGGAAAGGAGAGGTCAACCCGGCAAAGCCCTGGTCAATGAGGTAAGGCTAACCTAATCTATATGCCGTGGTCCCGGGAACCCCCCGGTTCCCCACAAACCGGCACGAACCCAGCACGAACCCAGCAAGAACCCAGCACGACAGGATGGTTGATCAGGTGCGCACCCGACTGAGGCCGTCGTCCACGGCCGCGAGACGGCCGCCGCTTTCGGCCCGCTTCCGGCTCGGCGCCGCACTGCTCGCCGTACTCGCCGTCGCGGCCTGCGGCACGGACGGCGGCTCGGGCTCCGGCGGGAACGGGGGCGCCCCCCGGGCCTCGGCGGGCGCCGCCGCGCACCGCGACCGCGTCGAACCGCTCGCCGGGAAGCCCTCGCCACAGCTGCCCGCGCGGGTCGAGTCGGCGGACGGGCACACCGTCACCGTCGAGGACGTCTCGCGGATCGTGCCCCTCACCGGGAGCCTCAGCGAACTCGTCTTCAGTCTCGGGCTCGGTGACCACGTCGTGGCGAGGGACGTCACGGCGACCTTCGAGCAGGCGCGGAAGCTGCCGCTTGTGACGCGCGCGCACGACGTCTCGGCCGAGAACGTCCTCTCGCTGCGCCCGACGCTCGTCCTCGCGGAGTCCACGACGGGGCCCGCCGAGGCGATCGAGCAGATACGCGACGCGGGCGTCCCGCTCGTCATCCTCGATCCCGCGAAGAGCCTCGACGACGTCGACGAGCGCATCCACGCCGTCGCGCGGACCCTCGGCGTCCCCGGCGCGGGCGAGGAGCTGGCCCGGCGCACCGACGAACGCCTCGCCGCCGAGCGGAAGAAGATCCCCGCGCACGCCGACCATCCCCGCGTCGCCTTCCTCTATCTGCGCGGCACGGCCTCCGTGTACCTCCTCGGCGGCGCGGAGTCCGGGGCGAGTTCGCTCCTGGAGGCGGCCGGCGCGGTGGACGCGGGCAAGGAGTCCGGGCTGCGCAAGGACTTCACGGCGATCACGAGCGAGGCCCTCGCGAAGGCGGCGCCCGACGCGATCCTCGTCATGAGCAAGGGACTCGACTCGGTCGGCGGCGTCGACGGGCTCCTGAAGATCCCCGGCGTCGCCGAGACCCCCGCCGGTCTCGACCGCCGCGTCGTCGCGGTCGACGACGGCGTCCTCCTGAACTACGGCCCGCGCACGGACGAGGTCCTGGCCACGCTCGTGGACCAGCTCTACGGCGAGTCCGCGAGCAGCGCGGGCGGCAAGTCCGCGAGCGGCAAGGGCGGCGAGGGATGACGGCCTCGGAGGCGGTACGGGCCGACGAAGCGCCCGTGCGGGGCGCGGCGGAACCTCCGCGCGAAGACGCCCTCTCCCCCCGGGCCCCCTCCCCGAAGGCCCCCCGCCCCGTCGCCCGCGTCCTCACCCCCGCCCTCGTCCTCGCCCTCGTCGCCCTGTGCCTCGTCTCCGCGAGCGTCGGCGCGTACCACATCCCGCTCGGCGACCTCCTCGCCTCGCTCGCGCACAAGGTGGGCGTCGGCGGGCACGCGCTCGACCGGGTCGGCGAGAGCGTGCTGTGGAACGTGCGGCTGCCGAGGGTCGTGCTCGCGCTGCTCGTCGGGGCCTCGCTGGGCTGCGCGGGGGCGCTCATGCAGGGCGTGTTCGGCAATCCCCTCGCGGAACCCGGCGTCATCGGGATCTCCTCGGGGGCCGCCGTCGGCGCGGTCGCCTCGATCGCGCTCGGCATCGACTTCCTGGGGAACTGGACGGTTTCCGTCTTCGCCTTCGTCGCGGGACTCGCGACGGTGCTGCTCGTCTACACGCTGTCGCGCGCGGGCGGGCGCACCGAGGTGGTGACGCTGATCCTCACGGGGATCGCCGTCAACGCCTTCGCGGGCGCGCTCATCGGGCTGTTCGTCTTCTTCGCGGACAACGCGCAGGTCTCGCAGATCACCTTCTGGCAGCTCGGTTCCCTCGCGCAGGCCACGTGGCCGAAGGTCCTCGCCGTGCTGCCGTGCGCCCTCGCCGGGCTCGCCGTGGCGCCCTTGTACGCCCGCAAGCTCGACCTGCTCGCGCTCGGCGAACGCCCGGCGCGGCACCTGGGCGTGGACGTGGAGCGGTTGCGGCTCGTCCTCGTGCTCGTCGTGGCGCTGCTGACCGCCGCCGCTGTCGCGGTCTCGGGGATCATCTCGTTCGTGGGGCTGCTCGTGCCGCACCTGCTGCGCATGGTGGCGGGCCCTGGGCACCGCTTCCTCGTCCCGGCGAGCGCGCTGGGCGGGGGGCTCGTGCTCGTGGGCGCGGACCTCGCGGCCCGTACCGTCGCGGCTCCGGCGGAGTTGCCGCTCGGGGTGCTGACGGCGCTCTTCGGCAGCCCGTTCTTCTTCTGGCTGCTGCGCAGGACCCGTCGCAAGCAGGGAGGCTGGGCGTGAGGTGGTACGGAACGGGTGGGCGCGCGCGGCGGTTGCCGGAGCGCCCCGTGCCCGGGGAGACGGTGGCGCGGGCGACGGGGGTCGGGCTCGGGCTCGGGGGGCGGCCGGTGCTGAGCGGCGTCGAACTGCCCGTACGGGCCGGGGAGGTGCTCGCGCTCGTCGGGCCGAACGGGGCGGGGAAGTCGACGCTGCTCGCGGTGCTCGCGGCCGACGCGCGGCCGCGGGAGGGTGCGGTGGAGATCCTGGGGCGGCCCGCCGGGGAGTGGAGCGCGGCGGAACTCGCGCTGCGGCGGGCGGTGTTGCCGCAGGCGGCGACGGTGTCGTTCCCGTTCGCGGCGGAGGAGGTGGTCCGGATGGGCCGTGCGCCGTGGGCGGGTACGGAGCGCGAGGAGCAGGACGAGGCGGCGGTGCGCGAGGCGATGGCGGCGACGGAGACGGCGGCCTTCGCGGGGCGCCCCTTCTCGGCGCTCTCGGGCGGTGAGCGCGCCCGCGTCGCGCTCGCCCGCGTCCTCGCCCAACGGGCCCCGCTCGTGCTGCTCGACGAGCCGACGGCCGCGCTCGACCTGCGCCACCAGGAACTCGTCCTGCGGGTGTGCCGCGAGCGGGCGGCGGCCGGGGACGCGGTCGTCGTCGTGCTCCACGACCTCGGTCTCGCCGCCGCGTACGCGCACCGCGTCGCGGTCCTCCACGAGGGGCGCGTCACGGCGGACGGGCCCCCCGCCGAGGTCCTCTCGGCGGAGCTCCTGAGCGAGGTCTACCGCCAGCCGGTCGAGGTCATCCCCCACCCGGCGACCGGCGGCCCGCTGGTGCTCCCGGTCCGTACCCCGGTCAAGTAGGGCGAGGCTGACGGCACTTGACCTCGCCCGCGCAGGTGCGGCTCGGGCGCCTCGACGCGGGCCTCTTCCTCCTCGCCTGCCGGGGCGACCCGGCCGTCCGCCAGGTCACGGTGTGGACGCTGTACCTCGTACCGGCCCTCGGGCTCTTCCTCGCCCCGGTAGGGTTCGGGCGCAGCAGGGGCAGGGGCAAGGGCGGCGGGGAGAGGGTGACGGCGGCCGATGAGGGCAGCGCGCAGGACGCGGGGACTTCTGCGGCGGGGTGAGCGGGACCCGTACGGGACAAGAGGGCGGTACGGGGTACGGGGCGGGCTGCTCGCGGGCGGGCTCGCGCTCGCCCTGACCGCCACGGGCTGTGTCACCGTCCACGGTGAGACGGCGCTCGTACCGGCCGCGACGCGCGGCGAGGCGGCGACCGCGCTGAAGCGGTTCCGGAGCGCGTACAACGAGGCGGCCCGCGACCTCGCCCCGGCCAAGGACGCCGCCGTGCTCGCCGGGCCCTTCGGCGCCATCACGCAGGACACCCTGCGCTCGCGCAAGGCGCAGAACCCGGCGGGCGGCGCCAAGGCGAGCCCGCTGGAGGTCTCCGACGTGCGCTACCTGATACCCCGGCAGCGGGGCTGGCCGCGCTGGTTCGTCGCCGACACCGACACCGATCGCGACGTGGACGACGACCCGGCCCGCGACACCCGCTGGCTCTTCCTCTTCACCCGCTCGGGGCCGGAGGCGGACTGGCGGGCCACGTACCTCGCGATCCTCGCGCCCGGCGAGATACCGAAGTTCCGTACGGACGGGGACGGGTACGTCGTCCCGGCGACGCCGGGGGCGCTCAGCCGCGCGTACACGACGTACCTCCGGGACGGCAGGGGCGCGCGCTTCGCACCCGGGCAGCACACGACGGGCTGGCGCGAGCAGCGCGCGAGGAACGCCGAGCGCCCCGGCTGGACGATCCAGTGGGCCGACGAGCCCGCCGACACGGGCGCCTTCCGCCCGTACGCGCTGCGCACCGCCGACGGCGGCAGCCTCGCCTTCTTCGCGAGCCGCCACTACGAGCGCCGTACGGGCGCGGCGAACGTCACCGTCACCCCGCCGCTCGCGGCGAAGCCGCTCCTGAAGGGCCGCGTGGACCGCTCGTACACGCTGGAGTACACGTCCAACGAGACGGTGAAGGTGCCGAAGGCGGGCAAGCCCGTCGTCTTCCTCAACCGGCTCCAAGGGCTGACGGGGGCGGAGGGGAGCTGAGGTCCCCGGGGAGGGGTCGGCGGGAGCCGGGTTCTCCCGGGCCTCCCCCGCCTCACCAGCCCTGCTCCTCCCCCGGCGTGCCCGCCGCCACCGCTTCCGCGTCCGTGAGGGCCGCGAGCAGCGGGAGCGGATCCACGAGGGGGTGTTCGGGGCCGCGCAGCCACGTCACGCCGAGCCCCTCGCCCGGCAGGCGCGCGGGCGGGACCAGGACGTAGCTGCCGCGACAGTGCCAGCGCAGGCCCGGGTGCTCGTCGACCGACTCGGGGTGCGAGTCGAGTTCGCAGGGCCAGTACTCGTCCTCGTCCTCGGGTGTTCCCCGGGTCGCCGTGAAGAAGAGCATCCGGCCGTCGTCGCTCACCGCGACCGGGCCGACCTCCGCGCCGCCGTCCCCGCCGCCGGCGAGCCGCGCGAGGACCCGTTCGCCCGTGCCGTAGGGCACGTCGAGCACGTCGTGGACCATGCCGGTCGCCGTGATGAAGTTCGCCTCGGGCTCCGCCGCCGCCCACCGCTCGATCTGCCCGCGGTCGTGCGTGGACTGCGTCTGCCAGGCGAAGGAGACGGGGTGTCTGCCGGGCGTGGGGCAGCCGACGCGCGCGCAGGAGCAGCGGTGGCCGACCGGGTGCGCGGCGGGGGCGAGCGGCAGCCCGGCCTGGGCGACGGCGAGCAGCAGCGCGGTGCGGTCCTGTGCGGGGGGTTCACCGCCGGGGGGCTGTCCGGTGGCACGCCGCCACCACTGTGTGAGCCTGCCCGGCCGCCGGTCGTGCGCTGCGCCCATCTCACCTCTCACTTCGTCCCGGTGATCCGTCCATGGTGCCACCTGTACGGGGTGATCACGGACCGGGCCTGTTTCCGGGGCCGTCGGCGACGTTCACCCGTTCGGCGCGCAGACGGCGAAAGGCGGCTGCCGCACCATGGGCTTCCCTGCGAGGAGGTTGCCGTGATCCGTACCGCGCACGCCCGCGAGGCGAGCCCCCGCCACTACCTGATGTGCCCGCCCGAGTACTTCGAGGTCCGTTACGCGATCAACCCCTGGATGGACCCGGGCACGCCGGTGGACCGGGCGCGGGCGCTGGCGCAGTGGGAGGGGCTCGTGGCCCGCTACCGGGCACTCGGGCACACGGTGGACATGCTCGCCCCGGAACCGGGGCTGCCGGACATGGTGTACGCGGCGAACGGGGCGACCGTGGTCGGCGGGCGGGTGCTCGGGGCGCGGTTCGCCTTCGCGGAGCGGGAGCCGGAGGCGGCGGCGCACCGGGCGTGGTTCACGGCGCGGGGCTGGGCGGACGTCGGCGTACCCGTGCAGGTCAACGAGGGCGAGGGGGATTTCGCCGTGACGGGCCGCTGGCTCCTGGCGGGGCACGGCTTCCGCTCCTCGCCGCTCGCTCCGGCCGAGGCGCAGGAGTGGTTCGGGCGCCCGGCGATCGGCCTGGAGCTGATCGATCCGCGCTTCTACCACCTGGACACGGCCTTCGTCGTCCTCGACGCGGAGCGCGAGGAGGTCGCGTACTTCCCCGGCGCGTTCTCGCCGGGCAGCCGCGCGGTCCTCGCCGCGCTCTTCCCCGACGCGCTTCTCGCGAGCGAGGCGGACGCGCTGGCCCTGGGCCTCAACGCGGTCTCGGACGGGCGGCACGTGGTGCTCCCGCGCGAGGCGCTCGGCCTCTTCGGCCCGCTGCGGGAGAGGGGCTTCGACCCGGTGGGGGTGGAGCTGGACGAGCTGGTGAAGGGGGGCGGGAGCGTGAAGTGCTGTACGCAGGAGCTGCGGTCCGCGCCCGTTCAGTCGTCCGTGCCCGCGCCGGCGTCCGCCGGGGGCCAGGCGTCGCCCCAGTCGATGTCGCGCGCGGCCCGGTAGAGGGACCCCTGGCGCTTCGTGACCGTCGCGCGGCGCAGGGTCTCGTCCGGCTCGCAGAGGTCCAGGAGTACCTGGCCCTTGCGGATCTGGGGACGGCGCAGGATGCGGGTGGGGACGCGCTCCGGGGTGGCGCGCGTGGCCGCCACGTAGGCGAACTTCTCGTCCTCGTACGGCAGTGAGCCGCCCTTCACCTGGCGGTGCAGCGAGGAGCGCGCGACGCGGGCCGAGAAGTGGCACCAGTCGCGGCCCGGCTCGATGGGGCAGCGCCCGTCGTGCGGGCAGGGGGCGGCGACGTGCAGCCCGGCGGCGAGGAGGCGGTCGCGGGCGGCGAGGACGCGGGCGTAGCCCTCGGGGGTGCCCGGCTCCGTGACGACGACGGCCGCGCCGGGCTCGTCGCCGACCGCCGCGAGGGCCGTGTCCACGACGGCCGCGCGGTCCGCCCCGGTCAGCTCGCCGAGGACGTAGGAGATGGTGACGAGGTGCGCGGCGGGCGCCGTGCCCGTACCGATACGGCCCTGTGTCCAGCGGGCGCCGCGCACGGCGGGCCAGGGCGCGGCGGCGGCGAGTTCCGCGCCGAGGTCGAGCGCGGGGCGTGCCCAGTCGACGACGGTGACGGGCCGCTCCCCCTCCCAGGTCGCGCCCGCCGCCCACACGGCGGCCCCCGTGCCGCCGCCGATGTCGAGGTGGCTGCCCGGGGCCCACCCGGGCCGGGCGGTGGCGAGCGCGCCGAGCGCGGCCCGCATCGCCTCGAAGGTCGCGGGCATGCGGTACGCGGCGTAGGCGGCGACGTCGGAGCGGTCGCGCAGGACGGGCGCTTCGGTGGGGGTGCGGCCCCGGTAGTGCCCGATGAGCCGGTCCACGGACTGTGCGGCGGCGCGGGTGGGGAGTCCGTCGAGGAGGGCGGCGAGCGCGGCGCGCAGCGGCTGCGACGGGGCGTGGATCGGGTGGGTCACCCGGGAATTCTAGGGTCGCCCTCGCGGGGGAGCGTACGCCCGGTGTCCCGTACCGCCCGTTTGAGGCGGGTGGCCGCGCGGGCGCGGGGGGTGCTGTCGGGGGTGCGGCGGCGGGGGTGGACGGTCGTGGCGAGGAGGACGAGGAAGGTGTCGGTGGCGCGGTCCACGACGAGCGAGGTGCCCGTGAAGCCGGTGTGGCCCGCGCAGAGCGGGCCCGCGAGTTCGCCCATGTACCAGGGTTTGTCGACCTCGAAGCCGAGTCCTTCGTCGAGCATGAGCGCGGTGTACTCGGGGCCGAGGACCCGCGCCGTGCCGTAGGCGCCGCCGCCGAGCAGGACGCGGCACAGGACGGCGAGGTCGCCTCCCGTGCCGAAGAGCCCCGCGTGCCCGGCGACGCCGCCGAGCGCCCACGCGTTCTCGTCGTGGACGAGGCCGCGCACCATCCCCCGGTCCGCCTTCGCCCACGGGAGCCGCTCGTCCTCGGTCGCCGCCGCGCCGGGGCACGGGCCGAAGCCGGTGGACGCCATGCCGAGGGGGCGGGTGATGCCCTCGGCCACGAGCTGGTCGAGGCCTTGCCCGGTGAGGCGTTCGAGGAGGTGCTGGAGCAGGAGCGGGTTGAGGTCGGAGTAGCGGCGTGTGCCGGGCTCGGCGACGGGTTCCTCGGTGGCGAGGGCCCGGTGGCGGGCGGCGTCGTCGGGGAGTGCGTACAGCGGGAGTTCGGGGCGCAGTCCGGTGGTGTGGGTGAGCAGGGCGCGGACGGTGAAGCCGTGTGCGGCGGCGGCCGGGTGGTCGGTGAGGATCTCGGCGACGGGGGTGCCGAGGGCGAGGGCGCCGCGCTCGACCTGCTGGAGCGTGGCGATCGCGGTGAAGAGCTTGGTGAGCGAGGCGAGGTCGAAGGGGGTGTCCACGCGCACGGGGACGCGTTCCTCCGGGGGGAGTTCCACACCCGCGCCGCGCTCCTCGTCCCAGGCGCGGTAGCGCACGGCCCACCCCGCCGCCGACTCGGCGGCGAGGTGCGGGCCGCGCCCCGCGAGGACGACGGCCCCCGCGCACCAGGGCTCGGGTCCCTCGGTGAGGGACCGCACCTCCTCGGTGAGGAGCGCGATCTCGCGGGGGTCGAGTCCGGCGCGCTCGGGGCTCGCGCGGCGCAGGCGGGCGGCGTTCAGCCTTCGTCAGCCCCTTCGCGGCGCGCCGCCCCCGCCGCCTCGGTGGCGGGCGCGGGCAGCACGGTCGTGGTGACGTCGTGCCGTGCCGCCGTCAGCGTCGCCTTCGTACGCGTACCGGGGCGGCACAGGAGGACGAAGGCGGCGCCCGCGACGAGGACGCTCACGAGCTGGACGAGTGCCATGGGAACGGCGGTGTCCTCGCCCGCGATGCCGACGAGCGGCGAGGCGATGGCACCGATGAGGAAGGAGGAGGTGCCGATGAGCGCGGACGCGGAGCCGGCGGCGTGCGGGGCGCGTTGGAGGCCGAGGGTCTGCGCGTTCGGCATCACGAGGCTCATCGAGGACATGAGCACGAAGAGCGCGACGGCGAGCGGCACGAGCCCGACGTGGCCGAGCAGCCCGCTCGTCATGACGAGGAGGGCGACCGCGGCCGCCGTGATGAGCGAGAGGCCCACGGCGGTGGCGCGCTCCAGGCTCACGCGGCCCACGAGGAGCCGCCCGTTGACCTGGCCCATGATGATGAGCCCGACCGAGTTGATCCCGAAGAGCAGGCTGAAGACCTGGGGGCTCGCCCCGTAGATCTCCTGCACGACGAAGGGCGAGGCGCTCACGTACGCGAAGAGCGCCGCGAAGGTGAAGCCGCCGACGAGGACGTGCCCGGTGAAGACGCGGTCGGCGAGCAGCGAGCGCATCGTCGCGAGCGCGTCGCGGGTGCCGCCGGTGTGGCGGCGGGCCGGTGGCAGCGTCTCGGGGAGGCGTCGTACGACGAGGAGGGTGAGCAGGACGCCGACGACGGTGAGGAGGAGGAAGATGCCGCGCCAGTCGGTGAAGCGCAGGATCTGACCGCCGATGAGCGGGGCGACGATCGGCGCGACCCCGGAGATGAGCATGAGCGTCGAGAAGAACCGGGCCATCGCGAGCCCGTCGTACAGGTCGCGGACGACGGCGCGCGCGATGACGATCCCGGCGGCGCCGGCGAGGCCCTGGATCAGCCGGAAGACGATGAGCAGCGCGGTGCCCGGGGCGAGCGCGCAGGCGGCCGTCGCGAGGATGTAGATCACGAGGCCGACGAGGAGCGGGCGGCGGCGCCCGAAGCGGTCGCTGAGCGGGCCCACGACGAGCTGGCCGAGCGCCATCCCGGTGAGGCAGGCGGTGAGCGTGAGCTGCACGGTCGCGGCGGGGCTGCCGAGCGCGTCGGTGACCTTCGGCAGCGCCGGGAGGTACATGTCCATCGACAGCGGCGGCACGGCGGTGAGGCCGCCGAGCACGAGGGTGGTGAGCAGCGAGGTGCGGCGGGCGGATACGGGTATGGCGGGGTCGGCGGGGGTGTCCTGGGTGGGCTGTGGCGTGCCGGGGGCGCGCTCCACGATGGGTGCCTCTCTGAAAACGGGTACCTGGGGACGGGGCCTGGGGGGACGGTGGTGAGGGCCCGGTTTCTATGCTCTCAGCTCGGACGGACCGCTGCGGACCGTTTTCCGCCACGCCGGGCCGTTCCGGGTCCCGGTGGGCGGTGCGAGAGAGATGGGGACGGCATGGGCGAGGGGATCACGGGACGCCCCGTGCGGTGGGGAGTGCTCGCGACCGGGGGCATCGCGGCGGCGTTCGCCGCGGACCTGCTGACGGTGCCGGGCGCCGAGCTGGTCGCGGTCGGTTCGCGTACGGAGGAGTCGGCGCGCGCCTTCGCCGAGCGCTTCACGATCCCGCGCGCGCACGGCAGTTGGGCGGCGCTCGCGGCGGACGAGGACGTCGACGTCGTGTACGTGGCGACACCGCACACCGCGCACCTGGAGGCGGCCCGGCTGTGCCTGGAGGCGGGCAAGGGGGTGCTGTGCGAGAAGCCGATGACGCTCAACGCCCGGCAGGCGGCGGGGCTCGTGGACCTGGCCCGCGCGCGGGACGTCTTCCTCATGGAGGCGATGTGGACGTACGTCAATCCGCTCGTCCGCCGTCTGAAGCTGCTCGTCGACGAGGGCGCGATCGGTGAAGTCACCTCCGTCGAGGCGGACTTCTCCGTCGACGGGCCCTTCCCCGCCGATCACCGCATGATGGACCCGGCGCAGGGCGGCGGTTCGCTCCTCGACCTCGGCGTCTACCCGGTCGCCTTCGCGCAGTTGCTGCTCGGTGAGCCCGATGGCGTACGGGCGAGCGCCAGGCTCTCCGAGTCGGGCGTGGACCTCCAGACCGGGATGCTCCTGGACTGGGCGAACGGCGCGCACGCGCTGCTGCGTTGCGGGCTCACGGGCGCGGGCCCGACGCGCGCGACGGTCGTCGGCTCCGAGGGCCGTATCGAGATCGCCGGGAACTTCTTCGCGCCCGCGGAGTTCGTCCTGCGCCGCCGGGGCGCGGAGCCCGTCACGTACACGGCGCGCGAGGAGGGCGGCGGCGAGGGCTACGTGCCGGAGGCGGTCGAGGTGACGCGCTGCCTGCGCGAGGGGCTGACCGAGTCGCCGCTCGTGCCGCTGGAGGGCTCGCTCGCGGTGCTGCGGACGCTGGACAGGGTGCGGGAGGTGACGGGGGTGCGGTACGAGGGCGAGTGAGCCGGGCGGGCATATCGATCCAGCCCGCACCAAAATTGAAGCCCCTCCGGCGATTGAGGAGCGGGGTCCGGGGCGGAGCCCCGAAAGGCCCGCCCCGGACAACGGCACTCGCTCCCGTCACGCCGGCGCGAGCCCCGGCTTGCCCGCCTCCGTCACGAAGGACCCCGCGACCGTGAGCGGTGCGCCCGGGGTCGTGACCGCCGAGACGGTCTTCCAGTCCGCGCGCGCCGACTTCTTGCCGAGCGTCACGACGGCGTAGCCGCGCCGCCCGTTGTAGAAGCGCAGGTGCGGGTTGGCGGCCATGTAGGTGTCCCAGTTCGACGGCTTGTCGGAGCCGTCGCCGCCGCTCGTGATCGAGCTGGTGACGATCTCGGTGCCGAGGGTCTTCGACGCGGGGTCGTCGAAGTCCGCCTTGAGGTCGAAGCCGTAGTGCACGTGGACGTCCCCCGTGAGGACCATGAGGTTGTCCTTGCCGCTCGCCTGCCAGCCCTCCAGGAGGCGCTGACGCGAGGCGGGGTAGCCGTCCCAGGAGTCCATGGAGAGCTTGAAGTCGTCCGTCGCGCGGTCCTTGCGCTGCGCGAAGGTGACCTGCTGCGGCACGACGTTCCAGGTCGCCTTGGAGGACTTCCAGCCGTCGACGAGCCACCGCTCCTGCTCGTCGCCCGTGAGCGTGCGCGAGGGGGCCTCGGACTCGGGTCCGGGGACCTGCCAGCCGTCGCCGTACGCCTGGTCGCTGCGGTACTGGCGGGTGTCGAGGACGTCGAACTGGGCGAGGCGGCCCCAGTGACGGCGCCGGTAGAGCTTCATGTCGGCCCCGGTGGGCTTCTGCGGCGTGCGCAGCGGCTGGTTCTCCCAGTACGCGCGGTAGGCGGCGGCGCGGCGCAGCAGGAACTCCTCCGGCGGGACGTCGTTCTCGGGGGTGTCGTCGGCGTAGTTGTTCTCCGTCTCGTGGTCGTCCCACGTGACGACGAAGGGGTGCGCGGCGTGCGCGGCGATGAGGTCCGGGTCGGACTTGTAGAGCGCGTACCGCAGCCGGTAGTCCTCCAGGGTGAGGGTCTCGCGGTTGAAGACGGCGGGCAGGCGCCGGTCGGTGTACTTGCGGTTCCCGCCGACGGCCGTCACGGCGTACTCGTAGAGGTAGTCCCCGAGGTGGAAGACGAGGTCCACGTCCTCGTTCGCGAGATGGCGGTACGCCGTGAAGTACCCGTCGTGGTACGCCTGGCAGGAGACGGCGGCGAGCTTCATCTCGGCGAGCTTCGCGCTCGTCGCGGGGGCCGTGCGGGTACGGCCCACGGGGCTGATCCACGTGCCCGCGCGGAAGCGGTAGTAGTACTCCCGGTCCGTGTCGAGCCCCGTGACCTCGACGTGCACGGTGTGCGCGAACTCCGGGTGCGCGGTGGTCGATCCGCGCTTGGCGACGCGCGTGAAGCGGGCGTCGTGGGCCAGTTCCCAGCGCACCGTGACGCGGCCTCTGGGCAGTCCGCCGTCGCTCTCGTACGGGCTCGGGGCGAGGCGCGTCCACAGCAGGACGGACTGCGGGAGCGGGTCCCCGGAGGCGACGCCGAGCGTGAAGGGGTCGGCCTTGAGGGCCTTCGCGTCGAGTTCGGCGGCCGCGGCGCTGCCCGCGGCGGGGAGGTTGACGGCGAAGGCGAGCGCGGCGGCCGCACCCGTCATGGTGAGGAATCCGCGCCGCCCGAAGTGCCGGGCGGCGGCGCGGAGTTCGGCGTCTGGGTCCTGGAGGCTGTGGCTCATCGGGTGGGGTCCCCTCGTCTCGGTGGGTGGCGCTGGGGACTCTCCGGGACCGGGGCGACGCGTGCCTGTCGCCGGTGCGACGCGGGTGTGGACGGGGGGTGAGTTCTGGGGGTGGCCTGATCGGCGGGGACGCGCCTCTTGTGGCGGGTCGTCAGCTCGTCGCACGGAATCGCGCACGGTGTCCCACGAGAGCTCGCGCGAGGAGTTCCGCGAGGAGTTCCGCGAAACCACTCCCGCCACTGCCCCACCTCTCAGTACGATGAACTGTCTTTCACTCGTATGCCGGACATACAGGCATACGAGCACCTCTTGCCGTTGTCCGGCACCCGCATGCCCTTTTCCGTGATCTTCGGAAACCTTCGGAACACTTCGGAGCACTACGTGCGCATTCGTTTCGCGGCCCCGGCCGTTCTCGCCGCCGCCGCCCTCGTGGGCCTCGCGACCTCGCCCTCGCAGGCCGCCGCCCACCAGAGCGGGGTCCACATCGGGCTCGTCCAGTTCGACAGCCCGGGCAAGGACACGCGCAGCAACACCTCGCTCAACGGCGAGTGGGTGAACATCCACAACAACTCCAAGTCGGCGGTGCAGCTGAAGGGTTACAAGCTCAAGGACAACACCGGCTACACGTACACCTTCGGCAGCTACAAGATCGGCGCGGGGAAGACGGTCAAGGTCCGCACCGGCAAGGGCAAGAACGTGCCCGGAACGGTCTACTGGAACCGCGGTTCGTACGTGTGGAACAACACCGGCGACAAGGCGCGGCTGTACACCTCGAAGGGCGCCCTGCGCGACTCCTGCTCCTGGAAGACCGCGAAGAGCGGCCAGAAGAACTGCCACTGACGGACGGCAGGACGTCACGCGTACGGGTCCGGGACGCCACCTCCCTCCGCGGGGAGGGCGCCCCGGAGCCGTACCCCGGGCCCCGCGCCGCGCACGACCGGCTCGCCCCGGCGCGACGACACGGGGCCACCCCGCCCCCGGCGCGACCACGCACGGCCGCCCCGCCCCCGGCGCGCCACCCGTTCCCCACCACCCCCCGGCGCTCCCGCACACCCCGTCCCCCGGAAACGGCGGGAATACCACCCCTTCCCCCTCCCGTTGTCGTCACCATGACGACACCAGGTCCCACGCCTCCGGCCGCCCCCGCGCCCCGCATCAGCCGGTACGCGGCGTTCACCACCAACCCCCGCGCGGGCAACCCCGCCGGGGTCGTGCTCGACGCCTCGGGGCTGAGCGACGACGAGCAGCTCGGCATCGCCGCGCGGCTCGGGTACAGCGAGACGGCGTTCGTACTCCCCGGCGGCGAACCGCGCACGCACCGGTTGCGGTACTTCAGTCCGAAGGCCGAGGTGCCCTTCTGCGGTCACGCGACGATCGCGACCGCCGTCGCGCTCGCGGAGCGCGAGGGACCCGGCGAATACGTCTTCTTCACGCCGGCCGGGCAGGTGCCCGTGGGGGTCGAGCGCGAGGGGGACGAGCTGCGCGCCACGCTGACGAGCGTCACGCCCCGTATCGAGGACATCGCCCCCGGCGACCTCGCCGAGGCCCTCGCCGCGCTCGACTGGCCCGCCGCGGAGCTCGACGCCGAGTACCCGCCGCGCATCGCCTCGGCCGGGGCCAGGCACCTCGTGCTCGCGGCCGGTACCCGCGAGCGGCTCGCGGCGCTCGACTACGACTTCGAGCGGCTGCGCGCCCTCATGGAGCGGCTCGGCCTGACCACCGTGCACCTCTTCTGGCACGACCCCGACACCGGCGTCTTCCACACCCGCGACCCCTTCCCCGTCGGCGGTGTCGTCGAGGACCCGGTGACGGGGGCGGCGTCGGCGGCGTTCGGCGCGTACCTGCGCTCGCTCGGTTTCGTGCGCGAGGACGCGCGGCTCACGTTCGTGCAGGGCGAGGACCTGGGGCGCCCCGGGACGGTCACGGTGACGCTGCGGGCGGGCGATCCGCGGGTGCGGGTCGCGGGCACGGCGGTGCGCATTCCGGCGGAGGCGGACGACTGAGCGGGGCGGAGACGGCGAACCGGGCGCGGGAGCCGAAGGCGCGCCCCCGAAGTGCGCCGCGGCGCGGGAGGCGTAGCCTCGTGATCACCGTGTCACGGAGGCGTACAGCGGTGTGCGCGAGATGCGCCGGAGCCGTCCCCGCCGACACGGCTGCCCTTACCTCGACCCCCAGGGAGACAGCGTGAAGTGCCACGGAAGCCGCGCGTACGGGCGTCGGCTCGACCTCGGACTCCTCGCCCTGCGCCTCGGCACCGGCGGGGTGCTCGCCGCGCACGGTGCGCAGAAGCTCTTCGGCTGGTTCGGCGGCGGCGGGCTCGACGCCACGGGCCAGGCCTTCGAGTCGATGGGTTACACGCCGGGCAAGCTCAACGCGCTCGCGGCGGGGCTCGGCGAGGCGGGCGGGGGCGCGCTGCTCGCGGCCGGCCTCGCGACCCCGGCGGCGGGCGCCGCCGCGGCGGGGACGATGGCGGGCGCCGCCGCCGTGCACGCCCCCGGCGGTTTCTTCGCCCAGGGCGGCGGCTACGAGTACCCGGCCTTCCTCGGCCTCGCCGCCGCGGGACTCGCGGTCACGGGCCCGGGCAGGTACTCGCTCGACCACAAGCTCGGCCACGCCCTCAACCGCCACTGGATGGTCCCGGCCGCGCTCATCGGCGGCGCGGCGGCGGCCCTCACGGTCGTCGCGCAGCGCAACAAGCGGGTCCGGCAGGCGGCCCCGGCCGAGGCCGACGAGGTCTGAGGCGCGTGCGGGGTCGTCCCTCCTCGGAGGGGCGGCCCCGAACCCGTACACCCGGCGGAAAACCATTCGCCCGGCCCGCCCCCGCTCCGTACCGTCCGCTCCCATGACCTGCCCCGACACGCGCGCGAGGGCCGAAGCCCCGCCCTCCGGCCTGCCCGCCCTCACCTTCCACAACCCGCTCTCCGAGGAACGCGCCGCTCGCCTCGTGGCGCGCCTCGCCGCCGCGCGGCCCGCGACCGTCCTCGACGTCGGCTGCGGCTGGGCGGAACTGCTGCTGCGCGTGCTGGAGGCCGTGCCGGGGGCCCGCGGCACCGGGATCGACCTGCGGGGCGAGGATCTTCTGCGGGCCCGGGAGCGGGCGCGCGAGCGCGGGCTCGACGCGCGCGTGCGGCTGTACGAGGAGTCGGCGCGCGGCACCGCGCGGGGACCGGCCGACGTCGTGCTGTGCGGGGGTTCGGGGCAGGCGCTCGCGGACCCGGACGCGCCGGACTACCTGCCGAGGCTCTTCGCCGAGCTGCGGCGGCTCGTGCGGCCGGGCGGCCGGGTGCTGCTCGGCGAGGGCTTCTTCACCCGTACTCCCGGCACCGAGGAGCTGGCGCGGTTGTGGCCGGGCGCGAGCGCCGAGGACCATCCCTCGCTCGGCGCACTCGTCGACGCGGCCGTGGCGGGCGGCTTCCGGCCGCTGTGGACGGAGACGGCGAGCGCGTCGGAGTGGGAGGAGTTCGAGTCCGGGTACCGCGCGGCGGGCGAGGAGTGGCTCGCGCTGCACCCGGGGCACCCCGAGGCGGAGGCGGTCCGGGAGCGGCTCGACGCGCAGCGCGCCTTCTGGCTCGACGGCCACCGGGGGCTACTCGGTATCGCGTGGCTCACGCTCGTGCCGGTGGGGCGGGTGGACTGAGGCGGGTGGGCCGGGGCGGGTGGGCCGAGGGCTTGCCCGGCGGGCGTTGGACAATGGACGGGTACGGGGACGCGCGACACCGGAGGCGCACGCCATGAGGCAGCAGAAGATCCCGGCCCTGGGCCGGGCGCTCAGGGCGCTCGGGGAACAGGGCGACGAACTGAGCGGCGACACGGCCGAGGCGAAGCTGCACGAGATCGCCAAGGACCTGCGGCGCGCGCTCGACCTCCTGGAGGAGACCGTCGAGGGCCCCGAGCCGGTCACGCGGTGCGCGGAGCACCCCTTCGGGCCGAAGGACGACAGCGCCCCCGACCTGTGCCTGCTGTGCGAGACGCGGCGGCGCGGCGGACGCCGAGCGACCAGGCTGCCGGACGGCGAGCGGGAGTACCTGGTCGTGCCCTCGCGCTACGGCGAGCGGGAGGACCGCCCCCAGGCGCGCGAGCGCTGGATTCCCGAGATGTGGAACGGCCGGACGTGGCAGCTGTGCGGGACCCCGCGCCACAGCCGCCGCGAGGCGGAGGCGTTCCTCGCCGCCGAGCGCCGGAGCCCGCACGCGGGCACGGCGTACCGGCTCGTGCAGGAGTTCACGGACTACGAGGTGGTACGCGGCTGGGGCAGCCCCGTGCGCAGGCTCCCCGACACGATGGGCGGGCGTGGCTGACACCGCGGGCCTCGTGGCCCGCCTGCGCGCGGCGGGCTGCGTCTTCGCCGAGGACGAGGCGGCGCTGCTGCTCGCGGCGGTGGCCGAGGACGCGCCCGACCGGGACGCGGTGCTGGACGCGCTCGCCGCGCGACGCGTGGCGGGGGAGCCGCTGGAGCACGTCGTGGGCCACGCGGTGTTCCACGGACTGCGGATCGAGGTGGGACCCGGGGTCTTCGTGCCGCGCAGGCGCAGCGAGTTCCTGGTCGCGCGGGCGCTCGACGGGGTGCGCGCGGCGGGCCTCGTGACACTGCTCGACCTGTGCTGCGGTTCGGGCGCCCTCGGCCTCGCGCTGCGCACGGCGCTCGGCCCGCGCGCGACGCTGTACGCGGCGGACGTCGACCCGGGCGCGCTGCGCTGGGCGCGCCGCAACCTGGCCCCGGTGGGCGCGCACGTCTACGAGGGCGACCTCTACGCCCCGCTGCCCGCCGCGCTGCGCGGCCACGTCGACGTCCTGACGGCGAACGTCCCGTACGTACCGAGCGAGGAGGTCCGCCTCCTCCCCGCCGAGGCCCGCGCCCACGAGCCCCTCGTCGCCCTCGACGGCGGCACCGACGGCCTCGACCTGGTCCGCCGCGTCGCCGCCGAGGCCACGACCTGGCTCGCCCCGGCCGGCCGCCTCCTGGTGGAGAGCGGCGAACGCCAGGCCCCGCGGGTCGCGTCGGTCTTCGAGGCGGCGGGCCTGCGCGCGGAGGTGGCGCACGAGGAGGAGGGGTGGGCGACGGTGGTGACGGGAACATCACCCGCGAGGCCCACCTCATGGAGCCCCTCCGGCGATTGAGGAGCGGGGTCCGGGGCGGAGCCCCGAATCCGGGGCCCGGGGCAGAGTCCCGCGACGGCGCCCCCGCCCGACCTGCTCCGTACGGCTGACGCAAGCCGTGTCCACCCCGGCCTCGGCGCCCCCCGCGCCTACCGTGCGGCCCGTGGAGCTACCCGAGGACCTGATCATCCTTCAGCAGGCGGCCGACGAAGAGGGCCGCAGGATCGAGCACCTGGAGGGCGAGGAGCAGAACGCGCAGCGGCGCGTGTGGTTCAACGCCGCCGCCGAGGTGCACGTGGCGGTCACCGACTGGGCCCGTGAGCAGGGCCTCAACCGCTACGACGTGGAGAAGGAGCTGCGCCAGCGCGTACGGCACGTCCCGCACGGCTGACGGGCGGGGGTGGGCGCGCGGCGCGCGGGTAGGGTTCTGGCCGCGTGCGCCGCACCGCCTGTCGCGTTCCCGAGAGAGGCCGTCCCATGACCGAACCCGCCGCCGCCCCCGCGCGGAGCCTCGCCCCGCCGCCGGACTCCGTCCGCGCGCGCATCCCCGCCGGGGTCCCCGTGTACGTGCTGGGCGAGCGGTACGAGGGCGAGTACCCGCCGCTCGCCCCCGAGGCGGCGCGCGGCCGGATGCTGCGGGTGACGGAGGTCGGCGAGGAGATCCTCGCGCGCCGCTGCGCCGAGGCGACCGGCTTCGGCACCCCCGAACTGACGCGGCTCGTCGACGACATGTTCCTGACGATGTACCTCGCCGAGGGCGCGGGGCTCGCCGCCAACCAGGTCGGCGTGGACCTGCGGCTCTTCGTCTACGACTGCTTCGACGACGAGGGCGCCCGGCACGTCGGCCACGTCCTCAACCCCGTGCTCGACGAGGCCGCCTCGGGCCGCACCCTGATCGACGACGTCGAGGGCTGCCTCTCGGTGCCGGGAGCACAGCACGAACTGGCCCGCGCGGACCGTACGGTGGTGCACGGTGTCGACCGGGAGGGGCGCCCGGTGACGATCGAGGGCACGGGCTACTTCGCGCGCTGCCTCCAGCACGAGACCGACCACCTGAACGGCATGGTCTACGTGGACCGGCTCGCCCAGCGCGCCCGCCGCGCGGTCCTCACGGACATGGCCGAGGCGCGCGGCACGGTCCTCGCCGAACGCCGCGCGCGGGCGGCGGCGATGGGTGTGGAGGACCTGAGCGGGGAGCGGTAGGGCGGGGCCGGGGCGCCCGGCCGGCGAGGTCCTGCGGTCGACCGGGGTCGTGCGCCCGTCCGGGATCGTGCGGTCGGTGCGGAGGGCGGAGCCCCGTACCCTTCAGTCCTCTTGGCGTTCCCGCACCTCTCCGCACCCCGCGCACACCCACACGTCCCGCTGGAGCCACATCGTGCGGCGGCAGCGCGGGCAGCCCGTGGTGCGGATGCCGTCGGGGCCCATGAGGGGCGGGTCCGGGGTGTCGGTGGCGTAGGCGATGAGCCCGTCCCTGTCGTCCTCGGGAGCGGCCATCCGCAACAGGCGGGCGGCCCGGCTGCGGGCTTCGTCGGCGAAGTCACTCGTGTCGTGGGCACTCATGTCCTGGGAGAGAGTACGGGGCGAGCGCGGGTTCCCCTGCGCACGAGGCCGCCCGGTCGCGAAGGTGTTCCCCTCGCGGCCGGGCGGCCTTCGTCCGTCGTCGTCAGGCGTGCGCGCCCTCCCCGGCGGCCGCCTCGCGGCCCGCGGGGGCCCCGGCGGCCGACTCGCGCACCACCGTGCCCTCGCGGTTCGCGCGCGGGCGCAGGAGGACGAAGGCGAGCACGGCGGCGATGAAGGTGAGCGCCGCGGAGACCGTCAGGCACAGCCGCAGCCCTTCGAGGAACGCCTCGCCGACCGCCCCGTAGACCTGTCCGGCGCGGGCGCCGAGCGGCACCGAGCCGACCGCGCCGAGGCCGCCCTCGTCGACGGCGTGCGAGAGCTTCTCCGTGAGGGAGCCGTGCACTCCGTTGGCCGCGAGCTTGTCCGGCAGCGCGGAGGCGCTGCGGCTGGTGAGCAGGGCGCCGAGCACGGCCGGGCCGAGGGCGCCGCCGATCTGCCGGAAGGCGTTGTTGCCTGCCGCGGCCATCCCGGCGAGCGGGTGCGGCACCGAACTGACGGCGGTCGCGGTCATCGGCGTCGTGACGAGACCCATGCCGAGGCCGAGCAGGACGAGCCGCCAGGACAGTGCGCCGAAGGAGCTGTCCGCCTCGGCGCTGAGCAGCGTGAGCAGCGCGGCGGTCACGAGGAGCAGACCCAGCGTGATCATGTAGCGCGGTGCGAACTTGTGCATGAAGCGGCCCGCGACGCCGCTGACGACGAGCGCGGCGCCGGTGACGAGGAGCATCCGCCACGCGATGGCGAGCGTGTCGAGGTGCTGGACAAGGCCGAAGTAGAGGCTCAGCAC
The DNA here is from genome assembly GCF_044749745.1 of Streptomyces sp. NPDC088923. Lineage (NCBI taxonomy): Bacteria > Bacillati > Actinomycetota > Actinomycetes > Kitasatosporales > Streptomycetaceae > Streptomyces > Streptomyces sp. NPDC088923. Next base: position 1,976,036 of record NZ_JBIVIO010000001.1, on the reverse strand, counting down.
GAAGAAGAAGCCGATCATGCCGAGGAACATGACCATCGCGACGAGCGTCGTGGCGGTGAAGCCCGGGCTGCGGAAGAGCTTGAGGTCGAGCATGGGGTGCTCGACGCGGCGCTCGACGGCGACGAAGACGACGCCGCTGACGACCGCGACCGCGAGGGCGACGAGGACCTCGGCGTCCGTGAAGGAGCCCGCGCCGCCCTGGATGACGCCGTAGACGAGACCGGTGATGGCGAGCATCGCGGTGATCTGGCCCGGCCAGTCCAGGCGGCTGGCGCGCGGGGCGCGCGATTCGGGCAGGAGCTTCGCCGAGACCGCGAAGGCGATGAGCGCGATGGGGATCGTCACGAGAAAGATCCAGCGCCAGGAGGTGTGCGCGAGGATCACGCCGGAGATGATGCCGCCGATCGCGAGCGCGCCCATGAGGCACATCGCCCAGAAGCCGATGAACTTGCCGCGCTCGCGGTGGTCGGGCACAGCGTGGCTGATGAGCGCGAGCGTCGTGGGCAGCAGGGCCGCGGCGCCGAGGCCGGAGATGGCCTGCCCGGTCCAGAGCTGGCCGACCGAGTCCGCGGTGAGCGAGACCGCCGCCCCCACCGCGGAGAACAGCAGCCCCGCGAGGTAGACCTTCTTGCGGCCGTGGACATCGCCGACGACCCCCGCGGTGAGGATGAAGGCGGCCATCGGCAGCACGAAGGCGTCCGAGACCCACGAGAGTTGCGAGGTCGTCGTGGAGAGCGCCGACTGGATCGAGGTCAGGCTCACCGAGACGCTCGTCACGGGAAGATAGGCGACGAAGACCCCGAGGCAGGCCATGAGCACGGTCACCCCGCGATGGGGCGCGGCTGCCGCGGGCGGTGACTGGGACACGTGAACTCCTTCGGTGCGCCGGGGGATTCCGGCGCGTGGGACGGGCGGAGTCGTGGACGGGTACGGCAGGTCCGGCCGTACGGACCGGGACGGCGGCCGATGGCGGCCGGCCGTCCGGGCGTACGAGCGGGCCGGGCGGCGCCTTCGCCGGCCGACGGGACGGGGTGGGGTGCCCGTCGCGTACGGGGTGCGTACGCACTCGGGGCCGGACGGCGCTCCGGGCCTGGGCCGGGCGGCCGGGGCCGGGGCCGGGGTGGCTCTGGCCGGGGTGGCCCCCGCGTGGCCCCGGGAGCGCGCCGTGGGTCCATCCGTGAATCCTCCGGAAGTCTCCGCTGGAACTGCGGATTCCCCCAAGCCAGGCCGGGGAAAGCATCGGGAACCTCCAGAGTTCTCCAGTCGGTGCGATGCTTTCTCCATGGCCGACACCCTCGACAATCACATCCTCCACGCCCTGCACGTGGCGCCGCGGGCGCCGTTCCGGCTGGTCGGCGAGGTGGTGGGGGCCTCGGAGCAGACCGTGGCGCGGCGCTTCCGGGCGATGAGCAGGGCGGGCACGGTACGGGTCGTGGGCCTCGTGAACCCGGCGGTGCACGGTCTCGCGTCCAGCGTCGTACGGATCTCGCTGCGGCCCGACCGGCTCGACGCCCTCGCCGAGGCGGTGACCCGGCTCCCGGAGGTCTCCTTCGCCAACATCACCTCCGGCGGCTCCGAGATCGTCTGCTCCCTGGAGACCCCGCACGACGGACGGGTGCCCGACGTCCTGCGCCGGCTCGCCAGGTTCCCCGGCGTCCAGAAGGTCGACACGCGCATGATCCTGCACACCTACTCGCCGCCGGGCGCGGACTGGGCCAGCCTCGGGCCCTCGCTCCCCGAGGACGCGGTGGCCCGGCTCCAGGAGCGCTACCCGCGCCCGGTGCCGCAGGGCCCGCCCGTCGAACCGCGCCCCGAGGACGCGCCGCTGCTCGCGGTGCTCGCCGAGGACGGCCGGGCCAGCCAGGCCACGCTCGCCGAGCGCACCGGCTGGACGCCCGGCCGCGTCGCCCGTCGCATCGAGACGCTGGAGCGGACCGGCACGCTCTTCTACGACGTGGACCTCATCCCCGAGCGCCTCGGCTACCCGTACGGCGCGGCCGTGTGGCTGCGGACGACGCCCGCGCACCTGCACGCGAGCGGCACGGGGGTGGCCGCACTCCCCCGCGTCGTCTTCGCCGCCGCGACCAGCGGCGAACAGAACCTCATGGCCATCGCGATGGGCACCGACGCGGCCGACTTCTACGACTTCCTGACCCACTCCCTCGCCACGGTCCCCGGCATCACGGACTACACCACGAGCGTCCGCCTCCGCACCCTGAAGCAGGCGGCGTCCCTCGTACACCGGGGACGCTTGGTGGCCCAGGCACCGAGAGGCGGGGGCCCCCGCCCGCCGACACCTTGACCGCCCGCAACCGGCGAACACCGAAGTGCTCCTCGGCGGACGGCCGGTGGGCCTTCGTCCGCGTCCGGGGCGGCGGGTACAGCGGCGAGCTCGATCCGCGCCCCCCTACAGCCTCAACATCACGCGCGACGGCTCGCGCCTGTTCGTCGCCCACACGCGGGCCACGTACGCGACCGTCGTCGAACACCCTCCGCATCACCGACTTCAAGCGCACGAAGCCGGCCTTCAGGGAAGGCCCGGACTGGCGGGCCGTCGTGCGCCTTCCGTCCCGTTCGTCTCGGTCTGGGGTCAACCGCCTTGTCAGCGCAGGGCAGTTCGGGAAATGCTCTCGCCATGTACGAGGAAAAGGTTCCGAAGATCTGGCTGACGCTCTGCACGACCGTCTACGTCGTGGGGGTGGTCTGGATGGCCGTGGACGCGGGTGGCGAGGACACCGGGATCGTGGTCGGCATGGCCGGGCTCTTCTTCCTCCTGCTGCTCGCCTTCGTGAGCGTCCCGCTCTCCAAGTACTTCTACAACCGCATCGTCCTGACTCCCGACGTCCTCCGGGTGGGGCGGGCGCGCATCCCCGTGGCCGCGCTGGACCCCGCCTCGGTGAGCGCCGCGCTGCACTCCACCCGGCCGGTGCCCGTACCTCCCGGGCAGAAGGCGCGTGTGGTGGGCGGCGGTTGGGCGGTCCCGTTGGGGATGGACAGCGTGGTCCTCGCGCAGCGGGACGGAGCGCTGCTGCACATCGCGACCCGGGACCGCCGGGCGTTCCTGGACGCGCTCGCGCGGGTCACCGGCGCGGGACGCGTGGGATGACGGTGCGGGCGATGGGCAGGGGACGCGAGGAGTCCGGGCCGGTACCCTCGTCGGGCCGCCGGGCACGAAGGGGCGTACCGGCCGCGACGGGGGAAGGGAGCCGGCCATGCGTGTCCTGGTGACGGCGGTGTACGAGGGGGCGGACCCGCGGGACCTGGTGGTGACGGCGGACGAGTCCGCCACTGCCGAGGATGTCGCCGAGGCGCTCCACGAACGGTTCGGCCACCCGGCCGCCGTCGGCGCCGCCGCCGAGCGCGGCGCGCCGTCCCCGGTGGTGGTCGCCCTGCCCGGTGCGGCCCCCGCCGCCCCGACCCTGTGGGCGGACGGCCGACGGTGCCCCCCGCACGAGCCCGCGGCACGGTACTTGTTCGACGGCACGCGCGTCTCGACGGACGACGGCGTCGGGCCGTTCCTGCGCGCGGGCGAGCCGGCCGGTCGCTACGAACTGCGGGTGGTGGGCGGTCCCGACGCGGGGCGGGTGGTGCGGCTGGGCGCGGGCACCTCGACCGTGGGCGCCGACCCGGCCTGCACGCTCACGGTGCGGGACCCGGCCCTCGCGGGGCAGGCCGTGCGGGTGGCCGTGCACATCGACGGCACCGCCAGGGTCTCGGTGTCCCCCGGCGTCGAGGCGGTGCTCGGGAGCGACCCGGTCACCGAGGAGCGTGAGTGGCCGCTGGGCGAGGCGATACGGGTGGGCGACTCCCTGCTCGTCCTGGCCGAGCCGGTCGCCCCCGACGCGCACCTCTCCGCGACCGGCGAGGGCGGGCGCGCCTACAACCGGCCGCCCCGCCTCTCCCCCACCCGTACGGTGCCCCGGCTCTCCGTGCCGACAGCGCCGGTGAGGGGCGAGGGCTCGCGCTTCCAGATCCTCTCCTCCCTGGTCCCGCTCGCTTTCGGCGTCGGCATGTACTTCCTGACCGGGCAGATATACATGCTGCTCTTCTGTCTCATGAGCCCGGTGATGATGGCCGGCCAGTGGGTGAGTGACCTGCGCTACGGCCGTAAGAAGCACCGCAAGTCGATGAAGGAGTACAAGAGGGAAGTCCTGGAGTACGAGGCGAAGTTGCGGGTCGTCGGTGCGCGGGAGCAGAAGGACAGGCGGGAGGCGCACCCCGACCCGGCGCAGGCCCTGCTCTTCGCCACCGGCCCCCGGCGCCGGTTGTGGGAGCGCAGGCTCACCGATCCCGACGTCATGCGTCTGCGGGTCGGTGTCGCGCGCCTGCCCTCCGAAGCCGAGCTGGTCACCGGGCCGCGGAGCCAGTACGGCGAGGAGCCGCCGGAGCAGCCGCTCCTCGACGACGTCCCGGCCGTCCTGTCCTACGCCGAGCTGGGCGTCGTGGGTGTGGCCGGTGACCGGGAACGGGTGCTGGGCACCGCGCGCTGGCTCACCGCGCAGGCGGCGGTGCTGCACAGCCCGCGCGATCTCTCGGTGGTCCTCCTCAGCTCTCGGGCCGCCGGGGTACGGGACTGGAGCTGGACGCACTGGCTGCCGCACCTCGCGCCCCAGCGGGGCGAGGAGTGTCTCGCGCTGCTGGGCACGGATTCGGAGAGCGTCGCCAGGCGCGTCAACGAGCTCCTGGGCGAACTGGCGCGGCGCAAGGCGGCCGGGCAGCAGCACAACGCGCTCAGCGCACTGCGCCCCGACCCCTTCGTCCTGCTGGTGCTGGACGGCGCGCGGCTGCTGCGCCGGGTGCCGGGCGTTCCCCAACTGCTCCAGGAGGGGCCGTCCTTCGGCATCCTCACGCTGTGCCTCGACGACGACGAGCGGCTGCTTCCCGAGGAGTGCCGCGCCGCGGTGCGCTGGACGGGCGAGTCGGCGACCCGGGTCCGCGTGCGCGGGGCGGGCCTGGAGTCCCTGGGCGAGGTGGTGGCGGACCAGGTGGGCTCCGAGTGGTGCGAACTGGTGGCGCGGTCGCTCGCGCCCGTACGCGACGTGAGCCGGGACGACGCCGACAGCGCGCTCCCCACGTCCGCGCGGCTGCTGTCGCTGCTCGACATGCCCGACCCCGACGGCGCCCGCGTCGAGCGGATCTGGCGCGCGGGCGGCGCGACCACGGTGGCGCCCATCGGCCTGGCCGCCGACGGCCCCTTCTTCCTGGACATCCGGGGCGACGGCCCGCACGCGCTGGTCGCCGGGACGACAGGCGCGGGCAAGTCCGAGCTGCTCCAGACGATCATCGCCTCGCTCGCCGTGGCCAACCGGCCCGACGCCCTGAACTACGTCCTCATCGACTACAAGGGCGGCAGCGCCTTCCAGGACTGCGCCAGGCTCCCGCACACGGTGGGCATGGTCAGCGACCTCGACGCGCACCTCACCGAGCGGGCGCTCGCCTCGCTCGCCGCCGAGCTCAGACGCCGCGAGGAGATCCTCTTCGCGTCGGGCGCCAAGGACATCGAGGACTACAACGACACGCGCACGCTGCGGCCCGAGCTGGAGCCGATGCCCCGGCTCGTGCTGGTCATCGACGAATTCGCCTCCCTCGTCGCCGAGTTGCCGGACTTCATCGCGGGACTCGTGGACATCGCCCGCCGCGGCCGGTCCCTCGGGGTCCACCTGATCCTGGCCACCCAGCGTCCCGCGGGTGTCGTGAGCGCCGACATCCGGGCGAACACCAACCTGCGGATCGCGCTGCGGGTCACGGACGGCTCCGAGTCCTCGGACGTGATCGACGCTCCGGACGCCGGGGCGATCTCCAAGTCGACGCCGGGTCGCGCCTACATCCGCTCGGGCGCGCAGTCGCTCGTGGGCGTGCAGTCCGCGCGCATCGGCGGCCGCCGGCCCCGTACCGGGCAGTCCGGCCCGCGGGCCACGCTCACCGAGCTCTCGCCCACGGCCTACGGCCGGCCGCTGCCGCGCGCCGCCGAGGCCGGGGACGACGGCACCATGGTCACCGACCTCGCGGTGCTCGTGGACGCCGTACGGTCCGGGGCGGAGCGCATGGGCTTCGGCGAGCCGCACAGCCCGTGGCTGCCGCCGCTGCCCGAGCAGGTGACCCTGGACGAGTTGCCCCGCCCCGACCCTACGGCCGAGGGGGACGCCGTTCCGCCGGTCCCGTACGGGCTCACCGACCTGCCCTCGTCGCAGAGCAGGGCGGCCTTCGTCCTGGACCTCGCGCACGGCGAGCACACCATGCTGGTGGGCGGGCCCCGGTCGGGCCGGTCCACGGCCCTGCGGACGCTCGCCGGTTCGCTGGCCCGCCTCACCTCACCGGCCGACGTGCACGTCTACGCGATCGACTGCGGTTCCAACGCGCTGCTGCCCCTCGTGAGCCTCCCGCACGTGGGCGCGGTCGTGACGCGGGACCAGCCCGACCGGGTGCGCCGGCTCATCGACCGCCTGCTCCAGGAGGTCAGCCGCCGTCAGCAGCTCCTCGCGGAGCTGGGCGCGTCGAGCGCGGACGAGCAGCGGGCGAGCGCCGCACCGCAGGACCGGCTGCCGTGGATGGTCGTCCTCCTCGACGGCTGGGAGGGCTTCGTCTCGTCCTTCGAGAACTACAACTACGGCCAGCTGATCGAGTCCATGCAGCGGCTGTTCCGCGAAGGGGCCTCCGCGGGGCTGCGCGTGGTGATGACCGCGGACCGCAGTGGCCTGACCGGGCAGGTGTCCTCCGTCTTCGGTGACCGGCTCGTCATGCGACTGGCTGACCCGAGCGACTACTCGACGGCCGGTTTCCAGGTTCGCGACGTCCCCAAGGACATGCCGCCGGGGCGTGCGCTGCGCATGGCGGAGAGCGGCCTGGAGGAGACGCAACTGGGGCTCCTCGCCGCGGACCCCTCGGGCCGTGCACAGGTCGAGGCGCTGCGACAGATCGCCGAAACCGCCGCGCGCGGCCGCCCCCGGCTCCCCCAGCCGCTGCGGCCGATGCGGGTGGACGCGCTGCCCGCCCGTATCACCGCGGCGCAGGCGGCGGCGCTGGACCCGGAATTCGCGCCGCCGTCACCGCTGTGGGCACTGCTCGGTGTGGGGGGCGACGAGTTGCAGCCGGTCGGCGTGGACCTGCTCACCTCGGGCCCGGGCTTCGTGATCGCGGGGCCCCCGAAGTCGGGGCGCTCCCTCATGCTGCTCGGCGCGGCGCGCGCGCTGGCCGGCCAGGGCACCCCTGTCGTCCTCGTCACCCCGCGCCGCTCGCCGCTGCGCGACCTGGAGGGGGAGGAGAACGTCCTCGGGGTGCTGGGCGCCGACGCCGACGCGGACGCGCTCCAGGCCCTGCTCGACAAGGCGGCGGGACGTCCGTACGTCGTCGTGGTGGACGACGCGGAACTCCTGTACGACGAGCCGCTGGACGAGCCGCTGGAGGAGGTGCTGCGCCGCGGGATGGACGGCGACTGCGGCCTGATCGCGGCGGGCGCCACCGACTCCCTGTCCTCGCAGTACCGGGGGTTCGTCACCGAGGCCCGCAAGACGCGCAATGGTGTGCTGCTCATGCCGCAGAGCAGCTCGGACGGGGAGATCTTCAACGTACGGCTGCCGGCCAACACCGGCGCGGGCGCGGCCGGTGGCGGGCTGCTCGTCCGGGGCGGGAGCCTGCTGCCCATCCAGGGGGTGCTGCCCGGGTGATCCCGCGACGCACGGGAGGCGGAGGGCTGCCGCACCGGCCGCCTTCCGCCTCCGAGGGGGCCCGGGCGCACCGCGCGCGGGGCCCGGGTGTCAGGTCGCGCGCTCGATGTTGTCGTGGCTCGTCTGCGCCGACTTGCTGGCCTGGTGCAGGGTCTCGACGAACTTGTCGAAGGTGGGCTTGACATTCGACCACTCGTCCCGGAAGGCATTCGCCTTCGGGCCCTTCCAATAACCTTCGCTACTGGTGGTCGCGGTGTTCAGGAACTTGACCAGAGCGGCGAGCTCTCCGGCCTTCTTCTCGAAGTCGTCGGAGAGCTTCTTGAGCTTCTCCAGGCTTGCGCCGCGATCCATGTCGCTCATAGGCGTACTCCCCCTGTCGCAAGAGGCGAACGGATTGTCCCGTCAGCTCCGCGGACGCTACCGTATGCGTCCCCGATCGCGCGAGCGACCGTGCTTCTCAAGGGAGTTGATACCTCGCCGCCCGGGAAACGACGTTGTGCACATGCGCGCAAATCGACCAAGAGCACCTCATGTCGGGGGATGGATGCCATGCCTGATCCGGAAATCGCGAACCTCACCAAACGGGCGAGTCAGCTCCGCGGGCTCGCCGACGAGATCGACGCGCTGGTCAACAGGCCGAAAACGCAGAGTACGGACACGATGAGGAAATGGGCCGGGCCGAACGCCGACAAGGTGCGGGGCGAGTTGCGCACCTGGAAGACGAAGTGTGAAAGCGTCGCGGAGTCCTTGCGCGCGGAGGCACGCCGTTGCGACAAAGGCGCGGCGGACGCCAAGAAAACCGGAAAGTGAAGCGAATCGGCCTCGGCCGGGTCACGGGAAAGATGGAGACACATGCCTTCGTACGACAGCTCCAGAATGCGGCTGCGGCTGGCGGACCGGCACATCGCCGTCCTCGCGACGCTGCTGGAAGGTGAGACCCCGTCCGAGGAGCTGTGGCCTTCGCTGGTCGAGATGCAGCAGGTCGGCCTGGTCGGCCAGGAGGGCGAACTCGCGCCCCTGCTCGCGCCGTTGCTCGGGGCGCTCGCCGATCCGGTCCTGATGGTCCAGGTCGAGGTGACGGGCGAGCACGGGACGCTGCACCACGGCGTCATCGTCGGCCAGGACGTGGCGTACGTGCACGACGGCTGGCCCGGGCAGGAGGAGTCCGAGTACGTCCCGGTCGAGACCAACGTCCTGGTGTGGGAGCTGTCCCGCCTCGTGAACCTGCACAGCATCGACGAGCCGGAATCGAAGGTCGAGCGGATCGAGACCACCCTCGGGGTGCTCGACGCCGGGTTCCAGGCGCTGGAGGGGAGCGCGGGCGGCGACGAGGCCTCGGAGGCGGCGGTCCGGTCCGCGCTCACCGGAGCCGGGCTGGCCGAGCCGCAGTTGACGGAGCTGGTCGCCCTCATCCTGGCGATGAACTCGATGTGGCGCATCACGACAGCGTGGAACGGCGAGCACGAGGGCGAACAGGCCGCGATGGTCCGCGCCCTGGCGGCCTGGGACTGCGGTCCACACGGTTCCTGGGTCAGGGAGAAGCCGGCCGAGCCGGTCCTGGACGGCCAGGTGGGACCGGACAGCGAACTGGTCCTCGTCCGCACGCCTTCCCGCGCGATCTGGGAGAAGATCACCGAACTGCTGCCGGACAAGGCGGACTTCTACGTACGGGACTGAGCGGGCGCGGGGGCCGGGCGCGGGGACAGCGGGTCGCCGGGCCGGCACCGTCCCCGCGCCCGGTCGCCGCCCTCAGCGGTCGCCGAGGAGAGCGAAGGCGAAGGCGAGGCGCCGGTCGAGCCAGGCGGCCTTGACCGTGTGCTCGTTGCCCTGCGAAGACATGACACGCGTTCCGGCCTCGTCGTTCCAGTGGATCATCCGGGGCTTTCTGGGTTTCGCGACCCTTTGATCGCCGAGCGTCCCACTTTCGTAAAAGCTGACGCCGTACTCGATCAGCCCGACCACGCCACGTTCGATCAGGTCGCCGTCGCTGCGGCCGACAACCTCCGAATGGCCGGGTTGCCGGATACGCCAACTGGGGTGCTTCTTGCGACCTTTGGCTGGGTGGCGTTCGATCGTCCCGATGATCTCGCCACGCCCGTCCTTGACTTCGTGGCGACGCAGAGCGCCGTCCTGAACACCGTCATCAATGCGACAGAGAACCCGGAGGCATTCCGGGTCCTCGAACAGGCACTTCTCCGAGATGCCGGAAGGCTGGGGACCGGCGAGCGCTCCACGGAAGGCGCAGGGCGCGTAAACGGCACCGCGCGGACCTTCCTGCGGTACGCGTATGGCCATCGGGCCACGTACTCCGTACGGATGCTTCTTGGTGGGGGCAAGCTCCAGGGTCCCGAGCACAAAGCCCTCCACCCCACGCCAGTCGACCGGAGCGCAGGGCGCTTCGGGTTCTTTGCGTTTCCACAACGCCATGGGTATCAGCTACCAGTTCTCCAGATCGAGTGCGTGACCACCTTTATCGCGCCGCAATCCGACCCCGCCCTCAGCCATGGCCGAGGAGAGCGAAGGCGAAGGCGAGGCGCCGGTCGAGCCAGGCGACACGAACGGTGTGCTCCTTGCCCCGCGAAATCATGACGGAGTTTCCGCTCTCGTCCCTCCAGCCGATCAGCGGTGGCTTCTTGGGTTTCCTGGCCCTTCCATCACCTACCAGGGCACCGCTGATGAAATCCTCGGCGAACTCGAACACACCGACCAGGCCGCGTGCGATCAAGTCGCCGTCGCTGCGGCCGATAATCTCCGGATGGCCGGGCTGCTGGATACGCCAACTCGGACGCTTTCGGCGCCCTTGAGGCGGGTGACGCTCAATCGTCCCGATGACCTCACCACTCCCGTCCTTCACCTCGTGACGGCGCACGCCACCGTCCTCGACACCGTCATCGACATGACAGAGAACCCGAAGGCACTCCCGGTCCTCGAACCACCGCTTCTCCGAGACACCGGAAGGCAGAGGACCAGTGAGCGCACCGCGAAAGGCACAGGGCGCGAAAACGGCACCAAGCGGATCGTCCTGCCGCACACGTACGGCCATCGGGCCGCGTACGTCCCGCGGGCGCTTCGGCGATCTGGCCCGCTCCAAAGCCCCCAGCACAAAGTCCTCCACGCCGCGCCAATCGACGGTGGCGAGGGGTGCATCGGGTTCATTGCGTTTACGGAATGCCATGAATATCAGAACCAGTTTTTCGGATTGAGCGCGTGAGACGACCGGGGGACAGCCGACTGATCAAGTCGGCTCCGCCCCCACAGCCTGATCCCCGTCGCCGAGGAGAGCGAAGGCGAAGGCGAGGCGCCGGTCGAGCCACGCGACACGAACGGTGTGTTTCTTGCCCTGCGACAGCATGACGGACCTCCCGGTCTCGTCCTTCCAGTTGACCGCCCGGGGCTTTTTGGGTTTCGCGACCCGCTGGTCACCCAGCATGGCACTTTCATACAAAACATTGGCGAACTCGAATGCACCGACCAGACCGCGTTCGATCAGGTCGCCGTCGCTGCGGCCGACAATCTCCGGATGGCCGGGCTGCTGGATACGCCAACTCGGACGCTTTCGGCCCCCTTGGGGCGGGTGGCACTCAATCGTCCCGATGACCTCACCACTCCCGTCCCTCACTTCGTAGCGACGCAGGCCACCGTCCTCGACACCGTCATCGACATGACAGAGAACCCGGAGGCACTCCAGATCCTCGAACCACCGCTTTCCCGAAGTACCGGAAGCCGTGGGCCCGGTGAGCGATCCGCGAAAAGCGCAAGGCGCATAAACGGTGCCGCGCGGATGGTCCTGCTCCACACGTATCGCCATCGGACCGCGCACCTCACGCGGACGCTTCGGCGCGAGGGCACGCTCCAGAGTCCCCAGCACAAAAGTCTCCACATCACGCCAATCAACCGGAGCAATGGGGGTATCGAGTTCGTTGCGTTTCCAGAATGCCATGAGTATCAGAACCAATTTTTCGGATTGAGCGCGTGAGGCGACCGGGGGACAGCCGACTGATCAAGTCGGCTCCGCCCTCACAGCCTGATTTCCGTCGCCGAGGAGAGCGAAGGCGAAGGCGAGGCGCCGGTCGAGCCACGCTGCCTCAATGGTGTGCTCATTGCCATGCGAAATCATGACAAGCTTCCCGGCCTCGTCCTTCCAGCCGATCAGCCGGGGCTTTTTGGCTTTCCTGGCCCTTCCGTCACCTACCAGAGCACCGTTGATGAAGTCCAAGGAGAAATCGACCAGGCCGACCAAACCGCGTTCGATCAGGTTGCCCTCACTGCTGCCGACGATCTCCGGGCGACCGGGTTGTTGGATACGCCAACTGGGATATTTGTGGCGCTCTTTGGGCGGATGTTGCTCGATCGTCCCAATGCTTTCGCCACGCCCGTCCATGACTTGGTGACGGCGTACCGCACCTTTCTCGACACCGTCATCGACGTGGCACAGGCCCCGGAGGCATTCCCGGTCCTCGAACAGCCGCTTCTCCGGAATATCGGCAGGCAACGGACCGGTATGCGCTCCGCGAAAGGCACAAGGCGCGTAAATGGAGCCGCGCGGGTCATCCTTCCATACGCGTATGGCCATCACCCCATGCACTTCGCGTGAACGCTTAGACGATCGGGCAATCTCCAGGGTCCCCAGCACGAAGTTCCTTACTTCGCGCCAATCGACGGTGGCGAGGGGCGAATCGGGTTCATTGCGTTTACGGAATGCCATGAATATCAGAACCAGTTTTTCGGATTGAGTGCGTGCCCGGCTTTTTTCGCGCCGCCCACGGCAGCATGGCCGACTTTCTTCGCGCCTTCCACGGCGCCGTGGCCGACATCCTTGGCGAAGTCAACCGCCTTGCCCGCCCCGGCCTTCACGTCGTCCCAGTGCTCGACGACCTTCGCGCCCACGTATACACCGCCGAAGACCACGGTCGCACCAATGGTGTAAGGGTTCGGGGCGACTGTGGCGAGGGTCAGGGAGGCATTGAAGCCGGCCTCGGCTACGTCGGCGACATAACCGGCGCCCTTCCTCTTGAACGCCTCGCCCGGATTTCCCTGGGCGATGACGTTGGCCACGCTGAAGCCAGTGGAGGCGACACCGCCGACTATTCCCGCACCGCGGAGCAAGCCGGAAACTTTACCGGCTCCCGCGAGGCCCTTGGCGAGGGAAGTCCCTTTCGACCAGCCCGCTGTGCGGTTGTGCTGGTAGATGCTCTTGGTGACCTTGAAGAGGCTGGTGTTACCGGCCCGCGCGACCGCCTGGCCCGAGTGAGTCAGGCCGCCGAACCTCCTGGCCAGCCCGTCGCTGCCGACGACCGCGTCGATCAGCTTGTTCACGGTGATGTGCCGCCAGCCCTCCGCGCGCATGAAGGGCAGAGTCCGAGCCTTGTCGTACAGCCAGCCGGTTCCGTCCGCGATAGGCCGGTTCAGGAACTCGACCGGCATCACCTGCGCCCACTGGCTGAGCTTCCCGGGGAGCCAACTCCCGGGCGCGGCAAGCGAACGAATATTCGGGGTTTTCTTGACAATAAATTCACCGAGGCTGGCTATGCCACCGAACCTCGAACGTTTAAGGAAGTTGCCGAACTGAACGCGGCGAGGGGTGAGTGCGACGAAGACCTTCTTGGTCACCGCGTTCCCCACGAGAACGCTGGTCAGCTCATGTCCTCGCAAAATGGTGTGCACGAGTGTCCTGGTAACAGATTGCCAGTCCCCGTACACGCCGACCAGATACTGAATGGTCCCCTCGTGCGGCTGGAGCCCCGGTATCTTGCCGATCGCGTGGGCCTTTATCCGGTCGATCCAGTCTTCGAGGGATTCGTTGGACTGACGCTCGAAAGGCTTGGCCTCCGGGGAATCCGAGGCCGCCACCGAATTGACCAGCAGCAGGGTCTCCGGATCGATGACACCAGTGAACTTCTCCAGGTCCGCGGTCGAGAAGCCCGCCCACCGCAGACCCGCCTCGGGATCACCGTCCTCCAAGCGCGCGAAAGCCGCACGGTTGCGCAGGTCCGGGGCCGTGTCCTGCGTCCACCGCCGAAGAGGCTTCAGCGGCGCCAAGGTCGCCTGCACCTCCAGCCCCGCCGCCCGCGTGAAAGCCGCCTCGAGCCGGTCCGAGAGACCGCCCCTGCCGTCGATGAGCTTGGCCAGCTGCTCCAGGTCACTCGGATTGACATTGCGCACGCGATACCCCCATGCGGAGGCCGGTGCGGCTGTCCCGGTCTCCCCCGATGCTGTCAGACCTCCGTCAGCATAAAGGCCGGGGTCGCGCCGCGGGACTACGGGCTGCACTTCCAACAGACCGTTAATCAGGCGTACTTGAGGTTCACATCGGTCCCGCAGGTCCACGCCGGTCCGTCATCCCGCACCCGCGCACCGTCCCGCACGAGCGGGGCATCCGGCGGGGAAAGCGGTCGGCCGAGTCGGCTCCGTTCCCACCACCGGTTCCCGCCCCCCGGTGCCCCCTCTCAGCCGTCGCCGAGGAGAGCGAAGGCGAAGGCGAGGCGCCGGTCGAGCCAGGCGACACGAACGGTGTGCTCCTTGCCCTGCGAGATCATGACGGAATTTCCGCTCTCGTCCCTCCAGCCGATCAGCGGAGGCTTCTTGGGTTTCCTTGCCCTTCCATCACCTACCAGGGCACCGCTGATGAATTCGTCGGCGAACTCGAACACACCGACCAGGCCGCGTGCGATCAAGTCGCCGTCGCTGCGGCCGACAATCTCCGGATGGCCGGGCTGCTGGATACGCCAACTCGGACGCTTTCGGCGCCCTTGGGGCGGGTGACGCTCAATCGTCCCGATGACCTCGCCACTCCCGTCCTTCACCTCGTGACGGCGCAGGCCACCGTCCTCGACACCGTCATCGACATGACACAGGACCCGGAGGCACTCCCGGTCCTCGAACCACCGCTTCTCCGAGACACCGGAAGGCAGAGGACCAGTGAGCGCACCGCGAAAGGCACAGGGCGCGAAAACGGCACCAAGCGGATCGTCCTGCCGTACGCGTACGGCCATCGGACCGCGTACGTCGCGCGGGCGTTTCGGCGATCTGGCCCGCTCCAGAGTCCCCAGCACAAAGCGCTCCACATCGCGCCAATCGACGGTGGCGAGGGGTGAATCGGGTTCGTTGCGTTTGCGGAATGCCATGAATATCAGAACCAGTTTTTCGGATTGAGTGCATGCCCGGCTTTTTTCGCGCCATCGACGGCAGCATGGCCGACTTTCTTCGCGCCTTCCACGGCGCCGTGGCCGACGTCCTTGGCGAAGTCGACCGCCTTGCCCGCCCCGGCCTTCACGTCGTCCCAGTGCTCGACGATCTTCGCGCCCACGTACACACCGCCGAAGACCACGGTCGCGCCGATGGTGAAGGGGTTCGGGGCGATCATGGAGGCGGTCAGGGAGGCGTTGAAGCCGACCTCGGCGACGTCGGCGACGTAACCGGCGCCCTTCTTCTTGAACGCCTCGACCGGGTTTCCCTGGGCGATCACATTGGCCGCGCTGAAGCCCGTGGAGGCGATACCGCCGACTATTCCCGCGCCGCGGAGCGCGCCGGACACCTTGCTCGCTCCGGCGAGGCCCTTGGTGAGGGCGGTCCCTCTCGACCAGCCCACCGCCCGGCCGCGGCTGTAGATGTTCCTGGTGACCTTGAAGAGGCTCGCGTTACCGGCCCGCGCGACCGCCTGGCCCGAGTGGGTCAGGCCGCCGAACCTCTTGGCCAGCGCGTCACTGCCGACGATCCCGTTGATCAGCTTGTTCGCGGTGATGCCCCGCCAGATCGGCGCCCGCATGAACGGCAGGCGCCGAGCCCTGTCGAACACCTGACCCGTTCTGGCGCCGATCTTCCGGTTCAGGAACTCGACCGGCATCTTCTGGGCCCACTGGCTGAGCTTTCCGGGAAACCAGCTCCCGGGCGCGGCGAGCGAACGAAGAGCGGGCATGTCCGCTTTGACGATCTTCTCGCCGAGGTTGGCGATGCGGGTGACGCTCGACCGTTTGAGGAACTCGCCGAACCGGACGCGCTGAGGGGTGAGGGTGGTGAAGATCTTCTTGGTCACCGCGTTCCCCACGAGAACGCTGGTCAGCGCACTGCCCTGCAACGTGGTCTGGGCGAGGGTACTGGTGACGGACTGCCAGTCCCCGTACACGCCGAGCAGATATTGAATGGTCCCCTCGTGCGGCTGGAGGCCGGGTATCTTGCCGAGCGCATGGGCTTTTATCCGGTCGATCCAGTCATTGAGGGATTCGTTGGACTGACGCTCGAAAGGCTTGGCCTCCGGGGAATCCGAGGCCGCCACCGAATTGGCGAGCAGCAGGGTCCCCGGGTCGATGGCACCCTTGAACTTCTCCAGGTCCGCGGTCGAGAAGCCGGCCCACCGCAGACCCGCCTCGGGATCACCGTCCTCCAAGCGCGCGAAAGCCGCACGCTTGCGCAGGTCCGGGGCCGTGTCCTGCGTCCACCGCCGAAGAGGCTTCAGCGGCGCCAAGCTCGCCTGCACCTCCAGCCCCGCCGCCCGCGTGAAAGCCGCTTCGAGCCGGTCCGAGAGACCGCCCCTGCCGTCGATGAGCTTGGCCAGCTGCTCCAGGTCCGTCGGATTGACATTGCGCACGCGATACCCCCCGTTCGGAGGCCGGCGCGAGTGTCCCCGTCCCCCCGATGCTGTCAGACCTCCGTCAGCATAAAGGCCGGGAGTTGCGGTGCGGGCCTCTCGGGTCCCGCTTTCAACCGCATTGCGGTGGGGGGAACTTGAGGGCCGTCGACGGTTTCCCGATCCGGCGTCCCGTCCCCGCGAAGACGTGCCCGCCGCGCGAGAGTCCCCCGGGAAAATCCCCCGGAGAGTCCCCAGGCACCTCTTCAGCCTGTGGGAGAGCGGCAGTTCACCAGCTCGGAAGGGTGAGCGGCAGACGAGTCGGGCTGTACGCCGGGTTCTGTTCCTCGGGGGCCTCGCGGCGTGCCGAGGCGACGGCCATCCATCTAGGGCCGGTGTTGCCACCGGCCTCGTGCGGTCTACCCGCGGACTCGGGCGGGCAGCCCTCGATCGTCCGCGCAGGAACGCCGAGGCGTTCCCTTTTGACCTTGCTCCGGGTGGGGTTTACCTAGCTGCCCGAGTCGCCTCGGGCACTGGTGGTCTCTTACACCACCGTTTCACCCTTACCGGGGGCCGAAGCCTCCGGCGGTCTGTTTTCTGTGGCACTGTCCCGCGGGTCACCCCGGGTGGCTGTTGGCCATCACCCTGCCCTGTGGAGCCCGGACGTTCCTCGGGGGTCCCCGAAGGGGCCCACGCGGCCGTCCGCCCGGCTCGTCTGCCGTGCGCACATGGTACCGGTCGGGGCGGGGTGCGGCGCGATTACCCTGGCCAGGGGCATTCACCGCATACAGCTTGAGGAGACACCGTGCTGGTACTGCTGCCGCCGTCCGAGGGGAAGGCCGCCGGGGGCGAGGGGGCGCCGCTGGCGCTCGGCGGGCTTTCGCTGCCGGGGCTCAGGGCCGCGCGGGAGCGGGTGCTCGACGAACTCGTCACGCTGTGCGCGGGCGACGCGGAGAAGGCGCGCGAAGTGCTCGGGCTCAGCGAGGGGCTGCGCGGCGAGGTCGCGAAGAACGCGGCGCTGTACGAGGCCGGGACGCGGCCCGCCGGGGAGATCTACACCGGCGTCCTCTACGACGCGCTCGGCCTCGCGACGCTCGACGCCGCCGCGCACGAACGGGCCGCGCGCTCGCTGCTCGTCTTCTCGGGTCTGTGGGGCGCGCTCGGCACGGCGGACCGCATTCCCTCGTACCGCTGCGCGATGGGCGTACGGCTCCCCGGGCTCGGGGCCCTCGGCGCGTACTGGCGGCCGTTCCTGGCCGAGGTGCTGCCGGAGGCGGCGGGCGAGGGGCCCGTGCTCGACCTGCGCTCGGCCGCGTACGCCGCGGCCTGGAAGCCCAAGGGCGCGCTCGCCGAGCGCACCGCGACCGTGCGGGTGCTGCACGCGCGCACGGTCGGCGGGGTCGAGAAGCGCTCGGTCGTGAGCCACTTCAACAAGGCGACGAAGGGGAGGCTCGTACGGGACCTGCTCACCCACGACGTGCGGGCCGCCTCGCCCGTCGAACTCGTCGCCGCGCTGCGGGACCTGGGGCACACGGTGGAGACGGCGGGACCCGGCGGCAAGGGGAAGCCGTGGGCGCTCGACGTCGTGGTGCGGGAGATCCACTGAGCGGACACCCACGAAGCAGCCGTTGCACCCTGCGCAACGTGCTTTGCGCAGGGTGCCGCACACGAGGCACGATGAGCGCATGACAGACTCCCCGGTCCCCGCTCAGGCCACTCCCGAGGCCCCCGCCTCGGTGCTCGACCTCGCTCCCGTGCTGCCCGTCGTCGTGATCGACGACCTCGCCGACGCCGTTCCGCTCGCGCGCGCCCTCGTGGCCGGCGGGCTGCCCGCGATCGAGGTGACGCTGCGGACGCCCGTCGCGCTCGAAGCGATGGCGGCGATAGCGGCCGCGGTGCCCGAGGCGGTCGTGGGCGCGGGAACGGTCATCTCGGCGGGGCACGTGGACGCGGCGGTACGGGCGGGGGCGCGGTTCCTCGTCAGCCCGGGGTGGACGCCCGCGCTGCTCGCCGCGATGAAGTCCTCCGGGGTGCCCTTCCTGCCCGGCGTCTCGACGACGTCGGAGGTCGTGGCGCTCCTGGAGGCGGGCGTCAGCGAGATGAAGTTCTTCCCCGCGCAGGCGGCGGGCGGCGCCCCGTACCTCAAGTCGCTCGCGAGCCCGCTGCCGCAGGCCCGCTTCTGCCCGACCGGGGGCGTGAGCCCGGAGAACGCCCCCGACTACCTCGCGCTGCCCAACGTCGGCTGCGTGGGCGGCTCCTGGATGCTCCCCGCCGACGCGGTGCGGGCGAAGGACTGGGGCCGGGTCGAGGCACTGGCCCGCGAGGCGGCGACCCTGCGCTGAGCCGGCGGCACGGCACACCCCCACCGGGCACACCCCCGCACGCCGCACCCCACACGGCACACCCCGCACGCCGCACCCCCCACCGCGCACCTCCCCCGGCGCTCAGCCGGGCGGCAGGTGCGCCGTGCTGTTGAGGTACCGCACGCTCGTGTTGCCGTCGCCCCACACCGCGAGCGCGGAGAGCGAGGCGGGGTCCAGGTCCATGCGGAAGAGGGACGCGGGCGGGGCGCCGAGCGCGAGGCGCAGCAGCGTCTTGAGCGGGGTCACGTGCGAGACGAGCAGCACGGTGCGGCCCCGGTGGGCGGCGAGGAGCCGGTCGCGGGCCGCCGCGACGCGGACCGCGACGTCCGCGAGGCTCTCGCCGCCCGGAGGTGCCGCCCCTGGGCCGGCGAGCCAGGCGGCGAAGGTGTCGGGGTCCTGGGCGCGGGCCTCGGTGAAGGTCAGGCCCTCCCACGTACCGAAGTCGCTCTCGCGCAGGTCCTCCTCGACCGCGTACGGCAGCCCGAGCGCCGCCGCCGTCTCGCGGCAGCGGCGCAGGGGCGAGGAGACGACGGCGTCCACGGCCGTGCCGCGCAGGTGCGTCGCGACCGCTGCCGCCTGTGCCCGTCCCGCGTCCGCGAGGGGCGGTTCCTCGCGCGCGCCGCTCCCGGAGAAGCGGCCGAGCGCGGTGAGCGCCGTCGCACCGTGGCGGAGCAGGAGGAAGGTCGTGGGCGGGCCGAGGTCGGGGGGCGGGGACGCGGTGCCCGTACGGTCGCCGGGCGCCGCGTCCCCCGCGCTCACAGGCCCGATTCGGAGGTGCGGACCAGGACGCGCCCGCAGTTCTCGCAGCGGACGACGGCGTCGGGCTTGGCGGCCTTGACCTCGTTCGCCTCGGTGATGTTCAGCTCCAGTTGGCAGCCCTCGCAGCGGCGCTGGTAGAGGCGCGCGGCGCCGACGCCGCCACGCTGGGCGCGCAGCTTCTCGTAGAGGGCGAGGAGGCTGTCGGGGACGGAGCCCGCGACGACGGCGCGCTCCTTGGCGACGGTCGCCGCCTCGGCGTCGATCTCGGCGGCGGCGGCGTCGCGGCGCTCGGTGACCTCGGTGATACGGGTCTCGACGGAGGCGAGGCGCTCGGTCAGCTCGGTGACCCGGGACTGCGCGGACTCGCGGCGCTCCATGATCTCCAGGACCACGTCCTCCAGGTCGCCCTGGCGCTTGGCGAGCGAGGTGATCTCGCGCTGGAGGTTCTCCAGGTCCTTCGGCGAGGTGACCGTGCCGGAGTCGAGGCGCTGCTGGTCGCGGGTCGTGCGGGTGCGGACCTGGTCGACGTCCTGCTCGGCCTTGGTCTGCTCGCGGGCGGTGTCGCCCTCCTCGGTACGGGCCGCGACGAGCAGGTCGCGCAGGCCCGTGGCGTCCTTGCCGAGCCCGGTCAGTTCGGCGTGCTCGGGCAGCGACTCCTTGCGGTGGGCGAGCTGGCCGAGACGGGTGTCGAGGGCCTGGAGGTCGAGCAGGCGGACCTGGTCTGCGGGTGCGGCGTTCAGTTGGGGGCTCCTGTGGAATCGAAGTGTGCGGACCAGGGGTCGGTGACCGTCTTCGAGACGTGCACCCGCAGCTCCCAGCCGTGGCGGTCGGAGATCTCGTCGAGCTGTGCGGCGGCCTGCTCGCACCAGGGCCACTCGGTGGCCCAGTGCGCGGCGTCGATGAGGCCGAGCGGGCTGTGCTCGGTGGCCTCGGAGGCCGGGTGGTGGCGCAGGTCGGCGGTGAGGAAGGCGTCGGCGCCCGTGGCCCG
The DNA here is from genome assembly GCF_044749745.1 of Streptomyces sp. NPDC088923. Lineage (NCBI taxonomy): Bacteria > Bacillati > Actinomycetota > Actinomycetes > Kitasatosporales > Streptomycetaceae > Streptomyces > Streptomyces sp. NPDC088923. The sequence goes on along the minus strand of NZ_JBIVIO010000001.1, from coordinate 1,955,699 downwards.
TACGGCGTCGAAGAGGCTGTCGCCCGCGCCGCCGCTCACGACGACCTTGCGGACCGGTGCCTCCGGGTCGCCCGCGAGGCGGATGCCCTGCGCGGTCGCGGGCAGGGCGCGCGCGGCGGCTTCCGCGAGGGCGCCGAGGGTCAGCGGGCGGGTGGGCTCGCAGACGCGGCCGAGGCCGCGGCGGTCCTCGGGGTCGGTGGTGTCGGGTACGAGCGGGCCGAGGACGCGCAGGCCGAGCGCGCCCGCGAGGGCGTCGCTGACGCCTGGGTCGGCGCCGTCGGCGTTGGTGTGCGCGACGTGCAGGGCGATGTCGTGCTTGATGAGGTCGTGCACGACGCGGCCCTTGGAGGTCGCGGCCGAGACGGTCGTGGTGCCGCGCAGGTAGAGGGGGTGGTGCGTGACGAGGAGGTCGGCGCCGAGGCGGATCGCCTCCTCGGCGATCTCGTGGACGGGGTCCACGGCGAACAGGACGCGGCTCACCCGCGCTTCCGGGTCTCCGGCGACGGTGCCGACGGCGTCCCAGGACTCGGCGCGGTGCGGAGGCCAGAGGGCGTCGAGGGCGGCGGTGACTTCGGAGAGGCGGGGCACGGGGGCAAGGTTACCGGGAGCGGGCGGGGTGCCTCCGGGGCGGTACGGGGAGGAGCGGCGCGAGCACGGACTGAGCACAAGGTGTCCCGGATGTCAGGCGATTCGCCGGTTCGCCACCCGTTGGGGTGAAGTCGGGGGTCCTGGGCTGCCGTGGGGGCGCGTGAAAACTAGCTTCGTCGCCGGAGGTGACGCAGCGATGACGGTCAGTGAGACCGCGTGGCCGCAGGGTGAGGGTCCCGGATTCGTGGTGGCGGCGGACGGCTCGTATGCCGCCAGGACCGTGCAGCCCGGCGGGCCCGACACGGGCGGAACGGCGGGACGGCACGTGGAGCGGTGGACGCTCGGCGGGCCGGAGCCCTTCGCCGTACCGCTGCCCGTGGCACGCCCCGAGCCGCCGGGCACCGAGGCGCAGCCCCTGCCGGACGGCCGGGTCCTGGTGCACCGGCCCGAAGGGCCCATGCACTATTTCTCCCTGCTCTACCCGACCGGGCCGGACACGGGCGAGCTTCCGCTCGGCGCCGTCGAGCACGTACGCGCCGACGGATCGCCGGGGCCGCTGCGGCTGCTCCCGCCGAGCCCCGTGCCGGGGCGCGTGTACGCGCTCGCTCCGGGGCTGCACTCGACGGCCGTGTGGCTCGTCGCGGGCGGCGCCTTCGGGCCCGAGCACCTCGCGGAGATCCCGGGGCGGTGCGCGGGCGGCGTGTGGCTGGACCGCGAGGCGCGGATGCTCGCCGTGGACCGCACGGGCGAGGACGGCGTGACGAAGGCCGTCGCCGTCGACCTCGAACGCGGGGGCGAGGTCTCGCCGCTGCTCCAGATCGCCGAGCGCAGCGACGACCGGCTGCTGAGCGCCGACGTGGACAGTGGACTGCTCCTCGTCCGCTCCGACGCGCCGGGGCAGGACCGGCTGGGGTGGGGGGTACTCGGCAGCGCGCTGCCCGTGCGCTTCCCGGAGTGCCTGCACCTGTCCGAGGCACGTCTCACGCCCTTCGCCGTGCAGCCGGGGCAGGATCTGCTGCCCGAACACAGCGCGGTCGCCTTCCGCGTGGACGGCGCGGCGGGCGGCAGCTGGATCGGCGTGTGGCGCCCCATCGGCCGCCGCCTCCACCAGCTCCCCGCCCCGCGCGGCTGGCTCACGGGCGGCGGCCTGTGGACGCGCGACGGCGTGCTGCGCCTGCCGTACGCGGAGGGGACGGGGCCGTGCGGGCTCGCGCGGGTCACGTGGCCCTCGGGCTCGGAGACGGGCGAGGTGGTTCTCGCCTCCTCCTCCGCGGGCGGTCCTCGGGACCCGCGTGCCGGGGACGGCGGGGGTACGGGGCTGCCCGGCGCGGCGCGCGAGGTCGCGCGGGACGGGGCGGCCGAGGGGGCGGTGGGCGCGCCGGAATCGGCGGCGCCCGTCCACTCCGTACCGGCCCCGCGCCCCGCCTCCACGCCACCCGCTCCCCCGGCATCCGCCAGCCCCCCCGCCCCGCCCGTCGAGCACGACCGCGGCGCGGACCTGGAGGACTCCGCGACCCGGCCGCTCCCCCGCGTCACCCCGGGGCGACCACGCCCCGAGGCCGCGGAGCCGCGTGAGCGGGACGGCGCGGAGGCGCGGCCCGCACAGCAGGCACGGCCGACACCGCACGAGCAGCGGCCCGGACAGCAAGCACCGCCCACACCGCACGAGCGGCCCGGACAGCAGGCGCGGCCGACACCGCACGAGCGGCTCGCCCGGCCGGCCCCGCCCGCCGCTCCGCGCGAGCAGCCGCGGCAGGCACCACCCCCGCCCCACGAGCCGCCCACCGCACACGCCCACCCCGCCCCACTCCCCCAGCCCGCCCCGCCCCGGCCCCAACCAACCGCACCACCCGCACCACCCACCCCTCCCCCCGCTCCCGAGTCCGGCGACGCCCCCGAGCCCGAACCCCCGCAGGCCACCGGCGCGTTCTCCGTCATGGCCGTGTCCGGGTTCTCCGGGGTCGCGGGGCCCTCGACGCTCGCCGGGGGGCTGGGCTCGGCGGGGGCGGCGATAAGGGCGGGGCTCGTGGTGACGCGCGGCGCCGTGCCCGTAGCGCTGCCCGTGCCGGCCGACGAGCCCGCCGCGGCCCGTGACCTGCCGGACTCCGACGCCGTGCCCTCCGGGATCACCTGGACCACGCCGCCGCCCTCGGGCCGGGCCGCGACCGGTCCCGTCCCTCTGCGGGATTCGCCCCTCAACGGCTGAACTCGGCCCGGACCCCCCGAACATGTGACTGACGCGTCGTGAGAAAATCCCGGGGTAGTTGTTGCGCACGTGAACGAGTACTACGGGGTGACGTTCCGTTGACCGAGATCAGCAAGCAGTCGGCCGCCGAGACACCGCCCGTCCCGAACGGGGACGCGGGGGGACCTGGGCGGCACCGGGGGAACGCGGCGCGCGCCGGGGAGGCCGGGGAGACCCGGCCCGGCGGGCGCCACCGCAAGCCCGGCACCGAGCACGCCGAGTTCTTCGAGGACGAGCGGGCCGCGGCCTAGGGCGTGTCGTCCGGGGGACACCAGCAGGACGGGCGGGGCCCGAAGACGCCGACCAGCGTCTTCGGGCCCCGCCCTCGTTCGTTCACGCCTCCCACTCCAGGACCACGTCCGCGAGCGCGAGCCGCTCCGTCCCCCGCACCGCGACCTCCGCGCGCGCCTGTCCCGCGCCCGTCCGCCACCCCCTCAGTTCCAGTGTCTCGCCCGGGAAGACGACGCCGGAGAAGCGGGCCGCGTACCGGCGTACGGGCTCGGGGCGCCCGTCGAGAAGGGTGTCGACGAGGGCGCGCAGGGCGGTCCCGTACGTGCACAGACCCTGGAGCACCGGGCGCGGGAAACCGGCGCGCGCCGCCTCGGCGGGGTCGGCGTGCAGCGGGTTCATGTCGCCGCTGAGGCGGTAGAGGAGGGCGGCGTCCTCGCGCAGCGGGAGGTGGTGGACGGCGTCCGGCGGCCCCGCGGTGCGCGGGGGCCTGGGCAGCGCCGGACCGCGCGCGCCCCCGAAGCCGCCCGCGCCGCGTGCGAAGAGGAGTTGGCGCGAGGTCCACAGCGGGCCCGCCGCGTCGGCCGCCTCGGTGCCGATGCCGAGGACGGCGGCCGAGCCCTTGTCGTACACCTCGGTGACGGCGGTACGGGCATGGGCGGAGCCCTCGGCGGGGAGCGGGCGGTGCAGGATCAACTCCTGCGTTCCGTGCAGCACGTGGGTGCGGTCGACGCTCTCCGCGCCGGGAAGGTCCAGGGCGGAGAGGACGTCCTGGCCGCCCGCGACGACGGCGAAGGAGGGCAGGACGCGGAGGCGGGACTCCAGCGTCCAGTGCGGGCAGGACGGCGGGGCGCCGACGCCCAAGTGGTAGAGCAGGACGTCCCTTCCGGACCAGGTCAGGGTGCGGGCGCGGGGTGGCGCGGCCAGGAGGCGGGCGGGGTCGAGCGGCATGGGGCTTGATTCTGACGCACGCGACGCACACGCCGTCTCAGGGGGCGCACGCTCCGTCCGGTCCGTGCCCCTCCCGCTTCCACCGGGGCCGCCGGTTTCCCGTTCGTACGAGAACCACCGGACTACCCTCCGTACCGGATCACTTTCAGTCCGCAAGGGTCGGAGGTAGCACCGCTCATGCCCCACACCCACGACCGCCCCCGGATACCCCGCACGTCCCCCGCCGGTGCCCGCGGTTCCTCCGCGACCGTCGCCGCGCTCGCCTTCGCGGGGATCGCCGTCGCCGTCATGCAGACCCTGCTCGTCCCCGTCATCAAGGACCTGCCCGACCTCCTCGACACCTCGCCCGCGAACGCCACCTGGGTCATGACCTCGACGCTCCTCGCGGGGGCCGTCTCCACGCCCGTGCTCGGGCGGCTCGGCGACCTGTACGGGAAGCGGCGGATGCTCTTCGTCTCGCTGGGCGCGATGATCGTGGGCTCGGTCGGGTGCGCGCTGACCGACACCCTCGTGCCGATGCTCGCGGGCCGTACGCTCCAGGGCCTCGCGATGGGCGCGATCCCGCTCGGCATCGGGATCATGCGCGACGTGCTGCCGCGCGAACGGCTCGGGGGCGCGATGGCGCTCATGAGTTCGTCGATCGGGGTCGGCGGCGGGCTCGCGCTGCCGCTCGCCGCGATCGTCGCGCAGCACGCAGGCTGGCACGCGCTGTTCCTGCTAGCGGGGGGGCTCGGCGTGGTCTCGCTCGGGCTCGTCGTGGCGCTCGTGCCCGACGCCTCGGTACGGGCCCCGGGGCGCTTCGACCTGCCGGGCGCGCTCGGCCTGAGCCTCGGGCTCGTGTGCCTGCTGCTGCCGGTGACGAAGGGCGCGGACTGGGGGTGGGGCTCGGCGCGGGTGCTCGGGCTCTTCGGGCTCGGGGTGCTCGTGCTGCTCGGCTGGGGCTGGTACGAACTGCGCGCCGCCGCGCCGCTCGTGGACCTGCGCACGAGCGCGCGCCGCGAGGTGCTGCTCGCGAACCTGGCCTCGGTCATGGTCGGGGTGTCGTTCTACGTCGTGACGCTCGTCCTTCCGCAGCTCCTCCAGTTGCCCGAGGCGACCGGTTACGGGCTCGGGCAGTCGATGGTCGTGGCGGGCCTGTGCGTGGCGCCGCTGGGGCTCACGATGATGGCGACGGCGCCGCTGTACGCGCGGATCGCCGCGCGGCGCGGGCCGCGCCTGACGCTGCTGCTCGGGCTCCTCGTCATCGGGATCGGGTACGGGGCGGGGCTCGGGCTGCTCGGCGCGGCCTGGCAGACGGTGCTGATCGCGATGCTGGTCGGCGCGGGGATCGGACTCGCGTACTCCTCGCTGCCCGCGCTCATCATCGCGGCCGTGCGCCCGGAGGACACGGGGGCGGCGAACGGTCTCAACGCGCTGATGCGGTCGATCGGGACCTCGGTGTCGAGTGCGGTGGTCGGGATGGTGCTGGCGGGTTCGGCGACGCTGCACGGGGGTGTCGCGGTGCCGTCGATGAGCGGTTTCCGTACGTCCTTCGTGATCGCGCTGTGCGCCGTGGCGGGCGGGCTCGTGCTCGCGTGGTTCCTGCCGCGCGCGGCGGGCGGCGAGCGGTTGACGCTGGTGAAGCTCGCGGGCACGGCGGACGACTTCCTCCTCCCGGACGGCTTCAGCGGCTTCCGCGGCGAGGTGCGGGACGCGGAGGGCGCGCTCGTGGCCCGCGCGACGGTGACGCTGATCGACCGCCGAGGCCGCCAGGCCGGGCTCACCACGACGGACACGGCGGGCCGCTACGCGCTGCCCGCCTTCACCGCGGGCCCCTACGTCGTCGCCTGCCGCGCCGCGGGCCACACCCCGCGCGCCGCCGCCGTCTCCTTCCCCGGCGGCCACACCACCCGCCTCGTCCCCCTCGTCCTGGCCCCCCGCAGGGACCGCAGCGGGCGGGCGGAGGCGGTGAGCGGCTGAAGGCGTGGCACGACGTAGCACACTGTGCCACCACGCATTACCCTGGCCGGTATGAGCGTTCAGCCCGAAATCACCCAGCGGGATCTGCGCAACAGGTCACGCGAGATCATGGACGCCATACAGGGCGGCCAGTCCTTCACCGTCACTCGCGACGGTCACCCCATCGGCCAGCTCGTGCCGCTGCGCCGGCGCCGTCGATTCGTCTCCCGCGAGGAGTTCGCCGCGATGTCGAGGAGTGCTCCCGGCATCGACCTACGGACGTTCAGGGCGGACCAGGAGGCCACCGCCGACACCGCGCCGGACGACCCCTATGCCCGGTGACCGCCCGCCCTACGCGCAAGGGCTCCTCGACACCAACATCATGATCCTGCGGAGGTGGGTGGCGCCCGAAGAGCTGCCGGACGAGATGGCGATCACCTCTGTCACCCTGGCGGAGCTGTCCGCGGGCCCGCACGAGGTCCGCCGCAACGACGAACAGGGCGACTACGACGAACACGCCGAGCGTGCCCGGCGCCTCGACGTGCTCCAGCGTGCCGAGAACGAGTTCGACCCCATCCCGTTCGACGCGGAGGCCGCCCGCGTCTACGGCCGGATCTGCGCCGCGGTGATCGGCGCGGGCCGCAAGCCGCGTCGCCGGGTGGCCGACCTGATGATCGCCGCCATCGCCGTGGCGGAGGGGCTTCCGCTCTTCACCACCAACCCGGGCGACTTCAAGGGGCTGGACGAACTCCTCACCGTCGTTCCCGTCACCCGGCCGAAGGTGCCTCACGAGGGGTGACGGCCTGAGCGGTCCGGTGCGGGGGTGGTGTGCGGGGGTGCGGGCGGAGTGGGGCACGATGCGGGGGGTCCGCGCCGGAGGCAGTCGCTTGTGTCCCGGTGCGGGTCCGCTCGTCCCGTACCGCTGGAGGACTTCCGTCATGCCCGAGCCGCACGCCCTCGACGCCACCCCCTCCCCCGGTGTCCTCGCCGCCTTCGAGGGGGCCAAGGGGTTCATGCCCGTCCACGAAGGGCTCGCGCTCTACGCGGCGGCCGTCGAGGCGGGGCGGCTGGGGCTGCCCCTGCTGGAGGTGGGGACGTACTGCGGGCGGTCGACGGTGCTGCTCGCCGAGGCCGGGCGGACCGCCGGGGTGACCGTCGTCACCGTGGACCACCACCGGGGCAGCGAGGAGCAGCAGCCGGGGTGGGAGTACCACGACCCGGCGACCGTCGACCCGGAACTCGGGGTCATGGACACCCTGCCCGCCTTCCGCCGCACCCTGCACCGGGCCGGGCTCGAAGGGCACGTGATCGCCGTCGTCGGTCGCTCGCCGCAGGTCGCGGCCGTGTGGGGGCGGCCGCTCGGGCTCGTCTTCGTCGACGGCGGGCACACCGACGCGCACGCGAACGCCGACTACGAGGGCTGGGCCCCGCACCTGGCCCCCGGCGGCCTCCTCGTCATCCACGACGTGTTCCCCGACCCGGCCGACGGCGGGCAGGCCCCGTACCGGATCTGGCTGCGCGCGGTCGCATCGGGCGACTTCGAGGAGGTCCGGACGGTGGACTCGCTGCGGGTGCTGCGGCGCCGCTGAGCGGGCACCGCGGCGGACCCCCTATCCTCGCGGGCGTGTCCAACTCCCCCGCCGCCCCGCCGTCCAGCCGACCGCCCCGCTCCCGGCGGCTGCTCACCGTCTCAGCCGTCGCCGTCCCCGTCCTCCTGCTCGCGGGGGGCATCGGGTACGGCGTCGCCGGCCGCGGGGGCGGCGACGGGGGCGGTACGGGGGGCGACGACGCCAAGGCGGCCCCCGTACGTACGAGCGCTGCCCCCAGCCCCTCCCCGTCCCCGCGCGGGCCGCTGAGCGGCAAGGTCGTCGTCCTCGACCCGGGGCACAACGTCAGGAACCGCCTCCACACCGCCGACATCAACCGCCAGGTCGACGTGGGCAACGGGCGCAAGGAGTGCGATACGACGGGGACGGAGACCAACGCCGGTTACCCGGAGGCCGAGTTCACGCTCGACGTCGTGCGCAGGGCGCGGAAGCTGCTGCGCGCGCAGGGCGCCGAGGTGCGGCTCACGCACGACGGGGACCGGGAGTTCGGGCCCTGCGTGGACGAGCGCGCCGAGATCGGCAACGAGGCGGAGGCGGACGCGGCCGTCTCGGTGCACGCGGACGGCGCCCCCGCCGGGGCGCGCGGCTTCCACGTGATCATGCCGGGCGCCGTGCACGCGGGGAAGGCCGATACCCGGGCGATCACCGCGCCCTCGCACGACCTCGGCACCCGCCTCGCCGCGTCCTTCGCGAAGGCCACGGACACCTCGCCCGCCACGTACATCAACGGCGGTACGGGCCTTGACACCCGTTCCGATCTCGGTGGCCTCAACCTCAGCCGCGTACCGAAGGTGTTCCTGGAGTGCGGGAACATGCGCGACACGCGGGACGCGGGGCTGCTGACCAGCGCGCGGTGGCGGGAGCGCGCCGCGCGCGGGATCGCGGCGGGGGTCGCCGCGTACCTGACCGAGGACGCCGGGGAGAAGTCGTGAGGACGCTGTGGTGCCGGGGTGGGCGCGCAGGGCCGCCGGACGGGCCCGGGCCTGTGGCGGTATGGTCCTCGGGAGCTCGGGGGATCTCTGCCGTACGGACCTGGTGGACCCACGGTCGGCGGTGAGCACGCCCCGGCTCGCCGACCACTGCCGACGAAGGACCTGACGACGTGAACATCCGCTCTCTGACCAGAGGCGACGGGGTGGTGATCGTGGCCGCGGTGGTGCTGTTCATCGCCTCGTTCCTCGCCACCTTCTCCTGCGACAGCGACAGTTGCACCAGCGTCCCCAACGCCTGGGACAGTCTCGGGCTCCTGATGAGTGTCTACCTTGCCGGGGTCATCGGGGCCGCGCTCGTCATCCTCACGAGGCTGCTGCCGCAGCCGCGCAAGGTGCTCGGCCTGGACCTCGGCCAGCTCGGCGCCGCCCTGACGGTCTTCGCCGCCTGGACCGCGCTGTGGACGGTCCTCGACCCGCTGGGCTCCTTCAGCGACGTCCAGAGCGTGGCGAGCATCGGGGCGGGCTCCGGCCTCGTCCTCGGCCTCGTCGCCGCCCTCGTCCTCGCCGCCGCCGCCCTCGCGAGCCCCCTCGTCCCCGCTCTCAAGGGCCCGCTCGTCCCCGCCCCGCGTCCCGCGCGGCCGCAGCCCTACGGGCAGCAGCAGGGCCAGACGGGCTACGGCTACCCGGGCACGGGCCAGCAGCAGCAGCCCGGTTACGGGTACCCGGGCGCCGGTCAGCAGCAGCCCGGGTACGGCTACCCGGGCGCGGGGCAGCCCGCCGCGGGGCAGCCGCAGCCGCAGGCCGGCGCGACCCCGCCGCCCGCCGCCGCGCAGCCCGCCGAGTTCGCCCCGTTCTGGTTCGCCGTCCCCGTCCCGCGCCCGATCTACGGCGAGGACGGCACGCCCACACCGATCGCCGAACTGACCCCGGGCACTTGGTACTTGGCGGTCGACCAGCGCGGCCAGGACCTCGTGGCCCAGACCCAGGACGGCAAGCGCGGCGTCCTGCGCGACACGACGGGCATCCAGCGCGGCTGATCCGCGCGCCCGCACGGGCCCTTCGCCGGGGACAGGTCTCAAGTGGCCTGTCCCCGGCCCCGTTTCACCCATGCACAAGCGGTAATACGGTGGCCATGTCCACCAGAAGCGGTTCCCCGATCGGCCGGATCATCGCGCTCGTCGCCGATGTCGTGGCCGCCATCATCATCGTCTGGATACTGATGTATCTCCTGGACGCGAACCGGAGCAACGACCTCGTGCAGTGGGTGCACGACGCCGCCGCCTGGCTCGCGGGCTGGTCGCGCGACCTGTTCACCTTCGACAAGGAGTGGGCGCGAGTCGTCTGCGGCTACGGCCTGGCGGCGGTCGTCTACCTGGCGATCGGCCACGCGGCGGCGGGGCGCATCTCCCGCTGAGTCGCCGGGAGCTCAGCTCCCGCAGCGGCACGCCACGGCCGGCTCGCCTATCCCGTACGGGAGTTCCGCCACCCCGAACACCCCGCACGTCGCGGGCTCCCCGGCAAGGGCCGCCACCGCGAGGAGCAGCGCCCCCGCCGTCCACGTCGTCTGCTCAAGCGGCCACAGCGCGTCGTCCTCGTACACGTACCCCGTCCAGTACAGGCCCGTGTCCGCGTCCCGCAGCCGCCCGAGGTCCCGCAGGATCGCGGCGGCGCGCTCCGGCTCGCCCACCGCCCACAGGGCGAGGGCGAGTTCGGCGCTCTCGCCGCCCGTGACCCACGGGTTGGGCACGACGCAGCGGCAGCCGAGGCCCGGCACGACGAACTCGTCCCAGCGTGCGCCGAGCCGCGCCTTCGCCTCCGCGCCGTCGAGCGCGCCGCCGAGGACGGGGTAGTACCAGTCCATCGAGTAGCGGCTCTTGTCGAGGAAGCGCTCGGGGTGGTGGCGGATCGCGTGGCGCAGTTCCCCGGCGGCGAGTTCCCAGTCGGGTTGCGCCTCGCCGCGGGCGGCGGCGAGCGCGAGGCCGCAGCGCAGGGCGTGCAGGACGGAGGAGGAGCCGGTCAGGAGCGCGTCCGTGACGGGGGTGCCGTCCGCCTCGCGCTTCCAGCCGATCTCACCGCCGGGCTGCTGGAGCCCGAGCACGAAGCCGAGCGCGGCCTTCACGACCGGCCACATCGCCTCGCGGAAGGCGGTATCGCCGGTCGCGAGCCAGTGGTGGTACGTGCCGACCGCCACGTACGCGCAGAAGTTGGACTCGCGCGCGCGGTCGGTGGGCCGCTCGAAGTCACCGTCGTGGTAGGCCGCGTACCAGGAGCCGTCCGGGTTTTGGTGGCGGGCGAGCCACGCGTACGCGCGGGCCGCCGCCTCGTGCTCCCCGGCCGCGTCGAGCGCCATCGCGGCCTCGGTGTGGTCCCAGGGATCGAGGTGGTGGCCGCGGAACCAGGGCAGCGCCCCGTCCTCGCGCTGCTGCCCGAGGAGGGCGGCGACCGTGGCGCGCGCCTCGTCGGCGGTGAGGACGCCGGGCAGCGTCAGAGGCTCGGTACGGGGCGTCGTCATACGGCGGTGCGCGCGGCGTCGTCGGCCGTCGGCGCGGCGTCGTGGGGAAGGTGCGGCTTCGTCGCGTACGCCACGAAGCTCTTGCCGAGCAGCGGGTTGAGGAAGTGCTCGGTGTACCGGGTCGTGCGGGGCTTCTTCATGATGTCCCAGACGAGGAGCTTGTGGTACGCGCGCACCGGGAGCGCCTTGTCGTTGTCGACGCCGAAGGCGCACTTGAGCCACCAGTACGGGCTGTGCAGCGCGTGCGCGTGGTGGGCGCCGTAGGGGCGCAGGCCCGCGCCGCGCATCTTGGCGGCGAGTTCGGTGGCCTTGTAGATGCGGATGTGCCCGCCCTCGACCTCGTGGTACGCGTCCGAGAGCGACCAGCAGATCTTCTCCGGGAAGTGGCGCGGCACCGTGACCGCGATCCGCCCGCCGGGCTTGAGGACGCGGACCATCTCGGCGAGCACGCCCTTGTCGTCGGGGATGTGCTCCATGACCTCGGAGATGATCACGACGTCGAAGGACGCGTCGGGGAAGGGCAGCGCGAGCGCGTCGCCCTCCATCGCCGTCGCGGTGGCCCCCGCCGGGGCCTCGCCCGCCTCCTCCATGGCCGCGAACCACTTGGCGACCTCGCGGATCTCCTCCCGGTTCTGGTCCAGGGCCACGACCCGCGCCCCGCGCCGGTAGCACTCGAAGGCGTGCCGCCCGGCTCCGCAGCCCAGGTCGAGCACGCGGTCGCCCGGGGCGAGCGGGAAACGGGTGAAGTCGACGGTCAGCACGAGGACCTGCTTTCGCGGTCGGGGGTGGCGGTTTCGCGGGCGGGGACGGCGGGGGTCCGCGCCGGGGAGTCGGTGGCCCGGGGGGTGAGCGGCCGTACGGGGCGGGAGGCGGGGGTGCGGGTGAGCGCCGCCCGGTACCGCTCCGCCGTGCCCTCGGCCGCGCGCGCCCACGTGAAGCGCTCCAGGACGCGGGCGCGGCCCGCCGCGCCGAGCCTGCGGCGCAGGTCCGCGTCGCCGAGGAGCCGTCCGAGGGCCTGCGCGAGCGCCCCCGCCTCGCCGGGGGGTACCGCGAGGCACGTCTCGCCGTCCTGCCCGGCGACCTCGGGGATGGCGCCGCCGGTCGTCGCGACGAGCGGCGTCCCGGTGGCCATCGCCTCGGCGGCGGGCAGCGAGAAGCCCTCGTAGAGCGAGGGCACGCAACCGATCTGCGCCGAGCGCACGAGGTCGACGAGTTCCGCGTCGGTGACGCCCTTGACGAACTCGACGGCGTGCCCGAGCCCGTACTTCTCGATGGCGCGCGCGACGGGGCCGTCCTCGGCGCGCTTTCCGACGACGACGAGGTGCGCCTCGGGGTGCTCGGTCCGGATCTTGGCGAGCGCCTCGACGAGGTGCACGAGGCCCTTGAGCGGGACATCGGCGCTCGACGTGGTCACGATCCGGCCGGGGACCTCGGGCACGGAGGGATCGGGCGAGAAGAGGTCGGTGTCGGCGCCGATGTGCACGACGTGGACGCGGCGCGGGTCGACGCCGAGGTGGCGGACGATCTCGGCGCGCGAGGTGCCCGAGACGGTGAGGACCGAGGGCAGCCGCCGCGCGACCCGCTTCTGCATCCGCGTGAACCCGTACCAGCGGCGCACCGAGAGCTGCCGCTTGAAGCCCTCGGCGGCGGCGAGGTCGAGTTGCCGGTCGACCGTGATGGGGTGGTGGATCGTCGTGACGAGCGGGGCGCCGAGCGCACGGGGGCCGCCGAGCAGCCCGTAGCCGAGCGTCTGGTTGTCGTGCACGACGTCGAAGGCGCCGCGCCTGGCCGCGAGATGGCGGCGCGCGCGGAGGCTGAAGGTGAGGGGTTCGGGGAAGCCACCGGTCCACATCGTGGCGACCTCCAGGGCGTCGACCCAGTCCCGGTACTCCTCGCGGCGCGGGGTGCGGAAGGGGTCGGGCTGGCGGTAGAGGTCGAGGCTCGCGACCTCGGTGAGCGGGACGCCCTCGTCGAGTACGGGGTACGGCTGGGAGCCGAGCACCTCGACCTCGTGCCCGAGCCGGGCGAGTTCGCGCGAGAGGTGGCGCACGTAGACGCCCTGCCCCCCGCAGAAAGGGTTTCCCTTGTACGTGAGCAGGGCGATGCGCAGCGGGCGATCGAGTCCGGCGCGGGCACCCAGGGCCTCGGCGGTCACTCCAGGCACCCTCTCTTTCCTGAACGTCCGGCGAGCCTACGCCGGGACTGCAAAACCGAACAAGTTCCCCTTGATCGTCGTCCGCCCCCAGAATCTACCGGCAAGTAGCCTCGGGGGGACACCGGGTGCGTCAGGTGACGAAGAGCACGTCAGGGCGGGCGGCGGCGGGTGCGGCCCGCACGCACCATGGGGCGGGGCCCCGTCCGGGGGCCTGCCCGCCAAAGCCGCCGAAACCCCCCGCCAGCTAAAGTGGTGCGGCCCCGAAATCCCCCGCGCCCCCGATTCCCGCGCCCCCGGCCAGGCGCGCCCCGCCAGGAGCCGCCCGCATGAACCTCCGCCGCCTCGCCGCCGCCGTCCCCCTCGTCGCCGCCGGCGCACTCGCTCTCGCCGCGACGCCCGCCGCCGCGACGCCCGCCACCGGGGCGCCCGCCGCCTCGCCCGGCCCCGCCGAAGGGCTCTTCGGGACGCAGGACCCCACGTACGACGGGGTGTGGCGGCAGTCCCTGTCCCTCGTCGCGCTCGACGCGGCGGGCCGGAAGCTGCCGGTGAAGGCGGTGGACTGGCTCGTGGCGCAGCAGTGCGCGGACGGCTCCTTCGCTCCCTACCGCGCGAAGCCCGCGGCGGACTGCGGGCCGAAGGAGCAGGTGGACACGAACCAGACGGGCGCGGCGATCCAGGCGTTCGCGGCGATCGGCGGGCACCGGGCGGAGGCCGAGAAGGCCCTCTCGTGGCTGAAGTCCGCGCAGAACAAGGACGGCGGCTGGGGATACACGGCCGGTTCGCCGTCCGACGCGAACTCGACCTCCGTCGTGCTCGGCGCGCTGCGCGCGCTCGGCGTGAGGCCGGCCGATGTGACGAAGGGCGGGAAGTCCGCCGAGGACGCGCTGCTCTCCCTCGCGCTGAAGTGCGACGCGAAGCAGTCGCCGGGCAAGGCCGGGAGCGCCTTCGCGTTCCAGCCCGAGAAGGACGGCTCGCTCGTCGCGAACACCGACGCGACCGCGGCCGCCGTCACGGCCGGCTACGGAGCGGGCTTCGTGGTCGCCGCGCCGCACGAGGAGCGCGGCGGGAGCGTGGGCTGCGAGACGCCCCGTACGGCAAAGGACGCCGCGCGCAACGGCGCCGTCTGGCTCGGCGGCGTACTCGGCGAGAACGGCGCCGTGACGACGGCGCTGCCGGGCGCGAAGCCGAAGCCGGACCCGGGGAACACCGCGGACACCGCCGTCGCGCTCGCGGCGGCCGGGATGCCCGAGGAGGCGCGCGAGGCGGTCGGCTGGCTCCGGTCCGAGGGCCCCGCGTGGGCCGAGAAGACGGGCCCCGCCGCGTGGTCCCAGCTCATCCTCGCCGCACACGCGACCGGCGCCGACCCGGCCGACTTCGTGGGCCGCGACCTGCCCGCGAAGCTCGCGGCGACGGGACCGAGCGGGAAGACGGTCGCGGGCACGACCGTACGGGCGAAGGAGTCCGGCGAGAACGAGAAGGGCGAGGAGTCCGGCAAGAAGGAGAAGGACGACGGCGGCGGGTCGAGCCCGTGGTGGTTCGTGGGCGTCGGCCTCGCGGCGGGGGCCGGGATCGGCTTCCTGCTGAGCAGCCGCAACAAGAGGAACTCCTCGCGGTGACCGTCCCCCGCCACGTCCTCCTCCTGCTGACCGCGCTCGCCTGCGTCCTCGGCCTCGCCGCGCCCGCGTCGGCCGCGAGCGCGTACCGGTACTGGTCGTTCTGGGAGCGTACGGACGCGGGCGCGTGGCAGTACGCGACCCGTGGCCCCGCGCTCGCGCGCCCCGGCGACGGCGACGTGGCCGGTTTCCGCTTCGCGGTGAGCGAGGACGCGGACGACGCGACCCGGCCGCGCGAGACGGCGGACTTCGCCGCCATCTGCGCGGGCACGAAGGCGCGGGCGGGCCGCAAGCGCGTGGGGCTCGTCATCGACTTCGGCACGGCGGCGGACGCGCCGTCCGGCGAGCGGCCGCCCCCGGCCCGTACCGCCTGCGCCCGGGTCCCCGAGGACGCGAGCACCGCCGACGCGCTCGCCGCCGTCGCGAAGCCGCTGCGCTACGACGCCTCGGCGCTCCTGTGCGGCATCGCGGACTACCCGCGCCACGGCTGCGGCGAGCAGGTGGCGGCGCCCTCGAAGACGGCCCCCTCGAAGACGGCCCCCTCGGAGACGGCCCCCTCGGGGAAGGCGCACGGGGACGGCGGCGGCCCCTCCGTCGGCGTCCTCGCCGGTCTCGGCCTGCTCGTCGTGCTCGCGGCGGGGACCGTGTGGCAGACCCGCCGCCGACGGCGGCCGTGAGCGGCCGGACGACGGGGGGCACGGCAGGAGGCACGGCGGGGCGTCCGGACCCCGCGCGCCGCACCCGTACGGACCCCGCCCCTTCGCGCCGCGACTTCCCGCCCCTGCACGCCGGGGCCTGGTGGGTGTGGGCGCTCGGGCTCGCCGCCGCCGCGACCCGGACCACGAACCCGCTGCTCCTCGCGCTCCTCGTCGGTGTCGCGAGCTACGTCGTCGCCGCGCGCCGCACCGAGGCGCCGTGGGCGCGCGCCTACGGCGCCTTCCTGCGGCTCGCGGCGGTCGTGCTCGTCATCCGGCTCGCCTTCGCGGTCCTGCTCGGGTCCCCGATCCCGGGCACCCACACGCTCCTCACGCTCCCCGAGATCCCGCTGCCCGACTGGGCGCAAGGGGTGCGGCTCGGGGGGCGCGTGACGGCGGAGGGGGTGCTCTTCGCCTTCTACGACGCGTTGCGGCTCGCGACGCTCCTGGTGTGCGTGGGCGCGGCGAACGCCCTCGCGAGTCCGGTACGGCTCCTGAAGTCGCTGCCGGGCGCGCTCTACGAGGCCGGACTCGCCGTCGTCGTCGCGATGACCTTCGCACCGCACCTCGTCGCGGACGTGCGCAGGCTGCGCGCGGCGCGGCGCCTGCGCGGGCGGCCCGACCGGGGCCTGCGCGGGCTGCTCCAGGTGGGGCTGCCGGTGCTGGAGGGCGCGCTGGAGCGCTCGGTCTCGCTCGCCGCGGCGATGGACGCGCGCGGCTACGGCCGTACCGCCTCGGTGCCGCGCGCGGTGCGCCGCACGACCGCCGCGCTGACGCTCGGGGGGCTGCTCGGGGTCTGCGCGGGTACGTACGCGCTCCTCGCCGACACCGGCGCGGGCTACGGCCTCCCGCTGCTCGGGGCCGGGGTGCTCGCGGCGGCGGGCGGGCTGTGGCTCGGCGGGCGGCGCGCGGTGCGCAGCCGCTACCGTCCCGACCCCTGGGGGGTGCGGGCGTGGCTCGTGGCGGGCTCGGGGGTCGCGGTCGCCGCGCTGCTCGTCCTGCTCGCGGATGATCCCGCGCTGCACCCCGGGGTGGTGCCGCTCCTCGCGCCCGTCCTGCCGCTGTGGCCCGCGCTCGCCGTGCTCGTCGGACTCGTCCCGGCCCTCGCCGCGCCGCCCGCGCCGCCCCTGACCCGTACCGCCCCGGAGCCCGCACCGTGATCCGTTTCGACAACGTCTCCGTCACCTACGCCGAGGCCGCGGCGCCCGCGCTCGCGGGCGTCGACCTGAGCGTGCCCGAGGGCGAACTGGCGCTCCTCGTGGGGCCTTCGGGGGTGGGCAAGTCGACGCTGCTCGGCACGGTCTCGGGGCTCGTGCCGCACTTCACCGGCGGGACGCTCGGCGGCCGGGTCACGGTCGCGGGGCGCGATACGCGGCTCCACAAGCCGCGCGAGCTGGCCGACGTGGTCGGCACGGTGGGGCAGGACCCGCTCGCGCACTTCGTGACCGACACGGTCGAGGACGAACTCGCCTACGGCATGGAGTCCCTGGGCCTCGCCCCCGCCGTGATGCGCCGCCGCGTCGAGGAGACCCTCGACCTCCTCGGCCTGCACGAACTGCGCGACCGTCCGCTCGCGACGCTCTCGGGCGGCCAGCGCCAGCGCCTCGCGATCGGCTCCGTCCTCACCCCGCACCCGCGCGTCCTCGTCCTGGACGAGCCGACCTCGGCGCTCGACCCGGGCGCGGCCGAGGAGGTCCTCGCGGTCCTGCGCCGCCTCGTCGACGACCTCGGCACGACGGTCCTGATGGCCGAGCACCGCCTCGAACGCGTCGTCCAGTACGCGGACCGCGTGATCCTGATCGAGGCGCTCGGCGCGCGGCCCGTCACGGGCACCCCGCGCGAGGTCATGGCCGTCTCACCGGTCTTTCCCCCAGTCGTTTCGCTCGGTCGCGTGGCCGGCTGGGAGCCGTTGCCGCTGTCGGTGCGGGACGCCCGCCGCATGGCCGGGGACCTGCGCGAGCGGCTGAGCGGGCTGGAGCCGGGGGCGGCGGGCCCGTACGCCGCCCCGGAGCAGCCGCGCCCCGCCGAGCAGCCACCCGCCCCGGAGCAACCGCCCGCCACCGAGCGCCCCCGCGCTCCCCGTCCCCGCCTGCTCGACCGCGTGTTGCGCCGTCGCCCCGCCGAGGGGGCCGTCGCCCCGGGGTCCGCCCCTCTCGGCGCCGAGGCGGCCCGGGTGCGGGGGCTCGCGGTCAGCCGGGGGGCCGTGCGGGCGCTGCGGGGGGTCGAGCTGACCGTGCGGGGCGGCGAGACCGTCGCGCTCATGGGGCGCAACGGGGCGGGGAAGTCCACGTTGCTCTCGTGTCTCGTCGGGCTGCTCGCGCCGACGGCCGGATCCGTGACGGTCGGCGGCGAGTCGCCGCGCGCGCTCGCGCCCGCGCGGCTGATCCGGCGCGTCGGGCTCGTACCGCAGGAGCCGCGCGACCTCCTGTACGCGGACACGGTCGCCGCCGAGTGCGCCGCCGCCGACGCGGACGCGGGCGCGGCGCCCGGCACGTGCCGGGACCTCGTGCGCGAACTGCTGCCGGACGTGCCCGAGGCGACGCACCCGCGTGATCTCTCCGAGGGCCAGCGGCTCGCGCTCGCCCTCGCCGTCGTGCTCACCGCGCGCCCGCCACTGCTGCTGCTCGACGAGCCGACGCGCGGCCTGGACTACGCGGCGAAGGCGCGGCTCGTCGGCATCCTGACCGGGCTCGCACGCGCCGGGCACGCGATCGTCCTCGCGACGCACGACGTGGAACTCGCCGCCGAACTCGCGCACCGCGTCGTCATCCTCGCCGAGGGCGAGGTCGTCGCGGACGGCCCGGCCGCCGAGGTCGTCGTGGCCTCGCCGCTCTTCGCCCCGCAGACCGCGAAGATCCTCGCGCCGGGCGCGGCCTGGCTCACGGTGCGGCAGGTCGCCGAGGCGCTCGGCTCCGAGGGGGCGGTGGCGCGATGAGCGGCACCGACCGTACGGGGAGCACCGCCGCCCGTACGGGGAACACGCCCCGCGCCGTGCGCCTCGGGCCCCGCGCCGCCGCTGCGCTCGGGCTCGTCACCGTGATCGGGGTCATGGCCTTCGGCTGGCCGCTGCTCGCCGCGCCCGGCTCGGGTGTCGCGCACTCGGGGGACGCGCCGTGGCTCTTCGCGGCGCTGCTCCCGCTGCTGCTCGCGGTCGTGGTGGCGGCGATCGCGGACGGGGGCCTGGACGCGAAGGCCGTGGCGATGCTCGGTGTCCTCGCCGCCGCGGGCGCCGCGCTGCGCCCGCTCGGCGCGGGTACGGCGGGCATCGAGCCGATGTTCTTCCTGATGGTGCTCGCGGGACGGGTGCTCGGCCCCGGTTTCGGCTTCGTCCTCGGCGCGGTGTCGATGTTCGCCTCGGCGCTGCTGACCGGAGGCGTCGGCCCCTGGCTGCCGTTCCAGATGCTCGCGATGGGCTGGGTGTCGGGCGGCGCGGGCCTGCTGCCGGGGGCGCGGTCGCTGCGCGGCAGGCGGGAGCGGTTGGTCCTGGCGGGGTACGGGGCGCTCGCGGCGCTCGCGTACGGCTTCGTCATGAACCTCCAGGGCTGGCCCTACCTCGGCGGCCTGTCGACAGGCGTCTCGTACGTGCCGGGCGACCCGCTCGGCACGAACCTGAGCCGCTTCCTCGCCTACTGCCTCGCCACCTCGCTCGGCTGGGACCTGCCCCGCGCCGCGCTCACGGCGGTGCTCAGCCTGACGCTGGGGCCCGCCGTCCTGAAGGCGCTGCGCCGCGCGACCCGCAGGGCGGCGTTCGAACCGGAGGTCTCCTTCGCGGTGGGTGGGCCCACGCCCACGCCTGGTGAGGGAGAGGGGGCCGAAAGGTGAGGCGGCGCACGTGACGTGGCTCGCACACGTACCGGCTTAGTAGGCGGGGGCCGGAGGACCGGAGGTGCATAACCGATATTTCTCCGCACCTCCTAGCGGACGTAGTACCGCCGCTCTTTGCCCGCCGCGCCGCCGTCCGCCTACAACGGGAGACGTCGCCGGGTGCGGTACCCGCCGCTCCCTGAGCGGAGCACCGCCTCACGGTCCCCCCGCTCCACGGTCCGCGCCCCGGCCCCTCGTCCCCGACGTCAGGTCTCCTCCGTGCGCATGCCCTTCCCCGCCACCGTCCTCCGTCTCGCCCGCGTCCCCCAGCAGTTCGTGACCGGTGCCGCCCTCGTGGGCGGTGCGGCCGGGATGGCCCTCTCCGGCGCCCCCGCCTCGCACGCCGCCGCACCGGCCCCGCACGCCGCGACGGTCATGAGCGCCGCGAAGAGCGCGAGCACGGCGAAGAGCGCGAGCACCGCGAAGGCCACCGACGCCACCTCGGCGAAGGCGCTCGCGAAGAAGCTGCTGCCCGATGCCCGCCAGTTCGCGGCGTTCGACCGGATCGTGTCGCACGAGAGCGGCTGGAACCCGCACGCCACCAACGCCTCCTCGGGCGCCTACGGCCTGGTCCAGGCCCTGCCCGGCGACAAGATGGCGTCCGCCGGCGCCGACTGGCACGAGAACGCCGGGACGCAGGTCAAGTGGGGCATCCACTACATGACCGAGCGCTACGGCAGCCCGGCCGCCGCCTGGGACTTCTGGCAGGCGCACCACTGGTACTGAGCCGCACCGCCCGGCCGCGCGCGACCGAAGCCGCCGCCACCCCCACCCGGGTGGCGGCGGCTTCGTCGTACCGAGGACCCCCGCGAGGCCCCCGACCTCGGGCCGTGCCCGGCCCCTACTCCCGCGCGGCCCCCGACGCCGACGCGACGATCCCCGCAAGGACGAGATCGACGCCCGCGAGGAACTGCTCGCGGTCGTCGTGGTCGCGGATCTGGTCGGCGACGGCGCGGGTGAAGGGGTACGCGGCAGGGTCGAGGGCCTCCCAGGCGCGCGAGGCGGCCTCCAGGAACTCGGCGCGGGTCTCGCCCTCCGGCAGGCCACCGGCCATGTCGCTGTTCGCCGCGTTCTGCCCCGCGACGCCGAAGATGTAGTGCATGAGCGCCGACGTGGCCGTGAACCAGCCGCTCTCGGGCACCCCCAGCGCCCGCACCTGCCGCCCCAGCGCCTCGAAGATCCTCGGTGCCACGGAGCCCCACGGCTCGCGCGCGAACTGCGTCGCGAGCTGGGTCGCGAGCCAGGGGTGCGCCTCGGTCGCCTCGTAGAGACCGAGCGCGACGGAGCGGACGGCCTCGCGGGGCGCGTCACCGGCGACGGGCTCGACGGAGACGGCGTCCGCGACGACCGCGTCCGTCGCCGCGCCGAGCAGCTCGTCCTTGTTCGCCACGTGCCAGTAGATCGCCCCGGGACCCGTCGAGAGCCGCTCCGTCAGGGCCCGGAAGGTGAGTTTCCGCGCGCCTGCCGCGTCGAGCAGTTCGATGGCGGTCCGGACGATGCGTTCGCGCGAGAGCGGCTCGGCGCGCGCGGTCCTCTTCGTCATGGCCCCATCCTGACACACCACTCTGGAACAGCATTCCAGCTTGACTATGCTGGAATGCTGTTCCAGAGTGGGAATGGAACGACATTCCATGCTCTCCGGACGGCGTTCCGGACGACTGCGAAGGAGCCCGCCATGACGACGCACACGCACGTCAGCATCATCGGCGCGGGACTCGGCGGACTCACGCTCGCCCGCGTCCTGCACCTCCACGGCATCCCGTCCACGGTCTACGAGGCGGAGGCGTCGCCCACGTCCCGTTCCCAGGGCGGCATGCTCGACATCCACGAGAACAACGGGCAGGCCGCCCTCGCCGCCGCCGGGCTCACCGAGGAGTTCCGCGCGATCATCCTGGCGGGGCACGCGGCCTCGCGCGCGCTCACCCCGGACGGGTCCGTCCTGCTGGAGGAGGAGGACGACGGCAGCGACACCCGTCCCGAGGTGCAGCGCGGCGAGCTGCGGCAGGTGCTCCTGGACTCGCTGCCGGAGGGCACGGTGCGCTGGGGCCACAAGGTCACCGGGGTGCGCGCGCTCGGCGGCGGGCGCCACGAGGTGAGCTTCGCCAACGGCACGGCGGTCGAGACCGCGCTGCTCGTCGGCGCGGACGGCGCCTGGTCGCGGGTGCGCCCGCTCCTGTCGGCCGCGAAGCCCGCCTACACCGGCACGTCCTTCGTCGAGACGTACCTGTACGAGGCCGACACGCGCCACCCCGCGGCGGCGAAGGCGGTCGGCGCCGGCGCGGCGTTCTCGCTCGTGCCCGGCAAGGGCATCCAGGCCCACCGCGAGGCGAGCGGCAGGCTCCACACGTACGTGGCGCTCCAGCGCCCCCTGGAGTGGTTCGAGGCACTCGGCTTCGACGACCCGGAGTCCGTCAAGGCGGGGCTGATGAGGGAGTTCGAGGGCTGGGCCCCCGAGCTGACCGCCCTCATCACGGACGGCGAGACGGACCCCGTACTCCGCCCGCTGTACACGCTGCCCGCCGACCACCGCTGGGAGCGGGTCCCCGGCGTCACGCTGATCGGTGACGCCGCGCACCTCATGATCCCCTCGGGCGAGGGCGCCAACCTGGCGATGTTCGACGGCGCCGAGCTGGGCAAGGCGCTCGCGGCGCACCCGGACGACACGGAGGCCGCGCTCGCCGCGTACGAGCGCGACGTCTTCCCGCGCAGCCACGAGGAGGCCGGGCAGGCGAGCCTCATCCACGAGCTGATGTTCGGCCCGGACACCCCGCAGCGCTTCCTGCGCCTGATCACGGGCCAGGACGGGGAGTCCTGAGCGGGAACCGGCGTCCTGAGCCGGGCCCGGCCTCCTCAGCCGGTGGGTTCGCCACCCACCGGCAGCAGGCCGCGCTCCCCGAAGACCCTCTTCGCTACGAAGGTCGCGTTGAGGGCCTTCGGGATTCCGCAGTAGACGGCGGCGTGGAGCAGTGCCTCGGTGATCTCCTCGGGGCCGAGCCCGGTGTTGAGCGCGGCGTTGATGTGGACTTCGAGCTGGGGCTCGCAGCCGCCGAGCGCGGTGAGGACGCCGAGGGTGACGAGCTGGCGGTCGCGCGGGACGAGGCCGGGGCGGTCGTAGATCTCGCCGAAGGCCCAGCCGACGACCTGCCGCCCCAGTTCGGGGCTCACGTCGGCGAGCGACTCGACGACCTTCTCGCCGATGCTCCCGTCCACGCTCTTCAGCACGTCCAGCCCCCGCGCGTGCCGCTCCTCGGGGGTCCTCCAGGCCGCCTGCTCCGCCATGATGGGCCATCCTCTCGTCGTTCGCTGAGCCGTCGCCGAGGACGGTAGGGGCTGGAGCCCACTCAAAGGCAAGCCCCGATGATCAAGCCCCTCCAGCAACAGAGGAGCGGGGGCGTGGGGGCGGAGCCCCCGCATCCGGCTCCCCGCCCGCTGAGGGCTCCGCCGCCATCCCCGCGCCCCTGGTCCGCCCCCGCGGCCCCGCCAGGGCATACGTGATCCCGAACCCGAGCCCCACCACCGTGGCCCCGCCCACCGCGTCCAGCACCCAGTGGTTCCCCGTCGCCACGATCGCCGAGACCGTGAACAACGGGTGCAGCAGGCCCAGCGCCTTCATCCACCACTTCGGCGCGAGGATCGCGATCACGAGCCCGCACCACAGCGACCACCCGAAGTGCAGCGACGGCATCGCGGCGTACTGGTTGGTGACGGCGGTGAGCGTCCCGTAGTCCGGCTTGCTGAAGTCCTGCACGCCGTGGACGGTGTCGATGAAGCCGAGCGTCGGCATGAGGCGCGGCGGGGCGAGCGGGAAGAGCCAGAAGCCGAGGAGCGCGAGGAGCGTCGCGAAGCCGAGCGCGCTGCGCGCCCACCGGTACTCGGCGGGACGGCGGATGTAGAGGATCGCGAGGACGCTGAGCGGGACGACGAAGTGGAAGGACTCGTAGTAGAAGTTGAAGAAGTCCTCCAGCCAGGAGACCTTCACGACGGCGTGGTTGGCCCAGTGCTCGACGTCGATGTGGAGGAACTTCTCGATGCTGTGGACGATGTCCCCGTGGTCCTCGGCGGTGGCCCGGCCGCCGCGCGCGGCCTTGCGGACCTCGGAGTACGCGGCGTAGCCGACGCGGATGAGGAGCAGTTCGAGGAGCAGGTTGGGACGCCGGGCGACCCAGCGCCACACGGGGAGCAGCGGCACCCAGGACCAGCGGGCGGGGCGGCGCGGCAGGGGGATGGTCGGGACGGGGTGCTCGTAGGCGGGCGCGGAGGTGCTGAGGAAGGGCACGACGCAGGCGGCGGCGAGGGCCGCGATGAGGATGATGTTCTGCGTGATCGGGTCGAGGCTCGCCATGTTCGGCAGCAGCACCTTGGGGGTGAGCGAGAGCGCGAGCACGACGGCGACGGGCCACACGTACCGGTCCGCCGCCTTGGTGCCGACGCGGCCGACGGCGGTGAGCAGGACCCACAGCATCTGGTGCTGCCAGCTGGTCGGCGAGATCGCGACGGCGACGCAGCCGGTGATCGCCACGGCGAGGAGCGGCTGCCCGTCCGCCGCGTACCGCACCGCGCGGCGCAGCCCCCCGTAGACGACGAGGAGCGCGAGCACGGCGTAGAGGGCCAGCTCGGCGGGACCGTGCAGGCCGAAGCGCAGGAGCGCGCCGTGCAGCGACTGGTTGGCGAGTTCGTCGCTGGAGCCGAGCCCCGCGCCCGCGATGTGGTGCACCCAGTAGGTCCACGAGTCGTGCGGCTGGGCGATCCAGGCGAGCGCGGTGCCGGCGAGGAAGGTGGCGAGCGTGGAGAGGCCCGCGCGGCGGCGGCCGGTGAGCCACAGGAGCGGCGCGAAGAGCAGCATCGTCGGCTGGAGGGCCGCCGCGAGGCCGATGAGGATTCCGGCCGGGACGTCCTTGCGCACGGCGAAGCAGCCGAGGACGACGAGGAGGACGGGGAGGATGCTGAGCTGCCCGGTGTGGAAGGCGTTGCGCACCGGGAGCGAGACGAGGAAGAGACAGATCGCGACGGGCGCGACGAGCAGCGGTACGAGGCGGGAGTGCGAACGGGGCCGGGGCACCGCCCGCGCGACGACGAGGCCGAGCACGACGACGAGCAGGAGGCTGGCCACCGTCCACAGCACGCCGAGGGTGTCCTGCGCGGCCTCGCGCAGCGGCTTGAGGACGAGCCCGGCGAAGGGGGACCCCGTGAAGCTCCCGGTGTCGTACAGGGAGCCGGAGACGTGGAGGACGCCCTGCGGGCCGACCCATGTCTCCAGGTCGGTCAGCCGGTCCCCGGGAGGCAGCCGCAGGACGGCCGTGAGCTGCCGTACCACCAGTGCCGCGGCGGCGGCCCACAGCACGACGCAGAGGACCCGCATCCGGGCCCTGACACCGTCAGGACCGCCGGGACCGAACATCCCGTCCGTCCCGCTCCGCTCCGCATTCGCCACGTCGTGTGGCCTCCCGCCCCGCTCGTCGTTGTCCGGCACGTCCCGGCCCTCGGTGGCGCGCTCCGTGCTCCCAGAGGCTCGTGCCGCCCGTGTACGCAGACGCAGCCGGGCCCCTGTTCGCCTCATAGCCTCTTCTCTTTCACCTTGCCGTTGACCACGTTTGACCGGCTTTTGGCCGAAAACTGAGGATCTGGACAAGGTCGTCCGCCACCGAGGAAGCGGACGCCTACCGAATTCTCGCGGAACGGCGCGGAACACTCCCCCTCGCCCCCGCTCGGGGCGGGGAAAGCGTAGCCGTCGGCTCGCGGCCGGTTTCCGCCGCACCTTCCCGGCAACAGAGTGGTCACCCTACGTGACAGCCGGGAAGCCCGGGACCGCCCGGAGGACCTGATGGTAAGTTCCTTTCGGGAACTCACCCGTTCCCCGCCGAGAGCCGCCGAGATCCATCCGAGAGCCACCGAAAGAGGCGCCACCGTGCCCGACCCCGCGCAGACCTGGACCGCCGTCGACACCTACTTCACCGATCTGCTCGCCCCCGCCGAGGACTTCTTCGCCGAGGCGCTGCGCGCGAGCGACGCGGCCGGGCTGCCGCCCATCGCCGTCGCGCCCAACCAGGGCAAACTGCTGCGCCTCCTCGCCGAGACGCAGGGCGCCCGCCGCATCCTGGAGATCGGCACGCTCGGCGGCTACAGCACGCTGTGGCTCGCGGGCGCGCTCCCGGCGGACGGGAAGCTGATCACGCTGGAGTACGAGCCGAAGCACGCCGAGGTGGCACGCGCCAACCTCGACCGCGCCGGGTACGGCGAGACGGTCGAGATCCGCGTCGGCGCGGCGCTCGACAGCCTCGCTGCGCTCGCCGGGGAGAAGCCGGAGCCCTTCGACTTCGTCTTCATCGACGCGGACAAGGTCAACAACCCCGGCTACGTCACGTGGGCCCTGGCCCTGACCCGCCCCGGCAGCCTCATCGTCATCGACAACGTCGCCCGCGACGGCGAGGTGATCGACCCGGACAGCACCGACCCGCGCGTCATCGGCACCCGCGCGGGTCTCGACCTCGTCGCCCGCGAGCCGCGCCTGAGCGCGACGGCGGTGCAGACGGTGGGGAGCAAGGGGTACGACGGTTTCGCGCTGGCCCGCGTCGTGAGCTGAACGCCGGGGGGGCCGAGCGCCGGGGGGTTGAACACCCGTAGGAGTCCTCGTGGTGACCGTTCGAAGGACTTCGCGGCGTGACCGCCCGGGGGACAATGGGCGCGTACGCGCGAGGACGACGGCGGACGGAGACCACGGCATGACCGAGCGGAAACCCCCCGGTCTGGACTTCGAGTCCTGGATCGACCGGCAGATCAGGGAGGCCGAGGAACGCGGCGAGTTCCGCGCCCTGGCCGGGAAGCCGCTGCCCGACGAGGGGCCGCACCACGACGAGTCGTGGTGGATCAAGGGGAAGATGGCCCGCGAGGGCCTCTCCCACCTGCCGCCCTCGCTGGCGCTGCGCAAGGAGGCCGAGGACACCCTCGCCGCCGCGCGAGAGGCACCGAGCGAGGCGATGGCGCGGCGCCTGGTCACGGAGCTGAACGAGAAGATCCGCGCGGCGCTGCGCGGCCCGCTGGAGGGCCCTCCGCTGCGGCTGAGCCCATACGACGTGGAGGAGATCGCGGCGCGGTGGCGGGCGGCGCGGGACGGCGGCGCCTGAGGCGGCGCCGGTACGGGGCCGGTTTCGCCCGTACGAGGGACGATGCGCGCGCGGGCGCCGGGTCGCCCGGAGCGGGCACCGGAGCGGGCCGCGGCGGCTCACGGCATGCGGCCCACCGCCGCGCACGGCATGAGGAAGGGGCGGAGGACGGGGTCCCACCCGTCGTCCGCCCCTTCCGGCTCTCGGGGAGCGCGGTCCCTGACGTCCGTGCGTGCGCACGGGGCGCGTCACAGGCTCAGCAGGCGCTCCGTCGTCTCGCGGTACTCCTGGAGCGCGAGCCGCAGCCGCTCGGTGTCTGCCTCGGTGCCGTGCCCCGGGCGGGAGGCCGTCCTCTCCTCGCCGGGCACGCGGGTACCGGCCTCGGTCTCCGTGCCGGCCGTGGCGCCGGTCGTAGTGCCGGTCTCCGTGCCGGTCGTGGCGCCGGGCTTCCGCGCGGAGGCGGCGCCGGCGAGCCCGGCACGGTCGTCGGCCGTACCGTCGCGGTCGGCGTCGCGCGCCGTCCCCGTGCGGTCCCGGTCACCGGTCAGGTCCGCACGGTCGCCGGACAGGTCCGCACGGTCGCCGGACAGGTCCGCGCGGTCGCCGGTCAGGTCCGCGCGGTCGTTGCGCAGGCCCGTAGCGGCGCCGCTCGGCGTACCGTCGCCGAACCCCTTGCCGTCGCCGAACCCCGCGCCGTCGTCGTGCCGCGTGCGCTCGGTGCTGCCCGTGCTCCGGGCGCTCTTCGCGCCTGCCTTGCCGTCCCACGCCGAGCGGAGTTCACCGTGGCGGTGGACGAGGGCCTCGTGGAGCTGTTCGACGATCTCGGCGAGGAGGCGGTCGGCCTTCTCGACGGCCTCGGCGGGCGAGTCGACGAACTCGCTGACGGCCTCGCGGAGTTTCGGTTCGAGGCGTTCTCGTGCGTCGGCGGGCAGGAAGCTCGTGGCGGCGTAATCGCCGGAGCCGGTGGTCGTGGCCTTGTCGGGCAGTATCGCGGTCATCTCGGTCAGCTCCTCCGGGCCTGGTGGCCCTCGTAGGTCTCAGTGGCTTCGGGGACGGGGGCCGGGGCCATACCCGGCGCCGGGGCCTGTGCCGTGCCGGCTGCGGGCGGTGTGTCCGGTCCCTGCGCGCCTTCGCTCGCGCGCTCGGTGCGGTGTGCGGTGTCGCGCCCCGTACGCGTCCCCGAGGTGCCCGCGCCGATGAGGTCCTCGAAGAGGCCGCGCGCGGCGAGCAGCGCCTCGCGCAGTTCCTCGGTGCTCTCGTGGCCGCTCTCGGCGGGGTTCAGTGCGGCGCGGAGCCGGCGGTAGCCGTCGACGTGGTGCGGGTGGTGGACGGAGAGCGAGTCGAGCCGGGCCGCGTGCCGGTCGCCGCCGGGGTGGCCGACGGCCGTCGCGGTCTCGGCGAGGAGCCGGTCCGCCTCGGCCGCGGCCTCGCGCGGCGCCTCGACGAAGCGCTCCTGGAGGGTGCTCCAGGAGGCGAGGAGGCGGGTGCGCTCCTCGGCGGCCGGGGTGTGCTCGTGCAGCGAGCCGTAGGTCTTGACGCGCTCCCTCAGCTCCTGCTCGGCGGCGCGCTTGTCACCGTCGTGGTGGCGCACGGCCCGGTCGTACTCGGGGCCGAAGCGCCGCGGCAGCGAGCCGCCAGAGGCGCCGGCACCGCGCCGTACGAGGAAGAACGCGACGGCGGCGAGGACGACGACCACCACCACGATCAACACGATTGTCAAGGCGGGAGACATGCTTGCCCTCCGTGGGAATGAGTCCGGCGGAACCCGCGTCCCTGTCCCGGACCCGGGGTGTTGCGTTCAGCACTCCGGGTTGCCGCGAACGGCGCGTCAAAACCGCTGGCCCACAACCGGCACGGTGGGTGAGGATCGAAGGATGGACGCACGCTGGGCGATCGCCCCGGAACCGCACGAGTCGCCGATCGCCCTCGACCTGTGGCGCGCGTACTACACGGAGCTCTCGGACCGCTGGTACCGGCTGCGCGAGGGGCACGACACGGAGCCGGGCGAACTGCGCCGCGCGCTCGCCGCCTCCGACCACACACCGCTCGCGCCGCCGCACGGGCTGCTGCTCGTGGGGCGGTACGGGGACGAGGCGGCCGGTTGCGTGGGGCTGAAGGCGAGCCGTCTCGACCCGCACGCCCTGGAACTGACGCGGATGTTCGTGCGTCCCGCGTTCCGCGGTCTGGGCGGTGGCGGCCTGCTGCTGCGCGCGGCGGAGGCGGCGGCGCGGGAGCGCGGGGCGCGGCGCGTGGACCTCGACACTCGGCACGACCTGGTGGAGGCGCGGGGGCTGTACACGCGGCACGGGTGGCGGGAGACGGGGCCGCTGTGGGAGGACACGTACGCGCAGCGGTGGTTCAGGAAGGAACTGGACGCGCGGGAGGTGCCGAGGACGGTCTCGGTGACGCCGGAGGGGTCGCGGGCGCCGGACGCGGCCGTCTGAGGGCGGGCTCGCGGTGGGTTGACGGCTTGTCATGGTTCGCCCGGTCGGACAGGTGCTCAGGGAGTCTCGGCATAATCGCGGGGATCGCTGAGGGGGCCGGGAGGGGACTGCGGTGCACGAACAGGAACGCGGACACAGACGCGAGCAGGGACACGAACAGGAAGGCGAGCGGACGGGGAGAGCCGCGCGGGAGCACGGGCAGGAGCCCTGTCCGGAGTGCGGAAGGCCGCGCGAGGGCGGGGCGCCGTGCGCGTGCGGGGCGGACGGCGAGGAGTTCAGCCCGCTGCGGGTGCGGCCGTACGTGACGGTCGGCGAGGAGGACGACGGGGCGGAGCCGGAGCCCACAACGTACGGCGGGGCGCTCCCCGAGGCGACGATGCGGCTGCCGCGCGTCCCCGGGCCGGGTCTTCCGGACGCGGGCGAGCCGGACGGGGAACCGGGGGGCGGCGGGCGGCGCAGGGGGGTCTACGTGGCCTCGGGGGCGGCCGTCGTGGTGGTCGGCGCGGTCGCCGCGCTCCTCGCGGGCGGCGCGTTCTCCTCGGACCCGGCAACGCCGGGACCGGCGCCGGGCGTCGCGGCGGCGGCGGCCGAACCGAGCACGGCGCGTACGGGCGGGGCGGCACCGTCCCCGAGCGCCTCGGCGTCCCTCTCCCCCACGACCGGCGCCTCCCCCTCCGCGTCGGCCTCGTCGTCGCCCAGCGCCTCGGCGTCCGGCACGACGCCGAGCCCCGGCGTCTCGGCCTCGGTGTCCCCGGCGGCGAGCGCGAGCGAGGCGGGGTCGCCGCTCCCGACCCGTAGCGAGGTGCGGAAGCCGCCCACGGCGGGGCCGTCCGAGCAGCGGCCGCCCGAGGGTGTGACGGCGGCGGTGCTGCGAAGGGGCGACAGCGGCCCGGAGGTCACGGAGCTGGAGGCGCGGCTGCGGGCCGTCGGCATCTACCCGGGGCGCGAGGACGGCCGCTTCGACCGGACACTCCAGTACGCGCTGACGACGTACCAGGTGACCCGGGGAGCGGACGACGAGCACGGGGTCTACGGGGCCGACACGCGGACGAAGCTGGAGGGCGAGACGCCGCAGCTGGGGTAGCGGCGGCAGACCCCGCGGCGAGGCCGCGCGGGGTCAGCCGAGCCGGACCCGTACGCCGTCCGCCGTGCCCTCGATCCGTACCGCGCGCAGGTCCGTGACGTGGTGGTCCGGCGCGTACGCCGCGGCGCGGGGGCCGATGCCGAGGACCGTGGCCCCGGCGGCGCGACCGGCCGCGATACCGGCGGCGGAGTCCTCCAGGACGAGGCACTCGGCGGGGTCCACGCCGAGCGCGGCGGCGCCCTTGAGGAAGCCCTCGGGGTCCGGCTTGCTCGCGCCGACGTCCTCGGCGGTGACCCGTACGGCGGGGAGCGCGAGCCCGGCGGCCGTGAGCCGGGCGGTGGCGAGGGGGACGTCGGCGGAGGTGACGAGGGCGTGCGGGTACGGGGCGAGCACGGCGAGGAGCGCGGCGGCGCCGGGGATCTCGACGACGCCCTCGGTGTCGCGGGTCTCCTCGGCGAGCATGGCCTCGTTCTCGGCGAGGTTGATCTCGACGGGGCGTTCGGGGAGCAGCGCGGCCATGGTCGCGTACCCCTGCCGCCCGTGCGCGACGCGCAGGACCTGCTCCGGGTCGAGCCCGTGGCGCAGGGCCCAGGCCCGCCAGACGCGCTCGACCACGGCGTCGGAGTTGACGAGCGTGCCGTCCATGTCGATGAGCAGGGCCTTGACGTGCAACTCGGTACGCGGCATGTCACACCTCGGGGCGCGGGGAACACGGGCGGAGAACAAGAGTGGTCCCGCCCACAGGTCAGGGTTTGCGGGCGGAACCACTTTGTTCGGCCACGATACAAAACGGGCCGCTGAGGCGCCACACCACCCCCGCCCCGCGCCCCGGCTCAGGCGACGGCCTCGAAGAGGCTGAACGCGCCGAGTACGAGCATGACGAGCACGGCGGCCTTCGTGACGAGCCCGAGCGGCACCTTCCTCATGAGCCCGCGCCCGCCGAGCACGACGAGCGCCCCCACCGCCCACAGCGCCGCGACCGCGCCGACCCCGACGGAGAGCGGCTGGCCGGCGTAGCTGGCGGCGAGGTTCGCGGTCACGATCTGCGTGAGGTCACCGAACTCGGCGGCGAGGATGAAGGAGAACCCGGCCCCCGCGACCGGCCAGAAGCTCTGCCCGCCGGGCTCGCGCGCCCTGGCGACGGCCGCCTCGTCGGGCGGCCGCTGGAGCAGCAGGAACGCGGCCCCCGCGAGGAAGAGCACCCCGGTGAGCGCGCGCAGCAGCCGCGTGGGCAACAGCGTCAGCACACTGCCCGCCGCGATGGCGAGGACGACATGGAGCAGGAAGGCGGCGGCCATCCCGGCATAGACGTACGAGGCGCGGTACCGCGTGCCGAGCACGAGCCCGGCGAGCGCCGTCTTGTCCGGCAACTCGGCGAGCACGACCACCCCGAAGGCCAGCGCGGCCACCCCGACATCGAACACACTCCCCGCCTCCCGCGACACCCTGCGGCCCGGAGCGAAGCCACCCCGGCACCCGGCCCCGAAGGTACCGGTTCCCGGGAAGGGGGAGCGCAGCGGCGAGGGGGCGGGATACGAGGGACGGCGTGCGGTTCGCCTCAGTCCGTGCCGCTCGCCCCAGTCCGTGCCGCTCGCCCCAGTCCGTGCCGCTCGCCTCAGTCCGTGTCGGTCGCCGCGAGCACCGCCAGTTCGCGTCCGTCCGGGCGCACGGCGGCGAAGCCGACATCCCAGGCGACCATCCGGAACCACTTCGTGACGCCCGCGAACCCGTACCAGGCGCACCCGTACGCGATCTCCTCGACGTGCGCGGGCTCCGCGTCCTCCGGCGCCCCCGCGAGCGCGGCGAAGGAGCGCCAGGCGGCGAGTCGCCCGTAGGCGCCGTACTCCCCTCCGCTGTACGCGCCGCCGTGCGCGGCGGCCGCGAAGAGCACCGCCCACACCTGTTCGGGCGTGGGGCGGGTGAGCGCGAGCGGGCGGCGGGGCTTCGCGGTGGCGAGCGAACCGAGCCCGAGGCCGCGCAGGAGGAGGGGCACGGCGGCCTCGGCGACAGGTGCGGAGAGTTCCCAGTGCCCGCTCTCGTACGTGCCGTTGGACTCGGCGCACCAGTTGTGGACTGCCGCGCCGGCGTTCGCGCGGAAGGCTTCGGTGGTCCGCTCCGTCGCGAGCGGCGGACGGCTGCCGGACCGGGCGGGGGCCAGGGAGGCGCCGGGGCGCGGATCGGGCAGTGAACGGGAACTGCCGCGCGAGGAGTTGGACGCGAGAGCCGGACGCTTCTCGACGGTGAGCAGTTCCAGCGGGAGCCGGCGGAGCGGGTGGTGACGCCAGTGCCGGGACCGGGCCCACCGGTCGAGGGCGGGGACCTCGCCCGGCAACGCACCGCGTAGGACCAGCTCGTGGACGAGACAGGCCCGCGACTCCTCCGGCGCGTGCGCGCGGGCACCCCCGGCGAAGACCGCCCCGAGGTCCGCCGGCGACTGTCCCTCGGCGAGGAGGGCCGCCGCGAGGCGGGGATACGGGGGCGTCGCCCCGTTCGTCGCGTCGACGAGCCGTACCGCCTCCTCGACGTGCTCGCGCCCCGGGGTGAGGCAGAGCAGACGGAGGAGGCGGCCGAAGACGTTCCGGTGCTGCCACGCGTCGACGCCGCTCCTGGCCAGCGCCACCCCGAGGTCGCCGAGGAAGCGGGCCTCGCCCGCCGCCAGGGCGGCTTCGGCCATGCCGCCCACGTCGGCCACGCTCTCCCGGTCGCCCAGCCCGCGCAGGACCGCCGCCACTCGCTCGTTCATGCGGGGAGCGTACGAGGAGCGGACAGACGGCGGCGCGCGGATTTCCCGGCGGCGGGCCCCTCACGACGGACGCGTCCGGCGCGCCACATCCCCCGGAGCCCGTACCGCAACCGCCTCACGCACCTCCGCACCAAGCCCCCACACCTCCCCCGCCCCGCGCGCGACATCCGCACGCCCGCGCACGACCGACGGCCGCTCACCACCCTTGTAGTGACGTGCGCATGACGTCACGCTGTTACCTGGTGACCACCCCACGGAAACCCCGGGCCGCCAGTCTGAAGACGGCCTGAAGACGGCCCCACCCCCACATCGAGGAGTCAACGTGCCCTCAAGTCAGGACAGTTCGTCCCGTCTCTACGCGCGTCACGACCGCCCGGCGACCCGTCGCCCCCGCCGTCTGCTGGGCGCGCTCGGCGCCCTGACCGCCGCGCTCACCACCGTCTCCGTCCTCGCGGGTCCGGCCGCGCAGGCCGCTCCGCCGACCCCCATCGCCGCCTCCACAGCCCGGAGTTACCTCTCGGAGCTGACGGTCGCCTCGCCGGGCTCGATGAGCGGGTACAGCCGCGACGCGTTCCCGCACTGGATCACGCAGTCGGGCAGTTGCGACACCCGCGAGGTCGTGCTGAAGCGTGACGGCACGAACGTCGCCCAGAACTCCAGCTGTTCGGCGACCTCGGGCACCTGGAAGTCCCCGTACGACGGCGCCACCTGGAAGGCCGCCTCCGACGTGGACATCGACCACGTCGTCCCGCTCGCCGAGGCGTGGCGCTCGGGCGCGAGCTCCTGGACCACCGCGCAGCGCCAGGCCCTCGCCAACGACCTCACGCGCCCCCAGCTCGTCGCCGTCACGGACAACGTCAACCAGTCGAAGGGCGACAAGGACCCCGCCACCTGGATGCCCCCGCTCGCCTCGTACGACTGCGTGTACGCCCGCATGTGGGTCCAGGTGAAGCACTACTACGACCTGGACGTCGACTCGGCGGAGAAGAGCGCGCTCCAAGGAGTGCTGAACGGCTGCTGAGGCCGACCTCCCCGCCGCGGGAACCGTCCCCTCCCCGCCCACCGTTCTCCCCAGTGATTCCGTTCGAGAGGCACGCGCCCTGTTCGAGAAACACGCGTCCCGTTCGAGCGACCGGGTAGGCGCGGAGGCGCGGGGCGAGGACGAGCGTGGAGGGCGGGCGGAGATGGCGAAGCTGCTGCTGGGGCCGGTGCTGCGGTACGTGGACGCGAGGTCGGCGACCGTCTGGGCCGAGACGGACGAGGCGTGCACGGTACGGGTGCGCGGGGCGCTGCCTTCGGAGGGCGCGGGAGGCGGTACGGGTACGGGGAGCACGGCCTCCCCCGCGTCCTTCTCCGGTGAGGCCGCGACCTTCCGCGTGGCCGGGCACCACTACGCCCTCGTCGTCCTCGACGGGCTCCCGCCCGGTGCCGCGTTGCCGTACGAGGTGACGGTCGAGGCGGACGGCGGCGGGGGCGAGGCACGGGTGTGGCCCGAGGAGGGTTCGGCGTTCCCGCCTTCCGAGATCCGCACGCCGAGCGAGGACCCCGCGGCCCCCGTCCGGATCTCCTTCGGCTCCTGCCGCTGGGCCGCGCCACCGGCCGAGGAGAAGGACCCGGTGGGCCCCGACGCCCTCGACACCCTCGCGCGCCGCCTCGCCGGGGAGCCCGCGGGCGAGCGCCCCGGGCTGCTCGTCCTGCTCGGCGACCAGGTGTACGCGGACGAGGTCTCCCCGGCGACGCGGGAGTGGATGGGGCGGCGGCGCGACCTGGACCGCCCGCCCGGGGCGCAGGTCACCGACTACGCCGAGTACACCCGGCTCTACGCCGAGTCCTGGGGCGATCCGGAGATCCGCTGGCTGCTCTCGACGGTCCCGAGCGTCATGATCTTCGACGACCACGACGTAATAGACGACTGGAACACGAGCGACAAGTGGCTCGCGGAGATGCGGGCGACCGACTGGTGGCGCGAACGGATTCTGAGCGGCCTGATGTCGTACTGGGTCCATCAGCACCTCGGCAACCTCTCCCCCGCCGATCTCGCCGCCGACCCGCTCCTGGCCGCGATCCGCGCGGCGCCCGGCCGCGACGGCACCGAGGCGCTGCGCGCCTTCGCCGAGCGCGCGGACGCCGATCCCGCCGCCGTGCGCTGGAGCTACCGGCGCGATCTCGGCCGTACCCGGCTCGTCATGATCGACTCGCGGGCCGCGCGGGTGCTGGCGGAGGACCGGCGCGCGATGCTCGAGCCGGAGGAGGAGGACTGGCTGGGCGCACAGGTCCGCGAGGACCGGGGCGCGTACGACCATCTCCTGCTCGGCACCTCGCTGCCCTGGCTCCTCCCGCACCTGATCCACGACCTGGAGAGCTGGGACTCGGCGCTGTGCGGCGGGGAACGGGGCGCGCGCTGGGCCGGGCGCGGCGAGTACCTGCGGCGCGCGGCCGACCTGGAGCACTGGGCGGCCTTTCCCCGCTCCTTCGGCGCGCTCGCGGGCCTGATCGCGGAGATACGGGAGGGGCCTGAGGCGCCCGCGACGGTGAGTGTCCTGTCGGGCGACGTGCACCACGCCTACGTCGCCGAGGCCCGCTGGCCGCGCGAGGGCGCTGCGGGGTGGCCGCGCGAGGAAGAGGCGGTGCCGGGCAGCCCGGTGTACCAGCTCACGTGCTCGCCCGTGCACAACTCGGTGCCGCTCGCGATGCGCTTCGGGTTCCGTTTCGGGTGGACGGGCACCGGGCGCGCGCTCGGCGGGCTCTTCGCCCGGCACGGACGCGTGCCACGGCCCGCCGTGCGCTGGCGGCGCGGCGGCGGGCCGTGGTTCGGCAATCAGCTCATGACCCTCGACCTGCGCGGCCGGACGGCCGAGCTGACCTTGGAGAAGGCGGTGGTACGGGGCGGACGCGCCGCCCTGCGGGAGGTGACGCGCACCCGGCTGCACCGCGACTGAGGCCGGGGACGGCCCTCCCGCCGCCGCCCGCGGAAGCGCTCCTCACCGCCCGCCGAAGGGTACGGAGACGCAGGCGGCCCGCTCGCTCGCTCCGGCCGCCTCGTGGAGGACGATCGACCGGGCCCCGCCGGGGCGGAAGCCCCAGGGGTGCGTGGCGGTCGCGGTGCCGTCGCCGAGGGCGTCGGCGGTGAAGTCGAGCCAGACCTCGTTGCGGGGGTTGGCGTACGCCGGGCCGGTCGAGGGGCGCCGCGGGTCCGCCCTGTGCTGGTAGTGCCCGCCCGCGGCGGCCGGGTCGGCGCCGCAGACACCGGTGTGCACGTGCGCCCCGTAGTGGTGGCCCGCCTTGAGGCCGGTGACCCGCAGCGTGACGCGGGTGCCCTCGCCGTCGGTGCGCTGCTCGACCCGGACGCCCGCGCCCGCCGGGACGAGCGAGGGCTTGTAGGTGAGCGCCTTCGGGAGGTCCGCGGCGGGCACGAGCGCCTTCGGCACGGTGGAGAAGCGGGAGCCGAGGAGCAGCTGATAGGCCCCGGACTCTCCGGGTGCGGCGGGCGCGGATTCCGTGAGCGGGACGACCGGCGCGACGGGCTCCGTGTCGGCGGGCGCGGTCCCGGCCCGTACGCCCTGGACCGCCGGTCGCACCGTGGTGCCGGCGGCCGGGCGCGGCAGCGGGCGCAGCGCGGGCCTGGCCGGGGGCGCGGCCGGGCGCAGGTAGGAGGAGGGGAGCGGGCCGTGCGCGGGCGCGCCCACCGCCTCCCGGTCCGCCGCGGGCCGAGGCGGTTCCGGCCTGGTGCCCGGCCCTGTCGGTACGGCGACTGCCTGGCCACTCGCCCCGGCCGCCGCCAGCACGGCCGCGGCGACGGCCCCGGCGACCCTTCCTGACACCATCTGCTGCTCCTCGCGCTCGGTCCCCGTTCGCTTACCTGCGGTGCCTTCACTCGTACGGGACGCGGCCGCCGGGCGCCGCTCGGGTGGGGCACGTGGGTGAACGTGAGATGTCCTACAAGCGCACCCCCCGGCAAAGCTCCCTGTGATCAGTCCGCGTACGCTGTATGGCTGAGATCCGATCGCCCTTGCCGCCCCTCGTGCGACAGCGTGGCGCTGTCCATGACCGGGAGTTTTCGGTGTTCGAGAGCCTGGGGCCGCTGACCGGCAGCCCGTGGATGTACGCGGTCATCGCGCTCTCGGTCGCGCTCGACGTGTTCCTCCCCGTACTGCCCAGCGGTGTGCTGGTCGTGATGGCGGCGACGGCGGCCGCCGCGACGGCTTCGGCGAGCCCGCACGTGAGCCAGATCCCGCACGTGGTGCTGCTCGCCGCCTGCGCCGCGGTGGCCTCCGTGCTCGGGGACCTGCTGGCCTTCCGGCTCGCGCTGCGCGGTGGCGCGCGCCTGGACCGGGCCATCGCCCGCTCCCGCAAACTGAGCAGCGCGCAGGAGCGGCTGGGCTGGGCGCTCGCGCGGGGCGGCGGGGCCCTCGTCATCCTGGCCCGCTTCGCCCCCGCGGGGCGCTCGGTCGTCTCCCTCGTCGCGGGCGCGGCCCACCGCCGTACCCGGGACTTCCTGCCCTGGTCAGCGGTCGCGGGCGTCGCCTGGGCCGCGTACAGCGTGGCGCTGGGCTACTTCGGCGGCCAGTGGCTCGGCGCCAACTGGTTCGGCACGGCGATCTCGGTGGCGGCCCTCTTCGCCGCCGGCACGGGAGCGGCCTTCCTCATGCGCCGTCCCGCCCCCTCGGCCCCGGGCCCGCGTGCGGGACGGAACGCGCCGCAGAGCTGAGCCGGGCCTGCCGTACGGAACAGCCGCTGAACGCGGCGGGGTTGGGCACACGCTCCGTATGCAGCGATCCGACGCACCCCACCCGGCCCGAACAGGAACCCCCGCCGAGCCCACCGTCTCCCTCGCCGTGCGGCGGTACGGGACGCGCGTGCTGCCCGCGCTCGTGCTGAGCGTGGCCGCGGTGGCGTGCGGCGGCTCGGGGGCGGCCTCGGGGGACGCGCGCGAGGTACCGGAGGGCGGGCGCCTGATCGTCACGACGGAAGGCGGGGTCCGGATCGTCGGGACGGACACGTCGGTCGTGCGCGTCGCGGACGGGACCGGGGCCCGCTGGAGCGCGGACGGGAAGACCCGCGTCCTCGACCTGCCGTGTGCGGGGGCCGCGCACGAGGACTGCGGCCGGATGCCGCTCGTCCGTGTCCCGCGCGGGACCGCCGTGAGGGTGGAGGCACGGAACGCGGGCGTGGAGGTCACGGACGTGCGCGGCGCCCTGCGGCTCGACACCGTCAACGGGGACGTGGTCGTGCGGGACGCGGGCGAGGCCCACGCGCTCCAGCGGCTCGCGACCCGCAACGGCTCGGTACGGGCCACGGGCCTCGCGGCTCGGCGCGTGGAGGCCGAGACCGTCAACGGCGACGTCGACCTGCGTACGACCACCTCACCCGACCTGCTGAGCGGCACGACCCGCAACGGCTCCGTGCGCGTCACCCTTCCCGCCGACCCGCCGCCGTACGCGGTGCGCGCCACGACGGTCAACGGACGCACCGTGAACGACCTGCCGGACGCGTCCGCTGCGGACCCGGACCACCACCTCACGCTGCGCACGGTGAACGGTGACACGGAGGTCCGCACGGGCTGAGCCGGCGACCGCTCAGCCCTGCCCCTTCACCTCGAGGCCCGCCATGAGCTCGGCCGTGGCCCGCGCCACCTCGGCGACCGCCTGTTCGAACACCTCCCGGTTGTGGGCGGCGGGGGTGCGGAAGCCGGAGACCTTCCGGACGTACTGGAGCGCGGCCTCGTGGATCTCTTCCCCGGTGGCCCATTCGGGCTGGGCGGGGGGACGCAGGGTCTTGATGTTTCGGCACATGCGCACAGTCTGCCGTGCCGGTAGGGGCGTGTCGCCCGCTCCGTTCGCTTCGAAAAATCGAACAGGCGTACTATTCGGAACGTGGCAGAGACCCGAGACTTCCCCGACGACCTCCGCACCGGCCAGGAGGAACTGCACCAGGTGCGGGCGGAGCTGCGCGAGCTGCTGCGGCGGCTGCCCTGGTCGGTGGCGCCGCACGACGGCTTCAGCGACGACAACGGGTGGCGTCGCGTGGAGCGGCCCGCCTCACCGGGCTGGGGCGCCGAGGACCAGGCGCTCGTCAGCAAGCTGCGCGCCCATGAGTTCGAGCTGGCCGTCTTCGTGACCTCCCACCCCTACTGGGCCGAGGTCGCCCAGGAGCGCCGCACGGAGGCCCGCAGCCGCCTCAAGCACGCACCCGCACCGACGGCGCCACGGCCCGCCCCCGCGGAGAGCCCCGCCCCGCCGGAGAGCTGACCGCACAGCCCCCACAGACCTCCCCAACCCCCACACCCGACCGACCGCAACCTTTGCCTCGCGGCCCTCAACTCCGGCCCTGAGCAGCACCGTTCCTCACCCGTCACACCGAACTGGTGCAGATGAGGTGAGAGTCGCCGCCCGATGCGCGCAACCGTCCAATGACTCAAGCCTCGACTGATACGATCATCAGACTTTCAGTAGGCTGACGACGCGTCATGCGCGTGCGGGGGACAGTCTCAAAGGCCCCGTCGCCCGAGGGCGCGGGACGGAATACGCCAGGCGGCTCCGCGCCACCCGCCACGACGCACGACCCCGCGCGGTGCCCCGGAGGACCCGTCCCCGTCCTCGCGCGGTGCGAGTTGAAGAGAGTCTCATGACTTCATTTTTCCGAGATCCGCTGCTGTGGTTCTCGCTGGTAGTGCTCGCGGTCGCGGTTGTGGCCGTGCTGCGGGCGCGCAGGACCAACCTCTCGCTCAGGGAAGCGAAGGCCGAGTTGGAGGCGGGACTCGGCCGGGCCAGGGGGGACGTCGCGCACCTGGAGGCGAGAACCGCCTCCCTGGCCGACCGGCACCGCGGCGAACTCGCGGACGTCCGCGCGGACGCCGAGTCCTCCACCAAGGCCGTCCTGAAATCGGCGATGGGCACGCTCCAGTCCCTCGCCGAGGAACAGCAGCTCCTGCTCGACGGGCTGCTCCAGAAGTACGGCGACGACTCCGAGATGCTCGCCGACCTCATGTCGGTCGACCACACGGGCAGCCAGATCGGGCGCCGCGCCAAGGGCATCTCGGTGCTGTGCGGCGGCTGGCTCGGCCGCCGCCAGACCCCCGCGAACGTCTACGACGTCGCCCGCAGCGCCCAGGGCCGCATCAAGGGCTTCGGGCGGGTCAGCGTGCACGCCCAGGTCAGCGCCCAGGTCGTGAGCAAGGCGGTCGAACCGCTCGCCGTCGTGCTCGCCGAGCTGCTCGACAACGCGACGGCGTACAGCGCCCCGGGCACCCCGGTCGAGGTGAACATCCAGACCGTGCCCACCGGCATCTGCTTCATCGTCGACGACGCGGGCCTCGGCATGGACCAGGAGACCAAGGACCGGGCGGCGGCGCTCCTCTCGTCCCAGGAGACCATCGACATCACCAAGCTCGGTGACCCGCCCCGCTTCGGCTTCGCGGTGTGCGGGATGCTCGCGACCCGCTACGGCTTCGCGGTCTCGGTCGGTTCGGTGTCCCCCTACGGAGGCGTGCGTGCCGTGATCCGCGTACCGGAAGAGCTCCTCAGCGCTCAGTCGGCGGCCCCCGCCGAGCCCGTGGCCCAGCAGGACTCCGAGCGGGCGGAGGAGGCCCCGCAGCGCCTCGCGCCCGTACCGGTCGGCCCCTCGCACATCGTGGGCCGCACCTCCGGCGGGCTCCCCAAGCGCAGCCGCCGCCAGCGCGCCATCTCGGTCGTCCCCGAGCCCGCGGCGAGTGAGGCGACGGCACCGGAACAGTCCAGTGAAGTGACCGCTTCCCGCCTCGGCGCCTTCGCACGGGGCACCCAGCTCGGGCG
Organism: Streptomyces sp. NPDC088923; assembly: GCF_044749745.1. Taxonomy (NCBI): domain Bacteria; kingdom Bacillati; phylum Actinomycetota; class Actinomycetes; order Kitasatosporales; family Streptomycetaceae; genus Streptomyces; species Streptomyces sp. NPDC088923. Next base: position 1,915,210 of record NZ_JBIVIO010000001.1, on the reverse strand, counting down.
GAGCACGACCTCCTTGGAAGGACCAGATCAGCCGTGAACACCGACCTGTCATGGGTGCTGAACGACGTGCTGGAAGTGCGCGGCGCCCGCCACGCGATCCTTGTCTCGGGTGACGGGCTGCTGCTCCAGCGCTCCGACGAGATATCCCGCGACGACGCGGAGACCAACGCGGCCGCGATGAGTTCCATGCAGTCGCTCAGCCGCGCGGTCGCGCCCTTCGTCGGCGCGGGCAACGGCCTCTGGAAGCAGACGCTGCTGGAGTACGACGGCGGCTGGATCTTCCTCATCGCCGCGGGCTCGGGCGCCTACCTCGCCGTATCGGCCGCGGTCGACGTCGACATGGAGGCCGTGTCCTTCCGGATGCAGAAGACGGTGACGGCGCTCGCGAAGGCGATGAGCGTGGCCCCGCGCACTGACAACGGTGTCGGCGTATGACGGCCCCCGACGAGGAGGCCTCCGTCACGAGCGACTTCGTCCGCTCGTACGTCATCACCGGCGGCAGGGAACTGCCCGCCCCCGAGGACCTGGCGCTGCACACCCTGGTGACGCTGGCCCCCGACCGCACCCTGCCGCTCGGCGCCAGTCCCGAGACCCGGGCGATCTGGGAACTGTGCGGCGGGGGTTACCTCTCCGTCGCCGAGGTCGCCGGCCACCTCGGGCTGCCCGTCGGCGTCGTGCGGTTACTCCTCACCGACCTCGCGCGGCAGGGCCACCTCATGCGCCGAGCCGAACCGCCCCGGGCCCAGCACGTTGACAGAGCGACTCTGGAGAAGGTTCTCAATGGACTCCAATCCCTCATCGGCTGAGACACCCGCTGTGGCCTCCGCCGGAGCCGCCCCGCGCTCCATCTACGTCCCCAGCGCGGTGACCAACGCCGCGAAGATCCTGGTGGTCGGGCACTTCGCCGTGGGCAAGACGACCCTCATCGGCTCGCTCTCGGAGATCACCCCGCTGCGCACCGAGGAGCGCATGACCCGCGCCTCCGTCGACGTGGACGACCTGCGCGGTACGGGCGACAAGAGCACGACGACCGTCGCGCTCGACTTCGGGCGGCTCACCCTGAGCGAGGACCTCGTCCTCTACCTCTTCGGCACGCCCGGCCAGCAGCGCTTCATGCAGCTGTGGGAGGACATGGCGCGCGGCGCGCTCGGCGCGCTGCTGCTCGTCGACCCCTCGCGCCTGGAGCAGACCTTCCCGGTCATCGACCTGATCGAGAGCTACGGCCTGGAGTACGCGGTCGCCGTCAACTCCTTCGACGCCGGCACCTCCTACAGCACGGAGGAGGTGCGTGAAGCGCTCGACCTGCTTCCGGACACGCCGGTGATCGTCTGCGACGCGCGCGATCAGCGCTCCTCGGCGCAGGCGCTCATCGCGCTCGTCCGCCACCTCCTCGAACACGCGGCCTGACCGCGTCTCCCGCCGTACGGGCCGGCCCTGCCCGTACGGCGGGAGCGGGGCCTTCCCCCGCGTACGGGCCCGGCGCCCGCGAGCCCGGACGGCGCCGTCCTTCCCGGGACTTCCCGGGACACGAACCGCCGCCGCCCCGCCCGCACCCCCCGTCCACGCGGCCCTCCCCCGGGCCGCTTCCCCCTCGCTCCCCGGGAGCCCCCTCCCGGTTCATGAAGGAAGTCCGATGAACGCTCCCCGCGCGTCCGCCCCGACCGGCGGCGGATGCCCCATGCACGACGCGGCCTTCGCCGCCGACCCGCGCCAGGTCTACGAGAAGCTGCGCGCCGAGGGCGCCGCCGGGGCCGTCGAGCTGGCCCCGGGGATCGAGGGCACGCTCGTCGTCGACCACGGCACCGCTCTCCAAGTGCTGCGCAACACCGAACTGTTCCCGCGTGACTCGCGCCGCTGGCGGGATCTCGTCGAAGGCCGCATCGCCGCCGACAACCCGCTCCTGCCGATGCTGGGCTACCGGCCCAACACCATGTTCAGCGACGGCTCCACGCACCTGCGGCTGCGCAAGGCCGTCACCGACAGCCTCGCCAAGCTCAACATGAGCCGGATACGCCGCGAGGTCGAGCCCATCGCGGACCACCTCCTGGACCAGTTCAGCGAGCGGGGCCGGGCGGACCTGCTCTCCGACTACGCCAAGCTGCTGCCGCTGCTCCTCTTCAACAAGCTCTTCGGCTGCCCCGCCGACATCGGCGACACCCTCACCTCCTCGATGTCGGCGATCTTCGACGGCCGCGATCCCTTGCGGGCCAACGAGGAACTGACCGCCTGTCTCATGGAGTTGATCGCCCTCAAGCGGCGCCAGCCCGGTGACGACATCACCTCCTGGCTCATCCAGCACCCGGCCGGACTCACCGACGCCGAGCTGAACGACCAGCTCGTCATGATGATGGGCGCAGGGGTCGAGCCGGAGCGCAACCTCATCGGCAACACCCTGCTGCTCATGCTCTCGGCCTCCGGCGGCCACGACTCGGGGCCGCAGATCGAGGAGGCGATGGATCACGTGCTGTGGAACGCGTCCCCGATCGCCAACTACGCGGCCCACTACCCGGTGCAGGACGTGGACTTCGGCGGGCACATCGCCGAGGCGAACACTCCCGTGCTCATCTCCTTCGCGGGGGCCAACGGCGATCCCCGGCTCGCCGAGGCGCGGGGCAACCAGAGCAAGGGAGCGCACCTCGCCTGGGGCGCGGGCCCGCACGCCTGCCCCGCCAAGGACCCCGCGCAGGTCATCGCGAGCGCCGCGATCGAACGGCTGCTCAACGCGCTGCCCGATCTCTCGCTCGCCGTCCCCGAGCGGGACCTGCGCTGGCGCCCCGGCCCCTTCCACCGGGCGCTGGTCTCGCTGCCGGTGAACTTCAGTCCCTCCCCTGCGACCCGCATGGCCGCGCACCGCCCCCAGCCGGCGCCCGGCGAGCAGCGCGGGCCCCGCACCGCCGCCGCGCGCGAGGCGAGCGGCGCGGAGGGCGTCGGCGGCACGGGAGGTACGCGGGAACCGGCCCGCAAGAAGGGCTTCTGGTCGGCCTTCCTCGACGTCTTCCGCGCCTGACTCCCCCGGGTGCGGGCACCGGGCGTGCGACCTGATCACTCATCACCTGGTGACACATCAGGCCCAACTCCGGCACACGGGTTTCGTGGTGCGGAGGCCGCTGCCCAAGGCCTCCGCACCACGGCCGGGCGCGGAACGAATCGTGACAGAAGCAGTGAAAAAGGGGCATGGTTCACGGTGTTGGCGAGGCCGAAAACACCGCATGTGACAGAGGAAACACACAGTGGCGCATGACGCACGGACAGGAAGGGTAGGTTCCGCCGGTACCGGCAGCCTTAGCCGAAGGAGCTATGCGTGAACGCCGTAGGCCATCACCCCGGCACCTCCACCGTCAGCCGCCGCGCCGTCATCCCCCTGCTGAAGCGGCTTCGCAGCGCTGAGGGAACGGCGAACCCGCGCCCCGTGTGGGCCGCCCTCCACGAACTGGGAGACCTCGTCCCCGCACCCTGGGGCGGCTATTTCGTGGTCGGCTTCGACGCCTGCAACGAGGTGCTGCGCGGCAGGAAATGGCAGAGCACCGATTTCGCCTGGCAGGAGCGCCAGGGCAACCCCGAGCGCTGGGCCGACCTCGCGACCCGCGAGATGACCCGTACCCTCCCCCGGCTCAACGCCCCGGCGCACACCTGCCAGCGACGCGCCGTCGGCACCCCCTTCGACCGTGCCTCGGTCGAAGCCCTGCGCCCCATGATCGCCACGCTCGTCTCCTCGCTCCTCGACGACCTGGAGGCCGAGCTCAGGGCCGAGGGGCACGCCGACTTCATGCGGATCGTGGGCGAGCAGCTCCCCGTGCGCTCGGTCGGCGAGTGGATCGGCATCGACCGCGCCGATCACGCCCATCTCCTCGATTTCACCCACCGCCAGGTCTACGCGCAGGAGTTGCTGCCCTCCAGAACGCAGCTCGCCGTCTCCGAGCAGGCCACGCTGGAGATGCGGGAGTTCTTCACGAGGCTCATCCGCGAGCACCGCGCGAGGCCCGGCGACGACGCGCTCACGCGGTGGACCGCCCACTTCGACGCCTTGTCCGGCGGCGACCGCGCCGCCGCCGACCAGGTCATCTACGACCTCACCATGTTCGTCACCATCGCCTCACTGGAGACGAGCTCGGTCCTCATGGGCAACGCGGTCCACCTCGCCACCGCCGACCCGACCCGCGCCGCGTGGCTCGGCGCGCACCCGGAGCACATCGCGTCGACGGTCGAGGAGGCGCTGCGCTGGGACCCGCCCATCTCGATCAACTCCCGCGTCGCCTCGGAGGACCTCGTCCTCGCCGGTGTCCCCATCCCGCGCGACACGACGGTCCACGTGATGTACGGGGCCGCGGCGCACGATCCGCGCCGCAACCCCGACCCGGACACCTTCGACCCGCTGCGGCGGGGCGGCCACCTCTCCTTCGGGGGTGGCCTTCACTACTGCTTGGGGGCCGGTCTGGCCCGGCTTGAGGCCCAGGAGCTTCTCGGACAAGTGCTGAAACGTTTCCCCACACTGCACGCGGTCACGCCTCCGGTGTTCGACGACACCCGCCTCGTCTTCCGCCGACTCGTCTCCCTGGACGTCCAGATATGACCAGCCAGCCGGAGTCCGCCGGAGCACCACCGGTCACGCCCCAGCCGCCGTCCCCGCTGTCCCTCCTCCCCCTGGACAGCGACCGCAAAACCCTCCGCACGCGCCGCGAGGGCGGCCTGCTCCTCGTGGAACTGCGCGAACCGGAGCGGGGCAACGCCGTCACGGACACCATGCTCGACGAGTTGTACGAGGTGCTCGACGCCCAGGACACCACGACGAAGGTCGTCGTCCTCACCGGCGCCGGGCCCGACTTCTGTCTCGGCGGCGACCGCCACGAACTTTCCGCACACATGGCCGACGATCCGGCCGGGGGCGCCGTACGCCTCTCCGGCGCACGGGCCCGCCGCGTGTGCGAGGCGCTGAGCACGGGACCCGCCGTGACCATCGCCCGCGTCCAGGGACGTGCGATCGGCGCCGGATTCGCCCTCGCGCTCGCCTGCGACCTGCGGGTCGGTGCCGAGACCGCGAGCTTCCGGCTTCCCGAACTGGCCCTCGGGCTGCCGGTCGCCTGGGGCGGCCTCCTGCCCCGCCTCATCAACGAGGCCGGCGCGGCCCGCGTCCGTGAGTTCGTCCTGACGGCCCGCGTGGTCGGGGCCGAGGAGGCGCTGCGCCTGTCGATCCTCCAGCGGGTCGTACCGGAGACCGGCCTGGACGCGGCTGTCCTCGCCTGGGTCAGGCCGCTGCTGCGCCGTTCCCCCACCGCGCTGCGCCTGACCAAGACGCTCTTCAACGCCCACGCGGCCCCGACCCGCCTGGCCGACGCGAGCCTCCTGGACCCGGAACTGATGGCCCTGGCCCTCACCGAGTCCCGCCGCTGACCCGGCGGCCCCCGGCCGACGAAGCCCGGGGGCCGCGCACGGCTCAGCCGTGGAGCTCCGCCCTTACAAGGCGAATGTCGGCGGTTCGCCCACCTCCCGCGGATCGCCCTCCCCGGACTCGCTCCCGGACCGCCCCTCACCACCTCGGTCGCGGGACACTGGCGCCATGACAACCGTCGCCCAGGCCGACGCCCTCGCCGCCTTCGCCCACGCCGGGCAGGTCGACAAGATCGGCGTGCCGTACATCGCACACGTCCGTGCCGTGGCCGCCGGGCTCGCCGCCTTCGGCCCCGATCTCCAGGTGGCCGGGCTGCTGCACGACGTCATCGAGGACACCGCGTGGACCGCCGGGCGCCTGCGCGCGGCCGGGGTCCCCGACCGGGTCGTCGCGCTCGTCGAGGCCGTGACCAACGTCCCGGGGCTCGCCTACGAGGACAAGATCCGCCATATCGCGGCCGACCCGCTCGCCACCCTCGTGAAGATCGCGGACAACGCCCACAACAGCCGCCCCGACCGCACGGCCCGCCTCCCCGCGGCGCGGGCCGAGCGGCTGGCGGCCAAATACCGCGCGGCGCGGGCCATTCTGTGGACCGCCGCCCGCCCGGAGGACATCGCGGCGATCGTCACGACGGTGAACCCGGACCTGCTGAAGGAACTGCCGGCGTAGGCCCTGTCTTCGATCTCGCCCCTGCCGCGCGGCCGACGAGGCGAGATCGAAGACAGGCCTACCGCGCGACTCGTCGCCGCGACGGTCCCACGAAGGGCGCGACGCCCCCGTACACGAGGGAGACGACGGCCCACCGGAACCCGAAGTCCCACCCCCACTCCCCCGTGATCGCGGACATCACCACGGCCACGACTCCCCCGACCACGACCGCCGCCAGCACCCACCGCAAGAACCGCCTCATGCCTCCGCGCGTACCCACGACGGCACGGGAAAGACCCGTCCACCCCGACTACCCGCCGCGCGACGCCCGTTGTGGTCGCGGGCCCCCCGCGTAGGGTCCTCGGCGTGAACACCGGACCGGCCTTGCGCCACCCATGGATCGGCGACCCGGTGGGGGGCTGATCCCACCGCGGGGACGCGGCACCGCGCCCCCACTCCGTCCCGCACGCGGTCCCCCGGGCTCCCGCACGCCACGAGCGCGCACCACGAGCCCGTTTCCCGTGCCGGACCACCTAGGCCCTGTCGTCAAATTCCCGTCGTCGCCCGGAGGGCGGCCGCGGGGCGTCAGGTGCGTGCTCTCGGCGTGCCGCCCCCAGGCCCTCGTACTGGACGTACTTGGGTCTGGGGGCGGCGCGGCGAGTGGGGGCACCTCCCGGCCGCCAGGCTGGGGGAGCGTGCATGGCGTCGCGCGGCAGACGGGAATTTGACGACAGGGCCTAGGAGTCAGCCGTATGCCGGCCACGTTCAACCACACCATCGTCGCCGCCAGGGACCGCGCCGAGTCGGCCCGCTTCTTCCGGGAGTTGCTGGAGCTCTCCGAAGCCCCGTCCTGGGGCCCCTTCACCAATGTCCAGCTCTCCGACGGCGTGCTGTTGCAGTTCGCGGAGCCGCCGGTGGAGATCCAGATGCAGCACTACGCGTTCCTGGTCGACGACGAACTGTTCGACCGCGCGTATCAGCGACTGCGCGAGCGCGGGATCACGCACTGGGCGGACCCGCGGATGCGAAGGCCGGGCGAGATCAACAACGAGCACGGCGGCCGGGGGGTGTACTTCAAGGACCCCGCCGGCCACGCGATCGAACTGCTCACCCGCCCGTATCTGTAACCGGCCCACGACGGGCGCCGCCACGGTTCCGGCTCTCCCCGAGAGCGCGCGGGTCGACGTTCCGTGGGCCCGCCGGACAGGGGAAGGCCCCCCGGCCACAACGGGCCGGGGGGCCGAAATCGGCTTGCGCCTGTCACTTCTCCCGGTGGGCGCGGACGGTTTCGAACCGCCGACATTCGCCTTGTAAGGGCGACGCTCTACCCCTGAGCTACGCGCCCGGGTCGAGCCGACAGCCTACCTTGCCCGGGGCGGGGGGCGGGACAGGGCCCGGTGGGGAAAACCCCGGGTGAGGACGGAGGGGCGCGTCATCGTGGGGCGCGGGGCCGGCTCGCGCGCTGGGCGGCCCGCACCACCCGTCACAAGCGGCCCCCGCTGCCGCGAACTTTTCCGCCCGCGCGTTCGTCCTCCTGGATGGGAGAATGAAACGAGCAAGCGAGACGCGGCACGGGAGAGGGATTGTGACGGCGACACCTCGGCGGTCGTGCACCGGGCGGGCGGCACGGCGGCCCGGGGCGGGTGCTGCTCCGGCACGCTCCGGGGCCCGCCCCGCGCCTTCCCCCCTGCGCGACCTCCTGGCGCTGGGCCTGCTGCTCCCCCTGCCCCTCCTCGTCACGCTCCCCGGCGCCCTCACCGGCGGTGGAGGCGGCTCGCGGCGCTGGTTCGGCGGCGGCGGGCGCGGCGAGAGCAGACGCGCGGAGGCGCAGGCCGCGAAGGACGCCGCCGCGAGCGCCTTCTACGAGCTGGACACGGCGCAGCGCGATCTGCGCATCTCGATCGAGACGATCTCCGCCGTCGACGACACCCCCGCCGGGCAGCGCGCGGTCTCCGACTTCGCCGCGCTCGGCCGGAAGATCGACGAGGCGAGCGGTACGTACATCGCCGCCGTCGACGCCGTGGACCTCGACCGCGACGAGCTGGACGGCGCGGCGGCCTCGCGGGCGCGGCGCGCGCTGGACGGCGCGAAGGACGAGCTGAAGCGGGTCAAGGCCGACCTCGACCGGTTCGCGGAGAGCCTCGGGCCGCTGCTCGGCAAGGCCGAGACGCAGCTCGCGCGGCTCGCCCCCGCCGTCGAGCGCGCCAAGCAGTCGCTGCTCGCCACGACGACCGCGCTCGACACCGTACGGGCCCAGGGGCTGCGCGCCGACGACCTGGCCGCGCGGCTCGCGACGCTCGCCCCCGAGCTGACCCGGCTCAACGAGGGCGCCGCGCGGCACGGCGTGGCGGAGACGATCCAGCGCGCGGACCGAGTGCGGCGCGAGGCGGAGGCGCTGCGCGCGGAGGCGGAGCGGCTGCCCGAGCGGGCCGGGGAGATCGACCGGCGGCTCGTCTCGCTGCGGACCAGGGCGGAGGCGCTGACGACGCGGAGCGCGCAGGTCGAGCCGGTCCTCAGTGAGCTGCGGCGCAGGTTCACCGCGCCGTGCTGGCAGGACCTCCAGCACGTACCGGAGGAGGCGGCGAAGCACGTGGCGCAGGCGGGCACGAAGCTCGCGGAGGCGCGGCAGGCCCGCGAGGCGCAGCACTGGGCCGACGCGACCGCGCTGCTCGCGACCGTACGGGCGCTGCTCGACGAGACGGACGAGGCGGTCTCGGCCGCCGGGGACCGGCTGCGGCAGCTCAACGAGGTCGCGAAGGACCCGCAGCGCGAGATCGAGCGCACACGCTTCGCGGTGCGGGACGCGCAGCGGCTCGCGATGACGGGCCGCCAGACCCCGGACCCGCGCCACGCCCGCCCGCTCGACGACGCGGTGGCGCGCCTGGACCGGGCGGTGACGGCCCTGGAGGGCCACCACCCGGACTACTGGCAGTTCCTGCGCGAGACGGAGGCCGTCCGCGCGACGGCGGCACGGGTCGTGGAGCTGATCCGCGAGGAGCGCGGCGGGAGCTGAGGCGGTACGGGTACGGGGCCGCCCGTCCCGCGCCGTCTTCCCCGCGCCCCGCGCGCTCTCGCCCCGCCCCGCGGGCGCCCGTACCCTGTCCGCATGCCTCGATACGAGTACCGCTGCCGTGCCTGCGGCGACACCTTCGAACTGAACCGTCCCATGGCCGAGTCAGGCGCTCCCGCGAGCTGTCCCGCGGGGCACGCGGACACCGTCAAGCTGCTGTCGACCGTGGCCGTGGGCGGCCGGGCCCCGGGCGGTGCCGCGCCCGCGCCGCAGGCCGGGGGCGGCGGCTGCTGCGGGGGCGGCTGCTGCGGCTGAGCGGCCCGCGGGGAGGGCCCGCGCTACTCCCCCGCCGCCGCCTTCAGGAACCGGCGGACGATCTCCTCGCCCGCCGCCGCTCCCACCTCCTCCAGCGCCGTCACGCCCTCGTGCCGCCAGTCCTGGTCGGCGAGTTCGCCGTGCCCGGGGCGCCAGGCGTGGTCGGCCGCGGTGAGGAGATCGGCGTCGAGGAGCGAGTCGCCCGCCGCGAGGGTGAGCGTCGCGCCGGTGCGCGCGGCGACCTCGTCAAGGGCCGCGCTCTTGGTGAGGGCGCGCGGAACCGCGTAGAGCTTGCGGCCCTGGAGCGAGAGCGTCCAGCCGTGGTCGTGCGCCCAGGCGGCCGTCTCGTCGAGCCAGCCCGCGGGGAGCAGCGCGCGATCGACGACGAGGTAGGCGAAGAGGTCCTCCGCGACGCGTTCCTTGAGGAGCCACTCGGGGTCCGCGCCGTCGAGCAGGCGCTCACGCATCGCGGCGAGCGGCGCGGAGTCGGCGGCGATGGCGTGCTCCACGCGGCGGCTCCAGGCGGGGTCGCTCTCGCCGTCGACGAGGATGCGGCCGCCGTTGGCGCAGATCGCGAAGCGGGGCGGGGGCCCGGGGAGGTGGACGCGCGCGTACTGCGCGGGGGTGCGGGTCGTGGTCGGGACGAACGCGGTGCGCGCGGCGAGTTCGGTGAGGAGCGCGGCGGCGGTCTCGGTGACGTACGAGAGCGGCAGGCCCTGGTAGACCTCGACGCACAGGAGGCGCGGGGCACTCTCGTCGGGGCCGGTGAGGGCGAGCGCGCGCGAGGAGTAGATGAGGGTGCGGTCGAGGTCGCTCGCGACGAGGACGCGGCTCACGCGAGGTTCACCGCCTTGCCGTCCGCGCCGGTGGCGCCGCGTGTGTAGCGGGGGTGGATGAGCCCCACGCATGTGTACGGGAGGTCGTCGGTCTCCTCGACGGGGACGCCGCGCTGCTCGGCGAGGAGCCTGATGTGGTCGAGGTCGGCGCCCGCGTCGCGCCGCGCGACGATGCGCCAGGGCACGCGGCGCAGGAGCACGCGCGTGGTCTCCCCGACGCCGGGCTTGACGAGGTTGACGTCGTTGATCCCGTACTCCTCACTGAGGCGTTCCACCGCTCGCCAGCCCTCCCACGTCGGCGCGCGGTCGCTGCCGGCGAGTTCCTTGGCCCGCTGCTCCACGGTCTCGGTGACCTCGGCGAAGCGCGCGGCGATCGTGTCGACGAAGGCGTTCGAGACGTCCGAACCGGCCAGTTCGCGGTAGTGCTTGGCACCGTGGAAGTCGTTCGGGCCGACGAGGTCGGCGCGCAGCACCGTCCGGGATATGAGCCCGGAGACGGTGGAGTTGAGGCACGCGGACGGGATGAGGAAGTCCTCGCGCGTGCCGTAGACGCGCACGCAGGAGCCGGGGTCGGCGAGGACGGCGATCCCGGGGTCGAAACCGGGGAAGTCCTGGAGCGCTTCGGAGAGTTCGCGGGTGATGGCGCCCTTGCCCGTCCAGCCGTCGACGAAGACGACGTCGCGCGGGTCGTGGTGGGCGGCGAGCCAGCGCAGCGCGTTGGCGTCGATGCCGCGCCCGCGCACGATCGAGACGGCGTAGTGCGGTACGTCGATGCCGTGCCGTTCGCGCGCCCAGCGCCGCATGAGCACCCCGACCGGGGTCCCGGCGCGGGCGAGCGAGACGAGGACGGGGCGCCGGGAGCGCTCGGCGAGCACGGTCTCGGTGACGGTGCCGACCGCCGTCGCGACGCGCGCGGCGGAGGCGTCGAGCGCCTCGTGGTAGAGCCGCTGGTAGGCGGGGGTCGGCTGGTACTCGACGGGCAGCGACTCGGCGTAGTGCGCGCCGCCGCTCTGGATCGCCTCCTCGCGCTCCTCGGTGGGGGCTTCGAGCGGCGTGTCCGAGAGGTCCTGGAGCAGCCAGCCGACGTCCTCGGCGGGGTAGCTGGAGAAGGCGGGACCGCGGAGCGGTTCGGGGAGCAGGGTGTCCTCCGGTGCGGTACGGGGGCGGGGGACGCGGGGCGCGCGGGGTACGTCGTGCGGGAGCGCCGCGTACAGGAGGTGGGGGGTGTGGCGGGCGAGGGTGTCGAGGAGGCCGCCGGGCGCGTGCAGCGCGGGGGTGTCGCCCGCGGCGTCGGTGACGAGGAGGACCGTGTCGAAGCCCGCGCCCGCGACGTTGTACGTGTAGCGCGGGCCCGGGCCGTCCGCCGGGTCGTCGTGGGCGGGGAAGGTGAGCGCGGTGCGGATCGCGTAGCCGGGGTCGTCGACGGCGAGGACCGGGGAGCGGGTCGTGGTGGAGAAGCGCACGTCCCACGCGGGCGTGCTCGCCTCGACGGCCTCCGCGAGGCGCAACGGCGCGTACATCAGCTCCTCGGTGCCGAGGACGAGCAGGCGTCCGCCGCCCTCGGGGAGCGCGGCGCGCACGGGGGCGGCGAGGGCGGGCAGCGCGGCGTCGAGCCGGTCCCTGTCGGCGGGCGCGAAGCCGTGCCGGCCGCCCTCGGGGAGCCCGGCGGGCCAGTCCAGCTCCAGCCGCAGGGGCCTCGCGCGCGGCCGTACGCCGTCGTCGGTACGTGCCGGGACGGCGGCCTGTCGCGCTTCCTCGGCCGCGACCAGCGCGAGCCCCCGGTCCAGGACGTCGCCGGGCAGCTCGACGCGCCCGGCGACGGCGGCGACGAGGTCGACGCGCGCGTCCAGCTCCGCGGCGAGGGCGTCGAGGCGGGCGCGGTCGGCGGGGCCGCGCATGTCGGTGAGGGCGACGACCACGTAGCGGGCGCGGGGGCGCAGGGCGTGCAGTTCGCGCAGTGTGTTGATGACGGTGGAGCCGGTCGAGAACTCGTCGTCGACGAGGACGAGCGGGCCCGGCGCGGTGAGCAGCGCCGGGTCGGCGGGGAGCAGGAGGTGCGAGGTGGCGTGCGAGTGCGCCTCCTCGAAACTGCCGACCGGGGTGATGCCGGGGACGGGGCGGCGCGTGGAGTGCAGGTACGGGGCGGTGCCGATGCCGTCGGCGACGCAGTGCCCGAGCGCGGTGGCCGTCTCGGCGTACCCGAGGACGACGGCCCCGTCCGCGGCCTCCCCGAGCAGCGCGCGGACCTCGCGGCCGAGCGCGCGGCCCGTCTCGGCGACGACGCGCGGGGAGCGCGGTACGTGCTTGCCGAGGACGTGCGAGACGAGGAGGTGGGCGCGCTTGGGGTTGCGGCGCAGCGCGAGCCCGAGCAGCTCCTCGATGCCGGGGGCGCCGCTCAGCCGTACGCCGAGGCGCTCGGCGACCCAGTTCCCTGTCCACACCACGTGCTGTCCGTCTCTCTCGTCCATGGGGCTCACAGGGTGTCCTGCGGGGTGACCGCGGCGAGGAGGTCGACGAAGCCGACGTCCTCGCGGGCGACGCCGAAGGCGTCCGCGCGGCGCAGGGTGCGCTGGGCCCAGGCGCGGTGCGGCTTCACCTCGTTCATCTTGTTCGTGTACGCGGAGCGGAGCACCCCGCCGCCGCCCCGCTCGGGCCGCAGGATGTCCTCGGCGTCGCTGTACTCCTCGTGCGTGACGACGGAGAGGGCGTGCACGGGGGCGACGTGGCTGGGGTGGATGCAGGTCTTGCCGAGCAGGCCGTTGGCGCGGTCGAGCGCGATCTCGCGCAGGAGACCGTCCATGTCGCGTTCGATGAGCGCGTCCCGCAGCTCGTCCGCCTCGCCGCCGACGAAGGGCGTGCGGCGCAGCTGGGGCTTGAACATGCGCTCGGCGACGGGGAAGTACTCCCACACGGGCCCGGTGATGGTGAAGCCGGTGCCGTCCGCGCGGCCGAGGACGTTGACGACGTCGGCGATGACCGAGGCGACGATGCGGACGTCGTAGGCGGTGAGGTCGGCGGGTCTGCGCAGTCCGTAGGCGGAGCAGAAGTCGGTCACGCCGAGGCGCAGGGCGAGGACGCGGGAGCGGTGGGCGCGCACGGTGCGCGCGATTCCGGCCAGGGCCTCGTGGCGGGTCTCCAGGTGGAGCAGTTCGGGCGATTCGAGCACGGGCATCGCGTGGAGCCGGTGCCCGGCGGCGGTCTCGGCGGCGGCGAGGGCCTCCAGGAAGGCGAGCCCGCACTTCTCGGTGAACTTGGGCAGGACGAAGCCGCTGAGCACGCGGATCGAGGGGCCGAGGCGGCGGGCGAGATCGCTGAGCTGCTCGGGCGTGCGGACCCGTACGAAGAGCAGCGGGAGCGCGTCGGCGGGCCCGGCGGCGAGGACGCCGAGCTGGTGGACGAGGTTCCGCTCGGCGGCGGGCACGTCCTCGTCGCTGATGGAGTCCTCCAGGCACAGCACCATGGAGACCGTCCCGCGCGCGGCCTGCTTGCGCACGTCCTCGGCGAGCCGGGGCCGCGTCGCGGGCGTGTACAGGGTCGCGCCGAGCGCGGTCGCGAGGAACTCCGGCGGCGAGTCCGCGGCGAAGGCGCGCGGTTCCCGGTGGAAGAGCCGGGCGCGCTCCGCCGGGGCGATGTGCCCGAAATGCTGCATCTGACCTCTCAAGAGGAAGAAACGTTCGAGTAGAAGTGACCGGTAATAGTACGTACGAGCTACCCGGAGTGGTTCCCTCAGCCCGTGAACTTCTGGTAACGGGGGGTGGGCGGCCCGATACGGAAGGGCCGCTCGCCCGTGCGGCACGGGGGCACCCGCGTTGTCCGCGGGCGCCTCGGGAAGGCAGGATGACGGCATGACGCACGCCATGCTGAAAGGCTCGAACGTCCCGGTCGAGGCGGCCGCGGTCCGCGCCGTCGTGTGCTGGTCGCCCAGCCCCGAGGTCTCGGTGGTCGATGCCTCGGCGCTGCTGCTCGGGGCGGACGGACGCGTGCGCTCGGACGACGACTTCGTCTTCTACAACCAGCCCCGGCACCCCTCGGGGACGGTGTGGAGCCTCGGGAAGCGGCGCCTGGGCAGCGCCATGCGGGACACGATTCAGGCCGACCTGACCCGGGTGGACGCGGAGGTGGAACGCGTCCTGCTCGTCGCTTCGGCAGAGAGCCTGCCCTTCGAGGGCGTACGGGACCTGCGCCTGCTGCTGCTCGACGCGGCGGCCGGGGAGAACGCGGAGCCTTACGCGTCCTTCGAGATCCGCGCCGAGACGGGCGCGGAGACGGCCCTGATCTGCGGGGAGCTGTACCGCAGGGGCGGCGAGTGGAAGTTCCGCGCGCTCGGCGAGGGCTACAGCAACGGCCTGATCGGCCTGGCGACGGACTTCGGCATCACGGTCGACGAATCAGCGGCCCCCGACCCGGCCCCGACCCCGGAACCGCCCCCCGTCCCGGCCCCCGCGCCCGCCTACGGCTACCCGGAGCCCCCCACGGCCCCCCCGGCCCCGTACGGCTACCCCCCACAACCGGACCCCTACGGCTACCCCCAGCACGAGCCGGACAGCGGCCTCCCCCTGATGGGCCCGCAGTTCATCAGGTAACGCGGTCAACCGGCCGCACCAAGAATCCGGCCGGCACCGATATCCAGCCCCTCCGGCGTTTGAGGAGCGGGGGGCCTGGGGCGGAGCCCCAGAAACCCCGCAGACCGGCGCATCCGTTCAGAAACGCCAGCCCACCCTCCCGCCCCGCGTCAGCGCCCCGCCTTGGACTTGAACCCCCGCCCCCACTGCAACCCCCACCCGTACAAGCGATCAAGCTCCGCCTGGAACCCGTACACGAACCGCACCTCCCGGTGCACGACCAGCTCCCCCTTCACGTTCTCGATCCTCAGCACCGCGCACGACCGCGCCTCCGGGGCCCGCTCGTCGAGGTCGATGACGATCTGCCGGCCGCTGCTGGGGTAGAGGGTGACCTGCGCCTGCGTCCGGTCGAAGGCGGGCGTCTGGTCGTAGATGTAGACGAAGACGAGCAGTCGCTTGAACTCGTCCTTCTGGTCGAGGTTGATGTACATCGTCTCGCCGGACGGGGCGCCGAAGCGGTCGTCGCCGCTGAGCTTGAGGTAGGGCGGCTCGTTGAGGTCGCCGAGGAAGCCGCCGAGCGGCTGCACGACGCCCTTGGTGCCGTCCTTCAGCTCGTAGAGGCAGCCGAGGTCGAGGTCGACGTTGACCATGGACTGCGTGTGCGCCTGGACGACATCGGGCTGGAAGAACTTCAGCGGGTTGCGCCAGCCGCCGCGCAGCCCGCGCAGCCCCGTGCCGGGGCGCCGCTCGCCGAAGTCGCTCGTCCGCATCCGCCAGGAGAGATTGACCCGCAGGTTCCCCGAGACGGCGCCCTCTTTGGAGAGGGAGACCGTGGGGTGCCGTTTGGTCAGTTCGATCGCGCTGCCGCTCGTGTTTCCGCTGTCGAAGGCGGCGGCTCCGCCCCGCAGCCCGTCCAGGAAGGCCATGCCCACACACCTCTGTCGTTCCGGTCGTGACCAACGCGCGTGGGGGCGGCCCGAGGTGTCCTCGGACCGCCCCCACGAAGAGGGTGCCCAGCGCCCGGGGCCCGTTACACCAGGGCCCGCGCTTCGGCCGTGACCTGGCCGAAAGCGCGCGGCCCCGCTGTCCGGCGGGCCCAGGGAGGGCTCAGACGGAGACCTTCTCCGCCTCGTGTCCCTCCTCCGCCTCGATGCGCTTGTTGCGCCGCACCGAGGACCAGAAGGAGGCGGCGATCAGCACGACGCCGATGAGCCCGGTGACGACCTCGGGGATCTCGTACCGGATGGTGACGAGCAGGAGTACGGAGAGGGCGCCGATCGCGTAGTGCGCGCCGTGCTCCAGGTAGACGTAGTCGTCCAGGGTGCCCTGGCGGACGAGGTAGACCGTCAGCGAACGGATGTACATCGCGCCGATGCCGAGGCCGAGCGCCATCAGGATGATGTCGTTGGTGATCGCGAAGGCGCCGATGACCCCGTCGAAGGAGAAGGAGGCGTCGATGACTTCGAGGTAGAGGAACATGAAGAAGGCGCCCTTGCCGGCGAGCGCGACGGCGGAGCGGGACGTGCCGCCCTTGACGGCCGCCTCCTCGCGCTCTTCCTCGCGTTCCTCCTCCTCTTCGAGTTTGTTCTCGAAGAACCCGGAGAGCCCGCCGACGATGAGATACGTGATGAGCCCGGCGATCCCGGAGAGCAGGACCGTTTCGGCCTTGTCGACGTGGCCGCCGCCGTGCACGTGCGCGTGCGTGGCGACGGTCATGGAGGCGATGAGCAGCAGGATCAGGGCGACGCAGACCGACAGCATGTCGACCTTGCCGAGCTTGGCGAGCGGGCGCTCCAGCCAGCCCAGCCACTTGATGTCGTGGTCCTCGAAGATGAAGTCGAGGAAGATCATCATCAGGAACATCCCGCCGAAGGCCGCGATGGCCGGGTGGGCGTCGGTGACGAGTTCCTGGTAGTGGTCCTTGTTGTTGATCGCGAGGTCCACGGCGTCGACCGGGTTGATCTTGGCGGTGACCGCCACGATCAGGACCGGGAAGACGAGCCGCATGCCGAAGACGGCGATCAGGACGCCCACGGTGAGGAAGATCTTCTGCCAGAAGGCGTTCATCTTCTTCAGGATTCCGGCGTTGATCACCGCGTTGTCGAAGGAGAGCGAGATCTCCAGGACCGCGAGGATCGCCACGACACCGAAAGCGGTCCAGCCGCCGTAGAAGGCGGCGGCGATCAGCCCGAGCACGGTGATCCCGAAGGACCAGCCGAAGGTTTTCAACAGCACTGCGTATTCCCCATCGTTGGAGGGCCCCTCCGGACCTGTCTGGAGGAGCACTCCCTCCGCGCCGTGTCCGGCTTTACGAAACGTTGACCCCGAAGTCTAGAGCGATGCCCCTCAGGCCGGACGCGTACCCCTGACCGACCGCCCGGAACTTCCACTCCTGTCCGTAGCGGTAGACCTCGCCGAAGATCATCGCGGTCTCGGTCGAGGCGTCCTCGGAGAGGTCGTACCGGGCGAGTTCCTGCCCGTCCGCCTGGTTGACCACGCGGATGAAGGCGTTGGACACCTGCCCGAAGCTCTGCCTGCGGGCCTCGGCCTCGTGGATGGAGACGGCGAAGACGATCTTGTCGCAGTGCGCGGGGACCTTGTCGAGATCGACGAGGAGCGATTCGTCGTCGCCCTCGCCCTCGCCCGTGAGGTTGTCCCCGGTGTGCTCGACGGAGCCGTCGGGGCTGGTGAGCTGGTTGTAGAAGACGAACCACTCGTCGCCGAGCACCCGGCCGTTCGCGCACAGCAGGGCGCTGGCGTCGAGGTCGAAGGGGGCGCCGGTGGTCGAGCGGGCGTCCCAGCCGAGGCCGACGAGGACGTTGCTCAGGTTCGGCGCGGCTTTGGAGAGGGAGACATTGCCTCCCTTGGCGAGCGTGACACCCATGTGTTTCCTCCCCTGGTGAACCGCTGAAGAGCGGAGGCGGTACGGAACGGGCCGCGCGCCGCCGCCCGGCCGCCCGGGGCGGGACGGCGCCCTGGAGGGGCGGTCTCGTCGCGGGCGGCGGGCGCAGGGGCGCGCGGCCGGTGCCTGCCTGGTACGGCTGCTCAGCGCCCCGTACGGCTCGCGGAGCCGTACGGCTCACGAACCCGTACGGGGCAGAACCCCGTACGCCTCAGACGTTGACGCCGAAGTCCTGGGCGATCCCGCGCAGGCCCGAGGCGTAGCCCTGGCCGATGGCGCGGAACTTCCACTCGGCGCCGTTGCGGTACAGCTCGCCGAAGACCATGGCGGTCTCGGTCGAGGCGTCCTCGGAGAGGTCGTAGCGGGCGATCTCGGTACCGCCGTCCTGGTTCACGACGCGGATGAAGGCGTTGCGGACCTGGCCGAAGGACTGCTGGCGGTTCTCGGCGTCGTAGATCGAGACCGGGAAGACGATCTTGTCGACGGTCGCGGGGACGGCGGCGAGGTTGACCTTGATCTGCTCGTCGTCGCCCTCGCCCTCACCGGTGGTGTTGTCACCGGTGTGCTCGACGGAGCCGTCGGAGCTCTTGAGGTTGTTGAAGAAGACGAAGTCCCCGTCGCCGGAGACCTTGCCCTCGGCGTTGGTGAGGATCGCGCTGGCGTCGAGGTCGAAGTCGGTGCCGGTCGTCGTGCGCACGTCCCAGCCGAGACCCACGGTCACGGCGGTGAGGCCGGGGGCCTCCTTGGTCAGGGATACGTTGCCGCCCTTGCTGAGGCTGACTCCCACGGGTCCTCCAATGATGTCGGGGGTGGTGGCGAGTGCCGGTCGCCACCTTCGTACGTCGTTATCCGGGACAACGTACGGATAGTAGTGACCGGTTCCCGCCGGAAACGGGCTCTTTCGCCCGGGGTTCCGCAGTGCGTGTCGGACCCCCGGGACGAGCCGGGGAAGACCGGATCAGAGCGTGTCGAGCGCCTTGAGGTACTCGCCGAGGTCGCGCGCGTCCGGGAGGTCGTTGACGACCGTCCAGCGCACGACGCCCTCCTTGTCGATGATGAAGGTGCCGCGCACCGCGCAGCCCTTGTCCTCGGCGAAGACGCCGTAGGCCCGCGAGACCTCGCCGTGCGGCCAGAAGTCGGAGAGCAGCGGGTACTCCAGGCCCTCCTGCTCGGCGAAGACGCGCAGGCTGTGCATCGAGTCGTTGGAGACGGCGAGCAGCTGGGTGTCGTCGTTCTCGAACTTCGGCAGCTCGTCGCGCAGGGCGCACAGCTCGCCGGTGCAGACCCCGGTGAAGGCGAACGGGAAGAAGAGAAGCACCACGTTCTTCTCGCCGCGGAAGTCCGAGAGGCGCACGGTGCGGCCGTGGTTGTCCTTGAGCTCGAACTCGGGGGCCTTGGTGCCGGCCTCGATCGCCATGGGTACCGATCCTTTGCGGTGATACGTACGGGTAAGGGCGCCCCGGGCCGTACGAGCCCGGCGCCGACCCCACCCTACGCACCGGGCCCCCGCCGCCCCGGTGGAGTCTGTGGAGCGGTGGGGGCCCGGTCGGCGCCGTACGGTTCAGCGCTTGGTCTTCGAGTTGCCCTTCGGGGTGACCAGACGGGTGCCGATCCAGTCCTTGCCGACACTCGTGCTCTTGGTCTGGGTGAATCCGGCGGTCCGCGCCGCGTCGTTGATGTCGCTCGGCTCGACGTACCCGTCCCGGCCCGTCTTCGGGGTCAGGAGCAGGACGAGGTCACCGTCGTCGACCAGCTGCGAGGCGTCGACCAGCGCGTCCGTCAGGTCGCCGTCGTCGTCGCGGAACCACAGGACGACGGCGTCGACGACGTCCTCGTAGTCCTCGTCCGCCAGCTCCGTGCCGGTGGCTTCTTCGATGGCCTCGCGGAGTTCCTGGTCGACGTCCTCGTCGTAGCCGATCTCCTGGACCACCTGCTCGGGCTGGAAACCCAGCCGTACGGCAGGGCTGGTCCGCTCCTCCGCGTGGTCCGCGGTCGCGCTCACGGATTGCCTCCTGATCGTTTCGGGATGTGCTGCGCCCCCGCGGGCGCGGGGGCATGGGGCGTAGTCCACACGGGCGGGACCGATCGCGCAAGTACCCGGCAGCCGAGACCGCCGAAACGGTGACTTTCCGGGCGGTGTCCTCCAACTTCGGACACCTTTGCGCTCCGCTTCGTGCACTCGCCCATGGTGCCCATTGTTCCCTAATTCTCCCCTGCGGCACCTGGGCCCCCTCCTGGGGCTCCGCCCCAGACCCCGCTCCTCAATCGCCGGAGGGGCTGATTTTTGCGCGGGGCCCCTCTTCTGCCCCTCCGGCGATTGAGGAGCGGGGTTCGGGGCGGAGCCCCGAGGGAAGCCGCACAGGGGCGAACCCGACGCGCCACGTTCACGGTGCGCACCCGCACCCGCACATATCGTGTCAACCCCACCGCCGCCCCCCGAAGGGAACCCCGTGCCCCAGGACCCCACCCCGATCATCATCGGCGGCCTCCCCAGCCAGGTCCCCGACTTCGATCCCGAGGAGACCCAGGAGTGGCTCGACTCGCTCGACGCCGCCGTCGACGAGCGCGGCAGCGAGCGCGCCCGCTACCTGATGCTCCGCCTCATCGAGCGGGCCCGCGAGAAGCGCGTCGCCGTGCCGGAGATGCGCAGCACCGACTACGTCAACACGATCGCGACGAAGGACGAGCCCTTCTTCCCCGGCAACGAGGAGGTCGAGCGCAAGGTACTCAACGCCACGCGGTGGAACGCGGCCGTCATGGTCTCGCGCGCGCAGCGCCCCGGGATCGGGGTCGGCGGGCACATCGCGACGTTCGCCTCCTCGGCGAGCCTCTACGACGTCGGCTTCAACCACTTCTTCCGGGGCAAGGACGAGGGCGACGGCGGCGACCAGATCTTCTTCCAGGGCCACGCCTCGCCCGGCATCTACGCCCGCGCCTTCCTCCTGGACCGCCTCACGGAGGCCCAGCTCGACGGTTTCCGGCAGGAGAAGTCGAAGGCCCCGAACGGTCTGCCGAGCTACCCGCACCCGCGCTCGATGCCGGACTTCTGGGAGTTCCCGACCGTCTCGATGGGCCTCGGACCGCTCTCGGCGATCTACCAGGCGCGGATGAACCGCTACATGGAGGCGCGCGGGATCGCCGACACCTCGCGCTCGCACGTGTGGGCCTTCCTCGGCGACGGCGAGATGGACGAGGTCGAGTCGCTCGGCCAGCTCTCGATCGCCGCGCGCGAGAACCTCGACAACCTGACCTTCGTCGTCAACTGCAACCTCCAGCGCCTCGACGGGCCTGTGCGCGGCAACGGCAAGATCATCCAGGAGCTGGAGTCGCAGTTCCGGGGCGCCGGCTGGAACGTGATCAAGCTGATCTGGGACCGCACGTGGGACCCGCTGCTCGCGCAGGACCGCGACGGCCTGCTCGTCAACAAGCTGAACACGACGCCGGACGGCCAGTTCCAGACGTACGCGACGGAGACGGGCGCGTACATCAGGGAGCACTTCTTCGGCGGGGACCAGCGGCTGCGCTCCATGGTCGAGAACATGAGCGACGACCAGATCCTGCACCTCGGGCGCGGCGGCCACGACCACCGCAAGGTGTACGCGGCGTTCTCGGCGGCGAAGGAGCACAAGGGCCAGCCGACGGTGATCCTCGCGCAGACCGTCAAGGGCTGGACGCTCGGGCCGAACTTCGAGGGCCGCAACGCGACCCATCAGATGAAGAAGCTCACGGTCGACGATCTCAAGGGCTTCCGGGACCGCCTCCACCTGCCGATCCCCGACAAGGACCTGGAGGGCGGCCTGCCGCCGTACTTCCACCCGGGCAGGGACTCCGAGGAGATCCAGTACATGCACGAGCGGCGGCAGGCGCTCGGCGGGTACGTACCGACGCGGGTCGTGCGCGCCAAGCCCCTGGAGCTGCCGGGCGACAAGACGTACGCGACGGTGAAGAAGGGCACGGGGCAGCAGTCGATCGCCACGACGATGGCGTTCGTACGGCTGCTCAAGGACCTCATGCGGGACAAGGAGATCGGGCGGCGCTTCGTGCTCATCGCGCCCGACGAGTACCGCACGTTCGGGATGGACTCGTTCTTCCCGAGCGCGAAGATCTACAACCCGCTCGGCCAGCAGTACGAATCGGTCGACCGTGAACTCCTGCTCGCCTACAAGGAGTCCCCGACCGGTCAGATGCTGCACGACGGCATCTCGGAGGCGGGGTGCGTCGCCTCGCTCATCGCGGCGGGCTCCGCGTACGCGACGCACGGCGAGCCGCTCATCCCGGTCTACGTCTTCTACTCGATGTTCGGTTTCCAGCGCACCGGCGACCAGTTCTGGCAGATGGGCGACCAGTTGGCGCGCGGTTTCGCCCTCGGGGCGACCGCCGGGCGCACGACGCTGACCGGCGAGGGGCTTCAGCACGCGGACGGGCAGTCGCAGCTGCTCGCCTCGGCGAATCCGGCGTGCCTCGCCTACGACCCCGCGTACGGCTACGAGATCGCGCACATCGTCCGCGACGGACTGCGGCGCATGTACGGGCCCGAGGCGGAGGACGTCTTCTACTACCTGACGGTCTACAACGAGCCGATCCAGCACCCGGCCGAACCGGCGGACGTGGACGTCGAGGGCATCCTCAAGGGCCTGCACCTGCTGCGCCGCGGCGACGCCGGGAGCCAGCGCGCGCAGATCCTCGCCTCGGGCGTGGCGGTGCCCTGGGCGCTGGAGGCGCAGCGGCTGCTCGCGGAGGACTGGGACGTGCGCGCGGACGTGTGGTCGGCGACCTCGTGGAGCGAACTGCGGCGCGAGGCGGTCGCGGCCGAGGAGCACAACCTCCTCCACCCGGAGGAGGAGACGCGGGTGCCGTACGTGACGCGGAGGCTGGCGGACGCGGGCGGCCCGTACGTGGCCGTCTCCGACTGGATGCGGAGTGTTCCCGACCAGATCGCGCGGTGGGTGCCGGGGCGGTACGGGTCGCTGGGGGCCGACGGGTTCGGCTTCGCGGACACGCGAGGCGCGGCCCGGCGGTTCTTCCACATCGACGCGCCCTCGATCGTGCTGGGGGTCCTGACGGAGCTGGTGCGGGACGGGGCGCTCGAACACGGGGTGCTGCGGCGGGCGATCGACCGCTACCAGTTGCTGGATGTGGCGGCGGCCGATCCCGGTGCGGCCGGGGGCGACGCGTAGCCCCTCCGGCGGGGAGGGGCCGCACGTGTGCCGCGGTCACCTCTCCCAGATCTTGAAGGCCCTTACCCGGTAAGGCGATTCAGGGAGCCACGTGCCCCCGCCCGGATACGTCTCGAACTCTCCCGTCTCGCCGCACTCCGCGGACTGGTACGTCGTGACGGGGCGGCCCGTGCGGTTGGCCAGGGAGAGGGCTCCCGCTCTGCCGCTCAGCGGGACGCAGCTCTCGATGTCGGTGCCGGAGAGTTCGTGGACGGTGCGGCGGCCCCCGTACCCCGTGCCGGGCCACAGGCACAGCTCGCCCCGGCCGCACGCGCCCGAGGAGCCGGCGGAAGGGGCGCGGACCGGGGCGGCGGCCTCGGCCGGGGTGAGGAGGGTCGCGCCGAGGGCGAGGGCGCAGGCGAGCGTGGTGAGGGTCGTACGCATGGAGCGGGTCCTTTCGGTGGCTGCCGGTTCTGACGCGCACTCTGGGCCGCCCCGTATCCGCTCCGGAAGCCGCCACGAGCGGGACCGCACTGATAGGGGAAAAGGTCCCCGGACGGCACGAAGGGCCCCACCGGGTGAGCCGGTGGGGCCCTTCGTTGACGTGTTGACGTGGGGAGCGGGTCAGATGTGCGCGGCGCTCGCGCCCTCCGCCGCGTTGTCGCCGCGCTTCGTGAGCGTCGCGACGGCCGCCGCGACGAGGGCGACGATCCCGGCGACGGTGCAGGCGAGCCCCATGCCGGACATGAAGGTGTCGTGGGCGACGGTCGTGATCCGCGCGGCGACGTCCGCCGGGGTGTGCGGTGGTACGGGCGGGACGCCGAGCTGGACGGCCTGGGACGTCTGGTCGAGCTGGGCGCCGCTGAGCTTCGGCAGCCCCGCGTCCGTCCAGTTGCCCGGGAGGTCCTTGTTGACGCGCGCGGCCATCACGGCGCCGAGCACGGCCGTGCCCAGCGCGCCGCCGACCTGCATCGCCGACTGCTGGAGGCCGCCCGCGACGCCGGAGAGTTCCAGCGGCGCGTTGCCGACGATGACCTCCGTGGCACCGACCATGACGGGCGCGAGGCCGAGGCCGAGGAGCGCGAACCACAGCGACATGGTGGCCGTCCCCGTGTCGGCCTCCAGGGTCGAGAGGCCGAACATCGAGGCCGCCGTGGCGAGCATCCCGCCGACGAGCGGCACGCGCGGTCCGAAGCGCGTGATGAGCACCCCGGCGATCGGCGAGGCGACGATCATCATGGCGGTGAGCGGGAGCAGGTGCAGGCCGCTGTCGACGGCGCTGAGCCGGTGCACGCCCTGGAGGTAGAAGGTGACGAAGAAGAGACCGCCGAGGAAGGCGATCGCCATGAGCACCATGAGCACGGTGCCCGCCGAGAGCGCGACCGAGCGGAACATGGCGAGCGGCACGAGCGGTTCCTTCGCGCGCGTCTGCCAGTAGGCGAAGGCGGCGAAGCACACGACCGAGAGGGCGAGGAGCCCCCACGTGCGCCCGTCGCCCCAGCTCCAGCCGTCACCCGTTTTGATGATCGCGAAGATCAGGGAGCACATGGCTCCGGAGAGCAGCACGATGCCCGGGACGTCGAAGGAGCGCGGGGCGTTCTCGGCGCGGTGGTCCTTGAGGATGAAGAGGCCGAGGACGAGGGCGGCGACGCCGACCGGCACGTTGACGAAGAACACGGACTGCCAGGAGACGTGCTCGACGAGCAGCCCGCCGACGATCGGGCCGCCCGCCGTGGACGCGCCGATCACCATGCCCCAGATGCCGATGGCCATGTTGAGCTTCTCGGCGGGGAAGGTCGCGCGCAGCAGGCCGAGCGCGGCCGGCATCAGGAGGGCACCGAAGAGCCCTTGCAGGACGCGGAAGGCGACGACGAGCGAGACGCTGGAGGAGAGCCCGATGATGCCGGAGGCGAGCGCGAAGCCCGCCACGCCTATCAGGAAGGTCTGGCGGTGGCCGAAGCGGTCGCCGAGCTTGCCCGCCGTGATGAGCGCCACCGCGAGGGCCAGGAGGTAGCCGTTGGTGATCCACTGCACCCCGGCGAGGCTCGTGTTCAGGTCGTCCGCGATGGCCGGGTTGGCGATGGCGACGATGGTGCCGTCAAGGGCGACCATCATGACGCCGATAGCAACTCCGAAGAGGGTCAGCCAAGGACGGCCGCGCAGGCTGCCGCGTGCTCCCTTGCCGACGGGCGCGAGCGGCGTCCCGTCCTCCGGTCCGACGGTGGTCTGACTAGTCATGGCGGTCAAATTACTGTCACCGCCTGTCAGTTGACAATCAAATTCATATGCCGGTAACTGACGGAACCGCGCCCCGGGACAAAGGGCCAGCTCGTGCGCGGGGCCCCGGGCGAAGGAGCGAGGAGCAAGGTGACGGAGCAGAGGCAGGACCGCGAGGCGGGCGGCGCGCGCGAGCGGGGCGGCCTGCGCGAGCGCAAGAAGACGCGCACCCGGGAGCGGCTCCTGCGCACGGCGCTGGAACTCTTCGCCGCACGCGGTTACGAGAGCACGACGGTGGACGAGATCGCCGCCCGCGCCGAGGTCTCGACCCGCACCTTCTTCCGCTACTTCGCCACCAAGGAGCACGTCGCCCTGGCGACCCAGGAACTCATCGAGCGGTGGTTCCTCCAGGCCCTGCGCGCGCGCCCGGCGGGCGAGCCCCCGGTGCTCGCGCTGCGCCGCGCGGTTCTGGAGTCCTGGGGCGGGCTGCCCGAGGTGGCCGGACTCTCCGTCCCCGTGGACCTGCATCTGCGCACGTGCCGCCTCGTGGCCAGGACCCCCGCGCTGCTCGCCGCGCGGCTGCGGCGGGCGAGCGAGAGCGAGGAGGAGATGGCGCGCGTGATCGCCGCGCGCGAGGGCGTCGACCCGGAGCGGGACCTGCGGCCCCGCGTGGTGGTCGCGGCCTTCGGCGGCGTGATGCGGCTCACCGAGCACCGCTGGGGCGCGGGCCAGGACGGCAGCGTCGAGGCGCTGCGCGCCCTCGCCGTCCAGCACCTGGACCACCTGACCCCCGCGCTGGTGCGGGAGTGGGGAGAGGAGGGCGCCGACGCGGACGGGGTGCGCGGTGCGGGTACGGAGCCGGGCGACCGTACGGGGCTCGTACCGCGCCAGTCCGCGACCGCCGACCCGGCCACCGGCGCCCGCCCGGCCGACGAGGAGGGGGCCGTGCTGTCCTGACCGGGAGGGCCGCCGGGTGCCGCTTTCCCGGACGGGTGAGGGCCGATCGGCTCCCATCCGGCGGGCGCCAGGGTGATGTGGCTCACCGGTTTGGTCTCCGGCACTTGCCGTCTCCTAGGGTGTGGCGCAGTGACTTCCTTCGACTCGTCCCCCCAACTCAACGCCTGGCGAGCGCTGCTCGCGGTGGCGGTCGTCTTCGTCATGCTCGCCACGACCGGCTGGACGGCCGTCAAGGCCCGGCACGACCCGGGCGGTCCGCTCCAGTTGTCGGTACAGGCCTGGAACCACGCGCGCCTCGACCACCACGCCCTGCCGGACGCCGCCTCGCCGCCGGAGCGCCTGCGCGAGTTCTTCGCCGCGCTGCGCCCCGCCCAGCGCGAGCACCTCGCGCACCGCTTCCCGCTCGCCGTGGGCAACATGAACGGCGCCCCGCTCACGCTGCGCTTCGCCGCCAACCGTCTCGCGCTCACCCAGGCCCGCGACCACGAGGTGCGCCGTACCCGCGACCCGCGCCTGTCGCCGGACGGACACGACGAGGCGGCGGACCTGGTGGCGCGCTACACCTCGATGCTCCGCCCGGACCGCGACTTCCTCGCCTTCGACCCGAACGGCTCGGGCCGCGCGGCGGAGGTCTTCGGCGACCTCGCGCACGCGCGCCGCGTCTCGGTCGTCGTCCCGGGTGTCGACACCGCGCTCATGACGTTCGAGCGCACCAACCGGCCCTTCACGGCGCCCTCGGGGATGGGCCGCTCGCTCTACGCCGCCGAACGCGCGGCGGCGCCCCGGGCCCGTACCGCCGTGATCGCCTGGGCCGACTACACGGCACCCGGCGGGATCGGCATCGAGGCGGCGACGGCGAGCCGGGCGCGGGAGGGCGCGGGGCGGCTCGACGACTTCGTGCGGGGGCTGCCGGGCGGGCTGAAGGTCGCGCTCGTGTGCCACAGCTACGGCTCGGTGGTGTGCGGGGTGGCCGCCGACCGGCTGCCGCGCGCGGTCACCGACATCGCGGTCGCGGGCAGCCCGGGGATGCGCAGCGGGAACGCGGCCGGGCTCGGCACGAAGGCGCGGGTGTGGGCGACGCGGGACGCGGGCGACTGGATCAGGGATGTGCCGCACGTCGAGTTCGGCGCGCTCGGGCACGGCGCCGACCCGGTCGGCAAGGACTTCGGCGCGCGGGTCTTCTCCTCGACGGGCGCGGTGGGGCACGGTGGCTACTTCGTGCCCGGTACGGCGAGCCTGCGCAATCTCGCGCACATCGGCACGGGGGACTTCGGTGACGTCGGCTGCGCGCCGGGCGGCGCGGGGTGCAGGACGGGGGTGCCCGCGCGGGGCACGAGCCGCGCCTGAGCCCCGCCCCCGTGCCGTGGCCGTACCGCGGGCACGCCCGCCGGGACGCGTAGCGGAGACGGAACGTCCGTACCCGCCACCGCGTACACCGGGCGGGACGGGAGAGAAGCAAGAGGTCGGGGCCCGGGAGGAAAGCGCCGGTCAAGCGGACCGGTGGGCCGCAGGAGAGGGGACGGAGACGCGCGTGCCGCATACGATGAGCCGCATGGGTGATGTATTGGCCGGTTTCCATGCCACCTGGGAGTTCGCGGAGGACTCCGTGCTCATCCGCTACGAACGGGGAATCCGGACACCGAAGCTGCTCCAGGTACTCGGGGAGCGCCGGGTGCCGCTCACGGCGATCGACACGGTGACGCTCGTCCCGGGGCGGCGCGGCACCGTCGTGCTGCGCGCCGTGCCGCGCGCGGGCGCCGACCCGCTGATGGAGGCAGCGGCGGGGCAGCTCAAGGAGAGCTGCGATCCGTACCGCCTCGTGCTGCCCGCCGAGCGTGCGGAACTCGCCGAGTTCCACGCGGCGCAGATCCGCGACCGCCTCGGCCCCGGCGTGGCGGAGCCCGCCGAGAGCTTCCTCGTCGCGGCGCCCGAGGGGCCGCAGCAGTTCAAGGCGTACGACGGCAAGGCGAGTTTCGACGGCTCGGTGGTCTCCTTCCGCTGGTCGCGCACGGGCGCGTCGAGCGCGAAGTGGAAGGCGGGCGACCAGTCCTTCCCGGTCGCGGCGCTGAGCGGGGTGGAGTGGCGCTCGCCCGAGATACTCGACGGCTACCTGCGCCTGCTGCCCCGCCACCCGGCCCCCGGCCCGGCCACGGCGCCCGGCCCGGGCACAGGGTCCGGGACGGCCACGGGCCCCGCCGCCGACCACGACCCGGCGGCCGTCGTCTTCGGCCTCGGCTACGGCCCCGTGCACGAGTCCCTCCCCTTCGCCGCCGCCGTCCTCGCCGCCACCCGCAGCAGCGCCGCGCGAAGCGGTACGGGCGAGAGCGCGCCACCCGTCGCCGCGCTGCGCTCCGACCCGGCCGACATCGCCGAGCGCATCCGCCACCTCGGCGAACTGCACCTCGCGGGGCTGCTCACGGACGAGGAGTTCACGACGAAGAAGAAGGAATTGCTGGCGCAGTTGTGAAGCGGGTGGGGCGGGGGCTGTTCCGCTTCCTGCGGGTGCCCCTCACGCCCTCCCGGAGTAGATCCCGATCTTGTGGTCGAGGACCCCCAGCGTGTCCTGGAGTGCCGCGATCCGCGAGCGGACCTCCTCGCGCGTCGCCTCCAGGAGTTCCCGCCGCTCCGCGACGGTGTGCTCCCCCGCCCGCGACAGTTCCCCGTACCGCACCATGTCCGCCACCGACATCCCCGTCAGCCGCAACTTGTTGACGAAGGAGAGCCATTCGAGGTCGCGGTTGCGGTACCTGCGCTGCCCGGTGTGCGAGCGGTCCACCTCTTCGAGCAGCCCGATGCGCTCGTACCAGCGCAGGGTGTGGGCGCTGAGCCCGGTGAGCGTGACGACCTCGCTGATCGTGTAGTGGTCCCTGCCGTCCGGGCGCGGGTAGTCGTCCAGCTTCGCGAGGCACAGGTCGCGGCCGTTGACCGGGCCTGCGGGGGCGACGGGATGGGCGAGGGTCATGGGTGTCCCTTCGGGGTGAGGCGGACCGCACCCACCGTAGAACCCTTGAGCGCACTCCAGGCAATACGCGCTCGCCGGTGGCCTGAAGACGACGCCTAGACTCGCCCGCATGGAGAGCCCCGTGAGCCCTGTGAGCCCTGTGAGCCTTGACAGCCTGAAGTCGATCGCAGCCTGGCCCGTCCCGACCGCAGCCGCCGGAGTCGTCCGCGCGGACGGGACCGTCGTGGGACGGCACGGCCCCGCGGACCACCGCTTCGCCCTCGCCTCCGTGACCAAGCCGCTCGCCGCGTACGGCTTCCTGCTCGCGTACGAGGAGGGGGCGATCGAACTCGACGAGCCGGCCGGGCCCGAGGGCGCGACCGTGCGCCACCTCCTCGCCCACACGAGCGGCCTCGCCTTCGACGAGGACCGCGTCCAGGCCGCGCCCGGGACGCGCCGCATCTACTCCAACACCGGCTTCGAGGCACTCGGCGCGCACGTCGCGCGGGCGACGGGCATCCCCTTCGCGGAGTACCTGCGCGAAGGGGTCTTCGAGCCGCTCGGGATGCGCGCGAGCGCGCTGGAGGGCTCGCCCGCCAAGGACGGCCACTCGACCGTGGACGACCTGCTCCTGTTCGCCGCCGAGTTGCAGGCCCCGCGCCTGCTCGACGCGGGCACCGTCGCGGAGGCGACGCGCGTGGCCTTCCCCGGCCTGGACGGCGTCCTGCCCGGCTACGGGCGGCAGAAGCCGAACGACTGGGGCCTCGGCTTCGAGATCCGCGACGGCAAGTCCCCGCACTGGACCGGCGCCCACTCCTCACCGCGCACTTTCGGCCACTTCGGGCAGTCGGGGACCTTCCTCTGGGTCGACCCGGAGGCGGGCGCGGCGTGCGTCGCGCTCAGCGACCGCGCCTTCGGCCCCTGGGCGGTCGAGGCGTGGCCGCCGCTGACGGACGCGGTGCTCGCGGAACTGCGGGCCGCCTGAGCGGGCCTACGCGAACGGGTTGGCCAGCTCCAGGAGCAGCACCTCGCACGCGGCGCGCGCCCGCAGCACGGCGCCCGCCGCGTCGGCCCCGTCCCGTACCCGTACGGAATCGCCCGGCGCGAGCCGCTCCCCTGCCGTCTCCCCCACCGCCCCGTCGCGCAACAACTCGGCCTCGCCGCGCACGACATGGACGTACCCGTACGGAGCGGCCGGCAGCGGCAGCGTCCCGCCCGGGTCCGGGCGGGCGACGCGGAGCACGGCGCCCGCCTCGGGGACCTCGTAGGGCCGAGCGAGCGAGCGGGCGACGGTGTAGCGGGGGGTGAGGGCGGGGGTGCGGGCGGCGAGCCAGAGTTGCAGGAAGACGAGGGGTCCGGCGCCGTCGTTGCGCTCGACGTGGTGGACGCCCGCGCCCGCACCGAGGTGCTGGAGGTCACCGGGGCCGACGAGGGTGGAGCGGCCCTGCGAATCCCGGTGGCTCAGCTGCCCGGAGACCACCCAGGTGAGCAGTTCCGTGTCGCTGTGGCGGTGCTCGGCGAAGCCCGCGCCCGCCGCGAGGCGCTCCTCGTTGCAGGCGGTGAGCGCCCCGAGGCGCACGTTGTCCGGGTCGTAGTACGGGCCGAAGGAGAAGGCGTGCCGGGTCGTGATGCCCGCCTCCGGTTCCCCGCCCGGGTAGCGGTCAGCGCCGCGTCGTACGTCGATCACGGCGCCCACCGTAGCGGCGGCACCCACCGTCACCCACCGCATCCGGTCGGTGACGGACCCCGGCCGCCGCGTTCGGCGACGCGATAAGGCAGTCTTGGTCCCGTGCCCGACTCCGTATCCCGCCCCGCCGCCTCGCCCGCCTCCCAGACCCCCGCGCACCCGCACGCGGCGACCCTCAAGCGGCTGGAGCACTCCTCGGGACGGCTCGCCGCCCGCGCCATCCAGCGGATGGACGAGACGCTGCCTTGGTACCGGGCGATGCCTCCCGAGCACCGCTCGTGGATCGGGCTCGTGGCACAGGCCGGGATCGCGGCCTTCACGGAGTGGTTCCGGCACCCGGAGGCCCCGCAGGCGATCTCCACGGACGTCTTCGGGACGGCGCCGCGCGAGCTGACCCGGGCGGTCACGCTGCGGCAGACCGTCGAGATGGTCCGTACGACGATCGAGGTCATGGAGAGCGCGATCGACGACGTGGCCGCGCCGGGCGACGAGGCGGTGCTGCGCGAGGCGCTGCTGCGGTACGCCCGCGAGATCGCCTTCGCGACCGCGCAGGTCTACGCGCAGGCCGCCGAGGCGCGGGGCGCCTGGGACGCGCGCCTGGAGTCGCTCGTGGTCAACGCGGTGCTCTCCGGGGAGGCGGACGAGGGCACCGTCTCGCGGGCCGCCGCGCTCGGCTGGAACGCGCCGGAGTACGTGTGCGTCCTGCTCGGCACCGCTCCCGACGGGGACAGCGAACTGACCGTCGAGGCGATCCGGCGTGCCGCCCGGCACGCCAAGCTCCAGGTCCTCACCGGGGTGCTCGGCAGCCGCCTCGTCGTCATCGCGGGCGGCAGCGACAATCCGCTCGCCGTCGCGAAGTCCCTGATCGGCCCGTACGCGGCGGGTCCGGTCGTCGCCGGTCCCGTGGTCACCGACCTGCTCGCCGCGACCCGTTCGGCGGCGGCGGCCGCGGCCGGGCTGCGCGCCTCGGCGGCGTGGCAGGACGCCCCGCGCCCGGTGCTCGCGGACGATCTCCTCCCCGAGCGCGCGATGGCCTCGGACCCCGCCGCGCGGGACCAGCTGGTGGAGGAGATCTACAGACCACTCCAGGAGGCGGGCTCGGCGCTCCTGGAAACGCTGAGCGTCTACCTGGAGCAGGCGAGCAGCCTGGAGGGCGCCGCGCGGATGCTCTTCGTGCACCCGAACACCGTGCGCTACCGGCTCCGACGTGTGACTGACGTCACCGGCTGGTCACCTTCGGATGTACGCTCCGCCTTCACGCTGCGCATCGCGCTCATCCTGGGGCGCCTGGCCGCGGCCGAGCAGCGATCCTAGGCTTTTGTGCGATCCCGACAATTACCCTGTCGGTTATTCGTCCCTGTCCCCACCGGTGTACCGGACCCTTCACAAGAGAGAGTGTGAGCGTGCTTGTACTTGTCGCTCCCGGCCAGGGCGCCCAGACGCCCGGCTTCCTGACCCCTTGGCTCGAACTGCCCGGCGCGGCCGAGCGGCTCGCGGGCTGGTCCGAGACGATCGGACTCGACCTCGTCCACTACGGGACGCGGGCCGACGCCGACGCGATCCGGGACACCGCCGTCGCGCAGCCGCTGCTGGTGGCCGCCGGGCTGCTCTCGGCCGCCGCGCTCGCCGGGACCCTCGGTGAGGACCCCGCGGCGCCGCTTCTCGGCACGCTGCGCCCCGGCGCGGTCGCCGGGCACAGCGTCGGCGAGCTGACGGCCGCCGCCTTCGCCGGGGTCCTGGACGCCGAGGCGGCGCTCAGGCTCGTACGGACCCGGGGGCTCGCGATGGCCGAGGCCGCGGCGGTCACCGAGACCGGCATGGCCGCGCTGCTCGGCGGGGACCTCGCCACGGTCGCGCCGCACCTGGAGAAGCTGGGCCTGACCCCGGCGAACGTCAACGGCGGCGGCCAGGTCGTCGC
The DNA here is from genome assembly GCF_044749745.1 of Streptomyces sp. NPDC088923. Taxonomy (NCBI): domain Bacteria; kingdom Bacillati; phylum Actinomycetota; class Actinomycetes; order Kitasatosporales; family Streptomycetaceae; genus Streptomyces; species Streptomyces sp. NPDC088923. The sequence goes on along the minus strand of NZ_JBIVIO010000001.1, from coordinate 1,882,675 downwards.
GGCGGGGACGACGGCGCAGCTCGCTGCGCTGGCCGAGGACAAGCCCGAGGGTGTGCGCCGCGTCGTGCCGCTCCAGGTCGCGGGCGCCTTCCACACCTCGCACATGGCCCCGGCGGTCGACGTGCTCGCGAAGGCGGCGGCCGGGCTGAGCCCGGCGGACCCGGCGCTCGCGTACGTGTCGAACAAGGACGGTGCCCTGGTCACGACCGGCGGCGAGGTGCTCGACCGGCTCGTGGGCCAGGTCGCCAACCCGGTCCGCTGGGACCTGTGCATGGAGACGTTCGCGGAGCGGGGCGCGAGCGCCCTGATCGAGGTCTGCCCCGGTGGCACGCTCACCGGTCTCGCCAAGCGTGCCCTGCCGGGTGTCGCGAAGCTCGCGCTGAAGTCCCCCGAGGACCTCGAAGCGGCCCGCGCGCTCGTCGCGGAGCACTCCGCCTGAGCACCGAGGCGCCCGCCCGCCGCGGCGCCCGCCCCCGACCCGCGAAGCCGAACCCCGTACCGCCCGCCCCGAACCGCCCGGACGACGAGGAGCCCCGTCAGATGTCGAAGATAAAGCCCGCCAAGGGTGCCCCGTACGCGCGCATCCTGGGCGTCGGCGGCTACCGGCCCGACCGCGTCGTCCCCAATGACGTCATCCTGGAGACGATCGACTCCTCGGACGAGTGGATTCGTTCGCGCTCGGGCATCGAGAGCCGGCACTGGGCGGGCCCCGAGGAGACGGTGACCGCGATGTCGGTGGAGGCGGGCGGCAAGGCGCTCGCCGACGCCGGTATCGCGCCCGAGCAGATCGGCGCGGTGGTCGTCTCGACCGTCTCGCACTTCAAGCAGACCCCGGCCGTCGCCACGGAGATCGCCGACAAGCTCGGCTGCGGCAAGCCCGCCGCCTTCGACATCTCGGCGGGCTGCGCCGGCTTCGGCTACGGGCTCACGCTGGCCAAGGGCATGGTCGTCGAGGGCAGCGCCGAGTACGTGCTCGTCCTCGGCGTGGAGCGGCTCTCGGACCTCACCGACCTGGAGGACCGCGCGACGGCCTTCCTCTTCGGGGACGGTGCGGGTGCGGTCGTCGTCGGGCCCTCGCAGGAGGTCGCGATAGGCCCGACCGTCTGGGGCTCCGAGGGCGACAAGGCCGAGGTCATCAAGCAGACCGTGCCGTGGACGGACTACCGCTCCGGCGAGGTCGCGCGGTTCCCGGCCATCACCCAGGAGGGTCAGGCGGTCTTCCGCTGGGCCGTCTTCGAGATGGCGAAGGTCGCCCAGCAGGCGCTGGACGCCGCCGGGATCACCCCGGAGGACCTGGACGTCTTCATCCCGCACCAGGCAAATATGCGGATCATCGACTCGATGGTGAAGACCCTGAAGCTGCCGGAGCACGTCCAGGTCGCACGCGATGTCGCGACCACCGGCAACACCTCGGCCGCCTCCATTCCGCTCGCCATGGAGCGGATGCTGGCGACCGGCCAGGCGAAGAGCGGCGACACCGCGCTTCTCATCGGCTTCGGGGCGGGTCTCGTGTTCGCCGCGACGGTCGTTACCCTCCCCTAGGCGCACCATCCGGCCGCGTCCGCGCGTGTTCCCGCTGCTCAACCAGGGCGACGGAGCGCGACACGGGCCGGCCGGAGGGGCGCCACCGCTGGAATCCCCGTAACAATTCCCCTCAACGAATGGAGCGCCGACATGGCCGCCACTCAGGAAGAGATCGTCAAGGGTCTCGCCGAGATCGTGAACGAGATCGCCGGCATCCCGGAGGAGGACGTCCAGCTGGACAAGTCCTTCACCGATGACCTGGACGTCGACTCGCTGTCCATGGTCGAGGTCGTCGTCGCCGCCGAGGAGCGCTTCGACGTCAAGATCCCCGACGACGACGTCAAGAACCTCAAGACCGTCGGCGACGCCGCCGATTACATCCTCAAGCACCAGAGCTGATCCTGTGCTCCGGTCCGTGCCTTCCGGCACGGGCCGGGGCCGGTCGCTCGGCGCCCGGGACACCGCGTCACGCACCCTCGTGGCGCGGTGGCCCGCCCTGTGTGACTGCCGCCGCCCGGCGGTGGCGCCGCAATCCCTCGTATCCGTGGAGAAGGAATTCCTGTGAGCCCGACCAATCGCACCGTGGTCGTCACCGGTATCGGCGCAACCACACCGCTGGGTGGCGACGCGAAGTCGACCTGGGACGGCCTGCTCGCCGGCCGCTCCGGCGTCCGCGCCCTCACCGAGGAGTGGGCCGAGCAGCTGCCGGTCAAGATCGCCGCCCGCATCCTCGTCGAGCCCGGCGAGATCCTGCCCCGCCCGCAGGCGCGGAAACTGGACCGCTCGGCCCAGTTCGCGCTGATCGCGGCCGACGAGGCGTGGAAGGACGCCGGTTTCACCGCCAAGGCCGGTGAGGACGCCTCCGTCGACCCCGACCGCCTCGGCGCCGTGATCGCCTCCGGCATCGGCGGCGTGACGACCCTTCTGGACCAGTACGACGTGCTGAAGGAGAAGGGCGTACGCCGCGTCTCCCCGCACACCGTGCCGATGCTCATGCCCAACGGGCCCGCCGCCAACGTGGGTCTCGCCATCAACGCCCGCGCCGGGGTCCACACCCCCGTCTCGGCCTGCGCCTCGGGCGCCGAGGCGATCGGCTACGGGATCGAGATGATCCGTACGGGCCGCGCCGACGTCGTCGTCGCGGGCGGCACGGAGGCGGCGATCCACCCGCTGCCCATCGCCGCCTTCGCCAACATGATGGCGATGTCCAAGAACAACGAGGACCCCGAGGGCGCCTCGCGCCCCTTCGACACGGCCCGTGACGGCTTCGTGCTCGGCGAGGGTGCCGGTGTCGTGGTCCTGGAGTCCGCCGAGCACGCCGCGAAGCGCGGTGCCACGGTCTACGCCGAGGCGCTGGGCCAGGGCATCTCGGCCGACAGCCACCACATCACGGCCCCCGAGCCTTCCGGCGAGGGTATCGCCCGCGCCCTGGAGAACCTGCTCGCCTCGACGGGCCTCGACCCCGCCGAGATCGTGTACGCCAACGCGCACGCGACCTCGACGCCGCTGGGCGACGTCGGCGAGATCAAGGCCCTCTCGAAGGTGTTCGGCCCCGAGCTGGACCACGTCGCGATCTCCTCGACCAAGTCGATGACCGGCCACCTCCTCGGGGGCGCGGGCGGCATCGAGTCCGTCGCGACGATCCTCGCGGTGAAGAACCGGACCGCCCCGCCGACGATCAACGTCACCGAACTGGACCCGGAGGTCGGCGCGGACATCATCCGCGACGAGCCCCGCGAGCTCCCGGCCGAGGGCCCCATCGTGGCCCTCAACGACTCCTTCGGCTTCGGCGGCCACAACGTGGTCCTGGCGTTCCGCAGCGTCTGAGTGTGAAGCGTGTGGCGGGCCGGCACCTTTGGGTGGCGGCCCGCCACACGTTCTGTTTTTTCAGCCCCTCCGGCGTTTGAGGAGCGGGGCGTGGGGCGGAGCCCCACAAAGCCCCCGGCCCGGGCTCACACCACCTGGTGCAGCCACCGCACCGGCGCCCCCTCCCCCGCGTAGCGGAACGGCTCCAGCTCATCGTCCCAAGGCTTCCCGAGCAGCTTGTGGACCTCGTCCGCGAGCACGCTCTCGCCCGCCCCCGCCCGCGCGACGGCGGCCCGCAGCCGGTCCTCCGGGATGAGGATGTCCCCGTGCACGCCGGTGACCGCGTGGAAGATCCCCAGTTCGGGCGTCGCGCTGTACCGCTCGCCCTCGACACCCGGCGTGGGCTCGGACGTCACCTCGAAGCGCAGGAGCTGCCAGCCCCGCAGCGCGGAGGCGAGTTTGGAGGCGGTGCCGGTCTCGGCCTGCCAGGAGAACTCGGCGCGCCAGGTGCCGGGCGCGGCGGGCTGTCTGATCCAGTCCAGACTGACCCGCACCCCGAGCACGTTCGCCACGGCCCATTCGACGTGCGGGCACAGCGCGCGCGGTGCGGAGTGCACGTACAGGACTCCACGTGTCGTCGTCACCGGTACCTCCTGTGGGGGACGAGGTGCAGGACCCCTCGCGCCCGTGCCGAGCATTCTTCCCAAATGGGACAGAAGTGACGTGATGCAATGTAGCCGACCGGGAACAGCGGGCCGTCACCGGGCCGGGGCGGTCGCCGTGCCGGCCCCGCCGGAACCCGCCGGGGCGTGACATGCGCCGCCTCGGGCAAAACTACCCTGCGGGAACGCCCGCGGTGTGACGTACCGTCGACCTCAGCGCTACGAGCACCCGGCTTTCACCCGCCAGGGCGCCCCGCGAGGCGCCGGGGCGCACGCCCCCGGGTCCGGTGTGCCGAAGGAAGGAGCCCGCGTATGCGGAAGGTGGTCACTGCGGCACGAGTCCTGCGCGCGCGCCGCCCGGCGGGCCGGGCGCTCCCCCGTAGCCGTCGGCGCGCGGGCCGTGTCCTCGCGGGCGCCGGCGCGGCCGCCCTGCTCGCCCTGCTGCCCGCCTGCTCGGGCTCCTCGGGGCGGCCCGGACCGCCCGGCGAGGTGGCGAGCACGCGGGCGGCGACGGGCTGGGACCGCAGCCCCTCGTCGGTGGCGGCGGTGGGCGACTCGATCACGCGCGGTTTCGACGCCTGCTCCGTGCTCGCCGACTGCCCGGCGGTGTCGTGGTCGACAGGCGGTGAGAAGGACGTGGACTCGCTGGCGCGGCGGCTGCTCGGCGGGAAGAACGTCGAGGGCCACGCGTGGAACCTCGCGAAGTCGGGGGCGCGGGCCGAGGCCCTGCCCGAGCAGATGAAGGCCGCGGCGGAACACGATCCCGGTCTGGTCACGGTCCTCATCGGGGCGAACGACGCGTGCCGCTCCGACGTGGACGCGATGACCCCCGTGGACGAGTACCGCGCGGACGTCGAGAAGGCGCTCGACACGCTGCACGAGCGGGCGCCGGGGGCGCGGGTGTACTTCTCCAGCATCCCGGACCTCAAGCGGCTGTGGGAGCTGGGGCGCACGAGCGACCTCGGCAAGGAGGTGTGGAAGCTCGGCATCTGCCCGTCGATGCTGAAGGACCCGGACGCGCTGGACCGGGCGGCGACCGAGCGCAGGGACAAGGTCGAGCAGCGGGTCGCCGAGTACAACAGCACCGTCCAGGAGATCTGCGCGAAGGACAAGCTGTGCCGGGACGACGGCGGCGCGGCGAACGCGACGCGTTTCACGGCGAGCGAGCTGAGCCGCTGGGACTGGTTCCACCCGAGCCGCGAGGGCCAGGCGACGCTGGCGCGCATCGCCTACGAACGGATCACGGCGAAACGGTAGCCGCCACGCGGCTCCGCGAAAATCCAGCCCGTCCGGCGATTGAGGACACCGCGCCGCGAAGCGCGAAAAAAGGGGGCCGCCCCCAGCAGCGGTCAGGCGCTCCTGGGGGCGGCCAGTCGATGGGCGGCCCGGGCGTCAGCCCTTCCGTACGGCCGCCGCGACCCGCAGGTCCCGCACGCTGCGTCCGGCCTCGACGCCGTAGTCCCCCGCCACGAGGCGCCACGCGCCCTGCGCCTCGTCCCAGATCTCGAAGGCGCGGCGCGCGACCCGTACGACCGCCTCGGCGCTCTCGCCGGGGGCCGCCTCGACCTGCGCGAAGCCCGCGAGCCAGCGCGCGGGTCGCCCGGTCTCGGGGCTCGTGCCGGGCTCGGCGGGAGCGAGGTAGACCTGCACGGTCTCGCGGCCCGTACGACTGCCGCTGTTGCGGACGCGCACGGTGACGGTGAGTCCGTCCTCGGCGGCGGGCTCGACGGTGACGGACTCGTACGTCCAGTCGGTGTAGCCGAGGCCGTGCCCGAAGGGGTACGCGGGGGTGCGGCCCGCCTGCTCCCAGGCGCGGTAGCCGATGAGGACGCCCTCGGTGTACTCCAGTTTCCCGTCCGTCGGGGTCGTGTTGACGACGGGGGCGTCTTCGAGGACGGTCGGCCAGGTGGTGGGCAGGCGCCCACCGGGCTCGGCGGCGCCGGTGAGGACGTCGGCGAGCGCGGCGCCGCCCTCCTGCCCGGGGAACCAGCTCAGGAGCACGGCGGCGACCTCGTCGCGCCACGGCATCTCGACGGGCGAGCCCGCGTTGACGACGACGACGGTGCGGGGGTTGGCGGCCGCGACCGCGCGGACGAGGTCGTCCTGACGGCCCGGCAGCTTGAGGTCGGCGCGGTCGAAGCCCTCGGACTCGACGCGCTCGGTCGTCGCGACGACCACGACGGCGGTGTCGGCCCCGCGCGCGGCCTCGGCGGCGCGGGCGATCAGCTCGTCGGGGTCGTGCACGGGGTTCTGGTGCAGGACGGTGAAGCCGACGGCCTGGATGGGGAGGCCCTCGGGCTTGGCGACGGTGTGGAAGACGCTCAGCTCGACGGGCTCCCCGGCGGCGAGTTCGAGGCGCCCGCGCTCGGTGGGCTGGCCGAAGAACGCCTCGAAGGGGTCGGTGGCGGCGCCCATCTCGACGGAGCCCTCGAAGAGTGCGCGACCGGCGACGGCGACCTTGAAGCCGCCGATGCCGCGCGTGCCGAAGACGTGCTCGCCGCTCTCGCGCGGCGTGAAGGTACCGGTGACCTCGATGGAGTGCAGGGTGTCGTAGGTGACGCCCTCGGGCAGGTCGCTGCCCATCCACTGGATGTGGCCGCCCGCGAGCGGGACGTCGGCGAGGACCTCGCCCGCCTCGTCGCGGCACACGGCGCGCAGCGCGAAGCCCTGGCCCGCGACGTCGAGCTCGTTGTTCGGGTCGGCCCCGACCTCGTACGAGAGGGTGCCCTCGGGGAGCGCGGCGCGCAGCCCGTCGAGCGGCGAGACGACGTGCGCGGGGAAGACCGTCGCGGAGCCGCCGCCGAGGATGCGGGCCTCGCGGGCCGCGGCGCCGCTGAGGGCGACGCGGGTGCCGGGGGCGAGCGGGAGGGCGGGGGCGTCGTCGCGTACGTCGTTGCGGACGAGGACGAAGGAGCGGGTCGCGAGTTCGCGGGCGAAGGCCTCGCCGTCGATCGCGGCGGGGAGCGCGGCGGCCGGGACGACGGGCTCGGTGGTCTTGAGCGCTCCCGTCCGCGCGGCGAGCAGCAGGACGCGGCGTACGGCGGCGTCGACGACGCTCTCCTCGACGTCCCCGGCGCGCACGGCGGCGGCGAGGTTCTCGCCGTAGACGGTCTTCGGGCCGGGCATCGCGAGGTCGAGTCCGCCGTTGGCGTCGGCGACGGTGTCGCGCGCGGCGGTCCAGTCGGAGACGTTGACGCCGTCGAAGTCCCACTCGCCGCGCAGGACCTCGTTGACGAGGTGGTGGTGCGCGGTCATCGTCGTGCCGTTGACCGTGTTGTACGCGGTCATGATGCCCCAGGGGTGGGCGTTCGCGACGATCGCCTCGAAGGGGGCGAGGTAGAGCTCGCGCAGCGGGCGCGGGGCGATGCGGTTGTCGACGGTGAAGCGGTCGGTCTCCGCGTCGTTGCCGACGAAGTGCTTCGTCGTCGTGCCGACGCCGCCGGACTGGACGCCGCGCACGTAGCCGGTGCCGATGGCCCCGGTGAGGTACGGGTCCTCGCTGTACGCCTCGAAGTGGCGCCCGCCGAGCGGGGAGCGGTGCAGGTTGACGGTGGGCGCGAGCAGGACGTGGACGCCCTTGCGGCGGGCCTCCTGCGCGAGCACCTGACCGGCGCGGACGGCGATCTCGGGCGACCAGGTGGCGCCGAGCGCGGTCGGGGACGGCAGGGCGAGCGAGGGGTCCTCGCTCGTGGAGCGCACGCCGCGTACGCCGATGGGGCCGTCCGAGACGACGAGCGAGTCGAGGCCGATCTCCGGGATCGCGGGCAGCGACCAGAAGTCCTGCCCGGCGAGCAGCCGGGTCTTGGTGTCGAGGTCGAGCCGGGCGAGGGCGGTCTCGACCGCGGCCTCGTGGGCGGCTTGCTGTTCAGGGGTGACCTGGGGCTCGGGTGGGGTGGACGCACCTGTCACGGCCGTACTCCTCGTGGTCGCTGTCTGCCGGCTGCGGGGCCGCGCCCCCGCGTGGGTGGGAGCGCGCCCTCATCTTGCACCCGTCGACCTGTAGTCCGGTAGGGGACGTTATTTTTACGTGACATAGCGATGCCGTACGGTCCTGCTGGAGCGGGGGTTCCGGGGCCGGTCACCGGCTCGACGGGTTTCCCGGGCCGGGCGGAGAGGCACGGCGGGCGAGAGGGGTGCACGGCGGATGGTCAGGGCCAAGGGCGAGGAACGGCGCGCGGAGATCCTGCGGGCGACGCTGGAGGTGATCGCGGAGCGCGGCTACCGGGGGGCGACGCTCGGCGCGGTCGCCGAGCGCGTGGGGCTGACGCAGCAGGGGCTGCTGCACTACTTCCCGACGAAGGAGGCGCTGCTCGTGGCGCTGCTCGCCGAGCGGGACCAGTGGGACGCGATCCCGGGCGACTCCTGGCGCCTGGACCTGCTCTCCTCGCTCGTGGACTACAACGCGATGCGGCCCGGCGTCGTGCAGACCTTCAGCGCGCTGCTCGGCGAGAGCGTGACGGAGGCGCACCCGGCGCGGGACTTCTTCACGCGCCGGTACGTGGTGGTACGGGGCAACATGGCCTCGGTCCTGCGCACCGCCTACGGCGAGCGGCTGCCGAGCGGCCTGACCCCGGAGCAGGCCGGGAGGCTGATGGTCGCGGTCATGGACGGCCTCCAGTACCAGTGGCTCCTGGACCCGGAGGCCGTCGACATGAGCGCGGCGTTCCGCGACTTCCTGCACCTGCTGGAAGGGGTGGAACAGCCGCGCGCCTGAGTCAGTCGCCCAGCGCGTCCAGCGCGCGCACCTCGTCCTCGGTCAGCCGCACCGCCCCGGCCGCCACGTTGTCCTCCAGGTGGTCCACGCTCCCGGTCCCCGCGATGGCGAGCACGTGCTCCCCGCGCCCGAGCACCCACGCGTGCCGCACCTGGGCCGCCGAGACCCCGTGCGCCCGTGCCACGTCGAGCACCGCCGCGTGCTCCTCGCCGCCGCCCTGGGCCTCGCGGCCCGGCTTGGCGCCCGAGAAGAAGGGCACGAAGGCGATCCCGCGCTCGCCGCAGAGCGTGAGCGTCTCGTCCTCGCGCCGGTCGATCCCGTACGGGTTCTGCACGGCCGCCACCGGGGCGATCTCCAGCGCCTCCTTGAGGTGAGCGGGCCGGACGTTGGAGATGCCGAGGTGCCGGACGAGCCCGGCCTCGCGCAGCTCCGCGAGCGCGCCGAAGTGCTCGGCGAGCGAGTCCTGGCCCATGAGGCGCAGGTAGACGAGGTCCATGTGGTCCCGGCCGAGCTGGCGCAGGTTCTCCTCGACGTGGCCGCGCAGCTCGTCGGGGCGCGCGGGCTCCACGAACTCGCCGCGCACGTCCCGGACCGGGCCGATCTTCGTCGCGATGACGAGGTCGTCGGCGTACGGCGAGAGAGCCGAGTTGATCAGCTCGTTCGCGGAGCGGGTCTGCGAGAAGTAGAACGCGGCCGTGTCGATGTGGTTGACACCGAGTTCGATGGCGCGGCGCAGGACGCGGAGCGACTGCTCACGGTCGCGCGGGACGCCCTGGTGGAAGGGCGCGGTGCCGGTGAGCCGCATCGCGCCGAAGCCCATGCGGTGCACGGGGAGGTCCCCGCCGAGTGCCCACGTACCGGATTCGGCCGCCGTGGTGGTGGTCATGCTGGGTTCCGCCCTTCGCTGTGCCGACCGCCCGCGTTCCGTACCGGGCGGCAAGCATGGAGTATGCGCGACCGGAGGGGCCTCCGGATAGTTGGCGCGGCGGGGGAAGGATCACAGCGGGAGCGGGAACTCGGCGGCGCTCCGGGGAGTTGTGGTCAGTGCGGCTCGACGGCGGGGCTCTCCTCGCGCGGGGCCGCCTCCAGGGGTTCCCCGCGCAGGTCCCGGGCGAGCAGCGTGGCGCCCGCGACGGCCCCCGGCATGAGGAAGACCGCGACGACGGGGACGAGGAAGGCGAGCCCGAGCGGGACGCCGAAACCCCAGGTCAGACGCTTGCGGCTACGGAGCAGCGCGAGCCGTTCGCGCAGGTCGACGCGGCGGCGGGCGAGCGCGATCGAGGCGAGTTCCTCGGCGAGGAAGAACCCGGTGACGAAGAAGCCGATCACGGGCACGACCGTCTGCCCGACGAAGGGCAGGAACCCTGCGGCGAAGAGGCACACGCCCCAGATCGCGGCGCGCACGAGGATGCGGACGCCGTCCCGTACGGAGATCCAGATCTCGCGCCCGAGGGAGAGCCCTGACTCGGTCGGGAAGCCGTCGATCTCGCGGTCGACCTCCTCGGAGAGCGCGTCGTAGAACGGCTGCCCGATGACGAGCGTGACGGCGGTGAAGCTCAGCACGCAGCCGAGGAGCACGAGCACGAAGAGCACGACGGTGAGCGCGCCCCGGAAGAGCCCCTGCCACGGCGATTCCCAGTCGTCGGCGAAGGGCGTGGCCCAGGCGACGAGGTCGCCGCCCCACAGGGCGAGCGCGAGGAGTACGGCCGCGTACAGGACGAGCGTGATGAGCCCGGGCAGCAGGGCCACGCCGTACCGCTTGCCGTGCCGGCCGACCCAGCGCTGACCTTCGAGCAGATACCGGAATCCGAGGGCGAGTTCACGCATAGGCGGGACCCTACCGGGCGTGGGCACGTCAGGTACCGGCGAGGCGGGGCGTGGGCGGGGGCGGGCACCTGACGCGCCCGCCCCGGCCTCACCGGTGCCCGCCCCCGCCGCACCGGCCCCCGGTCCCGCTCACGTCAGGTCGACGATCATCTTCCCGGTGTTCTCGCCGCGCAGCAGGCCGAGGAACGCCTCGGCGCCGTTGTCGATGCCGTGGGCGAAGGTCTCGCGGTACTTGAGGCTGCCGTCGCGGACCCAGGCGGAGACCTCCTTGACGAACTCGCCCTGGAGGTCGGCGTGGTCCTGGACGAGCATGCCCTCCAGGCGGATGCGCTTGCCGATGACCTGCGCGAGGTTGCGCGGGGCGGCCGGCGGCTCGGTGACGTTGTACTGCGCGATCATGCCGCAGATCGCGAAGCGCGCGTGCACGTTGGCGCGGCTGATCGCGGCTTCGAGGTGCTCGGCGCCGACGTTGTCGAAGTAGACGTCGATGCCCTCCGGCGCGGCCTCCTTGAGCTGGTCGGCGACGGGGCCGTTCTTGTAGTTGAAGGCGGCGTCGAAGCCGAGCTCGTCGACGAGCCACGCGACCTTCTCGTCCGAGCCCGCCGAGCCGATGACGCGCGAGGCGCCCTTGAGCTTCGCGATCTGCCCGGCCTCGCTGCCGACCGCGCCCGCCGCGCCGGAGACGAAGACCGCGTCGCCCTCCTTGAACGCGGCGACGCGCAGGAGCCCGGCGTAGGCCGTCAGGCCCGTCATGCCGAGCACACCGAGGTACGCGGAGAGCGGCGCGGCGTCCGGGTCGACCTTCGTGGCGTGCTGGGCGGGCACGGAGGCGTACTCGCGCCAGCCCGCGAAGTGCAGCACGTGGTCGCCCTCGGCGAAGCCCTCCGCCTCCGAGGCGATGACCTGGCCGATCGCGCCGCCGGTCATGGGCTCGTCGAGCGCGAAGGGCGGCGTGTACGACTTCACGTCGTTCATGCGCCCGCGCATGTACGGGTCGACCGAGAAGTACAGGTTGCGCACGAGCACCCGGCCCTCGGCGGGAGCCGGTACGGGGGCCTCGCGCAGCGCGAAGTCCTCGGGGACCGGCCAGCCCTGCGGGCGGCGGACGAGGTGCCAGGCGCGGCCGGACTCGGGAAGGGTGGTCATGCGGAGTGCCTCCTGCGGGCGGGAATCCTTGGGAAGGGGATTTGTTTCATTGGCTGAAACAAACATGCGCATGAACATTTCACCATGTCAAGCACCTCGCTACGATGAGGGCATGACACGCCCCGCCACCGCCCCGCGCGACCCCCTCACGCTGGAGGTCGTCCAGCTCATCGGCGCGGTCGTCGGGCGCTACCACGAGGAGTACGAGCGGGCCGCGTCCGCCCACGCGCTCACGGGGGCACAGGCCCGCGTGCTGAGTCTCCTGTCCCTCGGGCCGCTCCCCATGCGCCGTCTCGCGCGGACGCTGAAGTGCGAGCCCTCGAACGTGACGGGGATCATCGACCGCCTGGAGACGCGCGGCCTCGTCGAGCGCCGCGCCGACCCGGACGACCGCCGCGTCAAGCTCGCGGCGGCGACCCACGAGGGCCTGCGCCTCGCGCGCGGCCTGCGCGACGGGCTCGACTTCGCCCGCGAGCCGCTCGCGGACCTGAGCCGGGAGGAGCGGCTCGTGCTGCGCGGGCTGCTGCGGCGGATGCTGGGCGAGGACGTGGCAACGACGCAGGACGGAAGCGGAGCCGTACGGGAAGACTGAACCCGCACCCGCACCCGCACCAGTACCCGCACCGGCCCCCTCACCACGACGGAGACCCCGTGCCGTCCTTCACGCCCCTCGATCTCACCCTCGTCCTGCTGCGCCGCATGCAGGACTTCCACCCCGCGCTCGTCGAGCGCGCCCGCCGTGAGCTGGGCGCCGACGCCGCGCGGATGCGCGAGGCGAACCGGCGCTGGCAGGCGAGCGCGCACGGGCGGTACGGGCGGGGCGAGGCGGCCCGCTACCGCGCGGCGCTCGGGGAGCCGGAGACCCGTACCCGCGTACGCCTCGGAGACCTGGAGTGCGAGGCGCTGCGCTGGCCGCTCCCGCTCTGGCCCGAGCTGCGCTTCGAGGCGCTGCTCGGGCCGGACGGGCGGGCCTGGAACGCGTGGCTCGTACGGGCGCCGGGGCACGCAGCGCCCGTACTGCGCACCGCCGCCGACCTCGTCCCGTGGGCCGCGACCGTGGACGAGGTCGCCGCCGCGTTCCCGCCCGCGCGCCCGCTGGAGGGCACGGCGCCGACGCGGACGCGGCTCCTGGTCGAGGTCCCGGAGAGCGGTGGCCCGGTCCCGTACCTCGTCGATTTCACCTGGGGTCTGCTCCAGACCGCGACCCGCCGGACCCCGGACCGGATGGATTCGAACGCCGGGCCGGACACTCGCCCGTAAAGGTGATCAATCCCGTTCAGGTTGCCTCGGGCTACCGATTCGGCTGATGCTTACGGGGCGCGAGCGACGGGATGCATACCGTGAGCGAGCGCCGAAGTCCCCGGCGGACATGTCCCTTTGCGCACCGGGGAGTTCGTGTCCCAGGGGCCCCTGATCCACAGGGGTCCGACAGTCCCAAGGCAGTACCGAAAGAGAAGGCAGCAACACGATGAACTTCCTCACCGACATCCTCGCCGGCCTCGTCCACGTCGTGGGCTGGCTCGTCTGACGTCGGCCACCCGGCACAGCGCGGCGCCGTCTCCCCCGGTCCCACGGGGAGGCGGCGCCGCCGCGTTGTGCGCGGGCCGGGGTGTCCGCCGCGTCGTGCGCGCGCACCCCGGCCCCTGGCCTCACCTCACGTTCAGCGCGTCCGTGAGGACCTGCGTCGCCGAGCCGCCCTGGTCGTCGCGGACCGAGGCCCGCAGCGAGACGGTCTTCGCGTCGCGCGGCACGCTCACCACGCCCTTCCAGGTGTCGCCCTTCTTGGCGAGGTCGACCTGCTGCCACGTCTTCCCGGCGTCGTACGAGACGGAGAGCGCGCCGGTCGTGAGCTTCCCGGTGCCGCTCGCGCCCGCCACGTACTCGCCCGTGAGAGCGAGCGGCAGTCGCTTCCCGGCCCGGACCGTGCCGTCGAGCGCGGTGTCGACGTCGTAGTTCAGGTTGATCATCGGCAGCGTCGTCTCGACGTCCGCCGGCGTCCGCGCGGAGCGGACCTCCCAGGCGGAGTGGCCCTTGACGCCGGTGCCCCACACCTTCGGGTCGAGTGCCGTGTCGGTGATGATCTTGTACGTGTGCTCGGCGGGGTCGGCGTCCCAGACGTAGGCGCCGGAACTCGTCGCCTTCGTGACGGTCTCGCCGTCGACCTGGACCTGCGTGGTCTGAGTCAGCGACTCGTCGTTCCACACGTCGCCGAAGCCCGTGTGGTCGGGGCCCGAGTCGCCCCAGCCCGGCGTGTTGAAGGCGAGGTCGTCGCCCCGGCGGGTCTGGCCCCAGCCGAGCCCGGTGCCCAGGTAGGGGTGCAGGACCGGCTTGAACCAGTCGAGCGCCGTCCTCCTGCCCGCCGGGTACGCGGCGAGCCCACCACGCTCCTCCAGGCTCAGTTCCGGCCCGGCCTGCACGGTCTCGTGCCAGCGCAGGTCGTCCGCGGTCGAGACGTAGTCGGTACGGGTGCCGGGGAAGGCGGCCCGCTCCAGGAAGCCCACGCCGATCGGGAAGGCGTCAGCGATCGAGTAGCGGAACTCACCGCCCGTCTGGGCCTTCGCCCCGTAGTACGTCGTGTCGACCGTCGCGAGGTCCTTGGCCCGCGGGGCGATCGTGAGGTCCTTGTCAGGGATCGCGCCGGGGTGGCCGACCGAGAGGTCGTAGATGTACGGGGCCTGCGGCGTCCCCGTCAGCTTCAGCTTCTCGCCGCCCTTCGCCGCCCGGGCGAGCACCTTGCCGTCGGCGGCGTTCACCGTGGCGACCGGGAAGGAGCGGTCGGCGCCCGCATCGGTGCCGAAGAAGGCCATGAGCCGCCCGGGAGCGTCGTCGGTCACGAGCAGCGCAGCCGCGCCCGCGTCCTCGGCGTACCGCGCGAGATCGGCGGGAGCGACGGTCTTGTCCGCGTGGACGAGGACCGCCCTGCCCTTCACCTCCTTGCCCTCGTACGCGGCGGCCGCGCCGTTGCCCGCGTCGAAGAGCTTCGCGCTCAGCTTGCCGTCGAGGCCGGTGGACCCGGACTGGACGGTCAGCTCCGAGACCGCCTTGCCGCCCGCCTTGCCGCTGAGCAGCGGCTTGCCGAGCCGCCACACCGTGCGGTACTCGAAGGTGCCGCTCTTCGGCTTCGTGGTGGGCGCGGCGAAGACGCTGTCGTACGTGAGCGGGACCTGCGCCTGCGCGCTGTAGGCCGAGCCGTTCGCGGAGCGCGTCGCCTCCATGATGAGCTGACGGGTCTCCGTCGCGCGCGGGAGCTTCGTGCCGATCTCCCGCAGGGTGCGGCCGTCGAGGGTGACCTCGCGGTCGCGGTCGAGGGTGATCTCGGGCGCGGTGAGGTAGCCGAGGCCGAGCGAGTCCGCGCCGTGCGAGCCGCGCACGTCGAGGAAGGTGCTCAGCGCGTAACTGCCCGGCTTCAGGCGGAGCTTGACGGTGCCGGATTCGCCGACCGTCTCGGGCAGGGTGTCGGCGCCCTTGCTGAGGGTCTGGAGGGCGAGGTTCGCGGGGGCCGGGGCGCCGTCGCGGTCCTTGACGTGGACCGTGAGCGTGTAGCGCTCCTCCTCCTTGACGAGGCCGAAGGCGGTGTGGGCGAGGAGCTTCCCGTCTTCGTCCTTCGCGAGGACCTGCCCGGAGAGCTGCCCGACCGGGGCGCCCGTGCCGTCACCCGTGACGGTCGTGTGCGCGCTGCCGTGCGCGGGGACGGTCAGCTCGGTGTCCGCGAGCGTGACGGTGCCCTCGGGCACGTCGCTCGTGGTCAGGCGCACGGTGAGCGGGCTGCCGGAGTCGTTCGTGTACGTGAGGGTCTTCGTGACCGGCTTGTTGTCCTCGTACGGCCAGGAGTAGAAGCCGAGGTCGGCGCTCCCGGTCGCGGTGAGCGGGCTCGTCGTCGCGTCGGGGACGCTGACGCGGCCGGCGCCGAGGTCGTACGCGGAGGCGTCGAGGGTCTTCGACGTGGACATGAGCGCGTTCTTGAGCCGCGCGGCGTCCCAGTCGGGGTGCTCCTGGGCGAGCAGGGCCGCGACGCCCGCGACGTGCGGCGTCGCCATCGACGTACCGCTCATCGTCGTGTACGCGCCCTCGCCCGCGACGAGCGAGGAGCGCGCCGCGAGGATGTCGACGCCCGGCGCGGAGAGATCGGGCTTGAGCGCGTTGTCGAGGTAGCGCGGGCCCTTGCTCGTGAAGTACGCGGCCTCGTCAGCGGAGTCGACGGCGCCGATGGTGAGCGCGTCGTCGGCGGCACCCGGCGAGCCGATCGAGCCCGGCGAGCCGTAGTTGCCCGCCGCGACGACGAAGAGCGCGCCGGTCTCCTCGGTGAGGGTGTTGACGGCCTGCGCCATGGGGTCGGTGCCGTCACTGGGCTCGCTGGAGCCGAGGCTCATGGAGACGACCTTGGCGCCGAGGTCCTTCGCGGCCCATTCCATCCCCGCGATGATCTGCGACTCGCTGCCCTCGCCCTCGTCGCTGAGGACCTTGCCGATGGCGAGGTCCGCGTCCGGGGCTACGCCCTTCTCCCGGCCGTCCGAGGCCGCGCCGCTGCCGCCCACGGTCGAGGCGGTGTGCGTGCCGTGGCCGTTGCGGTCGGCGACCTCCTGGCCCTCGATGAAGCTCTTGCTGGCGACGACGCGGCCCTTGAGGTCGGGGTGGTCGGGGTCGATGCCCGTGTCGAGCACGGCGACCTCGACACCCTTGCCCGTGAGCCCGGCCTCCCACGCCCGCGGGGTGCCTATCTGCTCGTTGGACTCGGCCATGTCGGCCTTGACCTTCGCGTCGAGCCACACCTTGCCGACACCACTGTCCGCCGCGAAGGAGCGCGTGGCCCCGGTCTTCTTCGCGCTCTTGGTGAGGCTCTCCCAGAAGGCGGCGGGCTGCTTCGCCGTCACGGCGGTCGCGCCGATGCTCGGCAGCGCGCGGACGCGGGTGGTACCGGCCAAAGGCGTCGGCGCGGTACGGGACTTCGCCTTCGCGGCCGTCCCGGTCACGATGAGCGGCAGCGGCGCCGGGGCCTTGCCGCCCTCGCCCGCGAGCCCCTGGGCGACCAGCTCGGTGACGTCGAAGAGCCGGGGGTCGAGCGTCCCCTGCGCGAGGTACGGCTCCGCCTCGGCGGGGACGACCCTGACGTGCCCGCCGGCCTCCTCGGTGCGGACGACGCCGGTCGCGCCCGCGGCACGGTCCACGGTCACGGTCCGCTTGCCGCCGGGGAGCTCGGTGAGGGTCACCCGGTCGCCGGTCACGAGGTTGACGGTCGCGGCGGCCTGGGCGGTACGGGTCGGGGCGGCGGTACGGGCGGGGGCGGCGGACCGAGGGGTGGTGTCCGCCGTCGCGGGGCCGGTGGCGTGGGCGAGCGCGGTGCCGGGGAGCAGGGCGAGCGCGAGCCCGGCCGGCAGCAGCCCGGCTCTGCGCCACAGGGGTGCGGATCTGGTCATGAAAGCCCTCTCTTCGTCAGCGCGGCCAGGGGGTGGGACGCGCTGCCGAAGAGTGTGAAGTGCGCTGTGTTGCGGAAGAGTTGCGGAGCACTGGCGGAAAGCGGCCATGGCACATTGCCGCCAACGGGCAGGTCAGCGGCGGCGCTTGGGTTTCGGCCATATCGTGCGCGGGTGACCGTGGGGCGGCGCGGGGGCGGCCGTGCGGCCGTACGAGCGGGAGCGCGGCACCGCTCCCCCGTACGTGCGGGCCGGAGCGGTCCGGCGGGCGCGGGAGCCGGGTCCGGGCGGGGGAGAAAAGATCAGGCCAGGGCCGCCACGTACGGCCGAGGCGATCTTGACAGCGGGCCCGGGACCATCGAGTAAGGCCCGGTCATCGGTCAGGACCATTACCGGCCTGCCCGTCCGGCGCGCGCCGCCCGGCGTTTCACCCGGTCCGCCGCGACCCGATCGGCGCAGTCCGGCGGGCAGCCGGGACGGGGGGCGACCACCCTCGTGGGCAGGGGCGCCGACCGGTGGCTCCTTCCGGTCCGTACCTCGGGAGGCAAGGCCGTGACCGTCAGCCTGGAGCAATTGCGCCGCTGCCACATCGCCGTCGATCTGGGCGCCGCCCGGACGCGGGTGTTCGTGAAGGGCCAGGGCATCGTGGTCGACGAGCCGAGCGTCGCGGCCGTCAACACGCGGACCGGGGGGCTCATCGCGGTCGGCGCCTTCGCCCAGCAGATGACGGGCCGCACCCCCGAGTACATCCGCGTCGTGCGGCCGGTCTCGGGCGGCACGGTGGTCGATGTGGACATGGCGCAGCGGATGCTGCGGCACCTGCTCGGCGACAAGCTGCGCCGGGCGCTGCGCCGCAAGCCGCGGCTGCGCGCCGCCGCCTGCACCCCGCACGAGTCCGACCCCCTCGCGCGCCGCGCGACCGTCGAGACGCTGGTCGGGCTCGGCGCCCGCCGCGTCGAACTGGTGGACACGCTCATCGCGGCGGCGGTCGGCTGCGGGCTGCCCGTGGAGCGGCCCGAGGCGACGATGATCATGGCGTGCGGCGCCGCGACGACGCAGATCGCGGTGCTCTCCCTCGGCGCGATCGTCACGGCCCAGCGGCTCCCCGTCGGCGGCGACGCGATCGACCACGCGATCGTCGCGCACCTGCGCCACCGCCACGAGCTGCTGCTGCCCGCGCAGTCGGTACGACCCCTGCAACTCGCCATCGACGCGGCCGACCCGCGCACCGGCACCACCGAGATCCACGGCCGGGACGCGGCCACGGGCCTGGCCCGCTCGGTCACCGTGGACACGGCGGCGCTGCGCGAGGCGATCAGCGCCCCGTTCACGACGATCCTCGACGGCATCGGCCGCGTCCTGCGCTCCTGCCCGCCCGACCTCGTCGCCGACCTCGCCGAGGGCGGCCTCACGGCGGTCGGCGGCAGCGCCCTCCTGCCCGGCCTCGACCGCATGCTCAAGGAGGCCACGGGAATGCCGATCCGCATCGCGGAAAACCCCGGCATGTGCGCGGTCCAAGGCCTGGGCGCCATGCTGGAGGGAAACGTGAGCCCGATGACCCTGAGCCCGCTCGCGGCGCGCTGAGCCCAGGAAAACCACTGATCAGGGTCCTGGTACGCGCGGTACAACAGCTCGCGACCGCCCGCCCCCGGCCCCGAGAGCCCGCAATGATCTGGACCACCCGTCCCGAGACCCCCGCCGACGTCGCCGCGTGCACGCGCTGAACGCCGCCGCCTTCCCCACTCCCGAGGAGGCCGGTCTCGTCGACGCGCTGCGGGCCGATCCCGGCGCGTGGATCGACGGGCTCTCGTACGTGGCCCGCGACGCGGAGGGCTGGCCCGTGGGGTACGCGCCGCTGACCCGCTGCCACGTCGGTGAGACGCCCGCGCTGTGCCTCGCGCCCTGCGCCGTACGTCCGGACCGGCAGCGCGAGGGCGCGGGCTCGGCGGCGATCCGGGCCGTCCTCGCGGCTGCCGCCGCGCGCGGTGAGAAGCACGTCGTGGTCCTCGGGCACGCCTCGTACTACCCCCGCTTCGGCTTCACGCGCGCCTTGGCGCACGGCATCCGCCTCAGCATCGACGTCCCCGACGAGTCCCTCATGGCCCTGAGCCTCGACCCCGCGGTCCCGCTCCCCTCGGGAACGGTCCGCTACGCGTCGCCGTTCGGCGTCTGAGGGAACGGCGCACGGGGACGCGCCCCGCCCGGCCGGAAGAACAGTGGGCGGCGCGGCGGCGGGATCGCCGGCGTCCGCTCCCCGCCGCGCGTCCGAAGTCCTTCGTTCGTACGGGCCGTCGTGAGCCTCGATCCGCCGACAACCGGCCCCGGCCTCAGCGTCGGTGGGATCAGCGGATCGGCTGGCAGCCTGCCCGTCGGCTCAGTCCTTCGCCCACTTCTTCAGGGCGGCCCTGTCCTCCCAGTTGCCGATGTTCGTGTCGATGGGCTCGGAGGTGTACTGGTGGATGCGCCACGGCGCCTTGATCGAGGGTTCGCCCGGTTTGCCGTTGTAGTCGGCGATCCACAGGCCGTCCGCCGCGAAGGACGTCGTGTCCCTGTTGAGCCAGAAGTCGCGGTTGCAGTAGAGCAGCACGCGGTGGTTGGAACCGCGCAGCTTCTGCACCGCCTTGAGGAACTGGTCCTTCTCCTTGTTGCTCGCCGCGGTCCCGTCGCCCGTGTACTCCCAGTCGCAGGCGAGCAAGTCGTAGGGGACGCTCGCGCACTGCTCGACGAAGTACTCGGCCTGCGCCTGGATGTTGCCCGGCCACAGGAAGTGGTAGAAGCCGACGACACAGCCGGCGTCCCTCGCCCGCTTCGCCTGCGCCCGCTGACGCGAGTTGGTGTAGGTGCGCCCCTCGGTGGCCTTCACGAAGACGAAGGCCATGCCGTCCGCGTCGAACGACTCCTGGTGGCTGCTGACATCGATCCCTTTGACGGCCATGCGTACTCTCCCTGTCGCGGGCCCGCTCTCCGGTGGGCCCGGCGGGCGGCCCTCGGAGACGCCCGCCGGACTGCTTAGCCTGCCCCGGTCCCGGACGGCCACTCCGGGCAGCCGCCCGGGTTCAGCGATCCGGGCGATCGCTCGCACGTACGCCCGAGATCCGGGATGCGCTACGACCGAGCCCCGCGTACGCCCGCTCCCCGTACGCCCGCCCGACACCCGCACCCGCACCCGCACCCGAGACGAAGGCCACACCCCCACCCATTGACTAAGGAATACTGAGCGACTTTCCTTTACTGAGTAACTTGCGCCCGCCGGATCACCGATCCCCGTACCAGAAGGTCCCCTTCATGCCGAAGCTCAGCATCGTCATCGCCAGCACCCGCCCCGGCCGCGTCGGCCTCCCCGTCGGCCAGTGGATCGACGCCGTCGCCCGGGAGCACGGCGGCTTCGACGAGGTGGACCTCGTGGACCTGGCCGAGCTGGACCTGCCGTTCATGGACGAGCCGAACCACCCCCGCCTGCGCCAGTACACGCACGACCACACCAAGCGCTGGAGCGCGCGGGTCGAGAGCGCCGACGCCTTCGTCTTCGTCATGCCGGAGTACAACTACGGCTACAACGCCGAGATCAAGAACGCCATCGACTACCTGTGCCTGGAGTGGGCCTACAAGCCGGTCGGCCTGGTCAGCTACGGTGGCGTCTCGGCGGGCACCCGCGCCGCCCAGATGATCAAGCAGGTGGTGACGACGCTCAAGATGACCCCCGTCTTCGAAGCGGTCTCGATCCCGTTCGTGCAGCAGTTCCTCAAGGACGGTCGCGTCGAGGCGAACGACGTCATGGAGACGAGCGCCAAGGCGATGCTCGACGAGCTGACGCAGGTCAGCGCCGCACTGCGCCCGCTGCGCCGGAGCTGAGCATGAGCGACGACGAGGTCCACCGCGTCTGCACCCGTTTCCACCACGCGATCGAGCTGATCGGCGCGCGCTGGACGGGCGCCATCCTGCGCGCGCTGTTCACCGGGCACCACCAGTACTCGCTCATCAAGCAGGCCGTCCCCGGCCTCAGCGACACGATGCTGGCCCAACGACTGCGCACCCTGGAGGCCGAGGACCTCGTCGTCCGCCGCGTCCTGCCGGAGACCCCCGTACGGGTCGAGTACGAACTGACCCCGAAGGGCCGCGAACTCGCCCCGGTCCTGGACGCGGTCGTGGCCTGGTCC
The DNA here is from genome assembly GCF_044749745.1 of Streptomyces sp. NPDC088923. Taxonomy (NCBI): domain Bacteria; kingdom Bacillati; phylum Actinomycetota; class Actinomycetes; order Kitasatosporales; family Streptomycetaceae; genus Streptomyces; species Streptomyces sp. NPDC088923. The sequence goes on along the minus strand of NZ_JBIVIO010000001.1, from coordinate 1,861,428 downwards.
CACCGCTGGGTGCCACTGCCGGAGGCGGATACCGGTACGGGTACGGACACGGCCCCCGATCCGGCAGGCCGGACGGCAGCGGAGGACTGAGCCGACGAGGAGCCCGGCCCAGGCGGACGACCGTCCGGCACACCGGTCGCGCAAGCCGCGGGCGGGCCCCTGCCCCGGCCGGAAACCTCGGAGGCCTCTTACGAACCGCCGTCTGCGCGCCGCTGGACGCATGGCGAGCGAGCCTGCGGGTGCCTCGGGGCCGTGAGGAGACGGCTGTGCCGGCGGCCTCACCGATCCACCCGAAGCCACTCCGCCGACTCGACCGTGGGCACCCAGGCGCAGTCGTCCGTACCCGCGAGAGAAGTCGTCCGTACCCGCGAGAGAAAACGCCGTCGCCTTTTCCGCGCGCAGAGTCACCATCTGAACGCGTACCCGCCACGAACGGCAGCGCCTCGTCGGAGACGCGACGTGCCCATGCGGTCCGGGCTGGGGATTGGACGCTCCCTCAGCCCGGACCGGTGGTGGTTCAGCCGACCGCGATGCGTTTCTTCCAGGCGTCGTTCGCGGTGATCATGGTGGAGCCCGCGCCCGGCAGGACGGTTTTCTCTCCGGCGTAGAAGCGGACGGAGCCGTCGCTGCGGACGGTCCAGACGTCGGGGATGCCGTCGCCGTTGGCGTCGGGGGTGCCGATGACGAAGGGGATGCTGGCGCGGGTCCAGTTGTTGCCGGTGTAGGGGTCGTCCACGCCCGTCACGGAGTTGGCGGCGACGGCGAGTGAGTTGAGGTCGGTGCCGCCGGATGCGGCTTTCTTTCCGAGACGGAGTTGCAGCATCTGCGTGCGGTCGTCGCGGAAGAGCAGGTCGGCGGCGCCGTCTCGGTTGATGTCCTGGACCATGACGATGTCCCGGTCGAGCCAGGACGCGCTGGTGAGGTGGGTGGCGGTGGCGATGGCGGCGCCGTTGTAGCCGGTGAACGCCCAGAGACCGTCTGGGGCCGTGGCGAAGAAGTCGGTTTTGCCGTCGCCGGTGATGTCACCCGCGGCCATGATCTGCATGAGTTTGGCGGGGTCGGGTGCGTTGGAGGGCAGGAGGATCTCGCGCCGTTTGTCGGTGTTGACGGCTCCGTATCCGTCGCCGGGGTAGACCCAGAGTTTCCCGCCGACACGGGCCACGAGGTCCTGCAGGCCGTCGCCGCCGTAGATGTCGCCGTTGTGGGTGATCAGGGTGTCACCCTTGAAGTGGCCGGAGGCGGAGACGTAGGGCGGGAGGTCGTCGCCCGCGGGGTCCTTGCTCGGGTTGGCGCGGTAGGCGCCGGACATGGAGTAGTCGAGGTCGCCGCTGCCCTTCGTCACGTCGGTCGCCTGGCCCTGGGAGGGATAGAGCGCGAGGTTGCCCGCCTCTGTGACCGTCATGAGGTCGGGGAGTTTGTCACCGGTGAAGTCGCCCGGCGCGTCGGCTTCGTCGCGTGGTGAGACGTAGAAGTAGTACTTCGTGGGCTGGGAGACGTTGCCGGCTCCGTCGACGGTGCGGACGTAGAGAACGTTCGGGCCGGCGGTGGGCGGCTTGGCGTCCGTGATGGTGAGCTTGACAGAGGTCGCGGCTCCGGCGGTGCGGGTGCGGGAGAAGTTGTAGTTGCCGCCGTTGAAGCTGTACTCGTACTTCACGACGTCGGTGTTCAGCGCACGGAAGGTGAAGGAGCCGGCGGTGCCGAATTTCTTGGTGCTCCAGGCCGCGTCTTCATTGCCGTTGCCGAATCCGTTGTCGCTCAAGTCGGCGTCAGGGAAGTCGGTGGAGGTCACCTCGGGGGCCTTGGGGGCCGCGGTGTCGAGGATGAACCGGCAGGGGGTCTTCGACGGGGAGTAGGAGGAGGCCGCCTTGCGGTCGTCAATGGCTTTCACGCGCCACGAGTAGAGCGTGTTGTTGGTGAGTCTGCTCGTCGGGAATTTCGCGGTGGTCGCTTTGGCCGAGGAGCCGGAGAGGTTGGCCTGTCCCGTCGTCTTCAGGAGGTCCTTGGTGGTGTCCCATTTACCAGTGGGCCAGAGGTCGAAGTCGAGGTAGTCGAGGTTGCCGTCCTTGTCGGCGGCGCTGGCCGTGAAGGTGATGTCCTCGGCGCCCATGCGGACGTAGGGCTCCGTGGTGGTGCACTTCGAGTCGGGGCTGAGGTCCAGGCCGGTGGGGGCGGAGGGCTTGCGGTTGTAGGTCAGCTTCAGGGTGGGGATGCCGTCGTTGCCGTTGGCGCGGAACTTCTTCCACGCGTACTGCGATTTCTCGTCCGAGGCGCGAAGCCCGAAGGTGAGGATGTCTTTTCCGTCGTCGGCCGCTGCTTGGGCTTGCTTGGTCACCTTGAAGGTTTCGTACGCGTCCTTGCATCCGGATTTGTACCCGTGGGCGAAGGGCCGGCTGGTGATTTTGTTGCCGTCGTGGAGTTTGGGAGCGTTGGACCAGTTGGTCTTCGACCCGATCTTTCCCGTGACGTGCACGCTCATGGACCGGGCGCTGCACGACCAGGAATACGTTTCCAGGAGGCGGAAGGTGGCGTCCTCCATCTTGACGCCCTTCAGGTCCGACCCGAAGTCCATGTTGAAGTAGGAGCGGGACGTTCCCCAGGTATCGGACTCGAATCCCACACGTGCTTCGTGAGTGCCGCCCTTGTTGAAGTTGCGGCCGTTGTAGAACGTGGATTTCGGGAAACGGCTGTAGGCGGTCGTCCAGCTCTTGAGCTGTTTGGTGATCGAAGGGTCGATGAAGACCGGGTACACGGTGTCGTCGGCGTCCAGGAAGTCCGCGTCCGGCTTGATGAGCCACTGGTCCCCCACCAGGTCGGCGTCCACGAGGGAGCCGTGAGAGTCCGGGCCGGGGCCGTCCAGCGAGGGCAGGCCGAGGGTGGCCGCGCTGCCGGACTGGCTCGGGGCAGCGGTCGGCTCCGCCGGAACGGAAGGCAGGGGGGCTTCCGACAAGGAGGGGGCCGGCTCGTCGCTGGAGCTTGGGAGCACCTCCGGGTTCGTGTCGGTCTGCTCGTCCGTCTCCACCTCCGCCTCCTCTTCCGCGGTGGCAGTGGGGCTCTCCTCGGGCGTCTCGGAGGAGGCAGGAGGAAGGCTTTCGGCCGTGGAGGGTTGTGCGCTCGCGCCTACTTGGCCGTCGGTCACCGCCGGCATACCGGCGTTGTCCCACATGACGGGGGACGGGGAGAAGGCGACCTCGTCGCCGTTCTTGTCCTCGGCCGAGACGATGTCGGAGAGCGGGTCGATGCGGAAGACGAGGGTGCTCGACGTCAGGCCGTACGAGAGCTGGCGCACGCGCGGGTCGGCGGCGGCCGTACGGTTCTTGACGACCAGGAGCTGCGCGAATCCTCCGTCGTCCGCGGTCAGGACGAGGTCGGCGCCGGGGAGGATTTCGGGGTAGAGGATGCGGGAGCCGTCCACGATGGGCGTCGGAACGGCACCGGGCCACGTCAACTGCACCGTGTGGTCGCCGACATCGAGGGACGCCAGCGGGGTCTGGGGCTCGGCGTCAGCCGCTGCCGCCTGCTGGAGCAGGGGCACGCGGCGCACCGACCGGGACGACCGCTTGCCCTCGCCGCGCCCGCCGGGTGAGAACCATATGCGGGCGCTGGTCGCCTTGGTCTCCCAGCCGCTCTTCGTACGCGTGAGCGTGGCGTCGATGGGCCTCCACTCGCCGTCCTTGAACACCCTGATCGGTACGGGCGTGATGTGGCGCTCCATGAGGTGATCGGGGCGCGCCCACGTCGTGGAGGTGGGCGTACGCAGCGCTGTCACCTCGACGGACTTCCCGGTGCGGGAGGCTGCGGCGACAGCGGCATCAACCGTGCGGGGCGCGGCCTTCGCGGGGCGTGCGGGGGCGGCGGCCGACTGAGCGGGGGCGTCATGCAGGCCGACGTACGTGAGCCCGGAGGCGAGGATCGCGGCGGCGAGCCCACCTGCTGTCAGGGCACCGCGTTTGCGCAGCCTCTGTCGTTGTGACAACAACGCTTCCTGTTCCTCCCCTTGGGCCTGGTCACAACGACCCGGCGTGGCTGTGCGACGCGCCGGCCTCGCATGCTGGGGGCAGTGATGAGAGCGCGGTCAGCGTGCTGATGATGCCCCGCTCCCCTACCGGAGGTCACGGAATCTCCACACATGAAGTACGCGATCAGGGGTAACCGATTAGCTCTCTTGATCGCCACTCAAGGCCGGACACACGACCCACGCAACTCTCGCGGGACGCTAAATCCCTATCAACAGGCATGAAAGCCCCTCAGAAATGCCCCCTAAGGCTCCATGTGGGGGTTTTGCCCCATACAAACTGACCGCACCGTTCGAAACAACAGAACCTATTTGAGCGAAGGGTTCGTAAATAGAAACATGAGTCCCGACCTGATGCGTGATGATGATCACACAGGAGCTGCATAGCTGGCGGATCTTCACCTGACGGTCACAAAATCTCGGGCATCAGCTGTCTCCTGCGTGACCGGTGTGGTCTCGCTCCCACGGTCCGAGGGGACTCTCCGCCAGTGTTCGGTCAATCGCGGCGCGCACGTCGCCGTCCATCACGTCGTGCCACCAGGACGGTCCTCGGTGTGGCGCTGGTCCTCGGGCTGTTGCCGGCGCAGGCTCTCGCGGTGCCGCCGAGTCCCGAGCAGGCCGAGGTGGGGCGCGACGAGTTGGTGTTGGAGAAGCTCAAGCAGGACAAGCCCGTGGATGGCGGGACCTTCGACGTCAACCTGGACTCGCTGAAGGCCGAGGTCCCCGACGACCAGCACGAGGCTCCCGCAGGGACGGCGACGCCGCCTGCGGCCGGGTCGGGGACGGTGACCTTCTCCGGCAGCGTCGCTCGCACGCTGTCCGCCCAGCCAGCAACTGACGCGGTGCCGGTGGGCTCGCTGCCGGTGAAGCTGGGACAGGCCCCCGACCAGCCCGCGCCCACGGGCACCTGGCAGGTCAGCCTGGACGCGCGAACCGACGTCGTCGAACAGGGTGTTGATGGCGCCGTCGTCCAGGTGGACGCGCCTTCGGCGGATGCCGTGCCTGTGTCGGTACAGCTCGACTACGCGAAGTTCCAGAACCTCTACGGTGCCGACTGGGCCTCGCGGCTGCGGCTGGTGCAGTTCCCAGACTGCTTCCGGACGACGCCGGACGTCGAGGAATGCCGGCAGTACGAGGAGCTGGAGACCACCAACGACACCTTGACCAAGACGGTCACCGCCACCGTCGAACCCCGCCCGAACACGCCCCTCGTGACACAGGGCGCGTCAGGCGTCTCCACGCAGTGGGCGAAGACGGCGATCAGTTCGGCTGCCGCCTCGGGCTCGTCGGCCGTGGTCGGTGCGGTCGACTCGGGCAGCGGTCCCGGGGGAACGTTCAAGGCGACGCCGTTGGCGTCGAGCGGCAAGTGGTCGGCGGGCAGTTCCTCCGGCGCGTTCGCCTGGTCCTACCCCCTCACCACTCCGCCGGCGCCCGCCGGGCCCACACCGCAGGTCTCTCTTTCGTACAACTCGCAAGAAGTCGACGGGAAGACAGCGATCGCTTCGCCGCAGTCGTCGTGGATCGGTGAGGGCTGGGGATACGACCCGGGCCACATCGAGCGCCGTTACCGTTCCTGCTCGGACGACACGAAGAAGCTGAACGCCGGGACGCCGAACAACACCACCAAGTCCGACAAGACCGGTGACCTGTGCTGGGTGTCGGACAACGCGGTGATGTCCCTGAACGGGAAGAGCACCGAACTCGTCAAGGTCGACGCGGACGGGGACGTCTACCGTCCGCAGCAGGACGACGGCACCCGCGTCGAGCTGCGCACGGGAGGTGCGAATGACGACAACGACGGCGAGTACTGGGTCGTCACGACCACCGACGGCACGGACTACTACTACGGCCTGAACAAGGTCGATGGCGGGCACGCCACCACGGACTCCGTCTCCACCGTCCCCGTCTTCGGCAACCATCCCGGCGAGCCCTGCCACCAGGACGCCTTCGCCGACTCCCGGTGCGGCAGCGGCAAGCAGCAGGCATGGCGCTGGGGCCTGGACAAGATCGTCGACCTGCACGGCAACACGACCGTGGTCAACTGGAAGCAGGAGACCAACTACTACAGCGCCCGGAAAAAGTACAAGTCCCCGGAGCAGTACGACCGTTTCGCCTACCCGACCTCCATCGAGTACGGGATGCGCGTAGCGGACCTGACGAAGCCCGCTGCCACCATCGAGTTCACCGCCGCGCAACGCTGCCTGGAGTCGGCGACCCTGTGCGCGTCCGCGAACTTCGCCAAGACGGACGACCCCGGCGCCTACCGCTACTGGTGGGACACCCCCGGCAGTCTCAACTGCAAGTCCACGTCGGATCTGTGCCCGAGCTTCCCGTCGTTCTGGACGCAGATGCGCCTGGACACCATCACCACCAAGGCCGCCCGCCCCGGACAGAGCGCCCTGGGGAAGGTCGACAGCTGGAAGCTCAACCAGTCCTTCCCCCAGGAGTGGTACGACAGCGCGCCCGGCCTGTGGCTCAACTCCATCACCCACCGCGGCTACGCCCCCGGCGACAACACCGGAACCCAGGACTCCGCCTCCGGTGTCAGCTTCACCGCGTACACGGTTGGCAGCCGCGACCCCCTGCACGGCAGACTCCTGGACCGCCAGCTCCCCAACCTCGTCACCAGCGGCCCCAAGGACCAGCGGCCCCCCTTCACCCGTCCCCGCATCGGCATCGTCTCCACCCCCGACGGCGGTGACATCGAGGTCCAGTACACGGGGGGCTGCTCCGCCGAGCCAGCCTCGGACGCCGAGAGCAGGAACGGCACCTGCTTCCCCGTGCGCTGGTCCCCGGACGGCGACGAGAAGAAGCCCGCCAAGGCGTGGTTCAACAAGTACGTCGTCTCCTCCGTCGTGGAGACGGACAAGGTCGCCGCACACGCCGACCCCGTCTACACGCAGTACACCTACGTGGGCCCGGCTTGGGCCAAGAGCGACGACGAGTTCTCCAAGCCGTCACTGCGCACCTACAGCGACTGGCGCGGATACCGCAGCGTCACCACGACCAAGGGCAAGAAGGGCAACGTCAAGGCCGGCGACCCCCAGGCCCAGTCGACGCAGACCACCCGGTACTTCCAGGGCACAGGCGGCACGGTCAAGGACTCCACCGGCACGTACACCCTCACCGACGACGACGCGGAGCCCTTCGCCGGAACCGTGGCGGAAGCGATCACCTACGACCGCAGTGACGGGCGGGTCATCCAGCGCACCCTGAACTACCCCTGGCTCAAGCAGACAGCCTCACGCGGTCGCGAGAGCGAAGACGGCACGGACCTCACGCCCTTGAAGGCGTACCGCTCAGGGACCAAGCGCACCGACGCCATCAGGACCGTCGGCACCACCTGGGAAGCCGTACGCACCACGACCGAGGTCGAGGACACCTACGGACTGCCGGTCAAGATGGAGACCTCCGTCGTCAAGCCCAAGTCGGGCGGCGAAACCCTCAGCGAGCAGAGCTGCGTCACCACGGACTACGTGCACGACCCGGCAGCCGACCGCTGGATCATCGCCCTGCCCAAGCAAGTCCGCACCACCGCGACCCCGTGCTCCGGCGCCCCCGACGCCGACCCGGCCACCAAGCTGATCAGTACCGTCCAGACCAGCTACGACGGCGGAAGCTACGGCGCCACACCAACCAAGGGTGACGCCACGACCGTCGCCACCAACAACGGCGACGGCAACTGCTGCGACCTCAAGACGACACTCACCTACGACGCGCTGGGCAGGTCGAGAACCGTCACCGCGCCGGGTGAAGGCACAACCGAGACGCGCTACAACCCTGCTGATGGCAAGGTCGAGGACAGCGGCGGGCCAGTCACCTCCATGAAGGTTCTGGATGCCATGGGCCGTGGCACCACCACGACCTTCGACCCGGGCCGTGGCTCCGCCCTGGCAATCACCGACGCGAATGGCCGGGTGACGCGCACCGAATACGACGCGCTGGGCCGCCTGGTCAAGGGCTGGCTGCCGGAACACGCCTCGGCCACCAACCCGGATGTACAGATTGCCTACCAGGCAGCTGTGGCGGATGCCAAGACGACCTCGCCGGCCGCCGTCACCACCCGCACGCTGAAGGACGACGGCACCTACAGCAGCTCCGTCACTCTCTACGACGGCCTGCAACGCGCCGTCCAGACACAGACCGAAGCGCACGGCAGCGGCCGGATCATCACCGACACCAGCTACAACGACCACGGCCTCGTCAGCGAGCAGACCAGCCCCTACCTCGCCAAGGACGAGCCCTCGACGCACTTGTTCGAGCGGCGCTCGGACAGCCTGCTCCCCAGCAAGACCCGCACCCGCTACGACGGTCTAGAACGCCCCGTCCAGGTCTCCACCTTCTACGGCCAGACCTTCAAGTACGCCACTTACACCACCTACGGCGACAACTACACCAAGGTCGACGCCCCCGGCTCCACCACCCCCGTCACCGACACCTACACCGACGTCCTCGGACGCACCACGTCCATCCGCCAGTACGTCAACGCCGCCGCGACCGCGAAACGCGTCACCGGCTACGAGTACGACGCCCGGGGCAACCTCAACCACGTCACCGCCCCCGACGGCACCGAGTGGACCTACACCTACAACGCCCTTGGCCAGCTCGAGAGCCAGACCGACCCCGACTCCGGTGACAGCAGCTTCGAGTACGACGACGCCGGACGCCAGACCAAGGCCACGGACACGCTCGGGCGGGCCACGTCCACCGACTACGACGTCCTCGGCCGCGTCACCAAGGTACGGGAAGGCGACAAGTCCGGCGATCCGGTCAAGGAGTACACGTACGACACACTGCCCGGGGCCCTGGGCCAGCCCGTCTCCTCCACCCAGCACGACAGCACCGGCGACTACACCACACGCGTCACCGGCTACGACGCCGCATACCGCCCCACCGGCAAAGACGTCATCATCCCCAAAAACGACTTCACCAAGGGACTGGACCGGAACGCCTACTCCTACCAGTACACGTACACGCCCACCGGACAGCCTCTCAGCGTCACGCTGCCCGCCGTCGGAGGTCTGGCCGCCGAGCGCGTTCTGACCCGTTACGACGAGGACGGCCTCGCCGAGTCCACGTCCGGTATCGACTGGTACACCTCCGACACCACCTACTCACCCTTCGGCGAAGTCCTGCGCTCCGTCAGCGGGAAACAGCCCTCCCGCCTGTGGACCACCAACTTCATCGACGAGCACACGGGCCGCCTCCAGCGCACCGTGACCGACCGCGAGACCGCCGGCCCCCACCGCGTCACCGACAGCACCTACTCCTACGACGCCTCAGGCCTCATCTCCTCCCAGGCACGCCAGTTCGGAGACGGCACCTGGGACAACCAGTGCTACACCTACGACCGCCTCGGGCAGCTCGTCCACGCCTGGACCTCCAACCTCATCCCCAACGGCAAGGGAACCGGCTGCAAGAACACCGCCGGCAGCGCCTGGGGCTACCAGACCAACGCCGAACCCTCCGGACCGGCAGGCGCGGACGCCTCCGACACCGCCGCTGACACCACCGGCGCCCCTGACACCTCCCTCACCGACACCCTCACCAACGCAGGCCCGACCGCGACCACGGTCAGCACCGGAGCCACCAGCTATTGGCAGAGCTTCACCTACGACTGGGCCGCCAACCGCGCCTCCCTCACCGAGCACAACACCAGCGACGCCACCAAGAACGTCACCAGCACCTACGCCTACGGCAAGCAGGTCACCGGCAACGGCACCAGCGCACCCACGATCGCCCAGCCCCACACCCTCACCGCCCTCACCTCCACCGCCACAGGCCAGAGCAGCACCTACCGCTACGACGACCTCGGCAACACCGAAACCCGCACCCTGCCCACCGGCACCCAAGACCTGAAGTGGACCCAGGCCGGGAGACTGCGAACGGCGACCGTCGGAACGTCCCAGACGACCTACGTCTACGACACCGAGGGAAACCGCCTCCTGGAGCACTCCGCCACCGGCAGCACCCTCTACCTCGGCGAAACCGAACTCACCACAGACGCCAACGGAAAGATCACCAAAGCCACCCGCAGCTACAGCCAGGCCGGCACCCCCACCGTCACCCGCTCCACCTCCAACGGCGCCACCACCGCCCACCGCCTCACCGTCACCCCCGCCGACCTCCTCGGCACCTCATCAACCGCCGTCGAACTCACCGGCAACCAAGCGGTCACCCGCCGCGAATTCAAGCCCTACGGCGAAACCCGCGGAACAAAACCCACCAACTGGCCCGACAAACACACCTACCTCGGCGTCGGCATCGACGACACCACCACCGGCCTCACCCACATCGGCGCCCGCGAATACGACACCACAACCGGCCGATTCATCAGCGTCGACCCGGTCATGGACCTCGCCGACCCGCAACAGATCAACGGGTACAGCTACAGCAACAACAGCCCCGTCACCTCGTCCGACCCTTCCGGGCTCCACTACGAGTCCTGCGGACCGAGAGGCGAATGCGCGGGCGGAGTGCACGAATCTTGGGCCGCGAACCGGAATGGAGGATACGACCAGTTCTTCACGAAGAGCACCCGGGAGGACCGTAACGACCATTCATACGTTTTCACTGAGGAAAAATACAAGAACGGTGATCGTATAGCCTACCGGCAGGAGACACTGACTAACGACGGCAGGGTCATTGACGGTAGAGCACCCAAGGGTAAGAGCCACTGGTTGGGCGACATAGTAGATATGGCCAAGGGGCTAGTTTTCGACCCCGCTGATCTGAAGTCTTGCTGGGACATATCGCCAGAATGTGGCTGGATTCTTACTGACATTCCGCTGGTCGGTACGCCAGGGAAGATTGCCAAGATCGCCAAGATTGGCCGCGACGTCGAAAAGGCGGAGAAGCTGGCCAAGGAAGCGGCGCAGATAGGGAAGTGCCTGACGAAGGGCGATAAGCACAGCTTCCTTGCGGGCACGGACGTGGAACTCGCCGACGGCGGGACCAAAGACATCGAAGACGTAGACGTCGGAGACCGGGTTCTTGCAGCCGACCCGGAAACAGGAAAGATATCTCCACGCAAGGTAGTCGGAACGATCGTCACGCACGACGACAAAAAGTTCACCGAACTGACGGTCCAGGCCGACGGCAAAAAATCAAAGCTCACCGCGACGGACACCCACCCCTTCTGGTCACCCAGCGACAAGGCGTGGATCAACGCCGGAGACCTCCACCCCGGCGACAGACTCCGTTCGACTGACGACACCATCGTCACCATCACAGCGACCCGCCATTACACCAAGCATCAGCGCACCTACGACCTCACCATCGATCGCGACCACACGTACTATGTGCTGGCGGGCGAGACTCCCGTGCTCGTGCACAACAGCAACTGTGATCCTCGATTCTCGGTCGACTCCAAGGGGAACACCACCGATCTCACCAATCCGGGCGGCAGGGTCGGCGTTCCGAAACTTGAAGGTGGCACCCTGCAAGAAGTGGGCGGGCGCGTCTGGGGTTCTGGAGATCCCTCTCATCTCATAGGAACACGCTCTCCAGCTGAATTGAGAGGGTTGGCGAGCAGGGGTGACGCCGAGAAATTGCAGGACTTCTACCAGAGTGCAGCGCTTGCAGGGAAGGGTGGAAAGACTGCACCGGCGCGCGTGGTGCTGACTCAGGAGATCATCGATGCTTGGAGATAGTCAGGTGAGCAAGGAAGAGCAGGTCGTAGACCTGAAGTTTGCGGCGGCGCAAGGGGAAAGCGTCGAGGTGTGCTTCGAGCCAGTAGGAACCACCTTCTCCCTGAGTGACGGTGAGGCGGTCTTTCTCCGGACCGCAATCTCAAACGTGGCCTCGCTTGAGATTGTCTCGTGGCCTAATGGGATTGGGGTTTGGGTCCCCTATCCCGGCGACTATGCGATCGTTGACTCACAGGGGAACGAAATCGATACGCTCTGATTCTCTCCCGTAAGAGAGAGGGGAGCCGCTCCGGATGCGTTGCGACGCCTCGGTGATGGGGCCCAATCAGCGGCAGCGGGAGTGAATCCACGGGATGTAAATCTGAAGCCCCGCCAGGTGACACCTGGCGGGGCTTCAGCGTGGTCTGACGGCAACGGTGACGGCAACGTCAGCGGACGACGGCTGCAGTGGGCGGGTCGTCGGGGTCGTCGTCCTGGGCAGCGAGGGCGTTGCCGAGGGTGTCGATGGCATGGCGTTGGAGGCGGAGTCGGACGTGGGCGTAGACGGTGGCGGTGACGCCGATGTGGGCGTGCCCCAACAGCTCCTTGATCACGATGAGTTCCACTCCTTGCTCCAGGAGGAGGATGGCCGCCGAGTGTCGGAGGTCGTGGAACCGGATGCGGCGGAGTCTGGCCTGGCGGAGCAGGGTGGTGAAGTGCCGGGTGAGGGTGGATCCTTCGATTGGGGCGCCGTCGGGGCGGGTGAAGACGTAACCGCTGTCCTTCCAGTCCGTCCCCGCCGCCTCGCGTTCCTTGCGCTGTCGGTCGCGGTGCTGTTCGAGGGAGCGCAGGCACGGCGTCGGCAGGGCGATGCGTCGTTCGGAGCTCTTGGTTTTGGTCGGGAGGGGGGTCAGGCCGCCGGAGTTGGTGCGCTGGAGGGTGCGTCGGATGCTGGCAGATCCGCCGGCCAGGTCGAGGTCTTCCCAGCGCAGGCCGAGAAGTTCGCTCTTGCGCAGGCCGGTGCGCAGGGCGAGCTCGAACAGCGCCTGCAGCCGGTGGCCGCTGGCGGCGGTCAGGAACTGGCGGGCTTCGTCGGCGGTGAGGGGTTCGAAGTGGCGGGGCCGAGGCGTGCCGGTGCGGACGTTGTGGGCGACGTTGCGCGGGATCTCTTCCTCGCGTACTGCGTGCTCCAGGGCCGATTTGAGGACGGAGTGCACGTAGGCCAAGGTCAGCGGCGAGAGCCGCTTGGAGCAGCACATTCCAACTGCGCAGCAGAGGGGCTCGACACGGGCGGCGTCGAGGCCGCAGGCGCAGCACTGGCAGGTGGTGCGGAGCTGGTTGAGCCAGGTGCGGACGTCCTTGGCGGTGAGTTTGGCGAGCTTCTTCCGTCCGAGGCCGGGCATGAGGTAGAGCCGGGTGACGGCGGTGTAGCGGGTGTGGGTGTTCTCGCGGAGCTGGTAAACGGCGACAGCGTCGAGCCAGTACGTCAGGTGGGCGGCCACGCTGCCCTGCGCAGACGGGATAGGGAGGCCGCGGTTGCTGGTGGCGAGCTTCTCTGTGAGCTTGGCGGGTGTTGCCGGGGCGAAGGCGTATCCGGCGGCTTCCCTCCTTTCGTCCTTGCGCTGGTAGACGGTCCCGTCTTCGTTCGCACGGGTGCGGGAGCGGCGGGATGAGGCGAGGCGTGGTCATCAGGCGGCCTCCTGTTCGAGGCGGGTGCGGATGAAGCCGGTGGGAGCGGGGGGATTGCGGCAAGCGCGACCGAGCATGATCGAGGCGAGCTGGCCGCTGCGGAGCAGGTCATAGACGGCGGAGCGGCCGAGTTGGAGACGGGCCATCACCTGGGGCGCCGTCAGCAAGTCCAGCGCCGGGTCCGCAACGCAGAGGACTGCGGGCGGCGGGGCGAGGCCATCAGCAGCCGCCTTCGGCCGTGAACCGGCGTTCCAGTTCACGGCGGTGCCAGACGCCGGCCGAGAGGAGGGCCGCGCCGAGGCTGTAGCCCGTGCCGAGGTAATTCCGGTGCCCCGACGACGAGGGCGGTTTGCGGGCCGCACTGGGGCAGGCCGGCGTGGCGCGGGCCTGTTCGGTGCGCCAGGCGCGGCGGGCATCGCGCAGCGCGCCAAGCGTGACGGAGTAGCTGCGGGACTTGGTGGAGAAGTGGCCGCGGAAGCCGCGCATGTGCGCCCACTTCCAGAACTTCAGGTGGGCGAACTCCGGCAGGCGCCCAATTCCCAGCAGGTGCGGATCATCCGCCGCACATGGCGGGCGACGGCGAGCCGGGGCAGCGGCCGGGTCTGCCCGGTGCCGTCGCAGGCGGGCACGGGAGCGGCGTCCTGTGGGGTAGGAGGGTGGCGCCGCGGCCCTGGCAGGGGCGGCAGTACAGGGCGCGGTCGAGGGTGCCGGAGCGTCGGCGGACTTCGGTGGCGTACTTCGCCACGTAGGCGGCCACGGCCTGATCGGTGAATTCGGCCTCGGCGACGAAGGCGGCGGTCTCGCACACGTCGAGCTGCTGGCCCAGGTGAGTTCGCGTTCCCCGACCTCGTGGGAGCCGACGGAGATACGGGTGCGCGGCGCGGCAGCGCGGATGACGTCCGTGAGCCCGGTGATGCCGGCGTACGGGGGCCGGGGCTGTGCGCTGCCGTCAGGGCCGTCGAGCCGGATCGCGGCGTGAAAGTGGGCCAAGCCGCGCTTCTGATAATCGGCGGCCTTCGCGGAGGACCGCGCGTGCAGCCTTCTGGGTCATGGCGGGCCGGACGGCGATCTCCCGGCGCAGACAGGTGGTGAAGCGGGCCCACAGGGCTTGGGCGTGGGCGTTGAACAGGACCACGTCCCGTGGGCTCATGCCCCCTGCCGTCGGAGCGCGCCCAGCCGAGCCGCAGTCGCACGGCCCCTGTGTCGGCGCGGGCATTGCGCGGATTGACGGCCGCGCCGCATTCGAGCGGAGGCGTCGCTGTAGCGCTCCAAAGGCAGCGGGTCACCGACGCCTTGTCTTCAGCAGGGGCCTCGTATCAATATCCCGCACTCGCCGGTTCGGCCTTCATCATCACCAAGCGACCGGAGCAGGCCGTTCGAGTGAGCCGGGAACTGTCTTCAGCTCTTCGAGCGAGCAGCGGGTCAGCGGCGAGCGAGCCAATGATGCTGGGCGAGTCCGAGCGAGCGCCCCGGGACGAGGATCTCCCCGAAACCCCGAGTCAGGAGGCTTCCCCCAGGAACCTCGCGGTGGGGCGGCTGGGACTCGAACCCAGGACCGACGGATTATGAGTCCGCTGCTCTAACCGGCTGAGCTACCGCCCCGTTGCGGCGCGTCGGGTGGACCCTGTCTGCGCCGTCTGCCGCAGCATAGCCGGTCATACGATCTCTCGCCTCGGATGGGGCCGACCTGCCGCGACACGCAGAAGGACCCCGGCGAACCGGGGTCCTTCGCTGTGCTCTCCCGACTGGACTCGAACCAGTAACCTGCCGGTTAACAGCCGGCTGCTCTGCCAATTGAGCTACAGGAGACCGAGCTCCCCCGACTGGACTCGAACCAGTAACCTGCCGGTTAACAGCCGGCTGCTCTGCCAATTGAGCTACAGGGGATCGACCTGCCGCAGCGGACGCGCGGCCCGCTGTGTGCGGTGTGCGCTCGCTGCGACTCATACATTAGCGCAAGCAGGGGGGTGCTTTGCCAATCGGTTGGGGCTGCGGCCCGGCTCACGGGGAACCCTCATCGGGACAGGCCGGTGCGCCGGGCGATGATCGGGCAAGATCACGTACGGGCAGACCGACGCAGACCGAACACGAGGGAAGGGTGGCCGCCATCATGCGCTACCGGATCGCATTCGCCGCGGGCGCGGCCCTGGGCTACGTCCTGGGGACCAGGGCCGGGCGCGAACGCTACGAACAGCTCGCGAAGTACGCCCGGCAGGTCTCGCACAATCCGGCGGTGCGGAACGTGACCGAGACCGCCACGCAGCAGGGCCGGGTCGCGGCGGGGAAGGCGGTGCACGTCGTCTCGGTGAAGGTCGGCGACCGGCTCCCCGACTCCGTCTCGCGGCGGGTACGGGCCTTCGCGGGCAACGACCGCGGCGACGACTTCGGCTCCGGCACGGTCTGAGCCCGCGCGGTACGGGTGCGGGGCGTCCCCCAGGCCGGGGGGCGCCCCGCACCCGTACGCCATGACGGACGCAGCCGTACGCCGCACCTGCCCCGCCCGCCCCGCACCCGTACGCCGCCCCGCACCCGTACGTACGCCGAAGGCCCCCCGCCCCTTACGCCGTACGGCCGAGTGCCGCTCCGCCACTCGCGTGCGGCACAATCCCCTGTCATGGGGATAGTCGCGGGACTGGACAGCTCGGCAGAGGCGACCCGGATCGTGGTGTGCGACGCGGACACCGGCGCCGTGCTCAAGCAGGGGTACGCCCCGCACCCCACCGAGGGTGCCGAGCCGCACGAGACCGATCCGCAGTCCTGGCTGCTCTCGCTGGGCGAGGCGGCCGGGGGCGGGGTGCTCGAAGGAGTGCGCGCGATCGGGGTCTCGGCCCAGCAGCACGCGCTCGTGCCGCTCGACGCGCAGGGCGCGACGGTGCGGCCCGCGCTCATCGGCGTGGACAAGCGCATGCAGGCGACCGCCGCCGACCTCGCCGACGCGCTCGAGGGGGGCCGCCCCGCCTGGGCGGAGGCCGTCGGTTCCGCGCCCGGCCCCGCGCACCAGGTCACCAAGCTGCGCTGGCTCGCGAAGAACGAGCCCGAGAACGCCGCGAGGACCGCGAGCGTGCTCCAGGCCCACGACTGGCTCGTGTGGCAACTGCTCGGGCGGCCCACGCGCCGTACCACCGACCGGGGCGGCGCCTCGGGCACGGGTTACTGGTCGGCGGGCGAGGGCGTGTGGCGTCCCGACCTCGCGGAACTCGCGCTCGGGCACCCCGTCGCGCTGCCCGAGGTGCTCGGCCCCTCCGAGGCCGCCGGGACGACGCCCGAGGGGCTGCTCATCGCGCCCGGGACCGGCGAGACGATGGCCGCCGCCTTCGGGCTCGGGGTGCGCGCGGGCGACGCGGTCGTCTCGCTCGGCGGCTCGGGCTCGGTCATGGCGGTCCACCACGAGGCGATCGGGGACGCGGCCGTGACCGCGCTCGCCGACGCGACCGGGATGCACCTGCCCGTGGTGCGGCTGCTCAACGCCGTACGGGTGCTGCGGGGCACCGCTGAGCTGCTCGGTACCGACCTCGACGGGCTCTCCGCGCTCGCGCTCAAGTCGACGCCCGGCGCGCACGGCCTCGTCCTGCTGCCGTACCTCGCGGGCGAGCGCACGCCCGACCTGCCGTACACGGCGGGCACGCTCAGCGGGCTGCGGCGCGAGTCGATGCGGCCCGAGCACCTCGCGCGCGCGGCCTTCGAGGGGATGCTCTGCTCGGTCGCCGACGCGCTCGGCGTGCTGCGGGCGCGGGGTGTGGAGGTGGAGCGGGTCTTCCTGCTCGGCTCGGCGGCCGGGCTGCCCGCCGTACGGGCCGTCGCCGCCTCGCTCTTCGGCGCGCGCGTCGTCGTACCGCAGCCGGCCGACTACGCGGCGCTCGGGGCGGCGCGGCAGGCGGCGTGGGCGCTCGGGGTGCACGAGGGACGGCTCGACCCGGCGCGGCCGCCGCAGTGGCAGGGGGCCGCGGCGCAGGTCATCGAGGCGGACGAGGAGGAGCGGCTCGTGGGGGCCGCGGTGCGGCAGCAGTACACGGCGGTACGGGAGGAGACGCACCCGGGGGCCTTCGGGGAGCGGCAGCCGCTGTGAGCCCAAACCCGGAGCGGCCGGATTTGACCTGGGCTTGAATTAATCGGTTGGTCCGGACACGGGCGGATCGCTCAGGATAGGGAGGCTCCCGACCCCTCTCCGACAGGCGCAGTGTGCTCATACGACTTCTGCGGGCCTCGCTGGCCCCCTACAAACGGCCCATCGCCCTTCTCGTCCTGCTCCAGTTCGTCCAGACCTGCGCCGCGCTCTACCTGCCCACGCTCAACGCCGACATCATCGACAACGGTGTCGTGAAGGGTGACACGGGCTACATCATGGAGTTCGGCGCGCTTATGCTGCTCGTCGCCGTCGTGCAGATGGCGGGGAACGTCGGCGCGGTGTTCTACGGGGCCCGGACCGCCGCCGCGCTCGGGCGGGACGTGCGGGCGCGGATATTCGACCGCGTGCAGTCCTTCTCGGCGCGCGAGGTCGGCCACTTCGGCGCCCCCACCCTCATCACGCGGACGACGAACGACGTGCAGCAGGTGCAGATGCTCGTCCTGATGTCGTTCACGCTCATGGTCTCGGCGCCGATCATGTGCGTCGGCGGGGTGATCCTCGCGCTCGGCCAGGACGTGCCGCTCTCCTCGATCCTGCTCGTCGTGATCCCGGTGCTCGGCGGCTCGGTCGGGCTCATCGTGCGCAAGCTGCGGCCCCTGTTCCGTACGCTCCAGACCCGGCTGGACACCGTGAACCGGGTGCTGCGCGAGCAGATCACCGGGAACCGCGTCATCCGCGCCTTCGTGCGCGACGACTACGAGGGGACGCGCTTCGACGGCGCGAACGGGGAGCTGACGGAGGTCTCGCTCGGCACCGGGCGGCTCTTCGCGCTCATGTTCCCGACCGTCATGACCGTCGTGAACCTCTCCAGCGTCGCCGTCGTGTGGTTCGGCTCGCACCGCATCGACAGCGGCGGGATGCAGATCGGGGCGCTGACCGCGTTCCTCTCCTACCTCATGCAGATCGTGATGGCCGTCATGATGGCCACCTTCATGTTCATGATGGTGCCGCGCGCCGAGGTGTGCGCCGAGCGGATCGAGGAGGTGCTCGACACCGCGTCGAGCGTCGTGCCGCCGAAGGCCGGGGTCACCGAGCTGCGCCGGCACGGGCGGCTCGAACTGCGCGGCGCGGGCTTCCGCTTCCCGGGGGCCGAGGAGCCGGTCCTGCGGGGGATCGACCTGGAGGCGCTGCCCGGCGAGACGACGGCCGTGATCGGCTCGACCGGCAGCGGCAAGACGACGCTGCTCGGCCTCGTACCGCGCCTGTTCGACGCGACCGAGGGCGAGGTGCTCGTCGACGGCGTGGACGTGCGCGAGGTCGACCCGGCGCTGCTCGCGCGCACGGTCGGGCTCGTCCCGCAGAAGCCGTACCTCTTCTCGGGGACGGTCGCGAGCAATCTGCGGTACGGGAACCCGGACGCGAGCGACGAGGAGCTGTGGCACGCGCTGGAGGTCGCGCAGGCGAAGGGCTTCGTGGAGGAGCTGGAGCACCGGCTCGACGCGCCGGTGGCGCAGGGCGGCTCGAACTTCTCGGGCGGGCAGCGGCAGCGGCTCGCCATCGCGCGCGTGCTCGTGCGGCGCCCGGAGATCTACCTCTTCGACGACTCCTTCTCGGCGCTCGACTACGCGACGGACGCGGCGCTGCGCGCGGCGCTCGGCCACGAGACGGCGCGGGCGACGGTGGTGATCGTGGCGCAGCGCGTCGCGACGATCCGCGACGCCGACCGCATCCTCGTGCTCGACGAGGGGCGGATCGTGGGCGTGGGGCGGCACCACGAGCTGATGGAGACCAATGAGACGTACCGGGAGATCGTGCTCTCCCAGCTGACGGAAGCGGAGGCCGCGTGATGGCCGGTCCCGGTGGACGGATGGCGGCTGCGGCCGGAGCCCAGGGGCTCGACGACTTCAAGGGGACGGCGAAGCGGCTCGCGCGCCGCTTCGCGCCGTACAAGGCGCTCCTGACGGGGATGCTGCTGCTCGGGATACTGAGCGTGGCCGCCTCGGTCTCGGGGCCGAAGATCCTCGGGCACGCGACCGACCTGCTCTTCGGCGGGGTGATCGGCGGGCAGTTGCGCGCCGGGCAGACGAAGGAACAGGTCATCGAGGCGGCGCGCGAGCGTGGTGACGGCGGCTTCGCGGACCTCCTCAAGGGCGTGCGCTTCACTCCCGGCGAGGGCATCGACTTCGGCGCGATCGGCGAGGTGCTGCTCATCGCGACGCTCGTCTTCGCGATCGGCGGCGTGCTCATGTCGATCTCGGTGCGGCTCTCGAACCGGGCGATCAACCTCATGATCAGGCGGCTGCGCGAGGACGTGCAGTCGAAGCTGTCGCGCCTGCCGCTCTCGTACTTCGACCGCCGTCAGCGCGGTGAGGTGCTGAGCCGCGCGACGAACGACATGGACAACCTCCAGCAGACGCTGCAGCAGACGCTCGGTCAGCTCGTCAACTCGGTGCTGACGATCATCGGGGTGCTCGCGGTCATGTTCTGGATCTCGTGGCTGCTCGCGCTCGTCGCGCTCGTGACGGTGCCGCTCTCCGCGCTCGTCGCGACGCGCGTGGGCAAGCGCTCGCAGCCGCAGTTCGTGCGGCAGTGGAAGTCGACGGGCGAGCTGAACGCGCACATCGAGGAGATGTACACGGGCCACACGCTTGTGAAGGTCTTCGGGCGCCAGGAGGAGTCGGCGGAGGTCTTCCGGGAGCACAACGAGGCGCTGTACGACGCGTCGAACCGGGCGCAGTTCACGAGCGGTGTCATGCAGCCGCTGATGATGTTCGTCTCGAACATCAACTACGTGCTCGTCGCCGTCGTCGGCGGGCTGCGGGTCGCCTCGGGCGCGCTGTCGATCGGTGACGTGCAGGCGTTCGTGCAGTACTCGCGGCAGTTCTCGATGCCGCTCACGCAGGTGGCCTCGATGGCGAACCTCATCCAGTCGGGCGTCGCCTCGGCCGAGCGGATCTTCGAGCTGCTCGACGCCGAGGAGCAGAGCGCGGACCCGGCCGAGCCGGAGCGGCCCAAGGAGCTGCGCGGGCGGGTCGCCTTCGAGCACGTCTCCTTCCGGTACGACGAGGACAAGCCGCTCATCGAGGACCTGTCCCTGGAGGTCGATCCGGGCCACACGGTCGCGATCGTCGGTCCCACCGGCGCGGGCAAGACGACGCTCGTGAACCTGCTGCTCCGCTTCTACGACGTGACAGGCGGGCGCATCACGCTCGACGGCGTCGACATCGCGCGGATGCGCCGCGACGACCTGCGCGCCGGGATAGGGATGGTGCTCCAGGACACGTGGCTCTTCGGCGGCACGATCGCGGAGAACATCGCGTACGGGGCCGCGCGCGAGGTCACGCGCGAGGAGATCGAGGAGGCGGCCAGGGCGGCGCACGCGGACCGTTTCGTACGGACGCTTCCCGAGGGGTACGACACGGTCATCGACGACGAGGGCACGGGGGTGAGCGCGGGCGAGAAGCAGCTCATCACGATCGCGCGCGCCTTCCTCTCGGACCCGGTGATCCTCGTGCTCGACGAGGCGACCAGCTCCGTGGACACGCGGACCGAGGTCCTGATCCAGAAGGCGATGGAGCGCCTCGCGGCCGGGCGTACGAGCTTCGTCATCGCGCACCGGCTCTCCACGATCCGCGACGCGGACACGATCCTCGTCATGGAGAACGGCGCGATCGTGGAGCAGGGCTCGCACGAGGAACTGCTCGCGGCGGGCGGCGCGTACGCGCGGCTGTACGCGGCGCAGTTCGCGCAGGCGGTGGCCGAGGTCGAGTAGGGACGCGGGGCCTTCGGCGGTACGGGGCCGTCTCCACGTACGGGCGTGGGGGCGGCTCCGTGCCCGTACCGGCCCGGCGCGCCTCAGTCCAGGTAGCCCCTGAGCTGGTCGGCGAAGGCGTGGGAGCGGAGTTTGGCGAGGGTCTTGGCCTCGATCTGGCGGATGCGTTCGCGGGTGACGCCGAAGAGGGCGCCGATCTCCTCCAGCGTGCGGGGGCGGCCGTCGTCGAGTCCGTAGCGGAGCTGGACGACCTGGCGTTCGCGCTCACCGAGGGTCGAGAGGACGTCTTCGAGGTGGCGGCGCAGCAGGAGCAGCGCGGCGGACTCGGGGGGCGAGGGGGCGTCGCCGTCCTCGATGAGGTCGCCGAGCGCGACCTCGTCCTCGCCGCCGACCGGGGTGTGGAGCGAGACGGGCTCCTGGGCGAGGCGCAGGATCTCGCCGACGCGTTCCTTCGTGAGGCCGAGCAGGGCCGCCACCTCCGCGTGGCTCGGTTCGCGGCCGCGCTCCTGGAGCAGTCCGCGCTGGACCCGTACGACGCGGTTGATCAGCTCGACGACGTGCACGGGCACGCGGATCGTGCGGCCCTGGTCCGCGAGCGCGCGGGACATCGCCTGGCGTATCCACCAGGTGGCGTACGTGGAGAACTTGAAGCCGCGCGTGTAGTCGAACTTCTCGACGGCGCGGATGAGGCCGAGATTGCCCTCCTGGACGAGGTCGAGCATCGTCAGGCCGCGCCCCGCGTAGCGCTTGGCGACGGAGACGACGAGGCGGAGGTTGGACTCGATGAGGCGGCGTTTGGCGGCGCGGCCGAGGACGACGAGGCGGTCGAGATCGAGGGCGAGGCGGGTGTCGAGCGGGCCGGGTCCGGCGAGTTTCTCCTCAGCGAAGAGGCCGGCCTCGACGCGGCGGGCGAGGTCGACCTCGTCGGCGGCGGTGAGGAGCGGGATGCGGCCGATCTCGCGTAAGTACTGGCGGAAGAGGTCGGGCGCGTGGCCACCAGGGGGCGCGGGGGCGCGGTCGCCCGTGCGCTGCGTGGGGACGCCGGGGAGGGGGCGGGCGCTGGGCGGGGTGGACGTCGTGGCGCGAAGCTGCGTGGGCACGGAGTCGGCCTCCTGGGGGGTTCGCTGCCGCTGTCCGCCGGGTGGCGGGTCACCGTTTTTCAGTGTGGGACAGGGCGAGGGCGGCCCACGAGGGGTGTGCGGGGACTTTTTGCGGCCGGGGCGTGGCGCGCCGTCAGCGCGTGGGACGGGTGGGGCGGGTGACGGCGGGCGGGGGCGGTGAGGCGCCGCCGCGGTTCGGTCGCCGGAGGGGTCAGTGCCGATTCTCCAGCGAGTCGAGGAGGTGGCCGAGCGCCTCGGCGAGGGCCGCGCGGCCCGCCGGGTCGAGACCGGCGAGAAGGCCCTCCTCCGTGGCGAGGTGGTCGGGCAGGGTCTCGTCCACGAGCGCGCGGCCCGCTTCGGTGAGGCTGACGAGGACGCCGCGGCCGTCCTCGGGGCTCGGCGCGCGGCTCACGAGGCCGCGTTCCTCCAGTCGGTCGAGGCGCTGTGTGATCGCGCCCGAGGTGACCATCGCGTCGCGCATGAGCGCGGCGGGGGTGAGGCGGTAGGGGGCGCCGCCGCGCAGGAGCGTCGCGAGGACGTCGAAGGAGGCGTGGTCGAGTCCGTGGGCCGCGAAGGTGCGGCGGGTCGCGGCCTCGGCGAAGCGGTGCAGGCGCTTGACGCGGCCGATGACGGCCATGGGCGAGACATCGAGCGCGGGGCGTTCGGCCGCCCACTGCCCCAGCACCCGTTCCACGTGATCCGCCATGCGCGGAAGTCTAGACGGCCCGCCGTGATTTTTACTCATCGCTGAGATATCCGTCGGCCACCCCTGGCGATCTCGCTTAGCGCTGAGCTACTTTTGCTTAGTGCTAAGCAATCGACGTACGGGGCTGCTCGCCCTCACCGCCCTCGCCCCGCTCTCCTGGGGCTCCACCTACCTCGTCACCACCTCGCTCCTGCCACCGGGCCGCCCGCTGCTCGCCGCCACGCTGCGCGCGCTGCCCGCCGGGCTCGTGCTCCTCGCGCTCGCGCGAAGGCTGCCGCGCGGCGACTGGTGGTGGCGCTCCCTCGTGCTCGGGGTGCTCAACATCGGCGGCTTCTTCGCGCTGCTCTTCGTCGCCGCGTACCGCCTGCCCGGCGGGGTCGCCGCGACGCTCGGGGCCGTGCAACCGCTCTTCGTCGCGGGGCTCGGCGCGCGCCTGCTCGGGGTGCGGGTGCCGGTACGGGTCGTGCTCGCGGGCTGCGCGGGCCTCGCCGGGGTCGCGCTGCTCGTGCTGCGCGCGCAGGCGCGGCTCGACGCCCTCGGCGTCCTCGCGGCGCTCGGCGGGGCGCTCGTCATGGCGACGGGCGTCGTGCTCGGCAAGCGCTGGACCTCACCGGCCCCGCCGCTCGCCACGACCGGCTGGCAGCTCACGTGGGGCGGGCTCCTGCTCGTCCCGCTGACGCTGTGGGGCGAGGGCGCTCCCCCGGTGCCGAGCGGCGAGAACCTGCTCGGGTACGGCTACCTGACGGTGGTCGGCACGGCGCTCGCGTACGCGCTGTGGTTCCGGGGGCTGCGCGCGCTGCCCGCGACGGAGGTGTCCTTCCTGAGCCTGCTCAGCCCGGTCGTGGCGACGCTGCTCGGGCTCGCGGCCGGGGAGTCGCTGACGGCGGTGCAGGGGGTGGGGGCGGTGGTGGTGCTGGGTGCGCTGGGCGTGGCGCAGGGGTGGGGGCGCGGCGCCACGGCGCTCAGAGGGCTGCCGCGCCCTGCTGCTGGAGCGCCCGGCCGTACTGCTCCAGGACCCACAGTTCGCTCTGGACCTCGGCGGCGCGGGCCTGGTCGCCCTGCGTCGAGACGCGGGTGAAGGTGCCCTGGAGCTCGGTGACACGGCGCTGGACGGCGCGGACCCGGACCCGGACGAGTTGCTCGCCCGCGTAGACGTCGTCGACGACGCGGCGGCGGATCGGTTCGACGGCGAGTTCGGTGACCATCGCGCGGACGCGGTCGTCGGGGGCCGCCTCGCGCACGGCGGTGAGGTAGGCCATCGCGTCGTGGACGCCCTCCTCGGCGCCGCCCGCGTCGGCGATGGCCTGGCGCACGGCGGCGTACGGCTCGGCGGTGAACTCGTCGATCTCGTACGCGTCGAAGGCGGGGGAGACCAGTTCGGGCCGCTGGAGAGCGAGTTTGAGCAGTTCCCGCTCGGTCATGTGCGCGGGGTTGCGCAGGATGAGCGCGGGGCCGGAGGTGCCGGGGCGCTGGGGGGCGCCCGCGGTGGCCATGGCGGGGCGGCGCGGACCGCCGGGGAGGGGTTCGCCGCGGTGCTCGCGGGCCCAGCGGGCGACGGTCGCGACGCGCCGTACGACTTCCTGCTGGTCCATGGGGCCGTAGCCGAGCATCCCGGCGAGCTGCACCGCGACGGCGTGGCGCAGCGCGACGTTCTTGACGCTCGCGACGACGGGCGCGGCCTCGTCGAGCGCGGCGGCGCGGCCCGCGGGGGTCTCCAGGTCGTAGCGCGAGACGATCTGGCGCAGCGCGAACTCGAAGAGCGGGACGCGCGGCTCGACGAGTTCGGCGACCGCCTGCTCGCCCTTGGCGAGACGCAGGTCGCAGGGGTCCATGTTGTCGGGGGCGATAGCGATGTACGTCTCGGCGGCGAACTTCTGGTCGTCCTCGAAGGCGCGCAGGGCGGCCTTCTGCCCGGCCGCGTCGCCGTCGAAGGTGAAGATCACGCGGGCGCTGCCGTTGTCCATGAGGAGGCGGCGCAGGATCTTGATGTGCTCGGTCCCGAAGGCGGTGCCGCAGGTCGCGACGGCGGTCGTGACGCCGGAGAGGTGGCAGGCCATGACGTCGGTGTAGCCCTCGACGACGACGGCGCGGCTCGCGCGGGCGATGTCCTTCTTGGCGAGGTCGATGCCGTAGAGGACCTGCGATTTGCGGTAGACGGGGGTCTCGGGGGTGTTGAGGTACTTCGGGCCGTTGTCGTCCTCGCGCAGGCGGCGGGCGCCGAAGCCGACGATGTCGCCGCCGATGTCCTTGATCGGCCACATGAGGCGGCCGCGGAAGCGGTCGATGGGGCGGCCGCCGCGGCTCTCCTGGGAGAGGCCTGAGGTGATCAGCTCGCGGTCGGTGAAGCCCTGGCCGCGCAGATAGCGCGTGAGGTGGTCCCAGCCCGCCGGGCTGTAGCCGACGCCGAAGTGCGCGGCGGCGCCCTGGTCGAAGCCGCGCTCGGCGAGGAACTTGCGTCCGATCTCGGCCTCGGGCCCGGCGAGCTGTTCCTCGTAGTACTTCGCGGCGGCGCGGTGGGCGTCGATGAGGCGGATGCGCTCGCCGCGCTGCTGGGTGGGGTTGTAGCCGCCCTCCTCGTAACGGAGGGTGATGCCCGCCTGACCGGCGAGGCGTTCGACGGCCTCGGAGAAGCTGAGGTGGTCCACCTTCATGACGAAGGTGATGGTGTCGCCGCCCTCTTGGCAGCCGAAGCAGTGGAAGAGGCCCTTCGCGGGGCTGACCTGGAAGGACGGCGACTTCTCGTCGTGGAAGGGGCACAGGCCCTTGAGGTTCCCGCCGCCCGCGTTCTTGAGCTGGAGGTACTCCGCGACAACGGAGTCGATCGGGACCGCGTCCCTGACCGCCTTCACGTCCTCGTCCTTGATCCTGCCAGCCACGGGGGAATTCTACGGGGTCGCCGGACCTCGCGGCCGCCGCCCCGTTTCCCCCGCCCGCAAGGGCCTCCGGCTCACTACACGCCCTCCAGGACGCACTTCACGACGCCGTGCGGAT
Organism: Streptomyces sp. NPDC088923; assembly: GCF_044749745.1. Classification (NCBI taxonomy): domain Bacteria; kingdom Bacillati; phylum Actinomycetota; class Actinomycetes; order Kitasatosporales; family Streptomycetaceae; genus Streptomyces; species Streptomyces sp. NPDC088923. The sequence goes on along the minus strand of NZ_JBIVIO010000001.1, from coordinate 1,835,464 downwards.
CACTGGGCTTGATCTTGAGCGTCTTCTTCTTGCCCCCGGGGACGCGGACGGAGTCGATCCTCTCGAAGTCCAGGAACGCGCCGTCCTTGTCGTAGAAGGAGACGGTGCCGAGGTAGGTGCCGCTCTCGCTGCCCGAGTTCGTCAGGCGGACCGTCGACCAGGGGCGCTTCGCGCTCACGCAGCTCACGACGGTCGCCTTGATCGAGGAGTACCCGTCGTCGGAGGCGGCGCTCCCGGTCCCGGTGGCGCGCGGCGTCGGGACGCCGCGCCGGTTCGTACCGCTGTGGTAGCCGCCGCGGTAGCCCGAGCCGTAGTCGTCGTCCTCGTCGTCGGAGGAGCTGGAGGAGGTGGAGGAGGTGGAGGAGCCGGCGGAGCCGGAGCCGTTCTGGCGCTGCGAGGAACTGCTGCACCCGCCGCCGTGACCGCTGCCGTGCCTGCTGTGCGTGGTGCCGTGGCCTCGCCCCGTCGAGAAGCCCGTCAGGGCGAGGACCGTTATCGCCGCCATCGCGGTCAGTCTGATTCCCCGTGTCGTTTTCACGCCCGGCACCTTACGGACCCGGACCGGGGCAAGCACCGTGTGTGTGCGAACGCGCACAGATTTGTTACGCGGGCGGCAGGAACGACTCCAGCGGCACGTTCGGGTCGGCGAGGGCGTCCGGGTCGGGGCGGACGCCCGCGCGGATGAGCTTCTGGAGCGGTTCGGTCACGTCCCAGACGTTGACGTTCATCGCGGCCCGCACCTGTCCGTCGAGCAGCCAGAACGCGAGGAAGCGGCGCTTGCCCGCGTCGCCGCGCACGAGCACCTGGTCGTACTGCCCCGGCGGGGCCCAGCCCGAGTACTCCAGGCCCAGGTCGTACTGGTCGGAGAAGAAGTACGGGACGCGGTCGTACGTGACGTCCCTGCCGAGCATCGCGCGGGCCGCGAGCGGGCCGCCGTTGAGGGCGTTGGCCCAGTGCTCGACGCGCAGGGGCGCGCCGGGGAAGAGGCCGAGCGGTACGGAGGCGACGTCGCCCGCCGCGTAGACGTCCGGGTCCGAGGTGCGCAGCCCCGCGTCGACCGCGATGCCGCCGCCGTGCTCGGGCGCGGCGAGCGCGAGTCCCGCGGACTCGGCGAGGGCGGTACGGGGCGCCGCGCCGACGGCCGCGAGGACGTCGTGGGCGGGGTGCTCCTCGCCGTCGTCGGTGAGCCCGGCGAGGACCATGCCGTCCTGGCCGATGATCTCGGTGAGGCGGGCGCCGAAGTGGAAGCGGACACCGTGATCGGCGTGCAGGTCGGTGAAGAGCCTGCCGACCTCGGGGCCGAGCACGTGGTGCAGCGGGGTGGGCGCCGCGTCGATGACGGTGACCTCGGCCCCGTACTCGCGCGCCGCGGCGGCGACCTCCAGGCCGATCCAGCCCGCGCCCGCGATGAGCAGGTGGCCGTTGTCGCGGCCGAGGCTCGCGAGGGTGCGGCGCAGGCGCTCGGCGTGGGCGAGGCGGCGCAGGTGGTGGACGCCCGCGAGACCGGTGCCGGGGATCTCCAGGCGGCGCGGTTCGGAGCCGGTGGCGAGGAGCAGCTTGTCGTAGTGGAGGAGCGTGCCGTCGCCGAGCGTGAGGGCGTGGTTCGCCGCGTCGAGAGCGACGGCGGGCTGGCCGAGGTGGAGTTCGACGTCGGCGCCCGCGTACCACCCCGGCTCGTGCACGAAGACGCTCTCGCGGGCGTCCTTGCCGAGCAGGTAGCCCTTGGAGAGCGCGGGGCGCTCGTACGGGTGTTCCCGCTCGTCGCACACGAGGATCACCCGCCCGGTGAAGCCCTCGGCGCGCAGCGTCTGTGCCGCTTTGGCGCCGGCCAGGCCCCCTCCGACGATGACGAACGTCTGATCCGCGTCGACCACGGGTGCCTCCGGCGTTTACCGCGTGTGGGGGATCTGACGGTACCCCAGAACCCGGGGGGCCGAGCCTGGCGGGGCTCCGTTGCGGGGGCTCCGCCCCCTGCTCCCCCGCTCCTCGAACGCCGGAGAGGCTGGATATTCGGTGCCCTTGCGGGGCTCCGTCCCCCTCCTCGATCGCCGGAGGGGCTTGATCCTGACGCGGCGGGTGCTTACCGCCGGGTCAGTTCGGCGTGCAGCGCTCTCGCCGCCTCGTCCGTCAGGGACGCGATCTGGTCGATCAGGACGCGCTGGCGGGCCGGGTCGGAGTCGGCCTGGTGGAAGAGGGCGCGGAACTGGGGGTCGAGGCCGTGCGGGGCGCGGGCGGCGAGGGCCGCGGCGAGTTCGGTGACGAGGACGCGCTGGTCGGCGCGGATCTCCTCCTGGTCGGCGCGCTGGATCACGTACAGGTCGGCGACGGCCTTGAGGAGCCCGCACTCCAGGCGGGCCGTGCGCGGGACGACGAGAGAGGCCGCGTAGCGGCTGAGCGGCGCCGGTCCGTGGGCCGCGCGGGTCGCGGTCTCGGCGGCGAGGCAGAAGCGGCCGATGAGTTCGCTCGTGGCGTCCTTCAGCCGGGCCTGGGCCGTGGCGGAGCCGTCGTAGTGGTGCGGCCACCACTCCTCCCCGAGAAGGCGGTCGAGTGCCGCGTCGAGTTCGGCGCGCTCCGTGTCGGGCGGTACGTGGCCGCGGTCGAGCGCGACGCGGTGGATCTCGGCCCGCTCGGGCTCGGAGAGCAGCGCGTTGGGGTCGATGTGGCCGGCGTGCAGCCCGTCCTCCAGGTCGTGCACGGAGTAGGCGACGTCGTCGGACCAGTCCATGACCTGGGCCTCGAAGCACGTGCGGTCGCGCGGCGCCGCGGCGCGGAGCCAGTGGAAGACGGGGAGGTCGTCCCCGTACACGCCGAACTTCGGGTGCGCGGGGTCGCTCGGGTGCGCGCCGCGCGGCCAGGGGTACTTGGTGGCGGCGTCGAGCGCGGCGCGGGTGAGGTTGAGGCCGACGCCGGCCTGCGTGCCGTCCGGGGCCGGCACGAAGCGCTTGGGCTCGATGCGGGTGAGGAGGCGCAGGGACTGGGCGTTGCCCTCGAAGCCGCCGATGTCGCGGGCGAGTTCGTCGAGCACCTGCTCCCCGTTGTGGCCGAAGGGCGGGTGGCCGAGGTCGTGCGAGAGGCAGGCGGCCTCGACGAGGTCGGGGTCGCAGCCGAGCGCCCCGCCGAGGTCGCGGCCGACCTGGGCGCACTCCAGGGAGTGGGTGAGACGGGTGCGGGGGCTCGCGTCCCAGGCGTGGCCGCGCGTGCCGGGGGTGACGACCTGGGTCTTGCCCGCGAGCCTGCGCAGCGCGGAGGAGTGCAGGACCCGGGCCCGGTCGCGCTGGAAGGCGGTGCGCCCTGGGCGCTTGTCGGGCTCGGGGGCCCAGCGCTCGGTGTCCGCCGTGGCGTAGTCCGCCGTGTCGTGGGACAGCCGATGCGTCTCGCCATCGGCCTGCCGGGAAGTCGCTGCCATGGACCAGAGCCTAGACGGAAGGGAGGACATCCCGGACAGATGTGCGGGCGGGGGCTGCTCGCGGGGCGTTGTCGGTGGCGGGTGCGAGACTCGGCGGCACGTGAGGGACGTACGTACGAAAGCGGGGACGATCATGTCGTTCAGCGGGCCTGTGGCCGATCTGCACCGGTACCTCCAGGAGGCGCGCGAGGCGGTGCTGTGGAAGGCGGAGGGCCTTTCGGAGTACGACGCGCGGCGCCCGTTGACACCGACGGGGACGAATCTGCTCGGGCTCGTGAAACACCTCGCGGCGGTGGAACTGGGGTACTTCGGGGACACGTTCGGGCGGCCGTACTTCGCGCCGGGCGAGGAGCCCGATTTCCACTGGACGCGCGAGCCCGAGAACGACCTGTGGGCGCGCCCCGAGGAGTCCGGGAAGGCGCTCACCGGCCTGTACCGGGCGGCGTGGGCGCACACGGACGCGGTCCTCGCGGAGCTTCCGCTCGACGCGGAGGGACGGGTGCCCTGGTGGCCGGAGCACCGGGCCCTGACGACGCTGCACCACGTCCTGGTCCGCGTCCTCGCCGAGACCCAGCGCCACGCGGGCCACGCGGACATCATGCGCGAGCTGCTCGACGGGCGCGCGGGGGCGGGGCGGGGGGACACGAACCTTCCCGGTTGGGATGGCGGGGAGTGGGCGGCGTACCGGGAGACGGTGGAACGGGCGGCGCGGGAGGCGGACCCGGCGGGGGCGGGGCGGGGCGGGGAGCAGGCGTGACGGAGCCGTCGGCGGGCGGGGTGGAGGTGCGGTCGGCGGGCGGGGTGGCGGTCCGGGTGCTCGCTCCCGCGGACTGGGCGCTGTGGCGGGACCTGCGGCGCGCCGCGCTCGCGGACGCCCCGCACGCGTTCAGGTCGCGGCTCGCCGACTGGGGGCCGCGCGAGGAGGACCGGTGGCGGGCCCGGCTCGCGCTTCCGGGCGCGTACCACCTGGCCGCCTTCGTGGACGGGTGCGCGGTGGGGACGACGAGCGGCCTCCCGACCGGGGACGGCGCGGTGGAGCTGCACTCGGTGTGGGTGGCGACAGCGGCCCGCGGCCGCGGTGTCGGCGGCCTGCTGCTCGACGCGGTCGAGGAGTGGGCGCGGGAGACGGGGGCGGAGCGCCTGCGGCTCGGGGTGCTGGCGGGGAACGCGGCGGCACGGGCGGTGTACTCGCGGCGGGGGTTCGTGGTGGAGGGGGCGGGGGACGGGGCGGAGGTGCGGATGACGAAGCGGCTCGGGGAGGCGTGAGAAGGACTCTCCCGCCTCCCTGCTCACAGGTCGTCCGGCAGGAGGCGGAAGGCTTTGTGCCCTGTCAGGGGCCGGACCATGCGGAAGTGACGATCGCTGGTGAACATGGCATCGGTCCGGTAGGCGGCTGCCAGAGCCACGTTCATCGCGTCCGTCAGCCCGATGCCTTTCCCCCCGTCCGCGTCCGCATACCCCTCCGCGACGGCGATCGCCGCGCTCAAGTGCTGGGCCGCGGGAGGCACTTCGAACCGCCGGGTGGCCGTGTTGCGTTCGATGAACCTGGCCGCGGCCAAAGCCTGGCGGGGGCCGCCCCTCGCCGTGATCAGGTAGTCCAGTTCGGCCAGCACCATGGGCGAGACGATGAGGTGGCTGACGGCGGACAGCGCCTCTTTGTGCGCCTCGTGCCCGGTGAGTTTCGGGTCGAGCAGACGGTAGAGGGCATTGGTGTCGGCGACGGCGACCAGGCTCACGAACCCATCCCCCTGAGCACGTCCTCCATCTCGTCGTCCGTGAGGTCGGGGAGGTCCAGCTCCGGCAGGTCGATGGGGCCCATGGGATCGGTCGGGTACGGGGGGATGTCGTCGTCGGTGATCGGGACGACGCGAGCGACGGCGACCCCGTTCTTCGTGACGACGACCGTCTCACCCCGGGCCGCGGCGGCGAGGATCTGCGAGGACTTCTGGTTGAACTCGCGGGCGGTGGCTTCCATGTAGTACATGTTACTACTCTCCTTCCCTTCTCCCGCCCCCGTCCGCCCGCACCGTGCACGGTGCGGGGCTAGCGTGGACCGCATGGTGAACCAGGGTGGGGCGGGAGAAGTGGCCGGGGGGCTCGGGCCGCTCGCGGCGGAGCTGGGGGTTGAGCTGGTCGAGGTCGACGGGCGGGCTGCCTGCGCCGATGATCTGTTGTGGCGGGCCATGCGGCCCGATGGGCACTTCACCGCCGCGCAGGTACGGGGCGGGAAGGTGCGCGGGGTGGGGGTGCATCTGGAGCGGTTGCGGGACGCGTCGCGGGAGTTGTGGGGGGACGTGCTCGATACGGGTCTCGTGCGGGAGCGGGTGCGGCACGCGCTCGCGTCCTCGCGGGCGCGCGATGCCTCCCTGCGCGTCTACGTGCACCGGCCCGCCGGGGCGCTCTCGCTGATGGTGACCCTCGCCGCGCCGACCGGGGTGGGCGACGAGCCGCTGCGGGTCCGCTCGGTCCCGTACGTACGGCCCTTCCCGCACGTCAAGCACCTCGGCGGCTTCGCCCAGACGCACCACGGGCGGCTCGCCGGGCGGGACGGGTACGACGAGATCCTGCTCACCGGGCCCGGCGGCGAGGTGGCCGAGGGCGGGGTCACGAACGTCCTCTTCTGGGACGGCGGGGAACTCGTGCTGCCCACCGCGCCCGCGCTCGCCGGGACGACGCTCACGCTCCTGGAACAGGGGCTGCCCGCCGCCGGGCTCGCACCCGCGCGGCGGCCGGTGCGCCTCGCGGACCTGGCCGGGTTCCGCTCCGTGTTCCTCGCGAACTCGCGCGGCATCGTCGCCGTCGCCGGGATCGACGGGCACGCCTTCGAGGTGGACCCGGTCCTCCTCGGGCGGCTGCGCGCGGTGTACGAGGCGGTGCCCTGGGAGGAGGTCTGAGTCCCCGCCGCCTGATGGGCCATCACCCGTACGCCCGCGCTGAGCGCGCGGCGGGGGGCGGGGCGGGCTTACCTCGTAGGCGGGGCGCGTTCGGCTTCGCGGCACGCAGAGGTCGCGAGCGGGCCCCCGCGGAAGGAGGACCATGCCCGCCAGGCGTACGCGCAACGGTGCGGTGGCCGCCCTTGTCCTGGCCGGGGGGTGCGCGCTGCCGGCGGTCGCCGCCGCGGCGGAGCCCACCCCGTCCCCCGCCCTGCGGCTGGCACCCGCCGCGGCGGCACCCGGAGCGAAGGTGACCGCGCACGCGGCGGGCTGCCCCGGGCACGCCGCGACCGGTACGGCGCCCGCGCTGCGCTCGGGCGGCTTCGCGCTCAGCGGCGCGGCCGAGGCGCACGACGCGGTGGGCAGCTTCCGCGTGCCGGGCACCGCGACCCCGGGCACGTACGAGGTGGTGGTGCGGTGCGGCACGGGAGGCGCGGAGGCGCGGGCCGATCTGCGGGTGGGACTGAGCGGCGCGTACGGACCCTCCGGGGTCGCGGCGGGACCCTCCGGGGTCGCGGCGGGCAAGGCGGAGACCGGGCACGGGACCCAGCTCGCGGGCGGCCCCGGTCCCCTCGGGCGGGACCCCGTGCGGGTCGCCTGCGGCGTGGGGGTGCTGGCCTTCGCGACGGTCTGCGGAACGTGGCTCCTGCACCGCAGGACGCGGGGCACGGTGTAGCGGACGGTCCCCGAAGCTCCGCGCCCCGGCGCCCGGGGCCCTGAGCCCGGCGGGGCCCCGGCGGCCCGGGGCCCCGTACGCGTCGGCGCGGTCTCCCTGCCCCGAGGCACCCGGCGCCGCGCCCCGTTCGCCTCGCTGTTTGAATGGCGCGGTGATCGAACTGGTGGTGTGCGCGGCAGGGGTGGCCCTCGTCGGTTGGCTCTTCCGCCGGGCGGTGGGGCGGCGTGCGGACGCCGCGGCGCGAGGGGACGCGATCAAGGTGCCCTGCCTGCTCCGGCACCCCGCGCGCCAGGGCCGCTGGCTCCGCGGGCGGCTGGTGATCAGCCCGGCCGAGGTGGTCTGGGAGGCGCGGACCAGGGCCGGTGCGGCTCTGTCGCTGCCGGGCGGGCTGCGGTGGGCCGGGGTGCGCGTCCCCTCGCTGCGCGAGGCGATGAAGGTCAACGGCGGGTCCCGGATCGTCGAGTGCACCGCCCCGGAGGGGACGCTTCTCGTCTCCGTCATGCCGCACGACCTGGAGCACGTGCGCGCGGCCCTGGACACGGGCACCGGGTAGCGGGCCCGAGGGCTCTCAGCCCAGCCACTGGTCGTACGCCAGTTTCGCCACGAGCCCGAGGACGACCACCACGAGCACCGTGCGGACGAATCCGCTGCCCCGCTTGAGGGCCGTGTGCGCGCCCGTCATGCCGCCGATCAGGTTGCACGCCGCGAGCGGGAGGGCGAGGCCCCACAGCACGTTGCCCTGCACGGCGAACGTGACGAGGGCGCCGAGGTTCGTGCACGTGTTGACGATCTTCGCCGTCGCCGAGGCCGAGACGAGGTCGAGGCGCAGCACGGCTGTGAGAGCGAGCACGAGGAACGTCCCCGTACCGGGCCCGAAGAACCCGTCGTACGCACCGATCCCGAGCCCCGCGAGCAGGATCGCGGCGACCACCCGGTTCCGCCCCGGCGCCGGTCCGGCGGCCTGCGTGCCGAACGCGGGCCGCAGCATGACGAAGGCGAGCACCGCGAGCAGCACCACCATGATCATCGGCCGCAGCACGTCGCTGGAGATGCCCGCCGCGAAGAGCGCCCCGATCGTCGAGCCGAGCAGCGCGGCGCCCCCGATCCCCACGGCGATCCGCACGTTGACGGGCGCGCCCTTGCGCACATAGGTGAACGCGGCGCCTCCCGTCCCCACGATCGCGACGGCCTTGTTCGTACCGAGGATGTGCGCGGCCGGTACGTGCGGGACGCCGAGGAGCAGCGCGGGCAGCAGGAGCAGTCCGCCGCCGCCCACGACGGCGTCGATCCAGCCCGCCGCCAGCGCGGCGAGGCACAGCACAAGAACCGTGGTCAGGGGTATGTCGGGCATGAGCATGACCTTATGCGTACGCCTGTACGGGGCACGCACGCCCGTCCCCCGGCGGACGTCCGCCCTCCCCGCGGCGCGACCGCGCGCCCACCCCGGCGGGACGCGTGCGGCTGACGGGGTAGGAGGGGAGCCAGACAGCGGTTCGCCCGGAGCCGCGCAGCGGGACGGACGAACGCGGACACGCGGAAGGGAGCGGCACGATGGCCGCCGGTACAGGAGGAAGCGGGACACCGACGCGGGGGTGGAGTGCGGCCCGTATCCCCGCCCAGGAGGGCAGGACCGCCGTCGTCACGGGGGCCAACAGCGGCATCGGGTACGTCGCCGCCCGCGAACTCGCCCGGCGCGGGGCGCACGTCGTGCTCGCCTGCCGCAGCGAGCGGCGCGGCGCCGACGCGGTCGCGCGGCTGCTCTCCCAGGTGCCGGGGGCGCACGCGGAGTTCTCCAGGCTCGATCTCGGCGACCTGGCCTCGGTACGGGAGTTCGCGGCGCGGCACGTACGGCGGCCTGTGGGGGTGCTGCTCAACAACGCGGGCGTCATGGCGCTCCCGTACGGGCGCACCGCGGACGGCTTCGAGCGGCAGTTCGGCGTCAACCACCTGGGGCACTTCGCCCTCACGGGTCTCCTCCTGCCCGCGCTGCTGCGCGCGCCGGGGAGCCGGGTCGTGACGGTGTCGAGCGGACTGCACGTGCTCGGCAACATCGACCCGCGCGACCTCGACAGCGCGCGCCACTACCGGCGCTGGCTCGCCTACGGCCGCTCCAAGACGGCGAACCTGCTCTTCACGCACGAACTCGCCCGCCGCCTGGACGCGGCCGGGGCGGACACGGTGGCCGCCGCCGCGCACCCCGGTTTCGCGCGCACGAACCTCCACACGGCCGGGGTGCGGGGGGAGGGCCGCAAGACGGCGGAACGGCTCGCCGCGCTCGGCACCCGGCTCCTCGGGCAGCCGGCCGAGGCGGGCGCGCTGCCCTCGCTCTACGCGGCCACCGCGCCCGGGGTCGGCCAGGACTCCTTCACAGGGCCCCGCTTCCTGCTGTGGCGCGGCGCCCCGGCCCCGTCCTGGCGCGCCCCGTGGACACGGGACGACGAGACGGCGCGACGGCTGTGGACGGCGTCGGAGGAGCTGACGGGGGTGCGGTACGCACTGCCGGAGGCGTGAGCCGCACGCGCTCCCCCAAGTTTTGAACACGTTCAAATAAAAGCGCTACGCTCTCCCCGTGAAGATCCTGCTTCCCGGGGGCACCGGGCATGTCGGTCAACTGCTGCGCCACACCTGGCTGCGCGAGGGACACGAGGTCGTCGTGCTGAGCCGACGCCCGCGTCCGTACGGGGACGGGGCGCGCGTCGTGGGCTGGGACGGGCGGAGCGCGGGGGCGTGGACGCGCGAACTGGAGGGCTGCGACGTGGTCGTCAACCTCGCGGGGCGGAGCGTGAGTTGCCGGTACACGCCGGAGAACCTGCGGGCGATGAAGGAGTCGCGGGTCGCCTCGGCGCGCGTGGTGGGCGAGGCGATCGCGGCGGCGCGGCGGCCACCTGCGGTGTGGTTCCAGATGAGTACGGCGACGATCTACGCGCACCGCTTCGACGCCCCGAACGACGAGGCGAGCGGCGTGCTCGGGGGTGCGGAGCCAGGGGTGCCCGCGTACTGGGCGTACAGCGTCGAGATCGCCCGCGCCTGGGAGGCGGCGCAGCGCGAGGTGGAGACGCCGGGGACGCGGAAGGTGGCGCTGCGCGCGGCGATGGTGATGAGTCCCGAGCGCGGCAGCGTCTTCGACGTCCTGTCCCACCTCACCCGCGCGGGCCTCGGTGGCCCGGTCGCGGGCGGGCGCCAGTACGTCTCGTGGATTCACGGCACCGACTTCGTCCGCGCGCTCGACTTCCTGCGCCGCCGCGAGGACCTGACGGGCCCCGTCAACCTCGCGGCCCCGCACCCCCTTCCCCATCGCGAGTTCATGCGCGCCCTCCGTGCGGCGCGCGGCGTGCCTTTCGGTCTCCCCGCGACCCGCGCGATGGCGGAACTCGGCGCCTGGGCGCTGCGCTCCGACACCGAACTGCTCCTCAAGAGCCGTCGCGTCGTCCCCGGCCGCCTGACCGGAGCGGGCTTCGCGTTCCGCCACCCGCGGTGGGCGGAGGCGGCACGCGAGCTGGCGGGGCGGGGGCGCCCGGCCAGCGAGCGGGGGCCCGCGCGCGGCCGCTGAATCGCCCCGCACGGCCGCCGCGTCCCCGCCGGCCGGTCCGTCCTCACGGTGCCTCCTCCCCCAGCACCTCCCTGTCCACCCGTTCCTCCAGTCGCTCCAGGACCTCCGCGCCCGTGCGGAGGAGGCCGAGGCGGTGTGAGGTGCGCAGGTCGGTGTCGAGGCGGTGCCACAGCAGGGGGTTGGCGGTGAGGACGGCGGTCTCGCAGCTCAGGCGGTGGCCGCTCGTGTCGCGCAGGAGGAGGCGCGGGACGAGGCCGCCGGTCTCGGTGAGGGAGACGAGGCGGTCGGTGCGGACCGTGTGGCGGCGAATGAGGCCCCACGTGCGCAGTTCGCCGGGGCGGGCTCCCGTGCGGACGGGGTGCAGGGCCGCGTGGAGGAGGACGGCGAGGCCGAGCCACAGCGCGGCGCGCGGGGCGTCGAGCGAGCCCCGTACCCCGTCGATGAGGAGCGCGAGCATGAGGAGGAGCGCCGCGCAGAGCAGGGCCGTGCCCAGGTCGTGGCGCCAGCGGCGGTCCGTCGTCCAGCGCGCGGCCCCCGTCCGCGGGAAGGCCCACCCGCCGCGCGGTGCCCGCCGGCTCCGTACGGTCCGTCCGCCCCGCGCTCCCCGTACCGCCTTCGTCATCGCGCGTACCCCCTTCCGTCGTTTCCTCGCCGGAGCGTAGGCACCCCGCGCGGCGCCCTGCCCGCGCTCTGACGTGGCGCTTACGCGGAAGGGTGAGGTCTCTACGACGTGTTGACGCGCACCTGACGCAATCTTGACAAAGCGTTCGATCCCTTCTGTCACAATGCTCACGGCACACGCCGGTCGAGAACACTCCCGGTGGAGGTGCCCACGAAGCTAGGGGGGACGCCATCGTGGCGATCCAGACCGTTCTGAAGAAACGAAGAGTGTGGGCCACGGCCGCGACCGCGACGGCGCTCGCGGTGGTGACCGGCGTGCTCGTGACCAACGGGGGTGCCGGAGGCGGCGGTACGGCCCAGGCGGCGAAGCGGCCCGCGCCGCACGCCGTGCGGACCGCGCTGCGCACCCTCGCCGTCGAGGCCGAGGGGGACCAGGCCGCGTCGGGGAAGCGGGACACCGGGCCGTTCAGTCTGCTGGGCCTGTCGTGGACCAAGCCGGCCGCCGAACTGCCGGGCACGGTACGGGTCCGGGCGCGCGCCGCCGGGACCGGGAGCTGGGGCGCCTGGCAGAGCCTGGGCACCGAGGGCGACGGCACGGGGCAGCCCGAGAGCACGCGCGGCGCGACGGAGCCCTTGTGGGTCGGCCCCTCGGACGGCGTGCAGGTCGACGTCGACGGGCACGGCTCGGCGCTTCCCGCCGGGCTGCGGCTCGAACTCGTCGACCCGGGCAAGTCGCCCGCCCCGGACCCGGCGTCGGACGCCGGCCCGGCGGCTTTCGTCGCGGACGAGGAGCCCGCGGAGGGGACCGCCGCCGAGGAGGGGACCGCCGGCACGGGAGCGGCGTCCTCCCCCGCCTCCGCCGAGAGCACCCCGGACGGCGCGACGAGCCAGGCGGCCGAGAGCCCCACGCCCGGCGCCTCGGCCCCGGTCGCGCCCTCGGCCCCCGCCTCGCCGACGGCCCCCGCCTCGCCCTCCGCGCCCGCCAAGCCGACGGCGACGACGCCGGCCGTGGGCGCCCCGGCCACCCCGCCGCCCACGGCACCCCCGTCCACGGCCCCGCGCCCGCCGATCGTGACGCGCGCGCAGTGGGGCGCCGACGAGTCGATGGACGACGAGGCCCCCGAGTACGGCACCAAGGTGGCGGCGGTCTTCGTCCACCACACGGTCGACGCCAACTCGTACTCGTGCGCCCAGTCCCCCGCCATGGTGCGCGCCATCCGCACGTACCACATCAAGACGAACGGCTGGAAGGACGTCGGGTACCACTTCCTCGTCGACAAGTGCGGCACGATCTTCGAGGGCCGCAAGGGCGGTGTGGACCTGCCGGTGATCGGCGCGCACACGTACGGCTTCAACACCGACACGACCGGCATCGCCGTCCTCGGCGACTACAACGAGGCGGCGCCGTCCTCGGCCGCGAAGACGGCGATCGCGCGGATCGCCGCGTGGAAGCTCGGGCAGTACAAGGAGGACCCGACCGGCAAGGTCGGGCTGGTCGCCGGGGCCGACGGCTCCGGGACAGGGGGCAAGTTCAAGAAGGGGCAGACGGTCACCCTCAACCGGATCTCGGGTCACCGCGACGGTTACGCGACCGAGTGCCCCGGTACGCGGCTCTACGCCGCGCTCCCCGAGATCCGCACCCTCGCGGGCGGCTCCGTCGCCGGGCTGAGGATCACCGGCTTCACCGGGGCGGGCGTCTCGGGCACGAAGGCGTGGACGAAGGGCCCGGCGACCGTGCGCTGGTCGGCCACGACGCCGAGCACGCTGGTGAACCGCTACGAGGTGCTCGTCGACGGCAAGGTCGCCGTCACCGCGAAGGCCACCGCGACCTCGGCGGCGCTGACCTTCGCCTCCGGCACGCACACGGTCGCGGTGCGCGGGGTGCACGTCTCCGGCAAGGCGAGCACGACGGCGACCACGACGGTCGTGGTCGACAAGACGGCGCCCTCCTTCACCACCAAGCCCTCGACCGCGCTGCGCACGGGCACGGTGGGCAGTACGTCCGTGCCGGTCGCCCTCAAGTGGGCGGCGACGGACGCGGCGGCGCTCAAGGAGGTCCGCCTCACGAAGCCGTCCGCCGCGACCTACGGGCCCACGACGAGGAGCGCCTCGCTCACCGCGAAGCCCGCCGCCACCACGACGTGGTCGCTGACCGCGTACGACCAGGCGGGCAACACCGCCTCGGCGAGCACCACTTCGGCCCCGGCGATCCTCCAGGAGAGCAGCGGCAAGAAGACGGGGAAGTGGACGACGAAGTCCTCGTCCAGCTACCTCGGCGGCAAGTCGTACAGCTCGTCGGCGAAGAACGCCTCGCTCACCTACACCTTCACCGGGCGCGGGGCCTCGCTCGTCTTCTCGCGCGCCTCGACCTCGGGGCAGGTCTACGTGTACGTGGACGGTGCGAAGAAGGCGACGGTCGACCTGAGATCGAGCACGACCAAGTACCGCGACGCGCAGTGGACCACGGCCTGGTCCACGAGCGGCAAGCACACCGTGAAGGTGGTCGTGATGGCGACGAAGGGCCGACCGACGATCACGACGGACGGCCTCGTGTACCTGAAGTGAGGTACGGGGCCGTCCGGTTCGCGCACCGGGCGGCCCCGTACGCGCACGACGTGACGCCTTGGACGGGGCAGGCGCGGACGGCGTGACGCCTTGCACGGGGCACGCGCGGACGGCGAAGGAGCGGCACCCCCGCACAGGGTGCCGCTCCTTCGTGCTCCGGGTGCCTCCCGTGCCCCGCCCCGGTGAGGGTGGGACGGGCGGAGACGGGGGCGGCCCGGGGCGGGGACCCCGAAGGGGTGGTCCGCGGGGGGTGGGTCAGGCCGTCGTGTCGGACTCCGGCTTCGCCGCGGCGCGGGCCGCCTCCAGGCGGGCGACCGGGATGCGGAACGGCGAGCAGGACACGTAGTCGAGGCCGACCTCGTGGAAGAAGTGGACCGACTCCGGGTCGCCGCCGTGCTCGCCGCAGACGCCGAGCTTGAGGTCGGGGCGGGTCGCGCGGCCCGCGCGCGCCGCGTCCGCGACGAGCTTGCCGACGCCGTCGCGGTCGATGGTCTCGAAGGGCGAGACGCCGAAGATGCCCTTCTCCAGGTACGCGGTGAAGAAGCTCGCCTCGACGTCGTCGCGCGAGAAGCCCCAGACCGTCTGCGTGAGGTCATTGGTGCCGAAGGAGAAGAACTGCGCGGCCTCCGCGATCTGGCCGGCGGTGAGCGCGGCGCGCGGCAACTCGATCATCGTGCCGAGCGAGATCCCGAGGTCGGTGCCCTGCGCGGACTCGATCGAGGCGATGACCTCCTCGGCCTCCTCGCGGACGAGTTCCAGCTCCTGCACCGTGCCGACGAGCGGGATCATGATCTCGCCGCGCGGGTCGCCGCCGTTCTCGCGGCGGTGCGCGGCGGCCTCCGCGATGGCCCGTACCTGCATCGTGAACAGGCCGGGGATGACGAGGCCGAGGCGCACGCCGCGCAGGCCGAGCATCGGGTTCTGCTCGTGGAGGCGGTGGACGGCCTGGAGGAGACGCAGGTCGTTCTCGTTGGCGTCCTTCCGCGATTCGGCGAGCGCGACCCGTACCGACAACTCCGTGATGTCCGGCAGGAATTCGTGCAGCGGCGGGTCCAGGAGGCGGACGGTGACGGGGAGCCCGTCCATCGCCTCGAACAGCTCGATGAAGTCCTGCTTCTGGAGCGGCAGCAGTTCCTCAAGCGCCTCCTCGCGCTCCTTGTCGGTGTCGGCGAGGATCAACGACTCGACGAGGGTGCGGCGTTCGCCGAGGAACATGTGCTCGGTGCGGCACAGGCCGATGCCCTGGGCGCCGAAGCGGCGGGCGCGCAGCGCGTCGGCGGCGTTGTCGGCGTTGGCGCGCACGCGCAGGCGGCGGGTGCGGTCGGCGTAGGCCATGATCCGGTGGACGGCGGCGACGAGTTCGTCCGCCTCGTCGGCGCCCGCGTGCATCCGGCCCTCGAAGTACTCGACGACCGGCGAGGGTACGACGGGTACCTCGCCCAGGTAGACGCGGCCGGTCGAGCCGTCGATCGAGACGAGGTCGCCCTCCTCGACGACGGTGCCCCCGCTCGTCGTGAGGCGGCGCCGCTTGGTGTCCACCTCCAGTTCCTCGGCGCCGCAGACGCAGGTCTTGCCCATGCCGCGCGCGACAACGGCGGCGTGCGAGGTCTTGCCGCCGCGCGAGGTGAGGATGCCTTCGGCGGCGATCATGCCGTCGAGGTCGTCGGGGTTGGTCTCGCGGCGGATGAGGATGACCTTCTCGCCCGAGCGGGACCACTTGACGGCGGTGTACGAGTCGAAGACGGCCTTGCCGACGGCCGCGCCGGGCGAGGCGGCGATGCCGCGCGCGACCGCCTCGGCGTTCGACTTCTCGTCGAAGCGCGGGAACATGAGCTGCGCGAGCTGGTTGCCGTTGACGCGCTGGAGGGCCTCGGCCTCGGTGATGAGTCCCTGGTCGACGAGCTGGGTCGCGATGCGGAAGGCGGCCGCGGCCGTGCGCTTGCCGACGCGGGTCTGGAGCATCCACAGCTTGCCGCGCTCGATCGTGAACTCGATGTCGCACAGGTCCCTGTAGTGGTTCTCCAGGGTCTCCATGATGCGCATCAGCTCGTCGTACGAGGGCTTGTCGATGCCTTCGAGGTCGGCGAGCGGCACGGTGTTGCGGATGCCCGCGACGACGTCCTCGCCCTGCGCGTTCTGCAAGTAGTCGCCGTAGACGCCCTGGTGGCCGCTGGCGGGGTCGCGCGTGAAGGCGACGCCGGTGCCGGAGTCGGGGCCGAGGTTGCCGAAGACCATGGAGCAGACGTTGACGGCCGTGCCGAGGTCGTGCGGGATGCGCTCCTGGCGGCGGTAGAGCTTGGCGCGCTCGGTGTTCCACGAGTCGAAGACGGCGTGGATGGCCAGGTCCATCTGCTCGCGCGGGTCCTGCGGGAAGGCGCGCCCCGCCTCGCGTTCGACGAGCTTCTTGTAGCTCTTGACGAGCTTCTTGAGGTCGGCGGCGTCGAGGTCGACGTCGGTCGCGGCCTTCTTCGCCTTCTTCGCCGACTCCAGGGCTTCTTCGAAGAGTTCGCCGTCGACGCCGAGGACGGTCTTGCCGAACATCTGGATCAGGCGGCGGTAGGAGTCCCAGGCGAAGCGCTCGTCGCCGGCCTGCGCGGCGAGCCCTGCCACGGAGGCGTCCGAGAGGCCGATGTTCAGGACGGTGTCCATCATCCCGGGCATCGAGAACTTGGCGCCGGAGCGGACGGAGACGAGCAGCGGGTCGTCGG
Source organism: Streptomyces sp. NPDC088923 (assembly GCF_044749745.1). Classification (NCBI taxonomy): domain Bacteria; kingdom Bacillati; phylum Actinomycetota; class Actinomycetes; order Kitasatosporales; family Streptomycetaceae; genus Streptomyces; species Streptomyces sp. NPDC088923. The sequence goes on along the minus strand of NZ_JBIVIO010000001.1, from coordinate 1,819,005 downwards.
CCTGGCCGAGCCTCTTGCCCATCGCCCTCTCCAGCGCGTCGAGGTGCGCACCGACCTCGTCGCGCAGGGCCGCGGGCTCCTTGCCGCTCTCCAGGTACGTCTTGCACGCCTCGGTGGTGATGGTGAATCCGGGCGGGACGGGCAGGCCCAGGTTCGTCATCTCGGCGAGGTTCGCGCCCTTGCCGCCGAGGAGGTCCTTCAGGTGACGGTTGCCCTCGGTGAAGTCGTAGACGAATTTCGGCGTCTCCCGCGCCTCGCGCGGCGTCTCGGGAGCGGACGCGACGGACGTGCCCGCACCGGCACGGCCTGCGGCCTCGGGGTGCTGCTGCTTTGTGGTCGACACGGGACTGACTCCTCGCGGCTGACTGCCCTGACGGCGAGGAACATACCCAGATCCAAGGTGATCCGGCACCTGGACCTGGGGGTCGTGCGGGCACAACGCGCCGCCCGCCAGGAGATCGAAAGCGGCCCGGGAGGCGGGAACGGAACGGCACGCGCTTCAAGCCCTGAAAACGGAAGATACCGCTCCGGTAAAATCCGCTCATACGAGCAGGGGTTGTCGTCATTTGCGTTCAGTTCCTGAAGCCAGGCGAGATGGCACGGGGTGCCATTCTTCGGGAGCCGAAAACCCGCCCGGAGCGCTCATCTGAGTTAAACCGCTCTCAGACGTGGCGCGAATCACGCGGAACCCTTGACCCGGAGGACCACAATGCGGACGCGCGTACGAGCTTGAGGTTCGGCCGAACGGGTGAGGGAGGGCGGGCCGGGCCGCGAACGACATCGAGTGCCGGGAGACCGGTCCGGGACTGCTCCGCAGGCGTCGTTGGTCACGGAGAGTCGCACAACGCGGGTCGAGTGGCGGGACGGGGCCGGGGCGCGGAGGCTGGAGCGGTGGCAGAGGTCCCGCTCCCCGAGGAGCGGTGGTCACGATCCGCTCCCCGGAGGAGCGGTGGCGAAGGTCCGCTCCCCCGGAGGTACGCGTGATGGCGGTTGCCCCTCCCCTCCCCCCAGGGCTCCACGGCCTGTGGACGCTGCCCGGCGTGTACGCGCCGCAGGCCGATACGCACCTGCTCGCACGAGCCCTCGGCACCGAGCCGATCGGCCCGGACACCCACGTACTCGACCTGTGCACCGGCAGCGGGGCGCTCGCCCTGCTCGCCGCGCGGCGCGGCGCGCGGGTCTGCGCGACGGACCTGTCCTGGCGGGCGGTGGTCTCCGCGCGGATCAACGCGGCACGGGCCGGGCAGCGGGTGCGGGTGCTGCGCGGGGACCTCTCGGGACCGGTACGGGGACAGCGCTTCGATCTCGTCGTGAGCAACCCGCCCTACGTACCCGACCCGGCCGCCCGTGCGGGCCTGCGGCGCGGCAGGAGCCACGCGGCCTCCCTGGCCTGGGACGCGGGCCCCGGCGGGCGGCACCTCGTCGACCGGGTCTGCGCCCACGCCGGAGACGTCCTGACGCCGCGCGGGGTGCTGCTGCTCGTGCACTCCGCGATGTGCCGGGCCGAGGAGACCCTCCGGCGGCTCGGCGAGGCGGGGCTGCGGGCGGAGGTCGCCGAGCGGTGCGAGGTGCCCTTCGGCCCGGTGACCCGCGCCCGGCTCGCCTGGCTGCGCGCGGAAGGGCTGCTGGAGGCGGAGGCGAGGACCGAGGAACTGGTGGTGATCCGTGCCGAACGCGCCTGAACACCCGCGCCGGAACGGGACCGAGCGGCCCCGCCGCGTCGTGGTGGACCGTGAGGGACCGCTGCTGATCGAAGGCCCGGTGGAAGTGGTCGCCGAGGACGGCACGGTGTCGGTCTCGGACCGCTTCGTCGTCGCGGTCTGCACCTGCCGCCGCAGCCGTACGTATCCCTGGTGCGACACGAGCCACCGCGGCCACCGCCGCCGGGCGCGCCCGCAGAGCCCGCAGAGCCCGCCGCGCGAACGGGAAGGAGGCGGCGCATGACGGCGACCACCGACCGCGCCCCCCACACGGGCCCCGCACTCGCCGCCGCCCGCGGCCCCCTCTCCGCCCGGGTCCGCGCCGCGCTGACCGCGCCCGCGGTCCCGGTCGTGGACACGGCGGGGACGGCGACGGCGGACCCGTACGGCGAGGACCTGCACCTCGCGCTCCACACGCTGTACGAGTTGCACTACCGGGGCTTCGCCGGGGTGCCCGAGGACCACGAGTGGCACCCCGCGCTGATGCCGCTGCGGCGCGCGCTGGAGGAGCGCTTCCTCGGGGCGCTGCGGGCCGACGTGCCCGGCGGCCGGGACGTCGGCGAGGTCTTCGACGGGCTGCTGGTGGAGCCCGCCGACCACACCGGGAGCGTCGCGTACCACCTCGAACACGAGGGCACGGCGGAGCAGCTGCGCGAGTACGCGGTCCTGCGCTCGCTCTACCACCTCAAGGAGGCCGACCCGCACCTGTGGGTGATCCCCCGGCTGACCGGCCGGGCCAAGGCCGGGATGGTCGCGATCCAGTACGACGAATACGGGGCCGGGCGGGCCGAGGGCATGCACGCGCGGCTCTTCGCGGACCTCATGGCGGACCTCGGCCTTGAGACGCGGTACGGGCACTACGTGGACGCGGCCCCCGCCCCCGCGCTCGCCGTCGTCAACATGATGACGCTCTTCGGGCTGCGCCGTTCGCTGCGCGCCGCGCTCGTCGGCCACTTCGCCGCCGTCGAGGTCACGTCCTCGCCCGGCTCCCGCCGCCTCGCCGCCGCGATGCGCCGCACCGGGGCGGGGCCCGCCGCCGAACACTTCTACGCCGAGCACGTCGAGGCGGACGCGGTGCACGAACAGGTCGTACGGCGCGAGGTGATCGGCGGCCTCCTCGCGGAGGAGCCGGATCTCGCGGCGGACGTCGCCTTCGGCGCGGAGGCGACGGACCTCCTGGAGGACCACCTCGCGTCGCACCTGCTGGGGGCGTGGCGGGAGGGCCGGTCGGCGCTCAGGGACACCCCGGGCGCGCGCTGACGCACCGTACGGGGACAGGCGGCGGAACCCATACGAGGGGAGACCTCATGGCGGTCCGGCACAAACTGATCGAGCGCCCCAGGGCCGAGGTGTGGGCGGTCCTCGCGGACGCCGCGCGCTACGGCGACTGGGTCGTGGGCACCGACAGGTCCTGGTCCCAGGAGGGGCACTGGCCCGAGGAGGGCGCGAGCATCGGGTACACGGTGCGGCTCTGCGGCCGGACGCTGTCCGGGCACACCTCCGTACGGCGCTGCGAGGCGCCCGCGATCCTGGAACTCGAAGTCGACAGCGGCCGGCTCGGGACCGCCCGTATCGCGCTCGACGTGCGGGAATGGGGCGCGGACACCCTCGTCGTCCTCGACGAGCACCCCCTGCGCGGGCCCGCCGGGCTCCTGCACAACCCGCTGGCGGACGCGCTGAGCCAGGTGCGCAACCGCCTCATGCTGTCGCGCCTCGCGAAGACGGTGGCGGCGGGTCCCCCGCGCACGGAGGGGGCCGGCTGATGGCGGACGCGGTGGTGATCGGCGCGGGCCCCAACGGGCTCGTCGCGGCGAACGTGCTCGCGGACGCCGGGTGGGGCGTGGAAGTCCTGGAGGCGAACGCGGAGCCGGGCGGCGCCGTCCGCTCGGACCGCGGCGTCGACCCCGCCTTCGTCTCCGACCTCGGCAGCTCCTTCTACCCGCTGGCCGCCGCCTCGCCCGTCCTCGCCGGTCTCGGCCTGGAGCGGTACGGGCTGCGCTGGAGCCACGCGCCGCGCGTGCTCGCGCACCCCTTCGCCGACGGGAGCTGCGCCGTCCTGGAGCGACGGCCCGAGGACACCGCGGCGGCCATGGAGGCGGCGGCCCCGGGCGACGGCGAGGCGTGGCTCGGCCTGTACCGGACGTGGGAGCGGGTCGGGCCCGGTCTCGTCCGCGCGCTGTTCACGCCGTTCCCGCCGGTGCGCGAGGGTTTGCGGCTCGCGCGGCTGGTGCGGGCGGGTGGGGGGCTCAGGCTCGCGCGCTCGCTCGTGCTGCCGGTGCGGCGGCTCGGTGAGGAGGAGTTCCGGGGCGCGGCGGGCAGAGTGCTGCTCGCGGGCAACGCGCTGCACGCCGATCTCGCCCCCGAGGCGGCGGGCAGCGGCGGGTACGGCTGGCTCATGTCGATGCTGGGCCAGACCTACGGCTTCCCGGTCCCGGTCGGCGGGGCGGGCGCGCTCACGGCCGCGCTGGTGCGGCGACTGGAGGCGCGCGGCGGGGTGGTGCGCTGCGGGGAACGGGTGACACGGGTGCTCGTGCGCGCAGGACGCGCGGCCGGGGTGCGGACGGCGGGCGGCGAGACGGTGGCCGCCGGGCGTGCGGTGCTCGCGGACGTGGCGGCGCCCGCGCTGTACGGCGAGCTGGTCGACGCGGCGGACCTGCCGGGCCGGGTGCACGCCGACCTGGCGACCTTCCAGTGGGACTTCGCGACCTTCAAGGTCGACTGGGCGCTCGACGGGCCCGTGCCGTGGACCGCGGGGGAGGCGGCCGCGGGCGCGGGCACGGTGCACCTCGCGGACGGCGTGGACGGTCTCACGCGCTTCGCCGCGCAGCTCGCCATGGGCCGCGTACCCGATCGCCCCTTCCTCCTCTTCGGGCAGATGACCACCGCCGATCCCTCCCGCTCCCCCGCCGGTACGCAGTCGGCCTGGGCCTATACGCACGTGCCGCACACGGTGAAGGGCGGCGCGGGCGGGGCGGGCCTGGACGGCCGGTGGACGCCGGGGCAGGGCGAGGAGATGGCCGACCGGATCGAGCGCGAGGTGGAGCGCTGGGCGCCCGGCTTCCGCGCGCGGGTCAGGGCCCGCCGCGTCCTCGCGCCGCCGACGCTCCAGGCGCTCGACGCGAATCTGCGGGGCGGCGCGATCAACGGCGGTACGGCGGCGCTCCACCAGGAACTCTTCTTCCGCCCGCTGCCGGGCAGCGGGCGCCCCGAGACACCGGTCAAGGGCCTGTACCTCGCCTCGGCCTCGGCACACCCTGGCGGCGGCGTCCACGGCGCCCCCGGGGCGAACGCGGCCCGCGCGGCGGTACGGGGCGGCTTCCCCCCGAGAACGCTGAGCCGCCTCCAACGGCACCTGGCCCGGCGGAACCGGGAGGGGGCGCGGGAGGCGGAGGGGGAGTGAGGGGCGGGGGCGTGGGGTGGGTTACACCCCCAGCGCCTCCAGCCGTTCCTCCGCTCTCGCCGGGGCGTAGAGGTGCTCCACCACCAGGTGGGCCGCTCCGACCAGGGCCGCGCGGTCGCCGAGGCGGGAGGTGACGACGTCGAGGTGGGCCGTGCAGCGCGGGAGGGCGCGCTGGTAGAGGAGCTCGCGGACCCCGGTGAGGAAGGGGGTTCCGGCGAGGTCTCCCGCGATCATGAGGACGCCGGGGTTGAGGAGGGTCACGACGGTCGCGAGGACCTCGCCGACCTGGCGCCCCGCCTGGCGGGCGAGACCCGCGGCCTCGGGGTGGCCCTCCGCGAGCAGGGCGCGGACGTCGGAGCCCGAGGCGGCGGGGACGCCCGCCGCGCGGAGCCGCGCCGCGAGGGCGCGGCCGCTCGCGACGGCGGCGAGGCAGCCCTGCGCCCCGCACATGCAGTCCAGTCCCTCACCCGCCGGGACCCTGATGTGCCCGATGTCCCCCGCGCCGCCGTCCACGCCCCGGTACACGCTGCCGTCCACGACGACCCCCGCCCCTATCCCGGTCGACACCTTGACCAGGGCGAAGGCGCGGCACTCCGGCCAGCCGGCGCGCTGTTCGCCGTACGCCATGAGATTGGCGTCGTTCTCGACGAGCACGGGGACGGGCGGGGCGCTCCCGCCCACGGCGCCGCTCGCCTCGGCGAAGGCGCGCGCGAGGCGGCCGCTCAGGTCGAAGCCGCCCCAGCCGGGCATGATCGGCGGGTCCACGAGCGTGCCGCTCGCGCTGTCCACGGGGCCGGGCACGGCGAGGCCGATGCCGCAGACGGAGGCGGGCGCGAGGCCCGCGTCCCCGAGGAGCCGGGCGAAGCGGGCGCCGAGTTCGCCGAGGACGTGTTCGGGGCCCTCCGAGAGGAGGAGCGGCCAGCTCGTCTCGGCGAGCACGTCCCCCGTGAGGCTGAGGGCCGCGGCCCGGGAGTGACGCGTCTCCAGGTCCGCCGCGAGGACGAGCGCGTGCCGGTCGTCGAACTCCAGGCGGACCGAGGGGCGTCCTCCCTGCGGCGAGGGCACGCTCGGTGCCGCCTCGCCCTCGCGGAGCCAGCCGGCGCGGAAGAGCCGGTCGAGGCGCTGGCCGACGGTCGCGCGCGAGAGCCCGGTGACGCGCTGGAGGTCCCCGCGCGTCGTCGCGGAGCCCGTACGTACCAACTGGAGCAGATCCCCCGCGCTCGTCTGCTGAGCCACCGTGCCCCTACCCCCTTGCGTTCGCTCAATCCGCATTACACAGTGAGTTCTGCGTGTTAAATAGACGTAACCCTACGGTACCCGGTACCGCGGGCCGGGCCCTCGTCTGCCCGGACTGTCTCAGGACCTCCCCGGGGAGCGCCACGTGGAACCCACCTCCCGAGTCACCAGCCGTCCCAGCCGTATCACGCGGCACGCGGGGCCCGTTGAGTCGCCCCAGCAGGGCGCGCCGGGTCCCGCGACGGCGGCTCCCCCGGGTTCCGCGCCTCCCCCACGTCCCGCCGCGCCGCTCGTCCCCGCGCCCCGGATCGCATCCCATCCGCGTCCTCGTAGGGGTGAACGTACGAGTGAGCTGCGCCACCTGTGGCGCGGCGCCGCCACCGTGCTCGAAGCGAACCGCACGGGCGCCTCCACCGTGCCCTCGCGCGCCCTGTACCCGCACCAGTGGTCGTGGGACTCGGCGTTCATCGCGATCGGCCTGCGGCGGCTCGATCCGCTGCGGGCGCGCCGCGAGATCGAGACCCTGTTCGCGGCGCAGTGGGCGGACGGCCGCGTGCCGCACATCGTCTTCAACCCGGCGGTCCCGCTCGACGCCTACTTCCCCAGCCCGGACTTCTGGCGCTCCTCGCTCGCCGCCCCCGCGCCGCGGGCCCCCGAGACCTCGGGGATCGTGCAGCCGCCCGTGCACGCGCTCGCGGTGTGGCTCGTGCACCGCGCGGCGCCGCGCGATCCCGCCTCACGGGCCTTCCTGGCGCGGATGTACCCGCGCCTCGTGGCCTGGCACCGCTACCTGAGCGAGTCCCGCGATCTGGGCGGCGCGGGGCTCGCCGCGCTCGTCCATCCGTGGGAGTCGGGGATGGACAACAGCCCGTGCTGGGACGCGCCGCTCGCGCGCGTCGTCCCCGCCCCGCGCGAGTCCTACCGGCGCGCCGACCTCGACCACGGCAGCGCGGCGGACCGGCCGACGGACCTCGACTACGGGCGGTACGTGCGGCTCGCCGCCGCCTACCGGGACAGCGGTTACGCGGACCGGGCCGAGCGGCCCGACGGGGCGCGGTTCGCGGTCGAGGACCCGGGGTTCAACGCGCTCCTCATCGCCTCGGAGTACGCGCTCGCGGCGATCGCGGCCGAGCTCGGCGAGGACCCGGGGCCGCGCACACGGCGGGCGCGGGGACTCACGGAGGTGCTGGTCGAGCGGCTGTGGGAGCCGGGGGCGGGGCTGTTCCTGAGCCGGGACCTGGAGGGGAAGGCGGCAAAGCCGCCGCAGTACGGGGCCGCCGGGCTGCTGCCGCTCCTGCTGCCCTGGCTGCCCGAGGGGATCGCGGGGGCCCTGCGGGCGGCCCTGCGCGGACCGCGCTTCGGGCTCGGCACGCGCAGCCTGCTCGTACCGAGCCACGACCTGACGTCACCCCAGTACGACCCGCGTCGTTACTGGCGTGGGCCCGCCTGGTTCAACGTCAACTGGCTGCTGCTGCGCGGGCTTCGGCAGCACGGGGACCCGGCGGGCGCCGCGGCGCTGCGGGACGCGTTCCTGCGGGCGGCCGGTGCGACGGCATTCGCGGAGTACGTCGATCCGGGCACGGGGCGGGGGCTCGGGGCGCGGGAGTTCGGCTGGACGGCCGCGCTCTGTCTCGACCTGCTGGCCGAGGAAGGGGTTGGGGAATGAACAGGGAAGACACGAGGCGGCGGACGCTCGTGCACGGGGCGAGCTTCGCCGCCGTGGACGCGGCTGGGGACATCACGGGGGCGCGGGGCACCGCCCCGGACGGGCTCTTCGTACGGGACGCGCGCCATCTCAGCCGCTGGCAGCTCACCGTGGACGGCCGGGTGCCGCAGGTGCTCGCCCCGGCCGCGGGCAGCGGGACGCTGCGCAGCGTGCTGAGCCCGCACGGCAGCCGCACCGAGCCGCCCGCGTGCACGCTCTTCCGTGAACAGGCCGTCGTGGACGGCTCGTTCGTGGAGACGGTACGAGTCCTGAGCAACCGCCAGGGGCCGCTCACCGTCCGGCTCGCGCTCACCGTGGACGCGGACTTCAGCGACCAGTTCGAGCTGCGGGCCGACCACCGCACGTACAGCAAACCCGGAGCGGTACGCGGCAGGGAGCTGACCGAGGACGGGGCGCTGGAGTTCCGCTACCGGCGGGGCGACTGGCAGGCCCGTACCGCCGTGACCGCCGAGCCGGCCCCCGACGCCGTCGAGGAGACGGGCACGGGGGCCAGGCGGCTCGTGTGGCAGCTGGACTGCGAGCCGGGCGGCAGCGTCGAAGTGACCTTGCGGGTACGGGCCTTGGGGAATGGCGGCCTCGCTCCGCTCGTCGTGCCGGATTCGCCGCGCGAGGCGGCACGGCTGCTCGCCGAGGAGGCGGCGGACTACGCGGAGGGCGTGGCGCTCACGGCGGGCTGGCCGGAGCTGGGCGCGGCGTGCGCGCGGGGGCTCGCCGATCTCGCGGCGCTGCGGGTCCCGGCGGCGGGCCCGGACGGGGAGCCGCTGCGGGTCCCGGCCGCCGGAGCCCCCTGGTTCCAGACGCTGTTGGGCCGTGACGCGCTCTTCACCTCGCTCTTCCTCCTCCCGTACCGCCCCGAACCGGCCGCGGCGACGCTCGCCGCGCTCGCGGCCGCGCAGGCCACCGAGGAGACGGCGGCGCGCGTCGCGCAGCCGGGGAAGATCGTGCACGAGGTGCGGCACGGGGAACTCGCGCACTTCGGGCAGGTGCCCTTCGGCCGCTACTACGGCTCGGTCGACGCGACGCCGCTCTTCCTCGTCCTGCTCGGCGCGTACACGGAGCGGACCGGGGACAGGGCGCCCGCGCGGCGTCTGGAGAAGCACGCGCGCGCCGCCGTGACGTGGATGCTCGACCACGGCGGGCTCACCTCGCGCGGCTACCTCGTGCACCGCGCGGACGAGGGCGGGCTCGCGCACCAGAACTGGCGCGACACGCCGGGCGCGATCTGCGCGGCCGACGGGACCCGGCCGAGCGGGCCGGTCCTGACGGCGGGCGCGCAGGGCTACGCGTACGACGCCCTGCGCCGTACCGCGCGGCTCTCCCGGCAGGTGTGGGACGACCAGGTGTACGCGGACCTGCTCGACCAGGCGGCGACCGATCTGCGCGACCGCTTCCAGCGCGATTTCTGGATGCCGGAGCACTCCTTTCCCGCGCTGGCCCTCGACGAGGACGGGCGCAGGCTCGACGCGCTCGCCTCGGACGCGGGGCACCTGCTGTGGTCGGGGCTGCTCGACAAGGAGTGGGGCGAGGCGGTGGGCCGCCGTCTCCTCGCGCCCGACTTCTTCTCGGGCTGGGGCGTACGGACCCTCGCGGCCGGTCAGGCCGCCTACCACCCGCTCGCCTACCACCGCGGCGCGGTCTGGCCGCACGACAACGCCCTCCTGGCCCTCGGCCTCGCCCGCTACGGCCTCCACGACGAGGCCCTCCGCGTCGCCCACGGCCTCACCGAGGCGGCGGCGCACGAGGACCAGCGCCTCCCGGAGGTCCTGGCCGGGTACGAACGGGCCCGGCACCCGCTGCCGGTGGCGGCCCCGTACGCGTGCGTCCGCGAGTCGCGGTCGGCGGCGACACCGCTGGCGCTGCTGACGGCGGTGAGCGGGGGGTAGGGGGACGAGCAGCACGGGCGAGTGCGAAGGGGGCGGGCGGAGGCGGGGAGGGGCGGGCGCGGGGAGGGGCGCGGGTGCGCGGCTGGGTGCGCGGCGTGAGAAAGAGGTGCGGCCGCGGCGTCCGGCGTGAAAAAGACGTGCGGCCCCGGCGTCCGGCCCCTATGGTCTTCCTCATGTCCTTCCGCCAGATCTACGGCTGACGCGAGCGGGCCGCCACCGGCCCCCTCCCCCGCCACGTGCCGCCCGGCCCCGCGCGCCGGTGCGTCGGCACGCGCTGCCCCTGTAGACCCGTAGACCTGAAACGAGTGTGTTCCCATGCCACTTGCCCCTGCCCACATCGCCATGGTGTGCGCCCCGCTCGTGAGCCACATGCGGCCGAGCCTGGACGTGGTGCGCGAGCTGGTCGCCCGCGGCCACCGCGTGACGTACGCGACGGCTCCCTCCGTCGCCCACCTCGTCGAGCCCACCGGCGCCGAACTCGTCCCCGTCACCTCGGTGTTGCCGCACGTGGACAACGAGTGGCCCGAGGACCCGATCGGGGCCATGGGCCTCTTCCTGGACGACGGCGTCCAGTCGCTTCCGCAGCTCCGCGCCGCCTACGACCGCGACCCGGCCGACCTGTACCTCTACGACATCGGCGCCTACCACGCCCGCGCGCTCGCCGAGGCGCAGGGCAGGCCGCTCGTGCAGCTCTCGCCCGCGTTCGTCGGGTGGGAGGGGTACGCGGAGGAGGTCGGCGCCCAGATCAAGGCGTTGCCCGGCGCGGACGCGTACCAGGAACGCTTCGCCGCGTGGCTCGCGGAGTGCGGGGCGACGACGCGGGACGTCGATACGTTCATGGGCCCGCCCGCGCGCTCGCTCGCGCTCGTGCCGCGCGCGATGCAGCCGCACGCGGACCGCGTGAACACGGACGTCGTGACCTTCGTGGGGCCGTGCTTCGACGCGTCCGAAGAGACCTGGGAGCGTCCCGCCGGCGCCGAGCGCGTGCTGCTCGTCTCGCTCGGCTCGGCGTACACGCGGCAGCCCGCCTTCTACCGCGCGTGTATCGAGGCCTTCCGCGAGCTGTCCGGGTGGCACGTGGTCCTCCAGATCGGCAAGTACGTCGACCCGGCCGAACTCGGCCCCGTACCGGACCACTTCGAGGTCAGCTCCTGGGTCCCGCAGCGCGCGGTCCTCGCCGCCGCCGACGCCTTCGTCACCCACGCGGGCATGGGCGGCTGCGGCGAGGCGCTGCTCGCGGGCGTCCCGATGATCGCCGTCCCGCAGGCCGTCGACCAGTTCGCCAACGCGGACCGCCTCGTCGAACTGGGCATCGCCCACCGCGTCGACACGGCGGAGGCGACGGCGGACCGGCTGCGCGAGGCGCTGCTCGCCTTGGTCAACGACCCCGAGGTGGCCCGGCGTTCGGCGCGCCTTCGCGAGGACGCCCTGGCGGAGGGCGGGACTTCGCGGGCGGCCGATCTCATCGAAGCGGAGCTGAAGGGGGCTTCGGACCGCTGACGGCGGCGGGGGGGGCGGGGCCGGGGAGTCCGGGGCAGGCGGCGAGGACGTTCCGCCGGCGTGCGTGGGAACGCCCCACGCCCGGTCCCCGCCCCCTGGCTCAGCCCACTTCCTGGATGCGGATCAGGTTGCCCGCCGGGTCGCGGAAGGCGCAGTCGCGGATGCCGTAGGGCTGCTCGACCGGTTCCTGGACGACCTCGGCGCCCGCCTGCGAGAGCGTGGCGAAGGTGTCGTCGAGGTCCTTCGACGCGAGGAGAATCCAGCCGTAGGTGCCCTTCGCCATCATCTCGGTGACCGTGCGGCGCTCCTCCTCCGTGATGCCGGGGTCGAGGGCGGGCGGGGCGAGGAGGAGGGAGATGCTGTCCTGGCCCTTCGGGCCGACCGTGAGCCAGCGCATCGTGCCCTGGCCGACATCGGTGCGCACCTCGAAGCCGAGGATGTCGCGGTAGAAGCGGAGGGACGCCTCGGGGTCGGTGTGCGGGAGAACGGTGGTGTGCAGCGTGAGGTCCATGCCCCCGACGTTAAGCGGGGCCGGGGCCGGGCGCTTCTCGAATCCTGACCGGTCGGGTGACCTGTTTGGCGAGGCAGGCGGGCACGCCTCGCGCCGCGCCGGGGGCAGCCTCCCGCCCCGGCCCCCCGGCCGCCTCCTCCCCCGCCGCCGTGCCGGCCCGCGCGGCCCGTTCCCGGTAGACGCTCGGCGGCATTCCGACCAGTTCGGTGAACCTGGTGCTGAAGGTGCCGAGCGAGGCGCAGCCGACCGCGAAGCACACCTCGGTGACGCCGAGGTCGCCGCGCCGCAGGAGCGCCATCGCGCGCTCGACGCGGCGCGTCATGAGGTACGCGTACGGGGGCTCCCCGTACGCGAGGCGGAACTGCCGGCTGAGGTGCCCGGCCGACATGTGCGCCCCGCGCGCGAGGGCCTCGACGTCGAGCGGGCTCGCGTACTCGCGATCGATCCGGTCCCGTACGCGCCGCAGGACGGCGAGGTCGCGCAGCCTGCGCGCCTCGGCCCCGCCGTCCCCCGCGCGCGGTGAAGTGGTCATGCCGCCAGCGTGCCACGTACCGCCGACGACGGCCGCCCGCTCAGGGCTTGCGGGCCACGAAGCCCCACTGCTCGATGGGCTCGCGGTCGAGCGGCGCCTCCGGCTTCCACAGGTCGATGGAGCCGAAGCCGGGCTCCAGGACCTCCAGGCCCTCCGTGAAGCGCTCCATCTCCTCGCGCGGGCGGGAGCGGTAGGCCATCGCGCCGCCCTCCTCGTAGTCGTCGGACGCCGCCTTCGACTCGGGGGTCTCGATGGTGTCGCACTGGACGAGGTAGCTGCCCGCGGGGAGCCGGTCGAGGTAGGAGCGGAGCAGGGCGTGGGCGGCCTCGCTGTCGGGGACGTGGCCGAGGGTGGAGAGGATGAGGACGGCCACGGGCCGGGTCAGGTCGAGGGTCCTCGCGGCCTCCGTGAGCACGGCCGGGGCGTCGGCGAGGTCGCCGTGCACGTAGTCGGTCGCGCCCTCGGGGCCGCTCGTGAGCAGGGCGCGGGCGTGGGCGAGGACGATCGGGTCGTGGTCGACGTAGACGATCCGCGCGGTGGGCGCGACGGACTGGGCGACCTCGTGCGTCGCGTTGGCGGTGGGCAGGCCCGTGCCGAGGTCGAGGAACTGGCGGATGCCGGCCTCGGCCGCGAGGTGGCGGATGGCCCGGGCCTGGAAGGCGCGCGAGGCCCGGGCTATCTCCCTGATCTGCGGGTACGTCTCGGCCATGTACTGGCCGAGCTTGCGGTCCGCCTCGTAGTTGTCCTTGCCACCGAGCCAGTAGTTCCACATGCGTGCGGAGTGCGGCACGCTCGTGTTGAGCTCCTGCTCAAGGCGCTGCATACGGTCGTCGAGGGGAGAACTCATCGGCGTGCCTTCCTCTGCAACTGGGGTCACACGAGGTCGCGTTGATCTCGCGTCATCCCATGATCGCATCTGTCCGGGCGGGCACGACGGCCGCGCGGCGGCTCCTCGTGCGCGGCCGTCCCCTCAGCTCCCCTCAGCCCCCCGAGGTCTCCGATTCGGCGTCCTCGCCGAGGGCGGCGCAGTCCCAGGGGTCATCCAGCCAGCCGTCGGGGAGGGCGACCCTGTTGTTGCCCGAGGTGCGCCCACGCGGTCCCTCGGCCGCCACGGGCCAGGGCTGGTCGAGGTCGAGGCCGTGCAGCCCCTCCTCCAGTGCGGCGAGGGTCGAGGTCGTGGCGAGGGCGCGGCGCTTCTCGGAGCCGACCGAGAAGCCCTTGAGGTACCAGGCGACGTGCTTGCGGAAGTCGATCACGCCGCGCTCCTCGTCCTCCAGCCACTCGCCGAGGAGGGTCGCGTGGCGCAGCATGACGGCGGCGACCTCGCGCAGGCCGGGCGGGGTCGGGCGCGGGGCGCCCTCGAAGGCGGCGACCAGGTCCGCGAAGAGCCAGGGCCGGCCCAGGCAGCCGCGTCCGACGACGACGCCGTCGCAGCCGGTCTCGCGGACCATGCGCAGGGCGTCCTCGGCGGTCCAGATGTCGCCGTTGCCGAGGACGGGCAGTTCGGGGACGTGTTCCTTGAGGCGCGCGATCGCGTCCCAGTCGGCGGTGCCGCCGTAGTGCTGGGCCGTGGTGCGACCGTGCAGGGCGATCGCGGTGATGCCCTCGTCGACGGCGATGCGGCCCGCGTCGAGGGCGGTGAGGTGGTCGTCGTCGATGCCCTTGCGCATCTTCATCGTGACCGGCAGCCCGTCCGCGCCCGCGACGGCCTCGCGCAGGATCGCGCGCAGCAGGTGCCGCTTGTACGGGAGGGCCGAGCCGCCGCCCTTGCGTGTGACCTTCGGCACCGGGCAGCCGAAGTTGAGGTCGATGTGGTCCGCGAGGTCCTCGTCGCGGATCATGCGGGCCGCCTTGCCGACCGTGACGGGGTCGACGCCGTAGAGCTGGATCGAGCGGGGTGTCTCGGTGGGACCGAACTGGACGAGCCGCATCGTCTTCTCGTTGCGCTCGACGAGGGCGCGGGTCGTGATCATCTCGCTCACGAAGAGGCCCTTGCCGCCGCTGAACTCCCGGCACAGGGTGCGGAAGGGCGCGTTGGTGATCCCGGCCATGGGGGCGAGCACGACGGGTGGGGTGACCGGGTGCGGGCCGATGGTCAGGGGCGCGCCCGCCGGGGCGGGGGGCGTGGTGGGCCCAGTGGGCGTGGCGGAGGCGGCGGACGCGGTGGCGAGGGGGACTGCGGAGGACATGACTCCATTGTCACGTACCGCCGCCCGAGGCCAAGCCGGTTGTCCACAGGCCCGGTCATTAGTTAGTAAAGCGTACTAATGATTTACGATACTGCTCATGCCCGAGCTGAGTCACCGGCGGCGCATGGCCGTCCTCGCCATCTGCTGCATGAGCCTTTTCATCGTGTCGTTGGACAACACCGTCCTCAACGTCGCCCTCCCCGACCTGCAAAAAGAGTTCGACGCGAGCGTCTCGGGGCTCCAGTGGACGATCGACGCGTACACGCTCGTCATCGCCTCGCTGCTCATGCTCTCCGGCTCGACGGCGGACCGGGTGGGCCGCCGACGCGTCTTCCGTATCGGTCTGATCGTCTTCACGGTCGGCTCGGCGCTCTGCTCGGTCGCCCCGAACCTGGGGCTGCTCGTCGTCTTCCGCATGGTGCAGGCGGTCGGCGGCTCGATGCTCAACCCGGTCGCGATGTCGATCATCACGAACACCTTCACGGACCCGCGTGAGCGCGCCCGCGCGATCGGTGTGTGGGGCGGCGTCGTGGGCCTGTCGATGGCGGCCGGGCCGCTCGTCGGCGGGCTGCTCGTCGACTCCGTGGGCTGGCGCTCGATCTTCTGGCTCAACCTCCCGGTCGGCATCGCCGCGCTCATCCTCCTGACGCTGTACGTGCCCGAGTCGCGCGCCCCGCACGGGCGCCGCCCCGACCCGGTCGGCCAGGTCCTCGTCATCGTGCTCCTCGCCGCGCTGACGTTCGGCATCATCGAGGCCCCCGACGCGGGCCTCACCTCGCCGCTCGTGCTCGGCTGCGCGGCGCTCAGCGTCCTCGCGGTCGTGCTGCTCGTCCGGTACGAACTGCGCAGGTCCGAACCGCTCATCGACCCGCGCTTCTTCCGCAGCCTGCCGTTCAGCGGGGCGACCGGCATCGCGGTGTGCGGCTTCGCGGGGCTCGGCGGTTTCCTCTTCCTCTCCACGCTCTACCTCCAGAACGTCCGCCACTACAGCGCGCTGCACGCCGGGCTGTGGATGCTCCCGATGGCCGTCGTGACCTTCGTGTGCGCGCCGCTGTCCGGGCGGCTCGTCGGCTCGCGCGGCACCCGGGTGCCGCTGCTGATCGCGGGGTTGGGGATGACCGCGAGCGGGGTCCTCTTCGCGGCCTTCGACGGGCAGACCCACACCGTGACCCTCGTCGTCGCCTTCGTCCTCTTCGGCCTCGGCTTCGGCTTCGTCAACGCGCCCATCACCAACACGGCCGTCTCCGGAATGCCCCGCGCCCAGGCCGGGGTCGCCGCCGCCGTGGCGTCCACGAGCCGCCAGACGGGCTCGGCGCTCGGTGTCGCGCTCCTCGGCGCGATCCTCGCCTCGGGCATCACACCGCAGCGGTACGAGGCGACCTTCACGGACGCCGCGCGGCCCGCGTGGTGGGTGCTGACGGGGTGCGGGGCCGCCGTGCTGGTGCTGGGGCTCGTGTCCTCGGGGCGGCGGGCGAAGGAGAGCGCGGTGCGGGCGGCGGCGCGGCTGGAGGAGGCGGGGCACGTGCCGGTCGCGACCGGGCGCTGAGAGCTTGCGGGAGGCCCCTCGCCCCGAACAACCTCCCCGCGTCCGGGGGGACTTCCCCACCTTGAGGCCGGGAGTGTGCCGCATGGGCCTCCAGCCCGGGGCGGGAGAGCCTGTGGGGCATGACGACTCCTCGGAAAGCTCGCCGCTCCGGCCGTGTGCGGGGCTCCGCTCCACACCCCGCTCCTCGAACGCCGCAGGGGCTGAGAATGGGCGTGCTCGCGCTCACGCTCACCCTGGCGACGTTCGCCGCGCCGACCGCCCACGCCGCCTCCCCCGCCCTCGACTGGACCCCCTGCGGCATCCCCCGCCAGGAGTGCGCGACCCTCACCGTCCCGCTCGACTACTCCCGCCCGCACGGTCCCACCGTCCGCCTCGCCGTCAGCCGCCTCCGCGCCGAGGGCGAGCGGCGAGGGACTCTCGCCGTCATCCCCGGGGGGCCCGGGAACTCCGGTGTGCAGCGGCTCACGAGCAAGGGGGCCGCGCTCATGGCGGCGACCGGCGGGCGGTACGACCTCGTCACCTTCGATCCGCGCGGGACCGGCGGGAGCACGACGGCCGGTTGTGACCTGCCCGAGGCGGACCGGCGGCTCGCGACGCTCCGGTCCTGGCCCGGCGCCGGGGGCGCCATCGCGGAGAACGCGGCGCGCTCGCGCCGTACCGCCGAAGCGTGCGCCAGGAACGGCGGTGCGACGCTCGCGAGCTTCACGACCGCCAACGAGGTCCGCGACCTCGACCGCGTCCGGGCCGCGCTCGCCGCGCGCGAGCTGTCCCTGTGGGCGACGTCGTACGGCACGTACGTGAGCGCCGTCTACGCCCAGGAGCACCCCGGGCGCACCGCTCGCGTCGTCCTCGACAGCAGCGGCGACCCGGACCCCGCGCGCGTCGAGCGGGGCTGGCTCGCGAACATGGCGCGCGGCGCCGAGGACCGCTTCCCCGATTTCGCCGCGTGGGCGGCGGACCCGGCACGCGGGGCGGAGCGGCTCGCCGAGCGGCCAGGCCGGGTCCGTGGCCGCGTACTCGGCCTCGCGCGGGAACTCGACGCGCACCCGCGCGCCACGACGACCCCCGGTCTCCCGCTCACCGGCGGCATGCTCCTCCAGGCGCTCCAGAACACGCTCTACGACGACGCGGCCTTCCCGGAGTTCGCGGCGCTCGTACGGGCAGCCGGCGACACGGCGGGGGAACCGCTCGTGCTCCCCGCCGCGCTCTCGCAGCCCATGTCGCAGCAGGACGCGGCCGTCACGATCGGCGTGATCTGCAACGACGTCGACTGGCCCGGCTCGGTCGCGGACCACGCCCGGGCCGTCGCGCGGGACCGCGCGCGGTACCCGCTCACCGGAGGCATGCCCGTGAACATCACGCCCTGTTCGTACTGGAAGGACGAGCCCGCCGAGCCCCCGACGCGGCTCACGGACGAGGGCCCTTCGAACATCCTCATGGTGCAGAACCTCCGCGACCCGTCGACGCCGTACGCCGGTGCCCTGCGCATGCGCGCGGCGTTGGGGCGCAAGGCGCGGCTCGTGTCCGTGGACAGCGGGGGGCACGGGTCGTACCTGGGGACGGGCAACGCGTGCGGGGACGCGGTGGTGACGAGGTTCCTGGTGACGGGTGAGCGCCCGGCGCGGGACGTGGTCTGCCGCTGACGCTCACGGCACGTGGAAGGGCACCTCCGTGATCACGATCTTCGGCAGGGGGCGCAGTGCCCGGCGCAGGCGGGCCGCGTCGTGGCTGTGCAGGAGGCGGTGGTGGGGGTGGCGGGGGACGATCTCCGGGAGGACGACCGTGATCGTGAGGTCGGGGCGCTGGGCGTGCAGGGTCGCGATGTAGTGGACGAGCGGGGCGATCAGGGCGCGGTACGGAGAGAGGACGACGTGCAGCGGGACGTGGTCGCCCCAGCGGTCCCAGTAGTCGCGGAAGCGGTCGGCCTCGTCCTCACCGGGGCTGATGTGCAGGGCGAGGAGGGGCTGTCCGAGCGAGGCCGCGTAGGCGAGGGCGCGCAGGCCCGAGAGGTCGAGCACGGCGAGGGCGACGACGGTGAGGTGCCGTACCTGCTGCGGCGTCTCCTCCTCCTCGCCCCGGCAGGCGGGCCCCTCCTCGCGGGGGGCCGCCTGCTCTCGTACCGCCTCCTTCACGGGGAGCCGCGCGTCCACGTGCGTCACCGCACCCGGGCGCAGGCGCAGCGCCGCGCGGACCGTCGCGTAGTGCCCGCGTACCCGCGAGGCGAGCACGACGAAGACCGCGATGGCGAGGAGCGCGACCCAGGCGCCTTCGAGGAACTTCGTGATCGCCGCCGTCACGAGGACGAGCCCGGAGAGCGCGCAGCCCGTCGCGTTGAAGAGGAGGTTCTTGCGGCGGTGCGGTTCGGTGCGGCGGCGGTGCCAGTGCGCGACCATGCCCGCCTGCGAGAGCGTGAAGGCGAGGAAGACGCCGACCGCGTAGAGCGGGATGAGCGCGGAGGTCTCGCCGCCGAAGGCGAGGAAGACGAGCGCGGCGGTCGCCGAGAGCGCGGTGATGCCGTTGTTGAAGGCGAGCCGGTCGCCCTGGCGCTGGAAGATGTGCGGGGCGTGGTCGTCGCGCGCGAGCAGGTGCAGGACGCGCGGGCAGTCGTTGTACGCGGTGTTCGCGGCCAGGAGCAGCACGGCGGCCGTCGCGGCCTGCGTGTACCCGTAGAGGAGGCCGGGCCCGAAGGTCAGCCGCGCCATGTGCGACAGGACCGTCTCGTCCCCGCCCGGGACGACGCCGCTGAAGTGCGCGCTCGCGACGACGCCGGCGAAGAGCGCGATGAGCAGCCCGACCATCCAGGTGAGGGTCGTGCGCGCGTTGCGCCAGCGCACGGGGCGGAAGGCGGGCACTGCGTTGGAGATGGCCTCGATCCCGGTCATCGCCGTCGAACCGGAGGCGAAGGCCCGCATGACGAGGAGGACGCCGACGCCCTCGGTGGCGTGCGGGAGCGTGGGCGGTACGGGCACGAAGTCGCGCCGCGCCGCGTCGGCCAGCGTGGAGCCGACGAGCGCGACGACGGCGATCAGGAAGGCGTAGGTCGGCGCCGCGAAGATCATCCCGGCCTGCCGGACGCCGCGCAGATTGCCGAGCAGGAGCAGCGCGACGGCGGCGAGCCCGAGCGGGACGATCGCGGGGCGCAGCGCGGGCAGCGCGGAGGTGACGGCGGCGACCCCCGCCGAGATGGAGACGGCCACGGTCAGCACGTAGTCGATGAGGAGTCCGCCGGCGGCGAGCAGTCCGGGCACCCGCCCGAGGTTGTCGCTCGCGACGATGTAGGAGCCGCCGCCGTGCGGATAGGCGCGGATCGTCTGCCGGTACGACAGTCCGACGGCGAGCATGAGGAACGCGATCGTCGCCGCGATCGGCAGCGCCCAGTCGAGCCCGGCCGTGCCCGCGAGCACGAGGACGGTGAGCAGCGCCTCGGGCCCGTACGCGACCGAGGAGAGCGCGTCGGCGGCGAGCACGGGCAGCGCGACGAGCTTGCGCATGCTCTCGTGGGCGAGCGTGGTGCTGCGCAGGGGGGCGCCGAGGAGGAGACGGCGGGCGCGGTGGCGGAGGGCCGGGGCGCCGCCGGGACCGGCCTCGGGGCTCGCGTCGGTGCTCTCGTCCGTACTCGCCTCGGCTTCGCCGTCACCGGTGGGGGGCGGGGCGAGCGGGCCGATGGGGGCGAGGCGGCCGAAGGGGCCACGGCCCACCTCGGCGCGACGGAACTCGCCGAGGTCGGGGTCGACGGGGAGCGCTTCGTACGTCCGCGGGCGGTACGGGGCCAGGCGCGGCCAGCGCCGGCCCAGCTCGGCGAGCACGTCGAGCTGTTCGGGGTCGAGGGGCGGCAGAAGCTCGGACGGGCGCGGGAGACCGGATTCCTCGTCCCCGCCCTGACGTGACGCGTTCACCCGGCACAGTGTGGCGAGCGGAACGGATGAAAGCGGGCGAAACGCCGCGCGCGTCCCGGTGCGCGTCACGCCGGGGCGTCTGCGCGCATGTCACGCGGCGCGCGTCCCCCTACGCCTCACGCCGCGCACACCTCCGCGCCCTCCGCGTCCCCTCCCACCGACCGCTCGGCCGCCCGTTCCGCCTCACGCTCCAGCGCCATCTCGCGCAGCCGCTCCATGCGCCGCCGCGTCTCGGCGTCCGCCGGGGTGTACGTGACGAGGCGGGGGCCGTGCGAGGGGCCGAGCCACAGGTCGGTGTGGACGACGGTGAGCAGGCCGACGTGCCGGTTGCGGAAGTGCTTGGTGCGCGAGGTGGAGTCGATGATCTCCTGCCGCTCCCAGTGCGCGCGGAACTGCGGGTTCCGCATGAGCCGGGCGTGCAGGGCGCGGTAGGCGGGCTCGTCGAGGTGGTCGGCCATCGCGGAGCGGAACTTGGCGGCCATGACGCGCAGGGAGCCCTCGCCGTCGGCGAAGGAGTCGCGCCACTCCTCGTTCACGCAGGACAGGACCATGCAGTTGCGGTCCTCGGGGGCGACCGCTTCGAGGTCGCACAGCATGAGCCCGTAGACGCGGTTGTGGGCGAGGATGTCGTAACGGCTGTTCTGCACGCAGGCGGCGAGGGGTTCGAGCTGGTCGAGCATGGCGCGGACCGCGTCGGTGACGACGGGGCAGCGGGTGCCGGGCGCGGGGTCGGTGGCGTGGGCGAGGCCGAAGACGTGGCGGCGCTCGTGCGGGTCGAGGAGGAGGGCGCGGGCGATCGCGTCGAGCACCTGCGCCGAGACCTGGATGTCGCGGGCCTGCTCCAGCCACGTGTACCAGGTGACGCCGACGGCGGCGAGCGCCGCGACCTCCTCGCGGCGCAGCCCGGGGGTACGGCGCCTCGGGCCGCGCGCGAGACCGACCTGCTCGGGGGTGATGCGTTCGCGGCGGCTGCGCAGGAAGGCGGCGAGTTCGCGGCGCCGCTGGGCGGCGGTGTCCCGCCCGGCGGCTTCGCTCAGCCCGCCGCCGGGGCTCAGCCCGCCGCCGGGGCTCAGCCCGGCTTCGCCCGTGGTGGCCGCGCGGCCCGTGTCCGTCCTGGTGCTGGTTCCCTCGACCGTCCGCATACCGCAAGGGTGCCGCAGCCGGGGCTACCGTGCCAGGGTCCCCGTGTTCTCAGCCTGGTGCGCCCAGTACCCGTATAAGCAGGCTCTGGTACCCGTCTGGGAGCGCCCGCAGGGTGGGGGACGTGACAGACAGCGTGACACCCACCGTGACCCCGTCCCCCCGAACCGGTCTCCTCTCCCCCGCCACCCCGGACACGGGTGGCCCCCGCCTCCACGCGCACGGCGCGGTGCTCGGCGCCTTCGGCCTCTTCTCCGTGCTGCTCGGCGCGGCGCTCCCCCTCGTGGACTTCTTCATCGTCAACGTCGCCCTGCCGGACATGGGCCGCGACCTCGGCGCGAGCGAGGCGATGCTCGAACTCGTCGTCGCGGGCTACGGCGTCGCGTACGCGGTGCTGCTCGTCCTCGGCGGGCGGCTCGGCGATCTCTTCGGCCGCCGCAGGCTCTTCCTGTGGGGCATGGCGGCCTTCGGCGTCACCTCGCTGCTGTGCGGGCTCGCCCCCGGGGCGGGCACGCTCGTCGCCGCGCGGATCGCGCAGGGCGCCGCCGCGGCGCTCATGCTGCCGCAGGTGCTCGCGACGATCCAGGCGACGACGACGGGAGCGCACCGGGCGCGTGCGATGAGCCTGTACGGGGCGACGGCGGGCCTGTCGATGGTCGCGGGCCAGATCCTCGGCGGCGTCCTCGTCACGGCGGACGTGGCGGGGCTCGGCTGGCGGACCGTCTTCCTCGTCAACGTGCCGGTCGTCGTCATCGGTCTGGTGTGCGCGGGACGCGCGCTGCCCGAGACGCGCTCGACGGCCCCCGCGCCGGTCGACGGAGCGGGTACGGGGCTGCTCGCGCTGAGCCTCGTCGCGCTCCTGCTGCCGCTCACCGAGGGCAGGGCGGCGGGCTGGCCGCTGTGGACGTGGCTGCTGCTCGGCGTCTTCCCCTTCGCGCTCGCGGCGTTCGTGGCCGTGGAGCGCTTCAAGGAGACGCGGGGCGGGGTGCCGCTCGTCCCGCCGAGCCTGCTGCGGCTGCCGTCGATGCGGCACGGGCTGCCGCTGCTCCTGCCCTTCTGCGTCGGCTTCGGCGGCTTCATGTTCGTCGTGGCGATCGCCCTCCAGGAGGGGCTGCGCCTGTCGCCGGTCGCGGCTGGCGTGGCCGTGGCGCCGATGGCGGTGGCCTTCTTCGCGGGGGCGCTCTCCGGGCCGCGCCTGGTACGGCGCTGGGGCGGCCGGGTCGTGACGGCGGGGGCGCTGATCCAGGGCACGGGGCTCGCGGTCCTCGTGGTGACGGTGTTCGGCGGCTGGCCGGACCTCGATGTGTGGCGGCTGGCGCCGGGGATGGTCCTCGGCGGCTTCGGCCAGTCGCTCCAGCTCCCGGTCCTGCTCCGGTCGATCCTCGCGGACGTCCCCGCGGAGCGGGCCGGGGTCGGCGGCGGGGTGATGACGACGACGCAGCAGACCTTCATGTCCCTGGGCGTCGCGACCCTGGGCACCCTCTTCCTCTCCCTGAGCCCGCACCTGGGCACGGGCGACGCCTTCGGCGTGACCCTCCTCGCGCAGCTGGGCCTGGTCGTGGTGATGGCGGCGGCGAGCCTGCGCCTGCCGCGTCAACTCGACTGAGCGAAGGGGGCTCACGACGGGGCGAGGCGCCCCGCGCGGTGTGCGGGGCGCCTCGTGCGTCGTACGTGCGGCGGGCGGGGGTCAGGCGCGCGGCTCCCCGGCGCCCTGCTCCGTACCGGCCTCCGGGGCGTCGGCACCGGTCTCCGTGGCGTCCGCGCCCGTCCCGGTGGCGGCGTCCGGAGAGGTCACCCGCTCCGTCCCCGTCACCCGCTCGCGCATGCGGCGGGCCAGCTCCTGCTTGCGGGTCTCGGCTGCCTGGCGGTCGCCCGAGCCGTGCGGGCCGCCCGAACCCGGGCCGCCGTTCTTCGGCAGGTGACCGCGCTGGCCGCCTACGCCCAGCAGATTGTTGCGGCTCTTGGCCATGACTGAACTCCGATCGTGTGGAAGGTGGGGTGGGGGGCGGGCGCTACCCGCGCGCGCTCACTCGTAGATCGGCGTCATGAAGAACATGGGAAGACGGTAGCCGACCCGGAGCGTGCCGCGCACCACGTTTCCGGGGGCTCCCCCGCGGCGCCCCGGCGCGCGAGGATGGCGGACGCACGTGATCCGGATCAGGAGGACGACGTATGAGCAAGAGGACCGCCCCGAAGTCCGACCCGCTGGACCTCGCCGGGATCGACGACCTGCTGAGTGGCGAGGAGAAGGCGGTGCGGCAGGCGGTACGGCGGTTGTGCGACGCCTCCGTGGAGCCGTACATCGCCGGGTGGTACGAGAGCGGCGAGCTGCCGACCGTGCGCGAACTCGCCCGGGAGCTGGGGTCCTTGGGGCTGCTCGGGATGCACCTGGAGGGTTACGGCTGCGCGGGGACGAGCGCCGTGGAGTACGGGCTCGCGTGCCTGGAGCTGGAGGCGACGGACTCGGGGCTGCGCTCGCTCGTGAGCGTGCAGGGCTCGCTCGCGATGTACGCGATCCACCGCTTCGGGAGCGAGGAGCAGAAGCGGGAGTGGCTGCCGCGCATGGCGGCGGGCGAGGCGATCGGCTGCTTCGGGCTCACCGAGCCCGACCACGGCTCCGACCCGGGCGGGATGCGCACGCGGGCGCGGCGCGAGGGCTCCGACTGGGTGCTCGACGGGCGCAAGATGTGGATCACCAACGGTTCGGTCGCCTCGGTCGCCGTCGTGTGGGCACAAACGGAGGAGGGGGTACGGGGCTTCGTCGTGCCGACGGACACGCCCGGTTTCTCCGCGCCGCCCCTCAAGCACAAGGGCTCGTTGCGCGCCTCGGTGACCAGTGAGCTGCTGCTCGACGGGGTGCGGCTGCCCGCCGACGCGGTGCTCCCCGAAGTGACGGGGCTGCGGGGCCCGTTGTCCTGTCTCAACGAGGCGCGGTACGGGATTCTCTGGGGCGCCCTGGGCGCGGCGCGCAGCTGTTTCCGTACCGCGCTGTCGTACGCGAAGGAGCGCGAGCAGTTCGGGAAGCCGCTCGCGGGCTTCCAGCTCACGCAGGCGAAACTCGCGTCGATGGCGGTCGAGCTGACCAACGGCACGCTGCTGGCGCTGCACCTCGGCCGCCGCAAGGACGCGGTGGGCCTGCGCCCCGAACAGGTGAGCCTCGGCAAGCTCAACAACGTCGACAAGGCGCTGGAGATCGCCCGTACGAGTCGCACGATCCTCGGCGCGAACGGCATCTCGTTCGAGTACCCGGTCATGCGCCACATGGCGAACCTGGAATCGGTCCTCACCTACGAGGGCACGGCGGAGATGCACACGCTGATGATCGGTCAGGCGCTGACGGGGGAATCGGCGCTGCGCTGAGGCGGGCGGCCCGGTGGCCCCGGACCGCCCGCCCCGTGCGGTTCAGCGGATGGTCAGTCCCCCTCCCCCGCCGCCGTCAGCGTGAAGCTGTCGATGTCGAAGAGGGAGCCCGCGCCGCCCGTGAAGCTCAGGTGGAGCGGGCCCGTGGCGCCTGCCGCGAGGGGCGTGGTCACCGACTGGAAGTTCTCCCAGCCGCCCGTGTTCGGAACGTCCACCACACCGAGTTCCTGGCCCGTCGCGGAGCCCGCGCGCACGTGGATCGTGCCGCCCGCTCCCGCCGAGGAGACCTTCGCGGTGAAGGTGTCCGCGCCGTCGACCGGGACGTGTGCGTAGCCCGCCCAGTCGCCGTCCTCGATGTAGCCGAGGGTCTGGCCGCCGCTCGCGGCGCCGTGCCCGGCGGCCTGCACGCCCTGCCCGTCCGTGTAGGACTCGGCCTCGACGGGCGTGCCGCCGGGGATGCCCTCCGGGGTGCAGTCGGCGTCCTTCTGCCCCGCCGCGTACTCCAGTCCGCCGAGCAGCAGTTGGCGGAAGTCGGGGTCCGCGTAGGACTCGTCGGTGTGCCCGAGCCCGGTGTAGAAGGAGCGTCCCGTCTCCTGCGGGTGGCACCACGTGATCGGGTGGTCGTCGCCCATCTCGCCGCCCGTGTAGCTGGACTCGTCGAGGGTCTGGAGGACGTGGACCCGACCGCGCGGGTCGGTGCGGTAGTTGTACAGCTCGTCGTTGTGGAGCCAGGTCGGGCCGAAGTGCGCGGTGGCCGGGTGCTCGTGGTCCTCGGTCTCGACCACGGCGTCCTGGATGGCGGGGTGGCTCTTGAACCACGCGCCGACGAGCTGCTGGTAGTAGGGCCAGTCGTACTCGGTGTCGGCGGCGGCGTGCACGCCCATGAAGCCGCCGCCGTCGTCCACGTACGCCTGGAGCGCGTCCTGCTGGGTGTCGTCGAGCACGTCGCCCGTCGTGCTGAGGAAGACGACGGCCTCGTACCCGGCGAGGTTCTCGGGGGTGAAGGCGCTCGCGTCCTCGGTCGCGGTGACGGTGAAGCCGTGCTCGGTGCCCAGTTCCTGGAAGGTCGCGATCCCGGTGGGGATCGAGTCGTGCCGGAACCCGGCGGTCTTGGAGAAGACGAGGACGTCGTACGGTGCGGCCGCGCCGGCCTGGGCGACGGGTCCGGTGAGGAGCGCGGCGCCGAGGGCGAGGCTCGCGAGCGCCGCGATCCTGCGGGTGCGGGTGGTCATGGCGCTCACTCCCCGAGGGTGAAGGAGTCGAGGTCGAACAGGTTGCCCTGCCCGGTGGGCCCGGTGAAGACGAGGTAGAGCTTCGTCGTCCCGGCGGGCGCGTCCGCGAGGTCCGTCTTGGCGTCCACGAAGGTCTCCCAGTCGCCGGTCGGGCTCACGTCCGCCGTGCCGAGCAGGGTGCCGGTCGCGGACCCGGCCCGTACCTCCAGGCTGCCGCCCGGACCCGCCGAGGACACGCGCGCCGTCAGGGTCTTGGCGGTGGACAGCTCGTACGGGGTGAAGGCGATCCAGTCGCCGTCGTCGGTGAAGCCGACCGTGGCGCCGCCCTCGGCGGTGCCGTGGCTCGCCTTCTCGATGCCGGACATGTCGCTGTAGTGCTCGGCCTGGCGGTGGCGCGGCTGGAGCTTGCGCACGCTGTGCGTCGTGAGGCCCGCGCTGTCGGTGTACTCGGCGTCGAAGACCCCGAAGAGGTTCGCGGCGGCGTCGTGCTCCCCGTCGGTGGGCACGTTGATCTCGCCCGAGCAGCCGTTCTTGGAGGTGATGGAGTGGGTGTGGCTGTCGTGGCCGAGCGAGTAGGTGATCTTGACCTTCGCGCAGTCGAGCGGGCCGTCCTCGGGGTCCGAGCCGGTGACGGTGAAGGGCACGGTGTCGCCGAAGGAGAAGAGCTGTCCGTCCGCCGGGGCCGTCAGGTCGACGGTCGGGGCGGTGTTGCCCGCCGTGATCACGGTGCTCGCGGTGCCGGTCAGGCCCTCGGGGTCGGTGACGGTGAGGGTGGGTGAGTACGTACCGGCCTCGGTGTAGGTGTGGCTGGGGTTGGCGTCGGTCGAGGTGGCGCCGTCACCGAAGTCCCACTGGTACGTGATCGCGCCGCCCTCGGGGTCGCTGCTGCCCTCCGAGGAGAACTTCACGGCCAGCGGGAGGGCGCCCGAGGTCTTGTCGGCGCTCACCTTGGCGACGGGGCTGCGGTTGCTGCCGGCCAGGTACTCGACGCGGTAGAGCGCCTGGTTGTCGCTGCCGGTGCCGTAGTCGAGGACGTAGAGCGCGCCGTCGGGGCCGAACTCCATGTCCATGACCTGGCTGCCGCTCCAGGGGAAGTCCTCGATGGCGCCGGGCGAGCCGTCGCCCTTGACCTCGATGGCCTTGATCCACTTGCGGCCGTACTCCCCGGCGAAGAAGCGCCCGTCGAGGCTCTCGGGGAACTTGACCGCCGAGTCGAGGTCCGCGTCGTACCGGTAGACGGGACCGCCCATCGGGGACTCGGAGCCGGTGCCGAACTCGGGCGGGGAGCCAGCGTCACCGCCGTACTTGATCCACGCGGCCTGCGGAGCGGGGAGCTTGTTGAGGCCGGTGTTGTGCGGGGAGTTGTTGGCGGGGCCGTTCGCGCAGTCCGACTTGGCACCCGAGGGACCGTCGGGGAACGTGTACGCGTTGTACGACTCGGTCTCGGTGTTGGTGCCCGTGCAGTACGGCCAGCCGAAGTTGCCCGCCTTCGTGATGCGGTTGAACTCGACCTGTCCGCCCGGTCCCCGGTTCGGGTCGGTGACGCCCGCGTCGGGGCCGTAGTCGCCGAGCCAGACGGTGTCGGTCGCCTTGTCGACGCTCATCCGGAAGGGGTTGCGGAAGCCCATGCCGTAGATCTCGGGGCGGGTCCTGTCGGTCCCGGGCGCGAAGAGGTTGCCGTCCGGGATCGTGTACGTGCCGTCGTCCTGCGGGGTGATGCGGAGCAGCTTGCCGCGCAGGTCGTTGGTGTTGCCGGCCGAGCGCTGGGCGTCGAACTGCGGGTTGCGGTCGGTGCGTTCGTCGCGCGGGCTGTAGCCGGATGACTCGAAGGGGTTGGTGTCGTCCCCGGTCGTCAGGAGCAGGTTGCCCTTGCTGTCGAAGGCGAGGTCGCCGCCGACGTGGCAGCACTGGCCGCGGTCGTTGTCGACCTCCAGGACGACCTTCTCGCTCGCCGTGTCGAGCGTGTTGTCGGCCTTGAGGGTGAAGCGCGAGAGGTTGAGGTGGCCCTTGAACTTGTCGAAGTCGGCCTGGGAGCCCGTGGTCGGGGCATCGCCCGCGGGGGTGTCGAGCTTCGGCGAGTAGTAGAGGTAGATCCACCGGTTCTGCGCGAAGTCCGGGTCGGCGGCGACGCCTTGGAGCCCTTCCTCGTCGTGGTCGTAGACGCTGAGCTTCGCCGCCTGCTTCGTGGTGCCGTTCGCGTCGGTGATCCGGACCGTGCCGTCGCGTGAGGTGTGCACGACGGACTTGTCCGGCAGGACCGAGAGCGACATGCCCTCGCCGCCGATCTCGGCGGCTCCGCGCGCGAGTTCGACCTGCTGGTAGTCGCCCGCGGGGATGTCCTGCGCCGCGGCGCCCGCGCTCGTCGCGGTGCCGAGCGCCGCGGTGGGGGCGAGCAGCAGCGCGAGCGTCGTGAGCATGCGGAGCCCGCGTCCGCGTGGTCCGGAGCGGGAGTGGGGTGAGGGTGACATGGAGGAGGAGTCCTTCCTGACCGAAGTGGGGGTCGTCAGGCAAGGCGCGCGCCGGTCGCGCTTGCTGTGCATCAACTGCCTTGAATCCGCAGGGGTTTCACGCGGAGTTAACAGCTTCGGCATCGTCGCCAGCGGGGCGTGAATTTGTCAATACCATGGACAAAAGAACGGTACGAGGGCGTTACGGCCTGACCCCGACTCCCCCGCGCGGCACAGGTCCTGACGGCTGGGCAGGGCAAATTTCTTGGTCCCACCCGTAGACCGTCTTACAACTCTCTGCAATATTCCAATAATCGAGCGCAAGAACACGAGTTCAGCCCGCTCGGGCAGCCGTGCCCTCCCCCGGGTCCGGCGGCCCGGTCTCGTACGGCCGAGGCGGCCTGACCGCCGCCCGCGCCGGACGGGCCACCGCTCTGCCCTGTTCCATGAGCCGCCCTCGCGCGCCCCCGCGTGCGAGGCCCCCGCAGAGAGGGACCCCTCGATGTCAAGATCCGCGTCCAGGCGCTGGAGACGCCGCACGGCGACCGCCGTGCTCGCCTCCAGCGTCATGGTGCTCGGGCTGCCGGCCCTCGGCGCCCAGGCGGCCGGAGGACCCGACGCCGCCGCCGACGCCACGACCAAGGCGGGCAGCACCTTCGGCAAGCACTCCGCCGCCGCCGTGACCGACGGCGACGCGTCGACCTACTGGCAGGCCGGCAAGAAGTCGGCGCAGTGGGTGCAGACCGACCTCGGCAAGGCCAAGCGCGTCAAGCAGGTCGTCCTCAAACTGCCCGCAGGGTGGGAGAGCCGCAAGCAGACGCTCGCCCTCCAGGGCAGCGCGGACGGCACGAGCTGGGCGACGCTGAAGACGTCCGCGCAGTACACCTTCGGCCCGGCCAACGGGAACACCGTCAAGGTCTCCGTGCCCGCGACGCTCGCCCGCTACGTCCGCGCCGATTTCACCGCCAACTCGGTGACGGGGACCGGGCAGCTCGCCGAGATGCAGGTCCTCACGACCGCTGCCGCGAGCCCCAACCTCGCCCAGGGCAAGACCTTCACCGAGTCGGGCCACTCCGACGTCTACGGCGCGGCCAACGCCGGGGACGGCAACAGGAACACCTACTGGGAGAGCAGGAACAACGCCTTCCCGCAGTGGGTGCAGGTCGACCTCGGCTCCTCCGTCAAGGTCAACCAGGTGACCCTGCGGCTGCCGAGCGGCTGGCCGAGCCGGCAGCAGACGCTCAAGATCCAGGGCTCGACGGACAACCAGAACTTCACCGACCTGACCGCCTCGAAGGCGTACACCTTCAACGCGGGCAACGACCAGTCGACGGACATCTCCTTCGACACGACGACGACCCGCTACGTACGGGTCCTCGTCACCGCCAACTCCGAGTGGCCCGCGGGACAGTTCTCCGAGGTCGAGGTCTACGGGCCCGCGACGGGCGACACGCAGGCGCCGACCGCCCCCGCGAACCTCGCCTACACCGAGCCCGCCTCCGGGCAGATAAAGCTCGACTGGAAGGCCGCGAGCGACGACACCGGGGTCACCGGCTACGACGTCTACGCCAACGGCCAGCTCCGCGCGAGCGTGGCGGGCAACGTCCTGACGTACACCGACAACCAGCCCGCCTCGACGGACGTCACGTACTACGTGCGCGCCAAGGACGCGGCCGGGAACGTCTCCTCGAACAGCAACAGCGTGACGCGCAAGGGCCAGGGCGGCGACACGCAGGCCCCGACCGCCCCGGGCAACCTCGCCTGGACGCAGTCCGGCGCGGACGTGAAGCTGACCTGGCAGGCCGCGAGCGACAACGTCAAGGTCACCGGGTACGACGTCTACGCCAACGACAAGCTCGTCAAGTCCGTCGCCGGGGACGTCCTCACGTACACCGACACCCCCTCGGCCACCGCGACCGTCACGTACTACGTCAAGGCGAAGGACGCGGCGGGCAACGTCTCGACGGCGAGCAACAGCGTCACGCGCCCGGGGTCCACGAGCGGGCCGGGCTCCAACCTCGCCCAGGGCAAGCCGATCGAGGGCTCGTCGAGCACCTTCACCTTCGTCGCGGCGAACGCCAATGACGGGCTCACCAGCACCTACTGGGAGAGCGCGGGCGGCTCGTACCCGGCGACGCTGACCACGAAGCTCGGCGCCAACGCCGACCTCAACCAGGTCGTCGTGAAGCTCAGCCCGGACTCCGCCTGGGCCACGCGCACCCAGAACATCCAGGTACTCGGCCGCGACCAGGACTCCACCTCCTTCACGAGCCTCGCGGCCGCGAAGGACTACACCTTCGACCCGGGCAGCGGCAACACCGTCACCATCCCGGTGACCGGCTCCGCCGCCGACGTCCAGCTCAAGTTCACCAAGAACACGGGCGCCCCGGGCGCGCAGGTCGCCGAGTTCCAGGTCATCGGCTCCCCGGCGGCCAACCCCGACCTCAAGGTCAGCGGGATCACCAACTCACCGTCCGCGCCGGTCGAGTCGGACGCGATCAGCCTCAGCGCGACCGTCACCAACAGCGGCACGAAGGCCGCCAAGGCGACGGACCTGAACTTCTCGCTCGGCGGGACCAAGGCGGCCACGGCGGACGTCCCCGCGCTCGCCGCCGGTGAGTCCAAGACGGTCACCGCGAGCATCGGCGCGCGGGACGCGGGCAGCTACCCGCTGAGCGCCGAGGTCGACCCGTCGAACAAGGTCGTCGAGCAGAACGAGTCGAACAACACCTTCACGCGTTCCGACGCGCTCGTGGTCAAGCCGGTCTCCAGCTCCGACCTCCTCGCGTCCCCGGTCTCCTGGTCGCCCAGCAGCGCCACCGCAGGGCAGAACGTCAACTTCAGCGTCGCGATCAAGAACCAGGGCACCCAGGCATCGGCCTCCGGCGCCCACAACGTGACGCTGACGATCCAGGACGCCTCGGGCAACACCGTCAAGACGCTGACCGGCGCCTACAACGGCGCGATCGCGGCCGGGTCCACGACCTCCGCCGTGAACCTCGGCTCCTGGACCGCGGCCAACGGGAAGTTCACGGTGAAGACCGTCATCGCGGCCGACGCCAACGAACTCCCGGTCAAGCGCGACAACAACACCACCGAGCAGGCGCTCTTCATCGGGCGCGGCGCGAACATGCCCTACGACATGTACGAGGCCGAGGACGGCACCGTCGGCGGCGGCGCCAAGGTGGTCGGTCCCAACCGCACCATCGGCGACGTGGCGGGCGAGGCGAGCGGGCGCAAGGCCGTGACCCTCTCCGGCACCGGTCAGTACGTCGAGTGGACGACCCGGGCCGCGACCAACACCCTGGTCACCCGCTTCTCGATCCCGGACGGCACCAACACCACGCTGAACGTCTACGTGGACGGCCAGTTCCTCAAGGCCATCGACCTCACGTCGAAGTACGCGTGGCTGTACGGCAACGAGACGGCGCCCGGCAACGACTCGGGCTCCGGCGCCCCGCGCCACATCTACGACGAGGCGAACCTCCAGCTCGGCAAGACCGTGCCGGCCGGTTCCAAGATCCGCCTCCAGAAGGACGCGGCCAACTCCTCGACGTACGCGATCGACTTCGTCAACACCGAGCTGGCGACCGCGGCCGCCAACCCGGACCCGGCCGCGTACACCGTCCCCGCCGGCTTCTCGCACCAGGACGTGCAGAACGCCCTGGACAAGGTCCGCATGGACACGACGGGCAAGCTCGTCGGCGTCTACCTGCCGGCCGGTGACTACGAGACGTCGAGCAAGTTCCAGGTCTACGGCAAGGCGGTCAAGGTCGTCGGCGCCGGGCCCTGGTTCACCCGGTTCCGCGCACCCTCCTCGCAGGACAACACCGACATCGGCTTCCGGGCCGAGGCGAGCGCCAAGGGCTCCTCGTTCGCCGGGTTCGCCTACTTCGGCAACTACACGTCCCGGATCGACGGTCCCGGCAAGGTGTTCGACTTCTCGAACGTCTCCGACATCACCATCGACAACATCTGGGTCGAGCACATGGTGTGCCTCTACTGGGGCGCGAACACCGACAACATGACGATCAAGAACTCCCGCATCCGCGACATGTTCGCCGACGGCATCAACATGACCAACGGATCGACGGACAACCACGTCGTCAACAACGACGCGCGCGCCACCGGCGACGACAGCTTCGCGCTGTTCTCGGCGATCGACGCGGGCGGGGCCGACGAGAAGAACAACGTCTTCGAGAACCTGACCTCCACGCTCACCTGGCGTGCGGCGGGCCTCGCGGTCTACGGCGGCTACAGCAACACCTTCCGCAACATCCGGATCGCGGACACCCTCACGTACTCCGGCATCACGATCTCCTCGCTCGACTTCGGCTACCCGATGAACGGATTCGGAACCGAACCGACGACCGTCGAGAACGTGACGCTGGAACGCACCGGTGGCCACTTCTGGGGCTCGCAGGTCTTCCCGGCGATCTGGATGTTCTCCGCGTCGAAGGTCTTCCAGGGCATCCGCGTCAACAACGTCGACATCAACGACTCGACGTACGGCGGCGTGATGTTCCAGACCAACTACGTGGGCGGTCAGCCGCAGTTCCCGGTGAAGGACACGATCCTCACCGATATCAGCATCACCAACTCCAAGAAGAGCGGCGACGCCTTCGACGCGAAGTCCGGCTGGGGCATCTGGGCCAACGAGATGCCCGAGGCGGGCCAGGGCCCGGCGGTGGGCGAGGCGACCTTCAAGAACCTCAAGCTCTCGGGCAACGCGCAGGACATCCGCAACACGACGTCCACCTTCAAGATCAACATCGTCCCCTGACCACAAGGGAACAGCAGAACGGCGGGGCCCGCTCCCCCTGGGGGAGCGGGCCCCGCCCGCGTGTCCGGGAGCGGGCCCCGCCCGCGTGAAACCGCGAGGAATCGGCCCGGAGCGTTGCCGCCATGGGGTCAAGATCCTCCGGGCCGTTACGGCCGCCCCGGGACCGGAGCCGTCAAGCGCGTGCCGTGATGATCAGCGTGCCGACTTTGCGGCGCCCCGGCGGCGCGGGCAGCACGCGGGCGCTCACGTCCGGGTACCCGGACTCGTGAAGCAGCTTCCGCCAGGTCTCCGGCTCGTGGTCCCAGCGCTTCACGACGAGAGGGTCCTCGTCGTCGCCCCGGGGGATGTACGACGCCTGGCATCCGTAGCAGCCGGGTGTCGGCGGGCGTTGCGAGAACGCGAGAACACCCCCGGGACGGAGACGTTCACGGACCAGCGGGAGGGTCACCGCGGGATCGGTGAACCACACCACCCCGTAGACGGAGTAGATGGCGTCCCACTTCTCCCCGGCTCCCCGCAGGAAATCGTGCGCCTCAGCTCGCGCGAGGCTGAGCCCCGGGGTACCGCCCCACCGGACGCGGGCGGCGTCGAGCTGGGCCGGCGAGATGTCGACTCCGGTGGCCCGCACACCGAGGGTGGCCAGGTGCGCGACGTTCCCGCCCTTGCCGCAGCCGAGGTCGAGGGCGGTGCCTCCCGCCGGGAGGCCGAGGAGTTCCGCGCCGGGCCCGTGGTCCGGATACTGGGTCCAGTTGAACCACGTCGGCTGCCCGGCGGCATTCACGGGACGCCGCTCGGGCCGGGTGCGGGCGTAGGTGTTCCAGGCGAGGGCGTCGCTCACATCGCTCCGATCGTTGGGTCAGGCCGTCCGGCGCACACGCGCCGGACGGCCGGAGATTTGCGTACCAGCTCCGGCACCATCCACCGGTCGCAGCCCCCGGCAGTGTCCCGCGCCGCTATGTCGCCGGGCTGTCCGTGCACCCTTCGTGGCACTGGGTGCAGGACGCGGCTCCGAGCCACAGCTCGGTGTCGACGGTGAAGCCGGCCGCTCCGATGGCGGACACCGTCCGGGCGAGGACGGCGGCGGCCTCGCCGGGGGTCTCCTCAGTGGTCCCGGTGGGGACGTGGTGGACGAAGCCGCCGGCGACGCGCGCGCAGAAGAGCGCGTAGTCGACGGTGTGCAGGATGAAGGTGTGCCAGCCGATGTCCACGAGGCGGCTGGGCGAAAGTCCCTGTCCGGGCGCCCGGCCGGAGGTGGCGACGAAGGCGACGGTCTGGCCGATGATGCGCTGGGCCGTGCCCGGGAGGATGCCCGGATGATCGGCGATGATGCGGTCCGCGAGCCTGTCCCTCGTCTCGCGGTCGAGGAGGGTCATCGGATCGATGGCCTCTGCGTCGTGCACGAACGTACTGGTCACGTTGGTCCTCCCGTTGCGGGTCAGGTGAGCGCAGGCGAAAACGCTTGCGCCGGGTTGTGCGTGGACCGGATGGTGAGCCCGGCGTGTCCGCCCGGTGGCTCATCCCACGGGGTCTTCATCACGGATAACCATCGGACGGCTACGCTGTGTGGCGCGACGTCAGTGGAGGCGACAAAGGGACGACCTAGCAGGCGTCAAAAGGGTGTCACGCGACAGACTTTGGCGATACCGTCTACGCATGTCGACGCCCAACGCTGCGCTACGGGCGGTCCGTCTCGGGCTGCTGATGTCTCAGGACGACTTCGCTCGTGCCGTGCGAAGGGCCGGGGCGCGCGTGGGGGAACCCAACGATGCGAACAAGAGGCTCGTCCAACGCTGGGAGGCTGGTACGACGTTGGCGCCTCGGCCCGTGTACGCGCGCGCCCTGGAGTCCGTGACCGGGCTGCCCATCGAGGCCCTCGGATTCGCGCCGAGGGTGACGATGGACCGAGTCGACGATGACGGCGAGGGCGGGCATGACGTGCGGGCGGCATCCCCGGGCACGCCGCCTCCCGCGTCCCAGCCGTTGCCCGAGGGCCGGACCCGCGGCAACTACTCCGGCGTGTGGCTGTCACGGTACGAGTACTTCTCCAGCGGGCGGGACGCCGCGTTCACCGGCATGCACTACGTCGTGCTGCTCCAGCACCGGGGACGCCTCACCGCTCGCTCCCTCCCGGGCTCCTCCGACAGCCCGTTGACCATGGACTTGGAGGTCGACGGCCACGTGGCAACGGGCACCTGGACGGAACAGACCGCCGCCTCGGGGTACTACCGGG
This sequence comes from Streptomyces sp. NPDC088923, assembly GCF_044749745.1. Lineage (NCBI taxonomy): Bacteria > Bacillati > Actinomycetota > Actinomycetes > Kitasatosporales > Streptomycetaceae > Streptomyces > Streptomyces sp. NPDC088923. The sequence goes on along the minus strand of NZ_JBIVIO010000001.1, from coordinate 1,783,694 downwards.
GCGCCCGCTACCACGGCGCGGTCCAACTCCTCATCGAGCCGACAGGACGCCGCATGAGCGGCAAATGGGTCGGCTTCGGCAAGGAGTTCGACGTCAACAGCGGACCGTGGGAACTCGTCTTCCAGACGGCATCGACGCAGCAGAGCGCCCTGCACGAGTACAACCGCAGGCCCGAGGCCTGACGCGGCGAGGCGCTCCGTCAGCCCCGCCGAGGTGTCGGCCGGGGCGCTGACGCGCCGTACGTCAGTCGTCGGAGGGGCCGTGTGCGGCCGCCCTCAGCTGAGACGCCAGCAGGAACAGCGCTCCCCGCACATCCGCCCCCCTCAGGTCCGCCCCCCGGAAGTCCGCCCCCGTCACGTCCGCTCCGCGCAGGTCGGCGCTGCGCAGGTCCGCGCCGATCAGCAGTGCTCCCCGCAGGTTGGCGGCGCGGAGGTCCGTGCCGCTGAGGCGGGCGCCCATGAGGTCGGCGCCCCGGTGGTCGGTGCGGGGGCCGGGGAGGCTGGCGCGGATCGCCTCGCTCACTCGGGTCAGGACCGGGTTGGCGCGGGCGCGTTCGGCTCCCACGTCGAGGGCGGTGAGCGCGTCGGGGGCGTACGCCGTCAGGGCCGCCACCCGGGCGCGGGCCGACTCCGTCTCCTCGTACAGCCGCTCCGGGGCGCGCTCGGCCGCCTCCGTGAGGTGGCGGAGGAGTTCGTGGAGGTGCAGGAGGACCGGGAAGGCGCGGAACATGGGGGCGCGCAGGGCGGGTTCGGAGCGCCAGTCGCGGCCGCCGAAGGTGTGCTGGGTGAGGTGCTGGCCGGCGCCGTGGCAGTCGAAGACCGTGCAGCCGCTCCAGCCGGAGGGGCGCAGGCGGTCGTGGATCTCGCAGCGGAAGTCCGGGGCCAGGTGCGTGCACGGGGTTCCCGCCGGTTTGCTCGCGGCGAAGTCGGCGGACTTCGCGAAGGGCAGGGCGACGCAGCAGAGCCCGGCGCAGGAGGAGCAGTCGGGCGTGAGGGGCGGGTCGACGGGCACGGGCGGCCTTTCGGAGGGCGGAGGAACGACGGCGGGCCGCGCCGCTCTCGTACGCCCGCGAGAGGCGTACGGGAGCGGCGCGGCCCGGACCGCGGCGGCTCAGCAGCCGATGAGGCGCGCCGAGAGGTAGCCCTCGATCTGGTCGAGCGAGACCCTCTCCTGCTTCATCGTGTCGCGCTCGCGCACGGTGACCGCGTTGTCGTCGAGCGTGTCGAAGTCGACGGTGACGCAGAACGGCGTGCCGATCTCGTCCTGGCGCCGGTAGCGGCGGCCGATGGCGCCCGCGTCGTCGAAGTCGATGTTCCAGTGCTGGCGCAGCGCGGCGGCGAGGCTCTTGGCCTTCGGCGAGAGCTCCGGGTTGCGCGAGAGCGGGAGCACCGCGGCCTTGACGGGGGCGAGGCGCGGGTCGAGGCGCATCACGACGCGCTTCTCCAGCTTGCCCTTGGCGTTGGGCGCCTCGTCCTCGGCGTACGCGTCGAGCATGAAGGCGAGCATCGTGCGGCCGACACCGGCGGCGGGCTCGATGACGTACGGCGTCCAGTTCTCGCCGGCCTCCTGGTCGCGGTAGGACAGGTCCTGGCCGCTCGCCTTGGCGTGCGCGGAGAGGTCGTAGTCGGTGCGGTTGGCGACGCCCTCCAGCTCACCCCACTCGGAGCCGCCGAACTGGAAGCGGTACTCGATGTCGGCGGTGCGCTTGGAGTAGTGGGAGAGCTTCTCCTTCGGGTGCTCGAACCAGCGCATGTTCTCCTCGCGCAGGCCGAGGCCCGTGTACCAGTTCCAGCGCTGCTCCATCCAGTACTCCTGCCACTTCTCGTCCTCGCCCGGCTTGACGAAGAACTCCATCTCCATCTGCTCGAACTCGCGGGTGCGGAAGATGAAGTTGCCGGGCGTGATCTCGTTGCGGAAGGACTTGCCCATCTGGGCGATGCCGAAGGGCGGCTTGCGGCGCGAGGTCAGCTTGACCTGGGCGAAGTTGGTGAAGATGCCCTGCGCGGTCTCGGGGCGCAGGTAAGCGACCGAGCCGGTGTCCTGGGTGGGGCCGAGGTGCGTCTCCAGCAGGCCGGAGAACTGCTTGGGCTCGGTGAAGGTGCCCTTGTTGCCGCAGTTGGGGCAGTTGAGGTCGGCGAGGCCGCCGGGCGGGAGGTGGCCGTGCTTCTCCTCGTACGCCTCCTCCAGGTGGTCCGCGCGGTAGCGCTTGTGGCAGGAGGTGCACTCGGTGAGCGGGTCGCTGAAGGTCGCGACGTGGCCCGAGGCCACCCAGACCTCGGTCGCGAGGATGACGGAGGAGTCGAGGCCGACCACGTCGTCGCGCGAGGTGACCATGTAGCGCCACCAGTTGCGCTTGATGTTCTCCTTCAGCTCGACGCCCAGGGGCCCGTAGTCCCAGGCGGCGCGCTGACCGCCGTAGATCTCGCTGCTCGGGTAGACGAAGCCACGGCGCTTGCTCAGGCTGACGATGGTGTCGATCTTGTCGGCGGCCACGGTGCTCTCTTCATTACGACGACGAAGCGGTCTTCTGGGCCCGGCGAGCCCGCCACTGCCCAGCGAATACCTCAGGTTACCGGCGGCCCCGTACCCCGGATCAAATCGGTTCCGCGGCAGGCGCTTCCGGGCCGGTGGTCACGGAGCGCGTCCGGGTGCGCACCGCTTTCGTAATTGACAATCGTTTCCAGTTTTGTTGAAAATGACTGTCATGAAGTCCAGCTCCCGCCGCCGCCCCCGCATATCCCTCCGTGCCGCCGCCGGCTCCCTCGCCGCCCTCCTCGGCGTGGGCGTCCTCGGCGCCTGTTCCTCGACCGCCTCCGGCACGGGCGAGGACGGGAAGCTCAAGGTCACGTCCGCGTTCTACCCGCTCACGTACCTCGCCGAGGAGATCGGCGGAAGCCACGTGGACGTGGACACCCTGACGAAGCCGGGGCAGGAGCCGCACGACCTGGAGATCAGCGCCAAGCAGACCGTCGCGATCGAGGACTCGGGCGTCCTCCTCTACCTCAAGGGCCTCCAGCCCTCCGTGGACGACGTGGCCGCGCAGTCCGCCGTGAAGCACAAGCTCGACGCGGCCACGCTCACGACGCTGGAGAAGCACGGCACGGAGGTCGGCGGGCACGCCGAGGAGCACGACCACGACCACGGCGGCGAAGCGGGCGAGGACCCCCACGTGTGGCTCGACCCGGTCCGCTACGCGCAGCTCGCGAAGGGCGTCGGCAAGGAGCTGGAGAAGGCCGACCCCGACCACGCGGACACCTACGCGAAGAACACGAAGACCCTCGTCGGCAAGCTCGGCGCGCTGGACACCGACTACCGCGAGGGCCTCAAGAACACCAAGACGAAGGTCTTCCTCACGACGCACGCCGCCTTCGGCTACCTCGCCGAGCGCTACGGCCTCACCGAGGAGGCCATCGCGGGCCTCAACCCCGAGAGCGAGCCGAGCCTGTCCCGCATGGAGGACCTGCGGAAGATCGCGAAGGCCGACCACGTCACGACCGTCTTCTACGAGACGCTCGTCTCCGACCGCACCGCCAAGACCGTCGCGGGCGACTCCGGCCTGCGCACCGACGTGCTCGACCCGCTGGAGGGCATCACGGACAAGTCGCGCGGCGACGACTACATCGAGGTCATGCACGCGAACCTCACGGCGCTCCAGAAGGCGCTGGGGGCGTCCTGAGCGGCCGTACGGCGCCGCGCACCTCCCCGTACGCCCCTAGCCGCCCCGCGTGCCCCCGCGCCCGCCACGCCCCGTAACCTCGCTCCGCCCCACCGCACCCACACCTCGCCCCCAGGAGGCGCGCCCATGATTCCCGAACCCCGCTCCGGCGCGGACGACGGCGCAGAGCCCGACGACGGCCGGGAGACCGTGCTCGCGCTGCGCGAGGTCTCCGCGCGGCTCGGCGCGCGCCCCGTCCTGCGCGGGGTCGACGTGCGGGTGCGGCGCGGCGAGGTCGTGACGCTGCTCGGCGCCAACGGCTCGGGCAAGTCGACGGCCGTGCGCGTCGCGATCGGGCAGGTCCCGGTCACCGCGGGCGGCGTCGAGCTGTTCGGGACCCCGCTGCGGCGCTTTCGCGACTGGGCGCGCGTCGGCTACGTACCGCAGCGCACGACCGCCGCCGGTGGCGTCCCGGCGACCGTCTCCGAGGTCGTCGCCTCGGGGCGGCTCTCGCGCGCGAAGCTCGGGTTCCTCGGGCGCGCGGACCGCGCGGCGATACGCGCGGCGCTCGAGGAGGTGGGGATGGCGGACCGTGCCAAGGACCCGGTCGAGGCGCTCTCGGGAGGCCAGCACCAGCGCGTCCTGATCGCCCGCGCGCTCGCCTCGGAGCCCGAGCTGCTCATCATGGACGAGCCGATGGCGGGCGTGGACCTGGAGAGCCAGCAGGTCCTGGCCCGCACCCTCGCCGCCCAGGTCGAGCGCGGCACGACCGTGCTGCTCGTCCTGCACGAACTCGGGCCGCTCGAACCGCTCATCGACCGCGCGGTCGTCCTGCGCGACGGCTGCGTACGGCACGACGGCCCGCCGCCGCACGCCGTGGGTCAGCACGCGCTGCCCGGCCACGACCACGTCCACCCCCACTCCGGCGCGGCCGAACCGGTCCGCGGCGGGCTGCTCGGCTGAGCGGCGAGGAAGGCACAGCGAACCCATGGACATGCTCCAGTCCGCCCTCATGCAGCGCGCGCTGCTCGCGGCCGTGCTCGTCGGCATCACCGCGCCCGCCATCGGCATCTACCTCGTGCAGCGCCGCCAGGCCCTCATGGGCGACGGCATCGGGCACGTCGCGCTCACCGGCGTCGGTCTCGGCTTCCTGCTCTCGACCTCGCCGCTGTGGATGGCCGCCGCCGTCTCGGTCGGCGGCGCGATCGTGATGGAACTCATCCGCTGGTACGGGCGCACACGCGGCGACGTGGCGCTCGCGATGCTCTTCTACGGGGGCATGGCGGGCGGCGTCGTGCTGACGAACCTCGCCCCGGCCGGCTCGAACGCCAACCTCACCTCGTACCTGTTCGGCTCGCTCTCGACGGTCTCGCCGAGCGACGTCGTCGCGGTGTGCGTGCTCGCCGCCTTCGTGGTGCTCGTCACGGTGGGGCTGCGGCGGCACCTCTTCGCGGTGAGCCAGGACGAGGAGTACGCGCGCGTGACCGGGCTGCCGGTGCGGCTGCTCAACCTGCTCGTGGCGGTCACCGCGGCGGCGACCGTCACCGTCGCGATGCGGATCGTGGGGCTGCTCCTGGTGAGCGCGCTCATGGTGATCCCGGTCGCGGCGGCGCAACAGCTCACCCGCAGCTTCGCGTTCACCTTCGCGGGCGCGGTCGCGATCGGCGTCCTCACGACGCTCGGCGGCACCACGCTCTCCTACTACCAGGACCTGCCGCCGGGCGGCACGATCGTGCTTCTCGCGATCGCCGTCTTCCTCGTGCTCTCGCTCCTCGCGACGCCGCTGGCGCGCCGCCAGGCCAGGGCGAAAGCGAAGGCCGACCCGGCCGGATGCCCGTTGGAACCGGGCACGGACGTACGGTCGGAAGAGCCCGTTGAGGGCGTCGGCGGCGGTTCGGGCACCGCCGCACCTGGCACAATGACCAGCCAGCAGACGTGAGGAGGCAACCGGTGACCACCGCTGGACCCCCGGTACGGGGGCGTTCGACCCGGCAACGCGCCGCCGTGGCCTCGGCCCTCTCCGAGGTCGAGGAGTTCCGCAGCGCCCAGGACCTGCACGACATGCTCAAGCACCGGGGCGACTCGGTCGGCCTCACCACGGTCTACCGCACGCTCCAGTCCCTCGCCGACGCGGGCGAGGTCGACGTGCTGCGCAACGCGGAGGGCGAGGCGGTCTACCGCAGGTGCGCCACGGAGCAGCACCACCACCACCTCGTGTGCCGGAGCTGCGGCAAGGCCGTGGAGGTCGAGGGCGCGGCGGTCGAGGAGTGGGCGGCGACGGTGGCGGCCCAGCACGGCTTCGTGGAGGTCGCCCATACGGTGGAGATCTTCGGGACGTGCGGGGACTGCTGCACCGAGGAGAAAACCGGCCGTTGAGCCGTCTGTCGGACTCTTCACATGATTAGGACCTCCGGTGCCGGGTAGGCGAGGGCCACACATCCCGGTCCTTACCGGAGGTCCTTGTGACAGAAAGCTTGACGGACGCGATCCCGCGCCCGGCGAGATCCCCCCGCCCGGCGCAGCGCGGCGCCTCGGCCTGGGCCGCCCTGCAGTCCCCCACCCCGGAACGCGCCCGCGCGTTCTACGCCAAGGTCCTCGGCCTGCGCTTCGAGCCCGGCGGGGGCCCCGGCGGGCTGTGGCGCGGGCTCGACGCGCAGGGCGCGCAGGTCCTCGTCGTCGGCCGTGCCTACACCAGCACGGGCCCCGGCGTCTGGTCCCCCTGCCTCACCGTCCCCGACGCCCGCACCGCCGCCGAGCAGGTGCGCGCGCTGTGCGGCACGGTCGCGGTGGGCCCGCTGCCGCTCGAAGGCGGCCGGGGCGTGCTCGCCGCCGACCGGCAGGGACTCGGGCTCACGCTGTGGGAGCCGGGAGCGGACGCGCGGATCACCGAGGCGGTGCGCTACCGCCTGCACACCCCCGACCCGGCCGACGCGCTCGCCTTCCACACCCGCGTCCTCGGCGCGAAGGCCCACCCGGCCCCGCCCGACGCGACGCTCCTGCTGCGCGGCACCCGCCCGCTGCTCTCCGTGTCCCCGCTGCGCACGGGAGCCAAGCGGCTCCGCCCGCGCTGGCAGCCCGACTTCCTCGCGGGCGACCTCGACCGGGCGGTCGCCGCCGCGCTCGCGGCCGGCGCGACACTCCTCGTGGAGGACGCCCCGGCGGCCCGCGCGGGCCGCGCGACGCTGCGCGCCCCGGACGGGACGGTGTTCGGTCTCGTAGGGGGGTGAGCGGGCCGGGGCGGCGCGCCGTGGCCCGTACCGGCTCCCGCCCCGTACCCGTCCTCAGGCGCGCCCGCGCATCCCCTCTTCCATGGCGAGCAGCTGCTCGTTGGGGACCGCGCCGCCGAAGCGGCGGTCGCGCTTGGCGTACTCGACGCAGGCGCGCCACAGGTCGCGGCGGTCGAAGTCCGGCCACAGCACGTCCTGGTAGATCATCTCCGCGTAACTCGACTGCCAGAGAAGGAAGTTCGAGGTGCGCTGCTCGCCGCTGGGGCGCAGGAAGAGGTCCACGTCCGGCATGTCCGGGTAGTAGAGGTAGTTCTGGAAGGTCTTCTCGCTGACCTTGGACGGGTCCAAGCGCCCGGCGGCGACTTCCTCGGCCAGGCGGCGCGCGGCGTCGGCGATCTCGGCGCGACCGCCGTAGTTGACGCAGAAGTAGAGCGTGAGGGCGTCGTTGTCCTTGGTCTGCTCCTGGGCGATCTGGAGTTCCTTGACGACCGACTTCCACAGCTTCGGCATCCGGCCGACCCAGCGGATGCGGATGCCGAGTTCGTCCATCTCGTCGCGGCGCCGCGCGATGACCTCGCGGTTGAAGTTCATCAGGAAGCGGACCTCGTCGGGCGAGCGCTTCCAGTTCTCGGTGGAGAAGGCGTACAGCGAGATGTTCTTGACGCCGAGTTCCAGGCAGCCCTTCATGGCGTCCATGACGACCGACTCGCCGACCTTGTGGCCCTCGGTACGGGGGAGGCCGCGTTCCTTCGCCCAGCGGCCGTTGCCGTCCATGACGACCGCGACGTGCCCCGGCACGAGTTCCGCCGGGAGCTGCGGCGGGACGGCGCCGGAGGGGTGCGGATCGGGGGTCCGGTACTCGCGGCGCTGGCGTCCGAGAATCCCGCGTACTGCCATGTGTGGTGTCTCCGCATCTTGAACGACGGTGGTGCCGTGCGGGCCGCCGCTGCCGTCCTGCCGCCGCTCTACCGCTTCTCGACGTAGCGCAGCGAGCGCAGCCCGCGCTCCAGGTGCCAGGAGAGGTAGGCGGAGACGAGTCCGCTGCCCTCCCTGGCATGCCGCGCCTCACAGGCGTCGGCGGTGGCCCAGTCCCCGGTCAGCAGCGCGCCGAGCAGGATCAGGGTCTCCGAGGAGGGTACGACGCTACCGGGCACCCGGCAGTCGCCGCAGACCGCTCCCCCCGAGGAGACGGAGAAGAAGCGGTTGGGCCCGGGGAGTCCGCAGCGGGCGCAGTCGGCGAAGCTCGGGGCGTAGCCGTTGACGGCGAGGGAGCGGAGCAGGAAGGCGTCCATGACGAGGGAAGGGGCGTGGCTGCCCTCGGCGAGGGTGCGCAGGCCGCCGACGAGGAGCAGGTACTGCTGTATCGCGGGCTCGCCCTCGTTCGCAGTGAAGCGTTCGGCGGTCTCCAGCATCGCGGTGCCGGCGGTGTAGCGGCCGTAGTCGGTGACGATGTGGCGGCCGTACGGGGCGATGGTCTCGCTCTGCGTGCACAACGGCAGCCCGCGCCCGATCAGCTCGCTGCCGCGCGCGAAGAACTGCACGTCGACGTGCGAGAACGGCTCCAGGCGCGCCCCGAACTTCGACTTCGTCCGCCGCACCCCGCGCGCCACGGCCCGCACCCGCCCCTGCCCGCGCGTGAGGAGGGTGATGATCCGGTCCGCTTCACCGAGCTTCTGGGTGCGGAGGACGACTCCGTCGTCGCGGAACAGGCTCATGCGCCCATTGTCGCGCACGTGTCCCCGCGGGTGCGGCGGGCCTTTGTGGGGCTCCGCCCCACACCCCGCTCCTCAAACTCCCCCAGCCTTCGGCCGGGAGGTACCCCCAGAGGGGCTGGGATGTGTGCGCAGCGCGTCCAGCACGAGGTCGAGGAGGCGGGGGGTCTGTTCGCCGTGGGGGCCGGCGGAGAGGAAGACGCCGAGGAGGAGGGCCGTGACATCGTCGGCGCGGACGTCCGCGCGCAGGACGCCCGCCTTCGCGCCCGCGTCGAGGAGGAGGCCGAGCGCCTCGGAGACCCGCGCGCGGGTCGTGGAGGGGGCGAGGCGGCCCGCATGGAACGCGGAGCGCAGCGTGTCGGCCATCCCGCGCTTGGCGGCGACGAAGTCCCCGTACCGCCCGATCCAGGCCCGCAGCGCCTCCTCGGGCGGTTCGCTCGCGGCGAGCCCGGCGGCCGCTTCGACGATCGCGTCGAGTTCGGCCGCGTACACCGCCTCGACGAGCGCGTCGCGGTCGGGAAAGTGCCGGTAGAGGGTGCCGATACCGACGCCCGCCGCCTTCGCGATGCCTTCGAGGGTCGCTTCGGGGCCGCCCCGGCTAGCGGCGGCGAAGGCGGCGCGCGCGGCGTCGACGAGCTTGGCGCGGTTGCGGAGGGCGTCGGCGCGGGGGGCGCGTGGCGCGGATGCGGCGGCCAAAGCGGAGGCACCTCCGGTATGAGTGTTACGGTCGTCCATAAGAGCGGAGGGACCTCCGCTTCATTCCATGGTCCCACGTCCGCCTTCTCCGCACCCCCTCGCAGGAGGACCTCCATGAACCAGCACTCCCCCACCCCCGGCGGCACGGCCGCGCTCGGCGCCCACACCGTCGCGCGGGTCGGCTACGGCGCGATGCAGCTCGAACGGCTCCACGCCGACCGCCCCGCCGCCGTCGCCCTGCTGCACCGCGCCCGCGAACTGGGCGTGAACCACATCGACACCGCGCAGTTCTACGGCTTCGGCTTCGTCAACGAGGTGATCCGCGAGGCGTTCGGCGACTCCGAGGACGTCGTGGTCGTCAGCAAGGTCGGCGCCGACCCCGAGCCCGAGGGCCTGATCCCGCTCCGTTTCGCGCAGCGCCCCGAGGAGCTGCGCGCGAGCGTCGAGGACAACCTGCGCACGCTCGGCCGCGAGCGCCTCGACGTCGTGAACCTCCGCCGCCCCGACACGGGCCCCGGGCTGCGCGCCGAGGGCGATCAGATCGTGCCGCTCGACGATCAGCTCGCGGTCATGACCGCGCTGCGCGACGAGGGCAAGATCGGCGCGATCGGCATGAGCAGCGTGACCGCCGAGGTGCTGCGCAAGGCCCTCCCCGCGGGGATCGTGTGCGTGCAGAACGCGTACAGCCTGGTCGGCAGGGACGACGAGGACGTGCTCGCGGTGTGCGCGGCCGAGGGCATCGCGTGGGTCCCGTACTTCCCGCTCGGCGGCTCCTTCCCGGGCCTGCCGAAGGTCTCCGAGGAGGCCGCGGCGGTACGGATCGCCGAGGGCCTCGGCGCCACGGTCTCGCAGGTCGGCCTCGCCTGGCTCCTGCACCACTACCCGAACACGCTGCTCATCCCCGGCACGGCGAGCATCGCCCACCTGGAGGAGAACACCGCGGCGGGGTCCCTCGTTCTCGACGAGGCGGCGATGACGGTGCTGGACGCGGTGGAGTCGCGCTCTTCGGACGTACGGATCGGCTGACGCCGGGGGGCGGGGCGGGGTGCGGTTCCCGCGGGGGGCCGCTACGGGGGGCTCCGCCCCACACCCCGCTCCTCAATCGCCGGAGGGCTAATTGCCGGCCCACTCCGGCGCCCACGTCTCCCCCTCGTCCGCGGGCCGCCCCGCCAGCCACTCGCGCAGTGGGGCGAGGGCCGGGTGGGGGGCGGTGCGGCGCCAGAGGAGGGCGTGGGGGTAGACGGGGGTGGGGGCGGTGATCGGGACGCGGCGCAGGCCGAGGTCCGGGGGCCAGTGGAGGCGGGTGCCCGCTCCGACGAGGGTCGCGAGCGCGGGCTCGTGGGCGAGGGTGTCGAGGAGGGGCTCGGCGCCGGGTCCCGAACGGACGATCGTGAGGCCGAAGGCGGCGGCCAGATCGGCGTAGTACGTGGCCCACTCGGTGCCGGGAACGATGCCCGGTATCCACAGGCGGTGGCCCGCGAGCATCGCGGGAGTCACCTCGGGGGCGGCGGCGAGGGGGTGCGCCGGGCCCGTCACGAGTTCGAGGGGCTCGTCGTGGACGCGGACGTGCGCGAGTCCCGCGAGCGGTACGGGGACGGCGCGGAAGCTCGCGTCGACGCTCCCCTCGCGGAGCGCGGGCACGGCATCCTCCAGCGTCACGACGTCGAGCGCGACCTCGGGGTGGGCGAGGGAGAAGGCGTGCAGCAGCCCCGCGGGGGCGAGCCTGCGGCCGATCACATCGACGCGCAGGGGGCGGCGACCGGCCCGCACGGCGTCGAGCGCGCGCGTCTCCGCGCGCAGCAACTCGCGCGCGTACGGCAGGAAGGCCGCCCCGTCGGGCGTCAGCGAGGCCCCGCGCGCCCCGCGGGCGAGGAGCCGGACCCCGAGCCGCCCCTCCAGCGCGGCGACCCGCTTGGACACGGCCTGCTGGGTCACGCCGAGCACGGCCGCGGCGTCACGGAACCGTCCGCCGTCGACGACGGCGACGAAGGTGCGCACCCCATCGAGATCCATCCGCGCGAGCCTACCGGGACAACCGGGGGTTGTGCGGGGCCCGGCCCGCGCGGAGGCGCCCGGTGTGAGCCCACCCGGCACCCCCTACCAGGGCAGCGGCCCCTTCTCGTCGCTGAACGTGCCCGTCGGGCCGTCCGCGCCGAGGGTCGCGAGCGGGACGACGACCGCCGCGCTCTCCTCGACGGGCCTGCCGATACCCATCGCGGCGGTCATGTCGGTCGCCGTCGCGCCCGGCTCGACGGCGTTGAACTTGATGCCCGGGTGCGCCTTGGCGTACTGGACGGTGAGCATCGTGGCCGCCGCCTTGGAGGCGGCGTAGAGCGGCAGCGGCAGCGTGGACTCCACGCGCTCCGGGTTGTTGACCGCCCAGAAGGACCCGAGGCTGCTGGTCACATTGACGACGAGGGGGTTCGCGGACCTCCGCAGCAGGGGCAGCGCCGCCTCGGTCACCCGGACGATCCCGACCGCGTTGACGTCGAAGGCGCGCAGGGCGGAGGGGCCGTCGACCGTCTCGCTCGCCAGGATGCCGGCGTTGTTGACGAGGACGTCGAGGCGCCCCTCGGCCGCCTCGACCGTCGCGAGGGCCGCGCTCACCGAGGCGTCGTCGGTCACGTCGAGCCGCACGAAACGCGCGCCGAGCGCGGCGGCGGCCTTCTCGCCGCGCTCGGGGTCGCGGGCGCCGACGTAGACGACGTGGCCCCGCGCGAGGAGCTGACGGGCCGTCTCGAAGCCGATGCCCTTATTGGCCCCGGTGATGAGTGTGATGGTCATACATGTCCTCGCGGGTGTGGACGAGCAGCTCTCGGACGACTTCCGCAACGGTCATTGCGGAAGTCGTGGAGGCGAACATAGCACTTCTGTAGCGGTCGCTGCGGAAGCGGTAGACTGCGGGTGTGGAGAAGACTGCGGGCACGGGCGTGGAGAAGGCCGCGGGTGCGGCGAAGAAGGAACCGAAGGCGTGCGGCCCCCTCGGAAGGCCGCGGGGATTCGACGCCGACGCGGCGCTCGAACGCGCCATGCTGGTCTTCTGGGAACACGGCTACGAAGGCGCGGGCACGGCCCTGCTGACCCGGGCCATGGGCATCTCCACGACGAGCATGTACGCGGCCTTCGGCAACAAGGAGCAGTTGTTCCGCAAGGTCCTGGAGCGCTACAGCGATGGCCCGGGCGGGTACTTCGAGCGCGCCACGGGGAAACCGACGGCGCACGCCGTCGCGACCGCCGTACTGACCGGTGTCGTGCGCACGACGACCCTCCCCGCCCGGCCCCCCGGCTGCCTGGGGGTGCAGAGCGCCCTGGCCGTGAGCTGCTCGGGGGAGGCCGTCCGCGAGCTCCTGGTGGAGTGGCGGGCGGACGCGTACGCCCGCCTGCGCGAGCGCTTCCGGCGCGCGGCCGACGAGGGCGATCTGCCCCCGGGCTCGGACCCCGCCCTCCTCGCCCGCCACCTCACGACCCTCGCCCACGGCCTCGCGGTCCAGGCCGCGAGCGGGGTACCGCGCGAGGAACTGCAGGAGCTGATCGACACCGTGCTCCGCACCTGGCCCCCGTTCTAGCCGCCCCGCCCGGACCGCCCCGCCCCGCCGCGCGGAGGCCCGTTGTCAGACCTCCGGTCTACGGTTCCCCCCACGACGACTGCGAGGGGGCGGCGTGGAATTCCGGATCGAGCGGCGGGTGTTCGCCGAGGCCGTGGGGTGGGCCGTGCGGGGCGCGGCCACGAGGCCGGTGGTGCCGGTGCTCGGGGGTGTGCTCGTCGAGGCGGGTGACGAAGGGCGCGTACGGGTCACGGGCTTCGACCACGAGGTGTGCGCACGGGCGGAGGCGGACGCGGGGGTGGGTGCCGCGGGGCGGGTCGTGGTGCCGGGGGCGCGGTTGCTCGACGTGTGCCGCGTACTGCCGGACGCGCCGGTGGAGTGCGGAATCGAGGACGGGCGGCTCGTGGTGCGCTGCGGTGGGGCGCGGTTCGGGCTCGCGGTGCTGCCGGCCGGTGAGTACCCGGCGCTCCCCGCGCCCGCGCCGGCGCTCGGGACCGTCGGGGCACGGGAGTGGGCCGCGGCCGTGGGGCAGGTCGCGTCGGCCGCCGCGCGGGACGTCACCGTGCCGGTGCTCACGGCGCTCCAGCTCGACTTCGACGGGGAGTCGCTGACGCTCGCGGCGACCGACAGGTACCGGTACGCGCAGCGGACCCTGCCCTGGGAGGCGGCGGGGCGGGGCGCGGGGACGATCACGGTGCCCGCGCGGCGGCTCGGCGAGCTGTGCCGGGTACTGGCGAAGCACGCGGGGCAGGGGCCCGTACGGCTCGGGCACGGGGACACGTTCTCGCTCGCCACCGCGGACGGCGCCTTCGCCGCCTCACTGCGCCCGCTCGCCGGACGGCTGCCGGCCGCCCGCAAGCTCTTCGCGCTCGGCGCCCCCGCCCGCGCGGTGCTCGCCCGTGCGCCGCTGGAGGAGGCGCTGCGCCGGGTCGCCGTCGTCGCGGAACCGGGGAACCCGGTCGCGCTCTCCTTCGAGCCGGGCGGCTCGGTGCTGCTCGGCGCCGGTACGGAGGCGGACGACACCGCGAGCCAGCGCCTCGACGCCGAGACGGTCCCCGCCGAGCCGATGACAGTCGCGTTCAACGCCGCGTACCTCCTCGACGCCCTCACCGCGCTCCAGGACCACGCGCGCATCCACCTCGCCTTGCAGGGCCCCGGCGGGCGGGCGGTCGTGAGCGGGAGCGAGGAGCCGCGGGACGCGCGGGAGGCACAGGGCTCGGAGGGCGCGCGGTACGCGCACCGGCACCTGCTCATGGCACTGCGCGACGCCTGACCCGGGCGGCCTCGCCGGGTCGGCGGGTGCGAGGCCGCGCACAACCTCCGGTTGTCCCCGCTCCCCCAGCGGTTGTTTGCCTGAGGCGTCCCTGGGCCGCTTGGATGCCGCAGGTCGGCACAGGCTTCGAGAACAGGGGTGCGCGGGTGAGGGATCGGCTGGGGCGGTCGTTCGGCTGGCTGTGGGGCGCGTACGCGGTGAGCGCGTACGGGACCGGGTTCGGGTTCGGGGCGTTTCCCGTGCTCGCGGTGCTGGTGCTCGACGCGGGGCCCGCGCGTGTCGCGCTGCTCGCGGCGGCCGGGCGCGCGGTGGGGGCGCTGCTCGCGGTGCCGCTGGGGCCGTGGGTGGAGTTCCGGCGCAAGCGGCCGGTGATGGTCGCGGCGGATCTCGTGCGCTGCGGGGCGCTGCTGAGCGTGCCGCTCGCGTACGGGTTCGGGCTGCTCTCCTTCGGGCAGCTGCTGCTCGTGTCGGTCGTGACGGCGACGGCCGACATCGCCTTCCGCGCGGCGAGCGGCGCGTACCTGAAGTGGCTCGTGCCGCCGGACGGGCTGCTCCTCGCCAACAGTCGCTTCGAGGCGACGACGTGGAGCGCGACGGTGCTCGGTCCGCCGCTCGGCGGCGCGGCGATCGGCGTTCTCGGCCCGGTGACGACGGTGCTCGCGGACGCGGTGAGCTACCTCCTGTCCGCGCTCGGGCTGCGGGCGATCGGCGGCGGGGAGCCGGGGCCCGTACGGGGCGCCAAGGCCCCCCGTACCGTCGAACTCCTCGCGGGCTGGCGCCACTTGCTCTCGGAGCCCGCGCTGCGGCCGCTGTTCCTCAACGCTCTCGCGGTCAACGGGCTGATCATGGCGACCGAACCGCTGCTCGCCGTGCTGCTGCTCGGGCGGCTCGGCTACGCGCCGTGGGAGTACGGGCTGGCCTTCGCCGTGCCGTGTCTGGGCGGGCTGCTCGGGGCGCGCCTGGCGCGACCGCTCGCGCGGCGGTACGGGGCGCGGCGGACGCTGCGCGTGACGGGGGTGTTGCGGGTGTGCTG
This sequence comes from Streptomyces sp. NPDC088923, assembly GCF_044749745.1. Lineage (NCBI taxonomy): Bacteria > Bacillati > Actinomycetota > Actinomycetes > Kitasatosporales > Streptomycetaceae > Streptomyces > Streptomyces sp. NPDC088923. The sequence goes on along the minus strand of NZ_JBIVIO010000001.1, from coordinate 1,768,553 downwards.
GCCGGTGGGGCTCGCGTTCGTGGGGCCGGGGGCCGCGGGGCTCGCGCTGGTGATGCTCGTCGAGTTCGGGCTCATCACGTGCTGCGGGATCTTCAACCCGCTCCTCGCGACGCGCCGCCTCGACCTCACCCCGCCGCACCTCGTGGCCCGCACCCTCGCGGCCTGGACGGTGAGCACGAGCACGGCGATCGCGGCGCTGACGGCGGCGTGGGGCCTGCTCGCGACCTGGACGGGTCCCCGCACCGCCCTCGGCCTCGCGGGCCTCGCGATGCTGGCGACGCCGGTACTGCTGCTGCCGGGACGGGGACGCGGGCGGGTACGGGGGGACGCGGTGGCCGCCGAGGGGTGAGGGCGCCGCTCGCGCCCGTACCCCTCGGCGACTCCCCGCCCCGCCCGCCCGTCAGTTGTCGCCGGACGGGCCGAAGAACTCGATCTCCGCGATCGCGACCTGCTTCTTCTTGGTGGCCCCGTAGGCCGAGTCGATCGTGAAGCGGACCTTCGTCACCTCGCCGACGCCGAAGGCGCGACGCTGGCCCCCGGGGCCCTGGTCGAGGACGAGTTCACGCGTCTTGGTCTTGCCGTCCTTCATGGTGATCGTGGCGGTGACGCGGTGCGGGAGGGCCGATTCCCTGATGCGGTTGGACTTCGTGGAGACGCCCGGGGTGATGATCAGGTCGAGGAGACGGGTCGGCTCGTCGAAACGGGCCTCGATCCACTCGCCGTTGCCCGATTCCGAGACCCCGGGCCCCCACCACGTGTTGCTGAGGCCGTCGAAGGCGAGGTCCGGCTTGTGGCCGGGGAAGTAACGCGAGGCGGCGAAGGTGTCCGGGGTGACGAGGGACCGCTTCGAGAAGTGGTCGCGCGTCGCCTGCACCCCGGCCGGCGCCTTCATGCCGAGGAAGACCACGAGCCCGATGACGACGACGGCGACGATCCAGCGCAGCACCCGGTCGAAGGTGCGGCGCAGGCGCGGGCGTTCTCCCGCCCACGGGACCGCGTTGCGGCGGCCGTCGAGGATGCGGCGCCACCACGGCAGCCGGGCCTCGTCCTCCTCCTCGGCGCGCGCGAGCGGCATGGCGCAGCGGGCGCAGTGGTGCCGGTCCGGGCGGTTCGGGGTGCCGCACCAGGGGCACGGCGGCCCGCCGACGGCGCCGGTCTCGGGCCCGGGGGCGCGGACCGCGGGCCGGTCGGCGACCGGCCGGCCCGGCAGGACCGGGGCGACGGAGGGCGTCACGGGGGTCGGGTGCTCCTCGTCGGCGACGGGCACGAGGAGGTTGCGGGCCCGCGCGTGCGTCTCCGGGCCGGGGCCCTGCGGGAGCGGGGCGGAGGGGAGGGGGCCCGAGGAGAGCGGTGTGCTGGGTGTCGGGGCCTCGGGGGCGGCGAGCGGGGTGTGGGGCGTCGGGGCCTCGGAGTCCGCCGGCGGGGTGTGGGGGGCCTCCGGGCTCGCGGGAGCGGCGTGCGCGTTTGGGGCCGGGCTCCCGGCCGCGTGCCCGCGGGCCCACACCCCGGTCCCCGTCGCCCCGCCGGACGGCTCCAGTTCCTCGGCGCCTATCTGGCGCCCCTGCGCCCCGGCTCTCGCGGGCCACGGGACCTGCTCGACATGGCCGGTGGGGGTACGGGGCTGGTCACCGGAGCCGGGGACGCCCGCTCCCGTACCACCGCCGGGGGAACCCGCGCCGCCGGTCGCCTCCGCGCGCGGCCGCTCCATCCGCACCCCGCGCGAGCGCGGCACCCCGGCACCGTGGCCGGCGTCGCCCGCCGCCGCCCCCTCCGAAACAGCCCCACCGGACGTGCCCCCACCGGAGGAGGCGCCACCGCTGGAACCCCCGCCGGAGGCACCCCCGCCGAAGGCACCCTCACCGGAAGCGCCCCCACTGGAAGCGCCCCCGCCGGACGCACTCCCGCCGGACGCGCCCCCGTCCTTCCAGCGCAGCACAGCCCCGCAGCCGTCGCAGAACGACTGGCCTGGCTCCGCGCGCGTTCCGCACTCGGCGCAGTTCTGGGTCGTCGTCATGTCCGAGGAGTCCTTTCGGCCGTGGTCACCTTGACCGTGTACGGCATGTGCGCGGGGCGGGCCGCCGCGACGAGGGCGCTGAGGCGATGCGTGTCGGTGGGTTTCGGGTCCGCGAGGCGGAGAGTCACGTGCAGGTGGGGACGGCGTTCGCCGGGGAAGGCGCCGAGCGGGCGGGCGCTCCAGTCGGCGCCCCCGCTCTCGCTGATCTCCGGTTCCGCGCCGAAGGCGAGCCGTACCGCTTCGGCGAGCCCGTGCCGGGTGCCCCGGACCCGGTGCAGGCGTGCCGCGGCGGCCACGGCGTGCCGCAGCCTCGCCTCCGCCTCCGCGTCCTCCGGCGCGTCGCCGTCGGTCTCGGCGCCGACCCACTCCGCGAGCCAGCGCGTGAAGTCGACGGGCGCGAGCGCGGGATCGAAGTAGGCGGGCAGGCAGTCGAGGACGTTGAGGATCGGGGCGAGGACTTCGTCGAGCCCGCCGACGAAGCGTTGCGCGAGGTCGTCGTCGGCGAAGACGGCGGGCAGCATGGCGCCGAGCGGCGCGGACGAGCCGAGCCCGTCGATCGAACCTCTCACCGCTCCCCCATCAACTCATAGTCTGCCATCAGGAATTGCCCCCGATCACACGGACCCGGTGGTCGTAGGAGAAGACGAGCGCGGGCTCGCGGAGGTCGATGCGGTCGGTGGCCTCGCCGCGCTTGCCGGTGAGCGGGTCGGCGGGGTGGAGGGTGACCTCGTCGACGAGTTCGACGCCCGGCACGCGCTGGAGCACCGCGAAGACCTCCCCGGCCTGCACGGGCCGCCCGAAGGGCCAGCCCTTGGCGTCCGCGCCGCCGGTGAGCGGGTCGAGGTGCCGGTAGAGGGCGTCGTGCGCCTCGCGCCGTACGCGGTCGGTGTCCACGCCCCGGAAGGCGTGCACCGTCGCGACGACCGTCACGCCCTGGTAGTAGGGCGGCCCGACCGCGATGCGCGTGCCGATGAGGCGCCGCTCGTCGAGGTGCCGCGTGATGCGCCGGAGCAGGGCGTCGCCCGGGACCAGTTGCTCGAAGCGGAGCCGCCCTCCCGGGTCGGGCACCGCCTGCGGGACGACGAGGACCCGTACCGCGTAGGCCCCGTGCTCGTTCTCCTCGCCCTCCAGGCACGTGATGCGCGCCGTCTCGGGCGCGGCGCGGCGGGCGAGTTCCTCGTAGTCGCGCAGGGTCACGGCGCGTTCCTGGGCGCGCAGCGTGATGGGTGCGCGGACCTTCGCCTCCTGGACGGTCTCACCGTCCACGCCGCCGCGCGCGGCCTCGCGGTTGACGACCTCGGAGACGTACGGGACCGAGGTGCGCAGGACGCGGACGGCGCCGCGCGCCACGTTGCCCGCGCGCCCGCCGCCGATGCGGTAGCGGCGGGCGCGGATGACCGCGCCCTTGGGGGCGACGGCCCCGTACTGCCGCAGGGTCCCGTCCGGTTCGCGTACGGAGGGGCCGAAGGCGAGCTCGCCGGTCGTGGCGTCGACGGTGATGTGCCGGTCCTCGGGGCCCGAGGCGGCGAAGTGCGGGACGACGTGCCAGTCCTGCCAGCCGTCCTGCTCGGCGGTCTGGAGCAGGAGCGGCGGGTTGTCGCCGACGACGGGGGCGTGGGCGAGGCGCAGGCGCTGGCCCGGGAGGCCGGTGGACTCGCCGAGTGCCTCGTCGGTGACGGTGTCGGCGTGCACGGCGGGCACGGTGCCGCCGACGGTGCAGGCGGCGGCGGAGCGCACGGTCGGGGACGTCGTGTAGAACGGCTGGTTGGTGAGCGGCTCGGTGACGCGGCAGCGCAGCCAGCCGCCCGGCTGTCCGCCCGAGCGCGAGACGACGTGCCCGCCGGGTATGTGCAGCACGACGTCCCCGGGACGGTTGAGACCGCCGGTCCCGTCCTCGTCGACCTCGCACTCCTGCCAGCCGTCCTCCGTCCACGCCTCCCACACGAGCGGGGGCTGCCGGGGGTCGACGCCGACGCCGTCGACGCGGCTGTCGAGTTCGAGCGCGACGACGCAGTGCGGCACGGCGGCGGTGAGGCCGAAGAGCATCGCGTCGCCCGGGCGCGGGGACTCGGCGAAGCAGAGGACGTCCTTCTCCTCGGCGAGGTCGGTGGTGCGGTCGCTGAAGGAGGCGCCCTGGCGCTGCGTGACGAGGTGGCCGAGCGCGCAGGGCACGACGGCGAGGTCCCGTTCGGTCGCGAAGACGACGGCTTCCTCGCTCTCGGTGCGCTGGGTGGCGACCTCGGTGCCCTCGGGCAGGCGGACGGTGTCCTCCTGCGGCGCGGAGAGCCGGAAGGTGACGTCGGTACGGGCGGCGGCGGGCGGGAAGAGGGTGATGCCGACGAGGTCGAGGAAGGCCAGGTGGTTCTTCTCGGGGACGCGGTTGAGCCGGTAGACGACCTGGTCGGCCATGTGGGCCACGGTCTCGACGAGCGTCACGCCGGGGTCCGAGACGTTGTGGTCGGTCCACTCGGGGGCGCGCTGCTGGATGTAGCGCTTGGCGTCGTCCACGAACTGCTGGAAGCGGCGGTCGTCGAGGTGGGGCGAGGGCAGAGCCATCAGTGGTCGCTTTCGGGGGAGGCGCCGGGCGTGCCCGGTTCCTCGTGGGAGGGGATGACGTAGAAGGGGAAGACGAGGCTGCGCGGGTTGTTGGTGCCGCGGATCGAGTAGCGCACGTCGATGTAGAGGATGTTCTGCTCGGCCCCGGCGGTGACGTCGACCTCGTGGACCTCGATCCGGGGCTCCCAGCGGTCGAGGCTCGCGTACACCTCGTGCTGGATGCGTCCCGCCGTCGCCTCGTTGACGGGGGCGAAGACGAGGTCGTGGATCGCGCAGCCGAACTCGGGGCGCATGGGCCGCTCGCCGGGCGCGGTGGCGAGGACGAGCCGGATGGCCTCCTCGACCTCGCGCTCGCCGCTGACGAGCGCGATGCCCCCGGTGGGGCTGATGCGCAGCGGGAAGGCCCAGCCGGAACCGACGAATTGTTCAGCCATGGAGGACGCACCTGCTCTCGTCGTGGGGTGTCGGGCGTGCGGGGAAGGGGGGCCGGTGGCTCACGGGATCGGGTACGGCTTCCCGTTGACCATGACGATCCCCTGGACGAGCAGCGAGGCGGCCCGCAGTCCGAGGTTGGCGGTGGCGTTGACCTGGAGGGTGCCCAGGGAGCTGAGCGTGGCCACGCCCTTGGAGCTGAGACTGAGCGCGGGTCCGCCGTCCACGTTGAGCGCGGTCAGGCTGCTGACGCTCACCGGCCCCTTCCCGTTGATGCTCAGCGGTCCGCCGCTGCTGATGCTCAGTCTGCCCTTGGCGCTGAGCGAGAGATTGGTACCGGCGTCCACGGAGACCGATTTGCTCCCCTTGATCTTCACCGCGCCCCGGCTGTCGACGGTGATCTCGGTCTGCGCGCGGTCGAGGTTGACGACGAGTTTCCCGTCCCCGCTCGTCAGGCGCACGCCCTGTTTGCCGCCGGTGCGCTGGCTGAGCAGGTCGAGTCTGTTGCCCGTGCGGTCGGAGAGGGTGTGGCGGGCGGCCTTCTGCCGCGCCCCGTCGTGCAGGGGCACGTCACTCACCTTCGTCGGTTTGTCCTTGCCGTTGTAGAGGCCGCCGAGGACGTACGGGTGGTCGAGTGCGCCCCGGTCGAAGCCGACGAGGACCTCGTCGCCCACGTCGAGCGGGAAGATCGAGCCGCCGCGTACGCCGCCCCACTGCGTGACGCGGGTCCAGTCGCTGACGTACGCGTCGTCGAGCCAGGGGAAGCGCAGCTTGACGCGGCCCTGCTTGAGCGGGTCCTGCGCGTCGGTGACGAGCGCGTTGACGACCCCCGGCAGCGCGAGCCCCTGCCGGTCGCCGCCGCCCCCGCCGGAGGCGAGCCCGTAGAGCGAGCGCCACTGCCTGCCGCTGACGGTGACCCACGCCTCGTAGTGCTTGCCGTCGCCGAAGACGTGCCGTACCGAGGTCGCGGTGTACTTGCCCTCGAAGGGGGCGCCCACGTCGGCGAGCGCGACGGGAAGTCCCGGGCGCAGCTTGGGTGTTCCGCGTACCACGACCTCCAGTTCGGCGAAGGAGGAGGTGACGTCGTCGGCGAGCGCGTCGGCGGCGTGCTTGACCTCGGCCTGGCGGTCGTAGGGGACCTGCGCGTCGACGAGCTTGGCGCTCTTGAACTTCCCCGCGGCCTTGCCGGGCGTCGTGCCGATGCCGATGGCGGGGTTGCTCTTGGCGGGAGCGGTGGCGGTGAGTTCCTTCTTCGTCGTGACGTCCCAGCCGCGCGCCTGGACGGTGGCGACCTGTTCGGCGGCGGTGACGGAGGTGCGCAGGCGCAGGATGTCGGTGCCGGCTTCGAGGACGTACGGGCTCTTGTCGCCGGGTGTGCTGACGGGCGGCGCGCCCGAGGCGGGGTCGGGCTTGACGAATTGCAGCTTGCCCTTGGCGTCGACGGACATGACCATCTCGTTCTCGTCGGCGAGACGGGCGAGGAAGTCCCAGTCGGTGACGTTGGCCTGGCTGAGGAACTCGTAGACGGTACGGGTCGATTCGACGCGGCCGATCGGCACGCCGTCGAGTCCGGCGAGCTTGCGCACGATGTCGGAGGCGGACTGGTTGCGGTACGCGGCGACGCGGCGCTGGCGCAGCAGGCGGTGCCCGGCGTCGTAGCCGCGGACGACGGTGAAGGACCCTGTGCCGTCGTAATCGGCCTCCAGCCCCGTCACCTCGCCCGTGAGCAGCGGCTCGGAGGCGCCCTTGCCGTCGGCGACGGGCGCGATGACGACGGGCGTGCCGAAGTCGGCGCCGAGCTTGCCGAGGACCTTGTGGTACGGGTCGCGGAAGGTCAGCCGGAACGCGGCGGGGACGCCGACGCCCTGGTCTACCCAGCCGTCGACGAGCAGCGGCGCGATGTCGCGGGGCAGCGGGGCGCCGCCGATCGTGACGTGGAGGACGGCGGAGTGGGCGGGGCGGGTCATCAGGCACGCACCTCCTCGGCGGCGGGCAGGACGAGTTCGGTGCCGCTGGAGAGCCGGGAGGGGTCGTCGATGTCGTTGGCCTCGGCGATGGCGCGCCAGGCCGCGGTGTTCCCGTACTCGTTCCAGGCGAGCGACTGGAGCGAGTCGCCCGCGACGACGCGGTGCACGCGGCGCGCGGTGAGCGCCCCCGAGGTGGGGTTCTGGCCCTCGGTGGAGCCGGGTATCTCGTGCAGGGTCACCCGGCAGGTGGCGCGGATGGGCACGCCGGTCGTGCCGAAGAGGGAGTACGAGACGTCGACGGCGGCGACGTAGGCGATGAACCGGGCCGTCGAGAAGGAGCCCCACTGGAAGACGACCCAGGGCGGCGAGGGCCGCTTCGCGGCGATGCTCTTGCTCGTCACCTCGCAGCAGTCGAGCAGCGACTCGACCTTGCGCAGCACGGTGTTCGAACCGGGCTCGTCGGAGGTGTCGAGGAAGATCTCGACGGTCATCTCGCGCGGCTCCGGGCCCATGAACTCCGGCGTCGCGCCGTCGCGCACGGCGGCGGTCGCGGTCGCCTTCCACACGGTGCGGCGCTGGAGCTGGAGCCCCGTGGGGTTGAAGTCGAAGTCGAACGTCTTCATGAGCCCGCCGGGCGAGGTGCCGTCGCCCACGGGCGGCTCGTGGATGGCGAGACTGGCGCGGACGAGACTCTTCCCGGCGCCGCTGCTGGAAGCCATGACGTGTGTCCCCTCAGTCCGTTCAGTCCGTGAAGCCGTGGTGGGTGATCTCCAGGACCTCGGTGGCGACGCCTGGATTGGCCGGGTCGAGCGAGGGCCCCTGCCAGCTGACGGGCAGGACATCGATGAGCCCCCAGCGCGCCACCTCGGAGCCGTCGGCGCGGAGGGCGGCGATCTGCGCGGTGGGCCGCTTGATGCCGGTGGTCACGGAGGAGATCCACTTGGCGACCTTGGTGGTGTCGGGGGTGAGCGGCCGGGTGAGCCGGATCGTGGAGAAGGTCACGCGGGAGGGAAGCTGCCACACGAAGCCGTTGTTCCCGCCCTCCTGCCGGGTCTCGACCTCGACGGTCGACGAAAGCCCCTCGCACCCGTTGAAGTATCCGAGGCTCTCGCCGTCGATGGTGAGGGTGAAGAAGATGGTGGAACCCGGGTCGAGTTCGCGTGACATCGGGGGCCTTTCTGGGGCGGAGCGTCAGGTGCGGGACGGGGCTGCCGTCACGCGGCGGGGGCACGGGGCGGGCCGGGCGGTGGCGCCGGGGCGGAGGGGCCGGCCGGTGCGCCGTGCCCGGTGGTGCGGGGGGCGCGGGCCGGGGGACGGGGCGGGCCGGTGGTCATTGGCGGGGGTCGCGGAGTCTGCCGATGCGTTCGCGGTCGAGGCGGAGTTCGGTGCGGAGCAGGCGGGTGATCCGTCCCGTCAGGCGGTGGGTCAGCTCGTCGAGCTGGAAGTCGTTGAGCGCGCGGGGGTCGAAGGCGGCCTCGGGCACCGGAGCGGCTTCGGGGACGGGTGAGGCAGCGGAGGAGCCAGCGGGGCTCCGCTTCGCCTCCGCGCGCGGGGCCTGCGGCGGCGGTGGCGGCGCGGAGCGGCGCTGCACGGTCGGGGGCTGCGCGGTCGGGGGCTGCGCGGTCGGGGGCTGTGCGGTCGGGAGCTGCGCGGTCGAGGGGTGCGGCGGCGTGGTCGTGCGGGCGCTCGTGGGGAGTTGGGCCGCCGCACGCTGGATGGCGAGGGGGACGGGGGTCGGGGCGGGTCCCGTGGGCAGGGGCGCGGCGGGAGGTGCCGCCGGCTCCTCGGTGGCGGGTGCGCCGGCGGTGGTGCGCTGGATCGCGGGGGCGGGCTCGGCGGCGCTGGACGGTACGGGGAGCGGCCTCACCGGGCGCGGACGGGTGACCGCCGGCGGGGCACCGGTCGTCGTGGCGGGCGTCCTGCGCAGGGGGACGGGGGCCGTACGGCGTTGAACGGCGGGGGGATGCGGTGCGGAGGCGGGCGGTGCGGGGGTGCGCTGTGCGGAGGAGGGCGCGGGGGTGGGCGCGTAGGTGGGCGCGGGGGCTGGGGCGTCGCTCGCGGGCGGCTGCGGGAGTGCGGACGGGGGCTGCGTGGAGGCTTCCTCCGGGCGGGACTTCCGCGCCGGGGCGCGCTGGACGGAGGGCCCGGGCACGGTCGTGGCGGTCGGCGCGGAAGCGCCTGCCGCGTCGGGAGTACGGTCCGGCGCGCCGGGCAGGAGGCGTCGCGCGACGACGGGCACCGCCGCCGGGGCCACGGGCGCGGCGGTGCGAGGAGCGACGACGGGGCGGGGCGCTGATGCCGCCGGAGACGCCGGTGCCGCCGGGGACGGGGCGGTGCCGGACGGCGTGGCGGCACGGGACGCGGCCTCCCCGCGCGAGGAAGTCACCGTGCCGGGGGACGACACGTCGGCAGGCACGGCGGTGGTTCCAGGGCGGGCGGCCTCGCCCGGCGAGGTCTTCGCACGCGCCGCGCTCGGCGTGCCGGCTGCCGCGCGGGGAGCCGCTTCCGCACGCTGGACGGTGGCCGTACGAGGGGTGACAGCCGCCACCCGCCGCACGTGCGCTGCCCGGGGCCCGCTCGCCGCCTCCGTCGCACTTCCTCCGGCCGACGCGCTCCGGACGGGCCGCGCCACCTCTCCCGGGACGGGAGCCTCCGCACGCGGAGAGACCGAAGGGGCCTCCCCGCGGGGCGAGTTCTCCGCTCCGGAACCGGACCGCACCGTTCCGGCCGGCGGCTGCGCCGGTGCCGGTGTGCTGGTCGCGGGCGCGGGTGCCCGGGGTGCGGGCGCGGCCGGTGCCTTCGGTGGGTGCGCGCCCGGTGTCCCGAGTGCGGGCGCGGCCGGTGTCCTCGGTGCGGGCGACGGGGCCGGGCTCGGTCCGCTCGCGTCCACGGGGCGAGCCGGGAGCGGGGCGCCGAGAGCGGGACGCGCGGGCCGGGGACGCGGGGGCGTGTTCGCGGCCGACCGCTGCACGGGGCGCGAGGTCGGAGGGGTGGGGGCGGCCTGGGGAGCCGGAGCGGGCGATGGCCCCGAGGCAGCCGACGGCCCGGGAGCGGTGACGTCCCCGGAGACGCCCGGTCCGGCGGGGCGCGCCGGGCCGGTGGTCGTACGGGGCGCGTCCCCGGCAGCGGGTGGGCTCGCCGGTGACTGCGCCGAGGAACTGCCGAGCGGCGCGCCGAGTCCCGGTCGCACGCGGCGGCCGGGCGCGGGTGCCGTGACCGGCCGTTCTCCCTCGCGGGGGGCGGCAGCGGGACCCGGCGCCCCTTCCGTACGCGAAACGGTGGCACGACGCTGGACCGGCCGCTCTCCGTCGCTCGGGAGTGCGGCCGAACCGCGCGAAACCGGCCGTTCGCCCCCTTGCGGGACGGACGCCGGGCCCGGACGAGAGGCAGCCCGTTCCGCCTCACCGGACGGACCGCCACGCCTTGCTGCCACGGCACGCTGCACAGGCGCGGAGGAGGACCCGGCGGAGGATGTCACGGCGGAAGGCCCCACCGGACCGGCCCCGGCGGAGCCGCCCGCAACGGGCCCCCGTGCCGGGGCGGAGGGCGCCGAAGGCCGTACGGGCGCGGCGTCACCGGACGTCCGCGCGGGCCCGGCCACCCCGGTACCGGCCTCCCGCGCCGGAACGGACGCACCGGTCTCCCGCGCGGGGCCGGACCCGGCCTCCCGCGCGGGGCCGCCCGCACCCGTCTCCCGGACCGGTCCTGCCGCGTCCGGCCGCCGCACGGCCGCGTCCGTCGCCGGCTTCCGTCCGGGCGTGAACTCGGCGCGCCGCGGCGCGGGTTCGGGCGCGCTGGACCTCGCGCCAGGGTCCGCGCCCGGCCCCCGTACCGGAGCGGGCACACCGGGCTCCCGTACGGGCGCGCCCGGTCCCCGTAGCGGCGCGGGGCCTTCGGGGCGCGGTACGGGGCGTGCGGTCGCCCTCTGCACGGAAGGGCCCGTAGACGCCGAGGGCTGGGCGGCCGCCCGCGCGGCCGGAGGCACTGCCGGAGCCTGGGCCGCGCCCTCGGTCCGTACGGCCCCCGCCGTCGTGGGCGCCTCGGCGGTTCCCGGTCGCGTCGCCGGGGACGGAGAGGTCGGCCCGCTCGCCGGGGCGCTCCGCGCGGTCGCCCCCGAGGGCGCGTCCTGCGCGCCGCGTCCGGGTCCTGCCGTCTCGCCCGCCTTCCGGGGCGTCCCACTCGGTGACGCGGGGGCCGAGGCCGACGGTGTCGAGGCCCGGGCCGGGAGGACCCTGCGCTGGACCGGAGCCGTCGCGGAGGTGAGCCGTCCGGGGCTGGGCGCCGCAGCGGTGCTCCGCGCCACCGGGGCCGGGCTCGCCTGGCTCCGCACGGGACGGGGAGCCGGGCCGGACGTGGGGGCGGGCGCCCCGGCGGTACGCGCGGCCGCGCCCCGTACCGCTCCGGTGCGCGTCGTCCGTACCGGCCCCGTACCGGCCCGCCGGGCCGTGGGTGCCGGGGCGGGCGCGGGCGGAGCGGGGGCAGGCGGGGTCGCGGCCGGGGCGGGGAGACCCGCCGGGCCTGCCGCTCCCGCCGCCAGAAACGCCTCTTCCCCCGGGATCATCGGCAGCGCCGCCCGCTGCACCGGCGCCTGCGGCGCGGGCGTCTCGACGGGCCCCGGCGCGAAGGACCCCGCTGCCCCGTCAGCCCGTGCCGGCCCCGCGCCCGGCTCGGCCGTCCCCGGCCTGGACACGGAGAACAGCGGCAGCGCGTCCCCCGACGTGTCGAGCACCCCCGGCCCGCGCCCCGCGCCGAGTGCCGGGCTCTGCCACGTCGCGAGCCGCCCCGCGAACCCCGCGTCGGCGACCCCCGCGGGCGAGCCCCCGAGGGCACGCTGAAGCGGCGGCAGGGCACGCCACGCCACGGCGGCGACGGGCCGCGTCACGCCACCCGAATCAGCCCCGGAACCCGGGGCCGAAGCCGCGCCCGTCCCCGGGACCTCCACCCCCGAGACCTCCCCGGAAGCTCCCGCACCCTCCGCCGGGACCCCCCGGCCCCCGCGCCGTACCCGCTCCAGAAACCCCATGCGTTCAGCCCCCCGATCCCCGCGCCACCAGTCGTGCGATGTGGTCGGCGTAGCGGCGGCGGTCGTGGTGTTCGAGGTCGAGGATCTCGTCCTGGCCCCAGTGGAAGTGGTAGGCGACGTACGCGATCTCCTCGTGCAGCCGGTCGCTCGCGTACGTCACGATTCCCCCAGGCGGCTCCCGCCGAGGTCGATCTCGAAGGGCTCCGCGCAGTGCGGGCACTCGACCGCCGCGCGCGTGTGGCCTTCGGCGTTGATCTGCCGGTAGAAGTCCTGGAGGAAGGCGAGGTCGGAGGCGAACATGTTCTCCACGACCCCGTCGTGCACGAGCGGCAGCGTGCCGAGCCGGGTGATGACCCGGCCGAGGAGCACGACCGACAGGTACGCCGGGTTCTCCTGGACGCGTACGTCGCGCAGCGGGACGAGTTCGTCGCGTGCCGTCGCGAGCCGCATGACGCCCTCGCGGTGCAGCGTGCCCGCGTCGTCCACGTACCCGCGCGGAAGCTCGAAGGGGAACTCGGTCTGGAGGCGGCGGGGGGCCGGGGCGGGCGCGACGGCCGTGACCGGGCCCGTGCCCGAGGGCTCCTCCGACGCCGCGGCGGGCGGCGGGACGGGCCCGCCGCCCGCCGCCCGGGCAGCAGTGCGCCGCATTACTCGATGACCAGTTCTTCGAAGGTGATCGTCACGCTCTCGGTGAGGGCGCTGGCCTCGCCCGCCTTGACGGTGCTGGTGTCGATCTTGCTGCACCAGGCGTTGCGCATGTTGTACCGCTTGACCGGGTTGTTCTGGTAGTCCATCACCATGATCGTGGCGTTCTTGCGGGCGCTGCTCATCTCGCCGCGCACGGACTGGTTGATCCAGTCGTTGAACGCCTTGGACTGCGTCATGCCGCGCACGACGGTGGCGGTGCCGGCCTTCTGGACGCCCGGCATCTTCTTGACGACGGGGACGCCCTGCGCCGAGACCTGCTGGTACTCGATGACGTCCTGTTCCAGGCTCAGGCCGCTGACCTCGGCCAGGTACTCGACCATGACGCCGTCGATCTGGAGGCCGAAATTATGCGATGTGAGGGCATCGCCCGGCTGGAGACTCATGTGCTCGTCCTTCGCGCTGCGGTGGTACTGCCAGGGGAACTGCGGGAGGGCCCCCGGTCGCGGGGGCCCTCGGGGAAAGCGTGCGCCTACTCCTCCAGCTCGCCGCTGCCGCTGGAGAACTGCGCCAGGCGGAAGACGACGAACTCGGCGGGCTTGACGGGCGCGATGCCGATCTCGCAGATGACGCGGCCGACGTCGACGGACTCCGGCGGGTTCGTCTCCTCGTCGCACTTGACGTAGTAGGCGTCCTCGGGCTTCGCGCCGAAGAGGGCGCCCGAGCGCCACTCGTTGACGAGGAAGGCGGAGACGTTGCGCCGGATGCGGGCCCACAGCTGGTGGTCGTTGGGCTCGAAGACCACCCACTGGGTGCCGATGAGGATGGACTCCTCCAGGTAGTTGAAGTACCTGCGGATGTTGAGGTAGCGCCAGGCCGGGTCGGAGGCGAGGGTGCGCGCGCCCCAGACGCGGATGCCCCGGCCCGGGAAGGCGCGGATGCAGTTGACGCCGATGGGGTTGAGCAGGTCCTGCTCGCCGCGCGTGATCTGGAGTTCCAGGTCGACGGCGCCGCGCACGACCTCGTTGGCGGGCGCCTTGTGCACGCCGCGCTCGGAGTCGTTGCGGGCCCACACGCCGGCGATGTGACCGCTCGGCGGGACGAGGCGGGACTGGCCGCTCGCGGGGTCGAAGGACTTGATCCACGGGTAGTACAGGGCCGCGTACTTCGAGTCGTAGCCGGCGGTGTCCTGGCGCCAGACGCGGATCTGCTGGGCGTTGAGCCCGGGCGGCGGGTCGATGATGGCGACGCGGTCGCCCATCAGCTCGCAGTGCGCGATGAGGCCGAGCTGGACGGCCTTGACGGCCTCCAGGTCGATCGCGCCGCGCTGGTAGGCGGCCATGAGGTCGGGCACGGCGACCATGGAGATCTCGTCGACGGCCTCCAGGCCGCCGAAGCCGGTGCGGTCGCTGCTGTCGCCGAGGTACTGGGCGGGGCCCGGGCTCGCGACCTCGTCGCGCACGGCGGGCGCCGCGGCGGCCGGCGGGGCGGCGGGGAGGGCGAGCGACTGGTTCTCGGGGCGGGCGAGCTGCGCGGTGGGCGCGGCCTCGGTGACCGTGATGTAGCGGGAGTTCTCCTTGACCTGCGTCACGACGTAGGCGCGGTTGCCCTTCTTCGCGCTCACGTCGAAGGTCTCGACGGCCTTCTCGCCGTCCTTGACGATGAGCTTGAAGCGCTCCGCGGGGCCCTCGCCCTCGGGGTCGGAGACCTCGACGCTGAGGCGGGCCGCGGGGGTCTCGCCGCTCGCGGAGACGGAGAAGGTACCGAGCTGGCGGGGTTCCCCGGCGGTCAGCGCGGCGGGCGTACGAGACTTGACAGCGCCGCTCGCGGGCTCACCGGAGTCCGCGGCCGAGGCGCCCTGGGGGGCGCCCCCGACCCGTACGACGTAGGCGGCGGAACCGCCGTTGTTGAAGAAGCCGTAGACCGAGTGCGCCAGGTAGTAGTCCTCGGTGAACTCACCGAAGGCCGCCGTGTACTGGGTCCAGTTGGTGACGAGGGTGGGCTCGTTGAGCGGCCCGGTCGGCGCGAGTCCGACGAAGGCCGCCACCGAGGTGCCCACTCCTTCGATCGGGCGCGATCCGCTGGCCACCTCCTCGACGTAGACGCCGGGCGACAGGTACGACGGCATGCTCTGCTCTCCTCGGGGTACACGATGCTCGCTTGTCACCCTCACGCGCGCGGCGAGCCGGTCGAAACGTCCGTGGGTGCCGTGTCCGGGGCACTCCTCGTGCCCCCTGAGGCACGACGCGGGTACGGGGAAGGGCCGGGGGCCCGGTCGCGCGGGCGCCGCCAAAGGGGCGTACGGCCCGTACCGGCGCGGAACGGGACCCCTTCGCGCAGCCGGGTGTGCCCCCACGTCCCCTGACGTGCTCCGACGTGGCAACTAGCCTGCCGGGGTGAGCCTGTGGACCTCCCTCGAACCAGCGTCGGCGACCGTCGAGCCCGGCAGCAGCACCCGCGTGCGGCTGCGCGTGCGCAACACGGGGGACGTGGTCGACGAATACCGCTTCGAACCCGTCGGGGACCTCGCCCCCTGGACCGTCGCCGAGCCGGCGGTGCTGCGCCTGTATCCCGGCACGACGGGCACGGTCGAGCTGACCTTCTCGCCCCCGCGCACTCCGGACGCGCAGGCCGGCCCCAATCCGTACGCCGTGCGCATCACGCCGACCGAGCACCCGGACGCGGTGACGGTCCCCGAGGGCAACCTCACCATCCTCCCGTTCAGCGAGATGCGCGCCGAGCTGGTGCCCACGACGGTCGCGGGGCGGCTGCGCGGCAGGCCCCGGCTCGCGGTCGACAACCTCGGCAACACCAAGCTCACCACCTCGATGACCGGCGAGGACAACGGCGACCAGCTCTCCTACGAGATACGCCCGAGCAACGCCCAGATCGAGCCGGGGCGCGCGCAGTTCGTCGACCTCACCCTGCGTCCCAAGCGCGTCATCTGGTTCGGCTCGAAGGAACAACACCCCTTCAAGGTCGCCGTGCAACGCGCGGGCGTCGCGCCCGAGGCCGTCGACGGCACGTACGTGCAACGCGGCTTCCTGCCCCGCTGGCTCGCCACCCTCCTCGGCATCCTCCTCGCCCTGGCCATCACCTTCGCCCTGCTCTGGTTCTCCCACAAGCCCGCCGTGTCCACGCGCGCCGAGGAGCAGATGGAGCAGGTGGGCTCCTCCCTCGCGCCCAGCCCCTCCGCGCAGCCCTCACTGCCCGCCCAGCCCTCCGCGCCCGCCGAATCACCGGCCGCCCAGCCCCAGCCCTCGCAGTCGCAGAACGACGACGGCGGCGGGAACGGCGGCGGCGGGGAGAAGCCCAAGGCGGACAAGCCGCCCGTGGAGACGGCGGCCACAGCGCTGCACCGGAAGGTCAAGGAGGACCCCGACGCGCCGCACATCTGCTACCGCCTGCGCTACGAGGGCGGCAAGTGGAGCAAGCCTGTCTGCGAGAACACGCTCGGCGCCTGGGGCCAGACGGGCCCGCCGATCACGGGCATGAACATCGCGGCCTCCAGCGTGGACGGCATCTCCGCGCAGGCGCACGTCACCGATCCCTCGGGGACACCGAAGTGGCTGCCGTGGACGCCGGTCCGGGACAACCTGGACATCTACATCGGCGCCAACGGCGACTACCCGCCGTTCATGATCGGGCTGAACATCAGCGTCGGGAAGTACGAGATCTGCCATGTGGCGCACTTCCACGTCACGGACAGCCAGGGCGAGAACATCTGTGACAAGGCCAGGCCCGAGTCCCTCTTCATCGGCACCAACGACAACAGCAAGTCGATCGACGGGATGCTCCTGTACATCAAGTACGTGTGACGTCGGGGGGGCCGCGCATGGTTCGCCCGGTGCCCGGGTAGGCATATGTGGCCCTTTCGCGCACCGGGTGTGCCCTGGCGCTCCCTGACGCCTTCTCACGCGCCAACTAGCCTGCGCGGGTGAGCCTGTGGACCTCCCTCGAACCAGCGTCGGCGACCGTCGAGCCCGGCAGCAGCACCCAGGTGCGGCTGCGCGTGCGCAACACCGGTGACGTCGTCGACGAATACCGCTTCGAACCCGTCGGGGATCTCGCCCCCTGGACGACCGTGGAACCAGCGGTCCTGCGGCTCTACCCGGGCACGACCGGGACCGTCGAGCTGACCTTCGCGCCACCCCGCACGCCGGACGCGAAGGCGGGCCCGAACCCGTACGCCGTGCGCATCACGCCGACCGAGCACCCGGACGCGGTGACGGTCCCCGAGGGCAACCTCACCATCCTCCCGTTCAGCGAGATGCGCGCCGAGCTGGTGCCCACGACGGTCGCGGGACGCCTGCGCGGCAGGCCCCGGCTCGCGGTCGACAACCTCGGCAACACCAAGCTCACCACCTCGATGACCGGCGAGGACAACGGCGACCAGCTCTCCTACGAGATACGCCCGAGCAACGCCCAGATAGAGCCCGGCCGCGCCCACTTCATCGATGTCACCCTGCGGCCGAAGCGGATCATCTGGTTCGGCTCGAAGGAACAACACCCCTTCAAGGTCGCCGTCCAGCGCGCCGGCGTCCCGCCGGAGGCCGTCGACGGCACGTACGTGCAACGCGGCTTCCTGCCCCGCTGGCTCGCCACCCTCCTCGGCATCCTCCTCGCCCTCGTGCTCGCCTTCGTCATGTTCTGGTTCTCCCACAAGCCCGCGGTGTCCACGCGCGCCGAGGAACAGATGGAACAGGTGGGCTCCTCCCTCGCGCCCAGCCCCTCCGCCCAGCCCTCACTGCCCGCCCAGCCCTCCGCCCCCGCCGAATCACCGGCCGCCCAGCCCCAGCCGCAGGAGTCGGAGAAGGACGACGGCGGCGGGGGCGGGAAGCCCAAGGAATCAACGGCGCCGAAGAAGCCCAAGGAGGAGACGGCGGCGGACGCGGTGCGCGCGCTCTCCGCCAAGGAGCCGGACAAGAAGCACATGTGCATGCGGGCCCGCACCGGCAGGGGCCACTGGTCCAAGCCGAACTGCGACAGCACCTTCGCCGGTATCCACGCCGACGGGAACACCTTCGGGGAGCCGTTCACCGGGCTCAACCTCGCCTCGTACAACATGGGCGGCATCAGCGCCGCCGCACTCGTCCAGAACCCGGGCGGGGCACCGAAGTGGCTCCCGACCACGCCCGTGACGGCGGACGGGAACAACGTCTACATCGGTGAGCACGTCGAGACCGGCACCCCGGACCCGACCACCTTCGCGGGGCTCAAGGTCACCATCGGCAACGGACAGCTGTGCCACACCGTGCACTTCGTCAACACGTCCAAGCTCGGCGACTGGATCTGTGTCAAGAAGCCGCGCCCCGACTACCTCTTCGTCGGGACCACGTCGAACGGCAACCCGATCAACGGGCTCGCGCTGATACCCAGCGAGCTCTGAGCCGAGGGGGCAAGGGGGCGGCGCCCGCGGCACGGCGGGGCCGCCGCCCTCACCACCCCACGTCCTCCATCACGATCCGCCCCGCCTTGCGGTACTCGCGCACCGCCCCGGTCCGCAGGTCCGCCGCCGTCACCTCGTCCCCGCGCGCGGCGGCCGCGTACGCCGCGGTCACGACCGCGCTGCGGATCGCGCCGCCCGCGAGTTCGAAGTCCCGCGCGCAGTCGCCCGGATCGAGGTCCGGGACGTGCGGGACATGCGTGAGGCTGTGCCGCCACAGCGCGCGGCGCTGCTCCTCGTCCGGGAAGGGGAAGTCGACGATGAGGTCGAGGCGGCGCGTGAAGGCGTCGTCGATGTTGGCGCGGAGGTTGGTGGTGAGGACCGCGATGCCGTCGAAGGCTTCGAGGCGTTGCAGCAGGTAGGCGCTCTCCATGTTGGCGTACTTGTCGTGGCTGCTCTTGACCTCGGAGCGCTTGCCGAAGACGGCGTCGGCCTCGTCGAAGAGGAGCACGGCATCCGTGCGGTCGGCCTCCCCGAAGATCCGCTCCAGGTTCTTCTCCGTCTCGCCCACGTACTTGTCGACGACGGAGGAGAGCTGGACGACGTAGAGGTCGAGGCCGAGTTCATGGGCGAGGACCTCGGCGGAGAGCGTCTTGCCGGTGCCCGACTCGCCCGCGAAGAGGGCGAGCACCCCGCGCCCCCTGCCGCCGCCCGCGCTGAGCCGCCAGTCCCCGAGCACCTGCTCGCGGTGGCGGCAGCGCAGGGCGAGTTCGCGCAGGTGGGAGAGGGGGTCCGGAGGCAGTACGAGATCGTCCCAGCCGACGTCGGGGACGATGCGCCGCGCGTGCTGTTCCAGCCCCGAGGAGGTGTGGTGGCGGGCCGCCCGGCGCAGGTGGGCGGCGGTGAGCGGGGTGCCGTCGAAGGCGGCGAGTTCGAGCGCCGAGGCGGCGGCGCGGCGCACGCGGGCACCGGGGAGGCGGTACGGGGCGACGGTCGCGGCGAGGTCGAAGTCCGGCTCCGTACCGAGCGCGCGGGCCCACAGTTCGGCGGCGCGCGCGTGCGCGGGCGGCGCGTCCAGGAGCACGGCGGCCCCCCACTCGGGGTCGAAGGCGGCCTGCCCGGTGAGGACGAGCGGCACCTCGCCCGCGGCGAGCGTGCGCACGAGCGCGGCGGCCTGCGCGGGCAGCGGCGAGACGACGAGGACGGCGTCGCGCAGTCGCGCCTCCAGGAGCAGCGCCTCGGCCGGGAGCTCGCCGTCCTCGGGCGGCGCGCAGTGCAGGGCCTCGCGCCCGGCGGCGGCGAGCGCGGCGCCCGCGCACGCGAGCCCGTCGCCCTCGCGCCGCTCGCGCAGGTGTGTGAGCGGGGGCAGTGGCCGGGCGAGGAGCGCGGCGAGCCGCTCGGTGAGCCGGTCCGGGGGCGCCGCGGGGACGGGCCCGAGCAGCCCGGCGAGCGCGGGATCGGGCGTGTCGTCGCCGAGGAGGTGCGCGACGAGGCGGTCGGGTACGCGCAGAACGCGGCCGAGGAAGGGGAGCTCGGGCTCGTCGACACGGAGCAGGCCGAGGCGGACGAGCGGGGCGGAGGCGTGGAAGCGGGCGCGCGCCTCGGGGTCGGCGGCGGAGAGGCCGCACAAATCGAGGGCGAGCCCCGTGGTGGCGCGGCGGCGGCTCACGTCGTCGTTGAGGTACCCGTACAGCGTCTCGAAGGAACGGTCGACGTCGGGCGCGAGCGCGAGGAGCAGGAGCGCCTGCTCGGTGGCGGTGAGGCCGCAGCGCGCGGCGAGCGCGGCGAAGCGGTCGCCGCCGGGGGCGGGTTCCGGCGGCACGGGCCGGGAGGCGGCCTCGGCGCCGTCCGGCAGGCGGCCGTCCTCGCCCGGTGACAGCAGGCGGCCGTCCTCGCCCGGTGACGGCGGGCCGCCGTCCTCGCCCGGTGCTCCGTCGAGGATCCTGCGGACGGTGTCGGGCGAGATGTAGAGGCCGCGCAGCGGGTCGTCCGCCGTGGGGTCGCCGGCCGCCCGGTCGGCGACGAGGTCGGCGACGCGCCGCCGGAGGGCTTCGAGGCGGGCGGGGAGGCTTGCCCCGGCCCTCGTGGTCATGGCGGCGGGAGCGCTCACTGCCCCTCCTCCACTCGCCCGCGCCGCGCCTCGCGCGCGGCCTCGATCTGCCGGGGCGTGTGCGCGCGCTCGCTCGTGAGGGACGGTTCCCCGACCGCCCGCACGCGGACCGCGGCGCCCTCGGTGACGGGCGGCCCCGCGTCGTACTCGGGGTAGGCCGGGAAGGGCACCGTGAGGGCGAGGTCGAGCGAGGGCTTCAGCTCGCCGTCGAGCGCGGACCAGATCTCGGCGAAGGAGCGCGCCTCGGTCTGCGCGCTCGCGACGCTGAGCGGCACCGAGAGGCCCAGCGCGGCGAGCGCGGGCGGAAGGGTCTCGGCGGGCAGGAGCTCGTGCGGCAGGAGGGTCGCGAGCACGGCGGAGAGCAGGCGGTGCTCGTCCTGCGGCGTGCGGGTCCAGGCGGTCACGAGGTAGGAGAGGCGGAACCAGCGCGGGGGCTGTTTGCGTCGTACGACGATGTCACGGGCGTCCTTGACGGGCACCTGCCCCCGCTGACGCCGGTTCACGTCCTCGCGAATGTCGTACAGGTACACATTGACCGAGGGCCCCGTACGCCGTGCCGCCCAGTCCCGGCTGGGGGCCTCGAAGGAGATGTCGATCCCCGTGCCGGCCAGTCCTCCCCCGCCCAGGAGGCTCTTGACGACCTCGTCGACCTCGTGGATCACCGCGGTGCTCTCCTCGTCGTGGCACGCGTCTCACGTGCCCTTTTGCGTGGGCGGCTCGCGCGGGCTCTCCGTGGGCGGGGCACGCGGTGCCGCGCACCGGCGACCGTCAGTCGGCCTGAGCCGCCTGATAAGTTACCGGTTCGGTCACATTTTCACTCTCGCGAAAGGCATTGCCGTCTTTTCGGTCAGATATAACCCTGCCGTAAGGCATAAGCCACGGCATGTGCGCGGTTGCGCAGGTGGAGCCGAGTGGTGAGACCGTGCATCACGTTCTTCACGGTGCGCTCGGAGTAGGAGAGCTTCCCGGCGATCTCACCGGTGTCCAGCCCCTCGGCCACCAGACGCAGCACATCCGCCTCACGCGGCGCGAGCCCCAGGGTCGTACCGCCCGCCACACCGTTCCCCCGGTGCAGCGTCCCGACCTGGCTGATGAGGCGTCCGAGCAGATCGGCGGGGAGTTCCCCCTCGCCGCGCGCCGCGACCCGTACCGCCTGTACGAGGCGGGGTCCGGTCGCCTCGCGACGCCAGACCACGGCGCGTACGCCGCACTCGATGAGATCGAGGAGTTCGCTCTCGCGCACGGCCCCCACGACGAGCACCGCGCGCGAGCCCTCGCTGCGCACGGCGCGGCGCAGGCGCGCGAACGCGTCCTCGTCGAGTCCCTCCTCGATGAGCAGCGCCACGGACCCCGGGCCCGGTTCCTCGCGCAGTTCTATCTCGGGTTCACGCCGCAGCTGGCTGACGGCTCCTTCTCGGGTGAGCGGGTCGGACGCCGTCACGGTCACGGCGATCCGCTCCCGTACGTCGTGCGCCGGCGTACCGGATCTCTGTATCAACAGGTTTCCCCGTATCGGTGGTGCAGCCCCCGGCGGCAGCCGGAGGACGTCGCGGTCACCACCATCCTCACGAGCCGCACCCGCCCCGCGCAATCGTGGCCGACCACGATCCGTACCACGAGAACGCCGCCCGCGCCCCACGATCCGCCCCGCGGCGCCGACTCCTCCGGGCCCGGTGTCCACGGGAACCACAGGCGCGTTCACCCCGTCTTCACCACTCAGCCCGACACTACGACACCACCCACCGTCACCACACCCTCTTTCACCATCCCGGTCCCCGCACACGTCCCCGCGGCCCTCGCACCCACCCGACCCCCCGCCGCCCCCGCGCCACCGCTCCCCCGAGCGGTCCCCCACCGGGCACCCCTCAGGAGGCAGCCATGACCCGCACGGACCCCGACGCCTCCCCGACCCCCCGCACCGCCGCCCCCGCACCCGGGTTCACCGGGCCCGAACCCACCGCCCCCCTCGTCGAGCGCGCCGAGGCCCTCGCCCTGCTCGCCGCCGAGACCGCGCGGGCCCGCGCGGGCCGGGGCCGCCTCGTGCTCCTGCGCGGCGCGACGGGGACGGGCCGCACGGCGCTGCTCGACGCGGTCGCCGCGGGCGCGGCCGGGCGCGGGGTGCGGGTGCTGCGAGCGCGGTGCGCCCCGGACAAGGACGGCGAAGCGCTGGGGACCGTACGGCAGTTCCTCGGACGGGGACCGGAGGGCCGGCCGCCGTTCTACGGCGCGGACGCGCAGGCCGAGTCCGACGCCTGCTGGGAGACCCTGCGCGCGTACGCCGAGCGGGGTCCCGTCCTCGTCACGGTGGACGACGTGCACCACGCCGACGGGGCCTCGCGCCGCTGGCTGGTCGGCGCGGCGGAGCGGATCGACACGCTGCCCGTGCTCGTCGTGGCCACCGAACGCAGCCAGTACGACGTCGAGTTGCGCCCCGCCGGGCTCACCCACCGGCTCCCGCCCGACCTGGTCCGTACGCACACGCTCGCACCGCTCGGCCAGGAGGCCGCCGAGGCGCTCGTGCGCGCGGCGCGTCCCGGGGCGGACGCGGCGTGGGTCGCCGAGGTCGTACGGGCCGGGGCGCGCAACCCGCTGCTCCTGCACGCCCTGCTCGACGACCTCGCGGGACTGCCCGCCGAGCGGGTGCCGGAGTCCTGCGCGGCGCTCTACCCGGGCGCGTACGCGGCGGCCGTCGCGTGGTGGCTGGAGCGCGCGGGCCCGGCGACGGGGCGGGTGGCGCGGACGCTCGCGGCGCTGGAGGAGACGGAGGGTCCCCGTGCGGAGCGGGGCGGGGGCGCGCGCGGTCCCGAGGTCCTGGCGGGCGCGGCGGGCGCGGAGGCGCCGCGCACGGCGGGCTGGCTCACCGCGATGACGCACCTCGGGCCGCTCACGGGCGAGCCGGGCGCGGTCCGCTGGGCGCACCCGCTGCTGCGGGACGCGGTCCTCGCGGGGTGGACGGTCGCGCGCCGCCAACTCGCGCACCGCCAGGCGGCCGAGGCACTGCTGCGGCGCGGGGACCGCGCGGAGCCGGTGGCCAGGCGGCTCCTGCACGCGGGCACGGTCGGCGCCCCGTGGGCCTCGCGGGTCCTGGGCGACGCGGCGACGGCGGCGCTCGACGACGCGCGCCTCGACGACGCCGCCGCCTTCCTGCGCCGCGCCCTGCACGAACCGCTCCCCGACACGCTGCGACGGCGGCTGCTCACCGAACTGGGCTCCCTGGAGTACTTCTTCGACGCGGCGGCGGACGGCATCCCGCGCCTCGTCGAGGCCGTGCGCCTGCCCGCCCCCGCGCACGAGCGCGTGCACGCGGCGATCGCGCTCGGCACCGCGCTCTTCGGGCGCGGCGAGACCCGCGCGGGCGCGCAGGTGCTGCGCGGCGCGGCCGACGAGGCGCCGGACTCGGCGCCCGCGCGCGCGGCCCGCGTCGCGCTCGTACAGCTCTCGGACCGGGACCTTGAGCTGCGCAGGGAGATGTACGACTGGCTCGGCGAGGAGGCGGACCGCTGCCCGGCGGCGGTCGGCCCGGCGGGGCGCGCGCTGCTGCTGCGGTACGAGGTGACGGCCGGGGCGTGCTCGGCGCGGGACGCGGTACGGCGTATCCGCGCCCTGCTGGCGGAGCCCGCCGAACCGCTCGCGGAGCCCTTCCTGCTCGGCACGCTCGCGGCGGTCGCGCAGTGGGCGGACGAGCTGGACGAGGCGGAACGGCTCGTGGACCGGGCGCTGCTCGGCCGTACCTTCTCGGTGCTGCACCCGATGCACCACGCGCTGCACAACATCCGCACCGACATCGCGGCCGCGCGCGGTGCCTGGAACTGGGTGCTCGCCGCCTCGCGGGCCCGCTCCGCGGCGCTGCGGCAGCCCGGCCCGGCGAACGGCGACGCGCACGCGCTCATCGCGCTCGTCGAGACGGGCCGCCTCCGCGAGGCCCAGCACTTCGCGGAGGGCTTCGACCTGCGGGAGGCCCCGGATTCCTGGGAGTTGAACCGTTTCCTGTACGCGCGGGGGCTGCTGCGCGCCGCGAGCGGTGAGACGACGGCGGCGCTCCACGACTTCCTGGAGTGCGGGCGGCGGCAGGCGAGCCGCAGCGTGGTCTCGCCGGTCGTGACGCCGTGGCGCTCGGCGGCGGCGCTGTGCCGGCTCGCGCTCGGCGAACGGGAGGAGGCGCGCGCGCTCGTCGAGGCGGAGCTGCGGCTCGCGCGGGTGTGGGGCACGCCGCGCCCGGTCGGCAGGGCGCTGCGCGTCCTGGGCGTGGTGACGGGAAAGCTCGAACTCCTGCGTCAAGCGGTCGAGTTGTTGCGGGATTCCCCGGCGGAGACGGAGCTGATCGAGGCGCTGCTGTCGTACGGTCGCGCGCTGCGCGCGGCGGGCGACGACGCGGCGGGCCTGCCCGCGCTGCGCGAGGCGGCGGGCCGCGCGGAGCAGGCGGGCGCGATCCGACTGCGGGCCGAGGCGCAGACGGCCCTCGGCACGAAGGGCCCGGCGGGCCCGGCGGGAGCGTCGGGCGCGGTGCTCACAGCGGGCGAACACCGCATCGCCCGCCTGGCCTCGGAGGGCCGCACGAACAGCGAGATAGCGGCGCAGCTGCACTTGGCGCTGCGCACGGTGGAGACCCATCTGACGCACACATACCGGAAGTTGGGGATACGGAGGCGGGGTGAACTGGCGCGGGCGCTGGCGCCGGGGTGGCGGGGGTGAGGGCCCCCTGCGGGGGGCCGAGGAGAGACCTCGCGTGCGGGCCGGGCTGCCCGCCCGGACACCAGTCCCTGCCTTCCCGGCTCCTGACGTCACGCCCCCGCTCCCGTAGGGTCCGGCGGGCAGCCGTCTCTCGCGGCCCGGCAGCCGTGTTTCCCACGGCCCGAGTGGCCCTCTTCCAGGAAGTCCCGACCGGTGAACGAGCCGTCCCCCATTCCCGGGCCCGAACAGCCCCTTCCCGGCCCCGCACAGCCCGCGCACGAGCCCGAGCACTTCGCATCCGCGCCATACGACCCGCCCGCGCCGGAGACCGCACCCGCGCCGGAGAGCGCCTCCCCGCCGGAGGACGCCCCGAAGCCCCCGAAGAAGCGCCGCCGCCCCGGCCCCTTCACCCTCCTCGCCCTCCCCGGCCTCACCGTCCTCGTCGGCTCCGTCGTCTTCCTCACCGTGGCGGGGAAGCTCCCCGGCTCCGAGGCGGACGACGAGGGGGCCGCGCGCACCCCCGCCGCCGAGGAGTCCGACGCGACGGCCCTCGTGGACGACTCCTTCGTGCCGTGGCTCAAGCAGGCGGCCGGCGCGTGCACGGTGCTGCGGCCCTCCGTCCTGGCCGCGCAGATCGACGCCGAGTCGGGCTGGAACACGGACAGCGCCGCGCTGACCGGGCCCACGGGCATCGCCGGCTTCGACGCGGCGGCCTGGAAGAAGTGGGGCAAGGACGCGGACGGCAACGGGACGTCGTCCCCGAAGGAGCCCGTCGACGCGATCATGGCGCTCGGCCGCCAGGACTGCGCGCTCGCCGACGAGGTGACGAAGGCGCGTACGAGCGGCACCGTCAACGGCGACCTCCTCGACCTCACACTCGCCGCGTACACGACGGGCACGGCGGAGGTCACGAAGGCCGGGAAGGTCCCCGCCAAGGGGACCGCGTACGTCAAGAAGATCGAGAAGCTCGCCAAGCACTACAAGACGTTCGACAAGGGCGACGCGACCCCCGGCCAGGGCGCCGCCCCGACCTCGGCCGTCCTCGCCTGGCCCTCGGCGACCCACACCGTCAGCTCCCCGTACGGCACCCGCGAGCATCCCCTCACCCACGTGACGAAGCTCCACACGGGCGTCGACTTCCCCGCCGCGCAGGGCACCCCGGTGACGGCGGCGCGCGAGGGCACGGTGGTCTTCGCGGCGCTGACGAAGGCGTACGGGAACCGGATCGTCGTCGACCACGGCACGATCAGCGGCGCGCACGTGCAGACGACGTACAGCCACCTCTCCGCGATGCACGTCACGAACGGCCAGCACGTGACGACGGGCACGCTCCTCGGCGACGTCGGCTCCACGGGCCTCTCGACGGGCCCGCACCTGCACTTCGAGGTGATCAGGGACGGCTACTACAACGACCCGATGCCGTGGCTGGGGGCGGGGGGCTGAGTTCCCGGCGGCGAGCGGCGCCCGAACCCGTCGGACCCCCGGCGCCGGGCCGGCCCCCGGGTCCCGACGGCAGGCCGGGACCCACCGGGGATCAGGGGTGCACGAAGGACTCGCCCTCGGGGAACTGGCGCGGCAGCTTGCTCTTCTCCACCGTTACGTCCGCGACGAAGAGCTGGAACAGCAGGCGGCTCGGGCTCGTCTGTTTGGCCTTCCCGGCGAGCGAGATGCTGAAGTCTCCGCCCTGCGGCGTGTACTTGGCGGACTGCTTCTTGCGCGGCCTACCCGCCTTGGCTCCCGGGATCTCCTGCTGTTCCCGCTCCTCCGCCTTGAGCCCGATGAAGCCCTCCCGCGTACCCTCGTTCTCGGTGGCCAGGCGGTGCTTTCCGCCCAGTTCGGGCACCTGCTGGAAGACGTCCAGCTTCCTGTCTGGAGCGACCGCCATGTATGCGTCACTGAAGAGGAGTTCGTGGGCGCCGGGCTTGAGGGTGAAGCACAGCTTGACGTCGTTCCCCTTCTTCGCCTGGTAGTAGTCCTCGGCCTGCTCGGTGTCGCCGAGGTGGCTGCCGAGGGTGGGCCCCTTGTGGCTGTGGTGCTTCTCATCGGGCTTTCGCCCCTCCGGCCCCCGGAGGATGTAGCTCTCGTCCCTCGCGGGCTGGCCGCCGCGCCAGTGGGCGCGCAATTGCTCGGCCTCGGCGGGTGTCACTGCCCGGTAGAGCTTGAGCTGCGGCGCATCGGTCTCCTTCTTGGCCAGCTCCTCCAGGAGCTGCTTCCCGATGCGGTCAAGGATGTCCTCGGTCTTGTACCCGACGCCGTCGTCGACGCGCTGGGGACTCGCACCCATCTCCTCGGGGTTCGTCCTCTCCTGCCAGTGCTTGAGGTAGAGCTGATTCTGCACGTTCTCCGGGTCGTCGGGATCGTACGCCCGCTGCACCACGGGCCCTCCGCCGGCGACCTGCCCCGCCTCGGCCCGCTGCACGGTCTCGTGTCCCCCCGCGCCGGCGTGTTCGCCGCCCGCCGCCAGCGCCCGTACGGCGTTCGCCTCCGCCTCGCGCTCGAAGCGGTCCGAGGGGTCCGAGACCTTGAGGCCCGCCCCGTTGTCCGTCCCGGCGACGGGCCCGGTGCGCTGCTGGATGACGTGGGTGAGTTCGTGCGCGAGCGTGTGCCGGTCACCGCCGCCGTCGCCGAGTACGACGTGGCTGCCGCTCGTGTACGCCCGCGCCCCGACCTCGGCGGCCGAGGCCCGCGCCGGGGCGTCGTCGTGCAGCCGTACGTCGGAGAAGTCGGCCCCGAGCCGCGCCTCCATGTCGGTCCGTACGCCCGCGTCGAGCGGCCGCCCCGCACCCCGCAGCACGTCGTGCACGGCGGAGCGCTGCACGGCGGGTCCGTGCCCGCACCCGGGAGCATGCCGGTGCTCGTCCTCCTCGGCCGCTCGCTGCACCCACGGGTGCCCGGCGGCGCGCAGGGACTGTACGACGGCGGCGTTCCCGGCCCCGGCGAGGTGGCCGAGCGGCCCGGCGGCCCGGGCGGACCGCGCCTCGCGCCGGTCGGCGGCGCGGGCGGAATCGCCGTTCTTCTCCTGTGCGCGCATGGAGCGAAGCTCTTCCCGTACGAGGCAGCAACCCACCCTTCCTACCCGGCCCCCCGGCCGCGCGCCAGGTACGCGAGGGCAGTCCTCCAAGCCCCGGGGCACCCGGGGCGCAGGCCGGGACGCGTACGGGCCCCCGGCCTCCCCGTCACACCTCCGCGCTTAGCAACCCTCGCGCGGTACACAGGAGTTGCAGCACTGCGGCGCCGGTTCGACGCACACGACGACGCTGTCCCCGTTGTTCCCTGGCGCCGGGTCCAGCTCACGCCCGGTCACGGTCGCCGTGTTCGTGAGGCGGCACGCGCGCGTCGCCTTCGCCCGCAGGACGAGCGTCGCGCTCGCGCCCACCGCCAGGTCACCGACCGTCCAGCGCCCGGCCCCGGCCTCCCAACTCCCCGGGTGCGCCTTGGCGGAGAGGAAGACGAGGCTCGCGGGCAGCCGGTCGGCGACGACCACGCCCGTCGCCTTGTTCGGCCCCGCGTTGCGCACCGTGATCCGGTACGTGACGGTCTGCCCCACGGTGACGCTCGTGAGATCGGCGGACTTCACAAGGCTGAGGTCGGCGGCCGGGTTCACGTCCGTGGCGGCCTCGTCCGAGCTCGCGGTGAGCGGTTCGGGCTGGTCACCGAGCCGGTTCTCGTACGTCGCCCTCGCGGTGTTCAGGAGCCTCGTGCCGGCCGCCGCGAGATCGATCCGTACGCGGTACTCGATCGTCGAACCACCGGGCAGATCAGCGGTGTTGGCGAGGCTGCCGCCCGCCGTCGCGCTCGCGCCCGTACCGAGGTGGTAGACGACGGCGCGCGCGGCGGCGTCGTAGTACGCCTGGTCGTCGCCGCGCGCGTCGGTCTTCACCCCGGCGCCGGGCCCCTCCACGACCCGCAGCGACCCGGGCACGTACGTCGTGTGCTCGGGCAGTACGTCGGTGAGCACGAGGTTCTCGGCGGGTCCGCCGCCCTCGTTGCGCGCCGTGACGCGGTACGTGAGCACGTCCCCGACGTCCAAGGGCCCTTGCGGCACGGCGATCTTGGTCAGCTCGACGCGGGGCGCGGTGCCGAAGAAGATCCCGTCGAGGAAGTTCCCGATGCCCCGGTTGCCCCCGGCGGCGGAGATGGAGCGGAACGCGAAGCGGGTGAGCGCCTGCCCGGCGGGGACGGTGTACGTCCCCGTGTAGCGGCCCCAGGCGGTGTTGCCGTCCGTGAACCGCCCTTGTTCCACGGGCCCGTTGACGGGACCGATGTCCAGCGCCATCGTGTCGCGCCCCTGCCGCCCCCGGTGGAAGAGCCGCCAGTACAGCTTCGTTCCCGGCGTGGTCGGCAGGTCCTGGTAGAGCGTGGAGACCTGGTTGGCGTTGAGTTCGGCGAACTGCTGCCCGTCGATGGACGGGACGCCGTTGAAGCCGGTGCGCCAGATCTCCACCATGTGGTCGGTGGCGGTCGTGCGCCACCCCGGCACGTACTTGCGCGCCTGCGGCTGCGAGGCGTCCGGCAGGATCTCGAACCCGCTGACGACGGGCGCCTCGAAACTGCCGTTGACGAGACTGACGCGGAGCGGGGCGGAAGGCGTGGTCATGGTGCTCCCCCTTCACTTCGGCGGCCGGGGCCGCCACGGAGCAGCACTACAGCGCGCGGGTACGGGCCCGTACAGCGCACTCCGCAAGCGCTGGCCAAGTGTGGCGGCACGGTTTCGGCCACGGTTTTCCGGTACGGGGGCGGGGCGCACCCCTCGCCGTACGGGCACAGGCGCCCCGGGGAGCGCCCCGGCCCCGTACGTCTCCCCCGTACTGACCGAAAACGGCCTGCCGCCCACCCCCGGGAGGACGAACGGGTGGGCGCGGCATTGACGCCGTGCCCACCCGTCGGCGCGCTGCGCCTACAGCCGCTCACCCCGGCTGCGGGCGTTGAGGTAGAGAGTCTCGGCCCGCAACCTCTCCATGGTCTCGGCGAGCCGCACCTCACTCGTCCTGCGCCCCCAGAGCGCGCCGCCCCCGATGGGCCGCAGCACGACGACCTCCGGGGCGGCGGCCTCCACGATGCCGACCGTGCCGGTGACGGTGTCCACGACGTAGGCCCCCGCTTTGAACGTCACGCGCCGACCGCCTTCCGCCGCAACACGGCGGCGAGCCGCGCGGCAAGCTCGGGCGAGCACCCACCGAGAGTGACATGCGGGCAGGGCGCTTCCCGGGCGACGGAGGCGAGATCGAGCGAGAGCGAGGGGAGGCGGAGCCCGTGGACGGCGAGGGCCGCCCGGAGTTCGGCAACGGCGTCCTCGGCATCGGAGACGCAGGCGGGGGCGTGGCGGGGGGAGTTGGGGGGCATGGGTTCACTCCGTCAGTAGATCGGGTCGTTTCGCGGATTCCGCCCCTCAAGGCTCTTGCGCTGCGCTTACGTTGTGAAGTAGCCACCGCTTGACACCGGGACTGTTAAGGAGCCGACGCATGACCATCTCCCCCGGCGACCCTCTCCGCCTCCTCACCTGGCAGTACTTCGGTGAGGAGCTGCGGAGGCTGCGCGAGGCTGCCGGGTTGACGCAAGCTGAACTGGCGGCTCAGGTCTACGTTTCGGCCAGCTACATCGCCCAGTTCGAGGCAGGCCGTCGCAAGCCGAACGAGGATGTGGCGAAGCGGCTCGACGATGCGCTGAAGACGGGCGGAACCTTCTGGCGGTTCGTCAAGAAGCTGATCGAAGACCAACCAGTCTTTGCCCCGCACGTGCTCTCATTCCTTGAGCTGGAGCGGGAAGCAGTCGCCTGCTACGTCTTCGAGTCCAATCGCGTTCCCGGAATCCTGCAAACGCGGCGGTACGCCGAAGCCCTCTTTCGCGCCTACCGGCCTCATGCACCCGTTGATGACGACGAGATCGCGGAACTCATTGAATCGCGCACCAAACGAGGCGCCCGTCTCGGTGCACCACACCACATGCAGCTCTGGACAGTCATCCATGAATCCGCGCTGCGAACCCCTGTTGGTGGCCCTGACACGATGCATGAACAACTGCTCCACCTGGTCGACCAGGTTCACTCCAAGCGTGCCGTCGTCCAAGTGCTGCCGTTCTCAGCGGGCGCAACCGGCGTCATGCTGGATTCCTTCACTCTCTTGCGCTTCGCAGACCTGCCGCCCGTCCTCCATACAGAGGCGTTGTACAACGGAATCATGCGCGACGAAGCGAGTGTCCTTGACGGCGCCTTCGAGGTCTACGCTCAACTGCGAAGCGCAGCGCTCTCACCAAGTGCCTCGCTCGAACTCATCGAGTCCCTCAGTCAAGGAAACCCAGACAGTGCACCTCCAGGGCAGCGTGGATAACAACTGGCGCAAGTCGAGCTACTCAGCCCCTGACGGGGGCCAGTGCGTAGAAGTAGCCCCTTCTCCCACGGGCTGCGCCACCCGCGACAGCAAAACCCCCACCGGCCCCCACCTCACCTTCGCCGCCCCCGCCTGGTCCGCCTTCCTCTCGCACCTCGCCGCCGACCGCACCCGCTGAGGGCCCCCGGCCCCGCCGTCACCACTCGGCCGGGGCCGCCCCGTGAGCAGCACCGCAAGCCGGTCGGCAAACCCGGTCTGCCAGCCGGAGCGCGCCGTCCGTCCGCCGCGAGGCGTACCCCGTTCCGCCGCCCCCTGGTCGCCTTCGCAGGCCCGGCGACCATCGCGCGGGCGGCGGGGCACAAGCCCGGCCGCCGCGTGAATGCCCCACGCTACCCGCTGAATTCCAGCACCTTCATTCCTCGCGCCCCGACCGGACGGAACACCGGCGGCCGTCGCCCCGGCTGCTCGCCGTCCCGCCGGGGTCCGAGGCCACGGCGGCGCTCCAGCTCATCCAGCTCACGGCCAACGCGGTGCAGACGGAGGGGCCGGGGGCGGACGCGGAGGGACTGGTACGGGCGGGGGTGGACGTGTTCCTGGCGGTGTACGGGAGGTGAGGCGATTCCCTGGCGGCGTACGGGAAATGAGGCGTTCCGGCGGCGGGCGGGCCCCGCCGGAAACGCCCGGGCACCTACCCCGCCGCAGATCGTTCCTGCTCCGGCACGGAGGTGCGCGGCTCCGCCTCCAGGAACTCCGCGCGGCGGCGCAAGCCGGTGGCGATCTCGTCCCAGTCGGGCCCGTGCTTCCACAGGCTCCCGGCCGCCTCGCGCAGCAGGGCGGGCTCGTCCGGGCGTTGGAGGAGCACGAGCCGGTACGCGAGATTGCGCACCCAGACGGGGAGCGCCCCGTCCACCCCGTGCGGGCACAGCGTGTGCAGCATCGCGAGGATGTCGTCGGGCGCGGCGAAGGTCAGCTCCTCGACGAAGTAGTGCACCCGGTGTTCGAGCCCGCACTCGGGCACCTCCCGGTACTCGTCCCCGAACAGACACCGCGCGTGTTCCGTCAGGCCACCGTGCACGCCGCACCCCTCTCCGAACCGGGCGGTATCCCGGGCCATCGGTGCGCCACGGTAGGGCACGCCACCGGCACGACGGCCGCGCGGGGCGGACGGGCGGGAGCGGTACGGGACAGCCCCCGCACGGGTCCCGAAGCCGGGGATCTCCGGGGCGAATCACCCGGTCGTGGGACGCCTCGCGCCCCGGCGACCGCCGACCGGGCTCCGGGGGAGACCGGGAACTACGTGGCCGAACCGCGGCGCCTCGTCCGGCGTCGAACCGGTCGCGTGGGGCACGCTGCCGCCATGGCACCCACCCCTCCCTCCGTGGAAGCGATCACACCCGACCCGGTGCGCCGCCTGTCGCACACCCTGCTGACCCAGTCCTGGCTCGACGTGGCTTTCCTCCACTGGGCGGCGGACCCGGCCGACGTCGCTCCCCTCCTCCCCGCCGGCACGGTGCCGGACCTGTACGAGGACCGCACCTACGTCGGTCTGGTGGCCTTCCGGATGCGCGGGGTGGGCTGGTTCGGGCTCCCGGGCATCCCGTACTTCGGGACCTTCCCCGAGACCAACGTGCGCCTGTACTCGGTCGACCGGCACGGGCGCCGCGCGGTGGTCTTCCGTTCCCTGGAGGCATCCCGGCTGCTGCCGGTGGCCATCGCCCGCGTGTTCTTCCAACTGCCGTACTGCTGGGCCCGCATGGAGGTCACCCGCAAGGCGGACACCCTCAGCTACCGCACGCGCCGACGCCTGCCCGGCCCCCGGGGCACGCACAGCCGCATCGCCCTGCGGGTCGGCGGACGGATCGAGGAGCCCACCGCTCTGGAACACTTCCTGACGGCCCGCTGGGGCATGCACCACACGTTCTTCGGACGCTCGGGACACCTGCCCAACATCCATCCCCGCTGGCCCCTGCACCGCGCGGAACTCCTCCACGTGGAGGACGAGCTGATCGCCGCCGCAGGGCTGCCCACACCTGCCGGACCGCCGCTGAGCGTCCTCTACTCCCCCGGGGTCAGCGTCCGCTTCGGCCGCCTCGTCCGGCCCGTGGCAGGAACGTGACCACCGCCGGCTCGGGAGCGCCTCCGCCGGGGCCTTCCGCGCGCGTC
This sequence comes from Streptomyces sp. NPDC088923, assembly GCF_044749745.1. Lineage (NCBI taxonomy): Bacteria > Bacillati > Actinomycetota > Actinomycetes > Kitasatosporales > Streptomycetaceae > Streptomyces > Streptomyces sp. NPDC088923. Next base: position 1,735,260 of record NZ_JBIVIO010000001.1, on the reverse strand, counting down.
CTCGGTCGCGCGACGGCGCGGGCGGCCGGACCCGCGGGGAGAGTTCCGCGCGAGACGGGGTACTCGCCCGTGGACCGGCCGACCGGCCGGGCACCTCCCCGCGGACAAGGAGATCCCTCATGGCGTCCTCGCTGCTCGAAGCCGTCGACATCAAGGCCCCGGTGGCGGTGAGTTGGGGCTTGTGGGAGAACGTGGAGCGGTGGCCCGCCTTCCTCAGCCACGTCAAGCACGTCCAGCGGACGGACGAGGTCACCTTCGTCTGGCAACTCGCCCTGCCCGGCGTGGACAAGGAGTTCATCGCCGAGCTGACCGAGGTCGTCCCGGGCGAGCGCATCGCCTGGCGCACGATCGAGGGCGTGCACCACGCCGGGGTGGTCACCTTCCACCGGCTGAGCGCCACCGAGAGCCGCGTCACACTCCAGATCGAGTACGAACCCGAGGGCTTCGTCGAGCACTTGGGCGCCCTCACCAACCTCGACGCGACCCTCGCCAACTACGACCTGGGCGAGTTCCAGAAGCTCGCCGAGCTGGAGGCGGGCCGGGGACGGGACGGCGCGTAGGGGCAGGACGGCGCGTAGGGACGGGAGGCCCGGCAGACCGGCACCTCACTGTCGGTGCCCCTTCCTAGGCTGCCCCCATGAAGATCACCCCGCAGGCACTCACCACCTCCTGGCAGCGCACCGCCGCCTCGCACCCGCTGCTCCGCGACACCCCGCTCCCCTTCCTCGCGCGCACGGAGGACGAGTGGGACGCGTACGCGGAGGCCGCCGAGGAGGAGGGGACCGGCGGCCTGTGCCTGCTGCTGGAGGAGGACGGAACGGTACGGGGCCGGGTCGCCGCGTTCCGCGAGAGCTTCGTGACCGGCGCTCTCGACGAGGTCCTCTACGTCATCGCCGAAACCGCGATACGGGAGCTGAGCGAGGACCTGACGGAGGTGGCGGACACGCTGGGGCGGATCGACCCGGTGTGGGGCAGGCGCTTCCGGGGCGGCAACCTGGACGACCCGGGGGCCCTCGCGTCGTGCGGCCGCGACCCGCTCGACGGGCTCGCGTGGATCGCCGAGTCCTGGCGGGATCAGGACCCGTACACGTGCCTCGCCTTCTTCCGTACGGCCCCGGGACAGCCGGTCGACGCCGAGCGCCTCGCCCTGCTGTACGGGGCCGACCCTGCGCAGGTCGCCGAGGGCACCCGGCTGCGGGACCTCCGGGCCGCGGACGGCGGCAGGACGCACGACGAGCGGGAGTGGGACAGCTGTGGCTACGGGCAGGCCGGCGGCTGGACGTACCTGCTCCACCACGAGACCCCGCCGGGCGCCCGCGCGGACAAGGAGGCGTACGCGGCGCTCGGGATCAGGGAGAGCGTGTGGCTCACGGCCACGATGGCGAAGGCGATCTACACCTTCCAGTACGTGAAGGACGGCCGCAGCGTCGACGACGGCGACTGGAGCGCCCTGGAACTGCTGGCCTACGAGTACGGCCGCGCCCCCTACCGACGCGGCGGCGAACTCGGCTTCCTCAACCGCGCGATCCGCCGCGCCGAACTCGACCACCCCGAAGTGACCGACACGTACGCGCTCTACTTCCACGCCCTGGAGACGTCCCTCGGCCTGAGCCTGCCCCGCCGGGACGTCGCGGAGGGCAACATGCGGGCGGCGTACTGGGCGAAGGGGTGACGAGGCCGGGGGGGCCGGGGGCCGGGCACGTGCGGTTTGGCACCGAAGTGCCTTTGCACTCCCGCCACTTGGGTGCCGTTGTCAGTGGCACCTGTCAGCATGCCCCGCATGGAAACGGACAGCGCGGAGAAGAAGGCTCTTTCGGTGTTTCTCGCGGCTCAGCGCGCCGCCGTGCTCGCAGTGGTCGAGGGGCTCGACGCGCGGGCCCTCACCACGGCGGTGCTGCCTTCCGGGTGGACGCCGCTCGGGCTCGTGGAACACCTGGGGTACGCGGAGCGGCACTGGTTCCAGGAGGTCGTCCTGGGGAAGGCCGAACCGCTCGACTGGCCCGACGACCCCGCCCCGTTGACGACCCCGCGACCGCCCGAGGTCGTCTTCGCCTTCTACGCGGACCAGTGCCGCCGCTCCGACGCCGTGCTCGCCCGCACGCCGCTCGCCGCCGCCCCGCTCGGCCGCCATCCCGAGCCGCTCGGGGAGGAGTTCGGCAACGTGCGCGGCATCGTCCTGCACATGATCGAGGAGACCGCGCGGCACGCCGGGCACCTGGACGCCGTCCGCGAACTCATCGACGGCCGGACGGGCCTGGGCCCCCGCTGAGCCCCGCGCGCTCGGCTGCCCGGTGGCCCGGCGTGCGCGGCGGTACGGGCCCGCCGCGCACGGGGCCCGCGAGGGCGCGAGCGCTCAGACGCGTTCCTCCGGCCGGTCCGTCCAGCGCAGCTCGGGCGGGAGGTGGCTCAGATCGTTCTGGACGTGGAGGTAGGGGGCGCGGCCGGGCGTGTGGCGGATCGTGGTGAGCGAGGCGTGGGAGTGGTTGATGCCGAGCCAGCGCCACGCCGGGGCGTGGAGGGCTTCGCGCACCAGCCAGGCGACGAGGAAGTTGTGAGTGACGACGACGTCGTGCCGGACGGTGTCGCCTTCGGCGGGACCGGTGTACAGGTCGACTGCCTGACAGGCGAGTTCCGCGCCCGTCCGGGCCTCCTCGGGTGAAGTGTCCGCGAGGAAGCCGAGGTAGAAGTCGGCGAGGTGGGACGGGAGTTCGTCACGTCGCGGCACGTACGGTACGTAGTCGCCCGCCGTCTCGGCGAGTTGAGGCCGCACGCCGACGCGCTCCCCGATGATCCCCGCCGTCTCGGCGGCGCGGGGAAGCGGGCCGTGATGGAGAGAGGCGAGGGGCAACCGCGCCAGCCGCTCCCCGAGGAACGCGGCCTGCTCGCGCCCACGCGCGCTGAGCCCACTGCCGTCGGGCGCGGGTTCGGCGTGGCGAATCAGGTGCACGAAGCGGATGGCGGGCAAGGTGACCTCCGGGACGTGTTCGGGACAGGGGGAGGGACGTCCGTGCGGGTGCGACGGTTCCGACGTGACTCCCTCACCCGCCCCCTCACCCCGCCCGCAGCACCTCCACGCCCAGCCCCCTGAGCTGGGCGAGGACCGGGTCGGTGGGGTCGGCGTCCGTGATGAGGCCCGTGATCTTCTGCCAGGGCAGGACGCGGAAGCGGGAGGCGGTGCCGATCTTCTCGGAGGAGGCGAGGATGTAGGTCTCGGCGGCGCGGGAGGCGAGGGCGCGTTTCATGGCGGCCTCGTCCGCGTCCCCCGTCGTCAGGCCGACCTCGGGGTGCACGCCGGTGACGCCGAGGAGGCACAGGTCGGCGGTCACGTTCTGCGCGGCCTCGACGGCGGCGGCGCCGCAGGTGACGGCCGAGTGCTTGAAGAGACGGCCGCCGAGGAGGAAGAGTTCGGCGCGCGGGTGGTCGAGGAGCGCGGCGGCGATCGTGGGGCTGTGCGTGATGACCGTGCAGGGCAGCTCGTGCGGGAGCGCGCGGGCGAGCGCGAGCGCGGTCGTACCGCCGTCGAGGATGACCGCGCTCCCCGGGCGCACGAGCTTCGCGGCGAACGCGGCGACCTTCCGCTTGCCGTCCGGGGCGACGGCCTGCCGCGCGGTGTAACCGGCGACGGCGGGCGAGGCGGGCAGCGCGCCCCCGTACACCCGCTGGCACAGGCCCTCGGCGGCCAGGTCACGGAGGTCGCGGCGGACGCTGTCCTCGGAGATCCCCAGGTCGGCGGCGACGTCTTTGGCGATGATCTTGCCTTCGTTCGTCAGCAGACCGAGGAGGTGATCGCGGCGTTCAGCAGCAAGCATGCACATTCCCTCCTGTTCTTGCACGTTCTTGCGGGTAGTCTACCGCTCGTCCACCCCACCCGAACACCCCCAGGAGCCCACCGTGGCAGACCGCCCCGGCATCGAGATCCCCGACCACCGCGGCCGCACCGGCCTCGACCAGGCCGGGCGCGACCTCGACCGCAACCCGGACGTCGTGGTCGAGGACGTCGAGCTGACCTCGCAAGGGTGGCACGTCCTGCGCCGTACGAGATTCGCGTACCGCCGCCGCGACGGCCGCTGGCAGACGCAGGAACGCGAGACGTACGACAGGGGGGACGGCGCGGTGGTCCTGCCGTACGACCTCGCGCGCCAACGCGTCCTGCTGACACGCCAGTTCCGCTACCCGGCCTACGTGAACGGCCACCCGGACGGCATGCTGGTCGAGGCGGCGGCGGGCCTGCTCGACGCGGACAGCCCAGAGACGGCGATCCGCCGGGAGGCCGAGGAGGAACTCGGCGTCCGCCTCGGCCCCCTGACCCACGTCTGTGCCACGTACATGAGCCCCGGCTCGGTCACCGAACGCCTCCACTTCTACGCGGCCCCGTACACCCCCGCGGACCGCGTGACGCGGGGCGGCGGCGTCGAGGAGGAGGGCGAGGACATCGAAGTCCTCGAACTCCCCTTCACCGAGGCCCTGTCAATGATCCGCGACGGCCGCATAGCCGACGCCAAGACAGTGATGCTGCTGCACTGGGCGGCATTGGAGGGGCCGTTCCGGCACGACGGGACGAGGAGATGACGGAGCGACGAGGGGGACGGGGCAGGGGTGCCGGGGGGACCTGCTGAACGGGGCCGAGGCAAGCCGCGCGCTGGACCGGGCCCGGGAAGTGCCGGAACCTACACCGCGGCGCTCGGGTTGTTGCTCGCCACCGTCCCCGTGCCCTTGTCCAGCAGCCCCTGAGTCCCCCAGCCGCGCAGGTCGTTCGCGGTGATCCAGGTTCCCCGGCTGCCCGCCATCACGCCGATGGCGGCCTCCGCCGTGTCGCCCTCCCCCGGCCGGGAGACGTTCCCCTGGCACGAGACGCTCACCGCGTTGCCGCCGATCCGGATGGCGTAAGTGCCCGAGCCCGAGCCCGTGGCGTGGAATCGGTTGTCGTGCGCGGCGATGTCGGAGGACGCGAGCGCCAGCCCGTTGCGGCTCGCGCCCAGGACGGTGTTGTGCGCGAGGAGCACCCCCGTCGAGCCGGTGTCCACACCGATGCCGTCGCCGTCGATGTCCGTCACATGGTTCCCGGTGATCCGTGCGTGCGGTGATTCCTGGACCTGTATGCCCTGCGCGTTGCCGCCGGAGGGATGCCGTGTGACCACGACGGTGTTCGCGTCGATCACGGCGGCGTCCGTCCGCGACACGTAGATTCCCGTCTCTCCCCGGGTGTCGCGCACGGTGTTGCCGATCACGGAGATCGCGCTGTTGCGGCCGCTCTCCGTGTTGGAGACGACGATGCCCCCGCCCGTGCCCGCGCCCCGGACAATGTTGTCGCTCACCGTGATGTCCTCCAGCGGGTTGCCGGAACCGGAGCTCACGTAAATGCCGGTGACCTGGGGCGATTCGATGGTGTTGCCGGCGATCACGGACTGCTGCCAGTCGGTGGCGCGGATTCCGTACGCCCCACTCGACTCGACCCTGTTGCCGAGCACCCGGATGCCCCGGTGCAAGGGCCGCCGCCCCTCCGGTGCCGCAACGTAGTGGTCCCCGCACAGCGCGTCGTACGGCGCGGTCGTGGTGGAGGCCGTGTTGCGCACCGTGCAGCCGGAGATGAGCACGTCCTGGCACGGTGTTCCGTCGTACTGCGGCGCGGGCAGGTTGGCGGCGTGGGTCGCGCCGGTGATCTGGACAGCCTCATGACGGTTCGGCACCGCGGGCTCCCCGGGCGCGACCCACACGCCGTCGAACAGGCAGTCCTCGATCCGTACGCGTCGCACGGCGTTGAGTTCGATCGCGTGCGCCTCCGGCACGTCCAGGATCGTCACGTCCCGTACGACGAAACCCTCCGCATGGGTGAGGACGAAGGCGGGGCAGGTGGCATGGAAGCGGCTGCCCCGCATGTCCCACGTCCCGCCGAGCACGGTGATGCCGCCGTCGCCCTCGTACCCGGCCACCGGCCCCTCGCCCGTCGCATAGTTCCTCAGCAGCGAGGACGTGTCGCCGGTACGGAAGAGATGGGCGCCGTAGGCATGCACGGTCGTGCCGGGTCCGAGCCGCAGCGACTCGCTCAGCGGGTACGAGCCGGGCGGCACCAGCAACACCGCGCCTCCCACGCCCTCCCGGGCCGCGGTGAGCGCGGCGCGGAAGGCGGCGGTGTCGTCCGTGGAGCCATCGCCCACAGCCCCGAACTCGCGTACGTCGACAACGGAACCTCCCGGCTGGGCAGCGGTCGCGGGAGCCCCCGCAAGGACCTGCGCCGCCGTCAGGCCGCCGAGGAAGCCGCCGGTCGCCCTCATCCACGTACGTCTGTCCATGTGTCGGCTCCTGTCGGGCGGCAGTCATCGGTGGGCCAGGGCCGCGCGCACGTCGCGTCGCACGCCGTCCATGGCCGAACGTGATGTGATCATACGGTGATCAAGGGGTAAAGATTCAGCTCCCGCGGCCCCCGGGGGAATCTCACGGCCTCGCCCGCCGTCCCCTTCCCTCCTCACCGATAATCCTCCGCCACCCCCTTCTTCCCCCCGAACACCACGTCCCTGAAGTACGCGAAGCAGTCCGGGCGGCTGCCGTCCACGTCCGTCAGGTCGTAGGCGCTCGCGAGTTCGGCGCTCGACACCGACTTTCCCGACCAGCGGGGGCGGTTCGGGTCGGCCGCCAGGGCGGCGAGGCCGCGGGCGAGGTAGTGGGGGGTCTCGGCGATCGCGAAGTGCGGTTCCTGGGCGGTGGCCTCGCGCCAGTTCTCCTCCGTGACGCCGAAGAAGGAGAGCATCTGCTCCGAGCGCAGGAAGCCCGGACTCGTGCTGATCGCCGTGCCGTTGAAGGGGGCCAGCTCCTCGGAGAGGGCGAAGGCGATGCGGTGCGGGGTGGTCTTGGCGATGTCGAAGTACAGGTTGTCGCGGAACCGCTCGTTGACCTCCGTCGTGCCATCGGTGACCTCGATGTGCACGGGGCCGTCCGAGCGGATCAGGAGCGGGAGCGCGAGGCCCGCCGTGATGACGTGCGAGCGGACGCCGAGATCGAGCATGCGCAGCCCGTCCGCGAGCGGCGTCTCCCAGCTCTTCTTGCCGAACACATGCTTCACGACGAGGTGTTCGCCGCCCCACAGGTCGTTGACGAGGATGTCGAGCCGCCCGTGGTCCGCCTCGATCCGCGCGAAGAGCGCGCGAGCCTGCTCCTCGTCGAGATGGTCGGTCGGTACGGCGATCCCGGTTCCCCCGGCGGCGGTGACGAGTTCGCCGGTCTCCTCGATCGTCTCCTGCGGTCGCCCGACCTCGCTCGTGTGCGTACGGGTCGTGCGGCCCGTCACGTAGACGGTCGCCCCCGCCTCACCGAGCGCGAGCGCGATCGCCCTGCCGAGCCCGCGCGTCGCCCCGGCGACAAGAGCGATCCTGCCGGCGAGGGGCCGCTCCCCCGTCGCCGCCGACTGCTGCTGTTCCCGCGTGGTGTGGTCCATGCCGTCCATCGTGGACGCCCATCACGCCAGAACCTGTCACCTTTTCCGGGAACCGGCCCGTGTCCCGCACCGGTGGCCGTGCCGAGCGGCCGGGAGGGTCACCGGTAGCCGCCGGGAGGGCCACGGGGGACCGCTCCGCTCCCGGCGCTCCGGTGAGGCCTCCCCGGCGCTCCGGGGACCGCGGCCGGTCAGGACAGCGAGCTGAACCAGTCACGGACCGGCGCGCTCACGCCCGCGCCCGTACTGGTGAAGCGCCACAGGCCGTAGGTCCGGCGCCCGTCCGTGCCGAGCCCGTTGTCGTAGAGGACGCCGACGTCGGCCTTGCCGTCGCCGTCGAAGTCGGCGCCGAAGGGTACGGCCCGGCTCCACGTCCAGCTCGTGGCGCTCGTCCACACCTTCTTCGGGGCCGCGAGGCCGGAACCGCTGCTCGCGAAGGTCCACAACACCGTCTCCTGGAGACCGGTCGTCGCGTTCTTCCCGTTGTCGTAGAGCACCCCGGCATCGGCCTTGCCGTCGCCGTCGAAGTCGCCCGCCACCGGCTGGCTCGCCGCCCAGTCCCAGCTTCCCGTGCTCTGCCACACCCGCTGCGGGGCGGCCACTCCGGTGCTCGTGCCCGAGAAGGTCCACCAGGCGCTCCGGGGCGCCCCGTCGGCGCCCTTGCCGTTGTCGTAGAGGACGCCCACGTCGTCCTTGCCGTCACCGTCGAAGTCGCCCGCCGTGGACTTGATGTGGCTCCACGTCCAACTCGTGGCGCTCGTCCACACCTTCTTCGGGGCCGCGAAGCCGGAACCGGTGCTCCGGAAGTCCCAAAGCCCCGTCTCCTGAAGGCCGGTCGTCGCGTTCTTCCCGTAGTCGTAGAGCACCCCGACGTCGGCCTTGCCGTCGCCGTCGAAGTCGCCCGCGACCGGCTGGCTCGCCGCCCAGTTCCAGCTTCCCGTGCTCTGCCACAGCCGCTGCGGCTCCGCGAAGCCCTCGCCCGTGCTGGTGAGGGTCCACAGCGCGCTCTTGTACGTGCCGTCGGCGTTCCTGCCGTTGTCGTAGAAGACGCCGATGTCGTCCTTGCCGTCACCGTCGAAATCGCCGGAGACGAGCTTGACGTGGCTCCAGGTCCAACTGGACGCCTCGCTCTGCCAGACGACCCGCGGAGCCGAGAGGCGTTCGCCGTCGCTGTCGTGGAGCCACAGCGCGACGCGGCGCTTGCCGCTGACGCCGTCGAGACCGTAGTCGTACAGCACGGCGGCGTCGTCCTTGCCGTCGCCGTCGAAGTCGCCCCCGACCGGCAGCCCCTGCTGGGGCAGGGACGCGACCTGCTGGACCCAGGCGGTGATGTCGTCCAGGCGCGTCGACACCGCGCCCGTACGGGTCTCCGTAGGCTCGGACCCGTAGCAACCACCTTGCCAGGAACGGCTGTTGACGGCGACCAGCCGCAAAGTCCCGGCCACCTCGCGCAGCACGGGGCCGCCCGCGTCACCGGCGCAGACCGCCTCCGACGCGCTCGCGCCCTCGGTAGTCAGGTCAGGGCCGTCCACGGACTCCGTGACGCCGGAGGCGGTGTGGAGCGCGAGCGGCGCCCACTCCTCCCGCGTACGGCCGAAGCCCGCCGTGGTCAGCTTCTCCCCCGGCGCGGGCGGGGTGAGCGCCAGCGGGGCGGGCGCGATGCCCGTCGTCGGGGTGTCCAGGCGGGCCATGACGAGGTCGCGGTCGCTCCTGGGGACCAGCTCGACGACCTCGCGGACCTGTCCGGAGGTGGTGGAGAGATCGGTGCGCCCGATGGTCGCCGTGGTCTTCCACTTCGGCTTCCCCGCCGTCACGTGTCCGGGACTCCCCGCCAGGTCGTCCGCGAAGCACTGGGCCGAGGTCGCGAGCCACTGCGGGGCCACCAGGACCGCGGAGCAGGCCCGTTGGGTGTCGCCCAGGACGAGTCGAGCGGTGTAGGGGAGCGAGTCCTTCGCGGCGGGGCTCCCCGTGGTGGCGGCGGCCTGGACCCCCGCGAGCGAGGCCGCGACGAGGGTGCCGGCGAGAGCGGCACCCGTGAGTGCCATGGGTCTGGTGATGCGCACGTGAGCTGTCCCAGGGTCGAGGAACCATCGGCGGACGCCGGGTGGGGCCTCACGGCGCTCGGACGCCACCGGCGTGGCCCCCGACCCAGCCGTCACACCCGTCATGTTCGTGCACACAAAGAGCACACACAAGGCCCGCGGAGCTCACCTCGCGTCCACATCCCAGCGCCAAAACCACGCGCCCGTACGGAAACTGACACAGTCTCCGCAGGTCCTGGGATTCCCGGCAATGTCACGCTTCCCGCACCCGGGACCCCTCAGGACGGCGTCTTCGCCTCCTCCAGGAGCCGCCCGATCTCCTCCGTCTCCAGGAGCAGCGCCCCGCCCACGACGTTCAGCGCCTCGCGCTCGGCGGAGGTGTAGGGGCCGTCCGCGAGGGCGACGCGGGCGCCCTGGAGGAGGATCGAGGCACGGCCGAGTGCCGCGAGGTGGGGGGCGAGCGGGTCGAGGGACTCGTGCAGCTCTATGGCCAGCGTGAGCGCGGCGGTCTCGGCCTCGGCGGGGTCGTCGGGGCAGACCGGGGAGCCGGGGTCCTCGGCGAGGGCGCGCATGAGGGCGTACAGCTGATCGTCCTCGCAGTCGGTCCAGCCGGCCGCGCGGACGGTGGCGACGGCGGCGTCCATCGTGGAGCGCGAGGCGGTGCCGCTCGCCGCGAGCACCGCGACGACGACGGTGTGCACGGCGTCGCGCAGGAGCGCCCCGAAGCGGGCCGTCGTCGGGTGTTCGAGGGCTTCGACGCCGTACTCGGCGGTGCAGGAGCCGCACTCGACGACGGGTCCCGTGGTGCCGCGCGGGAGGAGCGGGACGCCGAGGAACGCGACGTACCTGCTCCCGGTCTTGCGCACGTAGGCTCGGTCGCCGCCGCAGTCGGGGCAGAAGAACTCGCCGTCGCTCTCGACGTTCCAGCGCGTCCGCAGCCGCAGCGGGCCGTAGCGGGCGGGCGGGGTGCGGTGTGGTCCGGTCCCCGCCCGCTGGTGACGGTCCTCGCCCCTGCCTCCGGCTCGTGCCACGGCGCACCTCCCTATTCGGCGCGCGTGCGTCCTCGCACCGCGCTCGTCCTGCCCACGGGCGAACCCGCTGTGCGTACGGGGACTGGGATGCCCCGCACGGTGGCGCCGGGTGTCCGACGCCTTGGCGTGATGTTAGCCACATCGCCGTGATGACGTCAGTACCCCGGCGTTACTCGGTCGATACCTGGCCGAGAGTGACCGCAGGCCCCGACAGGGGGTGAACCCCGCGGGGCCTGCGTGGTCATGACAGCGCGAACTCCCGCGCGGGGGGTGAGGCGTGGGGGAGGACGGTTGACGGCCGAGGGGGTGGGCGGCCGGGTGCCGGGCGTGTCGTACGGGAGCGGTCGGCGGCCCGAACGGCGCGCCCGGCGCGGGGGTGCGGGGAGTACGGGGAGATCGTCCCCGTACCGCCTCGGTCACCCCCGTACGGGCAAGTGCCTCAGCGGCCCGCGCGGTTGACCGCGGAGACGACCGCCTTGAGCGAGGCGCGCGTCGTGTTGGCGTCGATGCCGATGCCCCACAGGACGCGGTCGCCGACCGCGCACTCGATGTACGAGGCGGCCTGGGCGCTCGCGCCCTCGCTCAGCGTGTGCTCCTGGTAGTCGAGCAGGCGGGCGTCGATGCCGACGGCCTGGAGCGCGTCGAAGAACGCGGAGATCGGGCCGTTGCCGCTGCCGGTCAGTTCGGTGTCGACGCCGTCCACGACGGCCTGCACGGTGAGCTTGTCGAGACCGTTCTCGGTCTGCGCGGTGGTCTGCCCGGCGCGTACCTGCACCCGGCCCCACGGGTTGGCGGAGTTCGGCAGGTACTCGTCCTGGAAGACGTTCCAGATCTCGTCCGGGGTGACCTCGCCGCCCGCGGCGTCCGTGCGCGCCTGGATGATGCGCGAGAACTCGATCTGCATGCGGCGCGGCAGGTCCAGCTTGTGGTCGTTCTTGAGGACGTACGCGATCCCGCCCTTGCCGGACTGCGAGTTGACGCGGATGACGGCCTCGTAGGAGCGGCCCACGTCCTTCGGGTCGATGGGCAGGTACGGGACGGCCCACTCGACGTCGCCGACCTCCTTGCCCTCGGCGCGAGCCCGGTTCTCCAGCGCCTCGAAGCCCTTCTTGATGGCGTCCTGGTGGGAGCCGGAGAAGGCGGTGTAGACGAGGTCGCCCGCGTAGGGGTGGCGCGGGTGGACCTCCATCTGGTTGCAGTACTCGGCGGTGCGGCGGATCTCGTCGATGTCCGAGAAGTCGATCTGCGGGTCGACGCCCTGCGAGAAGAGGTTCATGCCCAGCGTCACCAGGTCCACGTTGCCGGTGCGCTCGCCCTGGCCGAACAGGCAGCCCTCGATACGGTCCGCGCCCGCCATGACGGCGAGTTCGGCGGCGGCGACGGCGGTGCCGCGGTCGTTGTGGGGGTGCGCGGAGAGCGAGACGTGCTCGCGGTGGGACAGGTGCCGGGACATCCACTCGAAGCGGTCGGCGTAGGTGGAGGGGGCCGAACGCTCCACGGTGGCGGGCAGGTTGAGGATGATCTCGCGGCCCGGGCCGGGCTGCCACACCTCCATGACCGCCTCGCAGACCTCCAGCGCGAAGTCCAGCTCGGTGTCGGTGAAGATCTCCGGCGAGTACTGGTAGCCGAAGACGGTCTCGGGGCCGAGCAGCTTCTCCGCGTACTCGATGACGTGGCGGGTGCCGTCGACGGCGATCTTCTTGATGTCGTCCTTGCTGCCCCGGAAGACGACCTCGCGGAAGACGGGCGCGGTCGCGTTGTACAGGTGGACGTTGGCGCGGCGGGCGCCGACGAGGGACTCGACGGTCCGCTCGATCAGCTCCTCGCGGGCCTGCGTCAGCACCGAGATCGTGACGTCCTCGGGGATCGCCTCGGGGTCCTCGATGATGGAGCGCACGAAGTCGAAGTCCGTCTGCCCGGAGGAGGGGAAGCCGACCTCGATCTCCTTGTAGCCCATGCGTACGAGCAGGTCGAACATCTCGCGCTTGCGGGCGGGCGACATGGGGTCGATCAGGGCCTGGTTGCCGTCGCGCAGGTCGGTGGAGAGCCAGCGGGGCGCCTTGGTGATCCGCTTGCCGGGCCACGTGCGGTCGGGGATCTCCACCTGCTCGTAGCGGCCGTAGCGGTGGAAGGGCATCCCGGAGGGAGCCTGGAGGTGGGCGGTGTTGCCGAGGGGCTTTTGTCCGGAGCCGTCCTGCTGCGCGGGAACGGTGGCGGTGGGCTCGCTGGTGGTCATGTGCGTGGGCTCCTCTGAAGTCCGCTGAGGCTGAGGTGGCCGACGGGGCGGAAAAACCGCAACACCTCACTCCGCGGGGAGGGGGTCGGCCTACGACTACAGACCCTCGCCGCGGCAGCTAAGAAGAAGCAGCCCGAAACGCATGATGCTCCGCACCTTAGCCGAGTCCCGCGAGGCACGAGACCCCGTATCACCATGCGGGACGAGGCATGACTCCATCGTCCGGCTCCGTCGGTCCCATTATCAGCTGTCGGGTCGGCGACGATCTAAACCTCCGCACGTGATATGTCCCTCGTACGTACGAAAGTCCCCCACAGTTCGTGACAGTGCGCATGTATGGGGTAACCGTGTGTGTATGAACACACACCTGCACCTTCCGCACCACACCTTCTGCACCATCGTCCCGCCGCACCTGCTCGACCACCTCGCGCGGGCGGGCCACGCCACCGCGCGACGCACCCTCGACGAGGACGCGGGCCGCCGCCACCAGCGGCGGCAGACGGCGCTCGCGCTCACGCTCGCCGCCCCGGCCGGCGACCCGACCGGCTCCGAGACCCCCGACCGCACCATCTACGACGCCCGGCACGGCATCCGTCTGCCCGGACACAAGGTCCGCGCCGAGGGCCAGGAGCCGACGCGCGACGCGAGCGTGAACCGCGCGTACGCGGGGCTCGGGGCGACCTTCGACCTCTACCGCAAGGTCTTCGGCCGCGACTCCATCGACGGGCGCGGTCTGCCGCTCCACGCGAGCGTCCACTACGACCGCGAGTACAACAACGCCTTCTGGGACGGCGACCAGATGGTCTTCGGCGACGGGGACGGCGAGATCTTCCTCGACTTCACGCTCCCGGTCGACGTCATCGGCCACGAACTGACCCACGGCGTCACGCAGCACACGGCGAACCTGGCGTACCAGGACCAGGCGGGCGCGCTCAACGAGTCGATCTCGGACGTCTTCGGCTCCCTCGTCAAGCAGTACGCGAAGCAGCAGCGCGCCGAGGACGCGGACTGGCTCATCGGCGACGAACTCCTCGCCCCGGATGTCGAGGGCAGCGCGCTGCGCTCGATGAAGGCACCGGGCACCGCGTACGACGACGACGTGCTCGGCAAGGACCCGCAGCCCGCCTCGATGGACGACTACGTGGACACCGAGGAGGACAACGGCGGCGTCCACATCAACTCGGGCATCCCCAACCGCGCCTTCTACCTCCTCGCCACCTCCCTCGGCGGCTACGCGTGGGAGCGTGCCGGGCGCATCTGGTTCGACGTGCTCACGGGCGGCGAGCTGTCGTCGACGGCGGACTTCGCCGAGTTCGCGGCGCTCACGAGCACGGCGGCGGACGGCGCGGACGAGAAGGAGGCGGTCACGAAGGCGTGGTCGGAGGTGGGGGTGTCCCTGTCGTGAGCGGGGGTTTCACGCGCAGCGCACGGTGCTCGGCAGGGCGGACGGGGTAGGCGCATGGGTATGCGTATCGAGGTGACACGGACGGGCGGCTTCGCGGGCGGACGGCGTACGGGGGTGATCGACACCGACAGCGCGCAGGGCGCGGCGGACGCGCCCCAATGGCACTCACTCGCCGAACAGGCCCTGCGCGAAGGTGCCGCCGAACCGCCGAGCGGCGTCCCCGACGGCTTCCGCTACACACTCACCGTCGACGGCCGTACGGTGCACGCGGCCGATCCGCGGCTGGGCGAGGCGCAACGGGAGCTGTTCCGGAGGGTGCTCAAGGAAGGGGCGTAGGAGCGGTGCGGGCGACGGTGTGAGCGGGCCGCCCGTCCCGCGGACGCGAGAGCGGGAGCACGGCAGGTGCCGTACTCCCGCTCCACCTCGGCCGAGGTGGTCACCCGTCGCTCAAGCGGCGGGCGTCAGACGGTTCAGGAGAACATCGTCTTGTAGATGTGGTACCCGTGACCGATCTTGACCTTGGTCGCGTAGGGCGCGGAGGCGTTGCCGGTGCCCGTGTACAGGTACAGATCACCCTTGGTGTCACGGGCGATCAGGTCGGCCGTGCCGTCGAGGTCCACGTCACCGGCGCCGACGAGCGCGTTGTACGTGTTCCAGCCCTTGCCGATCTTGGTGCGGGCGGCGAAGGGCGCCTTGTAGTTGCCGGTGCCCTTGTAGAGCCACAGCACGCCGTCCTTGTCACGGGCGACGATGTCGGCCTTGCCGTCACCGGTGAGGTCGCCGTGCCCGGCGATCTGGGTGTAGACGCCCCAGCCGCCGCCGACGCGGTACCGGCCGGTCACCCTGCCGTCGCCGAAGCCCAGGTACACCCACAGCACACCGGACTTGTCCCGGCCGAGCACGTCGGAGCCGATGGCTCCGCCGAGGTTGCCCGGCGAGAAGAGGGTGTCGTAGATGTTCCAGCCGTGGCCCACGTAGCCGTCCTGGTAGGAACTCCACATGTAGCCGTCGGTGTCCCAGATCCACGAGCCGTCGACGAGGTCGTCGCCGTCGTCGTCGACCGCGACACCGGTCTTCACACCCGTGAAGTCTCCCAGCGACTCGCGGGTGTCGAGCCCGCCGTTGCCGTCGAGCCCGTAGTACCAGGCCTCGTTCTTCTTGTCGATGCCGACCATGCCGAGCAGCGGCGCGGCACCGATCGTCTGCGTCGAGAGGGCGCGGGCCTTCGGGGACGCCTTCCGCGCTCCCTGGGGCGTGGCCTTCTGGGTGGCGCCGGCCACCGCGCCGGCCGCCTTCCGCGCGGCGGGCGCCGGGGCCTGGTCGGCCACCGCCGTCCCGGCCGTCGCGGTGACGAGGGCGGCGGCTATCGCGGCGACCGCGAAGCGACCGAGCTTCTTCTTTCCCCTGTCGAGGGAGGATTTGGCCACGTAGGACTCCTCTGTGATGAATGACCTCGGTGGGGCCGCGAGGAGATTCCGTGCCTCCGGAATGCCGGAAAGTTCAGTCACCCCGTACGTCACGAGCTCTCGGGAAGGTCACAGAAACCTCACAAGCCCCTGGAGATACTGACACGAAATATTCGGGAGTCAACACGTTTCCGTTCACCGCGGATTAACTCGGCACGATCTGAATACCCGTTTGGTACCGATCAGTTGACAACTTTTTCAGGTTTCGTGAGTCGTACATCGGACCGCGGAACGGGCCGGGTGCCGGAAGCCGCCCGCGAGGGGCAAGAATGCGGCGTATGGCCGCCGCTCCTGTCCGCCGTACCCACGCCACCGATCCCGTTCTCGCCCGCGTCGAGTGGTTCCATGAGACGGTCGCGCGCGAGTTCAGCCGCGTCCGGGAGCGGTACGGGCCGTTCGTCCTGCACCTGCAACCCTGGCAGGGCCCCTTCCCCGCGCGCCCGCACCCGGCGGAGCGCGGGCGGACCTTCACGGCGGCGGAGGTACGGGACCTGCTGCGCACCCAGCGGGAACGACAGGCGCCGCGCGGCCTGGAGTGGCTGGCGGAGACGGCGCCGGCGCTGCGGGGCGCCTGTGAGGAGGCGGGCCTGGTCGTACGGGAGCACCCGGTGCTGCTCATCGATCCCTGCGGGGAGGGTGCCCGGGAGGCGTCGCCCGCTCCGGGTCCGCCGCCCGCCGCCGAGCTCCTCGCGTCGAACGACTGGCGCGTCGAGTACGCGATCGCCGTCGCGCACGTCGGCTTCACGTACCCGGGCACGGACCGGGGCCCGGAGGGTCGCGCCTCCGTCGCCGAACTCCTCGCCTCGGGCGAGTTGCGCCGCGAGGCCGCCGAGGCGGCCCGCCGCATCCACGCGGGCACCCGCGCCCTCGCGATCGCCGAGACCTGGGAAGGCCCCGTGGCCACGGGCCAGTTCAACACCCTGGACGACCTCGCCGAGATCATCGCCGTCGCCACCCTGCCCGAGGCACGCCGCAGAGGCCACGCCTCGGCCGTGCTCCGCACCCTGATCGCGGAGGCCCGCTCCCGCCGCCTGCGCACGATGTTCCTCACGGCGGCGGACGAGGAGGTGGCCCGGATCTACGAAGGGGTGGGGTTCCGGCGGCTGGCGACACTGCTGGAGGCGGTGGAGGCGGGAGTGGGACGGGGGGCGTGACGGGGCGGGGTTACGGCGGGCGTGACGGGCGGCGGTGGGGCTTTCGGGGCGGTGGGGCTTAGGGGGCCTTTTGGGGCGGTGGGCCTTTTGGGGCGGGGCGGTGGGCCATGCGGGCGGTGCGCCGTGGGGGCGGCGCACCTCGGGAGCGGCGCACCTCGGGAGCGGCGCACCTCGGGGGCGGTGCGCCTCGGGGGCGGTGGGCCGTGCGGGTGGTGCGCCGTGGGGGCGGCGCACCTCGGGGGCGGTGGGCCCATGGCGGGGCACTCGGAGCCCTAAGTGCCAGCAGGCAGCTCAGAGCCCTGCGCGCGAGTGAGTGAGCGCACACCCACCCGCAGAGCTTCGCGCACAATCACCCACTCCTTCGAGTGAGTGTTTTTCTGGGTGCGGCGAAGTTATCCACAGATTCGCCGAGATGGTCGGGACCGGCTTGCGGCATCCGGAAGAATTGATCACAGCGGGTGGCCCACCTCCCCTTTGGGAGGGTGGGGTCTGTGCCCACGCCCGCCGAAGCAGGCCGACACCACCCCGCCCCCCCACCCCCGGCGAGCCACAACGCCTCACCCCGCCGAGCCCCCTAGAACCCCGGCCCCTCAGCCCTCAGAACACCGGACCCTCAGCCCTCAGCCCCCAGCCCCCAGCCCCCAGCCCCCAGCCCCCAGCCCCCAGCCCCCAGCACACCGAACCCCCGCCCCCCAACCCCCTAAAACCCCAGCCGCCGCAGCTGCTTCGGGTCGCGCTGCCAGTCCTTGGCGATCTTCACGTGCAGGTCCAGGAAGACCGGCGTGCCGAGCAGCGCCTCGATCTGGCGGCGCGACTTCGTGCCCACGTCCTTGAGGCGCTGGCCCTTCGGGCCGATGACGATGCCCTTCTGGCTGGAGCGCTCGATGAAGAGGTTCGCGTGGATGTCGAGCAGTGGCTTGTCGGCCGGGCGGCCCTCGCGCGGATTCATCTCCTCGACGACGACCGCGATCGAGTGCGGAAGCTCGTCCCGTACCCCTTCGAGCGCCGCCTCGCGGATCAGCTCGGCGACCATGACCTGCTCGGGCTCGTCGGTGAGGTCGCCCTCCGGGTAGAGCTGCGGGCTCTCGGGGAGGAGCGGGACGAGGAGGTCGGCGAGGAGCGAGACCTGCTTGCCCTCGACGGCGGAGACGGGCACGATCTCGGCCCACTCGAAGCCCAGCTCACGGCCGAGCGCGTCGATCGCCATGAGCTGCTCGGCGAGCCGCTTGCTGTCGACGAGGTCCGTCTTCGTGACGATCGCGACCTTCGGGGTCCGCTTGATCCCGGCGAGTTCCTTGGCGATGAAACGGTCACCGGGGCCGATCTTCTGGTCGGCGGGGAGGCAGAAACCGATCACGTCGACCTCGGCCCACGTGGCCCGGACGACATCGTTGAGCCGCTCCCCGAGAAGCGTGCGCGGCTTGTGCAGCCCAGGGGTGTCGACCAGGATCAGCTGCGCCTCGGGGCGGTGCACGATGCCGCGCACGGTGTGCCGCGTGGTCTGCGGGCGGTTCGAGGTGATGGCGACCTTCTGCCCCACCAGTGCGTTGGTCAGGGTCGACTTCCCCGCGTTGGGACGGCCGACGAAGCACGCGAAACCCGCGCGGTGCGGGGCGGCGGGGGCGGTGGAGGGTTCGCTCATACGGGCCATTCTCCCCGATCCGCCGAGCGCCGCCGACCCGGGCCGCCGCGCACCCCTCGGCGGAGCCGCCCCGCCACGCCCGGCGAGCCCCCGGGCACACCACCCGATCCACCCACCGGCCCCGGGCCCACCACCCGCTCCACCCCGGCGGCCCCCGGCGCACGCACCACCCGCTCACCCCGCCGCACCCCCGGACGCACCACCCCGGCCCCGCCCCCGAGCCCCCGCGCACCACCCCGCCCCCGGGGACCCCCGCGCACCGCGCCCGCCCGGCCCCGTACCGCCGCGGTCCGTACCGTCGCGCCCCGTACCGCCGTCCCCGCTCAGCCCGCCGCGAGCCGCTCCCGTACCACCGCGTCGGGGCCCGCCAGGAAGACCGGCGTGCCCGCGCCGCCGAGGTCGGCGACCGCCGCGAGGTCCTCGGCCGGAAGGGACTCGGCGGCCGTCACCACCGCCGCGGCCTCCAGCGACTCCGCGCCGCTCGCGACCGCCATCGCGACGGCCGTGCGCAGCGCGCTCAGCGCGAGGCTTGGAAGGGCGACCGCCCCCGCCACGTACGTACGCCCCGTCTCGTCCCGTACCGCCGCGCCCTCCGGCACCTGGTTACGGGCCCGGGCCGAACGGGCGAGCGTGATGATCTTGGCGTCCTCGGGGTCCAGCGCGCTGCTCTCACTCATGGCGCCGAGCATACGGAGCCGAGCGAGGTCCCCTCCCCCGCCCCCGCCTCACGGGCGACCGGGCGGGACCCGCCTCAGTCCCGCGCCGCCGCGAGCACCCGTTCGAGAGCCGCCTTCGTCCCCGTCCCCGGCACCGGCATGTGCAGGACGATCACCAGGTCCGGGCGGGCCGGGATCTGGAGCGTCGTCGCCTCCATGTGGAGTCGCCCGCCGCGCGGGTGGTGCAGTTCCTTGCGCATCTGACCGCTCGGGCACACGTCCCCGCGGCTCCACAGCTCGTCGAACTCCGCGCTCGCCCGCCGCGCCTCCTCGATGACGTACGCGAAGCCCGGGTCCCCCGGCCGTTCCGCGCACAGCGCGCGGAACTGCGCGACGACGACCGGCGCGACCTGCGCCCAGGTGACGGCGCGGGAGCGGTAGGCCGGGTCCGTGAAGAAGGCGATGAGGCAGTTGTACGGGAGCCCGGGGTGCATCCCGAGGACCTCGGTGGCAGCCTCGTTGGCCATCACGAGGTTCCAGTACGTGTCCATGATGTGCGCCGGGTACGGGAGCCAGTGGTCGATGAGCCGCTCCAGTCCCTCGCTCATGTGGAGGTCGGCGGGAGCGACCTCCAGGGCGGGCGGGTTGAGCCCGGCGAGACGGTAGAGGTGGCGGCGCTCGGCGCTCGACAGGCGCAGCACCCCGGCGACCGCGTCGAGCACCTGCGGCGAGACGGAGATGTCACGGCCCTGTTCGAGCCACTGGTACCAGGAGGGCCCGACCCCGGCGAGCACCGCGACCTCCTCGCGGCGCAGACCGGGCGTGCGGCGGCGCCCGCCGACGGGCAGGCCGACGTCCTCGGGGCGCACGCGGGCGCGGCGCGCGGTGAGGAAGGCGCGCAGTTCGCGCAGCCGGGCGTCCTTGGCGCTGTCCGGCGCCTGCGCGGCCGTCCCCGGCGGCGTGAACGTGTCCGTCATTCCGGTCCCCCTCCGGTGCCTGACTGGTGGTGCGGGCACCAGCATAAGTACGGGCTGCCCACGATTGTTCCCGTCATCGGAAGCTCTTTGCCATGACCACGGAACTTCCCCTCGCTCCCCCACCCGCCCGGCCGGCGCCCCTCCCGGAGAATCCCGAACAACCCGCTCCGCACGAGAAGTTCGCGCCCGCCGCGGCGACCCCACAGGCACGGCCGGAGCCGGTCGCCCCCGCTTCCGGCTTCACCCCCCGCGACGCCCTCGTCCTCTTCGTCCTGTGCGCGGCGCAGTTCATGGTGGCGCTCGACTTCTCGGTCCTGAACGTGGCGCTGCCGGTACTCGGCCGCGATCTCGGGATGGGCGACAGCGCGCTCCAGTGGGCCGTCACCGCCTTCGCCCTCCCCTCCGGCGGTTTCCTGCTGCTTTCGGGGCGGCTCGGGGACCTCTACGGGAGGCGGCGGCTCTTCCTCGGTGGTCTCGCGCTCTTCGGCGCGGCCTCGCTCCTCGCGACGCTCGCCTGGAGCCCGGCCGTCTTCCTCGCGGGACGCGCCCTCCAGGGCCTCGGCGCCGCCGCGATCGTGCCGACCGGGATGGCGCTGCTGACCACGACGTTCCCCGAGGGCCCGCGCCGCGACCGCGCGCTCGGCATCAGCGGCACGCTCCTCTCGCTCGGCTTCACGCTCGGCATGGTCGGCGGCGGCACGCTCACCGACCTGCTCGGCTGGCGCTCCACGATGGGCCTGCTCACGCTCTTCGCCGTCGTCGTCCTGCCGCTCGCCCCGGGTCTGCTCACCGAGTCCCGTGTCCCGGCCCGTACCCGGCTCGACATCCGGGGCGCGCTCACCGTCACCGGGGGCCTGCTCGCCCTGATCTACGCGCTGTCCACCGCCGCCGAGCAGGGCTTCGCCCGCCCCGACGTCCTCGTGGCGCTCCCGCTCGGTCTCGTGCTCCTCGCGCTCTTCGTCCGTGTCGAGTCCCGTACCGCGCACCCGCTCGTCTCGCTGCGGATGCTGCGCAGGCCCACGGTGGCCTTCGGCAATCTCGGCGGGCTCGTGACCTTCTCGATGATGAGCACGATCGTCTTCGCCCTCACGCTGTGGTTCCAGGAGGTCCAGCACCTGTCGGCCTTCCGCACCGGGCTCGCCTTCGGGGTGCAGGGCGTGCTCTCGGTCCTGGCCGGTCTCGTCGCGGGCCGGACGGTGAGCCGCTTCGGTGCGCGGCGCGTCCTCGTCGGCTCGCTGCTCCTCCAGGGCCTGTTGACGCTGGTCCTGCTCGGTCTCGGCTCGGGAACGGCCTCGGTGTGGCTCGCGACGGGCGCGGTCGCCGTGGCGAGCGCCGGGCACCTCGGCGTGATCGTCTCGTACGGGGTGACGGCGACCTCGGGCGTCCCGGACGCGGAACAGGGGCTCGCCACAGGGCTCGTCACGAGCACGCAGCAGGTCGGCCTCACGATCGGCGTCCCGCTCCTCGGCGTCCTCGCCACGACGACGGCGGGCGGCCTCGCCTCCGGCGTGCGCCTCGTGGTCCTGATCGACGCGTGCGTCGTCCTGGCGGCTGCGGCGCTCATCGCGGTGGGACTGCGGGCCCGGCGGCCCTGAGAGGCGGTACGGGTACGGGGCGGCGCCTTTCACGGTCGCCGCCCCGTACCCGTACCCGTGCCGGGAGCCGGGTCACGGCCGGTCCAGTCTCAGCCTCTCCGCCCTCGGCAGCTTCGCCACCACCAGGTCGTAGGAGTCCTCCACCATCTCCCGCACCCGCGCTGGGGGCAGTTTCCCCACCGTCACCGTGTTCCAGTGCCGCTTGTTGAGGTGCCAGCCGGGGACGACGACGTCCGGGTGGGCCTCGCGCAGCCGCACCGCCTCCTCGGGCTCGCACTTGAGGGAGACCGTGAGGGGCTCGGCGCCGAGGTCCGTGAGGGCGAAGATCTTCCCGTTGACCTTGAAGACCGAGGTCTCCGGGTTGAACGGGAACTCCTCGGCCGCCGCGTTGAAGGACAGGCACAGGGCGCGCAGCGCCGCCGGTCTCATCCCGCGTTCTCCTTGCTCAGCGCGTCGTGCGTACGGGAGTCCGCGCTCGCGCCGACCGGCTCCACGAGCACCGTGACGATCTTGTTGCGGCGGCCCGCCGAGGACTCCGCCGTCAGGCGCAGCTCACGCCCGTCGGGGAGCGCGACGACGGCCGAGGACTCCGCGATGGGGACGCGGCCGAGCGCCTTGGCGAGGAGCCCGCCGACGGTCTCGACGTCCTCGTCGTCGTACTCCTCGATGCCGTACAGCTCACCGAGGTCGTCCGTGCCGAGGCGCGCGGTGACGCGGTGGCGGCCTTCGCCGAGGTCCTCGACGGGTGGCAGTTCGCGGTCGTACTCGTCGGTGATCTCGCCGACGATCTCCTCCAGGATGTCCTCGATGGTGACGATCCCCGCCGTGCCGCCGTACTCGTCGATGACGACGGCGACGTGGCTGCGCTCCTGCTGCATCTCGCGCAGCAGGTCGCCGGCGTTCTTCGTGTCGGGCACGAAGGTCGCCGGGCGCATCGCGGTCGAGACCAGCTCGGACTCGGCGTCCCGGCTGATGTGCGTCTTGCGGGCGAGGTCCTTGAGGTAGACGATCCCGACGATGTCGTCCTCGCTCTCGCCCGTGACCGGTATGCGCGAGAAGCCGGAGCGCAGCGCGAGCGTGAGCGCCTGCCGGATCGTCTTGAACCGCTCGATCGACACGAGGTCGGTACGGGGCACCATGACCTCGCGCACGAGGGTGTCGCCCAGCTCGAAGACCGAGTGCACCATGCGGCGCTCCTCGTCCTCGATGAGCGACTCCTTCTCGGCGAGGTCCACGAGCGCCCGCAGTTCGGCCTCGGAGGCGAAGGGGCCGCGCCGGAAGCCCTTGCCCGGCGTGAGCGCGTTGCCGATGAGGATGAGCAGCGGGGGCACGGGGCCCATGACCTTGGCGAGCGGTACGAGGACGTAGCTCGCCGCCGTCGCCGTGTTGAGCGGGTGCTGGCGGCCGATCGTGCGAGGGGAGACGCCGACCGCGACGTAGCTGACGAGGACCATGACGGCGATGGCGACGAGCAGCGCGGACCACGTCTCGTCGAACGCCTTCAGGCAGGCGTACGTGACGAGGGCGGCCGCCGCCATCTCGCAGGCGACCCGGACGAGCAGGGCCACGTTGAGGTAGCGGGTGGGGTCGGCGGCGACCTGGGCCAGGCGCGCGCTGCCGCGCCGCCCGGACCGCACGGCTTCCTCGGCGCGGAAGCTGGAGACGCGGGCGAGCCCGGCCTCGGCGCAGGCGGCGAGCCAGGCCACGACGACGAGCGCGACGGCGCCGCTGATCAGCTGGTAGCTCACGCGGGACCCCCCGGGAGGGCCGGTTTTCGGCGGTTCATGACACCGTCGGGGCCGGCGAGGGCCCGGTGAGTCCGCGCTCGCCGCGCCAGCCGTCCACGATGGCCTGCTGGAGGCCGAACATCTCGGCCTTCTCGTCGGGCTCCTCGTGGTCGTAGCCGAGCAGGTGGAGCACTCCGTGGACGGTGAGGAGCTGGAGCTCCTCGTCCGTGGAGTGCTCCGTGGGGGCCTCGCGGCCCTGGCGCTCGGCGACCTCGGGGCACAGCACGATGTCGCCGAGCAGCCCTTGCGGGGCCTCCTCGTCGTCCTTCGCCGGGGGACGCAGCTCGTCCATCGGGAAGGACATGACATCGGTGGGCCCGGGGAGGTCCATCCACTGCATGTGGAGCTGTTCCATCGCGGGGCCGTCCACGAGGATCACGGAGAGCTCGGAGAGCGGGTGGATGCGCATACGGCCGAGGGCGTAGCGGGCGATGTCGAGGATGGCTTCCTCGTCGGCCTCGGTGCCGGACTCGTTGTTGACGTCGATCGACATGGTGCTGGTCCGGTCTACTTCCCGTTTCCGTCATGGCCGCCCCGCGCGCGACCGCCGTGACGGCGGCCCTGGTCCTGTTCGCGCTCGTGGGCATGGTCGTACTTCTCGTAGGCGTCGACGATCCGGCCCACGAGTTTGTGCCGGACGACGTCCTGCGAGCTGAGCCGCGAGAACGACACGTCGTCCACGCCCTCCAGGATCTCCTGCACCTGACGCAGCCCGCTCTTCGTCCCGCCGGGCAGGTCGACCTGGGTGACGTCGCCGGTGATGACGATCTTGGATTCGAAGCCGAGGCGGGTGAGGAACATCTTCATCTGCTCGGGGTTCGTGTTCTGCGCCTCGTCGAGAATGATGAAGGCGTCGTTGAGCGTACGGCCGCGCATGTAGGCCAGCGGCGCGACCTCGATCGTCCCGGCGGCCATGAGGCGCGGGATGGAGTCGGGGTCGAGCATGTCGTGCAGGGCGTCGTACAGGGGACGCAGGTAGGGGTCGATCTTCTCGTAGAGCGTGCCGGGCAGGAAGCCGAGGCGTTCGCCGGCCTCGACGGCCGGGCGGGTCAGGATGATGCGGCTGACCTGCTTCGACTGGAGGGCCTGCACGGCCTTGGCCATCGCCAGGTACGTCTTGCCGGTACCGGCGGGGCCGATGCCGAAGACGATCGTGTGCTTGTCGATGGCGTCGACGTAGCGCTTCTGGTTGAGCGTCTTGGGACGGATGGTGCGCCCGCGCGAGGAGAGGATGTTCTGGGTCAGGACCTCGGCGGGGTGCTCCTCGCCTCCTGGTTCGCCCGTGCCGCTCGCGCGGAGCATCGCGATGGAACGCTCGATGGCGTCCTCGGTCATCGGCTGCCCCGTGCGCAGCACGAGGAGGATCTCGTCGAAGAGGTGCTGGAGCAGGGCGATGTCGGCGGCGGGTCCCTGTGCGCTGATCTCGTTGCCCCGGACGTGGATGTCCGTGCCGGGGAAGGCGCTTTCGATGACGCGGAGCAGCGAATCGCCCGAGCCGAGGACCGTCACCATGGGGTGCTTCGCCGGGACGGTGATGCGAGCGGTGGCACGCTCGGGGCTGTGGGCTGTGGGTGTCTGAGTCATGGGCCGGCACTGTGGCCTGCGCATACCTCCTGTGTCAGGTCCTCGCCGGTCGAAAACCTCTTGGGGCCAAGCCTACGACCCGCGAGCGGCCGGATCGCAGGGCTTTTCGCACGGAACCGCGAAACCATCCGAGCGACGGAGGCGGGGACCGGGGTGGCATCGCCCGCCGTCCCCCGCGCGCGGGACCCGTCCCGTACGACGCCGGGCCGACCCGTACGACGTGAGGCGGACCCGGACGACGCCGGGCCGACCCGTACCCCGCACGCGCGCCCCGCGCTCTCCGCGCCACGCCCCGCCCCGTACCCTCGCCGCGCCCCCTCAGCCCCGTCCCCCCGCCCGGAACCCGATGGTCGGGACCGCCCTGCGCCGAGGCCACGGGGCCGTCGTCGTCGCTCCGGGCAGGAGCGCGTCCAGGAAGGCGTAGCGGCGCAGCGCCGCCGGGTCCTGGTCGTCGTACGCCTGGACGTGGCGCCACCACGTGGCGACCTCGGCCCAGCCGGGGGCCGAGAGCGAGCCGCCGAACTCCTGCACCGAGAGCGCGGCGGTCAGGCCCGCGAAGGCGAGGCGGTCGGCGAGCGGCCAGCCCGCGAGGCTGCCGGTGAGGAAACCGGCGACGAAGACGTCCCCCGCCCCCGTCGGGTCGAGCGCGGGGACGCGGATCGCGGGGACCTCGGCGCTCTCGCCGGTGCGCCCGTCGACCGCGTACGCGCCCTCCGTGCCGAGCGTGACGACGGCGAGGGGGACGTGTTCGGCGAGCGCGTGCGCGGCGGCGCGCGGGCACTCGGTGCGCGTGTAGCGCATCGCCTCCTCGGCGTTCGGCAGGAACGCCTCGCAGTGGCCGAGGTCGCCGAGCGCCGCGAGGTCCCAGCGCCCCGACTCGTCCCAGCCGACGTCGGCGAAGACCCGGGTGCCGCGCGTGGCGGCGTGCGCGATCCACGGCGCGGGCCGCCCGGGCGCGAGCGAGGCCACGGCGGCGCGCGCGGGCGGCACGTCCTCGGGCGCGGGCTCGGGGATCGGCGCGGCGTGCCCGTGCGAGACCATCGTCCGCTCGCCCTCGTAGGCCATCGAGACCGTCACGGGCGAGTGCCAGCCCGCGACGCGCCGCGACGGGGCCAGGTCGATGGCCTCGCCCTGCGCGAGGGCGTCCCAGCAGTACTCGCCGTAGTGGTCGTCGCCGAAGGCCGCGGCGAGCGAGGTGCGCAGTCCGAGCCGGGCGAGCGCGGTCGCCATGTTCGCGACGCCGCCGGGGCTGGAGCCCATGCCGCGCGCCCAGGACTCGGTGCCGCGCACGGGCGCGGAGTCGAGCCCGGTGAAGATGATGTCGAGGAAGACGGTCCCGGTGAGGTAGACGTCGAAGACCGGCCCGGCGGGGTCGCGGACCGTGGCGAGCGGGTCGACGCGGGCGGCGGCGGACGGGTCGACGCGGGCGGCCGGGGGCTCGGCGCGCGGGGCGGGGGACGGTTCGGCGCGGGGGGCGGCGGGGCCGGTTCCGTACGGATCGGTGCTCACGGTGCGTGCCTCCCCTGGTCGGTGCGATTGCGGCCAGTGTGCCCGATGGGCGCGGGGTGCGAGGGGCGCGCAGTGGGGTACGTTCCGGATCATGAGGCTGACGATTCTGGGCGGTGGCGGCTTCCGGGTGCCGCTCGTGTACGGGGCACTGGCGGGCGGCGAGGTCGAGGAGCTGACGCTCCACGACAGCGACCCGGTGCGTCTCGGCGTGATCCGCGCGGTCCTGGAGCAGCTTCCCGGCGGCGGCCCCCGGGTCCGTACCGCCGAGGATCTCGACGAGGCCCTGCGCGGCGCCGACTTCGTCTTCTCCGCGATCCGCGTGGGCGGCACCGCCGGGCGTGTCGCCGACGAGCGGGCACCGCTCGCCGAGGGCGTGCTCGGCCAGGAGACGGTCGGCGCGGGCGGGGTCCTGTACGGGCTGCGGACCGTGCCGGTCGCGGTGGAGATCGCGGAACGGGTGCGTGCCGTGGCCCCCGGGGCGTGGGTCATCAACTTCACCAACCCGGCGGGGACGGTGACGGAGGCGATGGCGGGAGTGCTCGGCGAGCGCGTCATCGGGATCTGCGACTCGCCCGTGGGCCTCGTACGGCGCGCGGCGCGGGCGGCCGGGGCGGCGCCGGGACCGGTCTCGTACGAGTACGTCGGGCTCAACCACCTCGGCTGGCTGCGTGCCCTGCGCGGGGCGGACGGCACGGACCTGCTGGAAGCGCTGCTCGCGGACCGTGCGGCCCTGGAGTCCTTCGAGGAGGGGCGGCTCTTCGGCGCCGACTGGCTGCGCGCGCTCGGCTCGCTGCCCAACGAGTACCTGCACTACTACTACTTCCGCCGGGAGGCCCTGGCCGCGGTGCGCGCGGCGGGCGCGACGCGCGGGGAGTTCCTGCGCGAGCAGCAGGAGGCGTTCTTCGCCGCGGCGGCGCGCGAGCCTTCCCGCGCGTACGCGCTGTGGGAGGCGACGCGCAGGGAGCGCGAGGAGACGTACATGGCGGAGAGCCGCGAGGCGAGCGGCGGCTGGGAGCGTGACGAGGAGGACCTGGCGGGCGGCGGCTACGACCAGGTGGCGCTCGCGCTGATGCGGGCGATCGCGGGCGACGCGCGCGGCACGCGACTGATCCTCAACGTGCCGAACGGGACGACGGTGCCCCAGCTCCCGCCGGACGCGATCATCGAGACCGTGTGCGAGGTGGACGCGCACGGCGCGCACCCGCTGCCGTGCGCCCCGCTCGGCGAGGCCGAACTCGGGCTCATGCTCCAGCTCAAGGCGGTCGAGCGGGCGACGATCGAGGCGGCGCTCTTCAAGGACCGCACGGCGGCCCTGCGCGCGCTGGCCCTCCACCCGCTCGTGGACTCCCCCGCGGTGGCGGCAAGGATTCTCGCGCGGGCGGCGCGAAACGCGCACTCGCCGGAAAGATGACGCGCGGTCGTTCCGGCGATTGACGGGGGCTCCGCCGAGTTGGAGGACGGCCTCACCGCGCCGCCGCCCGCGCGCCCCTCGGGGCGCCCCTCGGCTCTCACCGCGATGGCCTACGAGATGCCCCCGTCGTCCCGCCTCCGGGCGGACTCCGACACACGCGTGTCACGCCTCAAGGAAGCACGGGGGTGGTGGAGCAGCGCGAGGAGTGGCCCGTACCGGCGCATTACGGGCGCACGCGCCAACTCACCTGCGTTGATGTCGAGTTGACGCCCCCTCCGCAACCCCGCCGACCGACACGGAACGGGCATAGTTACCCGGCTTCCCTTTCGTTAAACATTAAGTGACCCAGCTCACATCGGCTCGGCTTTTCGGGTGACGCGGCGGCTTGATACAAATTGCCTCGCGCACCCGTCGCACAGCCCCGGTACCGGCCCTTTCACCGGCTCGGAGGCCCTGGCGTTCGGTGGCGAATCCCTTTTCCCGAACCGCCCTTCCGGGCTGCCTCGCGCTGCCCGGAACCAGCGGGAAGGGCCTTCCCCCCATCGCTTCGCACCCGCCCTGGAACCGCCCGTGCCTCCGCGCCCCGCCCGGCCCCTCGTCGCCCTCTTCACGGCCGGCTATCTCGCCTCCTACCTCCTGCCCACCGTCGTCTCGCGCATCGGCTCCGGACTCGGGCTCGCTCCCGCGCACGCCGGGCTCGTCGGCAGCGCCCTGCTGCTCGGCTCGGCGAGCGCCGGATTCACGCTCGCTTCGCGCGTCGAACGCTTCGGTGCGCGCCGCGTCGCACGCGCCGGACTGCTCCTCGCGACGCTCGGCTACGGGCTCGCGGCGCTCAGCGGAGTGCTGCCGCTCGTCGTGCTCGGGGTCGTGCTCGGCGGCTTCGGCTCCGGCACGGCGACGACCGTCGCGGCCTCCGGCATCGCGGCGCTGCGCGACCCGCACCGCGCCTCCTCGGCCGGACTGCTCTCGGTCTCCGGCGTCGCGGGGGCCCTCTACCTGACGCTCCCCCACTTCGGCCTGGGCCACCGGCTCCCGCTGCTCGCGCTCGCGGTGGTGCCGCTGCTCGTGTGGTCGGCGACGCGGGGGCTCGTCGACCCCCACCCGGTGGACAGCGCCGTCCCGGCGGCGCCCGGGCGGCTCCCCTACCGCCGCTCCGGGCTCGTGCTCGCGCTCTCGGTCGCGGGCTGGTCGCTCGCGCAGAACGCGCTGTGGGGCGTGAGTGGGCGGATCGGTACGGAGCAGGCGGGGCTCGGTGAGGTCGCGGTCGGCGTGGTCTTCGCCGTCGCGCTCGGCGGCGGGCTCCTCGGGGTGCTCGGCGCGGGAGCGCTCGGCTCGCGGGCCGGACGCGCGGCGCCGATCGGGCTCGGCACGGTGGTGATCGCGGCGTGCATCGCGGTGAGCGCCTCGGCGCACGGGCTGGGGAGCTTCGCGGGCGGCGAGGTGCTGTGGAACACCGGCTACCCGGTCGTCCTCTCCTACCTCATCGGCCTCGCGGCCTCGCTCGACCCGCGCGGCCGCTGGGCGGTGCTCGTCGGCTCAGCCTCCGCGCTCGGCGTGGCGTGCGGCCCGCTCACCGGGAGCCTGCTCGTCGAGTCGGCGGGCTTCACGGGAATGGGCCTCGTGCTCGCCGCGGCGCTGCTCCTGCTCGCGGTGCCGCTCACGGCGGTCGCGCTGCACACGGGCGGCCGCCCACTCGTGCCGGGAGCGGTACGGCGCAGGGGCGGCGCGAGCGCGGCCCTCGTCGCGGCCCGCGCCGGCGCCCCCTCCGGCACGATCCCGCGGATCGGCGCCCCCGAACAGACGATCACCGCGATCGCGGTGGCGGTGGCGGACCCGGACCGCGCGGACTTCGGCGCGGCGGGACCGGAGCGGGTGGGAGGCTGAGGGGCGAGGCGGCTTACGGGGGCGGGGCGGCCTCACGGGGGGCGGGCCACCCCCGTCCCGTACGGCTGCCTCGCCCCCCTCTGCTCGTCAGCCCTGGAAGCGGTGTTCCTCGACGGCCTTGAGGTACCGCGTGCGCAGCTCCTCGTCGTCCTCCAGGAAGGCGGCCTCGAAGGAGTTGCGGGCGAGGGTGCGTTCCTGGTCCTCGGTGAGGTGGAGCGCGGAGCGGACGGCGTCGAAGTTGTCCTGCGCGTAGCCGCCGAAGTAGGACGGGTCGTCGGAGTTCACGGTGCACTTCAGGCCCGCGTCGAGCATGTCGCGCAGCGGGTGCTGCTCCATCGTGTCGATTCCGCGCAGCCGCACGTTCGAGAGCGGGCACAGCGTCAGCGGGATCTGCTCGCGCACGAGCCGCGCGACGAGCGCGGGGTCCTCCAGGACGCGGCGCCCGTGGTCGACGCGCTCCACGCCGAGCGCGTCGAGCGCCTCGGTGACGTACTCCGGGCCTCCCTCCTCGCCCGCGTGCGCGACCCGGTGCAGCCCGAGCGCGGCGGCCCGCTCGTAGACCTCGCGGAAGGGCCCGGGCGGGTTGCCCAGCTCGGCCGAGTCGAGGCCGACCCCGGTGATGCGGTCGAGGTACGGCTCGGCCTCGGCGAGCGTCGCGAGGGCGGAGGCGACGGGCTGGTCGCGCAGGAAGCACATGATGAGCCGGGTGCTGACCCCGTGCCGCTCCACCGACCGGTCGAGCGCCCGCCCGAGCCCCTCGACGACCGTCCCGAACGGCACTCCGCGTGAGGTGTGGGCCTGCGGGTCGAAGAAGATCTCGGCGTGCCGCACCCCCTGCGCGGCGGCCCGCTCCAGATACGCGTCGGCGAGTTCCTCGAAATCACGCTCCGTGCGCAGCACCGCCATCAGCTCGTAGTAGAGGTCCAGGAAGGACTGGAGGTCCTGGAAGGCGAACGCGCTGCGCAGCGCGAGCGTGTCGTCGTGGCTGAGCGCGACCCCGTTGCGAGCGGCGAGCGCGAAGGCCAGTTCCGGTTCGAGGGTGCCTTCGATGTGAAGGTGCAGCTCCGCCTTGGGGACGGGTATAGGAGTGGGCATCCGGAAATTCTACGGGAATCGCAGGCATGCGAGGCGTGGCGTGGGCCACGCGCGAAGGGGATGGGGGTCAGCGGCGGGAGGGGACGGGGACGCGGTCGAAGTCCTCGGCCACGGTGAGACCGCCCTCGTAACCCGCCTCGCGGGCCTGACGCGCGAAGACGCCGGGGTCCTCGTACCGCTGCGAGAAGTGCGTCAGTACGAGGTGCCGCACCCCCGCGTCACGGGCGAGCGCGGCGGCCTGTCCGGCGGTGAGGTGACCGTGTTCATCGGCGAGGGCGGCGTCCTCGTCGGCGAAGGTGGACTCGATGACGAGCAGGTCGCAGCCCTCGGCCAGTTCCTCGGCCCCCCGGCACATGCGGGTGTCCATGACGAAGGCGAAGCGCTGCCCGCGCCGCACCTCGCTGACCTCTTCGAGCCGTACCCCGCGCAGCACGCCCTCGCGTCGCAGCCGTCCCACGTCCGGCCCCTCGATGCCGTGCGCCGCCAGCGCCCCGGGCCGCATCCGCACGCCGTCGGGCTCGGTGAGCCGGTAGCCGAAGGATTCGACGGAATGGCTGAGCCGCCGCGTCTCCAGGGTGTACGCGGGTGTCGTGACGAGCACGCCCTCCTCCTGCACGGGTACGGGGGTGATCCCGACACTCTCGTAGTACGAGGTCGCGTACCGCAGTCGCCGGAAGTACTCCTCGCCGCTCGCCGGGTAGTGCGCGTACACCGGGTGCGGGACCCGGTCGAGGTTGACGCGCTGGATCACCCCGGCCAGGCCGAGCGAGTGGTCCCCGTGGAAGTGGGTGACGCAGACGCGGTGCAGCGCTGTGGCGGAGATCCCCGCATGGGTCATCTGCCGCTGCGTGCCCTCCCCGGGATCGAAGAGGAACGCCTCCCCGTCCCAGCGCAGGACATAGCCGTTGTGCCCGCGCCGCCGCGTGGGCAACTGACTCGCGGTCCCGAGAACGACCAGCTCACGCCCTGCCATCGCCCCAGCCTAGCCGGGGGGCCACTGGAGCCCGCGGCCCCCGAGGACGTGCGCGTGCACGTGGAAGACGGTCTGCCCCGCGCCCGCACCGGTGTTGAACACGATCCGGTACCCGGACTCGTCGATCTTCTCCTGCGTGGCGACCTCACCGGCCGCCGCGAGGAGGGCGGCGCTCAGCCCCGGATCGGCGGCGAGCGCGGCGGCGTTGGGGTAGTGCGCCTTGGGCACGACGAGCACGTGCGTGGGAGCCTGCGGGTTTATGTCCCGGAAGGCGACGGTGTGCTCGTCCTCCCGCACGACCGTCGCCGGCACCTCCCCCGCCACGATCTTGCAGAACAAACAATCCGCCTGCGGCTCACCAGCCATGAAGGGGCTCCTCCCGGAGGGACGACGATGCCGGGAAATGGTACCGGCCCACCGAACCGACGCCCGGCATCAGCTTTCCCGCACCGAACCCTCGCGCCGACACCGAACCCTCGCGCCGAGTCCCGCCGTCACCGCACAACCCAGGCCTTCTCGGCACCGCACAACCCAAGCCCCACATAATCCAGCCCCTCCGGCGTTTGAGGAGCGGGGCCCGGGGCGGAGCCCCGAAACCGGGCGAAGCCCGACCGGGGCGGAGCCCCGGTACTGGGAACCGGGGCGGAGCCCCGTGAGGCCCGCCCCGGTCCAGGTCGACTACTGCCCCGCGCCCCCGGGGAGGGCGGGAGCCCTCTTGGCCGGCGTCTCCTCCAGCCCCGCCAGCGCCAGCCGAACGGCCTCGTCCAGCTGCGGGTCCGCCCCGGCCGCGTACTGCTGCGGCGCCACGACGACCTCCACATCCGGGTCCACCCCGTGGTTCTCGACGCCCCACCCGACCGTCTCGAACCAGAAGGCGTACTTGGGCTGCGTGACGGAGGTCCCGTCCACGAGCCCGTAGCGGTTGTCGATCCCGATGACCCCGCCCCAGGTCCTCGTCCCGACGACGGGCCCGATCTTCAGCGCCTGGATCGCCGCGTTGACGATGTCGCCGTCCGAGCCGGAGAACTCGTTGGCGACCGCGACGACGGGTCCGCGCGGAGCCGCCTCCGGGTAGCTGGTCGGCCGCATGCCGCGCGACACGTCCCAGCCGACGATGCGCCGGGCGAGCTTCTCGACGACGAGCTGCGAGGTGTGCCCGCCCCGGTTCTCGCGGACGTCGACGACGAGCCCTTCCTTGACGATCTCCACCCGCAGGTCGCGGTGGAGCTGCGCCCAGCCGGAGCCGATCATGTCCGGCACGTGCAGGTAACCGAGCCGTCCGCCGGACTTCTCGTGCACGTAGGCGCGGCGGTCCGCGACCCAGTCGTGGTAGCGCAGTGCCTCTTCGTCGCGCAGCGGCTCGACCACGACGTGCCGTGGTTCGCCGCCGTCCGCCGGGCCGATGGTCAGCTCGGTGACGTGACCGGCCGTCCCGGCGAGGAGCGGGGCGGGGCCGAGCAGCGGGTCCACCGGACGGCCGCCGACCGCGAGGAGCGCGTCCCCGGCCCGTACCGCGATACCGGGACCCGCGAGCGGGGAGCGGGCGTGCGGATCGGAGGTCTCGGAGGGCAGGACGCGGTCGATGCGCCAGTGCCCGTCCTCGTGCCGGGAGATGTCCGCGCCGAGCAGCCCCGCGCGCAGGGCCCCGTGCCCGTGACCCGGCGGGGTGACGTAGGCGTGCGAGGTGCCCAGCTCCCCCTGCACCTCCCACAGCAGGTCCACGAGGTCGTCGTGGGTCGCGACGCGCTCCAGGACGGGCCGGTAGCGGTCGAGGACGCCGTCCCAGTCGATGCCGCCCATGTCGGGACGCCAGAAGTTGTCCCGCATGAGCCGGCCCGTCTCGTCGAACATCTGCCGCCACTCGGCGGCGGGATCGACGAGCTGCCGGATGCGGCCGAGGTCGACGGCGACGTTGTTCTCGTGGTCCTCCTCGCCCGGGGCCCGGCGGTCGCTCGGCACGACACGGAGCTTGTCGCCGCCGCGGAGCAGGACGCGCTTGCCGTCGCCCGAGACCGCGTAGGACTGGACGTCGCCCGAGAGTTCCTCGATGCGCTGCTGCGGAAAGTCCCAGCGGAGCAGGCTCGTCTTGGCACCGTCGTCCTCGGGACCGGCTCCGGAGGTGCCGAGGACGCCGGAGACGGGGTGGCTGAGCCAGAGCACGCCGTCCTTGGCGGCCTGGAGCGAGGAGTACTCGCCGGCCTCGACGGGGAAGGGCACGATCCGGTCGGCGAGACCCTCCACGTCGATACGGGTCTGCGGACCGCCACCCTCGCCGCTCTCCGGGGTGCCCTCCTTGTCGGGGGTCTCGAAGGGCTTGCCGTGCCGCTGGGGGCCGAAGGGCGAGGGGGTCGTCGCGGCGAGCGTGATGAGGTGCGGACGCGTCGTGCCGATGAAGGCGAGATCGAAGTTGTGCGCGTCGTACAGCGGGTCGAAGGCGCGGTCCGAGAGGAACGCGAGGTGCTTGCCGTCCGGGGTGAAGGCCGGGCTGTAGTCCTTGAAGCGCAGCGGTGTCGCCTCGACGGGGGCGAGGTCCGAGACGTGCGCGAGCTTGAGCTGGCGCAGCGGGTCGGGGCCCGGGTGGGACCAGGCGAGCCACGTGGAGTCGGGCGAGAAGACGAGTCCGCTCGCGTCCCCGTTCTCGCCGCGGTCCACCTCGCGCACCTCGCCCGTCGAGCGTTCCACGAGCAGCACCCGTCCGTCGTGGCTCGCGACGCCGAGCCGCTCGCCGTCCGGGGCGACCGCGAAGGAGAGGACGCGGCCGAGCTTGCCGCGCGCGATGCGGCGCGGGGCCGTGCCAGGAGCCGTACCGGTGGCGGGCGCGAACTCGATGGCGTCCTCGCCCTCGGCGTCGGTCACCCAGGCGACCCACTCCTCGCCGTCGAGCCGGAAGGTACGCGGCAGCCTGGCCCGTACCCCCTGTTCGCCCGCGAGGACACGCGTCGGCCCGTCGCGGTGCGTCACCCAGTGCACGGCGCCCCGCACCAGGACGGCGCTGCCGCGACCCGTCTGGTCGGGGCGGGCGGCGGAGAGCCAGCGGGACGCGGAGATCGCGAAGGGCTGGAGGTCGGCGCGCTGGCCGCCGAGACCGATGTCGAGCAGGCGCGGCTCGGCGCTCTCCAGGTCGTCGAGAATCCACAGCCGGCCCGCGCTCGACCAGACGACGCGGGTGCCGTCGGTGGCGGCTTGGCGGGCGTAGAAGCTGTCGGGTTCGACCGGCGAGTGGCGGCGCAGTTCACTGCCGTCGGGGAGCGAGGAGTAGAGCGCGCCGACACCCTCGTGGTCGGAGAGGAAGGCGATGCGACCGCCCACCCAGAGCGGGTCCTCGATGTTGCCGTCCAGGTCCGCGTGCACCCGCTGCCAGGCGCCCTCCGCGTCGGGCCCGAGCCACAACTTGCCCGCTGTACCGCCCCGGTAGCGCTTCCACCAGGCGGCCTCACGGCTCGGGACGGAGCAGAGCAGGACGCGCTCGCCCGCGGGCTCGTGGGCGAGGGCGCCGATCGGGCCGTACGGGAGGCGGCGGGGCGCGGAGCCGTCGACGGGCAGGGCGTGCGCCCAGGTCCGGCGCATCGACGCCTGGCCGTGCGCGGTGATCGCCACGACGTCGCCCTCGGGGGTCCAGCCGCGTACGGACGTCTTCTGGCTGCCCCAGTAGGTGAGGCGGCGGGCCGGGCCGCCCTCCAGGGGCGCGACGAAGACCTCGGGGGCGCCCTCGCGCTTGGAGGTCCAGGCGACCGTGGCGCCGTCGGGAGATATCCGCGGGTGCTGAACGGGAACGTTGTCGGCGCTGACGCGCCAGGCACGCCCTCCGTCCAGTGGGGCGATCCAGACGTCGTCCTCGGCGGTGAAGGCGATGAACTCGCCATGGATGTGCGGAAACCGTAGGTAGGCAGGCTGTGTCACAAGAACCACCCTAAGCACGGTGAAGGACAGGGGACAGGGCCTGCCGGGCAAGCTGTGGATAACTCCGCGGAAGTCGCGACAGCCGTTACTCGTTCGAGTGAGAGGATTTATTGATTACTCGGAGTTATCCACAGATCTGCGCGGAAGGCTTCCGCGCGGGCCTCGCAGGGGTTGGGATGGGTGGTGTGACGACGACGGAGAACAACCCCGCTCAGGAACGGCTGCGCACGGCGCGGACCGTGTGGCTGTGCGCTGCCGGGGCGGAAGGGCCGCCCCTCGTGCGCGCCACGTGGTTCGTCTTCCTCGAAGGTGTGTGGTGGATCGGCGCGGCGGCGGGCGGCGCCCTGGTGCGCCTGCTCGAACGCCGGCCGCGCGCCACACTCGCCCTGGACGGCCCCGAGCCGCTGGTCGCCGAGGGCGACGCCCGCCTGCACCGCACCGGTTTCCCCGCGCGGGTACGCGAGTCCTTCCTCGCCAAGTACGGCTGGGACCCGGCGATACCGGCCCGCCCGGGAGAGCGCCGGGTGCTCCTGGAGATAGCGGTACGGGACTGGGTCCCCGCGTCCCTCACGGACTGAGGGCCCCGCGAGTCACCGCACGGCGACGGCGAGGCTGACCACGTACTCCTCCCGAACGGTCCCGTCCGGGAAGACATCGGCCAGGATCTCCCGCTCCTCTGCGAGGAAGCGGTCCGTCCCTTCCTCACCGAGGACGAGGAAGTCGGAGTAGGTGGCGAGGTTGGCGAGGTGCGCGTCGAGTGAGACACCGCGGCTCCACCGCACCTGCCGCCGTAGGAAGGGCAGCTCATCGGGCAGCCGCCGGAAGCGGGCCTCGGGATCGTACGTGGCGTCGGCGCCGCCGAAGAGCCGACGCAACCGGGCGTCCTGCCCGGCGACCCAGGGAACCCCACCGTCCGAGTCGTTCCACCAGAGCGCGAGCGCGCCCCCGGTGCGGAGCACGCGCAGCGCCTCGGGAAGGGAGCGGCGGGGGTCGGTCCAGTGCCAGGACTGCGCGTAGGTGACCACATCGAGAGAGGAGGAGGCCAAGGGCAGAGCGTTCCCGTCCCCGAGCACGAGCGGGACCCCGGGCAGCCCGACCCGGAACTGAGCGGCCATCCCACCGCCCGGCTCCACCCCCACGACCCGGGCTCCCCGCTCGACCAGCACGCGCGTGCCCAGCCCCGTCCCGGCCCCGACGTCGGCGACGCGCGCCCCGACGAGCGAGAACCCGGCAAGCTCCTCGACGACGTCGAGGAGAGCGGAGGGATAGGAGGGACGGTGCGCGGCATAACTGGCGGCGGCGGAATCAAACGAAAGAGCCTGCGAAGAAGCACGGATCATCCCTCCATGCTTGACGCCCCCGCCCCCAACCGCCATGCCCGTTCAAGAGTTCCTCCACGAGCGAAGTCACCCCGCACGCATCCCCGCGAGAGGACAACCGTCATGGAGCCGGACCCGCAGTGCCGTGCACTCGGCATCAACGGGCTGCCCCGGCAGGGCGACCCAGCACGGTCTCGGCCCCGGGGCACCGGACGTACGGTCTCGCCCCCGACGTACCGGGACTTCCAGCCCCGTTCCCCCGGCCCCGCTCCCAAGCACCGCGCAGCCCGCCCGCGTCTACCCCCACCGACCCGTCCGTCCGGACAGGAGCGCCACCGCCGCCGTGCCCGCTGTCGAGGTGCGCAGGACCGAGGGGCCCAGGCGGCAGATACGGGCGCCGGCCTCGGTGAAGGTCGCGAGCTCCTCGGGGGCGACGCCGCCCTCGGGGCCGACGACGAGGACGATGTCGCCCTCGTCGGGCAGTGGCAGCGTGGCGAGCGGGGTGCTCGCGGTCCCTGCGTCCTCGTGGAGGACGACGGCGAGCGCCGCGCGGGCGAGGAGGGTCGCGGTCTCCTTCGTGGAGACGGCTTCGGCGACCTCGGGGAAGCGGGGGCGGCGCGACTGCTTGCCCGCCTCGCGCGCGGTCGCCCGCCACTTGGCGAGGGACTTCGCGCCCCGGTCGCCCCGCCACTGCGTCACACACCGCGCCGCCTGCCACGGCACGATCGCGTCGACACCCGTCTCGGTCATCGTCTCGACGGCGAGTTCCCCCCGGTCCCCCTTGGGCAGCGCCTGGACTACGACGAGCCGCGGACTCGGCACCGGCTCCTCGCGCAGCTCACCGACCTCGACGCTCAGCCGGTCCTTGCCCTCGACCGCCGTCACGACGCACGGCGCCCACCGCCCCTCGCCGTCGCTGAGCACGATCTCCTCGCCGGGACGCAGCCGCTTCACGGAGACCGCGTGCCGTCCCTCGGGCCCCTCGAGGACGAAGGCCCCGCCGGGCACGGCCTCTTCGGCGAGCCGGGGGGCGAGGAAAACGGCGGCGGTCATGCCGGTCCTTTCAGCGGTACGGGTGCGGCGGTCCGGGCGCGGCACGGGTTCTCCGGGCCGCCCAAGTCAGCGTGCCAACGGCGTGAGCGCCGCGCGCGTCTCGGCGGCGAGCGTCTCGACGAGGCGCCCGGCGGCGAGGGTGCGGGCCAGGCGGTGGCCCTGCCCGGCCCAGAGTGCCATGCCGTCCGCGTCTCCCGCGCCGGCCGCGGCACGCCGCAGCCCGGCCGTGAGGTGGTGCACCCGCGGGTACGCGGCCGGTGCCTCGGCCGAGTGCGCCCGTACGAAACGGTTGACGAGCCCGCGCGCGGGTCGGCCGGAGAAGGCGCGTGTGAGCGTCGTACGGGTGAAGTGCGGGCTGGTCAGCGCGGCCTTGTGCACGGGGTGCGCCCCGGACTCGGGGCAGGGGAGGAAGGCGGTGCCGAGCTGCGCGGCTTCGGCGCCCGCCGCGAGCACGGCGGCGATCTGTGTGCCGCGCATGAGACCACCCGCCGCGAGGAAGGGCAACGGCACGGTGTGGCGGACCTGTTCGAGAAGGCTGAGGAGCCCGAGCCCGCAGCCGTCGGTGGCGGGGTCGTCGTGGTGGGTGCCCTGATGGCCCCCGGCCTCGACACCCTGCACGCACAGTGCGTCCGCCCCCGCCCACTGCGCGGCGCGCGCCTCCTCAGGCGTGGTCACGGTGACGACGGTGAGGGTGCCGACGCGCTGGAAGGCATCGAGCACGTCGCGGCTGGGGCAGCCGAAGGTGAAGGAGACGACGGCGACGGGCTCGGCGAGCAGGACGGCGACCTTCGCGTCGAAGAAGTCGTCGAGCGCACCCCGCGGAAGGGCCCCGAGCGGTGCCCCGTACCGCTCGCTCTCCCCGGCCAGCCCGTCCGCGTACGCGTCGACGGTATCGGCGTCCGCCTCCGGCTGCGGCAGGAAGAGGTTGACGCCGAAGGGCCGCCCGGTCAGCTCGCGG
This sequence comes from Streptomyces sp. NPDC088923, assembly GCF_044749745.1. NCBI lineage: Bacteria > Bacillati > Actinomycetota > Actinomycetes > Kitasatosporales > Streptomycetaceae > Streptomyces > Streptomyces sp. NPDC088923. Next base: position 1,696,157 of record NZ_JBIVIO010000001.1, on the reverse strand, counting down.
GTGCGCCGCGCCTCGTCCCGTACCGCCTCGGCACTCTTGTACCCCCCGGCGAGAAACCCGAGCCCCCCGGCCTCCGACACGGCGGCGACCAGCTCAGGACAGGAGGCACCACCGGCCATCGGAGCCTGCACAACAGGATGGCGCAACAACTCGCCGAACACAGAGGACATCCCAAAATCGTCCCACGAGCCGCACCAGTGGCGCTCACGGGACCCGTATCCCAAGCCCCTCCGGCGTTTGAGGAGCGGGGTCCGGGGCGGAGCCCCGAAACGGGGTCCGGGGCGGAGCCCCGAGAGGCCCGCCCCGGACCGCGGCGACTACCGCCCCGCCCGCCTGTGGAACATTCAGCTCCGCCCGTTGAACGCGTCCTTGAGCCGCGAGAAGAGCCCCTGCTGCCCCGGCTGGAACTGCCCCGTGGGCCGCTCCTCGTTCCTGAGCTTGGCCAGCTCCCGCAGCAACCGCTCCTGGTCCGCGTCGAGCTTCCCCGGCGTCTGCACTTCGACGTGCACGATGAGGTCACCGCGCCCGCCCCCGCGCAGATGCGTGACCCCGCGCCCGTGCAGCGGCACGGACTGGCCCGACTGCGTACCCGGCCTGATGTCGACGTCCTCGGTCCCGTCGAGCGTGTCGAGCGGCACCTTCGTGCCGAGCGCGGCGGCCGTCATCGGGATCGTCACCGTGCAGTGCAGGTCGTCGCCGCGCCGCTGGAAGACGGAGTGGGCCGTCTCGTGGATCTCGACGTAGAGGTCACCGGCGGGGCCGCCGCCCGGGCCGACCTCGCCCTCACCCGCGAGCTGGATACGCGTGCCGTTGTCGACCCCGGCCGGGATCTTCACGGTGAGCGTGCGCCGCGAGCGGATACGGCCGTCACCGGCGCACTCGGGGCACGGGTTCGGCACGATCGTGCCGAAGCCCTGGCACTGCGGGCAGGGCCGCGAGGTCATGACCTGGCCCAGGAAGGACCGCGTCACCTGCGAGACCTCACCGCGTCCGCGACACATGTCGCAGGTCTGCGCCGAGGTACCCGGAGCCGCGCCCTCGCCGTTGCAGGTCGAGCAGATGATCGCGGTGTCGACCTGGATTTCCTTGGTGGTGCCGAAGGCCGCCTCGTTGAGGTCGATCTCCAGCCGGATCATGGCGTCCTGGCCCCGGCGGGTCCGCGAGCGCGGGCCGCGCTGCTGGGACGTACCGAAGAACGCGTCCATGATGTCCGAGAAGTTCCCGAAGCCCGCGCCGCCGAAGCCACCACCGGCCGCGCCCGCGCCGCCGGCCTGCGAGAGCGGGTCGCCGCCGAGGTCGTAGACCTGCTTCTTCTGCGGGTCCGAGAGCACCTCGTAGGCGGCGTTGATCTCCTTGAACCGCTCCTGGGTCTTCGGGTCGGGGTTGACGTCAGGGTGGAGTTCCCTGGCCAGCCGACGGAAGGCCTTCTTGATCTCGTCCGGGGAGGCGTCGCGGCGCACGCCGAGTACGGCGTAGTAGTCCGTGGCCACTTACGACTCCGCCAGGATCTGTCCGACGTAACGAGCCACTGCGCGTACCGCTCCCATCGTTCCGGGGTAGTCCATGCGGGTCGGTCCGACCACGCCGAGCTTGGCGACTGCCTCGCCGCCCGAACCGTAACCGACCGACACCACCGAGGTGGAGTTGAGCCCCTCGTAGGCGTTCTCATGACCGATCCGGACCGCCATCCGCGGGTCGGTGACCTCGCCGAGCAGCCGCAGGAGCACCACCTGCTCCTCCAGCGCCTCGAGCACCGGCCGGATCATGAGGGGGAAGTCCTGCCCGTAGCGCGCGAGGTTCGCCGTGCCGCCGATCATGAGCCGTTCCTCGGTCTCCTCGACGACCGTTTCGAGCAGCGTGGACAGGACGACGGCGACCGTGCCGCGGTCCTCCTGCTCGAAGGAGTCGGGCAGATCCTGGACGAGCTGGGGCACGTCGGCGAAGCGACGGCCCGAGATCCGGCTGTTGAGCCGGGCCCGCAGATCGGCCACGGAGGTCTCGCCGAACGGCGCCGGGCAGTCGATCATCCGCTGCTCGACGCGGCCCGTGTCGGTGATCAGCACGAGCATGACGCGCGCGGGGCTCATCGAGAGCAGCTCGACGTGCCGCACGGTGGAGCGCGTCAGCGAGGGGTACTGCACGACGGCGACCTGCCGCGTGAGCTGCGCGAGCAGCCGCACGGTCCGGCCCACGACGTCGTCGAGATCCACCGCGCTGTCCAGGAAACTCTGGATGGCGCGGCGCTCCGGCGCGGTCATCGGCTTGATGTCGGCGAGCTTGTCGACGAAGAGGCGGTAGCCCTTGTCGGTCGGGATACGGCCCGCGCTGGTGTGCGGCTGGGCGATGAACCCCTCGTCCTCCAGGGCCGCCATGTCGTTGCGCACGGTGGCCGGAGAGACGCCGAGACTGTGCCGCTCGGTGAGCGCCTTGGAGCCGACGGGCTCCTCGGTGCCGACGTAGTCCTGGACGATGGCGCGCAGGACTTCGAGTCTGCGTTCGCTGAGCACGCCGCCACCTCCCTGGCCTCCGGCCGGAGCCTCCGGTCCGGGCCTGGCACTCGCCCTGTCTGAGTGCCAGAACTTCCCCGGCCAGTGTACGGCCGTACGGTGGGCCCCGGGCAAGGCCGGGCAGCGCTTTATGGCACTTCACCGGCGGCCCGCCGACCTCGCGCCGGGCTCGTACCGGGGTGAGGGGGACGGAACGGGGCAGGGTGTCGGGAGGGACGGCCGGGACGGGGCGGGGACGGCGGGCGCACAGCGGCCGGTCGTCTCGCACCGCCACCGACGAGCGGGGAGCGCGATGGACTTGACCGAACTGCCGGAGTGGGAGCGCCCGGCGCCGGGTGTGGCGCGGCTGCGCCTGCCCGGCTGGGACTGCACGGCGGGGCTCGTACGGGGCGAGAGGGCGGCGCTCCTCGTGGACCCGGGCGCGGGCCTCGCGCAGGGCGAGGCGGCGCGGCGGGCGGCGGAACGCCTCCTCGGGGACGGCGCGCACGTGACGCATCTCGCACTCACGCACCCGCACTTCGACCACGTCCTCGGCGCGCCCGCCTTCGCGGTCCCGGTGTACGCGGCGGCGGGCGCCGAGTCGCTCCTCGGTACGGAGTCCGGCCGCGCCGGTCTGTGCGAGGACGCGGTACGGCACGGGCTCGACACCGCGGAGGCGAGGCGGTCCGCGGCCCTGCTGCGAGGCCCGGACCAGCCGGTGAGCGGCGAGTCGGCGCTCGACCTCGGCGGCGGGCGGCGCGTGCTGCTCGCCGACGTGGGGCCCGGGCACTCGGGCCATGACCTCGCGCTCGTGGTGCCGGGCGAGCGGACGGTGGTCTTCTGTGGGGATCTCGTGGAGGAATCGGGCGAGCCGCAGGCGGGGAGCGACGCCGTCCCGGCGCGGTGGCCCGAGGCTCTGGACCGGCTGCTCGCGCTGGGCGGTGACGAGGCGGTGTACGTGCCGGGGCACGGCGCGCTCGTGGACGCGGCGTTCGTACGGCGTCAGCGGGACGCGCTCGCGCGGCGGTTCGGGGTGTCGTGAGAGGGCCCGGGCGCGGGGTGGTGCGAGCTGGACCGGGCGCGGGGTGGCGGCGCGTCGTGAGCGGGCGGGTGTCGGCATGTCCGGGGCGGCGCGACGGGCCCCCACGGCGTGTCGTGGTCGCCCGGACGGCCGTATGTTCCTATCGTCCTGGGAATGCGCGCGTACTCCCCCGATCTCACCCCGCCTTGGAAGAAGCGGCGGGCCGTCCCTCAGGTGCCGCTGGAGCGGGACCTCGTCGTGGAGGAGGTGACGAGTGGTTTCTGCGGCGCGGTGACCGGGTGGGAGAAATCGGCGCAGGGACTCGTCGTGTCGCTGGAGGACCGTTTCGGCAAGACACGGGTCTTCCCGCTCACGGAGGGCGGTTTCCTCCTGGAAGGTCACGCGGTCACCCTCGTACGACCCGCCGCCGCGACCCCGGCGGCCCCCTCCCGCACCGCCTCCGGCTCTGTCGCGGTTCCCGGCGCGCGGGCGCGCGTGGCGCGAGCGGGGCGGATCTACGTGGAGGGGCGGCACGACGCGGAACTGGTGGAACGGGTATGGGGTGACGACCTGCGGATCGAGGGGGTCGTGGTCGAGTACCTGGAGGGTGTCGACGATCTCCCCTCGATCGTCGAGGAGTTCGCGCCGGGCCCCGACGCGCGGCTCGGGGTCCTGGTCGACCACCTGGTGCCGGGCTCGAAGGAGGCGCGCATCGCGGCGGGGGTCGCGAGCCCGCACGCGCTGGTCGTGGGGCACCCGTACATCGACATCTGGGAGGCGGTGAAACCGTCCTCGGTCGGTATCGCGGCCTGGCCCCGCGTCCCGCGCGGGCAGGACTGGAAGACGGGCATCTGCCGCGCCCTCGGCTGGCCGGAGAACACGGGCGCGGCCTGGCAGCTCATCCTCTCCCACGTCCATTCGTACAAGGACCTGGAACCGGAACTGCTCGGCCGCGTGGAGGAACTGATCGACTTCGTGACGGTTCCCGACCAGACCTGACCGTTCCTCAGGGCCGTCGGTGCAGTCGTACGGGCGGCAGCGTCCCGAACTCCGCGGTCGCGATCTCCACGTCCCCGAGCGCGGCGAGCGGCACGGTCTGCCCGAACTCCCGCGCCCGCTCGACCTCGTAGTCGGCCTTGTCTCCCTCCCCGGAGAGCTCGGTGAGGAGGAGGCAGCGGGCGGCCGTGGGGTCGATGATCAGGTAGGCGGGGATCTTGGCGGCGGCGTAGAGCGAGCGCTTGACGCCGTAGTCGCGATCGACGCTGGTCCGGGAGACGACCTCGACGACGAGTTCCACCGCGGAGGCGGGCAGCGCGAGACCGTCATGGTCCGTGAAGTCCCCGGCGTGGACGAGGACGTCGGGGCGTGGCGCGCTGTCCGTGCACCCGGCCGGACGGATGAGCTGCCGGCCCAGCCGTCGCCACGGCGGACGCGGGACCTGGTCCGTCACGGACTCGACGATCCCGTTGTGCACGAGGTCCTCACCGCCGGTCCACACGATCTCGCCCGCGAGGAGTTCGCCCCGGTACCCCTCCGGCGCCTCCGTCGCGGCGAAGAGGTCGTACGGGCTGCGCAAGAGCATCGTTCCTCCGGTCGTCTCGGCCGTCCCGCGCGGTCACAGGCAGGGTGGCAGCTTCGGAGGGGCCGATCCGCCCTGTTCACCACCGCCCACCCGTACGAGGAACTGCGCACCGGGCGTTGACCTTCCCCTCAGGGCAGACCCCAGCCTGCCCCCAACCCAGGGGCGATCCATCGCCCCAGAAGGAGGAACACCGTATGAAAGCGCTCGTGCTCGACATAGGCGGCGTCCTTGAGTTCACACCCGAGACGGGGTGGGTGGCGCGCTGGGAGGAGCGGCTCGGGCTGGCGCCCGGAACTGTCGAGGCGCGGATGGCGGACGTGTGGGAGGCGGGGTCGGTCGGACGGATGGATGAGGCGGCGGTACGGGAGCAGGTGGCCGCGCGGCTCGGGCTCGACGCTGCCGGGGCCGGCTCCTTCATGGCCGACCTGTGGACGGAGTACGTCGGGACCCCGAACACCGAGCTGATCGACTTCGTCCGGGGGCTGCGCGGCCGCTGCCGCCTCGGCATCCTCAGCAACAGCTTCGTCGGGGCGCGCGAACGCGAAGCCGCCCTGTACGGCTTCGACACCCTGGTCGAGCACCTCTCGTACTCGCACGAGACCGGCCTCAACAAGCCCGATCCGCGCGCCTACACGGCCGTGTGCGAGGCCCTCGGGGTACGGCCCCGGGACTGCCTCTTCGTCGACGACGCCCCGCCGAACATCGCGGCGGCGGAGGCAGCCGGAATGAGTGCACACTTGTTCACCGAGAACCCTGGGACGCTCGCCCGCATCCGCGCACATGTGTACACCGAAAGCCCCGCAGGCTGAGGGCGTCCAGCGCACACCCGTACACCGGCCCCCGCCCCGTCAGTCCACGAGGTCCCGCACCACCGCGTCGGCGAGCAGCCGCCCCCGCAGCGTGAGAACGGCCGCCCCCTTCGCGTAAGCCCCGGGATCGAGAAGTCCGTCGTCGAGATGACGCGCGGCGGCCTCACGACCTGCCGGGAGGAGGAGGTCGAGGGGGCAGCCCTCGCTCAGTCGCAGCTCCAGGAGGACGCGCTCGACGCGGCGGTCCTCCTCGCTGAGGAGTTCGCGGCCCGCGCCGGGCGAGCGGCCCTCGGCGAGCGCGGCGGCGTAGGCGCCGGGGTGCTTCACGTTCCACCAGCGGACGCCCCCGACGTGGCTGTGCGCCCCCGGCCCCGCGCCCCACCAGTCGGCGCCGCGCCAGTACAGCTCGTTGTGCAGGCAGCGCGCGGGCTCGCTGGTCGCCCAGTTGGAGACCTCGTACCAGCTGAAACCGGCCTTGGCGAGGAGTTCGTCGGCGATGAGGTAGCGGTCGGCGTGCTCGTCGTCGTCGGTCATCGGGATCTCGCCGCGCCGGATGCGGCGGGCGAGGCCGGTGCCTTCCTCGACGATGAGGGCGTACGCGGAGACGTGGTCGGGTCCCGCGCCGATCGCCGCCTCGAGCGAGGCGCGCCAGTCCGCGTCGCTCTCGCCCGGCGTGCCGTAGATGAGGTCGAGATTGACGTGCTCGAATCCGGCCGCGCGCGCCTCGGCGACGCAGGCCTCGGGTCGGCCGGGGGTGTGGTTGCGGTCGAGGACGCGCAGCACGTGCGGCTTGGCGCTCTGCATCCCGAAGGAGATCCGGTTGAAACCGCCCTCACGGAGGGTTTCGAGGTACGCGGGGTCGACGGATTCCGGGTTCGCCTCGGTCGTCACCTCGGCGTCGGGCGCGAGGCCGAATTCGTCCCGTACGGCGGCGAGCATCCGTACGAGGTCGGCGGCGGGCAGCAGCGTGGGCGTACCGCCGCCGAAGAAGACGGTGCGGGCCGGGCGGGGGTCCTCGCCGAGCACCTCGCGCGCGAGGCGGATCTCCTGGGCGAGGGTGTCGGCGTAGTTGTCGCGCGAGGCGAGCACGCCGCCCGTACCGCGCAGTTCGGTCGCCGTGTACGTGTTGAAGTCGCAGTACCCGCAGCGGCTGGCGCAGTAGGGGACGTGCAGGTAGAAGCCGAGCGGGCGCCCGGTGGCCCCGTCCAGGGCCTGCGCCGGAAGCGCCCCGTTCTCGGGCACGGGCTCACCGTCGGGAAGTGCGGAAGGCATGGGGTCCATTGTCCCAGGCCCGACGCGGTCACCGAGCGTGAGGCCCTAGGCAGCCCACTCGCCGGGCCCCTCGCCGCGCCACTCGATGAATCCCTCATCGGCGGCGACAGCCCCTTCGGCGTCCTCCAGCCCCGCTCGCCGCAGGAATTCCACGAGGTCGCCCATTCCGTACGCCACCCCCAGCACCTCCCCGTCCACCTGCACCCGTCGCCCTCCGTCACTCCCGGGAGGATGAACGACAACGGGCGCGGAGGATGAGTTCATACGACGATCATGCAGCGAACCGACCCCTCCCGCACACCCACCACGACCTCGGCCAGAACATCCACCCCGCACCCCCGCATCCGTCCCTACCGCCAACCCGCACCCCTACGCCCCCTCGCGCACCACATCCAAGCCTCTCCGGCGTTTGAGGAGCGGGGCGTGGGGCAGAGCCCCACAAAGGCCCCGCCCCCACGAAAGGGAGCCCCCTCGGCAGAGAGGGCGCTCCGCCCCTCCGTCACGCCTCGCGAGCCCCCGCGTACATCTCGTCCAGCAGATACCCGTACTCCCGCTCCACCACCGGCCGCTTGATCTTGAGGCTCGGCGTCAGCTCCCCGTGCTCGATGTCGAGGTCTCTCGGCAGGAGCCGGAACTTCTTCACGGTCTCCCAGCGCTGGAGCCCCTCGTTCAGCTCGCGCACGTACCCGTCGACCATCTCGACGGTCTTCGCGTCGGCCACGATCTCCTCGTACGGCTTGCCGTCGAGCCCGTTGTCCTTCGCCCAGGCGAGCAGCGCCTCCTCGTCGAGCGAGATGAGCGCGGAGCAGAAGTTGCGGTCTCCGCCGTGGACCAGGATGTTCGACACGTAGGGACAGATCGCCTTGAACTGGCCCTCGACCTCGGCCGGGGCGATGTACTTGCCGCCGGAGGTCTTGATGATGTCCTTCTTGCGGTCGGTGATCCGCAGATAGCCGTCCACCGACAGTTCGCCGATGTCGCCTGTGTGGAACCAGCCGTCCGGCTCCAGGACCTCGGCGGTCTTCTCCGGCAGCCCGTGGTAGCCGGCCATGATGCCGGGGCCGCGCAGCAGGATCTCGCCGTCCTCGGCGATGCGCACCTCGGTGCCGGGCAGCGGCTTGCCGACCGTACCGGTGCGGTACGCCTCCCCCGGGTTCACGAACGAGGCCGCGCTCGACTCCGTGAGCCCGTACCCCTCCAGGATGTGCACCCCGGCCCCCGCGAAGAAGAAGCCGATCTCGGGGGCGAGCGCGGCGGAGCCGGAGATCGCGGCGCGCAGCCTGCCGCCCATCGCCTCGCGGATCTTGCCGTAGACGAGCCGGTCGGCGACGGCGTGCTTCGCGCGCAGGCCGAACGGGACGGTCGCGGTCCCGGTGCGGCGGAAGTTGTCCTGCGAGGTCTTCGCGTACTCGCGGGCGATCCCGGCGGCCCACTGGAAGATCTTGAACTTGGCGTCGCCGCCCTCGCGCGCCTTCGCCGCGACGCCGTTGTAGACCTTCTCGAAGATGCGGGGCACGGCGGCCATGTAGGTGGGCCGGACCACGGGCAGGTTCAGGATGATCTGGTCCACGCGGCCGTCGACCGCGGTGACGTGCCCGACCTCGATGTGCCCGGAGGTGAGCACCTTGCCGAAGACGTGGGCGAGCGGCAGCCACAGGTACTGGACGTCCTCCTCCAGGACCATCCCCGTCGCCTTGATCGCTTTGGCCATGTAGGACCACGCCTCGTGCGGCAGGCGTACGCCCTTGGGGCGGCCCGTCGTGCCGGAGGTGTAGATCAGCGTCGCGAGCTGGTCCTTCGTGATCGCCTCGATACGCTCCTTGATCGCCTCCGGGTGCGTGGCCAGGTACTCCTGACCGCGCTTCTCCAGGTCGGCGAGGGTGAGCAGCCAGCCGTCCGGGTCCGCGGCGTCCGGGGTGACGCCCTCGGCGTCGAGAACGACGACGTGGTGCAGTTCGGGAAGCTCCGCGCGGTTCTCGCGCACCTTCGCGAGCTGCGTCGCGTCCTCCGCGAAGACGACGCGGCTGTCGGAGTCGGCGAGGATGAACGCCGATTCCTTCGTGTTCGTCGAGGGGTAGACGGTCGTGGTCGCGGCGCCCGCGCACATGATGCCGAGGTCGATGAGGATCCACTCGACACGGGTCGCCGCGGCGAGCGCGACGCGCTGCTCGGGCTCGATGCCGAGCACGATGAGCCCGGCCGCGATCCGCTCGACGCGCTCGGCGGCCTGCGCCCAGCTCAGCGAGGCCCAGTCGGACGGCCCCTCGCCGGAGGCGGGCGGCACCGGGTAGCGGTACGCCTCCGCGTCCGGGGTCGCGGCGACGCGCTCCAGGAAGAGGTGCGCCACGGAGGGCGGACGGTTCTCGATCATGGTCTGTGTGTCGCTCACGACATCCTCCGGGCCCGCGACTCTGCGTGCGACTGGTAGTGAATGGTTCGAGACGTGTGCTGAGCGTTCCTGCGCGTTGTTTAACTGGTGAGTAACTAATGGGTGGTGATCAGAGTAGAACGAGCCTGGCCTGCGCGTAAGGCCCTGACACCCGCTCTGTTCACCACATCCGCCCCTCCCCCCTCTTCCGTCCCGGCTCCGTTTCCGGTAAGAGCACCCGTGTTCCGGGAGGGGCACCCGTACGGGACCCGCGGTACGCGGCGGGCGGGCGCGTGTCCGTACGGGCGGGGCCGGCCCCCGCGCCCGGCGGGGCCGCCCCCGCACGACAACGGGCCCCGCGCCAGAAGGCGTACGGGGCCCGTCGGGCCGGAAACCGGTTCGGCGACCGCCCCACCGGAGGGCGGGCACGCGGCTACTTCTTCTTGCCGCCCGGCTCGTCGCTGGAGAGGACGGCGATGAAGGCCTCCTGCGGAACCTCCACGGACCCCACCATCTTCATGCGCTTCTTCCCCTCCTTCTGCTTCTCCAGGAGCTTCCGCTTGCGGGAGATGTCACCGCCGTAGCACTTGGCGAGGACGTCCTTGCGGATCGCGCGGATCGTCTCGCGGGCGATGACCCGGGAGCCGATCGCGGCCTGCACCGGGACCTCGAAGGCCTGGCGCGGGATGAGCTCCTTGAGCTTGGCGACGAGGCGCACCCCGTAGGCGTAGGCGGCGTCGCGGTGGGTGATCGCCGAGAAGGCGTCGACCTTGTCGCCGTGCAGGAGGATGTCGACCTTGACGAGGTGGGCGGTCTGCTCGCCCGTGGGCTCGTAGTCGAGCGAGGCGTACCCGCGCGTCTTGGACTTGAGCTGATCGAAGAAGTCGAAGACGATCTCCGCGAGCGGCAGGGTGTAGCGGATCTCGACGCGGTCCTCGGAGAGGTAGTCCATCCCGAGGAGGACGCCGCGCCGGCTCTGGCACAGCTCCATGATCGAGCCGATGAACTCGCTCGGCGCGAGGATCGTGGCGCGCACGACCGGCTCGTAGACCTCGTCGATCTTCCCCTCGGGGAACTCGCTCGGGTTGGTGACGGTGTGCTCGGTGCCGTCCTCCATGATCACGCGGTAGACCACGTTGGGCGCGGTCGCGATCAGGTCGAGACCGAATTCGCGCTCAAGACGCTCGCGGATGACGTCGAGGTGGAGCAGCCCGAGGAAGCCGACGCGGAAGCCGAAGCCGAGCGCGGCGGAGGTCTCCGGCTCGTAGACGAGCGCGGCGTCGTTGAGCTGGAGCTTGTCGAGCGCGTCGCGCAGCTCGGGGTAGTCCGAGCCGTCGAGCGGGTAGAGGCCCGAGAAGACCATGGGCTTCGGGTCCTTGTAGCCCCCGAGCGCCTCCTCGGCGCCCTTGGACTGGCTGGTGATCGTGTCACCGACCTTGGACTGCCGCACATCCTTCACACCGGTGATCAGGTACCCGACCTCGCCGACGCCGAGGCCGTCGGCGGCGAGCATCTCGGGCGAGTTCGTGCCGATTTCGAGCAGTTCGTGTGTCGCGCCGGTCGACATCATGCGGATGCGCTCGCGCTTGTTCAGCTGGCCGTCCACGACACGTACGTACGTGACGACACCGCGGTACGAGTCGTACACCGAGTCGAAGATCATCGCGCGGGCCGGGGCGTCCTTGATCCCGACCGGCGCCGGGATCTGTGCGACGACCTGGTCGAGGAGCGCCTCGACGCCCACGCCGGTCTTCGCGGAGACCTTGAGCACGTCCTCCGGCTGGCAGCCGATGAGGTTCGCCAGCTCCTCGGAGAACTTCTCGGGCTGCGCGGCCGGGAGGTCGATCTTGTTGAGGACCGGGATGATCGTGAGGTCGTTCTCCATCGCCAGGTAGAGGTTGGCGAGGGTCTGCGCCTCGATGCCCTGGGCCGCGTCGACGAGGAGGATCGTGCCCTCGCAGGCGGCGAGCGAGCGCGAGACCTCATAGGTGAAGTCGACGTGACCGGGGGTGTCGATCATGTTGAGGATGTGGGTGCTGCCCTGCCCCTCGCCCTCGCTGGGGGCCCAGGGCAGCCGCACGGCCTGCGACTTGATCGTGATGCCGCGCTCCCGCTCGATGTCCATGCGGTCGAGGTACTGGGCGCGCATCTGCCGCTGCTCCACCACCCCGGTCAGCTGGAGCATCCGGTCGGCGAGCGTGGACTTGCCGTGGTCGATGTGCGCGATGATGCAGAAGTTCCTGATCAGCGCCGGGTCGGTACGGCTCGGCTCGGGCACATGGAGAGGGGTCGCGGGCACGCGGGGTCCTGATTCTTGAGGCGTCCGGCACGGAGCGGCCGGCCGCCTCTGGCTCGGGCTTCGGGCAGTCGGTCGGATATGTAAGGACCCATCGTCCCATGCGCGACGGGCGACAGGCGGTTTGGGCCGCTCAGCGAGCGGCTGCTAGCCTGGTGCACTGTGTGTCTCCCAGCCCTCTCAGCTCGGGGACACGCGCACTCAACCGAAACATTCGCGCGGTTCCGGCCGCGCGCTTGCAGCTGAAAAGGCTCTTTCGTGGCGAACATCAAGTCCCAGATCAAGCGGAACAAGACGAACGAGAAGGCGCGCCTGCGCAACAAGGCCGTCAAGTCCTCGCTCAAGACCGCGGTCCGCAAGGCCCGCGAGGCCGCTGCCGCGGGTGACGTCGAGAAGGCCCAGGAGCTGACGCGTGTCGCCACGCGCAAGCTCGACAAGGCCGTCTCCTCCGGCGTCATCCACAAGAACCAGGCCGCCAACAAGAAGTCGGCGCTTGCTTCGAAGGCCGCCTCCCTCCAGGGCTGAGCCTCCTCCGCCTTCCGGCACCGACCGTCGTCCCCGGGACGACGGGGACCCAGCGGGCCCTCTCTACCGCTCCCCGTCCCGTCCCGACAGATCCCGTATGCGGCCTAGCGTTCGCCACGCGGGTGCGGGATCGCGCCGGCCCATCGCCGCCGAAGGCACACAGGACTCGACCGATGACCCCGCCACCGTCCTTGCGACGGGGCGGGGTCATCGGCGTTTCCGGCACGATGTCATCGCCGTCACCGGCACGATCACCACGGGGGTACGGACATGGCGAACCGCTGGGTCGGGGTGACCGTCGACTGCGTCGACGTGGAACGCGTCTCGGCCTTCTGGAGCGCGCTCCTGGACCGGCCGCGCGGCCCCTCGATGCCCGGCTGGGTCTACCTGGGCCACGTCGACGACGCGCAGCCCCGCCTCGTCTTCCAGCCGGTCCGAACCGCGACGGGGGAAGGCCCGTCTGCACCTCGATGTCGAGGTGGACGACATCGCCCAGGTCCTCGCCCTCGGCGGCGGGGAGACGGGCGAGCGCCACGAGTACGAGGAGGGGGTCGTGGTGATCATGACGGACCCCGAGGGGCACGAGTTCTGCTTGTCACAGTTCTACTGAGGGCCCGCTGTTCGGGTACCGGGACGGCGATCCGAAGGGCGGGGGCTGTACGGGGCGGGGCTCGGTGGACCGGGCGGCAGCGCGGCGGGTGGGGCGCACGGGGCCCGGGGGGCGAGTGGGGCCGGGGCGGGAGCACGGTGGACCGGCACGCCGGCCCGGCGGACCCGCCTCGCGGCGCGGCGAGCCGGAGCTCGTTCTCAGCGGCGGGAGCGGGCCGCGCGGGCGACCGTCACGATGGCCTTCTCCAAGGCGTACTCCGGGTCGTCGCCGCCGCCCTTCACTCCGGCATCGGCCTCGGCGACCGCGCGCAACGCGACCGAGACACCGTCCGGCGTCCATCCGCGCATCTGCTGCCGCACCCGGTCGATCTTCCACGGCGGCATGCCCAGCTCACGGGCCAGGTCGGCGGGGCGCCCACCCCGCGCCGATGAGAGCTTGCCGATGGCCCGTACCCCCTGTGCGAGCGCGCTCGTGATCATGACGGGCGCGACGCCCGTGGAGAGCGACCAGCGCAGCGCCTCCAGGGCCTCGGCGGCCCGGCCCTCCACTGCCCGGTCGGCGACCGTGAAGCTCGACGTCTCCGCGCGGCCCGTGTAGTAGCGCCCGACGATCGCCTCGTCGATGGTGCCCTCGACGTCCGCGGTGAGCTGCGAAACCGCCGCGGCCAGCTCGCGCAGGTCGCTGCCGATCGCGTCCACGAGCGTCTGGCACGCCTCGGGTGTCGCCGAACGCCCCGTCGTACGGAACTCGTTGCGCACGAAGGCGAGCCGATCGGCCGGCTTCGTCATCTTCGGGCACGGGACCTCGCGCGCCCCGGCCTTGCGTGCCGCGTCGAGCAGCCCCTTGCCCTTGGCCCCGCCCGCGTGGCACAGCACGAGCGCGACCTCGTCCACGGGCGTGGGCAGATAGCCCTTGACCTCCTTGACCGCGTCCGCGGAGAGATCCTGCGCGTTCCGCACGACAAGGACCTTGCGCTCCGCGAAGAGCGAGGGGCTCGTCAGCTCGGCGAGCCCGCCGGGCTGGAGCTGGTCGGGCGTGAGTTCGCGCACATCGGTGTCGGCGTCGGCAGCCCGCGCGGCGAGCACCACCTGCCGCACCGCGCGGTCGATCAGCAACTCCTCCTGCCCCACGGCGAGCGTGAGCGGAGCGAGCGGGTCGTCGTCAGCGTTTTTCCTGGCCATCACCGCCAAGCATCCCACGCACCACCGACAACGAGCCCGGCCCCGGCGACGGCCACCCGCCCACCGTCACGGCGCCTCGCGCCAGCCGTCCCACTCGCTCGCGAATTCGTCCAGTTCACGCGCGTCGAACTCACCGGCCTCTTCCGAGAGCACGATCAGCCACTGCGCGTCCTCGGCGTCGTCCTCACCGGCCAGTGCCTCGCGCACGATCTCCGGCTCGGTCCTCAGCTCGTAGCGGCGGGCCAGTTCCTCGGCCGCCTCCTCGGCGGCGTCACGGTCGGGCAGCACCAGCACATGCGCCACGTTCACGTCGTTCTCGTCGTTCACGCGGAGATCCTGCCGTATGCGCCGCGCTGTTCCGACCACGGGGTCCGTGCCCGGCGCCGCACCTCACCCCTGCTTCGGGATGACCTGGACGTCCAGCTCGATGGTGATGCTCGGGCCGACGACGGCGATCCCGCGCGCGAGCATGGTCTGCCAGCTCACGGTGTAGTCGTCGCGGTGCAGTTCGGTCGTCGCCCGGCACGCCGCCCGCTGCTCCCCCTCCATGCCGTTGCCCTGCCCGAGGTAGTCGACGTCGAGCGTGACCGTACGCGTCACCCCGTGGAGTGACAGTGCTCCGGTGACGCCCCAGCGGCCGCCGCCCCGGTGCGCGAACCGCTCGCTGTAGAACTCCAGCGTCGGGTACGCGCTCACGTCGAGGAAGTCCGAGGAGCGCAGGTGGTCGTCCCGCATACGCACGTTCGTGTCGATCGAGGCCGCGTCGATGAGCACGTGCATCGCGAAGTCCTCGACCCGCTCGCCGATCCGCACGACCCCGGCGAAGGTGTTGAACCTCCCGTGCACCCGGGCGAGCCCAATGTGCCGCGCGGTGAACGCGATCGACGAGTGCGTCGGATCGATCTCCCAGTCCCCGGGCGACGGCAGCGCGGGTGGCGCCGCCGCCTGGAGCGTGAGCGCCCCGAGGTCGGTGTGCTCCCCGTCCCGTACGAGGACATCGCCACGGTGCGGCGTGTACCCCTCGCTCCCGACCGCGAGCCGGTACTCGCCCTCCGCGACCGAGACCACGAAGGAACCGAAGGGATCGGCCGCCGCGGTGGCGACCTTTCGCCCCCGCCCATCGGTGAGCGAGCACTCCGCCCCGGCGAGCGGCTCGCCCACCGGATCGAGGACCCGGCAGCTGAACAGCCCCGCCCCGTCAGGGAGAACCGCCTCCGCGAGCGCCGTTCTCCCACGCCCGCCACTCACGCGGTTCTTCGTCCCCAGGCCGAACATCTACCGGACACCCCTGCTTTTCGTGATCGATTTTGAGCCTTCAGGCTCAAACATTCGACCACTGCTGAGGCTTTCGAGGCAACACGGGATCACATCGTAGGAATGCCGGACACCCCCCAAGCTCCACCGTTTGACCTGAATTTGACATTCCAGTTGACGTTCCTCCAGCTCACTTCCGTTACGTGCGGTAAGCCGCGCCGTCGTTCTACGCGAGGCCTCCGTTACTCATGAGCAGTTGTCCGTTGACCCACTGTCCGCGCGGCGAACACAGGAAGTCCACGAGCTGCGCGGTGTCGTGCGGGGTGCCGAGCCGCCCGAGCGGCGTCGCCTCCCGTACGTACTCCCGCGTCTCCGTCGGCATCCACCCGGTGTCGACAGGCCCCGGATTGATCACGTTCGCCGTGACGCCGAGCCCGGCCAGCTCCCGTGCCGCCGCGAGCGTGATCCGGTCCAGCGCTCCCTTGCTCGCCCCGTACGGCAGACTGCCGGCCGTGTGATCGCTCGTGAAGGCCACGATCCGCCCGCTGCCGTGCGGGCCGCTGAACCGCCGCCCGTACTCCCTGATCATCAGCCAGCTTCCCCGCGCGTTCACCGCGAAGTGCCGGTCGAAGCTCTCCACCGTCGTGTCGAGCAACCCCGAGTCGACCGACTCGCAGTGGCACAGCACCAGCGCCGTCACCGCGCCGAGCCGGCTCTCCGCCTCCGCGAGGACCCGCTCCGGCGCCCCCGGGTCCGCGAGATCCGCCTCGATCGCCGCACACGCCGCCCCACGTTCCGCCAGCTCCGCCCCGATCGCCTCGATCGCTCCCTCCTCCTCACCCCACTCCATCCGCGCGTCGTACGCGTTCCAGTAGGTGAACGCGATGTCCCATCCCGAGCTCCCCAACTGGCGCACCACCCCGGCCCCGATACCGGCTCTGCGTCCCACCCCGCTCACCAGCGCGACAGGCCGCACACCGGACGCGTCCCCCGCTTCTCCACTCCCGGTCATCCCCTCATGCTCGGCTCCCGCGCACCCTCCGACCACCCCTTTTCCGCCCCGCACCCCACCGTCCCCACCGCCACCCCGATCCCCGGGGCTCCCCCGTGCCCGCCCTCACCGCTCCCTGGCCACGCCCAGCCGCGCCTCTCCCTCCCCTTTGTCGTCCCCTTCCCGCACCCCGCCCGGCCCTGTCGCAGAGCCTCCCGTCACCGCCAAGTCCCCATGCTGGTCCGTCCGTTCGACGAGTGCTCCGGTACCGCGCAGGGCGTCGAGCGTACGAGGGGCCGGGTGCCCGTACTCGTTGTCGGCCCCCACCGAGACCAACGCGACGCGAGGCGCCACCCGCTGTAACCACTCCCCCTCCTGATAGGCCGAACCGTGGTGCGGCACCTTGAGCACGTCGACGCGCGGGGCCCCGCCCCGCCGCCGCAGCAACTCCCGCTGCACCGCGGGCTCGACGTCCCCGGCGAGCAACAGCCGCACCCCACCCGTCCGCACCGACAACACGAGACTCGCGTCATTGGGACCGTCGTCGCCGACCGGCCCAGCGCCCGCGGGCGGCCAGACCACCTCCCAGCTCACCCCGCCGACCGCCCGCCGCTCGCCCGCCACCGCGGTGAGCACCGGCACTCCGTGCTCCGCCGCCGTACGCCGCACCGTCGCCGCCTGCCCCGCCGGTTCCGCGAGAGCCGTCGTCTGCACGGCCCCGACCGCCCGGCCCCGCAGCACCCCTTCCAGACCCGCCACGTGATCGGCGTGGAAGTGGCTCAGCACCACGAGCGGCACCCGTCGCACCCCGAGCCGGTCGAGGCACCCGGCCACCCGGTCCGGATCGGGCCCCGCGTCGACCACCACCGCGGTGCCCGCCCCGGCGGCGAGGACGGTCGCGTCCCCCTGCCCCACGTCGCACATGACGTACCGCCACCCAGCGGGCGGCCATGCCCCCAGCACCCGCGTCACCGGCGCGGGCCGCACCACGGCGAGCACCAGGAGCAGCGCGCACCCGCAGACCAGCCACCGCGAGCGCAGCATCAGCCTGCCGAGGGGTACGAGCACCAGCACCGTCCCCGCGAGCATCCCGGCCCCCGCCCAGCCGCCGGGCCACGCGAGCCCCGCCCCGGGCAGCGCGGCGCCCGCGCGCGCCACCCCCGCGACCCACCGCACCGGCCACCCCGCGCACCAGGCCAGCGCCTGGGCGGGGGCCTGCGCCAGCGGCGCGAGCACCAGGGCGCCGAAGCCGAGCACCGTCGCCGGGGCGACGAGAGGCTCTGCCAGCAGGTTGCAGGGCACGGCGACCAGGCTCACCCGTTCCGCGAGCAGAACCACTACTGGAGCGCACACCGCCTGCGCCGCTGCCGCCGCCGCGAGCCCTTCCGCGAGTCGCGGTGACAGCCCGCGCCGCCGCAGTGCCGCGCTCCAGGACGGCGCCACGGTCAGCAGGGCCCCGGTCGCGAGAACCGAGAGGACGAAGCCAAAGCTCCTCGCCAGCCACGGTTCCCAGAGCACGAGCGCGAGGACCACGGCGGCGAGCGCCGGCACCATGGACCTGCGCCGCCCGGTCGCGAGCGCCACCAGCGCCACCGCCCCGCATCCCGCCGCCCGCACCACACTCGGCTCGGCACCGCACACGACCACGAACCCGGCGCACAGCATGCCGCCCGCCACCGCCGTTCCCCGCAGCGACAGACCGATTCTCGGTGCGAGTCCGCCCCGTTCCGCCAGTGCGGCCCGTCCCTGCGGTCCGAGGAGCAGGGCGAGCAGGACCGCGAAGTTCCCCCCGCTGACCGTCAGGAGGTGCGTCAAATCGGTCGCCCGGAAGACCCGTTCGAGTTCGGGCGTCAGTCCAGAGGTGTCGCCCACGACAAGCCCTGGCAACAGGGCCCGCGCGTCCGGGTGCAGCGGCGCCACCGCCCCGCGCAGGCCGTCGCGCAGCTTCCCCGCGAGCCGCTCCGCGCCGGAGGGCCGCCCCACCACGACGGGCCCCGCCTCGCCGTGCACCCGCGCCACCGCGGCTGCCCGCTGCCCTCTCACCCACGGAGAACCCCACCGGAATCGGGCCCGCACCCGTGTCGTCGGGAGCAACCGCAGCCACTCCCGTGCCCTCTTCTCCCGCCCCGGCTCCATGACGCCGTCCACCACCACGAGCACCGGAGTCCGCACCCGGACCACCCGCCCGCCCCTCACCTCTGCCTCTCGTACCTCCCCTTCCCACAGCAGCTGCCCCGGCAGTTCCCTTCCTCCCCGCACCGCCGACGGCTTTGCCCGGGGCACCTCCCTCACCTCGACAATCGCCTCTGTCACCGCACTCTCCCGCGCCAGTCCCGGCACGGGCCCACGCTCGACATCGGCCCTCCCCACGGCTGCCGACGCCGCCCCAGCGCCCACGCAAACGAGCACGGCCGCCACCACCCAGCGCCGCCCGCCACAGCCCGCCCCCGCCCGCCCCCTCCTCCCGCGGAGCAGCAACCCACCGCCGGACACCCCGCACCCGATCGCGATCCAGAACCCGGCACGGGCCGACAGTCCCAGCACGAGGGCAGCCGCGCCCCAGGCACCCAGCGCGGGCAGCGCGAGCCGCAGATCCACACCCTCCTGCCGGTCCGCGGTCTTCTCCACGAGGCCGGACGCCATCCCAGGGGAGGGCGCCTCCCCCGACGCGTCCGAACCCGCACGTCCCTCTCGCCCGTGCCTCAGTGCCTTTCCCGCGACGGCCTCTTCTCGCCGCGGGCTTTCTTTCACCCCGTTCACAGCCGCACGTACTCCCGCAGCTCGGCGAAACGTCGTTCCCCGATCCCGGTCACTTCGCGCAACTCCTCCACCGAACCGAACCCGCCGTGTGCGACACGGTGATCGAGGATGCGCTGAGCGAGGACGGGACCGACCCCGGGGAGACCGTCGAGCTGATCAAGCGAGGCAGCGTTGAGCGAGACCGAGGTACCCGGAGCCGTGCCCCCGCCTGTCGAGGCCGCGCCCGTACCGGCCGCGGCCGGCGCCTGGCCCGGTGTCGTCCCCGTACCGACCGCGGCGGCGAAGCCCCCGGGTGGTGGGGAGCCGACCCAGACCAGCTCACCGTCCACCAACGGACGGGCGCGGTTGAGCCCTTGGAGGTCCGCGCCCTTCCGTACCCCTCCGGCCGCCCGCAGCGCGTCCTCCACTCGCGAGCCCCGCGCCAGCCTCCGCACCCCGGGCTCACGCACCTCCCCGCCCACGTCCACGACCAGCGCACCGCGCTCCGCACCCGGAGCGGGACCGACACCGGCCGCTTCCGAGCCGCCCCCGTCGTCGGTACCACCACCCCCTCCAGTCGCGGCGCCCGAAGGCACGGTCTTCGCCTGTGCCTTCCCCATCGATGTCGCCTCGACCGGCACCGGGCGCTCAGCCGCGGGCACGGCCACCGGCTGCGGACGCGCGGACCACCAGTGCTGGCCTGCGAATCCGAGGAGGCCGAGCAGCACAACGGCCAGCGCCAGCACCGTTCGCCGATCGAGCGCGAAGCGCGACCGCAGCCACAACGGGAGGTGATCGGCGACCGTGCTCAACCCGTGTCTGAACAGCGAAGCGACGGGCGAAGTCCGGACGCCCGGTGCTCCGCGCGGGGGCGTCTTCCCCGCGTGCCGCGCCCACGGGGCCTTCCCGTGCCCCGCGTATGTCGGCCCGGAAGCCACGAGTGCGAGCGCCGCCTGCGCATCAGTGTCTGCGCCTGCGTCCGTGTCTGTACCTGTGCGTCGTTCCATGTCACCGAACGTAATCGATGCCTACGACAGCACTCGCCTCGAAGGTGAAATCTGTGGATAACTCCGCGAAACCCGATTTTTCTCTCACTCAAGAGAGTGATGAGGGTGATGGCGAGAAGACGGCGGGGGCCGAATTCCTTGTGGATAACTCCCGCTGGCGTCCTTTCAGCGGCAGAGCCGCTCAGCGCGGGGAGACCACGACCCCGAGGAGTCCCGGCCCGGTGTGCGCGCCGATCACCGCGCCCACTTCGCTCACGTACAGCGACGCCGTCCCTGGCACGCGGGCACGCAACCGCTCGGCGAGGGCCTCGGCGCGGTCGGCGGCGTCCAGGTGATGGATGGCGAGATCCACCCGCCCCGCGCCCGCCCGCTCCGCCACAAGTTCTTCCAGACGCGCGACGGCCTTGGCCGTGGTGCGGACCTTCTCCAGCGGCTCGATCCGGCCTCCGGTCAGCTGGAGCAGCGGCTTCACCGCGAGGGCGGAGCCGAGGAGCGCCTGCGCGGTCCCGATCCTGCCGCCACGCCGCAGGTGGTCGAGGGTGTCGAGGCAGAAGTACGCCGAAGTGCCGGCGGCACGTTTCTCCGCCGCCGCCACGATCTCCTCGGCCGTGCCGCCCGACTCGGCCTGCTCGGCGGCGCTGAGCGCGCAGAAGCCGAGTGCCATGGCGACCGCTCCGGTATCGACGACGTGCACGGGCACCGCCGCCTCCCGCCCCGCGAGAGCGGCGGCGTCGTACGTACCGGAGAGTTCAGCGGACAGGTGCAGCGAGACAACTGCGGACGCACCTTCCTCGGCGAGCCGGCGGTAGGTGCGTGCGAATGCCTCGGGGCTGGGTCGTGACGTCGTCACGGGACGGTGTTTGCGCAGCGCCTGAGCGAGGGCGCCGGGCGAGATCTCCGTGCCCTCTTCGTACGCGCTGCCGTCGAGCACGACGGTCAGGGGCACGGAGGTGATGCCGTGTCGCGCACTCGTCCCGGGCGGCAGGTAGGCCGTGGAATCAGTGACGATCGCGACATGGCGTGACATGGCTCGGAGGTTACCTGGCCCGTGCGGCGCCCGGCAGCCCACCCCCGCCGGAGCGGGCTGGGCAAGGCCGACCGACAGAACGAAGGGAGCCGAGGGAGCGAGAGCGGCAGTGAAGGCTACGGGGATGACAGGCGCGCCGGGTGGAGCGGGCCGGGCCGCCCATCACTCCGGGCGGGGCTGCTCCTGCGGCTTCTTGAGGAGACGCTCCCAGGGGTGCGCCGCGGGCCGCGCCTCGTCGAGCGGGGGTGGGGAGTGCCCGGGAGCCGGTGCGGCACCGTCGTCCCAGCGCTGCGCGACAGTGTCGGCATCCGGCACCGTCGGCGCGGCCGGCCAGGGCTGCGGGGCGGGTTCGGGGCCTTCGGCGGGGGCCCAGTGACGCAGGGCGCCGGTCTCCATGTCGATCTGCCGGCTCAGCTCGTCCAGCTCGTCGTCCGCGTCGTGGTGCGCGCGGTCCCTGAGGGCGTGGCGCAGTCCGTCGGCCGCTCGGACGATCTTCTGGGTACGGTCGCGGAGCGCCGGCAGTTCGGCGGCGAGCCCCGCGCGGTCCGGGTCGTTCTCCAGGCGTCGCAGTTCGTCGTCGAGCGCGTGCCCGTGCACGCTCAGGCGGCGGAAGAGGCCGAGGGACTCGGTGAGGCCGCTGTCGTCGCCCGCTCGCGCGGCGAGGGATTCCTGCGTCGCCCGCATCGAGGTCCGCAGGGAGATCCGCAGCCCGGCGATCTCCCCGTGCGGGCCCGGGCGGGCGTAGGAGCGCGCCTTGAGCGTGGAGTCCTCGACCGCCCTGCGGGCCTGGTTCACCGTACGGTCCACGCCGCGCTTGGCCGCGCCCGCGACCTTGACGACCACGTAGGCCCCGGTGACGACGAACAGCACGAAGATCAACGCAAGGACGATGAGCACGGCCGACATCGAGTCCCCTTCCACCGGTGGTCACACGGTACTTCTCCAAGGTAAACGGCGAAGGGTGGATCAGGGGCCCCGCCAACCCTGATCCACCCCCTAGGGGAAAACCCCTATAGACACAGTGCGTGAGCTTCGCGCACGCTGTGTGCATGAACGTGTTCACGCACCGTGTCGCCGGTGTCCTCCACGCCCTGCGGGCGCGTACCGCTTCGGACGGTCCCGGTTCAGGCCGTCACGATGTTGACCAGCTTCGGGGCACGCACGATGACCTTGCGGACCTCGGCGCCCCCCAGGGCCGCCACGACACGCTCGTCGGAGAGCGCGATCTTCTCCAGGTCACCTTCGGTGATCTCCGGGGAGACCTCCAGGCGCGCCTTGACCTTGCCCTTGATCTGCACGACGCACGTGACGCTCTCGTCCACGACGTAGGCCGGGTCGGCGACCGGGAAGGCACGGTGGACGACGCTGTCCTCGTGCCCGAGGCGCCGCCACAGTTCCTCGGCGATGTGCGGCGCGAGCGGCGCGACCATCAGCACGAGCGCCTCGGCGACCGGACGGGAGAGCGGGCCGCCGGTCTTCGTCAGGTGGTTGTTCAGTTCGGTGATCTTCGCGATCGCCGTGTTGAACCGCATGGCCTCCAGATCGTGGCGCGTGCCGTCGATCGCCTTGTGCAGCGCGCGCAGCGTGGCCTCGTCCGGGGCGTCCTCGGTGACCGTCAGGGCACCGCTCGCCTCGTCCACGACATTGCGCCACAGCCGTTGGAGCAGCCGGAACTGGCCGACGACGGCGCGCGTATCCCAGGGGCGCGAGACGTCCAGCGGTCCCATCGCCATCTCGTACAGGCGCAGCGTGTCGGCCCCGTACTCGGCGCAGATCTCGTCGGGCGTCACCGCGTTCTTCAGCGACTTGCCCATCTTGCCCAGCAGACGGGAGACCTTCTCGCCCTCGTAGTAGTACGCGCCGTCGCGCTCCTCCACCTCGGCGGCGGGCACGGCGATGCCACGGCTGTCGCGGTAGACGAAGGCCTGGATCATGCCCTGGTTGTAGAGCTTGTGGAACGGCTCGGCGGAGGAGACGTAGCCCAGGTCGAAGAGCACCTTGGACCAGAAACGCGCGTACAGCAGGTGCAGCACGGCGTGCTCGGCGCCGCCGACGTAGAGGTCGACGCCACCGGTCGGCATGCCCTCGCGCGGCCCCATCCAGTACTGCTCGATCTCCGGGTCGACGAACTGCCGCTCGTTGTGCGGGTCGAGATAGCGCATCTCGTACCAGCAGGAACCGGCCCAGTTGGGCATGGTGTTGGTCTCGCGGCGGTACGCGCGGGGGCCGTCGCCCAGGTCGAGGGTGACGTTGACCCAGTCCTCGTTGCGCGAGAGCGGGGTCTCGGGCTCGGCGGTGGCGTCGTCGGGTGCGAAGGTGCGCGGCGAGTAGTCCTCGATCTCGGGCAGTTCGAGGGGCAGCATCGACTCGGGCAGCGAGTGGGCGATGCCGTCCTCGTCGTAGACGATCGGGAAGGGCTCGCCCCAGTAGCGCTGCCGGCTGAACAGCCAGTCGCGCAGCCGGTAGTTGATGGTGCTCTCGCCGAGCCCCCGTGCGGTCAGCCACGGGGTGATCCGCGCCTTGGCCTCGGTGACGCCGAGGCCGTCCAGACTGATGTGCTCGTTCGCGGAGTTGACGAGCTTCGCCTCGTACGAGGAGAAGGCGTCGTCCCACGTGGCGGGGTCCTCGCCGCGGCCGTCCGTGGGGGCGACGACGCAGCGCAGGGGCAGCTCGAAGGCGCGGGCGAAGGCGAAGTCGCGGCTGTCGTGCGCGGGCACGGCCATGATCGCGCCGGTGCCGTAGCCCATCAGCACGTAGTCGGCGATGAAGACGGGGACGCGCTCGCCCGAGACGGGGTTGGTCGCGAAGGCGCCGGTGAAGACACCGGTCTTGTCCTTGGCCTCGGCCTGGCGCTCGACGTCCGACTTGGCCGCGGCCTGCGCCCGGTAGGCGGCGACGGCATCGGTGGGCGTGGCGTGCCCGCCGGTCCAGGCCTCGTGAGTGCCTTCGGGCCAGCTCGCCGGGGTGATCGCCTCGACGAGCTCGTGCTCGGGGGCGAGCACCATGTAGGTGGCGCCGAACAGGGTGTCCTGCCGGGTGGTGAAGACGGTGATGTCCCGCGTCTCGCCCGTGGCGGTGCTGACGGGGAAGTCGACGCGGGCGCCCTCGGAGCGGCCGATCCAGTTGCGCTGCTGGAGCTTGATCGCCTCGGGCCAGTCCAGCCCGTCCAGGTCGTCGATCAAGCGGTCCGCGTAGGCGGTGATGCGCATGTTCCACTGCCGCAGCTTCGCCTTGAAGACGGGGAAGTTGCCGCGCTCGGAGCGGCCGTCGGCGGTGACCTCCTCGTTGGCCAGGACCGTGCCCAGGCCCGGCGCCCAGTTGACCGGTGCCTCGGAGGCGTAGGCGAGGCGGTACTCACTCAGCAAATCGGCGCGCTCGGTGGCGCTCAGCTCCGCCCAGGTGCGGCCGTCGGGAGTGGGACGGGTGCCGGCGGCGAACTGCTCGATCAGCTCCTCGATCGGGCGCGCCTTGCCGGCCTCGGTGTCGTACCACGAGTTGAAGATCTTGACGAAGATCCACTGCGTCCAGCGGTAGAACTCGGGGTCGATCGTGGCGACGGAGCGGCGCTTGTCGTGACCGAGGCCCAGCCTGCGCAGTTGCTGGCGCATGTTGGCCATATTGGCCTCGGTGGAGATACGGGGGTGCGTCCCGGTCTGCACCGCGTACTGCTCGGCGGGCAGCCCGAAGGCGTCGAAGCCCAGGGTGTGGAGGACGTTGTGCCCGGTCATCCGCTGGTAGCGGGCGAAGACGTCGGTGGCGATGTAGCCCAGCGGGTGGCCGACATGCAGTCCGGAGCCCGAGGGGTAGGGGAACATGTCCATGACGTACTTCTTGGGGCGGGCGGCCAGCTCGGGGGAACCGGCCAGGTCACCCGCGGGGTTGGGCGCCTCGTACGTGCCGTGGGCGTCCCAGAAGTCCTGCCAGCGTGCCTCGATGTCGGCTGCGAGGGCCGCCGTGTAGCGGTGCGGCGCGGCCGTCTCGGCGGCGGCGCCGGCGGGCCCGGCTGCGGAGGGGTTCGTCTGACTCATCGGTTCTCAAGACTCCATCGATCGCATCTGCTCCCGGAAACGAAAAAACCCCTCGCACAGGAGGGGACGCCGCGCCGATTCCGGCCACAAAGCCCGGTGGGTTCTCACCGGGAGCCAGGGTGGCGGGGACTGATCAGCGCGGCTCGCTAAGCAGAAGGCGTACGGCACGCATGGCGTCAGGGTACCGCAGTGCCCACGATGCCCGCACAGGATGCCCGGCTCGTGGACGGGCAGCGGGGGCCGGGGCCGGAGGAGCGGGACCGGGCGAGCGGGCGGGGCCGCGCAGGGCGGAACCGTGCGCCAGCCCTCGCCACAAGCGATCGAGCGGGCCACCCGTACCGGGTGGCCCGCTCGATCAAAACACTGTGGAGCTAAGGAGAATCGAACTCCTGACCTCTTGCATGCCATGCAAGCGCTCTACCAACTGAGCTATAGCCCCGCACTCTTCAACGCCTCCGAAGAGGTGTCTCACAGTCGGTGTCACCGGTCCGGCCGGGCCGTTTCCCTGGCGACATCGAGAACTTTAGCCGGTCCCCCGGCCGTCCACCAAATCCATTGCCGACAGCGGCGAATTGCCTGGCTCGCCCCGCTTCCGGCAGTCGATTCGGGCGGGAACGCCGGGGTCAGGCGGAGGCGAAGGAGTAGAAGCGCTTCAGTGTGCAGTGCTCGTCGAGAAGGCGACCGTAGATCGGTTCGCCTTCCAGCTCGCGGTACGTCTCGATCGGGTCGCCGGTGATGATCAGCGCCCGGGCGCACTCCTCGCACCAGTACTGGTAGCGACTGCTGACCGGCTCCATGTCGCGGACGATGGGCGTCCCGCTGCCACACCAGTCGCACTTCCTCCTGTGCGCGCCCAAGCGGTCACCTCCGCCCTTCGCCGCCGGAGGCGGCACAGGCCGGGGGGCCTCCGGGAGAGCGAGAGGGCTCCCCGCAGACGTGCACAGGCATTCCGCGCTCCCTCCTGTGAGGCCCGTCTCCTCTGCCGGGCGTCCGATTCTGCCACGGGCCGGGCCGCCGGGTCAGTGCCGCGGAAATACCGGTACGGACACGGTCCTCCGGCCGACGGTGGGACGGGCACCGGAACGGGGCGGCGCTACGCGTCCCGGTAACGCGAAAGGTCCCACCCGAGGGTGAGACCTTTTCCTGTGGAGCTAAGGAGAATCGAACTCCTGACCTCTTGCATGCCATGCAAGCGCTCTACCAACTGAGCTATAGCCCCGCACGTCCTTCCCGCCTCGCGGGCCGAACAAGAAGAACTTTAGCCTGTGACCAGCCGGAAAGTGAAATCCGGCCCCGGGGCCATGGAATCCGGCCCCGCACCAGCCAGGAGGCCTGGTGGGCTCCGGCCGGCCGGAGCCCACCAGCTCGTGAGGGACACCCCCGCCATCGGCGGGAGTCAGCGCGTCGAGCGATACCCCGGCGAGAGGGGGCACCTCGCGGACCGTCCGGACGGCGGGCGCGAGGCGGAGGGCTCGGGCGCTCGCGCGGTGCCGTAGGTCCCCGGAGGCGAGCTGTCCCCTGTACGGGTTCCAAATTCTCCCCGTAGCGGACATGCGCCGGCCCTCACCACCCTTGCGGGTGAGTCGCGTCGCGAGTTCGCCGGAGTTATCCACAGATTTCGGCGGTTGGTCCGGTGGGGGTTGCGAATCGCGAGAGGATGGATACGGGGTCGCCCCCCAGGGAGGGTGGGGGCTGCCCTGACGCAACCAAGCGGCCGCGCCGAGCTTTAGCCCCTCCCGCCCCCCACCCGCCCGCCCGCCCGCCCCCAACCTCATCGCACTACCCCTCAGCCCCCAGCCCTCACCCCCAGGCCACCCCCCTCAGCCCTCACCCCCCCCCGCCAACCCCCTCAGACCTCATCCCCCAACACCGGCTCCGCCAGCGTCCCCGCGTTGTGCTCCAGCAGCCGCCACCCCCTGGCCCCCTCCCCCAGGATCGACCAGCAGCAGTTGGAGAGGCCGCCGAGGCCCTCCCACTGGTAGGGGTCGAGCCCGATGAGACGGCCGATCGTGGTGCGGATGGTGCCGCCGTGGCTCGTGACGACGAGGGTGCCGTCCTCGGGGAGTTTTTCGGCGTGCGCGAGGACGACGGGGGCGGCGCGCTCGGCGACCTCCGTCTCCAGTTCGCCGCCGCCGCGGCGTACGGGCTCGCCGCGCTTCCACGCCGTGTACTCGTCTCCGTGGCGTTCGAGGATTTCCTCGTGCGTGAGGCCCTGCCAGTTGCCGGCGTAGGTCTCGCGCAGGCCCCGGTCGAAGGTGATCTCCAGGCCGGTGAGCGTCGCGAGCTCACCCGCCGTGTCGGCGGCGCGGCCCAGGTCGGAGGCGATGAGCGCGTCCGGCTGGAGCGAGGCGAGCAGCCGGGCCGCGCGTTTGGCCTGGGCGCGGCCCGTCTCGGTGAGCGGGACGTCCGTGTCGCCCTGGAAGCGGCGCTCCAGGTTCCAGGCGGTCTGGCCGTGGCGCCACAGGATGATGCGGCGCCCGCGCGGTGCGGCCGGAATGGTCACCGCTACTCCCCTTCGATGCCGATGCGGTCGAAGTCCGCGAACTCGGGTTCCTCGGGGGCGGCGGCGAGCTGGGCCGCGTACTCGGCGCCCTTGCCCTTGGTCGCCTTGGCGTCCTCGGGGAGGTCGATCTCGGGGCAGTCCTTCCACAGCCGCTCCAGCGCGTAGTAGACGCGCTCCTCGGAGTGCTGCACGTGGACGACGATGTCGACGTAGTCGAGCAGAATCCAGCGGGCGTCGCGGTCCCCCTCGCGGCGGACGGGCTTGGCCCCGAGGTCCTTGGCGAGCCGCTCCTCGATCGCGTCGACGATCGACTTGACCTGGCGGTCGTTGGGGGCGGAGGCCAGCAGGAAGGCGTCCGTGATCGACAGCACATCGCTGACGTCGTACGCGATGATGTCGTGGGCGAGCTTGTCGGCGGCGGCCTGGGAGGCGGCCTTGATCAGCTCGATGGAGCGGTCCGTGGCGGTCACTGCACAGCTTTCGGGTAGGCGGGCATACAACCTCAAGGGTCTCACGTCGCCCGCCCCCTCCTCTCGGCGGTTTTCCCGGCGGCCGCGCCGTACGGGCCGAAAGGCGGAACGACCGGCCCCCGACGGGGTACGCGGGCGCAGGCCCCACGAACCCTCTCCCCACCCCACCGGTACGGGCCAGAGGCCGACCCGGCCCCACCCGCGCCCCGCACCCGCCCGCACCCGCGCCCGCACGGCCCGGGGGGCGATCTGGCAGAACCACCCGCACGGCCCGGGGCGATCCCGCAGAACCACCCGCACGGCCCGGGGCGGCCCGGCAGAACCACCCGGACCGCCCCACACCGTCACACCGGCCTCCCCGGCCGCTCGCCCTCACTTCCCCGTGTAGTCCTCCCCCAGCACCACCGACACCGGCGCGTTCCCCCCGACCTTGCCCTTCTTGACCGCCGAGTCCTTGAGGCCCAGCGTGCGGGCGATCTCCACGGCCTTGCCCTTCTCCTTCTCCTCGGCGTACGTGACGGCCGAGGTCGCGACCGCGTCCGTGCTGCTGCCGTCGACGAAGGTGTAGCCGCCGTTGACGAGGGTGACGCGGGCCTTCTGCGCGAGGTCCTTCTTCCCCGTCGCGTTGCGCACGGCCACGCGGGTGTCGTCCTCGGAGGCGCCGCCGCCGGTCTTGCCCGTACCGCCGAGCACGTCCTTGACGATCTTCTGGTTCGTCGCCTCGGTGAGCGTGCCGTCCTTCTCGACCGGGAGGACCGTGCTCGTGTAGTCGCCGCCCTTGGCGAGGTCGGAGAGCTTGGCGAGGAAGGCGCCGAGGTCCTTGTCGGTGAGCGGCGGGTCGAGGATCTGCGCGAGCGACTGGATGGTGAGTGTCGCCGACTGCTGATCGCTGGAGATCTTCCGCAGGACACCGCGCATGACGTCCGCGAACCGCTTGAGCTGCGCGCTCTCCGGCTCGCCCTTCGCCTGGTACGTGGCGTAGGCGACGGCCATCGCGCCGCTGAGGCTCTGCGCCTCGCCCTTGTGGACGAGCGGGTCCCCGCCCTTCTTCTTCGGGTCGGGCACGGCCGCGTCCGTGTCGACCTCGATGGTGCCGACCAGGTCGACGAGGTTGCTGAGGTACGGGGTGTCGAGCCGCCATGAGCCCTGGATGTCGGTGCCGAGCAGCCCGTCGAGCGCGTCGCTCGTGCCGCTGGAGCCGTCGTCCGAGACCGATTTGCCGAGCGTCGTGTCGTTGCCGTCCTCGTCGGTGAGCGCGAGGTCCTTGGGCAGCAGGACCGCGTAACCGTGCTTCGCCGTCGTGTTGTCCACGAGCAGCATCGTCGACGAGGCGCCGTCCTTCTTCGTGTTGCGCAGGTGGACCACGAGCACGTCGCGGTTCTGCGGTCCGCTCGCGTCGGCCGCGCCGGAGCCCGAGTCCGAGGAACCGGGGAGCTTCCCCGCGTACCAGAGGTAGCCGACGCCGCCCGCGACGACGAGGGCGAGGACCACGACGAGCGCGATGATCCGGCTGCGTCCCCTGCGGCGCGCCTCCTCGCGGCGCTCGCTGCGGCTTTCGCTGAACTTCAGCCAGTCGATGACGTCTTCGGACTGCTCGGTGGGCTCCTCGATGAAGGAGAACATCTCCGTGCGGTAGTCGCGGGGGTCCTCGCCCGGGGCGGGACCGCCGGGGGCAGCGGGGCGCGGCCGCGGGGGCGCGTCGGTGCGCGGGAGTTCACCGCTCGGCGGGCCCTCGGGGGTCGTCGGCTGCTGCTGCGGAATCCACGCCTTCGGCTCGTCGACACGCGTGTCGGGCGCCTGCTGCCGCTCGTAGGCGCCGGGCGCCTGCTGCCCTTCGTACGCGCCGGGCGCCTGGGGGGCCGCCGGGTTGTCGTAACCGGCGCCGCCGTAACCGGAGTTGTCGTAGCCCTGGCTGTCGTAGCCGGTGTTGCCGTAGTCCTGGTAACCGGCCTGTGGCTGACCCTGCGGCTGGCCCGTGTACGTGCCGTAGGCGTCGTAGCCGTAGCCACCGCCCTGGGCGGCGGGCGGGGGTGGCACGACCGGCTGCTGACCGGTCTGCTGCTGAGCCTGCTGGGCCTGTTGGTAGACGGGGCGGCCGTACGCGTCGTAGCCGACGAGTTCGTACGGACCGGAGCCCTGGCCGCCCTGCCCGTTGCCGTAGGGGTCTCCCTCGTACGGCGGGTACGGGTTGTCTCGGTCGTTCACCGGTGCCCCTCTCGGCTACGCGCCGCGGTACAGCTGTCGCTTGTCGATGTAACGCACCACGCCGTCCGGAACCAGGTACCAGACCGGCGCTCCCCGCGCCACTCTCGCCCGGCAGTCCGTCGACGAGATCGCGAGGGCGGGGACCTCCACGAGGGAGACGCCGCCCGCCGGCAGTCCCGCGTCCGTGAGCTGGTGGCCCGGGCGGGTGACGCCGATGAAGTGGGCGAGCGAGAAGAGTTCCTCGGCGTCGCGCCACGTGAGGATCTGGCCGAGCGCGTCGGCCCCGGTGATGAAGAAGAGTTCGGTACCGGGGTTGAGCGTGCGCAGATCCCGCAGTGTGTCATTCGTGTACGTGGGCCCGCCGCGGTCGATGTCGATCCGGCTGACCGAGAACTGCGGGTTCTCGGCCGTGGCGATGACCGTCATGAGGTAGCGGTCCTCGGCGGGGCTGACCTGCTTCTCGCTCTTCTGCCAGGGCTGTCCCGTGGGCACGAAGACGACCTCGTCGAGGCCGAACTGCATCGCGACCTCGCTCGCCGCCACGAGGTGCCCGTGGTGGATCGGGTCGAACGTGCCGCCCATGACGCCGAGTCGGCGTCGTCGCGTACTGATGGAGCCGCTCGCCGGGCTGCTGACCGGGCCAGTGGGCATGTCCTGCTCTCCCATGCGTGCAGAGCCTACTGTCCCGGCCGGGCGGCGCCCTCCGCGGCCGTTCAGCGGTCGCGGTTGAAGCGCGTGGTGATCCACAGCAGGAGGAGGAGCGCGAAGAGCGCGCCGCCGCCGGTCAGGTAGGGGCTGAGGCTTTCGTGGTTGCCGCCGTGCTCGCCCTCGGCGAGGGGGAGCAACTGGATCGCGGTGCTGGAGAGGCTCATCGTCGGCAGGACCAATCGCGAGGTGAGAGGGGGATAAGTTCGCGCCCATCGTATGCGGGCCGCTCCCGGCCGCTCACGCCGACTCAGTTCCCGGGGGTACGAGGCGTCCGCCGAATGCCGAGCCCTCCTCAGGCCCGGCGCTCGGCGCACCGCGCCGCGGTCAGTCCTCGGACGAGGACCGCTCGCCCGCGTCGGCGGAGCGGGGCGCGTCGGCGGTACGGGGCGTGCCGGGGCCGGCGGTCGTCTCGTCGGTACGATCCGTACCGCCTGTGGCCGCCGCCTCGGCGGAGCGGCTCGCCGGGACGCGCTCCGCCTGCGGCGCCGGGGCGTCCGCCTCGTTCCCCTGCCGGTAGCCGCGCAGCAGGAACCACGCGAGGAGGATCGCCCCGGCCACCATGACGAGCAGGACGGTGCGCAGGAAGTTCCCCGGGCCTGGCTGGTTCGAGATCACCGCGAGCAGGTGCTCGTGGCGGATTCCGGGCGTGCTGTACGTCATGGGGGTGGCTCCTTCGTGTACCGCGGCGGCCCCACGCTAGACGCAGGGGCCGCGCCGCCGGTGCGCGCCCCACCCCGTTTTCCTCTCCCATGACCTCCTTGACCGGCAGGAGACCGTACGGGGACACACGGGGACGCGTAGGGACGGGGCCGCCGGGGCGGGCTCGGCGCTTCGCCCGGCTCAGGTCCGCATCGGCAGCGCGTGCTCGGCGAGCGTGCCGCACAGGGTCGTGGAGGCGTCGGGCGCGTACGGGTCGGTGCCCTGCGCGGGCCCGCGGCCGCTCGCGCGGGCGCCCGCGAGGAGCGGGTGGAGGCGGTCGGCCGACTCGGTGGCGCAGTCGAGCGGGCCCGCCTGGACGGTCGAGGTGAGCACCTCGGCGCGGTGGCCGCGCAGGTCGCCGGGGTCGATGCGGAAGTGGATCTCGCGGCGGACGCTGAGGAGGGAGACGGGCGAGCGGGGCTTCGGGGCGCGGAGCGCGTAGGCGAAGACGTGGTCGGAGGTGACCTCCAGGGTGCCGCCGCGTTCCTCGACGCGCAGGGTGCCGCTGACGCGGGCGGGGTGGCGGGGGTCGGCGAGGCTCACCTCGTGCGGGTCGAAGCGGACGACCCATCCGGTGGCGGCGTGCCGGCCGTCCGGGCGCGGGTTGTCCATGCTCGTGTCGAACTGGCGCCACTGTCCCTCGTCGACGAGCGCGCGGACCGCGGTGGTCGGTCCGCCGGAGAGGACCCGCGGGTCGAGCGAGGAGCTGACGAGGTAGTCGGAGGCGATCCGCAGCGCCTCGATGACCTGGCCCTGTGTGTAGTGCTGGGTCGCGGTCGCGCCCTTGGGCACCGAGATGCCCGCGGCGCCGGTGCGGAAGGTGGCGGCGGGGCTCGCCGCGTAGACGTCGGCGGCGGTGCGGGCGCCGTGGACGGTGTCGGTCGGGGCGAGCGGGATGACGGTCGTGCGCAGCGCCTCGGTGCGGCGCGCCGCGGCCGAGGAGGCGGTGACCTCGCCGGTGCGGACGCCCATGACGACGGCGGTGGCGAAGGCGAGCACGATGACGACGGCCATGACGAGGAGCTGCCGGTTGAGGCCGCGGCGGGGGCGGCTGCGGACGGCGGGGGTGTGCTCGCCCTGGAGGCGTTCGTCGGCGGAGAGTTCCTGGAGGCGGGCAGCGTTGACGAACGATTCGTCGAACACGACGGACCGGTACTCCTCGTCCCTGTCCGGGCCGCCTCCCTCGGGAGGTATGCCCTCAGGGGGTTCCGTTGCCCCTGCCATACCTTCAGCCTAGGTCGTGCGGCGGCGCGGCAAACGTGGTGGTACGTCTGCGGGCGGCGCGTGACCGGATCGGGCCGTACGTGGCGGAGGCGGCGCGGGGCCGGGTCAGGGGGTGCGTGGCGTGGCCTGGACGACGGGGCGGGAGTGGTCCGGGGACGCGGTGGGCGGCTCGGCCGCGTTGGCGCCCCGCTCGCTGCCCGCCGAGGTCGGAGGCGGGGCGAGGGGGTCGTCGCCCGTACCGGAGGCGCCGCGGTAGACGGCGGAGAGGGCGAGGGCGACCATGCCGACGCCGAGGACGAGGGCGAGCATCCAGGCGACCGGGCGGTGCCAGCGGATGCGGCCGCGGTGTTCGAGGGCGCGGGCGTCGCGGTACTCGTCGTATTCCTCGCCGCCACCCCAGTCCGTCAAGGGGTCGTAGGCCTCGGGGGGGTCTCCGCGCTCCTCGCCGAGCCGCCGTCCGCCCCGCCCGTTCGCCTCGGCCTCCGCGCGCGCCTCGGCGGCGGCGAGCAGTCGTTCGACGGCGGAGGGCTCGTGGACCCGGGCGGCCCGTACGAAGTCCTCGTCGAAGACCACGGCGGCGAACTCCTCGTCCGCGCGTCCGTGGTCGTGGTCGTCGTCGGGCTCCCAGCCGTCCGCGAACGGCGCGCCCCCCACGTCCTCCGGCACAGGATCAGAGTAGACCGGTGCGGGCGATTTGGGCAGACGGTAGGAAAATTAGGCGGGCGGTACGGAAATCGGGTGAGGCGATGGCGGGACGGGCCCCGGGCGGGGTGATCGCCGGGGCCCGTCCGCTCGTTCAGCGGACGTGGCCGTCGCCCGTGACGATGTACTTGGTGGAGGTCAGCTCGGGCAGGCCCATGGGGCCGCGCGCGTGGAGCTTCTGGGTGGAGATGCCGATCTCCGCGCCGAAGCCGAACTGGCTGCCGTCCGTGAAGCGGGTCGAGGCGTTGACGGCGACCGTCGTGGAGTCGACCAGCTGGGTGAAGCGGCGGGCGGCGGCCTGCGAGGTCGTCACGATCGCCTCGGTGTGGCCGGAGGACCAGAGCCGGATGTGCGCGACCGCGCGGTCCAGGTCGTCGACGACGCAGGCCGCGATGTCGTACGAGAGGTACTCGGTCTCCCAGTCCTCCGCCGTCGCGGGGACCACGGTGGCGCCGCTGCCGTCCGCGTGGGCGAGGACCCGCTCGTCGCCGTGGACCGTGACCCCGGCCTCGGCGAGCGCGGCGAGCGCTTTCGGGAGGAACGCGGGGGCGATGTCCTGGTGCACGAGCAGCGTCTCGGCCGCGTTGCACACGCTCGGGCGGCTCGCCTTGGAGTTGACGAGGATCTCGACGGCCATGTCCACGTCCGCCTGCGCGTCCACGTAGACGTGGCAGTTGCCCGTGCCCGTCTCGATGACGGGGACGGTGCTGTTCTCGACGACGGTACGGATCAGCCCGGCGCCGCCGCGCGGGATGAGTACGTCGACCTGGCCGCGCGCCCGCATCAGCTCGCGTACCGGGTCGTGGCCCTCTCCGGGCACGAGCTGCACCGCGTCGGCGGGCAGGCCCGCGCCGCCGATCGCGTCGCGGACGACCCGGACGAGCGCGGTGTTCGACTCGACGGCCGAGGAGGAGCCGCGCAGCAGGACCGCGTTGCCCGACTTCAGGCACAGCGCGGCGGCGTCGACGGTGACGTTGGGGCGGGCCTCGTAGATGATGCCGACGACGCCGAGCGGGACGCGGATCTGCCGCAGGTCGAGGCCGTTCGGGAGGGTCGAGCCGCGGACGACCTCCCCGACCGGGTCGGGCAACGCGACGACGCCGCGGACGTCGGCGGCGATGGCGCGGACGCGTTCGGGGGTGAGGCGGAGGCGGTCGACCGTGGCCTCGGGGGTGCCGGCCTCCTCGGCGCGGGCGATGTCGCGGGCGTTGGCCTCGATGATCTCGGCGGAGCGGACCTCGATCGCGTCGGCGATGGCGAGGAGGACGTCGTCCTTGACCGCGCGGGTCAGGGGGGCCAGCTCTGTTGCCGCTGCGCGGGCCCGGTAGGTCGTCTGGGCTACGGGGGTCATCGTGTCGTACGGGGAGAGCTGGGTCATGGCCCGAGCGTAGACCGGGGGCGGGGGCGGGGGCCTCGCGTTTCGGCGGGTGGACGTCGCGGGGTCCGCCCCGGACCCCGGTTTCGGGGCTCCGCCCCGGACCCCGCTCCTCAATCGCCGGAGGGGCTTCTCTTTGTTCAGCTTGGCCGAAAACCGACCCCTACTCGCCCCTTCCCCGGAACGGGTGCACCCCCACCGGCGCCGCCGGGAGCGGGCCCGCGTTCTCCGCCACGCGGTGGTGGTAGGTCTCGCGGTCGATGACCTCCAGGCCGACGATCTCCCAGGGCGGGAGGTGGGCCGTGTGGCGGTGTTCTCCCCACAGGCGCAGGGCGAGGGCCGCCGCGTCGTGGAGGTCGCGGGCCTCCTCCCAGTAGCGGATCTCCGCGTGGTCGGCGGCGTAGCGGCTGGTGAGGAGGAAGGGGTGGTCGTGGGCGAGCTGTTCGAGGGCGCGGCGGACGTCGGGGAGCGGGGTGCGCTCGCCCGAGACGGAGAGCGTCACGTGCCACAGCCGCGCGTGTTTCGGCGCGGGGGCGACCGCCTCCGGCTCGCGGCGGCGTTCCTCCTGCTCCCGCTGCTCCCTGCGCCGCACCTCCACGTTCCGCACGCTGCTGAGCGTCCGGGGCCGTGCCCCTGGCTGTGCTCGTACCACCACGGCCTCCGTCCCGCCGGACCGCGGGCCCCCGCCTGCCGCGAGGGCCGCCCCCTCAAAGTGGAGCAGTCCCGGCGTCCGCGCGAGGGCGTTTTGCCCAAGCGCAACCCGGCGGGTGAGCGCTTTCAGCCGTGCAGGCGCGCTCGGGAACCCGTTCGGGAGGTGAGGCACGGGGAGCGGGTGCGGGGGCTCAGGGGCGGCGCAGCAGGACGAGGTCGTCGCGGTGGACCACCTCGCGTTCGTACTCGGGGCCGAGTTCCTTCGCGAGTTCGCGGGTCGAGCGGCCGAGGAGCCGCGGCAGTTCCTCGGCGTCGTAGTTGACGAGACCGCGTGCCACGGGGCTGCCGTGGGGGTCGCGCAGTTCGACGGGGTCGCCCGCGCTGAAGCGGCCCGTGGCGCCGGTGATCCCGGCGGGCAGCAGCGAGGCGTTCCCCTCGACCACGGCCCGCACCGCCCCCGCGTCGAGCGCGAGCGCGCCCTGCGGGGTGGAGGCGTGCTGGAGCCACAGGAGCCGGTCGGCGTAGCGGCGGCCCGTGGGGTGGAAGTACGTGCCGGTGGCGCTGCCCGCGAGGGCCTCACCGGCGCGGCTCGCCGAGGTGAGGACGACGGGCACCCCGGCGGCGGCGGCGATCGCGGCGGCCTCGACCTTGGTGGCCATGCCGCCGGTGCCGACCCCGGCGCGGCCCGCGCTGCCGATCTCGATGCCTCGCAGCTCGGCGGGGTCGCGGACCTCCGGGACGAGCGAGGTGCCGGGGGCCGCGGGATCGCCGTCGTAGAGGCCGTCCACGTCGGAGAGGAGGACGAGGAGGTCGGCGTGGACGAGGTGGGCGACGAGGGCCGCGAGGCGGTCGTTGTCGCCGAAGCGGATCTCGTCGGTGGCGACGGTGTCGTTCTCGTTGATAACCGGGAGGGCGCCCATCGCGAGGAGCTGGTCCAGGGTGCGGTAGGCGTTGCGGTAGTGGGAGCGGCGGCTCGTGTCGGCGGTGGTGAGCAGGACCTGGCCGACCCGGACCCCGTACCGCGCGAAGGAGGCGGTGTAGCGGGCGACGAGGAGGCCCTGCCCGACGCTCGCGGCGGCCTGCTGCCGGGGCAGGTCGCGGGGGCGGCGCGGGAGGCCGAGCGGGGCGAGCCCGGCGGCGATGGCGCCCGAGGAGACGAGGACGAGGTCCCGTTCTCCCTGCCGGCGCGCGCCCGCGAGGGCGTCCACGAGGGCGTCCACGCGGTCCGCGTCGAGTCCGCCCGAGGCCGTGGTGAGCGAGGAGGAGCCGACCTTGACCACGATCCTGCGGGCCTCGGCCACCCGCTGCCTTGCCGCTGTCACGCGCTGTCCCACTTCCCGGCCCGCGGGCTCCTCGGCCCGGCGGGCCCGCCGTCCGGTGTCCCTCGTACGTACCACTCGTGCCGCTCGTACCGCTCACGCGGCTCATGCCACTCATGCGGCTCGCACCGCTGGTGCGCTCGCGCCGCTCGCCTTCGCCGCGCGTCCGTTCCCACGGCGCGCGACTCCTCGCTGCTCCGGCAATCTAACCGCCGGGGCGGCGCGGGCACCTCCGCGTTCCGTCTGGCGGACGTTTTCCGGGCGTTTCCGGGCGTTCCCGGGTGCCGTGAAGACCGGCGGCGGCCCGGTGACGCGCTCAGGTGTGAGGAATTGGACGCTGCGTGCGAGGGATCACAGGCAACCGTCGTATTCTTCTCACACTCTTCTCAACAATGCCCTCGGGAATGCCCGTCAGGACATGGAAGGGTGGAGTGGAGTCGTCCTCCTGACCGGCGGGTTCGCTGATTTCACGAGCATGATCGAATACCGGACGGGCAGGACGACCGGGCAACGTCACCGGAACTTCCCCCAGTGTTCCCGGTCCGCCGCCCGCAGCCGCTACCCAAAGCGTCGCCATACCGTTGTACCCGACGGTCCGCTTCGCGGCGGGTCCCCCGTCACGCCCCCGTGGCCCTGCTTTCGGATGTGTACGTGTTCTCTTCCCCGATCCGAGTCCTTGGAGTCTGAGTAGTGCCCCCCACCTCTCTCGCTCTTCGCAGTCAGGCCCTCGGCAGACTGCTGCCCACCGTCGTCCTCGCCGCGAGTTTCGTGGCGTCGGCGGTGGGGGCCGCCCTGGCGCTGCCCTGGCTGCTCGTCGGTGCCGCCGCCGTGGGCCTGGTGACCGAACTCGCGCTGCACCGCTGGCTGAAGCAGACGCTCGCGCGGCTCGGACGGTTGCGGGTGGACGCCACGCTGCGCCAGGTGCTCCGCGATCTGCTGCTCGTCGTGGGCGTGGTCCGCACCGCGGGCGCCGAGCACGAGGGCGGCTGGACCGCCCTGCTCCTGGGGCTCCTCGCCGTGTACGGGCTCCACTTCGTCTCGCAGGGCGCCGCGATCCTGGTCCGCAGGACCCGCACGCTCCCCTTCGTGACGCGCAACATCGACACGAGCGGCCTCAAGCTCACCCCCGCGCCGCCCGCGCTGCTGCTGCGCCGGCCGGGGCACCGGCTGCTCGGCTTCGGGCTCCCCGCGACCGTGGGCCTGCTCGCCACCGTCGCCGCCGACGAGACCGTCTGGGCGCTCGCCGGGATCGGCGTCTCGCTCGTCCTCTCGCTCGCCGGGATCATCCGGCTCGCCGTGCACCTGCTGCCCCGGCGCCGCGCGCTCAACGAGGAGCGGGCCCTGGCCTGGCTCGACGAGTGGCTCGCCGCGTACCGCCCGACGACCGGGATGTACTTCTCGGGCGGCGCCTCGTCCGCGTACCAGGCGAACATGTGGCTGGAACCGCTCGCCGCCCTGCCGGGGCGGCCGGTCATCATCCTGCGCGAGCGGTTCATGGTGCAGAAGATCGCCGCGACGGACCTGCCGGTGCTGTGCCTGCCGAAGGTCGCGCACCTCATGCGCATCGAGCAGTCCACGCTGAAGTCGCTCATCCACCCCTCGAACTCGGGCAAGACCTCGCAGGTCCTGCGGATGCCCGGCATCAAGCACGCCTTCGTCAACCACGGCGAGAGCGACAAGCTCTCCAGCTGCAACCCGTACGCGAAGGCGTACGACGAGGTGTGGGTCGCCGGGCCCGCCGCGCGTGAGCGGTACGCCCTCGCGGACGTCGGCGTCGAGGACAAGGACGTCGTCGAGATCGGGCGCCCGCAGCTCAAGGGCATCGACACGGTGGCCCCGGGCAAGTCCGTCACGACCGTGCTCTACGCGCCGACGTGGGAGGGCTGGGACGGGCAGCCGGGCAACACCTCGGTCATCGAGGCGGGCGAGAACATCGTGCGGCGGCTGCTCGCCGACCCGAAGGTGCGGCTGCTCTACAAGCCGCACCCGATGACGGGCTCCGTGGACCCCCGCGCAGGCGCGGCGAACGAGCGCATCCAGGAACTGATCCGCGCCGCGAGCGGCGCTCGCCCGGTGGTGAAGGACGCGAAGGACAGGGGTGCGGCGGAGCTGGAGCGGCTCGCGGCCGAACTCGACCGGCTC
This sequence comes from Streptomyces sp. NPDC088923, assembly GCF_044749745.1. NCBI lineage: Bacteria > Bacillati > Actinomycetota > Actinomycetes > Kitasatosporales > Streptomycetaceae > Streptomyces > Streptomyces sp. NPDC088923. Next base: position 1,656,963 of record NZ_JBIVIO010000001.1, on the reverse strand, counting down.
ACCGCGGCCGACTATCGCGAGGGTTCCGACGAGATGGAGCGCATGCTCGTCCAGGGCACTCCCTCCGGTGGCCGTGACAAGGCCGTCGACGAGGCGACCCGCCGCTGGGAGGAGGCCTACTGGGCCTCGCTGCCCGAGGACGCGCACCAGATCATCACGGGCCCGCGCCCCGCGCTCTACTCCTGCTTCAACCAGGCGGACCTGCTCATCAGCGACGTCTCCAGCGTCGTGTCCGACTACCTCGCGAGCGGCAAGCCGTACGCGGTGGCGAACACGGCGGGTGTCGGCGAGAAGCAGTTCAGGACCGACTTCCCGACCGTGCGGGCCGCGACGATCCTGACCCCGGACGCCGCGCAGATCCCCACGCTGCTCGCGGCGGCGCGGGACGCCTCGCGGGACGAGTTCGCGCGGGCGCGCGGGGAGCTGAAGCAGTACCTGCTCGGGCCCGACGAGCCCAGCTCGCAGTCGCGCTTCGCGCGGGCCGTCGAGGCGCTGTCGGCCAAGGCGCTGGAGCGCGAGGAGCGGCAGCTCGCCCGCGAGGGCGCGACGACGCTCGTCCCCACCCAGGCCGACCGCGCCGCCGCCGCGCGCGCCGCGGTGGCCGAGGGCGAGGAGGAGCGGGACTTCGCCGCGGACGCCCTCGCCCCGGCCGAGCCGGACTCGCTGGAGCGGACGGCGGACTGAGTCCCCGGCCGCGGGAACTGACGGCGGCCCATCCCCTGGTGGTAGGGGGGTGGGCCGCCGTTTCGCGCGTACGGGTCCCGGGCGTATAGGTCCCGGGCGTACGGGCCCCGGGTGGACGGTCCCGGGGCCCCGGTTCCCGCTCAGTCGTGGAGGTGGCGCCAGCCCTGCCAGGCGGACTCGATCATGTCGTCCAGTCCGTACCGCGCGCTCCAGCCCAGCTCGGCGCGGATCGCGTCGGCGGAGGCCACGCAGCGGGCGGCGTCGCCGGGGCGGCGCGGGACGACCTCGGGGACGAGGTCGGTGCGGCCCGTCGTCTTGAGGACGCGCTCGATCATCTCCAGTACGGAACTGCCCTCGCCGCGACCGATGTTGAGCCGCAGCGCGGTCCCCTCGGGCGCCTCGTCGAGGCGGCGCGCGGCGGCGAGGTGGGCTTCGGCGATGTCCTGCACGTGCACGTAGTCACGCACGCAGGTGCCGTCCGGGGTGTCGTAGTCGTCGCCGAAGACGAGCGGCGGGCGGCCCGCGTCGACGCGCTCGAAGATGAGCGGTACGAGGTTCGCCGCGCCCTTGTCGGCGAGGGCGGGCAGGCCGGCGCCGACGACGTTGAAGTAGCGCAGGGCGATGGTGCGCAGTCCGTACGCGACCGAGGCGTCCCGCAGGAGCCACTCGCCGATGAGCTTCGTCTCGCCGTAGGGGGAGATCGGCAGGCAGGGCGTGTCCTCGGTGACGATTTCGGGCTCGGGCACCCCGTACACGGAGGCGGAGGAGGAGAAGACGAGCCGGTCCACGGCGGCGGCCCGCATGGCCTCCAGCAGGACGCGCAACCCCTCGACGTTCTCCTGGTAGTAGTGCAGCGGTCGCTCGACGGACTCGGCGACCTGCTTCTTGCCCGCGATGTGCAGCACGCCGGTCACCCGGTGTTCACCGAGCACCGCGTCCAGCCTCGCCCGGTCGAGCACGCTCCCGGTCTCCAGCGGCACCCCCTCGGGCAGCCGCGCGGCCTCCCCCGTGGACAGGTCGTCGAACACGACGACCGGCACTCCGGCCCCCACGAGCACCCGCACCACATGCGCCCCGATGTACCCGGCACCACCCGTCACCAGCCACGTCATGCTGTCTCCCTCTCTCCCGCCACCTCAGGAGGACAGCCTTCCCGTCCTCGGCGGTGACGCCGTTCCCGTCGCCCCGGGCGACGGCCGTACCGCCTCGCAGCGTAGCGGCGGGTGCGGAGCCGGTGGGGACGCAGGCGGTACGGCCCTCGCGCCTCACGCCTCCTTCGCCCGCATCCCCTCCGCCAGCATCCGCTCCACCAGCCGTTCCGTCGCGTGGCCGTCGTCGAGGTCGCAGAACTCCTCGTGGAAGAGCTGGTAGCGCTCGCTGTAGTCGGCGATGACGCGGTCGATGTTGCGCAGGGCCGACAGGAGTTCCTCGGTCGTGCGGACGAGGGGGCCCGGGGCGTTGCGCTCGAAGTCGAAGTAGAAGCCGCGCAGGGTGTCGCGGTAGTGCTCCAGGTCGTAGGTGAAGAAGACCATGGGGCGGCGCAGGTGCGCGTAGTCGAACATCACGGAGGAGTAGTCCGTGACGAGGATGTCGGCGGCGAGGTAGAGGTCGGAGATGTCCGGGTAGTCGGAGACGTCGAGGACGAAGCCGTCGCCCGCGCCCGTCACGCCGTCCACGGTGTTGGAGTGGCGGCGCACCAGGAGGACGTGGTCGTGGCCGAGTTCGGCGCGGGCGCGCTCGGTGTCGAGCTTGAGGTCGAAGCGGAAGCGGCCCTGGCTGTGGGCGTCGTCGTCGCGCCAGGTGGGGGCGTAGAGGATGACGCGTTTGCCGGGCGGCACGCCGAGGGACTCGCGGATCTCCTTGGCGCGCTCGGCCTGGTCGGGCGCGTAGAGCACGTCGTTGCGCGGGTAGCCGGTCTCCAGGATCTCGCCCTCGAAGCCCATGGAGCGGCGCAGGATCGGGGTGCTGAAGCGGTTCGCGGAGACGAGGAAGGTCCAGTTCCTCGTCTCGGCGCGCAGTTGCTCGTGGTAGTCGGGGTTGAAGGCGGGGGCCTCGATGTCGAGGCCGATCTTCTTGAGCATCGTGCCGTGCCAGGTCTGCACGATGACCTGTCCGGGGCGGCGTTCGATCCAGTGCGGCAGGTGCGCGTTGGTGACGATGTAGCGGGCGCGCGCGAGGGCGTCGAACCACTCCTCGCTCCACAGTCGCACCTTGCGCGCGGTGGGCGGCAGCGCCGCCTGGTCGTCGCGGACGAGCCAGAGCTGTTCGAGGTCGCTGCCTGTGCGGACCAGTTCCTCGTGGACGGCGCGGGGGCTGTCCGAGTACTGCTTGCCATTGTAGCTGATGAAGAGGACGGCGTCGCGCAGCGGTTTGGCGCGGCCCGCCTCGTAGACGTCCCTGCGCAGGCGCGCCTGGTGGTAGACGCCGCGCTCGTCCGTCCGCAGTTCGGAGAGGCAGTTGAGCTGCGGGAAGTCGTGCCAGCGGGCCTGGAGTTCGTAGTCGCGCCCGTCGGCCGTCCCGTGCACGGGGAAGGCGGGCACGGAGAGCCGGTCGATCGTGAAGGGCACGTCGAGCGGCTGCCCGGGGACGCGGAGGAAGAGGTTCCACCTCCCGCTCGCGAGCGGGAGGCGCTGGCGGCGGGACATGCGCGAGGGAGTGAAGCGCGCCTCGAAGCGTCCGCCGGGCAGTGCGCGCACCTCGCCCGTGTGCTCCTCGAAGCGGTCGCGCGCCTTGACGACGAAGGCGGCGCCTTCGAGGTCGAGCGGCGCGCTGCCGCTCAGGGTGTACGTGCCGTCCTGCCACGTCGCCTCGGTGAGGCGGGCCTGGACGGCGCGTCCGACGATCTTGAGGTAGCCGTTGCTGCCGCTCAGGAGCGCGGTCTCGTAGTGCTCGGCGCCGGGGGCGAGGGACGCGGGCAGCCTGAGCTGGAGGTCGGCGAGGCCGTCGCGCACGACGGTGGAGTAGTGGCGGCGCGGGCCCTTGGCGGAGATCACGACGAGGCTCGTGCTCCAGGCCCTGCGGGCGGCGAGGAGGGCCGAGGCGGCGACGGGCGTGGGGGTGCCGGAGGGGGAGCCCGGCTTCCCGCGCTCCGGCGCGGGTACGGGGCGCAGGTCGGCGTCCGCCGTGGCGGTGCCTCCGCTCGCGTCGGCGGCGGCGCGGGCGTCCTCGCGTTCCTGGCCCGCCTCGGCCGTCTCGCCGGTCTCGGCGGCGACGGTCCCCGGGAGCAGCGCGACGGCGTCGAGCGGCACCCGCACGGTGAAGTCGGTCCGCTCGGCTTCGCGCCGTACCTCGGCCTGGTGGTCCTGGGTCTCACCCGTCTTGTGGTTGGTGAGGCGCAGGACCAGCCGGTCGCCCTCGTCCAGCGGGCGGCGCAGGGTGCCCGCGATCTCGACCGCGTCCTCGCCGAGCGCGCGGTGGCCGGTGACGAGCGCGCGTACCCGCTCGACGCGCAGCCGCAGCACTCCGCGTTCGCTGTACGGGAGGAGCCGGTGGTCCTCGTCGAGCCACTGGTACGGGGGGTTGCCCGCCGTGTCGGGGCCCTTCGCCGCGAGCCCGCGTCGCCGCAGAAGCCCACCGCCCGCCATGACGACGCCGACGCGCCACACGCTCTCGCGCCAGCCGCCCTCGGGGCGCAGCCGTGCGGGGTCGAGCAGGTGGCTGAAGCCGGACCAGTCGTAGTTGTGCTGCCTGCGTCCCGCGAGCACGGTCGCCTCGGGGCAGTGGACGTTGCGCGTGGGCAGCACGAGGCGGCGGCCTGTGCCCTCTTCGACGAGGGCGAGCGCCTTGACCGCGCTCAGCGGTCCCGGCTGGTCGATCCGGTCGATCCAGGCGTGGCCGGTGAGCCGCAGCCCGCCCTCCTCCCAGGACAGGGTCCTGAGCGAGGCGAGCAGGTGCAGGTCCCGGTCGATGCGGTGGACCCGCTTGGGCAGTGGCCCGCCGGTGGCGGGGGCGGACGCGTAGGAGACGTACTTGCGCAGCCTGCCGTGGACGCGTCCCCGGCCGCCCGCGCGCTCCTCGGCGAGGACGCCGAGCAGCACCGCGGTCTCGTGCTTGCGGACGAGGAGCCATTTGACGCGGGCCTGCGCGGGCAGCCGGTGGACCGTTTCGGGGTCGACGCGGTCGAGGAAGGTGTTGGCGGCGCGGACGAACGCGGCACGGTACTCGTCGTCGCCCTCGGGGAGGACCTTGAGGAAGGCCCACAGGTCGCTGACGAGGACGTTGCGGTCGAAGGCGGCGCGCAGGCGGGCCGCCTCGGGCTCGGGGCGTCCGGCGAGGAAGCGGCTCACCTGGGTGACGGCGGCGGCCCGGTCCCGTACGGCCCGGGGCTCGGTGCGGCGCTGGGTGATCGACGGGCCGGCCTCGCCCTCGCGCATGCGCCAGTAGTAGACGGGCTCGGAGACGATGTCGACGGCTTCGGCGAGGAAGTGCGCGGGGACGATGACGGGGGTGTCCTCGTAGAGCACGCCGACCGGGAAGCGCAGCCCGTGCCGGGTCCAGAAGTCCTTGCGGAAGACCTTGTTGCACGCGATGCGGTCGGTGAGGAGCTTCTGCTTGCGCGTCACGTGCGTGCGCCGCTCGGCGCCCGCGCCGAGGAAGCGGTGCATGGGCGACTGCCACACGCGCCGGGAGTCGATGTGCCGTACGTTGCCGGTCGCGAAGTCGGAGCCGCTCGCGTCGAGGCTCGCGAGCATGAGCCGGTACGCGTCGGCGGGGACCATGTCGTCGCTGTCGACGAAGGCGAGGAACTCGGCCTCGGGGTGCGCGGCGTCGATCCCGGTGTTGCGCGCCGCGCCGAGCCCCTGGTTCTCCTGCCGCACGAGGCGGAAGCGCGGGTCGCGCCGGGCGTACTCCTCGGCGATGAGGGCCGAGCCGTCCGGCGAGCCGTCGTCGACGACGATCACCTCGATCTCGCGCAGCGTCTGCGCGGCGAGCGAGTCGAGGCACGCCGGGAGGTAGGTCTCTACGTCGTAGACGGGGACGATGACGCTCAGGCGGGGCGGGACGGGAGACATGGCCCCACGCTCCCAGCGGAACGCCCGTCTCGCGCGGAGACGCCGTCCTTCTGGGTGCTTTTGTCGCACTGTCGGCCGATACTTCATGCGGGTTCGGCTGTGGATGAGTACCGGGCCCTTGCGGGGATGCGCGCCCGCGAACGGCCCCCGCCCGCTCGCGGCCCCGTGCCCGCGACCGGCGTCGTGCCCGCGACCGGCACCGTGTCCGCGACCGGCGCGGGGCCCCGCCCACCCGGAGGTGCGCGGGGCCCCGCGGTGCCGGCCGTGGCTCAGAGTTCCCCGAAGGGGTCGAAGCCGTCGAACTGCTTCTGTGCCTCGTCCCGCTCGGCCTGCCGGTCCCTTCGGCGCTGCACCGCGGGACGCATCGGGTCGAGCCGGTGGTCCTCGCCGCGGCGGCCGAGCATCTCGGCGCCCGCGAGCATCGTGGGCTCCCAATCGAAGACGACCGCGTTCTCCTCGGGGCCGATCGCGACCCCGTCGCCGGTGCGCGCCCCCGCCTTCATGAGCGCTTCCTCGACGCCGAGCCGGTTGAGCCGGTCCGCGAGGTAGCCGACGGCCTCGTCGTTGTTGAAGTCGGTCTGCCGCACCCAGCGCTCGGGCTTCTCGCCCCGTACACGGTAGATGCCGTTGTCCTCCAGCGTGACCGTGAACCCGGCGTCGTCGACGGCCTTCGGGCGGATGACGACGCGCGTCGCCTCCTCCTTCGGCTTCGAGGCGCGGTAGCGCGCGACGAGGTCGCCGAGCGCGAAGCTCAGCTCGCGCAGACCGGTGTGCGCGACGGCCGAGACCTCGAAGACCTGGTAGCCGCGCGCCTCCAGGTCGGGGCGGACCATCTCGGCGAGGTCCTTGCCGTCCGGCACGTCGATCTTGTTGAGGACCACGACGCGGGGCCGCTTGTTGAGGCCCCCGTACTGCTTGAGCTCCTCCTCGATGACGTCGAGGTCGGAGACCGGGTCGCGGTCCGATTCGAGCGTGGCGGTGTCGAGGACGTGCACGAGCACCGAGCAGCGCTCGACGTGCCGCAGGAACTCCAGGCCGAGGCCCTTGCCCCGGCTCGCGCCGGGGATGAGCCCGGGCACGTCGGCGACGGTGAAGACCGTCTCGCCGGCCGTGACGACCCCGAGGTTGGGGACGAGCGTCGTGAAGGGGTAGTCGGCGATCTTCGGGCGGGCGGCGGAGAGCACCGAGATGAGCGAGGACTTGCCCGCGCTCGGGTAGCCGACGAGCGCGACGTCCGCGACGGTCTTCAGCTCCAGGAGCAGGTCCCCGGCGTCGCCCGGCTCGCCGAGCAGCGCGAAACCGGGCGCCTTGCGGCGGGCCGAGGAGAGCGCCGCGTTGCCGAGACCGCCGCGACCGCCGGAGGCGGCGACGAAGCTCGTGCCCTGGCCGACGAGGTCGGCGAGGACGTTGCCGGCCTTGTCGAGCACGACGGTGCCGTCGGGGACGGGGAGGACGAGGTCCTCGCCCTCCTTGCCGGAGCGGTTGCCGCCCTCGCCCGGCTTGCCGTTGGTGGCCTTGCGGTGCGGGCTGTGGTGGTAGTCGAGGAGCGTCGTCACGGACTGCTCCACGACGAGGATGACGTCGCCGCCGCGACCGCCGTTGCCGCCGTCCGGGCCGCCGAGCGGCTTGAACTTCTCCCGGTGCACGGAGGCGCAGCCGTGGCCCCCGTTACCCGCGGCGACGTGCAGTTCGACGCGGTCCACGAAGGTGGTCATGGGTGTGCCTCCAGTACTGCGGGTGAAAAGTGCTACGAGTTATGTCAAGGGTGCGGGATCGCGCGCCAGTGGTGCATAACGCGCGAAAGGCGGACTCACTTCCCGCCGGTGCTGTCGGTGGGAGGGAGTCCGCCCTCGCGAAAAACCACGCGTGAGGTCACGCGCCGCCGATACGGCTGATCAGGTGGTGACTGATCAGGCGACGGGGACGATGTTCACGACGTTGCGGCCACGGCTCGTGCCGAACTGGACCGCACCCGCGTCGAGCGCGAAGAGGGTGTCGTCCTTGCCGCGGCCGACACCGGCGCCCGGGTGGAAGTGGGTGCCGCGCTGGCGGACGATGATCTCACCGGCGTTGACGACCTGACCGCCGAAGCGCTTCACGCCGAGCCGCTGAGCATTGGAATCGCGGCCGTTCCGGGTGGACGACGCGCCCTTCTTGTGTGCCATGTCTCCTCAGTCCCTTACTTCGCAGCCGTGGGGATCTCAGTGACCTTGACCGCCGTGTACTGCTGGCGGTGGCCCTGACGACGGCGGTAGCCGGTCTTGTTCTTGTAGCGCAGAATGTCGATCTTCTGGCCCTTGTGGTGGTCGACGACCTCGGCCACGACCTTGATACCGGCCAGCACCCACGGGTCGCTGGTGACGGCCTCGCCGTCGACGAGCAGCAGGGTCGAGAGCTCGACCGTGTCGCCCACCTTGGCAGTGGAAATCTTGTCAACCTCAACGATGTCGCCGACAGCAACCTTGTGCTGGCGACCACCGCTGCGCACGATGGCGTACACGCGGATCTCACTCTCTGTGCTCGAAAACGGGACCTCCTGATGCCAGCCGCCCGCCGGAGGCAGGGGAGAACCCCGGTCCACCGAAGGAGGGATGAGCGGCCTCCCCGGGGCTCATGACGGCGAAGACGCCGCCCGCCCGGAGGTGGGATGCTCAGAAGGTGGCGCCAGAGACGCCAAGGGCCAAGACTACGGGTCCCCCACACAGAGGGTCAAACCGGCCCCGAAGAGCCCCACACCCTACGCCGGTCGCCGGTTCCGCTGTGGACATTCGTCCCGCAGTTCCGCTGTGGGCAATCGTTCCGCTGTGCGTGGGGGTCCCCCCCGGCCGAAGGCTGGGGGCGGGTGCGCACGGCGGACCCAGCAGCGCACCCGTACGCGAGAAGGCCGCCCCCACCCCCACGGGGACGGAGGCGGCCTCTCACGGCCGTCGGCTCAGGACTCCGCGCCCTCCGGCGACTCCGTCGCCTTCCGGGCCGTCGCCTTCTTCGCGGGCGCCTTCTTGGCGGCCGTCTTCTTGGCCGGCGCCTTCTTCGCGGCGGCGGTCGTCTTCTTGGCGGCGGTCGTCTTCTTCGCCGCCGTCTTGCGCACCGCCTTCTTCGCGGGCACCTCCTCGGCGGGGGCCTCGGCGGGGGCCTGGGCCTCCTCCGGAGCCGCCTCCGCGGCCTTGTCGGCCACCGCCTTCTTCGTGGCGGCCTTCTTGGCGGGCGCCTTCTTGGCCGCGGTGGTCTTCGCCGCGGTCTTCTTGGCGGGCGCCTTCTTCGCCGCGGTCTTCCGCGCCGTCGTCTTCTTCACGGGAGCCACCTCGGCCGGGGTCTCCTCGCCGGAGGCCGGGGCCTGCGTCGCCGGGACCACGAGCACCGCGTCCTCGTCCGAGGCCGAGGTCGCCGGGGCGGCCACCTCGCGGACGACGCGGCGCCTGGCACGCGCCGGGGGCGCCGCCTCGGGGACGACCTCCGCGGGCTCGGGCTCGGCGGCCAGTTCGGCGACGGGCTCGGGTGCGGAGACCTCCGCGACGGGCACGACGACCTCGACCGGCTCGGCGGCCTTCGGCGAACCCGCCGGGGCGCTCGCCTTGCGCGTCGCCCGGCGCCGCCCGCGGCCCCGGGGGGCCTCCTCGGTGGCGACGGTGTCCGCGACGGCCGAGGCGGGCAGCGTCGCCGCCGTCACGACCTCGACGGCCTCGGGCTCGACGACCGGTTCCACGACCGTGTCGGCGAGCGGCTCGACCGCCGCGTCCGCGACCGCGTCGGCGGCCGGTTCCCGCACCTCGACGATGGCCTCGGGCTGCTCGCCCTTCAGCTCCTCGGGGTCGTAGGCGCCGACCGTGTCCGTGTCGGTGACCCGCGACTCGCGCGGTGCCCCGGCGGGCGAGGAGGCCCGCCGCGAGGCACGGCGCCGGCTGCGCTCACGCCGCCCGCCGTACCCGGCGGCGGCCGCCTCGGCCTCGGCGGCGCTGCTGTACAGGTCCTCGTCGGGCGTGAAGACGGGCTCGGGCAGTGCGGCGGGCCCGGTGACGACCTCGGTGGCGGGCTCCTCCTGGGCCTTCGCCTCCTCCGCCTGCTCGGCGCTCACGTACTCGTACGTCAGCTCGTGCTCGGCGTGGTCGACGTGCTCGGCCTGCTCGCCACCCTTGCCCTTCTTCTTCCGCTTGCCGCCGCCCCCGCCGCCGCCCGTGGTCGTGGGCTGGTCGAGGTGGACGATGACGCCGCGCCCGTTGCAGTGGACGCAGGTCTCGGAGAAGGACTCCAGGAGCCCCTGTCCGACGCGCTTGCGCGTCATCTGCACGAGGCCGAGCGAGGTGACCTCGGCGACCTGGTGCTTGGTGCGGTCGCGGCCCAGGCACTCCAGGAGGCGCCGCAGGACGAGGTCGCGGTTGGACTCCAGGACCATGTCGATGAAGTCGATGACGACGATCCCGCCGAGGTCGCGCAGCCGCAGCTGGCGCACGATCTCCTCGGCCGCCTCCAGGTTGTTCCTGGTGACGGTCTCCTCCAGGTTGCCGCCCTGGCCTGTGAACTTCCCGGTGTTGACGTCGACGACGATCATCGCCTCGGTCTTGTCGATCACGAGGGAGCCGCCGGAGGGCAGCCACACCTTGCGGTCGAGCGCCTTGGCGAGCTGCTCGTCGATGCGGTACGTGGCGAAGGCGTCGACCTCGGAGGTCCACCGCGACAGGCGCCCGACGAGGTCGGGGGCGACGTGCGAGACGTAGCCGTGGATGGTCTCCCAGGCGCGGTCGCCGCTGACGACGACCTTCGTGAAGTCCTCGTTGAAGATGTCGCGGACGACCCGGACGGTCATGTCGGGCTCGCCGTAGAGGAGCGTCGGCGCGTTGCCCGTCTTCGCCTTCTTCTGGATGTCCTCCCACTGCGACTGGAGCCGCTCGACGTCGCGCCGCAGCTCGTCCTCGCTCGCGCCCTCGGCGGCCGTGCGCACGATGACGCCGGCGTTCTCGGGGACGATCTTCTTGAGGATGGTCTTCAGGCGCGCGCGCTCGGTGTCGGGGAGCTTGCGGCTGATGCCGGTCATCGAGCCCTCGGGCACGTAGACCAGGTAGCGCCCCGGGAGCGAGACCTGGCTCGTGAGGCGGGCGCCCTTGTGGCCGATCGGGTCCTTCGTGACCTGCACGAGGACCGACTGACCGGACTTGAGCGCGGTCTCGATGCGGCGCGGGCCGTGGTAGCCGAGCGCCTCGAAGTTGACCTCACCGGCGTACAGGACCGCGTTGCGGCCCTTGCCGATGTCGATGAACGCGGCCTCCATGGAGGGCAGCACGTTCTGCACCTTGCCGAGGTAGACGTTGCCGACGTACGAGGTCGACTCGGCCTTGTTGACGTAGTGCTCGACGAGGACGTCGTCCTCCAGTACGCCGATCTGGGTGCGCTCGCCCTGCTCGCGGACGACCATGACCCGCTCGACGGCCTCGCGGCGCGCGAGGAACTCGGCCTCGGTGATGATCGGCACCCGGCGGCGGCCCTGCTCGCGGCCCTCGCGGCGGCGCTGCTTCTTCGCCTCCAGTCGCGTGGAGCCCTTGATGGACTGCACCTCGTCGCTGTGGTCGGTCTCCTTGCGCCGTTCCTTCGGCTCGCGGATCTTGACCACGGTGCGCTCGGGGTCGTCGGCCGCGGGCGTGGCCTCGGCCTCGCCGGAGGCGTCCGAGGCGCGACGGCGACGGCGACGGCGGCGACGGCTGGAGGAGGAGCCGGAGCCCTCGTCCTCGTCCCGCGCGGCGGAGCCCTCGGGCTCCTCGTCGCGCTCCTCGTCGGCCGTGTCCTCGGCGGGGGCCGGGCGGCGCTCGGCGGCGGGCGCGGGGGCGGTGGCCTCCTCGGCGGCGGGCTCCTCGCCCTCCTCCTCGTCCTCGCGGTCCTCGCGCTGGTCCTGCTCGGCGCTCTCGCCGCGCCTGCGGCGCCGGCCGCCCCGGCGACGGCGGCGCGAGGGACGCTCGCCCTCGTCGCCGTACTGACGCTCGGTGTCCTCGGCGGACTCGGCGGACTCGGCCGGCTCGGCGGACTCGGCGGACTCCGCGGGCTCGGTCACGTCCTCGGCGGGCGCGGGGGCCTTCTCGGCCTTGGGCGCGGGGGCCTCGGCGGTACGGGGCTGCTCGCGCTCCTCGCGGCGGCGCCGCTTGCGCCGCCCGGGCTCGCCCTCTTCGGCGCGGGCGGGAGCGGTGGGGGCGGCGGGCGCGCCGTCCTCGTCGTCACCGGTGGCGGCGGCCTCGGCGGCGGCGCGCTCGGGGGTCTGGAACTGGAAGGTCGGCTCGGTGAAGACCGGGGCCCGGAAGACGGGCACCGCGGGCTTGCGGCCGCCGCGGGTCTCCTCGCCGCGCTCCTCGCCCTTCGCGCCGCTCTTCGCGGACTGGCGGGGCTGGATCTGCGGCTCGGTGAAGGTGGCGCGGCTGCGGGCGGGCTTGCGCCGCGCGCGGCGGCGCACGTCGCCGTCGTCCTCGTCGGCCTCGGAGGCGACCTGAGCGGGCTTCTCGGCCTTCTCGGCCTGCGCGGCCTTCTCGGCGCGGGCGGGCTTCTCGGCCTGCGCGGCCTTCTCGGCGCGGGCGGGCTTCTCGGCCTGCGCGGTGGCCTGCGGCTCCTCGTCGGCCGGGGCGGCCTGCGGGGCTCCGGCGGGTGCGGAGGCGCGGCGGGTGGCACGGCGGCGGCGCGGCGCGGCGGGCTCGGCGGCCTCGTCGGCCGGGTGCGCGACGGCTGCCGCGACCTCGGCGGGCTCGGGGGCGCCGGGGGTCTCCTCGGCCTGCGCGGCGCTCTGCGGGGCTCCGGCGGGCGCGGAGGCGCGGCGCGTGGCACGGCGGCGGCGCGGCGCGGCGGGCTCGGCCTCGGCTTCGCTCGTACGGGTGGTGGTCTCCGTCTCGGGCGCCTTCGCCGGTGCGGCCTGGGCGGCCTGCTCGGCGGCGGGGTTCTCCGCGGTGGCGCTCTGCCCGGCGGGCGGGCCCGCGGGGCGTGAGGCGGCGCGGCGCCTGCGGCGCGGCGGCAGCGTGTCGCCGGGCGAGGAGGGGGTGTCGTCGTGGGTCCCGGAAGTGCCGGGTTCCTTCGGCTCAAGCATTGCGGGGGTGTCTCCCGTCGTGCTCCCGGGCGCCGCGCCGTTTACCGGTGACGCGGGCGGCTCGCGCTGGACGCGCGGTGGCCGCCGGACCGGAGGGCGCGGGCGCCGCTCAGGAGCTTGTTCGTGTCTGTCTCGCCGGTTCCGGCCGCGGGTGCGGCGGCCTGGCGAAAGTCTTGTGGTCGGGTGCCCCGCCCGGTCCCGGTGGATTCCGGGTACGAAGGCGGTGCGGTGCGACGGCCGGTCAGGAGGCTTCCCGCCGTTCCCGGGGCGGGGCCGCAGGTGTGGAGGCTCCTCCCAGCCGGGAGGCTGGGGCAGTGCCGTACCAGGTGCTGCGGGCCCGCCGGGGTGGGCGGGGAACTCCCTACGCGGTGCCTTCCTCGGCGGGCGTCGTCGCGGTGGCGGAGCCGGCGCTCACGGTGGCTGCCGTGGCTGGCGGTGCCGCCTCGCGGTCGGGCGCGAGCGGGTCGGTGACCGTGCCGGACTCCTCATCGAGCGGCCCCTGCGCCAGCCTGGTCACCGCTGCGGGGACCGGCGGCGCCAGTTCGGCCACGGCTCGGAGGCCGGACAGGACGTCGTCAGGACGTACGGCGGGTGTCAGGTGCCGTACTACCAGGCGCAGTATCGCACAAGGACGCTCGGTCGGCTCGTCGGCCCGCTGTTCGGCGAGGCCGAGACGGACGACGGCGGCGCGGGCGTCGAAGGTGCGTACGCCGTTCTTCGTGAGGCGTTCCACCTCGACCGTACTCTCCGCCATGAACTTCTCGGCGGCGAGCGCGGCGGTCTCGGGGGCGACCTGGTCGAGTCGCAGGTCCCACACGCTGGCCTGGAGGCGCTCGGTGAGGTGCGGGGTGCGGGCCTCGACCGCGTCGACGATGTCGAGCCCGGTGGGCAGCGATTCGTCGAGCAGTCGGCGCAGGCGTTCCGGGTCGCGGGACGCGGCGAGGCCGATCTCCAGGTACTCGGCCTCGCTGCCGGTGCCGGTGGGTGCGGCGTTGGCGTACGACACGCGCGGGTGCGGTGTGAAGCCCGCGGAGTAGGCCATGGGTACCTCGGCGCGGCGCAGCGCGCGCTCGAAGGCGCGCTGGAAGTCGCGGTGGCTGGTGAACCGGAGGCGCCCGCGCTTGGTGTACCGCAGCCGGATGCGCTGCGTGACCGGCGCCGGAGGGGGGCCTTCGGGCTGTCGCTTGCCCAGGGGAGTCAGTCCTTAGAGAGTGCGGTCGTCCTTCTCTCTAGAGTACGTGCAGCGGAGAGCGGGGGTTCCCGCAGCACTATCCAGCCCCTTTGGCGATGGAGGAGCGGGGCCCGGGGCGGAGCCCCGAAACCGGGCCCGGGGCGGAGCCCCGCGAGGCCCGCCCCGGACACGGGCTGAACTACTGCCCCGCCACCGACAGGGGAAGAAGCTTTCGCCCCGTCGGCCCGATCTGGATCTCCGTCTGCATCGAAGGACACACCCCGCAGTCGAAGCACGGCGTCCACCGGCAGTCCTCGACCTCGGTCTCGTCGAGCGCGTCCTGCCAGTCCTCCCACAGCCAGTCCTTGTCGAGCCCGGAGTCGAGGTGGTCCCAGGGCAGGACCTCCTCGTAGGAGCGCTCACGGGTCGTGTACCAGTCCACGTCCACGCCGAAGGCGGGCAGCGTCTTCTCGGCGCAGGCCATCCAGCGGTCGTACGAGAAGTACTCGCGCCAGCCGTCGAAGCGCCCGCCGTCCTCGTACACCGCGCGGATGACCGCGCCCACGCGGCGGTCGCCGCGCGAGAGGAGGCCCTCGACGATGCCGGGCTTGCCGTCGTGGTAGCGGAAGCCGATGGAGCGCCCGTATTTCTTGTCGCCGCGGATCTTGTCGCGGAGCTTCGCGAGGCGCGCGTCGGTGTCCTCGGGCGAGAGCTGCGGGGCCCACTGGAAGGGGGTGTGGGGCTTGGGCACGAAGCCGCCGATGGAGACGGTCGCGCGGATGTCGTTGCGGCCGGAGGCGGCGCGGCCCTCGGCGATGACGCGGGTCGCCATGTCGGCGATCTGGAGGACGTCCTCGTCGGTCTCGGTGGGGAGCCCGCACATGAAGTAGAGCTTCACCTGCCGCCAGCCGTTGCCGTAGGCGGTGGAGACGGTGCGGATGAGGTCCTCTTCGCTGACCATCTTGTTGATGACCTTGCGCATCCGCTCGCTGCCGCCCTCGGGGGCGAAGGTGAGTCCGGAGCGGCGCCCGTTGCGGGTCAGCTCGTTGGCGAGGTCGACGTTGAAGGCGTCGACGCGGGTCGAGGGGAGGGAGAGGCCGATCTTCTCCTCCTCGTAGCGGTCCGCGAGCCCCTTGGCGACGTCGCCGATCTCGGAGTGGTCGGCGGAGGAGAGCGAGAGCAGGCCGACCTCCTCGAAGCCGGTGGCGCGCAGGCCCTTCTCGACCATGTCGCCGATGCCGGTGATGGAGCGCTCGCGCACGGGGCGGGTGATCATCCCGGCCTGGCAGAAGCGGCAGCCGCGCGTGCAGCCGCGGAAGATCTCGACGGACATGCGCTCGTGGACGGTCTCGGCGAGCGGGACGAGCGGCTGCTTGGGGTAGGGCCACTCGTCGAGGTCCATGACGGTGTGCTTGGAGACGCGCCACGGGACGCCGGAGCGGTTGGGGACGGTACGGGCGATGCGGCCGTCGGGGAGGTACTCGACGTCGTAGAAGCGCGGTACGTACACGCCGCCCGTCTTCGCGAGCCGCAGCAGCACCTCGTCGCGACCGCCGGGCATGCCCTCGGCCTTCCAGGCCCGTACGACCTCGGTGATCTCCAGGACGGCCTGCTCGCCGTCGCCGATCACGGCGCAGTCGATGAAGTCGGCGACGGGCTCGGGGTTGAAGGCGGCGTGGCCGCCCGCGACGACGAGCGGGTGGGCCACGGTGCGGTCGGCGGCCTCCAGCGGGATGCCCGCGAGGTCGAGCGCGGCGAGCATGTTCGTGTAGCCCAGCTCGGTGGAGAAGCTGAGGCCGAAGAGGTCGAAGGCGCCGACGGGGCGGTGGCTGTCGACGGTGAACTGCGGGACGTGGTGCTCCCGCATGAGCTTCTCCAGGTCGGGCCACACGCTGTACGTGCGCTCGGCGAGGACGCCCTCGCGCTCGTTGAGGACCTCGTAGAGGATCATGACGCCCTGGTTGGGCAGCCCGACCTCGTACGCGTCGGGGTACATGAGCGCCCAGCGCACATCGCACTCCTCCCACGGCTTCACCGTGGAGTTCAGCTCACCGCCGACGTACTGGATGGGCTTCTGCACGTGCGGAAGCAGGGCTTCGAGCTGGGGGAAGACCGAGGGTGCGGACTCGACGGGCATCTGCTGACCTTGTGACGTCGGGAGCTGGGCACGATCCGGTGAGGGATCACGAACTCTCAGCGTAACCGCCCCCGCCAAACCGCTTCGCCCACACGACAACTCACCCCCACGGGTGACCCCCGCCGGGAACCCCCTCCCCGCCCCGCCCGTTGGGCCCACCGGGGGCCCGCACGACCCTTAGGGGAAAACCCTGAGGCCGCCCCCGCCACCCCCCCTCCCCCCGGCCCCGTCCCCTAGGGGCACCCCCGAGCCCCCGGACGCCCCGAGGCCGCCGCCCCGTCTCATCCCTCACCCGCTCATCCCCCACCCACCCGCTCATCCCCCGCCCGCCCGCTCTTTCCCCGCCCCCAGCCGTGCCGCCTCCTCCTCGTAGACCCGCGCCCGCGCCTCCTCCCTCCCGTACAGCAGCCCCCACGTGAACCCCGCCTCGCCCGCCGCCTGCGCCTGGGTAGCGAGGCGGAGAAGTTCGGCGCGGGCCTCGACGCCGTCGTGGTGGTGGCCGAGGAGCGAGGTGAGGGCCTTGGCCTCGCGGGTGCGGCGCTTGGCCGGCTTGCCGAGGACGGGTCGTGCGGACTCCGCCGCGTACCGCAGCCGCTTCGTCTTCTTGCGCGCCTCGTGCAGCGCCACGTCGCGCGCGGGGCCGTGCGGGAGTGCGAGGGCTCGGGCGAGGAGCCGCCGTGACCTGCGGCCTTCCTTCTTGATGGCCTTGCGGAAGTGCTTCGGCGCGGGCCGCACCGCCGCCGACGTCAGGGGCGGTGCGGAAAGCAGGGTCGCCCAGTCGTCGAGCAGCGCGCGGCAGCGGGGGTCGTCGAGCGCGGCGAGCACCGTGGCGCGGCTGGTGTCGCCCGCGCGGACCGCCCACGTGGTGAGCCGGGCCTCGGCCGGCCCGAACAGGAGCGGTCCTTCGACGTCGGCGAGCAGTCCGCGCAGGCGTTCCTCCAGGACCTCGCGGTCGCGGTCGGCGCCGAGTGCGCCCGCGAGCCACTTGAGTTCGGCGCGCAGCGCGTCCACGCGGCCCCGGTCGAGGAGCGCGCGGTGGCTGCGCAAGGCGCTGCGGGTACGGCGCAGGGCGACGCGCGCCTTGTGCACGGAGTCCGGCCTGTCGCGGCGCACCCCGGCCTCGCGGTCCAGGAAGGCGAGGTACTGGGCGCGGAGGTAGCGCAGGAGGTGTCCCCCGGCCGTGTCCCGCTCGGCGGCGGGCGCGAGCGGGGGTGGCGGGGTGCCGGTCTCCGTGAGGGCGCGGGCGAGCTTGGAGGGGCCCGCCGCCCGTCGGATGCCCGCCTCGCGCCACCGTTCCCCGACCGCGTCGAGCAGTGCGGCCGTACCGGTCTTGGTGAGTTCCGCCTCCGCCTCGCGCCAGGACACCGTCACGTCCCCGCTCTCCGCGTCGCCCCCGCCGTCGAGCCGCTCCGCCCGTACCGCGTCGTCCGCGATCTCCGCGAGCGCGCGCCCCTCGGCGTCGCGCAGCAGTCGCGTCGTACGCCGTGTGCGCAGCCGTACGACGGGGACGAGCGCCGCGCCCCTGGTCCGCGCGGCCAGTACCCGTACGAACTCCTCCGGCACCGCGTCCCCACCGGGTTCCTCATCCGCCGCGCCCCCGCCGGGCTCCCCCAGCGGCAGCCGAAGCTCCTCGCGCGTGTCCCCGCCCACCGGCAGCTTCAGGTGCCAGCCGGCGTCCGCGCCGCCCGTGCGGCGGCGGAGGGTCGCGCGCGTGCTCGCGAGGCGCAGGTCGGGGGTGTCGTAGTAGACGGCGTCGAGTTCGTGGACCTCTCCCCCGGTCTCCTCGCCCACGCCGGGCAGCGAGCCGAGGGCGGGGAGGGGCGTGTCCGGGTGGAGGTCGTCGAGGTCGTACTTGCGTTCCGTCTCGTGCGTCTCGGTCGCCATAAGGGGAACGTAACCGGAAAACGCGGGCCCGAACGGGCCCGCGTCACCGAAGAGCCGCCACCGTACGGATCAGGCCATCGCCGATCCGCACCGCCGCTGCGGGCGGACGACCGTCTCAGGCCGAGAGCGGCTTCTGCAATTTGATCGACTGGAGCAGGCCCACCGCGATCCACACGGCGAACATCGAGGTGCCCCCGTAGCTGACGAACGGCAGGGGCAGCCCCGCGACCGGCATGATGCCGAGCGTCATGCCGATGTTCTCGAACGCCTGGAAGGCGAACCAGGCGATGATGCCGCCCGCGACGATCGTCCCGTACAGCTCGGTGGTGTCGCGCGCGATGCGGCAGGCGCGCCACAGGAGGATGCCGAGCAGCACGATGATCAGCCCGGCCCCGGCGAAGCCGAGTTCCTCGCCCGCGACGGTGAAGACGAAGTCGGTCTGCTGCTCGGGCACGAACTGCCCCGTCGTCTGCGTCCCGTGGAAGAGCCCGGTCCCCCTGAGCCCGCCGGAGCCGATCGCGATGCGCGCCTGGTTGGTGTTGTAGCCGACGCCCGCCGGATCGAGGTTCGGGTTGGCGAACGCGGCGAAGCGGTTGATCTGGTACTCGTCGAGGATGCCGAGCTGCCAGATCGCGACGGCCCCTGCGGTGCCCGCGCCGATGAGGCCGAGCACCCAGCGGTTCGAGGCACCGGAGGAGAGCAGTACGCCGAGCACGATCATCACCATGACCATGACCGAGCCGAGGTCGGGCATGAGCAGCACGATGATGATCGGGAGCACGGCGAGACCGAGCGACTGGAGCACCGTCTTGTGATCGGGGTGGTCCCGGTCGCCCGCGTCCACGCGCGCGGCGAGCAGCATCGCCATGCCCAGGATGATCGTGATCTTGACGAACTCGGCGGGCTGGAGCGAGAAGCCCGCGATCATGAGCCAGGCGTGCGCCCCGTTGACGGTCACGCCGAGCGGCGTGAGCACGAGGAGCACGAGGAAGACCGAGAGCCCGTAGAGGATCGGCACCGCGGTGCGCAGGGTGCGGTGCCCGAGCCAGACCGTGCCGATCATCAGGCCGAGCCCGATGCCGATGTTGACGACGTGCTTGACGAGGAACGCGTACGGGTCGTCGCCGACGAGTTCGGTGCGACCGCGCGTCGCCGAGTAGACGAGGGCGCAACTGAGGGCCGAGAGGGCGAGCGCGGACAGCAGCATCGGCCAGTCGAGTCGCCGGGCGATCGAGCCCTTGGCGAGCAGCCGGGCCCAGGAGGAGCGCTCGGGGCCGTAGCCGCCGACGCTGAACGAGGATCCCCCGGCCATCAGTCGCGCCTTCCTGCGGTCGTCGTGACGGGGGTGCCGGCGTTCGCGACGCCGCCACCGTCCTGCGGCACGCCCCCGCCGTCCTGCGGGAGGAGCGGCGACGTGGAGGGCGGGGCCTCCAGCTTGTAGGGCGCGAACTTCTTCTTGAGGGTGGGCGAGTCGATCGACCCGTCCTTCTCGATCTTCGGCAGCGCCTTCTCCGGCTCGGGGAGCAGCGCCTTCTTCTTGTTGATCTGCCCGGAGCTGTCGACGCCGTAGAGCGCGTCGTAGATCTTGCGGACGGCGGGCCCGGAGGCGCCGGAGCCGGTACCGCCCTGGGAGATCGTCATGACGATCGCGTAGTCCTTGGTGTACGTCGCGAACCACGAGGTCGTCTGCTTGCCGTAGACCTCCGCGGTGCCGGTCTTGGCGTGCATGGGGATGTCCTTCTGCGGCCAGCCCTGGAAGCGCCAGGCGGCGGTGCCCTGCGTGGCGACGCCGGCGAGGGCTCCGTCGATCTCCTTGTGGAGCTTGGCGTCGATCGGGAGTTTGGCGTTGACCTTCGGCTTGATCTCCTCGACGTGCTTGCCGTCCGCGCTCACGACGGCCTTGCCGATGCTCGGCTCGTGGAGCGTGCCGCCGTTGGAGATCGCGGCGTAGATGCTCGCCATCTGTATCGGCGTGACGAGGGTGTCGCCCTGCCCGATGGAGTAGTTGACGCTGTCACCCGCGCGCATCTGGTTGCCTTCGAGGCAGTTCTCGTACGCGATGCGCTCGGCGTAGTCGCCGTCCTTCTTGCCGGACTTGCACCAGGCGGCCTTGTTGGCCTTCCAGTAGTCCTGCTTCCACTTGCGGTCGGGGACCCGGCCGCTGACCTCGTTGGGGAGGTCGATGCCGGTCTCCTTGCCGAGGCCGAACTGGTGGGCGGTCTTGTAGAACCAGTCCTTGGCGTTCTTCTTCGGCTTGTTGCCGCCGTCCTTCTTCCACTCGTTGTGCGCGATGCCGTAGAAGACGGTGTCGCAGGAGACCTCCAGGGCGCGGCCGAGGCTGATGGGCCCGTAGTTCTCCGACTCGAAGTTCTGGAAGACCTGGTTGCCGATGGAGTACGAGCTGGAGCAGTCGTAGTGCCCGTTGAAGGGGTAGCCGGCGCGTACCGAGGCGGTCGTGGAGATGACCTTGAAGATCGAGCCCGGCGCCGCCTGTCCCTGGATGGCGCGGTTGAGCAGCGGGTAGTTCGACTTCTTGCTGGTGAGCTTGGTGTAGTCCTTGGCGCTGATGCCGCCGACCCAGGCGTTGGGGTCGTAGTCGGGCAGCGAGGCCATCGCGACGACGCGGCCCGTCTTGGCCTCCAGGACGGCGACGGCCCCCGAGTCGGCCTTGTAGTTGCGGTGGGTGTTCTTGTCGTACTCCTTGCGCGCGGCCTTCATCGCCTCGTTCAGCTCGTACTCGGCGACGGCCTGCACCCTCGCGTCCATGCTCGTGACGACGTTCGCGCCGGGCTCCGCGCGGTCGGACTCGGCCTTGCCGATGACTCGGCCGAGGTTGTCCACCTCGTAGCGGGTCACGCCCGCCTTGCCGCGCAGTTCCTTGTCGTACTGCCGCTCCAGGCCGTTGCGGCCGACCATGTCGGAGCGCAGGTAGGGCGAGTCGGTCTTCTCGGCGGACTTGATCTCCTCGTCCGTGACGGGCGAGAGGTAGCCGAGCACCTGCGAGGTCTGCGCGCCGCCGGGGGCGGTGTAGCGGCGGACGGCGGTGGGCTCGGCGGAGATGCCGGGGAAGTCCTCGGAGCGTTCCCTGATCTGGAGGGCCTGCTTGGGGCTCGCCTCGTCGGTGATCGGGATGGGCTGGTACGGGGAACCGTTCCAGCACGGCTGCGGGGTCTTCGCGTCGCACAGCCGCACCTTGTCCATGACGTCCTTCGGCTCCATGCCGAGGACGCCCGCGAGCTTGGTGAGGATGGTCTTCCCGTCGTCCTTCGTCTTCATCAATTCGGTACGGGAGGCCGAGACGACGAGTCGGGTCTGGTTGTCGGCGAGCGGGACGCCGCGCGCGTCGAGGATCGCGCCGCGCACGGCGGGGTCGACGACCTGCTGGACGTGGTTCCCCGTCGCCTCCGCCTTGTACTCGTCGCCGTTGCGGATCTGGAGGTACCACAGCCGCCCGCCGAGGGTGAGCAGCAGGGACATCACCAGGATCTGGAGGATGACGAGCCGGATGCGCACCCTCGGGGTACGCCCGGTCTCTGGAATGTTCGACATGCGACGCCTCCCCCTCAGGGGCGGAATGTACGGAGGACGGGCGGGAGGGCGGCGGCGGGGGTCGCTGCGGTGGTGCGGGGCGGCCGGGGTGTACGTGGCCTGCCCGCCGCTCCGCGTGGGGTGCTCACAGCCGCTTCACCCCCTTGATGCGCCCGCTGTTGCGGGTCGCGCGCGCCATCCGGGCCTTGCCCATACGGCCGCGCAGTCCGCCGCGACCGCCGCCGATGCTGAGTCCCGTGCCCGAGGCGAGCCAGCCCGCCGCGACATCGGCGCCGCGCGCCGTGCCGCCGCCGCTCGCGCTCTCGCCGAGCGGGTCGTTCTCGGAGCGGCGGGCGAGCCACATGACGAAGGGCACGATGAAGGGGGCGAGGACGAGGTCGTAGATCGTCGCGGTCGTCAGGAGCCCCGCGAGGCCCACGTGGCGGGCCGCGGTGTCCCCGACGAGGGCGCCGACGCCCGCGTACAGCAGGGTCGAGCCGATGGCCGCGCCGACGACCACGACGAGCGGCCCGAAGACGGACCGCATCCGGCCGTGCTCGGGGCGGAAGAGCCCGGCGACGTAGCCGACGAGGCACAGCACGAGCGCGTACCTGCCCGCGGCGTGGTCGGCGGGTGGTGCGAGGTCGGCGAGCAGGCCGGCGCCGAAGCCGACGAAGGCGCCCGCGAGGTGCCCGTAGACGAGGGCGAGCCCGAGCACGGTGAGGAGCAGCAGGTCGGGCACGGCGCCCGGGAGCTGGAGCCGGGCCAGCACGCTGACCTGGATCATGAGGGCGACGACCACCAGGGCGGTGGAGAGCAGAATCCGGTTGAGGCGCATGTGACCGCTACTCCTGGTCGCCGTCGCCGGCCCCGGCGGCGCCCGTGGGCGCGCCGGAGGGGGCGCCCGAGGGCTTGGTGCCGGGGGGCGTGGCCGTGACGGTGACGGTGGGGGTGGGCTGGGGCTTGGGCTTCGCCGGCAGGACCGCGTCGCGCGGGTCCTTGCGCGGGGCCTGGACGACGATGCCGACGAGGTCGAGCTTCGTGAAGCCGACGAAGGGCTCGACGTAGACGGTGCGGGTGAGGTCGCCGCCCGAGGGGTCGACGCGGACGACGCGGCCGACGGGGACGCCGGGCACGAAGGGCTTGTCGGCCTGCGAGCCGAAGGTGACGAGCTGGTCGCCCTTCTTGACCTTGGCCTTGCCGTTGAGCATCTGCACAGCCAGCGGCCGGTCGCCGCGCCCGGAGGCGAAGCCGAGTTCGTCGGTCTTCTCCAGGCGCGTACCGACCGTGAAGTCCGGGTCGTTGGCGAGGAGTACGGTCGCGCTCGACGGGCCCACCGTGGTGACCCGCCCGACGAGGCCCTCGCCGTTGAGCACGGTCATGTCGCGCTTGATGCCGTCGCGCGTGCCCGCGTCGATGGTCACCGTCCAGGAGAAGCCCTGGGCCGCTCCTATGCCGATGACCTCGGCGGCCTTGATGCCGTACTGCCCGGCCCCTGCCCGCTGGAGCATGGTGTCGAGCTGCCGGACTCTGCTGCGGTTGCGGGAGTCGCTGCCGAGGCGCTGCTTCAGCTCGGCGTTCTCGCGTTCCAGGGCGCTGATGCGGTTGTGGCGCGTGCCCGAGTCGCGGACCGCGCCGATCGCGTTGCCGACCGGGTCGACGGCGCCGGAGACGCCTTTCTCGACCGGTCCGAAGACGGCGGAGGCGGCCTGCCGGGCGCCGTCCACCGGAGAGTCCTCGCCACCGCGGATGTCGATCGTGATCAGTGCGAACGCGATGACGATCAGCAGCACCAGGAGCAGCCGGCTCTCTCGTGTGTCCCTCACGTGCGGCGGCCGTGCCTTCCTCGTCGGAATTCCGTGTCTCGACGGCTCCCGCACGGGGGTCCGCCGTACGGCGGGCCGCACCCGCGGACCCACCGATCGTGCCGTTCGTGCCGGCCGGGGCGCTCGTCCCCGGCAGTCGTGCTCGGCCGGGAACCAGCGGCCCCCGGCAGTCGTGCTCGGCCGGGAACCAGCGGCCCCCGGCAGTCGTGCTCGGCCGGGAACCAGCGGCCCCGGCGGTCGTGCTCGGCCGGGAACCAGCGGCCCCGGCGGTCGTGCTCGGCCGGGGTGCGCGGTCCCCGGCGGGGTTTGCGTGCCGGAAGCGGTACGGGCCGTTCCGGCGAAGCCCCGCCTTGAGCCGCCAGGGCCTTGGGCGGGGTGGGCCCGCGGGACGCGTGTCCCGCGGGCTAGCGGCGCGGCTGCGCGTCCAGCACCTGCTGGAGCGCCTCGAACTCCTCGACGCACTTGCCGGAGCCGAGCGCCACGGAGTCGAGCGGGTCCTCGGCGATGTGGATGGGCATCCCGGTCTCGCGGCGCAGCCGCTCGTCGAGGCCGCGCAGCAGGGCGCCGCCGCCGGTGAGGACGATGCCCCGGTCCATGACGTCACCGGAGAGCTCGGGCGGGCACTTGTCGAGCGTCGTCTTGACCGCGTCCACGATCGCGTTGACCGGTTCCTCGATCGCCTTGCGCACCTCACCGGCCGAGATCACGACGGTCTTCGGGAGCCCGGAGACGAGGTCGCGGCCGCGGATCTCGGTGTGCTCGTCGTTCTCCAGGTCGTACGCCGAACCGATGGTGATCTTGATCTGCTCGGCGGTGCGCTCGCCGAGCAGGAGGCTGTACTCCTTCTTGATGTGCTGGATGATCGCGTTGTCCAGCTCGTCGCCCGCGACGCGGATGGACTGCGCGGTGACGATGCCGCCGAGCGAGATGACGGCGACCTCGGTGGTGCCGCCGCCGATGTCGACGACCATGTTGCCGGTCGCCTCGTGCACCGGGAGCCCGGCGCCGATCGCCGCGGCCATCGGTTCCTCGATGATGTGCACCTGCCGCGCCCCGGCCTGGGTCGCCGCCTCGATCACCGCGCGGCGCTCGACCCCGGTGATACCGGAGGGCACGCAGACGACGATGCGGGGGCGGGCGAGGTAGCGGCGCTTGTGGATCTTGACGATGAAGTAGCGGAGCATCCGCTCGGTGATCTCGAAATCGGCGATCACCCCGTCCTTGAGCGGGCGGACGGCGACGATGTTCCCCGGGGTGCGGCCGATCATCTTCTTCGCTTCCGCACCGACGGCGAGGATTCCGCCCGTATTGGTGTTGATCGCGACGACGGACGGCTCGTTGAGAACGATCCCTCGGCCCCTCACGTACACCAGCGTGTTGGCGGTCCCGAGGTCGACAGCCATATCACGGCCGATGAACGACATTGAGTTCCCCATGAGGATCGTCTGGCCTTCCCAAGTGGAGCGTTGACGGCTTTTCAGGAACGGCGCGGTGGGTGCTTTTGCTCGCGGAGGATGCTGTGCTGAGGAGCGGCTCCCATCGTAGTCGCGCCCGGCAGGGCTCGGCGCGAGGGTACGCGCTCAGAACGGGATTCTGCGCCGATGGGCGCACGCCTCGCCTCTGGAGACGTGCCATATGGGGCACGGGTTCCCCCGAACGTGGGCGCATATGCCAGAAGGCGACCGGAATTTCCGATCGCCTTCACCGCACGGCTGCGGGAATGCCCCGAAACGGGCACCTCATGTTTTTGGACTTTCGATACCCGGAAGCGGAAGCCGGGTCAGAAGCGGCCGGGGAAGAAGATCTTCAGCTCGCGTTCGGCGGAGTCCTCGGAGTCCGAGGCGTGGATGAGGTTCTCGCGCACGATGGTGCCGAAGTCCCCGCGGATCGAGCCGGGCGCGGCGGCGATCGGGTCGGTCGGCCCGGCGAGCGTACGGACGCCCTCGATGACCCGCTCGCCCTCGACGACGAGCGCGACGATCGGGCCGGAGAGCATGAAGGCGACGAGCGGCTCGTAGAAGGGCTTGCCCACGTGCTCCGCGTAGTGCGTCTCCAGCGTCCCGCGGTCCAGCTCGCGCAGTTCGAGCGCGGTGATGCTCCAGCCCGCCTTGCGCTCGATCCGGCCGATGACCTCCCCCACCAGCCCGCGACGAACGGCGTCGGGCTTGAGCAGAACGAGCGTGCGCTGGGACATACGGGGTTTCTCCTTGGTACGGGGGCCTTGTGGTCAGGGAAGCGTATACGGGGGCGGGGCCGTGTCCGTACGCAGGTTCGTACCCTCTGCCACGTCACGCCGTCCGGGCACCGCTCCTCAGACTCCGGAGGGGCTGGGATTCTCCGCCGCCCACCGCGCCTTGAACTCGTCGATCCTCCGCCCGTACTTCACGGAGGCCCACCACAGCCCCCCGAACGCCGCCCCCAGGATGAACATCACCGGCACGACGAACCCGGACACGAAGAGCGCGATCTGCAAGGCCCACCCGAGCGCGACCCCGGCGGGGCGCGTCACGAAGCCGCACAGCAGCACCGAGAGGAACATCGCGCCCCCGCACACCCCCCACACCGTGCCCTGCCCGAGGTCGTCCATCTTCATCGCGACGAGACCGGCGAAGCCGATGATGAAGAACTCGCCGATGAGCGTCGAAGCACAGAGCGTCCGCACGACTCAGCCCTTCCTTCCCAGAAGCAGCCGGGCCTCGCCGACCGTGATGACGGAACCGGTCACGAGCACGCCGCCGCCGGCGAACTCGCCCTCCTCCTCGGCGAGCGTCACCGCCGCCTCCAGTGCCTCGGGCAGCCGGGGCTCGACCTGGACGCGGTCCTCGCCGAAGACCTCCACGGCGAGCGCGGCGAGCGCGTCCGCGTCCATGGCACGGTGGCTCGTGTTCTGCGTGATCACGACCTCGGCCATGATCGGCTCGAAGGCTTCGAGCAGCCCGCGCGCGTCCTTGCCCTCGCTGACGCCGATGACCCCGATGAGCCGCGAGAAGTCGAATGCCTCGCCGATCGCCTCGGCGGTGACCCGCGCGCCCGCCGGGTTGTGCGCCGCGTCGACGACGACGGTCGGCGACTTGCGTACGGTCTCCAGGCGGCCCGGCGAGGAGACGGCCGCGAAGGCGGCGCGCACGACCTCGGCCGAGAGCGGCTCGGGCCGCTGCGAGCCGACACCGAAGAACGCCTCGACGGCGGCGAGCGCGACCGCCGCGTTGTGCGCCTGGTGGGCGCCGTGCAGCGGGAGGAAGATCTCCTCGTACTCGCCACCGAGCCCGCGCAGCGTCAGGAGCTGGCCGCCGACGGCGACCTGGCGCGAGACGATCCCGAACTCCATGCCCTCGCGCGCGACGGTCGCGTTCTTCTCGACGGCCTTCTTGAGGATGACCTGGGCCGCGTCCACGGGCTGCTGGGAGAGGACGACGGTCGCGTCCTGCTTGATGATCCCGGACTTCTCGACGGCGATCTCGCCGGGCGTGTTGCCGAGCCGGTCGGTGTGGTCGAGGGAGATGGGGGTGAGGACGGCGACGTCCGCGTCGATGACGTTGGTCGCGTCCCAGCTGCCGCCCATGCCCACCTCGACGACGGCGACGTCGGCGGGCGCGTCGGCGAAGGCCGCGTAGGCCATGCCGGTCAGCACCTCGAAGAAGGAGAGCCGGTACTCCTGCTGGGAGTCGACCATCTCGATGTAGGGCTTGAGGTCGCGGTACGTCTCGATGAAGCGCTCGGCGCTGATCGGGGCGCCGTCGAGCGAGATGCGCTCCGTGATCGACTGCACGTGCGGCGAGGTGTAGCGCCCGGTGCGGAGGTCGAAGGCGGTGAGCAGGGCCTCGATCATGCGGGCCGTGGACGTCTTGCCGTTGGTGCCCGTGATGTGGATCGACGGGTACGAGCGCTGCGGTTCGCCGAGCACGTCCATGAGCGCGGCGATCCGGCTCACCGAGGGTTCGAGCTTGGTCTCGCCCCAGCGCGTGGACAGCTCCGTCTCCACCTCGCGCAGCGCCCGGTCCACCTCCGGGTCCTCGGGCCGCGCGGGGACATCGGCCTGCGGCGGCCCGGCCTGGGCGCGCAGGGTACGGCTGCCGGCCTCGATCACCGCGAGGTCCGGGTCCCTCTCGGTCTCGGCGTCGATGATCCGGTCGAAGTGCTCGTCGTCGCCGTCGGTACGGTCGTCGTGCGGGGGCTGCTCACTCACGCCGCCAGTCTACGGAGCACCACCGGCACTCCCGGCGGCAGCCTCGCCAGGAGTCCACGAGGACCCCGCACACCCGTATGACCGGATAATCAGGCACACTTGGCGATCATGGACATAGGCATTGATCTCGGCACCGCGAACACCCTTCTGTACGTGCGGGGCAAGGGCATCGTGCTGAACGAACCCTCGGTCGTCGCGGTGCGCGAGGGCCGCAAGGGCACGACCGTCGCGGTGGGCACCGAGGCGAAGGAGACGCTGGGCCGCTCCCCCGGCACGATCACGGCGGTGCGGCCCCTGGAGTCGGGTGTCATCAGCGACTTCGACGCGACCGAGGAGATGATCCGGCACTTCATCCGCAAGGCGGCACCGCGCCGCTCCACGCGGATCAGGCTCGTCGTGTGCGTACCGAGCGGCGTCACGCCCGTCGAGCGCCGGGCGCTCGTGCGGGCCTCGCGCTCGGCGGGGGCGCGGAGCGTGTACGTGATCGAGGAGCCGATGGCCGCGGCGATCGGCGCGGGCCTGCCGGTCGGCGACGCGCGCGGCTCGATGGTCGTGGACATCGGCGGCGGTACGACGGAGGTCGCCGTCCTCTCGCTCGGCGGCCTCGTCACGGCGCGCTCGCTGCGGGTCGGGGGCCATGTCCTGGACACCGCGGTGACCGACCACGTGCGCAAGAAGCACGGCCTGCTCATCGGGGAGCGCACCGCCGAGAACGTCAAGATCGCGATCGGCTCCGCCTGGCCCGTACCCGAGGACCCCGAGCTGGAGCAGCGGACGTACGAGGTGCGGGGCCGGGAGAAGATCGCGGGGCTGCCGCGCCGGATCGAGCTGACGGCCCCCGAGATCCGCCGGGCGCTCGACGAGCCGGTGGAGGCGATGATCCGGGCGCTGCGCGAGACCCTGGAGGAGTGCCCGCCGGAGCTCGCGGGCGACCTCATGGAGCACGGGATCGTGCTGACCGGGGGCGGCGCGCTGCTCCCCGGGCTGGACCTGCGGATGGCCTCGGCGACCGGCATTCCCGTCTTCGTCGCCGAGGAGCCGCTGGAGTGTGTGGCGCGGGGCTGCGGGGAGTGCGTGGACCACTTCGACACCTTGCGGGACGTGCTCCGGGAGGGGTGAGCGCGCCCTCGCGGTCCGCCACACGGGGTACGGCCTCGCGCACCTTCGGCGCGGTCACCGGTGTAACGAGCCGATAAATAGTGCAATGCGCCTATGTGGTATGCGCAGAATCCGGGCCGGGCGGCCCGTCAGCTCGCCGGTGACCTGGCACTCCTCGCATGGGTCACCACATGGGCCTTCGGGGCCGCTGTTCTCCATCAACTCGCGGACGGCATCGCCGCGCGGCTCGCCCAAGCGGGGCCTGCCTCGTGGTGGCGGCTGCTGCCGAGACCGGCGCGGGACGTGCTGTCCCTCGTCGATCCGGCGCGGTGGCCGCTCCTCGTCACGTCGGCGGGCCTCGCGGTCTTCCTCCTCGCGAGCGTGCCCGCGATCGGCTGGTGGGTGCCGCGCCGTATGCGCTGGCACCGCCGGGCGAGCGCGGCCCACGCCCTCGCCGCCTCCGAGGACGGCCGCGAACTCCTCGCCCTGCGCGCGCTGATGCGCCCGCTGGACGACGTGGGCCGCACCGCGACCCTGACGGGTGCGACGCCGGGCCGCCTCGCCGAGGGCTGGCGCGACGCGGACCCGGCCACGCTGGAGGCCCTGGCGGGCGCGGAGCTCCGCAGGCTGGGGCTGGAGGGCGCATCCACCACCGAGCACTGAGAGCGGCGCGTTCCGTTCCCTTCCGCGGACACAGGTCCGCTCCCTACCCCGGACACAGGTCCGCTCCCTTCACCGGACGCCGAGAGGCCCGGCTCCCGCGTGCGGTACGCGGGAGCCGGGCCTCCATACATCCGGTCGGGACGGGGCGTCAGCCCTGCGGCAGCTTCGCCAGCTGACCGGTCAGCCGCACGATGTCCTCCTCGGCCTTGCGCAGCCGCCCGCGGATCTTCTCCACGACCGGCTCGGGCGCCTTGCCGAGGAAGGCCTCGTTGCCGAGCTTCCCCTCCGCCTGCGCCTTCTCCTTCTCGGCCGCGGCGAGGTCCTTCGTCAGCCGCTTGCGCTCGGCCGCGACGTCGATCGTCCCCGAGAGGTCGAGCGCGACCTCGGCGCCCTCGATCGGGAGGGTCGCGGTGGCCGTGAAGTTCTCACCCTCGGGCTGGAGGCGCAGAAGCTGGCGGATGGCCGGCTCGTGCGCGGCGAGCGGCGTGCCCTCCAGGTGCAGTCGTGCCGGGACCCGCTGGCCTGGCTGGAGCCCCTGGTCGCCCCGGAAGCGGCGGACTTCGGTGATGACCCGCTGGAGCGTGGCGATCTCCGCCTCGGCGGCGGCGTCGCGGAAGCCGGAGTCCTCGGGCCAGTCGGCGATCACGAGCGACTCGCGCCCGGTGAGCGTCGTCCACAGCGTCTCGGTGACGAAGGGGACGACCGGGTGGAGGAGGCGCAGGGTGACGTCGAGGACCTCGCCGAGCACGCGGCGCGCGTCCTCGGCCGGCTGTCCACCCGCCTGGAAGACGGACTTCGACAGCTCCACGTACCAGTCGAAGACCTCGTCCCACGCGAAGTGGAAGAGGAGGTCGGAGAGCTTCGCGAACTGATAGTCGTCGTAGAGCGCGTCGGCCTGCGCGGTGACCTCGCCGAGCCGCGAGAGAATCCACCGGTCGGTCGCGGAGAGCCGCTCGGCGGGCGGCAGTCCGCCCTCGACCGTGGCGCCGTTCATGAGCGCGAAGCGGGTCGCGTTCCACAGCTTGTTGGTGAAGTTGCGGGAGCCCTGGACCCACTCCTCGCCGATCGGCACGTCGACGCCGGGGTTGGCGCCGCGCGCGAGCGTGAAACGGAGCGCGTCGGAGCCGTACTTGTCCATCCAGTCGAGCGGGTCGACCGCGTTGCCGAAGGACTTCGACATCTTCTTGCCGTTCTGGTCACGGACCATGCCGTGCAGGACGATCTCGGAGAACGGCGGGGTGCCGTCCATCGCGTAGAGGCCGAACATCATCATCCGGGCGACCCAGAAGAAGAGGATGTCGTAGCCGGTGACGAGCGTGGAGTTCGGGTAGAACTTCGCGACGCTGTCGGTCCGCTCGGGCCAGCCGAGGGTCGAGAAGGGCCACAGCCCGGAGGAGAACCAGGTGTCGAGGACGTCGGTCTCCTGGTGCCAGCCCTCGCCACTCGGCGGCTCCTCGCCGGGGCCGACGCAGACGATCTCGCCCGCGGGCCCGTACCAGACGGGGATGCGGTGGCCCCACCACAGCTGGCGCGAGATGCACCAGTCGTGCAGGTTGTCGACCCAGTCGAAGTACCGCTTCTCCATCTCCTGCGGGTGGATCTTGACGCGCCCGTCGCGGACGGCGTCGCCGGCCGCCTTCGCGAGCGGGCCGACCTTGACCCACCACTGCATCGACAGGCGTGGCTCGACGGCGGTGCCGCAGCGCGAGCAGTGCCCGACCGAGTGGACGTACGGGCGCTTCTCGGCGACGATCCGGCCGTCCTCGCGCAGCGCGGCGACGATCGCCGAGCGGGCCTCGAAGCGGTCCAGGCCCTCGAAGGGGCCGGGGACGGTGATGATCGCGCGCTCGTTCATGACGGTGAGCGTCGGCAGGTCGTGGCGGCGGCCGATCTCGAAGTCGTTGGGGTCGTGCGCCGGGGTGACCTTGACCGCGCCCGTGCCGAACTCGGGGTCGACGTGCGCGTCCGCGACGACGGGGATGGAGCGGTCCGTGAGCGGCAGCTTGATGAGCTTGCCGATGAGGTGCTGGTAGCGCTCGTCGTCGGGGTGGACGGCGACGGCGGTGTCACCGAGCATCGTCTCGGCGCGGGTCGTGGCGACGACGATGGACTCGTCCCCGTCCCCGTAGCGCATCGAGACGAGTTCGCCGTCGTCGTCCTGGTACTCGACCTCGATGTCGGAGATCGCGGTGAGGCAGCGCGGGCACCAGTTGATGATGCGCTCGGCGCGGTAGATCAGCTCGTCGTCGTAGAGCTTCTTGAAGATGGTCTGGACGGCCTGCGAGAGGCCCTCGTCCATCGTGAAGCGCTCGCGGGACCAGTCGACGCCGTCGCCGAGGCGGCGCATCTGGCCGAGGATCTTCCCGCCGAACTCCTCCTTCCACTGCCACACGCGCTCGATGAACGCCTCACGGCCGAGGTCCTGGCGGGACTTGCCCTCGCCGGCGAGTTGCTGCTCGACCTTGTTCTGGGTCGCGATCCCGGCGTGGTCCATGCCGGGCTGCCACAGCGTCTCGTAGCCCTGCATGCGCTTGCGGCGGGTGAGGGCGTCGATGAGCGTGTGCTCGAAGGCGTGGCCCAGGTGGAGCGAGCCGGTGACGTTGGGCGGCGGGATGACGATGGTGTACGGGGGCTTCTCGCTCGTGGCGTCGGCCTCGAAGTAGCCGCGTTCTACCCAGCGCTCGTACAGCGGCCCCTCTACGTCGGCCGGCGTGTACTGGGTCGGCAGGTCGGAGGCGGGCGCTGGAGTCGCAGACGAGTTCTCGGTCACGGGCCCAGTTTAGAGCGGCGGGACAACTGCCCCGTACCCGGTTTCCGGGACGCCGTCGCACGCTCCGGCTTGGTAACAGTGCGGTCCTCGGCCGCCACGGGC
This sequence comes from Streptomyces sp. NPDC088923, assembly GCF_044749745.1. Classification (NCBI taxonomy): domain Bacteria; kingdom Bacillati; phylum Actinomycetota; class Actinomycetes; order Kitasatosporales; family Streptomycetaceae; genus Streptomyces; species Streptomyces sp. NPDC088923. The sequence goes on along the minus strand of NZ_JBIVIO010000001.1, from coordinate 1,624,851 downwards.
GAAGGGCTTTCGGACAGGATGGCCGCGGCACGGTCTGTCGCGTACGCGACAGCCGGGGCCGGACGTCCGGAATTCCGCAGCGAGAGGGAAGCCCAGCATGAGCGAGCAGCAGCCGGGCCCCTACGGGGGCTCGCAACCGCAGCAGCCTCCGGGGGGCAACGGTCCGAATCCGTACGGGTATCCGCAAGCGGGCCCGTACGGGCCACCGCAATCGGGGCCCTACGGTGCTCCGCAGCAGGGCGGCGGCCAGGAGGCGCCGAACCCGTACGCGCAGGGCGGCGGTCAGCCGGGGCCGTACGGGCAAGGCGGCCAGCCCGGACCGTACGCGCAGCAGCCGGGACCGTACGCCCAGCAGCCCGGCCCCTACGGGCAGCAGGTCCCGCAGCAGGGGTACGGCTTCCCCGGCACGCCGCAGGCCGGTGCTTCCGGGGGCGGCGGCAAGGGCAAGCGGAACGGGCTGATCATCGGCGGGGCGGTCCTCGTCGTGGCGCTCGCCGTGGGCGCGTACTTCGTCTTCGGCGGCTCGGACGACGGCTCGGGGCTCCCCGACGACGGCCCGCACAAGCTCACCGCTCCGCAGACGGTGCTCGACACGTACCAGAAGAGCAAAGACGGCGCGGGCGAGGACGACTTCTCCGAGAAGGACGTCCAGGAGATGAAGAAGTACGGGGTCGACGCCGAGGTGGACGAGGTCCTGAGCGCCGACTACCAGACCGCCGACCCGTCCACCGCGCAGACGATGGCCGACCTCAAGGACATCGACCTGCTCAGCTACGCGGGCGGGTACGGGAAGCTCAAGAACCCGGAGAAGGCGGTCGACGCGCTCTTCAAGGTGCTCACGCAGCGCTCGAAGAAGGACGGCGGCACCGAGGGGCCCACCTTCATCGGCACGCCCAAGGAGTACAAGCCCGCGGGCGGCGACGGCGCGATCTTCAAGTGCCAGCAGGCGACGGGCGAGATGGAGGGCGGCGGGCGGAATGGCGTCCCCTCGAAAATGAAGATCGCGGTCTGCGCCTGGGCCGACAACTCCACCATGGCCGTCGCGATGCCGACGAACCTGGGCGACGTGATGCTGGAGGAGGCGCCGAGCCTGCCGAAGGCCGCCGAGCTGACGGCGAAGCTGCGCAAGGAAGTGCGGGTCGAGAAGTAACGGGTGGTACGGGAAGGGGGCGGGCGCCTCGCACGGGGCGCCCGCCCCCTTCCGCATCCGCGTGCGGACGAGCCGTGGCCCGTACGAACGCGTGCGGCCTCAAGCCGACTTCTGCTCGCCCGCACCCCGGCCGCGCGCCTCGCGCGGGATGAGGGTCGGGTTGACGTTGGAACGCACGACATCGGCGGTGATGACGACCCGGCCGACGTCCTGGCGCGAGGGCACCTCGTACATGACCGGCTGGAGGACCTCCTCCATGATGGCGCGCAGGCCGCGCGCGCCGGTCTGCCGCAGGATCGCCTGATCGGCGATGGCCTCCAGCGCTTCGTGCTCGAACTCCAGCTCCACGCCGTCGAGTTCGAAGAGGCGCTGGTACTGCTTGACGAGCGCGTGGCGCGGCTCGACGAGGATGCGCAGGAGCGCTTCGCGGTCGAGGCTGTGCACCGAGGTGACGACGGGCAGGCGGCCGATGAACTCGGGGATCATCCCGAACTTCACGAGGTCCTCCGGCATGACCTCGCGCAGGTGGTCGCTCGACTCGATCTCGCGCTTGGAGCGGATCGTGGCACCGAAGCCGATGCCCTTGGCACCCGCGCGGGCCTCGATGATGCGCTCCAGGCCGGAGAAGGCGCCGCCCACGATGAACAGCACGTTCGTCGTGTCGATCTGGATGAACTCCTGGTGCGGGTGCTTGCGTCCGCCCTGCGGGGGCACGGAGGCCGTGGTGCCCTCCAGGATCTTCAGGAGCGCCTGCTGCACGCCCTCGCCGCTCACGTCGCGGGTGATCGACGGGTTCTCGCTCTTGCGGGCGACCTTGTCGATCTCGTCGATGTAGATGATCCCGGTCTCGGCCTTCTTGACGTCGTAGTCAGCCGCCTGGATGAGCTTGAGGAGGATGTTCTCGACGTCCTCGCCGACGTACCCGGCCTCGGTGAGCGCGGTCGCGTCCGCGATGGCGAAGGGGACGTTGAGCATCCGGGCGAGGGTCTGGGCGAGGTGGGTCTTGCCGGAACCGGTGGGGCCGAGAAGGAGGATGTTGGACTTGGCCAGTTCGATCGCGTCGTCCCGCCCCGTGGGCCCGCCGTTCTCGCCGGCCTGGACGCGCTTGTAGTGGTTGTAGACCGCGACCGAGAGGGCCTTCTTCGCCGGCTCCTGGCCGACGACGTACCCCTCCAGGAACTCGTAGATCTCGCGGGGCTTGGGGAGTTCCTCCCAGCGCACCTCCGAGGTCTCGGCGAGTTCCTCCTCGATGATCTCGTTGCAGAGATCGATGCACTCGTCGCAGATGTACACACCGGGACCTGCGATGAGCTTCTTTACCTGCTTCTGGCTCTTCCCGCAGAACGAGCACTTGAGCAGGTCGCCGCCGTCACCGATGCGTGCCACGAGGTGCTTCCCCTTCGCCTGGGAGACGCGCTCGACGCGCGGACTCCTGGTCCCTCAACTCGACGGTACCTTGCCGGGAGCCCGGTCCGGGCCCCCCTCGGCACGGATCACACGGACTGTGACCGAACCGGGAGGAGGCCCGGTACTCGGGAATCCCGCTGAAACCACCGTTCGGACGGCGGAATCCACCGCACTCAGGCGGCGGAACCCACCACCTTACGCGGGGTGGTGATCTGGTCGACAAGCCCGTAGGCGAGGGCGTCCTCGGCCGTGAGGATCTTGTCGCGCTCGATGTCGTCGCGGATCTTCTCGATCGGCGTCGTCGAGTGCTTGGCGAGCATGTCCTCCAGCTGCGTACGCATACGCATGATCTCCTTGGCCGCGATCTCCAGGTCGGAGAGCTGCTCGCGGCCGGTCTGGCTGGAGGGCTGGTGGATCAGGACGCGGGCGTTGGGCAGTGCCATCCGCTTGCCGGGGGCACCGGCGGCGAGCAGCACGGCGGCGGCCGAGGCGGCCTGGCCCATGCACACGGTCTGGATGTCCGGCTTCACGAACTGCATCGTGTCGTAGATCGCGGTGAGCGCGGTCATCGAGCCGCCGGGGCTGTTGATGTAGATGGAGATGTCCCGGTCGGGGTCCATCGACTCCAGGCACAGGAGCTGCGCCATGACGTCGTTGGCCGAGGCGTCGTCGATCTGCACGCCGAGGAAGATCACGCGCTCCTCGAAGAGCTTCGCGTACGGGTCGTACTCGCGCACGCCCTGCGAGGTGCGCTCGACGAAGCGCGGGACGATGTAGCGGTTGTCCACCTGGGGGCCCGTGTAGAGGCCGCTGCCGGGGAAGTTGTTCATGGGTGTGTTCACCATCCTGTGGCGTTTCGGGCGGGGGGTCTCGTCAGGAGAGGCACGGACCGGGGCGGGGCCCGGCGGGACCTTGCGGGCCCCGGCGGGACCTTGCGGGCCCCGGCGGGACCTTGCGGGCCCCGGTGGGACCTTGCGGGCCCGGTACCGGCGGAGCCGGGATCAGGCCCCGGTGCCGCCACCGCCCGGGACGCCGGAGGCCACCGTGATGATCTCGTCGATGAGGCCGTAGTCCTTGGCCTCCTCGGCGGTGAACCAGCGGTCGCGGTCGCCGTCCCTGATGATCTTCTCGATCGTCTGGCCGGAGTGCCGGGCGGTGATCTCGGCCATCCGGTTCTTCGTGCGCAGCAGGTACTCGGCCTGGATCTTGATGTCCGAGGCCGTACCGCCGATGCCGGCGGAACCCTGGTGCATGAGGATGTCGGTGTTCGGCAGGGCGAATCGCTTGCCGGGCGTGCCGCCGGTGAGGAGGAACTGGCCCATGGAGGCCGCCATGCCCATCCCGATCGTGATCACGTCGTTGGGGATGTACTGCATGGTGTCGTAGATCGCCATGCCCGCGGTCACCGAGCCGCCGGGGCTGTTGATGTAGAGGTAGATGTCCTTCGACGGGTCGGCCGCCAGGAGGAGCATCTGTGCGGTGATCTTGTTGGCGATGTCGTCGTCCACCTGCTGGCCGAGGAAGATGATCCGCTCGCCGAGCAGTCGGCTGTAGACCTGGTCGCCGAGACCACCACCACTGAAGGCTTCGCCGGCGGCGGAGGGCATCAGATTCGTCACGTATCCACCTGCTCGTCTTGACGACGGCACCGGGCCGTCTTACGTCGTCTGCTGGAGCCTGGGACCCCGGCCGCCCGCCGTGCTCGACGGGGCTTCGGGGACTCCCCTGCCCTCGTATTCAAGGACCCTAACGCGCGGGTCGGCGCAGGCCATCCCGCATTCGGAACTGTTCGCTGTGAGCGCAGGTTCCGGCGGCGGGGGACGGGGATCGGCCCGGCCTGGCGGCCGGCCTCGTCCTCAAGCGCCGGACGGGCTTCGTTTTCGGGCCGGGGCGCGCGGTTCCGGGTGCGCGTTGTCCGGGAGCGTACGCGAGAGGGGCCCCGGGATCGCTGTGATCCCGGGGCCCCTCCACGTACGTGCTACCGCTTACTTGGACTCGGCCTCGGCCTCGGTGGCGTCCTCCGTGGACTCGACGGCCTCGGTGGCCGTCTCCTCCTCGTCCTCGTCGTCGCTGAGGTCGACGACCTCGCCGTTGGTGTCCTTGACCGTGGCGGCCTCGACGACCGTCGCGAGGGCCTTGCCGCGGGCGACCTCGCCCACGAGCATCGGGACCTGACCACCCTCGACGACCGCCTGGGCGAACTGGTCGGGGCTCATGCCGGAGGAGGCGGCGCGGCGCAGCAGGTGCTCCGTCAGCTCCTCCTGCGAGACGTTGAGCTTCTCGCGGGAGACCAGCTCGTCGAGGACGAACTGCGTCTTGATGCCCTTGACCGCCTGCTCCTCGGTCTCGGTCTTGAACTCCTCGGCGGTCTTGCCCTGGATCTCCAGGTACTTGTCGAGGTCCAGGCCCATCTGCGGGAGCTGGTGGTGCTCCAGGTTGTGGCTGCGGGTCTCGATCTCGTCCGCGAGCAGCTTCTCGGGGATCGGGACCTCGACCAGCTCCAGGAGCTTGTCGAGCACGCGCTCCTGGGCCTGCGTGGCCTGGTCGTACTGCTTCATGTTCTCCAGGCGCTTGCGGCTGTCGGCGCGCAGCTCCTCAAGGGTGTCGAACTCACTCGCCATCTGGGCGAAGTCGTCGTTCAGCTCGGGAAGCTCGCGGGCCTCGACCTTGGAGACCTTGACGGCGACCTCGGCCTCCTTGCCGGCCGCGGAGCCGCCCTTCAGCTCGGAGGTGAAGGTGGCCTCGCCACCGGCCTCCAGACCCTTGACGGCCTCGTCGATGCCGTCGAGCAGCTCGCCCGAACCGATCGTGTACGAGACCTCGCTGGCGATGCCGTCCTCCAGGACCTCGCCCTCGACCTTGGCCTCGAGGTCGATCGTGACGACGTCGCCGTCCTCGGCGGCACGCTCGACGGCGGAGGTCGAAGCGAAGCGCTCGCGCAGCTCCTCGACGGCCTTGTCGACGTCCTCTTCGCTGACCTCGATCGGGTCGACCTCGACCTCGATGCCGCTGTAGTCCGGGATCTCCAGCTCGGGGCGGATGTCCACCTCGGCGGTGAAGGAGAGCAGCTCGCCGTCCTTCAGCTCCTTGATGTCCACCTCGGGCTGGCCGAGGACGTTCAGCTCACCCTCGTTGACGGCCTCGGTGTAGAACTTCGGGAGCGCGTCGTTGACGGCCTCCTCCAGCACGGCGCCACGGCCGAAGCGCTGGTCGATGACGCGGGCCGGGATCTTGCCCTTGCGGAAGCCCTTCACCGTGACCTGCTGGTTGATCTTCTTGTACGCCGCGTCGAGGCTGGACTTGAGCTCCTCGAAGGGCACCTCGACAGTGAGCCGAACCCGGGTCGGGTTCAGGGTCTCCACGGCGCTCTTCACGGTTAGGTCTCCTTGGTGGCTGACTTCTGGGTGTCGCGCGGCCACACCGTTCGTGCGGACCGGACGATGAGGGCCCGGAAGTATCCGGCACGTTCTTCGATGGGCACGACGCTCCAGAGCCGTTGAAAGCTCGGGGCACGTTCACCGGAAACGCGGACACACGGGCACGCAGCTTGCATAGTAACCGTGCGCGTGAGGAGACCTGCAATGCGATCTCGATGCCGGCACCACAGCGATCTTGCCGCTGGTGCTGATGGTCGGGGTGGCCGGATTCGAACCGACGGCCTTCCGCTCCCAAAGCGGACGCGCTACCAAGCTGCGCCACACCCCGCTGGTGCGGATCGTAGGGTACATGGCTCGCGCCCGCGTAGCTCACGACCGGCGCGCGGGAGGGGGAGGTGGGGGGCGGGGTGAGGTGAGGTGCGGGGTGGGACGCGGGGCCTACCGGAGGGCGCGGGGCGGGCGCGGGGGACGGACGTGCCGGACGGCGCGGGGCGGGCGCGGGGTGAGGCGCTGGACGGAACGCGGGGGGCGTGCGGGACAGCGCGGGGATGTGCGGGGCGGGTTCGGCGGCGTGACGGGCCTGCGTGATGGTGCGACGGGTGCCGTGATGGTGCGACGGGTGCGACGTGGGGGACGGGTTTGACTGCGGTGACGGACGCGCGGGAGCGAAGGGGTGTGCGCCGGACCCTGGCGAACCGCTACGATGCTGCCCGTGCCGTGCGGCGGAAGCCGTCACCGTACGTAATGCGGGCGTAGCTCAATGGTAGAGCCCCAGTCTTCCAAACTGGCTACGCGGGTTCGATTCCCGTCGCCCGCTCCAGGCAGGTCCGCGGGGCCGGGTCCGGAAGTTCACTTCCGGACCCGGCCCCGCGGTGTGTACGGGGTGCGGACGGGCGCGGATGCGCGGGATGGCGCGTGCGTGCGGACCGCGCAGGCGTGCGGATCACGCGGGGCGCAGGTGGGGCGGGGCGCAGGCGGGCAGGATGGCGCGGGGGGCGTTCACCGTCTCGTGGCGCGGTATCGCTTCAGGAGGGCGACGACGCGCGCCTGATCCCTGGGCCCGTTCAGCTCGGCGAGCAGTTCGTCCGGGCACACCTCGTAGTGGTCGCCCCACCATCTCTTCCCGCGGTTGTCCCAGACCCGGTATCCACCGGGGACCCCGCGCGCGACGAAGCGACGCCTGCTCACCGCACCGTCAGCCCGTGTGGAGGCCGGCGTCCGGCCACTCGCCGCCCGCGAACTGGCGGCCCCAGTAGTACGGGTTCACCTCGGCCAGCGTCCTCGGCTCCCACCTCGTCGGGTCGCCCTCGCGCGGGACCGCCACCTCGACCCCGGGACCCCACAACGCCAGCCGCTCCTGGCAGATGCCGCAGGGCGGCAGGATCAGCACGCGCCCGTGCTCCAGGTCGCGGCACACGCACACGGAGGCGACCACGGCCCGGTCCTGCGTGTACGCCTGGACGAACGCTCCCGTCTCCTGACACAGGGCGACCGAGCCGTGCAGGTTGTCCAGCCCGACGCTGGTGAGAATCCCGCCATCGGCCAGTCGCACGGCCGCCGCCCCGCCCGGTTCTCCCACCGGCCACCGCCGGTCCATCAACTCCACCGCCGCGTCCACGAGCCCCTGATCGAGATGCATGGGCGCCGAGGCTAGGCGTTCACGCGGAGCGGGGCCACGGATTTCCTGGCGCGGGGGTCCCGGGCCCCTCGCGGGCGGGGCCGGGGGCTTTCCGAGGACGGGGGCGGGGGCTTTCCGTGGCGCGGGGCCGCCGCGCTCGGTCCTCGGCGAGCGGGCCTGGGGGTGCTGCCACGCGTACGAGACCTTCCCACGTGGACGGCCGTACGACGGGCCGCACGGCACTCGCGGACGCCTCGGAAGGTTCCGGGCAGGGCGAGGGGCAGCAGCAGAGGCGAGGTGACGAGCCACGAGGGCAACGGAACCAGCCCCGACGGCGAAGGCCCCGAGTCACAGTGCTCAGGGGACGGGATGCCCCGAAACACATCAGAGCGAAGGAACAGTCCCGCCGGGGCCGCCCTTCGGACGCGCTCCTGCCGGGACGAGGCCGACGGGCGGGGCGAGACCGGCCAGGGCCAGTCGGCGCCCTGCCTCAGAAGCTGATCTGGTTGATCGTCTGCGCTATCGAGTCCAGGAAGCGCTGGATCGAGGGCGCCATGCCACTGGAGGCGAGGAAGAAGCCGAAGAGCACCGCGACGATGGCGGGACCGGCCTTGATGGAGCCGCCACGGAGCAGCACCACCAGAATGACCGCCAACAGCACCACCACTGACAGCGAAATGGCCATAACTGATCACACCCTTGGTCGGTCTGCTCCCGGCCCGGGAGGTGCACGGCCGCACGCCCCCGCCAGAACCATCGTGCCACCAACAGGGCCGTCCTATGCGGCGGGTGACGCAACGTCGGCCAAGGGGGGTCCACCGGCCCAGGCGTTCAGGCCATAAAAGAGGCGCCGGACGCCTTCTGAGGTATGTGGGGCAGAACGGGGGCGCGCGGGATGACGGGCGGCGCACACGAAGCCCCGCACGCCGGTCGTGCGCCGGTCGGCAATGGGCGGTAAAGCCCGAGGAAAAAGCGGAACGCGATCCGCCGGAACGGCGTGGATTTTCCGCCCGTCCCGCGCGGCCCCCTCCCGCGCCCCGGCTCGCGCGGGAGAACGACGCCCGTGCGCGGGAGGGGGAGAAGTGACGGCGAATGCGTGCGGAATACCGCTGGTCCGTGGGGGTGTGACGGGAGTCGCGTGGCGTTCACCCCGGGCGGGCGGAAAGTCGGGTAGACGAAGACAACGACAACAGGCGAGTCGGGAAACGAACAAAGTCGATCAGTCGCCATCTCGCATCGATCACGAGATCGGCCGGGCGCGACGGCACCGAGGTACCCATGCATCACGACCCCGCGGAATCCGGGCAGCTCAGCGCGGTACCGGCGGACCCGACGGCGCGCAGCCCCCTGCCGCCCGAGTCCCCGTCGCACCCCGCGGGGCCCGGCACCGCGAAGGGAGCGGGAGCCTCGGGCGCGGGCGGCGGAAAAGTCCGTGACCCGTTCTTCGACAACGCGAAATATCTCGCGATCGTCCTCGTCGCGATCGCCCATTCCTGGGAGCCCCTCCTCGCGTCGAGCCGACCCCTGGGCGCGCTCTACCTCACCGTCTACGCCTTCCACATGCCGGCGTTCATCATCATCTCCGGCTACTTCTCGCGGACTTTCACGCTCGGCGCCCCGCAAGTACGGAAACTGATCACCGGGGTCGCCGTGCCCTATGTGATCTTCCAGTACGCATACACGCTCTTCGCCCGTCTCGCGGGTCCCGATCCCGTGCCGACGTGGAGCGTTATCGACCCGTGGTGGCTCAACTGGTTCCTGATCGCGCTCTTCGTATGGCGCCTCACGACGCCACTGTGGCGCCTCGTGCGGTGGCCGCTCCCGCTCGCCCTCGCCCTCGCCGCGTTCGGCTCGCTGTCCCCGGAGATCGGCGCTGACCTGGATCTTCAGCGCGTGCTCCAGTTCCTGCCGTACTTCGTGCTGGGCCTGATGCTGCGCCCGCGCCACTTTGCGCTCCTCGCCCACAAGTGGCCGAAGATCGTCGCTGCGCCGGTGCTGCTCACGGGCCTCTGCGCCGCTTGGTGGCTCGCCCCGCGCATGCCGTACGCCTGGCTCTACCACCGCGAGAGCGCACAGGACCTCGGCGCGCCCTGGTGGTGCGGCCCGCTCATGACCTGCGCCCTGCTCGCCACCTCGCTCGTGCTGACGGCCGCGTTCCTCGCCCTCGTGCCACGCCGCACGACCTGGTGCACGCGGCTGGGCGCGGGCACACTGGGCGGCTATCTGCTGCACGGCTTCCTGATCAAAGCCGTGACGTGGGGTGGCTGGTACGACACCACCTTCGCGCACTCCGCCCCCGGCGCGCTGCTCTTCAGCGCCGGCGCGGGACTCGCGGTGACGTTGCTGTGCACCCCTCCCGTGCGTCGTGCCTTCCGCTGTGCACTGGAGCCCCGCCTCGACTGGGCCTTCGGCGGCACGCGCGGAGCTTGAGCGCGACAACTCCCGCCACAGAAAACGCACTTCAAGCGGACAACTCTCCCCCTTTCAACCCTTTGGTAGGGTAATTCTTGACTCTCGCTTGACCATTACTTGACTTGATGTGGAGGTTGGGCTCATCGGACACGCGGAGACCCTCATAGCGATGGGCGGCGCTTTCCTCGCCGCCGCCGTCCTCGCCCGCGCGGGCGGGCGCATCGGACTCCCCACCATCCCGCTGTTCATCCTGGCCGGGATTCTCCTCGGCCCACACACTCCCGGAGTGGTGCTGGTCTCGGACCCGCACGACTTGGAGATGCTCAGCGCCCTCGGCCTGGTGCTGTTGCTCTTCTACCTGGGACTCGAATTCCATCTCGACGACCTCCAGACGGGCGGGCGGCGCATGGCGCTCGCCGGGGGTACGTATCTCGCCCTGAACGTCGGCGCCGGCCTCGGCTTCGGATTCGCCCTCGGCTGGGGCACCTCCGAAGCTCTGGTCCTCGCCGGGGTGCTCGGCATCTCGTCCTCGGCGATCGTGACGAAGGTCCTCGTCGACACAGGGCGCCTCGGCAACCCCGAGACACGCCCGATCCTCGGCATCATCGTCGTCGAGGACATCTTCCTCGCGCTCTATCTGGCAGCCCTGCAGCCGATCCTCTCCGGAGCCGACTCGCTCGCCGCGGCGGTGCTGGACGGGGCGAAGGCGTTCGGCTTCCTGCTGTTGCTCGCGCTGGCGGCACGCTTCGGGACGAAGCTCGTGGGCCGGCTCATGCACACGCGGGACGACGAGCTGCTCGTCATCTCCTTCCTGGGTATGGCGGTGTTCGTCGCCGGGGTCTCGGAGTGGTTCGGGGTCGCGGACGCGATCGGGGCCTTCATGGTCGGCCTGATGCTCGGCAGCACGTCGTCAGGTGCCCGAATCCGCACCCTCGTGCACCCCCTGCGGGATGCCTTCGGGGCCATCTTCTTCTTCGCCTTCGGGCTCTCCATCAACCCGGGCGACCTGCCGAGCGTGCTGTGGCCCGTCCTGCTCGCGGTCCTGCTGACCTTCGCCATGAACGTCCTCGCGGGACTCCTCACAGGCCGCATGTACCGCTTCGGCAGGGGCCCGGCCGCGAACATCGCGACCACGCTCCTCGCCCGTGGTGAGTTCGCGCTGATCCTCGCCACGATGGCGGCGGGCGCCGGCCTGGACGAGCGGCTCTCGCCCTTCATCGCCGGCTACGTACTACTGCTCGCCGTCCTCGGCCCGTTGGCAGCAGGCCGCGCGCACTGGCTCGCGCGCCTGCTGCCGACGGCCGAGACGGACCCCGGGGAGGGGCCCGAAACCGCTCCGCCGACCGAGACCGTCTCTCTGGTCAAGGCCGGCGACGCGGGGTGAGTACGGCGGGAGGCGGCCGGCCTCGGGGCCGCTCCGCGCTCGTACTGGTGGTGGGTGAGGTTGCTGCCTTCCGGGGTTGAGGCTTACCCGTGAGGCAGTAGAGCCCTCGTACGGTGAGAGACGTTCCCCGTACGGACCTGCCGCCGGGCTGGGCCAGTGGCCTGCCGGTCGGTAAGGAGGACATTGGCACACATCGGAGACGGCTGCGCAATCGCGAGAAAACCGCTCACTCGGAAGAGTGAGCGGTTTTGTGACTTCGGCGAAGTTATCCACAGATTCGCGGAACTGGCGCGAGGGGCGGGACGGGGTGCGGAAGACTAGTAGCAGGGGAGCCCCCCAGGGAGGGTGGGGGCTGCCCGCGTGCGCCACGTAAAGACGCCCCCCGAGCCCAAGCCCCTCCCCCACCCAGCCCCTCCCCCACCCCAAGCCCCACTCCCCCAGCTCCCCCGCTCCCCCTACCCCCCCACCTGATCCCGGCAGATCAACACCAGCGCCCTGTCGTCGTTCACATCCTTGGCCACCGCCTCGATGAGGTGCCACGAGGCACCCACGAAGCCGCCGGGCACGTACCGGTCGGCCTCGCCGGTGAGGCGGTCGATGCCCTCGGAGATCTCGCGTTCGGCGGTCTCGACGAGGCCGTCGGTGAAGAGCATGAGGATGTCGCCCGGGTTCAGGCGGCCTTTGGCCGGGTCGAACTCGGCGCCGCCGTAGACGCCCAAGAGCGGACCTTCCGCGGTCATCTGCTCCCAGCGGCCCGTCCCGGCGTGGAGCTGGACGGCCGGCGGGTGGCCCGCCGAGTAGACCTCGTACTCGCCGGTCTCCAGGTCCAGGACCAGGTGGATCGACGTGGCGAAACCCTCGTCCCAGTCCTGGCGGAGCAGGTAGCCGTTGGCGGCGGGCAGGAAGTCGGCCGGAGGCAGTGAACCGAGGAGGCCGCCGAAGGCGCCGGACAGGAGCAGTGCGCGCGAGGCGGCGTCCATGCCCTTGCCGGAGACGTCGGTGAGGACGACTTCGAGGACACGCCCCTTCTTCGTGCGCGAGGCGACGACGAAGTCGCCCGAGAAGAACTGCCCTCCCGCCGGCCGCAGGGACATCTCGCGGTGCCAGCCGCGCGGCAGACCCGGCAGCTTGCTCTGGACCCGGATGCGTTCGCGCAGGTCGAAGAGCATCGTGCCGCCGCGTCGCCACGGGACACCGACCCGGCTGCGGAACTGTGCGACGAGCAGACCGATGAAACCGCAGCCCGCGACCACGAGGATCGAGCCGGGGGTGACCCGCGCGGGCCCGTCGGTGTACGGGCCGAGGACCACCGATTCCACGATGAGGGCAGCGGCCGAGCCGGCGTAGAGCCCGAGCAGGCTCGCCGGACGCAGGACGAGACCGCCGATCGTGATGGGCACCGCGAGCATCGCGGGGTCGCACCAGACGGGTGCGACGACCGTGAGCCAGCCGATGAGCGGTACGCACAGGAGCAGCCCGATGAGGGCGATCCAGTCCGAGCCGTCGCCCCGGAAGTAGTCGACCCCGGCCCGGCGCACGGCGATGCGGGCCCGGTGGTACCGCATCCGCCACCGTGCCGCGGGGGTCTGCGCCGCAACGCGTTCGCCTGTCATTGCTCGGGACCCTACCGAGCGGCGATGCCTTCGCGCACCGAGGGGTCCACTTTGTCCAGGTAGCGCACACCGCACAACTTCCGCACAGTTGATCGGGCGCGGGGAGTGCACAGCGGGCGCACACCGCGCACCCACGGGGAAATGCCCTCGCGGCGCGGGAGCGGCCTTGGTAGGGAGGCGGTATGACGACCGACATACGCAAGCTCGACAAGGCCCATTACCCCGAGTGGTACGACAATCTGACCGTCGCTTTCGGTGGACTGCACGAGGCGGCGGAGGAACGCGCGCTCTGGGACGAACTCGTCGAGTTCGACCGCTCGTTCGCCGCCTGGGACGGCACGGAGCTGATCGGCTCGGCGAGCGGCTTCGGATTCCGGATGACAGTGCCGGGCGGGGCCTCGGTCCCGGCGAACGGCGTCACGATGGTGAGCGTCGCGGACACACACCGCAGGCAGGGCGTGCTCACCGCGATGATGCGCCGTCAACTCGACGAGGTGCGCGCCCTCGGTGAGCCGCTCTCGGTGCTCACCGCGTCCGAGGCGCCGATCTACGGTCGTTTCGGGTACGAGGCCGCGACGCGCATGGTGCGGGCGCGCATCGACGCGCACCGGGTGCGGGTGGTGACGCCGGAGGGCACCGAGCGGGTACGGGTGCGGCGGGCCGGGCTCCTTGAGTCGCTGCCGGCGTGCGAGGCGGTGTACGCGGCGCTCGTTCCGGGACGTCCCGGGCTCTTCGCCCGGCAGCCGGGCTGGGAGCGGCTCGGGGTGCTCGACCCCGAGGCGGACCGCGCGGGTTTCTCGCCGTTGCGTGTCGTGCTGGCCGAGCGGGACGGCGAGGTCGTGGGGTTCACTCGTTTCCAGGTCAAACCGGTGTGGGACGAGGCCGGTACGCCGCACGGCGAGGTGCGGGTACGGAGTCTGGAGGCGCTCGATCCCGCGGCGTACGCGGCGCTGTTGCGGCACGTGCTCTCGCTGGACCTGGTGGAGACCGTGGAGCTGAGCCGGACGCCGCTCGACGCGCCGTGGCAGGCGCTCGTCAGCGACGTACGCCGCTGCCGGCCGACGCTGCGCGAGGAGTTGTACGTGCGGCTCGTCGACGTCGGCGCCGCGCTCGCGGCCCGTACGTACCAGGTTCCGGTGGACGTCGTCCTGGAGGTGCGGGACGACTTCTGCCCGTGGAACGAGGGCCGCTGGCGGCTGCGCGGCGGCCCGGAGGGGGCGGAGTGCGTACGTACCGAGGACGCGGCGGATCTCGCGCTGTCGGTACGGGAGCTGGGCGGCGCCTACCTCGGCGGGACGTCGCTCACGGAGTTCGCGGCGGCCGGGCGGGTGCGTGAGGGGAGGGTGGGCGCGTTGGGCCCGGTGTCGCTGGGCTTCGGGAGCCAGGTGGCGCCTTTCCTGGCGCACGGGTTCTGAGCGGCGTACGGGGACGGTGCGGCGCGCGGACGAGCGGTGACGCCCCGGGGCAGAGGCCCGGCCCCGCTCCCGACACCCAGGCCCCGACTCTCCAGTCGGCTGAGCCTCCGCCCCATCGGCTGAGCCCCCGTCGCCTAAGCCGTGGCCCCCTGGCAGCGCGGGCACCAGAAGAGGTTGCGGCCCGCCAGTTCGCGTGTCCGGATCTCCGTGCCGCAGATCAGGCACGGCTGGTGGGCGCGGCGGTAGACGTAGACCTCGCCGCCGTGGTCGTCGCGGCGGGGCGGGCGGCCCATGGCCTCGGGGGTGTGCTCGGGGCGGACCGTGTCGATGCGGCCGAGGCGGACGCCCTCGCGCATGAGCGCCCGCAGGTCGGTCCAGAGCGCGTCCCATTCGGCGCGGGCGAGGGAGCGGCCGGTGCGTGCGGGGTCGATGCCGTGGCGGAAGAGGACTTCGGCGCGGTACACGTTGCCGACGCCCGCGACGATCTTCTGGTCCATGAGCAGCGCGGCGATCGTCGTGCGGCTGCGGGAGATACGGGTCCAGGCCGCCTCCCCGTCGTCGGCCTCGCGCAAGGGATCGGGTCCGAGGCGGGCGTGGACGGCCGCTTTGGCCTCGTCGTCGATCAGCGCGCAGGCGGTGGGGCCGCGCAAGTCGGACCAGCCGCCCGGCCCGGTGAGGCGCAGCCGGATCGTGTCGGTTGCCGGGGGCGGGGTGCCGGGCCCTTGGGCGACCTTGCCGAAGAGGCCGAGGTGGATGTGGACCCAGCCGAGCGGGCCGAAGCCGAGGAAGAGGTGCTTGCCGTGCGCCTCGGCGCCTTCGAGGACGGCTCCGTCGAGCAGCGCGGCCGAGGCGGCGAACTTCCCCTGGGGGGAGGCGGCCCGCACCGGCCGGCCGCCGAACCGCTGGTCGTGGTCGGCGGCGAGCCGGTGCAGGGTGTGGCCTTCGGGCACGGTCAGGCTTCGGGCTGCGGGTGGTGGGCCGGGACGGGCGGCAGGACGCCGCTCTTCTCGTACGCGGTGAGCATCTCGATGCGCCGGGTGTGGCGCGGCTCCTCGGAGTACGGGGTGCTGAGGAAGACCTCGACGAAGGAGGTGGCCTCGTCGGTCGAGTGCATCCGGGCGCCGACCGAGACGACGTTGGCGTTGTTGTGCTCGCGGCCGAGCTTCGCCGTCTCGACGCTCCAGGCGAGGGCGCAGCGGACGCCTTCGACCTTGTTCGCCGCGATCTGCTCGCCGTTGCCGCTGCCGCCGATGACGACGCCGAGGGCCTCGGGGTCGGCGGCGGCGCGCTCGGCGGCGCGGAGGCAGAACGGCGGGTAGTCGTCCTGGGCGTCGTAGATGTGGGGGCCGCAGTCGACCGGCTCGTGGCCGTGCTCGGTGAGCCATTCGACGAGGTGGTTCTTGAGTTCGTAGCCCGCATGGTCGGAGCCGAGATACACGCGCATACCGAGGAGTGTGGCACGTCGGGAACGGGGTAGCCGCTCCCGGGTCCGGGTGGCGCGCGTCCCGCGTATCCGCGTCGTTCCGGACCGTCACCCATCCAACTGAGCGTGTCCTTGACAACAAACCGGACGCGGGGGTTCCACTAAGCGCGTGCTTTGTGGTCCTCTTCCGGGACCCACGCTCGGATGAAACGAAGGACTCAAGGTATGACGCAGTCGATCAGCGAGCCCGGACACAAGGGCGGCCCCGAGGGGCCGGGCGGTAGCGGCGGACCGGGCGACCCGAGTGGTCCCGGCGGCGACGGAGGTCCCGGCGCACCGCGGGGCGGCGACGGCGGGTCCGGTGGCGGCGAGGGCGGTCCGGCGAAGAACGCGGAGGGGCTTCGGCAGGGCCTCAAGGGCCGGCATCTGTCGATGATCGCCATCGGCGGTGTGATCGGCGCCGGGCTCTTCGTGGGCTCCAGTGCCGGTATCGCCGCGGCGGGCCCCGCCATCCTGGTCTCGTACGCACTGGTCGGGCTGCTTGTCGTACTGGTCATGCGGATGCTCGGCGAGATGGCCGCCGCGCGGCCGTCGTCGGGCTCGTTCTCGGCGTACGCGGACATGGCGCTCGGGCGTTGGGCGGGCTTCTCGATCGGCTGGCTGTACTGGTTCTTCTGGGTCGTGGTGCTCGCCGTCGAGGCCACGGCGGGCGCGGTGATCCTCAACGGCTGGGTCCCCGCGATACCCCAGTGGGGCTGGGCGCTCATCGTGATGTTCGTGCTCACCGCGACGAACCTGGTCTCGGTCGGCTCGTACGGGGAGTTCGAGTTCTGGTTCGCGGGGATCAAGGTCGTCGCGATCGGCGCGTTCGTGATCATCGGACTGCTCGCCGTCTTCGGCGTTCTGCCCGGTTCGGACAATCCTGGTTCGGGGTTCGACCACCTCACCGATACGGGTGGATTCCTGCCCAACGGGGCGGGCTCGATCCTCACCGGTGTGCTGCTCGTCGTCTTCTCCTTCATGGGAAGCGAGATCGTCACCCTGGCCGCGGGCGAGTCCTCGAACCCGCAGAAGGCCGTGACGAAGGCGACCAACAGCGTCATCTGGCGTATCGCGATCTTCTACCTGGGCTCGATCTTCGTCGTGCTCACCCTGCTGCCCTGGAACAGCCGGTCGATCCAGGACGACGGTTCGTACGTGGCGGCGCTCGACTCCATCGGCATCCCGCACGCCGGTCAGATCATGGACATCATCGTTCTGACCGCCGTGCTCTCCTGCCTCAACTCCGGTCTCTACACCGCGTCCCGCATGGCCTTCTCGCTGGGCGGGCGGGGCGACGCGCCGAAGGCTTTCGCGCGCACCACGCGCCGGGGCGTGCCGCAGGCCGCGATCCTCGGCTCGGTCGTCTTCGGCTTCGTCGCGGTGTGGTTCAACTACCAGTGGCCCGACAGCGTCTTCGAGTTCCTGCTCAACTCCTCGGGCGCCGTCGCGCTCTTCGTGTGGCTCGTCATCTGCTTCTCCCAACTGCGCCTGCGCCAAAAGATCCAGCGCGAGTCGCCGGAGAAGCTCGTCGTGCGGATGTGGCTGTACCCGTATCTGACGTGGCTGACCATCGCCATGATCCTCTTCGTCGTCGTCTACATGCTCTTCGACGACGACGGCCGCTCGCAGATGCTCCTCTCGCTGCTCGTCGCCGCGCTCGTGGTCGGATTCGCGCTGGTCCGCCAGCAGGTGCGCAGGAAGCGGGGCCCCGGCGCGGACACGGGTCCGGTACGTGAGACGGCGGCCGTACGGGAGTGACCCCCGCCGGGGGTCACTCGCGCCCCTGCGCACGCGCGCGCCGCCCAGCGGCCGGTTGGGCCGGGGCGGCGCGCATGGGGGACGGGGGGGTCAGTCCCGCTTGCGGCCGACCAGCTTCCAGGCGGTGGGGAGGGCGCCGGTGGCGAGGGCCGTCTTGAGGAGGTCGCCGAGGATGAACGGGGTGAGCCCCGCGGCGATGGCGGCGCTCGCGTCGAGGTGGGCGGAGTACGCGAGGTAGGGGACACCGGTCGCGTAGATGATCACATTGCCGAGGAGCATCGCCCCCGCGGTGCGCAGCGGCGAGCGGTCGGCGCCGCGCCGGGCGAGCGTGCCGACGACGAGGGCGGCGATCATCATGCCGGGGATGTAGCCGAAGGAGGCCATCGCGGCCCCGGACTGCCCGTCGGAGAACCACGGCATCCCCATGACACCGGCCACCGCGTAGAGGGCGAGCGCGAGAAAACCGCGCCGGGCGCCGAGCGTTGTCCCCACGAGGAGCGCGGCGAAGGTCTGGCCGGTCACGGGGACCGGGGAGCCCGGCACCGGGATCGCGATCTGGGCGGCGAGCCCGGTGAGCGCGGCACCACCGAGCACGAGGACGGCGTCCCGGGTACGGCTCGCGGGCAGCAGGTCCGCGAGGACCGCTCCCGGGCGGTGGACGGCAGAGACAGAACTCATCGCATAACTCCGGTTCTCGGGTGGTTCCGTGGGGACGGGGCCGTTCGGCAGGGGCGGCGCCCGAAGGGGCGCAGTGCGACCGTACCGAGGAGTCAACGGGCGTTCACCGGCCGTCGCGGACAAAGCCGCGCGGAGAGACTTGGTGGGGATCTCACAAAGGACCCCCTTCACACCCTTTCCCTCCCCCCTTCGGCGTGAGCCGCGTCACCTTCCGGGCAAGCCCCGCATGACAACGCACCCTTTCGGTGAGGCGGGTGAGGCGGAAGAGCCCACCGCCCACAGCTTGGAAGCAGGTGGCTGTGGAGTTCCGCCAAAGCCGCTCGGCGAGCACGGCTTCACCTCGCGTGAGCCGCGTGTCCGCATGACGGACACCCCGTCCCAGAAAACGGACGGCACGCGAGAATTCCCCCGCGTCCTCGTCCCCCACCTCACGGATCGTGTCCATGACCTCGCGCACCCCACCACCGGCCGACACGCCGACGGCACCGGCCGACACGTCGACAGCACCGGCCGGAAAGCGGACGTCGCCCGCTGCCGTCGGCACTCCCGCCCCGCCCTCTCCCACCGGCCAGGCCCTCGGCAACGGCCTCAAGCAGCGCCACCTCTCGATGATCGCGCTCGGCGGAGTCATCGGCGCGGGGCTCTTCGTCGGCTCGGGCGCGGGCATCGCGTCGGCCGGGCCCTCGGTCGTCCTCGCCTACGCGCTCTCCGGCGCGCTCGTCATGCTCGTGATGCGGATGCTCGGTGAGATGTCGGCCGCGCATCCCGCCTCGGGCTCCTTCTCCGTCCACGCCGAGCGCGCGATCGGCCCGTGGGCCGGGTTCACCGCCGGGTGGATGTTCTGGATGCTGCTCTGTGTCGGGGTCGCCGCCGAGGCGATCGGCGCGGCCTCGATCATGACGGGCTGGTTCCCCGGCTCCCCCGACTGGCTGTGGGTCGCGCTCTTCATGGTGCTGTTCTGCGCCACGAACCTCAGCGCGGTGGGCAACTTCGGCGAGTTCGAGTTCTGGTTCTCGGCACTCAAGGTCACCGCGATCGCCGCCTTCCTCGTGCTCGCGGTGCTCGCCATCGCCGGGGTGCTGCCCGGCAGCGACGCGCCGGGAGCGCGGCACCTCACCGGCGAGGGCGGTTTCTTCCCGAACGGCGCCGACGGGCTCGTGACCGGGCTGCTCGCCTCGGTCTTCGCGTACGGGGGCCTGGAGACGGTCACGATCGCCGCGGCCGAGTCCGAGCACCCCGCGCGCGGGGTCGCGAAGGCGGTG
Organism: Streptomyces sp. NPDC088923; assembly: GCF_044749745.1. Lineage (NCBI taxonomy): Bacteria > Bacillati > Actinomycetota > Actinomycetes > Kitasatosporales > Streptomycetaceae > Streptomyces > Streptomyces sp. NPDC088923. The sequence goes on along the minus strand of NZ_JBIVIO010000001.1, from coordinate 1,605,312 downwards.
CGCACGGCGATGTGGCGCATCGCTGTTTTCTACGTCGGCTCAATGGCCGTCATCGTCACGCTCGTCTCCTGGCGCGACCCCGAGGTCTCCGCGAAGGGCCCGTACGTGGCGGTGCTCGACAGCCTCGGCATCCCGGCGGCCGGGCAGGTCATGAACGTCGTCATCCTCGCCGCGCTGCTCTCGGCGATGAACGCGAACATCTACGGCTCCTCGCGCATGGCCTACTCGCTCGTCGCACGCGGCCAGGGTCCCCGCTTCCTGCGGCGCCTCTCGCGCGGCGGCGTGCCGCGCCCCGCCGTCGTCGCCTCCTCGGCCTTCGGTTTCCTCGCGGTGCTGCTGAGTTACTGGTGGCCCGACACGGTCTTCTCGTGGCTGCTCAACATGGTCGGCGCCGCGGTCCTCGTCGTGTGGGGTTTCATCGCCGCCGCCCAGCTCCGCACCCGCCGCCGCCTCGAACGCGAGGCGCCCGAGCGGCTCCTCGTCCGCATGTGGGGTTTCCCCTGGCTCACGTGGGTGGCGCTCGCCGCGATGGTCGCCGTACTGCTGCTCATGCTCCGCGAGCCGGACACGCGCACGCAGCTCTACTTCACCGGCGGCCTCGCGATCGTGCTCAGCGCGGTGGGCATGGCGCGGTACGGGAGGGGGCGCGGCGCGGCGCGAGAAAACGGGCCCGGCGTGCGAGGCGAAGGCGAAGCCGTACCGGTGCAGGCGACGCCCGCGCGCGGCGGCGAGGAAACCCGGGCACGTACCGACTGACCAGCCGTCTTCTTCCCTGCCCGACGGGCCCCCGGCGTTTTCGCCGGGGGCCCGTTCCCGTTCCCGGGCGATTCACCGAAGAGCGTGCGCCTTACGCGCGGGCCCGTTCCCGGCTGTGGGCGTTCTCACGCGGGCAGGGCTCTCGCCCCGGCGCGCGTTCCCGCCGCGGCGCGCGTTCCCGCATGATCCACCGGCCACTGTCGCTGATAACGTGCACTTGCAAGCCATTCGCAATAAGCTCGGCGCAACAAGAAGTCTTGGAGGGCGTCTCCGCATGGCCGTCTACACACTCCCGGAACTGCCGTACGACTACTCCGCGCTGGCCCCGGTGATCAGCCCGGAGATCATCGAGCTGCACCACGACAAGCACCACGCGACCTACGTCAAGGGCGCGAACGACACCCTGGAGCAGCTCGCCGAGGCGCGGGACAAGGAGTCCTGGGGGACCATCAACGGGCTGGAGAAGAACCTCGCGTTCCACCTCTCCGGGCACATCCTGCACAGCATCTACTGGCACAACATGACCGGCGACGGCGGCGGCGAGCCGCTCGCTGCCGACGGTGTCGGTGACCTCGCGGACGCCATCAAGGAGTCCTTCGGCTCCTACGCGGGCTTCAAGGCGCAGCTCACCAAGGCCGCGGCGACCACGCAGGGCTCCGGCTGGGGCGTGCTCGCCTGGGAGCCGGTGAGCGGTCGTCTCATCGTCGAGCAGATCTACGACCACCAGGGCAACGTGGGGCAGGGCTCGGTGCCCGTCCTCGTCTTCGACGCCTGGGAGCACGCCTTCTACCTTCAGTACAAGAACCAGAAGGTGGACTTCATCGAGGCGATGTGGCAGGTCGTCAACTGGCAGGACGTCGCCGCGCGCTACCGCGCCGCGAAGGCCCGTACGGACTCCCTCATCCTGGCCCCCTGAGGCCCCGGCTCACCGAGCCCCCGCACGTCCTGCTCGTGATCGTCTTCTCACCTTTCACGCGGCAGGCCGGTAGAGAGGAGAGCCCCCGCGAGGACGTGACTCGCGGGGGCTCTCCGCGTCCGGACCCTGGGGCGATGGGGCGTGCGGGTGCTTTCCGGGGGCTTGCGGGCCCGGGGCCCCGCGCGCCCTTACATGGCCCGCTCCCGTGCCGCATCGTGGGCGGATGCAGCCCAAAGACACGTATTGCGTCTACTGCCGCAGCACGGAGCGGCACGTCCCCCTGACCGAGAATCAGCAGCGATGGGTCCGCGAGCAGAAGGGTGCCACCCTCTACGTGGGCGATCTGATCATGTGCGCGGCCGGAGCGTGCCGGAAGGTCCGCTCCTCGGGCAACACGCGCCGTTTCCACCCGGAGCCCCTGCGGATTCCGGAGGGGGTGGAGTAGCGGGGCGCCCTCGGCGGTCGTGCCGACTACTGCGTCTCGTACCCCTCACCGCGGGGGACTCGCGTGGGTGACGGCGTGGCTCAAGCGGCGCCCGCACGGGCGGGACCCCGGGCGCCCGCGCGGGCGGGTCCCCGGGGGCCCTGGCGCGGGCGCCGACCGCCGTGGTCAGTCGAAGATCGGGTCCTGGGTGCGGGTGCGCTTCAGCTCGAAGAAGCCGGGGACCGAGGCGACGGCGAGGGTGCCGTCCCACAGGCGGGCCGCCTCCTCGCCCTTGGGGGCCGGGGTCACGACGGGGCCGAAGAAGGCCACGCGCTCGCCGGTGGCGCCCGGGACGGCGATGACCGGAGTGCCGACGTCCTGGCCGACGAGGTCGATGCCCTCCTTGTGCGAGGCGCGCAACTCGGTGTCGTAGGTGTCCTTCTCCGCGTAGTCCGCGAGGGAGGCCGGCAGCCCTACCTCCTCCAGGGCGCCGACGATCGCTTCACGCGTCGGGCCCTCGCCCCGGTTGTGGAAGCGGGTCCCGAGCGCCGTGTACAGCTTGCCGAGCACCTCCTCGCCGTGCAGCTCACGGGCGGCGATGACGACGCGCACCGGGCCCCAGGCGGGACCGGCCATCGTGTCCCGGTAGTGGTCGGGCAACTCGTCGAGCCGCGGCTCGTTGAGCACGGCGAGGCTCATGACGTGCCAGCGCACGTCGACCGGGCGGAGCTTCTCCACCTCCAGCATCCATCGCGAGGTCATCCACGCCCACGGGCACAGCGGGTCGAACCAGAAGTCCGCGGTCACCCGTTCCTGCGTCTGCTGCTCGCTCATCTCGCTCCTCGTAGTGCCGTCCCGCGGTCACGGGCACCGGACATTCTTCGATCAGCCTGCACCGCTGGCAACGTGCCTTCGCGCTCAGGGATTCCTCCACCGAGCGATCTCAGGGAAAAACTCAGGGGCACGGCCTTCCGACCCTGAAAAATCTCCGGGTTGTTTGTCCGGGGACTCCCTGATGTCCTCCCTCCCAGCCGCGTGCGAGGATCGTTGGCGTATCCCCACAGTGCGACCGCAGTGCCACCGCAGTGCGACCGCAGTGCGACCGCAGTGCCACCTGCTGCGACGCGGTGCGGTCAGCACCGTACGCCGCGTCGCGCAGCGCGACCCCAGCCACGCCCCACAGTCACGAAGGAGTGCCGGTGCCCGGAGAGAACCTGACCCGCGAGGAAGCCCGTACCAGGGCGGAGCTGCTCTCCGTCACCTCGTACGAGGTGGAGCTCGACCTGCGCTCCGCCGTCGGCGAAGGCCCCGCCTCGGGCCCCCGTACCTTCCGCTCCCTGACCACGCTCCGCTTCACGTGCGCGGAGCCGGGCGCGAGCAGCTTCGCCGACCTCGTCGCACCCGCCGTCGACTCGGTGACGCTCAACGGCCGCGCCCTCGACCCCGCCGAGGTCTTCGACGGCACCCGCATCGCACTCGACGGCCTCGCCGCCGAGAACACCCTCGTCGTGGACGCGCGCTGCGCCTACTCGCGCACCGGCGAGGGCATGCACCGCTTCGTCGACCCCGAGGACGGTGAGGCCTACCTCTACACGCAGTACGAGCCGGCCGACGCCCGCCGGGTCTTCACCAACTTCGAGCAGCCCGATCTCAAGGCCCCGTACCGCTTCCGCGTCCAGGCCCCCACGGACTGGCGGGTGTGGAGCAACGGCGCGGGCGAGCTGACGTCCGGGGTGTGGGAGTTCGCCGAGACCAAACCGATCTCGACGTACATCACGTGCGTCGTCGCCGGTCCCTACCACTACGTGACGGACTCCTACCAGCGCGCGCTGCCCGACGGGTCGACGCTGGAGATCCCGCTCGGCGCCATGTGCCGCAAGGGGCTCGCCCCCCACTTCGACGCGGACGACATCTTCCTCGTCACCAAGCAGGGCCTCGACTTCTTCCACGAGAACTTCGACTACCCCTACCCCTTCGGCAAGTACGACCAGGCCTTCGTCCCCGAGTACAACCTCGGCGCGATGGAGAACCCGGGCATGGTCACCTTCCGCGAGGAGTACATCTACCGGGGCAAGGTCACCGAAGCCTCCTACGAGCGGCGCGCCAACGTGATCCTGCACGAGATGGCGCACATGTGGTTCGGGGACCTCGTCACCATGAAGTGGTGGGACGACCTGTGGCTCAAGGAGTCCTTCGCGGACTTCATGGGCGCCTTCTCGATGGTCGAGTCCACTCGCCACCGCAACGGCTGGATCACCTTCGCCAACAACCGCAAGGCGTGGGCGTACCGGGCCGACCAGCTCCCCTCGACGCACCCGATCACCGCCGACATCCGCGACCTCCAGGACGCGAAGCTCAACTTCGACGGCATCACGTACGCGAAGGGCGCGAGCGTCCTCAAGCAACTCGTCGCCTACGTCGGGCAGGACGCCTTCCTGGAAGGCGCGCGCCGCTACTTCAAGCGTCACGCCTACGGGAACACGACGCTCGGCGACCTGCTCTCGGCACTCGCAGAGACCTCTGGACGGGACATGACCGGCTGGGCCGCGGCCTGGCTCCAGACCGCGGGCGTCAACACGCTCACCCCCGAACTGACGCTCAGCGAGGGCAAGGTCGCCGAGCTGGCCGTACGCCAGGAGGCCGCCGACTCGCACCCCGAGCTGCGGCCCCACCGCGTCGCGATCGGCCTCTACCGGCGCGAGAACGGCGCGCTCGTGCGGTACGCACGCGCCGAGGCGGACGTCGCCGGGTCCCGGACCGTCATCAGGGAACTGGCCGGGCAGGACGCCCCCGAGCTGGTCCTCGTCAACGACGACGACCTCACCTACTGCAAGATCGGCTTCGACGAGACCTCGCTCGCCACGGTGCGCGCGCATCTCGGCGACATCACCGACCCGCTCGCCCGCGCCCTGTGCTGGTCGGCGCTGTGGGGGCTCACCAGGGACGGACTGCTCCCCGGGCGCGAGTTCATCGCGATCGTGCTGCGGTTCGCGGGCCGCGAGAGCGACATCGGCGTGCTCCAGATGCTGCACGCCTGGGCCCGTACCACCCTCGCCCACTACGTGGCGCCGGCGCGCCGCGAGGAGACCGCCGCCGCGCTCGGCGCCGGTGCGCTCAAGGAGCTGAGGGCCGCCGAGCCCGGCAGCCAGCATCAGCTCACCTGGGCCCGCTTCCTCGCCGCCACCGCCGCCTCGGCCGAGGAACTCGCCCTGTTGGAGGGGCTGCTCGCCGGTACGGAGTCGGTCGAGGGGCTTGAGGTGGACCAGGAGCTGCGTTGGGCCTTCCTCGAACCGCTCGTCGTGGACGGGCGCGCGGGCGAGAAGGAGATCGAGGCCGAGCTGGCCCGCGACCACACCGCGTCGGGCAAGCGCCACCAGGTGCGGCTGCTCGCCGCGCGTCCCACCGAGGCCGTCAAGGCACAGGTGTGGGCGCAGGTCGTGGAATCGGACGAGCTGTCCAACGCGCTCGTCGAGGCGAGCATCGCCGGTTTCGAGCAGTCGAGTCAGCGGGCACTCATCGCGCCGTACGCGGAGAAGTACTTCGCGGCGATCGCCCGGGTGTGGAGCGAGCGGTCCATCCAGATCGGGATGGACATCGTGCGGGGGCTCTTCCCCTCGCTCCAGGACAGCACGGCGACGCTGGAGCAGGCCGACACGTGGCTGCTTCAGCACCCGGAGGTCTCGCAGGCGGCGCGCCGGCTCGTGGCGGAGTCGCGGGACGACCTCGCGCGGGCCCTGCGGGCGCAGGAGTGCGACGCGAAGGCGAGCTGAGCCGGGGAGTCGAAGGACGCCGGGGCGGGGCAGGGCGAGGGCTTCCTTGCCCCGCCCCGGCGCGGGCGCCCGTGGCTGGAGACGGTGATCCGGGCGCGTCCGGGGCGAGATGCCATGCCTCCGGGGTCCACATACGCGGGCCGGACGCCCCGAGGCGCGCAATCGTGCCCCGAGGTGCGCGGGCCGTGCCGCGAGGTGCGCGGGCCGTGCCGCGAGGCGGGCAGTCGGGGCCGAGTTGTGCCGGCCGACGCCGAGTAGCGCGCTGCCGGGGCCGTTGTCGCAGGCTGGGAGGCCCTCACCCGTTCGGCCCCGCCTCCGTCTCGGCACTCGAACACGCGTACTTTAGGACGAAGTTGTCCGGTTTCGTCGACGGAATCGTTACAGCGGTTAGCCGGAGGTGCCAAGGAGGAAGACCCCCGGCATGACTCATCTCTCCTCTGCCGTCCCCGCCTCCTCAGCCGCCCCCGCGGCACGCGAGTTGCCCGTCACGGGGCCGCACCTCGTGGCTGACGCCGCGCAGTTGCGCTCCCGGGGGATCAGTGCCGCCCGCCTGACGGCCCGTTGTGCCCCCGGCGGGGGCTGGCAGCGCCTGCTGCCCGGCGTGTTCCTGCTGCGTTCCGGGCGACCCACGACGGAGGAGCGGCTGCACGCGGCCGTACGGTACGCGCGGCGGCCCCCGGCCGGACGGGCGCGCGGGGTCCCGGCCCAGCCCACCTCCGAGGAGTTCCGCGATCCCGGGACCGTCGCGATGATCACGGGCCCGGCCGCGCTCGCCCTGCACGGCTTCCCCCTGGAGGGCCCGGTGGGCTCGCTCGCGACGGCGGAGCGGTACGACGTGCTCGTGCCGCGGACGCGCAGGCTGCGCTCGACCGCGTTCGTACGGATCGTGCGCGGCGCCGAACTGCCGGTCCCGCAACAGGTGACGGGCGTGCCGACCGCGCCAGTGACGAGGGCGCTCGCGGACACGGTCGCCGAGCTGAGCGACGCGGGCGCGGTGACGCGGCTGCTGGGGCGCGCCGTCCGCGAGGGGTACTGCGGCACAGGGGCGCTCCTGGCCGAGCTGCGCCGCTGCGGGCTCATGAACAGGCCGTGCGTACTGGACGCCATGGAGACGTTGTTGCGCGAGGACCGGGGCGTCGCCGAGGAACGTCTGTACCGCATGGTCGAGGAGAGCGGGCTGCCGGACCCGGCGTGGAACGTCGAACTGCGGCTCCCGCAGGGCCCCTCGCTCGGCACGGTCGACGCGTACTGGCCGGACCAGGCGGTGGCCGTCGAGCTGGACACCCGGGTGCACCGGCCCGGCGAGGCGCACGAGCCGGACGCGACGTGGACCGAGTCGGCGCGCAAGCGGGAGCGCCTGGAGCTGCTCGGCATCACGCTTCTCCACCTCACCCCGCGCAAGCTGCGGGACGCGGCCGAGCAGCAGTCCTGCGTCGTGCGCACGGCGCTGCTCACGGCCGCGGACCGCGAACCGGCGGCGTACGTGGAGGTGCTGCCGCGCTGAGGCGCGCGGACGCCCGGGGCGTGCCGCGGCCGGAGCGGCGCCCCCGTACCGGAGCGGTGTCCCACCCCGTAGGGGAGCGCGGTCCCCGTACCCGAGCGGCGTCCCATCCCGTACCGGAGCGCCGCTCGCCCCGTACCCGAAGCGCTCCGCCCGCCGCGTCCCTCCCCGCTCCACCCCCGCCCGCTCCCCCTCTCGTGTGAGCGGCCCGAACACTCGCACGAGACGACTTCCGGACATATGTCGACAAGGCGATGTGGTCACTCGTCGGCGGGTGTACGGCCGTTCGGGGGAGGGAGCTCAGTGGGTGGGGAGCAGGAGTTCGGTGTTGCGGTCGCAGGGGCGTCCGGCGAGGGTCGTGCGGGCGCCGGGGGCGTTGAGGGCGAGTTCGCGGTAGAGGGACGCGAGGCCCCGGGGGCCGAGGTCGGTGAGGTCGGTCGCGGCCGGGGCCGAGGACTCGACGAGCGTGGTGAAGAGGGAGAGCGTGCCGTCTCCGTTGGCCGTCAGCTCGACGACGCGTGCGAGCTGGGGGTGGTCGATGTGGGACGCCGTGGAGATCTCCCAGAAGCCGGGGTGCGGGGTGATCGCGTTCTTGTGGCTGTGGCCGTTGATCCAGGCGAGGACGCGCGGGCTGCGGCTGAGCAGGGCGCGTACCGCCGCGCCGTCCCTGCGGCGTTCGCCCGGACGGGACGGGTCGGGGCGGGTATTGCGCATCGTGGCGCTCGTGTGGTGGCTGAAGACGAGCGCGTACGGCTGCTCGGCGCGGGCAAGGGTGCGTTCCAGCCACCGGAACTGCGTCTCGTCGAGCGAGCCCTCGTAGTGGCCACCGAGATCGGTCGTGTCGAGGCTGATCCCCAGGACGTCGTCGCCGATCGGAAAAGCGTAGTAACGGATGCGGCGGTCGAGGGAGTTCTCCGTGTATCCGTGGCCGTGCGGGCCCGGGCCGGTGTGCCGGGGGTCGAGGTGGGCGCGCAGGTACTGCTCGGGGGTGACGGGGGCGCGGCGCGGGTCGGGGGTGACGCGGCGGGTGCGGCGGCGCTGCTCGTGCAGGAGGGTGCGGAAGAGGTCGCCCTTGGGGTCCTGCCCGTCGATGACCTTCCGCCAGAAGCCGGCGCCGGTTCCGGCCGGGAGGCTCATGAGCTTGCGGTCGCCCGTAGCGATCTCGTGCGCCCAGCCGTCCCCCGGGGCCCAGCAGCCGCCGGGAAGGAAGTCGTGGTTGCCCACGGTGGAGTACCAGGGGAGGCCGAGCCCTGGGCTGTGGAGGGGGCGGGTCGCGGCGGCGAGGTAGCCGGGCAGGTACGGGAAGCCGAGGCGCTTGTCGGAGTCGGCGGCACGCGCGCCCGGCTGCCAGTACAGGTCGAGGCCCGTGCTCTGCACACCCTCGAAGTGGCCGCGCAGCCCCGTGTCGGGGGTCACGGCGCCACCGCTCATGAGGCCGAGGAACCAGTCGAGTTCGCAGGCCGCGTTGTTGTCGGTGTTGTCGCCCGTGGTCATGACGAGGTCGAGCGGGGCTCCTGTCGCGGGCGCGCCGCGCAGCGCGTTGACCCGTTCGACGAGCGCGAGCGCCCCGACGACTGACAGCGCCTCCTGCGGGCGCCAGGCGCTCGCGGTCGCGGCGCGCAGGTACTCGTACCGCAGCGGGTGCTGCACATCGACGAGGTGCAGATCGGTGAACTGGACGAGGGCGGCGAGCGTGCGCCGCCGCTCCCGCCGTCCCGCGTGCGCGGTGGCCAGATCCTCGCGTACGACGCGCTCCCAGCCGGGCCCCTCGGCGAGCCGCCGGTAGCCGCCCGGGCCGCCGCGCGGAGTGGCGACGGAGGCGAGGGTGGTGCCCTCCGTGTAGGGGGCGAGGGGGGCGGGCGGCGCGGGGCGCGAGGAGAGCCGGGCGGCGGGGGCGGGGACCGCCGCGGGTACGGGGGTACGGGGCGGACTCCCCCACGCGCCGAGCGCGCCCGAGAGCCCGGCGGCGCCCACCGTGAGGCCGGCCGCCGAGGCGGCGAGCAGGAGGGTGCGGCGGGCGGGGGCCGAGCGCGGGGCGGGGGTATGGGGGGCAGGGGTGCTGTGGGGGTCACTGCTGGAGCCTGTACGCGACATGCGCGTCCCTCCCGGGCGGCGGGAGGGAGCGGCTCCCCCTCCTCACCAGGGAGGTTCGGCAGCGCGCGTGGCCGTGACGTGAACGCCGCCGCACAGCTCGCCGCCGCTTGGGCTACGGGGATCACCCGGCACGCCCACCCGTCCCCACTCCGCCGGACAGTGGTCTTCCGCGGGCAACGAGGGATTCATCCACAGGGGTAGGGGCGGCCGCCCCCGGGCGCTTGCGGAACGCGGTCCGGGCACCGGCGGGACCCGATCCGGGCGTCGGCGGCGGGCCTCGATCCGGGCATCGGCGGGACGCGCTTCGGGACCGGTCGGGACCCGATCCAGGTGCGTGCGCAGGCACGCCGCCGGGTTGCCGAGGCTCGCGCCCTACGGCCCGCGACGCTCGCGTCCTACGGCCCGTACGGAGAAAGCCGCCCGCGACGCCGGGCCCCGCGCGGAGCCGTGCCTCTCACGTCTCGCGCGGAGCCGTACCTCTCACGTCTCGCGCGGAGCCGTGCCTCTCACGTCTCGCGCGGCACCCGCCCCACCGCGGGCCGTTCGCGCCACAGCCGCATCCCCACCTCGACGAGTTCCACGTGCGGCAGCTCGGCGATCTCGGTGACCGGGTGCCAGGCGGCGAGGTCCGTGGAGCCGTTCTCCTCGTTGCGGAGGCTGCCGCCCGTGATCGCGGCCTCGTAGACGAGACGGAGGCCGTGGAAGGCGGAGCGGGTGCCCATGCGGCTGTGCTCGCGGCGGATGGAGTCGGTACCGAGGAGTGAGGTGGGCTCCGCCTCGTAGCCGGTCTCCTCTGCGACCTCGCGGATCACCGTGTCGTACGGGTCCTCGCCGGGTTCCATACCGCCGCCCGGCAGAGTCCACAGACGGCGGCCGTCCGCCGCGACCCAACGGGCGAGCAGGATCTCGGGGCTCGCGTTCACACGGTTCTCGCGGACACACACGGCGTAGGACGCCACCCTCAATTCCCAGCGCATCCATCGACGTTAGCCGCTCGGCGCGGAGCGGACCCAGAGATCGGGGATGCGACAGGGCGATGATCACGTTGAAGTGCGGCACGGCGACGATCAGAAAATCACCCCGGAAACCTGCCGGGCGACGATCTGATGATCGCCCGGCAAACCGGCACGGCGATCATCCGACCATAGCCCGGCACATCAGCACGGCGATCGTCCGATCATCCCCCCGGAAACCGGCCGGGCGATCATCGGACGATCGCCCCGCCCAACGCCGAGGCCTCCCCCGCCGCTGCGTGACACGCCCCATCCCGGCGCGGCGGGACCACGGCCCCTCTGTGTCACGTCCCACGTACTGAACATTGCATTGGACAGAGCGGCCCCGGGCAGTCGCATCATGGTCGTATGTCCGCAGGCCAGCCCAAGGCCGCAGCAGTGAAGGAGTCCCCCGTGAGGGTCGGAATCGTCGGAGCCACCGGTCAGGTCGGCACGGTCATGCGCAGGATTCTCGCCGAGCGGGAGTTCCCGGTCACCGAGCTGCGGCTCTTCGCCTCCTCGCGCTCCGCGGGCTCCACGATCGACTGGCAGGGCAGCCCCGTCACGGTCGAGGACGCGGCGACGGCCGACTACCAGGGCCTGGACATCGTCCTCTTCTCCGCCGGTGGCGCGACCTCGAAGGTGCTCGCCGAGAAGGTCGCGGCGGCCGGCGCCGTCGTGATCGACAACTCCTCGGCCTGGCGCCGCGACCCCGAGGTCCCCCTCGTCGTCTCCGAGGTGAACCCGCACGCGATCGCGAACCGCCCCAAGGGCATCATCGCCAACCCGAACTGCACGACCATGGCCGCGATGCCCGTGCTCAAGCCGCTGCACCGCGAGGCCGGGCTCGAAGCGCTCGTCGTCGCCACGTACCAGGCCGTGTCGGGCTCGGGGCTCGCGGGCGTCGCCGAGCTGCACGGACAGGCGCAGAAGACCGTGGCCGACGCCGACAAGCTGACGCACGACGGCGAGGCGGTCGACTTCCCCGAGCCCGGCGTCTACAAGCGGCCCATCGCCTTCAACGTCCTCCCCCTCGCGGGCTCCCTCGTCGATGACGGCTCCTTCGAGACCGACGAGGAGCAGAAGCTGCGCAACGAGTCGCGCAAGATCCTTGAGATCCCGGAGCTGAAGGTCTCGGGCACCTGCGTGCGTGTCCCGGTCTTCTCCGGCCACTCCCTCCAGATCAACGCCCGCTTCGCCCGACCGCTGACCGTCGCGCGCGCCGAGCAGTTGCTCGGTGAGGCGGAGGGCGTCGAGCTGTCCGAGATCCCGACCCCGCTCCAGGCCGCCGGGAAGGACCCCTCCTACGTGGGGCGCATCCGCGCCGACGAGACGGTCGAGAACGGCCTCGCGCTCTTCGTCTCCAACGACAACCTCCGCAAGGGCGCGGCACTCAACGCGGTGCAGATCGCGGAACTGGTCGCGGCCGAGCTGAAGGGCTGAGGCTCCCGCCGTCGTCCGGCATACATGCCGCCACGGGGCGGTCCCGCCGCGTGCGGGGCCGCCCCCGCACGCGTCTCCGCGCCGCCATGACCGGGCGGGACGCTCACCACGCCTCCGCCGCCGCTTCCAGCGCCCGGTGCGCCGCCGTCCAGTGGTTCAGCTCCTCGGCCGTCAGTACGTCCCCGACCTGCGCGAATCCGTCCGGTGCCCGCTCGGCGACGACGTCGAGGAGCAGGTCGCAGGGCAGCGGTGCCGCGACATCGAGCGCGGCGACGCGGGCGGCGCGGTGGCTCTCGTAGAGGCGCATTCCGGCGGCGCGGTCCGGTGTCGTGCGGGCGAGGCAGCGGGCGAGGACCGCCGCGTCGAGCACCGCGAGCCCGGTGCCGTCGGGCGCGGCGGGCAGCAGCGGGTGCGCGGCGTCGCCGATGAGGCTCACCCTGCCCTCGCCCCAGCGCGTGAGCGGCGCGCGGCCGACGAGGGGGCTGCCGTGGATGCGGGGCGTGGCGGCGAGCAGCGCGGGCACGTCGAGGTCGCCGATGCGCCACCCCGCGTAGTGCGGCAGCACCTCGGCGAGCCGCCCCCTGCGGTTCCAGTCGGCGGCCCCCGCCCCGCCGGGCAGTGCCTCCGGATCGAGCCGCACGCTCGCGGTCCAGTGCAGGAGCGCCTGGCCGCGACGCGGGAGGCTCTCGCCGGGGTACGGGCCGCCCGCGTACGGGGCTCCGGGGCCGTTCCCGTACCCGTACGGGGACCGCGTGCCGTTGTCGTACGGATACGAGACGGGGTGGACGTGCAGCCGGACCCCGCCGCCGCCCGCGACCACGACGGTGCGCCCGCCGAGGACGGGCTGCCAGGGAACGAGGCCGCGCCACAGCCACACCCCGCTCCACCCCGGTGGTGCCTCGCCGGGGAGGAGCCCCGCGCGGACGGCGGAGCGCAGCCCGTCGGCGCCTATCAGGGCGAGCGCCGTCTCGGTACGTACGCGGCCGCCGCCGCGCAGGGTGACCCGTACCCCTTGGCTCTCGCTCTGGTGGAAGCGGACGACCGCGGTCGAGGTGCGCACCGCGTCGGCGCCGAGTCTGGCCCGTACCGCCTGGAGCAGGAGGTCCTGGAGAACGGCGCGGTGGATGCTGTACTGCGGCACGGGGTGCCCCAGGCCGAGGCCGCGCGGCTCGCTCCACAGGTGGCCGCCGTGCCGGTCGTAGTGTGAGAGGACGGCGGGGGCGACGGCGTGGTGGGCGAGGCTGTCGCCGAGGCCGAGCGCGGTGAGTTCGGCGACGGCGCTGGGCGGCAGGCTCACGCCCGTTCCCGCGGGCAGCGGGAGATCGGCGGCCTCGACGACAGCGGCCCTGATCCCTGCGGCGTGCAGGGCGAGTGCGAGGGTGAGGCCGCCGATCCCGGCCCCTGACACCAGGACGTCGTGGTCCACGGGCACGGGCGCGCACCGCCTCTCCTACGGGGCCGTCGGCGCCGGGCGCCGGGCGGCCCGGGTCCCGGGCGCGGCCCGGGACGGAGCCGCGGCGCGCGGATAGTACCCCGGGTGGCACTGGGTGCAGAACGGCCCGAGTGGGCAGGGTGTTCCGTTCTGAGCGGAGAAAGGGGTTTCCGGCCCCCGCGGCCGGAACTCAGGGAAATATCAGGGCAGCCGGACGGGCATTCGTGGGCGCCGCCGAGGGAAGGGGCGCACGCGACAAGGGGTCTCGGGGACATCCCCTACCGCCGTCTCGGGGGTGGATCAGGGATGGCTTCGAACAGAACCCGGGGACGCTCTCGGGGAAAACCCCGAGCGCTCCCCGAGGGCCGGTGGCCCCGGCGCGTCCGGCGCGGCAATCCGTGGTCCTCCCACGCCCCACCACGGCCTGCCCGCGTGGAAGGATGGGCGGCATCACACACCGAAACCGACATTCGGCGCGGCGGGTCATCCCCGTCCCGCACCGGACCGAGCAGGACGAGGAGCGAGCGTGCCTGGCACGAATCTGACCCGCGAAGAGGCGCAGGAGCGGGCGCGGCTGCTGACGGTCGACGCCTACGACATCGACCTCGACCTCAGCGGCGCGCAGGAGGGCGGTACGTACCGCTCCGTGACGACCGTGCGCTTCGACGCGGCCGAGTCGGGCGCGTCGACGTTCATCGACCTCATCGCGCCCACGGTCCACGAGGTCGTCCTCAACGGCGAGTCCCGGGACCCCGCCCAGGTCTTCGCCGACTCCCGCATCGCGCTCGACGGGCTGCGCGAGGGGCGCAACGAGCTGCGGATCGTGGCGGACTGCGCGTACACCAACACCGGTGAGGGTCTGCACCGTTTCGTCGACCCGGTGGACCAGCAGGTTTATCTCTACACCCAGTTCGAGGTCCCGGACGCGCGGCGTGTCTTCGCCAACTTCGAGCAGCCCGACCTCAAGGCCTCCTTCATCTTCACCGTGACGGCTCCCGAGGGCTGGACGGTCATCTCGAACTCGCCGACGCCCGAGCCGAAGGACGGGGGGTCCCCCCGGACGAAGTCTGGGGGCGTCTGGTCCTTCGCACCGACGCCGCGCATCTCCTCGTACATCACCGCCCTCATCGCGGGCCCGTACCACTCGGTGCACAGCGAGTACGTCAACGGCGAGCAGCGCGTGCCGCTCGGCATCTACTGCCGGCCCTCGCTCGCCGAGCACCTGGACGCCGAGCACATCTTCGAGGTCACCCGGCAGGGCTTCGCCTGGTTCCAGGAGAAGTTCGACTACCAGTACCCGTTCGAGAAGTACGACCAGCTCTTCGTCCCCGAGTTCAACGCGGGCGCGATGGAGAACGCGGGCGCGGTGACCATCCGCGACCAGTACGTCTTCCGCTCCAAGGTGACGGACGCGGCCTACGAGCGGCGCGCCGAGACCATCCTCCACGAGCTGGCCCACATGTGGTTCGGCGACCTCGTGACGATGGAGTGGTGGAACGACCTGTGGCTCAACGAGTCCTTCGCCACCTACACCTCGGTCGCGTGCCAGGCGAACGCGCCCGGCACGCGCTGGCCGGCCTCCTGGACGACCTTCGCCAACACCGAGAAGACGTGGGCCTACCGGCAGGACCAGCTGCCCTCCACGCACCCGATCATGGCGGAGATCAAGGACCTGGACGACGTGCTCGTCAACTTCGACGGGATCACGTACGCGAAGGGCGCGAGCGTCCTCAAGCAGCTCGTCGCCTACGTGGGCATGGACGAGTTCTTCGCCGGTGTGCGGGCGTACTTCAAGCGGCACGCCTTCGGCAACACGCGGCTCAGCGACCTGCTCGGCGCTCTGGAGGAGACCTCCGGGCGTGACCTGTCGACGTGGGCGAAGAAGTGGCTCCAGACCGCCGGGATCAACGTGCTGCGCCCGGTGATCGACGTCGACAGCGAGGGCCGTATCACCTCCTTCGCCGTCAAGCAGGAGGCGCCCGCGCTGCCTGCCGGTGCGCGTGGCGAGGCCGTGCTGCGCCCGCACCGCATCGCGATCGGGCTCTACGAGCTGGGCGCGGACGGCAAGCTCGTGCGCACGGACCGCGTGGAGCTGGACGTGGACGGGGAGCTGACGCCCGTCGAGGCGCTCGTCGGCAAGCCGCGCCCGGCCGTCGTGCTCCTCAACGACGACGACCTCTCCTACGCCAAGGTGCGTCTCGACGAGGACTCGCTGAAGGTCGTCACCGAGCACCTGGGCGACTTCGAGGAGTCGCTGCCGCGCGCCCTGTGCTGGGCCGCGGCCTGGGACATGACGCGCGACGGAGAGATGGCGGCGCGCGACTACGTGGAGCTGGTGCTTCGCGGGGTCGGCAAGGAGTCCGACATCGGTGTCGTGCAGTCGCTCCAGCGGCAGGCGAAGCTCGCGATCGACCAGTACGCGGCGCCGGTGTGGCGCGATCGCGGGCTGACCCGCTGGACCGACGCGACGCTGGCGCACCTGCGGGCCTCGGCCCCGGGCAGCGACCACCAGCTCGCCTGGGCCCGCGCCTTCGCCGACACCGCACGCACCCCGGACCAGCTCGACATCCTCGTCGGTCTCCTGGAGGGCACCCAGAGCATCGAGGGGCTCGCCGTGGACGCGGAGCTGCGCTGGGCCTTCGTGCAGCGGCTCGCCTCGGTGGGGCGGTACGACGTCGAGGAGATCGACGCCGAGTTCGCCAAGGACCGTACGGCGGCCGGCGAGCGGCACGCGGCGACGGCCCGCGCCGCACGCCCGACCGAGGAGGCGAAGGCGGAGGCGTGGGCCTCGGTCGTCGACTCCGACACGCTGCCCAACGCGGTGCAGGAGGCGGTGATCTTCGGCTTCGTGCAGACGGATCAGCGTGAGCTGCTCGCCCCGTACACGGAGAAGTACTTCGCCGGCGTGGGCGAGGCGTGGAACAGCCGCTCGCACGAGATGGCGCAGCAGATCGCGGTGGGCCTCTACCCGGCGCTGCAGGTCAGCGAGGACACCCTCGCGGCCACGGACGCCTGGCTCGCGTCGGCCGAGCCATCGGATGCCCTTCGGCGCCTGGTGACGGAGTCCCGAGCGGGCATCGAGCGCGCCCTGAAGGCGCAATCGGCGGACGCGGCAGCGGGCCACTGAGCCGAGCCCTCCAGGCGGAGCGGGGCCACGACGGGCCGGCTCCGCCGGGGGCGAGTGGCCGGCTCCGCCCGGGGGCGGCGAGTGGTCCGGTCCACCGGGGCGGCGAGTGTCCCGGCTCCGCGGGGGCGGGTAGCCCTCGCCGGGGATGGCGGGCGTGCGGCCGGGTGGAGGGCGGTCCAGGGCCTGAGCCAACGGTCCACGAGCGGGGCGCCGGGGCCACGGAGAGGGTGCTGGCCCCGACTAGGCGCCGGTCCGGGCCGAAGCACTGGGCCGGGCCGAAGCGCCGGTCCGGGCCGAGGGGCGGTCCGGGGCGGTGCGGGCCGAAGCACCAGTCCGGTCCGAGGGGCGACCCACGGACGGGCCGCCAGCCCCCTATGCAGAGCTGTTCAGCGCCCGCCCCGGGCCGGGCCACGCCCGGAGGTCTGTCCGACGCCCCACTCCAAGTACCGCTCCACGCCCGAAGGGCCGGTCCCGGGCCGTCCGAGGGCCTGCCCACGCAGGGAGGGCGGTCGAGCGCCCGGCCGTAGGACTGGCGCACTACGCGCCCGGGGCGGCCCCCTGCCGGGGCGGCCCACGGCCGGAGGCCGATCGAGCGCCGCCCGTAGCACTGGCCCACGCCCGGGGGCGGTGGGCTCCCGGACACCGCCCGGGGCCGGTGCGGCGCTCCCGGGACACGCCCACGACCAGGGCCGGACCACGCCCCCGAGGCCGGACCACGCCAGGGCCGGATCGCGCCCTCGGGGCCGGACCTCGCCCCCCGGGGCCGGGCCTCACCCCCGGCCAGCCCACGACCGAAGCCCACGGCCGAGGCCGGCCCGCGCCCCCGGCCGGCCCTCACTCCCAGAGCCCGGTGTACCCGTCCGGAAGGCTGGGGTGCGGGCAGGCCCACGCCCGGGGTGGCGGGTGGGGGCGGCGGGGCGTGGGGCTTTCGTCGTCGCCGAGCACTCCGGAGCATATTGCTTGCCCGGCGCAGGAACTGACGCAGCGTCAGCAAGCGTCTTATCGGGAGAATTCGGGGGGTCGTGGAGGGGTCGGTGGGTGCCCGGAGTCATCCGAGCGCGCCCCCGCTCGCTACAGTGGCCACTTCGCGATGACGAGCCGTCAAGGTTCGGGCACGTCCGTCCCCCTTCGGTGACGTGCCTCGTCGCGACTCCCGGAGCAGCGCGGCGCAGTGGCGTCCGCTGCTTCGGAACACCTTCAAGTTCCCCCAAGGAGCATGATCTTGAGCGTCACCGAACCGGAGACGACCACCAGGACCTGGCGAAGGGGCCGGCGTACGGCCCGCCTCTCCCGCCTCCCCCGCCAGGTCCACCGCCCCGCCACCGGGGCAGGCCGCACCCCGCTCAGCGCGTCCGCTCCCTCCCCCGTCCCGTCCCGCTCCGCCGTCGGCACCGGCACCGGCACCGGCACCGCTCTCGCCGAAGCGCCTTCCGACCCCCCACCCGGCACTCCCTCCGGGACCCCGCCGCGCGCCTCCGCGGGCGGCAGCGGGGGTGAGGAGGAGGTCCGGCTGCGGCTCTCGCTCGCGGACCTGCTCACTCTCGGCAACGCGGTGTGCGGTTTCGCGGCGATCTACTGCGTCACCACCGCCGTCCTCATCCCGCACCTGCTCGACGGGACGAGTGGTGACGGGGTGCGGCAGGGCGGGGCGTCTGCGGTGATGTTCATCCTGCTCGGTGCGCTCTTCGACCTGTGCGACGGGATCGTCGCGCGCCGCTTCGGCGGCTCCGGGATGGGAGCCGAGCTGGACAACCTCTCGGACCTCATCAGCTTCGGCCTCGCGCCCGCCTACTTCGTCCTCGTGTGGGGTCTCGTCGGTGGCGGCGAGAACCACCTCGGGCTCACGACGGTCTCGGCCGTCGCGGTGCTGCTCGGCGGGGTGATGCGGCTCGCGCGCTTCTCCATCACGACGATGCGGGACGGGATGTTCGAGGGGATGCCGATCCCCTTCGCCGCGCTCACCGTGCTCTCCGTCGTGCTGCTCCAGCTCTCCTTCGTCATCACCGTCCTCGCGGTGCTCGCGATCGCGTATCTCATGGTCAGCCGGGTCGCTTACCCGAAGCCGACCGGGCGGCTCGCCGTGGCCACCGCCGGGTGGGGGGCCGTCAACATCGGCTGCCTCGTGGCGTGGGCGCTGGACTCCCCGGGCGGCGAGACCTTGCTCGTGATGGGCTGCTGCCTTCAGGTCGCCCTCGCCGCCGCGCTGCCGGTCACGGCCGGCGTGCGCAAGGTGGCGGGCCGACGTCTCGCCTGACCGTGCCGTAGGGAGGGGCCCCGGAGCAGACCGCTCCGGGGCCCTTCTCGCGTCGGCACGGCCCGCACCGGGTCCGTGACCGCGCACCCCCACTCCCACCCGCACCCACACTTGCCGCCACAGCCACACCCGCACCCGCACCCGCACCCGCGCGCCGCGCGGGGTCCGTATCGGCGCCCGTGTCAGACGGCGTTGCCCGTGATCCGGTCCGGGGTGATGCGCAAGACGACGCGGATGTCCTCCGGCGGCAGCTTGAGGAAGTCCTCGCCCGCCCCGGGGCCCGCGTACCGCTCGGCGAGGCGGACGGCGAGCGCGCGGCCCTCGTCCTCGGAGACCAGCGCCGTGCCGCGCACCTCGACGTACCGCTGCGGGTCCTCGGGATCGTAGACGCACAGGCTGACGGCCGGGCGCAGCTGGGCGTTGCGGACCTTGAGGCGGCCCTCCTGCGAGGAGGCGACGATGTCGTCGCCGTCGAGGCCGTACCAGACGACGGAGGTCGCTGGAGCGCCGTCGGCGCCGGTGGTGGCGAGGACGGCGTAGAGGGGCCGCGCGAGCAGTGCGCGGGCGGAATCGCTCAGCTTGATGGCCATGCGCCGGATGCTATGCCCGGTGGCGGTACGGGGGAACGGGAGGACAACACCCCTACGCCGGGGGCCTGTTGGGATGTCCCGCGCGGACCAGACCCCGCCGGGCAAGGTGCTGTCGGGGAGAATCCGGGCATGCCAGAGGCCGGACCCTTGTCCTCACCCGTGGGGAGGAGAACGGTCCGGCCGGCCCGGCGGACGGGAAGCGCTGCGGCTCAGGCGTGCGGCTGCTGACCCGCGCTCTTCTTGGAGCCGACGACCACGAGGCCCGCGATCACCAGGAACGCGAGGATCGGGATGCCGACGAACAGACCGAGGGTCTGGATCACGCTCAGGCCTGAGCCGGGGTCGTCGCCGTCGTCGCGGGTGAGCGCGAGAGCGGGGGACGTCATGGCCAGCATGAGCAGCGTCGTACCGGCGGCGATGGTGCCGGCGCGCAGGGAGTTCTTCTTGTCCACGGGCTTCTTGTCCACGCTCCCAACTTAGCCGGGCCGCTTCCGCGACACGCGGGCGGGGGGGCCGTATGGGGAGGTATTTCCGCAACGGGCCGAAGCCCTGCCGCCGGCGAAGCCCGCCTGCACCGGAAGCCCGCGCTCACCACTCCCCCGGCTCCCCGACCCCGTCCCGCAAGCCCGCGAAGAAATCCGCCACGCGCTGCGAGGCCGTCAGTTCCTCCAGGCTCAGCGCGCGCGCCTTCGCGTCGGCGAGCGGCAGACGCCAGTTGGGGTACTCCGTCCAGGTCCCGGGCAGGTTCTGGGGGCGGCGGTCGCCGACGGTGTCGGGGAGCCAGATGCCGGTGAGCGCGGCGGGGGTGCGCAGCAGGAAGCGGTGCACCGCGCGGATCACGCCCTCCTCGTCCTCGGGGCCTTCCGGCAGGAGCCGCAGTGCGCCGAGGCGGTCGAGCCACTCGCGGAGTTCGGCCTCGGCCCGCGCGCGCTCCTCCTCGTACGGGCCGCTGAGCAGTCCGAGCCGTTCGCGCAGGATGACGTCGTCGCCCGTGAAGCGGGCGGCGGTGGGCGGCAGGTCGTGCGTCGTGGCGGTCGCGAGCGCGCCGGGGCGCCACTCCTCGGGGGCGAGCGGGCGGGCGCCGTCGGCCCAGTCGCGTTCGAACCACAGCACGGAGGTGCCGAGGATGCCGCGCCGCGCGAGCGCGTCGCGCACCCCGGGCTCGACGGTGCCGAGGTCCTCGCCGATGACGAGCGAACCCGCCCGGTGTGCCTCCAGGCAGAGCACGGCGAGCATCGCCTCGGCGTCGTAGCGCACGTACGTACCGGCCGTCGGCTCCTCGCCCGCCGGAATCCACCACAGCCGGAAGAGACCCATGACGTGGTCGATGCGGACGGCGCCCGCGTAGCCGAAGAGGGCGCGGAGCAGGGCTCGGTAGGGGGCGTAGCCGGAGGCGGCGAGGCGGTCGGGGCGCCAGGGCGGCAGGCCCCAGTCCTGGCCGCGCGCGTTGAAGGCGTCGGGCGGCGCGCCGACGGAGATCCCGGCGGCGAAGACGTCGCGCTGCGCCCAGGCGTCCGAGCCCTCGGGGTGGACGCCGACGGCGAGGTCGTGGACGAGGCCGACCGGCATCCCCGCCTCGCGCGCGGTGCGCTGCGCCGAACGCAGCTGTTCCTCGGTGAGCCAGGCGAGGTGGCGGTGGAAGGCGACGCGCTCGGCGAGGTCGCCGCGCGCGCGGGCGGTCGCGGCCGAGCGCGGGTCCTGGAGCCCCTTCGGCCAGGCGGCGCGCTCGGGCCCGTACGTCTCGACGAGCGCGCACCACGTGGCGTGGTCGTCGAGCGCCTCGCCGTGCTCCGCGTAGTAGGCGTCGCGCGTGGCGGCGCGGCCCGGGTCGAGCGGCACGGCGCAGACCTCCGCGAGCGCGGGCCGTTTGAGGGCCCACACGGCGTCGCGGTCGATGAGCGCGTCCTCGCGCAGGACGGCGTGGCGCAGCCCGGCGGCGGCTTCGAGGAGCGGCGCGGTACGGGCGCGGGCCGCCGCGTCGAGGTAGGCGTACTCGGGGACGTCCTCGACGCGCAGGTGTACCGGGTCGGGGAAGCGGCGCGAGGAGGGGCGGTACGGGGACGGGTCGGTGGGCTTGCCGGGGACGGCCGCGTGGAGCGGGTTGACCTGGACGAAGCCGAGGTCGTGGGTGCGGGCGGCCCAGCCGGCGAGCGCCGCGAGGTCGGCGAGGTCGCCCATGCCCCAGGAGCGCGCGGACAGGAGGGAGTAGAGCTGGACGAGCAGCCCGGTGGCGCGGCCGGTGGGCGCGGGGGCGTGGTCGGGGGCGATGACGAGGTGGACCTGCGCGGCGCGGCCGTCGGGGGTGAGCACCTGGAGGCCGTGCACGCCGAGCGGGAGCGCGGGGACGGCCTCGCCGGGCGCGGCCGTCCACTCCGTGACCCCGCCGTCCTCGGTACGGGCCGAGCAGCGGGTGCCCGGGGGGAGGTCCGCGAGGGCCTGCGGTGGGGCGACCGGGCCCTCGGCCTCGTCCGGCGGACTCCATACGACGACGGTCGGCGGCAGCACCCGGCGCTCGCGCTCAGCCTCGGCCGCCGCGAGTGCCGCCGCCGCCGACTCGGGCGTGGCGGCGTCCACGCCGAGCGCGGCGAGCGCGGCGACGACGGCGGCACGGGGCACGTCGACGGTCTGCCCGGGTCCCTGCGAGTAGGAGGTGGCCACTCCGTGGAGCGCGGCGAGCCGGGCGAGTGCCATGTCGGGTCCGCTTTCTCATCGTCGCGCGGCCGGAGGTCAGACGGCCACGCAGGGCCTTCCGGGCGCGTAGTTCTCGGCGGGGTGCGGGTCGGCGAACGGGGGCTCGCTGGTGAGGGGGACCGCCTCGGCGAGTGGGGGTTCACTCGTCAGCGGGGCGGTGTCGGTGAGGGGAGGCTCGCTGGTCAGTGGGGGTTCCTGGGCGCCGTGCGAGGCGGCGCCGGGGAGGCCGGCGTCGGGATCGGACGCTGCCGACAGGTCGGGCCGTGCGGGTCGCGGACGCCGGAAGTCAGCGAGGCGGTGGCGGTCGACCGGGGATGCCGGCAGGTCCTGGCGTTTGGAGAGGGCGGACAGAAGCAGTTGAGCCGGTGTTCCCACGGGGGCCTCCTCGGGTGGGGTGCGTGGTAGACGCAGCCCTACCCGCTGGGGGCGGAGGCACCCTTGATTGGGGGTCGGAGGTGGCGCGCGTCACATTTTGGCCGGGGTGGGTGGGGAGAGGGGGGCGGCGCGCCGTTCCGGCCGGAGGTTCGGGGGCTCCGCCCCAGGCCCGGCTGCTCGGACGCCTGAGGGGCTGGATGAAGTGCCGGAGGCGCTTGGTGGGTCATCTCAGTGCGAAGACCCACCGGTTCGCCGCCAGGGCGTCGTTCGGCTCCGGCAACGGGCCGCGGCCCAGAGCGCGGCTGTGGTCGAAGGGAGTGCGGGTCTCTGTGCGCCAGCCGAGTTGGGTGAGGGTGGCGGCGGAGTCGGGGCGGGGGCCGGTGTCGAAGAGGCCGAGGAGGTCGATGCCGAGGCGGTCGCGGGTGTGGGCGTAGACGGGGGAGTCGCGGACGGCCGCCGATTCGAGGCCGAGCTTGATCTCGTAGGCGAGGCTGCTGCCCGGCGCGCTGTGCGCGTGCAGGTCGGCGAGGACGCGGGCCTCGGCGGCGGCGGGGAGGTAGAGGAAGAGTCCTTCGGCGAGCCAGGCGGTGCGCTGGGAGGGGTCGAAGCCGGCTTCCTTGAGCGGCCCGGCCCAGTCCTCGCGGACGTCGGCGGCGAGGACTCGGCGTTCGGCGGCTCCCGGCACGGGTGGCAGCGCGTCGAGCACGCGCTGCTTGAAGGCGAGGACGGGGGCCTGGTCGATCTCGTACACGACCGTCCCCTCGGGCCAGGGGAGCCGCAGCGCCCGGGTGTCGAGCCCGGCGCCGAGGAGGACGACCTGCCGTTCGCCGCTCTGGGCCGAGTGCCCGAGGTGGTCGTCGAGCACGCGGGTGCGCAGGGCGAAGTACCTGCCGAGCCGCCCCCACAGCGGATCCGTCTCCCCGCCGGGCACGTCGTCGGGGTGCAGCGGCCAGTCGGCGCAGCCTCCGGCGGCGCGGACGAAGTGCTCGGCGTAAGGGTCGCGGGCGAGCGCGTCGGGGCGGTGGGTCTCGATGGCGCGCGCGGCGGCGACGAGCAGCGCGGTACGGGCCACGCCGGTCTCGGCCCCGCCCCGCTCGGCCACGCCCGTCTCGGCCCCGACGGTGCCACTCGCGCCACGACCGGTCCCGGTCGCGAGCGGGCGGCCCGCGCCCGTGGTGTCGCTCATGAGGAGCCTCCCGGCACCGGTACCTGGGGCCCCGGGATCGCCTCCGGGTGCCGTGTCCATGTCTCCGTACGCGCGTGGGGGACGACGCGGGCACCGTAGAGGCGGTGCATGAAGGTGAGGATCTGCGTGTCGGGGGTGTGCAGCGCGGTGGTGCAGTCGGCGAGAAGGGTGAGGTGGAAGCCCTTCTGGAAGGCGGTACGCGCGGTGCTGTCGACGCAGATGTCGGTGAAGACGCCCGCGAGGACGAGGTGGCCGGCGCCGAGGCGGCGCAGGTGGTCCTCGAAGCCCTCGCAGAGGAAGGCGTCGAAGCAGGCGCGTTTGACGAAGTCGGCCTCGTGCGGGGCGGCTTCGAGCGGGGCCGCGAGTTCGGCACCCCAGGAGCCTTCGAGGCACTTGGGCGGGCGGCCCCTGGCGCGGTCCCGGCTGCGCCAGGCGGGGCCCTGGTGGGCGGGGTCGCCGAGGAAGCGGACCCAGACGACGGGGACCCCGGCGTCGCGGGCCGCGATGACGGCTCTGGCGGTGTTGCGGACGACGGCGGTGAGCACGGCGGGCTCGCCGGAGTAACGGGACGCGGCGAGCGGGCCCTCGCAGAAGTCGTTCTGGAGGTCGACGACGACGAGGGCGGTGCCGCCTTGGCCGCTCACCTCGCGAGCCCCGGGGCGAGGCCCGGCCCGGGCGCGGGCACGACAGCCTGCGCGAGGGACGCCGTCGCGGGCACGGGCTCCCCCGCCGCAGCCGACGCCTCGGCGGGAGCCGAATCCCCCGCCGGAGCCGACGACTTGGCCGGTACGGGGGCGTGGGCCCCGAGTTCCTCGATGAACGCGTCCACGACCCCGGTCGTCGTGTGCTTGCCGCCCTGGTCGGGGGTACGGACCCCGGCGTCGCCGAGCCGGGCGAGTGCCGCCTCGGTGGCGGCCTCGGCCCCCGTACAGCCCACGTACCGCTCCGCGATCGCGGCGGCGGCGCGCAGGGTGGCCACCGGGTTGAGGAGGTCGCGGCCCTCCAGGTCGTCGGCGGAGCCGTGCACCGTCTGGTACTCGACGAGTCCGGCGACGTCCGGGTCCAGGTGGACGTTGCGGGTGCAGTGGTCCTCCTGGCGGCCGGAGCCGTAACGGTCGAGGAGGACGAGGTGCATGATGTCGGCCCATTCGTTGCCCGCGAGGAGGACGGTGCGGTCCTCGGGGCGGTGGGCGACGAGGTTGCGGTTGACGGTGTCGGGCTGGAAGACGCCGACCTCGATGCCCTCGCGCGCGGCGAACTCCCGCACCCAGGCGTCGAGTGCCCCGTCGAGGAGATGGAACTTGTACGCCATGACGATGCGGGCGGGGCCCTCGGGCCACTCCTCGCGGGCGCGGCGCAGCGCGTAGGCGAGGAGTTGTTCGGTGATCTCGCGGCTGAACTCGGTGGTGCGCGAGACGTGGCCGGGGGTGTGGGTGTTCCCGCCGGTGTAGAAGCCCTGTGCCTCGTCGCGGACGAGCAGCAGCCTGGCCCCGTCCGCGTCGAGCGTGTCGACCTTCACGGCGCGCAGCCGCTGCCGTACGAGGTAGAGGCTCTGCGCGTTGATGGCGGTGCGGAAGACGACGCGGGTCCCGGCGGCGGCCCGGGTGCGCAGCCACTCCTCGTAGTGCCCGGCGTCCTCCGCGCTGAGACGGCGGATCTCGGGGACGCCCGCCCCGCCCGGTTCGATGGCGAGCGGACGCAGCGAGACGTAGGAGTGGTAGACGCGCGGGGAGCGGACGAGGGTGAAGGGCCGATCGTGGTGCGCGGCGAGGTGGCCGAGCACGCGGGTGAAGACGGCGGCGACCTCCTCGCCCGTCCCCCGCCCGACGGCGAGGCCGACGGTGGGGGCGGGGTCCGCGGTGCGGGCCGGGTCCGCGGTGGGGGCGGGGTCCGCGGTGCGGGCGGGGTCGGTGTCGGCCGTGGGTCCGGCTGTCTGCTCGCTCATGTGGTTTCGCTCATGTCGTTTCGCTCATGTCGTTCGATTCGGTGGCCCGGGTGGCCCGGCTCAGACCGTGACCCCGCCGACCAGCTGGTCGCCGGGGATGTCGGCCTTCTCGGGCGCGTAGAAGTCCTTGATGCCGTCGACCCAGACGGGGACGGGGAGCTGATCGGCCGTCGTGGGCCCGAAGGCCTCGAAGAGCGCCTCGGTGTTGACGGGCGCGAAGCCGATCGCGGTCATGAGGGCGAGGAAGTCCTGCCGGGCGATGAGCCCGTCGCCGTCCGGGTCGCCGAGCGCGGCGAGGGCTTCGGCGAACTCGGTGACGGTCGCGTCGAAGCGCTCGGGCGAGAGCACGCAGGCGGCGTACTCCTCGAAGTCGATCTCGCCGTCGCCGTTGGTGTCGAGCGTCGTGCGCAGGGTCGTCCAGTACTGCGCGAAGGCCCCGCGCATCCGGTCCTTGGCCGGGGCTGCGGCCTCGGGCGCCGCGGCGACGACCCGGTCGGCCATGAGCGTGAAGTCCTCGGCCTCCAGGACGCCGCTGTCGTTGGCGTCCAGCAGGGAGAAGACGAGCGCGACCCGTTGGGTGGCCTCAGCACGCATGTTCTCTCACTCTCGTGCGGCGGGACCGGTCGCTCCGGCGGCCCGGCTGCTCCGGCGGCCCGCTCTGTAGGCCGGACGGTGCCCGGCCGGACCGGACGTCGCCCGGCCCGGGGGATGCCTGCCCCGCCGTTCCGCACCCACACGAATACCCGGAGATTTAACCGAATAGGGTGAAGTGCCGCTGTTTTCGGGTGCGTTCACTCTCCCGTGTGCCGTATGAAAGAACGCCAGGTGAGAGGCGGTGCGGGGGCACGGAATCGAGCGGACGGCAGTGGGCACAGGCCGCTCTGAAATTC
This sequence comes from Streptomyces sp. NPDC088923, assembly GCF_044749745.1. Taxonomy (NCBI): domain Bacteria; kingdom Bacillati; phylum Actinomycetota; class Actinomycetes; order Kitasatosporales; family Streptomycetaceae; genus Streptomyces; species Streptomyces sp. NPDC088923. Next base: position 1,578,926 of record NZ_JBIVIO010000001.1, on the reverse strand, counting down.
GTACAAGTTATCTTGTTGTTTCCGTGTGTCCAGGGGTGGTTGCGCGGATGGTCGAGGGGAGCAGGCACGTGTCCGAACCGGACCGGCTCATCAGTGGCCGCTACCGGCTGCTCGAACGGGTCGGCAGCGGGGGCATGGGCACCGTCCACCTCGCCGAGGACACGATGCTCGGGCGCCGCGTCGCGCTGAAGAAGCTGCACGTGCCGCCGCACCTCGCCGAGGACGAGCTCCAGCGCTTGTACACGCGCACCCGCCGGGAGGCGCGCAGCGCCGCGATGATCACGCACCCGCACGTCATCGTGGTGCACGACGTCGTCGACGACGGCGGGCTGCCGTGCATCGTCATGGAGTACGTGCCGTCGCGGACGCTCGCCGACGTGCTCCGCGAGGAGGGCCCGCTGCCCGTCGCCGAGGCCGCGCGCGTCGGTGCGGCGATGCTCTCCGCGCTGGGCGCCGCGCACGCGGTGGGTGTGCTGCACCGCGACGTGAAGCCGGCGAACGTGCTCCTCGGCCGGGACGGGCGCGTCGTGCTCACCGACTTCGGGATCGCCGTCGAGCCCGGCACGCCCTCGCTGACCCGTACGGGCGAGCTCATCGGCTCCGTGCAGTACCTCGCGCCCGAACGGCTGCGCACCGGCATCGCCGTGCCGGGGCCGCCCGCCGACCTGTGGGCGCTCGGCGCGACGCTCTACCAGGCCGTCGAGGGGCACCACCCCTTCGACCGGCCCACGCCGATCGAGACGGCGTACGCGATCTTCGAGGCGGCCCACCCGCCGCCCCGTCAGGCGGGCCCGCTCGCCCCCGTGCTCGAGGGGCTCCTCGTCAAGGACCCCTCGCGGCGGATGGACGCGGCGACGGCGGCACGGCTCCTTGAGCGCGCGGAGCGCGAGGACGGCGGCTGGCCGGAGCCGCTGCGCGGCGGCGTCGAGTCCACGGCCCGGGTCATCGACGCGACGCCTTCGGGCGGCAGCCCGTACCCGGGGACCGGCGCGGTGGAGGAACTGCCGCCGGCGGGAGCCTCGCCCTTCCCTGGTACGGATACGGGTACGGATACGGGGACGCGGCCGGTCGCCGCGACGCCCGCGCGGCACCCCGATCCCGGCCACCCCTCTCCCGGCCACCCGTCCGCCGGCCACCCCTCTCCCGGCCGGCCCGCCTACCCCTCCCCGAACCTCGCGGCCACCTTCCCCGGCGAGGCCCCCACCTTCCCGTACCAGGCGACCCCGCCGCACACGCGGTTGCCGGACGCACCGGGGCGCGGGCCCCGGCGCCGGGTCCTGTGGTGGACACTCGCCGCCGTGGTCGTGGCGGGGGTCGTGACGGCGGGGGTCATCGCGAGGCCCTGGGAGAGCGCGGGCACGGGGGCCGCCTCCGGTCCGAAGCAGCCGGTCGCCGCCACGGGCCCCGCGTCCCCGGCGAAGCGGGACGTCCCGCCGGTACCGGCGGGCTCGGTCCTCATGGACGTCCAGAAGGGCCGGGTCGCGGTGCCGATGCCGAAGGGGTGGAAGGTGCGGTCCTCGGGCGAGGGCGCCTTCCTCGCGTACGAGCCGGGCCTGGCCGCGAACCTGCGCGTCGATGTCAGCACGTACACGGGCGACCCGCTCCAGCACTGGCAGGAGACCGAGGAGCCGCAGACCTCGCACGGCGTGGCGGCCTACCAGCGCGAGAAGATGTCGCGCACGACGTACCGGGGCCACGACGCGGCCTACTGGGAGTACACGTACACCGACGGCGGCGTGCGCACGCGGGCGGCGGAACTGGCCTTCAAGACGAGGGACGGCACGCTCTACGAGCTGTACCTCGCGGCCCCGAACGCCAAGTGGCAGACGTACCGCCCCACCTTCGACGCGGCCCTGGACGGCTTCCGTTTCCCGGAGTGACGCCCGAGCCGCCCCCGGGTGAAGCCACCACAGCCCCCTCCCGCCCCGCCGGTCCCGCCTCCCCGCCCTCCCCGGAGTCCGCCCATGCCCCGGCTCAGCAAACTCGGCTTCCTCACGATCGGCCTCTTCGACCCCGCCTCGCCACGCGCGGGCCACGAGTCCACGCTCGGCCTCATCACGCACGGCGAGTCCCTCGGACTCGACTCCGCCTGGGTCCGCCACCGCCACCTCCAGTACGGCATCTCCTCCCCCGTCGCCGTCCTCGCCGCCGCGACCCAGCGGACCTCGCGCATCCACCTCGGCACCGCCGTCACGCCGCTCGGCTGGGAGAACCCGCTCCGGCTCGCGGAGGACTGGGCGACGGTCGACGTGCTCTCGGGCGGACGGCTGAACCCGGGCTTCAGCGTCGGGCCGCCGGCGCGGTACGAGGAGGTCAAGGGCGCCCTGTACCCGGACACGGCGGAGGCAGAGGACTTCTCCTACGCGCGCGTCGCGCGCCTGCTCGCGTGCGTACGCGGCGAGGCGGTCACGGCGGGCGGCGCGACGACCGGCTTCGAGGCCCGCTCCGACCTCGTCCAGCCGCAATCCCCCGGACTCGCCGAGCGCCTGTGGTACGGGGCGGCGAGCCTGCGTTCGGCGCGGTGGGCGGGCGAGCGGGGGCTCAACCTGCTGACGAGCAGCGTCGTGAAGTGGGACCCCGAGCTCGTCCTCGACGAGGGCCTCCCGCCGTTCGCCGCGATCCAGCGCGCGCAGATCCGCGCCTTCCGCGCGGCCCACCCGGACGGCGCCCGCGCCCGCGTCTCGCAGGGCCTCGTCGTCGTACCGACCGACTCGGCGACGCCCGCGCAACGGCAGCGCTACGAGGCGTACGCGCGCGAGCGCCTGCCCCGCACGACGAAGCCGCAGGGCCCCGCCGGGCTGCTCTTCGCGCCCGACCTCGTGGGCCCCTCGGCCGAACTCGCCGAGCGGCTGCACGCGGACCCCGCCTTCCAGGAGGTGGACGAGGTCGCCTTCGCGCTGCCCTTCGACTTCGCGTACGAGGACTACGTCCAGATCCTCGGCGACTTCGCGCACCACCTGGGCCCGGCGCTGGGCTGGCGGCCGGGGGGCTGAAGGCGGGGGAGGCGCGCCGCGGCCGAGGACGGAGGCACCGTCCGGGGCGGGGGCGCGCGGCCTTCGGGGGCGGGCGCGCTCAGGCCGGGGCCGACACCTCTCCGAAGGGCTGCGCGCCCCCGGAGCCGAGGCCCTGGCTCCCCGGCCCGAGGCTCTGACCGCCGGAGCCGAGAGCCTGACCGCCGGAGCCGAGGCCCTGGCCCGCCACCGTCCCCCAGCCCTCCGCCACCTCTCCGGCCTGCTGCCCGCCGAGCGCCTCGATCCGTGCGAGGGCGTCGTCGGCGCCGAAGGGGCGCAGGTAGGGGAGCCAGCTGGGGTCCCTGTGGCCCGTCCCGATGATCCGCCAGGCGAGCCCGGAGGGCGGGGCGGGGGCGTGGCGCAGGCGCCAGCCGAGGTCGGCGAGGTAGCGGTCGGCCTTGGTGTGGTTGCAGCGGCGGCAGGACGCGACGACGTTGTCCCAGGCGTGCCGGCCGCCTCTGCTGCGGGGCACGACGTGGTCGACGCTCGTGGCGACGGACCCGCAGTAGGCGCACTTCCCGCCGTCGCGGGCGAAGAGGGCGCGCCGGGTCAGCGGCACGGGGCCCCGGTAGGGCACCCGGACGTAGCGCTTGAGCCGGACCACGCTGGGTGCGGGGACCGTGCGGCTCGCGCTGTGGAGGAAGGCGCCGGTCTCCTCCAGGCACTGGGCCTTGTTCTCCAGCACGAGGACGAGCGCGCGGCGGAGCGGTACGACGCCGAGGGGCTCGTACGACGCGTTGAGGACGAGGACGTGCGGCACGTGTGCCTCCTTGTACGCCGGCGGCGCGTGGCTCGCGCCGGGACGATCCGCTCCAGTCTCACCCCGGCCCGGGTGGCGGCGCCACCATGGACGGGTAACGGGCCCGACGTGTTTTCGCCCACAGCGGGCCCCGCCGCGGAGCCGCTGCCTGGGGCGGAGCGGCCCCGGGGCGCACGAGCGACGGAGCCTCGGCGCTGCCCCGTTAGTGTGGTGGGCCGTCCCCTGAGCATGGAGGTCCCCGTGGTGTCGCCCGTCCTCTCGGCCGCCGGTTCGAGCCCTGATCCGGTCACTTTCCAGGACGCGCAGGAGAGTGCCACGGACGCGGCCGGGTGGGTGCGCGAGAACTGGTCCGACTGGCTCGGCGTGGGACTGCGCATCATCATGATCGTGGTCATCGCGCTCGTCCTGCGCCAAGTCGTACGCCGTACGATCACGCGTTTCATAGCCCGGATGAACCGTCCCGGCGAGAACGCGGCGACCACCGCGCTCGGCGGCCTCCTCGTCAACGCGGAGCGCCGTCGCCAGCGTTCGGAGGCCATAGGGTCCGTGCTCCGTTCCGTCGCCTCGTTCCTGATCCTGGGCACGGCGGCCCTCATGGTCCTGTCCACGTTCAAGATCAACCTGGCGCCGCTGCTCGCCTCGGCGGGGGTCGCGGGCGTGGCGATCGGCTTCGGGGCGCGCAACCTCGTGACGGACTTCCTCTCCGGCGTCTTCATGATCCTGGAGGACCAGTACGGCGTCGGCGACACGATCGACGCGGGCGTGGCCAGCGGCGAGGTGATCGAGGTCGGCCTGCGGGTGACGAAGCTGCGCGGCGACAACGGCGAGATCTGGTACATCCGCAACGGCGAGGTCAAGCGGATCGGCAACCTGAGCCAGGGCTGGGCGACGGCGGGCGTGGACGTGACGGTCAAGACGGACGAGGACCTGGACAGGGTCAAGGCGACGCTGGCGTCCGTGGCCGAGGCGATGAGCAAGGAGGAGCCCTGGAGCGAGCGGCTGTGGGGCCCGGTGGAGACGCTGGGCCTGGACTCGGTGCTCCTGGACTCGATGGTGGTCCGCGTGGCCGCCCGTACGATGCCGGGCCAGGCGGTCGCGGTGGAGCGCGAGCTGCGCTGGCGCATCAAGCACGCCTTCGACAAGGAGGGCATCAGCATCGTCGGCGGCATGCCGGTCTCGTCCCCGGCGGCGGACGGCTCCGACCCGGCCGCGGGGGTGGCGGCCCCGTCGGCGTACGCCTCGACGACGTCCCCGCAGTCGCTGAACGCGAGCCCGCTGCCGCCGCAGACGCCCTTGCAGAAGTGAGACGGCGGGAGCGGCACCGGACCGGCCGGGGGTGCCGCCCCCTCCCGGCGAGCCCGGCCCGCACGACGCCCCCCTGAGCCCCGGGCGCGCCGCTTCTCGCGGCAGGCCGCGCGCTGGTCTCAGCCGGCTCGCGACAACGGGGGCCGCATCAGGGCCCGGGTGTCCGGGTCCTCCTCCGCGATACCCGCCAGCACGCTTTCGACCGTCCCGCTCGCCTCACGGAAGAGCGTCCGCCCCGCCGGCGTCAGCCGGAACTCCGAGCCCCGCCCGTCCCCGCTGGCGGGCTTCCGGTCGGCGCACCCGGCGTTGACGATCTGCGTCAGCAGCCGGGAGACCTGCGGCTGGCTCCGGGAGGAGCGTGCGCTCACCTCTCCCGCCCGCATCCAGCCACGCTCGTGCGACATCACGTCCATGATTTCGTAGGCGCTCGCGCAGAGGCTGTGCCGCTCGGCCAGCGCCCGGTCGACCGCCTGGTTCATGCGTGCGCAGACGCGTGCGTACGACAACCACTGCTCACCCAGAGAATTCACCACGCCCGTCAGTCTAGGGGCGGCCCATCCGGTTGTCGATTCATTCGCATGCATGTAAGTTCCCCGGCTGAAGGAGGCACGAACCCATGAGTGAAGCGATCTCCGATCAGGAGACAGGACGGTCCGGCGCCGGGCGGGCGGACGGACGAGGGACCGGGGAATCCCCGGCCGAGGGGCAGCGGGCCGCCCGGCCACCGGCCGGAGAGCCCGGTGAACCGCCGGGCGAGCGACCCGAGGAGCGGCCGGCAAACGCGCAGGCGGCGCCGGAGCGGCAGGCGGCCGGGAGCGGGCAGGAGGACCAGCCCGCACCCGCGCCGTGGGCCTCGATGGCCGTGGTGGGCATCGCCCAGCTCATGGTCATGCTCGACTCGACCGTCGTGAACGTGGCACTGCCCTCGATCGGCACCGACCTGCCCGCGGGGGCGTCGGCCCTCCAGTGGACCATCAGCGCGTACGTCCTCGTCTACGGCAGCCTCCTGCTCTTCGGCGGCCGGGTCGCCGACGTGTTCGGACGGCGCCGGACCTTCGTCCTCGGCCTCTCCCTCTTCACCGCGGCCTCCGTGCTCTGCGGACTCGCGGGCAACGAGGAACTGCTGGTCTCCGGGCGCGCGCTCCAGGGCCTCGGGGCCGCGCTCCTCTCCGCCGCCGCCCTCTCGATCGTCCTGGCCGTGTACCGGCTGCCGGCGCAGCGGAAGATCGCCCTCACGGTCTGGAGCGGGCTCGGGGTGCTGGGCGCGACCATCGGCGTCGTCCTCGGCGGCCTGGTGGTCTCCGTCATCAGCTGGCGCTGGGCGTTCCTGATCAACCTCCCCGTCGGTGTCGTCGCGCTCGTCGGCGCCCTGCGCGTACTGCCCGCGCTGGCCGCGACCACGCGGCGCCCCCTGCGCATCCCGGCGGCGGTCCTCGCGACCGGGGGCCTCGCGGCCCTGTCCTACGGGCTGATCCGCCTCCAGGACGGCTTCGGCACCGCCGCCGCGTGGATCGCCCTCGGCGCGGCGGTCGTCCTGCTCCTCGCCCTGACCTTGCGCGAGCTGTCCGAGAAGGACCCGCTGCTCCCGCTGCACCTGCTGCGCATCCCGACCTACTGGCTCGCGAGCCTCGGCCTGCTGCTCGCCGCCGCGGTGATGATCAGCAGCTCGTACCTGGCGAGCATCTTCTTCCAGCGGGTGCACGGCATGGGCGCGCTCGCCACCGGCCTGGCGCTGCTGCCCATGGGCCTCGCCTCGCTCGCCGTCGCCCTCGTCGTGCCGAAGCTGGTCACCGCGCTCGGCCCGGCCCGGCTCTACCTCACGGGCGCCCTGGCCCAGCTCGTCGGCGCCGGACTGCTCGCGACCCGGCCCTCCGGTGTCGCCGTCACCGTGCTCGCGCTCGCCGTGATCGGCGCCGGACTGCCGAGCTGCTTCGTCCCGCTCTACGGGATCGGCAGCTCGCACGTACGCCTGGAGGAGTCCGGGGTCGGCTCGGGGCTGCTCAACACGTTCAACCAGACCGGGGCGGCGCTGGGCATCGCGGTCGTCGGCACCATCCTGGCCACCACCTCCCGCGACCGGCTCGGCGCGGGCCGGTCCGTCTCCGAGGCGACCTCGGCCGGCGTCGGCCACGGCTTCCTGGCCCTCGGCGTGTGCGCCGTCCTGGCCTGCGTCGTCGCCCTGAGCCTGCGTCACCTCACCCGCCCGACCGTCCCCGCGCAGTCCTGAGAGGTGCTCCAGTGATCCCCGAAACCGAGAACGGCACCGGGAGAGCGGCCCCGGCGGAGAGCGGTACGGCGGCCGGAGCCGCACCGGCTGGCGCGCGGGACGCGGTCACCGAAGCCGTCGAGCGCTCCCGTGCGGCGAGCGCCGTGGCCGACAAGGCGCTGGGCGTCTTCGTACAGCCGCTGCACGACGAGGCGCTGCGGGCACACCGGGAACACCCCCGCGTCGGTCCGCTCACCGGGCTCACGCTCGGCGTGAAGGACATCATCTTCGAGTCCTCCGCGCCGGCCACCGCGCAGAGCCGCGTCGCGCTGGCGAGCGGGCCCGGGGCACAGCCCGAGGCCACGGCCGTCCGGCGGCTCAAGGACGCGGGTGCGGTGGTGGTCGGCAAGACCGCGACGATGGAGTACGCCCTCGGCGTCCAGGACGGCAGCGGTCCCGGTCCCCTCAGCGTCAACCCGTGGTCGCCGGAGCGCTGGGCGGGAGGTTCGAGCTCCGGCTCGGGCAACGGCGTCGTGGCCGGCTGCTTCGACGCGGCGATCGCCACGGACACCACGGGCAGCCTGCGCATCCCGGCCGCGTACACCGGCACGACCGGCCTGAAGGCCACCCGGGGCCTGGTCCCGGTCACCGGCACGTACCCGCTCGCCCCGTCCCTCGACACGGTCGGGCCGATCGCCGGTTCGATCGATCTGTGCGCCCGGCTGCTCCAGGTCATGGCCGGTCCGGACCCGGAGGGCGATCCCTTCGCGGCCGACGCGCCGCCCGGCGACTACCTCGCAGCGCTCGGGGCCGAGGTGGCCGGGCTGCGCGTCGGCGTGGACACCCTGACCGAGCACGCCGACGCGGGTGTCGACCCGGCTCAGCCGGCCGTCTTCGCGCGGGCGCTGAAGGCTCTCGACACGCTGGGCACGCGGCGCTCCGCGCTCACCGTGCCCGGCTACCCCCTGCTCAACGTGGCGGGGAACGTGATCATGCTGGCCGAGGCGCACGAGATCCACCACGACACCCTGGTGAGCGACTGGGCCGACTACGGCCGGGGCGCCCGCTGGGTCTTCTCCGCCGGGGAGTCCTTCTCGGCCAGGGACTACCTGCGGGCCCAGCGGGTGCGGACCTCGCTGTCGCGGGGGGTGCAGGCGCTGTTCCGGGACGTCGACGTGCTGATCACCCCGACCTGTCACCTCGGCGCCCCGCGTCTCGACGCCATGCACCCGCTCGATCCCTCGACCTACCTCGGCTCCATGCACACCACGGCGTGGAGCGTGACCGGGCACCCCGTCGCGGTCGTCCCCATCGGGTTCACCGAGGACGGTCTGCCGCTGTCGATGTCGATCGTCGGCCCCTACTGGGCCGAAGAACGCGTCATCGCCGTCGCCGCCGCCTTCCAGCGCGTCACGGAACACCACCTGCGGCGTCCGGACCCCTCGGCCGCCGCCGCATGAATCCGGCCACCCGACCACGGGCCGCCGCCTGGGCAAAGATCCCCCGGCCACAGGCCGCGGGGCCGCAACGAACCGGTCACCGTCGCCAGGAGAAGACATGACTCTCGCTCAGCATCCCTCGCTCACCGAGGAGGACAGGGGCGCGGTCGCCGCGGCCGCCGAGGTCGCCCGGCAACTCGCCGCCGTCCTGCGCGACGTCCCCGCCGACGTCCTCCAGCCCGCCAGGGGCGCGCTGCCTCCCGCGCGCCCGTAGGACGACCGAACCCGCTGGACAGGGGCCCGGCCGGAGCGATGCTCCGGCCGGGCCCCTGTCACGTCCGAAAAAAATCGATTGCCGATAAACCCTCCTGCCCGAATCTTTACAATCCCCTTTACTTTTCATTTCCCTCATCAGGAACAGGGATGACTGAAAAGTTATGCCTGGCGCAATGACGCCCTTCGCGAGGTGACGCGAAGTGAATCCCCGGCGTCATAGGAGCGACGGGCCTCCTCCATGCGAGGCGAATTCTCGGCGGCCCAGCGGACCACGGGCCGCACCGTCTCCAGCAAACCCCTGCCCAGAGCGGTCAGCTCGTAGCTCACACCCGGCGGCCGACCGTCCAGGACCTGGCGGTCGATCAGCCCGTCGCGCTCCAGGCGGGTGAGCGTCTCCGACAGCACCTTGGCCGAAATCCCTGGTAGAGACGCCGAGAGGTCGCCGAACCGCGTCACCCCCCGGTCGATGTGACCGCACACGGACATCGTCCAGCGCTCACCGATCCGGCTCAGTACCGAGCGGGCAGGGCATATCTGCTCGTCCACTTTTCCCCCGTAATGGCTGGTTACCTTTACGTGACCAACTGCCTCGAACGTTAGTTCATCACGATGAAGTGCGCCACCGTTATCAGGTAGAGATATCCCGGCAGCAGACGCACCACGAAGGGATTGGCATGACGGCTTCATCGCTCGAAGTGAAGAATGCTCTCACCGAGGCGGCTCAAGCCTCCGACGCCTGGAAAAGCGCGGGCGCGACCGTGCGTTTCGTCCTCTCGGAACCCCCGGCCGACATCGTTGTCGGCCCGGCGGGCGAGCAGACCGACGCTCCCCCCACGCACGTCCTGCGCATCGCCTGGCCCGACCTGCTGGCGATCGCCCGGGGCGAACGCGGCTTCCTCCGCTCCCTGACCGGACGCCACTTCACGGCGCACGGACCGGTCATGCAGACCATCGCCTTCGGACACGCCCTGGCATCCTTCGATCTCGACCGCTGACCCCGGGAACCCCCCGCGTCACCGCCGACCCGGGAGCATCCCGCACCACCGCCGACCGCAAGAACGCCCCGCGTCACCGCCGACCCGGGAGCACCCCGCGCCACCGCCGACCGCAGGAACGCCCCGCGTCACCGCCGACCCGGGAGCACGACCGCAGGAACGCCCCGCGTCACCGCCGACCCGGGAGCATCCCGCACCACCGCCGACCGCAGGAACGCCCCGCGTCACCGCCGACCCGGGAGCCGACCGCCAGGAACGCCCCGCGTCACCGCCGACCCGGGAGCACCCCGCGCCACCGCCGACCGCGGAAGCGCCGCACAGGTCCGTTCGCCGCCGTCGGCCGCGAGTACGGCCACGCCCACCGCCAGGGCCCGAAACCTTCGCACACCCGCCGGGGACACCGACCCGTACCACCGGCGGCGCCGCGCCGCGCCGTCGCCACGTACGCCCGGTCCCCGCACCCGTGCACGCACACACCACCACACGGCCAGACGAGGAAGAATCATGACGCTCACGCACTCCCCCGCCGACCACCCCCTGCTCCAGGACCACGAGAGCGAGGCCCTGCGCACGGTGGCCGCGTTCGCTCGCGAGGTGGTGGCCCCCGGCGCCGCAGAGCGCGACAGCATCGAGAAGGGCCAGGTCGACTGGGCCACCATCGGGCAGGGACACGCCCTCGGGCTCCTGCGCATGGCGATACCCCGCGAGATCGGCGGGCTCGGCCTGGGCCAGCTCGCCCTCGCCCTCACCCTGGAGGAACTCGCGGCCGCCGACCCGGGAATGGCCCTGGTCTTCGGCGCCACCGGCCTGTTCCAGACCCCGCTGCTGGTCTGCGGGGACCCCGGACTCCAGGAGCGCTATCTCACCCCGTTCCTGGGCGCCGAGCCCGTCCTCGCCTGCAACGCGGTCGCCGAGGAGCGCAACGGCACGGATCTCGTGCTGCCGCAGAACGGCCAGTACGTCCAGGAGATGACCACCGCCCGCCGCTCCGGTGCCGAGTACCTCCTCACCGGCACGAAGCGCTACATCACCAACGCCCCCGTCGCGACCTACGCCACGATCATGGCCAACCTCGAAGGCTCCCCCGGATCCACGGGCCTGACGTGCTTCGTCACCGAACTGGAGCAGGAGGGCGTCGAGCGTGGCGAGATCCACGACAAGGTCGGCTACCGCACCGCCCCGGCCGGGGAGCTGAACCTCAACGACGCCCGGGTGCCCGAGGGGAACGTGATCGGGGACGAGCGCGGCGGCTGGGACCTCAACGTCACCATCGGCAACCTGACCCGTGTCACCTGCGCCGCCGTGGCCACCGGCATCGCCCGGCACAGCCTGGAGCGCGCCCTCACCTGGTGCAAGGAGCGGCGCCAGGGCGGGCGGCTGCTGCACGAGCACCAGATGACGGCCCGCAAGCTCGCCGACATGGCGGGCCGCGTCTCGGCCTCGCGCGCCCTCTACCTCGACGCCGCCACCAAGGCGGACAACGTACTGCCGACCCCGGCCTACGAGTCGGCCGTCGCGAAGCTCGTCGCCGACCGCGCCGCGATCGACAACGCCGACGCCGCGATGTCCCTCGTCGGCGCCCAGGCCTTCCAGCGCGGCGACGGCATGGACCGCGTCCTGCGCGACGCCTACGGCCCCCGGATCTACGAGGGGACCCCGGAGGCGCTGGCCCTCGTCATCACCGACGAACTCGTGCACGGGCTGGAGTCACGGTGACCGCGACCTCCGACGCCCGGCCCGGAACCCGCCCCCCGGTCGCGACACCCGGCAACGGCGCGGCCCTCGCCCCGAGGACCGCGCGCGACTCCGGGCGGGACACCACCCCCTACCGCGAAGCGCTGCTGCGGGAGACCGCCGGCCTGTGCCTGCCCGACATCGACGCGGCCCTCACCGGCGCGCCCCTGTACCGCGCCACCACTCCCGAGGGCCTGCTCGTCCTGACCCTGAACGGCGGTCAGCTGCCCGCGGAGTTCCTGCGCCGCGTCCACGCCTTCCGGCTGGGCCAGTACGTGCGCCAGGGCTGGGTCGACGAGGCGGTGGCCGCCGAGCGGGAGCTGTGGCACGAACCGTACGGCGAGGGGGCCGTCCGCGACTTCCACACGCTCGTCCTGGAACGGGACAGCGGGCGGCTGCGCGGCTACGGCACCCTCGCCCTGTCCGCCGCGCCCGAGGGCACCCGGCTGGGCGACGCCGCCCACCGGCCGTTCTTCATCGAACGCGACTACGGCTTCCGCCTCGAAGAGCACCTCGGCGCGGGCACCGCCTCGCACGCGGTCGGCGAGGGCAAACGACTCGTCCGCGACCGGGACATGCCCCGCTCCCAGGCCGCCGCCTCCGTTCCGTGGTGGGTCTACCTCGCCTGGGCGCACGCGTGTCTGAGCGTGCTGGAGCGGCCGGGCGGCGCGATCGTCGGCGACGGCAAGAAGAACGGGGCCATCCACCAGCTCGGCCTGCTCGGATTCGACACCCGCGTCCTGGACCTCGCCCCCCTGCCGCCCGCGCCCGGGGAGCTCTTCGCCCCGATGTGGGACCAACGCGAGCGTTCCTACCCCTTCGTCCTGACCGACGGCGGAAGGCTCCGGCCCACCCTCGACTTCCTCACCTCGGTCCTCACCTCGGGGGAGACCGGATCGGTCAGGGCCCGGCTCACCGCTTTCCTGGAGGCACACGCATGAGCACGACACGCAGGAGCACCCTGCCCACGGTCGGCCGCCCGGTGAGCGAGTCCCCCGGCCCGGCCGCCGCCGGCGCCTCGACGGGCACCGGCGACATCGACGACCCGGAGCAGGCCCGTGCCCTGGACCCGGAGACCTTCTACGCCTGCCTCACCCAGCGCAACCGCGGCCTCGTCCCCGCTCCCCTCCAGACCCGGATCGGGGCGGCCAGGCTGCTCGTGGCCGGTTGCGGCTCCATCGGCGGTGCGACCGTCCAGCCGCTGGGGCGCATGGGCTACCGGCACTTCGTCCTGGCCGATGTGGGCACGTACGAGCTGAACAACCTCAACCGGCAGAACGCCACGATCGACGACCTGGGCCGCAACAAGGCCGAGGTCGGCGCCCGGCACCTGCGCGGCATCAACCCGCACGTCGACGCGGTCGTCGTCCCCGAGGGAGTGACCCCGGCCAACGCCAGGGCCCTGGTCGAGGGGGCCGACGTCGTCGTCGACGGGGTCGACGTGACCACCCCGGCCGGTCTGGCCGCCAAGGTCCAGCTGCACCGCGAGGCGTGCCGCCAGCGCAAACCCCTGATCACCGGCTGGGACATGGCCGGCATGCTCGCGGCCCAGGTCATCGACTACCGCGTGGTCCGCCGCGTCTTCGACGGCCAGCTCGACCCGGGTGACGAGGAACGACTGAGCACCTGGGAGGTCGTGTTCCGTATCGCTCCCCGGGGCCACATACCCGCCGAGATGTACCGCGAACTGCGGGACGGGCTGAGCAGGCCCGACTACAGCGTGCCGCAACTCACGGAAGCGGCGACGCAGTTCGGCTCACTGGCCGTGCACATGGTCAACGTGCTGGTCTCCGGCCGCCCGTTGCCCCGCACCGTCGCGGTCGACGTCCACCGCATCACCAGAACCAGGGGCCGCCGCCTCGCCGACGCGGTGAACCGCCAGGTGGAGCGGGCCCGGTTCCTGGCCCATCTGCCCGCCGGACAGGCGTGGAACGGCTTCGCGCCCGCTCCGGTCTACCGCATCGCCCGCCGTCTGGGACGGCGGGACACGATCCCGCTCGAAAAGGAGAGGACAGCATGACCGAGTTCCGCTGCACGGACATACGGGCGACGGCCCACCGGCTCGTCCCCGAGGCGTCCGGGCGGATCGAGGAGGCCGCCGTACGGCTCGCCCGAAAGTACGCCGACCATTCGCTGCACGACACCGACCTGCTGCACGCCGTCGAGATCGCGGCCGCGGCCCTGCCCTCCGCCCTGCGCAAGGAGCTGATCGCGTTCCGGGACCGGGGCAACGACGCCGGGGCCCTGCTCCTGACCGGCCTGCCGGTCGGTCCGCTTCCGCCCACACCGGACGTCGTGGAGAAGGAGCCCTCCTGGACCGAGGTCCCGGTGGCCACCCTGAGCCAGCTCATGGTGATGTCGGTGCTGGGGCGCTCCCTTTCCTACAGCGACGAGAAGTCGGGCCGCCTGGTGCAGGACGTGTGCCCGAAGCGAGGGGCCGCCGAGCGGCAGGAGAACAGCGGCTCCGTCCTGCTGGAACTGCACACCGAGGACGGCTTCCACCCGCACCCGCCGCACTTCCTCAGCCTGATCTGCCTGCGCGGGGACGAGGACGGCCGGGCGGCCACGGTCACCGCGGGCATCCGCGACGTGCTCCCGCTCCTGGACGCCGAGACCGTCCGGGTGCTGCGCGAGGCGGAGTTCAGGACCCGGTTCAGCACGTCCTTCGTGTCCGACCCGTCGGTCGAGGTACTGACCGACCCGATGCCGGTCCTCACCGGCCCCTGCGCGTCCCCCGAGTTGCGCGTCGACTTCCACGGGACCATCGCCCTCACGCCCCGCGCGCAGGAGGCGCTGGACCGGCTGGAGGCGGCCATGCGGCGCACCCTCAAGGGCATCGTCCTGCGGTCCGGCGACCTGATCGTGGTCGACAACCGCCGCGCGGTGCACGGCCGCACGGGCTTCGAGCCCCGGTACGACGGGACCGACCGCTGGTTGCGCCGGTCCTTCGCCGTCTCCGACCTGCGCCCGCTCGACGACCAGTTCTCCTGGGGGCGCAGCCACCGCCCGGTGGACACCGCCCACCTGCGCCGCCTCGCCCCGGCCACCGCGACGCTCTGATCCGGGGACCCGCACCCCCGCCCCCCGACCCACGAAAGGACCGTCATGAGTGACGACCTGCGCACCACCCTGTCCCGGATCATCGTCGACGACCTGGAGGTCGAGCCCGAGCGCGTCGCGCCCGGCACCGCGCTCGCGGAACTCGACCTCGACTCCCTCGCCTTCGCCGAGCTGGTCGTACGCATCAAGGAGGAGACGGGCGTCGACCTCTCGGCCGAGGAGTCCAGCATGGGCTCGCTCACCCTCGAAGGCGTCGCCGAACTCGTGGAGACCGCTCTGCGGGGCGAGCCCGCCGCATGAGCGCCCATCCCCCGATCGTCGTCACCGGTACCGGCATGGTCACCCCTGCCGGTACCGGCACCGACGCCACCTGGCGGGCGGTGCTCGACGGCAGGACGCTCGCCGGCTCCGTCCGCCCCGCGGATATGCCGGGCCGCCACTGCCTGTCCGTACCGGCCTTCGGCCGGGAGCTCCTCCCCGGTCGCGGCACCGCGCACCTCGACCCCTTCATCCGCTACGCCCTGGTGGCCGTGGACGAGGCGGTCGCCGCCTCCGGCCACGACAGCCGGAGCTGGGAGGGGCACCGGGTGGGCATCGTGGTGGGCTGCGGCCTCGGCGGGATCTCGACGACGAGTGACGCCCAGACCCGGCTGACCGAGCGCGGCGCCGACACCGTGTCCCCCTACCTGCATCCCCGGTCCCTCATCAACATGGCGGCGGGCACGCTCGCCATCCGCCACCACGTCACCGGGCCCAGCCACACCGTGGTCGCCGCCTGCGCCTCGGGAGCGGTCGCGATCGGCGTCGCGCGCGATCTGCTGCGTGCCGGGACCTGCGACACCGTCGTGGTCTGCGGAACCGACGCGGGTGTCGTACCGGTGGTCGCCGCCGGGTTCGCCGCCATGGGAGCCCTGTCGGACAGCTTCGCCGCCGACGCCTCCCGCCCCTTCGCCTCCGACAGGTCCGGCTTCGTCCTCTCCGAGGGGGCCGCCGCCCTGGTCATGGAACGGGAGGACTCGGCGCGGGACCGGGAAGCTCCCGTCGTGGGCCGGGTGCTCGGCTACGCGGCCACGACCGACGCCCACCACCCCGTACAACCGCATCCGGACGGTTCGGGGGCCGAGGCAGCCGTCCGGGCGGCTCTGGCGGACGCCGGGCTCGGTACGGGCGACGTGGAACACGTCAACGCGCACGGCACGTCCACGCCGTTCAACGACCGGATCGAGGGCCGGCTGATCGACCGGCTGTTCCCGCACCGGCCGTCCGTGACCGCCAACAAGGGGGTGCTCGGTCACACGCTGGGGGCCGCCGGGGCGATCGAGGCGGTGCTCGCGCTCCGAGCGCTGCGCACCGGGCTCGTCCCGCCGACGGCCCACACGTCGTCCGTGGACGGGGAGTTGCCCGCGATCGATCTCGTCGTGGGCGAGGCGCGGCGGCAGCGGCACTCGGTCGCGCTCAGCACCTCTCTCGGCTTCGGCGGCGCCAACTGCGCCCTCGTCCTGGGCGCATGACGCCGCCCCGGCCGCGCGGGCGGGACGCACACCGCGATCCCGCCGGCCGGGCCCGGCTCCCGGCCCCGCCCCCGGCCACCGGCCGCGAGGGCGGGGCCGCGCAGCCCCCGCCGCCGGCCGTACGGCGGGAATCCGCGCAGCCTGCGCCACCGGCCGTACGGCGGGAGGCGGGCAAGCGCCCCGCGGCTCGGGGGCGTCCGGGGGCGGGAGGCCGCGCCGTCCCCGGGCGTCCCGCCGCGGAGCCGTCCACGAGCACGGACTTCGCCTTCATCACCCTGCCGGAGATCCTCGGCCTGATCTACGGCGGCGAGCACCGCCGCAGGTCCGCGCCGCGGCCGCGCCGCCCGTCCGCAACCCCCGATCCGACTCCGCCGCCGACCAGCGAGGACCCCCGTGAGTTCTGACCCCCTGCCCACCCCCGGACCACCGGCACCCCGCACGTCCGCGTCCGCACGGGCCGCCGTGCTGAGCGGACTGGGTACCAGCCTCCCGCCCCGCGTCGTGACCAATGACGAGCTGGCGCAGCGGCTCGACACCTCGCACGACTGGATCATCGAACGCACCGGCATCGCGCGCCGGCGCGTCGCCGCCCCCGGCACGACCACCGCCGCGCTCGCCACCGCCGCCGGGCGGGCGGCACTCGCCTCCGCCGGGCGGTCCTCGTGCGAGACAGTGATCGTCGCCACGACCACCCCCGACCGCTCCTGTCCCGCCACGGCGCCGAGCGTCGCCACCGCGCTCGGGCTGACCGGCGCCGCCGCCTTCGACGTGTCCGCCGTGTGCTCCGGCTTCGTCTACGCGCTCTCCGTCGCCTCCTCGATGATCGTCGCGGGGCTGTGCGGCAGCGTGCTCGTGATCGGCGCGGAGCTGTACTCGGCCATCGTCGACCCCGACGACCGCTCCACGGCCATCATCTTCGGCGACGGGGCGGGTGCCGTCCTTCTGGAGCGGGGCGAGCGCTCGGCTCCCGGCGCGGTGCTCCACCACGATCTCGGCAGCGACGGCGAGGGCCGGGACCTGATCACCGTGCCGCCCGGCGAACGGTTTCTGCGGATGCGGGGGCGCGAGGTGTACGTGCGGGCCGTGCCCACCATGACCGCCTCCGCCCGGCGTGTGGCCGAGGCGGCGGGGTGGCGGCCCGGGGAGATCGACGGCTTCGTCGGCCACCAGGCGAACCTGCGCATCCTCCAGTCCGTGGCGAAACGGCTGGAGTTGCCCGACGAGCGAGTGATCGCGAACATCGCGGAGGTCGGCAACACGGCGGCCGCCTCCATCCCGCTCGCGCTCGCCTCGGCGGCGGGGCAGGGACGGCTCGCGCGCGGCGACCGGCTCGTGCTGACCGCGTTCGGCGGCGGACTGACGTGGGGCTCCACCGCTCTGCTCTGGTCCGGGGCCCGGCCGGTGCACCAGGAGGTGGAGCCCCTGTCGTAGGGCCGAGGGCGGGGCGCGGAGCGTGCGCCGCCCCGTCCCCTCCTCCGTCGCGCGCGTCACCCGCTATTGACTCCCGTCCCTGGTGTCCTTTAGGTTCCTGCCACCGATAGGAAACCTTCCTAACAATGCCGTTGGGAAGGTCAGGAACCCCCGAAGGGCGGGTCGCAGGCGATGGCTTCCAGCACCACCCCCGGCACCCCGGCCGCGACGCCCGGCACTCCCGCCGTCCTGCGCGCGATGAACGACCGCGCCGCTCTCGACCTGCTCGTCCTGCACGGGCCGCTCACCCGGACGCGGATAGGGGAGCTGACCGGGCTCTCGAAGCCCACGACCTCGCAGCTCCTCGCGCGGCTCGAAACCGCCGGACTCGTCCGCAGCAGCGGGAGCGAGAGCGGACGGCCTGGCCCGAAGGCGCTGTTGTACGAGGTCGAGCCGAGCGCCGCGCACGTCGCCGCGCTGAGCGTCGGGCACACCGGGATCAGCGCAGTCGTCGCCGACATAACGGGCCGCGTCGTCGGGCGCGGGCGCGTCGAGGCCGAAGCCGTCGCCGAGGACGTACGCAACCGGACCGCGCAGCTCGTCCGCGAAGCCGTCGAGGCCGCTCTCGCCGAGGCGGGGCTGCACGCCGACCGCCTGCACCACACCGTGATCGGCACGCCCGGCGCGCTCGACCCGGCCACGGGCGAACTGCGCTACGCCCCGCACCTGCCCGGCTGGCACTCCCGTACGCTCCTCGCCGAGCTGGCCGAGGAGATCGGCACGCCCGTACGGATCGAGAACGACGTCAACCTCGCGGCGCTCGCCGAGCAGTACCAGGGCGCGGCACAGGACCACGACGACTTCGTGCTCGCCTGGGTCGACCGCGGCGTGGGTGCCGCGATCGTGCTCGGCGGCACACTCCTGCGCGGCGCGACGGGCGGCGCGGGCGAGATCGGCTACATGCCATTGCCCGGCGCCCCGCTCGCGCGCGGCGGCGAGGACGCGACGGCGGGGGACGACGGGGGCGGCGGCCTTCAGAGCCTCGTGTCCGTCGCGGCGGTACGGGCCCTCGCGGGCGGCGCGCCGCTCACCGAGGCGCTCGCCGCCCCCGCCGTGCTCGACGAGACCGCGCGGCGGCTCGCCACCGGGATGGCGGCGGTCGTCGCCGTCGTCGATCCCGAACTCGTCGTGCTGTCGGGGCAGGTCGCCGAGGCCGGGGGCGAGGAGCTGCGCACGCGCGTCGAGGCGGAGCTGACCGGGCTCGCGCTGCCGAGGCCGCTGCTGCGGATCAGCGAGCTGGAGGGCGACCCGATCCTCGTGGGCGCGCTGCACATCGCGCTGGAACAGGCCCGCGACGCCGTCTTCGACACCAGTTGACAACTGTTCACCGAGCGGGACGAGAGCGTCGAACTCCCGGTGGACAACTGTTCACCGAAAGCGCCTCCCCCGCCCGCTCACCGACCGCCGGGGCCCGCCCGAGGAGACTCCCCGTCCAGCCCGGACGGGCCCCGGCCACCAGTCCGCACCCGCACGACCCGTACGCGTACGGCCGGCACGACCGGCAGCACCCCCGCAGCACCCGCGAGACCCGCCCCGCCCCCACTCCCACCGGGCCGGTCGGACGGACCCCCCGCCTCTCCCCCGTATCCCCGTCCCACGAAGGAAGCCAGCCATGCCGCGTTGGCGCATACCCGTCCCCCGGCCGAAGGCCGCACGGACGGCCTCCGCAGGCCCCCGCCCCCGTACGACCGCCGCGAGGACCCGGCGCCGTGCCGTGATCCCGCTCGCCGGGCTCGCGAGCGCCGCGCTCGTCCTGACCGGCTGCGCGAACCCGAGCACGGGGAGCGCGGACGACGATCCGACCAAGCCCGTCACGATCAAGTTCTGGCACGGCTGGTCGGCGCCCGGCGAGGTCAAGGCGATCAACGACTCGATCGCCCGCTTCGAGAAGCTGCACCCGAACATCCACGTGCAGGCGACCGGCAACGTCAGTGACGAAACGATCAACCAGGCACTGCGCGCCGGTGGTTCGAAGGCCCCCGACGTCGTGACCTCCTTCACGACCAACAACGTGGGGCAGTACTGCTCTTCGGGCATGTGGGCCGATCTCGATCCGTTCATGAAGAAGAACGGCATCGACAAGAACAAGATCTTCCCGAAGACGCTGCTCGACTACACGCAGTACGAGGGCACGCAGTGCGCCCTGCCGCTGCTCGCCGACGCCTACGGGATGTACTACAACAAGGACCTCTTCAAGGCCGCCGGGATCTCCCGGCCCCCGCACACGATCTCGGAGATGAAGGCGGACGCCGCCAAGCTCACCGAGAAGAACTCCAACGGGACGCTCAAGCGTGCCGGTTTCATGCCCAACTTCCGCCTGTACCAGAACAGTCCTGACCGGATGTTCGCGCAGTGGGGCCCGGAGTACTTCAACGCGAAGGGCAAGGCCCAGCTCGCCGAGGAGCCGAAGACGTACGCGTTCTTCAAGGCGATGGACGAGATCTCGGACGCGCAGGGCGGCTACGGGAAGCTGGAGCACCTGCGCGGTTCCTTCGGCGACGAGATGTCCGCGCAGAACGGTTTCCTCACGCAGAAGCTCGCGATGCACCTCGACGGCGAGTGGCGCGGTCTCATGCTGGACGAGGCGAAGGCGAAGTTCGACTGGGGCGTCGCCCCGCTCCCCGTACCGGACGACCAGGCCGACACCTACGGGCGCGGCTACCTGACCGGGACCGTCGCGGGCGTGGCGCACAGCAGCAAGCACCAGAACGCGGCCTTCGAGCTGGTCAGGTACCTGACCACGGACACCGAGCAGGTCGTGGACTTCGCCAACGCGATCCACAACGTGCCCTCGACCTTCGCGGCGCTCAAGTCGCCGAAGCTCGACGCGGACCCGGCCTTCCAGCAGTTCCTCAAGATCGCCCAGAACCCCGACAGCCAGGCGATCCCGCCCTCCAACAACGGCGGGCAGTACATCACCTCCCTCCAGGATTTCTCGTACTCGGTCGAGGAGGGCAAGGTCCACGACCTCAAGAAGGGGCTTGAGGACCTGGACCACCAGATCGACGCCGACAACCTCCAGTCCGAGAACTGAGGCAGCGAACCATGGCACTCTCCTTCCCGGCCGGACGCGCCGGCACCAAGGACGGCACGAGCGGCGGCCCCGCGGGCGGCGCGAGCGGCTCCGAGGGCGGCACGCCGCGCAAGGGCTCGCCCCGCGACAGCGCGCCCCTGCGCCGCAAGAAGAACCGCGCGCGACTGCGTACGGCCGGATTCCTCTCCCCGTGGCTCATCGGGTTCTCGGTCTTCTTCGCTTATCCGCTGATCGCGACCGTCTACTTCTCGTTCATGCACTACAACCAGATCAAGTCTCCGACGTTCGTGGGGCTGAAGAACTGGAAGTACGTCTTCACGCAGATGCCGCTCTTCGGCCCCTCGCTGTGGAACACGCTGTGGCTCGTCGTGGTCATGGTGGCGCTGCGGGTGGTCTTCGGGCTCGGCATCGGGCTGCTCGTCACGAAGATCAAGTCCGGGGTCGGCATCTTCCGGACGATCTTCTACCTGCCGTACCTCGCCCCGCCCGTCGCGGCCACGGTCGCCTTCGTCTTCCTGCTCAACCCGTCCACGGGCCCGGTCAACGAGCTGCTCGGCCACCTCGGCATCGACGCGCCGACCTGGTTCAACGACCCGCACTGGTCGAAGCCCTCGCTCGTGATGCTCTCGCTGTGGGGCATCGGCGACCTGATGGTCATCTTCATGGCGGCGCTGCTCGACGTGCCGAAGGAGCAGTACGAGGCGGCCGAGCTGGACGGAGCGGGCGCGATCGGCAAGTTCCGCTACGTGACGTGGCCGTCGATCACGCCGATCGTGATGTTCGCCGTGGTCACGGGCGTCGTGCAGACGATGCAGTACTACACGCAGGCACTGGTGGCCGGAAAGCTCGCCTCCGGCGTCAACATCGGTCCCGGCTCCGTCATCCAGCCCGGTTACCCGGACCACTCGACCATCACGGTCCCCCAGCTCGTCTACTCGATGGGCTTCCAGAACTTCAACACCGGCGCGGCGTGCGTGCTCTCGCTCGTGCTCTTCGCCATCGCCATGGCCGTCACCCTGCTGCTCATGCGCAAGAGCACCGGCCTGCTGACGGAGGACTGACCCATGACCTCGACCACTTTGAACGCGCCGGTCCGGGCAGCCGCCGGGGACACCGGAACGACCCGCGCACCGCGTGCGGGCAAGCGCAAGAAGGCGCTCCACTTCATCGCCGTGCACACGGTCGCGATCGCCGTGGCGCTTCTGTTCATCCTGCCGTTCGTCTTCGTCTTCCTGACCTCGGTGATGAGCGACGGCCAGGCGATGAGCGGCGACCTGTGGCCCAGCTCCTGGCACTGGGACAACTACGCGAAGGTGTTCCACACCGACGGCTTCCTGACCTGGTGGAAGAACTCGATCATCTACGCGGTCGTCGGCACCCTCTTCACCGTCTGCTCCTCCGTGCCCGTCGCGTACGCCCTCGCGAAGTTCCGCTTCCGGGGCCGCAAGACGGCGATGATCATGGTGATCTCGACGATGATGCTGCCCCCGCAGGTCATCGTGATCCCGATGTACCTCGTGTGGGCGCAGCAGTTCCACCTCTCCGGCTCGCTGTGGCCGCTCATCATCCCGATGGCCTTTGGGGACGCGTACTCGATCTTCCTGCTCCGCCAGTTCCTGCTGACGATCCCGAAGGAGTACATCGAGTCGGCGCGGGTCGACGGCTGCGGCGAGTTCAGGACCCTCCTCAAGGTCATCGTCCCGATGGCCAAGCCCGGGATCGCCGCCGTGGCGCTCTTCCAGTTCTTCTACTGCTGGAACGACTACTTCGGCCCGCAGATCTACGCGGCACAGAACCCCGGCGCCTGGACGCTCAGTTACGGACTCGAATCGTTCAAGAGCGCTCACGCCGTGAACTGGAACATGACGATGGCAGCCACACTGCTGGTCATGGCGCCCGTCGTCATCGTCTTCTTCTTCGCACAGAAAGCCTTCGTCGAAGGCGTCACTCTCACCGGGGTCAAGGGCTGACGCCCACCCCGAGCAAAGGGCTGAGAACCAATGAAGCTCACCGTGGTCGGCGGCGGATCGACCTATACCCCCGAACTCATCGACGGCTTCGCCCGCCTGCGCGACACCCTGCCCATCGAGGAACTCGTCCTGGTCGACCCCGCGGCCGACCGGCTCGAACTCGTCGGCGGCCTCGCCCGGCGCATCTTCGCCAAGCAGGGCCACCCGGGCAGGATCGTCACCACCTCGGACCTCGACGCGGGTGTCGAGGGCGCGGACGCGGTGCTCCTCCAGCTCCGCGTCGGCGGCCAGGCGGCCCGCGACCAGGACGAGACGTGGCCCCTGGAGTGCGGCTGCGTCGGCCAGGAGACCACCGGGGCCGGCGGTCTCGCCAAGGCGCTGCGCACGGTGCCGATCGTGCTCGACATCGCCGAGCGCGTGCGCCGCACCAACCCGAACGCGTGGATCATCGACTTCACCAACCCGGTCGGTATCGTCACGCGCGCTCTGCTCACCGCCGGGCACAAGGCGGTCGGCCTGTGCAACGTGGCGATCGGTTTCCAGCGCAAGTTCGCCAAGTTCCTCGATGTGGCACCCGCCGAGGTCCACCTCGACCACGTCGGTCTCAACCACCTCACGTGGGAGCTGGGCGCCCGTCTCGGCGGTCCCGAGGGCGAGAACGTGCTGCCGAGGCTGCTCACCGAGCACCTCGACGCCATCGCCGCGGACCTGCACATGCCGCGCGAGGTCGTCACGCGGCTCGGCGTCGTCCCCTCGTACTACCTGCGGTACTACTACCAGCACGACGCCGTCGTGCGGGAGCAGCGCACCAAGCCGACGCGGGCCTCCGAGGTCGCCGCGATGGAGAAGCGGCTCCTGGAGATGTACGGGGACCCGAAGCTCGACGAGAAGCCGGAGCTGCTCGCCAAGCGCGGCGGGGCCTTCTACTCCGAGGCCGCCGTCGACCTCGCCGCCGGCCTGCTGGGCCGCTCGGCGGACGGCATGGCGACGGGCGGTTCGCCGTACCAGGTCGTCAACACCTTCAACAAGGGCACGCTCCCCTTCCTCCCCGACGACGCCGTCATCGAGGTGCAGGCGGGCATCGACGCGACGGGCGCGACCCCGTTGCCCGTGCCCTCGCTGGACCCGCAGTACGCCGGGCTCATCGCGCACACGACCGCGTACGAGAACCTGGCGCTCGAAGCGGCGCTGCACGGCAGCCGCGACGCCGTCTTCAAGGCCCTCCTCGCGCACCCGCTGGTCGGCCAGATCGAGTACGCGGACAAGCTCACGGACGAGCTGATCGCGCACAACAGGGAGCACCTGGCGTGGGCCTGAGCACGACCGGCGCGGGTCAGGCCGCCGTCCTGGCGATCGACGCGGGCAACAGCAAGACCGACGTCGCCGTGGTCGCCGAGGACGGGAGCGTCCTCGGGGCCGCGCGCGGCGGCGGGTTCCAGCCGCCCGTGATCGGTGTGGAGCCGGCGATCGACATCCTCCACGAGATCGTGGAGCGCGCCCTCGCCGACGCCGGGCTGCCCCTCGTCGGCGGGGCGCGGCACACCTCGGCGTGCCTGGCCAACGCGGACCTCCCCGTCGAGGAGGCCGAGTTGGCCGCCGCGATCGAGGCGCGCGGCTGGAGCGCGAGCACGAGCGTGTACAACGACACCTTCGCGGTCCTGCGGGCCGGGCTCCTGGAGGACGCCGACCCGCGCGGTGTCGCCGTGGTGTGCGGTGCGGGCGTCAACTGCGCCGGGATGCACCCCGACGGGCGCACCGCCCGGTTCCCCGCGATCGGCAAGATCTCCGGGGACTGGGGCGGCGGCGGGGGGCTCGCCGAGGAGGCGCTGTGGTTCGCCGCGCGCGCCGAGGACGGGCGGGGCGAGCCGACGGCGCTCGCGCGGGAGCTGCCCGCGTACTTCGGGCTCGACTCGATGTACGCGCTCATCGAGGCGTTCCACCGCGGACGGCTCGCCTACGGGCGCCGCCACGAGCTGAACCCGGTGCTCTTCTCGACGGCCGCCGCCGGGGACGCGGTCGCCTCGGCGATCGTGGAGCGCATGGCCGAGGAGGTCGTCGTCATGGCGACCGTCTCGCTCGGCAAGCTCGGGCTGCTCGACGAGGAGGTCCCCGTCCTGCTCGGCGGCGGCATACTCGCCGCGCGCCACCCGCAGCTCAACGGGCGCGTCGAGGAGTTGCTCGCCGCGCGGGCGCCGCGCGCGGTGGCGCGCGTGGTCAAGGAGCGTCCCGTGCTCGGCGCCGCCCTCCTCGGTCTCGACCACCTCGCCGCGCCGACGGACGCGCACCGCACGGTGCGCGCGCACTACGCGCAGGGGCCGGGGGCGGCGTCAACGCCGCTCGCTTCGCCGACCGCCGCCGGGGCCTGATCGCCCCCCAACTCCCCCTCCTGACACGGCCGTCCCGCTGACGCGGGGCGGCCGTTCACTTGTTCGGGTGAACCGGGAACAGCGGGGAACCGGGCACGCGACTCCGTTCGTATCTGAGAGCGAGTGGCGCGCACGCCTGTACGGAGCGGCGCCACGAAACGGGGGCGCGACGACCCCGGAGCGCGGGGGCGCGTGCGCCGGTCGTTTTCCACGGGTTCGCCCGTGAACGCCGGGGCGCGCGGCACACGATCCGGGGGAAGGCCGTGTCTCCCGGGGCCGCCGGGGGACATACTGGCGCCCGGCAACCGACAGGACCGACGGGGGAGGTCGACGTGGCACAACGGCGAACGGGCGGCGCGGCACCGCCGGGGCGCGCGGGCGCGGTGGGCGCCGTCGAGGCGGAGGGGTACGCCCCCGTACCGCCCCAGGGCGGCCCGGTCGCGTCGGCGCCCGTGGTCCCCGCGACCCCGCCCGCCACCACCCCTGCCCCACCCCGCAGGACGGCGCTCGCCGAGGGCCTCGACCGGCTGCGCCACGGTGCCGGAACGGAACCGGGACGGCTGCGGCTCATCGGCGCCGGTCTCGCGCTGCTGCTCCTCGCGTTCGGCGCGGCGAGCGCCTGGCAGGTCTCGGGGCGGGCGGCGGCGGCTCATGACGTCCTGCACGTCAGCGAACCCCAGGTGAACACCTCCGCCCTGATCTACGGAGAACTCGCCGCCGCCGACACCGCCGCCACGACCGAGTTCCTCTCGACCGGCGAGGCGCGGACGGATGCCCGCGAGAGGTACACGAACAGCGTCGCGGCGGTATCGGAGAACCTCGCGGGAGCGGCTGCCGACAAGACCGCGGGTTCCACCCACGCCGTCGAGCGGATCAACAGGCAACTCCCCCTCTACACCGCCCAGATCGACACCGCGCGCGTCTACAACCGCTCCGGTGTGCCCCTCGGCGGAGCCTGGCTGCGGCAGGCGAGCGGTGTCATGCAGGACACCACGCTCGTACAGGCCACGAGGCTGCGCGAGGCGGAGAGCGAGCAGCTCGCCTCGGACTACGCCGCCGCGACCCCTTATCCCTGGATCGCGATCGTCCTCGGCGTCCTGGTCCTCGCCGCGCTCGGCGGCGCGCAGTACCGCGACTACCGGCGCACCCACCGCATTCTGAACCGCGGCCTCGTCGCCGCGGCCACCGCGGCGCTCGCGCTGCTCGCGTGGATCGTGGCCGGGCACGGCGTCGCCCGTGCCGACCTGCGCGATTCGCGGAAGAGCGGGGTCGCCTCCGTCACCGCCCTGACGGACGCGCGGATCGCCGCCCTCCAGGCCCGCGCGAACGAGAACCTGTCCATGGTCAACCGGGGCGCGGTCCTCGACAAGAACGGCGACGACCTCTACGAGGCGCACTTCCAGCAGCGGTTCGGGCAGCTGGCGGGGACCGACGGCGACGGCCGGGGCGAGTTGCTGCTCCGCGCGGAGAAGCTGATCGTCAGCGACACCGGACGCGAAGCGCTCGACGGGGCGGTGGCCGAACTGAAGCAGTGGAGTGCCAGACACACGAACGTCCGGGACAAGGCCGATGCGAGCGAGTACGCCGAGGCCGCGCGTCTCGTCGTCGGCGGCGAGGACCCGAGGGCGAAGGAGAACAACACCTCCACGGACGCCGCGTTCCAGAAGGTGGACGACGCACTCGGCAAGGCCATCGCGGCCGAGCGGGCCGATTTCATCGAGGCCGCGAGGAGCGGTGTCGACGCCTTCTCCGGTCTCGCGATCGGCGGCGGCGCCCTCGCCGTTCTCGGCGCCTTCGGCGCCCTGATGGGCGTCGGACGCAGGCTCTCGGAGTACCGGTGAAGGCCCGGCGCCGTCCGGGACCGGACCGACCCAGCAGCAGCATCCACCCGGTGAGGGGAGAGACCATGACGTGGACGAGTCGAGGAGGACGGCTCCGCGGCTGGGGCGGCGTCGCCGCCATGGCCGTCCTGTGCGCGCTGGCCTCGCTGGCCCTGTTCTGCCTGCCCGGCCGAGTGGGCGGCACCGCACGGGCCACCGGCGCCCCTGACCGCGTGACAGCCCCCGACAGCGCCGGGGCCTCGGGCGGCGCGAGCGCGGGGCACGCCCTGACGGCGGCAGCGGCAGCGGCGGACGACGAGAAGCCCTGCGCCGAGAAGTACGAGAACCGTCCGCCCGCCGAGGACGGTGCGACCATCGCCGGGATCAAAGAGCGGGGCGAACTCGTCGTCGGCGTCGACCAGAACAGCTACCACTGGGCGTACCGGGGGACCTACGGCAGCGAACCCGAGGGCTTCGACATCGACCTCGCGCGACGCGTCGCGAAGGAGATCCTGGGCGACGCGAACAAAGTGCGCTTCAAGACGATATCGACCGCCGACCGGGGCCCCGCGCTGGGCAGGGACGAGAAGGACAAGGGCAGGCCCGCCGCCGAGCGGGACGCCGGGGCGAGCGTGGACATGGTCATCCGGACGATGTCCATCACCTGTGGCCACATCGACAACGGCATCGCCTTCTCCACCCCGTACTTCGAGACCCGTCAGTCCCTCGTCGTTCCCCAGGACTCCCTCATCAAGGGCTTCGGGCCCACGCTCAGGGGCAGCAAGCTGTGCGTCGCGAAGGGCTCGACGGCCGAGTCCTTCCTCGCCGCGCAGAGCGAGTACTACGCGCTCAAGCCCGTCACGAAGGTGCCCAGCCAGCTCGACTGCCTCGTCGAACTGCAACTCGGCGTCGTCAACGGGGTCGTCACCGACAGCGCCCTCGCGGCCTCGCAACTCGCGCAGGACCCGGGGGTGAAGATCGCCGACGGGAACGAGGGCGACGCGGCGCACCTCCCGCGGCCGGAGTTCTACGGCATCGCCATGCGGGACAGTGCCCCGGATCTCGTCGGCCGCGTCGACCACGTCCTTGCCGATTACCGCAAGGACACCGGCCCGCGGGGCTGGCGGAAGTCGTACGAGAAGTGGCTCGCGGCCGACCTCGGGAACGCCTCGGTGAGCCCGCCGAGCGCCGACGAGAAGATCGCCTGGTGAGGGCGGCGCGACTCCGGCGCATGGACGGGGGGCTCTGAGGGGCAGGGTGCGGGTGTGATCGCTGTGTCGGGCGCGTCGACCGGGCGGGGGCCGGGAGGCGCGTTCGGGGATACGGCTCCGGCTGGGGCCGGGCGGAAGGGAGTGGGATGGGCGGCGCGCGAGCGATGTCCGCAGGGGCTGGGGAGCAGGAGCCGGGCGCGGTGATGGACCGCGAGGCGGTCGACCGCGCGCTCGCGCGGCGCGGCGCCGAGCACGAGGCGGTCGAGACCTCGCTGCTCGCGCTCCAGGACCACGCGGGACGCCGGCTCCTCGAAGGCGCGGAGCTGACCGGCGTGACGCGGCAGCGCTGGGCGGCCACGGAGGCGGCCATCTCGCTCCTGTGGGCCTGCTTCGACACGTACACGCGAGCGCTCGCCACCGCCCGCGCGGCGCGCGCGAGGCGCCGCAACCCCAGCCGCGAGGACCTCGCGGAGCTGACCGAACTCCTGGAGGGCCGCTCGCTCGCCGTGCCGGGGGCCGCGGGGGCGGCGGGGAACGGGCCCGTCGCGAGCCTGACGGGCGAGGCGCCCCGACTCAGCCACCGCTGCTCCCTGGAGGAGCTGGTGGAGCGGATGAACGAGCTGTACGCGGACTCGCTGGGCGTCGTGATAGCGGCCGACGCGGTGTGGTCGGCGCTGCCCGCGCGGATCGACCTGCTCTCGGCCGAGCTGAACCGCACCCGCACGCTCGCGCACTCGGTCGGCGTACTCCCCGGCGAGCACCCGGCCGGGGACGACCTGGAGCGCATCGCGCGCGTGCTCGCCGCGCTGCGGGAACAAGTGGTCAGCGATCCGCTGGAGTTCTGGCAGCCGCAAGCGGGCGCGGCGGCCCCCGGCGCGGGCCGTCCCGACACGCGGCGCTACGACCGCGAGGCGCGCGGTCTCGACGAGGTGCGCCGCGAGATCGAGGCCGTGCTCGCCGTGCGCCAGGACGCGGAGGCGCGGCTGCGCGAGCTGAGCGACCTGCTCTCGCGCGCGGACCGCACGCTCGCCGAGGCGCGCGCGGCACGCGGTGAGGTGCTCGCGAAGATAGCGGCCTCGGAGGTCCCGGCGGTGAGCGGCCCGCCCGTCGTGCTCCAGGAGGAGCTCTCGCGCGCCGCCGAGTACCGAAGGCGCGGGCACTGGTCGCGGCTCAGCCCGCTGCTCGACTCGCTCGAATCGCGGGCCGAGGACGAACTCCTGCGCGCCCGGGAGCAGTTGTCCGCGGTCGCGGCGCCGCTCGCGATCCGCGCGGAGCTGCGCGGGCGGCTCGACGCGTACCGCGCGAAGGTCGCGAGGCACGGTCTGGCCGAGGACACTCTCCTCATGGAGCGGTACGACGCGGCCCGCCGCATGCTGTGGAGCGCGCCCTGCGATCTGCGGGCGGCCGAGCAGGCGGTGCTGCGCTACCAGCGGGCGGTGGCGGAGACGCTGGCCGGGGGGCAGGAGTGAGGCGTACGGAACGGGGTGCCGCCGTGTGGGGGCGGAACGGGGGAAGCGGATGAACGAGCAGGCGTGTCAGCGGCCGGGCTGCGAGGGCCGGTACGAGGACGTCGGCGGCGGAGAGCTGTACTGCGACACGTGCGGGCTCGCGCCCGTCGTCGCCCCGGACGGGGCGCTCGGCTCTCCGCCGACCGGCATGACGGTGAGCGGCGGGCGCGGCGGCTCGGGCGGCACGGCGGCCACCCATGGCTCGGGCGCGCCCCGCGGGGCGGGGACGGGCTCGGGGGCCTCGTACGGCTCGGGCTCGGGGGCCTCGTACGGTGCGGGGGCGGCGTACGGCTCCGGCCCGGGTGCCACGTACGGCTCCGGTGCGGTCGCCTCGTACGGCTCGGGCGGGCCCGCCTCGTACGGCTCCGCGCCCTCCGCGCGGGCCTCCGGCTCCTCGCGCTCCTCGCGGCGCTCGGTCTCCGGGCGGCTCTCCGGGAGCAGTACGGCGCGGCAGGTGAGCGCGCGCAGCACGGGCTCGGCGTCCTCGGGTTCGGCGCGCGGGCGGCTCGGCGTCGGGCTCGTGAGCGTACCGACCGTGCCCCGGCACGATCCGCGCGCGGCGGTCCTGGAGCGGGCCGAGGTGCCCGAGCGCAAGCGGTTCTGCTCGCGCGCCGACTGCGGCGCCCCGGTGGGGCGTGCACGCGGTCAGCACCCCGGGCGCACGGAGGGGTTCTGCACGAAGTGCGGGCACCCGTACTCGTTCGTGCCCAAACTGGGCCCCGGGACGGTGGTGCACGGTCAGTACGAGGTGGTCGGCTGCCTCGCGCACGGCGGGCTCGGCTGGGTCTACCTCGCGATCGACCGCGCGGTCTCGGACCGCTGGGTCGTGCTCAAGGGCCTGCTCGACACGGGCGACCAGGACGCGATGGAGGCGGCGATCTCGGAGCGCCGCTTCCTCGCCGAGATCGAGCACGCCAACATCGTGCGCATCTACAACTTCGTCGAGCACCTCGACCAGCGCACGGGCTCGCTCGACGGCTACATCGTCATGGAGTACGTGGGCGGCAAGTCGCTCAAGGAGATCGCCAACGCCCGCCGCACCGGCGAGGGCCGCCGCGACCCGCTCCCCGTCGAGCAGGCCTGCGCCTTCGGCATCGAGGCGCTCGACGCGCTCGGCCACCTGCACAGCCGTTCCCTGCTGTACTGCGACTTCAAGGTGGACAACGCGATCCAGACCGAGGACCAGCTCAAGCTCATCGACATGGGCGCGGTGCGCCGCGCCGACGACGAGGAGTCGGCGATCTACGGGACGGTCGGCTACCAGGCGCCCGAGGTCGCCGAGGTGGGGCCCTCGGTCGCCTCCGACCTGTACACGGTGGCGCGCACGCTCGCGGTGCTCACCTTCGACTTCCAGGGCTACACGACGGTCTACGCGGACAGCCTTCCCGACCCGGCGCAGGTCCCGGTCTTCCAGGAGTTCGAGTCCTTCTACCGGCTCCTCGTGCGCGCGACGGACCCGGACCCCGCGCGCCGCTTCGCCTCGGCGGAGGAGATGGCCGAGCAGCTCACCGGGGTGCTGCGGGAGATCGTGGCCCGCCGCACGGGCCGCCCGCACCCCGCGCTCTCGACCCACTTCGGGCCCGAGCTGCGCGTCCCCGACACGGAGTTGTTCCTCCCGGCGGGCGGGGCGGTCTCGGCGCTCGGAGTACGGGAGACGGGACGCGCGGGCGGCGCGGGCGGCAAGGGGCGGCGGCGGTCGCGTACGGCCCTGAGGGGGCCGGCGGCGGGCGCGGCGGCCACCGCCCAGGCCGCCCTCACCCCCGGCGCCCCGCCCCCCACGGGCTTCGGAGCCCCACCGGCCCCCTCCGCGCACGCCGGACCGGCCCCGCTCCCGGCCCAGCCCGGCACCCCGCCCAGCACCACGCCCCCGCTCCCCCCTCCCCCGTCCGCGCCCCCCGCGTCCCCCGCCGAGGCGCTGCGCCCCTTGCGCGTCCCCGAGGCGGCGCTCGCGCTGCCCGTGCCCCGCGTGGACGCGAACGACCCGAGCGCGGGCTTCCTCGCCGGTCTGCACACGGCGGTGCACGGAGAGTTGATCAGCGCCTTGCGCAACGCCCCGGCCGACTCGCCCGAGGTGCGGCTGCGCGAGGTGCGGGCGCGCCTGGAGATGGGGCAGCCGGACGCGGCGGGGCGTTCGCTCGACGACCTGGAACGGCAGTTCCCCGAGGACTGGCGGGTCGTCTGGTACCGGGGCCTCGCCTCGCTCGTGACGGGCGAACTGGAGCGCGCCGCGCTCTCCTTCGACGCGATCTACGACGCCTTTCCCGGCGAGGCCGCGCCGAAGCTCGCACTCGCCCTGTGCGCCGAGGCGCTCGGTCAGCTCGACAACGCCGTGGAGTACTACCGGCTGGTGTGGCAGACCGACCCGGGCTACGTGAGCGCCGCCTTCGGCCTGGCGCGGGTGCTCTTCGCCGCGGGCGAACGCGAGTCCTCGGTACGGGCCTTGGAGACGGTGCCCGAGTCCTCGGCGCACCACGCCGCCGCCGGGATCGCGGCGACCCGGGCGCGGTTGCGGGGGCGGTCTGCGGGGCAGGCGCCCCTCGCCGACCTGCGCGCGGCAGCCGCCCGCGTCGGTGACCTGGGCGACGCGGTCGACGCGGTGCGGGCGCAGACGCTCACGGCCGAGGTACTGGGCGCGGCGCTCGACTGGGTACTCTCGGGTCGCCACGGCGCAGGGCAGCGGGAGGGTGGTCTGCTGGGCTGCCCGCTCGACGAGCGCGGGCTCCGGTTCGGCCTGGAACGCGCCTTCCGGACCTTGGCCAGGCTCGCCGGTGACGGCGGGGAACGGATCGAACTGGTGGAGCGGGCCAACCGACTCCGCCCCCGGACGTGGGTGTGATTGATGGCGCGGACGCATCAGCTGGCGGCTTGTCCCCGGTGCGCGGAACCACTCGACGCGAGTGACCTGTACTGCGGGGGCTGCGGCTACGACCTCTCGGCGGTGCCGGGGCCCCCCGCGGACCCGCCCTCCGCCGCCCCCGACTGGCCGCAGGCCCGCGAGACGGACGGCACGGGCCGCCCCGCGCCGGTCCTGCGCGCCTCGGACCTGCCCGCGACGGTCTCGGACACGTCCGCGCGGCCGGAGGAGCCGACGCTGCCCGAGGGCGTGCGGCTCCCCGAAGAGGCCCGGGCGCCTCAGGACCCGGCGGTACGGGCGCACGCCGGCCCCCGGCACGTGAGCGACCGCCCTGCCGAGCACCCCGAGCCCCCGGACGGCGACTACGCCCTGGCAGCCCCGCCCCCCCTACCGCCGCCCGGCGCGGCCACGCCTTCGGACGCCGGGGCGCACGTACCGGCGCAGTCCGCTTCCGCCCCCGTACCGCCGCGCCCCGAGGCGGCGCCGGGGGCCGCGCCGGACGCGACCGCGCCGAGCGCTCCCACGCCCGACGCGGCGCCGGGCGCCGCCCCCGAGGCCGCGCCCGATCCACGCCTGAGCCCGCCGCCGCCCGAGCCGGGCCCGGTGTGCGCGCGGTGCGGCGCGGGCCGCGTCGACGCGGACGGGTACTGCGAGCGGTGCGGGCACGCGCAGCCGCGACCGCGCGACCACATGGAGCGGGAGTTGAGCACGCTCGCGGCCGTGAGCGACCGGGGGCTGCGCCACCACCGCAACGAGGACGCCTTCGCGGTCGCCGCGACCGCGCTGCCCGACGGGGCCACGGCCGCCGTCGCCGTCGTGTGCGACGGCGTCTCCTCGGCGACGCGCCCGGACGCCGCCTCGCTCGCCGCCGCGCAGACCGCCGAGGCCGCGCTGATGGCCTCGCTGCCGCGCGGCACCCGCCCCGAGCAGGCGATGCGCGAGGCGATCGAGCAGGCGGCCGAGGCCGTCAACGCGCTCGCCGACGAACCGGTCCTGCCCCCCGAGGAGCCCGGGCAGAACGCTCCGGCGTGCACGCTCGTCGCCTCGATCGTCACCGAGGAACTCCTCGTCGTGGGCTGGGTCGGCGACAGCCGCGTCTACTGGGTGCCCGCCGACCGCTCCGCGACCCCGTACCGCCTCACCGAGGACGACTCGTGGGCGGCGCAGATGGTCGCCGCGCGGCTGCTGAGCGAGGCGGAGGCGTACGCGGACGAACGCGCGCACGCCATCACGGGCTGGCTCGGCGCCGACGCCTACGAACTGGAGCCGCACACGGCCGCCTTCCGGCCGGAGGCGCCGGGGACGGTCGTGGTGTGCACGGACGGGCTGTGGAACTACGCGGAGAGCGCGGAGGCGATGGCCGCGCTGCTGCCCGCCGACTCGGGCAGCCGCCCGCTCGACGCGGCGCGCACGCTCGTGCGGTACGCGCTCGACAGCGGCGGCCACGACAACATCACGGTCGCCGTCGTCCCGTACCCGACGCCGGGGGAACCGGTGCGGCTCGAAGCGCGGTGACGGCGGACAGCGGCAGTAGCGGCAGAAGTCGATGAGGGGGAACGGCGTCATGGCGAATTTCTCGAAGCCCGAGGGGCCCCGGTTCGAGGTCGAGGTCTACCAGAACCCGTACCTGCCGGAGGGTTCCGGCGAGGTGCACGCCGTCGTCACGGTGACCGCGACGGGCGGCGGCACGGGCGCGCTCACCGCGGCGGGCCCGGGCCGGGACGCCGCCGTGGTGCTCATGGTCGACTGCTCCGGCTCGATGCAGTACCCGCCGAGCAAGCTCCACCACGCCAAGGAGGCCACCGGGGCCGCGCTCGACACGCTGCGCGACGGCACCCGCTTCGCCGTCGTCGAGGGCACGCACGTGGCCAGGGAGGTCTACCCGCGCGGGGGCGCGCTCGCGGTCGCCGACGACCGCACCCGGGCCGAGGCGAAGCAGGCGTTGCGCGCGCTCAGGGCCTCCGGCGGCACCGCCGTCGGTACGTGGCTGCGCCTCGCCGAGCGCCTGCTCGCCCAGGCGCCCGCCACGATCAGGCACGGCATCCTGCTCACCGACGGGCGCAACGAGCACGAGACCCCGCAGGAGCTGCGCGCCGCGCTCGACGACTGCGTGGGCCGCTTCACCTGCGACGCGCGCGGGGTCGGCACCGACTGGGAGGTGGCCGAGGTCACCGGGATCGCCTCCGCGCTCCTCGGCAGCGCCGACATCGTCGCCGAACCCGAGGCGCTCACCGAGGACTTCACGCGCATGATGGAGAACGTCATGGGCAAGGAGGTCGCCGATGTCGCACTGCGCCTGTGGACCCCGCAGGGCGCCGAGCCCGTCTTCGTCAAGCAGGTCGCGCCCAGCGTCGAGGACCTCACCGCGCGCCGCACCGAGCCGGCCCCGCGCACCGGCGACTACCCGACCGGCTCGTGGGGCGACGAATCGCGGGACTACCACTTCTGCGTCCGCGTCCCGCCCGCCGGGCTCGGCCAGGAGATGCTCGCGGGGCGGGTGTCACTCGTCGTACCCGAGGCGGACGGCTCGGTGACGCGGCTCGGGCAGGGGCTCGTACGGGCCGTGTGGACGGACGACATCGCGGCGTCCACGCAGCTCAACCCGCAGGTCGCGCACTACACGGGGCAGGCCGAACTCGCGGGCGCGGTACGGGAGGGACTCCAGGCACGCAAGTCCGGTGACCAGGAACGCGCCACGGCGCGGCTCGGTCGCGCGGTCCAGCTCGCGCACGCCTCGGGGAACGAGGCGACGGCCAAGCTGCTCGCCAAGGTGGTGGACGTCGTGGACGCGCCTGCGGGTACTGTGCGACTGAAGGCGAAAGTGACGGAGGCGGACGAGATGACCCTCGAAACACGGTCCACCAAGACCGTGCGGGTCAGGAAGTAGCCCTCGCGCGCCGCCCGCCGCACGACACATGTGTGGCGGTGGGCCCGCCCTTCCGGACCCGCCGGGCCGGATGCTGTCAGTGACCGGCCGGGAGGCCGGAGAAGAGAAGGAGAGGAGGAAGCGCCGACATGCCGACCTGCCCGAACGGACATCAGTCGAGCTCCGACGACTGGTGCGAGATCTGCGGCCATCGCATGGCCGGGTCGGGCGGACCTGTGCCGCCGCCTTCCCCGCCCCCCGCGCCCAGCCCGTACGGATACCCGCACAGCGGGAGCCAGCCGGAGGCCGAGCGCTGCCCCCAGTGCGGTACGCCACGCGAATCCGGTGGACCGTTCTGCGAGCACTGCCGGTGGAACTTCCTGACCGGTACGGCGACGACCTACGTGCCGTCCCCGCCCGCCTCACCCGCCGGAGGCGGTTTCCCCGGCGGCCCCCAGACGCACGAGTACCAGGAATCGCGGCCCTCCCGGATCAACAGGCCCCCCGAGCCGATCGTCCCGGACATGATCCAGCGGCCCGGGTCCGGTTATCCGGGACAGGGCGAGCAGGAGTCGCCGTCGTACCCGGGCGGCAATTCCGGCGGCCACGGTGGCCCCGGCGGCCACGGCACGGCGGGCGACCACGGCGCCCGCCCCGCGCAGGGCGGCTTCCCCGACCCGTACGGCCAGACGAGCGGCTACGCCCCCGGCCCTGCCACCACGCAGCCGCCCCAGCAGCCTCAGCAGCACCAGCCACCGCAGCAGCGCCAGCAGCCCGGCGTGGACGACTGGCCGATCGCGCCGCCCGCCCCGTACCCGCCGAACGGCCCGGTACCGAACGGCCCCGGCCAGAACGGCCCGGGACCGAGTGGCGGAATGCCCCACACCTCGGCCCCGAACGGCCCGGGTACCAACGGTCCCGGCCTCCCCGGCCCGGGCGGTCCCGGCCCCGGCGGCCCCCGTCCGGGCGGTCACGGCGACCCCTTCGCGCAGGGCCCCGCCGGTCTCGCGCCGGGGACCTGGAGCGCCACGTACGGCCCCGATCGTGAGTACTTCCTCGCGATGATGCAGCGCAGCGGCCCCGAGGCGGCCGGGCTCAGCCTGCCCGCGTACTCCCCGGAGCAGCGCGTCGAGCTGACCGGGAGCCAGATCACGATCGGCCGCCGCAGGCACTCCACGGGCAACACGCCCGACATCGACCTGTCGGTGCCTCCGGAGGACCCCGGGGTCTCGCACCAGCACGCCATGCTGACGCGCCAGCAGGACGGCACGTGGGCGGTCGTGGACCAGAACTCCACGAACGGCACGACGGTCAACGGCTCGGAAGAGCCCATTCAGCCCTTCGTGGTCCAGCCGCTCTCGGACGGCGACCGCGTGCACGTCGGCGCGTGGACGACGATCACGATCCACCGCGGCTGAGCGATGCGCCTCAGGGGGCCGCACGCCACGCGCGTGCGGCCCCCTCGCGCGCTCAGGGCAGCGCCCAGGCATACGGTCCGTCCGGGTCGTCGAGCCACGCCCACAGGTGCTCGCCGCGCAGCGTGACCCCGAAGCGCTCCCTGGCGGGCAACTGCTCGCGCCGCCACAGCGCCAGCGCCTCGTGCGGGTCGAGGCTGCCCGAGGTGAGCGCGAGCAGGAAGTGGAAGTCCTCGTCCCGCGCGGCCCAGGAGGGCAGCCCGCCGAGGTACGGGGCCGGCTCGGGGGTGCGCTCGGCGCCCCGCATCGGGACGAAGTAGGCGGGTGTGGCGAGAAATCGCCCCTCGGCGTGCTCGGCGTCCCGTACCCGCAGCGCGAGCAGGCCCGTCGCGAGCGGCGCCACGACGAGCGCGCCCGGGGCGCACTGCCGCAGCAGCGCGCGGGGCACCGTGTTGACCGCCGCCGTGATGAGCACCCGGTCGTACGGGGCGCGCGCGGGCCAGCCGCGCATCCCGTCGCCCGTGCCGACCTCGGGCCTGAACCCGGCCCGCGCCAGGTGCGCGCGCGCCGACTCGGTGATGTCGGTGTCGAGGTCGACGGTCGTGACGAGGTCCTCGCCGAGGCGGTGGCACAGCAGCCCGGCGTTCCACCCGGTGCCCGCGCCGACCTCCAGGACCCGGTCCCCGGGGCGCACGTCGAGCCCGGTGAGCATGCGGGCCATGAGCGAGGGCTGGCTGCTCGACGAGAGGAGTTCACCGTCGCGCAGCCGGGTCGCGAGCGGCACGTCGGCGTAGGCCCCGGTGAGCCAGCGGGCGCGCCGCTCGCGGTCGGGGTCCTCGCCCCACAGCCGCTCGAAGCCGCCGGTGGGGGCGCGGACGTAGTAGTACGGGACGAAGTAGTGACGCGGGACGGAGGCGAAGGCCGCGTACCAGGGCGAGTCCTCGTCAAGCAGGTCGCACTCGCGGGACAGGCGGCGCAGGAGGCCCTCGCGGGAGCGGGTGGCGAGGTCCTGCCACTCCTCCTCGGTGCGGGGAGCCCTCGCGGGCTGGGCGGGCTGCGGGGTCATGGGTCCACTGTGGGGGGCGCGGGGGCGGGAAGCGAGTACGCGTGCGGGGTGCTTTCGGACGGGTCGGCGCCGACGAACGGCGGCGGTCCTACGCCCCCGGTCCTCGGCCGGGGTGTCTGAGACGATGGACACGTGAACGAGATCCCGCACGGCACAGTCCAGGAGCAGACCTTCTACGAGCAGGTCGGCGGCGAGGAGACCTTCCGGCGCCTGGTGCACCGCTTCTACGAGGGCGTGGCCGGGGACCCGCTGCTGCGCCCGATGTATCCGGAGGAGGACCTCGGCCCGGCCGAGGAACGGCTCGCGCTCTTCCTCATGCAGTACTGGGGCGGCCCCCGCACGTACAGCGACAACCGCGGCCACCCGCGTCTGCGGATGCGCCACGCGCCCTTCGCCGTGGACCGGGCCGCGCACGACGCGTGGCTGACGCACATGCGCGCCGCGGTCGACGAACTCGGTCTCACCGAGGAGCAGGACCGCACCCTGTGGACCTACCTCACCTACGCCGCCGCCTCGATGGTCAACCGCGCGGACTGACCTCCACCTCGGTGACCACGTCGACGGGTACGGCGAGGCTGTTCGCGACGAAGCACGCGCGGTGGGCGCGCGCGGCGAGGTCCCGCACCGCCCCGGGGTCGGTGCCGGGTGCCACCCGTACGGTCACCGCGAGGCGGATCGCGTCGAGCCGTCCGCGCTCCAGGTCGAGGCGGGCGCTCGCCTCGTCCTCGTAGGCCAGGACGTCCACGCCCGCGCGCGCCGCCTCGCCGAGGAACGAGAGCAACTGGCAGGAGGAGGCGGCCGTCAGGAGCAGCTGTTCGGGGTTGAGGAGTTCGGGGTCACCGCGGAAGGCCGGATCGGCGCTCAGGGCGAGGCCTTGCCCCGCGGGCGGGGCGAGGGCGGTGTGGGTGCGGGAGTAGCCGCGGATTCCGGCGGCGGTGGAGCCTTGCCACTGGAGGAGGGCGAGGTAGGCGTGGGGTGCGGGCCGGGTGGTCATGGGGCGACCGTAGGGCGGGTTCGTTTCGGTGTGTACCGAAGGATGCCGGGACTATCGTCGTCCGTATGCCCAGCTCCGTGACCACCGCCGCGACCGGCTCGGTGACCGCTCCCGCGAGCGGCCCCGTCCCCGGCCGCGACCGCGACTTCAGCGCGGTCGCGCAAGCGCTCGCGGCCCCCGCGCGTTCCGTGTTCTGCAACCTGCTCATGGACGGCACCGCGCGCCCGGCCGGTGAGCTGGCGCGCGCCGCGGGGATCGGCGCCTCGACCGCGAGCGAGCACCTGTCCGTGCTCGTCGCCGCCGGGCTCCTGGAGTGCACGGCCTCGGGTCGGCGGCGCTACTACCGGCTCGCGGGGCCCGAGGTGGCGCGCGCGCTCGAAGCGCTCGGGGCGCTCACCGGGCCGACGCCCGTGCGCGGCTACCGCCCCAGCCGCCAGGCCGCACGGCTCGCGGCGGCGCGGTTCTGCTACGACCACCTCGCGGGGCGTCTCGGGGTCGCGCTGAGCGAGGCGTGGCACGCCTCGGGGTGGCTGCGCGAGGGGCTGACCCCGGCGGGCGCGGAGGGCTTCGCGGGGCTCGGGGTGGACGTGGCAGCGGCCCGAGCGGCGCGCCGCCCCACGGTCCGTACGTGCGCGGACTGGACCGAGCGTCGCCCGCACCTCGCGGGGGCGCTGGGCGCGGCGGTCGGCGCGCGGTTCCTCGCCGCCGGGTGGGTGGAGCGGCACCGTACGGACCGGGGCCTGTCGGTGACCCCGGCGGGGCGGGAGCTGCTCGCGGAGCGTTGGGGCATCGGCGTGGACGAGGAGCCGCGTACCACCGGCGGGGCGGTGGAGCTCAGGAACGCGGGCTGATCCCGAGCATCCCGAGGCCCCCGCGCCGGACGGCGACCGAGCCGTACGGCGTGCGCAGGCGCAGCCAGGCGCCCGAGCTGAAGAGCGCGAGCGAGTGCGCGGCGTCGGGATCGTCGGCGTCCCGCGGAAGCCGCGGACTCGTGGCGCCCGGGGCCTGCGGGGACGCGGGCGGGCGCAGGAAGCCGAGCGCCTGCGCCGCGTGCGCGGCGCGTACGGGCAGCGAGGTGTCGCCGACCGTACGGGACCAGACCTCGCCGCCGATCCGGTCGAGTTCGGCACGGGTCCGCCCGGCCGGGGCGAGCCGTTCCATGCGGGTACGGAACTCCGCCACGGCCTGGGCGACGGCGCCGCGTACCGCCTGGGGCAGGAGCGCGACCGGTTCGCGGTGCCAGCCGCCGCGCGGGGGCAGGAGCCCCGCCCAGGGCGGGCCCGTGACGGGCGCGGGCACGGCGAAGCGCGCCGTGGCCTCGTCCACGGTCTCCAGGAGGTCGCCCGCCGAGACGGTCACGTCGAAGGTCCGCGCGGCCGGTTGCGGCGCGAGCCGCACCGTACGGATCGCGAGGACCTCGAAGGACGGGGGGCGGCCGAAGACGGCGAGCGCCCCCGCCGCGGCCTGGAGCCGCACCGCGGCGGCCTTGTCGTAGTGGAGCAGCCGCCCGAGGAAGGCCGCGAGGTCCGCGGCCTCCCCCGGGTCGGCGCACCGCACCGGCGTATCACTCATGCGAGCTGTCCCGTCACAGGCGCCGCCCCCTCACGCGACGAGCCCGCCGGGCCCGGCGTCGTCGCGGTACTTCTCCAGGTACTCGCGCTCGTACGCGGTGATACGGCGCGGCCGTCCGGCCTCCAGGTCGTACGGGACGACGACCGTGGCGGCGCGCGCGTACACCACCTCGGGACTGTCCGCGCTCTCCGGGTCCTTCACCTCGTAGGCGATGGTGAGGGCCGCGGCGCGCAGGTTCGTCACCCACGACTCGATGGTGACCGGTGTGTGCCGGTGCACCAGCGGGCGCAGGTAGTCGATCTCGTGCCGGGCCACGACGGAGCCGCCCGAGAAGGACGGTCCGTCGCCCTCGGGCTTGAGCCGGAACATGAAGTCGATACGGGCCTCCTCCAGGTAGCGGAGGAACACCACGTTGTTGACGTGCCCGAAGGCGTCCATGTCGGCCCAGCGCAGCGGGCAGTGGTAGAGGTGACGCGCCACGTTCCCTCAGCCCCGGGTCAGCTTCTTGTAGGTGGCGCGGTGCGGGCGGGCCGCGTCGGCGCCGAGTCGTTCGACCTTGTTCTTCTCGTACGACTCGTAGTTGCCCTCGAACCAGAACCACTTGGACTCGCCCTCGTAGGCGAGGATGTGCGTCGCCACACGGTCGAGGAACCAGCGGTCGTGGGAGACGACCACGGCGCAGCCCGGGAACTCCAGGAGCGCGTTCTCCAGCGAGGAGAGGGTCTCGACGTCGAGGTCGTTCGTGGGCTCGTCGAGGAGGAGCAGGTTGCCGCCCTGCTTGAGGGTGAGCGCGAGGTTGAGGCGGTTGCGCTCACCGCCGGAGAGGACTCCGGCGGGCTTCTGCTGGTCGGGGCCCTTGAAGCCGAAGGCGGAGACGTAGGCGCGCGAGGGCATCTCGACCTGGCCGACGTTGATGTAGTCGAGACCGTCCGAGACGACCTCCCACAGCGTCTTCTTCGGGTCGATGTTGGAGCGGCCCTGGTCGACGTAGGAGACCTTGACGGTCTCGCCGACCTTGATGTTGCCCGAGTCCGGGTCCTCGAAGCCCTGGAGCATCTTGAAGAGCGTGGTCTTGCCGGCGCCGTTGGGGCCGATGACGCCGACGATGCCGTTGCGCGGGAGGGTGAAGGAGAGGTCGTCGATGAGGACCTTCTCGCCGAACGCCTTGTTGAGGTGGTCGACCTCGATCACGACGTTGCCCAGGCGGGGCCCCGGCGGGATCTGGATCTCCTCGAAGTCCAGCTTCCTGGTCTTCTCGGCCTCGGCGGCCATCTCCTCGTAACGGGCCAGGCGCGCCTTCGACTTGGCCTGTCGCCCCTTGGCGTTGGAGCGCACCCACTCCAGCTCCTCCTTGAGGCGCTTGGCGCGCTTGGCGTCCTTGGCGCCCTCGACCTTGAGACGGGTCTGCTTCGTCTCCAGGTACGTGGAGTAGTTGCCCTCGTAGCCGATGGCGCGGCCCCGGTCCAGCTCCAGAATCCAGCCCGCGACGTTGTCGAGGAAGTACCGGTCGTGGGTGATGGCGACGACGGTGCCCTCGTACTTGGAGAGGTGCTGCTCCAGCCAGTTCACCGACTCGGCGTCGAGGTGGTTGGTGGGCTCGTCGAGGAGCAGCAGGTCGGGGGCTTCGAGGAGCAGCTTGCAGAGCGCGACGCGACGCTTCTCGCCACCGGAGAGGTTGACGACGGGCCAGTCACCGGGCGGGCAGCCCAGGGCGTCCATGGCCTGTTCGAGCTGGGCTTCGAGGTCCCAGGCGTTGGCGTGGTCGAGCTGCTCCTGGAGCTTGCCCATCTCTTCGAGCAGCGCGTCGGAGTAGTCGGTCGCCATGAGTTCGGCGATCTCGTTGAAGCGGTTGACCTTCTTCATGGTCTCCGCGACGCCGTCCTGCACGTTCTCCAGCACGGTCTTCGACTCGTCGAGCGGGGGCTCCTGGAGCAGGATGCCGACGCTGTAGCCGGGTGAGAGGAAGGCGTCCCCGTTGGAGGGCTGCTCAAGGCCCGCCATGATCTTCAGGACGGTCGACTTACCGGCGCCGTTCGGCCCGACAACACCGATCTTCGCGCCCGGCAGGAAGCTCAGCGTCAC
The DNA here is from genome assembly GCF_044749745.1 of Streptomyces sp. NPDC088923. NCBI lineage: Bacteria > Bacillati > Actinomycetota > Actinomycetes > Kitasatosporales > Streptomycetaceae > Streptomyces > Streptomyces sp. NPDC088923. The sequence goes on along the minus strand of NZ_JBIVIO010000001.1, from coordinate 1,536,401 downwards.
GTCGTCAAGGATCACCTTGTCGCCATGAGCCTTGCGCGTCTTGCGCATGGTGTAGATGTACTCAGCCAAGAGAAACCGTCCGGCAGTCTGGATTCTGACAGTCGTCCTGGGGAGCCCGCCAGGATCGACGGGACACCCCGTGAAGGGGGACTCCGCCCTCCCCCGAGCCCCGGGGCCCCACCGGAGGGCAGACACACCCATCTTGCCGCACGCTGCCCCTCGGGCGGAAACCCGTTCCCCTCTGGGGGATGTGAGCTGCGGATTCGGGGGGGTGGGGGGCAGGGCGGGAGGGGCTCGGGGGTGGGGAGTCGGGGGTGGGGGCTCGGGGGTGGGGGCTCGGGGTCGGCTGGGTTCGCGGGGGAGGGTGAGGGCGGGGTCACTGCGGGGGGGCGGGGGGCGCGACTGCTGAGCGGGGGCTGGCGGGCTCTGGCGGATGGCGGGATGGCGGGGGGTGTGCGGACGGTGGGGACGGCGGGGGGTGCGCGGACGGCGGGGACGCCGGGGGCGGCCGGGACGGCGGGGGCGGCCGGGACGGCGGGGGCGGCCGGGACGGCGGGGACGGAGGGGGCGGAGGAGGCGCGCGGACGGCGGGGGGCGCGGACGGCGGGGACGGCGGGGGGCGCGGACGGAGGGGACGGAGGGGGCGGAGGAGGCGCGCGGACGGCGGGGGGGGCGCGGACGGCGGGGCGCGACTGCGGAGACGGGGGGACGCGCGGACGGCGGAGACGGCGCGGACAGCGGGGCCCGACTGCTGAAACGGGGTGCTGGCGGGCCGCGCGGACGGCGCGGACGGTGCGGCCATGGGCGGCCACGGGGGTGGGCGGAGTCTGCCGGGGGCGCGGGGTGGGCGCCGGTGGGGAGGGCGCCGGGGTGGGGCCGCCGTTGGTGGGACCGCTGCGGACGCGGTGGCGAGCTGAGTGGATCAGGGGCAGCCGCCAGTCCGACGCGGAAACGGCGGTCGGGGGCGGCAAGGCCCGGGCGGGGGGCTTGCATGGTGCGCGGCCACGGGGGGGGCAGAGCCTGGCGCGGGCGGGCCGAGCGCCTCGGACGTGGCGCCTCGGACGCATTGGCGGGCTGAGAGTGTCGGGCGGTACGGATTGGGGGCGCCCCCGATTCGGCGCGGAACTGGCGGCCGGGGTCGGGGCCGGAGCGGGCCGGGCCTATGGGACCAGCCAGGGCGGCGGGGCCGGGCGAGCTGGGCATCGACTTTGTCATCGAGTCGACCGGCCAGAACGGGAGAGTCGGCCAGCACTTGGGCAGGCCAACTCAGCGGACCGGTGGCCGAGGGCTGCCCCGCGCTGGGCCGAGGGCTGCCGCGCGATGCGCGAGGCGGAGCGAAGGGCGTCGGGGCGAGTTGAGGACCATCAAGAGTTGACGACCTTAGAGCGGCAGGGCGTCGACCGCGGCAGGGCGTCGACCGCGGCCGAGCGGAGTTGCGGCCTTCCTGACCCCTCGCCCCCGATGGCTCCCGCGACAGCGACCACGCCTCCGCCCCGCGCCTCCGCCCGGGCTCCGGGGATGGCGCCCCCGGAGCCCGGTGGCGGACGGCTAGTCCGTCACGGACGGGTCGCTCACTGTCCGGCCGGCTTGCGGCGCTTGATGAAGAAGACCGTGCCCGCGCCGAGGACCACCAGGACCACGGCCACACCGGCGATCACCGGAGTCGCGCTGGAGCCACCGGTGGCGGCGAGGTCGCCACCGGAGCCCGAGTCCGAGCCGGAGCCCTGTGCGGCGGTCGTGGGCGAGGCGCTCGGCAGCGGGGACTGTCCGCCGGCCGGGCTCGCGCCGCCGTTGGACGCGACCTTGCAGTCGAGGACGCCCTTGAACTCCTTGACGAAGCCGTTCGGGCCCTTGACCGTGAGGTCGTAGGACTCGTCCTCCTTCACCGGCACGGTGATCGTGGCGGCCTTGCCCGCCTCCACCGTGTGCTGCTTACCGGCAAGCTCGAAGGTGAACGGCTTGTCACCCTGGTTGCTCGCGGTCACGTCCACGCCGCCCTTGGCGCAATTCTTCTCCGCCGAGACGGCTGGTATCGGGCCGCTCTCGCCCCACGTGGCGCTCGCGGTCGCGGAGACCGTCGAGTCGCTGGAACCGGCGAGGATCTGCGTCTGGCTGCGCGTCTCGGAGGCGAAGGCACGCCCCACCGGGACGTTCGTCGTCGCCTGGAGGTTCACAGACGCCGAGCCAGGCTGCGCCCCCGCGGGAACGTCGAACCACAGCTGAGCGCCGTCCCCGACCGACTCGATGGGCTTGCCGTCCTTGTCGACGAGTCGCACCCCGGCCGTCCCCGCGTCCCCGCCAACCTCCACCTGCGCCGTGCCGGCGTTGGTGTGGACCGTGACGGGCCCGAGCTTCTCGCCCGCCTTGCCGGAGACTGCCGCGGGCTCAAGGCCCAGCGACGCCTTCGGCTCGGCGACGTTCTGCGCGGCCTTCTCCAGGTAGTCGGCGAGCTTCTCCGCCGCGGGGTTGACCGCGTCGACGTCCGCACCGTCCGAGTACCGCCAGATCGCCACCTGCGTCCCGGCCGCGGCCGTCCGTTCGGTGAGCGGACCACTGCCTGCCTTGGCCGCGAGCCCCGCGAGGTCATTGACCTGCGGGTAGGAGTTCTCCAGAATCCAGCGGATCTTGCCGGCATCCGGGTTGGCCGAGAGCGAGGTGCCGCTCCAGGGCGTCTCCTGGTACTTCGCGCCGTCCTGGGTCGGGTGGTGGATGTCGATGCAGTAAGTCTGCAGCGCACCACCCTGGTCCGCGGCCATCGTGAAGAGTCCGGCCTGGACGCGCTGGTCCTTGCCGTTCTCGTGGATCACCGCCGCGTCACTGCTCTTGCTCAGCCCGCCGAGAGTGGCGGTCGCACCTCCCTGGTGTCCGGAAGCCTCGTGCGCCGCCGCCACACCCGCGCCCGTGATCGCGCCGGTGGCGACGAGTCCCGAGACGAATGCCGCTGCGGCGAGGCGGGCGGCACCCCGCCTGCGTACGAAAAACATGTGGTTCCCCTCCGGGCAGGACCCGTGCGGCCTCGCGCCGCGCGTGGGGTGGGGTCCTGCCGACAGAAATTCGGTGCCAAGTGCCCCGTGGACCCGCGGGTCAGAATCCCGCGTGGCCTGCCGGAAATCCTAGGGAGGGGAGGCACTGCCCTTCCCCCTCGCACCATCCGACAATCCCATTGCGTCTCAATCGTTATCGCAGACCGTGCCGTTCCTCCACGGCTGACCGAAGTAGTCGGGATTACGCGGAACATGAGGGGCTGTCAGTCGATGGCGGCCGTCGCGAACTCCGCCCCTCCCAAGCCCCGTCCTCAGAAAGGCGGTACCGCGTCGGGGTCACCCAGCGAGGCGCCAACGGGCACGGCCTCACGCACCTCCGCCATTGCTTCCGCTCCCCTGCCCGTTCCCGTACCGGCCTCCGGACCAGGCGCGGGCTTCCCCTCCGTTCCGCGCACCCGCCGCTTGGCCACCGTGCGTCGGGCGGGGCGGGCGGCGGTGGCGGCTGTGGGCTCAGGCTCCCCCGGCACGGACGGCGCGGTCCCCGGCCCGGACGGCGCGGGCCCCGTCACCTTCGTGGACTTGCGCCGAGAGGCGGCCTTGACGCCCGGCTCGCCGTCCGGAGCGGGAGGTGTGGTGACCCACGGGACAGCCTGCTTCGTCGCCGGAGGCGGAGGCGGAGGCGGAGGCGGAGGCGAGGTCGGAGGCGGGACCGGGGCCGGATGCTCGGCCGGAGCCGAGGCGACCGCAGCAGGGGCAGAGGTAGAGGCCGGGGCCGGGGTGTGCGTCGGGGCGGTCAGAGTCAATTGCCGGGCGGCCGGAGACCGAGCCTCCTGCCCGTTCTCCCCGTCGTGCGCCCCGCCCGACGCCGCGCTCGACGCCCCGCCAGGAGCCGCGACCGCCCCCTCGCCGCCGGAGGTGGCCCCCTGCCGCAGGAACAGCTCGTCCACCACGTCCCCCACCCGTGCCGGTCCCCGCGTCGCGGCTCCGCCGAGGTCCGTGCCCGTGTCCGCCGCGCCCATCGCGCCCGCCGCGTCCGCAGCCGGCCCCCACGACGCGGGCCCGTACCTCCGCTCCCGCGCGACCACCGTGGCCGCCGCGCTCGAACGCGCGTCGTCGCGCGGGGGGCGGCGGAAGGCCGTGGTGCCCCGGGCCAAGTCGTGCCCGACCGAGACGGCTTCGATCTCGGCCGTCAGCCGCCGTTGCCCTTCGTAGACCTCGTCCCGCAACCGCAGTCTCCCGTGCACGACGACCGGGTCACCGATCGCCACCGACGAGGAGACGTTGTGCGCGAGGTAGCGCCAGGTCGCCACCGAGAAGAAGTTGGTGTGCCCGTCGACCCAGCGCTGCTCCTCCCTGTGCCAGCGGCGGGCCGTCACCGCGAGCCGGAAGCGGGCCACGGCCCCGCCCTGCGTCTCGCGGAACATCAGATCGGTCGCCACGTTCCCGACCACCGTCACCATCGTGTCGTTCATCTCGTCCCCCTCGGATCGTCTGCGCGCGGCGCGCTCGGGCACACCACACCTGTCGTTTGCGCTCCGGTCGCGTCGGCGCCGGGCATGCACACACGGTGACATAGGGAACTGACAGCTCGCATCCGTCGAGCGGTGATCCGATGGTGAAATGGCGACCCAAGGGGGCGTTTCCGCAGGTCACTTCGGAAAACGCGAACACCTCTCACCCGAAAGGATGAGTGAATTTTTCGGACTTCGACACTTCGAAGAATTCTCACGTACTGTCACGACAAGGCCGCCACGGAGGCAGCCACCCAGCGTCGTGCCTCCGTGTCCGCGCCCTCTTCGACCGTGTCCGCGAGGGCCCGCCCCGAGCACCCGCGTGCTCCCGGTGCGCCCCTCCGGTCGACCCGCCTCACAGCCACACCGTCGCCAGCCACACCGCGACACCCGCAGCCACAAGGAGCCCCGCATTGAGTTCGATCCGTCTGTCCCCGCCGGTCAGGTGCACCGGGATCGCGCCGGCCTGGAGCACCACGAAGCCCACCGCCGCCACGAGCGCGAGCCACGGCGCGACGCCGGTGAGCGGCGGCAGGACCAGCCCGGCCGCTCCGAGCACCTCGACCGCGCCCAGCCCCCTGAGCACCGGCAAGGGCACCCGGTCCACCCACGCCATCATCGGCCGCAGCCGATCGCGGGAGCGCGCGGCCTTGAGGGCGCCCCCGTAGACGTAGAAGAGAGCCAGGAGGCCGGCGACTGTCCAGTACGCGATGTTCATGATCCCTGTCCGCTGAGGTCGGTCCGGCGCGGAGCGAACCCGCGTGCCCGGAGCCCTCGCTCGCACACGCCGGCCCTCCGCCGTCCGCCTCCGATTGCACGACGCGGGGCCCGCCCCCGTCCAAGACCTCTTCCGCACACCCCATACCCGATCGGTATCGTCCCAGGATGGAGCTACGCACCTTGCGGTATTTCGTGACCGTCGCCGAGGAGGCGCACTTCGGCAGGGCCGCCGCGCGGCTGCACATGAGCCAGCCACCGCTGAGCCGTGCGATCAAGAAGCTGGAGGCCGGGGTGGGTGCCCCACTTCTCCTGCGCTCGCCCGCGGGGGTCTCGCTCACGCCGGTCGGGAAGGTGCTCCTGGAGGAGGCAAGGGGGCTGCTCGACCACGCCGACCGGGTGCGGGAGCGGGTCGCGGCGGCCGGGACGGCTCGGCTCGACGTGGGCATTCTGGGAGACAGCGCCGACCCGGGAGCGAGCCGCCTCGCGGAGGCTTTTCGCGCGCGTCACCCCGGTATCGGGCTACGGGTGCGGGACACGGATCTCACCGATCCGACCTGCGGGCTGCGGTCGGGCCGCGTGCAGGTCGCGCTGACGCGGGGCCCGTTCGACGAAACGGGCATTTCTGTACGTGAGTTGCGCCGTGACCCGGTGGGTGTCGTGCTCCGCTCGGACGACCCGCTGGCCGCTGCCGGGTCCCTCACGCGGGCCGATCTGGCCGAGCGCACCTGGTTCCGGTTCCCGCCGGGAACGGATTCGCTGTGGCGGGACTACTGGAGCGGCGGGGCCGGAGAGGGACCCGTTGTCCGGGTCGTGCGGGAGTGCCTGCACGCGGTGTTGTGGAGCGGGACGGTAGGGCTCATGCCGCTGGCCGGCGAACACTCCGACCGGTCCGCTCCCGGCAGGTCGACTCCCGCCGCCAGCAGGTCCACGCCCGCCCCCAGCAGGCCCGCCTCCGCTCCTGACAAGTCAACTCCCGCTCCTGACAGGTCAACTCCCGCTCCCGGCCGGCCCGCTCCGGGCGGCCGACGCCTCTTCGGCCACGACCTGCCGCCGGGCCTGACAGTCGTGCCGCTCACCGGGAAGTCTCCGAGCCGGGTCCTCGTGGCCTGGAACGAAGGGAGCACCGACCCACTGGTGCGCTCGTTCGTCGCCCTCGCCACCGCCGCCTACCGCGCTCCCGCCGCGGCCGGTCCTCCGGGCGGTACCGGATGAACACCCGGTACCGCCTCCTACACCGTCGCCACGCCGTGCAGCACGCTCTCCGGCACGGCGCGCGAACCCGTGCCAACGGCGGGCCCGGGCCCCGCCATCCGTACGTACTGCTCGCGCACCTCCTCGTACCGCAGCAGCTCCGCTGCCACCGGGTCGAGTACGCGGGCCCGGCCGCAACCCGCCGCCGCCTCGCGCAGGGCGCGCTCCGCCTCGGCCCCGTAGCGGCGGGCGGGTCCCCTGGCTGCCATTCGGCAGGACCACTCGACCGCCGGGCCGCCCACGATCCCGGTGCCCGCCAGCAGCGCCGCGATCGTCACCTCGGGTGGCAGCACGCCCGTCACCTGGGCGAACAGCCACAGCGTGCCGACGACCTGGAGCGCCGTCATGAGCACCTGCGCGGCGACGGCGACCGGCCACCAGCCCGGTCGCGGGGGACGGGCGGCGGGGCGCGCGGCGCGCTCTGCGAGGGTGTCGAGCGCGCGCGGAAGGCCCTTCGTGCCGCGTACCGCCGTCTCACGGACCGCGATGCCCCACGGTTCGGGAAGGCCGCGCGCGGCCTCTTCGCCCACGGTGCGTACGGCCTGTTCGACGCGTTGGCGCGCGACCGGCTCGGGTTCGCGCTGCGGCTCGGGGGCGGGACGCGTCTGCTCGGCGGTGCGGCGTTCCTCGTACCGGCGCCACAGCCGCAGCCACGGAGTGCCGCAGGCGCGGTTGGCGTTGCGGCGCCAGGCGCGTTCGGCCGCCTCCCCGGCCGCCGTAGCGCCGACCGCTTCGGCGAGCCGGTCGGCGAAGGCGACGCGGGCGTCCTCGGTGAGCCCGGGACTGAGCCCGGGGCTGCGCCCGGCCGCGTAGAGGGGGCGCAGGCGTTCAGCGACGAGGTCGATGTCGGCGGCGAGGCGGCGTGCGGCGGCGCGGCGTTCGCCGACGAACTCACCGAGCATCTCCCGCAGGTCGCCGACCCCTTCGCCCGTGAGGGCGGAGAGGGCGAGCACCGTGGCACCGGGTTCGCCGTGTTCACCGAGCGGCATGCCGTCCTCGTCGAGCAGGCGGCGCAGGTCGTCGAGGACGAGGTCGGCAGCCTCGGCGGGGAGCCGGTCGACCTGGTTGAGGACGACGAAGGTGACCTCGGCGTGCCCCGCGAGGGGGCGCAGGTAGCGCTCGTGGAGGACGGCGTCGGCGTACTTCTCCGGGTCGACGACCCAGATCACGGCATCGACGAGGCCCAGCACGCGGTCGACCTGCACGCGGTGCTCCACCGCCGCCGAGTCGTGGTCGGGCAGGTCGACGAGGACGAGCCCGCTGAGTTCCCCGTCCCCCTCGGACGGCAGCACGGGCCGGCGGCGCAGTCGTCCGGGGACGCCGATCCGGTCGAGCAGCCCCGCGGCGCCGTCCGTCCAGCTGCACGCCAGGGGTGCGGAGGTGGTGGGCCGGCGGACGCCGGTGTCGGAGATGTTGGCGCCCGCGAGGGTGTTGAAGAGCATCGACTTGCCGCTCCCCGTGGCCCCGGCGAGCGCGACGACGGTGTGGCGGCCGGAGAGCCGGCCGCGCGCGGCGGCCTCGTCGAGCACGCGCACCGCCTCGGCGAGGGTGTCCTCGTCGAGACGGGCCCGGGAGAGGCCGACGAGTTCGCGCAGCGCGTCGAGCCGTTCCCGCAGCGGGCCCTCGCGGAAGGCCCGGACTTCGGCATCGCCGTCGCGGCTGCCGGTGGCCTCGCGCGTCGTGAGGTCCGGGCACGTACCGCCCGGCCCGGCGCGGCGCGCGATGAGCCCGTCGTCGAACGCCGGACGACGGGCGTCCGCCCCGGCCTCGGTACCGGCTGTGCGCTGAGCGGGCGCGGTGTCCTCGGCGGGCGTGCGGGGGTCCGTCTCCGTCTCGGTGGAACCGGCCCCGGCGTCTGTCCCGATACCGGTCTCGGGGGCACGGGCGTCCTCCGCGACAGGGCTCGTGGTGGCCGCCTGCGGAGGGTGGTCCGTTCGGTCCGGGAGCGGGCCCGTCCTGGGAGTGGTCCCGTCGGCCGGGGCGGGAACGCGCGCGGCGCCGGGCGTGGCGGACTCCTCCAGGAGGGGGGCCGACGTGCCGCCGGGGGTGCCCGGCGTACGGCCCGAACCGCCCGGCGGACGGCCCGAACCGCCCGGCGGACGGCCCGAGCCGTCCGACGTACGGCCCGAGCCGCCTGGCGCGCCGGACGCGGCGTGGGTGCCGGACGCGGCGTGGGTGCCGGGCGCCTCGTGGCTGGGGTGGGTCGCTGGGCTTTCGGAAACCGGACGCTCCGGAGCGGGGACGTAGCCGCCCATCCCCTCCGGGGCGACGGGGGCGCTGCCGGGTTGGTCCTGGTGCTCGGTGGCGGCGGTGCTCACGCGCTCGCCCCTCCTTCTGTCTCGGCGGCTCGGGCGTTGTCTTCCGCGTGGCTCGCGACGGCGACGGCCGCCCTGCCGCGGGTGACCGCGTCGTCGGCGCCCGGCGAGTCGGAGGCGGCGACCGTGGCGAGGGGGCCCGGCACGGTGACGGGCGCCGGTACGGCTACGGACTCGGGCCGGGGGATGACAGCGGCCCGTGCCTCGCGCACCTTCTCCACGACGGAGAGCGCGGCGATCAGCGCGGACTGCGGTTCGTGGCCGATGCCGAGGGCGTCGAGCGGGGCGAGGCGGCGCTCCCGCTCGGTGCCGAGTACTCGGTCGAGGCACTCGCCGAGGAGTTCGCCGCCCCGGTCGCGCAGGCGCACCGCGGCCTCCGCGCCGATCCGTTCGGCGAGCGACTCGCCGGCGACTCCGCCGCGCCGGCCGCCGAGCAGTGCTGTGACGAGCAGGGCCGTGACGGACTCCGGGTCGGGGGCCGTGGTGTGGTCGAGGGCGCGCATCTCCTCCTCCGCGTACTCCTCGACGACACGCCGCCAGCGCCGCACCGCGACGCCGATGCGGTGGGCGAGGGGTTCCGTCTCGGCCGGGGAGGAGGGGTTCAGTTCGGGCGCGCGGGCGGCGGGCTCGCGGCGCCAGCGGGCGTCGATGTGCTCGTCCGCGGCGGTGACGGCGCAGAGCAGAAGGGCGGCGAGGCTGTCGACGAGGGCGTCGAGGAGTTCGGCGGGGGTGCAGTCGACCGGGTGGGCCTGCCAGCGCTTGAGGGCGTCCCCGGCGAGGACGGCGCCGTCCTGGAGCCGTTCGTGGAGCCGCGCGTGTTCGAGGGCGTGGGCCTCGTCCACAGCGGTGCTGAGCCGGACGGCGGCGGCGTACTGGGCTGCGACGGCCGCGGCGAGTTCGGGCATACGGCGGCGCAGGGAACCGAGCGCGCCGCGTGCGGTGCGGCCCACCGCGCGGGCCCGTGCGTACGGGTCGGCGGCGCGGTGCGCGAGCCAGGCGCGCAGCGGCGCGACGGCGGTGGCGGGCAGGAGCCCTCCCCCGCCGGTGGACTCGGGCAGTTCGGGGACGGTGAAGCGGGGGACGTGGCCGAGCCCGGCCTTGGTGAGGAGCGCGCCGTACCGCTGCGAGACCTCGCCGAGTACCTGGTGGGGCACGCGGTCGAGCACGGTGAGGAGCGTGGCCTGCTGTTCCTTCGCGGTGCGCAGGAGGTGCCAGGGGACGGCGTCGGCGTACCGGCTCGCGGTGGTCACCATGATCCAGATGTCGGCGGCGCAGATCAGCTCGGCGGCGAGGAGGCGGTTGCGGACGACGAGGGAGTCGATGTCGGGGGCGTCGAGCAGGGCGAGCCCGGGAGGCAGGGCTTCGGCGGTCTCGATGCGGAGGACCCGGCCGCGGTGCTCCTCCCCTGTCTCGAAGCCGTCGTCGTAGGCGCCGTACTCGTCCTCGTAGGGGGCTTCGGCTTCCTCGTAGCCGCTGTAGCCCGAGTGGTCCGCGAGGCGGGGGGCGTCCTGGCGGGGGACCCAGACGCGGGTCAGTTCGGGAAGGACACGCAAGTCGGCGAACCAGTGGTGGTCGTCGGGGTGGCAGACGAGCACCGGGTTGCGGGTCGTGGGGCGCAGGACTCCCGCCTCGCTGACCCGGCGGCCGACGAGCGAGTTGACGAGGGTCGACTTGCCCGCGCCGGTCGAGCCGCCGACGACGGCGAGGAGCGGGGCCTCGGGCGTACGCAGGCGGGGGAGGAGGTAGTCGTCGAGCTGGGCGAGCAGTTCGTCCCTGTTGGCGCGGGCGCGTGGGCCGCCCGGCAGTGGCAGGGGGCAGCGCACGGCGGCGACGCGGTCGCGCAGGTCGGTAAGGGCGTCGAGAAGCTGAGGCCGTGCATCCAAGGTCACCACATGCGCAGAATGCCCGGTTTTGGCGACATATTGAAGCGTTTGGCTGCTTCTGCGTGGCAAGGGAACCCGGGCGGTGGAAGGGAGCGGGGGCGCCGAGGGATAACGAGTGCACAACACCCTGGCACCGGTGGGCCTCAAAACGATGCGTGATTCGCACCTGCCTGCGATTATCGGGACCGCTTCACTGAACCTACACAACGTGGCGCGCAGGCGAAGCAGCAGGGACACGGACCCCGGAGCCCTATCCTTGTCCCCGGCCAGGTCACCGCCCTGCCCGCACCAGGGCTCCCGGCCACCGGCCGCACACGACCGGCCCCAGTAGCTCAGTGGATAGAGCAGGCGCCTTCTAAGCGCTTGGCCGCAGGTTCGAGTCCTGCCTGGGGCACCACGGGTACTGCCGCGGTGCGCCCTCCCCCGGGAGGGCGCTTTCGTCGGGCGGGGGCTCCCCGCCACCGCGAACGCGATCCGGCCGCTGGAATCCCGGCGAACGAGCCAACGAGCCAACGGCCATGGGCGTATACGGGCATACGGGCATACGGCTTGTAGGAGCGCCGTATACCGCCGCATCCTTGGCCTCATGAGTCTCGTCACACCCTCCCCCGACATGTCCGCCATGGGTGACTACGCCCACGACTGGGCGTTGGTCGATGTCGAGACCTCGGGACTGGTCCCCCGGCGGGACCGGGTCCTGTCGGTCGCGGTCCTGACGATGGGGCCCGACGGGGAGCAGACCGGGGAGTACTCGACGCTGGTCGATCCCGGGTGTGATCCGGGGCCGGTGGAGGTGCACGGGCTGACCGAGGAGCGGCTGCGCGGGGCGCCGGCCTTCGGCCAGATCGCCGGGCGGCTCGGGGCGCTGCTCCAGGACCGCGTCCTCGTGGCCCACAACGCGCAGTTCGACTACGACTTCCTCGCCCATGAGTTCGCCCGCGCCCGGCTCCACCTGCCGGTCACTCGCCGGCTGTGCACCTTGGCGCTCAATCGGCAGGTGGACCCGCCCGCGCGCGACATGAAGCTCGGCTCCCTGGCCGCGCACTACGGCGTACCGCGGACACGGGCGCACGACGCCCTCGACGACACGCGAGTACTGGCCGGGATCTTCCGCGCCACCCTGCGCGAGGCCGCCCGGCTCGATCTCCCGCTGCCCTTCGTGGCGTGCCCACCGCGCCAGGACCCGAAGTTCGCCCCGCAGCCGCCGAAAACCCCGTGCGCGTACCGGAATCCGGGGCGGCTGGAGCCGGGCGGCCGGCTCGTGCAAGGGATGAAGATCGCTCTCACGGGACAGACCGCGACGTCGCGGGCCGAACTGGTCGCCCGCTCGGTGGCCGCCGGACTGAACGTCATGTCCTCGGTCAGCGGGCACACCAGTGCGCTCGTCACCAATGAGTCCGCGTCCGGTTCGGCCAAGGCGCGCAGGGCCGCCGCCGAAGGGGTGCCCGTCATCGACGAGCACGCTTTCCTTCGATTGCTCGGTTCGGTGCGGGCGGGCACTCCGCATCAGGCCGCCCCGGCGGGCGGCCGATCCGCCGCGGTCGTGCCGGCACCCCGGGAGGCGCCGTCCGCTGTGCCCACCCCTCCCGCGGCGGGCGGGCCGCTGGCGGGGCGGCGCGTCCTCGTGCTCGGCGGGCCGCACGAAGCGGCCTCCGCCGCGCGCGCCAGGATCGTGGAGCTGGGCGGCTCGGCCGCCGTCAACCTCTCCCGCAGCGTCACCGATGCCGTCCGCCTCGTCGACGGGCACACAGACCGCCGCCTGCCCAGGATCGCCGCTCTCGGACTGCCCGTCCACGAGGGGGCGTGGCTCGCCTCGGCGGCACCGGCTGCGCCGCCGAGGAGCGAGGCGGGACAGCGGACCGACGCTCCGCGCCCCACGCCGCCCCTCGTCCTGCCCCGCGGCGGCGTCGTCGATCTGCCGGTGCCGGCACCCGGGGAGGAGTTGTGCTCCTGGCGTGCCACCGCGACCTGGGCGTCTCGCGGACGGTGCGCGGTCGATGTCGTCGCCTTCGTGCTCGACGAGGACGAACAGGTGACCTTCGACGAGGACTTCGTCTTCTACGGCGCCCCGGAGAATCCCGCGGGCACCGTACGGCTGCTCACCGACGGCCCGGCGGAGCAGTCCTTCGACCTGCTTCTCGGCGCCCTGCCGCCCGCCTCGCGCCGGATCGTCGTCGCGGCAGCCATCGACGGGGACGCCACCTTCGGCGAGGTCGGCGCCGTCCAGATCGGTGTCGGCCCCGGCCACGGTGGCGCCCCGCTGGCCCGCGCCACGCTGGACGCCGCCACCACCGAACGCACGCTCATCCTGGCCGAGTTCTACCGCCGGGGCCCCGTATGGCGCTTCCGCGCCGTCGGACAGGGCTACGACCACGGACTCGACGCCCTGGCCCGGGGGTACGGCGTCGACGTCGAGAGCTGAGCGGGAGACACCCGGGCCGGCAGCCGGATGGGGAGCAGGCTCCGGAACGGCGCACCGACCGGCTCTACCGCCCCAGCAGCGCGGGGAGGCGGCGCATGTCGGTGAAGACCGTCGTACGCGGTCCCGTGAGGCGCGCGGCGGGGGTGAGGCCGCCCGCGTAGCCGAAGGCACGCATGCCTGCCGCGCGGGCGGCGCGGACCCCCGGCGCGCTGTCCTCCACGACCGCGCAGGCGGCGGGGGACGCGCCCATGCGGCGGGCCGCGTGGAGGAAGAGGTCGGGGGCGGGCTTGCCGCGGGCGACCTCGCTCGCGCTGTGGACGCGGCCCGCGAAACGCTCGTACAGGCCGGTGCGGCCGAGGGTGTGGCGGAGTTTGGCGTGGGTGCCGCTGGAGGCGACGCACACCGGCAGCGTCAAGGCGTCGAGCGCTTCGACGATGCCGTCGACCGGCGTCAGTTCCGCCTCGACCGCGTCGTGGTGCAGCTTCTCGAAGCGCTCGGCCCAGAGCCTGGCGGTCTCCGCGCCGAGGCGTCCGGCGATGGTCGTACGGATGTCGGCGTGCGAGCGGCCGATGAAGTGCTCCACGACGCCGGACTCCCCGAGCGGCCAGCCCAGTTCGGCGCCGAGCGAGGCATGGACCCGGGCGGCGATGCGTTCACTGTCGACCAGGACGCCGTCGCAGTCGAAGATGACGAGTTCTATGGGCGTGATCACCGGCCCAAGGTAGCCGTGAGCGGGCCGTGTGCGACACGCCCGCGCCCCGGCCGACGGCCCCTGTGCGGCACGCCCCCGCCCGGCGGGCTGACGCGGCACGCCCGCGGCGCGCGCGTACCGAGGCGGGCCCGTACGGCACCGGGCGGGCGAAGTCGCAAGTCCGGGCGGGGCACCGGCACCTCGGGCGACGCGAACAGCGGCCGGTCAGGCCGGTCACCGGGCCGGGGGTGGCTACTCCTCGCCCCGCGCCGTGAGCAGTTCCCTGGCCCAGGTCGCCCACCGCGCTCCCGCCGGGTAGGGGAGCGTGCGGGCCTGCGCCTCCGCGCGGGCCAGCTCGCGGGTCCCTTCGGTAGTGCGCCCGAGCCGGGACAGGCAGGTGCCGAGGGCGATGCGGGCCTCGATCTCGACCAGCCGTTCCCCGGTGCGCCGGGCCCGGGCCAGCTCGGCGCGCGCGAGGCGCGCGCCCTCGGCCGCCCTGCCGCACAGGAGTTCCGCCCAGGCCGCCAGGACCGGCGCGTCGGCGCGATGGCCGTCGAGCGCGCGGAGCGCCTCCTCGGGGCGGCGGGCGTGGAGGGCGAGTTCGGCGCGGGCCGTGCGGCCCTCGTGCTCGGCCTGCCGGTCGCCGTGCGCGGCGGCGACCCTCTCCGCGCGGTCCAGGAGGGCGGTGGCCTCGGCCGTCTCACCGAGGTGGGCGCGGACGCGGGCCAGCGTCGTGAGGGCGTACGGGAAGCACCAGGCGTCGTAGGGTTCCGCGCCCGTCACGGCCTGTTCGGCGAGGACCCGGGCAGGTTCGGGTTCGTCGAGCAGGAGGCGCAGTTCGGCGAGGTTGCCCCGTTCGAAGGCGGCCGCGGTCGGGTCGCCGGAGCGCTCGGCGAGGGCGAGCGCGCGGGAGCCGGTCTCCAGGGCCTCGTGGAGCCGTCCCGCGCGCCTCGCGTTCTCGCGCAGCGTGGAGAGCACCGAGCCGAGCAGGGTCGGGTCCCCGTATGCCTCCGCCGGCGGCAGCGCCCGGTCCCCCGCCTCGCGGGCCCGGTCGAAGCGGCCGGCCAGCCCGAGGTTGGCCGCGCGCAGGGCGTAGGCCCGCGCGGTGAGGCCCTCCCCGGCCGTCCCTGGCACCCGCCGGGCGGCGGCGAGGGCCTGCCGCGTCGCGCGGTCCCCCGCCGTGTACCGCCCCTGCACGCACAGGACGAGGGACAGGGCGAGGTGGTGGCCCGCCGCCGGGGCGGGGGCCGTGTCCGGCGTGACGGGGTGCTCGCGCAGGACGCGCCGGGCGGCGGCGGGCGCGCCGGTCTTGCCGAGGGTCTCGGCGAGGAGGGCGGCGGTGAGCACCGTGTCGTCGTGCTCGCCGCGCCGCTCGAACTCGGCGAGCGCGAGGCGCAGTACCTCGGCGGCCCGCTCGAAGTCGCCCATCCTGCGCAGGACGTGGGCGTGCGCGAGGCGGGCGCGGGCGGCGTCCACGTCGAGCCTGGCGACGAGGTCGCGGTAGTAGCGGTCGGCGGTGTCGTTCGCGTACAGGCCCGCCGCGCGCTCGGCCGCGCGGCGCAGGTACTCGGCGGCGCGCGGGTCGTCGGCGCGCGTGTAGTGCGAGGCGAGGGTGTCGACGGCGTCGGGGCGGCGGCGCGCGACGGCGCGCGCGAAGGCCGCGTGCAGTCCTCTGCGGCGCACGGCGCTGAGCCGTTCGTAGCAGGTCAGGCGGACGAGCGGGTGGCGGAAGGCGATGCCGTCCTGCGGCCGGCCGGCCACCACGACCTCGCGTTCCTCGACGACCGAGGCGGCGACGGCCCGTTCCAGGGCGTCGGCGGCCGAGTGCCCCGCGAGGGGAGGACGCAGGCCGTGCGCGGCGACGTCGAGCAGTTCGGAGAGCGCGGCCTCGCCGCCCGCGACGGACAGGGCCTCGACGACGCGGCGCGCGTCGGGATCGAGGCGGGCCAGTCGGCCGGCGACGAGGTCGCGGACGCCTTCGGGGGCGCGTGCGGTGTCGGCGCCGCCCGGGTCCTCGGCGAGCCCGCGGGCGAGTTCCGCGGCGAACAGCGGGTTGCCCAGGGACAGTTCCCAGGCGCGCCGGGCCCAGTCGCCCTCGGGGGCGCCGGCGACGGCGTCCCTGGCCACGGCCAGGCAGTCCCGCTCGCCGAGGCGGGCCACCTCCTCCCGTACGGCCAGTCGCTGGTGGAGCAGCGCGGTCACGGCCGCGCGCCGCGGGTCGCCCTCGGGCACCTCCTCCTCCCGGCAGGTGACGAGGAAGCGCAGCGCGATCCCCCGGTCCCTGGCGCGCCGGGCCAGGTGGCTCAGGAGCTGGAAGGAGCCGGTGTCGGCGGCGTGCAGGTCGTCGAGGACGACGAGGACGGGGCACCGGGTGGCGAGGTCGGCGAGCAGCGTCGTGCTCGCCCGGAAGAGACGGTCGCGCTCCTCCTCCGGGCTGCGCTCCCGCGCTTCCCCGGCGCTGCCCAGGGAGGGCAGGAAGGAGGCGAGTTCTGGGTACTCGGAGCCCACCTTGGCCCGTTCCGCCGCCGTGTGCTCGGCGAGCCAGCCGTCGAGTGCTTCCGCGAAGGCCCCGTAGGGGGTGTGCCCCTCGGCGTCGTGGCCGCTCCCCCACAGCACCGCCGTGCCCGCCTCGCTCGCCCGGCGGGCCGCCTCGCCCGCGAGCCGGGTCTTGCCCACGCCCGCCTCTCCGGTGAGGAGCCGGACGGGCGGGCCCTGCGGGGCGAGCAGTCGCTCCAGTTCGGCCGTGCGCCCGCGCAGCGGGAGGGCGCCGCGCACCGCTCGTACGGGGGCGGGCAGCGGCGGCGCGGTGGGCAGCGGGGCGGGCGCGGCGGCGAAGGCCGCGCGGTGCAGACGCTCCGTCTCGGGGGCGGGGCGCACGCCGAGTTCGGTGTCGAGCACTTCGCGGCACACGTGGTACTGGTGCACGGCACGTCGGCGCAGGCCCTGGCGGAGCAGGGACTCGATGAGGAGACGGTGCGCCAGTTCCTCGGCGGGGCTCGCCGCGAGGACTTGCTGGGCGAAGGCGGCCGCCCGCTCGGGGGCGTCGTCGAGGTGGCTCTCGGCGAGGCGGAGCAGCAGCCGTTCGCGCAGGAGCGCGAGCTGTCCGCGCCGGGGCCCCGCCCAGCTCGCGTAGCGGTCCTCGGGCAGCAGTTCGCCGGTGAACAGGCGCAGCGCGCGGGCGAGTTCGGGGGTACGGCCGAGGCGGAGCGCCGTGCGGGCGGCGGTCTCGGCCCCGTCGGCGTCGATCCACACCAGGCCGGGCGCGAGGGAGAGGAGCGCTCCGTCGGAGACGAGGTAGGAGGAGGCGGCGCGCGGGGGGCGCTCGGGTTCGAGGGCGTGACGGGCCGCGTGCAGGGCGACGCGCAGGCTTCCGGCGGCGGCGCGGGTGTCCGCCTCGGGCCAGCAGACGCTCATGACCTCCTCGCGGTGGAGCCGGTGGCCCGGAGCCACCGCGAGGAGTTTGACCAGGGTGCGGGCGCTCGCCCGCGCCCACCGCTGAGCGGGTGGCGCGCCGCCGTCCCGGGTGACCGAGAAGCCGCCGAGGAGGCGCACACGCAGCAGCGGAGCTGCGGGTATGCCGCTTCCGTCCGGTGCAGGCGCCTTCATGAAGGCGCACTGTAATCGAGGCTTTCGGTCAGCGAGGCGCCGGGAGCCCGCGGCCTGTCCCGTCCCCCGGCCCGCGGTGGGGCCGCCCTCCCGGCTCCCGGTACGGACCCGCCCCGTCCCCTCGGTACGGCCGCGACCCCGCCCCCCGGCGGGGCCGTGACCCCTCTCGTGCCCTGGCGGCGCGGCCCGGCCGGACGCACCGCGTTAGCACGCACCGCGACTGTGCGGGACCAAGGCTCAGTCGCTCGTGAATTTTGGGTCCTTTGCCTGGTCGTAGATCTCCTTTCCCGAGGCGTCGTAGGCGTGGACGGAGACGCGGGGACCGGGGTAGTGCCGGTCGGGGGGCGTGTCGGGCGTGAGAGTGGCCGCGTAGGCGAAGGCGCCGCCCGCCATGAGGGCCGGGTACTCCTTGGGCTTGTCGCCGTAGCTGACGGTGATTCTGTCGACGTCGGACGTGTAGTGCCCCGCGCCCGAGACGAGGTACTGCCCGTCGCCGACCGCTTCCTGGGTGGTGTCGAAGTACTCGATCAGGCGACCGGTGCCCCACAGCCTGTCGTTGATGAAGGTGGGCGGGACGTCCGGGCTGCTGCCCTTCGCGCCCTTCGACGCGCACTGCGCGTACTGGCCCGCGGAGTCGACGGCCACGACGACGCCGTCCGTGCTGGGCGAGGCCGCGGGGGTGCGGACCGCGAGTACGGCGTGGAAGCGGGAGGCGTCCGGGCCCAGGCAGGAGGAGAGGATCTTGGCGACGGTCCCCGCCTTGATCGGGGTGGTCGTCGCCTTGTTGATCCTGAACGCGTCGCTGTCCGGGCTGGGCGTCGTGCCCTTGGAGGAGCGGATGGGGCCGGTCTCGCCCGACGCGGAGCCCGAGGGGGAGACCGACGGAGAGGCCGGCCCCGCACCGGGCGTGGTGTCGCCGTCAGGGGAGGCCGCGCCCGTCGGGCTCGTACCGCTGAGTGCGCCGTCCGCGCGATCCGTGCGGTGCGCCTCGGTGTCGCCCATCGCGCCGAAGAGCGCCACGGCGGTGACGCTCACCGCCGACACTCCGGCGGCGACACCCAGCGGTACCGCCCATCTGCGGTGCGACGGGGCGGTGTCGTCCCGTGGTGCGATCTTCATCAGTAGCTCCTCCCGCATCCGCCGTTGGTTCGGCAGATCGCGCTCGGGAGGCGCCGGGGGAATGCCCTGCATGTCATTCATCGTGCGTCCTCCTGCGAATTGTCGGCGTGCGTGGAGCTGACCGACGCCGGGACCCGGGCCACGCTGATGAGATCCGCGCCGAGTCTTCGCCGCGCCCGGTGCAGGCGGGACTTGACCGTTCCGACCGCCACCCGCAGCACCTCCGCCGCTGCCCGCTGGTCCAGGCCGGACCACACGCACAGCTCGATGACCTCGCGTTCGTGGCGCGGCAGCCGGGCCAGCGCCCGGTGGATCTCCGACATGCGGCGCTCGTCGTCCACCCGGTGGGCGACGCGCTCTGCGTGGTCGCCCACCTGTTCGTCGTGCGAGACGAGTCGGCGCAGCAGGGCGTCGGCCCGTCTCAGGCGCCGTCTGGTGTTCGACAGCAGGCGGTCCGCGATCCCGAGCAGCCAGGGAAGAGCCGAGTCGCGGTCGAGCACCGTCTCTGCCCGGCGCCGCCAGGCGTGCAGGAAGACCGTCGAGGTGAGGTCCTCGGCCTCGGACCAGTCGGCCGTCCGCCGGAAGACGTAGTTGTAGACGGCCTTGCCGTGCCGGTCGAAGATCCGGCCGAACGCCTCGCGGTCGCCGTCGACGGCCCACGTCCACAGCTCACGGTCGGATATCTCCCCGACCGGGGCGGCGGGATCAGCGTCGTTCAGTTCCATGCTCTGTACGTGTCCGGCTCAGGGGCGGAGGTTCCCGCCGGAGGTGATCTGTTCTCGGGGACGTCGAGAAGCCGCGGGGAGGGGCAGGGCGAAGCCGTACGCGCGACCGCGGCCCCCCGGTCGGAACCGGGGGGCCGCGGAGAGGACTTCGGCTCTGGAGCGGCGGCTCAGAGCATCGGCTCAGGAGAGAGTGTACGTAGTGACCTGGTGGATGCCGTTGTCCTGGACGAGGTACCGGCCGCCCAGGTCCTCGGCGATCCGGTCCATGCCGTAGTCGTCGCCGTTGAGCGAGAGAACTTCCGCACTGCCGTCGCCGTCGAGGTCGGCGGCGAGCTGGTTGCGGCCCCCGGTCAGGGCCACGCGGCCGAGGCTGGGGACGTACGAGTCCGGGGTGCCGAAGATCTCCGGGCTCCAGGCGTAGAGACCGCCCTCGACCCCGCCGATCAGGAGTTTGCGGCCACCGGGGCCGGTGGCGAAGCCACCGCCGTAGGACTGCGGGACGGTGTAGACGGTGGTGTCCTCGGTGCCCTCGCCGTGGAAGGCGCGGAAGGAGGACGTCCCCGCCTCGTAGAGGACGCCGTCGTCGGTGAAGAAGTCGTTGTGCGTCCACAGGCCGCCCAGGGTGGTGGCGTGGACGACCTCGCCGGTGCGGCCGTCGCGGATCTCCATGTACTGGTGCGGGCTGACGCCGTCGGTGGAGCCGACTCCCGCTTGGGCCTGGATGTCCCAGAGGTAGACGACCGCGTGACCCTTGGCGTACGGGATGTCCGGCGATGCGTAGGTCGCGTGGTAGGAGAGCGCGGCGTGGATCACGCCATCGGTCGCGGCTGCCGGGGCCTTGGGCGCCAGGTCCCACTTCGCCTTCCCGGTACGGGCGTTGAGGGCGACCGCGTGGGCTCCGGCGTCGGGCAGGTTGATCGACCCGCGCTTGGAGTACGAGACGTACACCCGCCCGTCGCTCGTGGTGGGGTCGGAGAAGACCTGGTCGTCGGGCTTGCCGGGCGCGGCGTAGGACCAGAGCTGGTGCCCGTCGCCGGAGTAGGCGTCGAGCGTGCCGCTCGGGACGAGGAGGTCGAGCGTCCCGTCGCCGTCGAGGTCGGCGAGGTGGACGGAGCGCAGGAAGCGGCCGTCGCCGTCGATCGTGGTCAGCGTCTTGCCCGTGCGGGCGCTCAGGACGACGACGGCGCTGTCGGCGGCCACGACGATCTCGGGCTTGCCGTCGCCGTTGACGTCACCGGTCTCGATGTCGTGGACGGCGCCGGGGACGGTGGCCTGCCAGAGCTTCTCGGGCTTCCCGGAGGCGAGCGAGGGGCCCGAGTAGGCCCAGACGCCGTTCGAGGAGCCGCCCATGACGACGTCGTCCGCGCCGTCCTTGTTCACGTCGGTCGCCTTGGCGTAGGCGATGTCGGCGCGCAGCGGCGTCAGGGATTCGCGCTTGCCGTTGGCGAGCCGGTAGGTGCGGACGTTCTCGCTCTGGTCGACGACCCGGACGTGGCTGCCCTTGGCGTCCTCGAAGACCTCCTGGTACATCGGCGAGGCGCCGAGGCCCTTCTCCTGCCACTTGACGGCGCCCTTGCCCGAGAACACGGTGAGGCGCGCGTACCGGGCGCCACCCATGTTCTCGGCGTCGCCGTTCTTCTCGTCGTCCTGGGCGGACGTGACGAGCCTGCCGTCCACGACCTGGAGGCGCCAGATGCTCGCGCCGTCGGTGGTGTTGCCGGGGTCGCGCTTGAGGGTGGACGACCACAGCGCCTTGTGCGGGTCGGTGCCGTCGAGCGCGCGCACGGTGCTCGCGTTGACGTACAGGTTGTCGTCGAGCGAGGACTCGGCGACCGCGTACTCGTCGCCGTCGCGGGAGGTGAGGTCACCGACCGCGAGGGCGGTGGGCAGCACGTTGACGCGGCTGTCGAGCGTCGCGCGGCGCCCGGTCCCGAGGTCGTACGCGGCGATCTCGTAGCGCACTCCGTCGGTCGCGTCGGCCTGCTCGACGGCGACGAGCCGCTTGCGTGCGCTGTCCAGACGCAGTTGACGGCTGTACAGGAGGCTGTCCGTGGACCAGGTGACGGAGCCGTCAGCGGCGGAGAGGAGAAGGGTGCGCCCCATGCCCCCGCTGGTCTCGGTCTTGGCACGGTCCCAGGACACGGCGACCCGGCCCTTGCCGAGGTCCTGGAGGTCGCCCCAGCTCACGGGGCCGCTCTCGCCGGTGTCGTACGTCCATGTCGAGGCCGGGGTGAGGGCGCCGGCCTTGTACGTGAAGCGGGTGCCGGTGAGCTTCGCCGTGTCCGTGGCGGGGGCGTTCATGTTCTGCCGGGGCGAGTCGGCGATCAGCAGCGTGCGGTCGACGATCTTCACGTGGGTGGCGTAGTCGTACAGCTTCGACCACACCGTGGCGCCGGTCTTCCCGTCGACCACCGTCACGAAGGTGCCGTTCGGCAGGGTCGATCCGGGCGAGGTGAAGGGGCGGTAGGGCACCACTCCGACGCTCGCGGTGAAGACCAGGTCGTCGGTGCCGTCGCCGGTCAGGTCGCCCGTCGCGTAACCGCTGTCGGAGGTGGGCGTGAAGGGCGAGACGGCGTTGTAGCCCATCAGGATGCGGGCCGGGTACGGCTCGGTCTGCCAGGGGCGCTGCGGGGTGACCTTCCAGTCCGTGTAGAGCGAGGAGTTGGTGCGCTCCCAGACGGAGGTGCCGTCGGCGGCGTGGCGCTGCACGGTGCCGAGGCTGGTGAGGAGGAAGTAGTCGCCGTTCTTGCCGACCGGCACGGTGGCGCCCATGCCGCGTACGCCTTCGAGCGTGGAGGCGGCGGTGAAGGTGACGGGCGCGTCGTCGGCGTCCGTCCTCGCGTCCTTGCCCGCGGTCTTCGGGGCCGTGGTGCCCTTCGGCTTCGTGGGCTCCTGTGCCTTGCCGCCGTCGCCGTACGGGTCCAGTGCGGCGTGCGCGGCGAGCTTGTCGGCCTGGGCACTGCTGAGCTTCATGGCGCCGCTGCCCGCCGGGTCGGCGGCGAGCGCCTGCGGGGCCAGGCTCACGCAGAGCCCGGTGACCGCCAGGGCGGAGGCGAGCCGCAGGGCCCGCCGGGTGTGGTGGGGGGTCATCCCTGGGCTCCCTGGGAGAAGCGGACGGCGGAACCGTCCGTGAGCACGGGCTGGTCGTAGGAGTAGGCGAGCGCGTCGCTGCCCGTCTGGTTCTGGAGGCCGACCGTGGCGGACGCGCCGTGGTCGGGGACGGTGCGGTACTGCGTCGTGACGGCGCCGCTCGCCTCGTCGAAGAGGACCTCGAAGGTCGCGCGCCCGGTGGTGCCGGTGGCGTAGGCGGCGTCGGTCCACACGACGGCGAAGGTGCGTGCCCCCTTCTTGCCGGTCGTGGCCGTCTTCACGGAGGACTTCTTGTCGAGGACGAGGTCGTCCCAGAGCGCGGCGACGAAGCCGTTGGGGTTGTGGGCGGTCGGGAGGTCGGTGTTGGCGTAGTCACCGACGCGGGGGGCGAGGAAGTCGAGCATCCCGTTGGTGGTGACGGAGGTGGTGGAGTACGAGACGCCGTAGAGCTTCACGGGGAAGGGCAGCGTGATCGTCGTGGCGTCCTCGTCCCCGCTCAGGGCCACCTTCTTGGTGCCGTCGATCCAGGAGTACGCGGCCGGGGCGCACGAGTTGCCGAAGGCGTCCGCGCGCGCGGGCAGGCGGACGTCCCGCTTCAGGTCGGCGGCGACGGTGACGGTGTCGGCGGACTCGCCGTCGCAGAGCACGGGTGCGGCGGGCCGCACGCTCAGCGTGTACGTGCCCTCGGCGACGGCCGGGAGCTTGTACGTGCCCTTGGCGTTGGTGGTGACGGCGGGGACGGGCGTCCCGGCGACGGAGACGCGCGCGCCGGCGAGGGGCTTGCCCGTGACGTCGCGGACGGTTCCCGTGACCTTGTGCGCGGCGACGGCGGTGAGCGCGAAGTCGCGGCCGAGGTCCTGGTTCTCGCCGAGCGTGAGGCCGGAGGCGGTGGTGTCCGCGTAGCCGTAACCGGAGACGGTGAGGTCGTACGTGCCGGGGGCGAGCGAGAGGCGGTAGGTGCCCTCGGGGCCGGTGGTGACGGACCGGGCGGCGTGGCCGTCCTGCGTGGCCTCGACGGTGACGCCGCCGAGCGGAGCGCCGGTGGCCTTGTCCGTCACGGTGCCGGTCACGGTGGCGGCGGTGTGCGGGGCCTTGTCGACGGAGGCGAGGATGTCGAGCTTGCCCTCGCCCCAGACGTTGTTGCGGGCGGCGGTGCCGCCGCAGTGGGTGTCGTCCACGTCCCTGGCGCCCTGGGCGAGGAGCGCGCGGGTCGCGTCGATGTCGCCGACGAGCGAGGGGGCGGCCGACCACAGGAGCGCCACGGCGCCCGCGACGTGCGGCGTCGCCATCGACGTACCGGACTCGGTGTTGTACGCGGAGCCGGGCCACGTGGAACGGACGTCCACGCCGGGCGCGGCGAGGTCGGGCTTGGCGGAGCCGTCGACGAGGGAGGGGCCGAAGCCGGAGAAGGAGGCGATCTTGCCGCCGGAGTCGTAGGCGCCGATGCCGTAGGCGGGGGCCTGCGAGCCGGGGGCGTGGGCGGTGGAGCAGGTGGTGCCGTCGCCGTCGTTGCCCGCCGCGAAGGCCTCGAAGATGCCGGCGGCGTTCCACGCCTCGACGATGTCCTGGTAGAACGTCGTGTCGTCGCCGCCCCAGGAGTTGTTGACGATGTTCGGCGCGAGGTCGGGGCGCGGGTTCTGCCCGTTGTGGTCGGTCGGGGCGAGAATCCACTGCCCGGCCTTCAGCAGCGAGGAGTCGGAGCACGAGGAGGTCTCGCAGCCCTTGGCGGCGATCCAGCGGGCGCCGGGGGCCACGCCGATGCCGTGCGCGCCGACCATGGTGCCCATGGTGTGGGTGCCGTGGCCGTTGTTGTCGCAGGGGACGCCGCTCGTGCCGCACTGCCCGGTCGCGTCGTACCAGTTGTAGTCGTGCGTGAAGGAGCCGTCGCCGTTGTTGCCCCGGTAGGAGCCCACGAGGTCCGGGTGGTCGTACTGGACGCCGGAGTCGACGTTGGCGATGACGATGCCCTCGCCGCGGTCCTCGTACTGCTTCCAGACCTTGTCGGCCTCGATGTCCGCGACGCCCCACTCGGGGGTGTCCGCGTCGGCGTCGGTGCGGGAGGCGGTGACGCGCGCGTCGGAGGTCTCGATGCCGTCCAGCGCGTAGTGGTGGTCGGGGACGACCTGGGCGACGTCGGAGCGGGCCGCGAGCGTGGCGGCGAGTTCCTTGTCACCGGTGACCTGGACGGTGTTGGCGATCCAGTAGTCCTGGTGCCCGACCTTCTTCTTGTCGAGGTACGCGCGCAGCGGTGCCTGCGTCGCGTCGGCCTTGGCGCGCAGCTTCTCGAAGGCGTTCTGGGCGCGGGCCGCGTGCGAGGACTTGCCGCGTGCGCCGGACAGGTCGGCCTGGTCCTTGAGGACGACGAAGAAGGACGTCTCGTCGCTCTTGGCGAAGGCGCGCGAGAGCGCGGGGTCCAGCGCGGCGGCGGGCGCGGCGGGCCCGGCGGCGACGGCGGGCAGGGAGGCGGTCAGCAGGGCGGTCGCGGACAAGGCGGCCGCCGCCCACAGGGCGCGTGCGCGCAGCGGTGGTAGGGGCAGAGGCATCGGCGGTGCTCCTCCGGAGACGGTACGGGGGAGTCCGCACGCTAGGGAGGGGCCGTTACTCGGCCATTACAGCGATCCGGGCCACTTGCCCCTGACCTGGCACCGCGTCCCGCGCCGCCCGGCCGCCCTCACCACGCCTCCGACTCCTCCCCGTCCTCCCCCGGACGCCCTTCTGCTCCCACGGCCTTCGCCGCCCGTCCCCGCACCCGCGTCGCGAGCGCGGGCAGGAGGAGTACGGAGAGCATCGCCGCGCACACGAGGGACGCGGCCCGGTCCGTGCCCAGCAGCTTCTGGTCCACGCCGATCGTCGTGATGGCGACGACGAGCGGCAGGCACGTCGCCGAGAACAGCGCGAGCGCCAGCCGGTCGGCGCGATCCAGGTCACGCGGCGCGAAGAGGTACACGGGCCCGCCCCGTACCAGCAGGAACAGGGCGAGGAAGGCGGGCACGAGCAGCAGCGAGACGGTGTCGTGCAGGAGCGCGTCCAGGTCGAACTCGATGCCGGTGACGATGTAGAAGAGCGGCACGAGGAAGCCGAAGCCCAGCGCCTCCACCCTGCCGACGATCTCCTCGCTGCTTCCCGGGACCGTCCGCCGCAGGACGAGCCGGGTCAGGACGCCCGCGGCGAAGGCGCCGAGGAGCACGTCCAGCCCGAAGACCCCGGCGAGGGCGAGCATGGAGGCGAGCAGCAGCATGACGAAGCGGACCGCGAACTGGCCGCTGCTGTGCAGGGTCAGCTCGGTCAGCTCGCCGAACCAGGGCGGGCGCGGGCGCAGCGCCCAGAAGACGGCCGCGGCGGTGATCGCGCCGAAGGCGGCGAGGAGCGCGGCGGACTCGGCGGGGCGCCGCCCGCTGAGCAGCAGCGCCATGGCGACCACGGGACCGAACTCACCGACCGCGCCGAAGCCCGAGACGACCGTCCCGAAGCGGCCGCGCAGTTGACCGCTGTCGCGCAGCATCGGCAGCACCGTGCCGAGCGCGGTGCTCGTCAGCGCCGTCCCGACGACGAACGCCTTGAAGACCTCGCCCTCGCTCACCAGGAAGCCGAGACCGATGCCGAGGGCGAGCGAGAGGGGCCACGCGCTCAGCGCGCGGCGCAGCGTGTCCCCGCGCACGGCGCCGAAGTCGATCTCGTACCCCGCCAGGAAGATCAGCATCGACAGCCCGAGGTCGGAGAGCGCGTCCACGACCGTGTCGGGGTGCGCCCAGTCCAGGACGTGGGGGCCGAGGAGGACGCCGAGGACGATCTCGAAGACGACGAGCGGGACGCGGGCGACGCGCCGGGTCGCGTGCACGAGCAGCGGGGCCAGGACGGCGGCGGCGAGGACGAGGACGAGCGTGCCGGAGTGCTTCACGACGCACCGTCACCGCGCCGGTTCCGGGCCGGGGGCAGCTCTTGGGTCATGCCAAGCAGCGTCACCGCCGCGTCCGCGCCCCGCGCGTCCTGTGAGCCACCCGGGCCACCCGGGCGGCCACCGGCAGCGCCGGGCACACGTGCCCCTGCGGCCCGGGGCCTCCCCAGACCCCGGGCCGCGCCCTGTTCCGCAGCCTCGTGTACCCCGGTCCCGGGCACGTAGACGTGCGGTTTCCGCGAGGGTTTGTGGCGGGGTTTCGCCGGGGTGGGGGGTTGTGCGTACGGTGGTGAAGCCGACGCGCCTCCCGAAGGGGCGCGGCGGCGGCAGGCCGGGAGGAGGTGAGGGGCCCGCGGAGCGAGCCCCGCCCACATGACACGACCAGCCGAACGCACCGAAGCCCACGCGCCCACCGCGCACCCCCACACCGCGAGGAAGTCCGTCCCCACGCAAGCACCCCCCACCCCGCGAGGCCCCGCCGACGCGCGGGCTCCCGAGCACGCCCCGACCACCCCCCGTACCCCCCTCGACCACGTCCCGCCCCCCGCCCTCCGCGCGGGCTCCGACGGGCTCGTGCGCGAGATCAACGGCGCGGCGGCGCTGCTGCTGCCCCGCACCGCCCCCGGCGGCCCGCTCGCCGGCACGGCGCCCGACTGGTTCGCCGGCGCCCACGCGCGGGCCGTCCGCGAGAACCTGCCGGGCATCGCGCGCGGGGCGCTCGGCGGACGCACGTACGAGGCGAGCCCGGTACGGCACGAGGGCGGCGAGTTCACGTGGTGGCTGCGCGACGCGGGCGAGGAGGAGCGGCTGCGTGCCGCGCTCCACGCCGAGCGGGCCCGTACCGCCCTGCTCGACGAGGCGTCGACCCAGCTCCTCTCCTCGCTCAACGCCGACCGCGCCCTCGCCATCACCGCGCGCCTCGCGGCACGGCACCTCGCCGACGCCGCCGTCGTCGTCTCACCGTGGCGCGGCCGTCGCGTCGAACTCGTCCTCGGGGTCGCGGGCGGCGAGCCGCGGACGCGTTCCGTACGCGCCGATCCGGCCGAGGTCCCGGGCCTCGTCGAGGCCTTGCAGGGCTTCCCGCCCGTGCCCTCGCGCTGGCTCGATCCCGCGCAGTTCCCCGCCTGGGCGCTGCCGGAGGGCTTCGGCACCCCGGCGTCCGTGCTCGTGACGCCGATGCCGGGACACGGCGTCCCGGCGGGCGCGCTCGTGCTGCTGCGCAAAGCGGGCGGGCAGACCTTCGGTGAGGAGGAGGAGTCCCTCGCGCGGCTCTTCGCGCTGCGCGCCGGGACCGCGGTCTCCGCCGCGCTCCTGTACGCGGAGCAGGCCGCGCTCACCAAGACCCTGACCCGCGAACTCCTCCCGCCCCCGCTGCACCGAGTGGACGGCATCGACCTCGCGGGCGGCTACCGGGCCTCCGCCGACCGCGAGCGCGTCGGCGGCGACTTCTACGACGTCCACCCGGCCGCCGAGGGGACGGACGGCGAGTGCTTCGTCGTCCTCGGCGACGTGTGCGGCAAGGGACTCGAAGCGGCGATCCTCACCGGCAAGATCCGCAACACGCTGCACGCGCTGCTCCCGCTCGCCGCCGACCACCAGCGCGTCCTCACGCTCCTCAACGCCGCGCTCCTGACGTCCCATCACACGCGGTTCGCGACGCTCGTGCTCGCCTCGGCGCGCGCGGAGGCGGGCGGCGGCGTGTGCCTGCGCGTGACGAGCGCGGGGCACCCGCAGCCGCTCCTCGTGCGCGCGGACGGCACGGTCGAGCAGGCCGGGACGCACGGCACCCTCGTCGGCGTGCTCCCCGAGGTGCACGCCACGACGGACACGGTGCGGCTCGCGCCGGGCGAGACGTGCCTGCTGTACACGGACGGCATCACGGAGGCGAAGGGCGGGCCGCTCGGCGAGACGATGTTCGGCGAGGACCGGCTGCGCAGGGCGGCGGGCGAGTGCGCGGGGATGCCCGCGGGCGCGATCGTGGAGCGGGTGCGGATGCTCGCGGAGGAGTGGGTCGGCGCGGGCCGCCACGACGACATGGCGGTGGTGGCGATCACGGCGCCGAAGCGGGGGCCGAAGGCGGGGTCGGGCGGCGGTGGAGCGGCGTAGACCCGCCTTCGGCCCTGGGCCGCGGAAAGTCCGCTGGGCCCGCTCCCCTCCGGCGGGCGCCCCGCTTGGCCCGCGTAGCGCGCGGCCGGGCGGGAAGCCGCGTGTACTGAGCGGGTAGCCGCACGGTGCGGGCCCGAACGCGGGCCCGCGCCGATGGATGGATGTACCGCGCACCGAGCGCGGCCGGTTCCTGGGAGAGGTTGATGACGAGCACGGTGACGGCACCGCCGCCGCGGACCGAGACGTGGGCCGAGCGGCTGTGGGTCCCGGTCGCCGCGGGCGACGAGGACGCTGCCGCCGCGGTGGTGCGCGAGGCGTACGGGGCCGGGCTCGACGCGGAGAGCGTGCTGCTCGACGTCATCGCCGCGGTGCAGCGGCGCGTCGGCGCCGAGTGGGCGGCGAACCGGCTGAGCGTCGCGCGCGAGCACGCGGCGACGGCCGTCAACGAGCAGTGCGTCGGGGTGCTGCGGCACTCGACGCCGCCCGCCGTGCCCGCGCCGGGCGCGGGGCGGATCGTCGTGGCGTGCGTGGACGGCGAGTGGCACGGGCTGCCCGCGCGGCTGCTCGCGGAGGTGCTGCGGCTGCGCGGCTGGCACGTGGACCATCTCGGCGCGCAGGTCCCGGCGCCGCACCTCATCGGCCACCTGCACCGTACGGGCGCCGACGCCGTCGCGCTCTCGGGCTCGCTCGCGCCCCGCCTGCCCGTCGCGCACGCGACGCTGACCGCGTGCCAGGCGGTCGGCGTGCCCGTACTCGTCGGCGGCGCCGCCTTCGGCCACGACGGCCGCTACGCGCGCCTCCTCGGCGCGGACGCCTGGGCACCCGACGCGCGCGCCGCCGCCGACCGCCTCGCGCGCGGCCCGCTGCCGCCCCCGCCGCGCGACCACGTCACGAGCGCCGACCTGCCGCACCTCGCGGACCAGGAGTACACCTTCGTGACGCGCTCGCGTCAGGAGCTGGTCCGGGCCGTCTTCGACGGGCTGCTCGACCGCTACCCGCCGATGCGCGCGTACACCGCGCTCCAGCGCGAGCACACGGCCGAGGACCTCGACCACGTCGTGGTGCATCTCGCGACGGCGTTGTACGTGGACGACGCGGACCTCTTCACGGGCTTTTTGACCTGGACCGCCTCGATCCTCGCGGCACGCGGCGTCCCCGCCGCCTCGCTGCTCCCCGCCCTCGCCGTCCTCGCGGAGCGCCTGCACGACTTCCCCCGCGCGCTCGGCCTGCTCGCGGCGGGCACGGAGGCGGTACGGGGCGCGGCCACGGAGACGGTACGCGGCGCGGGCGCGGGGGCGGTGCGCGGCGCGGGCGCGGAGGCGGTGCGGGGTGACGACGCGGCCGGTGCCGAGTCGTCCCGTACCGACGGCGAGGACCCCCGATGACCGCTCCTCCCCCGCCCGGCGGCCTCCGCCTCGAACACCGGGCCGCCGCCCCCGGCCGCCTCGTCATCGCGCTCGTCGGCGACCTCGACTACGACACCGCCGAGCAGCTCGGGAATGAAGTCGTCACGGCTCTGGACACGCCCGGTCTCACCGCGCTCGCGCTCGACTGCGCCGGTCTGGAGGGCTGCGACTCGATGGGCCTCGCCGTCCTCCTCCAGGTGCGCAGACACACCGACAGGGCGGGGGTGCGGCTCACCCTGGAGAGACCGCCGGACTCGCTGCGGCGACTCCTCGGGCTGACCGGCACGAGCGCGCACTTCGGCGTCGAACCGGTGTGAGACCGCCGCCCGGTCGGGGTGGTCAGTCGAGGTGGAGGCGGTGGCGCAGGCGCAGCGCGGTGGCGATCTCGGTGAGGCCGACCGCGAGCAGCCAGATCCCCGCCACGAGGATGAGCGCCCACGCGGAGGCGAAGGGCGAGACGACGAGGACGACCCCGGCGAGGGCGGCGAGCACACCGAGCAGGAGTTGCCAGCCGCGCGCCGGGCTCGCGGGTTCGGCGAGCGCGGCGACCACCTGGGTGAGCCCCCGGAAGAGCCACCCGATGCCGATCCACAGCGCGAGCAGCAGCACGGACTGCGTGGCGCCCCGGAAGCAGAAGAGCCCGAGCAGTACGGAGAGCGCCCCGCTCACGAAGCCGAGCACACGCATTCCGGCGTCGGTGTGCGTTCCCGTCGCCGCCACCAGTTGCACCACCCCGCTGACCACCAGGTACACCCCGAAGAGCACCCCCGCGACGCGCAAGGAGGACCCCGGCCACACCAGGACCAGCACCCCCAGCACGACCGAGGCGAGCCCCGCGAGCAGCACCACCCACCAGGCGGCCCGCGCGAGCCTGCGCAGGGGATCGGGCAACTCGTCCCGACCGGGCCCCGGCCGGGGCGGCGGCATGGCACCGGGATACGAGGGCTGCTCGGCATGGCTCATGCCCCAACTGTGGGACGGGCACGAGGGGCGCGCCACCGGAGCGGGGACCGGGGGGCGGGGTGCGGCGACCCCTCCCGCCGGCCTCCGGGTTCCCGTCCCGTCCTCGGCACGGAACGCTAGCTTCCGGGGTAGGGCGCGGCTCCGCGCCCGGGGCCCCGCCGGTGCGGTCCCGTGTGCCGGGTACCGGGGCCCACCGGGGCGGGACGGGCCGGACGCTCCGGCGCCGCCGGGAGGACACGGGCCGGACGCCCCGCCCCCACCCGCTCCGCGCGCCCCCGCCGCGACGGAGTCAGGAGGGCCGCCGCGAGGGTGCACGCCGTGAGGGCCGAGGGGGTCGCCAGGAGGGGCGCGGTGCCGG
This sequence comes from Streptomyces sp. NPDC088923, assembly GCF_044749745.1. Taxonomy (NCBI): domain Bacteria; kingdom Bacillati; phylum Actinomycetota; class Actinomycetes; order Kitasatosporales; family Streptomycetaceae; genus Streptomyces; species Streptomyces sp. NPDC088923. The sequence goes on along the minus strand of NZ_JBIVIO010000001.1, from coordinate 1,505,356 downwards.
TCGCTCCCCGCTCGTGGGCCCAGGTCAGCGCGGTCGCCGCCGTCACCGCCAGCGTCAGTCCGCAGGCGAGGATCGCGTCCACGGCGCGGTGCGGGGCGCGCCGTACGTCCGGCGGCGGTGCGTCGAGCGCCGCCCAGCACGCCGCGTCCTCGCGCGCCTCCCGCCTGGCCCGTACCCACGCCGCGAGCCGCAGCGCGCCGCCCGCGAGCACTCCGGGGCCCGCGAGCGCGAGCGGCGCTCCCGTCAGGAGCAGTACCGCCGCGAGCCCCGTCGTGCCCCAGCCGCTCAGGCAGGCCAGCGCGGCGAGGCGCCGGGAGACCGGGCGGTTCGCGCCGGCCCGCAGCTCGGCGAGGGCGGGTACGTACCAGACGCAGCCCGACGCCGTGAGGACGGCCAGCGCCAGCCCGGGCACGACGGCGCTCACCGCGCGGACCCCGCTTCCGCCCCCGCCAGGGCGTTCCCCTGCGGCCCGTTCTCGCGCTGGTCCATGACCGCGATGTCCGGGTGGTGCAGGTCGAAGGCCGGGGACTCGCTGCGGATACGGGGCAGCTTGACGAAGTTGTGGCGCGGCGGCGGGCAGGACGTCGCCCACTCCAGCGAGCGCCCGAAGCCCCACGGGTCGTCGGTCTCGACCCTCTTCCCGTACTTCGCCGTCTTCCAGACGTTGTAGAAGAACGGAAGGAAGGAGAGACCGAGCAGGAACGAGCCGATCGTGGACACGGTGTTGAGGGCCGTGAAGCCGTCCGCCGCGAGGTAGTCCGCGTACCGCCTCGGCATGCCCTCCGCGCCCAGCCAGTGCTGGACGAGGAAGGTCGCGTGGAAGCCGACGGTCAGCGTCCAGAAGGTCAGTTTCCCGAGCCGTTCGTCGAGCATCTTCCCCGTGAACTTCGGCCACCAGAAGTGGAATCCGGCGAACATCGCGTACACCACCGTGCCGAACAGGGTGTAGTGGAAGTGCGCGACGACGAAGTACGAGTCCGAGACGTGGAAGTCGAGCGGCGGCGCGGCCAGGATCACGCCGGTCAGGCCGCCGAAGACGAAGGTGACGAGGAAGCCGGCCGCCCACAGCATCGGCATTTCGAAGGAGAGCGATCCCTTCCACATCGTGCCTATCCAGTTGAAGAACTTGACGCCTGTCGGCACGGCGATGAGGAAGGTCATGAAGGAGAAGAAAGGCAACAGGACCCCGCCCGTCACGTACATGTGGTGCGCCCACACGGTCACCGAGAGACCGGCGATGGCGATCGTGGCACCGATCAGGCCCACGTAACCGAACATCGGCTTACGGGAGAAGACCGGAATCACCTCGGAAATGATCCCGAAGAACGGCAGCGCGAGGATGTACACCTCGGGATGGCCGAAGAACCAGAACAGGTGCTGCCACAGCAACGCCCCGCCGTTCGCCGCGTCGAAGACGTGCGAGCCGAACTCGCGGTCGCATTCGAGCGCGAAGAGCGCGGCGGCGAGCACCGGGAACACGATGAGCACGAGCACCGCCGTGAGCAGCACGTTCCACGTGAAGATCGGCAGCCGGAACATCGTCAGTCCGGGCGCGCGCATGCAGACGATGGTGGTGATGAAGTTGACCGCGCCCGCGATCGACCCGAAGCCCGAGAGCGCCACGCCCATGATCCACAGGTCCGCGCCGAGACCGGGCGAGTGCACGGCGTCGGAGAGCGGCGCGTAGAGGAACCAGCCGAAGTCGGCGGCGCCACCGGGCGTCAGAAAGCCACCCGCCGCGATCAGCGAGCCGCACAGGAAGAGCCAGAAGGCGAGCATGTTCAGTCGCGGGAAGGCGACATCGGGAGCGCCGATCTGGAGCGGCATGATCCAGTTCGCGAAACCGGTGAAGAGCGGCATCGCGAAGAGCAGCAGCATGATCGAACCGTGCATCGTGAACGCCTGGTTGAACTGCTCGTTCGACAGGATCTGCGTCCCGGGGCGGGCGAGTTCGGCGCGCATCACGAGGGCGAGCACCCCGCCGACGACGAAGAAGACGAACGCGGAGACCAGGTAGAGCGTGCCGATCTGCTTGTGATCGGTCGTGGTGAGCCAGGTCACCCAGCCGGGGCGGGCCGGCCCCGAAGCGACGGCCTTCGCGCCACCGGCCCCCTCCCCCGGCGGGGGCGGCGGCCCTGCCGTGCCCGTGTGCCCGGCGGGCGGCTCCCGCCGTTCCTCGGCCGGGGGCCGCGAGTTTCCCCGCGCGTCCCGCTGCCGCATGTCATGTGCCTCGTCCACCGGACGGCGACCTTCCTTCCGCGAAACTGGTACGGCCGGAGGGCTCACACGCAGGGAGAGAGTGCGGTGCTCCTCCGGCCGCCCCACATGATCGGCGGCGGCGCGACCCCGGCGGCAGGGCCGAGCGGACCCCGCGCGGCGAGTGGTTCCGGGCCGGTCGGCGGGCGGTCGTGGGCCGGTCGGCGGGGGCCCGGTGGCCGGTCGGCGGGGGCCGCTCGGCCTCTGGCCGCGGGCCCGGGGGTGCCGCGTACGGTACGAGCATGAGCGACCCGCGCGAGACCAGCCCCGCCACAGCCGGGGGGACGGGCCCGGCCACCGCCGGGGGCACCCGGGAGGCCGAGCCGATCGCCCGCTGCCCGTTCCCGCACGGCGAGCGGCCCCGTACCGGCGACGAAGCGGAGCGGTCCCGTACCGCCGGAAACCCCGCCCCGCCCCGTACCCCCGCCCTCGCCCGCACTCCCGCCCCGCCCCGCCACACCACCCCCACCCTCGACGTCCCCGACCGGATGCACGCGCTCCTCACCGCCGTGATGGACCTCGGCCGGGACCTCGACCTCCCGCAAGTGCTGCGGAGCATCGTGGAGGCGGCCGTGACGCTCACCGAGGCGCGGTACGGCGCGCTCGGCGTCATCGGCGACGACGGCGCGGGGCTCTCGCAGTTCGTGACGGTCGGCATGGACGCGGAGGTGGAGGCGCGGATCGGCCCGGCGCCGTGCGGGCAGGGCATCCTCGGCGAGCTGATCACCCACCCCGCGCCACTGCGCCTCGACAACCTCACCGCGCACCCGAACAGTTACGGCTTCCCCGCCCACCACCCGCCGATGCGGACCTTCCTCGGCGCCCCCGTCCGCATCCGCGACGAGGTCTTCGGGAACATCTACCTCACCGAGAAGCGCGGCGGCGGCTCCTTCGACGCCGACGACGAGGCCGTCCTCACGACGCTCTCGATCGCGGCGGGCGTCGCGATCGACAACGCCCGCCTGTACGAGGAGAGCCGCCGCCGCGAACACCGGCTCGAAGCCCTCGGCGAGATCACCCGCGCGCTCCTCGCGGGCACCGGCACGGACGAGGTGCTGCGCATCATCGCCCGCCGCGCGATGGAGGTGGCCGACGCCGACCTCGCGGCCGTGCTGCTCCCCACCGGCCCCGGTGATCTCGTGGTGCGGGTCGCGCACGGCGAGGGCGCGGAGGCCGTACGGGAGGCGGTGCTCCCGGTCGCGGGCTCGCTGTCGGGGCTCGCGGCGGCAAAGCGGGCTCCGGTCGTGACGACGGACGTGCGGGTGGACGCGCGCGCCCGGCCGCTCGGCGGTACGGAGCACGGGCCGGTCGTCGCGGTGCCGCTGCGGGTGGACGCGGCGGTGTGCGGGGCGCTGCGGCTGAGCCGTCGCACCGGCAGGCAGGGCTTCACCTCGGCCGAGACGGCGCTCATCGACGGCTTCGCGGACCAGGCGGCGATCGCGCTCGAACTCGCGCGCAGGCGCGAGGAGTCGGAGGAGCTGGCGATGCTCCAGGACCGCGACCGCATCGCGCGCGACCTGCACGACGTCGCGATCCAGCGCCTCTTCGCGACCGGCATGACGCTCCAGAGCGCGACGCGTTCGATCGCGGACCCGACGGCCTCCGAGCGGGTCGGGCGCGCGGTCGACGACCTGGACGCGACGATCCAGATCATCCGCTCGACGATCCACCAGCTCCGTACGAGCGACGACGACCGGGGCGGCCCCGCGCTGCGCCGCCGCCTCGCCGAGACGGTCCGGATCGCCGCCCAACACCTCGGTTTCCAGCCGTCGTTGCGCATACTGGGCCCCGTGGACAGCACAGTGCCCGAGGAGTTGCGCGAGCACGTGCTCGCGGTCACCGCGGAGGCGTTGAGCAACACGGCGCGGCACGCCCGCGCGCACCACGCGGACATCGAGCTGGCCGTCCCGGACGGCGCCGGACGCGTGGTCCTCACGGTGACGGACGACGGCGTGGGCCTCGGCCCGGCCCGCCCGACCGGGGGCCTGCGCAACATGGCCTCGCGCGCGAAGCAGTGCGGGGGAAGCTTCCGCACCGAGGCGGGCCCGGAGGGGCGTGGCACGCGGATCACGTGGACGGCGCCGCTGGCGGGGGCGTGAGCAGGACCCCGCGAGCCGGGCCGATCCGGACCGGCCCTCTCCCGGTCACCCCTCCGCGTGCTCCGCGTCGTACCGCTCCTGGGCCGCCAGGAGTTCGGCCCCGTGTGCCCCGTACCACCCGATGAGGTCCGTGAGCGGCCCGGCCAGGCTGAGACCCAACTCGGTCAGGTTGTAGGTGACTTGGGGCGGGTTGGTCGGCGCGACCTCGCGGTGGACGAGTCCCGCCCTGGCGAGTGCCTTGAGGTTCTGCGAGAGCATCTTCTGGCTGATTCCGCCGACGCGCGCGTGCAGTTGGGCGAAGCGGTGCGGGCCGGAGACGAGCGCCGAGATGAGCAGCGTGGCCCAACGGCTCGTCGTCTGGTCCATGATCGGCCGGAAGGCGCACTTCTGGTCGAAGGTGTCGTGGGCGAGGAGCCTGCCGGCGGTCGCGAGTCGCGCCGCCTCCGTCATGGCACCCGGCACCGCTCCTGCGCCCGTGCCGCGCCCTCCCTCGTCGGCCGCTTCCTCTGTCGTGTTCTCCGTCAGGGTTTCCGTCACGGTAGGAGCTTACAAAAAAGTACCTGCTTCCTTCGAGTAAGCACCTTCCCTACGGTGCTCTTCACGGGCCCCGACCTCCGGGGCCGAGCAGGAGGAGCCACCGTGAGCAGCGACAACACCGGACGTACGGCAGTCGTGACGGGCGCGTCCAAGGGGATCGGCGCGGGGATCGCGAAAGCGCTCGCCGCGAGCGGCGCGGCCGTCGTGGTCAACTACCGGACGGACGCGGAGGGAGCGGAACGGGTCGTCGCGGAGATCACCGCGAAGGGCGGCCGGGCCCTCGCCGTACGGGCGGACGTGGCGAAGGGCGAGGACGAGGTGCGGGAGCTGTTCGCGCGGGCCCGCGCGGCGTACGGCCCGGTCGACATCCTCGTCAACAACGCGGGGGTCGTCGCCTTCGGGCCGCTGACGGAGCTGACCGAGGAGGAGTTCCACCGCGAGACGACGACCAACATGCTGGCCCCGATGCTGACCACGAAGACGCTGGCCGCGCAGGAGGACGTCACTGAGGCCTCGGTCGTCAACATCTCGACGGGCGGCACCCTCGGCCACCCCGCGTACGCCTCCCTGTACGTCGCCACGAAGAGCGCCCTGGAGGCGTACACGATCATCGCGGCGAAGGAGCTCGGCCCGCGCGGCATCCGCGTCAACGCGGTCCAGCCCGGCGCCTCCGACACCGAGGGCACCCGCGCCGCCGGGTACGTCGGCTCGGAACTGGAGGCCCGCGCGATCGCCGCGACGCCCCTGGGCCGCAGCGGCACGCCCGGCGACTACGGCCCGCTCGTGGCCTTCCTCGCCTCACAGGACGCGCGGTGGATCACGGGGGCGCTGGTACTGGCCTCGGGCGGCAGCCGCTGAGGGGCGGGGGGTGACCGGCGGCCCGCCCGGGAACGTCAGCCGTCCCGGGAACGGACGGTCACGCCGTCGGCCGCCCCGCGTCCGTCCCCCGCAGCCGCTCCGCGATCATCGCCGCCTGTATCCGCCGTCCGACGCCGAGCTTCCCGAGGATCGACGAGACGCGGTTCTTGACCGTCTTCTCGGCGAGGTAGAGGCGTGCGGCGATCTGCCGGTTGGTGAGGCCGAGCCCGATGAGGTCGAGGATCTCCAGCTCGCGCGGCGAGAGCCGGTCGAGTTCGCCGGGCAGGGCGCGGCTCGGCTCGGGCTTCTCCGGCTCGGGCTCGCGGATGCGGGCCATGACGCGGCTCGTCATGCGGGGGTCGAGGAGCGAGGTGCCGGTGGCGACGGTCCGTACCGCGTTGAGGAGGTCGGAGCCGTTGATCTGCTTGAGCACGTAGCCGGCCGCGCCCGCCATGATCGCGTCGAAGAGCGCCTCGTCGTCGTCGAAGGACGTGAGCATGAGGCAGGCGAGGTCCGGCAGTTCGGCCCGCAGCTCCCGGCACACCTCGACGCCTTCGTGGTCCCCGCCGGTCGCACTGCCGAGCCGTACGTCGAGCACGGCGACGTCGGGCCGCGTCGCGGGCACGCGCGCGAGCGCCTCCCGCGCGTTGGCGGCCTCACCGACCACGACGATGTCCGGCTCCGCCTCCAGCAGATCGCGCAGCCCCCGCCGTACGACCTCGTGGTCGTCGAGCAGGAAGACGCGGACGGGAGCGGCGGGCGCGGCGCCGGGCGGCGGCACGGGGCTCACGAGAAGGTCCGGGGGGCGGGTGCAGGCATCATGACGGGACTCCGGTACGGGACGGGACGGCCACCCCGGGCAGCGCACCCCGGGGGCGCGCGCCCTCCAGCGGCACGCCCCAGTATCGCAACGCCCCGGCCCGCCGTCCGGCCCCGGGTGAGGGGCCGAACGGCCCTCGCGCCCCGCCTCCGCCCCTGGTGGACTTCCCTCGCGCCCCGCACGGGCCACTCCGGACGAGGCCGTCATCCCCCGACCCCCGGAGGACCCGTGGGGGCGTCCAATACGGCGCGACCGGGGTCGCGGTCAGGGGGCCACGGGGACAGGGGCTTCACCGCCGTGGTGGCGGAGCAACCGGGCGAGCGCCTGCATGTGGGCGTACGCGGCATGAGCGGGGTCCTCGCGCGAGGGCGCCCCGTCGAGCAACGCGCGCACCAGCTCGGCGGTCTCCCCGGCGATCCCGGCCCCGAGCAACGCCTCGGCCCGGACCCGCAGGAGCCGCGTGTGGTGCTCCATGTCCGCGCGGGTGGTCGTGCCGAGCCGGCACGCGAGGGCGTCGTCGACGGCGCGCTGGGCGGGCCCGGTGGCCGCTCCCGCCCCGTACGCCCCGAGCTCGGCATCGACCTCCTCCACGGCCTGCTCCAGACGCCCGACTACGCGCGGGAACGGATGGGCCTCGGGGGCGGGATGACCGGCACGACGCTCGACCAGCAGGTGTCGGCCCGGATGCGCCGCCGGGCCCGGCTTTACGGCGCGCAGGCGCCCGCCTTCCGGGCGATCTTCTCGGAAGCCGCGCTGCGCACGCCCCTCACCGACCGGGCACAGTGGCGAGCTCAGTTGGAGGACCTTCTTGGGGCGACGAACGCACGCCACATCACCGTTCACGTGCTGCCCTTCGCGGCGGGGATGCACGGCCTGGCCAGTACCAACCTCACCTTTCTGAGGCAACCCGACGGCTCCACCGTGGCGTACACCGAGAACAGCGTCAGCGGGCACGTCATCGAGAGCCCGGCCCGGATCGAGAGCCTCCAGCGGCGTTACGACGCCGTCCGCGACCAGGCCCTTCCCCCGGCCGCGTCCCAGGCCTTCATCCGGCAGCTCTTGGAGGAGCCCCCGTACCGGGCGACGTTCCGGTCGCTCACGCGCGAAGCGTGACGGCCTTCGTCTCCCGCCCGGGGGCCGCCCTCACCTCGCCTGTCGCTCCGCGTGGCGCCACACCACCGCGTGCGCCACCCCCTCCCCGTCCCGCGCGGTTCCGCCCGCGCGACTCGCGTCCGTCACCGCGTACGCCTCCGCCGTGCGGCCCTCCGCCAGGGGCGGAAGGAGGCGCGAGGTGCCGTGGGCGTCGCGGTAGAGGGCCTGGTGGGTGTCGTACGGCCACTCGACGGCCCCCGGCGCCAGCGCCGTACCGACCGCGACGCCGCTCGTCGGGGCGACCGCCTCCAGCGTGGCGCCGGTCGTACCGGCCGGGAGGCTCGCGGCCTCGCCGGCCGTGGCGTACGGGGCGCTCCACGTCCACGGCGTGTGCTCCTGCCACGGCCCCGTCCAGTCGTAGCCGACGACGTTCCCCGCCGCGTCAATGTCCGTCACCTGCGAGTAGTCGTACAGCCCCGCCTGGCCGCTGCGCGACAGTTCGAGGGGCGGCGCCGAGCCCTCGGCCGGCCACACGACGGGAAAGTTCTCCCAGCGCTCGTACGCGCTCCCGTCGCCCGGGACGACCCGCTCCGCCTGCCCGGCGATCGTGCCCGCCTCGTTGATCGCGGCCACGTGGTAGAACGTCGCACCGTCGCCGGGCAGCGGCAGCCGCCGTACGAGCGCGCCCGCGCGCCACACGAGTCCCGTCGTCCCGCCCTCGTACGGACGGTCCGAACCGACCACGGTGCCCGCGTCGTTGACGTCCTCGGCGCTCTGGCCCTCCGGGAGCAGCGTGAGCTTCTTCGCGCCCTTCTGGTAGGCGAAGGCCGCGTACGTGCCCGACCCCGTGAGGTCGCCGACCATGAGCCCGTCCGCGTTCACCGCGTTGACCACGCCCCCGGTCCACCCCGCCGGCAGCGGCACCGCGTGCACCACCGGCCGCGCGCCCCCGGTCCCCGTCCAGTACGCGGGCACCCCGAGCGAGGCCCCCACGGCGAGGCCCCCGGCCCCGAAGTCCCGTACGGCGTTACCGGATTCGAGCGTATTGGGGGTCGTCCCGGCCGGGAGCCGTACGGGGTCAAGCCCCGGCAGCACACGCGGCGGCGCGGGCCTGCTCGCGGCCTGCGCGGGCTGCGCGACGAGCGCGAGCGGTACGAGGAGGGCGAGCGCCGCCCCCGCCGTCGCCACGGACCAACGTCTTTCCTGACGCCTGCGCATACGAGCCCCCCAAGCGGACACGGGGGTCCGCCCGTTGCGGTTCCCCCGGCCCATGGTCCCCCGCACGCGCGCCGCGTACACGGGGAATGACCGGCTCCCCCTACACGCCTCCCGGAGCCGGTCCGCCCAGGGCCCGCCTTCGCGACCGCCGGCCGGGTTCCGGCGGAAGGGCCGGGGGCGTTCCGCGTCAGCCTCGGCTCGCGCGCGGAGGGCGGCGCGCTTCCGTGCCCCGCTCCCCCTCTTCCCGGCGCCGCGTGCGTGAGCGCCCGTGGACGGGGCAGACGCCCGCCCATGACCACGGACCCGATGGCTCGCCTCGAACTCGCCGCCCACCGCCACGCGGAGGCGGCCCAGGCCCTCACCGCCGCGCGCGACGACCTCGTCGTCGAGATCGTCGCCGCGCTCCGCGCCGTCCGCGAGGACCCCGCGCTCACCATCCAGACCGAGACCGACATCGCCCGCCTCACCGGCTGGGAGGTCGAGGAGCTGAGGCGCCTCGCGCGAGAGGCGGACCTGGTGGGGATGGACCCGGCGTAGGGGGGACACGGGGGCGGAAGCCGTCCGGCTCGTGGGACGTTCCGTGCCGCCCCCTCGGTGAGTGCCGGAGGCGCGGGGCCGCTGGTCAGGAGAACATCACGCGGTAGATGTTGTACCCGGTGCCGATCTTCCGTTTGGCCTCGAAGGGCGCGGTGGCCTTGCCGGTGCCTTTGTAGAAGTAGAGGTCTCCGGCCGGTTCGCGGGCAACGAGGTCGGCTTTGCCGTCATAGTCGTTGTCCCCGACACCGACGAGGGAGTCGTAGACGTTCCAGCCTCCGCCGATTCTGGTGCGTGCCTCAAAGGGGGCGCGCCAATCCCCCGTCCCGGTGAGGAGCCAGAGGACACCGGACGAGTCGCGGGCGACCACATCAGCTTTCCCGTCACCTGTCAGGTCGCCCTTGCCGACCATAAGGGTGTACTGATTCCAGCCGCTGTCCAATTCGTGACGGGAGAGGGTGCCGTCGCCGTAACCGAGGTAGATCCACAAAGTCCCTGCCGCATCACGGGCGAGAATGTCGTACCCGGCCGCGCCACCGAGATTGCCGGGAGAGAAGACGATGTCGTACTTGTTCCAGCCGTCCCCGACATAGCCGTAACTGCTGGAAAGGCGTCCGTCGGTAGTCCATAGCCAGGTGTCGTCGGCGATGCCGTCACCATCGTCGTCCGCGTTACTGGCGGTCTTGACGTCCGTGTAGTCCGTGGCCAGAAGCTCACGTGGGCCGAAGACCCCGTCGCCACGGGGTGGGTGGTAGTTCAGTTCTCCGTTCGGCCGGATGCCGAAGAGGCCGAAGGAGGGGACCGGCTCAGTCGCCGCGCGTGTGGTGAAGGAGTGCCCCGGTGCGGCGCCCTGGGCCGCAGCGGTGATGCGCGCGGCCCGCTGCCCGGCGGTGTCCTCGGACGCCGAGGCGGCAGTCGTGGATGCGGAAAGCACTGTGAGGGCCAATGCGGTGCTCGCAGCACTGATTCGGAGTGCGCAGCGCCAGCGGTGGTTGGCGGTGGATGACACAAGCGTCTTCTCCGTGAGTAAGGACGACCGGTGGTGATCGCTCGCCCGCGCCGTCGTCAGGACGCTGTGAACGCGGATACCGCGGCGAGGAGCCCCCAAGAAGCCCCTGGGTGAGACTGCCGTCAGATCAGAGCCGTTAGCCATCAGCACAGTTGGCTCTTGTGCCGCACATGGTTACCGCGAAAACCTCGCCATATGCATGATCTGTATGGCTAGTGTGATCAACATATGACGACCCTGTGGATTGATACGACAGGGTGTCAGTAGCGCCTGACCCATGCCGTGCAGCCCGACCCGCTCCGGCGCCGGGCTGTGCGGCCATCTGTCATGTCCATTCCTAGAGTCATGCGTGATAAACCGCCGCGTTTCGGACGGCGCCTCAGACGCCGGTTCCGCGGCCTCGCCACCGGCCTCGTCCCCGTTACGGCGCTGGCGCTGATCAGCGGTTTCGCTGTCCAGCCCGGTGGCCTTCCCCGACCGAACCGCATGGTTCAGGTCAGCGACAGCGACGAGGACGACTGGGATGTCGATACTGCCGCCGAGCAACTGCGGCAGGACCAGTGCCTGATGAGCGGGGTGCTGCGCCTGGGCGGACCCGGCATGAGTGCGATAGCCCAGGACGGACTCAGCCAGGACCCGGCGAAACTCCACAGCCTCGCGAACCGGGACTACTCGGAAGACACGCCTCTGGCTGCCGCTTACGAAAGCGACCACGAGGCGGCTGAGTCGGCAACCGAGTCCCAGGACGGCCTGACCGCCAAGTGGAAGGCAGCCCTCAGCGGCCTCGATGAGCCGGGCGGTTTCGAGAGCCGAGCCGACTTCTACGAGCCGCCCAACTGGCAGAGTGGGCAGAAGGACTTCTTCGAACAGACCGGGCTGAACGAGTGGTACTTCCAGCAGGTCATGCGGGACGAGGACGAGTTCTACGACGACCCGACCCCTCTCGCCAACACGGACACGCGGCAGGCGGTCAAGGCCCAGGGCGAACCTCTCTACGGTGACGGCACTCTCGATCCCGGTCTGCCCTCGGACGAGTGGGAGCGCGCCTACACCAGGAATTCCGCGTACAACCAGCTCGCCAAGTGGTCGATGGAGCCAATGGGGGCCGACGACGCTCGTATCTTCCTGGAATCAGGAGGCTTTCCCAGCTCCGCGCCGACCGTCGACAGCGCCGAGTACCGCATCGCTGTCGAGAACCTGAAGACGCGTTTCGCCGCGTGTGCCTGGCGCGACCCGATAGACCCTGACCGTGTCCTGCGTCCAGAGGTTGAGACCGCCGCCGGCGAGTGGCAGGCCGAGATCACCTCGCAGGCCACACAGCGCAACCAGATCGTCGATGCCAACACCACCGCGACCAAGGCACTGACGTCGGGTGCGAAGGTGCTGGGCAACATGCTCGGCTACGCGTGGGTCGCCGACCACACGGTGCGCTGGCAGGCGTACTGGTCACCAGGAGGCGGGGCAAGAACGAGACCACCCAGCCCCCGGCCTCGCAGTTCACGCTGGCCAAACAAAGCCTCGCCAACGCGCAGTCGGTGACCAAGGCGCAACTCATCCAGCTCAAGCAGCAGGCCGCCGCCGCCAAGCGCGCGGTGACCGTCACCGACACGGCCATCGCGGTCGCGAACAAGATCGCTGACGACAACGGCGCGCCGCGCGGCCGCGGTCTCCTCGTGGGGCAGCAGAAGGCCCAGGTCACCCACGGTGCGGCAGCCGCGCTGGACGCCGTGGTGGTCGCCGCCCAGACGGCTGAGGCGGCCACGCACGCTTCGGCTGCTGACAGCAAGACCATCGCCGAGCGCGCAGTTGCCCAGACGGCCCAGACGCAGGCCGAGTTCCGCAAGGAGTCCGCGAAGCTGGCCGAACAGCAGGCCGCCGCAGCCGCGTCCTCGGCGAAGACGCACCGCGACAACGCGAAGAAGGACAAGGAAACCGCCGAGAGCAAGCTCGCCGACGCGCTCAAGGCGGAAGGCGTCGCCAAGGCGGCAGCGGCCGACGCGCACGCCAAGCGCCTTGCCGCCGAGGCAGAAGAGAAGACGGCCAAGGCCGAGAAGGAGACGGCCGCCGCCAAGCAGGCCGAGGCAGCCGAGCACAAGAAGAACGCCGAGGGCTACAAGGACTCCGCGGAAGCCGCCGAGACCCGGGCGCAGAGCGCGGCGAAGACCGCCTCGGACAAACGTGCCACCGCAGAGCAAGCCCGGGACGACGCCAAGGCGAAGCGCGACGACGCCTGGGACGCCGAACAGGAAGCGGACGCCGCACGCGCCAAGGCCGATGCCAAGGATGCCTACGCCGATACCGAGGACTCCGAAGAGGATGCGTCAGCCGCACGAGCCGCGGCTGACGAGGCCGATCAGGCGGCTGACGAAGCCGAGGCCGCGGCCAGTGCTGCCCGCGGCGAGGCCGACGCGGCATCCAAGGCAGCGGCGGACGCCGATGCCGCTGCCACACGAGCCGAGGCAGCCGCGACACGGGCACGCTCGGACGCCGACGCCGCCCAGGCCGCCAAGCTCAAAGCCGACGCCGCCGTCACCACCGCCACCAGCGCCGCCGCCGACGCCATCAACGCCGCCAAAGACGCCGCATCCGAAGCCAAGGCAGCGGTCAAGGACGCCGACGACGCCGAACAGCACGCCAAGGAAGCCAAGAACGACGCCGACGAGGCAAAAAAGCAGGCGAACATCGCCCAGGCCGCCGCGGCAAAAGCAACCGGCTACGCCTACACCACCGCACAGGCCGCAGCCGACGCCCAGCACGCCGCGGCACAGGTCGCCCAGCCGGCCAACGACGCCATCGAACTCGGCTCCCCCTACATCACCACCGACTACGCCGCACCCCTGGTCGTCCTGACCGGCCAAGCATCCAAAACCATCGCCCAGCAACAGGCCGCAGTCGCCGACACCCACGCGAAGAACGCCAAACAGGAAGCAGCCCTCGCCCAGAAGCTGGCCGACCAGGCCGCAGCCGACACCAAAGCCGCCTACCAAAGCGCAGCCAACGCAGCCGCCTCCGCAGCCGAAGCCCGCGGCTACGCCGCCGAAGCACTCGGCTACAGCGCCCAAGCAGCAGAAGCCGCCGCCAAGGCCACCGCATCACTGGCCCGGACCGTCGACTACGACAAACAAGCAACAGCCGACGCCCTCGCCGCAGACCAAGCCGCAGGACGCGCGGAAGGCTACGCCGCGGACGCCCGCGCCTCCGCCGACCAAGCAGCACTCGACGCCGAAGCAGCCCACGCGGCAGCAGACGCAGCCGAAGCCGCCGCAAGCGACGCTCGCCAGGCAGCGGAACAGGCCGACCGCGACGCCACCGCAGCAGAAGAAGCAGCCAAAGACGCACAAAAATACGCAGACTCAGCCCAGCAAGCCGCCGAGGAAGCCGAAGCTGCCGCGAACGCCAAGCAACTCGAAACCGGAACCGTCGTCGATAACGTCGGCGACCCGATCGGTGGCGTCTTTTACGTCATCAACAAGATCGAGCAGGTCGGCGCCCCGCAGACCGTAAAGAAGACCGACGGCTGCGACGGCTGGCTGAACCACCTCGTCTACCAGGGCGACTGCACGATCACCACGAAGTTCAACTATCGCGCCGACCTCAGCGTGTACATGTGCACCGCCGATATCTGGGCCAACATGTGCGCCGCCGACGCCACGATCTATCTGGAAGACATCTCCACCGGAACACTCTCCAGCACGGTCACTCACACCATCACAATCGCCGAATACCAAGAAGGCATCAACCCTATCGACATCCTCTTCGGCAGCTGGATCAAATGCGCTAAAAAAATCACCCCTGGCGGCGATAACGGAAGCTGGGGAGGCTACGCCTGGGCCGCAGTGGACGTTGCGACCTTGTTCGCCGGCAAGTTGATCAGGCCGCTTGTAGACGGAATTCGCGCGCTGGATGCAGCGGCCAGGACCGGGATCGGATTCTCTGACGCATTTAAGGCATTGCGTAACCTCGGCCTTGCTGATGACGTCATCGCTAACATCGGATACCGCGCACTGGACGCGATGGTTGATTTCTGTACACGGAAACCGGTCAGCCGGCTGGTACAGCAAGGAGTAGCCACAGGGGCGGTAAGCGAAGGCTGTGGCGGCCTTGTGCGCTACAATGGGGACGAACTGGGGCGTATGGCGCACCAATTCAGAGTGGAATCGGGATTCTATGATGCCAGACACAATGTAGCGGTTGCCAAGCTGCCGGGCTGGAATGACCCCAAAACCGGGGATCTGGTTGTAGCGAGCAGTGGCGACTCCGGGCATGCGGAGACCGCCCTCATGGACAAAGTGAGAGCAGAAGGGTTCGACACCAAAGACATTAAGGCCCTTTACACTGAAAGGCAGCCGTGTGCTGACTGCGCTGGCGAGCTGGACGAGGCACTGGAGGTTGGAGTCCCTGTGACGTGGTCGGTTCCGTGGCTGCCGGGGATGGAATCGGGCGCCAAGCAATTGCTGACGAAATACATCCGGCAGGCGGGGGGGTTCCAGATGAAGCTGACCGGGGGTACACAGCGAGAGGAAAAGGAGTAGTCGGGCGCATGGTTGACTTCAGTTCGGAGCTACCACCAAAAGTAACGCCTGAGGAGTTGGCTCGACTTAATGCTCTAGCAGACCAGACCTGTGACGCGTTGTCGGATGCGGGAATTCCAGCTCACCGAGCCGAGATGAATGTTGCGGCCCACCGTTCAGGAGCAGGGGTTCACGTGGATCCAATCGCTCCCGGAAATGTTTTGGTGGAATGGGAAACGGAGTCGGAGTTGGCAGACCGTTCCCTGGCGCTATTCGAGCAAGGGGTCGACCCTTCGAAGGTCCCTCACGCAATCCGGCATCATGAAACCGTGGTTGCCTGTATGCGGAGCGCTCTCCTTGGTATTCTGTCCTCGGCGGGATTCAATGCCGGAGAGGCCGACCCACATACCTATGGTGTCGCGGTATGGGTGAAGGGCTTCCGTAAGCCAGCTGAGTCTGACTGACTGGTCGAAATTATCTCGCTCATGTTGTCCTCCCGCGCGTGCGCGGGAGGACACGTTCCTCGAACTGCGGGTCCCGGCGGAGGACCTGCCGGAGTTCAACGCGCACCTCGTCGGCCCGATCGAGGTCGTACGGGAGTTCCACGCCGCTTGAGCCGGGCCGCGCCCCGCTGTGCCGCCCCCCACATCCGCCTCCGCCCGGCGCCCGCGTGCGCCACCATGGACGGATGCCGCCCACCCCCGACCACGCACGCGAGCCCGAGGACGCCCACCAGCCCGACGCCGCCCCCGGGCCCGACGACGCCCCCACCCTCGCCACCGTCCTCGCCGCCGGGGCCGGGGAGGCCGTCGAGGTCGTGACCGTGCCGGGCGGGCACGCCGTTCCCGTACGCGGCGTCGGCGTCTACGATCCCGGCGAGACCTTCTCGGCGCGCGATCACGTCCTCGTCGCGACCGGCGTCGACGCCTCCTCGCCCGCCGCCGCCGACGTGCTCCGGGCCGCCGCCCGCGCGAAGGCCGCCGCGCTCGTCCTGCGGCGCGGCGCGACCGGTCCGGCGCCCCGGCTCCTCGACGTGGCCCGCACCGTGCCCACCGCGCTCCTCACCCGCGCCCCGTGGGTCGAGTGGACGGAGCTGATAGCCCTGCTGCGGGCGGGGCTCGCGCAGAGCGGGGGCGCCGAAGGGGCGCACGCGGAGGTGCCGCTCGGCGACCTCCCCGCGCTCGCGAACGCCTTCGCCACGCTCGTCGGCGGCGCCGTCACGATCGAGGATCCCGAGTCCCGCGTCCTCGCCTACTCCCGCACTGAGAACGGCGCCGACCCGCTGCGCCGCCTCACGATCCTCGGCCAGCGGGTCCCGCGCTGGCGGCTCGCGGAGCTGGGCGCGAGCGGCTTCCTGCGCACCCTGTGGACGAGCGACGACGTCGTGCACCGCCCCGCCGAGGAACGCTTCCCGGAGCGGCTCGCGATCGCGGTGCGGGCGGGCGAGGAGGTGCTCGGCTCGCTGTGGGTCGCGGCGGACGGCACGCCGCTCGGCCCCGGCGCGCGCCGGGCGCTGCGCGAGGCGGCGCGCACGGCGGCCCCGCACCTGCTCCACCACCGGCTGCGCACCCGTACGGGGTCGACGCGCCGCGCCCAGGCGGTACGGGCCCTCATCGACGGCACCGCCGACGTCCCCTCCGCCGCCGCGACCCTCGGCCTCAGCCCGCACACCCCCTGCGTGGTCCTCAGCGTCCTCGCCCTGCCCGCAACCGGGCAGCCCGGAGCCGGGCAGACCGGTCAGGCCGACCCGGCCCGCGCCCTCCACCTCGCCGCCCTCCAGGCCACCGCGCACCACCCCGCCGGGCTCACGGTGCGCGAGGAGGACCGCCACCGCCTCGACGTACTGCTCCCGCTCGCCGCCGCGCCCGCGCCGGAGTCGGCGCGTCCCCAGGAGCCGGCCCAGGACCCCGTACGGACCGCGAGGCGCCTCGGCAGGGAGCTGGCGGCGGCGGTACGGGGCGCGGGCGCGCGGCCCCTCGTCGCGGTCGGTGCCGTACGGGAGGACTTGGCCCGCGCCGTCGAGTCCCGCCGCGCCGCGCACCTCGTGCTGCGGGTCCTGGGGGCGCGCGAGGGCCTGCCCGAGGTCGCGGCGGAGGACGACGTACGGGCCGCGCTCGACGCCCTCCGTGTCACTGACGCGGTCGCCGCGCTGACTCCGCCGCCCGACGCCACCGTCCGCGCGCTCCTCGCGCACGACGAGGAGCACCGCGCGGACCTCGCCCGCACCCTCGCCGCGTACCTCGACCGCTTCGGCGACGTGCCGGCGACGGCGAAGCTCCTCGCCGTCCACCCCAACACCCTGCGCTACCGCCTCCGCCGCCTCCAGGACCTCTTCGGCATGGACCTCACGGACCCCGACACGCGCCTCGTCGCGGAACTGGGACTGCGCGCGGCGGGGCTGCTTCCGTGGTCGGCGCCCCGCTGAGTCACCCCGCGAGGACGCAGCGCCGAGTCACCCGTGAGCGCCGCCCCGCCGAGTCACCCCGACACGCCGCCGAGGTACCGGTCCACCGCTCCCACCAGCGCCTCCGGCTCCGTGCGCGTCGTGTAGTCGGGGTGCACGTCGATCCACCGCACGACCCCTTCGGCGTCGAGGACGACGGTCGTCGGCATCGGGATCGCCGCCGTGCCGTCCGCGTTCGCCGCCGCGACGTCGAGACCGAGCGCGCGCTGCGCCTCGCTCGCCTCCGGCGTGGCCTGAGTGAGGATGCCGAGCGCCGCCGCGAGCTTGTTGCCGGGGTCGGAGAGCACGGTGAACGTGAGCGCATTGGTCTCGGCCGTCGTGAGCGAGCCGTCCGGGCGCTGCGGGCTCACCGCGATCAGCCGCACGCCGCGCGCGTCGAGCGCGGGCCGCACCCGCTCCTCGTACGTCCGCAGCGTGAGGTTGCAGTACGGGCACCAGGCGCCCCGGTAGAAGACGAGGACGGCGGGCGCTCCGCCGCGCGCGGCGGCGAGTGTCGTCGGCTCGCCGTGGCCGTCGAGCAGGTCGGCGTCCGGGAGCGGGGTCCCGGGCGCGGGGACGGCGTCGGGGACCGGCGCACCGGCGAGCGCGGCCTGTTCCCCGGCGAAGGCGCGTAGCGCCTCGGCGGGCATGTGGCCGGTCATCTGCTCCTGGAGGCGGGCTACTTGAGCGGTGATGGATTCGGGCACGACGAACCTCCGGCATACGGATCGGGCGGACGGTCTCGGACGACCGGCCCTTGTGCTGCCATCGTTCGTCGCGAAAAATGGGTTGTCCATACCAGAAAATTCGCCCGGCCGGAGAAGGGGAAAGCCAACTTCGCCCGGCCGGAACCACGAGAGCGAGCCTGTGATGCCGACGAACGCCCGCGGCCCCAAGTCCCCCCGGCTGACCCCGAAGGGCCGCGCCACGCGGGAGCGGATCGTCGCCGCGGCGGCCCGGCTCATGACGCGGCAGGGCGTCGGGGCGACGACGCTGGAGCAGGTGCGCGAGGCGGCCGAGGTGAGCGGTTCGCAGGTGTACCACTACTTCGCCGGCAAGCAGGACCTCGTGCGCGCCGTCGTCGCGTACACACGCGGCGACGTCCTGGAGATGCAGCAGCCCCTCCTCTCGCACCTCGACTCGCTCGCGGGCCTGCGCGCCTGGCGCGACGGGATCGTGGCGCACCAGCGCTCGCTGGGCTGCCGGGGCGGCTGCCCGCTCGGGGCGCTCGGCGCGGAGGTCGCCGAGCACGACGCGTTCGCGCGCGGTCTCGTCGCGGAGGCCTTCGACCAGTGGGAGGACGAGATCAGGGCGGGCCTGCGCGCGATGCACGCGCGCGGCGAGTTCACGCCGGACACCGACCCGGACGCCCTCGCGCTCGCCCTCCTCTCCGCACTCCAGGGCGGCCTCCTCCTCACCCAGATCCAGCGCGCGACCCTCCCCCTGGAAACGGCGCTCGACACGACGCTGGCGTACATCGCGACGCGGGTACGGGACTGAGGACCCGCCCTCGCGGGGCGCCTTGTCCTCCCGTACGAAACCACCCACGCCCCTTCTCACTTCCGCACAACCCCCCGCCCCCTCCCCCGCCGCCCTTGTCCGTCCGTACGAGGACGACAGGCGCGACGTGGGCCGATTCGCCGCAGACGGGGCGCGCGCCGGTGCCGGAGAGTGGTGCCCGTACGACCGCACCCACCGGAATCCGGCGAGGAGACCCGACGATGGAACACGACTCCCTGGCCCGCAGGCACGCGGCGCTGCGCGAGGCCGCGCGCGCCGGACTGGTCGGCCCCGAGGCCCCGGTCGCGGGCTTCGTCGACGTGACGGGGGTGCGCGAGGCGGTACGTGAGCTGCGCGCCGCCTTCGCGGGGCCCGCGCCCGTCCTGCACACGTTCGCCGTGAAGGCGGCCTCGCTGGTCCCGGTCCTGGAGGTGCTGAACGAGGAGGGCGTGGGCTGCGAGGTGGCGAGCCCCGGCGAGCTGGAACTCGCCCGCGCGGCCGGTGTTCCCGCCTCCCGTATCGTCTTCGACTCGCCCGCCAAGACGGTCGCCGAGCTGCGCGACGCGCTCGCCCACGGCATCGCGGTGAACGCGGACAACCCGCAGGAGCTGGCCCGTATCGACGCGCTCGTCGCCGAGGGCCCGACCGGATCGCCGCTCGGCGTGCGCGTCAACCCGCAGGTCGGTACGGGCTCGATCGGGGCCATGTCGACGGCCACGGCGACGTCGAAGTTCGGCGTCGCGCTGCGCGACGCGGGCGCCGAGGACTGGCTCGTCCGGCAGTACGCCGAACGCCCCTGGCTCACGCGCCTGCACACGCACACGGGCTCGCAGGGCGTCGCCCTGGAGCTGATGGCGGAGTCGGTACGGATCGTGTACGAGCTGGCCGAGCGCGTCAACCGCGAGGCGGGGCGGCGGCAGGTCGACACGATCGACATCGGCGGCGGCCTCCCCGTCAACTTCGAGGGCGAGGAGATCACCCCGCGCTTCGCCGACTACGCGAACCTGCTGCGCGAGAAGGTCCCCGGACTCTTCGACGGGCGCTACACGATCGTCACGGAGTTCGGCCGCTCGCTGCTCGCGAAGCAGGGCTTCGTCGCGGCGCTCGTCGAGTACACGAAGACCTCGGGAGGCCGCCGCATCGCGGTGACGCACGCGGGCGCGCAGGTCGCGACCCGTACGGTCTTCGTCCCCGACTCCTGGCCGCTGCGCGTCGCGGCCTTCGCCCCCGACGGCACGCTGAAGGAGTCCCCCGACCTGGTCCAGGACGTCGCGGGCCCCTGCTGCTTCGCGGGCGACCTCGTGGCGCGCGGCCGTACGCTCCCGGAGCTGTCCCCCGGCGACCTGATCGCGCTGTGGGACACGGGCGCGTACTACTTCTCGACGCACTTCGCCTACAACAGCCTCCCGCGCCCGGCGGTCCACGGCTTCTGGACGGACGACGACGGCCGCACGCGCTTCGCGCCGATCCGCCGGGCCCAGTCCCTGGCGGAGCTGCTGGCGGAGAGCGGCGCGGCGGAGTCGGGGGCGCTGAAGGGGGCGGGCGAACCGGCGCTGGTACGACGCTGAGCGAGACGCGCGTACGACGCTGAGCGAGACGCGCGTACGGCGCTGAACGAGACGCGCGTACGGCGCTGAACGAGACGCGCGCACGGTGCTTAACTCAGCCCCGCCTACGGCGCTGACCTGCACCGATCCCCCACAAGTGTATTCCGCACCTACCAATCGGTAGGGTGCTGCGGGTCCGGTGCGCACCCCCGTGCGTCCCTGACCCGCCCCCCACCCGGAGAACGACCGGCACCCCGCCGCCGTCCCCAGCCCCCCGTCACCCGTGCGCCGCCGTCCCCCACGGCGTCGCGCGGTGCGGGCGGGCGCGCGGCAGTGCCTCTTGGCAGTACGGAGCGAAACCCCCATGCAACAAGGAAGCACCCGAGCGACCGCGTCCCTTGGCACCACCCCGCCCGCCCCGTCCCCTGTCGTCGCCGAGGACGGCTACGCGCCGGGCCTGCGCCGCCGCCAGGTGCAGATGATCGCCGTGGGCGGCGCGATCGGTACGGGGCTCTTCCTCGGCGCGGGCGAACGCCTGCACAAGGCCGGCCCGTCCCTCGTCGTCGTCTTCGCGGTGACGGGGCTGTTCGCGTTCTTCATCGCGCGGGCGATGGGCGAGCTGGTCATGCACCGCCCGAGCTCGGGCTCGTTCGTCTCGTACTCGCGCGAGCTGCTCGGCGGGGAGAAGGCGGCGTACCTGGCGGGCTGGATCTACTTCCTGCACTGGATCTGCTCGGGGATCGCGGAGATCACGGCGGTGGCCGTCTACCTCCACTACTGGAGCGCCTTCCGCGACATACCGCAGTGGACGCTCGCACTGGTCGCGCTGCTCGTCGTGCTGGGCGCCAACATGATCTCGGTGCGGTGGTTCGGGGAGTTCGAGTTCTGGTTCTCGGTGATCAAGGTCGCGGCGATCATCGCGTTCCTCGCGATCGGCTGCTGGCTGCTCGCGAGCCGCCACCCGATCCAGGGCGAGGCCGGGGGCCCGCAGCTCATCACGGACCACGGCGGGATGCTGCCGCACGGCTTCGTCGCGGCGATCGTCATCACCCAGGGCGTGGTCTTCTCGTACGCGGCGATCGAGATGGTCGGCATCACGGCGGGCGAGACGCACGACCCGCGCAAGGTCATCCCGAAGGCGATCAACTCCGTCTCCTGGCGGATCGTGGTCTTCTACGTGTGCTCGGTACTCCTCCTGGTCCTCCTCCTGCCGTGGACGTCGTACAGCGGCGCGGAGTCGCCGTTCGTGACGCTGATGAGCAAGGTCGGCATCCCGGGCGCGGACGGCATCATGAACTTCGTGGTCCTGACGGCCGCGCTCTCCTCGTGCAACTCGGGCCTGTACTCGACGGGCCGCACCCTGCGCTCGATGGGCCTCGCGGGCTCGGCCCCGCGCTTCACGACGAAGATGAACCGCCGCCACGTCCCCTTCGGCGGCATCCTCCTCACGGCCTCCTGCTACCTGGCCGGAATCGTCCTCAACTACCTGGTCCCGGACCGCGCCTTCTCGATCGTCCTCAACTTCTCGGCGATCACGATGATCGGCACCTGGGCCATGATCATCCTCTGCCAACTCGCCCTCCGCCGCCGCGTCCGCACCGGCCGCGCCGCCGACCCCGGCTTCCACCTCCCCGGCGCCCCCTTCACCTCCTACCTGACCCTGGCCTTCCTCCTCCTGGTGGTCGTCCTGATGGCCTGCGACGGAGATATAGGCAGTTGGACGGTCGCCTGCACACCGTTGATCGCGCTGGGGTTGTGGGGAGGCTGGTACCTGGTACGGGACAGGGTGAACGCGCTGGCGGGGGAACGCGCCACGGCGGGCGTCCCGGGGCAGCGGGACGGCACCGGAGCCTGACTGAACGGCCCACGCAACCGCTGCATACGCGAGTAGGCCCCACCGGCCGCGACCGGTGGGGCCTACTCGCGTCGAGAGCCCGAACGCCCCAACCGACCCGCCCCGGCCCTTCGCCGCGCGGTCAGACGCGGCTGAGGTCGATCTCGACCGGGAAGGGTGTCGTGGTCTCGATGGTGCCGGTGAAGAGGCCGGCTTCGCGGTAGGTCCTGGTCGCGGGGTCGAGGACATACGTGTGGACGAGCGGGAGGCCGGTCGCCGCCTGCTCGACCCGCCAGTAGAAGGCGATGCCCGCCATGGCGTACTGGTTCGTCTTCACGATCCGGTCAGTGGTCTCCGAGCCGGGGGAGACGACCTCCGCCACGAGGAGGACGTGTTCCGGGCGGGTCGGGGTGACGTCGATCGTGTCCGCGCGGTAGACCACGACATCCGGGCGCCGGTTGGTGAGGGGGACGTCCTGGAGCCGGACGTCGAAGTCCGTGTCGGCGTTCCACTCCGGACCGGCCGCTGCCTCCAGCGCGTTCGCCAGGAGGCGGGCGAGACGGTTGTGCCGCTTGGAGGCACGGGGACGCGCGGCGACCGATCCGTCCACGATCTCGACCCCCCGGCACTGCTCCTCGGTCCAGGAGTCGTACCGCTCCGCCGTGATCTGCCCGTGCCTCCGTGCTCGGGCCGCCTGCTCGGCAGTCATGACGCACCTCCCGGACCACTGACACGCGGAACCGATCCGACTCAGGTCAACCTAGCGTCTCCTTCGGCTCAGCCGCTCTCGGCGTCGCGGCCGACCGCCGTCACAGGTTGCTGAGCAGGGGGTTGGCGAGGGCATCTTCGAGGCGGGCCCATTCGAAGAGGCAGAGGGCCAGAACCGCGCGGTCCGTGGGGTCAGGGAGGTGCCACCGCTCATCGGCCGCGCGGAAGCCGATCTCGTTGCCGTGCTCCACGAGGCGGTTGCGGAGACGTCGGCGGGTCATACGGACGTCGATCGTCGGGCCCTCGAACGCGACCGTGCGGCGCGCGGGGCGGAGCGCCGGCCTGCCGGTGAGGCGGAAGGGTTCGCCGTCCACCGTGCCCTCCAGGCCCTTGCCCATACGAGGCAGCGAGTGCACGGGCTCCGGCAGGAGTCGTTCCACGCTCAGTGTCGCCGCCCCGCCCCGCAGGGACACCGTCCAGGTCTCGCCGCCGTTGGCGTGGTCCTCCGGGGTCTCCCTGGGGCCGCGCTCCCTGACCAGGGTCGCCTCACCGAGTGGTGTCTCGCACCAGGCCCAGACCTGGGGCTTGATCGCCGCGACCCTCCACCGCGACCACGGCGCTCCCCTGCGCACCACGAAGCCGCTCACACGAAGTCCCTTCGCTCGCCCGTCCCCGCGGGCGCGTCCGGCCCGCCCGAGGCCTCGCCCCGCGCATTCTCCCCCGGCGTGCGCCCGGGGAGAGCGGCGGGCCCGGTTCCCGGCGTGAGCCCGGCGAGAGCGGCGGGCTCGCTTTGCGGCGCGAGAAGGTCACGCCACCGCTGTCAGGTGGTACGTCGTGTCGACCTCGAAGCCGCCGGTCGAGCGGGCCCTGATCTCGAGGACGTACGGGCCCGGGGGGAGCGGGTCGAGCGCGGACCACAGGCCCCAGGCGACGTGGCGGGTCAGGCCCTTGGCGCGGAAGGGCTTCGACGTGTACTCGCGCAGGGGGAGGCTCTTGCCGTTCAGGGTCGCTTCCGCCCGTGTCATGCCCATCTCCACGGGGACGGGGGCCAGCAGGTTGCCCGGGCCCACCGTGTTCACGACCGGCAGGAACACCCGGCGCCCCGCCGGGATCTCGCACTTGCGCACGACCGTGCCCCCGTACGTGCCCGCCAGGAACCACACGTCGTCCGGCTGGTTCCAGTCCGCGTGCTCCCCCGTCTCGTCCGTCACCGGGTCGCGGTCCGCGGGCGCCGACCACGCCCACTTCCACCACCGCACCGCGAGCCGGCCGCCCTCCGCCTCCGTCGGCTCCCACACGCCAACCACCCCACCCTCATCACTCGTTCACATGATCAGAATGGCGTGACCTTACCCGCCCCGCCACCACGTCGGGGATCGGGAGGAGGGGCTTCAGGGTTCAGCTCGCGGGTTTGCGGGCCACCGCCGCGTAGCAGGCGGACTCCGCCGGGGTCGTGGGGTCCGGGGCTTCGGGGCGCCACGCGTGGCTCGGGACGAGGCCGGGGTCCAGGAGGTCCCAGCCCTCGAAGAAGCGGGCGATCGCCTCGCGGGTACGGGCCTTTCCTGGGGTGCCCGAGGACTCGTACGCCTGGGTGAGGCGTGCTATGCCCGCCGGGTCGAACTCCGGCGTGACATGGCTGATCGCGAGCGTACTGCCGGGCGCCAGCGCGGACTTGAGGGCTTCGACGAGCGGGTACGCCTCGTCGTCGTCCGGGACGAAGTGGAGGAGGGCGTTGAGGGAGAGGGCGACCGGGCGGGAGAGGTCGAGCGTCGCGAGGAGCTCGGGGGCGGTGAGGAGGGCGGCGGGGTCGCGGGCCTCGGCCTGCACGTACGCCGTACGGCCCTGCGGGCTGCTGTGCAAGAGCGCGCGGGCGTGGGCGAGGACGATCGGGTCGTGGTCGGCGTAGACGACGCGGGCGGCGGGGCGGACGGACTGGGCGACCTCGTGGAGGTTGGGGCTCGTCGGGATGCCCGTACCGACGTCCAGGAACTGGTCGAGTCCCGCGCCCGCCAGGAGACGGACGGAGCGGTGCATGAAGGCGCGGTTGACGCGGGCCGTCGTGAGGATGACGGGATAGGCCGCGAGGGCGGCCGCGGCGGCTTCGCGGTCGGCGGGGAAGTTCGTCGTACCGCCGAGGAACCAGTCGTACACGCGGGCCGAGTGCGCGCGATCCAGTTCGAGGTCCACCGCGTACTCGTCCATCGTCCATCAGCCCCTTCGTCGTGGGGTCTTCTGCCCCCGGCGCCCAGGGGCCTACACGTCCTGGATCGGATGTGCGAACAGAAATCCGAGGTGTCGTCCGTTCGCAGACAAAGGGGTTATGGAGGAGCAGGTGGACGCGAGACAAAGGGGGGCCAGGGTTGCTGGGTTGCCGGGGGTTGCGCGGGGACGCGCGCGGTGGCTCCTGGTGGTGCGGGCTGATCAGGGCTAAGGAGCGGCGCCTGTGCGGTGCGATCGAGGGGTGGGGGACGAGGGGGGTCGGGGTGCGAGGAGCGGGGCGGATACGGCGGACGCGGGTGTGGGTACGGGAGCGGGACCGGGACCGGGACCGGATTCGGGGACGAGTGCGGGTGCGGGTGCGGTCGGGGGTGCGCGTGCGGTCGGGAGCGGGCGGGCGGTGCTCGATCCGGCGTTGATCGCGCCCCGGCGACCGGATCTGACCTTCGACGCCTTCGCGGACTCGCACATGAGGCTGTGGACGCGGTACGCCGAGACGCAGGTGGGCGCGGCGCACAGCGACGAGGTCGTGGCACGCGCGTGCGGGTGGCTGCGCGGGAACTGGCGGCGGGTGCTGGGCTCGGACTCGGTGGCGCGGTACGCGTGGCGGGTGTTGAAGGCGGAGGTGCACGCGTGCGCGACGGAGCGGGGCGTACGGCCCGGGGGCGAGGTGTCCGGGGCCGCGCTGGCCGAACTCCCCGAGCGGCTGTACGACTTGGTGGTGCTGCGGTACGAGCTGGGGGTGGGGGACGCGGAGATCGCGGACTACCTGGGGATCGAGCAGGCGGCGGTGGGCGCGCAGGCGCGCTACGCGCGAGGACGGGTGAAGGGGCTTTCGGGGGTGGGCGAGTGAGGCCCGTACCGGGAGACGGCGGGCGAGTGAGGCCCGTAGCGGCGGACGGCGGGCGAATGAGGCCCGTAGCGGCGCCGCTCGCGCCCGCGCCGCACGAGCAGGCCGCGCGGGACCTCGACCTGGCCGTGGCGCTCGTCGTGGACGCGCCGCCCGCCGCCGCGAGTCTCGCGCGGCTCGTCGCCGAACCCGTCGACGAGGGCGGGGGCGATCCCCACGGGGCCCTGGTCTTCGGGGCGTTGCTGCACCTGACGCGCGCCGAGGAGGCGGCCGGGTGGTGGTGGCGGCACGCGGCTGAGGGCGGGAACCGGACCGCGGCGTTCCTGCTGTACCTGCTGCACAGCGCGCGCGGGGAGTTCAGGGACGCGGAGCGGTGGCGGGCGCGGGGGCGGCGGACGCCGAAGCCGCCGACGGGCATTGGACCCGAGGATGTGCCGTCGACGGGCGGAGAATCCGGGGGTGGCCCGCCGCCGCTGACGGCCGCCGTACGGCACCGACTCCTCGCGCAGTGCCACGCGCGCCGTACGCCCTCCCTGCCCGCCGCGCTGGAGAGCCTCGTGAACCGGCTGCCGCAGGTGCCGGCCGTCGATCCCGAGTACGGCGTCCCCGCCGGCGTACCGCACCCCGACGCCTCGCTGCGGCGCCTGCTGGAAGTCAACTCCGGCCCCAGGACTGACAGTTAAACTCGTCGCGAGCTTCGGGGACGAGACCCACGCACCACGGAGGAACCTCATGACCGGTACCGGTGAACGCCATGCCGTCGTCGTCGGCGGCAGTCTCGCGGGGGTGCTCACGGCACTGGTGCTGAGCGCGCACGCGCGCGTGACCATCGTGGAACGCGACCGGCTCGACGACGCCTCCAAAGGCGGGCCACGCCCCGGCATTCCGCAGGCGCGGCACACGCATGTCTTCGTCGAGGGCGGCCAGTTGGCGATGGAGTCGCTGCTGCCCGGCATCCTCGGTGAACTGTCCGCGCACGGCGCGCTGCCCGTCGGGATGCCGTACGACCTCGTCCAGCACCAGTCGGGGCGCTGGTACGAACGCTTCGCCGCGAGCACGCGATTTCTTTCCTGCACAAGGGGGTTGCTCGATACGGTCGTACGGGAACGGGTGCTCGCGGAAGGCGGCGTGGAGTTGCTCGCGGGGACCGAGGCGGCCGGGCTCGTGGGGGACGCGGAACGCGTACGCGGGGTGCGCGTCCGCAAGCGGGGGGCCGCCGAGGACCCGTACGAGATCGAGGCGGACCTCGTCGTGGACGCCTCGGGGCGGACCACGCGGGTACCGACATGGCTGGAGGAGATCGGCGCCGAGGCACCCGACCAGGAGACGATCGACACGGGTCAGGGGTACGCCACCCAGCTCTACCGGCCGCGGCCGGGCGCCGAGGACCCCGGTTACCACTGCCTGTACTTCCTGCCCGACGCCGAACAGCCGCTCACGGGCGTGGTGTTGCGCGTGGAGGGCGGCCTGTGGATCGCGAGCCTGTCCGGTCCGCGCGGGAGCGAGGCGCCCACGGACCCGGCGGGCTTCCTGGACTTCGCGCGCCGGTTCCCGCACCCGTACCTGCGCGAATGGCTCAGCACCATGGAGCCGGTGGGCAACGTCCACAGCAACCGCAGCACGGCCAACGTCCGCCGCTACTACGAGCGTCCGGGGCGCCGTCCGGCGGGGCTGCTGGCCATCGGCGACGCGTTGAGCGCCTTCAACCCGATCTACGGGCAGGGGATGACGGTGGCGGCGCAGCAGGCGGTGGCGCTGCGGAAGGTACTGGGGACGGCCGGGGTCGAGGGGGCTGAGGGGCTCGGGGCCGGGGGGTCCGTGACCGGGGGGCCAGTGACCGGGGGGCGCGGGGGCGCGGCTTCCGGTGGCCGGCGTTTCGGGCGGGGCGGCAGGCGGACGCGGGATGTGCAGCGGGTGCTGGCGGGGGTGGCGGAGACCGCGTGGGCGATCTCGGCGGGGGCCGACCGCGCGATTCCCGGCGTCGAGTCCACCGGTCCCGGCCCGAACGCCCTCGACCGCCTCACCGGCCGCTACCTGCGCCGCGTCGCCGCGATCGTCCCCGGCGACCCGGGCGCGGGCCGTCACTACCGCTCCGTCCTCTCCCTCACCGCGCCACCCGCCCGCCTCTTCCACCCCAGGGTGGCCCTCCCGGCCCTCTTCCGCGCACCACGGGCGACACCGGGGGAGCCGCCGTTGGTGGTGGAGGGGTGGCGAGGCGGGGAGGGCTGAGGGGCCCGGCTCGGGGGGCGGGGGGCGGCGTGTCCGCCGGGGATGACGGCGGCCTGCGGAGCCCGCGAGCGGCTTGCCCCTGGGGGCGGGACGAGGCTGCGCGGGGCTGAGGCGACGGGCCGACGAGGCGGCGAGTCCGTAGAGGCTCACCGCCCGTCGGCCCGCGTGTCACTCAGCCGGTGCCGGTGCCGGTCCGGTCAGTACAGGACCCAGAGGCTGACCTGGCCGTTGACCTCGACGCAGGTGGCGTCCTGGTAGTACTCCTTGGCCTTCGGGATCTCCGCCTGACACGAGGCCAGGTTCGGGTACATCTCCGGGCCGCCGGCGACGTCATGCCACTGGGCGGCGGAGGCCGTACCGGCGGTCAGCGGTATGGCGACCGCCGCGGCGACGGTGGCAAGGCCGAGAGTCGTACGTGTGCGCCACGACTTCATGGATGTTCCTCCTCCGGAACGGCACCGGCCGGGACCGGTGCCGGTTGGATGGGTTCGTCAGAGCCGCTCCTGCCCGATGATCATCGGCCCACACCACCTCTGTCGGATCACTCCCGTCGACGCGGCGAACGACCGCGCGCGGACCGGGCGACAATGGGGGCATGATCCGTCCCCACGCGCTGATTGCCCGGGTGTGGCGGCTGCTTCGGCCTTTCCAGTGGCGGCTGTTGTGGTGCGCGCACGCCAAGTACAACGTCGGTGTCACCGGGGTCGTACGTGACGACGAGGGCCGTGTCCTCCTGCTGCGGCACCGGCTGTGGTCCCCGCACCGGCCCTGGGGCCTGCCGACCGGCTTCGCCGCCAGGGGCGAGGAGTTCGGGCAGACCGTCGTCCGCGAGGTCAAGGAGGAGACGGGACTCGACGTCGTCCCCGGCCCCCTCGTCCGCCTCCGCAGCGGCTACCGCCTCCGCCTCGAAGTCGCCTACGAGGCCCGCCTCACCGGCGGCACCCTCCGCCTCGACCCGCTGGAGATCCTGGAGGCCCGCTGGTGCGAGCCCGACGACCTCCCGGAGGGGCTGTCGGATCTCCACCGAAGGCTGATCCGGGGGGAGACGGACGCGGATTCGGTACGGGGGGTGGGGTGAGCGGGGGCGGGGGCGCGTGTGAGCAGCGGGGGCGGGCGCGGGTGAGCGACGGTGCGGGGCGGGCGGGCGTGGGAGCAGCGGGGCGCGGCGCGCGCGGGGTGAGCGACGGCGCGGGGGCAGGCACGCGGGTGAGCAGCGGTGGCACGCGAACCCGCGAGGCAGCAGCGCCACGACCCCGACCCGCGAGGCAGCAACGAGACGGGTGAGCCGGGTGCGCGGCCGGTGAAGAGAGCGGGTGAAGGGGCCGTTCGCCGCAGGCGGGGGTGGCAGTCAGGGCACACCGGCCCGCGCCGCGTCGGTCGTCAGAGGGTGTTCCAGGCGGAGACGACCCGCTGGCCGTCCTCCTCGGCCAGGAAGGTGAGACTGCCGGGGTGGGGGTGGCCCAGGAAGCGGCTCGCCGACGCATCGAGGCCGAGCCAGCGGACAGCCAGCACGCGGGTGAGGTGACCGTGCGCCACCACGGCGACGTCCCCCGCCTCCAGCAGCGGGCGGACCCGTTCCAGCACGGCATCGACCCGTGCCGCCACCTGCTCCAGCCCCTCCCCCGGGTGCTGCGCGTCGCCGGGGACGACCCCGTCCCGCCACAGCTCCCAGCCCGGCCGTCCCGCGCGAATCCGCGCGGCCGTCAGCCCCTCGTACCCGCCGTAGTCCCACTCCAGCAGATCGGGATCGGGCCGGACTTCGGCCAGCCCCGCGAGCTCGGCCGTGCGCATCGCGCGGCCCAGCGGGCTGCTGAACACCGCGACCGGTCGTGGGCGGTCCGCCAGCCTGGCCCCGAGAGCCCGCGCCGCCGCCTCCCCGGCCTCCGTCAACGGCACGTCCGTACGCCCCGCATGCCGTCCGGAGAGGCTCCACTCGGTCTGCCCGTGCCGGACCACTATCAGTTCCCCCATGCGGGGAGAAGGTAGCCGGTGACGCGTAGGGCGGGCGTCAGAGGCGGGTGGCTGCTCGCGTCGGGGTGATCCAGGGGCGAGGGGCCGGGGCAGGCGGGAGAGGGCGGCCGGGGTGCCGTATCGCGCTCACGACACCACGTCCTTCCGCGCGAAGCCCCGGAAGGCGAGGGCGAGGAGGACGGCCGCGTATGTCACCGAGATCGCCGCGCCCTTCGCCGCGCCGTGCCAGGCGAGGTCGGGGGTGAGGAGGTCCGTCCAGGCGAACTGCCAGTGGGCGGGGAGGAAGTCGCGCCAGTGGCCGAGGGCGGTGACGGCGTCGAGGACGTTGCCGACGATCGTGAGGCCGACCGCGCCGCCGACCGCGCCGAGCGGGGCGTCCGTGCGGGTCGAGAGCCAGAAGGCGAGGGCTGCCGTGACGAGTTGGGAGACGAAGAGGTAGGCGACGGCGAGCGCGAGACGCGGGACGGCCGCCCCGGCGGAGACGGAGTCGCCGGTGGGGAGTTCGAGCGGGCCCCAGCCGTAGAGCGCCGTGCCGAGGAGGAGTCCGACGAGCGGCAGCAGGATCATCGCCGCGAGGGAGCAGGCCAGGGCGACGACGAGTTTGCTCGCGAGGAGGCGATAGCGGGCGACGGGCGCGGCGAGGAGGTAGCGGAGCGTCGACCAGTTCGCCTCGGAGGCCACCGTGTCCCCGCAGAAGAGGGCGACCGGGACGACGAGCAGGAAGCCCGCCGAGACGAAGAGGCACACCGCCGCGAAGTCGGCCCCCGACCGCGTGGCCGAGTCCATGAGCGTGCCCCGCCGCGCGTTCGTCCCCTCGCCGCCGGGCGTCCCGCCCACGGCGAATGCCACGGCGAGCACGAACGGCAGCAGGAACAGCACCGCCCCCATCACCGCCGTCCGCCGCCGCGTCAACTGCCGCCGCAACTCCACCCTTACGGGCAAGGTCCGCCCGGGCCGATACCCTTCCGCGCGCGGCGAGGCGGGAGCGGCTTCGGCACCGTTCCCGGGCAGCGGCGGCGGCCAGCTGTTACCGAGGTGCGTCATGCGGAACCTCCGGTGGGGCAGGGATCGGGGTGGACCCTCGCGAGTGGCGCCGGGCGTGTGCACGCGAGGGGCACGGACCGGCCCACCCCGCGCGTGTACACGGGTGCCGAGGCGTCGTCATGACGGGCCTCCGATCAGGTGGAGGAAGGCGTCCTCCAGGCGGCGTCGGGGGATCAGGGTCGTGATCGGCAGGTCCAGGGAGAGCAGGGGGCCGAGGAGGGCCGTCGTCGTCGTTCCTTCCTCCAGGTGCAGGAGCAGGGTGTGGTCGTCGTCGCGGGTCAGGTCCGCCACTCCCGGGAGCTCCGCCGCCTTGCCGAGAACGGCGTCGGAGACCGGGTGGGCCAGGCCGATCGTCACCGCGCCCGTACCTCCGGTGATCTCCTCGACCGGGCCCGCGGCGACCAGGCGGCCCCGGTCCATCACGACGAGGTGGGTGCAGGACTGTTCGACCTCCGACAGGAGGTGGCTGGAGACGACGACCGTGCGGCCCGAGGCCGCGTACGCGATCATCACCTCGCGCATCTCGCGGATCTGCGGCGGGTCGAGGCCGTTGGTCGGTTCGTCGAGCAGGAGGAGGTCGGGGAGGCCGAGCATCGCCTGCGCGAGCGCGAGGCGCTGGCGCATCCCTTGCGAGTAGGTGCGGACCGGGCGGTCGAGCGCTTCGCCCAGGCCGGCGATCTCCAGGGCCTCTTCGACGTGCGCGTCCTCGGCCGGGCGGCCCGTCGCCTTCCAGTACAGGTCGAGGTTGCGGCGACCGCTGAGGTGGGGAAGGAAACCCGGACCCTCCACGAAGGCGCCCACCCGCGACAGGACCTGCGCGCCGGGGCGGATCGCGTGGCCGAAGACACGGATCTCCCCCTCGTCCGGGGTCACGAGGCCGAGCAGCATCCGCAATGTCGTCGTCTTGCCCGCCCCGTTGGGGCCGAGCAGGCCGAGGACCTGACCGCGTCCCACGGTGAACGACAGGTCCCGCACCGCCCAGCGATCCGTGGAGCGCGCGTACTCCTTGCCCAGGCCCGTGATGCTCAGCGGCACGTCCGCGAGGCCGGCGTCGGGCGGGGGTGGCGCGTCGGTGCGGCGGCGGATCAGGAGGAGCAGCAGGGCCAGGACCGCGCCCGCCGCCGGGAGCGCCCATACCCAGACCGGCAGCGGCGCCGGGCTGCTCGCGGCCTGCGGGAGGCTCGGCACGGTCAGCGCGCCGGCCGGGGTGACGGAGTACGTGGCGGGGGCCGCCGGGGACGCGTAGCCGAGGTCGGTCGCGGAGAGGACGAGGCGCAGCCGGTGCCCCTTCGGGACCTGGTGGTCGATGGCGGGGAGCGTCACGGAGACCGTACGGCCCTCGCGCGCGCCCGTCACCCGCACCGGGCTGACGAGTTGGGCGGGCAGCACCTGCTTCTTGCCGTCCGCGCTCACGTCGTAGACCTTCGCGAAGAGGACCGCCGTGCCGGTCGACGCGCGTACGTCGACGCGGACGGTCGGGCTGCCCGTGACGCGGACCGGACGGGTGAGCGGCTTCGTGTCGAAGCGGGCGAACTGGCCGGGGAAGTCGACCGCGAAGCCCTGTCCCGTGCGTTCCGCGAGCTGGGCGAGGCCGTCGCCGAGGCCCGGGACGGCCGAGAGCGAGGGCGGTGAGCCGCCGGGCGGGTTGGCGAAGACCTGGCGGTCGCGGGGCAGGGCGTAGCGGTGCTCCGTGTAGCGGACGCGGGACGCGTCGCGGCCGGCCGGGGCGGGGTCGGGGGCCGAGTCCGCCGTACGTCCTGGGACGCCGCCGGTGAGCCCCGGGTACGCGGAGAGGTCCGCGCCGGTCAGGCGGGCGGTGTCGTCGGTGGCGCCCACGGAGCCGCTGCGCGAGATGCGGAAGGCCGGGCCGGTGTCCACCGAGCGGTCCTTCTTCAGGTAGCGGTCGAACCACTTCGTGATGCGGCGCGTCAGGCGGGGGATCTCCATGTCGCCGCCGTCGTGGCCGCCGGCGATCCAGTCGACGGAGACCGGGGCTCCGTTGGCGCGGATGTGCCGGGCCGTCTCGTCGGCCTGCGAGAGCGGGAAGAGCGAGTCGGACTGGCCCTGCACGACGAGGGCGGGGACCTTGATCCTGTCGCCCACGGCGGCGGGGCTGCGGACGTGGAGGAGCTTCGTCGCCGCCGCGTCCGGCGCTCCGCGCTCGGCGACCCTGCGGTACATCGCGCACAGCTCGGGGGTGAAGCGACCGCAGCCGACGCCCACGCCCGCGACGCGCGACCCGATGTCCGCGCTGCCCGAGGTGAAGAAGATCCCGGCCCACAGCTTCTTGAACACGCCGTCGGGGAACAGCGCCTGCGACAGGTCCCAGTACGTGATCTCCGGGGCGATCGCGTCGATACGGGGGTCGTGGCCTGCCGCGAGCAGCGAGATCGCGCCGCCGTACGAGGCGCCTGTCGCGCCGACGCGGGGATCGCCCTTCTTGTCGAGGAGGACCTCCGGGCGGCGTGCGAGCCAGTCGACCAGGTGGGAGACGTCCTTGACCTCGTGCTCCGGGTCGTTGAGGCCGATCTCGCCGCCGGAGCGGCCGAAGCCGCGAGCGGACCAGGTGAGCACGGCGTAGCCCTGGCGGGCGTAGGACTCGGCCTGGGAGCGCAGTTCGGTCTTGCTGCCGCCGAAGCCGTGGGCGAGGAGGACGGCGGGGCGCTTCCGCTTCGGGTCGCCCGCCGTGAAGTAGCTCGTGTCGATACGGGTGCCGTCCGGCATGCGGCGGAAGGCGTCCGCACGGTGGACGCCACCGCTCTCCGCACGAGGGACGCCGCCGCTCACCGCACGAGGGACGCCACCGCCCGACGCGGCGGCCGCCGGGGGCGCGATGCCCGGCAGCAGGGTGCTCGCGAGGAGCAGCAGGACCGTCGCGAGGACGGCCGCGAGGCGGTACGGGGAGCGCGCCGCGGCCGGCCCGGCGCCAGGTCCTCGCGGAAGGCCGCCGGACCGCCGTGACGTGCGTCGCGATGACGTGCGGAGATCCATGTCCCACACCGTACGGGCTTCCGCGAGGCGGGCCCCGAAAGTTATCCACAGGGGCGGGCGATTGTCGTACGAGCTGCGCGGCGCGCCATTGGAGGATCGTTTCTGCACGCCCTCCCGTACCCGGTCGGTCAAAGGTTCACACGGCAGGTCGGCGGCACGCGGCACCACCCCATTTCGGGCGGCCGTTGCCGGACCTCGGCGGTCTTCCGGCTTTCCCGTCCGGCAATAGCACCGCAAAAAGGGTGATGGCCTGTCAACTCCCGCTTTTGGTAAGCGCATTGCTTGATCATCGGGCTGATACCATCGCCCCTTCGTTTCTCATAGGACGAGGAAGAAGAGGATGAACGTGCTGAAGAAGAGGGCCACCGCCATCGGCGTCGCGAGCACGGTTCTGGCGCTGGGGGCCACTATCGGCCTCGCCGGAACGGCAAGCGCCGCCACCCCGGAAGGAGCGTGCGGAAGTGGATACAGCGTGCGGGGTTCACACAATCTCGGCAAGGCGACGGTGTACATACTCCGCAATGGCACGACTGCCTGCATCGTCACCCTGAAGACGGGGTCGGCTGTCGGCAATTCGGTCGAGATCGGTGCCTGGATCGGCGACGCGAGCGGCTACAGCAACGCCGACGTGGGCAAATACGGCACCTATGCGGGCCCGATCAAGCTGAATTCGAGCTGTGTGTACTGGGGCGGCAACTACGGCTCGACCAGTTGGTACGACAAGACGCCTTGCTGACGGCAAAGGCACCGGCCCCCTCCGACGCGACAAGGGGGTCGGTGTCCTTCCCCGGGACCCGCGAGAAATACCTATTCGAAGGCTTTGCCCGCGCAGACCGGGAGATCTCGCTCACCGAGGTAGCGCGATACGGCGCGACCGTTTCTCTCCGAGAAATGCGGCATGCCACCGCTTCGCGGCATACCACTGTTTCGCGGCATGCCACCCCTTCGCCGTGGCCGCTCGACGCACGGGAAACTCCCCGCCGGAAATCCCCGCCCGCCCTCCTCAGCCATTGCTCGGAAAGCCCAGATCCACCCCCGCCGCCGCCTCCGACGGGTCCGGCCACCTCGTCGTCACGACCTTGCCCCTCGTGTAGAAGTGCACCCCGTCGTTGCCGTACATGTGGTGGTCGCCGAAGAGGGAGTCCTTCCAGCCGCCGAAGGAGTGGTAGCCGACCGGGACCGGGATCGGGACGTTGACGCCGACCATGCCGGCCTGGACCTCCAGCTGGAAGCGGCGGGCCGCGCCGCCGTCGCGGGTGAAGATCGCGGTGCCGTTGCCGAAGGGCGAGGCGTTGATGAGGGCGAGGCCCTCCTCGTAGGTCTCGGCGCGCAGGACGCACAGGACGGGGCCGAAGATCTCCTCGCGGTAGGCGTCGGCCTCGACGGGGACGCGGTCCAGGAGGGAGAGGCCGATCCAGTGGCCCTCCTCGTAGCCCTTCACCGTGAAGTCCGTCCCGTCGAGGACGACTTCGCAGCCCTGCGCCCCCGCGCCCCGCACGTAGGAGGCGACCTTGTCGCGGTGCGCCTTCGTGATGAGCGGGCCCATCTCGGAGGCAGGGTCCTCGCCGGGGCCGATGACGATCTTCGCCGCGCGCTCCTTGATCCGCTCCACGAGCGCGTCGCCCGTCGCGCCGACCGCGACGACCGCCGAGACCGCCATGCAGCGCTCCCCCGCCGAGCCGTACGCGGCCGAGACGGCCGCGTCGGCCGCCGCGTCGAGGTCCGCGTCGGGCAGGACCAGCATGTGGTTCTTCGCGCCGCCGAGGGCCTGCACGCGCTTGCCGTTGGCGCTCGCCGTCGCGTGGATGTACCGCGCGATCGGCGTCGAGCCGACGAACGAGACGGCCGCGACGTCGGGGTGTTCGAGGAGCCGGTCGACCGCGACCTTGTCGCCGTGCACGACGTTCAGTACGCCCTCGGGGAGCCCGGCCTCGGCGAAGAGTTCCGCGAGGCGCACGGCGGCGGACGGGTCCTTCTCGGAGGGCTTCAGCACGAAGGTGTTGCCGCACGCGATCGCGACGGGGAACATCCACATCGGCACCATCGCGGGGAAGTTGAACGGCGTGATGCCCGCGACGACGCCGAGCGGCTGCCGGATCGCCGCGACGTCCACGCGGTGCGAGACCTGCGTGGACAGTTCGCCCTTGAGCTGGGTCGTGATGCCGCAGGCGAGGTCGACGATCTCCAGGCCGCGCGCGACCTCGCCGAGCGCGTCGTCGTGGACCTTGCCGTGCTCGGCCGTGACGAGGCGCGCGATCTCCTCGCGGTGCGCGTCGAGCAGGGCGCGGTAGCGGAAGAGGATGCCGGTGCGCCGCGCGAGCGAGGAGGTGCCCCACGTCGCCCAGGCGGTGCGCGCGGCGGCGACGGCCGCGTCCACCTCGGCGACCGAGGCGAAGTCGACGCGCGTGGTGACGGCCCCCGTCGCGGGGTCGGTGACGGGCCCGCTCTCGCCCGATGTGCCCTCGACGGTCTTCCCGTCGATCCAGTGGTGGACGGTCTTCATGAGGTCACCCTTCTGCGCGTACGCGATCGGTCGGTGGTCGCTCCGTGGCCGTGCCCGCGGGGACTTCCCGGCCCGGACCTCCCGTACGCATCGCTACAAGTGCCTGCGCCGCTCCGCGCTGTGCCGCTCGTACTCCTTGCGGGCCCGCACCGTCGACGGGTGGGTCGTCGTCTCGGCCACGGGCACATCCCACCACGCCTGCGCGGGGGGCGCGCCGGACACTGTGTCGGTCGTTTCGGTCTCGACGTAGACACATGTGGGACGGTCCGTCTCGCGCGCCTCGGCGAGCGCCTCGCGCACCTCGCGGACGGTCCGGGCGCGCAGCACGCGCAGCCCGAGGCTCGCGGCGTTCGCGGCGAGGTCGACGGGGAGCGGGGCGCCGTTGTAGGCGCCGTCGGCGGTGCGGTAGCGGTACGCGGTCGCGAAGCCGTCGGCGCCGACCGCGCGCGAGAGGCCGCCGATCGACGCGTAGCCGTGGTTCTGGAGGATCACGAGGGTGAGCGGCAGGTTCTCCTGCACCGCCGTGACGAGTTCGCCGGGGAGCATGAGGTACGTGCCGTCCCCGACAAGCGCCCACACGGGGACCCCCGGCTGCGCGAGGCACACGCCGAGCGCGGCGGGGATCTCGTAGCCCATGCAGGAGTACCCGTACTCGACGTGGTACTGGAGCGGGCCGCGCGTGCGCCAGAGTTTGTGCAGGTCGCCGGGGAGCGAACCGGCCGCGTTGATGACCACGTCCTCGTCGCCGACCACGGCTTGCAGCGCGCCGACGACGTGCGCCTGGTTGGGGCGTACGAGGTCGGCGATGCCGTCCTCCGGCTGCGTGTAGCCCTCGACGCGTTCCTCCCACAGCGCCTTGTCGAGCGTGTACTGCGCGATCTCGGCCTCGTCGACCCGCCAGCCCGCCAGCCGCTCCGTGAGCGCTTCGAGTCCCGCGCGCGCGTCGGCGACGAGCGGGATCGCGCCCTGTTTGTGGCCGTCGAAGGAGGTGATGTTCAGGTTGACGAAGCGCACCCCGTCACCGCCCGTGCGCGCGCCGCCCTCGAAGAGCGTCGCGGACGCGGTCGTGAAGTCGCTCCACCGGGTGCCGACGCCGAGGACGAGGTCGGCGGCGCGGGCGAGTTCGTCGGCCGTCGCGGTGCCCGTGTGGCCGATGCCGCCGACGTCGGCGGGGTGGTCGTGGCGCAGCGCGCCCTTGCCCGCCTGGGTGGAGGCGACGGGGATGCCGGTCGCGTCGGCGAGCGCGCGCAGCGCGTCCTCGGCCGCGCTGTAGCGGACGCCGCCGCCCGCGACGAGCAGGGGGCGGCGCGCGGCGCGGATCGCCGTGACCGCCTCGTCGAGCGCGGCGGGGTCGGGCGGGGGCCTGCGGATGTGCCACGTGCGCTCGGCGAGGAACTCCTCGGGCCAGTCGTACGCCTCCGCCTGGACGTCCTGCGGCAGCGCGAGCGTCACCGCGCCGGTCTCGGCGGGGTCGGTGAGGACGCGCAGCGCCTCCAGCGCGGCCGGGATCAGGGCCTCGGGGCGGTGGATGCGGGCGAAGAACCGCGAGACGGGCCGGAGCGCGTCGTTGACAGTGATGTCGGCCGAGACCGGGTGTTCGAGCTGCTGGAGCACCGGGTCGGCGGGGTGGGTCGCGAAGTAGTCGCCCGGAAGGAGGAGGACGGGCAGCCGGTTGACGGTCGCGAGCGCGGCGCCCGTGACGAGGTTGGTCGCGCCGGGGCCGATCGACGTCGTGACGGCGTGCGTGGCGAGGCGCCTGCGGTGGCGCGCGAAGCCGCTCGCGGCGTGCACCATCGCCTGCTCGTTGCGGCCCTGGTGGAACGGCATCGCGTACGGGCCGTCCACGGCGCCGTACTCGACGACCGCCTGCCCGAATCCGGCCACGTTGCCGTGCCCGAAGATGCCCCACAGGCCCTGCACGAAGCGCTGCCGCTCGCCGTCGCGCTCGCTGTACTGGCGGCTGAGGAAGACGAGGAGGGCCTGCGCGACCGTGAGGCGACGCGTCTTCTGGGGCGGTTGCGGGGGCAACGGGGAGGCGGGCGCGGGTCCCTGCTCGTCGCTCATGCGCGCTCCTCGGCGGAGGTCAGGGGCAGGCGGGGGTCCTGCGCGATGCCCGCCCACGTGTCCCGTACGCCCTCGTGCGCAGGGTGGTCCGTGATCAGCCACTCGCGGGACGGGCCGGGACCCGCCATGACGTTGAGGTAGTACAGGTGGCGCTCCGGGGGCGCGACCGAGGGGCCGTGCCAGCCGTCGGGGATGAGCACGACGTCCCCCGGGCGCACCTCGGCGAGGACCTCGGTGCCGCCCGCGCGCGAGGCGCTGACGCGCTGGAGGCCGTAGGCGTCGCCCGGGCCGTGCGGGTCCGAGAGTTCGAAGTAGTAGATCTCCTCCAGCTCGCTCTCCCGCCCGGGGACCGCCTCGTCGTGCTTGTGCGGCGGGTACGAGGACCAGTTCCCCGCCGGGGTGAGGACCTCGACGACCATGAGCCGGTCGCACGCGAAGCCCCCGGCCTGCGCGAGGTTGTTGACCTGCCGCCCGGCCCGCCCGGCCCCGCGCAGCTCGACGGGGACCTCCGGCGCGGGGCCGTAGCGGGCGGGGAGTCTGCGCCCGCAGGTCGCTCCTGCCAAAGCGAAACGGCCTCCCGCGCCGGAGGAGATCTCGGCGCGCGCGTCCCTCGGGAGGTACGCGAAGTCACTCACCGCGCCGAAGACGGAGGATCGCCCGCGCAGCGCGAACTCCTCCCCGTCCACGCGCACCGTACCGCCGCCCGCGAGCGGCACGACGAGCCATTCGTACTCCCCCGTGACCAGCACGTGCCGCGCCCCGGGCGGCAACTCGATCACGCGGAGCGCCGTGTGCCGCAGGAGAGGGGTCCGGGCGGGCGAGACGTCGAGGGCGAAGGGGATGGTCACGGCCGTGCCCGCGCGGATGTGGGGGGAGGTCAGGAGGGGGCGCGGCGGGGGCGGCGGCGCGGGTACGCGTGCGTCCTCGCCGGAACGCCGGGGTGCCCCCGTACGGCTCTCACTGCCATCCATCGCGCTCGCTCCCTCTCACCGCTTCGTCGGCCGTCCCGCCGCTCCCACTCTGCTCTCCTACCCGGCGGCGCGCATCGGTGAGCGGTACGGACGGGGCGTCACCCCGTGCGAAGCATCACCCCGTACGCGACCCCCGACCCGCCCCCGCCTCACCCCGCCGCCGCGAGCGCCTCCCGCACCTCGTGCGGGTACGGCATCGCGGTCGAGCACTCCAGGCGGCCCGCCACGATCGCCCCCGCCGCGTTCGCGAAGCGGATCGTCTCGGCGAGGGGGCGGCCCGCGAGGAGCCCTTCGCACAGCGCCCCGCCGAAGGCGTCGCCCGCGCCGAGCCCGTTGACGACCTGCACCGGGAGCGGCGCGACCTCGACGACCGTGCCGTCCCGGTGCGCGGCGAGCACCCCGGCTGGGCCCTGCTTCACGACCGCGAGGGTGACGCCCGCTTCGAGCAGCGCCTCCGCGCAGGCGCGCGGCGTCGTCGCGCCCGTCGCCACCTCGCACTCCGTCAGGTTCCCGACCGCGACGCTCGCGTGCCGCAGTGCCCGCGCGTAGGCGGGGCGGGCCTCGGCGCGGCTCTCCCAGAACATGGGCCGCCAGTCGAGGTCGAAGACGGTGAGCGCGCCGGGCGCCGCCCTGTGCCGCTCGGCGAGCGCCCCGAGCGTCGCCGCACGGCTCGGTTCGGCGCACAGCCCCGTCCCCGTCGTCCAGAAGACCCGCGCGCCCCGGACCGCCTCGTGATCCAGTTCCTCGGCGCGGATCTCCAGGTCGGGGGCCTTGGGGAGGCGGTAGAAGAGCAGCGGGAAGTCGTCGGGCGGGTGCAGTTCGCAGAAGGTGACGGGCGTAAGGAGTCCCGGGACCTCGGAGACGTACGAGGTCCCGACGCCGAGGGCGCGCAGTTCGTCCCGGACGAAGGTCCCGAAGGGGTCGGCGCCGGTACGGGTGATGACGGCGGCCCGCAGCCCGAGCCTGGCCGCCGCGACGGCGACGTTGGTCGCCGAACCGCCGAGGAACTTCCCGAACCGCTCGACGCGCGCGAGCGGCACACCCGATTCGAGCGGGTAGAGATCGACGCCGGTGCGGCCGATGGTGAGGACGTCGAGGGGCGGGGGCGGCGCGTCCGGGCGCGTACCCGTGCGGTCCTCGTACGGGTGCTGTCCTGCGGCCATGCGCGCCTCCGGGCGGTACGGGATATCAGCCTGAAAGCCCGTCCGACCTGTGTCAACCGGGCCTTCGCCCCTCTCCTGGCCGGTCACCGCTGGTTGACACCCACTCCCGCCTTCCTGATCGTGGAGTGATGCCCCCGGTCCCGCAGCCTCCGCAGTCCCCGGCGTCCCCGCTCTCCCGTATCCGCGTCGGTTCGGCGCCCGATTCCTGGGGCGTCTGGTTCCCCGAGGACCCGCTCCAGGTGCCCTGGCGGCGCTTCCTCGACGAGGTGGCGCGGGCCGGGTACGAGTGGATCGAGCTGGGGCCGTACGGGTACCTGCCGACCGATCCGCGCCGGCTCGCCGAGGAGACCGCGCGGCGCGGGCTGAAGGTCTCGGCCGGCACCGTCTTCACCGGGCTGCACCGTGGTCCGGCCGTGTGGGAGGACACGTGGCGGCAGGTCGCGCGGGTCGCCTCGCTCGCGCGGGCGAGCGGCGCGGGGCACCTCGTCGTGATCCCGGCGTTCTGGCGCGACGACAAGACGGGCGAGGTCCTGGAGGACCGCGAGCTGACGGCGGCGCAGTGGCACGACCTCGCGCGGCAGACGGAGCGGCTCGCGCACGAGGTGCGGGAGCGGTACGGGCTCCGCGTCGTCGTCCACCCGCACGCGGACACCCACGTCGCGGGCGAGGCCGATGTCGCGCGGCTCCTCGACGCGACCGATCCCGACCTCGTCTCGCTGTGCCTGGACACGGGGCACTACGCGTACTGCGGCGGCGACAGCGTCAAGCTCATCGAGACGTACGGCGACCGCGTCGGCTACCTGCACCTCAAGCAGGTCGACCCGGCGGTGCTCGCGCGGGTGCGGGCGGAGGACCTGCCCTTCGGGCCCGCCGTCGCACGCGGGGTCATGTGCGAGCCGCCGACCGGCGTTCCGGCGCTCGAACCGGTGCTCGCGGCCGCGCAGCGCCTCGGCGTGGACCTCTTCGCGATCGTCGAGCAGGACATGTACCCCTGCCCGCCGGAGCGCCCGCTCCCGGTCGCCGCGCGCACGCGGTCCTTCCTGCGCTCCTGCGGGGCCTGAGCCGTGCGGGCCGGTGCGGCGGCGCTCCCCCATCCCCGCCTGCGCCCGGGTGTGCTGCGCTACCACGGTTATCGGCTGGCTGTTCCGCGCCCGCGCCTTGAGGTGCCGGTGGGCGCGGTGACGCTGGTGCTCGGTTTCGGTGCGCCGGTGCGGGTCAGCGGGCCGGGGCAGGAGACGACGACGCTCGTCTCGCTGATCGGGGGCCTCACGACGCTGCCCGCCGTGGGCGAGCACCTGGGCGCGGGCGCGGGGATCGAGGTCCTGCTGACGCCGTGGGCGGCGTTCCGGCTGCTCGGCGTCGAGCAGCACACGCTGGCGCGGCGCTGCACGGACCCGGGGGCGTTGCCCGGCGGGGAGCGGTGGCCGCGGCTCGCCGAGGCGCTGGAGGAACTGCCCGGCTGGCGGGCGCGGTTCGCGCTGCTCGACCGGGCCCTCACGGCGTGGCTGGAAGCGGGTCCCGCGTGGTCGCCGCGCGTCGAGTACGCGTGGCGGCTCCTGGAGCGCAGCGGGGGCCGGGTGCCGGTGCGGCGGCTCGCGCGGGAGGTGGGGTGGAGCGAGCGGCAGGTGCAGAGCCGCTTCCGCGAGCAGATCGGCCTCACGCCGAAGGAGGCGGCGCGGATCGTACGGCTCCAGCGCACGGTGCGGCTGCTGACCTCGGGGCTGAGCCAGGCGGAGACGGCGGCGCTGTGCGGCTTCTACGACCAGGCGCACCTGAGCGGCGAGTTCCGCGCGATGACGGGCCGGACCCCCGGGGCCTTCACGGCGGCGCGGGCGGCGGTGGCGGCCGCGGGAGGCGCGGCGGGCGAGGACGGAGAGGCGGACCGGTTGGGCGGGGCGGTGACGAGTCTGCTGCTCTGAGGCGCCCGGGGCGCGGGGCGGGGGACGCCTCCGGGTGCGGGCAGGGGGCGCCTCCGGGGGCGGGCAGGGGGTGCCCGCGGCGCGTCGGGAGCGCGCTGCGGGTTTTTCCAAGACCGCCCCCGGCCTGGCATGACAGCGTCGTGCCCCGCGAGCGATCCGCTCCCCGCCCGGGGGAACGCCGGGGAGGATCACGCGGGGCCCGGACCGCTGGGGGGCGGTCCGGGCCCTGCCATGTCGGGGGTGCTGGGCCGGGCAGCGACTCGTGGGTCCGGGCGGTGCCACATGGAGCGGGCGCGGGCCGGACCACGTCCCGGGGGGCCTCGGCGCGGCGTCCGCTTCGGCGGCGTCGGGGCGGTTTTAAGGTGAACGGCCGCATCACTCCCGTATCCCGCCCGGAGCCCCCCACCGTGTCCACCCCGTCCGCCCCGCCGCCCCCGCCGCGCCCCGTGCCCGCTCCCGCGGAGGGACCCGAGACGGGCATCCGGCCGGGGCTGTGGCGGCACTGGCTGTGGATCGGGGCCGTGCTGTGGGGGCTGACGGCCGGGGTCACGTACGTGACGGGGAACACGACGCTGTTGCCGACGCTGATCCTGCTCGGCAGTTTCCTCATCCCGGTGACCTTCGCGCTGTGGGCGTACGAGCGGCACGGCGAGGGGCTCGGTCTGCACCCGCTGCTGAGCTGTTTCGTCTCCGGCGGGGTGCTCGGCGTGCTCGGCTCCTCGCTCGCGGAGTACTTCCTGCTCCATCCCTCCGTGCGGGTGTACGCGGCGGTCGGGCTCATCGAGGAGGCCGTGAAGCTGCTCCTGCTGGCCTGGCTCGTACGGAAGTCGCACTGGCTGTACGGGGCGCGCGCGGGCGCGGTGCTCGGCGGCGCCGTCGGCTTCGGTTTCGCGGCGTTCGAAACCTCGGGGTACGCGTTCAACGCCGCGCTGTCCTTCGACGGCATCGATCTGCGGGCGCTGCTCCAGACGGAGATCCTGCGCGCGGTGCTCGCCCCCTTCGGGCACGGCCTGTGGACGGCGCTGGCGGGCGCCGTCCTGCTCGCGCACCGCGGCCCGGACGGCCGCTACCGGCTCAGCCTCGCCGTCCCCGTCGCGTACCTCGGCGTCTCGGCGCTGCACGCGCTGTGGGACTCGGTGCACGGGATCGCGCTGTGGCTGACCGAGAAGGTGACGGGGGAGCCGGTACGGGGCTCGGCGTCGACGCGTGACTTCCTGGTGGACGCGACGAGCGAGCAGCGCCACTACTACACGCTCTTCACGGTCGTGGGACTCGCCCTGATCACAGCCCTCGCACTGGCCTGGGGGCGGGCGATGACCCGCCGCGACCCCACTTGGAATCATACCCCCTAGGGGTATACAGTGGTCATCCTGCCGGGAATCCCTCAGGACCCTCCCGTCACGGTACGCCCGGCGTACCACGCACCCCAGCCGTCCCCGCGCACCCCCAGGCATGTCCCCCGGAACGCGGCCCACGAAGAGGAGAACGCCATGACGACCGACACAGCCGTCACCACCACGTACAAGGTCAGCGGCATGTCCTGCGGCCACTGCGAGGGCGCGGTGAGCGCCGAGCTGACCGAGCTTCCCGGGGTCGCCGAGGTGCGCGCCTCGGCGGCGAACGGCGAGGTCACCGTCGTCTCGACGGCCCCGCTCGACGAGGCCGCGGTCCGGGCCGCCGTGGACGAGGCGGGGTACGAGCTGACCGGCACCGTCTGAGCCCCCCGCCGGGAGCGCCGGCCCGCCTGGCGCGGGGGCGACCCCGCGCCA
The DNA here is from genome assembly GCF_044749745.1 of Streptomyces sp. NPDC088923. Taxonomy (NCBI): domain Bacteria; kingdom Bacillati; phylum Actinomycetota; class Actinomycetes; order Kitasatosporales; family Streptomycetaceae; genus Streptomyces; species Streptomyces sp. NPDC088923. Next base: position 1,460,699 of record NZ_JBIVIO010000001.1, on the reverse strand, counting down.
CGCCGGGCGCCCCACATACCCCTACCCCGTACCCGTACTACCCCAGGGAGGTCCCCGACGTGAGCACGCCGCTCCAGGACAAGCAGGAGGCGGGCATAGCGAGGACCGGGACCGATGCCGCGTCCGCCGCCGAGCCCACCCAGGTCGAGCTGGCCGTGGGCGGGATGACGTGCGCCGCCTGCGCGGCCAGGATCGAGAAGAAGCTCAACCGCATGGAGGGCGTGTCCGCCTCCGTCAACTACGCGACCGAGAAGGCGAAGGTCAGCTACCCCGAGGGAACGGGCGTCGACGACCTCATCGCGACGGTCGTGCGGACGGGGTACACGGCGGAGCCCATCCTGCCCCCCGAGCCCGAGCCCGAGCCAGAACCCGGACCGGAAGCGGACGCGGCCCCGCAGGAGCGGTCCCCCGCCGATTCCCGCCTCGCCGACCTCCGCCACCGCCTCCTCGTCTCCGTCGTCCTCGCGCTCCCCGTCGTCCTGCTCGCGATGGTCCCGCCGCTCCAGTTCGACAACTGGCAGTGGCTCTCGCTCACCCTCGCCGCGCCGGTCGTGGTGTGGGGCGGCTGGCCCTTCCACCGCGCCACATGGACGAATCTGCGGCACGGCGCGGCGACGATGGACACGCTCGTCTCGATCGGCACGCTCGCCGCCTTCGGCTGGTCGCTGTGGGCGCTCTTCCTCGGCGACGCGGGGATGCCGCACATGCGGCACGGCTTCGACCTGACGGTGGACCCGGACCGGGGCACGTCGACGATCTACCTGGAAGTGGCCGCGGGCGTCATCGGCTTCCTGCTGCTCGGGCGCTACCTGGAGGCGCGCTCGAAGCGGAGCGCGGGCGCGGCCCTGCGGGCGCTGCTCGAACTGGGCGCGAAGGACGTGGGCGTCCTGCGGGGCGGTCGTGAGGTGCGGGTGCCGGTGGGCTCGCTGCGCGTCGGGGACCGCTTCGTCGTACGGCCCGGCGAGAAGGTCGCGACGGACGGCACGGTGACCGAGGGGGCCTCGGCGCTGGACGCCTCGATGCTGACGGGCGAGTCGCTGCCCGTGGACGTCGGCCCGGGTGACGCGGTCACCGGGGCGACGGTCAACGTCTCGGGCCGGCTCGTCGTCGAGGCGACGCGCGTCGGCGCGGACACCCAGCTCGCGCGCATGGCTCGGCTCGTGGAGGACGCGCAGAACGGGAAGGCCCGGGTCCAGCGGCTCGCGGACCGTGTCTCGGGGATCTTCGTGCCCGTCGTGCTCGTCATCGCGCTCGGCACGCTGGTCGGCTGGCTGCTCGCGACGGACGACGTGACGGCCGCGTTCACGGCGGCCGTGGCGGTCCTGATCATCGCGTGCCCCTGCGCGCTCGGCCTCGCGACCCCGACGGCCCTGCTGGTCGGCACGGGCCGCGGCGCCCAGCTCGGCATCCTCATCAAGGGACCAGAGGTCCTGGAGTCGACGCGGCGCGTGGACACGGTCGTGCTCGACAAGACCGGCACGGTGACGACGGGCCGCATGAAACTGCGCACGGTCGTCGCGGCCGAGGACACGGACGAGAAGGACCTCCTGCGCCTCGCGGGCGCGGTCGAGCACGCCTCGGAGCACCCGGTGGCCCGCGCGCTCGCGGAGGGCGCCGAGGGGCGCCTCGGCACGCTCCCCGCGGTGAGCGCCTTCGCGAACGAGGCGGGGCTCGGGGTGCGGGGAACGGTCGAGGGCCTGGAGGTACGGGTCGGCCGCGGCGCGCTGCTCGACGGGCTCCCCGTGCCCGAGGAGCTGACGCGCGCGAAGGCGGCGGCCGAGGCGGACGGCGCGACGGCGGTGCTCGTCGCGTGGGACGGGCGGGTACGGGGGCTGCTCGCCGCCGCGGACGCGGTGAAGGAGTCGAGCGCGCAGGCGGTACGGGAGCTGCGGGACCTGGGCCTGCGCCCCGTCCTGCTCACCGGGGACAACCGGGCGGTCGCCGAGGCCGTGGCCCGCGAGGTCGGCATCGACGAGGTCGTCGCGGAGGTCCTGCCGCAGGACAAGGCGGCCGAGGTGCGCAGGCTCCAGGAGAGCGGGCGCACGGTCGCGATGGTCGGTGACGGGGTCAACGACGCGGCGGCGCTCGCGACCGCCGATCTGGGACTCGCGATGGGTACGGGGACGGACGCGGCCATCGAGGCGGGGGACCTCACGCTCGTGCGGGGCGACCTGCGGGTGGCCGGCGACGCGATCCGGCTCTCGCGGCGCACGCTCGGGATCATCAGGGGCAATCTCTTCTGGGCGTTCGGCTACAACGTGGCGGCGATTCCGCTCGCGGCGGCCGGACTGCTCAACCCGATGATCGCGGGGGCGGCGATGGCCTTCTCGTCGGTCTTCGTCGTCTCGAACAGTCTTCGCCTCAGGACCTTCACATAGCCCCCGCAAGCCCCTTACGCTGAGCCCGGACACTCCGTCCGGGCTCAGCGCGGTTCAGGACGCGCAGGCCAGGGCGCCGTGACGCAGATCACATCGTTCCATGGGTAACCATGTGCCTGGTTCGGAGGTCTCACACCATGCCGGGAGACGTCTTGGGGGGCGTCGGCCGGCGGCAGGGAACGTCTTGGGGGATGTTCCCCGCAGCGAAGGCCGGGACGACGTGCGGCCGGGGAGCTTGAGCGGCCCTCCCGCGCGTACGCGTCCCGGCGAACCGCGGCACCACCTGAACGCCCGGCCGGATCCCGTGGGGGGAATCCGATCCCGGGGCACAGGAAGGCGCCCCGACCGTCAGCCCGTGGGGGGACTGGCGGGGGGGCGCCTTTCGCTTGGCGCGGGTCGCTTGGCGCGGGTCGCTTGGCGCGGGCGGCTGGAGGGGGTGCGCCTGGCCGCGCGGGCTTTTCGCGCTTCGCGCGGTGTCCTCAAACGCCGGACGGGCTGGATTTTTGGCTGGACGTTCTGCGACCAGAGGGCCCCGTCCGTGCGGACGGGGCCCTCTGGCATGGCTGCGGGCGGGTCAGCGGCCCTCGACCGGGACGAAGTCGCGGTTGACGTAGCCCGTGTAGATCTGGCGGGGGCGGCCGATGCGGGAGCCGGGCTCCTTGATCATCTCGGTCCACTGGGCGATCCAGCCGGGGAGGCGGCCGAGCGCGAAGAGGACCGTGAACATCTCGGTGGGGAAGCCCATCGCCCGGTAGATCAGACCGGTGTAGAAGTCCACGTTCGGGTAGAGCTTCCGCTCGACGAAGTAGTCGTCGGCGAGCGCGTGCTCTTCGAGCTTCAGCGCGATGTCCAGCAGCTCGTCGCTCTTGCCGAGCGCCGAGAGGACGTCGTGCGCCGCCGCCTTGATGATCTTCGCCCGGGGGTCGAAGTTCTTGTAGACGCGGTGCCCGAAGCCCATGAGCTTCACGCCGTCTTCCTTGTTCTTCACCTTGCGGATGAAGGTGTCGACGTCGGAGCCGTTGGCCTGGATGCCTTCCAGCATCTCCAGGACGCTCTGGTTGGCTCCGCCGTGCAGCGGGCCCCACAGCGCGTTGATGCCCGCCGAGATCGAGGCGAACATGTTGGCCTGCGAGGAGCCGACGAGGCGGACCGTCGAGGTCGAGCAGTTCTGCTCGTGGTCGGCGTGCAGGATGAGCAGCTTGTCGAGCGCCGAGACGACGACCGGGTCGAGCTCGTAGTCCTGCGCGGGGACCGAGAAGGTCATGCGCAGGAAGTTCTCGACGTAGCCGAGGTCGTTGCGCGGGTAGACGAACGGCTGGCCCACGGACTTCTTGTACGCGTAGGCGGCGATCGTCGGAAGCTTGGCGAGGAGGCGGATCGTGGAGAGGTTCCGCTGCTCCTCGTCGAACGGGTTGTGGCTGTCCTGGTAGAACGTGGACAGCGCGCTGACGACCGAGGACAGCATGGCCATCGGGTGGGCGTCGCGCGGGAAGCCGTCGAAGAACCGCTTGACGTCCTCGTGCAGCAGGGTGTGCTGCGTGACGTCGTTCTTGAAGGTCGAGAGCTCGTCGACCTTGGGCAGCTCACCGTTGATGAGGAGGTACGCGACCTCCAGGAAGCTGCTGCTCTCGGCCAGCTGCTCGATGGGGTACCCGCGATAGCGGAGGATCCCCTGCTCACCGTCGAGGTAGGTGACGGCGGACTTGTACGCGGCGGTGTTCCCGTACCCGCTGTCCAGGGTCACCAGACCGGTCTGGGCGCGCAGCTTCCCGATGTCGAAGCCGTTGTCACCGACGGTGCTCTCGACCACCGGGTAGGTGTACTCGTCATCGCCGTACTTGAGTACTACCGCGTTGTCGCGTTTCTCGCTCACGTCATCCCTCACCGACGTAGTGCCTCTTCTTCGAGGTGCCCTGACTGTGTCTACCTTCCCCCATTTGGACGAGGAAAGTGCACTCGGGGCCGACCATTGGCCCTATTGGCGGCACTGAGTGCCGTCGACAGCCTTGCCATCCTGCCGCCTCCCCACCGGTTGCGGAAGGGCAGGGTGACGTTTCCCACCGTTTTGATCGATCATTTTTCCCTACGTCACCCGCAGGTGACACACCGGGGGTACCGGCGAGTACGAGACGTGTCCGGAGGACGCCATCGGGTGAGGACCCGGCCGACTCGCGGGGTACGTGCGGTGGGCGGTGGCCCGATCCGTAAGAAATTCACCGGGACGAGTGAGACGCGGGAGATTCGGCGGCCGCTCCCCCGGCCGTCCCCTCCCGCTGCCCGGGGACCCCGGGGGCCCGGAGGCGGCCTGCGAGGCCCGTGTGGCGGCGGCCCGCCGAGACCGTACGGACCGCCTGGCCGAGGGCGCGGCGGGAGCCGACGAGGACGACGAGGCGTTTCGCGCGCGTGACGGCCGTATACAGCAGGTTGCGTTGCAGCATCGTCCACGCGCTCGTCGTGAGGGGCACGACGACGGCCGGGTACTCGCTGCCCTGCGAGCGGTGGATCGTCATCGCGTAGGCGTGCGCGAGTTCGTCCAGCTCGTCGAACTCGTACACCACGTCCTCGTCCTCGTCCGTGCGGACCGTCAGCCGCTGCTCCACCGTGTCGAGCCCGGTCACGACGCCGACCGTGCCGTTGAAGACGCCGTTCTCGCCCTTCTCGTAGTTGTTGCGGATCTGCGTGACCTTGTCACCCACCCGGAAGACCCGCCCGCCGAAGCGCTTCTCCTCGGTGCGCGGGCCCGGCGGTGTCAGCGCCTGCTGGAGCAGCGCGTTGAGCGTGCCCGCGCCCGCCGGGCCCCGGTGCATCGGTGCGAGGACCTGCACGTCGGTACGGGGATCGAGGCCGAAGCGCGCGGGGATGCGACGCGCCACGACGTCCACCGTCAGGCGCCCCGCCGCCTCCGTGTCCTCCTCCGCGAACAGGAAGAAGTCCTTCAGGCCCTGCGTGAGCGGGTGCTGACCCTCGTTGATCCGGTGCGCGTTCGTCACGACGCCGGACTCCCGCGCCTGCCGGAAGATCCGCGTCAGGCGGACTGCGGGGACGGGGCCGCCCTCGCTCAGCAGGTCCCGCAGCACCTCCCCCGCGCCCACCGAGGGCAACTGGTCCACGTCGCCCACGAGCAGCAGGTGCGCGCCCGGTGCGACCGCCTTGACCAGCTTGTTCGCGAGCAGCAGGTCCAGCATCGACGCCTCGTCCACGACGACGAGGTCCGCGTCGAGCGGCCGGTCCCTGTCGTACGCCGCGTCCCCGCCCGGCTTCAGTTCGAGCAGCCGGTGCACCGTCGACGCCTCGGCCCCCGTCAGCTCCGCGAGCCGCTTCGCCGCGCGGCCCGTCGGCGCCGCGAGCACGACCTTCGCGCGCCGCGCGCGGGCCAGTTCGACCACGGACCGCACCGTGAACGACTTCCCGCAGCCCGGTCCGCCGGTGAGGACGGCGACCTTGCGGGTCAGCGCGAGCCGCACGGCGGCCTCCTGCTCGGGGGCCAGCGTGGTGCCGGTCTTCTTCGCGAGCCACCCGAGTGCCGCGCCCCAGTCCACGTCCTGGAAGCCCGCGAGCCGGTCGTCCGGGGCGCCGAGCAGACGGCGGACCTGACCGGCGAGGGAGAGTTCGGCGCGGTGGAAGGGGACGAGGTACACGCCCGTCACCGGCTGCCCGTCCGGGTCCGTGAGCCGCTCCCGCACGACCCCTTCCGGGTCCTCGGCCAGCTCCCCCAGGCACTCGATCACGAGCCCCGTGTCCACGCCGAGCAGCTTCACCGCGTCGCTGATGAGCCGCTCCTCGGGCAGGTAGCAGTGGCCCTGGTCCGTCGCCTGCGAAAGGGCGTACTGGAGCCCCGCCTTGACGCGCTCCGGGCTGTCCTCGGGGATGCCGACCGCGCGGGCGATGCGGTCGGCCGTGAGGAAGCCGATGCCCCACACGTCGGCGGCGAGCCGGTACGGCTCCGCCTTCACGACCTCGATCGAGTCGTCCCCGTACTTCTTGTAGATGCGCACCGCGATCGACGTGGACACCTCGACGCTCTGGAGGAAGACCATGACCTCCTTGATCGCCTTCTGCTCCTCCCACGCGGCGATGATCTTCGCGACGCGCTTGGGCCCGAGCCCCCGCACCTCGATGAGCCGCTTCGGCGCGCTCTCGATGACGTCGAGCGTGTCCGTCCCGAAGTGGCGGGTGATCCGGTCGGCGAAGACGGGCCCGATGCCCTTGACGAGCCCGGACCCGAGGTACCGCCTGATGCCCTGGATCGTGGCGGGCAGGACCGTCGTGTAGTTCTCGACGACGAACTGCTTCCCGTGCCTCGGGTGCGAGCCCCACCGCCCCCGCATCCGCAGCGCCTCCCCCGGCTGCGCGCCGAGCAGCGCCCCGACCACGGTGAGCAGTTCGCCGCCGCCCCGCCCGGTGTCCACGCGGGCGACGGTGAAGCCGTTCTCCTCGCTGGCGAAGGTGACGCGTTCGAGGGTGGCTTCGAGAACGGCGAGCGGCGATGCGGCGGCGCGGGCCTGGTCGCCGGGAGTGCGGGGGGCCATGGGGGGACGGTATCGCTGCGGGCTGACGCGAGGGGGCGGGGCGGGAGGTTCCGGGGGCGGGGCGGGAGGTTCCGGGGGCGGGGCGGGAGGTTCCGGGGGCGGGCGGCACCATACGTACGTGAACGAACGACCCGCCGCGCGCCCTGTGACCGTCCGCCCCCGTCTGCCCGAGGACCTGCCGTCGGCGGGGACCGCTCTCGTACGCGTCCACGCGAGCGACGGGTATCCCGTGGAGGGGGTCGCCGACCCGGTGGGGTGGTTGCTGCCGGAGGGGCTGGCGGCGGCGTGGGTCGCCGTCGTGGACGGGGAGGTCGCCGGGCACGTCGCCGTGGTCGAGGCCGGCGGGGCGCTCGTGCTCGTACGCCTCTTCGTCGTGCGGGAGGTGCGGCGTGGCGGGGCCGGGGAGGCGCTCGTCCGGGCGGCGGAGAGGTTCGCGCGGGAGCGCGGTCGCGGGCTTGAACTGGAGGTCCTGGGGAAGGACCGGGCGGCGATGCGCCTGTACGAGCGGCTGGGGTGGCGGCGCGGCGGGGAGCTCGTGCACGAGTTCGGGGCCGGGGAACGGGCGGCGGGGGCACGGTACTTGGCGCCTTGAGGGCCTTGAGACCTTGAGGGCTTAGCGGAGATGCCGGCCTGGCACGGCTCGGCGTCGGCCGTCGTCTTCGCGGTCAGGCCGTGGCCGCCTCCCGTATTCAGCGGCCTTTCCTGGGCAGGATAGAGCTGTTCGCGACGCCCCGGTCCCGGGCCGCGGATGATCCGTCCACGAGTCGGCCGAGGAGCGCACATGCTGGAGATCAAGCCGGAGAGCGCCTTCGGGCGGGGCTACGAGGTGCTGGTGGACGGAGTGACCGTCGCCCACTGGTCCTCCCGCCTCTGGAGGTCCGGTGGGCAGGTCGAACTGGCGGGCGAGACCTTCGAGTTCAGGTCCGGGGGCTGGGGGCGCTCCTTCGAGATGCTCGCGGGCGGCACGGTACGCGCCGAGGCGCACCGCTCCGGCGTGCGCTGGCTCGTCACCGGCGAGGGCGGCGCGTACGAGCTGGGGCGGCCGTCGTTCCTGCGCGGGAAGCGTCAACTCGTCGCGGGCGAGCGCGTCCTGGGCGAGTTTCAGAGCAGGGGCTTGCGTGGCGGCGTGACCGCCGACCTGGGCGAGGTGCCGGTGCCGCTCCAGGTCTTCGTGGGCCTGGTCGTGCTCACGCTCCAGCGACGCCAGCGGACCGCCGTGGCCGCGTCCTCCAGCAGCGGGTGACTAGGGGTAAACCCTGACGGGAACCCTGAGGGATCTCCGGGGCGCGGTGGGGCGCGAGGACGATTCCCGGGCTGGGTGAGGGCGGCAGGATCTCCCTCAACACCGTTTTCCCAGCAGGGGGTTGCTCTCGTGTCCAGGTTCTCGCGTCGTCTCGTCGTCTCCGGTGCCCTGGTGCTGTCGCTGTCGCTCGGTGGCGCCGTCGCCGCCGCTCCCGCCTTCGCCGCCCACGGGGGTACGGGGGTGACCGCGCGCGCCGGGGACGGGATCTCCAATGTGCGGGCCGCCGCGTTGCGGGACGCCGTCGCGGGGCTGCCCGCCGGTGATGCCACCGCCGCACTCGTGCGCGTCGGCGGGGACGGAAGGTGGCGCGGGACGACGGGGGTGCACGATGTCGCGAGCGGGCGGAACGCCGACGCGGGGGCGCGGTTCCGGGCCGGGTCGACGACGAAGACGTTCACCGCCGCCGTCGTCCTGCAACTCGTCGACGAGAAGCGGATCTTGCTCGACCGCTCCGCCCGCTCCTACCTGCCCGGCCTCGTCCCACCCGCCTACCAGGACGTCACCGTACGGCAGTTGCTCAACCACACCAGCGGCATACCGGCGGCGCCCGGCGAGCCCCGGACCCCCGAGGAGGTCTACGCGCACCGCTTCGACCGCACCACGCCCGAGGCCATGGTCCGCGCCGCGACGGCCGAGCCGCCCGAGTTCGCGCCCGGCACCGCGCAGCACTACCTCAACATCAACTACACGGTCCTCGGCCTCCTCGTCGAACGCGTCACGGGCCACCGCTTCGAGGACGAGGCCACCCGCCGCGTCCTGCGCCCCCTCGGCCTGCGCGACACGTACTTCCCCGGCACCGGTGCCACGATCAAGGGCCCCCACAACCACGGCTACCAGCTCTACGCGCTGCCGGGCGGGGGCACCGAGTTGCGGGACGTGAGCGACTGGGACCAGACGCACTCGTGGGCGGCCGGCGACCTCGTGTCCACCACCGCCGACCTGGAGCGCTTCGTCTCCGCGCTCTTCCGGGGCCAGGTCGTCACGGGGCCCGCGCTGGCGGAGATGTTCGCGCTGCCGGGCGACGAGGTCCGCATGTACGGGACGGTGGACCCCGCGAAGCCCGGGTCCGGCGAACCCGCCGCCTACAGCGCCGGCCTGAGCCACGCCGTCGTCGACGGGATCGACGTGTGGGGCAAGACGGGGGCCCGCTACGGGTACTCCGCCGGGTTCATGGCCACGCAGGACCTCTCCCGCACCCTCGTCTACAGCGTCAACAGCACGGACGCGAAGGCGCAGGGCGTCAACAAGCGCGTGCTCGGGCTCGGGGGCGCGGCCTTCGGGCGGCTTCCGGGCGAGGAGGACGGCAGGCGCTGACCCGGCCTCGGGGGATCAGAGCCCCGTCAGGCCGCCACTGCCCCCGTGGAACCGCCCGCCCGAAACCGGAAGGGCCCGTCCGCCGCAGCGGCCGGGCCCTTCCGGTTTCCCCCCGTCGCCCAGGGCTTCCCCCCTCGGGAATCCCCCCCGGGTTTCCCCCCCATCCCTGGCGACACCACGTATGACCTGGCACTGGGGCGGAGGGTTGTACGACCTCTGAAGGTTTTTCTGGCGGCGGCCCCGGGGGGCGGGTCGCGCCCCGCTCACACGTACCGCGCGAACCGTTCCGCCGTCGTCGCGAGGAGCTTCCTGCCGTCCCCGGCCCACAGCTCTTCGTTGAAGAGTTCGACCTCGATCGGGCCCTCGTAGCCGTTCGCGTCGGCGCGCTCGCGCCACCACGCCAGGTCGATGGCGCCGTCCCCGAGCTGGCCCCGCCCGTTGAGGACCCCGGCGGGGAGCGGGGTGATCCAGTCGGCGAGCTGGAAGGCCGCGACGCGGCCTCCCGCGCCCGCGCGGTCCAGGGCCGCGGGGGCCCGGTCGTCCCACCAGATGTGGTACGTGTCGACGCACACGCCGACCTGCTCGGCCGGAAAGCGTTCGGCGAGGTCGAGTGCCTGCGTGAGCGTCGAGACGACGCAGCGGTCCGAGGCGAACATCGGGTGCAGTGGCTCGATCGCGAGCCTGATCCCCGAGGCACCGGCGTACGGGGCCAGTTCGGCGAGCGCGTCGGCCACGCGCTCCCGGGCCGCCCGCAGATCGCGCTCGCCCTCCGGGAGTCCGCCGCAGACGAGGACCAGGACCCGCGTGCCGAGGGCCGCCGCCTCGTCGATCGCCCGGCGGTTGTCGGCCAACGCGGCCCGTCGCGCGCCCTGTTCGCTCGCCGTGAGGAAGCCGCCCCGGCACAGCGTCGTAACCGTGAGGCCCGCGTCGCGCACGAGCGCCGCGCTCGCCTCAAGCCCGTACGCCCGCACCGGCTCCCGCCACAGCCCGACGTTCCGTACTCCCAAGTCCGCGCAGGCGGAGACGAGTTCGGGAAGCGGAAGCTGCTTCACCGTCTGCTGGTTGATGCTGAAACGCGCGTGCGCTGTCACTGGGGCACTCCGTACACGTCGAGGAGCGCGCGCATCCGCCGGGCGGCGCGCTCCGGGTCCGGGAACAGGCCGATGGAGTCGGCGAGTTCGTAGGCGCGGGCGAGGTGCGGCAGGGAGCGCGAGGACTGGTGTCCCCCGACCATCGCGAAGTGCTCCTGGTGGCCCGCGAGCCAGGCGAGGAACACGACGCCCGTCTTGTAGAAGCGGGTCGGCCGCTGGAAGAGGTGGCGGGACAACTCCACCGTCGGGTCGAGTACTTCGCGGAAGCCGCGCACGTCGCCCGTGTCCAGGGCGCGGACCGCGCGCGCGGCGAGCGGGGCGAGGGGGTCGAAGATGCCCAGAAGGGCGTGGCTGAAGCCCTGTTCATCGCCCGCGATGAGTTCCGGGTAGTGGAAGTCGTCACCCGTGTAGCAGCGGACGCCCGCCGGGAGGCGGCGGCGCACGGCGATCTCGCGGTCCGCGTCGAGCAGCGAGATCTTGATGCCGTCGACCTTGTCCGGGTGCGCCGCGACGACCTGGAGGAAGGTCTCCGTCGCCGCGTCCAGGTCCGCCGAGCCCCAGTAGCCCGTGAGCGCCGGGTCGAACATGGGGCCGAGCCAGTGCAGGATCACCGGCTCGCGGGCCTGGCGCAGCAGGTGTCCGTAGAGCGTGAGGTAGTCCTCGGGCCCGCGCGCGGTCGCCGCGAGGGCGCGCGAGGCCATGAGGATCGCCTGCGCGCCCGCGTCCTCGACGAGCGCGAGCTGCTCCTCGTACGCCGCGCGGATCTCACCGAGCGTGCCCGCCGTGAGCTGGTCGGTGCCCGCCCCGGCGGCGATCCGGCCGCCGACCGCCCGCGCCTCGGCGGCCGAGCGGCGGATCAGCTCGGCCGCGCCCGGCCAGTCCAGGCCCATGCCGCGCTGCGCCGTGTCCATCGCCTCGGCGACCCCGAGCCCTTGCCGCCACAGGTGGCGGCGGAAGGCGAGGGTCGCGTCCCAGTCCACGGCCGCCGGGTCGTCGGCGCTGATGTCCGCGTACGGGTCCGCGACGACGTGGGCGGCGGAGAAGACCGTACGGGACGTGAGCGGCCCGCCCGCGTCCACGGCAGGCGGGGCGGCGCACGTGGGCTCGTACGCGTACGACGAGCCGTCCCCGGCGGGGAGTCGGAGCCTCACAGCGCGATCTCCGGTACGTCGACGCGGCGGCCCTCGGCCGAGGACTTGAGCCCCAGCTCGGCGAGCTGGACGCCGCGCGCGCCCGCGAGGAGGTCCCAGTGGTAGGGGGCGTCCGCGTAGACGTGGCGGAGGAAGAGCTCCCACTGCGCCTTGAAGCCGTTGCCGAACTCGCCGTTGTCCGGGACCTCCTGCCACTGCTCGCGGAAGACCTCCGTGGCGGGCAGGTCCGGGTTCCACACCGGCTTCGGGGTCGAGGAGCGGTGCTGGACACGGCACCCGCGCAGCCCCGCGACCGCCGAGCCCTCGGTCCCGTCGACCTGGAACTCGACGAGTTCGTCGCGGTTGACCCGTACCGCCCACGAGGAGTTGATCTGCGCGACCGCGCCGCCTTCGAGCTGGAAGATCCCGTACGCGGCGTCGTCGGCCGTGGCCTCGTACGGCTTGCCGCGCTCGTCCCAGCGCTCGGGCAAGTGCGTCGCGGTGAGCGCCTGGACGCTGCGGACGCGGCCGAACAGCTCGTGGAGCACGTACTCCCAGTGGGGGAACATGTCCGTGACGATGCCGCCGCCGTCCTCCGTGCGGTAGTTCCAGCTGGGGCGCTGCGCCTCCTGCCAGTCGCCCTCGAAGACCCAGTAGCCGAACTCGCCGCGCACCGACAGGACGCGGCCGAAGAAGCCGCCGTCGATGAGGCGCTTGAGCTTGAGCAGGCCCGGGAGGAAGAGCTTGTCCTGCACGACGCCGTGCCTGATGCCGGCCGCCTCGGCGCGGCGGGCGAGGTCGAGCGCCTCTTCGAGCCCGGTCGCCGTGGGCTTCTCGGTGTAGATGTGCTTGCCCGCCGCGATGGCCTTCTTCAGGGCCTCCTCGCGTGCCGAGGTGAGCTGCGCGTCGAAGTAGATGTCGATCGCCGGATCGGCGAGCACCGCGTCGAGGTCGGTCGACCAGCGGCTCAGGCCGTACCGCTCGGCGAGGGCGCGCAGGGCGTGCTCGCGGCGGCCCACGAGGACGGGTTCGGGCCACAGGACCCTCCCGTCGCCGAGGTCGAGCCCGCCCTCCTCGCGCAGCGCGAGGATCGAGCGGACGAGGTGCTGGCGGTGGCCCATCCGCCCCGTCACACCGTTCATGGCGATGTGCACCGTCTTGCGTTCCACGGGGGTCCCTTCTCGCGGCGGTCGCCGGACGCGCCTGAGTCAGCGCGCGCGGCGGTCGCCGGACGCGCTTTGGTAAGCGCTTTCTACGGAGGGAGACGCTAGCCTCTGCGCAACGGGGACGACAAGACCCCCGCCCGCCGGCTTCCTCGCCGGCCCGACCGGTCCCGGAGGACGAGATGACCGTGACGCTCTCGGATGTGGCTTCCCGTGCGGGGGTGTCTCCCGCCACCGTCTCCCGGGTGCTCAACGGCAACTACCCGGTCGCCGAGGGCACCCGGGAACGGGTGCTGCGGGCCGTGGACGAACTGGACTACGTACTGAACGGGCCCGCGAGTTCGCTCGCCGCCGCGACCTCGGACCTCGTCGGGGTGCTCGTCAACGACATCGCCGACCCCTTCTTCGGCATCATCGCGAGCGCGGTGCAGTCGCAGATCGGGGGGCCCGGGGGGCGTGCGGGCGGGGAGCGGCTCGCGGTGGTGTGCGGGACCGGGGGCGCGCCGGAGCGCGAACTCACGTACCTGACGCTGCTCCAGCGGCAGCGCGCCGCCGCCGTCGTGCTCACCGGGGGCGCGACCGAGGACCCCGGGCACAGCGCGGCCGTCGCCGACAAGCTGCGCAAGCTCGGCGCGGCGGGGACGCGGGTGATCCTGCTGGGGCGGCCCCCGCTGCCCGACGCGGGCCCCGGCGTCACCGCGCTGACCTTCGACAACCGGTCCGGGGCACGCGAGTTGACCGCCCATCTGATCGCGCTGGGCCACCGTCGCATCGGCTGCGTGGCGGGACCGCCCGAGCGCACGACGACCCGGCACCGGCTCGAAGGCCACCGGGCGGCGCTCGCCGAGGCGGGGGTCGAGGAGCTGCCGGGCGCGACCGCGCACGGGGCGTACGACAGGGCCTCGGGGCACCGCGCGGTGGGGGAACTCCTCACTCGCGTACCGGACCTGACCGCGATCGTCGCGGCCAACGACACCGTGGCGCTCGGCGCCTGCGCGGCCCTGCGGGAGCGGGGACTGCGGGTCCCCGAGGACGTGTCCGTGACGGGCTTCGACGACCTCCCCTTCAGCGCGGACGCGCTCCCGGCGCTCACGACGGTGCGGTTGCCGCTCCAGGGAACGGGGGCGCGGGCGGGGCGGATCGCGACGGGGCGGGACGCGGTACCGGCGGGTGGCGAGGAGCTGGTGGCGGGGGAACTGGTGGTACGGGGGTCGACGGGGCGGGCGAAGTAGCGGCGGGAGGCGGCGGGAGCACGTACCCCCGTTCCCGCCCGCGCACCCGCACCCGCACCCGCACCCGTGAGAGCTTCGGCGCGCCAGCAGGAATACGCGCGCCGCCTGCGGTCAGGCTGTGCGACAGGACGGCCCGCCGGGGCCACGGCAGAAGCGACGAAGGAGCTCAAGGCATGAAACTGGCGTTCTCCACCCTCGGTGTCCCCGGGCTGCCCCTCCCCGAGGTCGTACGCCTCGCCGCCACGCACGGCTACCACGGCGTGGAGCTGCGCGCCCACCCCGAGGAGCCGCTCAACCTCAGCAGCACGGCCCCCGAACGCGCCGCCGCTCGGCAGCGGTTCGCCGAGGCCGGGATCGAGGTGCTCGGCGTCGCCGGTTACGTGAAGATCGCCGGGCCCGGCGACGACGAGCCGTACCTCACCGAGACGCGCGCGCTCCTCGAACTCGCCCACGACCTCGGCGCGGGCTTCGTCCGGGTCTTCCCCGGCGGGGGTACGGAGCAGAGCGAGGCGGAGGCCGACGCGATCGCCGAGCGGCGGCTCGGGCTCGCCGCCGAGCACGCGGCGGCGCTCGGCGTCCGCATCCTCCTGGAGACCCACGACTCGCACCGCACGGGCGCGGCGGCCACCCGCGTCCTCGGCACGGTCGGCCACAAGTCGACGGGCGCCCTGTGGGACACCATGCACACGTGGCTCGGCGGCGAGCAGCCCGAGGAGTCCTACCTCGCGCTCGCCCCGTACCTCGGATACGTGCAGGTCAAGGACATCGCCTCGCGCGAGGACACGACGCCGCTGCTGCTCGGCGCCGGGGTGCTGCCGCTCGCCGAGGTCGTGGAGGTGCTCACGCGCGAGGGCTGGGACGGGTGGCTGTGCTGGGAGTACGAGAAGCGCTGGTACGCGGACGCCGCCGAGCTCGCGCCGCTGCTCGGCCCGGGCGCGGAGTACCTGCGGAGGCTGCTGAACGAGGCGGCGTGAGCGGGGGCCCTGCGGACGCCCGCGCCCCCCTGCGGCCCCGGGCCCGCGTCGTCGCCCCGTACGCTCTCCCGCCCCCGCGCTCCCTGCCCCCGCTCAGGGTGCGTCCCCTCCCCCGTCCGGCCCCACCCCCGCCCGGCGCCTTGCCCCCTCGCCCGGTGCTCGCTATGCCCGAGTGAGCATGGCGCTCTTCGGATCATCGGACGGGCGCCCCGTGGGCCGCTCCGACCCGGACCGGTCCCGAGGACGGGAGTGGCGGTATGGCGCAGGAGACGACGGGCGGGGGGCTGCCCGGGCGGCGGGCCGTGATCGCGGCCGGGGTGTTCGGGACGGCGGCGGGGGCGCTCGGGGGTCCCGCGGCGTGGGCGGCGCACGCCGGTCGCAGCCGTACCGCCCCGGCCACCGCCTACCCGGTCGATCCCCTCGCCGACCAGCGGCTCCTCTCCCGTATGACGCCCGAGGAGAAGGTCGGCCAGCTCTTCGTCATGCGCTTCCACGGGGACTCGGCGACCGCGCCCTCGGCCGCCGACGCGCAGGCGAACCGCGAGGACATCGGGGTCGCGACGGCCGCCGAGATGATCGCCCGCTACCACCTCGGCGGCGTCCTCTACTTCGGCTGGGCGGGCAACATCCGCTCGCCCCGGCAGGTCGCCGCGCTCTCGAACGAGGTGCAGCGCGCCGGGCTCGGGCTGCGGGTCCCCGTACCGCTGCTCGTCTCGATCGACCAGGAGCACGGGGCCGTCCAGCGGATCGGCCCTCCGGCCACGCAACTGCCCGGCGCGATGGGGCTCGGCGCCGCCGCGCTGGGCGCGGGCGGTACGAGCGTGGGCGCGCGCGAGGCCGCCGCGCTCGCGGGCCTGGAGCTGGCGGCGCTCGGGGTGCGGCAGGACTGGGCGCCCGACGCGGACGTCAACGTCAATCCCGCGAACCCCGTCATCGGCGTGCGCTCCTTCGGCTCCGACCCGCGGGCCGTCGCACGCCTCGTCGCGGCGCAGGTGCGCGGCTACCAGGAGGACGCCGGGATCTCCGCCGCCGTCAAGCACTTCCCCGGGCACGGCGACACCGCGACCGACTCGCACGTCGGCTTCCCCACGATCTCCCACACGCGCGCACAGTGGGACACGCTGGACGCGCCCCCGTTCCGCGCCGCGATCGCCGCCGGGGCGGATGTCGTGATGACGGGTCACCTCGCCTTCCCCGCGCTCGACCCGAGCGGCGACCCGGCCACGCTCTCGCACGCCGTCGTCACGGGCGTCCTGCGCGGCGAACTCGGTTACGAGGGGGTCGTCACGACCGACTCGCTGCGCATGGAGGGCGTGCGGACGAAGTACGGCGACGACCGCGTGCCCGTCCTCGCGCTCCGCGCGGGCGTCGATCTCCTCCTCGACCCGCCCGACCTCGGCCTCGCGCACCGCGCCGTGCTCGCCGCACTGCGCTCGGGCGAGCTGACCGAGGACCGTGTCGACGCCTCGGTACTGCGCGTCCTCGCGCTGAAGCGGCGGCGCGGGCTGCTCGCGCGGCCGTACGTGGACGAGGCGGCCGTCGAGCGGCGCGTCGGCACCCCCGCGCACCGCGCGCTCGCCGACCGGCTCGCGGAGCGGGGCACGACCCTCGTCGTCAACGACGGGACGCTGCCGCTGCGCGCCGACGCGGGCCGCCTGCTCGTCCTCGGCGTCGATCCGGCCTCGGCCTCGGGCAGCGACGGGCCCGCGACGCGCGTCCTCGCGCGCGCCCTGGAAGCGGAGGGCTTCCGCGTCACGCGCCGCGCGACGGGCCCCGCGCCCGAGGCCGCGACGCGTGACGCGGCCGTCGCCGCCGCGCGCCGCGCGCACACCGTCGTCGTCGCGACGTACGGCCTGGACACGGACCCCGAACAGCGCTCCCTGCTCGCCGCGCTCGTCGCGACGGGCGTGCCCGTCGTCGCGGTCGCGCTGCGCAACCCGTACGACGCGGCGCACCTGCCGGACGGCGTGCGCGCGCTGCTCGCGGCGTACGGGTGGAGCGACGTGGAGGTGGGCGCGGCGGCACGGGTCCTGACGGGGCGTGCGCGGCCGCACGGACGGCTCCCGGTGCCGGTGACGCGCGCCGACGCGCCGGAGCGGACGCTGTACGCGGTGGGACGGGGGCTCTCGTACGAGTGAGGTCCGGCGGGCGGCTGACTGCGGTCGGGCCGGGGGCGGGGCCGGGTGCGGGCCGGTAGGGGCGGGGCGCGTGACGCCCCGCCCCCTACTCGTAGCGTGCCCAGGGTCCTACGGCCGCAGCCTGGGCTCCTCGGCCGGGGCCTTGTCGAGCCGCGCGAGCGGAGCCGCCGCCTGCGTGGCCGGGTCCACGCCCGCCCAGTCGAGCACGCGCGCCGTGGCGAGTTCGCGTGCGCCGGGTACGAGGCCCGCGATGTTCGCGCCGTGGTTGGCGCCGGGCGCGGTCATGACGTACGCGTCCCGCGAGCCCTCGCCGACCCGGAAGCGCTCCGCGCCCCAGGGGTCGTTCTCGCCGTAGACGAAGAGCATGTGCCGCGCGTGGTGGCGCACCCAGTGGTCGACGTCCGGGATCGCGCGCCGGTCGAAGCGCATCGGGATCTCGCGGGGCACGAAGTTGCGCGGCGGCTGGTAGCCGTAGCGGGTCAGGCCCTTGAGGTGCGGGAGGGAGATGGTGGGGGCGCCGAGCTGCGTACCGGCCTGGTAGTAGTACGGCGTGTACGGGGCGAGCCCCTGGTCGGTGTAGAAGGACCAGCCGGAGATCGCGTCGACGTAGGCGTACAGGTCCTCGTCGCTCACGGTCCTCGCGTCGGGCACGTCGGCGCAGTCCGCCTCCCCCGAGTACTGCCAGAAGCCCCACACGAGGTCGAGGACGACGGCCTCGTACGCCTTGTCGAGCGTGCCGACCGTGTCGAAGGACCAGCCCTCGCTCTTCGCCTGCTCCGCGTACTTCTTCTCCAGCGGCTTGCGGCGGATCAGGGCCTCGCGCTGCACGGCGTCGAGCGCGTCGCGGCACTCGGCCGTGCCGACCTGCTCGAAGAAGCGGTCGTAGGCGGAGTCCTCGGCGTTGTTCACGTCGTTGGGCGCGACGTAGGCGACGACGCCGTCCATGTCGCGCGGGTAGTAGCGCTCGTAGTACGTGGCGGTCATGCCGCCCTTGGAGCCGCCGGTGGCGAGCCAGTTCCGCCCGTAGACCTTCTTGAGGGCCCGGTAGACGCGGTGCTGGTCGCTCGCGGCCTGCCAGATGTCGAGCTTGGACCAGTCGGCGGGCTGGGGGCGCGAGGGCGTGAAGTACCGGTACTCGACGGAGACCTGGTTGCCGTCGACGAGCCGGGTCGGCTCGGAGCGGCTCGCGCTGGTGGAGACGTCGTAGCCGCTCGTGTACATGACGGTGGGGCGGCTCGTGTCCTTGTGCAGGACGGTGAGGCGCTGCGTGAAGCTGCCGCGCGAGGGGTGGCGGTGGTCGACCGGCTGGCGGTAGGCGAGCACGAAGTAGCGGTAGCCGCTGACGGGCTTCTCCTCGATCAGGCTCATGCCGGGGATCGAGAGGAGGCGTTCCTTGATGTCGCGGGTGTCGGGGGCGGCGGGGCCCCCGCCCGGCGAGGTCGCGGGGGCGGCGCTCGCGCTCCCGGGGCTCGCGAGGGCGGCGGGCCGGGGTGCCGCCGTGGCCGTACCTGCTATGCCGGCGGTGAGGGTGCCTGCGACGAGGGTCGCGAGGAGGGCTCTCAGCGTCTGTGCGCGCACGGGGCTCCTTTGTCCGGGTGGGGGCCGGGGGCCGCCGGTGGGTGACCGGGGCCCCGGGTGACCGGGTGACGGGTTGTCGGCTCGTGTGCTGGAACGTAGCGGATGAGGTGACGGGCGGCCAGATGGTCGCGGCCGGGCGGGGGCGAGATGATATGACCGGCGCGTCACGTTTCGTACGCTTCCCGCCGTAGGTGAAGGTGTCGGCGATGAGCACCCCCACCGCCCTCGCCACCGTCGCCTCGTCACCTCGTGCCGCCGCGCGCCGTTCCCCCTCGGCGCTGGCGCTCGTGGCACTGGCCTACGGACTCGTCCAACTGGCCGCCGTGGTCCCCTGGCTGGGCCTCGGCTGGGACGAGTCCGTCTACGTGTCCCAGACCGACCCCCACCACCCCGCCGCCTACTTCTCGGCCCCGCGCTCGCGCGGCGTGACCTACCTGACGGCCCCCCTGACCTGGCTGACGAACAACCCGCACGCGGTCCACCTCTGGCTGGCACTGCTGTCGACGGCCTGCCTGTACGGCGCCTTCGCGGCGTGGCGCCCCCTGCTGGGCGCGGGGCGCTGCGCACTGGCGGCGGGTTTGTTCGCCTCCCTGTGGACGGCGCTGCTGTACGGGCCCCAGGCGATGCCGAACCTGTGGGTGGCGCTGGGAGCGGTGGCGGCGACGGGGTGGCTGCTGCGGGGGGCGAAGGCGGCCGGTGCGGGGGTGGTCGGTGCGGGGGTGGTCGGTGCGGGGGTGGTCGGTGCGGGGGCGGAGGTGGCGGGCGGGGCTTCGGATGGGGCTCGGACCGGGGCGCCCGAGGGGGCCCTTGAGGGGCGCGGGCCCGGCGCGGCGCCCTCCGTCCGGGCCTGGTGCGGGGTCGCTCTCGCGGTCGCCGGGGTGACTCTGCTCCGCCTGCCGGACGGGTGCTGGCTCGCGTTGCCGCTCGGGCTCGCGTGTCTGCTGCACCGGCCGTTGCGGCGGGCCGCGCCCATGGCGGCGGTGGCCGGCGGTGTCGTGGCGGGCGCGGTGCCGTGGGTCGTGGAGGCGTACGGGCGCTGGGGCGGGATCGGGGAACGCCTACGGGTCTCCAGCGACGTGCAGGGCGAGATGGGGCTGCGCTGGGCGGGCGGCGACGCCTGGCTCAGCGTCAACGGGCCGCTGCTGTGCCGCCCGTGCGACATCGCCCCGTACCAGCCGTGGCTCACCTGGTGGTGGCTGCTCCTGCCGGCACTGGCACTGGTGTGCGCGGTACGGGGGCGGTACGGCACGGGGCGGACGGCGCGACGGATCACGGTATGGCTCCCGCTCGCCTGCGCGCTCGCGCTGAGCCTCCCGTACCTCCTGACCCTCGGCTACTCGGCCCCCCGCTTCTTCCTCCCCGCCTACGCGCTCCTCGCGCCGCCCCTCGCGACGACCGCCCTCGACGCGGCACGGGGCCGCCGCCCGTACCTCGTGGCGCTGTGCGCGGGGCTCGCGCTGTACGGGGCCTCGCAGACCACCGGCTTCTGGCGCAACCTCATGGGCGCCCGCCACACGACCCACCGCTACGAAACGGTGGCGGCCCACCTGCACCGGGCCGGCATCCGTCCCCCGTGCCTGATCACCGGCGCCCAGACCCCGCCGATCTCCTACGCGGCCGGCTGCGCCTCGGGCAACCTGGCAGGCAACAACAAGAACCTCACCCACGCCGCCCTCCACACCCGCACCACCCAGATCCCGGTCGCGGCCATCACCGCCGCACACGCCACCCCCCCGCCCTACGCCCGCACCTGGCACCCGCTGCCACTGCCGGGGACGGGTTTGCGGGCGTGGGTGGCGCCGAGGAGCTGAGCATCACGGCGGAGACACATCGGCACTGGAAGGAGCCTGGGGCAGAAGCGCTCCTCGTCTCGGTGGCCGCCACGGTCGGCCTGCTCGTCAGCCTCCACGGTGGCGCACTGCGGGAACGGCACCGTGCGCGATGCCCTCCCGTACCCGGCGGGAGCCGTGCAGGAGACGCACGAGAAGATGCTGACGGCGCCTCGAACGGACTGCGCGTCTGGTCGCTGCGCCTCGACGGGGACAAGCACGCCGCGACCGGATACCGGCTCCCCCCGGGCCTCCGGGTTCGCCTCGCCTGCACCTCACGATCGACGGCACCGACTACGGGCGGGTCGTACCCGAGCGAGGGACCGACGTCGTCGACGGCTATGTCGAAGTGCCCCGCTCCACCCCACGCTGGGCCCCATGCTCTGTCGTAACCTCTGGCCGGGGCCGCTGACCTGCAAAAAGGACGCTCCCAAACCGTCGGTGACCCTACACACGAGCGGGCGCTGGCGGGGCGTCGGCGCCGTGCTCGCCACCGCCGCGCATGCTCCCGTACGGGAGCACTGGAGCGCCTCGCCGACGAGGCCATCGACGTCGAGATCTACGCGGTGCGCGTGCCCAGAAGCGGCGACTCCGGGCCTGTCCCCGGCAGCCGCGTACACGCCACGGAACATCTCGCGTTCGGGCGATCAGCGAACGCGCCCCCGAAGGGTTCGGGCACGCGGCCTCGTATGCCCCCAGCCGTCGCCGCGAACGGCCAGACCGTCCAGGCACCGGGATACCGCGCTCGCCAGGGCATCAAGCCGCCGCGTCGGCGAAGCCCCGGGGGCGACGGCGTACGGGCGCGCGGGCGACAAAGGTGGGCACTTCTTGCCTTTATCCCGGTGAATATTCCTGTGACTCATGTCTCCCGATGCAGCCGCACCTTCCCATCCTTCCCGCAGGCCGCATCTGCCTTGCAATGCAAGGCGGATGACCCGCTAGGCCCTTTATTTGCCGCCCGACAACCTTCGTAATTCATGGGAACACGCTGCGTGCGCAGGGTCACCGTGTGTGGGAATTATCGGAAAGGTGTTCCTTTCGTGAAGCTCTCGGGCTGACGATGCGTGAGCGCACCAGCGCGGTGCGCTTCGTTCATGTGGGGGACACGCATGTCTTCATCCGGCGTCCGTAGACGCTCGGTTCAGGTGGGGATCGCGACGGCTGTGGTGTCGGCGGTGGCGGTGTGGGGGATGCCGGCGGCGTACGCGGCGGCTCCTGACATGCCGTCGCAGTTGGTGGCGCTGACGGAGAGTGTGACGCCGTATGTGACGGCGAAGGTGGTGGCGCCGTCGGGGAGCGGGAAGGTGACGGCGAAGTTCTACGCCGGCACCTACGCGGCCAATGGTGACAACGACCTCGCGGACGGGAAGGAGGTGACGGTCGGTTCGGGTGAGGTGGCGCGGCTGAAGCTGCCGGACATGCGGATCGGGACGCAGTTCCAGTGGCAGGTCAAGGCGTGCGTCGACGACGACTGCTCGGACCTCTCCCCGCTCCAGTCCGCCCGGGTGAGCCCGATGGCGGGCGCGGGGGAGCGCCCCGGTGCGACGCGCTTGCAGTTCTCGACCGGGGACTCGACGGCCGCGCAGGTCGATGTCGGCTCCGGCAATCTCCTGGTCAACGCTTCCGGGCTGAGCCTGCCCGGTATCAGCGGTGACGTGGGCCTGGGCGCGGCGTACAACAGTGCGGCGATCGGCACGGACGCGACGTCGGCGAAGTCACCGCTGGGCTACGGGTGGCGGCTGACTCCGTACGAGGTCGAGCTAAAGGTCCGTGGGGACGGCTCGGTCACCTACTACGGGCAGGGCGGGATCACCGGCCTGTTCGTGAAGTCCGGCAGCGGGTTCACGACGCCGGGCGGCTTCAAGGCCGACCTGAAGAAGAACGACGACGGCACCTACACCCTCACCGACCACGGCTCCCAGTCGAAGCAGACCTTCACCAGCACGGGCAAGCTGACGAAGATCACCGACCGCAACGACAACGCCACCACGCTCTCGTGGAACGGCGACCTGCCCGACACGATCGTCACCACCCGCGGCTCGAAGACGCAGCGCACAGCCGTGTACGCCTCGGCCAACGGGCGGGTCACGACGCTGGCGCAGACCGCCTCCGGCGGCAAGAAGCGCTCCGTCACCTACACCGTCGACGGCACCGGCGACCTCGTCTCGATCAAGGACACCCTGGGGCGTACGACGAGTTTCACGTACAGCGGCCACAAGTTGACCTCGGTCACCAACCCGGGGGGCGGGGTGACGCGCTTCGAGGTCGGCGCGATCGGCACCACGAAGATCACCCAGGAGAACAAGGCCCCCGGCTCGCCCGGAGATTCGGTGACCCGCCTGTCGTACGGGGACCCGGACAAGACGCTGATGGCCTCCCCGAACACGGACCAGTCCAAGGACATCACGGCTGTCCCGCACACGACCTACGAGCTGACCGACAACCACTCGGCGCGGGTGGCGAAGGCGACGGACGCGGAGGGCCGGGAGCGCTCGAAGACGTACACGGCGAACTTCGACACCGCCTCCTCGACGGACGGTTCGGGCGCGAGCGCGGGCACGACGACGAACACTTTCGGCGCCAACGACGGCGAATCGCTCACCAAGTCCGAGGGGGCGGACGGCTCCACGTTCTCCGCCGCGTACGGGAACACGGCAGCGGGCTCGAAGTACTCGCCCTCGGAGTCGACGGACGGCCAGTCGAACAAGTCCGCCTACTCCTACAACGGCGCCGGGAACCTGGCCTCCTCGTCGAACGCGGAGGCGGCCGAGGCGAAGGTCGACTACAACGACGACGGCACCGTCAAGACCAGCACCGACCCCGGCAACAACACCGATACCTCGTACACGTACAACAGCGACAAGCAACTGACGAAGGTCGACCCGGCCGGCGGCTCGCTCAAGTCGCAGTCGTACACCTACGACGCATGGGGGCGCCTGGCCACCGCGACGGACGGCCGGGGCATCACGACCACGACCACGTACGACGACGCCGACCGCGTGGCGAAGGTCGACTACAGCGACTCGACTCCGGACGTCACCTACACCTACGACGCCTTCGGGCGGACCAAGACGCGCACCGATGGGACCGGGACGGTCACCTACGGGTACGACGACCTCGGCGCGATGACCTCGCGGACCGCGACCTCGGGCGGGGGCACGCTGTCGTACACGTACGACAAGAACGGCAACCGCCTCACCACCACCGACGCGCGCGGCACCACCCAATACACGTACGACCAGGCGGACAAGCTCACCCAGGCGATCACGGACGCCCCGTCGACGAAGACGAAGATCGGGTTCAGCTACGACGATCGCGGTCGTCGCACGGACACGTACTACGGCACCAACGACGCGAAGACGATCTTCAAGGCGCACGTGCACCAGGACTACGACAAGTCCGGCCGCATCAGCCGCGTCTGGGCCGACCAGGGCCCCGCGACCGACACCACCCGCCAGTTCGACGCCACCTACTGCCGCAGCCTCGGCTCCACCTCATCCTGCTCCACCGACAAGGCCGACAACACCGGCCTCATCCAGTGGAGTAAGGACAACCTGAGCGGCAAGACCACCAAGTACACGTACGACAAGGCGAATCGCCTGACGAAGGTCGCGACGGACGGGGGTGGCACGACGTACACCTACACGTACGACGCCCGCGGCAACCGCAAATCCTCCTCCGACGGCAGCACCGACCTGTCCCTGGCCTTCGACGCTGCCAACCAGATCACCAGCGACGGCTACACCTACGACGCCCAGGGCAACCAGACCAAGACCGCCAAGCTGTCCACGGTCACCTACGACGCCGCCAACCGCATGACCGGCGCCAAGACCACCAAGGGCACCAGCAGCTACACCTACGCCGGGCAGGACGCCACCGAACTCGTCTCCCAGACCAGCGACGAGGGCGAGAAGACCACTTACGTCTACGGCGCCCCCGACCAGTACGGCATGCCCGTCATCGAACAGGTCAAGCTGAAGGAGGGAACGGCGTACATCGACCACGACCCCACCACCGGCCAGCCCCTCTCCCTCCGGACAACCAACGGGTACGAGGCGTACTACATCGTCGACGGCATCGGAAACCCGGTGCAGTTCATCAACCAGTCCACGGTCCAGTCCACGATCTACGACTACGACCCCTACGGCACCGTCCAGACGACAAAGGAAACCGGCACCGCAGGAGTCCAGAACCCCTACCGCTTCGTCGGCGGCACCTACGACAAAACCACCGGCTACGTGAAATACGGCCAACGCTGGTACGACCCCACCACTGGCCGCTTCACCACACAAGACAAACTCAGCTTCCTCGCCAATCCCGGCGAAGGAAATCGGTACGCTTACGCGGGTAGCAACCCGGTGAACGCGTCGGACCCCACGGGTCTTAGCACTAAAAGTTGCGTAAAAGCATCAGCTATTGCGGTGGCCGGCGGCTTGGCTCTGGCCTCCAGCAGCGGCCTTGCAGCTGCCGGGGGTGGAGTGGCTTCATCCGTCTCGACTTGGAACGTCTGGGATGAATGCCCGAAACCAATGCGGGGCGTGGGTGCGAGTTCCAGTTTCTGGAAGAAGATGGCGACACCGATTTGGGATCTACTCTGATGGACGCGAAAGCACGGATAGCTCTCCTCGCTCTCGCAGGTATTATTTTCCTCGCGGTGTTGATTTTCTCGCTCATCTCCGCAGACGTCTTGTGGGCAGTGGTGAGCGGCCTGATGTCGGCACTGATAGGTGGTGAACTCGTGCGCCTCTACAGGAGTAAGCCGGAGAGACGGGAGAAATAGCCTTCGTTTGCTAAGGAGAGATGCCGGTGACTTCTATCCGCGCGCTCCTCATGGCGCTCGCACTCTTCTTCCTCACGTATCCGTTTGCGCCCAATAGGGTGGGATTCGATTGGGGGGCGCCTATCCTTCTGCTGGTTCTGTGGGCGATGGCGTGTGGCGTGTTGGCTCTTGGAATTGATCATTCCGCAGAGCGCTGGATGGAAAAGCGCAGGCGCTAACTCCTGGAAGCACTCGAGTTGCGAGAGAAGGGCACCCTGCTCCGTAAAGGAGAGGGTGCCCTTTCCCTTTCGGGATGGTCCCTGGGCGCTGCTATTCGACCCGCCACCGACACCACCCGCCAGTTCGACGCCACCTACTGCCGCAGCCTCGGCTCCACCTCATCCTGCTCGACCGACAAGGCCGACAACACCGACCTGATCCAGTGGAGTAAGGACAACCTGAGCGGCAAGACCACCAAGTACACGTACGACAAGGCGAACCGGCTGACGAAGGTCGCGACGGACGGGGGTGGCAAGACGTACACCTACACGTACGACGCCCGCGGCAACCGCAAGACTTCTTCCGACGGCAGCGCGGATCAGTCCCTGGCCTTCGACACCGCTAACCAGATCACCAGCGACGGCTACACGTACGACGCCCAGGGCAACCAGACCAAGGCCGCCAAGCTCTCCATCGTCACCTACGACGGCACCAACCGCATGGTCAGCGCCAAGACCAGCACGGGCACCAGCAGATACACCTACGCCGGCGAGGACGCCAACGAACTGGTCTCCCAGACCAGCGACGAGGGCGAGAAGACCAGCTACGTCTACGGTGCCCCCGACCAGTACGGCATGCCCGTCATCGAGCAAGTGCAGTTGAAGGAGGGGACGGCGCACATCGACCACGACCCCACCACCGGCCAGCCCCTCGCCCTGCGCACGACGAACGGGTACGAGGCGTACTACATCGTCGACGGCATCGGAAACCCGGTCCAGTTCATCAACCAGTCCACGGTCCAGTCCACGATCTACGACTACGACCCCTACGGCACCGTCCAGACGACAAAGGAAACCGGCACCGCTGGCACCCAGAACCCCTACCGCTTCGTCGTCGGCACCTACGACAAAACCACCGGCTACGTGAAGTTCGGCCAACGCTGGTACGGCCCCACCACCGGCCGCTTCACCACCCAGGACAAACTCAGCTTCCTCGGTGACCCGGCGCGCGGAAATCGCTACGCCTATGCGGGCGGCGACCCCATCAACAACAGCGATCCCACGGCCAGTATTCGCTCGATGACTTCAAATCTGATGTCGGGTTCGTTGGCTCGACTGCAACGTTCGGCGGAATTGCTGGTGGTTTTGCAGATTCTGTAGTCCCGGTAGTCGGAACTGGTGTGGGGACCGTCGCAGGTGGCGTTGCGGGGATTGCATTCGATGTAGGACTTCTCGTAGGAGAAGCGCTAGGAAGCTAGGGCTCATCCGAGCGTTCGCGATTTGATCGGTCGACTTCGGGGCGGCATTAAATGCCGCCCCGAAGCCAAATTACACCAGAGGGGAAAATGAACAGAAATCTACTCCTAACCCTGATCGTTGTAGCGGTTCTCTTCAGTGCAGCCGGAATCCTTGTCGACCTGGCAGGGATTTCGCACGTAACAGCACTGATCGTCTTCGCTGTCATCGTTGGCCCATTGCTGTATCTCATATTCAGGGTCATCCAGCGCGACAAGAGCTCATGATGCGACTGTGATTCGTGCGAGCATCGTGCTTGCGGTCATGGCGGGGGTCAAGAGCCCCCTCCACCATCTCTGCAGACTTCCTGTGGGCAGTGGTGAGCGGCCGGTCCGACGCCCCTGGCCTGGAAACGAGGACCGAATGAACTGGCGTTTCCGTGGCGTGGATCGCTTTCTCTGCAAAGAAGAATCGGTAGAGTTAACACTGCACACTCGAATTCCACATCATCGGATTCCCTTCCATTTTCTGCTGGCCGGATATGGCATACTCCTAACGGATCGACGAGTTATAGTGTTCGAATATTCTCGAACATTTGGCTTTATTGATGGTGTCGCCTGGGAGGCTGATAGGAGTGGGTGCGAAGCCTCTTACGAACAGGGGGCGGTCAGGATCACCAGACCTGGGCGAGGTTTCATGAATGGCCAGAGATTGCTGGCGTCACCTCTTCGGCTAAATGATGCGAAGAGTTTGGTGAGGAAGATCTCCGAGTGAGTTGGGCTGTTCGGACGCTACCCGCTCCACTCGCGATGTCGCCTTCGAGCTGGGCGGGAAGATAGGCAAGGGAGACCGGAGGTGACGTACAGCGCCGACAAAGTGCTCGGCGACCTGACGACGAGGGAGCGCGCGGCCGTGGAGTCGATCCGGGCCGCTCTGGAGGAGGACCCGGTCCCGGGTCGCGCGCGCCGCCTGCCGGACGCGGACCCGCGCAGCCAGTCCTACGGCGTCGACCTGCTCCCCGAGCAGACTGGCCGGCGGGGCATCACCCTCGTCTACCGCCACGACCCCCAGCTCGACGCGATCCTCGTTCTGTGGCTGATCGTCGGCCCCTGACCGGTACAGCTTCCTCGCCAACGCCGCCCGCGGAAACCGTTACGCATACGCAGGCGACAACCCTGTTAACAACATCGATCCCCGCCGGTCAGGACTATTCATGGTCGATTGGCGCAGAGGTTTGTTTTCTCGGCTGCATCGGGGGCGGTTATGCGCAGAACCACGATGAGAGTGATGGCGGAGGGTACTTCCAGGCGGGGTGCTGTGGATTCGGCGGAGGATTCAGCGTGGACCTCAACAGCGGTAGCGTCGATTCAGGGTGGTATGGGAATGTCAATGCAGTCTTGGGTGACGCGGAGCTGGATTTGTCGGATACAGGGGGCTTTTCATGGGGCGGGGGCGCTGGACTGAGCTCCCCAGGTCTCGAATTCGGGCACCGCTGGCTTTTCTAGTCGCCAGCACGCACGCCCTGCCTGAAAGTCGCTGCGGGAGGCCATTCGCTGGCCTCCCGCAGCGTGACCTCAAACGTCAGAAAAATAATATGAAAGATGGATCAACTTGTCCAGCAATATGATCGGCGGGATAGTCATCTTCGCTATTGGATTTATCGCCGCGCGCGGCGCTAAAAAATTCGCGAAGATAAATTCCCGAATCTTTGAATCTATGACCGGGCGCAAGCAGAGTGAAGTACCCTTTACTTTCCTGTCCTGGTCTTATCGGGGAATCGCCATACTAATGTGCGTCGGGGCTGTTTTTCTGTTTTTCCAGTGAGGTCAACTTTACCCTCCTGAATGCAGCGCGAATGTGGAGCATACGTGGTGAACGAAGAAGTGTACGGTCTAGCGGCAGTGAACTCAAACAGTTCGAATACCCCCGGGTGGGTAATCGGCATAATCCTGGTGCTCATCGTGGTGGCCGCCGCAGCTTACCTTGTGAAGCGATTCAAAAAATAGGAAAGAATAAGACAAATCGATGAGCCGATGGATTTCTCGCCCGAAAACGCAGTAGCGCGGGCATGCACCACTCCGCAGCCTCGGCCCGACTCCTAACAACGAGGGGTCGGCCCGAGGGCCTCCTGCGAAATCCGGCATTTGCGGCGGCAGGTGCATGGCACGGGGCCCAGCAGAGCGGTGCGCGGCCTCGTCTGGGTCGTCAAGCGGTCGGGCCAGACCTCCGCCTCCTCGCACCGCTCGGCCGCAGTGGGACGGCTGGTGCGCTCGCCCGCCAGGTAGTTACGCCGGCACAGACGCCAACGAGAGCTCGTCTCCCAGACCAGCGACGAGGGCGAGAAGACCGGTTACGTCCACGGTGCCCCCGACCAGTACGGCATGCCCGTCATCGAGCAAGTGCAGTTGAAGGAGGGGACGGCGTACATCGACCACGACCCCACCACCGGCCAGCCCCTCTCGCTCCGGACGACCAACGGGTACGAGGCGTACTAGATCGTGGACGGCATCGGGAACCCGGTCCAGTTCATCAACCAGTCCACCGTGCAGTCCACGATCTACGACTACGACCCCTACGGCACCGTCCAGACAACGAAGGAAACCGGCACGGCGGGCGTTCAGAACCCCTACCGCTTCGTGGGTGGCACCTACGACAAGACGACGGGCTACGTGAAGTTCGGCCAGCGCTGGTACGACCCCACCACCGGCCGCTTCACCACCCAGGGCAAACTCAGCTTCCTCGCCGACCCCGCCCGCGGAAACTCTACGCATACGCGGGTGGCGACCCCATTAGCAACGTGGACCAGCTAGGCATGAGTTTATGGAGCGGCCTCAAGAAGGTTGTCCATAATTTAATGAGCTTCGCGGTCACAGGTGCGATCGCGGACAGCGTAACCTTGAGGCCGGGTGCATAGCAGGGACAGCCGTTGGCGGTTTCGGTGGAGCATTGGCGGGCGCGGGAGGTGCACTTAATGACGAGGCGTCAGGGTGATCCGAAAGGATCGGTGAGTATCCGAGGGCCATTTCTCGGATTACTGGTATTCCTGGTGTCGTATCCATTCGCTCCGGATTCAGTGAAGTGGGACACGCCTCATGACGCGCTCCTTCTTGTCCTGTGGGCAGGGGGGTGCGGGATAGTGGCTCTCGGCATCGAGCATTTCCTGCGGTGGCGCTCGCGCCACGACGATGAGCTGTGATCCGAGGCGGCCACAGGAACACCTTCCGTCCTCTTGTGGGTTGCGATCTGGCTGACCTTTGGAGTGGACACCCTGACGTTGGATCTTGATGGTCCAGGGAGGGATGCCCAGGTGGGAAGGAAGTCTCCGTATCCGGAGGAGTTCCGGAAGGATGCTGTCGCGCTGTATCGCGCGTCAGGCGGTAAGCGGACATACGCGGCGGTGGCCGCGGATCTCGGGATCACCGGGGAGACGCTGCGCGCGTGGGTCCGCAAGGACGCCGGCCGGCCTGCGCCCGGGCCGCCGGATGGCACCGCGCTCAGCCCGGCCGAGGAGCTGGCCCGGCTGCGGGCCGAGAACCATCGGCTGCTGAAGGCGGAGAGGAAGTGGCAGACGGAGCGGGAGACCCTGCGCCGGGCAGCCGCCTATGGCGCTCGGGGGGCGAAGTGAGCCCCGAAGCCCCGCCCGAGGTCACGCTGAAGGACGGGACGGCCTGCATCGACCACGACCCCACCACCGGCCAGCCCCTCTCCCTGCGCACGACGAACGGGTACGAGGCGTACTGCATCGTCGACGGCATCAGAGCCCGTCCAAGAGCGCGTCCCTCCCCCTCACCGCGCCAGCCCCTCGTACAACGCCTCCAGCCCGTACGCGAAGGCCCTGTCCACGTCGCCTCCCAGGCGGAAGGAGCCGCTCAGTTCCATGCCGATGAAGCCCGTGAGCCAGGCCGTGACGAAGCGGGCCGCGTCCAGGGATTCCTCGGGGCCCGTGAGGACGGCGGTCGCGTCGATGAGGGGCTGGGCGGCGCGGGCGAGGGCGGGGCGGGGGGCGTGGGTGGAGTGCATCACGAGGCGGAACGCTTCCGGGTGGGCGGTGGAGAAGGCGCGGTAGCAGCGGGCGATGGCGGGGAGGGTGCCGTCGGTGCGGGCGATGCGGTCGGCCAGGTCCTCGACCGTGGCCTCCGCCACGGCGTCCAGGAGTGCCGCGCGGTTGGCCACGTGCTTGTAGAGGGACGGGGCGCGGACACCGACGCGGGTCGCGACCTTCTGCATCGTGAGGCCCTCGGGGCCCTCGGATTCCAGGAGTTCACGGCCTGCCGCGACGATGACGGCGAAGGAGGTCTTCTCGGGGCTCGGCATGATCCACCTTTCGGGAGCGACAGCGAAGGCTATTGACTGTAGCCATCATAGCTATGTACCTTAGCCGTGAAAGCTAAACCAATTAGCCATCGACCGGTCCCCGGGAGTACGCCATGCAGCTCGCCCCGCACCTCCACCGCCTCGGCAACGACATCGTCGCCTCGTACCTCATCGACACCCCCGAAGGCATCACGCTCGTGGACGCCGGGCTCCCCGGGCACTGGAACGACCTCCAGCGTGAGCTGCGCGCGATCGGCAAGACCGCCGACGACATCCGGGGCCTCGTCCTGACCCACGGCGACTCGGACCACATCGGTTTCGCCGAACGGCTGCGCGCCGAGCACGGCGTCCCGGTGTACGTGCACGAGGCGGACGCCCACCGCACCCGTACCGGTGAGAAGCCGAAGACCCCGGCGGGCCCGATGCGGCCCGGCGCCATGCTCGGTTTCCTCGGCTACTCGCTCCGCAAGAACGGCCTGCGACCGAAGTACGTCTCCGAGGTCACCGAGGTCCACGACGGCGATGTCCTCGACCTCCCGGGCGGCCCCGTGATCGTCGGCATGCCGGGCCACTCCCCCGGCAGCGTCGCCGTCCACGTCCCCCTCGCGGACGCGGTGTTCGTCGGCGACGCCCTCACCACCCGCCACGTCCTCACCGGCCGCACGGGCCCCCAGCCGGCCCCCTTCACGGACGACCCCGCCGAGGCCCACGCCTCCCTCTCCCGCCTCGCCCCCCTCGCCGCCTCCTGGGTCCTCCCGGGCCACGGCACCCCCTGGCACGCGAGCCCGGCGGAGCTGGTGGAGCGGATCGAGAAGGCGTGAGGCCCCGGGCGGTACGCGGCACCCGGGGCCGGAGCGAGCGCCGTCCCGCCACCCCGCCCGCGCCCCCTCACGCCACCCCCGCCCCCCTCACACCACCCCCGCCCCTCTCACACCACCCGCGCCCCCACCGCCTCCGGCCCGCCGTCCCGGAACCCGTCCCGCGAAGCCTCCCCCTCCGGGGAGACCGTCTCGCCCAGGAACGTCCGCCACAGCCTCGCGTACTTGCCGTTCAGTGCCAGCAGATCGGCGTGGGTGCCGTCCTCGGCGACGCGGCCCTGGTCCATGACCACGACGCGGTCCGCGCGGGCGGCCGTCGTCAGGCGGTGGGCGACCACGAGCGTCGTGCGGCGGCCCGCGAGGCGTTCCGTGGCGCGGGTCACCTGGGCCTCGCTCGCGAGGTCGAGGGCCGCCGTGGCCTCGTCCAGGAGCAGGATGTCCGGGTCCACCAGTTCCGCCCTCGCCAGCGCGATCAGCTGCCGCTGGCCCGCCGAGAGGTTGCGGCCCCGCTCCGCGACCTCGTGGAGGTAGCCGCCGTCGAGCGAGGCGATCATGTCGTGGGCGCCGACCGCGCGGGCCGCCGCCTCGACTTCCGCGTCGCTCGCCTCGGGCCGCCCGTAGGCGATCGCGTCGCGGATCGAGCCCGCGAAGAGGTACGCCTCCTGCGGCACGACACCGAGCCGGTGCCGGTACTGGGCGAGGTCCAGCTCCCGCAGGTCGGTGCCGTCGACCGTGACGCGCCCCGAGGTCGGGTCGTAGAAGCGGGCGACGAGCTTGACGAGCGTCGACTTGCCCGCCCCCGTCTCCCCCACGAAGGCCACGGTCTGGCCCGCGGGCAGGGTGAGGTCCACGTCGTGGAGCGCCGTCTCGTCCCCGTACGCGAAGTCGACGTTCCGGAAGGAGATCTCGCCCCGCAGCCGCTCGCCGACCGGGAGCGGGCGGGCGGCCTGCCCCGTCGAGGTGGGCTCGACGAGGAGTTCCTGCACGCGGCCGAGCGAGACGCTCGCCTGCTGGTAGCCGTCGAAGACCTGCGAGAGCTGCTGGATCGGTGAGAAGAACAGATCGATGTAGAGGAGGTAGGCGACGAGCGCGCCGGTCGTGAGGGTGCCCGCGTCGACGCGGTGCGCGCCGACGGAGAGGACGAGGACGGTCGCGGCGGTGGAGAGGAGCTGGACGAAGGGGAAGTAGACGGAGATGAGCCACTGGCCCCGTACCCGCGCCTGCCGGTACGCCCGCGCGTCGCGCGAGAACTTCTCGTAGCCCGACTCCTCGCGCCGGAAGGCCTGCACGATGCGCAGCCCCGCGACCATCTCCTGGAGCTCGGAGTTGACCGTCGAGATCCGCTCGCGGGCGAGCTTGTAGGCGCGCACGCTGCGCTTGCGGAAGAAGTACGTCGAGACGATCAGGACGGGCAGCGTCGCGAAGACGAGCAGGGCGAGTTCGACGTCGATGACGAGGAGTGCCGCCATGATCCCGAAGAAGGTGACGACGGAGACGAAGGCGGTGACGAGCCCTGTCTGGAGGAAGGACGACAGGGCGTCGACGTCCGTCGTCATGCGGGTCATGATGCGGCCGGTCAGCTCGCGCTCGTAGTAGTCGAGCCCGAGCCGCTGGAGGTGCGCGAAGATCTTCAGGCGCAGCGAGTAGAGCATCCGCTCCCCGGTGCGGCCCGTCAGGCGGTTCTCGCCGAACTGCGCGCCCCACTGGAGGAGGACCGCGCCGAGACCGAGGAGGGCGGAGAGCCACACGGCGCCGAGCGCCATGCGGTTGACGCCGTCGTCGATGCCGTGCCGGATGAGCACGGGCAGCGCGAGGCCGAGGCCCGCGTCGACCGCGACCAGCAGGAGGCTGAGCGTCAGGGGGCGGCCGAAGCCGCGCAGCAGGCGGCGCAGCCCGTAGGCGTCCTCGGGTGCGATGGCGCGTGCCTCGTCGATGTCGGGGATGTCCTTCGCGGCGGGCAGCGCGTCGACCTGCGCGAGGAGTTCGGGCGTCGCGGGCATGCCGTCGAGGGCGGTGTCGCGCGGGGTGCGGTCGCCGGTCCACAGCTGGGGGGTGATGCCGCGCTCGGCGTCGTACTCGGCGTCGAGTTCGGCGCGGACGGACTCGTCCTCGGGCCGGTCGTGCGGCAGGACGTGGCCGGGCGAGACCCCGCCGAGTTCCTCGGGGTCGGTGAGGAGGCGGCGGAAGAGCGCCGATTCGCGCTCCAGTTCCTCGTACGTGCCGACGGCGGCTATCCGCCCGCCGTCCAGGACCGCGATGCGGTCGGCGAGGGCGAGCGTGGAGCGGCGGTGGGCGATGAGGAGGGTCGTACGGCCGGCCATGACGCCGCGCAGGGCCTCGAAGATCTCGTGCTCGACGCGCGCGTCGATCGCCGAGGTGGCGTCGTCGAGGACGAGGAGGCGGGGGTCGGCGAGGATCGCGCGGGCGAGCGCGACGCGCTGCCGCTGGCCGCCCGAGAGAGTGAGTCCCTGTTCGCCGACGACGGTCTCGTAGCCGTCCGGGAGGTCCGTGACGAAGCCGTGCGCCCGCGCGGCGCGCGCGGCGGCCTCGATCTGCTCGCGGCTCGCCTCGGGGTGCCCGTACGCGATGTTCGCGGCGATCGTGTCGGAGAAGAGGAAGGAGTCCTCGGGGACGAGGCCGATCGCGGCGCGCAGCGAGGACATGCGCAGTTCGCGCACGTCGTGGCCGCCGACGAGGACGGCGCCGTGGCTCACGTCGTAGAAGCGCGGGAGGAGGAGGGAGACCGTGGACTTGCCGGAGCCGGAGGAGCCGACGAGGGCGACGGTCTCGCCGGGCGCGACGGTGAGCGAGAGGCCGTCGAGGACGGGCCGCTCGTCGTCGTAGCCGAAGCGCACGTCGTCGAACTCGACGGTCGCGGGCGCGTCCGCCGCCAGCTCGCGGGTGCCGTCCTGGAGCGTCGGCTCGGTGTCGATGAGCTGGAGGACGCGCTCGACGCCCGCGCGGGCCTGCTGGCCGACGGTGAGGACGACGGCGAGCATGCGGACGGGGCCGACGAGCTGGGCGAGGTAGGAGGAGAAGGCGACGAACGTGCCGAGCGTGATGTGGCCGCGCACCGCGAGCCAGCCGCCGAGCGCGAGCATCGCGACCTGCCCGAGGGCGGGTACGGCCTGGAGCGCGGGCGTGTACTTGGCGTTGAGGCGGATGGTGCGCAGCCGCCCGGCGAAGAGGCGGCGGCCGACCTCGCGCAGCTTGCCGGTCTCCTGCTCCTCCTGCCCGAAGCCCTTGACGACGCGGACCCCGGAGACGGCGCCGTCCACGACGCCCGCGACGGCGGCGGCCTGCGCCTGCGCGTACCAGGTCGCGGGGTGGAGGCGGCTGCGGGAGCGGCGGGCGATGAAGTAGATGGCGGGGGCGACGGCGAGGGCGACGAGCGTGAGCGGGATCGACAGCGTCGCCATGATGATGAGCGACATGACGAAGAGGAGGACGTTGCCGATCGTCATGGGCAGCATGAACAGCAGGCCCTGGATCAGCTGGAGGTCGCTCGTGGCGCGCCCGACGACCTGACCGGTGGACAGCTCGTCCTGACGGCGCCCGTCGAGGCGGGTCAGCGTGCGGTACATGTCGCGGCGCAGGTCGAACTGCACGTCGAGCGCGAGCCGGCCGCCGTAGAAGCGGCGCAGGTACGCGGTGACGTAGACGGCCACCGCGGCGCCGAGCAGCAGCCCGCCCCACGTGGCCATCGAGCGGGAGCCGCCGATCACGTCGTCGATGATGATCTTGGTGAGCAGCGGGATGAGCGCCATGACGGCCATCCCGGCGAGCGAGGCGCCGAGGGAGAGGATCACGTCCTTGCGATAGCGCCAGGCGTACCGGGCGAGGCGTCCGGCCCAGCCGGGGCCCCCGGCGGCGGGGTCGGGGGCAGGTGTCCTCGCGCCGTCCCCGGTACGGGTGTCCCGCTCGCGGTCCCGTTCCCTGTCCGGTTCCCGCTCCGGGTTCCGGGCCTGTGCTCCTGCCGCCACGCATGCCTCCTGGTGATCCGTCTCGCCGCAGGCGCCAACACCCGGAGCTGCGGATTTCATCCCGCCGTTACGCGGCGCAATGCGGCGGAGGGAGCGCGCGGGGGGCGTACGGGGCTCATTCGGGCTTGGCGAGGGCGGGCACGAGGGCGGGCACGAGCTTGCCCGCGTCCACCGTCCCGAGGCCGCTCGCGAGGTCGTAGCCGCGCCGCGCCCGGTAGCCGCTCGTGCCCTCCGTGGCGTTGTCGCCCGTCGTGACGTCCCGTACGCCGCCGTCCCGGCCCAGCCGGTAGAGGGCGGGGTTGACCGCGCCGAGGCCGTGGCCCGCGCGCTGCGCGGCGAGCGCGACGATGCCGCCGAAGAGGGGCGCGGCGAGGCTCGTGCCGAGCATGGGCACCCAGGCGCCGCGCCCGGCGTGCGTGAACCAGACCATGGTGGACCCGGCGGCGGAGGCGCTGAGCGAGACGTCGGGGACGCCGCGCCGGGCGCCGGTCACGTCCCGTACCCCGTCCTGGTAGCGCGGCCTGCGCATGAGCACCGAGGTGCCGCCCCCGGGGGCGCCGCCCCTGTCGTTCCACACGGTGTCGGCGGCCCGGCGGTGCCCCGCCTCGTCGAGCGTGACGCGGGTGCCGCCGACGGCGGTCACGGAGGGATCGGAGGCGGGCCAGGCGACGCCGCGGACGGGCTTCGCGCCGAGGTGGGCGGCCTGCGCCGAACCGGGCGAGGCGCCGTCGTCGCCGCTCGCGGCGACGACGGTGGTACCGGCGCGCGCCGCCTCGGCGAGCACGGGGCGCAGCTCGCGGGCGATGCTCGCGACCTGGTCCGCGCTGTCGCCGCGCTCGGACATGACGAAGCTGAGCGAGAGGACGTCGGGGCGCTGCTCGGTGAGTACGGTGCGCATCGCGGCGGCGAGGGCTTCGGCGGCACGCGCGTCGAGCACGCCGTCCGCGTCGACGTCCGGGAGGTCCACCTGGTGGAAGACGAGGGCGGCGCGCGGGGCCATGGCGTGCAGGGCCTCCATGTCGAGCGTGGCCTCGCGCGCGGTCGCGAGCATTCCTGCGTTGTCCTCGTCGAACGGGGCGGTCTTCGCGCCGCGCGGGGGCTTGTGCCGTACGACCTTCAGGTGTGGCGCGGAGAGTCCCAGCGCGTGGCTGAAGTGCCGCAGGTCGGCCGCCAGGTGCGGGGAGCCGACGACGCCGAGCGCGGCGACGGTCGTCCCGGCCCCGTCGTTGCCGCCGTCGTTGAGCGTCCTCGTCCCGTACAGCCCCCGTAGCTGCGTGAAGGTGTAGCAGCCGGTGCCCGTCGCGCGCACGCACGCCGTGCGGGCCTCGGCGGTGGCGGTGGCCCCTGGTTCGGGCGTGGTGGCCATCGCGGCGCGGGCCCGCTTGGCGGCCTCGCTCCCGGCGACGGTCTGGCAGCCGGTGAGGGCGAGGAGGGACGCGAGGGCGAGGGCGGCGAGACGCAGGGGGGCGGGGCGGGCGCGCCCGGGGGCGGGATCGCCGTGCGCGGGGGTGGCGGCGCTGCGAGTCGTACGGGGCACGGGGCGGTCCTCCCAGGCGTACGGCAACCGGCGATCCCCGTCACGGGGGCGCGCCCGTGGCCCCGCCCGGAAGGGGACGGCACCGGGCGGCGTCGGGGCGCGGAATCACACTCCCCCGGCGGCGGGCGTTGCGCCACCCGGGGGACTCCGGCGGGGTGAGGGCGGGGGCGGCCGCCGGGGTTCTTACGAGGTGCTGACGTCTTGGCCGGGGCCGCCCTCGCGCGGGGGCGGCCCGCCTAGCGTGGGCGCATGCGTGTACTGGTCACCGGCGGTGCCGGGTTCATCGGGTCCCACGTCGTCGAAGCGCTCGCGGCACGCGGGCACGAGCCCGTCGTCTTCGACGTACGAGAGGACCCGGCGCACGACGTGCGCGACGCGGACGCCCTCGCGGCGGCGCTCGCGGGGATCGACGCGGTGTGCCACCAGGCGGCCATGGTGGGGCTCGGCGACGGGGTGCGGGACGCGGCCGAGTACGTCGGGCGCAACGACCTGGGCACCGCCGTGCTCGTGGCCGCGATGGCCGGGCGGGGCGTCCGCCGGCTCGTGCTCGCCGGGTCGATGGTGGTCTACGGCGAGGGCGCGTACGCGTGCCCGCGCCACGGGACGGTACGGCCGGGGCCGCGCGCGGTCGCCGCTCTCGACGCGGGCCGCTTCGAGCCGTGTTGCCCCGCGTGCGGGGCCCCGCTGGAGCCGGGGCTCGTCGCCGAGGACGCCCCGGCGGACCCGCGCAACGTCTACGCGGCGACGAAGCTCGCCCAGGAGCACCTGGCGGCGGCCTGGGCCCGCGCGACGGGCGGCACGGCGGTCTCGCTGCGCTACCACAACGTGTACGGCCCCCGGATGCCCCGCGACACCCCGTACGCGGGCGTCGCCTCCTTCTTCCGCTCGGCCCTCGCGGCGGGCCGGGCGCCCCGCGTCTTCGAGGACGGGCGCCAGCGGCGCGACTTCGTGCACGTACGGGACGTGGCGGCGGCCAACGTGGCGGCGCTGGAGGCCGGTACGGAGGCGGGGGCGCTCACCGCGTACAACACGGGCAGCGGGACCCCGCACACGGTGGGCGAGCTGGCGCGGGCGCTCGCCGGGGCGTGCGGGGGCCCGGAACCGGTCGTCACGGGCGAGTACCGCCTCGGGGACGTCCGGCACATCACCGCCGACTCCTCGCGGCTGCGCGCCGACCTCGGCTGGAAGCCGGAGACCGGCTTCGCCGAGGGGATGCGGGAGTTCGCGGACGAGGCGCCGGCGGTGACGCGCTGAGAGGTCCTACGCCGGGGCGGCCGGCAGCGTGACCTCGAAGCGGCAGCCGCCGGGGATGTTGCGCACGGTGGCGCTTCCCTGGTGCGCCTCCACGATCCCGCGCACGATGGCGAGGCCGAGTCCCGCCCCGCCGGGCGGGGTCCGCGCGTGCTCGCCGCGCCAGCCCGTGTCGAAGACCCGCCCGATGTCCTGGTCGGGGATGCCGCCGCAGCCGTCCGAGACGGAGAGCACCACGCCGTCCTCGTGCCGCGCCGTGGCGACGGCGACGGTCCCGTCGGAGGGAGTACGGCGGATGGCGTTGACGAGGAGGTTGGCGAGCACCCGGCTCATCTCCTTGCCGTCCACCACCACCGGCACCGCCTCCACCCCTTCGCCCACCAGCCGGACGCCGTGCTCGCGGGCGAGCGGGTCCACGCCCGCGAGGGCGTCGCCGACGAGGTCGTACAGGGACATGCGCGCGGGGTGCAGGGGCAGCGAACCGGCGTGGATGCGGGAGAGTTCGAAGAGGTCCCCGACCATGCCGTCGAGCCGCTCCACCTCCGTCCTGATCCGGGTCAGGTAGCGGTCGGGCTCCGCGGCCACCCCGTCCTCCAGCGCCTCCGCCATGGCGCGCAGCCCGGCGAGCGGGGTGCGCAGGTCGTGCGAGATCCAGGCGACCAGTTCCCGCCGTGACGCCTCCAGGCCGCGTTCCCGCGCCGCCGAGGCGGCGAGCTTCTCGCCGGTGACGGCGAGTTCCCTGCTCAGGGCCTCCAGTTCGGCGGTGGCGGGCACGTCCGGCGCGTGGAAGCCGTCGCCGTCGCCGAAGGAGCGCGTCGCGCGGGCGAGCGCGTTGCTGCTCGCGACGACCCAGCGGCCGAGGAGGAGCGCGGTGGCGAGCGAGACGACGGCCGCCATCGCCACGACCGTGGTCACGACGCTCAGGTCGTGCGGGGAGAGGAACATCGCCCAGGCGACGGTGAGGGTTCCCGCGAGCATCGCGACGACGCTCACGCCGGAGACGACGGCGAGCGAGGTGATCAGCGAGCGGCGGCGCAGCAGCCGCAGCACGCACGCCCCGGCCAGTCCCGCACCGGCGGCGCCCATGAGCGCGTAGAGGGCGATGAGAAGCGTGTCACGCACGACGGCCCGCCCCCCTGTCGCCCTCGCCCGGTCCGTCGGCCCCCACCGCGCCCGGTCCGTTCGCGTCCCTCGTGCCCGGTAGGTTCGCGTCCCCCTCGCCCGGTCCGTTCGCGTCCGCCTCGAAGCGGTAACCGACGCCCCACACCGTCCGGATCGCCCTCGGCGCGGCCGGGTCGTCCTCGATCTTCGCGCGGAGCCGGCGGATGTGCACGGTCACGGTGGACAGGTCCCCGAACTCCCAGCCCCAGACCTCGCTCATCAACTCCTCGCGGCCGTACGCGCGTCCCGGGTGGCGCAGGAAGAAGGCCAGCAGGTCGAACTCGCGCAGCGTCAGCGACAGCGGGACGCCGTCGCGGGTCGCGAGGCGGGCGGCGGGATCGAGGGCGAGACGGCCGACGCGTACGGGGTCAGGCACCGGGTCAGGGCGGGTGCGGCGCAGTACGGACTCCACGCGCAGGACCAGCTCGCGGGGGCTGAAGGGCTTGGTCACGTAGTCGTCGGCGCCCCGCTCCAGGCCGAGGACGCGGTCCTCCTCGTCGCCGCGCGCGGTGAGCATGATGACCGGTACGGGGGTCCGCGCGCGCAAGCGGCGGCACACCTCCAGGCCGTCCATGCCGGGCAGCATCAGGTCCAGGACGACGAGATCGGGGCGGCGCGTGTGCGCGCGGGCGAGCGCGCTCGGCCCGTCGCCCGCGCGGTCCACGGTGTAACCGGCGCGGTGCAGATAACTGGTCACCACCTCGGCCACCGTCGGGTCGTCGTCGACGACCAGGACGTGGGGCGGGCCGCCGCCGGCGTCCACCGCCCCGTTTCTTTCGTACGACTGCCGCATGGCCCCAGCGTGACACCGTGCCGCCCGCGAGGGTCCGCCCCTCGCCCGCCCGGGGCCGGACGTCCGCGTTTCGTAAGATGAAGCGCCCGTTATGCCCCTTTCGCGTTCGTAGGCTGGGGATGTGATCTCTCCCACCACCGTTGACATCGTCCTGCCCTGCCTCGACGAGGCCGAGGCGCTTCCCTGGGTGCTCGGGCGCGTCCCTCCCGGCTGGCGCGCGCTCGTCGTCGACAACGGTTCGCGTGACGGCTCGGCGCGGATCGCCGAGGAGCTGGGGGCGTACGTGGTGCGGGAGCCGGTGCGCGGCTTCGGTGCCGCCTGCCACGCGGGGCTGCGGGCGGCGAGCGCCGACATCGTGTGCTTCTGCGACTGCGACGCCTCGCTCGATCCCGGGCTCCTCGTCCCCTTCGTCCGCGAGATCGTCGCCGGAGAGGCCGATCTCGTGCTCGGCCGACGTCGGCCCGCCGCGCGGGGCGCCTGGCCGGCCCACGCGCGCGCGGGGAATCTGGCGCTGTCCCGGCTGCTGCGGCGCAGGACCGGGCTGCGGCTGCACGACCTCGGGCCGCTGCGCGCGGCCCGGCGCGAGGCGCTGCTCGCGCTCGCCCTCACGGACCGGCGCAGCGGCTACCCCTTGCAGATGGTGGTGAGGGCCTCGGACGCGGGGTGGCGGGTGCGGGAGCACGACGTGCCCTACCTGCCGCGTGCGGGCGCCTCGAAGGTGACCGGTACCTGGCGCGGTACGTGGCACGCGGTCCAGGACATGCGAAGGGTCCTGGCCGAGGGCGTGGCGGTGGAAGGGGCCGGACGGTGACGACGCTCCTCGTGATCGCCAAGGAACCGCGCGCGGGCCGGGTCAAGACGCGGCTGACGCCGCCGTTCACGCCCGAGCAGGCCGCCGCGCTCGCCGAGGCGTCCCTCACCGACACGCTGCGCACGGTCGCCGCGACCCCCGCGACCCGGCGCGTCCTCGTGCTCGACGGGACGCCGGGCCCTTGGCTGCCGCCCGGCTTCGACGTCGTCCCGCAGTGCGCGGGCGGGCTGGACGAGCGGCTCGCCGCGGCGTTCGCGGGCTGCGCGGGGCCGGCGCTCCTGATCGGGATGGACACCCCGCAGGTGACCCCCGCGCTCCTGGACGTCCGCCTCGCGCGGGGCGAGGCCGTCTTCGGGCCCGCTCTCGACGGCGGCTTCTGGGCGCTCGGCCTGGCCTCCCCCGCCCCCGCGTTGCTGCGCGGGGTGCCCATGTCCACGGCGACGACGGGCGCGGTGCTGCGTGAGCGCCTCCTCGCCGCCGGGCTGCGGGTACGGGACCTGCCGGCGTTGCGCGACGTCGACACCGCGGCCGACGCGCACGCCGTCGCCGCGGAGGCCCCCGGCAGCCGCTTCGCCGCCCGGCTCGCCTCCTACTGCCCGGCGGTCCCCGCGTGAGCGCCCCCGCCGCGCCCGCCGCCTGGGCCGCTTCGGACCCGTACGCCGCCGCGCTGCGCGCCGGGCGGGGCCCGCTCTTCCTGCGCCGGGCGGACGGGTGGCTGCTGCCACTGGAGGTGGAGCGCTGGTGCGCGGCGGCCGACCGGGCCGACCGCGCGGTGCTCGACCGGTGCGAGGGGCGGGTGCTCGACGTGGGCTGCGGGCCCGGCCGTCTCGTCGCTGAGCTGGCCGCGCGGGGCCGGACGGTGCTCGGCGTCGATGTCAGCGAGGCCGCCGTCGCGCACACCGGACGGCTCGGCGGCCGAGCGGTGCGCGCCTCCGTCTTCGAGCCGCTGCCGGGCGAGGGCCGCTGGGACACCGTCCTGCTGATGGACGGCAACATCGGCATCGGCGGCCGCCCGTGCGCGCTCCTGGAGCGTGCGGCCCAATTGCTCGTCCCGGGCGGCCTGCTCCTCGCCGAGACCGCGTCGGAGGACGTGGACGAGCGCGCGGAGGTTCAGGTGGTGGACACCGGCGGCGCACTGAGCGGCACGCCGGGGCGGCCCTTCGCGTGGGCGCGGGTCGGCACCCCCGCGCTCCTGCGGTACGCGGCGCGCGCGGGACTGCGCCCGGGCGCTCAGTGGTCGGCGGACGGGCGCCGCTTCGCCGCCCTGCGCACCCGCACCACGAACACCACCGCCGAGACGGCGAACAGGGCGGCCGTGATCAGCAGCCAGTGGCCGAGGTAGGGGTCGGTCGAGCGGCCCGTGAGGGACCGGAACTGCCCGTCCACGCGCCCGCTGATGAGCGGGAACCACACGAGGAGCAGGAGCAGGGAGAGCGCGGCGGGCACGCGGACGTGCCCCGCCCACCTCCGGTGTCCCGTCGCGGCGAAGGGGCGGACGAGGAGGCGGTCGGCGGTGGTGTAGAGCGGTACGAGGACGAGGTCGTGGAGGAGGGCCGCGCCCACGATCCACAGCGCGACGCCGAGCCAGTCCCCGGCCAGGAGCCGCACGGCGGCGTACGCGCTGACCGCGAGCGAGCAGAGGGTCAGCAGGAGGGGCAGCGGTCCGCCGAGCGGCGGGAGCGTGGGCCGGCGCATCGTCAGGGCCTTCCGAACGTCATGCGAGTGACCCATTTCGTGTTGAGCACTCCGGGCGCGGCGGGCACGATGACCCGCGCGGGGTAGCCGTGGTCGGGTGTCAGGTCCGCTCCGTTGACCTCCAGGGCCAGCAGGGAGCGCGGGTCGGCGACCTGGTTGGCGCGCAGCCAGGCGTGCC
Source organism: Streptomyces sp. NPDC088923 (assembly GCF_044749745.1). Classification (NCBI taxonomy): domain Bacteria; kingdom Bacillati; phylum Actinomycetota; class Actinomycetes; order Kitasatosporales; family Streptomycetaceae; genus Streptomyces; species Streptomyces sp. NPDC088923. The sequence goes on along the minus strand of NZ_JBIVIO010000001.1, from coordinate 1,417,286 downwards.
GGAAGGTGCCGTGGGCCTGGAGGGATTCCACGTACACGTCCACCGGTTCCTCCTCGCCCGCGAGCGCGGCGAGGTCGCGCAGCCGTACCCCGCGCCAGTGCTGGTCGGACGTGGACCAGCCCTCCACGCAGGCGATGGGCAGCGCCGCGCCGTGCTGCGGCAGGGCGCGCAGCCGCTCGCGGCTGAGCCGGACGGTGCCGGAGCGGCCGGTGAGTTCGAGGCGCCAGGTGTCCTCGCGGGTGCGGGCGGTGGTGATCCCGGCGTAGGCGGCGGTCTTGTTGATCTGGAAGGCGCCGGGGCCGCTGCCGGGGTCCTCGCCGCCGTGCGGCGCGAGGAGGGCGGTGCGGCGCAGGGACCCGCCGATGCTCTGCCCGGCCGTGGTGACCAGCAGGAGGAGCGAGCCGCCCGCGACGGACCACAGCGCGCCGCGCCGCGAGACGGTGGGCGCGTCGGGGTGGGTGGCGACAAGGGCGTCCGCCTCCCGGGCGACGGGTTCGCCGGGGGGATCGGGTACGGGCTCCCCGGGCGCGCGGGCTCCGGTCGCCCCGGGCGTGCGGGCTCCGGAGTCCGCCCGCGCGTCCTCCGGCGCGAGCAGATTCCCCTCCGCACGGGCCCTGCGCACCGTCCGTACGGCCAGCGGCACCCGCAGGGCGGCGTGGAGCGCGAACGCGGCGAAGAAGAGCCAGGCCCCGTAGAAGTGCAGGGGGTAGAACGAGCCGGGGAAGAGGTAGTCGAGCTGCACGTTCAGCACGCCCGTCGTGAACTCGAACAGGCCGCCGCCGACGAGCAGCAGGATGGTGATCCGTTCGAGGGCGTGCGCGAGGGAGCGGACCGGCGGGAGCGCGAAGAGCTTCGGCACGACGGACCACAGCTTGGCGAGCAGCACCGGGATCAGGGTCACGCCGAGCGTGACGTGGACGCCCTGGGTGAGCCGGTAGAGCCAGTACGGGTCGGTGGGCCAGTCGAAGAGGTAGAAGCCGAGCAGCCCCTTGTCGGGTGTCCTGTCGTTCACGCCGCCGAGCCCCGGGTTGTACGCCGCGTAGGACAGCAGACCGGTCACGAACATCACGGTGACGCCGAGGAGCAGGACGAGGCCGAGGACCGAGGTGAACCACGGCCCGCGCAGGGGGCTGCGCCAGAAGCCGGGCGAGGAGGGCAGCAGCCGGGAGGGAACGCGCATGGCACGACCGTAGGGCGCGGGACCCCCGCCACCGGGGCTACGACTCATGACGAAACGCTGACATCGCCCGCCAGGAGCGCGGGAAAGCGGCGCACCCGGCCTAGCGTCGGGACGTGCACCGCAGCCGACACGACCTCCACGCCGTCCTGGGCGCCGCCCTCCTCGTCACCGCCGCCGCCCTGATCGGCCGCCACCTGCGGGCGGACCACGACAACCTCTTCGTGGACTGGCCCCCGTTGTACGCCCGGTGGGAGCCCCACGTGGGGCCCGGCACCCCGGCGGCGCTCCTCGTGGCCGCCGCCGTCGTCCTGTACGGTCCGCCGCTCGTGGCGCGGCTGCCGTGGCGGGCGCTGCTCCTGGCGGTGTGGGCCGCCGCGAGCGCGTGGACTTTCTCGCTGGCCTGGATCGACGGCTGGTACCGGGGCATCGCCGAGCGCCTGACCTCGCGTTACGAGTACCTGCGGGTCATCGACCGTTTCCAGGACATCCCCGCCACGCTCAGGGACTTCACGCACCACATCCTCCTGGACTCCCCGCACCACTGGCCGCCGCACACCGCCGGGCACCCCCCGGCGGCGACGGTGACGTTCGTCCTGCTCGACCGGGTGGGGCTCGGGGGCGGTGGCTGGGCGGGCATGTGGTGCGTCGTCGTCGGGGCCTCGGCCGGGGTCGCCGTGCTGGTCGCGGTACGGGCGCTCGCGGGCGAGGACCTGGCGCGGCGTGCGGCCCCCTTCCTCGTCCTCGCGCCCGCCGCCGTCTGGGTGGGCGTCTCGGCGGACGGCTACTTCGCCGCCGTCGCCGCCTGGGCCGTGGCCCTCCTCGCCCTCGCCGTCACGGGACGCTCCCCCGCTTGGGCGGCCGGTTCCGGGCTGCTCTTCGGCCTCGCCCTCTACCTCTCGTACGGGCTGACGCTGTTCGCGGTCATCGGCTGCGCGGTGCTGCTGCTGGGCCGCCACCAGGTGCGCCGGAAACCGGTGCTGCTCCTGTACCTGCTCGCCGGGCTCGTCGTCGTCCCCGTCGTGTTCACGGCGCTCGGCTTCAACTGGTGGGAGGCGTACCACATCCTGGTCAAGCGGTACTACCAGGGAGCGGGCGGCAAACGCCCCTACGGCTACTTCGTGTGGGCCAACCTCGCCTGCACCGTCCTCGTCGTGGGTCTCGCCACGGTCGCGGGCCTGCGCCGCTCGGTCGCGGAGCTGATCGACGGCGGGCGACAGGCGCTGCGCGCCCGCAGGACGCGGCCGGGGCCCGAGGGGGGTACGGGGGTGGACGCGGTTTCCCCGGCGGGTGCGGTCCCCGGGGCGGGTGCGGGGGTCGAGACGATGCTCCGGACGAGCGCCGAGCCGAAGACGGTGCCCCGGTCGGGTACGGCGAAGGAGGCCGCCCCGTCCGCGCGCCTCGCGTTCCTCGTCTGCGCCGCCCTCGTGGCGCTGCTCGCCGCCGACCTGTCCGGCATGAGCAAGGCCGAGACGGAACGGATCTGGCTGCCCTTCGCGCTCTGGCTCCTCCCGGCGGCGGCCTTCCTCCCGCGCCCGCGACTCTGGCTGACGGCGCAGGCGGTCCTCGCGCTGCTCCTCAACCACCTGCTGCTGACGTCGTGGTGAGGGGGCGGCGGTTCCGGGGGAGCGCGGTCGACTTCTGCCTGCTCGCGCATCCTGGTGTTGCGGAACACCCCCCTCAGCTCTCCCCGAACATCCGTACCCGCTCCCGCAGCACCACGACCCTCGGTTCCCCGCTGCCCAGCGCCTTCGTCAGGTCGGCGCCCAGGTCCGCGGCCGTCGTCGTCACCGCGGGGACGCCGAAGGACTCGGCGAGGGCCACGAAGTCCGGGCGGGACAGTTCCGTGCCCACGGATTCGCCGTACGCGCCCGTCAGGTACTCGCGCAGGACGCCGTAGCCGCCGTCGTCCACCACGAGCCAGGTCACGGGGAGGTCGTGCTGGCGGGCCGTCGCCAGTTCCGCGAGGGAGTACATCGCGCCGCCGTCGCCGGTGACCGCGAGGACGGGGCGGCCCGGCTCCGCGACCGCCGCGCCCAGCGCCGCGGGGAGGGCGAAGCCGAGGCCGCCCGCGCCCTGGGCCGTGTGCATCGTGCCGGGGCGGCGGGGGTCGAAGCCCGCCCAGGCCCAGTAGCCGAGGATCGTCATGTCCCAGAAGCTGGAGGAATCGTCGGGGAGCGCGGCGCGGATGGTGGTCAGGAGCTCGCGTTCCAGGGTCAGGTCCTGGGCGTCCAGGCGGGAGCGGACCTTCCGCAGCAGCTGCGCCACGCGCTCGCGCGCTCCCGGGTCCTCGCGCGGCGGGGCCGTCTCCAGGAGGGCCTGGAGGGCGAGGCGGGCGTCCGCGTGGATGCCGAGGGCGCGGTGGTTGGCCTCCAGCTTCCCGAGGTCGGCCTCGATCTGGATGATCCGGCCGCGCGGCGCCAGCGAGTGGTAGTGCGAGGAGAGTTCGCCGAGGCCCGAGCCGACGACGAGGAGGACGTCCGCGTCGGCGAGGAAGTCCGTCGTGTGCCGGTCCTCCATCCAGGACTGGCCGGAGAGGGGGTGCTCCCACGGGAAGGCGCCCTTGCCGCCGTACGTCGTCACGACCGGCAGGTCCATGTGCTCGGCGAGCGCGCGGAGCTTGCCCGCCGCGTCGGCCCGTACGACCCCGCCGCCCGCGAGCACGACGGGCCGCTCGGCGTGCGCGAGCCAGTCGGCGGCGAGCGCGGTCAGCTCGGGGCGCGGGAGGAGCGGCTCGGGCAGCGCGTCGGGGGCGTTGACCTCGGGGAGCAGGGTCTCGGCCGCGAGGACGTCCTGCGGGATCTCGACCCATACGGGGCCGTGCGGGGCGCTCAGCGCGGACTCCCAGGCGGCGGCGATCGCCGAGGGGATCTGCGAGGCGGCGCGCACGACGTGCACGGATTTCACGAGGTCCCGTACCGAGGCCTGCTGGTCGCGCAGTTCGTGCAGGTAGCCGTGGCGCCCGCCGCCCAGGCCCGCGGCCGGGACCTGCGAGCAGATCGCGAGGACGGGGGAGCTGGAGGCGGCGGCCTCCTGGAGGGCGGAGAGCGAGGTGAGCGCGCCGGGACCGGTCGAGAGGAGGAGTGGGGCCGCCTCGCCCGTGATCCGCCCGTAGCCGTCGGCGGCGAAGGCCGCGTTGTTCTCGACGCGCAGCCCGACGTAGGCGAGCGCGGAGCGGCGCACCGCGTCGAAGAGCGCGAGCGCGTGCTGCCCGGGGAGTCCGAAGACGGTCGTCGCGCCGAGCCCGTGCAGGGTCTCCACGACGAGGTCCCCGCCGGTCCGCCCGGCGGGCGGGTCGAGCGCCGCGCGCGTCTGGGCCTCGGTGGGGCGCAGTTCGATGTCGTGGTCGTGGCTCAACGCGGGTCCTTCCGGTGGGGGTGCGGTACGGGAGGGCGGGGGCGACGGTACGGGGAAGGGGGCCACCCGTGCCCGTACCGTCGCCCCGGCTCAGTCCGCGTCCCGTTCCGCGGCGATGCGGCGGGTCATGAGGGTGGTGAGTTCGTAGGCGGCGTGGGAGGCGGCGACGGCGGTGATCTCGGCGTGGTCGTAGGCGGGGGCCACCTCGACGAGGTCGGCGGAGACGAGGCGGCAGCCGGCGAGGCCGCGCAGGATCTCCAGGAGTTCGCGCGAGGTGAGGCCGCCCGCCTCGGGGGTGCCGGTGCCGGGGGCGTGGGCGGGGTCGAGGACGTCGATGTCGATGGAGACGTAGAGGGGGCGGTCGCCGATGCGCTGCCTGAGCTGGTCGGCGACCTCGTCGACGCCGCGGCGCATGACGTCGGCCGCGGTGACGATGCCGAAGCCCATCTTCGCGTCGTCGGTCAGGTCCTGCTTGCCGTAGAGGGGGCCGCGGGTGCCGACGTGGGAGAGCGCGGAGGTGTCGAGGATGCCTTCCTCGACGGCGCGGCGGAACGGCGTGCCGTGCGTGTAGGCGGCGCCGAAGTAGGTGTCCCAGGTGTCGAGGTGCGCGTCGAAGTGGAGGAGGGCGACGGGGCCGTGGCGCTCGGCGACGGCGCGCAGGAGCGGGAGGGCCACGGTGTGGTCGCCGCCGAGGGTCATCAGGCGCGCGCCGGAGTCGAGGAGGCGGCCCGCCTCGTGCTGGACGGTCTCGACGGCCTCGTCGATGTCGAACGGGTTCACCGCTATGTCGCCCGCGTCGGCGACCTGCGCGAGCGCGAAGGGCGAGGCGTCCTGGGCGGGGTTGTACGGGCGCAGCAGGCGCGAGGCCTCGCGGATCGCGTTGCCCCCGAAGCGGGCGCCGGGACGGTAGGAGACACCGGTGTCGAAGGGGACACCGACGACGGCGACCTCGGTACGGGCGACCTCGTCCACGCGCGGCAGCCGCGCGAACGTCGCGGGGCCCGCGTAGCGCGGGACGCGCGAGGAGTCGACGGGGCCGCGCGGAGCATCGGCGGGCGGCCTGATGCGGTCGTTCATGGGGTGCCTCTTCGCTGGTCAGGTGAGCGCCCCGCGTCATCGGGGGGCGCGCCATCGACTGTAACGGGGGTGTCCGGGCGACACCCCGTTCCCCTCCCTCGAACCCTCCACCTTTTGTGTGACTATCTGACGTTATGTCCCCTTGGCAGCGCTTCCGCCCCGTCCCACGCGGCGCTCCCTCGCGCCGCACCACCCCACCCACGCGCCGCGCCGCCCCGCTGCGCACCGCCGCCCTCCTCGCCACCCTCCCCGCCCTCCTCCTCGGCGCCCCGAGCCCGCAGGCCGCCGCGAACCCGCACCCCGCCGCCGACCCGCCCGCCGCCGCGAAGCCCGCCCCCCGTACCGTCCCGACCCCCTCCCCCACGACCTCCGTCGTCACCGTCAAGACCGGCGGCGACCGCTCCAGCGACCAGGCCGTGGCCGCGCTCGCCGGGACGCGGCTCGGGCTCTACACCACCGCGAGCGGCGGCGCCCTGGTCGGGGAGTGCGTCTCGGACGGCGACGGCGACTGCTCCTTCGTCGTGCCGGGCACGAACACCGGCGGGGCCAACGCGGGCAGGCGCCTGTGGGTGCGGCAGATCGCGGCCCCGGGCGGCTGGTACGAGAACCCCCAGCTGCGCACCGGGGGCAGCGCCACGACCCCGTACCGCTTCCAGACCCCGGCGCTGCGCCCGGACACCACCTACAGCTCCACCGACAACGGCGTCAACGGCTTCATGGTGAGCAGCGGCGCCTCCAACCAGTCGGCCTCCGGCGGCACCTGGCAGCAGTCCAGGAACAACCCCGCGCTGCCGGACAGGTGCGGACTCAAGGTCGCCCTCGTCATGGACCTGTCCGGCTCGACGCAGGGCAGCGTCCGCGCGCTCAAGTCGGCCGCGAACACCTTCGTCGACGCGCTCCAGGGCACCCCGTCGAGCATGGCCCGCTTCACCTTCTCCAGCTTCTCGCCCGCCGAGCGCGGCGGCCCCAACGCACCCCAGCTCGCCTCCGTCTCGACGACGGCGGACGCCACGGCCTTCAAAAACACCTACGCGAGCTGGAACGAGAGCACCGCCCAGGGCTCCACCAACTGGGACCGCGCCCTCTACGTCCCCGCGCTCGCCGCCGAGCAGTACGACCTCGCCGTCGTCATCACCGACGGCATGCCGACCCGCTACGGGACCGAGAGCGGGCCCGGCGGCAACGGCTCGCTCACCCGCTTCCGCGAGCTGGAGAACGGCATCTTCTCCGCGAACGCCCTCAAGGCCGAGGGCACCCGCGTCCTCGCCGTCGGCGTCGGCGCGGGCGTCCAGGGCAACGCGAGCCTCAACCTCGCCTCCCTCTCCGGGCAGACCAGGTACACCGGGGCGAACATCGCGAGCGCCGACTACTTCCAGGAGCAGAACTTCGCGCAGGTGGGCACGGCGCTGCGCAGCCTCGCGCTGGCGAACTGCACCCCCTCGCTCTCCGTCGTCAAGCAGGTCCGGCTCCCGGACGGCTCCACCACGAACGCCCCCGAGGGCTGGACGTTCCGCGCCACGACCACGACGCCGGGCGCCTCGGCCGCCTCGCCGCGGACGACGACCGGTGACGGCACGGGCGCGGTGAACTTCCCGCTCACGTACGCGGACGGCACCGAGAGCGCCGACTTCGACGTCACCGAGGACCAGCAGCCCGGCTACACCCTCGTCCAGCAGGAGGGGGACAACGCCTCCTGCTACGACAAGGTCGCCGAGAGACCCGTGCCGGTGACCAACGCCCCCGGCGGGCCGGGCTTCCGTATCCCCATCGCGCGGGATTCGTCCCTGAGCTGCACGATCATCAACCAGGCGCCCCCGGAGCGGGTGCCCGCGACGGTCGAGGTCGACAAGGAGTGGTCGGTCGCCTCCACCGGCACCCCGCCCGTGCTCTACTCCGAGGGCGAGCAGCCCTCCGACCTCCAGGCCGCGCTGCGGCTCGGCGACCCGACCGGCTCCGGCACCTCGCCGTGGTCGTGGTCCATGCCCCGCACCGGGTACGAGCAGGGGCAGCGGGTCACGATCGGCGAGAAGGTCACCTTCGCCGACGACATCGACTGCACCCTGACGGGCGTCGACTTCGACGGCACCCCGCTCCCCGCCACGAACGAGCCCACGACGTCCGTGACGCTCGCCGAGGGCGCGAACCGGCACCGGATCACCAACCGCGTCACGTGCGACACGACCCTCACCCTCGCCAAGGACGTCGTACCGCCGCCCGGCCCCTCCACCGGCAACTGGGACCTGCGCGCGTACGAGGGCGACGGCGACCTCCCCGGGCCGCACGGCGTGAGCGGATCGGCCACCGCGACGCGCGTCCCGGTCACCCCGGGCGCCCGCTACCAGCTCGCCGAGCGGCTCACGTCCGACGACCCCGCGCTGCTCGCCTACAAGCAGGTCGACGACCGCACGGACTACCAGTCCAACCCGCGCTCCACCGGCTCGATGAACTGCCTGGCGACCGGGAAGAGCGGCACCCCCTACCTCGGCTTCAACGACGGCATCAACGGCGGCGTCAACGTCTCGCTCGGCCTGCACGCGACGTGCACGGCGACCAACGAGGCGGTGCCGCTCCGGCTCGTCAAGCAGGTCGAGGGCGGTACGGCGGAGCCCGCCGACTGGGACCTGACCGCGAGCCCCGTGGACGGGCCCGAGGGGCTGCCCGGGCGCACGGTGACCGGTGACGCCGGGGGCACGACCGTCCTCGTCCGCCCCGGCACGGCGTACCGCCTGACCGAGACCGAGGGCCCGGCGGGGTACGCGCTGAGCGACCTCACGTGCCGCGTCGACGGCGAGAGCGAGGACGGCGACCCGGACTCGTTCGCCGTCCCCTCCGGTCAGGTCGGCACCTGCACGTACACCAACACCTACCGCCCGGCGACGCTCACGCTCGTCAAGAAGGTCGTCAACGCGCACGGGGGCCTCGCGGACCCGCGCGACTGGCTGCTGAGCGCCACGGGGCCGACCCCCGGCATCGGCGGGCGGAACGGGGACCCGGAGATCACCGGCGCCGAGGCCGCCCCCGGCACGTACCGGCTGCGCGAGAGCGGGGGTCCGGAGCACTACCGGTCCTCGGGCTGGGACTGCCGGGACGGGGAGGGCGACGAGGTCCCGGTGCGCGAGGACTCGGTGCGGCTCGCGCGCGGCGCCGACGTGCGCTGCGTGCTCACCAACCACGACCTGCCCCCGAAGCCGACCCCGCACCCGACACCGACGCCGGAGCCGAGCAGCCACACCCCGGCCCCCGGTCCGCACCACCGCGGCAGCCTCTCCAGCACCGGCAACGGGGTCCTGTGGGCCGCCGCGGCCGGCACGGTGGCCCTGCTCCTCGGGACGTACGCCGCCCTGCGGGCGCGGCTGCGGCGCCGTAAGGGCTGACACGACGGCACACGAAAGAGCCGACGGCACGGTTCACGGCACGACGAAGGGCCCCGCACCTGTGGTGCGGGGCCCTTCCCTTGGTACGGGCCGGGCCGGCCCCCGCTCAGCGCCAGGTGTGCTCCGGCGTGAAGCCCAGGACGTCCCGCATCCGCCGGGTGGCGAAGAGCGAGTCGTGCCCGCTCAGTTCCCCCCGGATCTCCGCCTGCGGGTGGTAGGCCGCGAGCAGTTCGCGGCTCGGCTCCAGGGCCTCGGTGTCGGGCGCCGCCACGTTCACGACGTGGTGCCCCGTGAGCGGCGCGGTGAGGGCCGCGCGCACGGAGGCCGCCGCGTCCTCGGTGTGCAGCCAGCCCCACAGCTCGCGGCGCGTGTCACCCGGGTCCCGGTGCGTGCGGGCGAGGCGCTTCTCCAGTCGCTCGCCCATGCCGACGAAGGGGAAGCGGAGCATGACCGTCGCGGTGCCGAAGCGGCGCGTCGTGAAGGCCGCGGCCTCCTCGGACATGACCTTCGAGAGGCCGTAGGAGTCGACGGTGAGGTTCGGGTGCTCCTCGTCGACCGGCACGTAGGCCGGGTGCAGCTCGCGATCGGCCCAGGCGAGCCCGACCGCCGACAGGCTGGAGGCGGCCACGACGCGGCCGATGCCGCGCCGCCCGGCCTCCTGGAGGACGACGTACGCGGCGAGGACGTTGCTGCGCAGCGTCTCGTCCTCGGAGACGATGCCGGGCGCCGGGTACGCGGCGAGGTGGACGACGCCTGCGATGCCGTCCTCGCCGGCGGTCGCGTCGAGCGTGTCGTAGACCCCGCTCACCGTCTCCGCGTCCGCGAGGTCGCCCGCGACGAAGGCCGCGCAGCCGGTCTCCGCCTCGGGGGCGCGCAGGTCGGCGCCGACGACGCGGTACCCGTGGGCGAGCAGATCGGCGACGACGGCGCGGCCGATGTCGCCGGTGGCTCCGGTCACCAGCACCGTACGGCCGTGCGGGGCCTCGTGTTCTTCGGTCACCTTGGTACTCCTGAGTTGTGCGCGGTGGTGCGGTGCGGCTGCGCGCGGGCGCCACGAGGCCCGGCGGGGCTGACCGCCGGGCCTCGTGGCGCCCCCGGAAGGGAACTGCGGAAGGCTAGCCCTTCACCGCTCCCACGAGCCCGTTGACGAAGTATCGCTGGGCGCAGAGGAAGAGGATGATCACGGGTATCACCATGATCAGCGCCGCCGCCATGAGCGAGTTGTACTGCACGACGTTCGAGGACTGGAGCTGCTGAAGGGCGATCGGCAGCGTGTACTTGCCCGGGTCGTTGAGGGAGATCCGGGCGAGCTGGTACTCGTTCCACGTCGGGATCGCGGTGAGCAGGGCGATCGTGATGAGCGCCGGGCGGGTCAGCGGCAGGTAGATCCGCGCGAAGATGCGCAGTTCACCGGCCCCGTCCATGCGGGCCGCCTCGCGCAGCTCACCGGGGACCGCGTGGAAGCTGTTGGTGAGCATGAGGATCGCGAGCGGCGCGCTGCCGTTGACGCCGGGGAGGATGAGCCCCCAGTGCGTGCCGAGGATGTCCATCTTGGACTCCAGGAGCACGACGGGCAGCAGGGTCACGACGCCGGGGACGAAGAGCAGCACGAGGAAGAGGCGGTAGAGCCACTTCTTGCCCGGGAAGTCCAGCGTGGCGAAGGCGTAGGACGCGGCCGAGTAGATGACCACGACGAGCACCGTGGTGAGCACGGTGACCTTGACGCTGTTGAGGAAGTAGTCGAAGAAGTCGAGCCGGTTCCACGTGTCGGTCAGGGTGTGCAGCGTCGGGTGGTGCGGGATGAGGTGACCGCCCTGCTGCACCTCGGAGTTGGTCTTGAAGGCGGCCGAGACCATCCACAGGAAGGGGTAGAGGCTCACGGCCGCGTAGGCGGCGAGGAGCAGCCCGATGACCGAGCGGACGACGACCTTCGCGACCGGCGTGCCCTTCCTGGTGGTACGTGCGCCGGTGGCGGCGCCCGGCGCGGTGGCGCGGGGGGCGCTGAGCGTGGTGCTCATCCGATCCTCCTCATGGCCCGCTGGTTGATGAAGGCGACGACGAGGGCCGCGAGGAAGAGGAGCCAGCCGAGCGCGCTGGCGAGGCCGAGGGTCGGGGACATCTCGTTGAGGAAGGCGAGCCGGTACGTCTCCAGGCCGAGGACGCTCGTGGAGTCGCCGGGGCCGCCGTTGGTCATGATCAGGAAGGACTGGAAGCCCTGGAGCGAGTCGCGGACGTTGAGCAGGATCACGACGACGGTGATGGGCTTCATGAGCGGCCAGATCACGGAGGTCGTGGTGCGCAGCCAGCCCGCGCCGTCGATCTGGGCGGCCTCGACGAGCGAGGAGTCCAGGGACTGGAGCGAGGTCAGGTAGAGCAGCATGGCGACGGGGACCGCCGACCACACCATGACGACGATCATCGTGGGCAGCGCGGTGTCCGGGTTGCCGAGCCAGCCCTGCGGTTCCTGGAGGCTGCCGAGACCGACCGCCTTGAGGAGCAGGTTGATCGCGCCGCCGGGTTCGAGAATGTAGTTCCAGGCGAAATAGACGGCGATGCCGGTCGTGACGTAGGGCACGAAATAGACGGACCGCAGAATTCCCTGGAAACGCTTCACCGAATTCAGCACGATCGCGAGCGGGAAGGCGATGAGCACCGTGAGAACGGGGACCCCGATGACCACCCACAGGGTATTGGTGGCGGCCTTCCTCACGATGGGCCAGTACGTCGGGGAACCACCGAGCAGGTCGGAGTAGTTCTTGAACCCGCGCCAGTGCCACTGCGGCCAGAAGCCGTTCCACTGCGCGAAACTCAGGCCGAATCCGTAGATCACGGTGTAGGCGCCCATGACCAGGAAGAGGATCACCGCGGGCGCGATGAAGAGGTATCCCCAGGCGGCTTCGTTCCGCCGTTCCCTGAACCGGGCGCGCGGCTTCTTCACGGCCCTGGTTCTCGGCTGAGGGGGCACGGCCGCCGGGGCCGCGTCGATGTCGGTGGCCATCAGCCCTGCTCCGCCCAGTAGGACTTCATCATGGAACTCATCCGGGACCCCGTGCTCTTCGGCGAGAGCGTCTTGAGCGGGGTCATCTGCGCGAGGACGGCGCCGACCTTGCCGGCGTCGTAGATGGCGGGACGGTACGTCGTGATGGTCGGGTTGTATCCGTCGGGGTCGGTACCGAAGCTCGCCTGCATGGAGTTCAGCGTCCGCCCGAGCTTCTTCGCCTGGGCCTCGGTGAACTCGTTGGGCGGGACGTCATTGGCCTGCTTGCCGAAGAGCGCGGCGATGTCGGGCCTGGAGAGGAACCTCATCCACTCCAGGGCCTCCTTCTTGTTCCTCGTCTTCTTCGTCATCGCGAGGCCGGTGAGCGAGAAGGGCGCCATCTGGAGGTCGGGCGTCTTCGCCGCGGCGGGGGGCGGCACGGGGAACGTCATGAGGTTGCCGACGTCGTAGCCGTTGTCGGCGAGGAAGGCGAGGGTGTACGTACCGCCGACGTCGACGCTCGCCTTGCCCTGCGCGAAGGCGAGGTCGGCCTCGTCGATGGTCTTCGTCTGGCTGCCGGGCATCCAGTACGGCTGGACCCCCATGTACGTGTCGAGGACCTTCTGTCCGTCGGCGCTCGACCAGCCCTTGGAGGGGTCCTTGCCGAACAGTTCCTGGAAGCGCTTCTTGCCGAGCAGCCCGTAGGCCATCGGCTGCATGATCCACTCCATCGCGGTGGAGGGGGACTTGAGGCCGATCGTGAGGCCGCCCCTGCCGCCGAACTCCTTCTTCAGCTTGCCGAGGTCGGCGATGAAGTCCTCCCAGGTGGCGGGGGGTTCGGTGATGCCGGCCTTCGCGGCGCGGTCCTTGTTGAGGTAGACCATGCCCTGCGTGCCGACCGTGATCGGGACGCTGTAGCGGTCGCCCTCCTCGACGCCGAGCGTCTTCGAGCCCTCCGCGAGGGAGTCCTCGTAGTCGGATTTCATGACCGTGCCGTCCTCCCTCACCTGCGGGATGAAGCGGTCGAGCCACTCCTTGTCCACGTCGCCGGAGAGGTCGGCGACGAGCCCCGCGCCCCCGAGCCCGAAGTCCTCGCCCTTGGCATGGACCTCCATGACGTCGGGCAGGTCGTTCGTCCGCGCCGCGGCCTGGATCTTGGTCGAGAAGGCGTCGTCGGGCGTGTACGCCTGGATGTTCACCTTGGTCCCGGTCTCAGCGGTGAACTTCTCCGCGGCCGCCTGAAAAGCGGCCACGTGGGACTGTTTGAACGTCCACATCGACAGTTCACCCTGCTTGGAACCCGTCCCGCCGCCGCTCGCACCGCACCCCGCGACCAGGACGCTCAGCGCGGCGACCGTGGCCAGGAGGGAAGTACGGTGCGCGACGGGGAGAAGTCTTCTCACGTTCCCAGCGCCTTTCTTCAGAGCTGTCCGTTCAGCCCCACCGGCTTCTCTCGAAGCAGTTCCTGGAATCTAAATCGACTTGATGTACGGTGTCAACAGTCGTAACCGCACGGAAAAACAGCGGAAAAACCTTCCGCCACCGAACCGACACACAGCCTTCCCGGAGGGCTCCCATGGCTTCGTCCGCCCACTCCGACTCCGCTCCCGCCGCCTCCCCCGAGGCCGCCGCCTCCCCCGAGGCCGCCGGCGAGATCCTCGCCCCGGCCCCCTGGAGCACCCCCGCCGACGATTCCGAGCACCTGCGCGTCACCGCGGTGCGCACCTTCCTAACCGCCCCGCAGGGCTGCCCGTACGTCATCGTGCGCGTCGAGACCAACCAGCCGGGGCTGTACGGGCTGGGCTGCGCCTCCGACCCGCAGCGCACCCTCGCGATCCGCTCCGTCGTCGACGACTACTACGCCCCGATGCTCCTGGGCCGCGACCCGTCCGACATCGAGGACCTGCACCGACTCCTCTTCAACAGCGGCTACTGGCGCGGTGGTTCGATCGGGCAGAACGCCCTCGCGGGCATCGATGTGGCGCTGTGGGACATCAAGGGCAAGGTCGCGGGCCTCCCCCTGCACCAGCTCCTCGGCGGGCGGGCGCGCGAGGCCGCCGACGCCTATACGCACGTGGACGGCGACAACGCCGGCGAGATCGCCGAGAAGGTGCTCGCCGCGCACGAACGCGGCTACCGGCACGTCCGCGTGCAGGTCTCGGTGCCCGGCACGGACACGTACGGGACCGCGCCCCGCGATGCCGCCGAGGCCCGCCGCCGCGAGCTGCGGGCCGGGAGCTGGGACTCCCTCGCGTACCTGCGGCACGTACCCCCTGTGCTGCGCGAGATCCGCGAACGGGTCGGTACGGGCGTCGAGTTGCTGCACGACGCGCACGAGCGGCTGACGCCCTCACAGGCCCGCGAGCTGGTCCACGAGGTCGAGGACGCGCGGCTGTTCTTCCTGGAGGACGCGCTCGCGCCCGAGGACGCCGCCCACTTCGACCAGCTCCGCGCGGCCGGTTCGGTGCCGCTCGCGGTCGGCGAGCTGTATCACGACGTGATGATGTACCTGCCCCTCCTCCAGCGCCAGGTCATCGACTTCGCCCGCATCCGCATCCCCACCCTGGGCGGCCTCACCCCGACCCGCAAGCTGGTCGCGGCGGTCGAACTCCTCGGCGCCCGCACCGCGCCGCACGGCCCCGGCGACGTGAGCCCGGTCGGCATGGCGGCCAACCTGGGCCTCGACCTCAGCTCCCCGGCCTTCGGCGTCCAGGAGGCGGCGACCTTCAGGGAGGCGACGCGCGAGGTCTTCCCGGGCACCCCCGTCCCCGAGCGTGGCCGCTTCCACGGCACCGAACTCCCGGGCCTGGGCGTGGACTTCGACGAGGTGGCGGCCCGCGCGTACCCGGTCCCCGAGCCGCTTCGCCACGACCGCTGGGCCTTGCTCCGCAACAACGACGGAAGCGTGCAGCGGCCGTAGGGGCACTCATCCAGCCCCTCCGGCGTTTGAGGAGCGGGGTCCGGGGCGGAGCCCCGAAATCCCCGGCCGGGGCCGGGGCGGGGCCCGGGGCAGCGCCCCGAAACCCCCGCCCCGGCCGTCAGGCCAGCAGCAGCGACCTCGGCTGCGCCGACAACGTCCGGTCCAGCACCAGACACGCCGCCCCGACCGCCGCCACGTCCTCCCCTATCGCCGTGGTCGTCACCGTCGTCGGATGCACCGCCTTCACGAACGGTGACTCCGCCACCATCGGCTCGATGAGCGGCAGCAACCTCGGCGCGAGCAGCGGCCACAGCGGCCCGCCGAAGATGATCGTGTCGGAGTCGAGGAGGGTCGCCGCGGCCGTGACGCCGCGGCCGATCCGCACGCCCCAGCGGTCGATGATCCCGGCCGCGCGCGGCTCGCCGTCGGCGGCGACACCGGCCAGGTGCTCCAGGCCGCGCTGCGCGTCCTGCGGGTCGGTCGGCGTGAACTCGTGGCCGAGCGCGCCCAGTTCGATGGCCTCCTCGACGAGTGCGCGGCTGGAGCACGCCGCGCCGAGACCGCCGACCTCGCCGACGTTCCCGGAGGAGCCGCGCAGCACGGTGTCGTCCACGACAAGACCCATGCCCGAACCCGTACCGAGGTAGAAGAAGAGGAAGTTGCGGCTGTCGGTGGCCGCGCCGGACCAGCGCTCGGCGACGGCGGCGGCGATGACGTCCTTGTCGAGCAGCGCGGGGAAACCGGTGTCGGCCTCCAGGCGTTCGCGCAGCGGAACGCTGCCCCAGCCCGGGAGTTCGGGTGGGTCGATGACGAGCCCGGCGACCGGGTCGACGGGCCCCGGGGCCGCGATGCCGAGGCCGAGCACGCGGTCCCGGTCGACGCCCGAATCCGCGACGAGCGCGCCGACCGAGGCGGCCATCCCGGCGAGCAGCGCCTCGGTGTGCACGCCGCGCGGTGTCGGCTCGCCGCGCCGGGCGACGACGGTGCCGAGGAGGTCGAGCAGGACGTACGTGATGACGGCCGGGTCGAGGTGGACCCCGATCGCGTACCGCGCCCCGGGCGTGACCTGGAGCAGGGTGCGCGGTTTGCCGCTGCCCGTGGACTGCTTGCCCGACTCGCGGGCGACGCCCTGGTCGAGCAGGCGGCGGGTGATGTTGGAGACGGTCTGCGCCGACAGGCCCGTGGCCTGGGCGAGTTCGACGCGGCTGAGCCCGGCCTTGTGGCGGCGGATCGCGTCCAGTACGACGGACTCGTTGAAGTCCCCCATACGGGGCAGATTGGTCCCTCGCCGGATCGACGTCTTCGTGGCACTCGCCCTTTTTGTCGTCACGCTCGGGTCTCTCCTGGACGGTTACCGGCCCCGGAGGGGAGCGGCGCGGGCGCCGGACCCCGAGGGGTGTACCGCCCCTCCGGTGCGTCGATTTGCAGAAATGCTACCGGCTCGGGCGGTGCCTGACCTCAGCACCGCCCGGCCGCAAACAACGCGGCGCGGGGGTGGCGTCACGAGCCGGTGCCGCCGTCCCGTTACGTACCACCACCCCCGCGCCAGTCTGTGGGCGCCCGCTCAGAGCTGCTGGACCAGCGCCAGCGCCCAGGGGGCGAGCGTGACCTCGTACCGCAGCACACCGTCCTCACCGGCCCGCGCCGTGCGCACGTCGGTGGCGCGCGCGAGGCGGTCGATGTGGCCGAGTTGCTCGCGTGTCGGGGCCTCGGGGGAGCCGAGGGCGCGCCAGGCGCCGATCGCGTTGCCGTGCTCGGTGTCGAGGATCTCGACGCGGAAGGGCGTGCCGGGGGCCACGCCCGCCAGCTCGACCGTCAGGGTGCGCGGCGTGCCCTTCGCCTCGGTGGCCCGGGCGAGGTCGCGCCCGTCGAAGGAGGCGGGGACCGAGCGCGGTTCCTCCGCCGGGTAGTGGTAGGCGAGCGCGGTGAGCCTGCCGCTCGCGGCCTCGCGGGTGAGGACGTGGTCCTCACCGCTGTCGATCAGCTCGTCACCGAGGCGGTGGAGCATGCGGTAGGCGTGGAAGGTGGGCTTGGGGATACCGGGCAGCGTGATCATGCCGAAGCCGCCGTGGAACAGCTCCTCGCCCGCGCCGCCCTCCTCGAAGACGTCCGTGAACGTCCAGTACGAGAGGGAGTGGACGGTGTCCAGCGAATGGAGGATCGAGCGGGTCACGTAGGTCGCGGCCGGGAGCGTGTCGTGCGTGTGGTCGCGCGGCGAGGAGGACGAGGACCACTCGGTGAGGTGGATCTCGGCGTCCGGGTACGGGCTCTTCGCGACCAGGTCCCGCAGGAGCGCGAGGTCCACGGGGGTCGCGTCCTTGCCGCGGGTGAGCTTCTGGCCCTGGCCGTGCGCGTCGAGCGCCCAGTCCGTGGGGTAGGGGTGGGTCGAGACGAAGTCGACGGGCAGGTCCTCCTCGGCGCAGTAGGCGAGGAAGGCGTCGAACCAGACCGGGCGCCAGTCGTAGGTGTCGATGTTCTCGTCACCCACGACGACGCGCGCTTCGACGTTCTCGCTCTCGCCGTCGAAGCGGGCGTCGGGGACGAAGTTCGAGGTCGCGGGGCCGCCGACGCGCAGCGCGGGGTCCACGGCCTTCACGGCGCGGGCCGTCGTCCGGTACAGCTCGAAGTACTCGGAGCGGGTGCCATGGAAGAAGCCCCAGAGGTTGGCCTCGTTCCACACCTCGAAGTACCAGGTGCGGACCTCTTCGGCGCCGTAGCGGGTGATCCAGTGCTCCGTGACGCGGGTGATCAGCTCGCCCCACTTGCCCAGGTCCACCGGCGGGGCACCGTTGGCGCGCCACCAGAAGACGGTGTTCGTCTCGCGGGCGAGGGCGCTGGGGCTGAAGCCGAACTCCACGAAGGGGCGGACGCCGAGGTCGAGGAGGAAGTCGAAGAGCGCGTCCACGTACTGGAAGTTGTAGACGGGCGTGCCGTCCTCGCGCTCGGTGTAGACGAACATGTCGTCGTGGAAGAGCCCGTGGAAGCGGATGTACTCGAACCCGGCCTCACGCTTGGCCTCGGTGAGCTGGCGCTGCCAGTCGGCCCGCAGCCCCTCGTTGGCGCGTCCCGCGCCGACGACACGGCTCCAGTAGTGGGGCAGCGAGGTCGCGGCGGCGCTCGCGTGACCGCTGACGGAGATGTCGCCCGGCATGGTGTTCCTTCCCTCGTGGTGCCCGCGTGAGGCCCTGGCGGAGTTCATTAAATCAAAATGATAGACATAAGCCAAGCCTTCTCCGGCCAAAGGCCGCGGCAGGTTGAGGCGCGGGGTCCGGGGCGAGTCCCGGAAGACCCGCGCGGGAGAGGGCAGGGGGAAATCCGCCGCCTCCCCGGAGGCCACGGCAGAATGGGGCGCATGCCCATACCGAGCCGCGCCGCCCTGCGCCAGCACCTCGTAGAGACCCGTATCACCGGGGACGTCGCCACCCCCCGCGAGAACAACCTCGCCCACTACCG
The DNA here is from genome assembly GCF_044749745.1 of Streptomyces sp. NPDC088923. NCBI lineage: Bacteria > Bacillati > Actinomycetota > Actinomycetes > Kitasatosporales > Streptomycetaceae > Streptomyces > Streptomyces sp. NPDC088923. Next base: position 1,398,951 of record NZ_JBIVIO010000001.1, on the reverse strand, counting down.
CCACCTCGCCAACGGCAAGCGCAACTGGTGGCTCGGCCTGGAGCTGGGCGAGCGCTGGACCGACGAGCAGGACGTCCTCGCCGTGATGGCGGAGCGCTGCGGCGTCAACGACGACCCCGAGCACCGCCAGGGCCAGGACACGATCGACCCCGAGCTGACCCTCGCCGGCCTGGACCGCATGGCGGCCCGCCTGCGCGAGGCCGCCGAGGCCGGTGAGCGCGTCCTCGTCGCGACCGGGCACCCCGGCGCCCTCCTGGACCTGCACCGCCGTACCGCGCAGGCGCTGCGCGAGGCGGGCTGCGACGTCGTCCGCATCCCGGGGGGCCTGCGCGCGGACGACGGCTGCGTCGTGCAGTTCGCGGACGTCGCGGTGTACGAGGCCGGGGCGAGCCTGTGGCACACCCACTCCCCCGCCCCGATGGACGCGATCCTCGACGGCCTGGAGCGCGGGGGTGAAGCGCTCCCCGACCTCGTCGTCGCCGACCACGGCTGGGCGGGCCGCGCGGGTCAGCGCGGGATCGACTCGATCGGCTACGCGGACTGCAACGACCCGGCGCTCTTCATCGGCGAGCTGGAGGGCACGATGCGGGTCACGGTCCCGCTCGACGACCACGTGACCGACCCGCGCTTCTACGAGCCGATGACGGCGTACCTCCTGGACGCGGCGGGGCTGCCGGGAGCGGATCGGGGGTACTGAGTTCCCGGAGGGGGTGGGAGGGCGCCAAGGAGGCGGGAGGCCGCCGGGGAGGCGGGAGGTCGCCGGGGAGGCGGGAGGTCGCCGCCACGGCGGAGAGGGGCGCGTACCGAAGACGCTCGGCCGCCGGAGCGGGCACACCGCGGCGGACCGGGGGTACGGGACCGGGCACGCCGAGCCCGGTTCGGGACACCGGGCACGCTGGACCGGGCACACGGGCCCCTCACGCGCGGCCGGGCTCACGGAGCTCCGCCGGCCGTCCTGAGCGCTCGGGACGAGGCCCACCCCACCAGGCACACCGGCCGACCGCGCGCGATCCACCCCGCTCCACCAGGACACGCACCGCCCGCCCCCGTCAGACCCGCCGTTCCCCCGCCCGGGCCCGGCGCCGCTCCCGGCGGCCGCGCCACCACGTCACCGCCCACAGCACGTTGACCCCGCCCAGCACCGCCAGCACGAGCAGCGCGTCCGCGGTCCGCGCGGGGTCGCCGCCCCGGGCCAGGTCACGTGCGGCATGGGCGAGGAGCGTGAGGTCCGCGGGGAGCGTGACCGCCGCCAGGAAGCACAGACAGACCGCCGTGCCGAGGACGAGGACGACGCTGTAGACGCGGACCGCGCGGCGCTCGCGCGCGGGCAGCCGCGCGCTCGGCCCCGGGGACCGGTCCCCGCCGGGCCGCAGGCGGCGCAGGACGTGGCGGGCGTGGGCGAGCCCGTCCCCGTACAGGTTCCGGCAGCCGGTCAGGTCCTGGAGGACGAAGTACACGTCCGTGCGCGTGAAGACCATGAGCTGGAACGGGAGCGGCAGCAGCGCGAGGAGCAGTACGGCCGCCAGGAAGCGGTACGGCGCCGAGCCGGGCGCGGTCGTCGCGAGCGCGAGGAGCGTCGCCGAGGCGAAGGAGAGGTTGAGGGCGATGCCCGCGAGGTAGGCGGTCAGGCGGTGGCGGCGCGGGGCGAGTTCGATGCCGCTGATGTCGGTCTGCATGACGAGGAATTGCAGGCGCGTGCCGAGTCGTACGTGACCGGGCACCCCGGCCGCGCGGGCCGTGACGAGGTGGGCCAGCTCGTGCGCGCAGAGCAGCGCCCAGCCGGCGGCGGCCCCGGTGAGCAGGACCACGCTGCCGTGCGGGCTCCACAGCAGGTCGCGGTAGCCGGGCAGGAGTTCCGGCCGCCGGACGAGGACGACGAGAGCCGCCGCGAGCAGGACGCCGACCAGGACGGGGAGTGCCGGGTGGAGCGCGAGGCGGACGTGCGCGGGGCGCAGCCGGGGCAGGCTCGCGCGCGGCGCGGGGGTCTCCGGCAGCTCGCGGTCCCCGATCCGCGCGACGAAGCCGAGCGCGGCGAGATCCGTGACGAAGTCCGCCACGTCGAAGTCCTCGCCGGTCTCCTCGCGCAGGACCCGCGCGGCCTCGTCCACGGGCGTGCCCGCGCGCAGGAGCGCGAGGGCGCGGACCCCCTCGGCCGGCATCGCGACGAAGGTACGGGTCGCCATGCGGCCCACGATCCACTCGTCCGCGCGGTCCGCACGGAGCGCGAGCTCGCGCAGGCGCACCCGGGCACCGGGAGGCACCGCCGCCGCCTCCGCCACCGGCGCCCCGTCGCACGCCACCCCCTCCCGCGCGGCCACCCCCTCCCGCGCGGCCTGCGTAGTCACCGGCACCTCCTCCGTCACCGGCCCGGCTCCAGGACGCCCGCCCCCGCCCGTACCGATCCCGGCCCCACCGCTTCCCCCGCCGCTTCACTCGCCGTCCTTCCGCAGGCCGGGCAGTCGGGGCGTCGTGGGGCGCGGCCGAGGACGTTGTCCCCCGGGCGCATGAGGTTGAAGCCGAAACGGCAGCCGGGTTCGATGTGCGGGACGCCGCTGAGCAGGGCGAGTCCGGCGTGTGCGAGGAGGCTCCCGGAGAGCTGGGCGGTCACGGCGTTGACCGGGTTCCACGCCATGCGCGGGGAGGCGATCTCCTCGTCCTGGCCCGGTGGCAGGCGCAGTTCGCGGCGCTCGGCCTCGGCGTCCCGCAGGCACTCCCAGCACGCCCCCGTACCGGGCCGGAAGACGCCGACACTCACGAGCGGCCCCCGGTACCCGGCCTCCGCCCACGGCGTGCCCGTCGCGAGGCACACCTCGTTGGCCCAGCGGCGGACGACCGGGGGCCGGTCCGCGGCGAGCAGCAGGGCGTCGTACGGGGCGGCGGCGAGCAGTTCCGCGAGGTCGTCCGGACCGCGTACCTCCCGGCGCTCGCCGCTCAGTGCCACGTTCTCGTTGAGCGCGCGCAGGGCGCGCAGCGCGGTGCCGAGCTTGGGCGCCCCGATGTCGGCCTCGCCGTAGAGGGTCTGCCGGTTGAGGTTGGAGAGTTCGACGGTGTCCGGTTCCACGCAGTGCAGGTGTCCCACGCCCGAGGCGACGAGGTCGCGGGCGGCGGCACCCCCCGTACCGCCGACGCCGACAAGGAGCACGCGTGCGGCGCGCAGGGCGAGTTGGGGTTCCCAGGGGCTGGAGCGGGGGGTGAGGTCCATCCAGCGCTGGAGCGTCATGCCGCGCCCGTACCGCTCGCGTTCGCGTGCCGAGAGCGCGGCGGGCTCGGGGGCGCCCGCGTCCTCGACGAATCCGGCTTCCGCGAGGTCGTCCACGGCCGCCGTGACGTCCTCCCCGGTCAGGCCGGTGCCAGGGTGCCCACGCAGCACCTCGGCCACGAGTTCCCCGGGAGCGCGGGTGCCGTCCATCGCCTCGACGAGGGTCCACACCCACCCTTCCGGGTCCTCGATCTCGGAGCCGATGCCGTGCACGACGCCGCCGACCCTGACGTTCCCGTCCACCGTCCGGTAGGCCCGGTGCTCCGGCTTGATCCGCGGCCGTCGCATCACCCGCACCTCGCTTCCCTTCCGCCTCAACTGCCGTACTGATGAGCGCCGTTGACAACGATGCCGGGCGTGCCGAAACATGACAAGGGCACCTTGCCGCAGCACCGACCGGAAGGAGACGACATGGCGAAGAAGATCGCGATCCGCCCGCTCGACAAGAAGGAGACGACGGGCGAGTCCGGCGGCAACGGCGGTGCCTGAGCCCCGATGCTGAACCGCTTGCTCACCGTCGCCGAGGTCTCGGCGGCGGCACGGCGGCTGGTCTCCGCGCACGCGGGGGCCGGCCGCCTGCGGCGGGCCGGGACCTCGCGCGAGGGACGGCCCCTGCTCCTGCTCTCGGTCGGCAGCGGCCCGAGGCACGTACTCGTCGTGGCCGGGGCCCACGCGGACGAGCCGACGGGACCGACGACGGCGCTCGCGCTCGCGCGCCGCCTCCTGCGCGGCCGGATCGCGTCCCCCGCCGCCGATCTCACCCGCGTGACCTGGGACTTCCTCCTCTGCCTCGATCCGGACGCGGCGGCCCTCAGCCGCACGGCGGAGGTCTGCGGCGGCGCGGTCCCCGCGCCTCCCGCGCGCGCCCTCGCGGACTACTACCGCGCCTCCTACCGCCCGCTCGCCGCCGAGCAGCCGGAGTGGGCCCCGATCGAGGGGAGCCACCTCCCGGAGACCGACGTGCTCCTCGGCCTCGTCGACACCCTGCGCCCCGTCCTGCAATGCTCCCTGCACAACGTCGACGCGGGCGGCACCTTCCTCCAGCTCACCGCCGGGCTCCCGGGCGTCGAGAAGCCGTTCGCCCGCGCGGCGGCGGACCACGGCATCCCGCTCCAGTACGGCACCTTCGACGCCCTGCACTGGCAGACCCCGACCCCCGCCGTGCACGTCCTGCCCCCGCCCGCGCTCCGCCACCGCCTCACGGCGGGCTCGGCGGGCATCGGCCGCTCGACGTGGTGCGCCCCGGACGCGTACGGAGGGACGACGGCGATCATCGAGGTCCCGCTGTGGGCGAGCCGCGCGGCCGACGACCCCGCGCCGCACCCCACCCCCGCCGCCGCCCTGCGCGCGCTGACCGCGCTGACTCTCACCGGCGGTCGCGAGATCACGGCCCTGGTCGCCGGGGCACGGCACCTGCTGCCCGCCGACGACCCGCGCCTTCGCGTCCTGACGTGGATGGGCGAAGGGCTCTACGAGCTGGTGACCTCCTCCTGGCGGTCCCTCGCGCTCGCGGAGGGCCCACCGCTCTCGGTGGCCGACATCGACGCCCTCGGCATCGCCGCCCGCCGCCAGCCGCTGCGCGCCGCCGGTCTCCTGCACGACCTGCTGACCCGCGCCACCGCCCCGGAGGCCGCGTCCCCGCGCACGCGCGTGGACGCCCTCCTCACCACGTGGTGCGCGCACTTCGCCCACGAACTGGGCCTGCGGGCGATCCGGCCCCGCGATCAGGTCGGCCACCAGGCCGCCGCGACACTGGCGGCGGCGGAAGCGGCGCTGGAGGAGACGGGCGGGCGGTGACGGGGGCGCGGTGACGGGTGAGACGGCGGCGGGCGGTGACGCGCGTGTCGTCACCGCCCGGCTCTCCCCGTATAACCGCCCGGCTCTCCCGCCCCGTACCTCCGCCCCCGCTCCCCCTCAGACCTCCTCCAGCGCCTCCTCCGCCCGCTCCGGACTCCCCTCCGCCAAGCCCTCGTCGATCGCTCGGCGCGAGGCGAGCCACATCCCGAAGCCGATGAAGAGAACGATCACCTCCGTCGCCGTCAGCGACCAGATGACGCCGTCCAGGCCGAACCAGTGGTTGCCCAGGATCACGATCGGGATGAACAGCACCCCCGGCGCCGAGGCCATCACGAGGGCCGGGCGCGCGCGGCCCGTCGCCTGGAAGAGCGTGGTCAGCAGGCCGGTGAAGCCGTTGCCGACCATGCCGACGAGCTGCGCGAGCAGCACCGTCGTACCGAAGGCGAGGACCGAGTCGTCCGAGGAGAAGATCTTGATGACCTGCTCGCGGAAGCCGATGATCGCCGCGAAGAAGAACAGGCCGACGACCCCGACCGCCGTGGCGGAGGCCCGCAGCGAGGCGTTCAGGCGCGTGCGGTCGCCCTTCCCGTACGCGTAGGCGAGCAACGGCAGCACCCCGATCGTCACGCCCATGAGCAGGAACTCCGGTACCTGCGCGATACGGACGGCGACCCCCATGGCCGCGAGCGGGCTGTCGCCGTAGTGGGCGGCGTAGTTGTTGAGCAGCAGGCTCGTGACGATCATGAAGCCGGCCTGGAGGAGCTGTCCGCCGCCAACCCCGAAGACCGGCTTGAGCACCGAGGCGCGCAAGGTGAACCAGCGCGGCGCGAGGCTCATGTGCTCGCTGTTGCGGTGGAGCCAGAAGGCCCAGTAGGCAAGGCTCACGGCGTTCCCGAGGCCGACCGCCGCCGCGGCGCCCGCCACGTTCCAGTCGAGCACGAGGATGAAGAGGACGTCGAAGACCAGGTTCGCGACGGTCGAGAGGATCAGCCCCGTCATCGCCTGACGCGCGGCGCCCTCGGCCCGTACGAGGTTTTCGAGGCAGAGCGACGCGGCGAGCACGGGCACGAAGGCCAGCATCACGGCGACGTAGTGCCTCGTCGGTCCCGCCGCCGCCCCGTCCGCGCCGAGCGCCGACACGATCGGGTCCAGGAGCAGGAGCCCCAGCCCCGCGATCACGGCCCCGGCGATCACCGAGCCCCACACGGCGAACGAGGAGACGTGCCGGATCTCGCCCGCCTTCGCGGGCTCCCGCTCGGCCGCCCCGAGCAGCCGCGACACGAGCGCGCCGCCGCCGACGCCGAAGACCCCGCCGAAGGCCAGCACCAGGGCGAGCATCGGGGTGCCAAAGGTGATCGCCGCGAGCATCGCCGTGCTGTGCAGCGAGCCGACGAAACCGGAGTTGATCACGTTGTAGACGGCGCTGACGGCCGTCCCCGCCGCCATCGGCACGCACAGGTGGACGAGGGCACGCAGGAGAGGGGCGCTGGAGAGGTACCAGCGGTTGGTGCCCACGGCATCCGTGGGCGGCGCGGGGGTTTCCGGAGGTGTGGTGGTCATGGCGGTGCTCCTTTCGGGCAGCCTCGAGCGCCCGGCCCGGACGGTTTCGAGCGCGCGGCGGGGGACGCCGGGGCTGCTCGGGAGGGGAGGGGCGCGGGAAACGCGCGGCACGGTGCGGCGCGGACGGCACCACGGGGCGCACGCGACAGGTGGATGTCGAGCGGCCCACTTAGAAAGCTAACTCTTAGAGCCCTAACAGTCAACAAACCGAAGTGCTCACGCTTAGGGTTCTCGTCATGGCCACACCGGACATCGGCCCCACGAACAGCCTCGACCTCATGCGCTGGATCGTCTGGGCCCTGCGCAAGGGCGGCGAGGACTGGATGAGGGAGCGCGAACTCAGTCACGAGCAGGCGTTCACCCTCGGCTATCTGGTCAAGAACCCCGGCGCGATGCAGCGCGACATCGCCGAGGCGAGCCGCACCAGCGCGGCGAGCGTCTCCAGCCTCCTCAAGGGCCTCGAACGCCGGGGCCTCGTCGAACGCCGTACGGAGCCGGGCGACGAACGCAGCAAACGCGTCTACGCGACGCCGGAGGCGGACGAGCACATCGCGGGCTTCGACACCGCGATGCGCACCGTGACGGACGGCATCCTCGCCCCCCTGGACGAGAAGGAGCGCACGACCCTGCACTCCCTCCTCACGAAGATCGCGGAACAACTGCCCCCGCCCTCCCACTGACGCCGGGCGGACGTGGCGTGCGCGGTCGTCGACGGCCGCTCGGCGCGGGCGGGCGCGGGTCCGGTACAGGGCTGTACGCGAACATCGCGCCGAGCACCCTCACCGCGATCGGCGTGGCGCTCGCCGCCACGCCCCGCCCCTCAGTATTTGTCCACCCACACCACGATCCCCGTCAGCCCGTGCAGCACCGCCGCGACTCCCGCCCGCACGGCCGCCGCGCTCCGCGCGGGCGTAAACGAGACCGCGTCGTACGTCGAGGACATCCCCAGCCCCTCGCCCCGGAACGAGGCCCCGCTCCAGTCGGCCGCCGTCACGTTCTCGGTCGGTTCCGCCAACTCCGCGCCCACGACGAGGAAGCGGCGGTCGAGGTGGTGGGGCGTCACGGTGGCGAGCGTGTTGCCGACCGCGAGGACGAGATCGGGGGCCGAGGGCTATCGCCCGGCCGATCGAGGGCAGCAGGTCGGGCTCCCCCTCGGCCCGTACGGTGCGCAGCGCGACCTCCTCCGCCGCCCCCACTCCCGCACCGCGCGCACGAGCGTCTTGGTGGGGCCGTCGTCCCCGGCCGTGAGCAGCACGACGCGGTAGCCGCGCGGCGGGTGCACGTCCTTCCACGAGTCGGGCTCCGGTGTGAATCCTGGGCATGACGATGGCGCTCGGCGGCGCGCTCGCCGCGCCCGCCACCGCGGCCGACGCCGCGTCCGCGACCGGAATCATCCTCGGCGTCGGCGCCAACGAGACCCAGCGCACTGTCTCCTGGTACACCACCGAGGACAGCGCCCAGCAGGTGCAACTCCTCCCGACCGCGCGGCTCACGAACGGTGCATTCCCCGCCGACGCCACCGTGTTCGACGCGAGCGGCTCCGCGAACATCGCGACGAGCGGCGGCTTCAACCGGCACGCGACCCTCACGGGGCTCCAGGAGCACATCGCGTACTCGTACCGCGTCGGCACCGCGGGTTCGTGGTCGCCCACGCACTCCTTCACGACACGGGATTTCGAGGGCGATTACGACTTCCTCTTCTACGGCGACCCTCAGATCGGCTCCTCCGGCGACACCGCGAAGGACCAGGCCGGCTGGGAGGACACCGTCGACGTGTCCCTCGCCGCCAACCCGGACGCGGAGCTCCTCGTCTCCGGCGGCGACCAGGTCGAGAGCGCGAACAACGAGTCGCAGTGGAACGCCTTCCTCGCCCCCGGGAAGCTGAAGCAGTATCCCTGGGCGGCGACGATCGGCGACCACGACGTCGGCGGCAAGGCGTACGAGCAGCACCTGTACACGCCGAACACCGACCGCTCGGCCCCGTACTACTCCAACGGGAACCCGTCCTCGAACACCTCGGGCGGCGACTCCTGGTACATCTACAAGGACACGCTGTTCATCGACCTGAACAGCAACAGCTACGCCACCTCGCAGGGCGGCGGCGGTGACGCGGCGCACCTCTCGTACGTCAACGACATCATCGAGAAGCACGGCTCCGAGGCGAAGTGGAAGGTGCTCGTCTACCACCACGCCATCTACTCGCCCGCCTCGCACGCCAAGGACGGCGACAACAAGGTCCGCAGAACCGACTTCCCGACGGCTTTCTCGAAGCTCGGCGTGGACCTGGTCCTCCAGGGTCACGACCACAGCTACTCCCGCAGCTACCTGATCAAGAACGGTCAGAAGGCGGACCCGGAGGAGCAGCCGGGGCAGAACGAGGTCTACCCGGGCCCCGGCGGCGTCCTCTACGTGACCGCCAACTCGGCCTCGGGCTCGAAGTACTACGACATCACCGCGCCCGACAACAGCGGCACGAGCGGCGCGGGCAACGGCGCCGACCCGCTCCGCCCCGACAGCTACTGATACAACTCCGTGCAGAACCAGGAGCACGTGCGCAGCTACGTCAAGGTCGGCGTCCGCAAGGACAAGCTGGTCGTCGAGAACCTGCGCAGCGGTACGCGCGCGGCGCCCAACGCGGCCGTCGAGCTGAAGCAGGACGACTGCGCGAACACACCCGAGGGGCAGCCGGTCGGCTCGATCGTCGACAAGGTCACCGTGTACCCGCACCACGGCGGCGGCCAGGACCTTTAGGTCGACGTGCCCGAGGCGGCGCCCGGTGAATTCGGGTGGACGATCGACGGCTACAACGGCCTCGTCGACCTCGGTACGGCCGAGGACAAGGACGGCGACCACTTCGAGGCGGCCGGGACGACCAACCCGATAGCCGTGACCGACAGCCGCCGCACCCTCGCGCCCTGGTCGGTCTCCGCGAGTGTCGGCGACTTCAAGGGCGCGGACAAGACCTTCTCGGGCTCCCACCTCGGCTGGACGCCGAAGGTGCTCCAGGAGGGCGCGGGCGCGAAGACCGGAGCGCCGATCGGCTCCGGCTTCGACACGCAGGGCAAGGGCCTGTCCGTCTCGCGCGGCCTCGGCTCCGCGACGCAGGGCCACGCCAAGGGCAAGGCGAAGCTCGGCGCGGACCTGGACCTGAAGATCCCGGGTTCGGCCGCGAAGGGCTCGTACCGGGCGACCCTGACGATCACCGCGCTGAGCAGCTGAGCCGTACGTACCTGGGGCGGGCGCCCCACCCGGCGCCCGCCCCTCCCCCCGCTCCCCTCCCCCTCAGGACCCGAGATGCCCACCGCCATCCGCACCCCCCTCCGCCTCCTCCCGCTCCTCCTCGCCGCCCTCCTCCTGACCGCCGCGTTCGCGTCGGCGCCCGCGCGCGCGGCGGACGAGGACGTCACATGGACGGTCCGCACCGCCCCGAACTCCTACGGCGAGGACCGCTCCAGCTACAGCTACGGCGTGAATCCCGGCGGCCACGTCGAGGACGCGATGGTCGTCGCGAACCGCGGCGGGAAGCCGCTCACGCTCACGGTGTACGCGGCCGACGGCTTCACGACGGAGACCGGGTCGCTCGACCTGCTCGCGGCCGGGAGGAAGTCGGTGTGCGTCGGCGCCTGGCTCCGCACCGCCGCCATCAAAGTGAAGCTGCGCGTGACCGGCGCGCTGGAGCCGGCGCTCGCGGTCGAGGACGCGCACGTCTCGTACGACGGCACGGCCGGCCCCTTCGCGCGGGGGGACGCGACCCTGACGTACACGATCCACAACACGGGCGACGCGGCCGTCGCGGCCCGCCAGACGGCCGGACTGACCGGCCCCTTCGGGTGGTTCACCGCTCACGTGCGGGACCCGAAGGACACCCCCGAACTCCTCCCCGGCGAACGCTGGAAGGTCACGGTCCCGGTCACGGGCGTGACCCGTCCTTCGCGCTGGAGGCGAGGATCACCCTGACCCCACTCCTGACCGACGCCTCCGGCTCGACATCTCCCCTCACCCCGGTGCGGGCGACGGCCCACGGCACGGCGATCCCCTGGACCCTGCTCGTCGTACTCGCGCTCCTCATCGCCTGCGCGGCGACAAGCCTGCGCCTGCGCCGCCGCCGCGCACGGCGTGAGGAGAGCCGCATCAGGGCAGCGGTGGCCGAGGAGCTGAAGGCCACACATTCCGTTTGAGCCCTTGCCCCACACATCAAGGCAATCGTCCCGACGTGATCCGCGTCACCTTCTGACCCTCTGTACACCTTCTACCCCTCCCGCGACGCCTCGCCCTTGGGACCGCCGGAGCAGCGCGAATTCGCCGACCTTCGTTGCGCAGCAATGCTGCGCAACGAGCAGGGTCGAGAAGGCGGGCCCTCTGCTCCACCCCGGCCGCAAGGCACACCCCTGCTAATTTCGATCAAGGCGGCTCTCCTGACGAGCGATCAGGGGGCGCTAGCGGATCGGGAATCTATCGCAGCAACGCTGCGCACGACGGGGTGGCAAAAGGTGAAGGACTTCTTCGATCTGCTGGGCAGGGCGATGCTGAGCACGGCGACTACGCTGCGCTTGTTCCTGCTCCTGCTTGTCCCCGCGGTAGCGGTGTGCCTGGGGGCAATCGTGTATCTCATCGCCCGGACGAAGTGAACGCGCGCGGAAAGGGAGTGGCGATGCACGCGCACCAGGAGAAAAGCCCAGCCACGGACATCGTCGACCGATTGTGGCGGGCATACATCCCGTATCGACGTGGCCGCAGCACGGAGCACGATCTGGACGCCATGTTCGCGATCCTGGTCCTGGCCAGGTTTGCAAGATCGGCGAAGACCTTCGGCCCGGAATTCGGTCGGCGGTGGACGAGGGCGGTCACGGAAGCCGGCCTCGGATACTCGCCGTTGAGTGATTTGCGCGGCGCTGCCCGCCTTGCCACCCAGCATGAACAGCTCGGCCCACGCCTCTCCCCCCACCTGGACGCCGCCTTCCCCGACGGCGAGAGGGTGGCCGACGAGCTGCCGTGGGCGGCCGCCTTCCTCACCGCGCTTCAGGAGAGCACCGGCAAAGAGACGGACCAGGCGGGCTTGGGAGAGGTCAGCGGTCTGCTCCTGGAGCGCTACTCTGGTGAAAGCGACTCGCAGAGGGGCGAGTTCTACACCCCTCGGCAGCTCACGGATCTGGCGGCCGAGGCGCTCTCCGTCCAGCCGGGCGGGCGCGTGCTGGACCCCGCGTGCGGTACCGGCGGTTTCCTTGTGGCCGCAGCGCGGTACGTCGCCGAGAACCACGGTCGCGGTGATGACGCCTCGCTCAAGGGCTACACCATGGACCACCGCAACCCCGGGCTGGCCGCGCTCAATCTGGCGGTGCACGGCATCGAGGAGTTCTCCGTACGTGCCTCCGCCCCTGAGTCCCTCTTCCGGGACCCCGGCGGCGACCCAGCGGATTACGTGATGCTCAACCCGCCCTTCAACCAGCGGGTCACCAACCTCGCTGACCTCCGCTGGCCCTTCGGTGCCCCTCCCGAGTCGAACGCCAACTTCGCCTGGCTGCAGTTCGCGTGGAGTCGGCTGAACGGCAAGGGCCGCGCCGCCGTCATCATGCCGACCGGCGCCGCTTCCGCACGGGGCACAGAGGCCGAAATCCGCAGGAACATGCTGCTTCGGGGCGCGATCCTGGCTGTCGTCGCTCTGCCGGAAGGGCTCTTCCTCCACACAGGCATACCTGTGCACATCTGGCTGCTCGCAGGTGACCCGACCGGCCACGTGCCGGCCCGGGACAACTCCTCGGTTCTCTTCATCGACGCGAGCCGCCTCGGCAAGCGGTCCCGCCGCAGGCGAATCCTGCGCGACGAGGACGTGCGACGCATCGCGGAGCGCTTCCAGAAATGGTCCCGCTCGCCCCACACCACACCGGACGAACCGGAATTCTCCCAATCCGTCTCCTGGGGGGAAATCTTGGAGGGCGGCGACTGCTCTCTCGACCCGCGCCTGTATGTGGCGCGGGAACGGACCGCCTCGGCACGGGACACCCATGGCCTGCTGGACGCTCTGCTGGAGCAGGCCGAGTCGGCCTCGCGGTCAACCACCCTCCTGCGCGGGAGTTTCGAGCGGAGCGAGCGTGCCGCCCTCAGCGAGACGGGCGCGCAGCAGGTGCGGCTCGGGGAACTCGTGGGCACCGCCTCGGGGACATCCGCCGCTTCGCATGCAGGCGTCCTGCTCGCAGGCCCCTCGGGGAGCCTTGTCCGAGCCGAGCACTACGTCGAGGAAACGGACGGTGTGCCCGTTGTGATGCCCAAGAACCTGAAGGGGAACAGCTTCAGCACGACCGACATCCGCCGTATCAGCGAGCGGCAGGCCCGGGAGCTGCGCCGCTTTCGGCTCCAGTCCGGCGATGTCGTCGTGGCCCGCCGGGGAGAGCTGGGGAGGGCCGCCGTCGTCCGCGCCGAACAGGAGGGCTGGATGTGCGGCACCGGGTGCTTCCTCCTCCGCCCGCCCGCCGCCCTTCTGGACGCCGACTACTTCGTCGCGTACCTCCGCTCTCCCGAGGCGCGGCTGTGGCTCGAAAACCACTCCACGGGCAGCATGCGGATGCGCACCATCCCTCGCCGGGCTCTTACCGAGCTGCCCATGGCGCTGCCCGGTCTCGCCACGCAACGTTCCATCGCGGACACCATGGCCCAACTGGACGCGCGAGAACGCGCACTGCGCGATCAGCTCGAACTGACACAGCACATCCGCCAGGCCGCGCTGGACGGAGACATCATCCCCCAGTCGTAACCCCCCGCCCCCCTACTCCCGCGCCCCCACCCCCTCCCCCGCCCGCCCCCGCAGCGCGACTCTCCCCGGCACCAGCGTCGCGAGCAGGGTCAGCGTGGCCGCCAGGGCCAGGACGGCTGCGTACCACCAAGGGGTGATCGCCGGGGACGCCGCACCCGTCATGCCGACGCCGAACGCCGTGAGGACCGCGTACGCGATCGTCGTGCCGAGGGCCGCCGCCGTGAGGAAGACGATGAGGGATTCGGTACGGAGCATCGCCCGGAGCTGGCGGCGGGTGGCGCCGACGAGGCGGAGGAGGGCCAGTTCGCGGGAGCGGTCGGAGACGGACATGGCGAGGGTGTTGACGACGGCGATCGCGGTGAAGGCGATGACGAGGCCCATCGCGAGGTACTCGACCTCGTCGTCGGCGCGCCGCACCTCGGCACGGAGACCGTCGGCGCGGTCCCGATCGAGGACGCCGACGCCCGGGAACTGTGCGACGGCGGCCGCGAGTCGCGCGGGGTCCGCGCCGTGCGTCGTGACGAGTACGGAGGAGGCGAGCGGGTTGTCGACGTGCCGGACGACGAGCGCGTGGGCGAGGGTCACGTCCCCGAAGCCGAGGCCGCGCGCGTAGACGGCGGCCACCGTCAAGGTCTTCGCGGTGCCGTCCCCGAGCGTCAGCCGCAGGCTGTCGCCCGGCTTCTTGCCGAGGTGGTCGGCCGCGAGTGTGCTGAGCGCGACGCTGTCCGCGCCGAAGCCCGCGAGGTGGCCTCGTACGACATCCGGGTCCCACGTCCGCCGCAGCCCCGCCGTGGACAGGCCCTGCGCCGCGTACTTGTCGAGCCCGACCCGTACGGACGTGCGGACGACCTCCGTGACGGCCGTGACGCCCGGCACCTCGCGCAGCTTCCCGGCCGCCGCCGCGGGCACCCCGGGCCCCGAGGAGGTGACCACCCGGTCCGCCCTGATGCCCGCCTCCGCCTGCCGGGAAGCGGCCTCGCCCATGGTCGTCGGCACGAAGAGAACCGTGCAGGCCATGCCGATGAGCAGCACGAGCGGGGTGGTCGCCGCGGCCATGCGCGTGGTGTTGGCCCGTACGTGGGCGGCCGCGAGGTACCCGGCGACGCGCGAGACGCGCAGCGGGAGGCCGAGCGCGGCGACCGCGAGCCGCACGAGGAGCGGGCCGAGGAGCGCGACGGCGACGGCGAGCACGACGACCGTCAGGAAGGTGACGGGCGTCGAGGCCGGCTCGGTGTGCAGTCGGCCCAGTACGAGGAGCAGCACGACGCCGGCGGCGAAGGCCACCGCGCCCACGAGGAGCCGCCCCCACCCCGTACGGCGTTCGACGGCGGCTTCGGCGAGCGCCTCGGCGGGGCGTATCCGGGCGGTGCGGCGCGCGGAGATCCGCGCCGCCGACCAGGCGGCGAGCAGCGAGGCGGCCACAGCGGCGAGCGACGGGAAGACGGAGTGGGCGAGTTCGAGCGTCTCGGGGATCGCGCCGAGGGCCACGAACCTGCCGTGCAGCCAGGCGGCGAGCGGCAGCCCGGCGAGCGAGCCGACGACCCCGGCGAGCAGCCCGACGAGCAGGGCCTCGCGCCCGATGAGCTGCCGCACCTGCCGGGGGGTCGCCGCGACCGCGCGCAGGAGGGCGAGTTCGCGGTGGCGCTGCTGGAGCGACAGCGCGAAGGTGCCGACGACGACGAGGACCGCCACGAGCAGCGCTGTGCCGCCGATCGCGCCCCCCATCGAGACGAGCTTGACGCGGGCACCCGCCGCGTCGAGGAACTCGACGGGACCGCGGTCACCGCCGGTGGCGACGTGCGCGCCCGTCCCGTCGAGCGCTTCCCGCACGCGCGCGGCGACTTTCCCCGTACCGACGCCCTTCGCGGGCAGCACGCCGAGGGCGGCCACCTGCCCGGGACGACCGGAGAGCCGCTCGGCCTCGGCGGTGGAGAAGAAGAGAGAGGACTGCTGGGTGAGATCGCCGCCCTCGGCCGCGGCGACACCGCTCACGCGGTAGGTGCGCGGGGCGCCGGTCGCCTGGACGGTGAGCCGTGCCCCGGTCTCCACCCCGGCGCGACGGGCGAGTTCGCGGTCGACGACGACCTCGTCGGATGCGGTGGGCGCGGTGCCGTCGAGCAGCCGGAAGGGGGTCAGTACCGCGGAGGTCCAGGCGTGCCCGTACGAGCTCTTGCCGTCCGGTCCGCCGAGGACCCGCCCACCGCTCGCTCCCTCGCCGCCGCCCTGTCCCGCCCCCGTCACCGCGTACGCGGGGAAGGTCACCTCCGGCACGACGGCCCGCACGCCCCGCACCCGGGCCAGCCGCTGGGTGAACTCGGCGGACAGCCACGCACGTTCGGTGATCGGCTTCGCCTTGTGCTTGGTCTTCGTCTTCCCCTTCTTCTTCGTGACCGTCGTCCGGTGGACGTACTGGTCCCCGCCGACGACGACCGGCGCGGCCGCGTACCGCTCCGTGCCGATCGTGCCGCGCAGGCCGGTCTCCAGGAGGGCGCCGCACGCGGTGACGAGCGCGGCGGCGCACAGCAGCGCGAGGAACGCGGCGAGGAAGCCGCCCTTTCGGGCCCGTACGCTCTGCAAGGCGTAGCGCAGCATCAGGCCCACGCTCCGAGCCGGGTCATGCGGTCCGCGACGCGGTCCGCCGTCGGCGCGTCCATGTGCCCCGCGAGCCTGCCGTCCGCGAGGAAGAGGACGGTGTCGGCGTACGAGGCGGCGACGGGGTCGTGCGTGACCATGACGACGGTCTGCCCGGCGTCGTCGACGCAGGAGCGCAGGAGCGACAGGACCTCGCGCGCGGTCACGGTGTCGAGCGCACCGGTCGGCTCGTCGCCGAAGACGACATCGGGGCGTGTGACGAGGGCGCGGGCGATCGCGACGCGCTGCTGCTGACCGCCGGACAGCTCGGCGGGGCGGTGCGCGGCGCGGCCTTCGAGGCCGACGCGCGCGAGGATCTCGTCGAGCCACGCGGGATCGAGTCGCTCACCCGCGAGGCGCAGGGGCAGTTCGACGTTCTGCCGCACCGACAGCGAGGGCACGAGGTTGAACGCCTGGAACACGAAGCCGACGCGGCGCCGGCGCAGCTTCGTCAGCTCCGTCTCCTTCATGCCGCCGAGTTCGGTGTCCCCGATCCAGGCCCGCCCCGACGACGGCACGTCGAGCCCGGCGGCGCAGTGCAGGAAGGTCGACTTCCCCGAGCCGGAGGGCCCCATGACGGCGGTGAACGAGCCGTGCGGGATCTCGACCCCGACCCCGTCGAGCGCCGTCACCTCGCGCCCGCCCCTGCCGTACACCTTGGTGACGGCTTCGAGCCGCAGCGCACTGCCGCTGCCCCCCGTACCCCCGCGCGCCCCCACGAGCTGCCGCTCGGTCCTCATCCGTGACCCGTCCTCTCCCCGCGGCCCGGTGCCCGGATGCCGCTGCCCCGCTGCTTGTCGGGCCGAAGCTAGCGGGCGGGGTTATCACCGGGTTATCGGGCGGTTATCAGGGGGCGTGGGCGGGATCGGCACGGGGGCGGGGGTGCCTGCCGGTTCCGGTGCCGGAGCTGCTTCCCGCACCGGTACGGGAGCGGCTCCCGGCTCCGGCGCGGGGACGGCTCAAGGCCCCGGTACGCGGCCGACGCCGCCCTCCGCCTCCAGTCGCGCGCGAACCGCCTCCGTCCGCGCGAGCCACCCCCGCGCCCCGGTCAACGCGAAGGCCGCCTGTGCCGCGACGAGTTGATCGCGCGCCTCGGCAAGCCGACCCTGCCGATGCCGGGCCTCGGCGAGTGCCAGGTGCACGCGGCCGTCGACAAGCGGGTCGCGGATATGGGCGACTTCGACGAGCGCATCGCTCAACGTCTGTGCCGCACGCTCTACTTCGTGCGCTCCGAGCAGACTCTCGCCGAGCCCGAGGCTCGCGTACACGAGTCCGACGCGGTCCTCCTTGGCCCACACCAGCTCCACGACCCGCGCGAACACCTCCTCGGCCACGCCGTACGCGCCGCACGCCAAGTGCGCCTGACCCAGGCGATGCAGCGCCTGGGCGAGGCCGCGCGCGTTGCCCGCGCCGAGCCGTACCGCCTCCTCGGCGAGCGCGAGGGCGTGCGCGTCCTCGCCGCGCTCCAGCGCGATCTGCGCGAGCCCGCCGAGCGCGAGCGCCTCGCCCTGCCGGTCCGCCGCCGCGTGCCCCAGCTCCCGTGCGCTGTCGAGCCGCCGTACGGCGGAGCCGAGGTCCCCGCGGAAGCGCTCGATCATCGCGAGGTTGCGCAGATTCCGCGCCCGCCCGCGGTCCTCGCCCAGCTCCTCGCACAGCTCCAACGCCCTCGCGTAGTAGGCGTGCGCGGCGTCGAGGCGGCGGTGGGCCTGCTCGACGGCGCCGAGTTCGTGCAGCATGGCGGCGAGCCCGCGCCGGTCGCCGGTCTCCTCGCAGGCGGCGAGCGCGGCCCGTGCGCAGACCTGGCAGTCGTCCGGGTAGTTGCGTGTGTCGAAGAGCACCGAGGCCGCCGCGGTGATCCGCCAGGCCGCCTCCGCGAGGCCGAGCCCCGCCGCCTGCACGACGACGGCGACGAGCGCGAGCCGCTCCGCCTCCAGCCACTGAAGCGGCACGGCGAGCAGCGCCTCGCGCGTCTCGGTGTCCAGCCCCCGCGAGGACGCCGCGGGCACGGCGCGCGAGGGCGTCGCCGCGTGCCGGACCACCTCGCCGTCAGACCCGTACTCACGCCGGTACGCCTCCTCGGCGAGCAGCACGTACACGCCGAACACCTGTTCCAGCATTGCCCGTTGCTCCTCCGCGGACTCTTCAGCGCGGGCCTGTTCGCGCGCGTGCAGGCGCAGCAGGTTCGGCAGGCGATAGCGCAGCCGCCCGGTCGCGTCGGCGCCCACGACGTCGAGGAAGCGCGCGTCGACCAGGTCCTCGACGAGCCGTTCGCCCTCGGGCGCGCCGACGCCGAGCAGCGCCCCGGCGACCCACGCCGTGAAGTCCGGTACGTCGAGCAGCCCGAGCCCCCGGTAGAGCCGCGCCGCCTCGCGCGACAAGCAGCGGTACGAGACCTCGAAGCCCGCACGCACCCGGGCGCCGTCCCGGCTCAGCTCATCGAGCCGGCGGTGCTCGTCGGCGAGCCGCCTGACGAGGTGGCCCACGGTCCAGTGCGGTTTGGAGGCGAGCCGCGCGGCGGCGACGCGGAGGGCGAGCGGCAGCCGGTCGCACAGTTCGGCGAGGCGGGCGGCGTCCTCGGGGGCGCCCGCGACCCGGTCCTCGCCCGCGATCACGGCGAGCAGTCCGACGGCCTCCGCGGGGGGCAGCACCCCGAGGTGCACGCGCGCCCGGGGCGGCCACGCGACCAGTTCGGGCAGGGGCTCGCGGCTCGTGACGAGCACGGCGCTTCCGCCGCCGCCGGGCAGCAGCGGCGCGAGCCGCTCGTGGCCGCGCACATTGTCCAGCACCAGCAACACCCGCCGACCGGCGAGCACACTGCGGTACAGGGCCACCAATTCCTCTTCTTCCGGCGGCAGTTGCTCGGGCCGTACGCCGAGTGCGCGCAAGAAGCGGCCGATGACGTCCGTGGCGCGCACCGGCTCCGGCTCCTCGTCGTAGCCTCGCAGATCCGCGAAGAGCAGCCCGTCGGGGAAGTGCGCGGCGGCCCGGTGGGCCCAGCGCACGGCGAGACCGGTCTTGCCGACCCCCGCCGTACCGGTGACGAGACCGAGAGCGGGCCCGTCCTGCGCGAACAGCGCGTCGAGCCGGTCGAGTTCGTCGTCCCGGCCGACGAATCCCGGCGGGTCCGGGGGCAATTCGCGAGGAGAGGGGTACAGACCGGAACGCGGCAGCTCCGTCGGCTCCTCGCGCAGCAACTCCTCGTGCAGGGACCGCAGCGCGGGACCGGGTTCCACGCCGAGTTCCGCCACGGAGCGCTCGCGCCCCTCGCGGTAGCTCGCGAGCGCCTCCGCGCGCCGCCCGGAGCGGTACAGGGCGAGCATGAGGTGGCGGCGAGGTCGCTCCCGCAACGGCTCTTCCCTCACCAGCGCGGCGAGTTCGGGTACGAGCGACTGATGCTCGCCGAGCGCGAGCCGGACGGCGGTGAACTCGTCGTGCGCACCGCGCCTGCGCTCCTCCAGACGAGCCGCCTCGTCCTCGGCCGCGCGAGCGACGACGCCGTCGAAGGCCGGCCCGGTCCAGAGCGCGAACGCCTCCGCGTAGCGCGCGGCGGCCCGCTCGTACCGTCGCTGCCCGGCGGCCGCCCCCGCCTCCTCGACGAGCGCGGCGAACGCGGCCGCGTCCACGCACAGGGGATCGTCGAGGCGCAGGACGTACCCGGGGGACGCGGTGACGACGACGTCCTCTTCCACTCCGGCGGCCTTGAGCGCTTTGCGCAGGCGGGCGACGACGATCGCGATCTGGGTGCGCGCGGTGGCGGGGGGCGAGCCGTTCCACACGGCTTCGACGAGCGCGTCGACGGGGACGGTCCGCCCGGGGTTCACCAACAGCAGGGCGAGCACGGTCCGTTGCCGGGCGCCGCCCGTCGGGACCGGCTGCCCGTCCACGGTCGCGGAGACCGCCCCGAGCACCCGGAACGCCAGCCGATCCCCCACCGGAAGCCCCCTTCCCGTCCGCCGCGACCCTACCGGAGGGGGCGGGGACGGAAGGGCGAAACGGGGCGGGTCCGTCCGGACGAGGGCGGCTCCGCGTCCACGGGGGCCGCTCCGGGTCTACGGGCGCTTGCGCGGCTTCCCGCGCTTGGCCGCGCCCCGGGAACCGCCCGTCGCCGAGCCCTTCGTCCCGCCCCTCGCGGCCCCCTTGCCCGTACCGCCGCCACCCCCGCGCCGCCCCTGCCCCTTGCCGCCTCCGGCACCCCCGGTGCCACCGCCACCGCCCGGCCCACGCTTCCGCTCCCCCGCCCCGCCCCGCTCCGGCGTGGCCTGCTTCGGGCCGCGGCTGCTGTTGACCGTACGGCCCCGGACGATGCCGATGAACTGCTCGACCAGGTCCGTCGTCGCGTCCTCGGGCCAGGCGAGCGCGACGCGCGAGACGGGGGCGTCCGTGACCGTGCGGTAGGTGAGGTCGCGGCGGTGGTGGAGCCGGGCGAGGGACTGGGGCACGACGAGCACGCCGATCCCGGCCGCCACCAGCTCGACGGCGTCGGCGGTCGTCGCGGGTCGCTCGTTGGCGGGGTGCCCGGGGAGCGCCTCCCACTCCAGTACGTCGTCGAGCGGGTGCAGCACGGTCTCGTCGGCGAGGTCCGCCGTCGTGACCTCCTCGGCGATCGCGACGAGGTGGTCCTTGGGGATCACGACGACGGTGGCCTCGGTGTACAGCGGGATGGCGCTCATGTCCGTACGGTCCACGGGCAGCCGCAGGAACCCGGCGTCGGCGCCCCGCGCGCGCAGCAGGCCCTCGGCCTCGCCCGCCGGGGCGGCCGTGAGGGTCAGGGGAACATGGGGAAGCCGCTCGTTCCAGACCCGCACCCACTTCGTGGGGGTCACGCCGGGAACGTAGGCGAGCGTGAACGAAGGGGAAGCGTCCGAGCCAGTCACCGCTCCAGGCTACCGGCGGCCGTGGCGTCACGAGCGCCGGGCACTCGTTACGCTGGACGTATGACGTCGCACAAGACCACCCAGACCATGAAGCCCGCGACCGCGGCGAAGAAGCTGGGTGTGTACCTGGAAGCCACCCCCGCCGAGTTCCGGGAGGGCCCCGTCTCACGCGACGAGCTGAACGCGCTCCAGGCCGAGCCGCCCGAGTGGCTCCGCGAGCTGCGCCGCAACGGCCCCCACCCCCGCCCGGTGATCGCCGAGCGCCTGGAGATCTCGATCGCGGGCCTCGCCCGCGGCGGCATCACCGACCCCCTCACCACCGCCCAGATCGAGGCCCTCAAGCAGGAGTGCCCCGACTGGCTCCGCCAGGAACGCGCCACCCGGACCGAAACCCGCAAGGAAGCCGCCCGCATCAAGGCCCGCAACGAGGAACGCGCGGCCCGCGACGCGGACCGGCCCCTCCGGTAGGGGCGAAGACGACGCGAGGGGGAAGGGCCCGGCTCCCAGGAGCCGGGCCCTTCCCCCTCGCGCGTCCACCGCGTCACCGGCACCCGGCTTCGGCGCGGCTCCCGGAGCCCTCGTTCCGCGGGGTCGTTCCCGCCTTCACGCCTCGTGACGCTCGCCCCGGACCCCGCCCCGCCGTGGGCCCGGGAATGCGGCGTTCCGGCCGGGGCGGGCCCGTGACCTGGGGCGTATGAAGTTCTCATGCCGGTGGCTCGCAACAATCATCCCCTTCTCGTGGCGCACTCACTGTCGGCCGGTTGATCACCCGTGCCAGGCTCGCACCATCGAGAGAAGGGAACCTGGCATGTCGAATCTGGACATCGGGCTGCTGGGGCCGTTCACGGCCACGGTCGGCGGGGTATCCATCGTTCCCAGCGCCTCCCAGCAGCGCAGGCTGCTCGCGCTGCTCGCGACAGCCGCCGGTCGCGAGGTGAGCATGGCCACGATCACGGACGAGCTGTGGGAGGGCTGCCCGCCCGCCGGGCCGTCGGCGGCCGTGCAGACGTACGTGAAGCAGCTGCGGCAGCGCATCGCGCCCGCGGCCGCGCGGCTGAGCCCCGGCGTGAGCGCCAAGGAGATCCTGGCCCGAGGGCACGGCGGGTACCTGCTCGGCATGTCGCGCACCCGGCTCGACGCCGACGATTTCGAGGACCTGGTCCGGCAGGGCAACAGGGCCATCGCCGAAGGGGAGGACGAGCGCGGCGTCCGGCTCCTGTCGGCGGGGCTCGGGCTGTGGCGCGGGCAGGCCCTCAGTGACGTACGTGTCTCGGGGGCGCTCCTCGCCGAGGCGCTGCGGCTCGACGAGGCGCGCCTCACCGCCGTGGAGAACCGCATCGAGGCGGAGTTGCGGCTGGGGCGCCACTCCCAGCTGCTGAGCGAACTGACCGCGCTCACCACCCTGCACCCCCTCCAGGAGAGCCTGCACGCGCACCTCATCGTCGCGCTCTACCGCAGCGGCCGTCCCTCGCAGGCCCTTGAGGCGTTCCGCCGGCTGCGCGAGGCGACCGTGGGGGAGCTGGGGATCGAGCCCTCCCGCCGACTCCAGGAGCTGCACCGCTGGGTGCTGGCGGACGAGCCCCGGCTCGACGCCCCGGTCCGCGCGCTCGTCGCGTTCTGACCCGCGCCCGGCACCCCGAAAGGAAAGAGCGGCCATGCGGCCCACGCCTGCCGAAGCCCTCACGATCCACCTCTGGTCGCTGTCCGAGGACGTGGTCGTCGAACACCAGGAGAAGAGCGGGCAGTTGGCGCTCAGCAGTCGCTGGGGGGTCGATCACGTCGAGCGGCCGGGCGCCGCGGTGCGCGAGGCTCTGCGCCGGATGGAGCTGGGGCCCGTCGTCCTCGCCAACGCGACGCCGGAGAAGAGCGAGCTGTACACGGCCGTGCTGCCCACGCTGAGCAAGCTCTCCCACCTGGTGGTGCGTACGCTCGGCCTCGACGACCTCGGCGGTCCGCTCCTGTCGGTCTTCCCGGTGGCGGCGCACGCGCCCTTCACGCTGGTCTGGCTTCCGGGGCACCGGTCCGTACAGCTGCCGCGCCACGTCGTGCTGACCGTGCTCGACTCCGGCATCGCGCTGGAGGCCGCGGGCAGTCCGCACCGGGTCGTGCTGCACCGGCCGGAGGCGGCCCTCGTGGTGGCGCTGCTCGCCTGGCCCGTCACTCCGGACACCGCCACGGCCACGCTCCCGCTGCCGCCCCAGATCACCGAGGGGGTCATCCGCTATCTGGTGGCGGCCGGGATGGCGGCACCGTCGGAGGCCCGGAGCGGCAGCGTGGACTGAGCGGCTGGGCCGCGGGCCCACGAAGATCCGCGGGACACGGCCTAGACGAGCCAGCCCGTGTCCCGCGCGATACGGATCGCGTCGACCCTGTTGCGTGCGTTCAGCTTGGCGACCACCGTCGTCAGGTAGTTGCGCACCGTACCGGTCGACAGGTGCAGAGCCGTCGCGATCTCCTTGGCCTCCGAGCCGTCGGCGGCCAGGCGCAGCACCTCCGTCTCGCGCTCGGTCAGCGGGCTCTGGGCACCGTTCCACGAGGCGAGCGCGAGCTTCGAGTCGATGACCCGGTGGCCCGCGGCCACCCGCCTGATGGCGTGCGCCAGTTCGGCGGGCGACTCGTCCTTGAGGAGATAGCCGTGCACCTCGGCGGCGAGGGCCCGGCGCAGGGTGCCGGGACGGCCGAGGCTGGTGAGCATCAGGGTCTTGCAACCGGGCAGGCGCTCGTGGAGCTGGACGGCGGCGCTGAGGCCGTCGAGACCCGGCAGGTCGATGTCGATCACGGCGACATCGGGCCGGGCCCGCAGAGCCGCGTCCAGGATCTCGTCCCCGCGCTCCAGTTCGCAGACGACCTCTAGATCGCTCTCCAGGTCGAGCAGCGCGACCAACGCGCCCCGGACCATGTTCATGTCTTCAGCGAGCAATATCCGAATCACTCCGGCGCCTCCCCCTTGGCACGGTGATCTGCGCTCGTCACCTTACCAATGGGGAGGTTTCGGGGAACGGTTGAGGACTAAGCTGCCGACTCGATCCCCGAGGGGCCGATCGCCGCGGTGTCGGGCCCCTCGCGATCGGGGACGCGGGCGATGAGCCGGAACGTTCCGTCCGCCCCCTGGGCCGCGGTGAGTTCGCCGTCGAAGGCCCCGAGCCGGGTCTGGAGATTGCCGAGACCGCTGCCGCTGTGCGGGGACGGGTCCCGGTAGCCGCTCGCCGCGCCGTCGTTGACGATGGTGAGCCGCACCTGCCCCGCCGAGCGTTCGGCGGCGATCTCGCAGTGCGTGGCGCTGCTGTGGCGCAGCACGTTGGTCACCGCCTCGCGCAACACCGTGGCGAAGACCGTGTCCATCTCCCTCTCCAGCGGCCCGGTCCTGACGCGGGCCACGACCCGCACGTCGGCGGCGTTGAGCACCGACTCGGCCGAACTGATCTCCTCCTCCAGGGACATGTCGCGGTAGCCGCTCGCGACGCTGCGCACATCGGCCAGCGACTGGCGGGACATGGTGAGGACGTCCTCGACCTCGGCCTTGGCGCGCACGGGGTGGGCGGGCAGCAGGCGGTGGATCAGTTCACCCTTGAGCGTGATCGCGGAGAGGCTGTAGCCGAGCAGGTCGTGCAGGTCGCGGGCGAAGCGGAGGCGCTCCTGGGTGACCGCGACGCGGGTGAGTTCGCCGCGCGTCTCGTGCAGGACGCGGATCAGGTCGGCGAGCCGGGTGAGGCCGAAGACCACGAGTCCCGTCAGCAGGGTGGACTGGACGTAGTAGAAGGTCTCCACGACGGGCAGGTCGGCGAGAAGCGGCGGCGCCAGCATCGAGGCACCCACCACCGCGTACAGGGACCAGGCGGAGACCGGCGGGAGGAGCAGGAGCAGGGAGCCCGCGAGGAAACCCGCCATCGATCCCCACTGGGTGCGGAAGACGAGGAGGGGGAGATAGGTGAGGAGGGCCTGTACGCACAGGGTGAGGGCCTTGACGCGGGCGGGTGCCAGCTGCGCCCCGGGCCGGGAGTGGAGCAGTTGCAGCCCGAGGAGGCCGAGGAGGCACAGCGTCGCCGCCGCCACCTCGGCCACCGAGTTGTGCGAACTGAGGATGTTGAGCAGGGTGACGCTGAAGTAGCACAGCAGTGCGGCGGTCAGGACGAAGCGCCCGAGGCGCGGCGCGGGGAAGTGCCCTTGCGCGGCGCCGGTTTCGTCCCGCGGTCGGCTGGTCTCAGCCCTTTCGGGTGACACCCTGTGACGGCTCAGCATGTGTGATTCCCCCTCTTCACGCCCGCCTTGCGTGCGGAGCATAAGCGAGGAAGACAAAGAGCGGGCAAGGTGCGCCGGCCGTCGCGGAACCGCGCGGCCGCGTGCGCCCGGCTAGGAGCGCACCAGCAGGCCCCTCTCCAGGGCGACGACCACGGCGTGCGTACGGTCGCTGACGTCGAGCTTCGCGAAGACCCGCAGGAGGTGGGTCTTCACCGTGGCCTCGCCGATGACCAGCCGGCGGCCGATCTCGGCGTTGGACAGTCCGTCGGCGACCGCGCGCAGGACGTCCTGCTCACGGGCGGTGAGGGCGACGGGTTCGGGGCGGCGCATCCGTGCGACGAGGCGTTCGGCGACCTTGGGCGCGAGCACGGTCTCGCCGCGCGCCGCCGAGCGGATGGCGTCGGCGAGCTGGTCGCGGGTGGTGTCCTTGAGCAGGTAGCCGACGGCGCCTGCCTCCACCGCCCGCTCGATCTCGGCATCGGTGTCGTACGTGGTGAGAATCAGCACCCGGGTCGGCACGGGCAGGGCGACGATCGCCGTCGTGGCGGCCACCCCGTCGAGCACCGGCATGCGCAGGTCCACGAGCGCCACGTCGGGGGCGAGCCGCTCGACGAGGCCGACGCCCTCGCGTCCGTCGCTCGCCTCGCCGACGATCTCGATGGCGGGGGCGGTGGCCAGCAGGGCCACGACCCCGGCGCGCATCACTGCGTGGTCGTCGATCACGACCACCCGGATCGGGTCGTCCGCGGTGTCGGTCATGGTCAGTCCTGACTGTGCGTGGGAAGGATGACGAGGACGCGGGTGCCGTCCCCGAGGGAGCTGGTGACGGTCAGCTCGCCGTCGAGTTCGGCGAGGCGGCGGCGCATGCCGTCGAGGCCGAACCCGCGCGATTCCTCGACGAGGAAGCCGCGGCCGTCGTCGGTGATCTCCAGCTCGACGCCCCCCGGGAACGCGGTCAGCACCACGCCCACGGTGGAGGCTCCCGAGTGCTTGCGTACGTTGGCGAGGGACTCCTGTGTGCAGCGCAGGAGGGCGACGCGGGTGCGCTGGTCCAGGTCGACGTCGGGGAGTTCGGCACTGACGGTCACGCCGGTGTCCTGCGCGAAGCGGTCCAGGGTCCTGCGCAGGGTCGTGGTGACGGAGCCGGGCGCGACGCCGCCCTCGGGGGCGGAGCCGACGAGGACGCGGGCCTCGGCCAGGTTCTCCCGCGCGGTCCGCTCGATGGAGGTGAGCTGCTGGAGGCAGCGGTCGGGATCGGCGAGGGTGGCACCGCGGGCGGCCTCCGCGAGGACCACGATCGAGGCGAAGCCCTGGGCGAGGGTGTCGTGGATCTCCCTGGACAGTCGTTCGCGTTCGTCCGCCGCCCCCTGCCTCTGATAGGCCGCCGCCAACTCCTCCTGTGTGAGGTGGAGTTCGGCGGACAGTTGTTCGTTGCGTTCGTTGTTCAGCCCTATGAAGCGGTGCAGCCACAGTCCCATACCGACCCCCGCGGCGTAGGCGACAACGGTGGATACGGCGTTGCCGGTGAGGAATTGAGGGCTCCAGCCCTGGCCGAGCGTGCCGCCGAAGACCGTGAGGACCGCGCCGGCCCCGCTCAGCGCGATCGCGTCGCGCGGGGCCCGGGTGAAGAGCCAGAACTGCGGCAGGGACACCACGTAGAGGGCGGCCCCGCCGTCCAGGAGGAAGGAACTGGCGCCCAGGACCAGCGCGAGCAGACCGAGGTAGGCGCGGGGCCGCAGGACGGGGTTGTCCGGGCGGACGAGGGTGACGGTGTGGCACAGCGCGATCAGGGCGAGCAGACCGAGGAGCCAGGCCTTCCGGGCCGGTGAGGCGTCGAGCACGGCGAGGGCCGTGGGCAGCAGCCCGAGCAGGAGCCAGCCCGCCAGGTTCCAGCGTCGCAGCCGGTCCAGGGTGAGCCGGTCGCCCGGCTGCTGCCTCTGATTCACTGTGTCTCACCTCGTACGGCACGGAGCGGGGGCATCGGGGCAGCTTACGGCCGCAGCGGTCAGCTCACCGGTTCCAGCGGCCGGTGGGCGGCCTGTTCGGTGGCCTTGCGGGCGCGCCCAACTCCCTTCGATGGCCACCAGTTGGCCTCGCCGAGCAGGAGCATGAGGGACGGCAGGACCAGCATGCGGATGATGAAGGCGTCCAGCAGGACGGCGACGGCGAGGCTGAAACCGATCTGCTTCATCTCGATCAGGTGCAGGGCCGCGAAGCTGGCGAAGACGGTCACCATGACGACGGCCGCGCTCGTGACGACGCCCGCCGAGCTGCCGATGCCCTCGATGACGGCCTTGCGGGTCGGCACTCCGCGCAGGGCCGCCTCCCTGACCCGGCTGATCACGAAGACCTGGTAGTCCATCGAGAGGCCGAAGAGGATCACGAAGAGGAAGAGCGGGACGCGCGAGCCGATCGACCCCGTGGAGGTGAAGTCGACGACTCCCTCGGCCCAGGTGTGCTGGAAGACCATGACGAGGATGCCGAGCGAGGCCGCGGCCGAGAGGAGGTTCAGGAGGATGCCGACGAGGCCGAGGACGACGGAGCGGAAGGCCCAGACCGTCATGACGAAGGTGACCAGGAGGAGGGCCCCGATGATGAGGGGCAGCTTCTGCTCCTGGTGGGTGGGGTAGTCGGTGTAGCGGGCGACGTCGCCGGTCACCGCGGTCTCGGCGCCTTGCACCTTGCCGACGGTCTCGGGGACGTAGGTGTCGCGGATGTCCTTCAGGGAGGACTGGGCCTGGTCGGTGCTCACGTAGTGCGGGACCTGCAACTGGAGCATGCTGATCCGCTTGTCGGCCGAGGTGGTCAGGGTGGAGGTGCCGCTCAGGCGCGGATCGTCCTTGACGTCGGCGGCGAGCCGGCGCAGCGCGGAGGTCACCTCGGGCGAGCGGTCGGCGTCGGCGCGGACGACGACCTGGTGCATGGACTTCAGCTCCGGGTAGGCCGCGTTCAGCCGGTCGTACACCTGCATGGCGACGATGGAGCGGGAGTGCGTCTCGCGGCCCATGTCGGTGAGCTTGAGGCCGAGGACGGGGGCGGCGAGCGCCACGAGGCCGACCACCGTGACCGCGAGGGTCGCGGCGGGGTGCTTCGCGACGGGCCGCAGGACGGCGGCGGTCAGCCGTCCCGGGCCGTTCTTGTGCGTCTTGCGCTTCTTCGGGGCGAGACCGCGGGCCGCCCGGCGCTCGGCGCGCCGCTCGGCGCGCAGCCCCATCATGGCGAGCAGGGCGGGGAGCACCGTGAGGGAGCTGACGACGGCGACGAGGGTGACGACGATCGCGCCGGTGGCGATGGAGGAGAAGATGACGTCGTCGGCGAGGAAGAGGGTGGCGCTGGAGACGGCGACGGCGAGGCCGGAGAGGACGACGGCCCGTCCGGAGGTGGCGGCGGCGAGTTCCACGACGTGGCGCGGGCTCAGCCTGCCGCCCGCGCGGGCCCGTTCCTCGCGCTCCCGCTTGAGGTAGAAGAGCGTGTAGTCGACGCCGACGGCGAGACCGATCAGCAGGATGACGTTGGTGCCGACGCCCGCGTCGGGGAAGACGTGCGAGGCCACCATCGACAGGCCGATGGCCGCGGCGATCGAGGACAGGGCGAGCAGCAGCGGCACGAAGGCCATCGCGATGGAGCTGAAGACGAGCAGCAGGGTGATGAGGGTGACCGGCAGCGCGATGACCTCGGTGCGCGAGAGGTCGTCCCCGCGCAGCTTGTCCACGCCCTTGCTGATGGAGGGCGATCCCGTCTCCTCGACGCGGAGTCCGGGGTGTGCCTCGCCCACGGCGGCCGTGTGCTCCAGCAGCGGGTCGACGTGCTTCTTGCCCTCCAGCTCGGGGCCCTTCATGGTGACGGTGACCCGCACGGCGGTGTTCTTCGCGCTGCGTACCGGGTCGGCGACCGAGCGCACCTCGGGCAGCTTCGCCATCCGGGCGGCCACGTCCGCGGCGGCCGCGTCGGCGGCGGCGATGTCGAGCTTTCCGGTGCCGGGCTTCGCGGTGATCAGGACGTGCTCGACGGGCCGCTGCTGCAAGCCGCCCTCGGCGGCGAGCGCCTCGCCGCGTCCCGCCTCGCCGATGCGGAAGTCCTCGGTGGTCGCCGCGTGGGTACCGGCCGCGATGCCGACCCCGAGGCACAGGACGACGAAGACGAGCCAGCCGACGATGCCTCGCCACGGGTGTGCCGCGCTCCAACGGGCCATGCGTACAGGAAGATTCTTCATGCGTCCATGCTCTTCGCGAGGGGCGGGGCTCCGACAGCGGCGACCGGTTGAACCTGGGGTCCACCAGGTGGTGGACCCCAGGCCGGCTCAGTGGAAGCTGAGCGTCTGGTAGACCGTCACGTTGCCCACGAGTTCCTGGCAGCGCTGTGCCGCGGCGGCCAGCCGGGCGGCGTTCCCCGGGGCGGTGGTGTCCAGGAGGATGCCCAGCGAGGTACCGCTGTGGCCGATGACGACACCGAGTCCGCCGATGTCCTCGCAGATGCGGATCATCGGCTCCAGCGACCGCTTGCGGCGCAGGACCTGGTTCATGCGGGCGCTCTCGGTGGCGACCCGGCCGGCCTCGGCGAGGTCGCGGCGGGCCACGGCGTGCGTCACGCGGTCCAGGAGCTGGGCGTACCGGCGTCGGTCGGCCGCCGTGAAGGGCTTGGGGATGGCGTTGAAGGCGACCGTGTCGACCGCGCCGCCCTCGTCGATGCCGACGACCGTCATCGCGGGCAGTGAGCCCAGTCGCGCGCGCAGGCGCACGCTGCGGTGGTGGAAGGCCACGATCTCCGGGTACAGCACCCCGTCGGTGGGTTCGATGCGGGCCAGGTACCGCTCGATGCGGCGGGGCGGCATCGCTTCGCCGAGGGCGTTGGCGACGGCGCGCGCGGTGGCGACGAGGTCGGCGGAGGAACTGGCCAGCCCCTTGCCCTCCGGCAGGGTGCTCTCGATGCGCAGCACACCGCCCCCGGGTCTTCCGCTGTCCGCGAGGATCATCCGGGCGAGCCGCAGCGCCTTCTTCTTGTGCGCCGGCTCGACCACCACGTCCGGTGCGCCGACGGTGAGTTCGAAGCCCGCGGTGGACCAGCGGGCCACGGGCAGGGTGACCAGGAAGTCCCCGTCGTCCTCGGGCAGCACCCCCTGGAGGAGTTCGCCGAAGGTGCCGAAGGCGGTGCTCACTCCGGTGGAGGCCAGAGGGCGGTGGTCGATGGTGGTCACGTACGAGTCCCTTCCCGCGCGATCGCCGCGCGCACGCGTGCCGCGCCGAGGGCGGGCCTGGTGACGATGAAGTAGTGGCCCCCGTCACTGAGTTCGTGGAGGCCGACGTGTTCCGCGAGAGCACCCCAGGTCTCGGCGGCCGGGGCGGAGGCAGGGCTCAGCGGGTCGTCCTGGGCGAGCACGACGTCCACCGGGGTGGTGAGGAGGCGGGAGCGTGCACGCATCCGCAGGAGATGGCGGTGCGAGGTCTCGACGTCGTGCCGGTAGGCCCGGTCGGCGACTTCCGCGCGCTCCCGTTGGTAGGCGTCCAGTTCGACGAACGCCCGTCCGCCCCGCAGGCGGCCGAGCAGCGTGCCCCGGTCCGCGGCGGCGAGTTCGGCCAGCTCCGCCCGCACCTGAGCGGCGTCGGGCAGCAGTTGGGCCCCCAGGAAGACCCGTTCCGCGGGGCGGCCCGCTTCCTCCAGGAGCCGGGCGGTCTCCAGCGCGAGGGCGGCGCCCGCGCCGTGACCCCACAGCAGGACCGGTGTGGCGAGGTGGGCGAGGACCTCGTCGGCGGCCCGGCGGGCCAGCGCGGGCACGTCCTCCAGGGGTTCGTCGGGGGCGGCGAAGTCGTGGCCGGGCGGCTCCGCTCCGTGGACGGCGATGCCGTCGTGTTCCAGCTCGCGGGCGAGCGCGCGGAAGTTGACCGCGTTGCCCGCGGCGTAGGGGAAGCAGACGAGCGTACGGTGCGGGCTGTGCACCGGGAGCAGGGGGTGCAGCAGCCGGCGGGCGCGAGGCCGGCCGGGCTCGCCGTCCCGCCGCCGGGTCAGGACCTCCGCCAGCTCCGCGAGCACCGGGTGGGCGATGAGGTCGGCGACGCGCAGGTGCCGCCCGAGGTGGGCGATGAGGCGGGCGGCGGCCAGGGAGGTGCCCCCGAGCGCGAAGAAGCTGTCGTCCTTCCCGATGCGCTCCAGGGGGACGCCGAGCACTTCCGCCCAGGCGACCGCGAGGCGTCGTTCGCCGGGGGTGTGCGGGGCGGTGCGGCTCGTGCCGCCATGGCCGAGGGTGGCGGCGAGCTCGGTGAGGGCCGCTTTGTCGATCTTGCCGTTCGAGGTGAGCGGCAGCCGTTCGAGCCGGTGGCAGTAGGCGGGCACCATGTAGCCGGGCAGCAGCGCGGCGAGGAAGTCGCGGGCCCGTGCGGCGTCCGGCAGGTCCGCGTGCGGCTGGTCCGCGTCGGGCAGGTCCGCGTGCGGCAGGTCGGTGGTGAAGAAGGCGGTGAGTCCGCGCGCCTCGCCGAGGCCGCCGTCGATGACGACCACCGCCTCCCGTACGCCCGGCATGCCCGCCAGCCGGTGCTCGATCTCCCCGAGCTCGATCCGGTAGCCGCGGATCTTGACCTGGTCGTCGTGGCGCCCGAGGAATTCGAGCCGGCCGTCGGGGAGCCAGCGGCCGAAGTCGCCGGTGCGGTACATGCGGGTGTGGGCGCGGAACGGGTCCGGGACGAAGCGCTGCCGGGTGCGCTCCTCGTCGTTGATGTAGCCGCGGGCCACGCAGACGCCGGAGAAGGCGATCTCGCCGGTCGTGCCGAGCGGGACGAGCTGGAGGTTCTGGTCGAGGACGTAGGCGTTGACGTCGCGCAGCGGCCGCCCCAGCGCGACGGGGCCGCGCTCGGGAGCGGCGTCGAGGATCTCGTGCGCCGTGTCGTCGCAGACCTCGGTGGCACCGTACGCGTTGACGAGGCGGACACCCGGCTGGGCGGCGAACCAGCGCCGGGCCAACTCGGGGGTGAGGACCTCGCCCGTGACCGACAGGGTGTGCAGGGCACCGAGCGCGCGGGGATGCCGTTCCAGGTACCGTACGAGGACGTCGAGGTAGGCGGGGACGGTCTGGGCGACGGTCACCCCGCCGGTGGTGAGTTCGCCGAGGAATCCGGGCACGTCGAGCAGGATGCCGGTGTCGACGAGGCGCGTGCTCGCGCCGGTGAGCAGGGGCGCGGCGAACTGCCACAGGGAGATGTCGAAGTCCTGGCGCGCGGTCTGTGCCACGACCTGCCCGGGACCCGTGATCGCCATGTCGTCGATCTTCGCGAGGAGGTGGTTGACGAGCCCCGCGTGCTCGCACAGGACCCCTTTGGGGGTTCCGGTGGAGCCGGAGGTGAAGTAGATGTACGCCGCCTGGGAGAGGGCGGGCGGCTGGGGCAGGGGGCCGGTGGCCCCGGCGATCCCCTCGGCCGTGAGCACGGCGGGCGGGTCCTCCAGCCGACCGCGCGCCTCGCGGACGAGGGATTCGCCGCGCTGGTCGGTGAGCGCGAGGACGCAGACGGCCTCGCCGAGTTGGAGGGCGACGCGGTCGGCGGGGAGGTCGGGCGCCATCGGCAGGTACACGGCACCCGCCTTGAGGACGCCGAGGGCGCTCGCGATCCAGTCGAGCGTACGGTCCATGACGACCGCGACGACGTCCTCGGGACCGGCGCCCGCCGCGGCCACGGCGCGTGCCACGCGGTCGGAGCGCTCGTCGAGTTCCCGGTAGGTCCAGGTGCGCTCGCCGTGGGCCGCCGCCGGTGCGCTCGGCCTGGCGCGCGCCTGCTGCCGGAAGAGGTCCACCACGGTGTGCGCGCCCGGGTCGGCACGCGGTCCGGCGAAGGCGTGGAGCTGTGTCGCCGTCTCCTCGGCGCAGAGCAGGCTCCGGCGGTCGTGGCGCGCGGCCGGGTCGGCGACGAGCAGCCGCAGGGCGGCCAGTTGATAGCCGGCGAGGCGCGCGGCACGGTCGTCGTCACACGTGGCGGGGTCGTACGTGACGCGCAGCGCGAGTCCGTCCGCCGTCCGTGCCCAGCCGAAGCGCAGCGCGCCCGGCGCGCCGGGCGCCGGGGAGCGCTCCGTGAGGCCGGACAGGTCCAGCACGACGTCGGGGACCTCCGCCGTACGGGGGGCGCCGGTGACGGCGTCGATCAGCTCGGTCCACGGGGAGGGATCGACGGTGAGGCGCAGGGCGTGGGGCGCGGCGCCGCTTTGGGGCGGTACGCAGCCGCTCACGACGTGGCGTTCGCAGGCGAGGGTGGCCAGGACGCGGGCGTGCGCGGCGAGCAGGAGGGCGGGCAGGCCGGTGCCGAGTGCGTGAGCGGTGCGCTCCAGCTCCTGGGACAGGTCGGCGGGTAGCGGTGTGTGCCGCGTGCCGGTGCCCTCGCGTCTCCCACCGGGAGCGTTCGTCTCTGTCATCGCACGGGGGCCCTCTCTCGTGAAGCGTGCGGGGCGGGGGGCAGCGTGTCCATGGCGATCTCGATGAGGTCCGCGGCCGCCAGCGCGCGGCGGGCCGCCTGCTGCGGTTCGGGGGCCTCGGCCACCACACAGGCCAGGCGGTCCTGGAACGAGTGCGTGATACGGACCTCGCGGCCGGCCTCGGTGGTCGCCCGCGCGGACAGCACGCCGGGGGCAGCGGCGGCGGCGGCCAGTCCGCGCACCGCCGTCACCCGGCCCTCGTGCCTCGCCCGCACGAAGCGGACGGCGGCGTACCCGGCGCCGGGGACGGAGGGCGCGCTTGCCAGACCGGCCGCCCCGGCCACCACGGCGTCCACCAGGTCGACGCCCAGCGCGGCCCGTACGGCGACCGGGATCATGCCTCCGGCGAGGCGCGGGTTGACCTCGATGACGACCGGGCCGCCCGCGGACCAGCGCAGTTCGGTGTGGGCGGCGCCCCAGCCGAGGCCGAGCGCGGCCAGGGCGCGCAGGGCTGTCGCGCCCAGGGCCCGCACCGTGGCGGCGGAGGTGGCGGCGGGCACGTCGTGGCCGGTCTCCACGAAGTACGGGGCCGGCCCGACGTGCTTGGCGACCACGGCGATCACCGTGCCGTCGAAGGTCTCGACGGAGAACTCCGGGCCGGAGACGGCCTCCTCGACCAGGATGCGCGGGTTCGTGCCGTCGGCCAGGAGCCGCTGGGCCCAGGCCCGGGTCTCCCGCGCGTCGCGGCACAGGCGCACCCCGGCCGAGCCCGATCCGCTGACGGGCTTGAGGACGACCGGGCCGCCGAGAAAGAGGGCCGCGTCCACGGCCGCCTCGGCGTCCGTGACGGCCCGGTGGCGCGGTACGGGGACACCCGCCGCGCGGTGGCGTGCGCGTTGTACGTCCTTGGCGCGGCAGGCGCTCACGGCATCGGCGTCGGGTCCCGGCAGGCCGAGCCGAGCCGCGGCACGGGCTGCGGACGCGATGAAGTACTCCGAGCTGGACGTGACACCGGCCAGACCGCCGTCCGCCGCGAGCCCGTCGAGGGCCTGCGACACGGCCGCCAGGTCCGAGGTGTCCAGTACCCGGACCTCCACGGCGTCCTCGGCGACGTACGGATACCTCGCCGGGTTCTTGGCGAGCAGCACCGGCCGCAGGCCGCGTGCTCGCGCCGCGCCGCAGAACTCCCTTCCCGTGCCTGTCGTGTTGCTCTCCAGGAATGCCATCCACCGGCCGCTCATCGTTCCTCTTCCCCACCGTCCGCACCCCGCCCGCGCGGAGTGCTCCCCTGCCTCGCGGACCGGCCGCCGCTCACCACCGGGCCCCTTGCGCGCGGCGGTCGACGAGCGCCCGCGCCTCGGCGTCGAGCCGCAGGGCGGCCTCGCGCAGGCGCGCGCGGTGGGCGGCGGCCCACTCCCCCTGCGCGGCCAGTCGGCCGCGCAGCGTCTGAATCGTCTTGGCGCACTCTCCCGGGCCGCCGCCCCGGTTGAGTCCGGCGACGACCGCGAGCGGCTCGCCAAGCGTCGCGGGCCGCCCGTCGGGCCAGTCGATGCCGGTGAGTTCGGTGCCGCCGGACTCGACGGCGCGGCGCACGGCCGCACCGACCGTGTGGTGGGCGGTGCGGAACGGGACGCCTTGCGCGACCAGCCGGTTGGCGACCACGGTGGCCGTCACGAAGCCCTCCTTGGCGCGGCTCTCCATCCGTTCGGGGACGGGGCGTGCGCCGGAGACGAGCACCTGCCCGAGCTGGACCGCGTCCTGGACGGCGGCGAGCGCGGGCCACGCCGCCGAGACGGCTTCCGTGCCGACCTCGATGGAGTTGGTGAACGGGGTCGACTTCATGGCCGAGGCCGCCGCCGTCCAGGCGCCGATGGCGAGTGCCGCCTTGGCCTTGACGTGTTCGAGCAGGAACGCGTTGCGTTTCTGCGGCATCGCCGAGCTGCCCCCGACGAGCCGCTCGGGGAACTCGACGAAGCCGAACTCCTGGGTGCTCCACAGCTGGAGGTCGGTGGCGAGCCTGCTGAGGGTGACGGCGGCCGACGCGACCACGGCGAGGCCGCGGAGCAGGGTGTCCCTGGCGGCGACGGCGTCGGTGGCGTGCAGCGGCGGCGAGGTGAAGCCGAGCAGGAGCGCGGTGCGCTCCGGGTTGATGGGCAGGTCGGTGCCGGCGACGGCGCCCGCGCCCAGGGGGCAGCGGTCCAGCTCGTCGATGGTGTGGGCCAGGGCCGCGAGGTCGCGGTCCAGGGCGGTGGCGATACCGGCCAGGTAGTAGCCGTAGCTGACCGGCATCGCGGGCTGGAAGTGGGTGTACAGGGGCATGGCGACGTCCGCGTGCGCGCGGGCGCGGGCCAGGAGGACGCCTTGCTGACGCGCCAGCTGGGTGTGCAGGCCGGCCAGTTCCTCGCGCAGCCGGATGGCGGTGACGGTCGCCTTGAGGTCGTTGCGGGAGCGCGCGGTGTGCAGCTTGCCGCCGATGTCGGCACCCAGTTCGTCGGAGAGGTGGCCCTCGTACATGAGGTAGGCGCCACGCGGCGCGTCCAGGCCGTCGAGTGCGCTGAAGCCGCTGTCCCGCAGCGCTTGTACGGCGGTGATGAGCCGCGCCGCCGCTTCGAGGGGCAGCAGTCCGCTCTCGGCGAGCATCACGATGTGCGCGAGGTCGACCGTGGTGATGGGCGCGAGTTCGCGGCGGGTCTCCTCGGGGCCCTGCTCGCCGTAGACGATGCGGCGGGTACGGGGGGCGAGGGTCCGGGTGAGGCGGCCGGTGTCCTGGGCCGGGGAGGCGGGGGCGCTCATGACAGCGCCTCCTCGGCCAGCGGGAGCTCCTGGGCGGGGCGGGGGACCGCGCCCGGCACCGCCTCGTACTCCCGTCGCCGCCAGTCGAGCCGTGTCCAGCGGTCTTCGGCGGCGCCGGGCTCGGTGACCCGTCGCGGCTGTGCCGGACCGGCCGGGGCCGCGTGCCCGTGGGCGGCGAGCCAGTCGTCGTCGTAGACGGTGGACTGGTAGCGGTAGCCCTCGTCGGGGAGCATCACGACGCAGGTGCGCTCGGGGTTGCGCTCCGCCCACCAGTGGGCCACCTGGTAGGCGGCGCCGCTGGTCGGGCCCTGGAAGAGGGCGTGGCGGGCGTGCAGCGCGCGGGTACTGGCGTACGCCTCGGCGGCCGAGAGCCAGTGGACCTCGTCGAAGACGCCGTGGTCGAGGTTGGCGGGCCACAGGCTGTTGCCGAGGCCGCGCAGTTCGCGCGAGCCGTCGGGCTGCCCGAACAGGACGCTGCGGTGGGTGTCGACGCCGAGTGCGAGGGTGTGCGGGGTGTGGGCGCGCAGGGCGCGCGTGGTGCCGCACATCGATCC
The DNA here is from genome assembly GCF_044749745.1 of Streptomyces sp. NPDC088923. Classification (NCBI taxonomy): domain Bacteria; kingdom Bacillati; phylum Actinomycetota; class Actinomycetes; order Kitasatosporales; family Streptomycetaceae; genus Streptomyces; species Streptomyces sp. NPDC088923. Next base: position 1,362,108 of record NZ_JBIVIO010000001.1, on the reverse strand, counting down.
GCCCGAGCCGACCGGGCCCACGAGGCAGTCGACGGTGCCGAGGCTGTGCCGCAGCTGGTCGGCGACCACCCCGTAGGAGCGCGGGTTGTCGGGGTTGCTGTACTGCTCCGGGCAGAAGGAGTCGGGCAGTTCGGCGCGGATCTCGGCGAGCCGGTCCAGGCGGGCCGTCTGGTAGCCGCCCACCGGGGCGGGCTCGTGGCAGATCTCGACCCGGGCGCCGAGGTCGGTGAGCCTGCGGTAGAGGTTGGCGTCGATGGCCGGGTCGCTGACGAGGACCAGCTTGCGGCGCATGAGCGCGGCCTGCATCGCCAGGGCGAGTCCGAAGGTGCCGGACGTGGTCTCGACGATGACCGTGTCCGCTCCCAGCTCGCCCCGCTCCTCCGCCCGTTGGAGGATGTAGTGGGCGGGCAGCAGTTTCATCAGGGTGAAGACGGCGCCGTAGAGGTTGGGGCCGATCCGGACGAGGCGCGGCATCATCGTGGCCTCGGTGATCGAGGGGTACATCGCGGTGGCCTGCGGCATGGTGCTCCTGAGTGCATCGGTCGGCGGACGGGGTCCCCCGGGGTGAGGAGGACGCGAGTCCCGGGTCCTCCAGGCTGGCGGGCGGCCCTGACAGGCGGCTGACACCCGGGGCGCGGGGCGAGGTGCCGGCGGTCTGTCAGCGGCGTGTCAGGGGCGGGCGCGAGCATCGCCGGGGCACCGGTGGGTGCCCGAGTGAGCGACGAACCGTGGAGGCAGGATGCTGTGGACACAAGCGGTGGAAGCGAGGCCGCTCGCCGGGCGCCGCCTGGTGTGCTTCCCGCACGCCGGAGGTTCCCCCTATCTCTTCCGCGGCTGGGGCGGGGCGCTCGACGCCGTCGAGGTGCGGGCGGTGTGCTACCCGGGGCGTGCCGAGCGCTTCGGGGAACCGTGCGCGAGCGAACTCACCGCGATGGCCCGGGAGATCGCGCGCGAGCTGCTGAGCGCGGACGACGCGCGCCCTGTGGCCCTGTTCGGCCACAGCATGGGCGCGACGGTCGCCTACGAGGTGGCGCGGGCCGTCGAGGGGGCGGGCCGTGCCGTGGACCATCTCTTCGTCTCGGGCGCCCGCGCGCCGCGGTGGCACGTCGCGGACGCCGCGGCGGCCGCCACCTGGGACGACGCGGCGATCATCGCCACCCTGACCGAACTGGGCGGCACCGACCCCGAGTTGCTGGACAACCCGGCGTTCGTGGACCTCGTCCTGCCGTACATCGGCGCCGACTTCCGGATGCTCGCCGCCTACGGCAGCGACCCGGCCGCCGCCCCCCTGGAGTGCCCGGTCACGGCCCTGGTCGGCGCCGGTGATCCCCGGGTGACGGCCAAGGAGTCGGCCGACTGGCGGGAGGTCACGCGGGGTCCCTTCCGTCATCTGACGCTCCCCGGGGGGCACTTCTACCTGGAGGACGCGCCCCCGTACGGGATCGTGGGCCGGGCGCTGGACGTACCGCGGGGCGCCGGGTCACCGCGGGCTCGTGCCTCGTCCTTCCGCGGCCGCGGTCCCGGCCGCGTGGTCCCGGTACATCTCCGCCAGCCGGAAGGCCAGGTCGAGTGACTGGGTGTGGTTCAGGCGCGGGTCGCAGGCCGTCTCGTAGCGCGCCGGCAGGTCCTCGGCCAGGAGCGCGTTGCCGCCGCCGACGCACTCCGTGACGTCGTCCCCGGTCAGTTCGACGTGGATACCGCCCGGGTGGGTGCCGAGGGCGCGGTGCACCTCCACGAAGCCGCGCACCTCGTCGAGGACCGTCTCGAAGAAGCGGGTCTTGTGTCCGCTGGGCGCCGTGACGGTGTTGCCGTGCATCGGGTCGCTGACCCAGCACACCGGCGCGCCCTCGGCGGCGGCCTTCTCGACGAGTCCCGGGAGCACGTCCCGTACCCGCTCGGCGCCCGCCCGCACCACGAACGTGAGGCGGCCCGGCTCGCGGTGCGGGTCGAGGCGGTCGATGAGCCCGGGCAGGTCGCCGGGCGCGGCGCTCGGGCCGAGCTTCACCGCGATCGGATTGCCGACCCGGGAGAAGAACTCGATGTGCGCCCCGTCGAGTGCCCGGGTGCGCTCACCGATCCAGAGCAGGTGGCCGCTGCCCGCGTAGGCGCGGCCGGTCAGCGGGTCGGTGCGGGTGAGCGCGGCCTCGTAGTCGAGGAGCAGTCCCTCGTGGCTGACGTGGAAGTCGGCGGTGCCGAGTTTCCCCGTGTCGATGCCGCAGGCGCGCATGAAGGCGAGGCTGCGGCCGATCTCGTCGGCGAGCGCCTCGTACCGCTCCCCCGCCCGCGAGGTGGCGACGAAGCCGCGGTTCCAGGCGTGCACCTGGCTCAGCCCGGCGAAGCCCCCCGTGGTGAGGGAGCGGACCAGGTCCAGGGTGCTCAGCGAGGCCTCGTACATGGTGCGCAGCCGGGCCGGATCGGGCGTGCGCGAGGCCGCGGTGAACTCCAGGCCGTTGACCGCGTCGCCCCGGTACGAGGGGAGCGTGACCTCGCCCCTGTGCTCCACGGGGCTCGATCTCGGCTTGGCGTACTGGCCCGCCATCCGGCCGACCTTGACGACGGGCAGGGCCGTGGCGTGCGTGAGCACGACGGCCATCTGGAGCAGTGTCCTCAGCTTGCGGCGCACCGCGTCGGCGGTCACCTGCGTGAACGTTTCGGCGCAGTCTCCGCCCTGCAACAGGATCGCCTCGCCACGGGCCACGGCCGCCATCCGGGTGCGCAGGTCGGCGCACTCCTCGGCGGTGACCAGCGGGGCGGCCGCCGCGAGCCGGTCGGTGACCTCGCGCAGCGCGTCCCGCCGGGGCCAGTCGGGCTGCTGTGCGGCCGGGAACTCGCGCCAGGACGCGGCGGCACGCAGGGCTTCGGCGTTCCGCGGGACCTCGCCGGGGGCTGTGGTTCTCTCGTGCCTTTCCAGTAGCTCTGCGGTCATGACCGTGCCTTCCCTCGTGGCGTCGAATACGCGCCCACTACATAGTCCCCCGCCCGCCCGGTCAAGGAATTCGGGAATGGACCGCATCGGCTCCGCGGAATTGGTCTGGCCCCGTTCGCCGACCGGTTGGTTGACTCTTTTCACACCCACAGTCCAGACAGCCATTCCGGCGGGGGAGTTCGTTGTGAACGGAACGGAAAAGATTGAGGTGCGGATCACTTCGGCTCCATTGCCGCGGCACGAACCGCTCGCCCTCTACGAGAGGTTGGCCGCCGACCGGCCGGCCACGGACGTGTTCCTCCTGGAGAGCCTTTCGGGAAGTGCCGAGGACCGGCGCTCGGCCGTCGTCGGCGTCGGCCGGCTCGCCGAGATACGGGTGTACGAGCGCCATGTCGACATCGACGGCGTACCGGCCGTGACGGCGCTGCTCGCCCGGGCCGCGCGGTCGGCGGGGCTCGCGCCGCAGGTGCCGCCGGGCGCGGAGGAGGGCGTGCACCGGCTGCGCTTCACCGGCCAGGACCAGCTGTGGGAGGCCCTCGGCCGGCTCCGGCGGACCTTCGAGCTGAGTGGCGGCCCACCGCCGAGCGCCTACGCCTTCGGGTTCCTCGCCTCGTTCGCGTACGAATCCGCGTGGCACATGGAGACCTTGCCGAAGCGGAGCAAGACTCCGCACGGTCCGGACATCACGCTCTCGCTCTTCAGGGACACCGTCTGGTACGACGTGTCGGGCGCTGTCCCCCGTCATCTACGGGCTTTCAGCGCGGAGTTCGCGCAGGCCCCCGCCGCCGCCGACGTGGCGCGGGCGGCCGCGGCCGCGGCGCGGGCCGTGGCCGCGGCCGTGCCCGAGGCGCCCGCGCCCCGCGCGGTGCGCGACAGCGTCGGCCGGGACACCTTCCTGGGCTGGGCGGAGCTCTGCCTGGAGCACATCCGGGTCGGCGACCTCTACCAGATCCAGCTCGGTCACCGGATCGACGTCACGACGGACCTCGCGCCGCTCGACGTCTACCGGCGGCTGCGCGGCCGGAACCCCTCGCCGTACATGTACGTGATGCCGCGCGCGGGCGGCACGCTGATCGGAGCGAGCCCGGAACTGTTCCTGCGGATCGAGCCCGACGCCGTCGCGGGCGACGAGATCGTGATGCGGCCCATCGCCGGCACGGCCCGGCGGGGCCCGGACGAGGAGGAGAACAGGCGCCGCGTCAAGGAGATGCGGGAGTCCAGCAAGGAACAGGCCGAACACATCATGCTGGTCGACCTGTGCCGCAACGACATCGGCCGGGTCAGCAGGCCCAGCACCCAGCCGGTGGAGCGGCTCATGGAGGTCGAGAGCTTCTCGCACGTCTTCCACCTGGTGTCCACCGTCTCCGGCCGCCTCGCGCCGGACGTCGACGTCTGGCAGGCGGTCCGCGCGACGTTCCCCGCCGGAACGATGACCGGGGCTCCCAAGCTGCGGGCCATGGAGGTCATCGACGGCCTGGAGGAGGAGCGCCGCGGCGGCTACGCGGGGGCTGTGGGCCTCATCGACGTGCGCGGCTGGAGCGAACTCGCGCTGTGCATCCGCACGATCGAGTACGACGGCACCACCTACTCCACGCAGAGCTCGGCCGGCATGGTCGCGCAGTCGGACCCGGCGGCGGAGTGGCGGGAGACGCTGGCGAAGATGGGCGCCGCGTACTGGGCGCTGACCGGCGAGGAGTTGTCGACCGGCGAGGAGGCGGCGGGGGCCGCCGTGGACAGTGACAGTGAGGGGACACGTCCGTGAAGGTTCTGCTGATCGACGCCTACGACAGCTTCGTGCACATCATCGACCAGTACCTGCGCACGCTCGGCGCGGACACCCACGTCGTGCGCTCCCTGACCCGGACACCAGCAGCTCTGGCGGGGCTCGAACCGGACGCCGTGGTCCTCGGCCCGGGCCCCGGGCACCCGGCGGACTCCGGGCACGTGGAGCTGGTGCGCGAGTTCGCGGGCCGCGTACCGCTGCTCGGCGTGTGCCTGGGCCACCAGGCCATCGGGCTCGCGTACGGCGGCCGGATCGAGGTGGCCGAGCAGGTCATGCACGGCCGGACCAGCACCGTACGGCACGACGGGGCAGGCCTTTTCCAGGGGCTCGGCCACACCCTGGAGGCGACCCGCTACCACTCCCTCCTGGTGGCCGAGCCGCTCCCGGACGAGCTGGTGACCACGGCCGTCGCCACCGATCACGGGTACGTGATGGGGCTCAGGCACCGCTCGCTGCCCGTCGAAGGGGTGCAGTTCCACCCGGAGTCGGTGATGACGACGGGCGGGCTCACCATGATGCGCAACTTCCTCGCCTCGCGGGCCGCGCCCGTCAGCTGAGGAGCTCGCCGAGCACCGCGACCGCCTCGCCGATCCCGGTGCGCGGAAGCTGGGCGTGCCCCACCACGAGCGCGGGTCCCCCTTCCCCCGCCCGCGCGTGGAACGCCGCCGCGCCGCGCACCAGCACGGAGCGGCTCAGCGCCCCCGCCACCAGCGCCGCCTCGTCGGTGCGCGGGGGCAGGCGGATGTACGCGTGCAGTCCGGCCGCGGAGCCGGGCACCGAGGCGCCGGGCAGGTGCCGTCGCACAGCGTCCTCCAGTACGTACCTGCGGTCCCGGCACAGCGCGTTGAGGCGCCGCAGGTGGCGGTCGTACAGGCCGCCGCGCAGGAACTCCGCGAACGCCAGTTGCGCCAGGCTGTCGGTGCCGAGGTCGTGCCGGGCACGGGCGCGCAGCAGCGGGGCCAGGAGCGCGGGCGGGGCCGCGAGCCAGCCCAGGCGCAGACCGGGCGCGAGGGTCTTGCTCGCCGTGCCCGCGTAGACGACGTGCTCGGGGGCGAGCCTGCGCAGCGCGAGCGGCCGGCGCGAGCCGCGCTCGTACCAGATCCCGCCGTCGTAGTCGTCCTCCACGATCCAGCCGCCGCTCTCGCGCGCCCACGCGGCGAGCGCGGCCCTGCGCCGGTCGGAGAGCGTCACCCCGGTCGGGTACTGGTGGGCGGGGGTGACCAGCACGGCGCGCACCCCCGAGGCCCGCAGGGCCGCCACGTCGATGCCCTCGGCGTCCACCGGCAGCGGGACCGGGCGCAGTCCGCACTCGCGCACGAAGCGGCGCAGGCGCGGGTGGCCGGGGTTCTCCATCCCCAGGGCGTCCACGCCCAGTGCCGGCAGCGTCGCGCCGAGCAGGCCGAGGGTCTGGGCGAAGCCGGCGACGACCATGATCTGGTCCGGGGTGCTGGGCACCCCGCACACCCGGCCCAGGTAGTGGGCGAGTTCGACGCGCAGCGCCGGTACGCCGGCGGGCGGGGGGTAGTCGTGGTCGGCCGCTCCCGCGGTGCGCAGGGCCCGCTGATAGCTGCTGAGCCAGTCACGGCGCGGGAAGTGCGGGAAGGCGGGGGCGTTGGGGCGCAGGTCCCAGCGCACCTCGGGGGCTCCGCCGTCGTCGAGGAGCGTGGGCACGGGCGGCGCGGGCCGCAGGTGGCGGACGACGCGGGTGCCCGCGCCCTGCACCGCCTCCAGGTAGCCCTCGGCGACGAGTTGCCCGTACGCCTCGACGACCACGCTGCGCGAGACACCGAGGTCGTCGGCGAGGCTGCGGCTGGAGGGCAGACGACTGCCCGGGTGCAGGACACCGGAGGTCACCTCGCCCTTGATGAATCGCTGGATCTGCGAAGTCAGCGGAACACCGGATTCCCTCAGGACTTCCATGGCCACGTGCATGACGCTCGATTTCCCTTCCGTGCGAGGAATTCCGGAGGGAATTCCGGCGTGGTCGCGGTGCGGAACTGGTCCGCACCGCTGGTACGGGACTGGTCTGGAAAGCGGTCCCCGCGTTTCGCAGACTCGGGGGAGAATCTTTTCGCCCGTGAGGAGACCGCCGTGAACACCGCCGTGAACATTTCCGCCGGCACCGCCGTGCGCCATCGCGACTGGCCGCGACTGCTGAGTTCCCTGCTCGACGGCGAGGACCTGTCCGAGGGGCAGGCCGAGTGGGCGATGGGCGAGGTCATGTCCGGTGCCGCGGGTCCGGCGCGGCTCGCCGCGCTCCTGATGGGCCTGCGGGCGAAGGGCGAGACGGCCGTCGAGATCGAGGGACTCGTGCGCGGCATGTTCCGGCACGCGGTGCCGCTCTCCGTGCCGGGCCGCTGCCTCGACATCGTGGGTACGGGCGGCGACGGTTCGCACAGCGTCAACGTCTCCACCATGTCGGCCCTCGTGGCGGCCGGGGCCGGGGCCCGGGTCGTGAAGCACGGCAACCGCTCGGCCTCCTCGGCCTGCGGCTCGGCCGACGTGCTGGAGGAGCTGGGGGTGTCGCTCGCGCTGCCCGCCCACGAGGTGGCCGCGATCGCCGAGGAGACCGGCATCACCTTCTGCTTCGCCCCGATGTTCCACCCCGCGATGCGGCACGCCGCCGGACCGCGCCGTGAGCTGGGTATCCGTACGGTGTTCAACGCCCTCGGCCCCCTGGCCAATCCGGCGCGGCCCGCCGCCCAGGCGGTCGGGGTCGCCGACCCGGTGCTCGCGCGGCGCATGGCGGAGGTGCTCGCGCGGCGCGGTACGGACGCGCTGGTCTTCCGGGGGGACGACGGGATGGACGAGCTGACGGTCACCACGACCTCCACGGTCTGGTCGGTGTCCGGCGGCGGGATACGCCGGGAGACGTTCGACCCCCGGGACATCGGTGTCCCAAGGGCCGCGGCGGACGCCCTGCGGGGCGGGGACCGCGTCCACAACGCCCGGGTGGCCCGTGAGGTCCTGGCGGGCGCCCCCGGTCCCGTCCGGGACGCGGTGCTGCTCTCCGCCGCCGCGGGACTCGCCGCGCTGGAGGGTGGTGGCGGCGCGCTGACGGCACGGCTCGCCGCCGGCTTCGAGCGGGCGGCGAGGGCGGTGGACTCGGGCGCGGCGGCCGCCGTGCTCGACAGGTGGGTGCGGGTGTCGGCCGAGCGGGCGGGTACGGTGCGCGCCGGCTCGGTCGCGGTGGCTTAGGCCGGGTCCGGCGGCCTGGGGGTGCCCCGGGTACGCGCCGGGGCCCGGCGGGGTGCGCGCCGGGCCCCTCGCGTCCGGGGTGCTCAGGTCATCGAGACGACGACCTTGCGCGTACCGGTGAACGCCTGTCGGCCGTGCAGTACGGAGTGGTTGTCCACGATCATGACGTCTCCCCGCTGCCAGGGCTCGATCAGCTTGTGCGCGTCCTGGGCGGCGCGGACCTCGGCCAGATCGGCGTCGGAGAGCGGCGTGCCGTCGGCGTACGTGACCCAGTGCGGCAGGTCGGCGACGGATTCCGTGATCGACAGCAGCAACTCCCCCTCGTCGTCCGGGAGGTTGGAGGGGTGCCACTGGTCGGCCTGGTTGAACCAGGTGTCGCGGCCGGTGCGCGGGTTCTTCACCGTGCCGGGGCGGTGCTGCCGGACGCGAAGCCCCCCGTCACCGGTCCACTCGAACTCCGCCGCCGACGCGGTGAGGAACTCACCCACGGCCTCCTTGTCCGTCGTCTCGAAGGTGTCCTGCCACGACTTGCCGAGCCCGGCCCCGCCGTGCAGGTACTGGTGGTACACGACACCGGAGGCGAAGCGGTCCCTGACCTCGGGCGAGAGGGCGCCGAGCAGCGCCTCGCCGTCGCAGACCGGGGTGGCGCCGCCGGTGTCGGGGGCGTCGAGGCAGCAGAAGTACAGCCGATCGGGCCACTTGGCCGCGTAGGAGAGCTCGTTGTGCAGGGTGATGTCGTAGCGCGCCGGGTACTCGGTCGAGGTGAAGACGCCCTCGGAGAGCGTCGTGCGGGGCGTGTTGCCGCCGCGGTAGCTCTGGATGAGGTCACGGCCGAAGCCGCTGACGGAGGCGTGGAAGGCGGCGGTGTCGCGGACGCCCGCGCCGCGCAGCATCACCACGCCGAAGCTGCCGAGCAGTTCGCGCACGTGTCCGCGCACCTCGTCCCAGCGGGCCTCGCTCCAGGTGTCGGCGGGGGCCTCGGTGTGCAGGATCGCGAGCCGCGTACCGCCCGTGGTCCGTATGTCGTGGCGCATGTCAGCGCACCTCCTGGCGGGCCGGCTCCGCGCGCAGTGCGACGGGCAGTCCGCTGTAGCCGTTGATGAAGTTGGAGTAGAGCCGCCGGGGCGGGCCGAGCAACGTGATGTCGGCGACCATGGCGCTCAGCGCTTCCACCATGGCGTTCACGTGCACCCGGCCCAGGAAGGCGCCGAGGCAGAAGTGCGGGCCGTGGCCGAAGACCACGTGCTTGTTCGGGCTGCGGCCGACGTCGAAGGTGTCCGGGTCGGTGAAGACGTCCTCGTCGAAGTTGGCGGAGGCGTTCCACAGGGTCACCACGTCCCCGGCCCTGATCGTCCGGCCCCCCAGCTCCACGTCGACGAGCGCGCGGCGCCCGAAGTGCATGGCGGGGGTCGTCCAGCGCAGGATCTCCTCCGTGGCCGCGTCCGAGGTGACCTCGCCGCTCTTGAGCCGGCGCCACTGCTCCGGGTTCTCGGCGAGGGCGATGAGCCCGCCGATGATCGACATCCGCGTCGACTCGTCGCCGCCGAGGATGAGGCTGTAGCTGTTCAGGATGATCTCGTCGTCGGAGAGCGGCTCGCCGCCGACGGTGGCGGTGGCGAGAGTGCTCAGGACGTCGTCCCCGGGCCTGGCCCGGCGCTCGGCCGCGAGCTGGGAGAGGTAGAGGAGGATCTCGTTGCGTGCCATCAGGGACTCGAACTCGCTCTCCTCACCGCTGTGCCGCGAGAGCGTGCGGGTGTTCCACTCGACCAGTTGCGGGCGGTCGGCGGCCGGGATGTCGAGGAGGTCGCCCATGGTGTGCATCGGGATGTGGTCGACGACGTCGGTGACGTAGTCGATCCGGTCGCGCGCCACCGCCGCTCCGAGGAGTTCGCGGGTGTGCCGGTGGACGCCCTCCACGACCGGCGCGAGGACCCGCGGCGAGAACGACTTCAGCATCAGGTTGCGGATCTCGCGGTGGCGCGCCCCGTCGGTGACGGCGAGCATCTTGCCCGCGGCCGAGTCCTCGCCCTGGAGCAGAGTGGTGAGGACCGTGCCCTTCTCCGAGGTGAACCGCTTGTTGTCGCGGTAGACGGCGACGGCGTCCTCGTACCGGGAGAGCACCCAGAACCCGGGGGTGCCCGGGTGCCGGTGGACGGGGCTCTCGGTACGGAACCGCCGCCACATGGCGCGCTGGTCGACGTCGAGGAAGGTCTGCGGATCGGTGAGGTCGAGCGAGGCGGGCTCGGGCGCCGCCGCGCGTGCTGTGACTGGCATGGCGTTCCTTGGGTCTACGGGTGCAGGGCGGTTTCGGGAAGCCGGTTCAGGGCCGCTGGAACCGGCGCAGGCTGACGGCACAGCAGACGGTGAGCAGCGCGCTCGACGTCACGGCGGCCACGACCAGGGGGTGGTCGCCGACGAAGCCGGGCCCCGTGGTGGCGGGGTTGCCCCACAGGTCGCGGCAGGCCGCGATGACGGCGCTGACGGGGTTCCACTCGGCTAGGGGGCGGATCGCGGCGGGCATGGACCGCGGGGAGAGGAAGGCGCTGGACAGGAAGGGCAGCACGATCACGATGAACGGCGCGACGACGCTGATGGTCTCGATGCTGCGCAGGGTGATCGCGAGCAGCACGCCGAGCCACAGCATCACGTACGTGAAGGCGGCGACCAGGGCGAAGCCGGCGAGCGTGCGGAGCACTCCCGTGTGCGAGCGCCAGCCGAGCAGGAGCCCGGCGCCGGTGGTGACCGCGAGCGCGACCAGGGCGGTCAGGAAGTCCGCGGCGGTGTGCCCGAAGGGCACGGCGGAGCGGCTGATCGGCAGCGACCTGAACCGGTCGACGATCCCGCCCCGCAGGTCCATCGCCATGGACACGGCGGTCGGGCCCACGCAGGCGAGCCCCACCTGAACGGCCCCGCCGGCGAAGACGTATTCGATATAACTCCCCCCGGCGGGCAGGGAGATGGCGTCCCGGAAGAGGTACCCGAGCAGCACCATCGACACGAGCGGGTTGAGCACGATGCCGATGGCGCGGCCCGGCCCCCGGCGCAGCCGCGTCAGCCTGCGTCCGAACACGGCGAAGGCCTCGGTCGTGAAGGCCCTGAATCCGCCCGGCCGGGCCCCGTCGGGCAGGGGGGTCGCCGCGGGCGCCCGGCCGGGAGTGGGCGCCTGGGGGGTCGGCGCCGCGGGGAGGGTGGTCGTCATGACGGGGTCCGATCGTCCTGGGTGGAGCGCGGTGGCCGGATGGAAGGGGTGCGGTGGGCGGGGTCGGGGGCGTGCGCGGCCGGGCCGGGGCCGGAGAGCGCGAGGACGCCGCGCAGGCCGGCCCGGCGGGCGGCCGCCCACACGCGGCGCCGCCGGGCGGCCCCGGTGCGGGTGGCCGCCCGGGAGTACGCCGCTCTCACCGCGCTCCTCCGTCCGCGTGCAGCCGCTCCAGTTCGGCGGCCACGGCGCGGCCTATGCGGTCGAGGTTGTCCCCCGAGAGCATGTCGTCGTGCCCGCAGTCGACGTGGTGGACCCGCACCGGGCCCCGGGTGTGCGGGGCCCAGAGGCGTTCCTTGTCGGTCACCTCGCCCCACGGCGAGCGGTCCGCCAGGAAGAGCTGCATCTCCCCGTCGTAGGAGCCGGGCCGGTACCGCGTGTTGAGGACCTGGTGGCGGCCCATCAGCTCGACCATGCGCCCCATCCGCTCCTCGCCCAGCCGGGCGAGCGGGCTGTCGTCCCGGCGAAGGGCCTCGACGACGTCGGCCGAAGTCAGCTCGCGGCCCGCGTATTCCGCGGGATCGTGCCCGATGCCCTCCAGGAGCCACGCCAGGCTCTGCTGGACGTCGCGCTCGTCGACGACGTCGGTACGCGGGTAGGCGTCGAGATTGGCGAGCAGCCCCACCCGCTGCCCCGCGGCCCGCAGCTGCACGGCGATCTCGTAGGCGAGCAGGCCCCCGTACGACCAGCCGAGCAGGTGGTACGGCCCCTCGGGGCGCACCTCGCGGATGAGCTTCACGTACGCGGCCGCGTTCTCCTCGATGCTGCCGGGGAGCGGGGCGCCGTCGACGACGGCCGGCGACTGGAGTCCGTACAGGGGGTGTTCCGCCCCGATGTAGCGGGCCAGCGGCAGATAGGACAGGGCGAGGCCGACGCCGCTGTGCACGCAGAAGACGGGCGGGCGGTCCCCGGTGGGCCGGATGCTCAGGACGGGCGCGAAGGTGTCCGCGTCGTCCGCTTCCCCGGTCTCCGCGATCGCCTCGGCCATCCCCCGCACGGATTCGCGCAGCCGGGGAGCCTTGGCCCGGGCGGGTGCCGGGGCGGGCTCTTCCGCGGGGGCCGGCGCTTCCGCGGGGGCGGGTGCCTGGGCGGAGCGCAGGGCGGCGGCGAGGGCCGCGACGCTCTGGTGCTGGAAGACGTCGGCGATGGTGATGCCGATCCCGGCCTTGCGGGCGCGGGCCACCAGGCGCAGCGACTTCATGCTGTCCATGGAGCGCGTCTCGAAGAAGTTCTCCCGCGCCGACACGGTCTCGGCCCCCACCACCTCGGCGACGAGCGCGCACAGCGCCTCGACGACCGGGTCGGCCGCCACGGCCTCCGGCGCCGGTACGGTCCCGGTCCCGGCGGGCGTCCCGGCCCCACCGGGCGTCTTGGCCGTACGGCCGCCCCGGGTCACCTCGCGGCCGGTCCGCCACATCCGCGCGCCCGCGCCGCCCCAGGGGTCGGGGACGAAGCGCTGGGCGGTGGCGCCGGCCCGGCCCGCGTAGGCCCTGGCGACGGCGGCGCCCGCGAGGTACAGCTCCCCCTCCTCGGCCGGGCGCAGGCTCGCGTCGAGTACGTAGCCGTGGGCGTCCGTCCCTCGCGTGGTCGCCGGGAACGTGTCCGGCGCGGCCCACCGGGCGGGCGGGCGCTCGCGGGTCGCGACGCCGGTTCCCGCCAGCAGGGCCCCGAACAGCCCGGCCTCCTCGGAGCGCCCCGCGTCGAGCGCCGCCGAGACACGGGCGGCGGCCGTCCGGTGCTCGACGACGGTGCCCGAGGTGTTGCCGGGGATCACGTAGGCGGCCTGCTCCGGGCGTACGCGCGCGGAGCCGCTCGCGACCCCCGGCACGCCCGGCCCGGCCCGCAGTTCGGCGACGTCGAGGACGAGGACCGGCACCCCGGTGGCCCGCAGCCGCCCGGCGAGGCCCGCGGAGGCCACGACGCACACCGGGTCGAGGTCGGCGAACAGGGCCCGCGTCGCCTCGGCGGACCGCTCGGCGGCGAGCGGCACGTACGCCGCGCCCGCCTTGAGGACGGCGAGTGCCGCGACGGCCTGGTCCGCGGCGCGGGGCACGGCGAGCGCCACGGTCCGCTCGGCAGTGGCCCCGGCGGCGAGCAGGGCGCGGGCGAACACGTCGGCGCACCGGTCGAGTTCGGCGTAGGTCTGGGCCCGGGGGCCCGTACCGGTGGTGGCGTCGGGGCTCTCGGCGACGCGCTCGGCGAAGAGATCGAGCAGGGTCACGTCGGGCAGTTCCCGCACGATCGCGGCGAAGCCGTCCTCCTCGGGCGTCTCCTCCGCCGTGCGGTGCGCCGCCGCCTCCTCCGCGCCGTCCGCTTCCCCGGCGCCGTCCGCTTCCCCGGCGCCGTCCGCTCCCGCGATCCGCAGGTCCGCGAGGCGCACGTCCGGGTCGGCCACGGCGTCCCGGAGCACCTGCGTGAGCTGCCGCGCCAGGGTCTGCGCCGTCTCCCGCGTGAACAGGTCCTTGCTGAAGGTCAGCAGGCCCTGCATGCCGTCCCCGCCGAATGAGGGCACCACCTCGACGACGAGGTCGAGCTTGGCCTGGCGCGAGGGGACGTACTCGGGGCGCGTGGTCAGACCGGGCAGGCCCAGCTCGCGGACCCCGTCGAACTGCACGGTGAGGGAGACCTGGAAGAGCGGGTGCCGGTTGAGCGTGCGGGCCGGCCGCAGCGCGTCCACGACCCGGTCGAAGGGCACGTCCTGGTGCGAGAACGCGGCGAGGTCGGTCTCCCTGAGCCGGTCGAGAAGCTCGCGGAAGGTCGGGTCGCCACTGGTGTCGCCGCGCAGGACCAGGGTGTTGAGGAACATCCCGACAACATCCGCCAGCGCGTCGTCGGCCCGGCCCGCCACCGAGACACCCACCGGAATGTCGGTGCCCGCGCCCCGCCTCGTCAGCAAGGCGGAAAGGGCCGCCTGGAAGACCATGAACTCGGTGGTGCCGGTGGCCCGCGCCAGCTCGCGCACCGACGCCTGGAGCGCGGAGTCGATGTCGAAGAGCACCACCTCGCCCTCCCTGCTGCCCCGGGCGGGGCGCGGGAAGTCGGTGGGCAGCGGGGTCTCCTCGGGGACTCCGGCGAGCGCGTCACGCCAGAAGTCGAGCTGTTCGGCGGCGAGGCTCTCCGGGTCCTCCTCCTCGCCGAGGAGCGCGCGCTGCCACACGGCGAAATCGGCGTACTGGACGGGCAGCGGCCGCCAGTGCGGCGCCTGCCCCTTGCTCCTGGCCCGGTAGGCGGCGGCGAAGTCGTCGAGGAAGGGGCCCATGGACCAGCCGTCGAAGGCGATGTGGTGGAGCACGAAGAGCAGGACGTACTCCTGCGGCCCGGCCGGGAAGAGGCGCACCCGCAACGGCGTCCGCGCGGTGAGGTCGAAGCCGCGGTCCGCCTCGGCGGCCACCGCCGCGCCCACCTCGTCCGCGGGCACCCGCACCACCTTGAGCGCGGGGGCCCCGGCCGTGGCGTCCAGGACCCGCAGGGTGGGCAGGCCGTCCTCCTCCGGCATGACGGTGCGCAGCACCTCGTGCCGTTCGGCGAGGTCGCGCAAGGCCGCGCGCAGGGCCTCCGCGTCCAGCTGCCCGGTGATCCGGAAGGCCAGGACGGAGTTGAACGAGCCGTCGTCGCTGCCCTCGCGGCGGTTGAGGAACCACTGCCGCTGCTGCGTGAAGGAGAGCGGGCGTCCGGCCGCGGCGGGCGCGGGGACCAGCGCCGGGCGGGCCCGCTCGGCGCCCTCCACGCGGGCGGCGAGGGCGGCCGGGGTACGGGCCTCGAACAGGGCGCGGATGGGGAGTTCCACCCCGAGGACGGCGCGCGCCCGGCTGACCAGCCGGGTGGCGAGCAGCGAGTGGCCACCGATCTCGAAGAAGTCGTCGTCGGCCCAGACCTCCTCCCTGTCCAGGATGCCGGAGAAGAGACCGCACAGGATCTCCTCGACGGGCGTGCGCGGGGCGCGTCCGCGCGCACCGGTGCCGAAGAGCGGGTCGGGCAGGGCGGCGCGGTCGAGCTTGCCGTTGGTGGTCAGGGGGAGGGCGTCCAGCGCGACGACGGCCGAGGGCACCATGTAGTCGGGCAGTTCCCGTACGAGCCGCTCGCGCAGCGCGCCGGTGTCCGCGCCCGGGGCGACCACGTACGCGACCAGACGCCGCTCCCCCGCCTCGTCCTCGCGCATCACGGCGACGGCCTGCTCGACGCCGGGCGCCGCGGTCAGCGCCGTACTGATCTCGCCGAGTTCGACACGGATGCCGCGCAACTGCACCTGGTCGTCGCCCCGGTCCAGGTAGTCGAGTTCGCCGTCGGGGAGCCAGCGCACCAGGTCGCCGGTGCGGTACATACGGCTGCCGGGCGGTCCGTACGGGTCGGGCAGGAACCGCTGGGCGGTCAGCCCGGGCCTGCCGAGGTAACCGCGCGCCAGTCCGCCGCCGACGTACAGCTCGCCGGTCCCGCCGGTGGGCACCGGGCGCAGCGCCCGGTCCAGGACGTACACGCGGTGCGCGCTGGTGGGGCGGCCGATGGGCGGACGGCCGCAGCCGGGTGCCAGGGGGCCGCTGACGGTGCAGCCGACGACGGCTTCGGTGGGCCCGTACCCGTTGAACAGCCGTACGGAGCCCGCCCAGCGGTCGACGACCTCGGCGGGCACGGCCTCGCCGGTCACCACCATGCGCAGGTCCGCCGGGAGCCGGGAGCCCTCGGGGAGTGCTCCGGCCACGACCGGCGGCAGCGCCACCAGGTTGACGCGGGCCTCGTTGATCAGGTCGACGAGCGGCCGGCCGGGGGTGCGGTGTTCCTCGTCGGCGATGACGAGGGTGCCGCCGTTGAGCAGCGCCAGCATGATGCCGAAGACCGAGGCGTCGAAGCTGAAGGAGGCGAACTGCAGGACGCGCACGTCGTGGTCGAGGTCGAACCGCTCGGTGAGGCTGTCGGCCATCGCCATCAGCCCGGAGTGCGGCACGGCGACGCCCTTGGGGCGGCCTGTGGAGCCGGAGGTGTAGATGACGTACGCGGGGTGGCGCGGGTCGAGGGCCCCGTTCCTGTCCGCGTCGGTGAGGTCGTCGCCGGAGAGGCGGTCCAGCTCGGCCGCGAGGGCGGGCGAGTCGAGGACGAGGGGTGCGGCGTCGAGGTCCGGCAGGCCCGCCGGGCGGGCCGCGGTCGTGGTGTCCGTGATGAGCACCGCGGGGCGGGCGTCGTCGACGAGGTAGCCGACGCGGTCGGCCGGGTAGTCGGTGTCGACCGGCAGGAACACGGCTCCCGCCTTCATCGCGGCGAGGGCGGCGACGACCAGCTCCGGACGGCGCGGCAGCAGGACGGCGACGGGCTGTTCGGGGCGTACGCCGCGCGCGACGAGCAGCCGCGCGAGCCGGTTGGCGCGGGTGTTCAGCTCCGTGTAGTCGAGCACCTCCTCGCCGAGCCGCACCGCGGCCTTGCGCGGGAACCAGGCGGCCCACCGCTCCACGGTGTCGGTGGCGAGCAGGGCGGGTTCGGGCAGTGCGGCCCGGGCTCCCGACCAGTCCTCGGTGAGCCGTCGCCGCTCGTCCTCGGCGAGGGTGTGCACCCGGCCGAGCGGGATGGCCGGATCGGCGGCGAGGGCCTCCAGCACCCGGATGAAGCGCCGCACGAAGGAGTCCACCCGTTCCGCGTCGAACACGTCGGGGCGGTACTGGGCCTCGACCCGCAACTCCCCGTCGGTGCCGGGGAAGACCCCGATCGCCAAGGGGTACTCGGCGACGACGCGGGCCTTCCAGCCGAGCATGGTCAGCCCCGGGACGTGCTCACCGATCCGGTCGAGGACCCCGGAGGGGTAGTTGTGGAAGCTGACGACCGTGTCGAACAGTTCCCCGGTGCCCGCGCAGGACTGCACCTCGGCGAGGCCCAGGTGGTAATGGGGTTCGAGGCCGAGCCGGCGGTCCTGGAGTTCGGAGAGCAAATCCGCGAAGGGCTGCTCCGCGTCGAGCCGGACGCGGACCGGCAGGGTGTGCAGGAACGCGCCCACCATCCGCTCCACCTCGGGGAGTTCGGCCGGCCGGCCGGACACCACGGCACCGAAGGCGACGTCCTCGCGCCCGGTGAGCGCGCCGAGCACGGCCGCCCAAGCGCCCTGCATCACCGTGTTCAGGGTGATGCCGTGGCGGTGCGCCCAGGGGGTGAGGGCGGCGGTGACCTCGGCGGGGATGTCGGCGACGAGGGTCTCGGGCAGTACGGAGACCCGGTCCCGGTCGGCGGGTCCGAGGCGGGTGGCGCCGTCCCCTTCCAGGCCGGCGAGTTCGGCTCGCCATGCCGCGCGTGCCGCTTCCTTGTCCTGAGCGGCCGACCACTGAAGATAGCGGGCGGCGGGGGCCACGCGGGCGAGGGCGGTGGTGTCGGCACCGTTGGACCACAGGGTGACGAGTTCCTCCGCGAGCACGGCGGAGAGCGACCAGCCGTCGACGAGCATGTGGTGCGTGGTCCACACGACGCGGTGCCGGTCGTCGGCGAGGCGGTAGACCGTGAACCGGGTCAGCGGGCCGCTGGTCACGTCGAAGCGGCGCAGCCACTCCTGGTCGGTCCTGCGCGCCACCTCCGCGTCCACCTCGGCCGCGTCGACGTGCGTGAGGTCCACCTCCTCCCAGGGCAGCTCGACGCGGTCGGGGATCAGCTGGACCGGGTCGCCGTTCTCCCGTTCGCGAAACCGGGCGCGCAGGCCCGGATTGCGGTCGACGAGGGCGACGGCGGCGGCCCGCAGGGCGGCGCTGTCCATGCGGCCGCCGATGTCCATGACGACCTGGAGGGTGTAGGCGTCCATGCCCTGCCGGTCGAACTCGGCCTGGAAGAGCAGCCCCCGCTGGAGGGGCGAGAGCGGCAGGATGTCGCTCACCCCGCGCAGCTCGGTCGCGTAGGTGTCGATCTCCTCCTGCGCGAGCTCCACGAGCGGGAACTCGGCCGGGATGCGCCCGCCGGTTCCCGGCCGGTCCGCGTGCGCGGCGAGGGTGCGCAGGGCCCGGAACCAGCCCTCGGCCAGCTCCCGTACACCGTCCTCGTCGAGCAGGGCGGAGGCCCAGGTCCAGTCGGCGACCAGGACGGGCCCCTCGGCGCGGTCCTCGGTCACGGCGACGAGCTCCACCGGCTGGCGCAGGGGGGTGCCCGGCGCCATCGTCTGCCCGGCGCCGCCCGCCTCCATGGACCAGTCGCCGCCCGCGGCGGTGAACCGGCCCAGGTAGTTGAAGCCGAGCTGCGGGACGGGGGTGCGGGCCAGGACGCCCGCGGTCTGCGGGTTGAGGTGGCGCAGCAGGCCGTGGCCGATGCCGTGGTCGGGCAGGGCGCGCAGCGCCTCCTTGGTGCGCCGCACCGCGACGCCGAGGGACGGCCCGCCCTCCCGGACGTCGTCCCGGTCGAGCCCTCCCACGTCGAGGCCGAGGGGGTAGACGCTGGTGAACCAGCCGACGGTACGGGACAGGTCGAGGTCCCCCGCGATCTGCTCGCGCCCGTGGCCCTCCAGTTCGACCACGGCGCGGGTGGCGGGGGAACCGGCGCGGTCGGCGCGGTCGGCGAGTGCGAGGGCGAGGCCCGTCAGGAGCACCTCGTTGATCTCGGCGTGGAAGGCGGCGGGCACGGTCGTGAGCAGCGCGGCGGTGTGCTCGGCGGACAGTTCCAGGCGCAGCCGTCCCGCGCTCCCGCGCACGTCACGCGCCGGGTCGAGCGGCTGGTCGGTGAGCGTGATCCCCGGCTCCGCCGACGGCTCGGTCCACAAGGGCAGTTCGGCGACGCGGTCCGCGGCGCGGGCCTCCTGCGAGAGGGCCGTCGCCCAGCGCCGGTAGGAGGTCGGGACCGGGTCGATGGCCGGCTCGCGCCCGGCGGCGACCGCCTCCCAGGCCGCTCGCAGATCGGGCAGCAGAATCCGCCAGGAGACGCCGTCCACGGCGAGGTGGTGCACGACGAGGAGAAGGGTGCGAGCGGTCGCCTCCGGCGCGCTCCCGGCCGTCTCCGCACGCGTGCCCCCGGACTCCCGCGCCCGCGTGTCCTCCGGGTCCGTCACCAGCAGGACCGCCTGCGCGACGAGGCCCTCCAGCGGGCGCAACCGTGCGCGCGCGGCGGCCAGTTCGGCGGCGAGGACGGCTTCGCGGTCGCCCTCCGGCGGGATCGTGACCGTACGGAGCACATCGGCCGCCGCGACGGTGCCGCGCGGCCGGGTCTCCAGGGACCACAGGCCGGGCACGGGAGCGGAGAGGCGCAGTCGCAGGGTGTCGTGTCGGTCGATGACCGCCTGGAGCGCGCGTTCCAGGCGGGCGCCGTCCACCTCCGGGGGCACGACGACGGTGGCGTACTGGGCGAACTCCGCCGTCTCGACCGGGCGGTGGGCCAGCAGCTCACGCAGCTGGTCGGCCACCGGCAGCAGTTCGACTTCCCCGATGCCGTCCTCCACGAGCGGCGCGTTCTCCTCCGCGCGCCCCGCGGCGGCGGCGATGGCTGCCGGGGTGCGGTGCCGGAAGACGTCGCGCGCGGTGATGACAAGACCTTCCCTGCGCGCCCCGCTGACCACCTGGAGGGAGCTGATGCTGTCGCCGCCGAGGGCGAAGAAGCTGTCCTGGGGACCCGCTTCGGGCAGGCCGAGCACCTCGGCGAAGACCGCGCACAGGGTCCTCTCCTCGTCCGTGCGCGCGACCGCCTTCCGCGCCGCGCCGCCGAAGTCGGGCGTCGGCAGGGACTTGCGGTCCACCTTGCCGTGCGCGGTCAGGGGCAGTTCGTCCAGGGCGACGAGGACCGAGGGCACGAGCGCGCCGGGCAGCCGCCGCGCCAAAAGGTCGCGCGCGGCCACGGTGTCGGGACGCGGGCCGTCGCCGACGACGTAGCCGACGAGCCGCTTCTGCCCGGCCGGGTCCGTGACCGCGACCGCGACCGCCTCGGCGATCCCCGGCAGTTCGCGCAGGGCCGTCTCGACCTCGCCGAGTTCGATGCGCTGGCCGCGGATCTTGACCTGGTGGTCGACGCGGCCGATGAACGCGAGCTGCCCGTCCGGCCGCAGCACGACGTGATCGCCGGTGCGGTACATGCGGGAACCGTCGGCGGCGAAGGGGTCGGGCAGGAAGGTGGTGGCGGTACGGGCGGGGTCGCCGAGGTAGCCGCGGCCGACTCCCGCGCCGGAGATGAACAGCTCGCCCCGCACCCCGCGCGGCACGGGGCGCAGGTCCGCGCCGAGGACGTGGAGGCGGGTGTTGCGCAGGGGCCGGCCGATGGGCACGACGGGGGCGTCCAGGGCGGCGGGGCCGGTGAGGTAGGCGTGGGTGACGTCGTCCGAGCACTCGGTGGGGCCGTAGAGGTTGGCGAGCGGCACCTCGGGGTAGCGGGCGAACCAGCGCGCGCACAGGTCGGCGGGGAGCGCCTCGCCGTTGGAGATCATCCAGCGCAGGGCGGGCAGCCGCGGTGCCGTGCCCCCCGCGTCCCACACGTCGAGGGTGGCGCGCAGCAGCGAGGGGACGACCTCGATGACGGTGAGCGACTCGGCGCCGATGGCGGGGAAGAGGGCGTCGGGGTCGGCGGCGTCGCCCCGGCCGAAGGCGCGTACGCGGCCCCCGACGAGCAGGGCGGTCAGGGTCTGCCAGACGGTGACGTCGAACGTGACGGGCGCGTTGTGGACGAGGGCGTCGTCGGCGGTCAGGCCGAACTCCTCGATCTTGGCGAGGAGATGGTTGACCATGCCGCCGCGCTGCACCATGGCGCCCTTGGGCTTGCCCGTGGAGCCCGAGGTGTAGATGACGTAGGCGAGATCGAGCGGGCCGCCGGTGACCGGGGCGAGTTCGTCGGGGGCGTCGGCGGTGGTGTCGAGCACGTGCACGGGCAGCGGGGCGCGAAGCGCCGCCGCGGCCTCGCGCGCCCTGCCGGCGTGGGCGTCCTGCGTGAGCACGAACCCGGCGCCGCTGTCCCGCAGCAGCGCGAGCAGGCGGTCCCGCGGGGCTCCGGGGTCGAGCGGCACGAAGGCCCGTCCGGCACCGAGGACGCCGAGTTCCGCGGTGACGAAGTCCCGGCCGGGCTCGGTGAGGACGGCCACCGGGCCCCTCGCGCCGGCCTCGTCCAACAGGCGCGAGAGGGCGGAGGCGCGGCCGACGAGCGTGGCGTAGTCGATGCCGCCCTCGTCGTCGGTGACGGCGACCGCGTGCGGTGCCCGGGCGGCGTGCTCGCGTACGCGCTCGACGACGCCCCGGTAGGGCGTGGCGCGGACGGGCCCGGTGAGCGCGGCGGCGAGGTCCGCGCGCTCCTCGTCGCCGAGCAGGTCGAGGTCGCCGAGCGGGGCGTCGGGCGCGGCCTGGAGGAAGGCGCCGAGGAAGGCGGTGAACCGGCTCAGGTGGGCGCGGACCTCGGCGCGGTCGTAGCGGGCGGTGTTGCCGCTGAGGTCGATCCCGATGCCCGCGTCGCCCTTGTCAGCGACGGTGAATTCGAGGTCGTCGACGAGGCCCGTGGAGGGGCTGTAGATGGTGGCCTCGCAGGGGCCGATGGCCAGCTTCTCGACCTGCGGCATCATGTTGAGGAACGGGCCGAAGGGGCGCCGGTCGTCGCTCGGCAGGCCCATCGCGCGACGGATGGCGCTGACCCGGTGGCGCTGGTGCTTGAGCCCCGAGGAGAAGGTCCGGTACGCCGCCGTGAGCAGCTCTTCGCGGGTGGTGCGGGCGGACACGGCCAGGCGCAGCGGGACGTTGTTCACGACCATGCCGGGGATGCGGCGCATCGCGGCGCCGACCCGGGCCGTCACCGGCAGCGCGAGGAGGACGTCCTCGGTGCCGGTGGTCCGGGCGGTGTAGGCACCGAGCGCGGCGGCGAGCACGGTCTGCCAGGTCACCCGGGACTCCCAGGCGACCGCGCGCAGCAGCTCGGTCGTCGTCCCCGGCAGCACCGCGGTCTCCTGGTGGAAGGACTGGGCCGGCTCGGCGTCCCTGGTGGCGAGGGTGATCAGCTCGGGGCCGTCGCCCACCTGCTCGCGCCAGTACGCGGCATCGCGCGCGCCCTTCGCCGAGGCGGTGTACGCGGCCTCGGCGCCGACCAGTTCGGCGAGCGGGGGAAAACGGTTCTCGTCTGGCGAGGTGCCGTCGAGCAGGGACGTGTAGATCTCGGCCAGCCGCTCGAAGTAGATGACGTAGCTGAAGCCGTCGGAGACCAGGTGGTGGTTGAGCAGGCAGAAGAAGACGCGCTCGGGGCCGAGCGTGAACACGCTCATGCGGAAGAGCGGCACGTGCGGCCCCTGCCCGGGCATCTCGTCGAGCGGGAAGGGCACCGCGAGGTCGGCCCGGATCGCCTGCTCGGCGGCCCGCGCGGGGTCGGCCGCGGCGCTGACGTCGGTGACGGTGAGCGGCAGCGCGGCGAGCGGCTCGACGAACTGGCGGGGTTCGCCGTCCTGTTCGTCGAACCGGAGCCGCAGGCACTCCGACTCCTCGGCGAGCCGCGCGAGCGCCGTACGGAAGAGGTCCGCGTCGAGCGGCCCGCGGATGTCCCAGTAGATGGCGGTGTTGTAGGTCGCGCCCCCGCCGGAGAGTTTCACGTCGAACCAGATGTCCTTCTGGCCGGCGGTGAGCGGAAGGCCGACCGTCTGCACAGCTGTCATAGCAAATCCCCTAGCGAAGGTCACTGAAGTCGCACCGCGAAGCGATGAGCGAGGCGTGGTGGAGGTGGGGGGCGCGCGTGGGGGCGGGCGCGGGTGAGGGTGGGAGCGGGCGCGGGTGGGGGCGAGCGGGTCAGCCGCAGCCGCCCGCGTGGCCGTCGTCGGTGGCCGTGCCCATGCCGACGGCGGTCAGCTCGCGCGGCACCGAGGCGGCGGGCTCCTCCTGGGAGCGCAGGTGCTCGACGAAGGCGTCGAGCCGGTCGATGCCCCAGTAGCGGGTGTAGCCGTGCACGAGGAACGGGACGCCGAAGACGCCGTCCTTGCAGACGTCCAGGAGAATCCGGATGCCTTCGGCGCGCTCCTCGGGCCGGTCGGCGGCACGGGACAGCGGGTGCGGGTCGATACCGAGTTCCCTGCCGATGTCCTCGATCGTGTTGCGGTCGCAGATATCGCGTCCTTCGCCGAACCTGGCCCGGTACACGGCGTCGATGTAGTCGTGGCCGCGCCCCTGCCGGGCGGCGACGAGATAGGCCAGGTGCGGCACCTCCCACACCGGGTCCCTGTCCACCGGCCACGTGACCTCGATCCCGAGGGCCTTGGTGAGGCGGCCGACGTCCTGCAACACGTAGCGGTTCTTCTCGCGGGACATCTCCGAGTACGGGAACCTGCCGCCCTGTTCCTCCAGCAGGCGGGCGCTGAGCGGGTCGGGCTCGAAGAACGGCACCCATTCGAGGCGCTCGGCGAGGTCCCTGTGCTCGGTCATCACCTTGCGGTAGGCGAGCCAGGAGTAGGGGCTGCGCAGCGAGAAGTAGAACCGTGGCGTCTTGTTCCTGGGCATGGTGGCGCCCCCTTCCGGTCAGACGACGAGGCCGCCGTCGACTCCGAGTACCTGTCCTGTGATGTACGAGGCGCGGTCGGACGCGAGGAACGCCACCAGGTCGGCGACCTCCTCGGGGCGTCCGAGGCGGCCGAGCGGGATGCGCCGCGCCATGTTCTCGACGTGGTCGTCGGCGAGGCCGGAGAGCATGTCGGTGTCGATGAACCCGGGCGCCACGGCGTTGACGCGGATGCCGTAGCGACCGGTCTCCTTGGCGAGTGCCTTGGTGAAGCCGATGATCCCGGCCTTGGTCGCCGAGTAGTTGGTCTGGGTGGCGTTCCCGTGGACACCGGCCACCGAGGAGAGGGTGATGACGGAACCGGCCTTGCGCTTCATCATCGCGAAGACCGCCGCCTTGCACAGGTGGTACGTGCCGTCGAGATTGGTCCGCAGGACCGCGTCCCAGTCGTCCGGGGAGAGGAGGACGAGCGGGTTGTCCCTGACGATGCCCGCGCAGGACACCACGGTCCGCAGCGGGCCGAGTTCGCCCTCGACGGCTTTGACGAAGGCGCGTACGGCCTCGTGGTCGGACACGTCCACGCGGGCCGCGTGCACGCGGGCGCCCGCCGCCACGGCCTCTTCGGCGACCGCGTCGGCGGCGGCCTTGTCGGACCGGTAGCAGAAGGCCACGTCGTAGCCGTCGCGGGCGAGCCGGGTCACGACGTGGCGGCCGATGCCGCGCGAGCCGCCGCTGACGAGGGCGACGGGACGATCGGTTGCGGACATGCTTGTCTCTCCTGTGGGCTCAGAGGTGGTTCCACCGGCCGGCGCGGGCCGTCCGGTCAGGCGCCGGTGAACACGGCACAGCCGACCTGGCCGTCCTGCTCGACACCGGTGACCAGTGCCGCTTCGCCGGGGCCGAGGCCCCGCTCGCCGGCCGCGGCGAGCACGGCGGCCAGTTGCAGGGCGGTGGCCGCCGCCGAGGTGTCGCCGAGGAGTCCGCGCAGGCGCAGCCACTCGGGACGCGCACCGGGCAGGGCGTCGGTGACGGCCTGCTCCTCCTCGGCGGCGCGCTTCCCACCGCCTCCGAGCGGCGCGACGAACCGGACGCCCGCGGGGCTCGTGCCCGCCGCCTCCAGCGTCTCGCGCACACACGTGGTGAGGGCCTCACGGGCCCCGTCGGGCGTGCGGTAGGCGCGGAAGCGGACGCCCGCGACGCGCGCGAGGGCGGTGCGTCCCGCGGCGGCGGCCTCCTCGGCCGGCTCCACGAGGAACACGGCCGCGCCCTCGCCGAGCGGCGTCTCCCGCTCCTCCTCGGCCCGTCCGTGCCACTCCAGCCAGGCCCGCTGCGTGGAGAACTCCTCCGCCGCTCCGCAGAGCACGCGGCCGCAGTGGCCGCCCCGGTGCAGCCGGAGCGCGTAGCTCAGCGCGAGCAGTCCCGTCAACGAGCCGCCCGCGACGGTGGTGTTGGGGCCCTTGATGTGGTGCCAGATGGCGCTCTGGCCGGCCGCCCTGTTCATCACGGTGTTCGGGAAACGGGCCGCTTCCACGTGGTAGGGGCGCTCCCCGGTGAGGGAGTCCTTCGTGAAGTCCATGATGCTCTGGACGCTGCCGGAACCGGTGCCGAGGACCAGGGCGGTCTGCTCGGGCCGCTCCGCCAGCTCCTCGGCGACGACCCCGACGAGCCCGCCGACCGCGGTGACCGCGAGCGCGGTCACCCGGTCCATGGTGCGGGTGCCCTTCTTGCCGACGTACTCGGCGGCCGTGAAGCCCGGCACGAGGCCGGCCCGGGCGAAGGGCGCCTCGTACTGCTCGCGGTCGAGGGGCACGAGGGCGTCGCGGCCCTCGGCGAGCCCCTGCCGCAAGGGCTCGTTGCCCACGCCGTAGGGGGAGATGGCCGACCAGGCGGAGAGGACGAGGGACGGCATCACGCGGCCTCCTTCACGAGCTCCGCACGGTCCGCGCGGTGCATGCGGCCGAGGATCAGCACGGCGTTGTTGCCCGCGAAGGCGAGCGCGTTGTTCTGCACGACGTCCAGCTCGGCCGGACGGGCCTCGTTGGGCACGCAGTCGAGGCCGCACTCGGGGTCGGTCTCGCGGTGGTTGATGGTCGGCGGGATGAAGCCCTCCGTGATGGCGAGGGCGCAGGCCGCCGCGGCGAGGGCGCTGGCCGCGCCCATGGAGTGACCGATCATGGACTTGATGGAGATCGTGGGCGGCGGGGTGGCGAACACCTGCCGGATGGCGCCGGCCTCCGTCACGTCGTTGGCCCGTGTCCCCGTACCGTGCGCGGAGATGAAGTCGATGTCGTCCTCGGTCACCCCCGCGTTGCGGTGTGCCACCTCCATGCAGCGCGCCAGGCTGTCCTGGTCGGGCGCCACGGGGTGGTGGGCGTCGCAGTTGAGGCCGTAGCCGAGGACCTCCGCGTAGATCCGGGCCCCGCGCGCGAGCGCCGACTCCAGGCTCTCCAGGAGGAGGACGCCCGCGCCCTCGCCGGTGAGGATGCCCTTGCGGTCGATGTCGAAGGGCTGGCTGACCTCGGGGGCTATCGTGCCGAGCCGGTAGAAGCCGGTGAAGGTCTTGCGGCAGACGGCGTCGGCACCGCCGCACAGGGCCGCCTCCACCTCACCGTGCCGGATGGCGTCGAAGCCGCTGCCGATCGCGTAGTTCCCCGCCGCGCAGGCGGTCGGGATGGTGAGGGCCTCGACATCGACGAGGCCCAGTTCCCGGACGATGCCGCTGGACAGCCGGCCCGCCTGGGCCCGGCGGGCCACGGTCGGCGTCCAGTTCCCCGCGCCTTCCGCGAGCTGGACGCCGACCAGGGTGTCGAGGTCGCGGGACTCGGCGTCCGTGGTGCCGACCGAGACCAGCATCCTGCGCTCGCGCAGCTCCCGCGCGCTCAGTCCCGCGTCCGCGACGGCCATGTTGGCCGCCGCCACGGCGAACTGCGTCGCACGGCCCAGCTCCCGCGGGTCGACGTGGTGAATCCAGTCCCCCGGCTCGAAGTCGGCCACCTCGCACGCGTTGGCGTGCGCGAAACCGGTCGTGTCGAAGGCCGTGATCGGCTTGACCCCGCTGCGCCCCGACCGCAGTCCGTCCAGGAAGGCCGGGGCCCCGAGCCCGATACTCGTGACCGTGCCGAGGCCGGTGATGACCACCCGGCGCGGCGCTTGCTCGTCGTCGTACACCGTCCGCTCCCCTCGCAATCCTTGGATCGAGGGCTAGTTGGCCCGGGCGAGCTTGGCCGCGACGGCCTCACCGACCACGGTCACGACGCCGTCCAGGTTGACCATGCGGGACAGCTCCGCCTGGTCGATGTCGATACCGAAGGCCCGCTCCAGCTGGGAGAGGATCTCGATGGCGCCCATGGAGTCCGCCTCGTGGTCCTCCTTGAAGCGGCTCGTGCCGGTCATCTCCTCCGGCTCGATCTCCAGGATGTCGCAGATGATGCCCTTGATCTCGGCACGGTCCTTGTCGCTGAGCTGCTGCGTTGTCGTCATGTCAACGATGCTGGCCGAACCCGCTGACCGTTCACTGATGACTTGCTGACAGGCTCTGGCCCCGGCTCGCGAGCCCCTGGTGGCCGCGGCAGCCACGGCTGGAGTTCGGGGAGTTCGGCGCGGTGCGCGACCAGCCAGTCCCAGTAGCCGGGGACGGTGCGCGCGTAGGCGCAGTAGTAGTCGCGGACGGCTTCCACGAGCAGCCGCAGGGTCTCCTCGGTGACCCCGCCGCGCCGCCACACCAGGAGCATCTCGACGAGTTCGGTGTCGGCGAGGGGCCGCAGGCGCACGTCGGCGGTGGCCCCGGAGGGGGTGGCCAGGGCGCGGGCCCCGCTGTCGCGCACCCAGATCATCGCCTCGCGCTGCGTGCTGACGTGGTGGGGCACCTGGGCCGGTCCCGCCCGGCCCGCCCCGGTGAACATGCGTTCCTCGACGGTGTGCAGCCAGTGCTCCCGCGAGTACCGCACCCAGACCTCCTCGGTCCGTTCCGGCAGCGCGGGCAGCGCCAGCCACACGGGCTCGCGCAGCACCACGACGCTGCCGAGGGCCGGCTCCGCGACGCCGGGATCGGGCCCGGCAAGCCGGGCCCGGCCCGAGACGATCGCCGCGGAGAGCACGCCGCGGCGCACACCGGCGAGCGCGGCGGCCGGTGAGAGCGTCTCGGTCGCCACGACGTTGCCGGGCAACACCCCCTGCAGGGCGGCGGCGAGGGCCGGCGGGGTCCACTCGGTGTTGCCCAGTCGCACATGGCCCGCGGTGGCCGAGTTCGCCTGGGCGATGACCTCGTCGGCCCGCGCCACGAGATCCCCGAAGAGCGGGATCAGCCGCTCGCCCAGCGGCGAGGGCGCCACACCGCTGGGCGAGCGCACGAAGAGGTCACCGCCGACGGCCTTCTCGATCCGCTTGAGTTGCGCGGTGAGGCTCGGCTGCGGAAGATTCAGTTCGCTCGCGCCACGGGAAATACTCCCGGCCTCGCTGATCGTGACAACGATCCGGGCGTGCCGTAATTCGATGTCCATGAGCCGCCTCACATTCCCGAGCCGACAGAAGAATTCCGCCCGCCCGGCCCGCGAGAAGAGCGGGGCCGGGCGGGCGGACATTCATTGCCTTCCACGGTAACGGCGGCCCGGCGAACGGCAAAGCGTGTTCAGCCCGCACTCAGGGTTCCGTCAGCGGTTGTTCAGAGAGCGGCGAGAACCCGTCGCGGTTCCCCGAGCGCGTCGTCCTGTTCCAGGATCGCCTGATAGGCGCGGTGCAGCGCGCGGCCCGGTTCGAGCCCCATTTCCTCGGCGAGCCTGCGGCGGGCGCGGTGGAACACGTCGAGCGCCTCCGACTGACGCCCCGCGTGGTACAGCGCCAGCATCAACAGCTCGCTCAGGCGCTCCCTCTCGGGGTGCTCGGCGGCGATCGCGCGCAGCTCCGGCAGCGAGATGCCGCGCGGGTCCACCGCCAGGCGCGCGGTGATCAGGTCCTCGTACGCGGTGATCCGCCGCTCCTCCAGATCGGCCGCGGCGATGCGCAGGCGCAGGCCGTCGTGCACGTCCATCAGGGCCGGCCCCCGCCACAGGGCCAAGGCGTCCTCCAGCGCGAGCGCGGCCAGCGCCGGGTCGCGCGCCACGAGGGCGGAACCGCCCGCGGCCTGCTCGCGGAAGCGCTGCGCGTCCACCAGATGGGCTGGAACGTCGAGTTGGTAGCCGCTCGCGGTGGTACGGATGAGCTCGTCCCCGGGCCGCCCCGTGATCGCGCACAGGTGTCTGCGCAGCCTGCCGACACTGGCCTGGAGCGCGTTGCGCGCGTTGGCGAGCGGGCGGCCCGCCCACAGCTCGTCCTCCAGCTGGTCGGCGGAGACGGCGCGCCCCGGCGACAGCGCGAGGAGCGCGAGGATCGCCGTGAGCCGCTTCGAGCCCACGGTGTGCGGCCGGCTGCCGTACCGCACTGAAACAGAACCGAGCACCTGAATGTCCACTGAGTCACGCCCCCGTACTCGTCGGTTGAGGGCCCAAATATGGCCCGCGTCCACCGTTCGGGGGAAATACCATCCGCGTCGCCCTCGGGCACTCGCGTGGTATGACCCTTGCTGGGCGCGCGGCGCGCAGGCATAATCCCGAATCTCACTGACGGTTCGCTGACGCCGGGAATTCCTGCCGCCGAACCGTTTCGACGTGCGTGTTTCAGCGCTGACTTCATCACCTGTCGCACCCCCCGTTCCCGTTCCTAGGCTCCTCCCGTGTACGGGAAGTCGGTCAGTGAACAGGAGACATCTCATGCTCAACAGACTTGTGATCGTCGGCGGCGGAACGGCGGGGTGGATGACCGCCTCGTACTTCAAGGCCGCCTTCGGGGACCGGATCGACATCACGCTGGTGGAATCCGGCAACGTCGGCGCGGTCGGCGTCGGTGAGGCGACGTTCAGCGACATCCGGCACTTCTTCGAGTTCCTCGGGCTCAAGGAGAAGGACTGGATGCCGGCGTGCAACGCCACGTACAAGCTCGCGGTCCGGTTCGAGGACTGGCGCGAGAAGGGGCACCACTTCTACCACCCGTTCGAGCAGATGAGGTCGGTCAACGGCTTCCCGCTGACCGACTGGTGGCTCAAGAACGGCCCGACGGACCGGTTCGACAAGGACTGCTTCGTCATGCCCTCCGTCATCGACGCCGGGCTCAGCCCCCGCCACCTCGACGGCTCGCTCATCGACCAGCCCTTCGTCGAGGGCGCGGACGAGATGCAGGGCCTCACCATGTCCGAGCACCAGGGCAAGACGCAGTTCCCCTACGCCTACCAGTTCGAGGCGGCGCTGCTCGCCAAGTACCTGACCACGTACGCGGTCGAGCGCGGCGTCACGCACATCACCGACGACGTCGAGAAGGTCAACCTCGACGAACGCGGCTGGATCACCGGCGTGACCACGGCCGGGCACGGCGACATCGGGGGCGACCTCTTCGTCGACTGCACCGGCTTCCGCGGCCTGCTCCTGAACCAGGCCCTGGAGACCCCGTTCATCTCCTACGCGGACACGCTGCCCAACGACAGCGCGGTCGCCCTCCAGGTCCCGCAGGACATGAAGGCCCGCGGCATCCTGCCGTGCACCACCGCCACCGCGCAGGACGCGGGCTGGATCTGGACGATCCCGCTGATGGGCCGCATCGGCACCGGCTACGTCTACGCCAAGGACTACCTCTCCCCGGAGGAGGCCGAGCGCACCCTGCGCGAGTTCGTCGGCCCCGCCGCCGACGGCGTCAAGGCGAACCACATCAAGATGCGCGTCGGCCGCAGCGAGAACTCCTGGGTCAACAACTGCGTCGCGATCGGCCTGTCGAGCGGGTTCGTCGAGCCGCTGGAGTCCACCGGCATCTTCTTCATCCACCACGCCATCGAGCAGCTCGCCAAGAACTTCCCCGACGAGTCCTGGAACCCGGTCCAGCGGGACCTCTACAACGACTCCGTCGCCCATGTCATGGAAGGCATACGGGAGTTCCTCGTCCTGCACTACCAGGCGGCGAAGCGCGACGACACCCAGTACTGGCGCGACGCGAAGAACCGGCGCGTGCCCGAGGAGTTGTCGGCCCGCATCGAGAAGTGGAAGACCCAGCTCCCCGACTCGGAGACGATCTACCCCTACTACCACGGCCTGCCGCCCTACTCCTACATGTGCATCCTGCTCGGCATGGGCGGCATCGAGACGCAGCCCTCCCCCGCCCTCTCGCTGGCCGACCCCGGCCCGGCCGAGCGGGAGTTCGAGGCGATCCGCGCCAAGACGCACCGCCTCGCCGAGACGCTGCCCACGGCCTACGACTACTTCGCCGCGCAGCACTGACCGCCCGCGGCCGGGAGCTCGCACGCGATGGATTCCCTTCAGATCCTGTTACGCGCCGCCCACTTGGCGGCCCTGCTCGCCGCCGTCCTGCTGCTCGCCCGCGCCGGGCGCGCCACGGCGCGGCGCTTGCGCCAGCCCGAGGTGATCGGCGAGATCGTCGGGGGCCTGCTGCTCGGGCCCGCCGCGCTGCACCTGCTCGGGCGGGAGACGTTCGACGCGGTCCTGCCCGCCGCCGCGCTCGACGCCCTGAAGCTCGTCGCCAAGGCCGGGCTCGTGCTCTTCCTGGTCGGTCTCGCCCACGAGTTGCGGGCCGGTTCCGGCGTCACGCGGCGGGCCACGCTGTGGGTGGCGGCCGGGGCGCTCGTTCCCCCGCTCCTCGCGGGCACCCTGCTCGCCGGGTTCGTACTGCTCCAGGACGACCCGGCGGTACGGGGAGCGGCCCCGCTCCCCGCGTTCGTCCTGATGGTCGCCGTGACGCTGTCCATCACCGCCGTACCGGTCATGGCCCGGATACTGGCCGACCGGGGCCTGAGCGCCACCTCGGCCGGGCGGCTCGCGCTGGCCGCGGCGGTCACCATCGACGCGGTCGGCTGGCTGCTGTGCATGCTCGCGATCAGTCTGGGCTCGGGAAGCCTCACGGGCTTCCTGCGCTCCGTCCTCGCGCTGGGGTTCGGCGCCGCGGGCGCGCTCGCCGTGCGGTACGTGGTGCGCACACCCGCGGCCGGACGGGCGTGCGCCCGGCGGCCACGCGCGGCCGCCGTACTGCTCGGCGCGGCGGCCCTCGCCATCGCCCTGACCGTGGAGCACCTCGGCATGACGGCGATCCTCGGCGCCGCCCTGGTGGGTCTCGCGATACCCGCCGGGGAGACCACCGCCTGGACCCCCGCCGTCGCCCGGCTGACACGAGTGGGGCGCGTGCTCGTGCCGGCGTTCTTCGTCGTCACCGGCATCACCGTTCTCGACGAGGCCTTCTCGCACGTCTCCTGGGCGCTGATCGGAGTGACCCTCGTGCTCGCCTGTGCGGGCAAGGGCGTCGGCGGCTACCTGGGGGCGCGCCGCGCCGGGCAGCCGCGCGGGGAGTCCCGCCGCATCGGTGTGCTGATGAACGCCCGCGGGCTCACCGAACTGATCGTGCTCCAAGCCGGGTTCGCCGCGGGGATTCTCACCGCTCCCCTGGTGCTCGCCCTGACGCTGATGGCGGTGCTCACCACCGCGGCGACGGGTGCGCTGCTCGGCCTCCTCGACAGCGGCGGGCGCGGTCCCGAGCCCGCTCCCGCCGCCGAACCGGTCGCCCTCGCGGCAGAAAGCGGTACCCGATGAGCCAACCCACACGCCAGCCGACGAACCCGTCCGCCCTGCGGGCGGCGACCGCGACCGCCGCGCCCGGCGCCACGGCCGTCTCCGACGACTTCCGCACGATGATGAGCGGCTTCCCCAGCGGGGTCGCCGTGATCGCCGCGGAGGACCTCGACGGCGAACCCCGGGGCATGACGTGCTCCTCGGTGTGCAGCGTCGCGCTGAAGCCCCCGACCCTCCTGGTGTGCCTGCGCGAGGGCAGCCCCACCCTTCAGGCCGTCCTCGCCTCGGGGGAGTTCGCCGTGAACCTGCTGCACGAGGAGGCGCAGGGCGTCGCCGAACTGTTCGCCTCCGGTGACCCCGAACGGTTCCGGGTCACCCCCTGGAGACGCGCCGCCGACGACGCCGGACCGCACCTGCTCAGGGACGCGCACACCATCGCCGACTGCACCGTGGCCGTCACCCAGCGCATGGGGGACCACGTGACGGTCTACGGGCGTGTCCGGGCGGTCACCCGCCTGAGCGGACGACCCCCGCTCCTGTACGGGCTGCGGCGGTTCGCCGCCTGGCCCGCGACCACCTGACCACCGGTGCGGGGCGCGCCCACCCGCAGGGAGGGCACGCCCCGCACCCCGATCAAGCCCCCCGCTCCACACTCTTAAGGAAACCCATGAACGGGACAGAGGACCCGCAGGCCCAGCCCGTCGTCCGGCTCGACTCCGTCAGCCGGGTCTACGGCGGCTCAAAGAATCGAGTGACGGCACTCGACAACGTCAGCATCAGCCTGGAGAGGGGTACCTTCACCGCCGTCATGGGCCCTTCCGGATCGGGCAAGTCGACCTTCCTGCACTGCGCGGCCGGCCTCGACCACCCGACCTCGGGTGCCGTCCACCTGGACGGCGTGGACCTCGCGGGACTGCGCGAGAAGCGCCTGACCAAGTTCCGGCGCGAGCGCATCGGCTTCGTCTTCCAGGCGTTCAACCTCCTGCCCGCGCTGAGCGTGGTCGACAACGTGACCCTGCCGCTGCGCCTGGCCGGGACCCGCCCCAAGAAGCAGTTCGTGGACGAGATCCTCGAACAGGTCGGCCTCTCCGGCAAGCGGCGCAGCCGCCCCGGCGAGCTCTCCGGTGGGCAGCAGCAGCGCGTCGCCATCGCGCGCGCGCTCGTCACCCGGCCCGCCGTCCTGTTCGGCGACGAGCCGACCGGCGCCCTGGACACCCGTACCGCCGCCGATGTCCTCACGCTGCTGCGGCAGTCGGTGGACGTCGCGGGGCAGACGCTCGTGATGGTCACGCACGACCCGGTGGCCGCGGCGTACGCGGACCGCGTGCTGTTCCTCGCCGACGGCAGGCTCAACGGCGCGCTCGACCGGCCGACCGTGGAGCAGGTCACGGAGCAGATGCGGCTGCTGGGCACGTGGGGCGACCCGCTCGCGATCCGGGAGACAGGGCTCGGGGTGCGCCGATGATCCGCATCGCGCTGCGCACCCTGCGCTTCCACAAGGGCGGGTTCATCGCCTCGTTCATCGGCCTGTTCTTCGGTGCCGTCATCGTCATCGGCGCGGGCGGGCTCCTGGAGACCGGCATCCACAACGCGGCACCGCCGCACCGCCTGTCCTCCGCGCCCGTCGTCGTCACCGGCGACCAGCGGTACGAGTACACCCAGCAGGAACTC
Source organism: Streptomyces sp. NPDC088923 (assembly GCF_044749745.1). Classification (NCBI taxonomy): domain Bacteria; kingdom Bacillati; phylum Actinomycetota; class Actinomycetes; order Kitasatosporales; family Streptomycetaceae; genus Streptomyces; species Streptomyces sp. NPDC088923. The sequence continues at coordinate 1,328,296 of NZ_JBIVIO010000001.1, read as the reverse complement.
GTCTTCCCCGAACGCCTGCACATGGACGGCGCGTTGACGCGGAAGATCGCCGGGCTGCCCGGCGTCGGAGCGGCGGTGCCCGACCTGTCGTTCCCCGCCGCCCTCGCCAAGGGCGGCAAGGTCACGGGACACGGCTGGTCCTCCGCCAGGCTCTCCCCGTACAAGCTGACCGGCGGCTCGGCGCCGGCCGCGGACGGCCAGGCCGTGCTCGGCGAGGCCCTCGCCCGGCAGGCGGGCGTCCGCACCGGCGACCACGTCCAGCTCCTCGTCCACGGCACGCGCGAGAGCTACCAGGTCTCGGGCCTGGCCACCGGCCCCGACGACGGCACGGACGTCTTCCTCCGCGACGCCGAGGCCGCCGCGGTCAGCGGGCGGGCCGGCACGGTCGACAACATCGGTGTCTTCCCCGCCGCCGGCGCGCGGAGCGCGGACATCGCCTCCGCCGTCCGCGACCTCGTCGGCGACTCCCCGATCACCGTCCTGACCGGCGACGACCGCGGCCGCGCCGAGGACCCGGACGTCGTGGCCGACGGCAGCGACCTGATCCCGCTGGCCGCCGCGTTCGGCGGTCTGTCCGCGATGGTCACCATCTTCGTGGTGGCGAGCACGCTCGGCCTCTCCATCCAGCAGCGGCAGCGCGAACTCGCACTGCTGCGCACGATCGGTACGACGCCGGGACAGTTGCGGCGGCTCGTGGTCGGCGAGACGCTCTTCCTCGCGATCGTCGCGACCGGGCTCGCCGTCGTCCCGGGCCCCCGGTTCGGCCACTGGCTCCTGGACGCGTTCGCGGACGCCGGGGTGGTGCCGGGCTCGATCGCGTTCCGGGCCGGTTCCGTGCCGGTGATCGTGGGCGTGGGAACGGCTCTGCTCACCGCGATCGGCGCGGCCTTCATCGCGGCACAGGCCGCGGCGCGCACCCGGCCGACCGAGGCGCTCGCCGAAGCCACCCTGCGGCGCCGCTGGTTCAGCGCGTTCCGCCTGGTCGTCGGCCTGCTGTGCCTGGTCGGCGGCGTGGCCCTGGCCTGGGGCACCGCGGGTGCGGCCGGTCCGGACGCCGCGGGGGTCGCGACCCCGGCGGCGATGGTGTGGGCGGCCGCCTTCGGCCTCCTCGGGCCCGTCGTCGTACGGGCCATGGTGGCCGCGCTGCGCCGTCCGGCGGCCAAGGTGTCCGGGCTCGCCGGTGAACTCGCGGCGCACAACGCGCGGGCGCGGACGGGCCGGCTGGCCTCCGCCGTGATGCCGGTGATGCTGGCGAGCGGTCTGGCGATCGGCCTGATCTACATGCAGACCACGCAATCGGACGGCGCCCAGCGGGCGTTCGACGAGGACGTGCGCGCGGACGTCGTGGTGACCTCGGACTCCGGCGGCCTGCCGCTCGACGTCGTGGACAAGGTCCGTGCCCAGCCGGGCGTGGCGGCGGCGACCGCGCAGATCTCCACGACCGGTTACATCGAGCCCGACGAGCCCATGCGGCCGAGCGAGGGCGAGGACACCGGGCCGCAGCCCACCGAGTTGTCCCTGCGGGGCGTCACGGAGCAGGGCCTCGACCGTACGACGGCCTACCACGCGGCGCGCGGCAGCCTCACCGCCCTGAAGGGCGACAGCGTGGCGCTCCCCGCCGCCGACGCGAAGGACCGCGCCCTCGGCGACCTGGTCCCGATGCGGCTCGGTGACGGCACGCGGGTCGAGCTGAAGCTGGTCGCCACCGTCGAGGGGCGGCGCGGCTACGAGACCGCGCTCGTCCCCGCGTCGCTGCTCATCGGGCACACCGACGGCGGGCTCGTGCCGCAGATCATGGTGCGCGCGGCGGCCGGTACGGACAAGGACCGGCTGATCTCCTCGCTCTCCGCGCTCGCCGCTGATCAGCCCGGCCTGCGGGTGTCCGGCAGGGAAGTACTGGAGGCGGCGCAGGCCGAGGCGGACGACACGCAGGCGTGGATGGCCTACCTGGTCCTCGGCGTCGTGGTCGGCTACGCGACCCTCGCCCTGATCAACACCCAGGTGCTGGCGACGACCGAGCGGCGCAAGGAGTTCATGCTGCAACGGCTCATCGGCGCCACCCGCCGCCAGGTGCTGCACATGATGACGGTCGAGGCCTCGCTGGTGGCCCTGGCCGGTATCGTCCTCGGTCTCCTGGTCGCCGGGGCCACGCTGGTCCCCCTGAGCCTGAGCGTGCTCGGCACCGCGCTGCCCGGCGGCTCGCCGTGGATTCTCGCCGTCGTGGTGGCGGGGGCGGTGGCGCTGACGCTGGCGACGACACTGCTCGCCTCGGCGGCGGTGCTGCGCGGGCGGCCCGGGGACATGGCGGGCATCAAGGAGTAGCGGGAGGCGCGGACCCGGTGGGGTGCCCGGCACGGCGTACGACGCCGGGGCACCCCACCGCCTCGTGCGCCCGCCACCCTGTGCGTCCCCCGCCTGTCGGGTGCCCGCTGCCCCGCGCCCCTGGGTGGGCACAGCACAGCGGCCCGGTCCGGCGCCACCGCGAGGGTGTGCGCCGGACCGGGCCGCGGCCGCCTCAGGCGGCCGGAGTGCCGCGTACCGACAGCTCGGTCAGCGGGCGCGGGGCGCGGTGTCCCTGCACCGCGCCGGCCGGGCGGCGGTGCGCCTGCGCTCGCGCGGGGGCCGCCGGGCGGGGCGACATCCCCCTGAGGAGGGCCATGCCGAGCGGGGTCAGCGTGTGCAGCACCGTGTTGCGGATGCGGCGGGTCGTGATGAGACCCGCGCGGCGCAGTACCGCGGTGTGCTGGCTGGCCCCCGCCGCCGAGATGCCGAGCCGGTCGGCGAGCTGGGTCGTGGTGCAACTGCTGCGCAGGGCGTGCAGCGCGGCGGCCCGGGTCTGCCCGACGAGCGCGCCGAGCGAGGCGCCGCTGTCGTCCGGCTCGTCCCACAGCGCGGCGGCCTGCCGGGGGTCGGGAGGCGCCGCGAAGGCGAGCACGATGCCGCCGTTCTCCACGAGTCGCCGGGTGACGCGCCCCGGGCGGTGCGCCAGGAACACCGAGGGCGCGAGCACGAGCCCGCGTCCTTCGAGCCGGATGTCCTCGTCGGGCCCCTCGTGGATCTCCAGCACCGGCGCCCGCCAGGAGATCTTCGAGTGCAGGGTGGACAGCAGCAGTTCGACCCCGCCGGTCATCAGGACCCGGCCGCGCGCCTCGCACTCGGCCTCCAGATAACCGAGCACGTGCTCCCAGTACGGGGCCACGGCCGCCCGCCACACCAGCGACAGGTCACCGGCGGCCGCGGACGGCCCCGGTCTCGTCGGCACGCCGCGCCCGTCGGTGCTCACGCCGCGGCCGCTGCGCTCGATGAGGTCGAGGAGCCCGTCGAGGCCGGTGGCGGCGCTGCCGCCGGTCAGCAGCAGCGGTGAACGGGCCAGCCGCTCTCCGACCTGGCCCCGCCAGCGGGCGAACGGCGTGCCGACGCCGCGCCCGAGCAGCCCGTACGCGAAGGCGCTCTCCACGAGCGGTCCCGCGGTCGCCTTCAGCCGGACCCGTGCGAAGTCGGCAGGGGTGAAGTGGATTCGTTGCATGAGGATGCCCCCGTGATCGCGCCTGCGTCATCAACCGGCGTGCGGCTGGACCGACTCTCCCGTGAGAAGGAGGAAGACGTCGTCGAGCGTCGGCCTGCGCAGGGCGAAGTCGGCGACGGTGACGTCCGCCCGCCGCAGCGCCGCCGCGGCGCTCTCCATGCTCGCCATGCCGTCGCTCAGGACGATCGACACCGTGCCCTCGGCGGCGTCCACGCTCGGCTCGCCCGGGGCGACGCGGCGCAGCGCCGCCGCGGCGCGCGCCACGCCCTCGGGCCGGGTGAGGGACACTTCGAGCCGCTCCTCGCCCACCGTGCGCTTGAGTTCGGCGGGCGCGCCCTCGGCGATGACACGGCCGCGGTCGATGACCGCGATCCGGTCGGCCAGGATGTCCGCCTCCTCCAGGTACTGGGTGGTCAGCAGCACGGTCACGCCCTCGGCGACCAGGTCCTTGACCACGTCCCACAGCTGACTGCGGCTGAGCGGGTCGAGGCCGGTGGTCGGCTCGTCGAGGAAGAGCACCGACGGCGTCGCCACCAGGCAGGCCGCGAGGTCGAGGCGGCGCCGCATTCCGCCCGAGTACGTGCGCGCCGGCCGGTCGCCCGCCTCGGCCAGGCCGAAGCGGTCGAGCAGCGCGGCCGCCCTGGCGCGGGCGGCGCGCCGGCCGAGGTGGGCGAGCGTCCCGATGAGGGTGAGGTTCTCCCGTCCGGTGAGCGCGTCGTCCACGGCCGCGTACTGGCCGGCGAGACCGATGCGGCGCCGGACCTCGGCGGGGCTGCGCACCACGTCGTACCCGGCGACACGGGCCCGGCCGCCGTCCGGTGCGAGGAGCGTCGCCAGCATCCTGACGGTGGTCGTCTTGCCGGCCCCGTTCGGCCCGAGCAGGCCGAGCACGGTGCCGGGCGGCACCGCGAGGTCGACTCCGCCGAGCGCCTCGCGCCCGTCGTACCGCTTGCTCAGGCCCTCGGCCTCGATCGCCCATTCCACCGCTGCCACCTCCGCAGTCCGCCCTGTCCCCGGCCGGCCGGTCAGGCGGCCGGCGCGTCGGCGGACTCGGCGCGCAGGCTGCGCGGGCGCAGGTCGGTCCAGTGCTCCTCGACGTATGCCAGCGCCTTGTCGCGCGGGCCCGCGTCGAGCACCACCCGCCACCCGGCGGGCACTTCCGCGAACGCGGGCCACAGGGCGTGCTGGTCCTCGTCGTTGACCAGTACCAGGAAGGTTCCGTCCGGGTCGTCAAAGGGGTTCGCCACGTCGCACTCTCCAGGTCGTGTCGGCTTCGCCGGCCCGGGACCGCGCCCCGGGCTCATCGAGGATCTCGACCCGCGCTGACGAATCGCTGACCGCTCGCTGAGGTGCTTCGCCGACAGGCCGGGGCCGCTCCGGTCCGCGGCCCGGTACGGGGCGGGGCGGACGGGGCCGGTCAGGCCACGCGGAGCCGCGTCGCCGCCACGTCGCACTTCCCGTTGGCGTTCACGACGATCTCGGGCACCGTGTGCACCTCCTCGGGCACGAGCGCGGAGGGCAGCACCGACGCGAGCGCGGTACGGACCTCGCCCGCGAGGTCACCGGTCCCGCCGCCCTGCGCGCGGGGCCGCACGAACAGCTCCAGCGTGTCGACGGGGCCGCGCACGATGTCGAACGCCGCGTCGGCGACCCCCGGCACGGACAGCACGTGATGGCGCAGCTCCCCCAGCTCGATCCGGTGCCCGTTGACCTTCAACTGATCGTCCTGGCGGCCGAGATGGAGCAGGGTGCCGTCCGGGCGCAGTTCCACCACGTCGCCCGTGCGGTAGGCGCGTCCGGCCCGACCGCCGAGATCCGCCTCGTCGATGAAGCGTTCGCCGGACGGCCGCGGGCCGAGGTAGCCGGCCGCGACCGCCCGTCCCGCGATGACCAGCTCGCCCGGGCTGCCCGGCGGTACGGGACGCAGCGCGTCGTCCACGACGTACGCCCGGGTGTTCCAGGCGGGCCGGCCGATCGGCACGGTCGGCGTCGAGGGCACCGTCCCGCGGTCGAAGGAGAAGGCGCAGGAGCCGATGGTGGTCTCGGTGGGCCCGTAGTGGTTGACGAGCCGGACGCCCTCGACGCGGTCCCCCAGCGAGGCGATGAGCGCCGGGTCGAGCCCCTCGCCGCCGAACATGAGCAGCCCGGTCACGCGGTCGTAGCGGGGCGGCTCGGCGAGCACGTCGAAGAAGCGGGCGTGCGAGGGGGTCATCTTCACGAACGTGTACTTCCGCTCCCGCTCGCCGAAGAGCGTGCCCTGGTCCCACAGCCCGGCGACGGTCACGACCGTACGGCCCTGCGCGAGCGGCACCCACAGCGAGGTCATCGCCAGGTCGAAGCCGAGGCTGCCGAAGAGGGGACTGCCGGTGCCCGCCGTGCCCACCAGCTCGCCGCACCAGGACACGTAGTTGGCGAGCGAGGCGTGCGGCACCCGTACGCCCTTGGGGGTGCCGGTCGAGCCGGAGGTGAACACGACGTAGGCGATGTCCTCGGGGCCCGGCAGCGCGTCGGCGCGGTCCGGGACCCGCGCGTCCGGCAGGGCGGCCATGTCGACGTACGGGAGCGACGGCGGGCCCGCGGACGCTCCTCCCCCTGCCCACGGGCCCGCGTGCAGCAGCGCCTTCGGCGCCGCGCCGGCGAGGACGGCGGCGGTGCGCTCGCCGGGGTGCTCGGGATCGATGGGCACGTAGGCCCCGCCGAGGGCCATCACGGCGAGCGCCCCCGCCACCGTGTCCGGCGTCCTCGCGGCGACGAGGGCCACCCGGTCCCCCGCGCCGACCCCGGCCTCCTCCAGGGCGGCGGCGATCACGAGCGCGCGCCGCCACAACTGCCCGTAGCTGAGGGATGCGGTGGTGGATCGCACCGCCGTCGCCTCGGGCCTGGTCCGCGCGTGCCGGAGGATCATGTGGACGACGGACGCCTCGGGGACGGGGCGCACGGCGCCGGACACCGAGCTGGGGTGGGGTACGTGGGCCATGGCTGCTCCAGGGGTTGCCGTCCGTCGGCCGACGGTCGGGAGAGGTCGCGCCGGTGCGTACTCCGGGGCGGGGCCAGCGTAGGAATCGCGGCGGAGCCCGGCCACGCCCTTAAGTCCTCGCCGAAACTCTCCGGTCGGGCCCGCCGCCGAAGGCGACCGCCGCCAGCAGTCCCTCCCGCGCGAGCCAGCGCCCGGTGTACTCGCGGCCGCCCGGGACCAGGACCCTCGCGCGGAAGGACTGTCCGGCGGCGTCGAGCACGACCGACACGTCCTGGAAGGCCAGTTCGGTCCTGGTGTGCGGGAACCACGCCTTGAAGACGGCCTCCTTCGCGCAGAACAGCAGCCGGTCCCAGCACTCGGGCCGGTGGCGCAGGGCGCTCAGGAGACGCAGTCGCTCGCGTTCCCCGGGCAGGGAGATCGTGCGCAGCACTCCCTCGCGCAGCGGCTCGCACGGCTCCGCGTCCACGCCCAGCGCCGGCACGTCGCCTTCGCGTGCCACGACGGCGGCCCGGTATCCGCGACAGTGCGTCATGCTGCCCACGATGCCGCGCGGCCAGTGCGGCACGCCCCTCGCGTCGGGAAGCAGCGGCGCGGGCGGCCGGCCGAGCGCGGCGAGTGCCTCGCGGGCGCACGCCCGGACGGTGGTGAACTCGCGGCAGCGTCCCTCGCTCGCGCCGGTGGGGAGCGCGGCCCGCTCCAACGGGTGCAGCGTGTCGTCCGGGGCGTCGGCGCGGGTGTCGGCCCCCGCGACGGACGGCGGCAGAAGGCTCTGGATCAGGGTCTGCCGCATGGCGTCACAGCAGTCGCCGCACCGCGGCGCCCAGCGCGGTGCCCGGATCGGCGAGGTCGAAGGGCAGGTCGAAGTGGTGCCGTCCGGCGACGACCAGGTCGGTCACCTCGGCGCCGCGCTCCCGCGCCGCGGTGACGAACCGGCGATGCTGGGCGGCGAACGCGTCCGTCTCGTTCTCGCCGAGGGCGACGACGAGCGGCGGCAGCCCGGTCGGCAGGCGATCCAGGAGGCCGCACGCGCGGGCCTCGGCGGCGTCCATGCCGAGGGCGTCGTTGACGTAGGTGTGCCGCAGGGGCTCCAGGTCGTAGACACCGCTGACGAGCGTCGCGGAGGCGAACGCGCCGGCCGCGCCCCGGCCGCCCGCCTCGACGAGGGCGTGGGCGACGAGGTGGGCACCGGCGGAGTGGCCGCCGAGGTGCACGGCGGCGGGGGTGACGGGCAGAGGGACGCCCCCCGTGGCGAGGCGCCACAGGGAGTCGCTGACGGCCGCCATGATGGCGGGCAGCCGATGCTGCGGGGCGAGGCCATAGCCCAGGGCCGCGAAGGAGATCCCGGCGGCCACGAAGTCCTCGGCGGCGAAGGCCGCTTCGGATTTGCTCAGCTCCTGCCAGTAGCCGCCGTGCACGAAGACGAAGAGCGGGGCGTGCGGATCGGGCGCGGGGAACAGGTCCAACCGCTGCTCGGGCAGTGGGCCGCAGGGCACGTCGAGACGGGCGGGAAGCACGGCGCGGGCCCGGGCGCTGTCGTCGGCGTAGCGCGCGAGGTGGGTGCCGAGGTCGGGGACGCGGGAACTGGGCGAGTACTCCAGGTCCAGCGCGGTACGGTCCGCCGGGGGCGCGGGGGGTGTGGCGGGCGCGGGCGGCGTCGCGGGCGCGGGCGGTGTGGCGGGCGCGGGCGGTGTGGCGGGCGCGGGCGGCGTCGCGGGCGCGGGCGGCGTCGCGGGCGCGGGCGGCGTCGCGGGCGCGGGCGGCGTCGCGGGCGCGGGCGGCGTCGCGGGCGCGGGGCCCGTACTCATGACAGCGGGGTCCAGACCTCGGGGAGCATCCGGCGCAACGCGGCCCGCCACAGGTAGCCGGCGCCCTCCGACCCCGCGGTGCCCGCGGCCGTGCCGAGGAAGCGCTCGGCGAGTACCGCGTGCCGGGCCCGCCAGACGGTGGCGGCCTCGTCGAAGGCGAGCAGGGCGAGCCGCACCCGGTCGGCGGCCGGCCGGTCCGCGCACGCGCCCACGTACTCCCGGTACGCCTCGGCGACCGACCGCTCCTTGAGCCGTGCCTCCAGCCGGGCGCGGTCCCGCTCGGTGAATCCCGGCGTGGTCAGATAGCGGGAATCCCGCAGGCCGCAGAGGAACTCGATCTCACGGAACTGGGCGGACTGGAACCCGCTCGCGTCCCCGAGGGCTTGCCTGATGTCCTCGAAGGCGGCCGGGGTGAGTGTCGCCAGCACGTCGAAGTGCCGGGTCAGCGTGGACATGAGCAGCGGCAGCGGCGCGGCCCTGCGCACGGCCTTGTCCCCGTCGCCCTCGTCGAGCGCGGCGCGGATCTCCTCCAGGTGGCGCAGGCCGACGGCGAAGAGGATCTCGCTGGACTGGTGGACGGCGAGGAAGAGTACGTGGTCGACGTCGTCGTCGTGGACGCGCGCGGTCCCCAACAGCTCGTCGAGCCGCAGCACTTGGCCGTAGGGCGGGTGATCGGTCACGGCATTCACAGGGGCCTTCTTCCGCTGGAGCGCTGTCGCCGCGAGCGTAGCCGCGCGGGTCGTACCGATCACCGAGATCAAGCGGAGGCTTAAAGGGCCACCTGAGGCCACCCGGGTCCGCTCCGGGGCCACCCAGGCCCGCTTCGGGACCATCCGGGTCCGCTTCGGGGCCGCCCGGCTCCGCTCCGGGGCAACCCGGTTCCGCTTCGGGGCACCCGCGGGGCGAGTCCCCGGGCCGTGGGACGGGCCCGCCGGGCCGCCCCCGGGGCGCGCATGAATTCTTCACCGTGCAGTGATGACACCGGCACTGTGCGCGCCCGGCCCGACTTCGCAGAATCTTCTCCGGAACGGCACACCGCACCACCTGCGAACACCGGCGCACCACCTACTCCTGGGGGACACCACATCATGAACATGCTCTCTTCCGGCAGCCAGCTGAAGACCCTCGCCACCGACGGCACCGGCCCCGCCGGTCCCGGCCTCGTGATCGAGGAACTCGACACGATGGCGGACCACATGGTCGCCCTGTCCACGTTCTGCATCATGGCCGACACGGCTGTCCCGGTCGCCCCGCGGGGAGCCGGACGGCTCGAGGCATGACGCCCACCGACGCACGGGACGGGAGATCCCCCGTCCGCGAGGGCGCCGAGAGCCCGCTGGTGGGCTTCAAGAGCCACCTCCGCCCGACCGTGGTGCCCGGCGACGCGACGTACCTCGTCTCGCGCCGCGGCGTCACGGCGCTGCACGGCTCCCAGGCCGAGGTGCTCGTGCCCCTCCTCGACGGCACCCGCAGCGCGCCGGCCGTGCTGCGCGAGGCCGCGGCCCTGCTCGGCGGTGAGGCCGCCGAGGGCGCCCTGCACGCCCTCGACGCCGCGGGCCTGCTGCGCTTCGGCGGAACGGGTTCGCGGCACGTGGACCCCGTCGCCGAGGCGTACTGGGACCTGATCGGCCTCGACGGCGACCGCGCCGCGGGAGCCCTCGCGGGCGCCACCGTCGCGATCGAGGCGCTGCCGGGGGTGTCGCGGGACGCGGTGGCGCGGGCCGCCCTCGCCGAAGGGCTCACGGTGGCGGCGCCGGGCGCGCCCGCCGATTTCTCGCTCGTGCTGTGCGACGACTACCTGACGCCCGGCCTCGCGGCCGTGGACGCGGAGCACCGAGCGGAGGGCAGGCCCTGGCTGCTGGCGAAACTGTGCGGCGCGGACCCGTGGATCGGGCCGGTGTTCCGCCCCGACGAGGGCGAGGGCCCCTGCTGGCACTGCCTCTCGGTACGGCTGCGCGGGCACCGGCACTCGGAGGTACCCGCCCAGCGGGCGCTCGGGCTCGACGGACCGCTCCCCCGCCCCGCGGCCTCGCTGGCCGCCGGGCGCTCCCTGGCCGTCGGCCTCGCCGTCCTGGAGACGGCGAAGTGGCTGGCCGGGGTGCGCGATCCGGAGCAGGGGCACATCCGCACACTCGACACGCTCCGCCTGCACACGGCCTCGTATCCGGTGAGCAGGCGCCCGCAGTGCCCCGAGTGCGGGGACCCGGAGCTGGTCGCCCGGCAGGTGAGCGCTCCGTTCAGGCCCGTACCGCGCTCCAAGGCCACCACGGACGGCAGCGGGCACCGGGCGCTGACGCCCGAGCAGATGCTGGGCAAGTACGGGCACTTGGTGAACCCCGTCACGGGGGTCGTCAAGGAGATCAGACCGGCCGCCGGCTGTCCCGACTTCGTCACGTCCTACCTCTCCGGCCACAACCTCGCGATGGGCCCCGCCACGCTCGCCGGACTGCGCTCCGGTCTGCGCGCGCTCAGCGGGGGCAAGGGCCTGACGGAGGCCGAGGCGCGTACCAGCGCCGTGTGCGAGGCCGTCGAACGCTACAGCGGGACCCGGCACGGGGACGAGCCGGTCATCCGCGACTCCTACCGCGGCCTGGGCGAGGCGGCCGTGCACCCCAACGACTGCCAGCTCTACGCGGACCGGCAGTTCGCCGAGCGGGAGCGGTGGAACGCGAGCCACTCCCGGTTCCAGTACGTCAGCGCGCCGTTCGACGAGGGGCGACCGACCGACTGGACGCCGGTCTGGTCCCTGACCCACGACACCCAGCGGTTCCTGCCCACGTCCATGCTCTACTTCGCCGGGGCCGGGCAGACGGGCACGGCACCGAGGCAGCGCGGCGACGGCCTGTGGGCCGACTCGAACGGCAACGCCGCCGGCAGCAGCCCGGAGGACGCCCTCCTCCAGGGCTTCCTGGAGCTGGTCGAGCGGGACGCGGTCGCCCTGTGGTGGTACAACCGCACCCGGCAGGCCGAGGTGGACCTGGACGCCTTCGACGAGCCGTACGTGTCCCGGCTGCGCGAGGGGTACCGGCGCGTCCACCGGGACGTGTGGGTCCTCGACCTGACGTCGGACTTCGGCATCCCGGTCGTGGCGGCGCTCTCCCGGCGCAACGACAAACCGGCCGAGGACATCGTCTTCGGCTTCGGCGCCCACTTCGACCCGCGCATCGCCCTGCGGCGGGCGCTCACCGAGATGGGGCAGCTCCTGCCCGCGGTCTGCGAGGTGCTGCCCGACGGCTCCGGATACCGCCTGGACGACCCCGAGCCGATGGGCTGGTGGCGGCACGCGACGACCCGCAACCAGCCCTACCTCTCCCCCGACCCGCACACCGCCCCGCGCGGCCCCGCCCACTGGCACACCCCGCACCACCCCGATCTCCTCGACGACGTGCACGCCGTCACCGACCTGGTCCGCCGCAAGGGCCTCGACCTGCTCGTGCTCGACCAGCGCCGGCCCGACCTGGACCTCCCGGTCGTGAAGGTGATCGTCCCGGGCCTGCGCCACTTCTGGTCCCGCTTCGCCCCGGGCCGCCTCTTCGACACCCCCGTAACCCTCGGCCGCCTCCCCACCCCGACCCGCTACGAGAACCTCAACCCCATCCCCCTCTTCGTCTGACCCCGACCGGGCCGCCACCCGGCCGGGGACGTGAGGGGGCGCCCGCAACAGAGCCGGTCGGCGGCGCGCTCCTCCGCCCGGTCCCCTTCGAGATCAACCTCGACCTGCGGAAACTCGATCCGCCTCCCCGCGGATGAGTCAGCACCAAGTCAGCACAGGAATGCGGAAGGGGCCGGGCTCACCAGAGCCCAACCCCACCCGGCCTGCATACGTAACGAATTCGCTGTCTCGCGACAGCTAACCCACTACACGTTGAACCGGAACGTCTGACGCAGCGCTCCCACGTGCACGCCCAGTCTCCAGGAGCGGTCTCTCCCAACACCAACCCGGCACAGGCGCAGCCACCATCATGGCGACGTGACCATTGAGCACGGTCAACATCTACTCAGGCGCCCCGCAGCTCCTACCAGCCGAGGTGACTCAGGATCCGCTCGAACAGTCGGCTGAGGCCAACGCAGATGTTGACGATCATCAGGCGGTCTTGACGCTGCCTAATCGACGAGCCCTTAGGTTTGCGGTGCTCAGTCACGTTAGCCCCCTGGCGAGACAGCGATCTTCGGAGTCAGCCCACTGGGGCTGACTCCACGGACTCTCGCACGATGAGACCTGACATTTCAGGATTTTGGAAAAATCGTGCATTGATCGACGTTGCCGTAACCCCTTGTCCGCAAGAGTCTCCACGATGCTGGCAAGGCCGGAGCAAACGCTCAGGCCGCCGCCCCGCAACACGGGGAACCTTTGACGCGACGGACCGGCGCTGGCGAAACCCCGGCTCACCCCCGCAACACGGGGAACCTTTGACGCGACGGACCGGCGCTGGCGAAACCCCGGCTCACCCCCGCAACACGGGGAGGACGGCACGGCGGACCGGAGGCGCCGTGCGTGCGCGGCTTACCCCCCGCAGCGTGGGGAACACAGGCGCAGCCTATAGCTGTTTCCCGCGTTGACTGGCTTACCCCGGAGCACGAGCACGAGGAGGACGACAATGCCCCACCTGGCTGACGGGCAAGCTCACACGGCCGCTCATCGCCATCGAGCGTCGGCGCACCGCGTAAGACTTCGGCCGGCCCTCGCCCCGCCGCCCGCTCCGGGCGGCGGGGGCTTCGCGCGTCACCCCATCCACCCGAGCGCCGTGTCCGGCCGACAGTGGTCGCACGCCTCCGCCGGGGCGGGTGCCACACTGAGACCGGCCTGCCGTGCATCCCCCGTCGCGGTTGGCCACCCACGGGAGAGCGGGCTACCCGCTGCGGCGCGGGCTCCGTAGGATCACCGGCATGATTCGAGCGGTGGTCTTCGACGTCGGTGAATGCCTGGTAGACGAGACACGGGAGTACGGCACCTGGGCCGACTGGCTCGGCGTCCCCCGCCACACCTTCGCCGCCATGTTCGGCGCCGTCATCGCCCAGGGCCGCGACTACCGCGACGTCTTCCAGGAGTTCCAGCCCGGCTTCGACCTCTACGCCGAACGCGAGCGCCGCGCCGCCGCCGGCCAACCCGAGCACTTCGGCGAGGACGACCTCCATCCGGATGTCCGCGACGCCCTCCATGCCCTGCGCGCGGACGGGCTCTGGCTCGGCATCGCCGGAAACCAGACTGTCCGCGCGGGCCGCATCCTGCGCGAGCTGTTCACGAAGGACGTCGACCTGATCGGCACCTCCGACGACTGGGGCGCAAGCAAGCCCGACCCAGAGTTCTTCCACCGCGTCGCCGACGCCGTCCCCGCCGAACCGGGCGAGATCCTGTACGTCGGCGATCGCGTCGACAACGACATCGCGCCCGCCCGGAAGGCGGGCATGCTCACCGCGCTCGTGCACCGTGGCCCCTGGGCGACGATCCAGTGGCGGACGGAGGCGGCCGAGAAGCTGCCGACCTTCCGCATCGAGAGCCTCGCTGAACTGTCGCCGCTCATCGCGAACTTCAACGAGCAAGGGCGCTGACGGTGGTCGACCAGTCGTAGAGGCGGTCGTCGAGGGCGCGCACGCACGGCTCGTGCTGGTGCGGGGCGAGCGCGCGCCGCACCTCCCGCACGCGGTCCATGCCCACCGCGTACCAGGTGCGGGCGAGCTGGTCGAGCGCGCGTGCCGCGAAGGCGCAAGCCTCCTCGGGGCGTCCGGCCGCCGCCTCTACCGCGGCGAGGTCCCCGAGGAGGACCGCGCTCTGCTTCTCCTCGGCGACCGGGAGAGCGTCGAGCGCGGCGAGGAGCGTCTCGCGCGCCTGTGGCAGGTGCCCTGCTTTGAGCTGGGTGTTGCCCTTGAAGGCAGCGAGGCGCACCGCGCTGAACCAGTCGAACCACTCCGGCAGGTCGCCGCCCGTGCCGCGCGCGAGGAGATCCTCGCCGTGCCCGATGAGATGAAGTGCGGTCCGCGTGTTCCCACAGCGCGTCTCGCACTCGGCCTCCACCGCGTCGAGCCACGCCAGCACCTCTTCGGGTGCTGCGCCGCGCCGCGCGTAGGTGCGGGCCGCCGTCATCCGCTCGGCGGCGGTGGCCCGGTCTCCGGCCCAGCCGGGAACGAACGCGGTGTGGGCGAGCACGGCGGCGCCGAGCAAGGCGTCATCCGCTTCCCCTGCCGCCTGGAGAGCGCGGAGCCAGGTCGCCGAAGCTCGGTCCGGCTCCTGCAGGTCGAAGAACTCGATCCGCCCTGCGAGGAGATGCGTCTCGGCGAGGGCGCTCGCGACAAGCGCGCGGGTCTGCCCGGCCGTCTCGATGAGGAGGGCGTGCCCGAGCCCGGCGTGGGCGATGACCGCCGGGTGGAGGGTGGACGGGGCGACCGACCAGTACAGCCGCCGATGCGCGCGCGTCGTGGCCGTGAAGTCGGCGGCGACCGAGGCGGGTTGCACGCCTCGCGCGGACTGCGTGGGGACCTGCGCGGCCACCGGAGCGGAGAGCGGTGACACGGTGGGCCGGTTCACAGAGGGCCCTGCTGGGCTGAACCCGAGCGCGGTAAGGTCCTGACCGAGGGCGCGGGTGAGGGCCTGCTGCATGTCACCCTGAGGCCAGGGCGGGGTGTCGGATTCCCAGCGGCGGACCTGACGGACGCCCACGCCGAGCGCGTCGGCGAGGGCCTGCTGGGACGGGTAGCCAGCCGCGATGCGCGCGGCTCGCAGGCGAGCGTTCCCCAAACTGGGCACGATACCTCCTCGGTGACGGGCTTTCAGTGTCTGCGAAGTCCGCCGAGCACGCCACCGTCACCCGCGCGAGGGACCGAAAGCCCGCTTTACGGCAGCGATAAGACCTATGGAAGTCCTCGTTTCATCTCCGGAGCAGGGCCACCCTGGGTAGCCCATCGAACTCCGGGAGTGCTCGTGGAGACTGCCCCTGATCTCGGGCCCGCGCCTTCTACCGCATCTGCGGTGCGCGTACCGCGAGGCATCGGCCTGTCCGCAGTCCAGATCCTCGGCGCCCGCTGCGGCACCGCAATCGACGACGGGGCAGGCGGCGTCTACTTCCTCGTGCCCCCCGAGGCCAGCATCGCGGGCGCGGACCCGGCCGACCCTGCGAGCACCCCGATCCCTGCGGGACGACGCACGAACGGGCCCGGACCTCGCTGGTTGGTCTGCCCCGCCGAGACCTGGCTGCCCACCGACCCCGACGCCCTGGCCGCCGCACTGGCCGACGCCCTTCCCCACCCGAGCGCCCTCACGGGGGAACAGGTGCGTGGTGCCGCGTGCGTCTGGTGCGGGAAGCCCGTACAGGCGGGACTCAACGACGTCGACCTCGGGTCACGCCGCTGGCGCCCCAGCGGCGGCGCCTCTGTCGCCTGGTTCCCTCGCGCCTGTCAGCCCTGCCACGTGAGGGAGGGCCGGTGACCACGCCCGGCGCCCCGGCGCGATTGATCGGCTGGTGTGCGTGGCATCGCGGCCTCGCCGACGACGTCACCCTCATCCAGGTTGTCGAGCAGGCGTCCGGGCCCGGAGCGGGCGGGCACCTCTACGCCTGCCCGCGTTGCCGCGAGTCGTACCAGCTCACCCCCTACGCGGAGAAGCGATGACCACCCAGGAGGAGAAGGTCGCGTTCGCCGCCCTCGCGCGGCACTCGGATGAGTGCCCGCAGTGCCGGGCTGGCGTCGACGGCTGCCCCGAGGCGGCGGCCCTGTACCGGGCGTGGCGGCCGACCCTCAACCTCGCACCCCCGGAGGAGCGGCCGTGAACTGCCCCAACTGCGGCCCGTTCACGCCCCTCGCGCACCGGTTCACCCCCGCAGCGCAGGGCGGACAGGACGCGCAGCATCAGCGCCAGCGCCTCCTCCGGTTCACCCCCGCAGCGCAAGGCGGATGCCGGGGCTGGCCGGACGACTCCCGCCCTCAATCGGTTCACCCCCGCAGCGCGGGGCGGATCTCCAGGGCGACTGGGCGCTGCCCGTGGAGTCCGGTTCACCCCCGCAGCGCGGGGCGGATTGCGCGGCGCTGATCTTCCGGTCCAGGTCCGCCGGTTCACCCCCGCAGCGCGGGGCGGATCCGCCGTTCGCGCGGTGGATGAGCCCGCCGTCCGGTTCACCCCCGCAGCGCGGGGCGGATCTGGGGGACTACGGGTCCGTGGCCGCCCCCGGCGGTTCACCCCCGCAGCGCGGGGCGGATGGGCAGCTCTACGCGAAGGGCGTCACCGAGGACGGTTCACCCCCGCAGCGCGGGGCGGATTCGCACAGCGTCAGCCCGAACGTCCGCACGCTCGGTTCACCCCCGCAGCGCGGGGCGGATGAGCTACAGCCAGGCGACCTCGTCACCCTCGGCGGTTCACCCCCGCAGCGCGGGGCGGATCGGTTGACGTTCCGGACATGAAGGGGGCTGCGCGGTTCACCCCCGCAGCGCGGGGCGGATTCAACGACCCGGGCCTCCGGGGCCACGCCGACGGTTCACCCCCGCAGCGCGGGGCGGATATGGACAGCGAGGCGCTGAGCCGCCCGCTCTACGGTTCACCCCCGCAGCGCGGGGCGGATGCGGACGATCAGCGGCATCGGATCACCTCGGCCGGTTCACCCCCGCAGCGCGGGGCGGATTGAATGCGGGCGACCTCGGCGGCGACCTCGTCCGGTTCACCCCCGCAGCGCGGGGCGGATCGTGAGGTCGAGGTCCGCGAGGATCGGCCCGTCGGTTCACCCCCGCAGCGCGGGGCGGATCGGTGCGACGGCGGCGGTCACGCGGCGGCCCGCGGTTCACCCCCGCAGCGCGGGGCGGATCGCTCCCTGCGGCAGGGGCTGTGCCCCGCGCACGGTTCACCCCCGCAGCGCGGGGCGGATCAGACGAAGATGATGCGGCCAGCCACGGCGGTCGGTTCACCCCCGCAGCGCGGGGCGGATTCGCGCGCCCCGGCGCCCGATGGGTCCATCAGCGGTTCACCCCCGCAGCGCGGGGCGGATGGGCGGTAGAGGTCGATGTAGGCGTCCAGGGCCGGTTCACCCCCGCAGCGCGGGGCGGATCACGACGAAGGCCTCGGGACGTTTCCGGAGGCCGGTTCACCCCCGCAGCGCGGGGCGGATTTGCGCCGTGGGCTGGGGGCAGTCCGCCGGGGCGGTTCACCCCCGCAGCGCGGGGCGGATAGAAGCGCGTCCCCACGATGGGCCATCAGTGTCGGTTCACCCCCGCAGCGCGGGGCGGATGCACCCACAGCACGCTCCTGGACCACCTGCTCCGGTTCACCCCCGCAGCGCGGGGCGGATCACGCTCTCCCCGGCGGCGGCGGGCGCCCGCCCGGTTCACCCCCGCAGCGCGGGGCGGATCGGGACGGCTGCTGCATGGCGCGCAGATCCATCGGTTCACCCCCGCAGCGCGGGGCGGATCCGATCAGGACAACGGCGCCGACGTACAGATCCGGTTCACCCCCGCAGCGCGGGGCGGATGTCACACCTTCCGCTACTGCGGGCTGACGGTCTGGTTCACCCCCGCAGCGCGGGGCGGATGGCGCCTTTCCACACCCAGTCCACGTTCTCGGCGGTTCACCCCCGCAGCGCGGGGCGGATCCCGCTGGCCCACGCCATGAGGTGCCGGCGGGCGGTTCACCCCCGCAGCGCGGGGCGGATCTGCCCGGAGGGACCCAGCGATCCCCGTCACCCGGTTCACCCCCGCAGCGCGGGGCGGATTCCCTCCGTAGCCGTGGTGTTACCGGCGGTAACGGTTCACCCCCGCAGCGCGGGGCGGATTCCACGCCAGTGCGCCGGGCGTCCTCCTGCGCCGGTTCACCCCCGCAGCGCGGGGCGGATCACGGGTAGGCGTGCGGGTCGCCGTGCCGCGGCGGTTCACCCCCGCAGCGCGGGGCGGATCACCGTGCGTGCCTACATCCCGTTGTACGCCCCGGTTCACCCCCGCAGCGCGGGGCGGATCTCCGTGGGGAGCACCGCGTCAGACGTCGGGGCGGTTCACCCCCGCAGCGCGGGGCGGATACTTCCTGACCTGCACCGCTTGCGCTACGTTGCCGATTCGTTATGTTCGCTCGGGTGGAACGCCACCAACACCAGGCCCTCCAGATCCACCGGCCTCCGCCGCCGTTCGCCCGCGGTTCGGACCGCATAGCCCTGTTCGGTGTCCGCCGGGTACCCCATGACCGCTGCGCCGTCGGCCACCGAGGCGGCGACGACGTCCCACAGGGCATCGCGGACCCGCGCCGAGAGCGTGCCGATGTAGAAGCCCGGCATCGGTTCGATCATCCAGCGGGTGAGAGCGCCGCGGACGTGCTCGGGGACGGCGGTCGTCGCGATGACGATCATCGACGGCACGTCAGTTTTCCCCGCTTGAGCTGTAGTTGCGGCCGCCGGGCAAGGCGCCGAGCTCAGGGTCCCACAGGTCGGTGATCTCCTCCAGGGCCTCTTCGGCGTCGTCGCGGCGGCTGTGCCCGTTCTGGGGGTCGAAGAGGTCTTGGAGGTCGGCGACAATGCGTGGCAGCAGCTTGAAGAGCCGCAGTCCTTCCCGGAAAGACCGCCGGGCTTCGCCCTCGGGATCGGTGCTGTCGTGCAGGCTGAAGGCGAGCGGGATGGCCAGTTCGCTCTTGTAGAGGTCGGCGATGTCGTAGACGAACGACAGCGTCGTCCCGGTGTGGACGAAGCCGAGTCCGGGGCTGATACCGAGGGCCATCATCGCCGCGTGGACGATGCCGTAGAGGCAGGAGTTGGCAGCCGAGAGCGCCTTGTTGACGGACGTCTGGTCGTCCCAGTCCTCCGGGTCGTAACTGCGGCGGAACGGCGGGAGGTGGTGCTGCTGGGCGAGGGCCTTGTACATGGCCTTCATACGGCTGCCCTCCAGGCCGCGCAACGTGGCGATGGTGGCGTCCTGGGGCGCGGTCGGGCCGAAGCGCATCCGGTACATCCGCTCGGCGATCGCGGTGCGCGCGGTGGGGTCGGCCCAGGCCGTCGCCTGGGCCTGGAGCCACTTCGACGTCACGCCCTCCGGGACGAGTCCGGCGTAGCAGCGCACGCCTGCCGAGCCGGTGATGACGACGGAGGTGCCGTGCCGGGCGAGGGTGCGCAGTGCCGGTGCGGTGATCGAGGTGCCGGGGCCGAGGAGCAGGCAGGAGAGTGCGGCCGTCGGGACGGCGAGTACCGTCGGGCCGTCGTCGCCGGCCAGGACGGCCTTGACGCCGGTGGCATCCTGTTCGACGCGTGCCTGGTCGAGGAACAGGAAGGACAGCGAGTCGCCGATCCGCGGGAGCATCGCGGCGTTGGGCTTGCCGATGCGTTTGCGGGCGGTGCCGGACGCGAGGGCGGCGCGGCGGTTGGCGGGCCCGGCCGGTCGCGGGGTCACCGGGCGGGTGCCAGGCTGAGCAGGCCGCAGCCGTAGGACTTGCCGCGG
The DNA here is from genome assembly GCF_044749745.1 of Streptomyces sp. NPDC088923. Classification (NCBI taxonomy): domain Bacteria; kingdom Bacillati; phylum Actinomycetota; class Actinomycetes; order Kitasatosporales; family Streptomycetaceae; genus Streptomyces; species Streptomyces sp. NPDC088923. Next base: position 1,308,600 of record NZ_JBIVIO010000001.1, on the reverse strand, counting down.
CCGATGCCCGTCATGACGCAGGTGCGCAGAGCGTCCGGGTCGGTGACGGTGGCGGTGCCGTCGAAGCGGGTGCGGGCGTGGCGGATGCGCTGCTTGTCATGGCGGTTGCCGGCGGCGTCGTCGAGCTCGGTGGTGTGGATCTTGTGGATCTCCAGGCCGGCGCTTGCGGCGCGGCGCAGCCACCACTCCTCGGCGTCGGCGCCGCGTAGCGGGATGACCTGGTTGGGGCGGCCGGCGGTGGTGTCACGGCTGAGGGTGCGGGTGGCGTTGCCGGCCAGCCGGTAGTTGACGCGGACGCCGGCTCGCAGGCGCTGCAGCAGCGGGGTGATCTCGGTGCTGCGGACGGCGCCGTAGCGCGCCGGCAGCCGGGCCGGGTCGGGTTCGACGACGCTCTGCACGAGCAGGCGGCTACCGCGGGTGGCGTCCTCCTCGAAGCGGAAGAGCGCCCCGATCTGCTGCCGGGCCCGCTCGCCCAGGTCGTCGGGGAAGAGGCTCATGACGCGCTTGTGCAGGTTGACGGCGCTGCGCAGGTCGCGGGTGGCCTCGGCACTGAGGCCGGTGTGCGGGACGATCTGGGTGAGCCAGACCCGGTGCTCGATCATGATGCGGCGCCTCGTGTCGTCGTGAGGTAGCGGGCGGCGTTGCCGAGGTAGGTCGTGCCCTGACCACCGCAGCGGGCGGCGGGCAGGTGGACGACCACGTGGTGGCGGGTGCGGTCGAGGTAGCGGCGGTCCAAGGTGGCGTAGGACTGCGGGTCGTCGGCGACCTCGGTGGTGTTGAACTCGCCTGTGCGCAACGTGATCTGATCGAGCATCGGCCGCAGCGGGCGGTCGGCGTCGAAGCTGACCGGAACGGTCTCGACGTGCCGGCCTGGGATGGGACGGGCGAGCGGCAGATCGAGCAGGTACGGCATCGGCGGTCCGGGCAGCAGGCCGAGCCGCACCCGGCCGGTGGGCGGGCAGGAGCGGCGGCCGAGGTACAGCGGCCAGCGGGGCCGGCGCAGTGCCTCGTCGCAGCGTTCCAGCAGCGCGGTGTCAGTGCCGGTGACGGCGACGGTGAACGCGGCGTCCTGTAGGTAGTGGCGGGTGGTGACGAGGGCGTTCGCACCTTTCCGGTAGGTGCCTTCGGCGGTGACGACGGTCTCCGTGCGGGGCAGGCCGCCGCCGACGGTGTGGAAGTCGCGCAGCCGGGTGCCGGGCCGGTCGGTGCGCACCAGGAAGGACAGGGTGCGCAGGTCGCCGTCGGTGTCGGGGTCCCGGCCGGTCAGGGCGTCGTCGCGACTGCGTCCGAGAGCGGCGGCGAACAGGCCGATGAGCGCGGAGCGGGTCGGGGTGACGCCGGTGTCGCGTTGGCTGGGGAAACGGGAGCGTTCGCCCCAGGACTGCAACGGGCCGGCCAGGTGCATCAGAAGCGTGGGCCCGGTGGGTTGCGCGGGGGCGTCCGGCGTGGCGGCGTCCTGGGCGGCGTCCCCCGAGGTGAGGGTATGCGGGCTGGTCATCGGGCTTCGGCCTCCGCCTCGGACGCGGCCGCGTCGACGGTCTCACCGATCAGGGCGGCGAGGTTCTCCGCGGCGCCTCCCAGGCCGGTCGGCTCGGTGGCGGCCTCGTGCACGGCGATGTGCCCGCGGTGGCACACGTCCTCCTCGCCGAGGATCGCCGCCAGGCGGGTGGCGTAGCTGTCGAGCGCGGTGATCGACGCGGCGAGGTGGCCGCCCTCGTCGGCGGCCGCGACGGGGCGTTCGAACGCCGAGGCGTAGGAGACCGGCTGGTCGTTGCGGACGACGAGGTGGATGAGGTCGGGCACGGTGTTCGGGGCGGTGGAGTTCTTCTTCGCGGACGGCAGGGACCGGATGATCGCGTCGAGGAAGGCCGTCGCGAGCTCCCGGCTCGCCGCGCGGTCGCCGCCGAGGTTGTGCTCCAACTCCCGCAGGTCGACGACGGCGTAGCGGTAGAGGACGCCGGCGGAGTGCTCGGCGTGGCCGAGGTGGGCGCTGCCCGGGGCGTCGCCCCAGTCGGCGGTGACGTCGTCGACGGCGCTGAAGTAGTCGATCTCGACGTCGGTGGAGTGGGTGGTGAAGGCGTGGGCGACCTGGACAGCGCCGTCGACCTTCGCGTCCTCGACCTGGGCGAGCATCCGGCCGAAGAGGTTGATGACGCCGTTGCGCGAGCGCAGGATCGCGTCGACCTCCTTGCCCGGGACGATAAGGTTCTTCGCCGCGATCGCCGACTTGACCGGCTTGCCGGCCTCGAACTGCGGACGGTACTGCTCGGCGAGGTCGGCGAGTTCGACGACGGCGGTGTCCGGGAGGTAGACCATCGCCGCGGTCGACCACGGGGCGGTGTCGGCGTCCTTCTTCGGAATGTCCGCGCCGGTGCTGCCGGCGGAGATCAGGTGCCGGCCGGCGAGGACGGCGGCCGCCTCGTCCCAGCCGCGCTCCTCGACCAGGTACTCCTGGACGCGCTCGGCCAGACGGCGGGTGCGCAGCGCCTGCTGCCCGAGACGCTGTTGCAGTCGCAGCCGGGCGGCGCGCTTCCAGCTCTGGCTGCTGACCCGAGTGCGTGGGGTGTCACCGAACACGACCGTCTTGACGGAGTTGTTGTCGTCGCGGTTGAGGTTCGCGTACGGGATGACCTGGAGAAGGTGGGCTTCGATGAAGCGCCCGGTGATGTCGGCCATGGCGGCAGGCTCCGTTCGTTGCGGTGGTCGTGGTCTCGGAAGGGCACGGGGACGGCGAGGTGGGCGGGACGCCGGCCGTCGTGGGCGGACCGGTCAGCCGGTGGTGGCGTTGTCGGCGGCCTGTTCCTGCTCGGCCTGGTCGTCCGCCTCGGCCTGCCGGGCGGTGGCCGCGAAGACGGCGCGGTAGTAGCTCTGCTGCCAGCGGCGGGAGATCTCGGTGTGGTGGCGATGCCACCACCGCAGGTCGAGGAGCAGTTGCGCGAAGTCCACGGCGCCGCGCTCACTGGCGAGGCGCAGCACGGTGGCGGGCAGGTAGCGGTGCAGTCCGGCAGCGCTCTGCCGCACCAGCAGGGCAAGGCGGTTCTCCGCGTAGGTCGTGGTGATCCGGCCGGCAGCGACGGCCTCCGCCAGGCTCTGCCCGAGGTTGCGGGCTCGTGGTGGGCGGGCCGGCGTGCGGGTCGAGCCGGCGCTCGGCGTTGGCGCGGCCGCGGTGGCGCCGGGAGTCGGCGCCGCTTCCGCAGCGCTGCCTGACGAGGACTCGGCCGTAGCCGCTGCGGTGGCCGTTGGCTCCTTGTCGGGGGCCGTCGCCGTGGAGTCCGCGGGTTCCTCGGCAGGTTCGTCGGCTTCGGTCGCGGCGGTGGTGCGGGGCAGCGCCGCGATGATCGAGGCGATCGCGTAGTGCGCCTCGGCTTCTTGGTGCGTCAGGCCGGCGGGCACGTAGTGCGCGATGGCGCGGTGCATGCGCTCCAGCGGGTCCCGCCGGTCACCCTGGACGGGCCGACGGCCGGTGCGTCCGACGCCGCTGCGCAGGGCGGAGCGGTTGCCCGGTTGCCCGACCTGCCGCCACACCAGGGCCACGAAGGTGCGCGCCGACTCGTACGGCGTGCTGTCCGGGTTGCCGGTCGTGGAGGAGGGGGCGTCGGACCCGGTACTGGGGGTCGCCGATGTGGTCATGGTTCTCCTGGTGGCACGGGTCGGTCGCGGAAGCGCCGGTCGGACGGCCGGGCAGCGACGGGCAGGGTGCTGAGGGCGGATGCTTCACGTCTTCTTGCGGCGGCCGCCGGCAATGGCCAGCCGGGCTCGCTGCACGGCGCGGGCCGCGCGCATCGTGGGCGGTGCGGAGGCGGTCGCCTCGTCGAACGCCCGGTACGCCAGCAGCCGGAAGGACTGCCACGGCTGGTCCATGTCCCGTGCGCTGACGCGACGCCAGAACTCCCGCTCGGCGGCCGGCCAGTAGTCCACGGCGGCCAGTTCGCCCCACGGGCCGACGGCGTCGGAGTTGTTCACCAGCTCACGCCACGCCTGCCGGACGGCGAAGTCGAGCCGCCGCCCGTAGAGCTCGCCGGCCACCCGCATCGTCCGCAGCCGGCCGCTGAGCCGTGGCTCGCGCTCCTCGATGAGGTCCAGGACCGGGGGGGTGGTGCCGGAGACGTACTGGATGTCCTTGGTCTGGTCGTCCTGCTCGAAGCCGAGCGCCCGCACCCGCAGCGGTCCGCCGTCCTCCGGATCGAGTTCGAGGACCCCGCGGAAGGCAGCCGGCCGGCGCGGCTTCGCGGTGCCGTACGGCTCCTGGATCAGCAGCGCGTCGATGTCGCGCCACAGACCCCGGGCGGAGTCGGCGTACCGGGCGTAGATGTTGCCGGCCTGGCTCAACTGCATCACAAGGAAGGGGTCTGCGGGACGGGGTAGTTTGTCGCGCGCGGCCCAGGTGATGTACGCGTCGTCGACGGTGCCGGGCTGCGCGCCTTCCTGCAGGAGCAGCGCGTGCTGCCAGCCGGCGGTCAGCTGCGACATCGGTCCGACGTTCGCGGTGCTGGGATGCAGCGGGTCGGGGAGCTCCGGCAACTCCCAGGGGCAGCGGTCCGTCGCCGGGTCGGTGCCGTTGCCGGGCCGGGGGATACCGGCGACCAGGGTGTGGAGCAGGGTCGGACCCTCCGGGTGGTAGGAGAGGCTGCCGCGCAGCGGTCCGGACCGGGAGTTCGCGGCCGAGAGGGACCCGACGGTCCGGGTGCTGCATCGCCCTGACGCGCCGTAGTACAGCCACATCAGCAGGTGCAGCAGGGCCTCGTCGGCGGGTACCGGGCGCGGGTCGGCATCGAGGTGGTGGCCGAACCACACCTGGTTGCTGCCGGCCGGACGCCCGAAGACCAGCTTGTTCACGCCCGCCTTCTTTGAGCACTCCTCGGCGAGCCGCGGGTCCTGCAGGAAAGGCCGCGCACCGAAGAGGTGCAACCGCTCGGCGTGCTCGGCCAGGTAGGCGTCGACGCGCTCCGGATCGAGACCCTCCGCGGCCACCTCGTCACGGCGATCCAGCCAGGCGGACGGCGACGCCGCCGGCCTGTCCAGGCCGCTGACGCGTGCCGTGACCACGTAGAGGATCCGCAGCAGCGCCGCCTGCGCGGGCGGCGGGGTCACCGCGAGCGAGGCGATCGAGCCGGCCTCGACGAGCAGCCGACGCAGGCCGTACTTGACGGGCACCGCGTCCGCCGCTTCGACGAGGCGGACGGGGAAGAACTCGCCGGTGACGAGCGAGTCGTCGAACGTTGCGGTCAACGCGGCTCCTGTGGGCGGTCGTTGGACATCGGCCGGACGGTGGTCCGGACGGGACGAATGACGGGCGGGTTGATGGTGACGGTAGGGCAGAAAGTGGTCACTGTGCGGCAGATCGAGTAAATCGGTTCGCCGACCACCCACTTCGTCCCGAATCGGCTCCGTCTGGTTTGCGTCCCGCCAGTTCGGGAGGGCCGTGGGTCAGTCCCGCTCGACGGCGTACAGCCCCAGGTCCGCGGCGTAGGCGACCGTCATGCGCGTGAGTCGGGCGGTGTGCTGGGCGTGGTCGGCGCGGCGCATCGCCAGGGGGCGCCATGCCCGGACGGTGGCGTTCTTTTGCCAGGCCGGCGGGGTCTCCAGCAGATCCGGCAGCTCGCCGGCGAGGAGTCCCCCGGAGACGGGGATGACGTGCTCGGCCAACACCCTGGCCTGGTCCCGCGTCAGGGGCCGCCGTCCCTCGATGCCCGGGGCCGGCACCGTGCCGGCCGCGTCGAGGAACCAGCGGCCGTCGACGTCGTAGACGCAGACGACGCGGCCGGAGTCGGCGCCGAACCGGGTGGCGATCAGGTCGTCCGACACCTCGGCCTGGGTGCGGCTCAGTTCGCTCAGGTCCGGGCCCACATCGGCGGGACCGCTGATCGCCACCATGCCGGCGAGTTGCGTCTCCACCGCCTCGCCGGCCTTGCTCTCCATGTCCGCGATCTCGACCTGCTCGGTAGCTGCAGCCGTCAGGCCCAGGCGGTCGGAGAAGTCATCGGCGTAGACGTCGTCGATCGCCCCCTGCACGTCCTCCGGAACCCGCAGCGGCGCGCCGGCCCGTGCGGCCAGCAGATTCCGGGTCCGCAGCAGCGGGCCATCGCCGTAGACAGACCTCGCGGCCCCCGGGAACCCGCCCTTCTTGCCGACCAGGTCCAGGACCTCGATGCGGACCTCCGTCAGGCCGCCGGACGAGTTCGCCGACCACCACGACGGCCGGTGCGCCGCGTGCGGGTCGTCGCCGAGCATCGCGTGCCGGCAACACCGGCCGGCGCGCTGCAGCAGCAGCGCGAGCGGTGCGTGATCCGTGATCAGCATGTCGAAGTCGAGGTCCAGGGACTGCTCGACGACCTGTGTCGCCACCAGGATCGAAGCCGTCGGCCGAGCGGTGCGCGAACCGTCCCTCGGGCGGCGCGGCCCGTAGTCGGCCTCGCACCGCGCGGAGATGCGAAACCGGTCGTGCGCGGCGAACCGGGAGTGGAGCGTCTTGACCGGTACCGGATCGGGCCGGTCGCCCTGCTGCTCCTTCGCGTACTCCCGCAGTGCCTTCGTCGTGTCCTGCGCGTCCGCCACCGTGGTGCACACGATAAGGGCGTTGCCCCCGTCGCGGAACACCGGCTCCAGCAACTTCCGCAGCTTCGCCAACCGCGGAGCTGACGGGTCGTCGGCGAAGGGGACGGCGTGCGTCCGGATCTGCAGGGTGTGCCGACGCGGGGTGGTGAAGGGGTGCGGCGCGCCGATCCGGCCGTCAGCGGCGACGAAACGCCACCCGGGGTAGGGCACGGCGCACTCGTCGTCCGCCGGCGCCGGAAGGCCCGGAGCACTGCCCCTGCGGTAGGCCCGCAGCAACGACGACGCCGTCTCGCCGGCCAGCGTCGCCGACATGACGACCACCGGAACGCGGTGGGCCCCCAGCCACTCCAGCAGCCGCAGCAACAGAGCGTGCATCCAGGGTCCGTAGGCGTGCGCCTCGTCGATCACCAGGACCTTGCCGGAGACGGCGAGATGCCGCAGCACGTTGTACCGCACCGGCAGGACGGCGCTGAGGACCTGGTCGATCGTCGCCACGAACGCCGGCGCGAGGTGCGGACGGTAGCGACCGGACAACCACGCCGGTGCGGCGACGTCCGCCCGGGCGCCCATCGTCGCGTCCGTCCCGGCGGTGGCGGCGTCGACCTCGGCGTCCCTCGACAGCCACGCCATGCTGTGCACCTTCGTCACCGCGCCGTCCTGCGCGAAGGCCTCCGTACAGAAGGCCGCCACGCGCCGGTGGGCCGCATCGGTGGTGGCCATCGTCGGGAGGACGACACCGAGCCCGGTCGCCCCGCTGGCGCGAGCCAGTCCGACCGCGGCCGTCAGCGCACCCTCGGTCTTGCCGTCGCCGGTCGGGGCCGTCAGCAGAATCATCCCGGGACCAGTGAGCTCGTCCGGCAGCCCGGACAGCAGGGAGGACTGCAGGTCGTTCGGCTGGAACGCGAACATCTCCGCGAACGACGCGCCCTTGAACGCGGCCGGCCGCAGCCCGGCCTCCGCCAGTACCGCCGGCGCTGCGGCCACGGCGGAGCGCCAGTGCTCGTCGAGAGCGCTTTCCGTCGCCAGCCACGAGGCGGCCGGCATGCGGGACTTGATGAAGTCGGCCTGGCTGGCGAGCCAGTCCGCCAACACGATCAGACCGCAGACGACGACCGCCGTCTCCGCCGGCAGCATCTCCGCGAGCGGCGCCACCGGCTGCGTCACCCGCAGCGCGGCACGAACGTGCCGACGGGCCTGCTCCTCCCAGAAACCGCCACCGAGCCCTGGAGCCAAGCCCCGAGGATCCTCCAGAAAGCGTCGGTCCATCTCCTCGTGGAATGTGCCGTGATGCCCACCGAGGAGCTGCGCGACGTGATGGCCGAGATGTCGTCGGGCCCGGCCATCCGCCGGATAACCGATCTCGGCAAGCAGTGCGGGAAGAATCCAGTGCGAGCCGGCCGAGTGGTGGAAGGAGTCCGAATCCTCGTCCGCCGTCGTCCGGGCGCCGCTCTCCTGTGCCAGCAGCTGATCGAACAGCGAGGTGACCTTCTTCTGGAACGGCACGCTGATCTTGCCGATGTCATGCAGTGCAGCCCAGAAGCACAGCAGCGACCGAAACTCGCCCGGCTCCATGCCCGTCGCTGCCGCCAACCGCCCAGCCTGTTCCCGGCCGATCCACCCGTCCCAGAGCGCGCCGACCATCGCACCGGTGTCGAGCAGGTGACAGACCAGCGGGTATGCCCCGTCCAACCCGTCCTCTTTGCCCCACAGGTGACGACACGGGAGCTCTGTCGCCAGGGCAAGCGGCGGGCTCTTCTTCATCATGAGCGGATGACATCATGAGCCACTGACAGCGGGGGGCGCGGTCGAAGGCGTGAACGATGACCTTTGAGATTGCGAATTGGTAACGGGGCTGCTGCGTTGCAGGTCAGGAAGTGTTTTCCCCGCGCTGCGGGGGTGAGCCGGAACGCCGCGAGGCGGTCGAGCAGCGCGAGGAGTTTTCCCCGCGCTGCGGGGGTGAGCCGCTCATCGAGGCGAAGGCCGAGCACCGGCCGCCGTTTTCCCCGCGCTGCGGGGGTGAGCCGAAGACGAGCCGGAAGAAGCCGGCCTGAGCCCTGTTTTCCCCGCGCTGCGGGGGTGAGCCGGCGCCGAACTCGATGTTCCGCTCAGGCATCCCGTTTTCCCCGCGCTGCGGGGGTGAGCCGGGGGCCGCTGTGGCCGCCCCGGCCACCCCGGAGTTTTCCCCGCGCTGCGGGGGTGAGCCGCCACCCCCGCAGAGCGGGGAACCTCTGACGCGGTTTTCCCCGCGCTGCGGGGGTGAGCCGTCGCGCAGCCACCGCTCCATCCTGGCCTGGCTGTTTTCCCCGCGCTGCGGGGGTGAGCCGCGGATCAACGACGGCACCGATCCGGAGGAGGCGTTTTCCCCGCGCTGCGGGGGTGAGCCGGCCGAGGACGCCCAGCGCGCCGCCCGCCAGACGTTTTCCCCGCGCTGCGGGGGTGAGCCGGACAGGTGCTCGACGGGCCTGCACAGGCCCTGGTTTTCCCCGCGCTGCGGGGGTGAGCCGGCCGCCCACTCCAGCGCGTCTTCGTCGGCGTCGTTTTCCCCGCGCTGCGGGGGTGAGCCGTCACCTCGCGCTTCGCCCGCGAGTCGGAGAAGGTTTTCCCCGCGCTGCGGGGGTGAGCCGGCCGCCGACGGGGCGACCGCCTCCGCGAAGAAGTTTTCCCCGCGCTGCGGGGGTGAGCCGCCGACGCGCCTTGGTGCGAATCGACAGGGCAGGTTTTCCCCGCGCTGCGGGGGTGAGCCGTTGCTGGTCAGACGTCGAGGACTGCGTCCTCCGTTTTCCCCGCGCTGCGGGGGTGAGCCGCCACACCGAGCCCTGCGCCCCGAACTGCGGGGGTTTTCCCCGCGCTGCGGGGGTGAGCCGGCTTAACAGACGTAACAGGAGAGGAGAGGGAGGTTTTCCCCGCGCTGCGGGGGTGAGCCGATGGCCGCCGCTTTCGACCGGCACTTCGTGCAGTTTTCCCCGCGCTGCGGGGGTGAGCCGGCCATCCATCCGCCGAGAGCCATCACGAGCGAGTTTTCCCCGCGCTGCGGGGGTGAGCCGCCGAGGACGTGGGCGGTGACGACCCGGGAGGTGTTTTCCCCGCGCTGCGGGGGTGAGCCGTCCACCCCCAAGATTGGTGCCACCCTCGCCCCGTTTTCCCCGCGCTGCGGGGGTGAGCCCGCGATGCTCCTGCGGATCGGCGACTCGCTGTCGTTTTCCCCGCGCTGCGGGGGTGAGCCGGTGGCCTGCACGGTCTTCGTGCTCTTGGTCATGTTTTCCCCGCGCTGCGGGGGTGAGCCCCGGTCTTTCGCCAGAGCGAATCCCGCCACAGGGTTTTCCCCGCGCTGCGGAAGTGAGCCAGCCCGGCGGCAGGCTGTCCCTGGAGGGCCCGTTTTCCCCGCGCTGCGGGGGTGAGCCGGCTGCGGCGATCACGCTGCCGGTCCTCGCCAAGTTTTCCCCGCGCTGCGGGGGTGAGCCGTTTGTGGTGTCGGGAGGGAACGCCCCACCCGGGTTTTCCCGCGCTGCGGGGGTGAGCCGCGCACCGCCGACGTCGCCGTCTGGTGGTGGGGGTTTTCCCCGCGCTGCGGGGGTGAGCCGGTCGGCGGCCTCGCGGCGGGAGAGGACCAGCTGTTTTCCCCGCGCTGCGGGGGTGAGCCGGGCACGTGATGATCGACCAGCCCCGCCTCTCCGTTTTCCCCGCGCTGCGGGGGTGAGCCGCTACCCGGCTCCTCACCTGGGGCCTGCCTGTGGTTTTCCCCGCGCTGCGGGGGTGAGCCGGTGGCCGACCTGGTCCTCATCCACATGGAACCGTTTTCCCCGCGCTGCGGGGGTGAGCCGGCGTTGACGTACTGGTTCGCGGCCTTCAGGTAGTTTTCCCCGCGCTGCGGGGGTGAGCCGGCGACGGCAGAAGGCGCGAGAGCAGACATGAGGTTTTCCCCGCGCTGCGGGGGTGAGCCGCTGGTCCGCGCGAGCCTCCAGCTCCTCCAGGAGTTTTCCTCGCGCTGCGGCGGTGAGCCGGCCATCGCCGACGCCGTCATCGACGTCAACATGTTTTCCCCGCGCTGCGGGGGTGAGCCGGCGGCGTCCCAGGCCATCCGCACCGGGCTGGTGTTTTCCCCGCGCTGCGGGGGTGAGCCGGCCAGCTCGCCGGTGCGGCTGTTGAGCAGGACGTTTTCCCCGCGCTGCGGGGGTGAGCCGCTGTCCGCGCCGACCGCCACGCACGCGCTCGTGTTTTCCCCGCGCTGCGGGGGTGAGTCGTGGCGAGGTCGTACAGGCATCACCCTGGCCCGTTTTCCCCGCGCTGCGGGGGTGAGCCGGTCCACTGCTCGACCGAGCTGATCGACACCTGATTTTCCCCGCGCTGCGGGGGTGAGCCGTCCGGTGACGAGGTCGGCGCGTGGCTGCTGTCATCCGCCCCGCGCTGCGGGGGTGAACCGACGTGAATACTGAGCTGCGCCACGTTCCGCCCATCCGCCTCACGCTGCGGGTGCCCCCCCCCGGGACCTGTCCCCTTATCCCCCGCTTCGACTACACCCCCTCCAACTGCCCACGCTTCATACTCCGCGGCGGCAGCCCGCACCGTGCAAGCGAATGGGCAGATCTCCCCGACCGGCCTCTGGGAGAACAACTCGCCGAGATCGTGCAGGCGGTCGGACTCCGCGGCGAGGCCGCAGAACGCGAACGCCTTGCAGACCAGCAAGCCAGAGAGGTACAGCAAAAGCGCTGGGAAGCCGCCATGCAGGAAGCTCACGCCGCCTACGCCCACGCCTACCGCGTCAAAACCTCGGAGAACAGGCAGACACCTGGTACCAGGCCAGCCGCCTGACCGAATACGTCGCACCAGTAGGCGTCCATGCCACATCACTCCGCCCGGGCAGGAGCGGACCGAGGTCGAGGCGTGGCTCGCGTTCGCGGACGCGCACCTCCAAAACCGCACCGAATCGGTTTCAGCGCCGAAACTGCCCACGCCGCCGAAACCCAGCGGCGACGACCTCAAGCCCTTCCTCGGTCACTGGAGCCCCTACGGACCCCGCTCCTACTGAGCCGGACCAGAGGAAATCACACCACCACGAGCCGGACCCGCCCGCCGCACATCTTGGCCATGTCGTCAATATCGGAAGTCAGCATGACCACCGGGCGGTGCTGTCGCAGCGCGGCCTCGGCGACAGCCGCATCGATCGCGTACTTGTGCCCGTGCAACCCGGTGTTCATCAGCAACTTCGAGGCAGCTTTCGCCTCCTCGTCACCGACCGGGACGACCCGCAGCCCGGAAAGCACCCAGTTCAGGCGTGGCTTGTTCGTACGGGCGTGGACGGCCTCGATGATGGTGAGCGCACTGATCACGACCTCCATGCCGCGCGAGCGCGCCTCAGCGATCAGAGCCACCACCTGTTCCTCGTCAGCGAGCAGCTTCGAGAGTCCCTCACTGTCGAGGACGAGCGTCCCCTCGTGACTCAGCCTGCGGCGGGCCACTCGGCCTCCTCGGCGAACACCTCGTCGAAGACCTGCCGCGCCCGCTGACGAGCCTGCTCGGAGACCGGCCCCTTGCGGCTCTCGTAGTCCGCCAGGTACTCGTCCAGGACCTGCCCGCGCAGCTCACGCTCGACCGCGTCGGCGATGAACGCGGAGAACTCCCGCTTGCCCACCCGAGCCCGGATCGCCTCGGCGGTCCCCTCCGGCAGCGACAAGCTCACCCGCGTCGCTGGCCCTTCCCCGATGCTGTACGTCGCCTCAGCCATGCCCCCGATTGTGTCAAACGAGTAGGAAAAGCGCCACGTCCGCACTACCTTCACGGCTCGGCCAGCGTCCCGCTCACACAAATCCCAGCACTGGCACCCCCATCCCATCCCAGCACGGGAAAACGCGAAGGGCCCGACCCCGAAGAGTCGGACCCTCTCTGACCTGCGTGTGTGCCGGTTCAGCGACGTGGGTTTATGTCACCCGCTACACGTTGAACTGGAACGTTCATGGAACCCCTTCCTTCCCAGTATTCCCAATGGTTTCTGCCCCTCGAAGGGGCCCAGGGTCAGCACCAAGTCAGCACCGTGTCGATCAGTCAGCACGTCATGCCGCCATGGTGACGGCGCGCACCGTCGACGGTCGAAGCGCCTGCTGCATCACGTCCCGGCACCGGTCCCACGCCTCCGGCACAAGATGCCCGTACGTGTCGACGGTCGTCTTGATGTTCCGGTGCCCGAGCCAGCGGCTCACTTCGTGGATCGGGACACCGTTCGCAAGCGCCGTCGAGGCGAAGAAGTGGCGCAGCGAGTGAGGGGTGTACTTCGGCTTCCCCTCCGGGGCCACCACGCCCGCCGCGGTGCACGCCTTCCGCCAGTGGTAGCCGTACGTCGAGGCTGTGGGCATCTTCCCCTTGCCCCGCTCGCGCGGTGCGAACAGGACCTCTACGCCGTCGACCTCGACCGCGCCCCAGCGCTTCAGGTGGTTGCCGATCTCCTGACCCAGGAACGTCGGTGTCGGAACGTCCCTGTACTCGTCTGCCGTACGGTGCTTGAGCGGCACGAACCGCGTCACGCAGTCGCCCTGGTTCGCCTTGGCGCTGATCTGCCTACGCAGCCGCAGGAAGCCTTCCCGCTGACAGTCGGAGGTGAGCCCCAGAGCCTCGCTGATACGCAGCCCAGCGCCCGCCTGGAGCCACACCGTGAGCCGGTACTGATCGGACATGGCGGCGGCGATGGCGTATACGTCCGCCAGTGTCGGTATCTCGTCCGGGTCGACAGCCGAGCCCGCCGTCTTGATCGGCGGTACGCCGTCACACGGGCTCTCGGGTATGCGCCGTTCCTTGACGGCCGTCGCCATCATGGCGCGCAGGATGTTCATGCGGTCATTGACCGTCGATGCCGCCAACCCGCCGTTCACCATGACGGCCTGGAGCTTCTTCACGTCCGGGACGGTGACGCTGGCGAGGGTGCGCGCGCCCAGCGCGGGAAGCAGATGGTTCGATATGAAGCCCTGGTAGTTCCGTCGGGTCGACTCGTTCACCTGGTGCTGCGCAAGCCACTCTTCCGCCCACCTGCGCATGGAGATCTGCCCAAGCTGGTGGTCGATGTAGACCCCGGCCCGCTTGTCGTTCTCCGCCTTGACGCCGAAGCTCTCGGCTTCCTTCTTCGTGGGGAACGACTTCTCCCGCTGGCGCCCAGTCCGCCCGCCGGGCTCGCGGTAGCGGACAGTCCACAGGTGCGCGCACCGGGTCTTATTCCGGCAGTCACACTTCTTCAGTACCTGCGCCACGCTTCATCCCCTGGAGTGTCTGCACTGCCTTGCCCGTGAGCTGCCCGCCCGCCTTGCCTTCGACCTTGGTCAGGAAGCCCCGCTGTCGCGCAGCACGCAGGTGCCCCTTCACAGTGGCCGGATTCAGATCGAACCCCGCCGCCAGACGCTGCGCCGGGGCGCGCTCTCCCGCATCAACGAAGTGCACGTAGAGGGCAGACAGCACCGCCAGCCGCTGATCTGTGAGGCCGCCCGAGAGGGAAGCCAGCCGCTCGCCGAGCTCGCGAATTTCCAGGTCGGCAGCCTCCGCAAGTGACCGCATCGCAGCGAAGTCCTCACTCGGCGTGGTGTTGATCCGCCGTAGAACAGTGCTGGAGATACCGCGTGCGACCTCCTGCGGATCAGCGTCGTCAGCAGGAACGACGTAGATCTCGCGCGGTCCCACCGATCCGCTGGTGCCCTCGGTCCAGTACATGGTCACGACCCATGCGCCCATGCGCTTGATGACGGTCACGCCATCTCGCGGTTCGTCGCCTGGTGACTGAGGTGTCGAGTTCATGGATGCACCGTAAGCAGGTGACACACCCCGGGCAAGTCCGGATGGGACAGATCCGGACTTGACCGTGGCGAACTGATGCGCTCAGGATGTGGAAGTCCCGCCCTTCCATCGACAGGAGTCCGCCTTTGCACCACCACCGCCTCATGACCGTTGACGAGCTGGCCGAGTACCTGGGTAAGAAGCCCGCGTGGATCTACAACAACCACCGGGCACTCGGCATCCCGTCCCGAAAAGTCGGCGGCAGCCTGCGCTTCCGACTGTCAGAGGTTGACCACTGGATTGACCGGGAGTGCCCCGCGTCGGCATGACCAGCCCATCCCCATTACTCACAGCCACCGAAGGGAGGCACATGTCCCGCCATCCGGCGGGGTCGCCGGCGCACCGCGCCGGACAAGGAAGGAAAGGGGGCCACGTCGAGTGGCTATCAACTTCGGGCTGGGCAAACCCTGGGGCGCCGTCTCGCAACATGAGTACCGGCGCATGGCACGTGATGAGCGCTTCGCTCTCGCGCACCGCGTGCACTTCGCCGCACTCGGCTGGGCCGACAGGCATGGGCACGCACCGTTCGGGCCCAACGCGCTCGCGGCCATCCTGTCGAGGAACGGCACACGGCTCAGCAAGCAGAGCACGACCGGCGCCGTCGCCAGCGCGAAGCGCCTCGACCTCGTATCGCCGCGTTCATCAGCGGCCTGCCTCGTGCTCGGCAGTCACGTGTTCCAGAAGTAGAAGGGCGCACCGTCGCCCTGCCGCACGCATTCCGAGCGGCTCTAGCGCACAGATACAGCGCAAACCTGTACCGAGTACAGGCGCGACATGTACCGAAACCAGCTCTGACCTGGGGAAACATTCGCTGCCTCTCTATCTAGTTAGGGCAGCGGCGGAAGAGCGTCAGCGCTGGCGACATGGCATCTGCGCCCGGTGCAGCCGAGCCTCGCTCGGCCCAGTCGTAAGCCCGCTAGCGCTAGCCCAGGTGCGGCCCATCAGGGCCGCCACATTGCAAGCCAGTAGATCAAGCAAGCCTGCAAGGAGGCTCTACCTCTTGAGCAAGTCGATGACGAACTCTCCCTCTCGCCGCCGCTCCCCCGCTGGGGCGCCGTCGCGTCCGACGTACGAGCTCGGTATGCGCCGGGGAATGCTGACCTTCATCTGCCGCGTAGAAGGTCGTCCGCGCCGTCTCCTGTGCCTCTGTGCCTGCGGCGAAGTGAAGGACGTCGACATGAGCAACTTCGCCAGCGGACGAACGAAGACCTGCGGCGGTCCGGCGCATCGCGCCCCCATGTCGTACGTCGAGGCTCACCGCATCGTCCGCATGGAGCGCGGGAAGGCGAGCGCCCGCCCCTGCTGGCGAGACTGCGGCAAGCAGGGCGCCGAATGGGCGTACGGCCATCTGGACTCCAACGAGTCACGCGACGAGAAGGGGAGGCATGCAGGCATCCACTACAGCACAGACCCGATGCACTACGTGCCCCTGTGCCTTAAGTGCCATCGGCGGTTCGACAGGGAGACGACAACGCGGTTGCGCGTCAATCCGGCGGCGAAGGAGTCGTCCACCTTGGCCGTCTACTGGTCCTACCTCCACGATCGCCCCGGCATGAAGGTCGACGCCAGCGCTGCGTGACCATTCGGCACGCCCCTTCCTGCTCGCTGCGGGGAGGGCCGCATGCCCTCGGTGCTTTGCACCACCCCGCCGCCGCATGCCATCCGTTCAGGCCATTGACCTGCGGATACTCCGCATGACGCCCCGCCGGCCGAGGGCAAACGACCTCTGGAACCGTGGCAGGATCCGAGCTGCTAAGACAAGGCGGTCGGGGAGGGTGGACTTCAGGGGTCATACCCCACCCCCTCCGCTCTCTTCCTGCTCTTCGCCGTCGCCTCTACGATCCGCGCATGATCAAGCTGTCGTGGGCCCTGGTGGCCGAGCACGTAGACGAGTGGACCGGCGACAACTTGGCGCAGGGCGCCGCCGCTCTCGAAGCCAAGGTGGGGACAGCGGTCGAGTCCAGCGGCATGAAGCCGGAGACCGTGAGGCAGTGGCGGACTGATTTCTTGGCACCCGTGGTCGAGTCTCTGCGCACAGAAGGGGCAGCCGCTCTCGCGCGAGGCGAGTCGTGGAGCAAGGCGGCTGGACCATTCCTCGCGTGCGCCTCCCCCGCCATCCGACCGGAGGCCCGGTGACCGTTCCTGTGCCTCGCCGCTGAGGTCAATCCCACCAGAAGTCCCAGCAATTCATGCCGACGATGCGCTCGGCGTAGGCGGCCAGGGTGTAGGGACGCGAGCCCTGCCAAATGTTGTCCGGGCAGAAGGCGAAGTGCTCGGCGGCGGCCAGGAGGGCATCCTCGGTAGTCATCGGAGGTGCCGCGACGCTGAGATGGAGGGTGCTGAAGCCGACAGCCACGACGCGCGCACCGAAGCGGCGCTCCCAGTCGCGTACGACGGCGGAGAACTTGGCCGTGTCGTTGTCGTAGTTGGCGGGACCGTTCCAGCCGACGGCGGTAAGTGCGTCCGCACCGCAGGCAGCGGCGACGAGCCCAAGCCGCGACCGAGGATGCTGATCGACGAAGACCCGCGCGTACTCTGCGGCCATCTCATCAGCACCTGTCACGGGCTCTTGGCTGCGGGCGGGACTTGGCCAGGCCAGGCCGAACGGCGCGGTGACTGCGAGACGCTTCTCGGGCGTGAGGAGGTCATCGTCGTCGTCGGTACTCGTGTACACCTTCCACCACTGCGCCAGGAGAACCGCCGGGTCGTGCGCGTCGGGTGAGGACATCCGCTCGGGAGACAGCTCTCCGGACGCCCAGGGCCGGAATGCGCCGTCGTTCGGGTCCTCGGCGTCAAGAAGGAGAGGCCACAGACCCGAGGCGCTGTGCTCGGCGCACAGGTGGGCCCACAACTCGGCGGAAGCCGGGGTATCACTCAGCCACAGCGGTTGCCTGTCGCCGTCACCCTCATCAGAGGTAGTCATCCGGCCCTTCGGGAGCTGGCCATCTAGGGAGGCGAGGAGTTCAGGATTCACAGGCGGATGCTAGTTCGAGGGTCTGACAACTGGGGGCACACCCGTTGGTGATCGTTCACTCCTGTTCAGGTGAGGTACTGGGTGAACACGTCGGCGACGGCAACGGCCAGGGTGATCACAGCGGCGAAAGCGGCGGCTGCACGCATCAAAGCGGCCGGGTAGGTGGCGCCATCGAGGCGGGCCAGTGTGCCCGTGGCAGCGGCGGCCAGGAGCGCGAACACAACGGTCACGGCGACGGCCAGTAGGACGACGGCGACATGGGTCACGACGATCTCCCTGCAGACGGTGAGATGTTGATGTGACCAAAGTTCGCCGAAGCGATGTTCGCCGTGGTTCGGCCGGACAATGATGAACATCGGCGAACACGTGCGACTGGGGGCCTGATGCCTAGCGAGAAGCCCGGTGGAGGGGAAAGCCCGCTGACCAAGCTGCGTGACAAGCTCAGCGATGGACTGGCTCACAAAAGGCTGACTAAGACGCAGCTCGCTACCCAGTCAGGGCTGAGTCGCACGACCATCCAGGAAGCGTTCCGGGTGGATGGAGCTGTCCCGTCAGCCGAAACAGTCGTGGCGCTGGCCCGAGTGCTCGGGGTGTCAGAAGCGGAGCTGCTGGATCTGCGGCGTAGGGCTGCCGCGCACCCAATCGGTTCGGTGCCCAGGCGCAGCGAGGGACCTGGCAGGCCGATCGGACAGTGGGATCCGCACGATCTGGAGGTTCATCCATCCGGATCCGCCACAGCGGCCAGCTCGGTTCGGGCGTTGTCCGGCTACGTCCGGCGTGCGCACGACCAGGTGTTGGCTGAGGCGGTGAGCGAGGTCATGGAGGGCCGCAGCCGGATGTTGGTCCTGGTCGGCTCGTCATCCACAGGCAAAACACGGGCGTGCTGGGAGGCTGCTCAGCCGCTTGCTGACGAGGGGTGGCAGCTCTGGCACCCCTACGACCCAACCCGCGCAGAAGCGGCGCTCGCCGACCTCGAACGTGTCGTGCCGCTCACGGTGGTGTGGCTTAACGAAGCCCAGCACTACCTCGGTCACCCTCAAGTAGGCGAGCGCATCGCAGCCGCCCTTCACACCCTCCTTACCGACTCCAGCTGCGGACCGGTCCTCATCCTCGGAACCCTCTGGCCCGAGTACGAGGGCCAATACACCGCCATGCCCAGACCTGGCAGCCCAGACCCGCACAGCCGAGCCCGCGAGTTGCTCGCTGGCCGCACAGTGGCTGTCCCCGACACCTTCAATCAGGACGCACTCCGAAGAGCCACGATCCTCGCCCAAGACGGTGACCGGCTGCTGGCGGATGCCCTCTCCCGTGCTGGCACTCACGGCCGCGTCGCGCAAGACCTCGCTGGCGCCCCCGAACTCCTGCGTCGCTACGAGCATGGCGCCCCGGCCGTTCGGGCACTGCTGGAAACCGCGATGGATGCCCGCCGTCTCGGGGTGGGGCTCCACCTTCCCCAAGCGTTCGTCACTGACGCCGCCGCCGACTATCTCACTGACGACGACTGGGACCGACTCACCAACGACTGGGCAGAAGCCGCCTACGCGGACCTCGCCCGCCCCGTCCACGGCAAGCAGGTCCCGCTCGGCCGGACAAACCCTCGCCCCTCGCGTCGTCCTCCGATCGATCCGACGCCGGCAAGTGCTGCAACCCCGCCAACGGGTCCTATGCTCCGCCTCGCTGACTATCTCGAACAGCACGGGAGGAGCACCCGCCGTCTACTCTGCCCACCGGCATCCTTCTGGCACGCAGCTCACACCCATCTCGCACACCCTGGCGATCTCAACAACCTTGCTCAAGCCGCCGAGGACATGGGCCGTTCGCAATGGGCCCACCACCTCCGCCTCCGAGCAGCCGGGGCTGGTCACCCTGATGCCCTGATCAAAGTCGCCTGGGTACGTGAGCGCGCCGGGGACCCTGAGGGTGCCGAGTCCCTATTCCGGCAGGCTGCGGACGCTGGGGACCCAAGAGGTCTGAAGTTCTTGGGCTACGGGCCGGAGACGGCCGGGGACTGGGAGGGCGCCGCGGCCTATTACCGGCGGGCCGCCGACGCCGGCGACCCAGATGCGATACGCGGTCTGGCACGGCTGCGGGAACGGGTTGGAGATTTAGATGGTGCCGAAGCCCTGTATCGGCAGGCAGCCGACGCTGGCGACCTCAATTCCCTGTCCAACCTGATGATGATGCGGGAGCACGCCGGAGACCGGGACGATGCCGAAGCCATCGCCCGGGAAGCCACCGACGCTGGCGATACCTTGTGCTTCGAGATCCTCGCGGAAATGCGGGATGAAGCCGGGGACTGGGAAAGCGCCGAAGCCATCGCCCGGGAAGCCGCCGACGCCGGGAACATTCTCCCTCTGTTGCAGCTATGGCGATCGCGGCTTGACGGCGGCGACTTGGAGGGCGCCAAATCTGCCTTCCGGCAGGCCGCTGAGGCCAACGGCGGACCCACCCCGGCCCACTTGGCACGAACGCGGGAGCAGGCCGGGGACCGAGAAGGCGCCGAATCCCTTGCTTTGAAGGCTGCCGATGCCGGTGATTTCTACATCCTGCGCGACCTGGAGCGAATGCGGGACGAGGCCGGGGACGAGAAGGGCCTTGACGCCCTCTACCGGCACGCCGCTGACGCCGGCCACATCCGCTCGCTGTTGGGCCACGGAAGGTGGCAGTACGGGCTGGACCCGGACGGGTCGCCCTCATCTCCGTGGATCTCGGAATAGGGGCATCAGTTCGACCATCAGGTATCCGTGATGGCTCACGCGGTCCGCACCACCAAGGCGAACGACGTACACACGCGCCGGAAGCTCCCGTGCCCTGTCCGACCGATATGGCTCATGCACTCCACGTCCACGGCGGCACCGGCCGCCGACGGCTGCGCCGACCACCCGCACTCGTAGGCCAGGCATTCCGCCTCGAACGTCACGTCCGTGCCCGGGTGCTGAGTAATCCGGTGCTCTACGTAGCGCAGGACAGAGCGGCTCACGGCCTCCTCCGACCACGTGTCCGGTGCGGGTGGTTGCGGATCTCCACGTCCGCGTCCGTCGCTGCCGACAGGTCGCCCCTGTCCCGGGCCGCCTGGCGCTGCGAGACCAACGCCGCGCACACCCCGCAGCCGGGTGCAGGGTCAGGCGGAGTCCGAGGCAGAGACAAATACACCGGGCCGCTCATCGTCGTTCTCGGATTACTCACGCTTGCCGCCTCCCCGACCGAATGTCCCGAGCGAGCAACCAGTTTCATCGGCCGAGTCGGAGGGGCCCAGGTTTATTGGCGTTGTCGGGTAAAGATCACGGCCCAGTCGTTCAGGAGTGACCGGCAGTCGTCACCCCACACGGCGTATCCCTCGTATCGCTCGAAATCCTCCCGGTACACGTCCACGTCCCGGTGGTCCCGGAGCATCAGGGCCCCTGTTCCTGTCTCCACGGTGGCCAGGCGGCGGTCATAAACAGTGAACGTGTTGAGGGGGCGCTCTGGAATGTGTCCACCCAAGGGGATCACGCCCAACCGCACATTCGGGATACGTGACACGGACACAAGTCGGTCCATCTGCATGGCCATTTCCAGAGGCGGAAGCAGCGGCCACCTGACAGCCTGTTCCGTCAGCAGGAACGTGAACCGCTTCTCTGGATTGACCAGGACGCTTTGCCGTTCCAACTTCTTCGCAATGGTCTTGGACTGGTCTCCAGGAACGTCAGCGATGCTCGCACGCACGTACTCAGGCGTGGCGAGCAGGCCGGTAATCATGGAGAGCAGGAAGTAGCGGAACTCCGTGGAGATCGCCTCAAGCCTGGCCAGTTCGTTCTGCTTCTTGTCCAGGCCCCTGCGGCGTGAGCTCCAGTGGTCCTGCCACTCCGTGTTCGCGGAGCGGGCGAGAGCAAGGATCTCAGCCGCCAATGGCCCTTCCGCTCCGAGGGCATCAAGGATCAGCTCTACGTCGACTATGGCGGGGGTGAGCTTCCCGCTCTCGATATTACTGATCTTTGTCTGGCTCATGTTGCAGCGCTTCGCGAGCCGGACTTGAGTCCAGCTGGCCCGCTTGCGCTCGTTCTTCAGGACCGCCGCTAGGTCTGACCTGGATTGACCTAGGGCTTCTGGCTCAAAGGTCAAGGCCCTTCACGTACTCCTCAAAGGGAACCGACTCGGCTACAGCGATCCTCTGGTATTCGACGAACGGCGCCGTATCGCCGTCGTACACTTCGCGGCTGATCTGCCTACCGTCCGGGTGGTAGTTCATAAGAACCACTTCAGAGTGGTCGAACATCCAGAAGTCGTGGGCGCCCTCAAGGGGATTGAGCCTGTCCGTCACATCGAGGATGCGGATCTGCTCACCGGCCAAGGCATGGGCCTTGTAGTAGTGGTGGAACTCGAACCGCAGGTATTCAGAGAGAGGGCGGGTCACGACGTGAACGCGGCCCTGCGTGCGCCCCTCTGCCGCCTGTCGGCGTAGCCGATCCGTGTACTCGTTCGCCACGGTCTCCGGGTCGATACGGGCCCCGGAACGGAACGCCGCGAACTCCTCATCCTCCTGCGGCATGAGGTACTGCGGCAACGTCTCAAGACGCCACGCCTCTTGCGTGAAGCGCTCGAACCGCGCCGCCCACGCCTCACCAGCCAAGAGCACGGAAAGCCTCCCTCAACGTCTCCTCCGGGATCTCCACGAGCCCTTCCCCTTCGGGAGCGGTGAACGCATTGGACACGTCGCCCTGGACGACGAAGGAGCCGGACGCGGTCCGGTAGACGTTCGGGCAGTCGTCCTTGCCGCACTCGCCGTTCCCGTTGCCGGTCAGCCGGGTCAGTTCCTCACGAGCCATGGTGAAACCCCCAGTCCCGCGCCCCCTCGTGGGACGGCATCACGACCGTACGGAGGGGGCGCCCTCGCCGTCCATGCGGTCACGCGAATATTCGCGTTGTCGCATAAAGAGGGGCCGTTCCCGAGGCCCGAGGCAACAGCGGTCAGGGCACGAACCGCTCCGCCAACAGCACAACACGATCGCTCTCGACCTCGAATCCAAGTACGGGATGGCTGCCGTCGCCGCCCTCGGCATCCATCAGCACCGGCTTCCCCAACCGCCGTCCGATAGCCGTGAGGAACTCACAGAACAGGTCGAGCCGCTCCTGCCCCTGGAGTTCCCGCAGGTCGACATCAAAGTCGATCTCGTCTGCCGAGTAGAAGCGGAATATCACCAGCACCTCGGGAGCCAGCCAGACCCTCAGCTGCGGACATTCCTCATCAGCCTGGCGGGACAGAACTGCCTCCGCCCGAGGCACGGGAAGCACCGACTCTCCTTCGGAGTACTGGCGCTTCCATCCGCTCACATCAACAAGGTCGAGGACAGCCTGCCAGTCCTCGACCGAGGCCCCAGGAACGAGCACGTCCGGCAGCGCACCCATCAGCTCAGGGTCGAAGAACCCTCTGACGTCATCCCACAGCAGGTCAGCAGCCACTCCCCCATCCTGCCCGGCGCCCCTTCCCCATGCGTACCGGGTTTCCCGTGCCCCTCCCCAGGTGCGCCCCTCGTTCTGTCCGGCCTCACACGGCACCCCGGAAACCCCAGCTCAAAGCACGTACAGACTCACCCCGAGAGTCAGCACCAAGTCAGCACAGGGCCAGGAAACAGGCTGATCCAGCCGGAGAAAACAGGAAGGGGCCAGACCCGAAGGTCTGGCCCCTGACCTGGGGTTTTGCTGCCTGACCAGCACCTCGGCCGATCACGGCGTCAGCCCGTCACACGTTGAACCGGAACTCCACCACATCCCCGTCCCGCATCACATAGTCCTTGCCCTCCATGCGGGCCTTGCCCGCCGCGCGGGCGTCGGATACGGAGCCGGTGGTGACGAGGTCGTCGAAGGAGATGATCTCGGCCTTGATGAAGCCGCGTTCGAAGTCGGTGTGGATGACTCCGGCCGCCTGGGGGGCCGTCGCGCCCTTGTCGATGGTCCAGGCGCGGGTTTCCTTGGGGCCTGCGGTCAGGTAGGTCTGGAGGCCGAGCGTCTCGAAGCCGACGCGGGCCAGGGTCGCGAGGCCCGGTTCGTCCTGGCCGACGGACTGGAGGAGTTCGAGGGCCTCCTCGTCGTCGAGTTCGGCGAGGTCCGCCTCCAGCTTCGCGTTGAGGAAGATCGCCTCGGCCGGGGCGACGAGCGCGCGCTGCTCGGCCTTGAAGGTGTCGTCCGTCAGCTCGTCCTCGTCCACGTTGAAGACGTAGAGGAAGGGCTTGGTCGTCAGCAGGTGCAGGTCGTGGAGGGGGGCGGCCTTCTCCGTGCCCTGCGCGATGCCCTTGGAGAAGAGCGTGTCGCCCGCCTCCAGGATCGCCTTCGCCTCCTCGACCGCCGCGAGCTTGGGGGCCACGTCCTTCTTGATCCTGGCCTCCTTCGCGAGGCGCGGGAGGACCTTCTCGACCGTCTGGAGGTCGGCGAGGATCAGCTCGGTGTTGATCGTCTCGATGTCGTCCTTCGGGGAGACCTTGCCGTCGACGTGCACGACGTTGTCGTCCTTGAAGGCGCGGATCACCTGGCAGATCGCGTCGGTCTCGCGGATGTTCGCGAGGAACTTGTTGCCCAGGCCCTCGCCCTCGCTCGCGCCGCGCACGATGCCCGCGATGTCCACGAAGTCCACCGTCGCGGGAAGGACACGGGCCGAGCCGAAGAGCTCGGCGAGCTTCGGCAGCCGGGGGTCCGGCACGCCCACGACGCCCACGTTCGGCTCGATCGTCGCGAAGGGGTAGTTCGCGGCCAGCACGTCGTTCTTCGTGAGGGCGTTGAAGAGGGTGGACTTGCCGACATTGGGCAGGCCGACGATACCGATGCTTGTGCTCATGGCTCTCTAACTAAGTCCGCTCGCGAATCCGAAGGTGGCCCTTCACGGTACAGGGAGGCGGTACGGGGCCGACCCGGCACCGTACGGCAGCAGGGGCGCCGTGGGCAAAAGCGCGTGTCCCGGACCGGAGGGCACGGGGCCCGGCGCCTACGTTGGTGCGGTGGAGCAACCCAGTACGCGCCGGCCGCCCGACAGGCCGTCCCCCCGTCCCCCCGCCGCCCGTCCCGCCCGCCGCCCGCTGCCGCCGCAGGGCGCGCAGGGGCGCGAGGCCCGTCCCCGTCCGCCGGGCCGTCCCCGTCCGCCGGGCCGTCCCCGTACCGCCTCGGGTGCGACCCGTACCCCTTCCCGAATCCCCGGGCCCCGGCTCACCGGGCTCGGCACCGGGCTCTTCGCCGCCGCGGCGATGCTGCTCGCCTCCGGCATCGCGCTCGCCGCCGGGTCCTCGGTGCTCGTGTACGGGCTGCTCTTCCTGCCCGTGAGCCTGCTCACCGCGCTGTGGGTGCGGCCCGCGGACCTCTTCGCG
This sequence comes from Streptomyces sp. NPDC088923, assembly GCF_044749745.1. Classification (NCBI taxonomy): domain Bacteria; kingdom Bacillati; phylum Actinomycetota; class Actinomycetes; order Kitasatosporales; family Streptomycetaceae; genus Streptomyces; species Streptomyces sp. NPDC088923. Next base: position 1,283,931 of record NZ_JBIVIO010000001.1, on the reverse strand, counting down.
GCTCCCGTCGCCGTGCCGATCGCCTTCGCCGTGGGCCTCACGCCGCTCGCCGAGAGCGACGGCGGGCTCGCGGGGCACGCGGTGGGGGTGGTCACGGCGCTCGCGGTGCACGCGGGGTGGCTGTACGCGGGGACGGCGCTGGCGGTGGCGCTGGTGATGGCGCGCAAGGTGCGGATGGTACGGAGGCGGGCCGCGGCCTCCGCACGGGGAAAGGGCCGGCCGCCGGGGTGAGGGACGGCCGGCCCCGGCCGGCTCAGCCGCGCTCCGCCGCCCTCATCGCCGCCCCCACGATCCCCGCGTTGTTCTGGAGCTGGGCCGGGACCAGGTCGGCGCGGATTCCCTCGATGTGGGGCAGGAACTTCTCCGACTTGCGGCTCACTCCGCCGCCGATGACGAGGAGTTCTGGCGAGAAGAGCATCTCGACGTGGGCGAGGTACTTCTCGACCCGCTTCGCCCAGTGCGCGTAGCTCATGTCGTGGTCCTCCTTGACCTTCGACGAGGCCCGCTTCTCCGCGTCGTGCCCGTCCAGCTCCAGGTGCCCGAGCTCGGTGTTCGCCACGAGCACCCCGTTCGTGAAGAGCCCGGAGCCGATGCCGGTGCCGAAGGTCAGGACGATCACGGTGCCGGTGCGGCCCTTGCCCGCGCCGAAGCGCATCTCGGCGAGGCCCGCCGCGTCCGCGTCGTTGAGCGCGGTGACGGGGCAGCCGGAGCCGAGACGGTCACCGAGGAGGCCCTCGATGTGCGTACCGACCCAGCTCTTGTCCACGTTCGCGGCGGTACGTACCGTGCCGTCCGTGATCACCCCGGGGAAGGTGACCCCGACCGGGCCCTGCCAGCCGAAGTGGTCCACGACCTCCTTCACCTTCTCCGCGACGCCCTCGGGGGTCGCCGGGTGGGGGGTGAGGACCTTGTGGCGCGGCTGCGCCAGGTCGCCGAGGTCCAGGTCCACGGGCGCGCCCTTGATGCCGGAGCCGCCGATGTCCACGCCGAAGATCTGCATGGGGACCACCGTACGACGGACCCCCCGCGCCTGACCCGCGTTACGCGGCGGCCGGGGGCTCCTCGACGCGGCGTCAGCCCGCCGTACGCGCGCCGGCCGCGAGCGCTGCCGCCTCCGCGCGCAGGTCGCGGCGCAGTTCCTTCGGCAGCGAGAAGGTGATCGACTCCTCCGCCGCCTTGACGATCTCGACGTCCTCGTAGCCGCGCGTCGCGAGGTCCGCGAGGACGCCGTCGACGAGGACCTCGGGGACCGAGGCGCCGGAGGTCACGCCGACCGTCTCGACGCCGTCGAACCAGGACGGGTCGATCTCGGCGGCCTCGTCCACGAGGTGCGCGTCGCGCGCGCCCGCGCCCTTGGCGACCTCGACGAGGCGGACCGAGTTCGAGGAGTTCTTCGAGCCGACGACGATGACGAGGTCGGCGTCGGCGCCCATCTGCTTGACGGCCGTCTGGCGGTTCTGCGTGGCGTAGCAGATGTCGTCGCTGGGCGGCGAGACGAGGCCGGGGAACTTGGTCTTGAGCGCGTCCACCGTCTCCATCGTCTCGTCGACGGAGAGGGTCGTCTGCGAGAGCCACACGACCTTCTTCTCGTCGCGGACCTCGACGTTCGCGACGTCCTCGGGGCCGTCGACGAGGGTGATGTGGTCGGGGGCCTCGCCGGAGGTGCCGATGACCTCCTCGTGGCCCTCGTGGCCGATGAGGAGGATGTCGTAGTCCTCGTTCGCGTACCGCACGGCCTCGCGGTGCACCTTGGTGACGAGCGGGCAGGTCGCGTCGATCGTCGCGAGCCTGCGCGCGGCGGCCTCCTCGTGCACGGTCGGCGCGACGCCGTGCGCGGAGAACATGACGATGGAGCCCTCGGGGACCTCTTCGGTCTGCTCGACGAAGATCGCGCCCTTCTTCTCCAGGGTCTTCACGACGTACTTGTTGTGGACGATCTCGTGGCGGACGTAGACCGGGGCGCCGTACTGCTCCAGGGCCTTCTCCACGGCGATCACGGCACGGTCCACGCCGGCGCAGTAGCCGCGCGGCGCGGCGAGCAGCACGCGTTTGCCTGCGCGCGGCGCCGCCTGCGTTCCGGGGGTCCGGTCGGGCGTCGGGCTGGGCGTAGCAGTCATGCCGCCCATCGTACGGCCGTGTCGGGCGGGACCCGGGGGCGCACCTCGCCCAGACTGGCGGGTACACGAACGGAGCGGTGCGCTCGCGCGGACGCGGCGGTGCGCTCCGTGGCGGCACGCAGGTGACGAGGACGGCCGGGCGAGGCAGGAGGAGCACGGGTGAGCGACGAGCGCGCGAGGCACGAGGGACCCGAGCCGGGCGAGGGGGCGAGTCCCGCCGTCGATCCGGGGGCGCCGCCGCCGGTGCCCGGTTCGGGGCGGCTCCACCGGGAGCTGGGCTTCCGCGATCTCGTCGTGTACGGGCTCCTCTTCATCGCCCCCATGGCCCCGGTCGGCATCTTCGGCACGCTCGACGCGAAGTCGCACGGCGCGGTCGCGCTCGTCTACGTCGTCGCGACGATCGCGATGGCCTTCACGGCGTACAGCTACTCGCTCATGGTGCGGGTCGTGCCGCACGCGGGCTCCGTCTTCGCCTACGCGCGGGCGGGGCTCGGGCGGCAGGCGGGGTTCGTCGCCGGGTGGATGGTGATGCTCGACTACCTCCTGATCCCGGCCGTGGCGTACCTCTTCTCGGGCATCGCGATGAACTCGCTCGTGCCGGACGTCTCGCGCTGGGTGTGGACGGCGGCGGCGGTCGTCATCACGACCGCCCTCAATCTGTGGGGGGTGCGGGCCGCCGCGCGGGTCGGCTTCGCGGTGCTCGCGATGGAGATCGTGGTGCTGCTCGTCTTCTGCGTCTCGGCGGTCGTGATCCTCGTACGGGACGGGGCGGCGCGGGACTGGTGGTCGCCGTTCACCGGGGACACGAGCACGTTCGCGGTCTCGGCGGTCGTCGGGGCTGTGTCGGTCGCGGTGCTCTCCTACCTCGGCTTCGACGCGATCGCCACGTTCGCCGAGGAGACGACGGGCGGCTCGGCGAAGGTGGCGCGGGCGCTGCTGTTCTGCCTCGCGCTCGCGGGCGTGCTCTTCATCCTCCAGACGTACCTGGTGGCGCTCCTCGAACCGGTCTCGTCCGCGCACCTGGCCTCGCACCCGGAGGCCCAGGGCTCGGCCTTCTACGACGCGGTGGACACGTCGGTGGGGGGCTGGCTGCACGACCTCGTCGCGGTGAGCAAGGCGATCGGGGCGGCGTTCGCGGCGCTCGCGGGGCAGGCGGCGGCGGGGCGGCTGCTCTTCGCGATGGGCCGCGACCGGCGGCTGCCGCGCCTTCTGGCCCGTACGTGGGAGGGCGTCCCGCGCGTGGCGCTGCTCGTCTCGGCGGTCATCACGTGTGCGGCGGCCCTGTGGGCGGCGAACCGCGACACGGGGCTGGACGACCTCAGCTCGGTCGTGAACGTGGGGGCGCTGAGCGCGTTCACGCTGCTGCACGCGAGCGTGGTCGGCTGGTTCGCCGTCCAGCGGGGCAGCGGAAGGCCGAGTTGGTGGCGGCACGTGCTGATTCCGGTGGTGGGGGCGGCGATCACGGTGGCGGTGATCGTGGAGGCGACGCACTCGGCGCAGGTGGTGGGGGCGATTTGGCTGGCCGCCGGGTTGGTGGTGCTGGTGACGCAGTGGCGGGTGGTGCGGTAGACGGCCATTGCGCCGGGGCGGCCCCCTCGGGGCTCCGCCCCGGACCCCGCTCCTCAAGCGCCGGAGGGGCTGGATCTGGGCGCACTGGACTTTGTGGCCCTGTCAGCGGTGGCCGTTACGCTCGGGGCATGCCTGTGACCACCACCCCTGAAGCCGCCCTCCCCGTGCGGGAGGTGTCGCGGCTCATCGGGGACTGGGTTTCGCGGCTCGGGGAGGTGTGGGTCGAGGGGCAGCTCACGCAGATCTCGCGGCGGCCTGGGGCCCGCGTCGTCTTCCTCACCTTCCGCGACTCCTCGCACGACGTCTCGATCTCGCTGACGTGCTTCCGGCCCGTCTTCGACGCGGTCGCCGACGTCGTCACGGAGGGCTCGCGGATCGTCGTACGGGCGAAGCCGGAGTGGTACCAGGGACGCGGCTCGCTCTCGCTGCGCGCCTCCGAGATCCGCCCGGTCGGCATCGGTGAGCTGCTCGTCAAGCTGGAGCGGCTCAAGAAGGAGCTGACCGCCGAGGGTCTCTTCGCGGCGGACCGCAAGCGCCCGCTGCCGTTCCTGCCGCGCCGCATCGGCCTCGTCACGGGGCGCGCCTCGGCGGCCGAGCGGGACGTCATCAAGAACGCCGAGGCGCGCTGGCCCGCCGTCCGTTTCGAGACCCGCGAGGTGGCCGTCCAGGGCGTCCACGCGGTCTCCCAGGTCGTCGGCGCCGTCAGGGAACTCGACGCGCACCCGGACGTGGACGTGATCATCGTCGCGCGCGGCGGTGGCAGCGTGGAGGACCTGCTGCCCTTCTCGGACGCCGAGCTGATCCGTACGATCGCGGCCTGCCGCACCCCGGTCGTCTCGGCCATCGGCCACGAGCCGGACACGCCGCTCCTCGACCTCGTCGCCGACCTGCGCGCCTCGACCCCGACCGACGCGGCCAAGCGCGTCGTCCCGGACGTCGGCGAGGAACTGGAGCGGGTGCGCCAGACCCGCGACCGGGCGCGGCACGCGATCCGCGCGCTCGTGGACCGTGAGGCGCACGGCCTGGAGCAGGCGCTCGCCCACTCGGCGCTGCGCGATCCGTACCGGCTCGTGGCCGGGCGGGACGAGGAGATCGGCGCCGAGATCGACCGGGCCCGCCGCACGGTCGGCCATCTGCTCGACCGCGCCGACTCCGACCTGGTCCACACGCTCGCACGCGTCGTCGCCCTCTCCCCCGCCGCGACCCTGCGGCGCGGGTACGCGGTGCTCCAGCGCGCGGACGGCGCCGTGGTCCGCGTCCCCGAGGAGGTCGCGGCGGGCGAGGAGTTGCGGGCCCGGGTCGCGGAGGGCGAGTTCACGGTACGGCGCACGGAGCGCCGGGAGGACGACGAAGGGTGAAGGACATGGGAGCGACGAAGGCCGCCGAGAGCCCCGCGCTCGGTTACGAGGAGGCGCGGGCCGAGCTGGTCGACGTCGTACGCCGGCTCGAATCCGGCGGCGCGACGCTGGAGGAGTCGCTCGCGCTGTGGGAGCGCGGCGAGGAACTGGCCGGCATCTGCCGTACGTGGCTGGAGGGCGCGAGGGCCCGGCTCGACGCGGCACTCGCGGAGCGCGAGGGCGAGGCGGAGGGGGCCGGGGCGGGCGAGGAGGACTGAGGGGGCGGGAGCGGGCCGCGGGGGTGCGGCGGCCCGCGTGTGCCGACTGCGAGAATCCGCCGGTGACCCCCGCGCCCCCGCGTCCCGCGACGCCCTCCGACATACCCGCCTTCCTCGCGCTCGCCGCCGAGGTCGAGCACTGGTTCGGCCCGATGGTCGCCGAACCCGGGTTCCACGCGGCGCTGCGCTCCCACGTCGCCGCGGGGGCCGCACTGCTCGTGGAGGACGGCGACGGGCCGCTCGGCGGCATCCTGCTCGGGCCCGGTGGCGAGGGCGGGCCGCACCACGTGCACTGGCTCGTCGTGGCCGCCCGCGCGCGGGGCGCGGGGGTGGGCCGGGAACTCATGGCGGAGGCGTTGCGGCGGCTCGGGCCCGGGAGGGTCGAGGTCGTGACCTTCGGCGCGGACCACCCGGGGGCCGGGGAGAGCGGCGCGCGCGCCTTCTACCTGCGGCTCGGCTTCGTACCGGCCGAAGAGGCGGAAGCCGGGCCCGAGGGCGGCTCGCGGCAGGTCTTCCGCAAGGAGTGAGCGCGACCGCGCTGTTAGGCGGATCACGTCGCTCCCCTTTTTGTTGAAACTTCAACGTCGGGCGACGTAGCGTGGGTTCCGTTCAGGCCCCCACCAGGGCTCCTTCCCCTTCACGAGGTACCACCGCATGTCGCTCGTTCTCGACGCAGCCACCCAGGACCTCCTCTTCCGCGAGGCCCGCACGGCGAACACCTTCACCGATGAGCCGGTGACCGACGAGCAGATCCAGGCCGTCTACGACCTGATCAAGTTCGGCCCCACCGCGTTCAACCAGTCGCCGCTGCGCATCACCCTGGTCCGCTCCCCCGAGGCCCGCGAGCGCCTCGTGCCGCTCATGGCCGAGGGCAACCAGGCGAAGACCGCCACGGCGCCGCTCGTCGCGATCCTGTCGACCGACAACGAGTTCCACGCGGAGCTGCCCAAGCTCGTCCCGCACGCCCCCGGCATCGCCGACGCCTACTTCTCGGCCCGCGTCGTCCGCGAGCAGGTCGCCCCGATCAACGCGACCCTCCAGGCCGGTTACTTCATCATCGGCATCCGCGCCGCCGGGCTCGCCGCGGGTCCCATGACCGGCTTCGACTTCCCCGGCGTCCAGAAGGAGTTCCTGGACGAGGACCACACCCCGCTGATGATCATCAACATCGGCAAGCAGGGCGACGACGCCGCGCCCTTCCCGCGCCTGCCGCGCCTGGCCTTCGACGAGGTCGTCACCACCGTCTGAGCGGGGCGCCCGGCAGCGGGCACGTAGACAGCGAGCCCCGGGAACAACGGCGTTCCCGGGGCTCTGTGCCGCGTCCTGCGCCGCGGTGGGGGCGCCTCGCGCGCAGGGGGGCGGCTCGCACCGCAGGGGGGCGGCGCGCACCGCAGGGGGGCGGCGCGCACCGCAGGGGCTTCGCACCGCGGGGAGCGTACGGAGCGGTACGCGGCCCGCACCGGCGCGGCTCAGGCGTTCCGCGGGCTCGGGTCCGCCGACGCGGAAGGCACGGCGGCGTCCGCGGTGCGCAGGGCCGCGGCGAAGGCCTTGAGCTGCGCCAGGCCCGCCGAGCCGGTCACGACGGTCGTGGACCTGCCCTCGCGCAGCACGAGCGCGTCGTAGCGGTCGCCCTTGTACGGCTGCCAGTCGCGGCCGTTGACGCGCGTCGCGGCGCCCGACTTCCTGGCCTGCCGCGTCACGTTCTCGATGAACTCGGCCGGGTCCTTCGTGGACTGCTCGACCGCCACGTACTTCTCGTGCGGGTCGAGGTACCCGAGGTGCCAGGCGTCGCCGTCCTGGGCGCGGTACCTGACCGAGGTCGCCTTCCACGTCTTCGGCAGGCCCTCGGGGGCCGCCACCGGATACGCCGCCGCGCGCTGCGCGGTCGCCAGCTCGACGCGGTAGTCGACCCGCTCGACCGGGTCCTTGGAATCGTCGTGCGGGACGAAGATCCAGATGCCGGCCGCGATCGCGACGATCACGCCGAGCGACAGGATCATGTCCCGCACCGTCTGCTTGCCCCTCTTGCCTGCCACGCGCCCATCGTCCCAGACCCGCGCCGCTCCTCGTGCGCGGCCCCGGCACTAAGGCCTCGCACGGACCTCGAAACGAACCTCGGCGCGGACCTCGCACCGACCTCGGCACCGACCTCGGCATCCACCTCCGCCCCGACCTCGCGCACACCTCGCCCGGCCCGCCATCCGCTCATCCGTGGGGCCCACTGCTCATTTTGTCGTACTGGCGGATAAAATCGATAACAACCCTCGATTCCGGTCCCGGGCCGTCGCCCCGTCCCCTCGGGCGTTCGCGCGGGGCCGCCGCTCGCATCAGGAAGGTGCAGCCCCGATGAGTTCTGAGCACCCCGAACACCACCTGCCAGGCCCCCTCGACGTGTCCCCGGAGGCCCCGGACCGCAACCTCGCCCTCGAACTCGTCCGGGTCACCGAGGCCGCCGCGATGGCCGCGGGGCGCTGGGTCGGGCGCGGCGAGAAGAACGGGGCGGACGGTGCCGCCGTGCGGGCGATGCGTTCGCTCGTCTCGACCGTCTCCATGAGCGGTGTCGTCGTGATCGGCGAGGGCGAGAAGGACGAGGCGCCGATGCTCTTCAACGGGGAGCGCATCGGCGACGGGACCGGACCCGAGTGCGATATCGCGGTCGACCCGATCGACGGCACGACCCTCTGCGCGAAGGGCATGCCGAACGCGATCGCGGTGCTCGCCGCCGCCGACCGGGGCACGATGTTCGACCCGTCCGCCGTCTTCTACATGGACAAGCTCGTGACGGGCCCCGAGGCAGCCGACTTCGTCGACATCAACGCGCCCGTCGAGGTGAACATCCGCCGGGTCGCCAAGGCGAAGCACTCGACGCCCGAGGACGTCACCGTCGTCGTGCTCGACCGGCCCCGGCACGAGGGCATCGTCCGCGAGATCCGCGAGACGGGGGCCCGTATCAAGTTCATCTCGGACGGCGACGTGGCCGGTTCGGTCATGGCGGTGCGCGAGGGCACGGGCGTCGATCTGCTGATGGGGATCGGCGGCACGCCCGAGGGCATCATCAGCGCCTGCGCGATCAAGTGCCTCGGCGGCGTGATCCAGGGCAAGCTGTGGCCGAAGGACGAGGCCGAGCGGCAGCGCGCGGTCGACGCGGGCCACGACCTCGACCGCGTCCTGTCCACGGACGACCTGGTCTCCGGCGAGAACGTCTTCTTCGTCGCGACCGGCATCACGGACGGCGAACTCCTGCGCGGCGTCCGCTACCGCGCCGAGACGGCGACGACGCAGTCCCTCGTGATGCGCTCGAAGTCGGGCACGATCCGCCAGATCGACTCGACGCACCGGCTCTCGAAGCTGCGCGCCTACGCGAGCGTGGACTTCGACCGGGCCAACTGACGCCGGGGCGCCCGGAGGCGACGGGGGTACGGGATGCAGGTCACCCGTGCCCCCGCCGGCGGTGCGGAAGGCGCTACGACGCCGCCGCCGGGGCGGGTCCGTCCGCGGTCCGTTCGCGGCCCAGGGGGAGGTCCCGGGTGCGGCCGATCGGCGAGAAGCGGAGGATCAGCGCGGCGAGCGGGACGCCCGCGCTGGTGAGCGCGAGCGCCGCGCGCGGGCCGAGGACGCTGCCGAGGGTGCCGCCGAGCAGGGCGCCGAGCGGGATCGTCCCGTACGCGAGGAAGGCCGCGCTCGCCGCGAGCCGGCCGCGCAGCTCCGGGGGGCAGTAGCGCTGCCGGAAGCCGGAGGCGATGACGTTGCCCGCGACGACGCCCGCCGTGACGCTGAAGCCGCCCGCCACGAAGAGCGCGAGCCCGGCCCCGCCGAAGGCGAGCGGCATGAGCAACGCCGGTATGGCGAAGCCCAGTTCGAAGAGCAGGAGGGCGCGGGCCGTACCGAACCTGTCGACCGCCCCGCGGGCCAGGAAGGCCCCGGCCACGCCGCCCACGCTCGTGGCGGCGACGAGGACCCCGACGCCGCCCGGACCCACGCCGACCCCCCTGACCAGGAAGACGACCTGGATCGACTGGTAGCCCATGAGGGCGAGGTTGGACGCGGCTCCGAAGAGCGTGAGCGGGCGCAGCCAGGGATCGCGGGCCACCAGGCGCAGCCCGTCGGCGACCTCGCCCACGAGCGAGGTCGTGCGGGCGGCCTTCGCCGTGCCGCGCGGCTCGCGGTGCCGGATGCGTCCCAGGCACAGCAGCGAGACCAGGAAGGTCGCGGCGTTGACGTACATCGCGTTGACGGCGCCCGCGAGGTCGGCGATCAGGCCGCCGGTGCCGAGGCCCGCGATCTGCGCGGCGGAGGCGCTGCCCTGGAGCTTGGCGTTGCCCTCGGCCCGTTCCTCGGGGGCGAGGAGGGTGGGGAGGTAGGCGGTGTAGGCGGTCTGGAAGAAGACGGCGGCCGTACCCGTGAGGAGCGCCACGGCGAGCAGGAGCGGAACGCTCAGCCTGCCCGTCGACGCGGCGAGCGGGAGCGCGGCGAAGAGGACGAGTGAGACCGCCGCGGCCGCGAGCATGACCGGGCGGCGCGGCAGCCGGTCCACCCAGGCGCCGGCGGGCAATCCGATGAGCAGCCAGGGGGCCCAGGAAGCGGCGGTGAGCAGCCCCACGGTGAAGGGCCCCGCGTTCAGGGTCGCGACGGCGATGAGCGGCATCGACACACTCGTGACGGAGGCGCCGAACTTCCCCGTCGTCTCGCCGCACCACAGCCGCCTGAAGTCGCCGTGCGTGCGCAGGAGTCCGCCCCGGCCGCTCGCGTGCGGGGGTCCGCCCCGGCGGCTCATCGCCCGTCCCTGGGCGCGCGCGGGAAGGACTGGAGCTGTACGACGACGGGCAGCGCGTCCGGGCCGGGCTCCGCGTCGGGCGCGGGGCTGTGGCGCGCGATGACCTCGATCAGTTCCGCGTTCAGCGCGCGGAGTTGGTCGGGGGTCAGCCGCATGCCGGACCAGTCGGAGAGCGTGCCCGCTCCGCGCCAGGTGTCGTCCCAGTCCTCGGCCACGTACGTGGCCACGCGCTGGAAGTACTGCCGTACGAGTTCGTGCAGGTAGACCGAGAGCGCGCCCCGGCTCTCCGGGTCCTCGCGGAAGTCGGCCGTGCGCAGGTCGTTCTTGGCCTCGGTGCGCCGCCACCAGCGCTCGCGCTTCGTGCCGCGGCCGGTCTCCTCCTCGATGAAGCCGTGCTCGGCGAGCTGGCGCAGGTGCCAGCTCACCGTGCCGGTGTTCTCGCCGAGGCGGGCCGCGAGGACGGTGGCGGTCGCGGGGCCGTCGAGGCTGAGCGCTTCGAGCAGGCTCATGCGCAGCGGGTGCGCGATACCGCGCAGGCTGCGGGCGTCGATGCGGCGGGCGGGACGGGGACTGCCGGAAGGCTCTGTCATGAGGGGAGCATAGGTTACAGAGACTTCTCTGCACAGGGTTCTGTGCAGAGAAGTCTCTGCAACTTCCCGTGCGCCGCTCGCCTCACCCCGTCCGGAAGCGGAAGGCGCCGTCCGGGCCGCCGAGGGAGAGCCAGGTGAAGGGGCCCTCGGCCATGACACGGAGGGCGATCGCCTCGCAGCCGGGGCAGCGGGCGGTGAGGCCCGGCTCGGGGCCGTAGACGTGCAGCCCCGCGAGCGGCCCGCGCAGGCCGCAGTCCGGGCAGTGGCGCCAGGCGGTCGTGGGGTCGACCGCGAGGATCGGGGCGAGGGGGCCGGCGAGGGCGTTGCCGTCGAGGTATGCGCTGGTCATGGGGGTCAACTCCTGGCGTGTGTCGGCGCGTCAGCCGAAGCGTTCGGTGCGGATGCGCTCCGCGGGGTGGCCCGCGAGGAGGAGCAGGTCGGCCGCGTACTCGACGAAGCCGGTCGGGCCGCAGACGAAGACGTCGGGGACGCCGGGTGCGAAGGGGCCGCCGGCCTCGGGGAGATCGGCGCTCGCGATCCGGCCCGGCGGGCGCGGGTCGCCGGGCGGCGCGGTCCTGGTGTGCAGGAGCCGTACGGACACGGGCGGGGCCACGGCGGCCAGTTCGGCCCCGTACCAGACCTGCGCCGGATCGCGTACGGAGTAGACGAGGCGGGCGGGGACGCGGGCCCCCGAGGTGCGGTGGCCGCGGAGCATCGCCATCAGCGGGATCACGCCGGAGCCGCCCGCGAGGAGCAGGAGGGGGGCCGTGGCGCGCTCCGGGCGCCACACGAACCAGCCGCCGAGCGGTCCCCGTACCTCCACGTCGGCGCCGACGGGGAGTTCCTCGGCGAGGTAGGGCGAGACCTCGCCGGCATCCACCGGCTGGACGCCGACCTCCAGGTGCTCGCCCTTGCCGGGCGCGGCGAGCGAGTAGCTGCGGGCGGCCTGGTAGCCGTCGTCGGCGGTGAGGCGGATGTCGATGTGCTGGCCGGGCAGATGACCCGGCCAGCCGGAGGCGCGGAGCACGAGGGTGCGCGCGGTGCCGGTCTCCGGGGTGCGGGCGAGCAGGGTCGCGCGGGCCCAGTGCTGGTACGGGGCGCCGCCGCGGCGGGCGGCGGGGGCGGCCATGTCAGTCGCTCCAGGTGCGCTCTTCGCGCCAGGGGTCGCCGTGGTTGTGGTAGCCCGCGTTCTCCCAGAAGCCGGGCTCGTCCTCGACCGTGAGGCGGATGCCCTTGAGCCACTTCGCGGACTTCCAGAAGTACAGGCGCGGTACGAGCAGCCGCAGCGGGCCGCCGTGCTCCGGTGAGACGGGGAACCCGTCGTACTCGTGGACGATCCAGGCGCGCCCGCCGGTGACCTCGGCGAGCGGGATGTTCGTCGTGTAGCCGCCGTGGGACTCGGCGACGACGTACCGGGCGCGCGGCCCGGCGCCGCCCGCGGCTTCGAGGAGGGTGTCGAGGGCGACACCCTTCCACCGCGTGTCGAATTTGGACCACCGGGTCACGCAGTGGATGTCGGTGGTGACCTCCTCCTGCGGGAGTGCGAGGAGACCGCCCCAGTCCCAGGTGTGCCGCTCGCCCGTCTCGGAGGTGAGTGTGAGGGTGTACGCCTCGGTGCGCAGGCGCGGGGTGGGCCCGGCGGAGAGGACGGGGAACATCTCCGTCGGGTACTGGCCCGGGGGCAGCCGGTCGGTGAGCCGCCGGGGCTTTCCGTGGAAGCCGGGGGTGAGTGCGTTCACCCTTCCAGGCTCGTACGGGTGGCGGGGGGCGCAACTCGGGGCGGCACCGATCGGTCCGGGCTCCGCGTCGGCGTGGCGGCCCCCGCGTCAGCGGGCCCTGGCGACCGCACGGCGTCGGCGGCGGGCCAGGAGGACACGTCGCTCCGCCGCCGTGAGGCCGCCCCACACCCCGTACGGCTCCGGCTGGACCAGCGCGTGCTCGCGGCACTCGACCCGTACCGGACAACCGGCGCACACGCGCTTGGCGGCGTCCTCGCGGGAGAGGCGCGCGGCCGTGGGCTCCTTGGAGGGGGCGAAGAAGAGGCCCGCCTCGTCGCGGCGGCAGACGGCCTCGGCGTGCCAGGGGGTGTCCTTGTCGCGGGACGGGGCGCTCGCGGTGGGGCGGGGTGGGGTGCTCGTGTCGCGCCGGCGCTCCGGCTCGGGGGACCGCTGCTGGGGGATGGCGCTGATCGGGAGGGACTGACGCGGCGAGTACAGCACGGTCTACTCCTGACGACGGCTAACGGCTACGCGAGCGACGTGTGACGAGCGATGGAGCAAGCTCTACCCGCTGTGCGCGCGCCTATGCACTGCGTGGGGATGCGGCGTCGGGAGGGGCGGGGTGGGGCGGCGTGCGAGGCGGGGTGCGGGGCCGCCGGCTGGGGGGTACCCCCGAAGTGGGTGAGTGCTCACTCACCCGCAGGGCATGACTCTCCGTGCCGGGGTTGCCTGTGGATAACCGCCAATTTCCGCGTCGAAACAGAAATCGTCTCACCCGTTCAGGTGGCGACCATGGCGAGTTTCGCGAGGTTTTCCACAGATTCGGACCGAGAGGGCGGAAATGGGGACTGAGGGGCGCGGAGGTGCGAAAGACTTGTTACGGGGAGCCCCCCTGGGAGGGCGGGGGCTGCCCGCTGCTCACCCGAGCCGCCTCCGCAAGTGCCGCGACAGCTCCCGGATCAGCCGCCCCCGCTTCGGCGCCGCCTCCACGCTGCCCAGGATCGCGAGGCCCTCGACGTCGACGGACGGGGCCTCGGGGTCGGTCGCCTGAAGGCCCTCGACCTCGAACTGGCCGAGGACTCCGCTTCCGCCGCCGTGCAGCGTCACGTTCTCCGGGACGCGGATCTCGACGCTGCCGAAGAGCGAGAAGGCGCGGATCGTGACACGGCGGTGCTCGAAGATCGCCTCGCTGAGGTCGATCTCGACGCTCCCGAAGATCGCGTACGCGCGGATGAGGGCCGCAGGGCGCCAGTGGCCCCGGCGCACGGCCTGCGAGAAGACCGCGTACAGGTCCTCCTGGGGACCGGCCTGCGGCGCGGGCGCGGCGGGTGCGGTGCTGGCGGTCGCGCCCGGTGTCGTGCCGGCGCGCGGGAGGTCGGCGACGAGGGGTTCGAGGTCCGCGTGCGTACGGGCGGTGAAGACCGCCTCGACGCGCTCCGCGTGCTCCTCGGCGGTCAGGCGGCCCTCGGCGAGCGCCTCGCGCAGGATCGCCGCGTAGTGGTCGCGGTCGGCGTCCGAGGCGCGCAGGGCGGGGCTGCCGCCCGCGCCGTCCGGCGCGGTCGTCGTGGGGCGCTGGGCGGTCTGGGGGCGCTTGTCGAGGTCCACCGACGCAGCGTACCGAAACGCGATAGATCGCGATACCCCTCGCGACAGACGCTTTCCTCCGCGCGAGGCGCCAACTGCCGGGCGCTACAGGTGGGACGGCAACCGCCGAGCGACGACCAACCCGACAGCGACAGACCGAGCAGCCACCACCGAGCGACGACCAACCCGGCAGCAACCACCAAGCGACAACAGACCCGGCGACGACCAACCCAGCAGCCACCACCGAGCGACGACCACCCCGGCGACCACAGACCCCGCGACGACAGCCCCCCGCCCCCCCACCCCCCACTGAGCCCTACCTCACCACCACCCCGCACCCCCGGGGTTCTAACCTGAATGGCGCCGCCCAGGAGCCAGGAAGCCGGGTCGCGGGCGGCCCGGGGCGACCCACACCGTCCGCCCCGCGTCACCCACACGAGGAAGCGTCACGATGCCGGAGTTCGCGTACACCGATCTGCTGCCCACCGGAGAGGACACCACGCCGTACCGGCTGGTGACCTCGGAGGGGGTCTCCACCTTCGAGGCGGACGGGCGGACCTTCCTCAAGGTCGATCCGGAGGCGCTGCGCACGCTCGCCGCCGAGGCGGTCCACGACATCCAGCACTACCTGCGCCCCGCCCACCTCGCCCAGCTGCGCCGCATCATCGACGACCCCGAGGCCAGCTCGAACGACAAGTTCGTCGCCCTCGACCTGCTCAAGAACGCGAACATCGCCGCCGCGGGCGTCCTGCCCATGTGCCAGGACACCGGCACCGCGATCGTCATGGGCAAGCGCGGTCAGCAGGTGCTCACCTCGGGCGAGGACGAGAAGGCGCTCGCGCACGGCATCTACGACGCGTACACGAAGCTCAACCTGCGCTACTCGCAGATGGCCCCGCTGACCATGTGGGAGGAGAAGAACACCGGCTCCAACCTCCCCGCGCAGATCGAGCTGTACGCGACCGACGGCGGCGCCTACAAGTTCCTCTTCATGGCCAAGGGCGGCGGCAGCGCCAACAAGTCCTTCCTCTACCAGGAGACGAAGGCCGTCCTCAACGAGTCCTCCATGATGAAGTTCCTGGAGCAGAAGATCCGTTCGCTCGGCACGGCCGCCTGCCCGCCGTACCACCTCGCGATCGTCGTCGGCGGCACGAGCGCCGAGTTCGCGCTCAAGACCGCGAAGTACGCCTCCGCGCACTACCTCGACGAGCTGCCCGAGGAGGGCTCCCCGCTCGGGCACGGCTTCCGGGACAAGGAGCTGGAGGAGAAGGTCTTCGAGCTGACGCAGAGGATCGGCATCGGCGCGCAGTTCGGCGGCAAGTACTTCTGCCACGACGTACGGGTCGTGCGCCTGCCCCGGCACGGCGCCTCCTGCCCCGTCGCCATCGCCGTCTCCTGCTCCGCCGACCGCCAGGCCGTCGCGAAGATCACCGCCGAGGGCGTCTTCCTGGAGCAGCTGGAGACCGACCCGGCCCGCTTCCTGCCGGAGACGACGGATGAGCACCTCTCCGAGGACGGCGCGGACGAGGTCGTCCGCATCGACCTCAACCAGCCCATGGACGACATCCTCGCCGAGCTGACCAAGTACCCCGTCAAGACCCGCCTCTCGCTGACCGGCCCGCTCGTCGTCGCGCGCGACATCGCGCACGCCAAGCTCAAGGAGCGGCTCGACGCGGGCGAGGGCCTGCCGCAGTACCTCAAGGACCACCCGGTCTACTACGCGGGCCCCGCCAAGACCCCAGAGGGCTACGCCTCCGGTTCCTTCGGCCCGACGACCGCCGGACGCATGGACTCCTACGTCGAGCAGTTCCAGGCCGCGGGCGGCTCCAAGGTCATGCTCGCCAAGGGCAACCGCTCGCGGCAGGTCACCGACGCCTGCGCCACGCACGGCGGCTTCTACCTCGGCTCCATCGGCGGCCCGGCCGCGCGCCTGGCGCAGGACTGCATCAAGAAGGTCGAGGTCGTCGAGTACGAGGAGCTGGGCATGGAGGCCGTCTGGCGCATCGAGGTCGAGGACTTCCCCGCCTTCGTCGTCGTGGACGACAAGGGCAACGACTTCTTCACCGAGCCCGCCCCGGCCCCGACGTTCACCAGCATCCCGGTCCGGGGCCCCGGCCTCGGCTGAGCCCTCGCGGGGCGGGGGCGGAATATCCGCCCCCGCCCCGCCGCTGCCTCCATAGAGTCCCCGTGCGACACCCCCGCGCGGGTCCCCGATGGAGAGGAGCGCCGTTCCATGTCCGAGAGGTCCGAGAGGTCCGCGACCCCCGAGGCCGCCGCGCCCGAGTTCCGTACCGAGCACGACTCCATGGGCGAGGTGCGGGTGCCCGCGCACGCGAAGTACCGCGCTCAGACCCAGCGCGCGGTCGAGAACTTCCCGATCTCGGGCCAGCACCTGGAGCGCGCGCACATCCGCGCTCTCGCCCAGATCAAGGCGGCGGCGGCCAAGGTCAACGCCGAACTCGGGGTGCTCGACGCGGAGCGCGCGCGGGCCATCCGGGCGGCCGCCGAGGAGGTCGCCGAGGGCCGCTGGGACGAGCACTTCCCCGTCGACGTCTTCCAGACCGGCTCGGGGACCTCTTCGAACATGAACACGAACGAGGTCCTCGCCACGCTCGCCACGGAGCGCCTCGGCGCCGACGTGCACCCGAACGACCACGTCAACGCCTCGCAGTCGTCCAACGACGTCTTCCCCTCCTCCATCCACATCGCCGCGACCTCCGCCGTCACGCACGACCTGATCCCCGCGCTCGACCACCTCGCCGCCGCGCTCGCGCGCAAGGGCGAGGAGTTCGCGGACGTCGTGAAGTCGGGCCGCACCCACCTCATGGACGCCACGCCCGTCACGCTCGGCCAGGAGTTCGGCGGCTACGCGGCGCAGGTGCGGTACGGGATCGAGCGGCTGCGCGCCTCGCTGCCCCGGCTCGCCGAGCTGCCGCTGGGTGGCACGGCGGTCGGTACGGGGATCAACACGCCGCCGGGCTTCTCGGCCGCCGTCATCGCCGAGGTCGCCCGCGTCACCGGGCTGCCGCTCACCGAGGCCCGCGACCACTTCGAGGCGCAGGGCGCGCGCGACGGGCTCGTGGAGACGTCCGGGCAGCTCCGTACGATCGCGGGCTCGCTCACGAAGATCGCCAACGACCTGCGCTGGATGTCCTCCGGGCCGCGTACGGGTCTCGCGGAGATCAACCTGCCCGACCTCCAGCCCGGTTCCTCGATCATGCCGGGCAAGGTCAACCCCGTGCTGCCCGAGGCGGTGCTCCAGGTCGCCGTGCAGGTCGTCGGCAACGACGCGACCGTGGGCGCGGCGGGGGCGGCGGGGAACTTCGAGCTGAACGTGATGCTGCCCGTCCTCGCGAAGAACGTGCTGGAGTCGGTGCGGCTGCTCGCCAACGTCTCGCGGCTCCTGGCGGACCGCACGATCGACGGCATCACGGCGAACGCGGAGCGGGCGCGCGAGTACGCGGAGTCCTCGCCGTCCGTCGTGACGCCGCTCAACAAGTACATCGGCTACGAGGAGGCGGCGAAGGTCGCGAAGAAGTCGCTCGCCGAGCGGAAGACGATCCGGGAGGTCGTGATCGAGTCCGGGTACGTGGAGCGCGGGGCCCTGACGGTGGAGCAGCTGGACGAGGCGCTGGACGTCCTGCGGATGACCAGGCCGTGATCAGCGGGCGCTGAAGCGGGCGGCGGGGACGACCGGAGCCGGGCGTAAAATCCGCGCATGCCCCACGAAACCGCCGCCCCCCGCTGGTCCCCCGGCACCCCCATCCTCTGGCGCTACCGCGCCAACGGGACCCGTGGCGACGAAGGCGTGCACATCTGCCGCCCCATGACGGTCGTGGAGGACACCGGGGACCGGCTCGTGGCCTGGCTCGCGCCGGGTACGGAGTGCGTCCGGCCGGTCTTCGCGGACGGGACCCCGGTGCACGCCGAGCCCCTCGCGAGCCGGTACACGCGCCCCCGTACCACCGGGCGTGAGCCCTGGTGGGGAAACGGGGTCCTCAAGCTCGCCCGTGCCGGTGAACCGTGGTCGGTGTGGCTGTGGTGGGACGAGGACTGGACCTTCAGGAACTGGTACGTGAATCTGGAGCAGCCGCTGCGCAGGCACCCGGCGGGCGTGGACTCCGTGGACCATTTCCTCGACATCGACGTCCAGCGGGACCGCTCCTGGTCCTGGCGGGACGAGGACGAGTTCGCGCAGGCGTGCGCGGACGGGCTGATGAGCGCCCAGACGGCGGCGGGGGTACGCGAGGCGGGGCGCGCGGCGCTTGCCCTCATCCAGTCCTGGGGCGCCCCGTTCAGCGAGCCGTGGGCCCAGTGGCGGCCCGAGCCCTCCTGGCCCGTACCGCCGCTCCCCGCCGACTGGGACCGGCTGCCCGCCGAGCTGACGGCATGAGAGCACCGGGCGGGGGCGCGGGAGCGCCGTGCCAGGGCGCGGGGCCGCCGTGCCCTGGTGCGGGGCGGTCGAGCCGGGTGCATGAGACTCTTGCCGCCCCCCGGAGGGGCAAACGTAGGATCTAGCTCCGCGAGACGGCCCGCTGTGGGGCGCAACCGCCGTGACGCGCACGGAGGTTGACGGAGAGTCAACGAGGGGCGGACAGTACGTGAGCGTGGGGTACGAGGGATACGGGGCCGGTGCGCCGGACCGCGCGGGGCAGGCGGCGGCGTTCGACGCCATCGGACAGCGCTACGACGAGGCCTTCCCGCACAAGGAGGGCCAGCTCGCGGCCGGTGAGTGGCTCGCGAAGGAGCTGCCGGCCGGGGCCCGGGTCCTGGACGTGGGCAGCGGTACGGGGCTGCCGACCGCGAAGAGCCTCGTCGAGGCCGGGTTCGACGTCACCGGGGTCGATCTCTCGCCCGGGATGGTGGAACTGGCCACGACGCACGTCCCCGGGGCGCGGTTCCTGCGGCGCGACGTGGCCTCGCTGCGCGCCGAGGGCCCGGACGGGCTCGGCCGCTTCGACGGCATCACGTGCTTCTTCACCCTGCTCATGCTGCCGCGCCCGGAGATCCCGCACGCCCTGCGCTCCCTGCACTCCCTGCTCGTCCCCGGCGGGCTGCTCGCCCTCTCGATGGTCGAGGCCGACCTCGACGACGCGGCGATTCCGTTCCTGGGGCACGAGATCCGGGTATCGGGCTACCTCCGCGAGGAGTTGCGCCGTACCGTGCGGGATGCCGGGTTCGAGATCGTTGGCGAGGACGCGTACTCGTACGCCCCCGCCAGCACCGACACCCCTCCCGAGTTCCAGCTCTTCCTGAACTGCCGGCGCGTCTGAGCGCGGGCCGCTCAGCCGGACGGACGGATTCGACACGCGTGACCGAGCAACCCACCCCCCACCCGCAGGCGCCGGGCGGCCTGCTGCACGCCGCGCACGGCGCGGCGGGGCAGCCCCTGCCCGCGCCGCAGGTCCCCGCCGCGCACGCGGCGCCGCCCGGCCAGGAGCGCGAGCGCGCCGAGGGCGGTGGCCACGCCCGGGACGCCGGGGGCGGCGACGCGCCCGACGCCGCCGAGCCCGTCCGGCCGCGCGCCGACACCGCGCCCGCGCCCGCCGGGGGCACCTCGGCGCCGCGCGCCTTCAACGAGGAGGCCCCCGCGCACCCGAGCGAACAGGAGCGCGAGCGCGCCGAGGGCGAGCGACTGCGTTTCGTCGGCGCGGCGACGCGCCGGATCGCGCGCGGCATCGACCTCGACGAGATCGTCATGGGCCTGTGCCGGGCGAGCGTGCCGGTCTTCGCCGACGCGATCCTCGTCTACCTCCGCGATCCGCTCCCGGTCGGCGACGAACGCCCCACCGGTCCCCTGGTGCTGCGGCTGCGCCGCACCGACCGCATCCCCGACCCGGGGATGCTCACCGGGCAGTACACGCTCTCGGGAGCGCTCCTGCCCGCGACGCCGCTCCCGGACGGCTCGGTGCGCGGGGCGCAGACGTGCGAGGTCGAGCCGGACGGCGCGCTCGCCGAGGTGCTGCGCGGGGTCCGGCCGCTCTTCGGCGGCTCGGAGGCGGCGCGGGCCGCGCTCCCCGAACTGCTCGGCGCCGACGCCGTACCGCCGCTCGACGGGGTGGACGGGCGGCGGGCGATCCTCGCCCCGCTGCGCGGGCGCCGCCGGGTGATCGGCGCGGCCGTCTTCCTGCGCGCCCCCGAGCGGGTGCCCTTCGCGCCCGACGACCTCCTCGTCGCGGCGCAGCTCGCGACTCACTCCGCGCTCGGCGTCGACAAGGCGGTGCTCTACGGGCGCGAGGCGTACATCGCGGACGAGTTGCAGCGCATGATGCTCCCCGAGACGCTGCCCAACGCGACCGGGGTGCGGCTCGCGAGCCGGTACCTTCCGGCGGCCGAGACGGCGCGCGTCGGCGGCGACTGGTACGACGCGATCCCGCTGCCGGGCTCGCGCGTCGCGCTCGTCGTGGGCGACGTCATGGGCCACTCGATGACCTCGGCGGCGATCATGGGCCAGTTGCGGACCACCGCGCAGACCCTCGCCGGGCTCGACCTGCCGCCGACCGAGGTCCTGCACCACCTCGACGAGCAGGCGCAGCGGCTCGGCAGCGACCGCATGGCGACGTGCGTGTACGTCGTCTACGACCCCGTCTCGCACCGCATCACGGTCGCCAACGCGGGCCACCCGCCGCCCCTCCTGCTCCACATGGACGGGCGCGCCGAGGTGCTCAGCGTGCCGCCGGGGGCGCCGATCGGGGTGGGCGGGGTGGACTTCGAGGCCGTCGAGCTGGACGCGCCCTCGGGGGCGACGCTGCTGCTCTACACGGACGGGCTCGTGGAATCGCGGCTGCGGGACGTGTGGACGGGGATCGAGCAGCTCACCGAGAAGCTCGCCGAGACCGCGCGGCTCACGGGCGCCGACCACGCGCCGCCGCTGGAGGCGCTGTGCGACTCGGTGCTCGACGTGCTCGGTCCGAGCGACCGCGACGACGACATCGCGCTGCTCGCCGCGCGCTTCCAGGGAATCGCGCCGGAGGACGTCGCCTTCTGGTTCCTCGACGCGGAGCCGCGCGCCGTCTCCCGCGCCCGGCGCCTCGCGCGGGAGGCGCTGGAGCGGTGGGGCCTGGAGCGGCACATCGACACCGTGCAGTTGCTGGTGAGCGAGGTCGTGACGAACGCGATCCGGTACGCCACGCGCCCCGTCACGCTGCGGCTGCTGCGCACCGACGTGCTCCGGGTGGAGGTCGGCGACGACGTGCCGCAGCTGCCCCGGGTGCGGAACGCGCGGACGACGGACGAGGGCGGGCGCGGGCTGTTCCTGGTGAAGCGGCTCGCGCGCAGGTGGGACGCGACACGGCTCGGGAACGGGAAGGTCGTGTGGTTCGAGCTGGACGCGTAGGGGCGCGTGCGCAGGAGGCGTGCGCAGAGGCGCCCGCGTAGGGGGGCGCGCCTTCGTACGCGCATCGCCGCCGCGCACGTACGCCGGTGCCCCCGGCCACGGTTCCGTTCCGTGGCCGGGGGCACCTTTCGCCGTCAGAAGCCGTTGCCGTCCCCGCCGGGGTCCTGCCCGCCCTGGCCGGGCAGGGGCGGGAAGGAGGGCCCGCCCTCGCCCGGGTCGCCGGGGTCGGGGCTGTTCGTGGGGAGGCCGCCGTCGCCCGTGTCCGTGGGGTCGGGGCTCGGGGTGGTCGGGTCGGGGTCCGGGGACTCGGTGGTCGGGTCCGGGGTCGGTTCCTCGGGGGCCGATGTGGACGGGGACGGGGTGTCCGAGGGGGTCGGTGTGTCCGAGGGGGTGGGGTCGACGGTCGGGGTGGTGGCCGCGCCCATGTCGGTGTCGAGGTCGAACTTCTCGGGGGCGCCCACGACCGCGAAGGTGTAGTCGGCCCAGATCTGCGCGGGGAAGCCGCCGCCGTTGACCCGGCCGCCGCCCGCCGCGCCGCTCAGCGTGACCTGAGCGCCCTTCTTGTACGTGGTGCCGTCCGACGTCGTCCCGTCCTTGCCCGCCTCGCCGAAGACGCCGACCGAGGTGACGAGGTCCGGGGTGAAGCCGGTGAACCAGGCCGACTTGTTGTCGTCGGACGTACCGGTCTTGCCCGCGACCGGCTGGCGGCTGTTGCGGACCGCGCTGCCGGTGCCGTCGTCGACGACGCCGGTGAGGACCGAGGTGACCGAGTCGGCGGTCTGGCGGCTGACGACCTGGTCGCCGATCGCGCTCGGCAGCTTGACGTCGGCGCCGCCGTACGTGACGGACTTGAGGATCTGCGGGGTGACCTTGCGTCCGTGGTGGTCGAGCGTCGCGTACACGCCGGCCATCTGGAGCGGGCTCGCGCCCATCGAGCCGAGGGTCTGCGCGGGCACGGCCTGCTCGTTCTCGACGTCCATGCCGAGCTTGCCGGCGGTCTTCATGACCTCGTCCATCCCGACGTCGACGCCCATCTGCGCGAAGACGGAGTTCACGGACTTGTTCATCGCGGTCTGGACGTTGATCGGCCCGTAGTCGACGCCGTCCTCGTTGGGCGGGTCGAAGGCGATGTCGCTGCCCTTGACCGGGCGCTTGCTCGTGCCGTCGTAGATCGTGGACGCGGTGATGGGCTTGCCGTCCTGCGTCGTCGCGCCGTTCTCCAGGGCGGCGGTCAGGATGAGCGGCTTGAACGTGGAGGCGACCTGGTAGTCGGTGCGGGTCGCGTTGTCGGTGTAGTGGTCCGGCCAGCCCTTGCCGCCGTAGAGGGCGAGGACCTTGCCGTTCTTCGGGTCGACGGAGGCGGCTCCGGCCTGCACGTTCGCGTCCACGGTGCGGTTCTTGGGGTCGAGCTTCGAGGTCAGGCGGTTCTTGACCGACTTCTCCAGCCGGGCCTGCTTCTTCGGGTCGATGTTGAGCGTGACGGTGTAGCCGCCCGCGTCGACCTTGGCCTTCGCGTCGTCGAGCGAGAGGTCGTCGTTCTTGGCGACGGTGCGTATGAGCTCGTTGCGGGCGGCGGTCTGGAGGTAGCCCTTCTGCCCGGTGAGCCCGGCGTCGCGCTGTTCCTTGTGCGGGACGGGGAACTTGAGCTCCGCGCGCTCCCCGGCGCCGAGCCAGTGCTGGTCGACCATGTTGTCGAGCACGTAGTTCCAGCGCTTCGTGACGAGGGCCTTGCCGGTGGGCGTCGCGACGGACCAGTCGTACTGGCTCGGGGCCTGGAGGAGGGCGGCGAGGTAGGCGCCCTGGGTGACGTTCAGCTGGTCGGCGTCGATGCCGTAGTACGCCTGGGCGGCGGCCTGGATGCCGTAGGCGCCCCGGCCGTAGTAGCTCGTGTTGATGTACCCGGCGAGGATGTCGTCCTTGGAGTACTTCTGATCGACCTTGAGCGAGATGACCAGTTCCTTGAGCTTGCGGCTCACGGTCTGGTCGGCGGTGAGGTAGTAGTTCTTCACGTACTGCTGGGTGATCGTCGAGCCGCCCTGCTTGCCCTTGCCGGTGACCGTGTTGAGCAGGCCGCGCGCGGTGCCCTTGAGGTCGACGCCCTTGTCCTTGTAGAAGCTCTTGTTCTCGGCGGCGACGAAGGAGTGCTGGACGTCCTTCGGGACGCGGTCGAGGCTGACGATCTCGCGGTTGCGCTCGCCGGTGCGGGCGAGGACGGTGCCGTCCTTGAACTTGTAGACGTTGGCCTGCTGCGTCGCGTCGGGGTTGCCCTCGGGCACGTCGACGTACAGGTAGAGGCCGACGAAGCCGGCTATCCCGAGCAGGCACAGCCCGAAGAAGGTGCCGAGCAGCTTCTTCCACGTGAACAGGCGGCGCACACGCCCGCGCGAGTCGCCGCCCCCGCGACGTGCTCGCCTCTCGTCCGCTCGCCCCATGTCGACGGCCGCTCCTTCTCAGTGGTGTGCGTCGCGGTCCACGGCGGCTCGCTCCGTCGCGCGCACCGTGGCTCGATCAGCTTTGAAAGCTAACACCGCGCTCTTGGACAAACGGCTTCCGATCGTGTCTTTTCCGGACGTGACAATCAGCACCGTCCCGTACTGAAACCGACTCCACGGAGGTGTGGATGGTTGCCATCCGGGGTAATCTGATATCACTTTGAGAGCGCGGCAGCGGCGGTACGGGAGCCTGTCGGCCCCCGGTGCGCGAGCGCGCCGCCCCAGGTCAGGGGCGGTGTGTCCCAGCGGTCACCACCGTCGCCGCCGCCCCATCCGCGACAGAACGGGGGAACCACCCATGTCCACCCACCCCACACCCGAGACCCCGCGCGGGGACGAGCTCGCGGCCGGTCAGCTCACCGAGATGCCGAAGCCGCGCGTGACGGAGTTCACCGCGAAGAGCATCGGCGGCGGGCTCGCCCTGCTCCTCGGGCTGCTCGGCCTCGTCGTCGGCATCGGGCTCGCCGCGCTCGCGAGCGCCGTCGACTCGACGGGCGCCAAGGCGGTGCTCATCGTCGTCGGCATCCTCCTCGCCATCGCCTCGATCTTCGCCATGGCGGGGCTCAACATGGTCGCGCCCGGCGAGGCCCGCGTGGTCCAGCTCTTCGGCCGCTACCGGGGCACGATCCGCACCGACGGGCTGCGCTGGGTCAACCCGCTCACGAGCCGCACGAAGATCTCCACGCGCGTGCGCAACCACGAGACGGCCGTCCTCAAGGTCAACGACGCCTACGGGAACCCGATCGAGCTGGCGGCCGTGGTCGTGTGGCGCGTCGAGGACACCGCGCAGGCGAGCTTCGAGGTCGACGACTTCCTGGAGTTCGTCGCGACGCAGACCGAGGCGGCCGTGCGGCACATCGCCATCGAGTACCCGTACGACGCCCACGAGGACGAGGGCCTCTCGCTGCGCGGGAACGCCGAGGAGATCACCGAGAAGCTCGCGCTCGAACTGCACGCGCGCGTCGAGGCGGCGGGCGTCGAGATCGTCGAGTCCCGCTTCACCCACCTCGCGTACGCCCCCGAGATCGCCTCCGCGATGCTCCAGCGCCAGCAGGCGGGCGCGGTCGTGGACGCGCGCAGGCTCATCGTCGAGGGCGCGGTCGGCATGGTCGAGCAGGCCCTCGCCCGCATCCAGCAGGAGGACATCGTGGAGCTGGACGAGGAGCGCAAGGCGGCCATGGTGAGCAACCTGCTCGTCGTGCTGTGCGGGGACCGGGCCACCCAGCCGGTCGTGAACGCGGGCACCCTCTACTGACGAGCACACCCTGACAGCACGGTCGAGGGGCGAGGCGGAGATGAACGACAGCGCGGCGGACGAGGGGTCCGCCTCCGGCGAGCGGGAGCGTACGCGGCGAACGGCGCGCCCGGCCCGTAAGCAGGTGCTCCTGCGCCTCGACCCGAAGGTGCACGACGCCCTGGCCCGCTGGGCGGCCGACGAACTGCGCAGCAGCAACGCGCAGATCGAGTACCTGCTCCGCCGCGCCCTCGCCGAGGCGGGCCGGCTGCCGTCCTCGGCGGCCCCGATCCCTCGCAGGGGACGGCCGCCGGGGCGGCCCGCCGAAGACGAGGCGCGGGAGACGCACGACTGAGACGTCACCGCAGGTCACGGGCCGGTCCCCCAGGGGGCCGGCCCTCTTTCCGCGCAGCTATACACCCCACGTATACCCACCGCGTATACCCCCTGTGTATAGTCCTCGCCATGTCCATCGGTCACACACTCCTCGGCCTCCTCGAAACGGGGCCACGCCACGGGTACGACCTCAAGCGCGCCTTCGACGAGAAGTTCGGGCACGACAAGCCGCTGCACTACGGCCAGGTCTACTCGACCATGTCCCGCCTCCTGAAGAACGGCCTCGTCGAGGTCGACGGGATAGAGGCGGGCGAGGGCCCCGAGCGCAAGCGGTACGCGATCACGGACGCCGGGGTCACCGACGTCGCCCAGTGGCTCGCGACGCCCGAGAAGCCCGAGCCGTACCTCCAGTCGACGCTGTACACGAAGGTCGTCCTCGCACTGCTCACCAAGCGGGACGCGCACGACGTCATGGACGTGCAGCGCTCCGAGCACCTGCGCCTGATGCGCTCGCTCACCGAACGCAAGCGGAAGGGCGACTTCGCCGACCAGCTCATCTGCGACCACGCACTGTTCCACCTCGAAGCCGATCTGCGCTGGCTGGAGCTGGCGACCGCCAGGCTCGGCAAGCTCGCCAAGGAAGTGACCGGATGATCCCCTCGGGCTCCCTGCTCTCCGCCGAGGGACTGCGCAAGTCCTACGGCCCCACGACCGCGCTCGACGGAGCCGAGTTCTCCATCCACGCGGGCGAGGTCGTCGCCATCATGGGGCCGTCCGGCTCCGGCAAGTCCACGCTGCTGCACTGCCTCGCCGGGATCGTCCCGCCGGACGCGGGCACGATCCACTACGGCGGCACCGAGCTGAGCGCGCTCCCCGAGAGCCGCCGCAGCGCCCTGCGCCGCAGCGATTTCGGCTTCGTCTTCCAGTTCGGCCAGCTCGTGCCCGAGCTGAGCTGCGTCGAGAACGTGGCGCTGCCGCTGCGCCTCAACGGCGTCAAGCGCAAGGAGGCCGAGAAGGCCGCGTACGCCTGGATGGAGCGACTGGAGGTCGAGGACCTGGCGGCCAAGCGGCCCGGGGAGGTCTCAGGCGGGCAGGGGCAGCGCGTCGCCGTCGCCCGTTCGCTCGTCACCGGGCCGCGCGTCGTCTTCGCCGACGAGCCGACCGGGGCGCTCGACTCGCTCAACGGCGAACGCGTCATGGAACTGCTCACCGAGGCCGCGCGCGTCACCAACGCCGCCGTCGTCCTCGTCACGCACGAGGCCCGCGTCGCCGCGTACTCGGACCGCGAGGTCGTCGTACGGGACGGCCGCTCCCGGGATATGGAGCGCCTCGTATGACCAGCCCCCTCACGCTCGACAGGCACGCGGACGCCGCTCCCCCGCCCCCGCCCGCGCCCACCGCGACGGGCCGCCTCGCCACCTGGGCGCGCGACCTGCTCCTCGGCGTGCGCTTCGCCGTCTCGGGAGGCCGCGAGGGCTGGACGCGGACGGCGCTTACGGCGGTCGGCATCGGCCTCGGCGTGCTGCTCCTCCTCGTCGCCGCCTCGGTGCCGACCTTCCTCGCCAACAAGGACCAGCGCCTCGACGACCGCCGCCCGACGAAGCTCTCGGCCGCCGCGGCGAAGAAGTCGCCGCGCGCCTTCCTGATCTCGGACGGCTCCAGCGAGTACCAGGACGTCACGATCGGCGGCTTCCTGGTCGCCGCGCAGGGCGAGGAGGCGAGCCCGCCGCCCGGACTCGCCCGCTTCCCGAAGGCCGGCGAGATGTTCGTCTCGCCCGAGCTGCACGACCGGCTCCACGGCTCGGGCGACGCCGTCCTGAAGGCCCGCTTCGCCCCGTACAAGGAAGTCGGGACGATCGGCGGGAGCGGCCTCGACGAGCCGAGCGAGCTGTACTTCTACGGCAACCCCGGCGACCTCGCGACGAAGCCGCACAGCGACCTCCAGCACGCGAACGGCTGGGGCAAGCGCCTCAACCTGCACGAGGAGATGGACCCGCTGCTCGTCGCGCTCATCGTCATGATCTGCGTCGTGCTGCTCATCCCCGTCGTGCTCTTCATCGGCACCGCCGTGCGCTTCGGCGGCGAGCGGCGCGACCGCAGGCTCGCCGCGCTGCGCCTGGTCGGCTCGGACGCGGCCGGTACGCGCAGGATCGCGGCGGGCGAGGCGCTCGCCGCCGCGGTGCTCGGGCTCGTGCTGGGGGTGGTGTTCCTCCTCGTGGGGCGGCAGTTCGCCCCGTACGTGAGCATCACGCGCACCAGCGCCTTCCCCCACGACATCACGCCCGTGCCCGGGATCGCCGCGCTCGTCGCGCTCGCCGTGCCCGTGTGCGCGGTCGCCGTGACGCTCTTCTCACTGCGCGCGGTGAGCATCGAACCGCTCGGCGTCTTCCGGCAGTCCGCGCCACGCAGGCGCAGGCTGTGGTGGCGGCTGCTCATCACGCTCGTGGGGCTCGCGCTGCTCCTCTCCGACGAGCGGCTGCGCGCGACGCCCGCCGAGCGCGAGGCGCAGAGCATCGACCCCTACCGCCTCGCGGGCGGCGCCTCGCTCGCCCTCATCGGGCTCGCGACCCTGCTGCCCTGGCTCGTCGAGTTCGCGGTGCGGCGGCTGCGCGGCGGCACCGTGCCCTGGCAGCTCGCCGTGCGCAGGCTCCAGCTCAGCGGGGGTACGGCGGCCCGCGCGGTCGGCGGGATCACGGTGGCCGTGGCGGGCGCGATCGCGCTCCAGATGATGGTCGGCTCGGTCGGCGACGACTTCGAGAAGATGACCGGACAGGACCCGACCCGGGCGACCCTCGGCGTGTCCAGCAACATCACCGACTGGAAACTCGCGGAGCGGTTGCGCGCGGCGGCCGTGAAGGCGCCCGGCGCGGACCGGGTGACGGCGGAGATCACCGGGTACGCCCAGACACCGCGCCCCGGCCGGAAGCTCGACAAGGACGGCGAGCCGCTCACCGTGTGGATCACGGTCGGCGACTGCGCGACGCTGCGCGAGAAGGCGAAGCTGCCCTCGTGCGCGGACGGGGACGTCTTCCGGGCCCGGCAGACGGTCCACGAGGAGTGGGACAAGGACGTCAACACCCAGACGTGGCAGGTGGCCCGCGCGGGGCAGGAGATCGACGTCGCCCCGGACACGAAGCACGGGCGGCTGTGGCGGCTCCCGCGCGAGGTCAGGGACGTCAAGGGCATCCGCACCCCCGAGGGCGACGAGGGCTCAGGGCTCCTCGTCACGCCGGGCGCCATCGACGCGAGCATGCTCGGCAAGGGCGGCGGCTCGACCAACGTGCGAGTCAAGACGGACCAGGACGACGCGCAGGCGATCGACCAGGCGCGCAACGCGGTCATGGCCGTCGACCCGAGCGTGCGGATGTGGGCGTACACCAGCTCGCACCGCGACGCCACGTACGCGAGCGTGCGGCACGGCCTGGCGGCGGGCGCGATCATGACGACGCTCCTGATCGGCGCCTCGCTGCTCGTCTCGCTCCTGGAGCAACTGCGCGAGCGCAAGCGGCTGCTCGCGGCGCTCGCGGCCTTCGGCACGAAGCGCTCCTCGCTCGCCTGGTCGCTGCTGTGGCAGACGGCGATCCCGGTCGCGCTCGGGCTGTGCGTCGCGACGGTGGGCGGGCTCGCGCTCGGCTGGACGCTGGTGCGGCTCATCAACAAGCAGGTCGTGGACTGGTTCGTCTTCCTGCCGCTCGTCGCCGCGGGCGCGGGCACGATGCTCCTCGTGACGCTCCTGACGCTCCCGGCGCTGCACCGCACGATGCGGGCGACGGGGCTGCGCACGGAGTAGCGGCCCCTCCTGGCGACCCTTTTCGGCGGGACTGTTCCGGTACGCGGCCGTTCGCGCCCGTACCGGAACAGTCCTACCGTGGGAGGTGCGGGCACATCCATGTCTCGTGCCCTGGGGTTGGTACTCATGACCGGACTCGTCATCGCCATCGTCCTGGTGGCGCTTCTCGTGGTGATCCTGCTGGGGCTGAGCGTGCGCAACGTGCAGCAGTACCAGCGCGGGGTCGTCTTCCGCTTCGGCCGCCTCCTGCCGCACCTCAGGCAGCCCGGACTGCGTCTCATCCGGCCCGTCGGCGACCACATGGAGCGGGTCTCCATCCAGACCGAGGTGCTCGGCGTCTCACCGCAGGGCGCCATCACCAACGACAACGTGACCGTCACGGTCGACGCCGTGGTCTACTTCCGCGTCATCGACCCGGTCAAGGCGCTCGTCAACGTGAGCGACTATCCCTCCGCGGTCTCGCAGATCGCGCAGACCTCCCTGCGCTCCGTCATCGGACGGGCGGATCTCGACACGCTGCTCTCGGACCGCGACCGCATCAACGCCGAACTGCGCACCGTGATGGACGCGCCGACCGAGGACCCCTGGGGGGTACGGGTCGAGCGGGTCGAGATCAAGGACATCGCGCTGCCGCAGGACATGATGCGGTCCATGTCGAAGCAGGCCGAGGCGGAGCGCGAGCGGCGCGCGCGGGTCATCGCGGCGGACGGCGAGGCCCAGGCGGCCCGCAAGCTCACCTCGGCGGCGAGCACGATGGCGGACACGCCGGGCGCGCTCCAGCTGAGGCTGCTGCAGACGGTGGTGGACGTGGCGGCGGAGAAGAACAGCACGCTCGTCATGCCGTTCCCCGTGGAGTTGCTGCGCTTCTTCCAGCGGGGCGCGGACAAGGCGGGCATCCCCGCTTCGGGCGGCGAGTCCGTCCCGCTGGACGCGGGGCCCTCGCGCGCGGCGGCCTCGTCGCGTACGGATCGCGGCCGCGCCCGTGCCCGTACGGCCCGTGCCGTCCACGCGGCCCCCGCCCTCGACGGCAGCATGGCCGATCAGCAGGCGGCGGCCCGGACGAGGGCGGAGCGCAGGCGCCTTGAGCGCGAGGTGTGGCCGGACATCCCGGTGACGAACGGCTCGGTCGTGGCCTAGGCCCTGTCCGGCGGAGGCCCCGCGGGGGCGCCGCTCGGGGCTCAGCCCGCCGCCCGTACCGGCAGCCCCGCGAACGCCCGCCGCAGCTCCTCCCCCAGCTCCGCCATCTGCCCCGCCCGCGCGGAGCCGTCCCGGAGCACGAGCCCGATCCGGCGGCGGGGCGCCGGATCGGCGAAGTACGCCGTGTCCAGGCGCGGATTGCGCCCCGTCTCCAGCGGTACGGCGGTCCTCGGCAGCAGGGTCACGCCGAGGCCGCCCGCCACGAGCTGTACGAGCGTCGAGAGCCCCGCCGCGGTCGTCGTGACGGCCTTCGCCTCCCCGCGTCCCGCGTCCCTGCACACGTCGAGCGCCTGGTCGCGCAGGCAGTGCCCCTCCGCGAGCAGCAGGAGCGGCAGCTCGGTGAGCACGTCGCGCGGCAGCCCCTCCCGCCCGCCGAGCCGGTGCCCGAGCGGCGTGACGAGCACGAAGTCCTCGTCGAAGAGGGGGATCTCGGTGAAGCCGGGCGTCGAGAGCGGCAGCGCGAGGAGCAGCAGGTCGAGCCGCCCGGCGGCGAGGCCCTCACTGAGCGCGGCGGTCTGCTCCTCGTGCACTTCGAGCGCGAGGTCGGGGTAGCGGCGCGCGCACACGTCGAGGACGGTGGGCAGCAGGTAAGGGGCGACGGTCGGGATCACCCCGAGCCGCACCGTCCCCGTGAACGGCGCCCGCAGCGTCTCGGCCTCCTCCAGGAGCCCCGCGACCTCGGCGAGCACGCCCCTGGCGCGTACCGCGAGCCGCTCCCCGGCGGGCGAGAGCAGCACCTTGCGCGTGGTCCGCTCGACGAGCGTGACCCCGAGCGCCTCCTCCAGGGCGGAGACCGCTCCGGAGAGGGCGGGCTGGCTCATGCCGAGGACGGCGGCGGCCTGCCGGAAGTGCAGGTGCTCGGCGACGGCGGCGAAGGCCCGCAGCTGGGCGAGGGTGGGCTGCCGCGCGCGACCGTCGGCGGCGAGGACGTGTTCCGTGCTCACGAAGAAGAGATCCGTACTGCTGACGTCGGCGATTGATCGGTTCCCCCGATCACTGTGCTCCGATCCTAACGAGAAGCCCCGATCAACCGGAAAAACACGAGAAGAGACCCGTATCACCACGAAGGGCCCGCCCGCTCCCCCGGTGTGGGGGGAGCGGGCGGGCCCCGGCGCGCGCGGGTGCCTCGTCCCGCGAGGGTCAGCGCTTGGCGGCGGCCTTCGTCGGGGCGCCGGTGAAGGTGAACTGCGATCCCGGCTCGGTGAACACGTCCCCGTCACGAGAGTTGGAGATCGTGACGTTCGAGAGGGTCGCGTCGCCCCGGGCGCCGCTCATCGCGAGGATGCCGGAGCCGTTGTTCGACTTGTCGATGCGGACATTGGAGATCTTCACCCCGCTGTACGTGCCGCCACCCGTCTTGAACTGGATGCCGTCGTACGTCGAGTCGAGGATGTCCGTGTCCTTGATCGTGACGCCGGGGATGCTCGCGCCCTGGGCGAAGAGCGTGATGGCGCCGAACTCCTGGTCCTCGTTCCAGAAGGCCCCGCCCGTGCGGTGCAGCGTGTTGCCCGAGATGAGCGTCTGGCCGCTGAAGGGGATCGGGTCGTGGTCGGTGGCGAGCATGATGCCCGGGTAGTTCATCGTGTCGGAGACGACGTTGTTCTCGATGGTGTTCCCGTAACCGCCGTAGACCGCGATGCCGTTGGCCCGCCAGGGCAGCTGGACGGTGTTGTTGCGGAAGTGGTTGTTCGCGCCGACGTCCGTCGAGGGGTCCTTGACGTACTTGCTCGACCAGACGGCGAGCGAGTCGTCGCCGGTGTTGCGGAAGGACGAGTTGTAGACGGTCGAATTGTGCGTGCCGTTGGTGAAGTTGATGCCGTCCGCGTAGGTGTCGCGGATGCGCATCCCGCTGAACTCCAGGCCGTCGCCCGGGTTCCACAACTCCGGGATGTTGGCGTAGTCGCGGCCGACCCAGACGCCGACGTTGGCGTGCTCGATCCACACGTTGGAGATCTTCGTGTCCTTGCCGAGGCGGCCGTTGATGCCGACACCGCCCTCGTCGTTGCCGTCGCCGCCGCGGATGCGTCCCGAACCGAAGATGGCGAGGTCGGAGATCTGCGTGTTGTCGTCGATGTCGAAGCCGAAGTTGCCCTCGTGCGGGTGGTTGATGCCGCCCGCGTCCTGCGGCTCGGTGAGCGTGTAGAGCTGCGAGTGCCACATGCCGGCGCCCACGATCCTCACGTTCCTGATGCCGACCTGGTTGTACTGGCCCCGGTGCTGCGGGTCGGGGGTGAGGATCTTCTGCTCCTGGCGCCACTGCCCCGCCGGAATCCAGACGCAGGGGATCTGCCCGTTCTGGTCGGCCATGACGGCGCGCTGGATGGCGTCGGTGTCGTCGATGCCGTCATTGGGCACGGCGCCGTACTCGGTGATGGACGCGCACTCGGCGGGCTTGCTCTTCGCCGGGGCGACCTGCTCCAGGTCGATCAGGTCGACGATGTAGAAGCTCGCGTTGTCGCCCGCGTCGCGCTGGAGACGGAACTTGGTGCCCTGGGGATAGGTCTGCGTGAGCAGCGCGTTGGCCTCGTCGAAGAGCCGACGGGCGTCACCGCCGGGGGTGTTGGTGAGGCCCTCGGGGTCGTCGGTGGTGCCGTAGAGCCAGGAGTGCTTCGAGCTGAGGTCGAGCTTGCGGACGAACTTGCCGTCCGCGTACAGGCTCAGGGTCGCGTTCTGGCCGCCGCCGTTCGCGGCGTCCGGGATGGAGTTGCGCACGACGATCGAGTTGGTGGGCGTCGTGGAGGTGAACTCGACGTATTCGCCGGTGTTGTTGAGGCGGACGGACTTGCGGCCGCTCGACTCGGTGGCGAAGTTGGTGTGGCCGAAGGTGCGCTTCGCGTCGGCGGTCAGGAGCGTGCCGGTGTACGTGCCGTCCTCGGCCTCGTACTCGGTGTACGGGACGGCGGCGCCGCGTCCGACGACGATCGAGCGGGCGAAGGTGTTGTTGTCCTCGTTGGTCTCGGTGACGGTGTTGGTCGCGTCGGCGGTCGCGGTGAGCGTCGCGCCGCCGTCGGTGGCCTTCCACGTACCGGAGACCGGGACCTGCACGGTCGCACCGGCCGGGACGGCGGGGGTCGTGCCGTTGAGGGTCGCCGTACCGGCGGTCAGGCGCGTGACGCTCCCGGCCGGGACGGCCGTCGTGCCGCGGTTCTTGACGGCGACGGTGAAGCTGACGTTCGCGCCGGCCGCCGGGTTCTCCGGGTTGGTCGCGATGCCGGTGACCTGGAGGTCGGGGCCGGGGCTCTGCGAGACGACGAGCTTGCTCGCGCCCGCGCGGCTGTTGTTGCTGTCGTCCTGCTCGACGACGGTGCCCTTCGGGTCGACGACGGCCGAGACCGTGTACGAGCCCTGCGGGCGCTTGCCGACGTCGACCGAGACGGTCTGCGAGGCACCGGCGGCGAGCGCGCCGACGGAGGCGCTGCCCGCGACGGTGCCGTCGAGGCTGACGTCCACGGTCGTGGCGGCGGAGGCGGCCGTACCGGCGTTGCGGACGGTCGCCTTGACGGTCACCACGTCCTTCTCGGACGGTGTGGCGGGCGTCCAGTTGAGGTCGGTGAGGGTGAGGTCGGGGTTGGGCGCGGCGGTGCCGACGACCTCGATCTCGGCGACCTGGCCGCCGGGCGCACCGGAGTTGGCGGCGATGTTGAGCCGTACGTCGGCGGCGCGGCCGGTCACCGGGATGGTCACCGTGTTCTTGTTGCCCGCCGGGTTGAAGGCGTAGTCGGCGCGGGCCTTGAGGGTGGAGAAGCCGCTCGCGTTCTGGCCCCGACCCTGCACCTCGATCGCCTGGGTGCGGGAGCCCCAGTCCGTCCCGGGGTTGAGCTTGACGACGACGCCGGAGATGTCGGCGTCGGCACCGAGCTTCACGGTGAGCTGGCCCGGGAGCCCGGCGGACTCCCAGTAGGTGTTCGTGTCACCGTCGTTGGCGTTGGCGGGCATGAAGGTGTGGACGTAGCCGTTCGCCTCGACGGGCTTGCCCTTGGCGAGGTTGGTGCCGGTGACGGGCGGCGTGCCGGGGTCGCCGGGATCGGTGCCTCCGTCGTCCTCGCCCCGGATCTCCAACTCGCTGAGCTGGGCGGCCTGCCAGCCGGTGTTCGCGGTCACCTGCACGCGCACGTACCGGACGTCCGCGGCGGCGAAACCGACCGTGACGGCGTTCGCTGAGTTCGGCGTGAAGGTGCGCTTCGCCGAGGCGGAGAGCGTGCTCCACGTGCTGCCGTCCGTGCTGCCCTGGACGGTCAGCGTCTCGTCGCGCGCCTCCCACGTGGTCGGAAGCTTGAGCGTCACCTCGTCGACCGAGGTGGTGGCGCCGAGGTCGACGCGCACCCACTGCGGGAACGAGGCGCCGGGCCCCTCCCAGTACGAACTCTGGTTGCCGTCGGTCACGTTGCCCGCGCCGTACTGGCCGTTGGCGCCGCTCGCGGTGGCGGGGCGGCCGAGCGCGAGGTTGGGTCCTGGCGCGGCCGACGCGGCGGCGTGCGCGGTCGCGGGGAGCAGTCCGAGGGGGATCAGGCAGGCCGCGAGCAGCCCGGTGATGGCCCGCCGGACGGATGGCTTCCGTCTCATGCTGTCCTCTGTCTTTTTAGTGAACTAGTCAATTTTTTGCAGTCACTTGAAAACAGATTTCTGACAGGTTAAAGATTTGTCAACGGCCGGGACAGAACTGTCGCCATGCGTCACGGGTGTTGACGTTAGGTGATGACGAGCCGTCAGCTTCCGGCCACGTTCGCCTGCGTTTGCGCCTACGTCCGCGGCGCGGTGGGCGTGAGCCACCAGTCGGCGAGGAGTCCGTACAGCAGGTCGTCCGTCCACTCGCCCTTGAGCCACGTGTACGCGGGCCGCAGACCCTCCCGGCGGAACCCGACCCGTTCGAGCAGCCGGGCGGAGGCGAGGTTCCGCACGTCGCACACGGCGGACACGCGCCGTATCCCCGGCCGGGCGAACAGTTCCCCGAGCACGGCCCGTACGGCCTCGGTGGCGTACCCGCGCCCCTGCGCGTCGGGCGGGAGGGTGAACCCGAGATCGGCCTGCATCCGGTTCTCGTCGAGCCGCACCCCGACGTCCCCCACGAGCGCCCCCGACTCCCGCTCCTCGACGGCGTACTGGAACCACCCAGGGGCCGCGGGGTCACCGGCGGCGAACTCGGCGACGAGCCGCCGCGCCTCCTCGTCCGTCACCGGAGCACTCCACCCCTGGTACCGCGCGACCTCCGGCACGGACCGGTACGCGGCGAGGGTGGCCGCGTCCTCGGGGCGGAAGCGGCGGACGAGGAGACGGGGGGTGCGGAGGGCAGGGCTCATGGCGACAGTGTGACGCGGCGGCGCCGCCACCGAGGGCTCAGGCCGGTTCCTCCACGGAGTGGGAGTCGGTGAGCGTGAGCGCGCCCCCCGCCGCGATCAGGCCGACGATCGCCGCGAGGACGGCGTACGTGATCCGCTCGCCGTGGAAGAAGGACCGTACGAGGTCACCGCTCCACACCCCGGAGGGGAGTCGGGTGGTGACCAGCGTCGCGATCAGGGTGCCGACGAGGGCGGTGCCGACGCTGGTGCCGACCTCCTGGGCGGTGTCGTTGAGGGCGGTGCCGAGCGAGGTGCGGTTGGCGGGCACCGCGTCGACCAGCGCGATCGCGCAGATCGTCATCACGGTGCGCAGCCCGATCGTCATCACGACCATGGAGGCGGCGATGACCGCGTACCCGTGGTCGACGCCCCAGGCGAGACCGGCGAGGGCGGCGGCCAGACAGGCCGCGCCGACGAGGCAGGCGATCCGGTGCCCGAAGCGCTTGCCGAGCCATTCCGACAGCGGCGTCGCGACGATCATGGTCACGATGAGCGGCAGGTTCGCGAGGCCCGCGCGCACGGGGCTCCAGCCGTAGGCGTACTGGAAGTGGATGATCAGCCCGAACATCACGCCGGCCATCGCGATGGACGTGCCGATCTGGGCGATGGCCGCGCCGCGCACGGTGCCGCTGGAGAAGATCTTGAGGTCGAGCATGGGCGCGGCGCTGCGGCGCTCGCGCCACACGAACCCGACGCCCGCCACCACGGCGCCGACGATCGAGGCGAGGGTGGCGGCGGAGAGCCAGCCGTGCTCGACGCCGCTGGTCAGCGAGTAGCAGGCCAGGCCGATGGTCACCACGCTCAGGACGGCACCCGGCAGGTCGAGCCGGTCCCTGGTCAGGTCCTCGGCCTTGTCGGCGGCCACCCCGAGGCGTACGCCGATGGCCGCGATCAGCGCGATCGGCGCGTTGACCACGAGCAGCCACTCCCAGCGCACGTGGGCGAGGGCCGTGCCGCCCAGCAGCGGGCCGAGGACGAAGCCCGACATGCCGACGACGATCATCAGGCTCATCGCGCGCATGCGCAGCGCCTGGTCACCGAAGAGCCGGAAGACGAGCGAATTGGTGATGGGCGCCATGGCGGCGGCGGCGATGCCGAGCCCCGCGCGCAGGGCGATGAGCTGCCCCGCCGAGTCGACGGCGACGACGCAGAGGCTGAGCAGCCCGAACACGGCGAGGCCGACGAGCAGCACCCGCCGCCGCCCGAGCCGGTCGGCGAGCGATCCCGCCGTGAGGAGGAGGCCGCCGAAGGTCAGCGAGTACGCGCCGGTGACCCATTGCAGGGCGGTCGTGCCGCTGCCGAGGTCGCGGCCGATCGTGGGCAGCGCGATCGAGAGCAGCGTGTTGTCGACCATCTCGACGAAAAAGGCGAGGCAGAGCGCGGCCAGGGGTATCCAGGCCGCGCGCAGCGAGGGATAGGTGCGACTCGGCGGTGCGGCGGAGTCGGGGACGACGGTCATGACCGGCCTGCTCTCTGAATTCTCCGAACACCGCAACGAACGACGTTCGATAATGGAACGAGGTTCGATGGTAGAACGTCGTTCGATATTCGCCAAGCCGTGGTTGGATGGACCTCATGACAGGCCCGCGCACACACCCCACCGAACGCCTCCCCCGTGGGCGCAAGCGCGGTTCGCATTCGCTGGAGACGGTTCTCGGCGCGGCCGTGGCCCTGCTCGACGAGGCGGGCGCACCGGCCCTGACCTTCCGCGCGCTCGCCGCGCGTCTCGGCACCGGCGTCGGCACCATCTACTGGTACGTCTCGAACAAGGACGAGCTCCTCGACCGCGCCACCGACCACGCGATCGGCGGGGTCCTGGCCGCCGTCGAGGAGCAGCCGGAGAGCGACGACCCGATCGCCGACCTCCGCGCGATGGCCGTCGCGCTGTTCGACGCGATCATCGACCGGCCGTGGCTCGCGGCGTACTTCATGCGCAACACGGACGTGCAGGGCAACTCACTGCGGCTGTACGAGAAGCTCGGCCGGCAGACCCTCCGGCTCGACCTCACGCCGCGACAGCGTTTCCACGCGGTGTCGGCCATCACGGGCGTCGTCGTCGGCACGGCCGCCGACCTCGGCGGCGAACTCCCGCGGGAACTGCGCGAAGGCGACGTGGACCGCGACGCGTATCTCGGCCGCTTCGCCGAGCAGTGGCGATCGCTCGACAGCGCGGAATTCCCCTTCGTACAGCAGATCGCCGAGGAATTCGAGGGGCACGACGACAGGGACCAGTTCCTCGCCGCACTGGAACTGACCCTCTCCGGCCTCCGCCTCCAGGCCGGGGCCGCCGGGGACGAGTGACCCGTTACCTCACCGAGTCCCCCCGCTTTCACGCGCGGCCGGAGAGCCGCTTGCCCTCGGTGAGGCCGACGCCGCTCACCGCGCACCGACAGCCGGGCCGCCACCCCTCGGCCAGCCGCCGGGACGGGGCTCCCACGCGCTCAGCACTGGCGGACAGCACCCAGGAAAGCGGTGAAGGCGTGACGGCCGAACGCGACCACGCCGCCTCCGGGACGCTTGCTGTCGCGGACGCGGACCGCGCCGACGAGGGGAACGAGGCCGGTCGCGACCTCGACGCAATCACCGCCCTGGCCGCTGTAGGAGGACTTGAGCCAGCGGAGGCACTGAGCCGCCATACCGTTCCCTTCGCCGAAGGTCAGCGGTGCCGCCAGTATGCGCCGGGGTGGACGCGGCCCGCAGCCGTGCGGGCTCTTTCCCGGGCACCTCGGCGGATGCGTACCCGCGACAACTCGGCTTCCGGGCTGAGCACTTGGGTCTCCCGGTGTCACTCGCGGGAGGCCTCCGTCACGCCGTTCCGCCGAGCAGCCGGAACTCGTTGCCGTCCGGGTCCGTGAAGACCGTGTGTCCGGGCTCGTGGGTGAGGAGGCGGGCACCGAGGGCCTGGAGGCGGGCCGCTTCCGACTCGTACGCGGCCGGGGCCTCCGGGACGAGGTCCGGGGTGAGGCGGTCGGGTGCGGTGCGGGGCATCAGCGGTGGGCCGCCCCACGTGAACTTCGTTCCCCCGTCCGGGGGTTGGATCGCCGTTTCCTCGCCCTCGTCCCACACCAGGGGCCAGCCGAGCGCCCCGCTCCAGAAGACCCCCACCGCGTGGCTGCCGTCGCACGCGAGCGCGCCGATCCTGCCGCAGCCCGCGAGGAACTTGTTGCCCGGCTCGATCACGCAGAACTCGTTGCCCTCGGGGTCCGCGAGGACCCGGTGCCCCTCCTCCGGGAGCTGGCCCACGTCGGTGTGGCGCGCGCCGAGGGACAACGCGCGGGCGACGGTGGCCTCTTGGTCCTCGGGCGACTCGCTCGTCAGGTCGAAGTGCTGACGGTTCTGGGTCGTCTTGGGCGCGGCGCCGGGGCGGAAACGGAGCGGGAGTCCCGGGTTGGTGGCCGGGATGAACTCGCGCTCCCCGTCCGCTCGTTCACGTACTGCGCCGCCGCCGAGCAGTTCGTGCCAGAAGCGGGCGAGGCGCGCCGGGTCCTGCGCGGAGAGGCAGAGCGCGTCGAGGCGTAGGGGCATGGGTTTTCCGATCTGTGCGGGAGACGGGGGGACGTGCGGGGACAGACATACGGGACCCCGCGGGGACGTGCCGGGGCGGTCACAGGCTCGCGAGGAGTGCCGCCAGCGGTGCCGGTACGCGGTCGGCTTCGAGCGCTTGGGTCAGGAGGGTGCCGTAGCGGATCTTGCGGCCGCTCGCGGTGCCGAGGAAGCGGCGGAGCTGGTCGTGGCGGGGGCGGCCCAGTTGGGCGGGCTGGTGGCGGAAGCTCCGCCAGCGGCGCTCCTCACCCGCCGCCGTGATCACCTCCTCGGCCCGGTCCGCGCCGAGCGCGCGCAGGAGTTCGTCCTCCAGATCCGCCACGCACACATGGAGGGAGGGGACTTGCACCTCGGCGCGCGCGAACCCCCTCACGTAGAACGGCGCTTCGTTCGTGTCACACAGCCCTGTCAGGCGCAGGTCCAGTCCGTGCGGGCCGAGTGCCTCCGCGTACGTGGCGATGCTCATGGCGCCACCCATCGACACGACGGCGGTCCCCTCGGCGGCCAGATCACGGCCCCGGCACGCCGCGAGGCTCTCGATGGCGGCGAGGTCGCTCAGGCCCTCGACGAGGACGGCGGCGCGGAATCCGTGGTCCGCCGGAGGCGGAGCGTTCCCTCCCATCCAGTCGGTCAGCGCGGAGCGGAACGACTGGATGCGGGAGGGTGGGCCCGAGCCCGGTGCCCGATCGAAGGGGCGGCTCATTTCGCGAGCACCGCCCGTACCGCCTCCTCCAGCGACGTCGGGCGGCGGCCGAGGAGGTGGGCGAGGTCGTCCGTCCAGTGTTCCAGGGCACCTGCGCGGATCTGGGCATCGAGCCACCCGGTGGGGCCCGGCACGGGAGCGGTCCGCTCGGCGTACGCGACGGTCGCGCCGCTCACCCGCGTCAGGGTCTCGGCGAGGTCGCGGTACGTCCACGAGTCGCCCGTCAAGTCGTAGAAACCGCGCTCCTGTTGACTGGTCAGGGCGCGTACCGCCGCTTCCGCGAGGTCGGCGCGTGACGCGGTGTTGAGCCCGCGACCGCCCGTCCCGTCCTCCAGGACACCGGCCGCGACGGCCTCGCGCAGTCCCGCGTGGAGGAAGGCGTCGCTGTAGTACGGGTGCCGGAGCAGCAGGTGCGGGAGCCCACTCGCCTCGATGTACCGTTCCGTCGCGTGGTGCGCCGCCGTGACCCCCTCGGGCCGCGTGCCCGCACCGAGGAAGCTCGTGTACGCGAGCAGCCCGACGCCCGCCGCGCGCGCCGCGTCCACCGCCGTGACGTGCTGCGCCACCCGCCGCCCGGTCTCCAGTTCGGGCGAGGAGACGAGCAGCAGCCGCTCGGCCCCGGCGAAGGCCGCGCGCAGCGAGTCCGCGTCGTCGTAGTCCCCGTACCGCACCTCCGCACCCGAGGCGGCGAGCCCGGCGGCCCGCTCGGGACCGCGGACGACGGCGGCGACACGCGCGCCCCGCGCGAGCAGTCCTTCGACGACGAGCCGTCCGTACTGCCCGGTGGCGGCGGTCACGACGATCACTGGCAACTCCCCAGGTGAAAAGAGGGCTTCATCTTCGGCGGCCAAGGCCTTCCGCGCCACGGGGTTTTCGCGCGGGGGCCAGGTACGTGCCAAGCCGGTCACGAAGCGCTGTGTTCTGTGGTGCGGGCGCGGCGATCTCAGTACGGTGGGCGAGCGTGTCATGAGCTGGTTCGTACAAAGGGAGTTGTCCGTGAATCGCCGTACCGCGTCCATCCTGACGACCGGTCTCGCCCTCACGCTCGCCGCGTCCCTCACCGCCTGCGGGAGCGACGACTCCGGCAAGGAGAAGGACGACGAGGCCGTCAAGGGCGCGGAGCCCGCGAAGACCAGCGCGGAGGCGAGTCCTTCGCCGAGCGCGAGCAAGGCGGGGGCGGAGCGGCCGAAGATCGAGCTGCCGGCGGACTTGAAGCTCACCTTCGACTGGGCCGACACGGGGGACGCGAAGAAGGACGCCGTCTACCGGGACACGGAGCAGTTCATCCAGTCGCTCCAGACGGCCGTCGCACGGCAGAAGCCCACGGACCCCGGCTTCCGTTTCTACTCCTCGGGGGAAGCCGCCGCCAACGTCCAGGCGTACGTACAGCGCTTCGTGGACACCGGCGACCGCGTCACCGGCACCGTGCGCTACTCGAAGCCGAACCTGAAACTCAACGCGGACGGCACCGCGGGCTTCGTCTACTGCGAGGACCAGAGCAAGGCGTACCGCAAGAGCGTCAAGACAGGGAAGACGAAACTCACCCAGGGCTCAAAGGACGACTACGTCCTTTACAACACGCACTTGCGACGCAACGACAAGGGCGTGTGGGTCACCGAAAAGCTCATCTCCGACGCTGGGAGCGCGCAGTGCCAGCCATAAGGACGAGACAGGCCGTTCTGCCCTTGGTGGCGGGCGCGCTCCTTCTCACGACCGCGCCCGCGTACGCCGGTACGGGCGATGACTTCGGCGGGGATCAAACCCACGTCGGCGGCGGCGCCAAGTCCGACGACTCCGGCGGCGGTTCCGTCTCCGCCACCGCCGGTGCCGTCGTCTTCGACTACTCGCACAACGGCTCAGGTGCCAAAGCCGGCCCCGTCACCGCCGCTTCCGACTGGACGCCCCCCGCCTGCTACTACGCCCCGAAGTACACGCCCGCCCAGCTCAAGGCGCACCTCGAACCGATCTGGGCGGTCGACTCCACCGGCTACGAGTGGGACGCGAAGCAGCGTGCGTACTACGTGGACGGCGACTACCCGGACTTCAACAAGGAGAAGACCGGCAAGGGGTATTGGTGGGACTCGTACGTCACTCCCGGGCGTGAGGGCGAGCCCGGGGCGCTCGACTGCGACAAGCAGATCTTCTGGGTCGACAACGGCGAGGCCCCGCCCGCCGACGCCCCGCAGGCCATCACCCCCGAGATGCTCGCGCGCCTCGCGTACGCGGAGGTGCGCGTGCCCTCGACGAAGGTGCGGCTCGCGCCCGAGGCGGCCTCGAAGGTCAATCTGCCGACGTGGGCCTGGCTCGACGCGGGCGACGTCGCGCCGGTGTCCGTCACGGCCTCCGTACCGCTGCTCCACATCTCGGCGACGACGACGGCGAGAGCCGACTCGCTCGCGATCGAACCCGGTACGCCCGACGCCCGCACCCTGCCCGCCTCCGGTGCCTGCCCCCTCGTGGACGGGCGCATCGGCGAGCCGTACGCGGCGGGCAAGGCGAACCGCACCCCGCCCTGCGGCGTCACCTACCTGCGCTCCTCGGGCGACACCACCTTCCCGCTGCGCGCCACGCTCACCTGGAAGATCCACTGGACCGGTACGGGCGTCACCGCGCCGCAACCGCTCCCGGACGGCAGGTTCGGAGCCGAACAGGACGTCACGGTCCGGGAGATCCAGTCGGTCAACCGCTGAGGGGGCGCGGGTCGGAGGCGGGGGCCCGCAGGAGGCCGCGAGTTCAGTCGGCGGGGTCGCGCGGAGGTGCGTCCCCACGCGCGGACCTGGTGTCGCGCGAGGCCGCCCGGCGGGCGACCGTCTCGGCCATGCCGGGCAGGAAGTCCTTGAAGAGGTCGTGCACTTCGTTGACGAGGGGGCGCAGGAGGCGGAAGCGGGAGAGGCGGACGCCGTGCGCGGTGAGACGGGCGCCGCGCTCGGCGAGGCGGTACGTCTTCTCGCTGCCCTCCGAGCGGTCGAAGACCCAGTACAGGACCAGCCCCATTTGCGCGAGCCACATCAACTCGGGTACGGCGTCGGCCAGTTCCGGCGATACCTTCGCCTTGGAACCGGCGAGGACCTCGCGGTGGATGTCGAGCGAGACGCGCCGCGCCGACTCGGACTCCGGCGAGAAGGGGCTCAGCGGACTCTCCGGGTCGGCCGCGTTCTTGAAGAACTGGCTCGCGAACTCGTGGTAGGGGGCCGCCACATCGAGCCACGCCGCGAGGACGCCCCGGAAGCGCTTCTCG
This sequence comes from Streptomyces sp. NPDC088923, assembly GCF_044749745.1. Taxonomy (NCBI): domain Bacteria; kingdom Bacillati; phylum Actinomycetota; class Actinomycetes; order Kitasatosporales; family Streptomycetaceae; genus Streptomyces; species Streptomyces sp. NPDC088923. The sequence continues at coordinate 1,240,759 of NZ_JBIVIO010000001.1, read as the reverse complement.
AAGTCGCGCTCCCCGTCGAGCACCGGGCGCACCGCCACCGCGTGCTCCGCGACGATGCGGTCGTAGAACCCCTGGATGAGGTGTTCCTTGCCGCCGAAGTAGTAGTAGGCGTTGCCGACCGAGACCCCGGCCTCCTGCGCGATGGCCCGCATGGTCGTCTTGTCGTATCCGCGCTCACGGAAGAGACGGAGGGCGGTCTCGATGATGAGGGCCCGCGTCTGCTCACCCTTGGGAGGGTTCTTCTGCCGGACGGGACCCCCGGCCGCGCCGGCCCGGTCAGCCTGCCCGGGCCCGTCGGTCTTCCCGCGCCCGTCGGCCCGCCCAGGCCCGTCAGCCTTCCCCGACCGGTCAGCCTTCCCGGCCTTCCCGGTCTTCCCGGCCTTCCCGGTCTTCCTGGCACGCGGCGAGGGGCCCGCGCCCTCCGGCTCCGGACCCCGCCCCTCTTCGCTGGTCACCACGACACCCGACCCTAAGCCACCTCGCACCCTCCCCCGCAGTCCGGCCCCGCGCCCCTGTGCACCCAGCCCCGGTCCGGCAGGTACTCCCAGCCGTCCGCGCGCCGGTAGACCCCGGCGCCCCAGCCCTCGTGCTGCCGCCGCGACTCGCGCCACTTCGCCGCGCGCAGCACCGCCGAACGGGCGAGCCGCGCGCCCGCCGGGGTGCTCAGCCGGAGGGCCAGCGGCCGGTACTCCCGCAGCGCCCACAGGCACACGATCCAGGCGTTGGCCCCCCGGTAGACCTGCCCGCCGTCCCCGACGACCGTGATCTCGGCGAGCGTCGCGGCCTGGTCGAGGCCCGGGAAGCGGGCCGCCGCCTCGGCGGACCCGGCGGGGGCGAAGGTGAGCGGCACGAGCTGGGGCCGGCGGCCGAGCCATTTCCGTACGTACGAGCAGAGGGGGCACTCGGCGTCGAAGAGGACGGTGAGGCCCAGGACCCGGGCCGCCTCGCCCCCGGGGCGGGCCGGCCCCCCGACCGGCCCGCCCCCGAGCGCCCCACCCCGGGCGGCCCCGCCCCCGGCCGCCCCGCTCACGCCCCGGCGCCCGGGGCGAGCCACTGCTGCGGGGGCACCGGCGGGCGCTGGTCGCGCTCCATGACGCCCCTGCGGCGGATCTTGTTGAGCGCGTACACGTTCGCCAGGTGCAGGAAGCCGAGCACGAGCAGGACGACACCGAGCTTGACCGAGAGCGCCTCGAAGATGCCCGAGGCGTCCCGAACCGCCTTGTCGGAGCGCAGGTAGAGCGCCACGAAACCGAGGTTGACGAGGTAGAAGCCGACGACGAGGAGGCGGTTCACCGCGTCGGCGAGCGGCTCGTTCCCCTTGAGGACGTCCGCGAGGAAGACCCGTCCGTTGCTGCTGAGCGTCCGCGCCACCCAGACCGTGAGCCCGACGCTGATGGCCAGGTACACGACGTACGTGACAACCGTGAGGTCCATTGCCCCACCCTTCTTTCCACGAACCGGCTGAACACTTGAACGCGTTCAAAAGTGCCGTCGTCGATGAAGGTAGCCCCCTTCTTGAACATGTTCAAGTCTTCTGCCGGGGCATACACGGTGGTGGTCGTGGTGTTCCGTCAGAGCATGCCCCCGGTGGGCCCTGGTGTGCGGGCTCGCGCGCGGGACGGCAAGGTGGAAGCCGCGGACGGTGTGCCGTGCGCGGCTCGGCTACGACTGAAGAGGGATGACGGCATGGCGCAGACGGAGAAGGCGGTCCTCGCGGGCGGCTGCTTCTGGGGGATGCAGGACCTGGTCCGCAAGCAGCCCGGGGTCGTCTCGACCCGGGTCGGCTACACCGGCGGCAAGGTCGCGAACGCGACGTACCGCAACCACGAGGGGCACGCCGAGGCGATCGAGATCCTCTACGACCCCGAGCGCACCAGCTACCGGAACCTGCTGGAGTTCTTCTTCCAGATCCACGACCCGTCCACGAAGGACCGGCAGGGCAACGACATCGGGTCGAGCTACCGCTCCGCGATCTACTACACGAACGACGAGCAGCGCGAGACCGCCGAGCGCACGATCAGGGACGTCGACGCGAGCGGCCTGTGGCCGGGCAAGGTCGTGACCGAGGTCGAGCCCGAGGGCGACTTCTGGGAGGCCGAGCCGGAGCACCAGGACTACCTGGTGCGCTACCCGGAGGGCTACACGTGCCACTTCCCGCGGCCCAACTGGAAGCTGCCGTCCGCCGACGCGAAGTGAGACGGCGGGGGCGGTAGCGGCCGGCGGGGGCCGCGGCGGTACGGGGCGGGGCGGGCGTTCACCGGGCGGGGGGCACCCGCCCTTCGCCGTGGCGGCCCGCCCCGTCCGCGTACGCCCCGTACCTCCGTAGGCCCCTCGCCCCCACCCGGAAGGCCCGCGATGCACGCCGACGACCCGCACGAAGACGACCCGCACGAAGTCCGGCGCGAGGGCTCCCGGTTCCCCTCCTCCGCCTCCCCCGCCCCGCCGTCCCACGACGGGGAGCGGCTGCTCCCCACCGACATGGACGTGGCCGCGCGCGACCGGCGCTCGTCCGTCCTCGCGCTCCTTCCGACCGTCGCCGTCGTCGCGCTCGGCGGCGCGCTGGGCGCCACGGCCCGGTACGCGGTCGAGCACCACTGGCGCGCCGCGCCCGACGGTTTCCCCTGGGCCACCTTCACCGTGAACGTCGTCGGCTGCGCGGTCATGGGGATCGTGGTCGTGCTCCTCATGGAGGTGTGGCAGGCGCCGCCGCTCGTCCGGCCCTTCCTCGCCACCGGTTTCCTCGGCGGCTTCACGACGCTCAGCACGTACGCGGCCGACACCGAGCGGCTCGCGCGCCTCGATCGCGCGGGCATCGCGCTCGCCTACTACGCGGGCACGCTGTGCGCGGCGCTCGCGGCCGTGGCCCTCACCTCCGCGCTCACGCGGCGGTTCGCCCTCGCGCGAGGGGCGGGGGCCCGGTGAACTGGCTGCTCGTCGTGCTCGGCGGCGCGCTCGGCGCGCCCTTCCGCTTCCTCGTCGACCGCGCGGTGCAGCGCCGCCAGTCCACCGAGTTCCCGTGGGGGACCTACACGGCGAACACGCTCGGCTGCCTCTTCCTCGGCGTCCTCACGGGCGCGCTCATGTCGGGCGAGGGCGGCACGCGGTACGAGGAGTTCGTCGCGACGGGCCTGTGCGGGGCGCTCACCACGTACTCGACCTTCTCGTGGGAGACCGTCCACCTCGCCCGTACGGGGCAGGTGGTCCGGGCGGCGGGCAGCGCGGCGTCGACGGTGCTCTCGGGGCTCGGAGCGGTGGCGATCGGGCTGATGGTGGCGCGGGTGGTGTGGGGCTGAGCGGGACCGGCGGGGAGTACCGCAGTGCCGCCACGCCGCCTCAGCCCTCCACGGCCACCTCCGCCGCCCCGGCGCCTCAGCCCTCCACAGCCGCCCCCACCGCCCCCGCCGCCTCATCCCTCCATGGCCGCCTCCCGGCTCTCGACCCGCACGGCGGCCGCGTCGCGCGGCCCCTCCGTCTCCCGCCGGTACGGGATGGCCGCCGCGATGAGCCCGGCGAGCAGCGCGACCCCGCAGCCGACGAGGAGCCCGGTCCTGAACCCGTTCTCCGAGGGCAGCGCGTGCCCCCCGAAGTCGGTCGTGAGCTGCGCGAGCACGACCCCCACGACGGCGGCCCCGATCGACGTCCCGAGCGAGCGCATCAGCGCGTTGAAACCGTTGGCGGCGGCCGACTCGGAGGGCGGCACGGCGCCCATGATGAGGGCCGGCATCGCCCCGTACGCGAGTCCGACGCCGCTGTTGATGACCATCAGCGCGACCATGACGCCCCAGGCCGAGCCCATGAGCCCCAGCGAGAGCCCGTACCCGGCCGCGATCACGAGCACGCCGCTGACCAGCGTGAACTTCGGTCCGCGCGCGTTGGAGAGCTTCCCGCCGAGCGGCGAGACGAACATCATCATGATGCCGCCGGGCGCCATCCACAGCCCCGCCGCGAGCATCGACTGCCCGAGCCCGTAGCCGGTCTCCTTCGGGAACTGGAGCAGCTGCGGAAGCACGAGCATCGAGGCGTACATGCCGAAGCCCGTGAAGATCGACGCGGCGTTGGTGAGCAGGACGCGGGGCCGCGCGGTCGTGCGCAGGTCGACGACGGGGTCCTTCGTACGGGTCTCCCACACGCCCCACAGCAGCAGCACGACGACCGCCGCGCCGAGCAGCCCGAGTGTCGTGGCCGAGCCCCAGCCCCAGTCGGCGCCCTTGGAGATGCCGAGCAGCAGGCACACCAGCCCCGCGCCGAGGCCGAGCGCGCCCAGCAGGTCGAAGCGCTGGCCGCGCGCCCCGGCGGGGACGTTCGGGACGAGGGTCCACAGGAGCGCGGTGACGGCGGCGGCGAGAACCGCCGAGCCCCAGAAGAGGACGCGCCAGTTCGCGTACTGCGCGACGGCCGCCGCGATCGGCAGGCCGAGCCCGCCGCCGATCCCCATCGAGGCGCTGACCAGCGCGATCGAGGAGGACAGCCGCTCGGCGGGTACGACGTCCCTGAGCAGCGCGATGCCGAGCGGCACGACGCCCATGCCCATGCCCTGGAGCGCGCGCCCGACGATCATCGGCAGGACGGAGGAGGAGAGCGCGCAGACGACGGACCCGGCGATGAGCGGTATGCAGCAGATGAGCAGCATCGGCCGCTTGCCGACGAGGTCGCCGAGCCGCCCCACGACCGGGACGCAGACGGCGCCTGTGAGCAGGGTCACGGTGATGACCCACGCGGTGTTGCCGGGGGTGCTGTCCAGGATCTGCGGCAGGTCGGCGAGGAGCGGGGTGACGAGGGTCTGCATGATCGCGGCGACGATCCCGGCGAAGGCCAGGGTGGCGACGACGCCCTTGCTGTGGGGCGGGGGCTGGACGGTGTCCACGGTAGTCATGAGCGTGCATCGTACACGCCTTATGTATCGTGCACATTCGGGCGGTCGCGAGCCGGTCGCGGCGCCCGTGGAAGGATGGAGGCCCACGTGACGTGCGGAGGTGACACGTGCGGCCCACGGCCGAGGTCGAGTACGAGCAGCTGCTCCTGAGCAGGCACGGCTACCTGGCCCGGGGCGGCGGTCGCCGCCAGGACGGCCTCATGGACCGCAGCGCCTACCTCCTGCTGAGCCGCATCGCGGTGCAGGACGCGCCCATGTCGATCGGCGAACTGAGCGAGGCGTTCGGCCTCGACGCCTCGACCCTCAACCGCCAGACGGCCGCGGCGACCCGCGCGGGCCTGATCGAGCGCATCCCCGACCCGGCCGGCGGCATGGCCCGCAAGTTCCGGCTCACGCGGGAGGGCGAGCGCCAGCTCGCGGAGGAGCGGGACGGCTTGATCACCTCGCTGGACCGCGTGATGGAGGACTGGCCGGAGGAGGACATCGCCGCCTTCGCCTCCTACCTCCGCCGCTTCAACACGGACATCGAGAGGCTGAGCGGCAGGTCGTGGCCGCGGCCCTGACCACCCTGGGGAACCCTTCCGCCGATCGCCGTCTTGTGAGCCCCTCCGGCGATTGAGGAGCGGGGCGTGGGGCAGGGCCCCACACACCCCGCGCGCACGCCGAACCCCTCAGCGAACGTCCAGCCCCAGATCCGGCCCGAACACCTCGTAGTGGATGTCCGCCGCCGGAACCCCCCGCTCCAGCAGAAGCCCCCGCACCCCCCGCATGAACGGCACGGGCCCGCACAGATACGCGGTCACGCCCTCCCGCACGTCAAGCCCGTCGAGGCTCTCGATCCGCCCGGCGCGCGACGCCGCACCCTCGGCCCCGTCCTCGTACCACGTGACCAGCTCCGCCCCCGCCAGCGCGGCGACGAGCTCCGCCTGCTCCTCCCGGTGCGCGTGATGGGCCGGGGACCGGTCCGCGTGCAGCGCGAGGACCGGCCGCCCGCTCCCGTTCGCCGCGAGGCTCCCGAGCATCGACAGCATGGGCGTCACGCCGATCCCGGCGGAGGCCAGCAGCAGCGGCCCGCCCGCGCCCTCATCCAGGCCGACGTCCCCGCACGGCATCGACACATCGAGGACGTGCCCGACGCGGGCGGTGCCGTGCAGGTGCCCCGAGACCTCCCCGTCCCGGCGCACGGTGATCCGCCACTCCTTCTCGCCGGGCGCTGAGGCGAGGCTGTACTGCCGTATCTGGTGAGCGCCGTCCGGGAGTGCGGTGCGTACGCCCACGTACTGCCCGGCGCGGAACGCTCCCGCGGGCGTCCCGTCCGTGCGCCGCAGCGTGAAGGAGACGGCACCCTCCCCCTCGTCGCGCCGCCCGGTGATCTCCATGGGCCGCCAGACCCGGCCGCCGTGCCGGGCGTACAGGTTCTTCTCCAGCGCGATGAGGGCGTGCGCCATGAGCCAGTACACCTCGTCCCAGGCGGCCGCGACCTCGGGCGTCACGGCCTCGCCGAGCACCTCACGGATCGCGGCGAAGAGGTGCGTGTGCACGACCTCGTACTGCGCGGGCGTGACACCGAGCGAGACGTGCTTGTGGGCGATGCGGGCGAGGATCGCGTCGGGGCGCGCCTCGGGCCGGTCGAGCAGGAGGGTCGCGAAGGTGGCGAGGGAGCCCGCGAGGGCCTTCTGCTGCTGGCCGCTGTGCTGGTTGCCGCGGTTGAAGAGGTCGCGGAGGAGTTCGGGGTGCGCGGCGAAGAGGCGTTGGTAGAAGACCCGGGCCATCTCCTCGATGCGCGCGCCCACGACGGGCAGCGTGGCACGGACGACCGGGGTGGCTTGCGGGCCGAGCATGACACTCTCCTCGGAACGCTGAATACGCATCTGTGATTCGCCTTCAGGCGGATCGTTCCTCCGGCGGCGCCTCGCCGATCCGGAGCAGGACGGGGCCGGTGGGCGCCTCCACGAGATCGCCGAGCGTGAGCGGGTCGAGACCGCGGCGCCCCGGCCGCCCCCGCCTCCGGGCGGTGTCTTCCCGGAGGCGGGGGCGGCCGGGGCGCGTCATGCTGGAACAACGGGGAACACACGGACAACGGGGACCACGCACCACACACACGGGGGACACGACCGGGGAACACGACACGACCGGGAACCACCCCCGGGCAACTCGCCCGGGAGACGTACCGCCGCCTCCGCCGGAAGGGACCCGCCCATGGAACCGCTCGGCACGTACCGCCACCGGCGCGACTTCGCCCGCACCAGGGAGCCGTCCGGTACGGGCTCGCTCGCGGCGGACGCCAAGGCGCACCCGCGCTTCGTCGTCCAGATCCACGACGCGCGCCGGATGCACTTCGACTTCCGCCTGGAGGTCGACGGGGTCCTGAAGTCGTGGGCGGTGCCGAAGGGCCCCTCGGACGACCCGCGCGACAAGCGCCTCGCGGTCCCCACGGAGGACCACCCCATGGAGTACCGGACCTTCGAGGGCGTGATCCCGAAGGGCGAGTACGGGGGCGGGACCGTCCTCGTGTGGGATCAGGGCACGTACGAGCCGCTGAGCCACGACAAGCGCGGGCACCCGCTCCCCTTCGACGAGGCGCTCGAATCCGGCCACGCGACCTTCCGCCTGGAGGGCGACAAGCTCCACGGCGAGTACGCGCTCACGCGCTTCCGCACGGGCGGCAAGGGCGAGGAGGCGTGGCTTTTGATCAAGGCCCGCGAGAAGGGGGTACGCCCCGGCGAGGGTCACGGCACCCCGAACCCGCACCGCGCCCGCTCGGCCCGCACGGGCCGCACGCTGGGGCAGGTGGCCGAAGAAGAGGACTGAGACGGAGAGGACTGAGAGCAGTGACCCAGACCCGCACGGCGGCGACCCTCCTGGACCGCCACGGCACGACCTACGCGACCGAGGCGGACATCACCCTCCGCGACACCCCGCAACCGCTCTACCAACTCCTCGTGCTGAGCCTGCTGTTGTCGGCCCGCATCCGCGCGGACGTGGCGACGGCGGCGGCCCGCGCGCTCTTCGCGCACGGCCTGCGCTCACCGAAGGCGATGGAGGAGGCGAGCTGGCAGGAGCGCGTGGACGCGCTGGGAGAGGGCCACTACCGGCGCTACGACGAACGCACGGCGACCCAGCTGGGCGAGGGCGCCGACCTGGTCCGCGAGGAGTGGTCGGGCGACCTGCGCAAGATCCGCGAGAAGGCGGACGGCGACGAAGGGGCACTCGCGTCGGAGCTGCGCGAGTTCCCGGGCATCGGCCCGGCGGGAGTCGACATCTTCCTCCGCGAGGCCCAGGACGTCTGGCCGGAATACGCCCCCCACTTCGACGCGAAGGCCCTCCAGGGAGCCGACCGCCTGGGCCTCCCGAAGGACCCCCAGCGCCTCGCCCGCCTGACCGACGACCCGGCCACGTTCGCGGCAGCGCTGGTACGGGCGGCGCTGGACAAGAAGGTGGTGGACGACGTACGGGAGCATGCGGGCTGACGAGCGCCCCAACCGTGATGTCAGTGGCGGCACTTAAGGTGCGGCCACCATCTCGGAAAGGGAACCACCATGGGTTTCTGGGGTCAGCTGGTCTTCGCGCGCAGCGACAGCCCGTTGCGGGAAGCACCCGTCTTCGCACACCTGGAAGACGACGCGGAGACGTGGGAGGAACGGGAAGGTGGCTGGCAACTGCTCGCGCTCCACCGCGCGGAGTGGGACGAGGACTTCCTGCCCTCGCTGGTCGAGTGGAGCGGCGCCCCGGCCCTCGTCGCCCAAGTCGCTGACAGCGACACGGCGTTCGTACGGGGACTGGACGGCGAGGGGCGCACCTGGGAGACCTGGCTCAACCCGGACCAGGCCGCCGGACTGCTGATCGAGCGCCCCGAGGACATCGAAGACGACCTCGACTGGCTGGAATCCCCGGAGTTCCCTGCAGCCCTGGCCCGCGAGCGAGCGGAACTCGACGCCGAAATTCCCGAAGCGGCCCGAGCCGCCGCAGCCTGGGCAACAACGGCGGGCGTCCCCACCCCGCCACAAACCGCCCCGATCGAACAGCTCCTCCGCGCCAAGGAGGACTTCGCCGAAGAACACCTCCCCACCCTCCTCGACCGCCTGGGCTTTCCCGAGTAACACGCAGGGGACGTCGTCCGGGGCCGCCACCGCGGCCCCGTCACCCGGGGACGTGTTCCGCCAGCAGGTCCAGGGCCTGTTGCGGCCGGTCCAGGACCGAGTGCGCGGGCTCCGTCGCGTCGTACATGTGCCCCCAGCCGGCCGCCGCGCTGTGGCTGCCCGCCGCCCGGGCGGCACGCAGATCCAGCGGGGAATCGCCGACGTACGCGAGCCGGCCCGCCTCCGCGCCCAGCCGCTCCGCCGCGAGAAGGATGCCGTCGGGCGCCGGCTTGGGGCGCGCGACCTGGTCCCCGCCGAGGACGAGGTCGGCCTCCAAACCAGCGGCTCTCAGCAGCATCGAGGCCGCCCGGGTGCTGGCTCCGGTGAAATCAGCGCGCACCCGCCCCCGCGAGCGCAACGTCTCGAATACCTCCCGCACCCCGGGATACACCACGGGACGCGCCGCCTCCAGCTCCCGGTAGTAGAACTCCGCCTTCTTCGCTGTCAGTTGACGGCCGACGAGATGCTCCAGAATCACCTCCGGCGTCCCCCGCCAATAGGCCTCCACGGCCTCGTCCGCCCCCACCTCCGGCCCGCCCAGCGCCCGCACGGTCCGCACAAACGCCGCGGGCACCACGACGGTGGTGTCGAGCAACGTGCCGTCCATGTCCCAGACCAGCTCTTCCACGCCCATCCGCTCACGCTACCGCCGTCGCCATGAGCGTCCCCCAGTCCCCCGCGACGGGCGCCTCGACGACCCGTACGGAAACCTCCCCGAACCCGGCCGTGCGCAGCAACTGTGCCCACGTATCGGGCGGATAGCTGTACCGGTACGTGTACAGGGGCGGCCCGGCGAAGCCTCCCTTGTACATCCCCTGCGCCCCGTAGGCCCCCGGGATGGCGGGCGGCTGCGAGAACGCGAAGACACCCCCGTCCCTCAACCGCGCCCGCACGAGCGGGAAGAGGAGACGGGGATCGGCGAACCAGGCGCACCCGAAGACGGAGTACACGGCGTCGTACGTCCCCTCGTGCGCCCCCAGAAACTCCAGCACCTCCCCCTGGAAGAACCGCCCTCGGGGCCACCGCTCCCGGACCTTCTCCACCATGACGGCCGACAGGTCCAGCCCGTACGCCTCCACCCCGAGCCCCGCGAGATACGCCACGGCCCGCCCCGTCCCACACCCCAACTCCAGCGTCCGCCCAGGCGATTCCCCCAGCACCTCGACCCCGGGCCCATGCCCCTCGTACTGCGTCCACCGGAACCGGGGCGCGGCGGCCGGATCGAAGGCGGACTCCGCGTAGGCGTCCCACACCTCCGCCTCCATCCTGTGGTCATGCGGTACGGACGTACTCATCGCGCTCCTCACCTCGTTCGGGCGCCCCCGCTCCCGTCGGCCAAGACGGGAGCGGGGGCACCTTCCTTACGTCATCCTCCCGTCAGTGGGAGTCCGGCACCTTGTCGTCGCACGGCCCGCAGTCGGAGGCGTCGACCTCCCACAACTCCCTGTCCACCGCGAAGCCGTTGGCTGCGATGAGGTCGGCGGTCCGCAGGACGATGCCGTCGCGTCGCCGCTCGATGAGCGGGGCGTGGTGCTTGTAGCGGCCGCCGTTGTACGTCTCGCAGAGGGCGAAGTACACGGGCGTGTCCAGGATGATCTGGTGGACGCCCTGGTCGACCTCGAAGCCGGGGCCCATGTCGTTGCCCGGCTTCTCCATCGCGGTGACCAGGTAGGCGATGCCCTGGCCGAGGATGCGCTCGGCGAGGCTGCGGACACGGACCGCGTCCCGCTGCAACAGCCGGACCTCCCGCTCCCACAGCCCGACACCCGCGTCGGGCGTGAGCGCTGGATTCGCCTCACCGATGCGGTCGAGAATTGCCTTGGGGTCCCGGAGCCGTGTGTCGCCCCGGGATTCCAGCAGTAGTGTCATCGTCGGACCCTTCCTCCTTGTGTGCTGGGGTCTCCGCCGTCCGCCACGCCCTGAACACGTGCGGCGGACGGCGGTTCCTGCCCCGTTCCGGCCCCGGTATCAGCGGGGCCGGAACGGGAGTCTCATGAACTGGCACCGCGCCCTGTCCAGGCGAGGAGGCGGGCTACGAGGTGCTGTCCCGCAGGAACGGCTCCACCACCGCGTAGTCCTTCCGGCGTCGCTCGAAGCGCGTGTGTCCGGTCCACGCCGTGTGATTGACCATCCACAGCACCCCTTCCGCCTCGTCGTTCACCTCGCGGGAGCGCGCACCGCATTCCTCGCCCTCGCTCGTCACGCAGATCACGTCCCAGGTCATCGCGCGGCCCGGGGCTGCGGACGTCACGTAAGTGATGCCGTGGCCGATGCTTCTCATCCGCCGACCGTCCCCTTCCCGCCCCACCAGTAGGCGAGTGCGTCACGTGTACAGGCGGCCACCTGCTGCGCGTAGGCAAACGCTTCGAAGGCCGGGGTGTCATGCGTGGGCCGCTTCGCGAGGTCGAGCAACCGGAAGGTCACCCGGATCAACGCGCGAACCTCCTCGTCCCGAGTTGCCTGAAGACGCCCCGACAGGAGCAGGTTGAGGTGCACGAGCACTCGCACCGTCTGCCTGTCGATGTCGGCCCTCGTCGACCTGCCGAGCTCCATGCCGAGGACATCGTCCACGGCATCCGCGATCACCTCCGGCTCGATGGACGCGTCAGGGCGCTCGTGCCGCCTCTCCTCGGTCACTTTCACCGCGGCCCCTCTCTGTTCGCTTTCGGTAACCAGACAACTACGAGGACTCAAGATCAGTTGGCACAACTGATGCACAGGCCCGTTCCCACACGACAGATCTGACGCGCCAACACCATTGCGAGGTGGGACAGTGGGGGCCATGGACAACACCCCCGCACCCGGCGAGAACATCGCCGTACTGCGCAAAGCGCGAGGTCTTGGGCAGGCCGGACTTGCCAGGGCGGCCGGTATCTCGGTGTCCTACCTCAGCAAGATCGAGATCGGTACGCGGCCGGTCACCCCTCCCGTGGTCGCCGCGCTCGCGAAGGCCATGCGGGTGCCGACCCAGCGGATTTACGGGCAGCCCTTCTTGGGCCCCAGCGAGCAGGCCGCGTTGCTCGACGACCTGCGCAGGGCGGTCCGCAGGTACACGCTCCCCCGCGAGGACGTACCCGACCCGGCCCAAGTGTCGGCCGATGTCCGTACGGCCATGGAACTACGCGCGCAGGCGAAGTACTTGGAACTGCTCACGATGCTCCCGAAGCTCTTGGGCCAGGTCACGGCGACGGCGCTGTCCTCGGCCCCGGGCGAGGCGGGCGCCTGGACACAGGTCGCCGATGTGTACGGATGCGCCTACGCGGCGGCGCACCGCCTCGCGCACTCCGACCTCGCGGACATGATCGTCTCGCGGCAGGCTTGGGCGGCACAGCAGACGTGGAACCCCGAGGCGGAGGTCGCCGCCGCCTGGAACGAGGCCGGGACGTACCAGTCGGCCGGGCAGTACGACGACGGCCTCGCGATCATCGAGCGGGCCATCTCCAAGTACGAGACGGCCGCGGGGCAAGACGCTCCGCACCGGGCCATGTCCCTGGGTTCGCTGCACCTGCGGGGGATCGTGCTGGCTTCACGCAACAAGGACAAGCAGGCGACAGCGGACCACCTCGCCAAAGCCCGGTATCACGCCACGAACATCCCGAAGGACGTGCTCTGGCACAACCTCACCTTCGGGCAGGGCAACACCGCGCTCTACGAGCTGGCGGCCCACATCGAACTCGGCAAGCCCGACCGGGCGGCGGAGATCGCCAGCCCGCTCGTCGAGACGCCGCCCACGTTCCTCATGCCGAGCCGCCTGGGACGCATGTACATCGACATCGCTCGGGCGCGCTTGGACATGAAGGATCACGAGGGCGCGGAAGAGGCGCTCGACCGGGCCTTCGCGGTCGCTCCGCAAATGGCCGAGGCGCACCCGATGGCGCGCGAGGTCGTACGCGTTCTCTTCGTCCTGCACCAACGAGCGCGCCCCAAGCTCATGACGATGGCCAAGCGGACGGGCCTCGCCACCTGACGTATGCCTGCCGCACGCGGGTGTTCCCCTACGCGCTGATCACCGGCGCCGAGCCCGCGCCGAGCACCGCCGTCTCTCGTTCCGGGGAGATGCCGTGCTCCGCCGCGCGCGGGTACGGGATGGCCGTGCCGCCCTCGCGCATCCAGTCCCACGTCTGGGCGATGGTCTGCGTGAGCGGGCGGCAGTGGAGGCCGGCGGTCACGGCGCGGGCGGGGTCGACCTGCCACACTCCCGCATGCGTGCGCCACAGCGGGAGTTCGGTCCACTGACGGACGTCGTGGGCCTTGCGGACCTCGCGCGGCGCCCGCGCGTGAACGTGGTCACCTCCCAGCCCCGCGCGAGCGCCTTCTCCACCACCGCCCGGCCGAGGAACCACGAGCCGTCCAGAACCAGCATCCTTCGCGTCATGCGGAGGACGTTAGTGAAGTGCGGGCCGTGGTGGGCGGGGCTCGCGGCCCCCGCTCAGCTCGACTCCCGTACCACCAGCCGTGTGGCCAGTACCGTCTGGCGGCCGCCCGCTTCCGCCGGCGGGCGGCCACCGCCCTCTCCCCTCGCGGCGATCTCGTCGAGGAGCATGCGGGTCATCACGCGGCCCATTTCGGAGATGGGCTGGCTCACGCTCGTCAGGGGCGGGTCCAAGTGGCGGGCGATCGCGCTGTCGTCGAAGCCGATCAGGGCGACGTCCTCGGGGATGCGGCGGCCGGCGGCGCGGAGGGTGTGGCGGGCGCCGGAGGCGAGGACGTCGGAGGCGGCGAAGACGGCGTCCAGGTCGGGGGCGCGGCCGAGGAGTTCGGCCATCGCGCGGCGGCCGCCCTCCTCCGTGAAGTCCGACTCGGCGATGAGGGGTTCGTTCGCGACCGAGGCGCGGTAGCCGGCGAGGCGGCGTTCGGCTCCGTAGACCTCCAGGCGGCCGGTGATGTGGGCGATGCGGCGGCGGCCCCGGCTCTGGAGGTGGCGGACGGCGGCGACCGCGCCGCCGTAGTTGTCGGAGTCGACCGAGGGGAGCGTCTCGGCGGCGGAGCGGGGGCCGCTGATGACGGCGGGCATGCCGAGTTCGGCGAGGCGGTCGGGGAGCGGGTCGTCGGCGTGGACGGCGACGAGGAGGACGCCGTCGACGCGGTGCGCGTCGAGATAGCCGGCGAGGCGGCCCCGTTCGAGTTCGCCGCCCGCGAAGGTCAGCAGGAGCTGGAGCGGTGTGTCGGCGAGCGCGCTGCCGACGCCGAGGACGATGTCGGAGAAGTACGGCTCGGCGAAGAAGCGGGTCTGCGGCTCGGGGACGACGAGGGCGATCGCGTCGTTGCGGTTGGCGGCGAGCGCGCGCGCCGCGGTGTTCGGCACGTAGCCGAGTTCGCGCACGGCGGCCTCGACGGCGGCACGCGTACGGGGGCTGACCTTCGGCGAGCCGTTGATGACCCGCGAGACCGTGCCGCGTCCCACGCCCGCGCGGCTCGCGACCTCCTCAAGGGTCGGCCGTCCCGCGCCCCGCTTCACCCGCGTCATCGCACTCTCCCTGCCGTACGGGCTCACTCGCCCTGCCGGGCCACGCGCCCTGCCGTACGGGGTGTCCGCCACCGGACACCCGCGCGCCCATTGTGCGCATGGGGCGCGCGCGGTGGGAGGGGGGCCCGGACGGTGAACACACCGCGTCAGGGCGAGCAGCGCACCGCGTCGGGACATTCGGCGCACCGCGTCAGGGCGAGGAGGGCACCGCGTCGGGACGTTCCGCCCCGTACAAGCGGCGCCCCCGCCCCCCGTCCCCGTACATCCTTCCGCCCCGCGCGCCCCCGGGCTCCCTCGCCCCGCGCTGCTAATTTCTCCCTTATGCCCGAATCATCCTTCAACTGCCCCGGCTGAGCGTATGGGGATCATCCGCGACCATCCCGAACTCGCCCTCTTCCTGTGCCTCGCCGTCGGTTATCTGCTCGGCAAGCTGCGCGTCGGGCCGATCACGCTCGGCGGCATCTGCGGGACGCTCATCGTCTCGCTGCTGCTCGGCACGCGGCACGTCTCGGTCGGGGACGACGTCAAGACCATCTTCTTCGCGATCTTCATCTTCGCGCTCGGCTACATGGCGGGCCCGCAGTTCTTCGCCAACCTCAACCGGCGCGGGCTGCGCTACGGCGTGCTCTCGTTCATCGAGCTCGTGACGGTGCTCGTCATCGCCTACCTGATCGCGCAGCTCTTCGACCTCGACATCGGCACCGCCTCCGGCATCCTCGCCGGGGCCGCGACCGAATCGGCGGTCGTCGGCACGGCGACCGAGTCGATCGGCAAGCTCTCCGGGCTCACGCAGCACCAGATCAGCGAGTATCAGGGGCACGTGGCGACCGCGTACACCGTCTGCTACCTCTTCGGCCTCATCACGATCGTGCTCTTCACGAGCCAGATCCTGCCGATCCTGATGCGCATCAACCTCGCGGACGCCTCGCGCGAGCTGTGGGCGAAGATGCGCGGCGACGTGCCGGCGCTGGAATCGGACGAGCGCGAGGCGCTGCCATCCACGGTGGGCCGTACGTACCTCGTCACGCACGCGGACGGGAGGACGGTCGGCGAGATCGAGGAGGCGAGCGGGCAGCGGGTCACGGTGGAACGGGTCAAGCGCGGCGGCAAGATCCTCACGCCCGATCCCGGTCTGCGGCTCACGCTCTCCGATCTCCTCCTCGTCGTCGGGCGCCGCGAGCCGACGATCGAGGCGGGGCGGCACATCGGCCCCGAGACCGGCTCCGTGCCGGGCCTCGACTCGCCGCTCGCGACCCGGCAGATCTCGCTCACGGACAAGGCGACGACCGGCAAGACCGTCGATCAGCTCCAGCACGACCACCCGGAGTTCCTGCGGGACGGGGTATACGTCACCGATGTCGTACGCGGCGATCAGGACCTGCCCGCCGCCGCGGAGACCGTGCTCAGGCGCGGGGACGTGCTGACCCTCGTCGGGGCGCGCTCCGGGCTCGACAAGCTGACGAAGAAGCTCGGTTCGGTCGTCAAGAACTCGAGCGCCGACTTCATCTACATCGGCTTCGGCATCGCGCTCGGCTCGCTCCTCGGGCAGGTCATCGTGCGGATCGGCGACATCCCGCTCTCGCTCGGCACGGGCGGCGGCTGTCTCGTCTCGGGGCTGATCTTCGGCTGGTTCCGCAACCGCAGCCAGACCTTCGGCGCCTTCCCGCCCCAGGCGGCGAGCACGCTCAAGGACCTCGGCCTCGCGGTCTTCATCGCCTGCACGGGGCTCGACTCGGGGCCGCAGGCGTGGCCGCTCATCAAGCAGTACGGGGCGCTGCTGCCCGTCGCCGGGATTCTCATGGTGCTCATCCCGGCCTGCCTCTCGCTCTTCGTCGGGCTCAAGCTGCTCAAGCTCGACAAGCCGCTGCTCATCGGGGCCATCGCGGGCCAGCAGTGCTCGACCCCGGCGATCACCGCGATCACGCAGGTCTCGAAGAGCTCCGTACCGCTCATCGGCTACACCATCACCTACACCCTCTCCAACTTCCTCCTCCCCCTCACCGGGCCGATCCTCGTGGGAGTCCTGGGGTCCCGATGATCGATTTCCTCAACCGCGACATCTTCCGGCCCTATCCGGAGCTGCTTGTCTTCATCACGGTCGCTTTCGGCTTCTTCGTGGGCAAACTGCGATACAAGGCGATCGCTCTCGGCAGCGTCACCGGCTGCCTGATCGTCGGGCTGTTCTTCGGCGCCCAGTTCAAGGTCGCCATCGATCAGACGGTGAAGAACCTGTTCTTCACGATGTTCCTCTTCGCGCTCGGCTACCGCGTCGGGCCGCAGTTCTTCCGCGGCCTGAAGAAGGACGGGCTGCCGCAGGTGCTCAACGCGCTCCTCGTGTGCCTCTCGGGGCTCGGCATCACGTGGGCCTTCGCGAAAATGCTCGGGTACGGGCCCGGGCTCGGCGCGGGGCTGCTCGGCGGGGCGCTCACGCAGTCGGCCGTCATCGGGGTCGCGCAGGACGCCATCTCGCACCTGCCCGGCCTCTCGCAAAGCCAGCTCAAGGAGCAGTCCGACCTCGTCCCGATCGCGTACGCGGTGACGTACCCGCTCGGCACGATCCTGTGCGCCCTCCTGCTGGCGAACATCCTCCCCAGGATCTACCGCGTCAGCATGGCGGACGAGGCGGCGCGGCTCGCCCGTGAGCTGGACGCGCCCAACGAGAACCCGGATCTCGGCGAGGGCTACCAGGAGATCGTCCTGCGCGCCTACCGCCTGGAGCGGCCCGATCTCGTCGGCCGCACGATCGAGGACTTCGAGCGGCAGCAGGACCACCTAGGCCACCGGATCTACCTCACGCGGGTGAGGCGCGAGGGGAAGATCCTCCCGCACGACCAGGAGCTGAAACTCAAGCACGACGACACGCTCGCCGTGAGCGCGCTGCGCGGCGCGCTCGTCGACTTCGACGCCCGCACGCACATCGGCCCCGAGGCGGACGACGCCGATCTCCTGCACTACGACACCGAGTCGCTGCACGTCGTCGTCTCGGAGAAGGAGCAGATCGGGAAGACGATCGCGGACCTGCGCGAGGAGCGCTTCATGGTCGGCGTGTACATCGACGAGATGTACCGCTCGGGCGCGCCGTACCCGTACCGCCTCGCGACGAAGCTGAGCCGGGGCGACACGCTGGTCCTCAAGGGTCCCGAGCGGCTCGTGCCGGCCGCCGGGCGGGCGATCGGCAAGCCGGTTCCCACGAGCTTCGCGACGGATATGGTCTGGGTCGGGCTCGGCATCTTCCTGGGCGGCTGCATCGGGATTCCCGCGCTGACCCTCGGCGGCGTGCCGATCTCGCTCTCGACCTCGGGCGGGGCGCTCATCATGGGGCTCGTCTTCGGCTGGATCAGGGGCCGTTACCCGACCTTCGGGAACGTGCCGCCCGGCGCCCAGTGGTTCATGGACACGCTCGGGCTGTGCCTCTTCATCGCCGTCGTCGGCCTCAACGCGGGGCCGAGCTTCACGAGCGGCCTGGCGGAGGCCGGGTGGGGGCTGCTGCTCTTCGGCGCGATCGCGACGCTCGTGCCGCTCCTCGTCGGCTTCTTCTTCGGCCACTACGTGCAGCACCTGCGCTTCCCGATCCTCATGGGCGTGCTCGCGGGCGGCCAGACCACGACGGCCGCGATCGGCGCGGTCAACGAGGCGTCGAAGAACCAGGTGCCGACGCTCGGCTACACGGTGCCGTACGCCTTCAGCAACGTGCTGCTGACCATCTGGGGCGCGGTCATCGTCCTGCTCAATCACTGAGAAGAACCAAGGAGTCGTACGCATGAACCAGCCCGCATCCCGCGCCGTCGACCACTCCTCCGGCTACAGCCGCGAGCAGATCCGGCGGTACGGGCAGCTCAGCCCGTTCGAGCTGAAGAACGTCTTCGTCGACCTCGCCCAGCACAAGCAGGAGGACGAGCCGGGCCAGAAGGGCACCTCGCAGACGCAGATGCTCAACGCGGGCCGCGGCAACCCGAACTGGGTCGCGACCGGGCCGCGCGAAGCCTTTCACGCGCTCGGCTACTTCGCGCTGGAGGAGTCCAAGCGCGTGTGGACGGCCGACAACCTCGGCGGGATGCCGGAGGCGCGCGGAGCGGGCGAACGCTTCGGCTCGTTCCTGCGCCGCCACCCCGAACTCCCGGGCGTGGAACTGCTCGAACGGTGTGTCGAGGAGGCGCTGCGGCGCTTCGGGCTCGACGAGGACACCCTCGTCCACGAACTCGCCGACGGCATCACGGCCGACAACTACCCCGTGCCCGACCGCATCCTGCCGTGCGCCGAGCGGATCATCCGCGGATACCTCGGCGAGGAGATGTACGGGGGCACGCTGCCCGAGGGGAACGTGAGCCTCTTCGCGACCGAGGGCGGCACGGCCGCGATGTGCTACATCTTCGACTCGCTCCTGAAGAACGACGTCGTCAAGAAGGGCGACCGCATCGCGCTCATGGTGCCGGTCTTCACGCCGTACATCGAGATCCCCGAACTGGACACCTTCGACTTCGATGTCGTCCTCGTGCGCGCGAGCATGTTCGCGGAGGAGGGGGTGCGCGAGTGGCGCTACCCCGAGGAGGAGGTCGCGAAGCTCGCCGATCCCTCGATCCGGCTCGTGTGCCTCGTCAACCCGAGCAACCCGCCCTCCCTCGCGCTGAGCGAGCGGGTCAGGAACCAGCTCAAGGAGATCGTCGCGGGGCCGAACCCGGACCTCGTCGTCGTGACGGACGACGTGTACGGGACCTTCGTCGAGGGCTTCGTCTCGCTCGCCTCCGACCTCCCGCACAACACGCTGCTCGTGTACTCGTACTCGAAGCACTACGGGGCGACGGGCTGGCGGCTCGGCGTCATCGCGCTCCACGACGACAACGTGATCGACAAGAGGATCGCCGCGCTGCCGCAGGAGGCGAAGGACCGGCTCGCGAAGCGGTACGGGACGCTCACCCTCGAACCGGGGAAGATGCGGTTCATCGACCGCATGGTCGCCGACTCGCGGGACGTCGCGCTCAACCACACGGCCGGGCTCTCGACGCCGCAGCAGGTCCTCATGACGCTGTTCTCGCTCTTCGACCTGCTCGACGAGGGCCAGGCGTACAAGCACCGCATCCGCCGCATCGTCGCCGACCGGCTCCGGCTCCTTCTGGAGGGAGCGGAGATGAAGATCGCCGAGGACCCGCTGCGGGCCGGGTACTACATCGAACTCGACCTGCTCGCCGAGGCCGAGCGCACGCGCGGCCCCGAGTTCGCGCGCTACCTCCAGGACACCTACGAGCCCATCGACCCGCTCTTCCGCCTCGCCGAGCAGACCGGCGTCGTCCTCCTCAACGGCGGCGGCTTCGACGGCCCGGAGTGGTCGGTACGGGTCTCGCTCGCGAACCTGGACGACCTGGACTACCTGCGGATCGGGCACTACGTGCGGGCCGTCTTCGACGAGTACTACGAGGAGTGGCAGCAGGCGAAGGACTGACGCCGGCCAGCAGGCGGGCGGGCGGGGCATACGGGAAACGGGTGGTGGCCCCGGAAGAGTCCTCCGGGGCCACCACCCGCGAGCGGGACCGCCAGGCGCTCCGCGCTTCCCTCGGTCCGGCCGGACGAACCGGCCGGACACGAGGCGGCGTCAGTCCTTGGCGATGTCCTTCATCTTCTCCTTGGCCTGGCGGGCATCGCCCTTGACCTGGTCGGCGCGGCCCTCGGCGGTGAGCCGCTCGTTGCCGACCGCGCGACCAGCCGTCTCCTTGACCTTGCCCTTGGCCTGCTCGGTCTTCGCCTGGGTCTTGTCGTCCGCGGCCATGTCGCGCTCCGTCCGTTTGGTCCAGTAAGTTCCGTCACAAGCCGGGTGCCCGTGGTTCGCGAGGGAAAACCCGCGCGTCCGCGGAAATCCTCCGGCGGTCCCGTCCACGGGGTGGAGCCGTCCCACCGGGCGGGTGCGCCGGGGGCGTCGGGGCGCGCGACGGCGGCCGGTATCTCGCGGGCGGCCCTGGCGGTATCTCGCGGGCGGGTCAAGCGCGCGGCGGCAGGGGCAGGGTCGGCGGCGGGGGCGGTACGGGCAGGGGCGGTGCGGGCTTCGGCTCGCGCACGGGGGGGTCCAGCTTCACGCCGACCCCGCGCAGCGTGTGCAGGTAGCGCGGGGTCGCCGCCGTCTCGCCGAGCTTGCGCCGCAGCCAGGACAGGTGCACGTCGATGGTCTGGTTGTCGCCGTAGGACTGCTGCCACACTTCGGCGAGGAGCTCGCGGCGCGGGACGACCACCCCCGGACGGCCCGCGAGGAAGGCGAGGAGGTCGAACTCGCGGCGCGTCAACTCCAGTACCAGGCCGTCGAGTTCGGCTCGACGGCGTAAGGGGTCGATGCGCAGCCCGCCGACCGTGAGGACCCCGGCGGGCTCCTCGCGGATCGGCCGGGAGCGGCGCAGCACAGCGGTCATGCGGGCGAGGAGGTGGACGGCGGAGAAGGGCCTGACGAGGTAGTCGTCCGCGCCGTCGTTGAGGAGGCGGACGATCTCCGCCTCGTCCTCGCCGGCCGTGGAGACGATGACGGGCACATTGGTGAGGCCGCGCAGCATCCGCAGCGCCTCGGCCCCACCGAGGTCGGGCAGGCCCAGATCGAGGACGACGAGATCCACCTCGTGCTGGGCGACCTCGCGCAGCGCCTCCAGGGCCGTGCCCACGCTGCGCACCGCGTGCGCGGCCTCCGACAGGTGCCGGATCAGGGCCGAACGCACGAACGGGTCGTCCTCCACCACGAGCACACGCGCCATAGGCAGGGACGGTAGCCCATGCGGCGGGCGGGGGGACCCCGAAAGGGCCCAAACGGCCCTAGCGGGTGAGTGGTTGGCGCGATAAGGACGGGGGGGCCGCCGGTGCGGGACGCCCGTGACCTGCGAGGGCTCGGCGCCGTCCCCGTACCATGCCCGGATGGCACGGAAGAGGAACGAGGCCGGGCGGCTCACGGCCGAGGTGGCCGGCGGGCGCGCGGAGCTGGTCCCCGAGCGCGGGCGCGCGCGGGCCTTCACGCTGACGCTGGACGGGGCGCCGCAGTCGTACGTGGATCTCGACGCGCCCCGGCACCTCGACTTCGCCTACCAGCGCCGCATCGGCCACCTCGCCGACCTGATCGCCCCGGCGGGTCGCCCGCTGCGGGTGCTGCACCTCGGCGGCGGCGCGCTGTCGCTCGCGCGGTACGTGGCCGCGAGCCGCCCGCGCTCGACGCAGCAGGTCGCCGAGGTGGACGCGGCGCTGACCGCCTTCGTGCGCGAGCACCTGCCGCTCGACCCGCAGGCGCGGGTACGGGTACGGGCCGCCGACGCGCGCGAGGTGCTCGGGAAGCTCCCCGAGGAGTGGGCGGACCTGATCATCGGGGACGTCTTCGCGGGCGCCCGCACGCCCGCGCACCTCACGAGCGTCGAGTACCTCGGTGAGATCCGCCGCGTCCTGGCCCCGGCGGGCACGTACGTCGCGAACCTGACCGACGGCCCGCCGCTCGCCTTCCTGCGCGGCCAGATCGCGACGGCGGCGGAGGTCTTCCCCGAACTCGCCCTCGCCGCCGACCCCGCCGTGCTGCGCGGCAGACACTTCGGCAACGCGGTCCTCGCCGCCTCGGCCGCCCCGCTCCCCCTCGCCCCCTACACCCGCGCGGTCGCCTCCGACCCCCACCCGGGCCGGGTCGAACACGGCCGCGCGCTGCGGGACTTCACGGGCGGCGCCGCGACGGTACGCGACGACACGGCGAAACGGTCACCGGCACCGCCGGACGGGGTGTTCGCTCAGTAGGGGCGGCAGGGGACCGGGCCGAGCGGGGTCGGGACGCGGGGGAGCGGGGAGCGGGCCCCGGGCGGAGCGGGGAGCGGGCGTTCGGGGACTGAGGCGTTCGGGAGCTGAAGCGTTCCGTGGGGGCCCGGTGCCGCTGGGACGGGGTCCGACTGCCGTCGGGTCGGGGACCGGTCGCCGTCGTCCGAAGTCCGGCCGAGGGCCCGCGTCCCGGGCCCGCGCGGTCGACGGCCCTCCGCGGGGTCAGCTCCTGCCGTCCGCCGCCTCGATCGTGCGGGCCGCCTCGCCCAGCGCGTGGCGCAGGACCGCGGGGTCCGTGGACTCGCCGCTCTCCTCGGGTGGCAGCAGCCACGTACCCGTCGCGTTGCCCGTGTGCCCGCAGGCGTCCGGCGGGGTCGTGAGGCGCAGTCCGCGCCCGGCGGTCTCCGTACACGCGCTGCCCGGGACGTCCCAGCCGCGCGCGGTCCCCTCGGGGACGACGAAGCCGAGCGTCTCGCACGGGGCGTCGTGCACGACGGGGCCGAGCAGCGGTGTGCTGCGGCGCAGAATGTCGACCGCTTCCAGCCCCTGGCGCACGGGGACCGTGACGAGGTCCCAGGCGGGAGGCGGGCCCATCGGCGGCTGGGCGGACATCGGATCGGTGGACGCAGTGGACTCCGGCACGGGAACCCCTCCTTGGTCGCTGCGAAGCCTGGGGGCACCTCCCGGCCGCCAGGCCGGGGGCGGGCTCCTCGTTCCCCGCACCGTCCAACGCGCACACCCCGTCAGGGGCTACGGCACGACACCACCGGGAAGCATGGCATTTCATGGCGGATCACGGCCCGCCCCTCCTCTGTCACGAACCGCCTGTGTCGATTCGGTCACAGCGGGTATCTTTCTGCTCCGTCGGAACACGCGTGGCCCCGGCTCTCCGGGCGCCACGCCCCGACCCCGTACCGCACGAAAGGCCGGTCATGACCTCGTCGGCACCGCAGCCGCTTTCGTCCCAGGAGCCTGCCGCGCAGCGGGGCGCCACCTCGCTCCCACAGGTGCCGAACTCGCCCCCACAGGTGCCGGAGCAGCGCGTTCCACGGCCCAACACGGCCTTCCGCGCCCTGCGCGGGCGGCTCTCGCCCGGGGAGTTCGCGGCGCGGGTGCGACGGGCGGGACGGGAGATCGGCGAAGCGGTCTCGTGCGACGCGCGGTACATCGGGCGCGTCGAGGCCGGAGAGATCCGCTGCCCGAATTACGCCTACGAACGAGTGTTCCTGCACCTGTTTCCCGGGCACACACTCAGTGACCTCGGTTTCGCTCCGCGCGAGACGGTACGGGGACGCAGAGCGGCACGCCCCGCGCCCCCCGACCAGCACCCGCCGTACGCGCCGCCGCGACCGGGCGCGCCGCAGCCGACCGGGCACCGGTACGCGCCCGGCGACGGCGAGCCGTACCGACACGACGAGGAGAGCGACGTGCACCGTCGCGCATTCATCGGTTCAGGGGCGGCGACGGCCGGCGCGCTCGCGGCCGGACTCCTCGGTACGGGCGGGGCGGCGGCGGCCGTGCCGCGCATCCCGGCGCTTCCGGGGCAGCGGGCGGGCGAGCGGGAGGTCGCCGCCGTCGAGGAGGCCGTACGGGAGATCAGGCGCCTCGACGACAGACACGGCGCGGGCCGGATCTTCCAGCACGCGGCCGGAGCGCTCCGCAGCGCCCACGCGTTCCTCGACGCGGGCACCGCGCGGCAGTCCACGAGCGACAGACTGCACGCGGCGGCGGGCGAGCTGTCCATCTCGGTGGGATGGCTCGCGCACGACTCGGGCCGTTACGCCGACGCGCGCTCCCACTACGGCGAAGCGCTCGCGGCGGCCCGCCTCGCGGACGACGCGGGCCTGGAGGCGCACGCCTTCTGCAACTCCGCCTTCCTCGCGCGCGACGCGGGACACCCGCGCGAGGCGGTGCGCGCGGCGCAGGCGGGGGCGCGGGCCGCGCGGCGGCTCGCCGCACCGCACCTCCTCTCGCTGCTCGCGCTGCGCGAGGCGAGCGGGCGCGCCGGGCTCGCGGACCGCGCGGCCTGCGAGGAGGCGCTCGCGCGCGCCCACCGGCTGTACGCGAAGGGGCCGGGGCCCGACGACCCCGAGTGGCTGCTCTGCTTCTACAGCGAGGCGGAACTCGACTGGCTCGAAGCGCAGTGCTGGAGCAGCCTGGACGACTGGCCCCGCGCGATCGCCCACGCCCGCCGCGCCGCGTCCCACGCCGCGACCCGCACCCCGCACCTGACCCGCAACCAGGCCCTCTACACCGCCGAACTCGCCCAGAACCTCAGCGCGGCCGACCACCCGGAGGAGGCGGCGACCACCGGCCGCGCCGTCCTCCGCCTCCTCGACCGCCAGGTCCGCTCCTCCCGCGTCGACGACATGCTCCGCAGGACACGGGGGCGCCTGGCGCGGTACGGGGGCGGGGGAAGCGGGGAGGTGGCGCACTTCCTGGCGGCGGCCTGAGCCACCCGAGCCCCACAGGCCCAAGCAGCGTCGGCAGAGCCGAAGGGAGCGCGACGGTGTCGAGGCGCCCGTCGCGCGCAGGTCGCGAGGAACGAGTGACCGAGCACGTCGGGTGACTCGACACCGGCACGGGCGCTCCCGGAGGCGAAGCCGACGCCATCAAAAGAGGTGCGAGGAGTCGTTCCACGTGTCGATCGCCGGGCGCCCGTACGCCCAGTCCAGTACCGAGAGCGACGCCGGTGCCAGCCTGATCCGGGCCCCGAAGTCCAGCGGCTCCCCCAGCCAGCGCGCGCACACCGCGCGCAGTACGTGGCCGTGGGCGAAGAGCACCACCGTGCCGCCCACGGCCCGCGCCCACTCCACGACCGAGTCCACGCGGTCCGTCATCTCCGCGACCGACTCGCCGCCGGGCGCCCCGTCGCGCCACAGGAACCAGCCGGGGTCGCGCTCCTGGATCTGGGCCGGCGTCAGTCCCTCGTACTCGCCGTAGTCCCACTCCATGAGCGCGTTCCACGGCTCGGCGCGCCCGCCGAACCCGGCGACCTCGCAGGTCTCGGCGGCGCGCGCGAGCGGGGAGGTCCGCACCACCGCGTCCGTGAGCCCGGCGAAGGGCTCCCCGCGCAGCCGCTTGCCGAGCAGCGCCGCGTCCCGCCGGCCGTCGTCGAGCAGCGGGATGTCGGTGCGCCCGGTGTGCTGCCCGGAGCGGGACCAGGCGGTCTGCCCGTGGCGGACGAGCAGGACGCGGGCGGCGGGCGACGATGACATGACGGGGTCTCTCCTGTACGAGTGCGGGACGGGGCGCGGGGCGTACGGCTCGACGGCGCGCCGCCCCATCATCGCGCAGTCCCCGGCGCCCGCTCCGCGCGGGTTCGTCCCGCTTGGGCGGGGTGCCCGTGTTCTTCGGGGACCGCGTGATCTTTTCGGGGAAACCCCGGGAGAACCGCCCTGAAAGCCCACGTGGCGCGCGAGGATCGCACGTCACGGGGGCCACCCCCGTCACAAGGCCGCATCCGTACGTAAAGTGGGCCGCCGCGCCAAAGCGAGGTCTGGGTGCGGCGGGCGCGGGCACCCGGCCTGGAAGCGGCGGAGCGAGGAGAACGAGCGGATGCAGCAGACGGAGGCCCCGGCCCCTCTCGGGCCCGGCCCTGTACGCCGGAAGCCGGAAGGAGCGTCCGCCACCGCGGACCCCGCGATACCCGCGGGCTCGGCGACATCCGCGGACCCCGCCGTACCCGCGGGCCCCCGTATACCCGCCGAGCCCCCGCCACCCGCACGTCCCGTGCGGCTGCGCTGGTGGAGCGAGATCTGTCTGCTCGCGCTCCTGTACGGGGTCTACTCGGCGGGCCGCCTCTTCGCCCGCGGCGACGTGCGGGACGCGATAGGCCACGGCCTCGCCGTGCTCCGCGTGGAGAAGTTCTTCCACATCAACCTCGAACACCCGCTCAACCGCCTCTTCACCCGCGAGCCCTGGCTCGGCATCCCGGCCGACTTCTGGTACGCCTCGCTGCACTACCTCGTCACCCCGCTCGTGCTGATCTGGCTCTTCCGCGCCCGGCACACCGTCTACCGCGCCGCCCGCACCTGGCTGATGACCTCGACGCTCATCGGCCTCATCGGCTTCACGTTCCTGCCCACGTGCCCGCCCCGGCTGCTCGCGGCGGGGCACGGCTTCGTCGACACCATGGCGCAGTTCAGCGACTGGGGCTGGTGGGGCGGCGAGGCGAGCGCGCCGCGCGGCCTCGGCGGCATGACGAACCAGTACGCGGCGATGCCGAGCCTGCACGTCGGCTGGGCCCTGTGGTGCGGCTTCCTGCTGTGGCGCCACGCGCGTACGCGCTGGATGCGGGCGGCGGGCATCGCGTACCCGACGATCACGGCGCTCGTCGTGATGGGGACGGCGAACCACTACCTGCTCGACGCGCTCGCGGGCGCGGCCGTGATGGGCGCCGGAGCGCTCCTGACCCGCCCGGTGCTGCGCGGCGCGGCCCGGGGGCGGGAGTGGCTGCGGTCCCGGCTGCCGCGGCGGCTGCGCCCCGTACTGCTCGCGGGCGGGACCGCGTACACGGTGGCCATGGGCGCGGGCGGCGAGGGTGTCGTCGGTGGGGGTGTTGTCAGTGGGGGATGCGAGACTTCGCCGGGTGAGCGAATACCCCAGCAACGACCCCCGCACCGGCTCCCCGCCGAGCGCCCCGGCGGGGCTGCGGCGGCGGCTCGCTGAGCTGCGCGGACCCGGGACGGCGCCACGCCCGCTCGACGCCCGCGCGCTCGCGGCGCTCGCCGCCAACCCGGGCTGCGACCGCCGCGCCCTGCTCGACGGCGCGGGCATCGACAAGAACGCCCTCGCCACCGCGCTCGGCGCGCCCTCGGACGCCGGGCAGTCCCAGTTCGCGTTCATGCGCGGCAACGCCTTCGAGGCGCGCGTCAAGGCGGACGGCGGCGCCGAACTCCTGCGCCTGACGCACGCGCTGCTCGGCGGCGGCCCCGAGCCGACGTCCGTGTCCCGGCACGTACCGGATCTCGCCGGGCGGGGCCCCGAGGCGCGTACGGAGCGGACGGCGCGGGCGCTGCGCGAGGCGGCCGGGCGCGAGGGGTGGACGCTGCTCGACCACCCGATGCTCGCCCTCGACGTGGCGGGCTCGCCCGCGTACCTGGAGCCGGACGCGGTCGTCGTGGCCCCCGACGGCACGTGGACGGTCGTCGAGATCAAGTCGTTCCCGATGATCGACGGCGCGGCCGATCCCGCGAAGGTGGGCGCGGCGGCGCGGCAGTCGGCGGTGTACGTGCTGGCCCTTGAGGGGCTGGCCGAGGCGGTTCCCGCGGCGCGCGTGCGCGAGAGCGTGCTGCTCGTCTGCCCGCGCGACTTCTCCAACCTCCCCACCGGCGCCCCCGTCGACGTCCGCAAGCAGCTCTCGGTCACGCGCCGCCAGCTCACGCGGCTCACGCGCGTCCCCGACCTGCTCGCCGCCCTCCCCGAGGGCACGGTCCTCGACCCGGCGCTGCCCGCCGAGGAGTTGCGCTCGGCGGTCGCCGCCGTGCCCGCCGCGTACGCCCCGGAGTGCCTCTCCGCGTGCGAACTCGCCTTCCACTGCCGCGCCTCGGCCCGCTCGGGCGACGAGGTGACGGCGCTGGGGCGGGCGGTACGGGGCGAGCTGGGCGGGCTCGCGACGGTCGGCGCGGTCCTCGCCGCGGCCCACGGCGAGACGGGCGACCCGGCGGACCCGGCGGTCGCGGCGCTGCGCCGGGCGCACCGGCTGCGGGGGGAGGCGCTGGGCGGCGTCGGTGGCGGTACGGCTGCGGAGGCGCGCGGTGCCCTTCCGGTGGCGGCGCCCCGTACCGCGCCCGGCGGCGTCCGCGCCGGGGAGGCCGCCTGATGTCACTCATCGCCACTCTGGCGCGGCTCGAAGCGGTGCGCGCGGGCCGCGCGCAGCCGCTCGCCACGCGCCTGCACCGGCACCTGTCGGACCGGCCGCTCGTCCTCGTCCCGCTCACCACGGCCGGTGAGACGGGCGCCCCGCTCGGCGCGCTCGTCGGGACCGAGCGCGAGCGCCCCCGGCTGCTGTACGTGCCGCAGCCGCGCGACCGCGAGCTGCGCTTCGGCTTCCTCGCGGCGCTCGCGGCCGAAGTCCTCCCGTACGTCGAGTCGTTCGCGAGCGACGTCGAGACGGTCGAGCGCAAGGAGACCGAGCCGGAGACCGGCAAGAAGGTCACGGTCGAGGCCGAACTGTGCCGTGACGCGCCGCAGTTGCTCGTACCGAGTACGGCGGGCATCGAGTTCGTGCGGCTGCTCGGGCGCTCGATGCGGTTCCGGCGGACCGCCGAGCAGGACCCCGACGAGCCGTATCCGGCGCCCGCGCGGGTGCCCCTGCTCGGGCGGTGGCTCACGCACTTCGCGGAGCGCG
The DNA here is from genome assembly GCF_044749745.1 of Streptomyces sp. NPDC088923. Classification (NCBI taxonomy): domain Bacteria; kingdom Bacillati; phylum Actinomycetota; class Actinomycetes; order Kitasatosporales; family Streptomycetaceae; genus Streptomyces; species Streptomyces sp. NPDC088923. The sequence continues at coordinate 1,212,173 of NZ_JBIVIO010000001.1, read as the reverse complement.
CGCGGGTGCCGGGCTCCGCGCTGCTGCTGCCGATGACGGGGCTGCTCGGGCGGCACTGGGCGACGGGGCAGAGCCGGATGGAGGAGCAGCACCTCGGCGCGCTCCTCGGCTGGCTCGACCCGCCCGAGGGGAGCGACGGCGCCGCCGCCGCGCTCGCCGCCGAGCTGGAGCGGGACGAACAGGGGCAGTTGCGGCACCCGCCGGCGGGCCCCGCGACCGATCCCGCCTTCGACAACAAACTCCTCGCCCCCGCGATCGAGCGCTACGACGCGGCCCGCCCGCACTTCGCCGCCGCCGAGGACCCCGAGCGGGCCGACGCGCTCCTCGCCGCCCTGCACGAGGCCGAGCACGCGATCGGCCGGCTCGTCCTGCGCGCGACCCGGCCCACGTGGGACGCCGTGTGGCAGGGGCTCGACCTGCTCCGTACGCTGCCCGAGGCCCCGTACGCGGCCGAGCGCTGGACGCGCGACCGGCTCTCGTACACGAGCCACCGCGACCGCCTCGCCGCGGGCGAGCCGCCGCAGCCGCGCCGCGACGACGCCGTGACCGCCGCGCGCAAACTCGCCGCACGCGAGCGCGAGCAGGCGCGGCTCGACGCGCAGGAAGCGCTCGACGACCCGCTCGTCATGGCCGAACGGCGGCTCGCGGGCGAGGCGTTCCACGGGTACGTCGAGTCCGTCGAGATGACGTACACCGAGGGGCGCAGGCCGCGCCCCCGGCCCGTGCTCACCGTACGCACCGAGGACCTGCCCCAACTCGCCGAGCGGGCACCGGTGTTCCGGGTGCTCGAAGGCAAGCCGCAGACCGCCGACTTCACGGGGCGCACCGAGGACGGGGCGCTGCTGCTCACCGTGCGGGACCGGATGGGGCGCGGCGCGGAGCCGGACGCGGGGTCGGTGCCGGCCGCCGGGGAAACCTTGTGCTTCACGCTCTTCCCGCACGATCAGCGGCCGGGGCCCGGACTGCCGGACGCGGAGGCGACGCCGTGGACGCACGGGGGCCCGCCGGGCGGGGCGCCCGTGGCCGAGACACCGGACGCGGTGACCGAGGAGGACGTGCTGTGACGGACGCCGAGACTTTCGCTCCCGGGGCGGGGACGGACGAGAAGACCTTCGATCCCGGGGCGGAGGCGGCGCGCGCGACCGAGGCGATCCTCGCGGACACGCTGCACGGGACGCACCGGGGTGTCGTCGTGGACTCGCCGCCCGGCGCGGGCAAGTCCACGCTCGTCGTGCGCGCCGCGCGCGAACTCGTCGCGGCCGGGCGGCGGCTGATGATCGTGGCGCAGACGAACGCGCAGGTCGACGACCTCGTGCTGCGGCTCGTGGCGAAGGACCCCGAACTGCCCGTGGGGCGCCTGCACAGCAGCGACCAGGACGCCTACGACGCCGCGCTCGACGCGTTCCCGCAGGTCGTGAAGTCGAGCCGGGCCGGGGACCTCGCGGAGCTGCCGGTCGTCGTGTCGACGGCGGCGAAGTGGGCGCACGTGCGGGACGTCGAGCCGTGGCCGCACGCGATCGTCGACGAGGCGTACCAGATGCGCTCGGACGCGCTCCTCGCCGTCGCGGGCCTCTTCGAGCGCGCCCTCTTCGTCGGGGACCCGGGACAGCTCGACCCCTTCGCGCTCGTGGGCGCGGACCAGTGGGCGGGCCTCGCCCACGACCCCTCGGCCTCCGCCGTCGCGGCCCTCCTCGCCCACAACCCGGAGCTCCCGCAGCACCGCCTCCCGGTCTCCTGGCGACTGCCCGCCTCGGCCGCGCCGCTGGTCAGCGCCGCTTTCTACCCGTACACGCCCTTCCGCAGCGGTACGGGTCCCGGCGAGCGGCACCTCGGCTTCGCCGGGCCCGGCGACGGCTCCTCGTACGACGCCGTGATCGACGAGGCGGCGGCGAGCGGCTGGGGGCTGCTCGAACTGCCCGCGAAGCTCACGCCCCGTACCGACCCGGAGGCCGTCGGCGCGATCGCGCGCCTCGTGCGGCGGCTCCTGGACCGCGAGGGCACCTCGGTCTCCCCCGGCGAGGACGCGGTGCCGCTCACGGCGGCGCGGATCGCGGTCGGCACGGCGCACCGCGACCAGGCGGCGGCGGTACGCGAGGCGCTCGCGGCGCTCGACGTCAGGGACGTCACCGTGGACACGGCGAACCGGCTCCAGGGCCGCGAGTACGACGTGACCGTCGTCCTGCACCCGCTCTCGGGCCGCCCCGACGCGACCGCCTTCCACCTGGAGACGGGCCGCCTGTGCGTGCTCGCCTCGCGGCACCGGCACGCGTGCCTCGTGGTGTGCAGGGCGGGGGTGGCCGAACTGCTGGACGCGCACCCTTCGACGGAGCCGGTGCGGCTGGGGGTCGAGCTGCGGTTTCCGGACGGGTGGGAGGCGCATCACGCGGTGCTCCATGAATGGGGGCGGCATCGGGTGAGCCTGTGAAGGGGCGGGCCGCTTATGGGGCTCCGCCCCAGGGTGAGGGGATGCGCAGGCACGGGGGTTGTGGGGCGGGGGACAATGGGTTACCCGTACGTGCGATGGAGGAACTTTCTATGGCGGAGCCCGAACGGCGACCGCGGCTGCGTCCCGCGCCGCTGCTCCACGAGCCGAAGGAGGTGGCGGCCGATCCCGAGCACTTCTTCGACCTGGAGGCGATCGAGGACCCGCGCCGGCTGCTCGACCGGGCGACCGAGCTGAGCCACGCCTTCCGCGCCGCCACCGACCGCGCGATCGAGTACCAGGCCATCGCCGCCGCGCAACTCGCCGACCCGCGCCGCTTCGACCGCCTCTCGGCGGCCTCGATCGGCGAGCGGGCGCAGTGGACGGAGGATTACGCGCGGAAGATGATCGAGTTCGGGCGGGACCTGCTCAAGGGGGAGCCGGAGGAGGGGTGACATCTCCCGCGCGGGGGCCGGGTCACGGGGGTCGGCGGGTGCACGAGTGCGGGGCATATGCCGAGTGACAGGGCACGGTACGCCCGTACGGCAGGTCTTGTCCCCGTTTCCGCGAACTCCGTCCGCCACGAGAGCGGACCGGGTGACCGTGGGGGCATGACGACGAGCAGCACGGAGTGGAAGCGGAGCGCGGAGCGGGAGCGGAAAACGGAGCGGGAGCCGCGCGCACAGCGGGAGCGGCGCGGCGGCACGAGAGCGGCGGAGGCGGTGCGGGACTCGGACGGGGTCCGCTGGCTCGCGCGTGCGACGCCCGACCCGGAGGCGACGCTGCGGACCTGGTCCGCTCAGCCGCACGCCCCGCTCCGCCTCCCCTGCGGCACCACCTTCGACCTCGTGAGCGCTCCCCTGCTCTTCGGGCGCCGCATGGTGGAGCGGCTGTGGGCCGAGGGCCCCGGCTGCGGCCCCCTCGCCGAGCGCGGCGACCGCCTCCTGCTGCTCGCGCGTCCCGGCACGGCCGACCGCCTCGCCGCGCTGTTGCGCTGGGAGCAGTGGGGCGGCAGCCCCCGTCACCCCCTCCCACCCCTGCTCTGCCACGGCCGCGGCGACCTCGCGAGCCTGCCGCCCCTGGAACGCGCGCTTCCGGGCGCGAGCCGGGACCGCTGGCTGGTGCCCCCGAAGGGCACGTGCCCCTGGCTCCCGGGCCCGGAGGTCCTGCTGTGGGCGGCCCGGACAGGTGTGCGGATATCGATTTCGCACCCCGCCGACCAGGGTGCTAATGTCTACGACGTCAGCAGGCGCCGCTAGCTCAGTTGGTTAGAGCAGCTGACTCTTAATCAGCGGGTCCGGGGTTCGAGTCCCTGGCGGCGCACAGACGGAGAAGGCCCCCCGAGCGATCGGGGGGCCTTTTCGTCGCGCTCGCCAGGGCCTTCGGCGGGGGCTCCCGGGTCAGGAGGGGCGGACGCGGACGGTCCACTCGGCGTCCGGCGTCTTCGCCTCGACCGTGATCCTCAGGTCGCGCCCTGGAACGGTGTACGTCTCGCCCACGCCGAGCGGCGCGTCGGCCAGGCCGGGCTGGACGGAGCGGCTCGCGCAGCCCTCCGTGCCCGGGTGCGCGTCGTAGACCTTGACCGGGCCCTGCGCCGAGGCCGTGTCGGTGCGCACCTCGTAGACGAGGACCCCCTCGGCGCACGTCGTCGCGTCGTTGCCGCGCGCCGTCCGCACCTCGATCGCGAGCGCCCGGTACGCGCCCGTACGGACCACGGCGAGCCGCGGCGCGCCGCGCATCCCCCGCGGCAGCGGGGCCGCGAGCGGGGCGAGGTCCACGCGGCTGTCGCCGCCCGCGGGCAGGCAGGCGACGTGCGCGCTGTCGAGCCAGCCCAGCTTCCACTTGTGCCAGCCGAAGAACTCCGGGGCCAGCGCGAACTGGCTGCCCATGAGGTCCCAGTCCCCGACGTGGGTGTCCCAGTCCCCCTTGCCGTCCGCCGGGCGGCGGTAGAGGTCGGGCAGGTCGAAGACGTGCCCCGTCTCGTGGGCGAGCACGTTGTGGTCCGGCGGGTGCTGCTCGAAGACGGTCACGAAGCGGCGCAGATCCGTCCCGTCGGCGCGCAGCGGGGTGCCGAGATTGACGACCTTCGTCGCGTCCGAGTTCACCCCGGGCGCGTCCGGGTCGGCGACGAGGTACACGACGTCGTACTTGCTGAAATCCGTCCCGGGGTCGGCGGCGGCGAGCGCGTCCCGCAAGTACGCCGAACGCCCGCCGTCGCCCCAGTCCCGCTCTATCGCGTACGCGCTCGCCGGTCGCGGCATCCGCACCCAGCCGGGCCGCACGTGCGGGACGAGGCGCATGCGCCCGTACGAGGCGCGCGCGTAGAAGTCCGTCGTCGCGGGGAAGTAGTCCCGGCTCAGTTCGCGGGGCGTCGCGTGCGGCGTCGCGCCGGGGAACGAGAGGTACACGAGTACCGCGTCGAGCCGCCCGGCCGGACGGGGGTAGGCGGTGTTCCAGGTGTCGAGGCCCTCCGAGTGGTGCACGCCCGTGCGGGGCAGTACGCAGGGACCGGAGCGCAGCCCGGCGAGCGCGGGCGCCGGAGCGAGGACGAGGGCGCCCGAGACGAGCGCGAGAAAGGCGGTCGTGGCCGCCCCGAACCGCATGCGCCACGAAAGCCCCACGCCGCCGCGCCCGCCGCCCGCGCCCCACCACGCGCCGCTCGCGGCGGTCTGCGGGGCCCGGGGCCGGGGGACGCGGTGTTCTGGGCGTGGTCGGTGGCGAAACACGCCACTCACCCTGCGGCGTCATAAGTACATATGCACTGTTTGTCTGATCTACGTGAGCGAAGGGCCACCCGCTCGGCCCTTCACCCACCGCCGTCCGGGGGACCCGGCGGGGGGAGCCCAGGCCGTGCGGGGGCAGCGGGCGCGGGGCCGGAGTCGTGGCGGCCGGGGGCGCGTGAGTCGCGGTGGGGGCGCGCCCGGGGACGCGACCAACGATGCGGTAAAAGTTCAAGCTTCACGCAGCGTCGTCTACGCGCCTTGAACGCACACTTCCGCCCTCCACCTCCACCAGAAGAAACGGGAGCGAAAGGAAAGCGCTCAACTCCGGTCGCCTGCCGCGTGGCACCCCCGAATGGCCGCTGCGACAGCCTCTGACCCGCATCTATGATCGGCACACTTTCCAGCACGGACACCCTGGCCAACGGCGGGAGCGAGCGGTGAACGGACCCCCCGAACAACCTCCAGCCCCCACCCGAGCGGGCACGTCCCACCCCTCCGCCCCACCCGCCTGCGACCAGGCTGCGCACCACCCGCCCCCGGCGGCGGACGCCGAGCCAGCGAGCCCCCGCGAGGCCGGCGCGCACCGGGAGGCCACCGCCTACCGCGAGGCCACCGCGCACCGGGAGGCCGGGCAGCGCGAGGCCACGTACCACGACACCGCCCGCCACGAGGCCGCGTACCGTCCGGCGGAACCGGCCTGCGGGACGGTGCGTGGCCTCGGCCCGGAACCGGCCCGGGCCGAGGCCACGTCCTCCTGGTGGCCGCTTTCCGCCCCACTGCCGGCCACCTCCCGCGCGCGCACCCCGGCCCCGCTCCAGCCGCCGCACCCCTACGAGCGCGAGGCCCCGGCCCGGCCCGCCGCCGAAGCGCCCCGCCGGGACCCGTCCCCGCACTCCGGGCACCGCCCCGCCCGTCCCCGCCACGCGGCCCCCCGCGAACGCCTCGGCGCCGGTCGCCACCTCACCGTCCTCGCCGAGGGCCTCCCCCTCCTCCCGGTCCACCCCCTCCCACGCACCCAGGCCCGGCCCCACCCCGAGGACCGCACCCCTCCCCCCGCACCGCTCCCGCCCCCCGCACCCGGGACGGTCCCCCCTCCCGGCTCCGCCACCGGTCGCGCGATCCCCCCGCCACCGGCGCCCGCCCCCGCCGGGAGCGCCGCGCGGCAAAGCCCCGTCCCCCCTCCGCAAAACCCCGTCCCCCCCTCCTCCACCGCACCCGCCGAGTCCACCCCCCGGCACACCGCACCCCCCGTCCCCTCTCCCGAGGACGCCCCACCACCCGGCCCGGCGCCCCGGACCACCCCTCCACCGGTCTCCGCGCCCCGGCCCCCCGCACCCTCCGGCACCTCGGGCCAGGACTCGCCGCACCCGGACTCCGCCTCCCCCTCCCCCGCCTCCCGGGCACCCGCACACCACACCCCCGCCCAAGCACCCGCGCCCGCCCAAGCACCCGCGCCCCCCGACCCCACCACCCACCGCGCCGCCTTCGACGCGGCCCCGCTGCCGATGGCCCTCGTCGACGAGACGGGCACCATCACCGCGGCCAACCCCGCCCTGCACCAGTACCTCGCCCTCCCCGCCGCCTCGCTCCCGGGCCGCCCCCTCACCCACCTCACCGCCCTCGGCCTCACCCCGCACACCACCCCGGGACTCCCCGAGGTCTTCAGCGGTCGTCGTCACCACCTCGTCTGCACCCGGCGGCTGGCCTCGCCCCAGGGTGGCGAGTCCTGGGCCGAACTCCGCCTCGAACACCTCGCGCCCGCGCGCGGCGCCCTCCTCACGGTCCGCGACACGAGCCTCGGCCACGAGCTCAGGGCCCGGCTGCGCAGCGCCGAACGCGAGGACCCGCTCACCCGGCTCGCGAGCCGCGCCCACTTCCTCGACCGCCTCGCGGACACGCTGGAGGAGCACGGGCTGCGCGGCGGCCGCGGGCGCGTCGGCCTGTGCGTCCTCGGCCTGGACGGCTTCCGGCACGTCAACACCGCCCACGGCCACCCCGTCGGCGACCACCTGCTCCGCGCGGTGGCCGCCCGCCTCGCCCGCCTCGCCCCGCTTCTGGCGTCCGCGCACGGCGAGGCCCCCGTACTCGCCCGGCTGGGCGGCGACGAGTTCGCGCTCCTCGTCCGCGAGGTCCGCGAAGGCCGCGAAGGCCGCGAAGGCCGCGAAGGCCGCGAGACGACGGAACCCGGGCAGCTCGCCGAACTCGCCACGACCGTGCTGCGCGCCTTGCGCGAGCCGTACGACATCGCGGGGCGCCGCCTCTCCGTCTCCGCCTCCGCCGGGGTCGCCGAGCTGCCTGCCCGTGAGACGAGTCCCGCCGAGCTGATGCGCGCCGTCACCACCGCGCTGGGCTGGGCCAAGGCAGAGGGCAGGGGCGGGTGGGCCCTGTTCGACCGCGCCCGCAGCGAGGACGGCGCGCATCAGGACCTGCTCGCCACCGCGTTGCGGCCCGCCGTGCGCGACGGCGAGTTCGAGCTGGAGTACCAGCCCCTCGTCGCCCTCGCCGACGGCACCCTGCACGGCGTCGAGGCCCTGGTGCGGTGGCGGCACCCCCGCTTCGGCAGGCTCGCCCCGAACCGCTTCATCGACGTCGCCGAGCGGGACGGCTCCATCGTCGAGCTGGGCCGCTGGGTCCTGCGTACCGCCTGCGCCCAGGCCCGCAGCTGGCAGCTCGCCCGCCCGGGAGCGCGGCCCCCGTACGTGAGCGTCAACGTCACCGTGCGGCAGTTGTGGGACTCCGATGTCGTGGGCGACGTCGCCGAGGTGCTCGCCGAGACCCGGCTGCCGCCGTCCCTGCTGCAACTGGAGCTGACCGAGTCCGAGGTGGTCGGGCAGACCGGCCGTCCCCTGCGGGCCCTCCAGGAACTGAGCGACATGGGGGTGCGGATCGCCATCGACGACTTCGGCACCGGCTACTCCAATCTCTCCTACCTCAGTCGCCTCCCCGTCTCCGTCCTCAAGCTGGACGGTTCCTTCGTGCGCGGCTTCCCCTTCTCCGGCTCCGCCCCGGAAGCGGAGACCCCGGCGACCACGACGGCCGCCGCCCCCGGCTCCCCCGCCGCCCCCGGCTCCCCCGCCGTCCCCGGCTCCAGGGACCGGACGGCGGCGACCGTGATCGCGGGCGGGCCCGCCCGGGCCACCACCGCCGAGGGGCGACCGGCGGACGAGGTGATCGTGGAGGCCCTGGTCGGCCTGGCCCACCGCCTGGGTCTCACCGTGACGGCCGAGTGCGTGGAGACCAGGAGCCAGGCGGAGCGGCTGCGGGCGATGGGCTGCGACATGGGGCAGGGCTACCTCTACTCGCGCCCCGTACCGGCCGAGCGGATCGGGGTACTCCTGGAGACCACGGGGCGCTGTCCGGGCTGGACCACCTCCTCCTCGTGAGGGCACGGAAGGGCTCGTGGAGGCTCCTGAGGGCTGGAGGTGGTCCCCGGCCGAGAGCCCGCGGGTGTCCGAACTCACCCGTACAGGTGAAATTCATCCCTCATAGGCGGGAATCCAAGCCGTAAAGCTGCCGTCGCCCCGCAGAGCCACGGCCTTCGGCGCCCGGCACGTACGAATGGAAGCCGCCGCCCGCGCGGTCCACGGCAGCCCGGCCGTATACGTCATGCGGGGCGGTTGACACGGCCGTAAGGTGACCGGCATGCAGGTGATCCAGTCGGCGAAGCTCGCCAATGTCTGTTACGAAATCCGCGGCCCGGTGCTCGACGAGGCGATGCGACTGGAGGCGGCGGGCCACCGCATCCTCAAGCTCAACACCGGGAACCCGGCGGCCTTCGGCTTCGAGACCCCGCCCGAGATCCTGGAGGACATCCTCCGGAACGTCTCCTCGGCGCACGGCTACGGCGACGCGAAGGGCCTGCTCGCCGCCCGCCGCGCGGTCACGATGCACTACCAGACCCTCGGCGTCGAGTCCGATGTCGAGAACGTCTTCATCGGCAACGGGGTATCCGAGCTGATCGTCATGGCCATGCAGGGCCTGCTCGACGACGGGGACGAGGTCCTGGTCCCCTCGCCCGACTACCCGCTGTGGACCGCGGCCGTCTCGCTCTCCGGGGGCACCCCCGTCCACTACCGCTGCGACGAGCAGTCCGACTGGATGCCGGATCTCGCCGACGTCGAGCGCAAGGTCACCGACCGGACCAAGGCGCTCGTCATCATCAACCCGAACAACCCCACGGGGGCCGTCTACGACGAGGAGATGGTGCGCGGGCTCGCGGACATCGCCCGCCGCCACAACCTGCTCGTCTGCTCCGACGAGATCTACGACAAGATCCTCTACGACGGCGCCACGCACACCCCGACCGCCGCGCTCGCTCCCGACCTGCTGACGCTCACCTTCAACGGCATGTCGAAGGCGTACCGCGTGGCCGGTTACCGCGTCGGCTGGATGGTCGTCTCCGGGCCGCGCGCCCACGCCACCTCCTACCTGGAGGGGCTGAACATCCTGGCGAACATGCGACTGTGCGCCAACATGCCGGGCCAGCACGGCGTCGTCGCCGCGCTCACCGGACGGCAGTCGATCAACGAGCTGGTCCTGCCGGGCGGGCGGCTGCGCGAGCAGCGCGACACCGCGTACGAACTCCTCACGCAGATCCCCGGCGTGAGCTGCGTCAAGCCCAAGGGCGCGCTCTACCTCTTCCCCCGCCTCGATCCGAAGGTCTTCAAGATCAAGGACGACCGCGAGATGGTCCTCGATCTGCTCCGCAAGGAAAAGATCATGGTCGTGCAGGGAACGGGCTTCAACTGGCCCGACCCCGATCACTTCCGGATCGTCACGCTGCCGAGCGTGCAGGATCTGACGGAGGCCGTGGGCCGGATCGGCCACTTCCTGAGCGGATACGGGCAGAGCTGAACCCTCAACGAGGCGTCGCGCGCCCTTCGCGGACGATTCCTTCTCTGGACGGATTCTAACTTAGACGGATTCCAAGGTAGGATGCTCTCAGGCAACCCTGGAGGTCCTTCGTGTACGAGCCGATCCGCAGCAAATCCATCCATTCCACCTCCGGTGAGCAGTCCCGTTTCCCCCGGCACTCGCGCGAGGAGGAGCTGGACATCCAGCTCGCCGGACACCTCGCGGCGCTGCTCGCGCTCACCGACGAACTGCGCGCGCTCTCCCCCGCGGACGAGGCGGCCGCGCTGGGCGAAGCGGGCCGGGAACTGAGCGACCACCTCCGCAGGCTGCGCGGCGGCTCCGGCCCCGTACGCGCCGCGGCCGGAGCGCTCCGCGGGAGCGACCTCGCCTCCCTGCACCGCCGCGCCCACGCGCTCGCCGGGCGCGCTCTCGTCGTCGCCGCCTCGCGCGCCGACACGGGCGCCGCGATCCTGGCCGCCCGCCGCATGGAGGCCCACGCGGCGGCGGCCGGCCCCACCGGCTCCGTACAGCCCGCGGCCCTCGCGGCCTGAGCCGTACGTACGACGCGAGGGGACCAGGACCGACCAGCGCCGCGGACAAGGGGCGGGGCCCCTCGCACGCCTTTGTGCGAGGGGCCCCGCCCCTTGGGGTATCACCGGCGCCGACAGCCGGGGCGCCGCACCGGCCCCCGCAGGCCCCGTACCACCCGTACCGCCGTCATCCCAGGCGCCGCACCAGCGCCCGGTACTCGTCCCACAGCTCCCTCGGGGTGTGCTCGCCGAAGGTGTTGAGGTGCTCGGGGACGAGCGCGGCCTCCTCGCGCCAGACGTCCTTGTCGACCGTGAGCAGGTGGTCGAGGTCGGAGGCGGAGAGGTCGAGGCCCTCGGTGTCGAGCGCGCCCTTCGCCGGCAGGACGCCGATGGGGCTCTCGACGCCCTCGGCGCGGCCGTCGAGCCGGTCCACGATCCACTTCAGGACGCGGCTGTTCTCACCGAAGCCGGGCCACACGAAGCGCCCGCTGCCGTCCTTGCGGAACCAGTTCACGTAGTAGATCTTCGGCAGCTTCTCCGGGTCCTTGCCCTTGGCGACGTCGATCCAGTGCCCCATGTAGTCGCCCATGTTGTAGCCGCAGAAGGGCAGCATGGCGAAGGGGTCGCGGCGCAGCTCACCGACCTTGCCCTCGGCCGCGGCGGTCTTCTCGCTCGCGACGTTGGCGCCGAGGAAGACGCCGTGGTTCCAGTCGAAGGACTCGGTGACGAGCGGTACGGCGCTCGCGCGGCGCCCGCCGAAGAGGATCGCGGAGATCGGCACGCCCTTCGGGTCCTCCCACTCCGGCGCGATGATCGGGCACTGCGCGGCAGGCACCGTGAAGCGCGCGTTGGGGTGCGCGGCGGGCGTGTCGCTCGCCGGGGTCCACTCCTCGCCGCGCCAGTCGGTGAGGTGCGCGGGCGGTTCCTCGGTCATGCCCTCCCACCAGACGTCGCCGTCGTCGGTCAGCGCGACGTTGGTGAAGACGGCGTTGCCCCACAGGGTCTTCATGGCGTTGGCGTTGGTGTGCTCACCCGTGCCGGGGGCGACGCCGAAGAAGCCCGCCTCGGGGTTGATCGCGTAGAGCCTGCCGTCCTCGCCGAAGCGCATCCAGGCGATGTCGTCACCGATGGTCTCGACGGTCCAGCCCTTGACGGTCGGCTCCAGCATCGCCAGGTTCGTCTTCCCGCAGGCGCTCGGGAAGGCGGCGGCGACGTACTTCGACTCACCGTGCGGCGGAGTCAGCTTGAGGATGAGCATGTGCTCGGCGAGCCAGCCCTCGTCACGCGCCATGACCGAGGCGATGCGCAGCGCGTAGCACTTCTTGCCGAGCAGCGCGTTGCCGCCGTAGCCGGAGCCGTACGACCAGATCTCGCGGTCCTCGGGGAAGTGCGAGATGTACTTGGTGGGGTTGCAGGGCCACGGCACATCGGCCTCGCCCTCCCGGAGCGGGGCGCCGACGCTGTGCACGGCCTTGACGAAGAAGCCGTCCTCGCCCAGCTCGTCGAGCACGGCCCGCCCCATGCGCGTCATGGTGCGCATCGACACGGCGACGTACGCGGAGTCGGTCAGTTCGACGCCGATCGCGGAGAGCGGCGAGCCGAGCGGCCCCATGCAGAACGGCACGACGTACATCGTGCGCCCGCGCATCGAGCCGCGGAAGACGCCCCCGCGCCCGTCCCTGCCCTGGAAGGTCTCGCGCATGACGGCCGGGTCCTGCCAGTGGTTCGTGGGGCCCGCGTCCGCCTCCTTCTCGGAGCAGATGAAGGTCCGGTCCTCGACGCGCGCGACGTCGGAGGGGTCCGAGGCGGCGTAGTACGAGTTCGGGCGGAGCGTCGCGTCGAGCTTGCGGAAGGTGCCCTGGCGCACGAGCCCGGCGGCGAGCCGGTCGTACTCCGCCTCGGAGCCGTCGCACCACACCACCTGGTCCGGCTCGGTGAGGGCGGCGATCTCCGCGACCCAGGCGCGCAGTTCCGCGTGCCTGGTCGGCGGGGTGTCGGCAGCGGTTCCGGGGTGAGGGATGCCGTTGGCCGTGCCGAGGGTGTCGGAGGACGGGGGAGCCGCGATGTCGCGCGCCACGAATTGCTCCTAAACGAGGGTGAGAAGTCTGTCTGCCCCGTGGGGGCCGCGACCCGGACGCTCTCGTAGCCGCTCATCCGGTGCCGACCGCACTCATATGATCCTGCGCCTTTCCCGCGCATCTGTCCAGGGGGCCGCCCATGTGAGCGGGGTGATGCGGGACACGGCGGGGGTGGGAGGGGTGGGAGGGGTGGGGGTCGGACAGGCGTGTGCGTCGTCCCCGTGGACGCGCGGGTGTGTACCCCGTACCGGCGCGCTCGCGGGCGTCGTGCGTCCTTGAGCGGGCGGGAGGCGGGGCGTTCACCCGGCCTCGCTACGATGCCGGTATGACCGCGCCCGCTTCCGACGCGACGCGGGCTTCGCCCGACCGGCCGGGCGGACCGCCCCGGCCCTCGCCCCGCCTCTCCTCCACGTCCCCGACTCCCCCGTCTCCCCCGGCTCCGCCGTCGCGCACGCGGGACGGGCACGCGCACACCCCTCCTCTCCCGGAAACCGGCTCGAAGGACACGCGGCAGATGACCACGACGCACGACTCCACGCCCGCTCCCGACCCCTCCGGGACGACGGCGGAGGCGGCCTCCGCGCCCCCCGCTCTCGCCCTCCCGGCCCTGGTCAAGCCACGGATGCGCGGCTGGCTGCACGCGGGGATGTTCCCCGCGGTGGTGGTGGCCGGTCTCGTCCTGACCGCGTTCGCGGACTCGGGCAGAGGGCGCGTCGCCTGCGCGATCTACGTCCTGACGGCATGCCTGCTCTTCGGCGTGAGCGCGCTGTACCACCGGGGGAACTGGGGTCCGCGCGCCGGAGCGGTGCTGCGCAGGCTGGACCACGCCAACATCTTCCTGATCATCGCGGGCACCTACACGCCATTGACCCTGCTCCTCCTGCCCGGCGGCAAGGGCACGTGGCTGCTGTGGGCGATCTGGGCCGCCGCGGCGGCGGGCATCGCCTTCCGGGTCTTCTGGGTGGGCGCCCCGCGCTGGCTCTACACGCCCTGCTACATCGCGATGGGCTGGGCGGCGGTCTTCTTCCTGCCGGACTTCATGCGCGCGGGCGGCGTCGCGGTCTTCGTCCTCGTGCTCGTCGGCGGCCTGCTCTACAGCGCGGGCGGTGTGATCTACGGAATCAAGCGCCCCAACCCGTCGCCGCGCTGGTTCGGCTTCCACGAGGTCTTCCACTCCCTCACGCTCGCGGCGTTCGTCGTGCACTACGTGGGGATCTCGCTGGTGGCGTACCAGCACGGGTGAGGGCGGGGCGAGGGGCGGGGGCGGGTGCGGGAGCCGGGGTGCGGGTTGCGGACGCGAGAGGCGGGCCGCGCGGCAGGCGGTGTGATGAGCTGACGATCCACAGCGCCTGTGGATGAAGTTCGGCGGCCCGTCCGGAGCCCGTGCAAGTCTGTGGGCGTGAACGGAACCGACCTCGCTCTCACCTTCGCGCCCGGCCTGGAGACCTTCCTGCCGCGGGGCCGCCTGACCCTGACCTCGCGCGCGGACGGCGTCTCCACGCTGGGCCACCTCGTGGAGTCGCTCGGCGTGCCGCTCACCGAGGTGGGCGGCCTCACCCGCGACGGCACCCCCGTGCCGTCCTCCCTCATACCGGAGGGCGGTGAGCACATCGTCGTCGCTCCCGTCGACCGTCCCCAGCGGGTACCGGGCGCGCCGCTCCGCTTCCTGCTCGACGTCCACCTCGGCACGCTCGCCCGCCGCCTGCGCCTGCTCGGAGTGGACACCGCCTACCAGCGGGACGATCCGGGCGACCCCGCACTCGCCACCCGGTCGGCCGCCGAACACAGGGTGCTGCTCAGCCGCGACCGGGGACTGCTGCGCCGCCGCGAACTGTGGGCCGGGGCGTACGTGTACAGCCACCGCCCCGAGGAACAACTCCCCGACATCCTGGACAGGTTCCGCCCCCGCCTGCACCCGTGGACCCGCTGCACCGCCTGCAACACCCCCCTGCGCCCCGCCACCCTGGCTGACGTGGCCGACCGCATCGACGCCGGCACCCGCACCACGTACGACGTCTACGCGGAATGCCCCGGCTGCGGCCGGGTCTACTGGCGCGGCGCCCACCACGACCGCCTCGCCCGCGTCGTGGCCGACGCCCTCGCGACCGTCGGCCAAGCCCCGGAGACGGAGGTGGCCCCCTGACGTCCGACCCGCTCGCTCCCACCATCCGCGACAACGCCACGTGGTGCGCGAGGGTGTGCGCCACGCACGGCGTTACGGGGGTGCTCGGCGCCACCCTGTGGTCCGTGCCGCGCCGCCCGCCGCCGTACTACCCCGACGCGGTGACGCTGAGCCCCCAAGGTATCCCCCGCCACGGTCCTCGCCGCGATCGACACCTCCGCGCCCGGGGCCACGGTGGAGGACAGCTACGCCGTGCTCGACCTCGCGCCGCACGGCTTCTTCCCGCTCTTCACGGCGAGCCGGCTGTACCGGCCACCAAGCCCCACTCCCCTCCGGCGGGCAGGGAAGCGAGAGCCGTCACCATCGGGGCGGCGCGGGAGAACCGGGAGAGGGCGTGGACCGGGTCGCCAAGCGGTCTGCGCCGGCCCGCACTGCTCACGGCGGAGCGGTACGCGTCCTGGAGATCCCGCACGACGCCCCCGGCCAGGGGGCCCGCCCTGAACGCGGCGCACTCGCGGAGCGGCGCAGCCGGCCCCGTACCCGAAGCGGCCCGACCCTCCGGTCCGAAGCGTCCCGTCCGCGCGCCCCGGGCGCACCCCGCGTCCGCGTCGCGGGCCTCGGCGGGCCTGGTCCGTGCGCCCCGAGCGCACCGGGTCCGCTCCGTCCCGAGCCCCCGCCCCCTCCCTGCGGCCGTCACCCCGCCGGGACTTCGCCTCGCGGCCCCGCCCCCTCCCTGCGGTCGTCACCCCGCCGGGACTACGCCTCGTGGCTGCCCAGGCGCGTCGCGACCTCGTCCGGGTCCGTTGCGGGGCGGTCGCAGACGAAGCCTCGGCACAGGTAGGCGGCGGGGGCTCCGTCGACCAGCGGGCGGTCGGCGAGGAGCGGGAACTCGGGCTCGGCGGAAGGGGGGCCCGCGGCGACGACCGTGCCGGGGGAGGTGGCGAGGAGGGCGGTGCGGTGGAGGGTGCGGGTGCGCGGGTCGTCGGGGGCGCCGACGACGGCGACCTCGTAGGGGCCCGCGAGGAGGGCCTCGGCGACCGCGAGGCCGTGGCCGACGAAGCGGGGGGCGCGGGGAGCCAGAGCGCGGACGACGGAGAGGGCCTGTTCGGCGGCGGCCCGGTGGGGGGTGGAGCCGGTGAGGGCGGCGTAGGTGAGGAGGGCGCCCGCCGCGGCGTTCCAGCCGGAAGGGGTCGCGTTGTCGGTGGGGTCCTGGGGGCGGTGGATGAGGGTTTCGGCGTCGGCCGCGGTGTCGTACAGGGCTCCGCTCTCGTCGCGGAAGCGGCCGAGGACGTGGTCGAGCAGCAGCCCGGCGAAGTCCGTCCAGACGCCTTCGCCGGTCACGGAGGCGAGGGTGAGGAAGCCCTCGGCGACATCGGCGTAGTCCTCCAGGACGCCGGCGTTGGCGCCGGGCAGTCCCCCGCGGGACGTGCGGCTCAGACGGCCGTGGGTGTCGAGGTGGACGCGGACGAGGAGGTCGGCGGCGCCGAGCGCGGCTTCGACGAGGTCGGGGCGGTCGAAGTAGGCGCCGGTCTCGGCGAGCGCCGCGACGGCGAGGCCGTTCCAGGCGGCGACGACCTTGTCGTCCCTGCCCGGGGCGGGGCGGGTGTCGCGCGCGGCGAGCAGGGCGCGCCGGACCCGGTCGAGCCGGGCGGCGTCGACGGGCGGGCTGTCGTAGCCGTCCGTGCGGGGCAGCCTGAGCACGGAGCTGCCGTGCTCGAAGGTGCCTTCGTCGGTGACGCCGAAGTGGGCGGCGGCCAGGGCGGCGTCCGCGTCGCCGAGCACCTCGCGCAGTTGCTCCGGGGTCCACACGTAGTAGGCGCCCTCGACGTGGCGGCCCGTGCCGTCGTCGCTGTCCGCGTCGAGCGCGGAGGCGAAACCGCCTTCGGGGGTGCGGAGTTCGCGGACGAGGAAGTCGGCGGTCTCCAGGGCGATCCGCCGGGCGAGGGCCGATCCCGTGGCGCGCCACAGGTGGGCGTAGAAGCGGCACAGGAGGGCGTTGTCCGAGAGCATCTTCTCGAAGTGGGGCACGATCCACTCGCGGTCCACCGCGTAGCGGGCGAAGCCGCCGCCGAGCTGGTCGTAGATGCCGCCGCGGGCCATGTGCTCGGCGGTGTCGGCGGCCATCTGGAGGGCGCCCTCGGCGCCGGTGCGGGCGTGGTGGCGGAGCAGGAACTCCAGGACCATGGACGGGGGGAACTTGGGCGCGCCGCCGAAGCCGCCGTAGCGTGAGTCGTAGTCCCGGGTGAGGCCGAGGAGGGCCGCGCCGAGCGCGTCGGCGCCGGGCGGCGCGGCGTCCGCGGGCAGCCCGAGCCCCCGCCCCGTGAGGTCGGCCGTGACCCGCGCGGCCACGTCCGCGACCTCCGCACGCCGGTCGGCCCAGGCGGCCCGTACCCCTTCGAGGACCTGCCGGAAGGCGGGCGTGCCGTGCAGCGGGCGGGGCGGGAAGTACGTACCGAAGTAGAAGGGCTCCCCCTCAGGCGTCAAAAACACCGTCATGGGCCACCCCCCGTGCCCGGTGGCCGCCTGCACGGCCTCCATGTACACGGCGTCCACGTCGGGCCGCTCCTCGCGGTCCACCTTGACGCAGACGAAGTGCTCGTTCATGTACGCGGCGGTCTCCACGTCCTCGAAGGACTCGTGCGCCATGACGTGACACCAGTAAATCAGCAGAAGCATAAGTGGCAGGACGCATAGCCCACACTCAAGAGGATGGGCACGTCCCGCCGCTTAGCTTCTTCCATCGCCTCCTCTCCCCATGGCCACCAGTCCACTGGATTGGAGGCGTGCTGGAGTAGGTAGGGCGACTGTGCGTTAGCCAGTCTGTTCATGCCGCCATCGTTGCACGGCCCCACCCGGGACGGGTGGCCCTACGCGCTGCGGGCGCGGCACCGGTAGCGTTCCGCATCGCGACGGGCGGCACCACGAGCACCGAGCACTCGTCCATGCCACAACCGCCTTCCCGGGGTCCGGGGCCAGTTCCCGATACCGCATAGCACCCAGAGCGCACCGTCACCCGGCATCGATGCCTGGGGAGCATCAGATTTGGTGAGGCCGCCGATGCTCGTCAGGGGTCGGGCTGCTGCTCACAAGTTGCGGGTGAGGGCTGTTCCTCAGCCTCCGGCTGTTGGTTGCGCGGCGTGACGGCTGCGCAGGCGTGTGATGCTGCGAGGTACTGGAGCTGCCGGGCGACGTCGTCTTCGGACTTCAGCATCTCGCGGACAGCGACCACGTGAACGGAAGTACCGTGGCCGATGCGTTCTGCGAGGTCCTCGCGCGCTGGCGGTGCCATCGTTCAAGCGCGGCGATCGGATCGCCGGTGGTGTTGGTAGCGAACGCGGTGACCCGCAGACCGTCGGCGTCGGTCAAGCGCAATTAAGCTCCGGGGTGCGGCCGTTCCTTGCGGACGATCAGCCGCATACCCTTCGACCAGCCGGTGAGGACATCGCCGGTGAGTTCGGGGACTCAGTTGCCGCCCCGGATCTTGCCGCCCGGTTCGACCCCCGCCGTCCAGGCCGATGCCGGAACTCCAGCACGTCGCCTCGGTGATCACCATCCCGACCGAGTGGGACAGCCACCGGTCGCGCTGGGCGAGCCAGGCCACGAAGTCGTGGGCCCACCGAGCGGATCAGGGTCTGGCGCCGCCGGCAGCGGCGAGGGTGTCGATGAGTAGGGAAACCGTCGGCTCCGAGGCCACCGACTCCAAGGCGGCCGGCCTCGGCCCGCAACATGCCCTGGGCCTGCGAGACTACCGCCCGCGACGCGGACACGCGGGTACGACTCCGTACGCTTCTTCACCCGAGAAGCGCTTCTTTCACGGCACGATCTGGACCCTCGGCAAGGCCTATCGTTCCAGGTCAGTAGTACTTCTTGCATTTTCGATCAGTTCGGACAGCCCACCCCATGGAAGTCTGAGGTTCACAGGGACGCCGGGTGAGGGCCAGCGTGGCTGTGGCTGCCACTGCGGCGTAGGCGTGGGGCAGATACACACCCGGCGAAGGTGCCGGGTGTGACGCACCGAGGGCGTGAGCGCGCTCCCCTGCCCAGGGCCCTACTACTCCACTTCCACCGTGAACGCTCCTGTGGCCCGGGCGGCACACGGCGCCACGTCCGACTCCGCGCCGGCTGCTGTTCCCGTCTCGCAGAGGGTGCCGCCCTCCTGGCGCAGGTCGAGGTGGAAGCGGGTGCGCTCGCCGTCCTGTGCGAGGTCATGGATGTGCGCGTCGATGTATCCGAGTTCGTTCAGGACCCGGCGGACCTTGGCAGGAGTGGGCTCCGGGATCGCTTGAAGCGCGAGCAGAAGGCGGTGTTCGTGGCGGACGCTCGCGCACCATTCGCGGGCGGTCAGTACGGTCTCGGGACCTGTGGGGCTGAGTGGCTCGATCGGTTCGGCCGGAGGCGTCTCACCTGGTGCGATACGGCGCTCCCGCTGATGGACGGGTGGCTTCGTGGCGAGCGGGCCCCCGCCGGGGGAAGGGCACGACCGGGCCATTTCGTCGAGCATGGCCGTGAAGGCCGCCTGCTGCGCGGACGGTGCCGGGGCGCTCACCGCCGAATCGGCGCTCGCCTCAGGCCCGCCCTGAGGGCGTACACCACTGAGTTCTTCCGTACCGCAGGCGGCAATGGCGAAAGCCGTGAAAGCGGCTAAGCCGCCCAGAGCCAGCGGGCGGGAAACGTGCGCGAAGGCGCTGCGGAGGGCGCGGTCTCGTGTCATGGGAACAGTCTCCGAATGCGGCCATGGGGTCGTCATGAGTACTGCTACTCATGAAAATCAGTACCCGCCTGGCGGCCATCCCTGCTCATAAGTAACCGGGGCACACATGAGTACGCGTACTCATGTTGCCGGTGAGAATTCACGTGGCCTTGTAACGTAAATTCTCGTTGGCCTTTAAAGCTAAAAGGCGGCGCGAAAAATGGGGGGTGGGGTTCCGTTTTTTGGTGCTTGTGGAATCGACCGGGTGTCGCTTACTGTTCCGGCTTGATCTATTCGGATCATTCACGTTTTCATTCTCGTGGGGGGAATCTGTGCGCAAAAGTGCGCTTCCTGTGTTAGTAATCCTGTCCCTCTCCCTCGTGCTTTCGGAGGGTATGGCCGTAGCGGCGCCTGTGGACCCGCCGTCCGCCGCGCCGGCCGCGGTCGTCGATCCGCCTCTGGCGGACGGCGAGATCGAGCAGGTGGGCCCGGGCGTGTACTCGACCTCGGACAAGACCTTCGAGGTCTACGAAACGGACGTGGCGGAGGGCGTCATGGGCCGTAGCCACACTGTCGCCGCCCAGGCGGGGGGCGTATCGAAGCCGGAGTCGGCCCCCGCGTCCCGCGCCGACATGGGGGCCTTCGGCCCGGGCTGGCAGGCCGAGTTCCTGGGCGGCCAGCTCAACCGCCAGCTGAAGCAGAACGCCGACTCCGTCGTCGTCACCGACCTCAACGAGGGCGTTGCCCTCACTTACGCCCTGAAGAGCAGTATCGACTACCCGAATGGGGGAGGCGTCAAGAAGTACGCGTCCTCTCAGGGGGACACACTCACCGAAACCACCAGGTTCGACGAAGCGAGCGGCACGATGGTGTCCACCGCTTTGGAAGCCATCAACGCGGCAACGTCGGTACCGGACGCCGATCTGTCCGGCGACGCCGACGCCGGTACCTCTCTCGAACTCAGCGAGCTGACGCCCACCTACACCTGGAAGCAGGTCGCTTCCGGGACCGACAAGTGGCGCGTCACGGATGTGGGCACCGACACCGACAGTGGTCTCTCCTCGGTCGTATACGACACCAAGGGTCGCATCTCCACCATCGAGGACACCGAGATCGGGGAGACCACGTCCCAGCGCCTGTCGGTCAAGTACTCGACGGCCACGACGGCGACGAGTACGGCTCCGGGGGAGTTCACGGGCCGAGCGAGAGAGATCACCCTCACCGACGGCGCCACGACACAGACACTCGCCCGATACTCCTACGACACCTCCGGTCTGCTTCGTTCCGTCGCCAACCCTGCCGAGGGAAGCGAGGTGGTGTCCTCGTATTCCTACGACTCCACCGGACGCGTTTCCGATCTCGTCTCGCCCACCGACGGTGCGTGGGACCTGGCGTTCCCGGCCGGTTCTGCCTCCCCGGTCGTCGATCCTGTGGGAGCGCCAAGCCCTGGCCTCGACGCGCCGCTCGAAGGCGCAGCCGGAATCGGTACCTCGGCGACCGCGCCGCCCGCGAGCGACTTCGTCAGCGGAGAAATCACCGACCCCCAGGCATATCCGCGCCACTGCGACCGTGCCACGGACTGGCTTTACTACCGCGAGGCGGGCTGTTCGGCCTGGGTCGCGCACTACGGCTGGCACCAGCCCTGGTTCATGCACACGAAGACCGGTAAGCGCGTCGTGGGCATCAATTACGACCACTGCAGCACGCCCGGCCCCAATATCAGCAGGCCCGGCGGCTTCGACTTCCGTGTCCCGTGCGACATGCACGACTACGGCTACGGCCTGATCGGCAACGCGTACAAGGGCTACGTGTACTACCTCGACAAGCACAAGAAGTCGAATGTCGACAAAGCCTTCTACACCACGATGAACAAGCACACCTGCCAGAAATACAACATCTTCACGCGCCCGATGTGCAGCTCCTTCGCGTGGACATACTACAAGGCCGTGAGCAACAAGAAGTGGGGCGGCCAGCCGAAGAACGGCGCCAACGCCACCAAGTAGGACCGGAACCGTGCCCGCACCGCGCGGCAAGTCGAGCGCGCGTGAGAGCTCGGCCAACGGGCCGGGAGCGAATTTCTTCCGCTCCCGGCCCGACCCAGGTGATCCGTCTTGGCGCTTTTCCGGCGCCCTATCACCCGATTCAGCAGGGCGTCGGGGGCGCAGCTCAAGCCATAACCGAACCTGCTTCAGCTCATGCCAGCCCTATTTCCCACGGAGTAATGCGTGAAAACACGTATACGAGCCTTGGTGGTCGCGGCAGCGGCAGCCTTGGCGGTCACCGCGATACCTGGAGGGGGCGGCCCTCTGTCCGGGGCCACCGCCCGGGCTGCGGAACCCGGGCCCGTCGACCGCCCGCTATTCGACAGTACCCAGGACGGCGGCACTGTTCGCGTCAATGTCGTCACCGATCAGCGTTCCGATCTGGACTCCGCCTCCGCGGCGGGCCAAACCCTCGTGTCCTACGACACCTTGCCGATGGTCACCCTTCGCGTGGACGCGCGGGGTCTCCAGAAACTGAACACCAAGCCCGGCGTCATCAGTGTCACCGAAGACGTCCCGGTTCCGCCCACACTGAACGAGTCCACGGTCAAGATCGGCAGTGACCAGGCCGTCGCGGCAGGGAAGACCGGAGCTGGTTCCGCTGTCGCGATACTCGACACCGGCGTTGCCGTCAAGCACCCGTTCCTCTCCGGCCGGGTGAAGGCCCAAGCGTGTTTCTCCGTCAACGATGAGAGCTACGGTGCCACCAGCCTGTGTCCCAACGGCACCGCCCAGCAAGAAGGCTCCGCAAGCGCCGACTCCGAAACCGGCCCCTGCGCGGCCATCGGTTCCGCGTGCGCCCACGGCACCCACGTCGCTGGCATCGCCGCTGGCAATGGGACGGGCATCAGCGGGGCGCCGAAACGCGGTGTGGCGCCCGGTGCAGACATCATCGCTGTCCAGGTGTTCTCCAAGTTCGACTCCGAGGACTTCTGCGGACCCGGGCTGAACCCCTGTGTGCTCAGCTTCACCAGTTCCCAGATCAAGGGGTTGGAAAAGGTCCTGGCCCTCAAGAAGGCCGGGACACCCGTCGTCGCGGCCAACTTGAGCCTGGGCGGGGGAAACTGGACCACCCCCTGTTCCACCGATGTCCGCGCGGCGATTATCGACAGCCTGCGCGCCGCAGACGTCGCCACGGTGGTCGCGGCCGGAAATGACGGCTACGCCGACGCCGTCAATGCACCGGGATGTGTACCGTCCGCGATCACGGTGGGCGCCAGCACGGACGACGACCAGCTCGCCACCTTCACCAACCGCGGGCCGCTCGTGGACCTCCTCGCCCCCGGCACCAGCATCGTGTCCTCACTTCCCGGCGGGAAGTACGGCTCGATGAACGGAACTTCCATGGCCACGCCCCATGTCACCGGCGCCTGGCGATCTTGAAACAGACCTTCCCCGATAAGCCGATCGCCGCGCTAGAGACCCTCCTGAAAGGCACGGGCAAGGCAATCACCTACACCGGCGCCACCACACCGCGCCTCCAGATCGTCCTGACGGAGCCTCCCCGGACCGGCATGATCACGGACTTCAACTGCGATGGTGTCGAGGACACCGTCATCGGAGACCCCAGGGCGAGCGTCGGCGGCGACGCGGAAGCTGGCCTCGTCCGCGTCGTATACGGCGGAGGCAAGGGCACAGCGGAACTCCACCAAGACCTTGCCGCCGTCCCGGGCGACGCCGAGCCCGGAGACATGTACGGCGAGAAGCTCGCCACCTTCGACCACGACCAGGACGGATGCACGGACCTCGTCGTCGGGACCCCCGGTGAGGACATCGACAGCAGCCCTGACGCCGGGTCGGTCCAGGTGCTCCACGGAGCGCCCGGCGGCCTGGGAACCGGCCCGGCGGCTCTCAACCTCATTCAGGGCACCGGGGAGGGGGCCATCAAGGCCACGACTCCGGAAGCGGGTGACCGCTTCGGTGCCGCCATCGCCGCCGGGCACACGGCCCAGGGTGAGCCCTACTTGGTGATCGGCGCACCGGGCGAGGACCTCGGGACCGTCGTGGACGCGGGCGTCGCTTACTACCTCCGGGGCAACGTCAACGTCGCCATCAACCAGAACACTCCGGGGACACAGGGGCCCGCCGAGGAGGGAGACCTGTTCGGCGCCTCCCTCGCCGGCTCGGCGCATCACATCGTCATCGGCGCGCCTGGCGAGGCGGTGGGCACCCTGAAGAATGCCGGTAGCGTCCAGGTATTTCAGCATGGCCTGAACAGCAGCGGAATCCCGGCCCCGATCGCTGGGCTCCACCAGGACGGCAAGGCCGTCAGCGGCGCCGCGGAGGCCGGCGATCAGTTCGGCGCGGCCGTGGCTGCTGTCGCTTACATGCCGACGGGTGCGACGTCCGCAACCGACACGATCATGGCGGTGGGCTCGCCGGGCGAGGCACTCACGGTGGGCACCACCGACGTCACCGAGGCCGGCACCGTGCAGGCGTTCAGGATCACTTCGGCGGGCCAGGTGAGTCAGGTGTCCAGCATCAACGCCGAGGTCACGAACGTAGACGGCTCCGCGGCAGCTGGTGACAGGTTCGGGCAGAGCCTTGTTCTCACGAATCTCGACGCGGGCACCTCGGGCAGTGCGCAGACGCTGAACCTGGCCATCGGCATACCGGGCAAGGACATCGGCGCCATCAGCGGCGCGGGCGCGGTGCAGACCTTCTACCCGTTCGACGCTCCTGGCGCCACCGACAGCTGGCTCCAGGCTGGGGACGCTTCAGGACTCGGTGGCACGCCAACTGCCGGTCACGCGGTCGGTGAGAACTTGGCCGGCACGGCCACCCGGCTCTACGTCGGGGTTCCGAAAACCGCCCAGTACGGCGCCGCCTACGCCCTCCCGTGGGGCAACGTCACCGCCGGCCGCAGCGGAACCACCGGCACGGCCACGGCATTCAGGCCGGGCCAGGGGGGTCTGCCGGCGGCCGGCGGCGCTTTCGGGTCAGCCATGGGCTGACCGCCCCGAAGCCCCCGAGTCCCGTCGTTTGCTTCGCACGGCGTCCTGCTTCACCGCAACGCGGAGCAGGACGCCATGCGAAGAGTTTCTGCAGAAATCCGGGCGTTCGAGTGATTGGAAGAAAACATGTCTCGTGTTATCGGATATGCGTCGGGTGTGTTCGACCTCTTTCATGTGGGGCACGTCAACATCCTGAAGCACGCCCGTGCTCAGTGCGACTACCTCGTCGCGGGCGTACTGACCGATGAGGTCGCAGCGCACAAGGGACATCCTCCTTTCGTGCCGCTCCATGAGCGGCTGGAGATCGTGCGGTCGATGACTTACGTCGATGAGGCGATAGTCGACACGACCTTGGAGAAAATGGAAGCCTGGCGCCAGGTCGGATTTCACCGGCTGTTCAAAGGGGACGACTGGAGGGGGACCCCGCGAGGCGATCAGTGGGAACGGGAGTTCGCCGCGGTCGGCGTCGAAGTGGTGTATCTGCCGTACACGATGCACGTTTCCAGTACGGAACTACGCCGACTGATCGACAACCTGGCCGTGCAGCAGGACTCCTGACGCGAGCCCTATTCAATGGTGGCACGACCAGGGCTCCATGCGACTACGCCGAAGCCCTGGTCCAGCACATGCCACCGCCTGAGACGGGGATAGGACGCGAGAGTCTTCACCCGGAAAGTGCGCCTCCAGCAGTGGCAGCAACAAGGACCTCGACAAACCTCATTCTTGCTGGTCAGAGGAATTATTCGCTTACCTGACCACCGTCGGGCAGTCCGCTTCATGAGAGCGCGAGGCCAATCGCGCTGCCGCTGCTGGTGTACTTCGCGATCATGTTCGCCGGGACGCTCCTCCTCGGCAAGGGCCTCGGCCTCGCCTACGACCACGCGGCCACACTCGCGTTCACCTTCGCGGCAACAACTTCGAACTGGCCATCGCCGTCGCCATCGCCACGTTCGGCGTCACCTCCGGCAAGGCCGTGTCCGGCGTCATCAGCCCGCTGATCGAAGTCTCGGCCCTGATCGGGCTCGTGTCCGTCGCAGTCGCCTGGCGCCGCAGGTTCGCCCCGACGCGGTGACCACAGCCCCGTAACCGACCGTGCGGATGCGGCAGTGATCGGCGGCCAGGCAGGCTCGCCGCCGGTTACCACCTCCGCCGCCAAGGACTCGGCTTCGTCGTCGTGGACGCAGACCCGGCGCCGGGCAGGTCCTGGCAGCACATGTGGGGCTTCGGCCGATCACTCCTCGCTACCCGGACGGCTCACGCCTGCCCAGCCCGGCCAGTCCTGCACGGACGCCGGACACGTGGTGGACTACCTCACCGACTACGAGCAGCGCTACGACCTGCCCGTCCAGCACGGGGTTCGTGTGCACGCCGTACACCGCGACGGCGACCGGTTCCCGGCCGAAACAGGCTCCGGCACCTGGCCGGCCGCGGGGTCATCTCCGCGACCGGCGCCGGGTCCCGGTTCCCTTCCCGCGGTCCCCGACCGCACGGCATTCGCCGGCTAGCAGCTCCACACGGTGAACTACCGCTCACCGGCCGACTTCACCGGACGGCGCGTGAACGTGGTCGGCGGCGGGAACTCCGGTGCGCAGATCGCCGCCGGCCTCACCCTCGACGACCGTCCCCACGTCCTCTCGGTAACCCAGCGGCCCCCGCGGTTCCTGGCCGACGACATCGACGGCCGCGCTCGCCCTGTTCGACGTCGCCACCGCCCGCCGCCGCACCCTCGACATCGGCAGGTCCAACACGGGCGGTATGGCCGCTCTTGGCGACATCGTGGCCGTCCCGCCGGTCCGCGCTGCTCGCGCTGCCCGCGACGCCAGACTGCTGCATGCGAAGCCGATGTTCGCTCGGCTCACCACCGACGGCGTCCAGTGAGCCGACGGCAACCACAGCTACGCCGACGCCGTCATGTGGTGCACGGGCTTCCGCCCCGCACTCGCCCCCTCGTCCCCTAAACCTGCGCGGCCTACGCCGGCACATCCCCGCCCACGGCACACGCGCACCGGGCGAACCACGGCTCCACCTGCTCGGCTACGGCGACTGGATCGGCCCCGCCTCCGCCACCCTCATCGGCGTCGGCCGCCCCGCCCGCGACGCCGCCCGGCAGATCACCGACCTACTCTCCTGACGGCCCCTCGGGCGCGCTTGCGTGCGGCGCCCGAGAATCTTCCACATACGCAACGACTTCCACCTGTCAGTGGCCTCGGCGACAATTCTGCACACACAGCATCAGCCCACCCGGGGGAGAACTGCATGGACACGGACGAGTTCTTTCGCGGCACGCCCGAAGCCATCGTGGAGTGGTCCCACTTCCGGCCGGGTGAGTGGGTGTGCCAGCTCTGGGAGCTCAACGTCGAGCTGATGGAGGAACTACGGTTCGGCCCGCTGCCCTCCCGGCCCGACCTGGACGTGGCCCTGTCCCTGACACGGTTGCTACACGAAGACTTCGTCTCCCGAGGCACCCACCACGACGAGCGCATGAACGACGAGGAAGTGGCCCTCGCCGTCAAAGCACATCGGGCAGTCCTCGACCGACTGGGGGTAGAACCGCCCAAACTGCCGTTCCGGCACCACAGCGGGTTCTTCGACTACTGGCGCAAGAACGACATGTCCGGCAGCTGGCAGGCCCGCCGTGACTGCATCGAAGAGCTGCTCGGTCCCACCCGGGAGGCACTGGATGAGCTGCGGGAGATCGAGTACGAGCAGCGGTTCAAGAACGGCCCCCGATGAACCTTCAAGAACCTCATCTTCGCGGCCGTCGGTCCGAAACCGAAGATCGTGCTGCGGGACGCGGTGAACAACGATGTGGAGATCGTCCAGAACGCGCACAACTGCCTCGTGTACAGCGACCCGCTTTCTGCACATGGCCTGACCTGGCGCCAGCTGGTCCGCTGGTGGCGGGCAGACCGCATGCCGTCCGCCGATGAACGCACGGCTGCCGACGCCCTGTACCGGCACCTCTACCGTTCGCTGGATTCCCTGCCCGAGCAAACGGTCTTGCACACGTACTGCGCCCGCTACGCCGAGCCGGCCGGGTTCGAGCTGCCCGCGCTGATCCCTCAGGTCTACCTGCACTACGACCCCTACACCCGCAAGAGCGGTGCACACAGCGGCTCTCTGTACCGGCAGCGCATGGACTTCCTCCTGCTGCCCCCCGACCGCTCCCGCATCGTCATCGAGGTCGACGGAGCCCACCACTACGGAACCAAGAACAAGCCCGACACGAAAGGCCGTAGCACGTACACCGCCTCGCCCGAGCTCTACTCGGAGATGGTCGCCGAAGACCGGCGCTTGCGCCTGGCCGACTACGAGATCTACCGCTTCGGTGGCTGGGAACTCACCCGGCCGAACGGCTCACAAATCATCTCTGACTTCTTCACCGAGCTACTCGCCCGGCACAAGAAGCCGACACCGTAACGGCAGGAGAATCGGGATCATCAGGTGCCCGATTCCATCGCCCCGAGGTACTCGCTCTGCCAGTCCGCGTACACGCTCAGGTGGAACGCGTAACCGCCCCACAGCAGGTGTGCCAGCTTGTGAAGTTCGTTCACCTGCTCGTAGAAGTTGACGTTCTCCTGCACAGGGCGCGCGGCAGCACGGTAGTCTCCATGGCCCACGATGGCCTACCGGAAGGTCTCCCCGGTCGCATCCTCGCTGTCCAGCCAAGCCAGCTGACTCCACGACTCCGGATCGATGCGCCGCTCTACTTCAGGAAGATCCAGCAGAGCCAGATACCGGTTGAGGCAGTCCGCCAGCTTCCTGATGATGTGCGTGCGCAGACGCACGTCCAACCTCTCGGGGCTGGTGTCCTCTTCCCGGTCCGGCAGTTACGTCAGGGCAAGCGGCGACTGAAGCACCGACGAGCAGCGTGTGCCCTCCGCGGCGAGGACCGACGGCTCGCCTTCTCACCGCGCCGACGACCACCGCGGCAGCCCTCGCACCCTCCCCAGCGCCGCCCTGGCCCCGGGCCCCTCGGCGGATAGAGACAACTCTTCCCTACGCTCGCCACCATGTCCGTGGCTGCCGGAGGCCAGCGCTCAGTCATCTCGCCATGCAGCTGGTTGGCGAACACGCCCCGCCCCAACGGCTCGCGCAGGTCTCGCGTCGAACGCTCGACCCGACGGAGATCGAAGTCGGAGGGGCGGTCATCCTGTGAATTACCACCGCATGAGACCGACTCCCCCGATAGTAGAGATGTCCGCAGACTCATGGATAAAGTGCTAGTCACTGCCACCAGTGGCAAGAGGCATAACCGACCGACAGCAGGATGGGGACGTCGCGCCGCTCGGCTTCTGTCATCGCCCCCTCTCCCCAGGGCCACCAGTCCACTGGGTTCGAGGCGTGCTGGAGCAAGTAGGGCGACTGCTCGTCAGCCAGTCGGTTCATGCCGCCATCGTCGCACGTCTCCCTCAGCGTGGTGGTCCGCACATCCCGGGCGTGCTCGGACCGCTCGGCGAGGGGACCGCGCGTTCTTCCGCCCCGTCCGCGCCCGGGGAACCTCTCCACCCGGCGTCGACACCGTCGGCGCCGGGTGCTCCGGCCCGGTTCGTCATGGCCCGCCCGGGTGGGCGGGGTGGCGCTCGTGCGGTGTCACTTGCCGCTGTAGACGGGGAAGGCGGTGTGTTCGCCGTAGTCCACGTCGCGCAGGTCTCGCAGTACGTCCATGTCGTCGCCGGAGATCTCGAAGTCGACCTCGGCGTTGGACCGCATGTGCGCGGGGTTCGCCGTCTTGGGCAGCGACACCGTGCCCAGCTGAAGGGTGTAGCGGACGCACAGCTGGGGCACGGACACGCCGTACCGCGCGGCCATCGCCTGGACCTCGGCGTTCTTCAGGATCGCGCCGTGGGCGATCGGCGAGTACGCCTCGACGAGGATCTGCTTGCTCTCGCAGTAGGCGAGCAGGTCGGAGGGGGTGTTGCCGGCGTGCACGAGCAGTTGGTTGACGTGCGGGACGACGCTCGCGCTCGACAGGATGTTCTCCACGTCGTGCTGCTGGAAGTTGGAGACGCCGATGGAGCGGATCTTGCCGGCCCGGTAGGCGTCCTCCAGGGCACGCCATGCCGCGCGGTTGCCCTCGGCGTAGTCGCCGCCGCGGAAGTCGTCCCACGGCTGCGGGCTGTGGATCAGCATCAGGTCGACGCGGTCCAGACCCAGCTTCTCGAGGGAACCGTCGATCGCGGCGAGCGCCTGGTCGTAGTCCTTGATCTCCGCGGCGAGTTTGGTCGAGACGAACAGCTCTTCGCGGGGCACGCCCGAGGTGCGCACTCCCTCACCGACGCCTCGCTCGTTGCCGTACGCCTGGGCGGTGTCGATGTTGCGGTAGCCGATCTCGACGGCCGCGCGGACGGCGTCGGCCGCCTTGTCGTCGTCGATGAACCAGGTGCCCAGCCCGAGTCGGGGGATCTTGACGCCGTTCGACAGGACGTAGTGCTCGTTCAGGATGCTCATGCGGTCGCTCCGTTCTTCGGCAGCCGCCCGTACACCTCGTCGGTGACCGGCTCCAGCCATTCGTTGCCGACGTCCTCGCCCGGGGTGATGAAGGCGATGTGGGAGAACCACGAGTCGGCCTTCGCGCCGTGCCAGTGCTTCGTGCCCGCCGGGACGCGGATCACGGTGCCGGGCTCCATGCTCACGCGGTCCTCGCCCTCGGCCTGGTACCAGCCGCTGCCCGCCGCGCACAGCAGGACCTGGTCACCGCCGCCGCCCGTGCCGTGGTGGATGTGCCAGTTGTTGCGGCAGCCCGGCTCGAAGGAGACGTTACTGACGGGTACGCTTCCCGAGGGGAAGATCTGATCGAATCCGTTGTCAGCCATCTCGTTCCTTCCTTTCTGTGCCGCGAAACCCCCCGCGCGGTCTACTTCGCCATGACCTGGCTCCCCACGATGGTTCGGACACGGGACGCGGTACCTCTCACCATCGGCCCAACCGGGCCGGGCAGCATCCGTAGAGGGGTTCCACCATCTGCCGGACCGGACGGCTCCGCTGCCACCGCCGGTGAAACGGCAGCTCACAGGCGTGCGGAAGTGCTGCTGTCACCGGTACCGGCAGGCCGCTCCGCCCGCCCGGGGCGGCAACCACCGACCGCACGGACCGCGCCCCGCAGGTTGACGCCCTGGACGGGGTCGAACCGCTCGACGCTCTCGTCGGCGGCGTCGCAGATCAGCGCGAGCGCCCGGTGTCCGTCGTCGGTGAGTTGCTCGACGGCGGGCGTTGACGCGTCCTCGCCGCTCTCGGCGAGCGCGACGGCAGCCCCGGAGGCGGTGTAGGCGCCTTGGGGTACGGGGCCGGGGGCGCCCGCGCACGGGCTCGGTCGTCGTCGGGGCCCCCGGCCGGGGGTCAGTGCCGCGCCGGGGGAGACGTGTGCAGGCCGGTCAGCCGGTCCAGGGCGGCGCGGAGGCGGGCGGTACCGGCGCCGCGGGCGCTGAGGTAGCCGTCGGGCCGTACGAGGAGCCAGTCCCCGTCGCCCGCCGCGAGCGTGTCGCGGACCACGCCGTCCGGGTCCCACACGCCGCGCTCGTCGTCCGGACGGTGGCGGCTGATCTTCACGGGCTCCACCCAGTCCGGGAGTCCGGCGGCGGTGACGTCGTCCGCCCCGGCGTCCTGATCCCCGGCGAGGACGAGCAGGTGCCAGGCCGGGGTCCTGAGCCGTGCGCGCAGGCTTGTCCACCCGGGTGACTGGGCGTCGGCCGCCCAGATCCGGGTGAGCCGCTCGCCGGGACGCGGGCCCTCGCCCGGCTCGTCCTCGGGGACGGTCAGCGGGCTGTCGGGATAGGCGATGGCCAGTCCGGACATGTTCCGGATGAGCTCGTGCTGGAACGCGCGCATCGACTCGGCGGATTCCGGGGCCTTCCCGCCGGCGGTGTCGACCATGACGGTGCCCATGACCTCGCTCGTGGAGGCGAGCAGGGCCTGGCCGATGGGGACGCGTTCGGCGTCGTAGGTGTCGAGCAGGGTCGCGTCCGCCTGGCCGTGGACGACCATGGCCAGCTTCCAGGCGAGGTTGTAGGCGTCCTGGACCCCGGTGTTGAGGCCCTGCCCCGACGCCGGGGAGTGGACGTGGGCGGCATCGCCCGAGACGAAGCACCGCCCGACGTGCATCGCGGGTACCGCCCGCTGCTGGATGGTGAACTTCGACGCCCAGGTGGGGTTCTCGACCACGGTGTCGCGCTCCAGGGCCCGCGACAGCTTGGTGCTGAACTGCCGGGCGATCTGCTCGGGGTCCTCCGGCCGCCCCTCACCGCTCGTGTCGAGCAGCCGCCACTTGCCCGGCTCCGGGAACGGGAACAGCATCAGCGCGCCGCCCGGCGGGAACAGCCAGTGCACGCCGTCGCGGTCGACATCGGTGCGTACGACCGCGTCGGCGATCAGCCAGGTGTGGGCGGCCTCGCCCTTCAGGGGCAGTTCCAGCGCCTTGCGGACGGTCGAGTGCCCGCCGTCGCAGCCCCACAGGTACCGGGCGCGTACGGTCTCCCGCTCCGCGTCCGGACCGTCACCGCCGCACAGGACGGCCGTGACGGCGTCCTCGTCCTGCTCGAACGACTCCAGCCTCGTGTCCCACTCCACCGCGACCCCGGCGGAGGCGGCCGAGGCGCGGAGCACGCGTTCGATGATCACCTGGTCGACGTTGAACATGTACGGGAACCGGGTCGGCAGTCCGGCGAAGTCGAAGTCGAGCCGCGTCCCGCGCCCGCCCTGGTGGCGGACGAAGGTGTTGATCCTCGTGCCGTGCGGCGCGATCTCACCGACGATCCCGAGCTGGTCGTAGATCTCCAGGCTCCGCGCGTGGGCACCCAGTGCGCGGCTGGTCGTCGCGGGACCGGCCGCGGCGTCCACCAGGCGGACCGACACACCCGACTGTGCCAGCCGTGAGGCGGCCATCAGTCCGACCGGTCCGGCTCCCGCCACCAAGACGTCGACGTCATAGCCTGTCATGCGACCACGCTCCCAGTGTTAGCTTTGCTGACACTGGGACTGTAACTCCCGGAACGCCCGGGCGAGGAGAGGTGTGAGCCATGACGGCCGAAGATCGCCGCACCGCGTACCTGCCGCTGCCGCTGCTCCTGCAACGCGGCCAGCGGTGGTTCTCCGACGAGCTCGTGGCACGCCTCGACGCGGCGGACGTGGCCCCGACCACCCCCGCGCACACGACCGTGCTGGCGCACCTGAGCCAGGACACGGCACTGAGCATCGCCGAACTCGCCCGCCGCTCCGGGGTCAGCCGCCAGACGATGCACCGCGCCGTCACGCAACTCATCGACGAGGGCCTCCTGAGCAGCACACCCGGGCCGGGCTTTCCGCGCAGCACCCTCATCGGGCTGACCGCGGCGGGCACCCGGCGCCGCGACCTCGCGCTGGGAATCCTCCGCGACCTGGAACGGGAACTCGGCGAACGGCTGGGCCCCGGGACGCTGGAGGAACTGCGCGAGACGCTGGCGCGGGCGTGGCAACGGTGACGGGGGCGAAGCCGAAGCGGGGGTGGCGGCGCTGACGCGGGCGTGGCCGCGCTGAACGCGTACGCGGTGGCGCGGACGCGGACGCGTCCGCGCCGGGAGGGCTCAACGCACCCCCGCCACCGGCCCGCCCGGACCGGGCCGTCCGCCGCTCACCGGCCGCGCAGCCCCCTGACGACGAGGGCGGAGACCGCCTCCGCCGCGTCCCGGGTGCCGGGGCGGGCCCACTCGGCGGCGAGCAGGGGGTGGTGGAAGCGGGCGGTCGCGTCGAACACGGCCCCGGCCGTCGCGGCGGGGTCGGCGGCGGTGAACTCCCCGTCGGCGATGCCGTCCTCGATGATGCCGCGCAGCTGGCCGAGCAGGTCCGCGAGGTGGTCGGCGACGGCCTCGTTGTGCTCGGCCGTCAGGATGCGGTACGTGGCGAAGAGCTGCGGGTCGTCGCCGGTACGGGCGCGCATCTCGATGAAGAAGCGGGAGAGCCAGAGGCGCAGCCGCTCGGCGGGAGGGGTCCGGGTGTCCCCCGCCACCGGGGCCAGGGCGTCGGTGATGCGCCGGAGCCAGCGCCGGGTGACGGCCTCGCGCAGCGCGGCCTTCGAGCTGAACCGCCGGTAGACGCTGGCGTGGCTCACGCCGAGCACCTGCGCCACGTCCAGGACCGTGGCCTTGGCCGGTCCGTGGCGGCGCAGCACCTCCTCGGTGGCCGACAGGATGGTCTCGACGTCCAGGGACGTGGGTTGCGTCATGGGCGTTCTCCGTTCCGGGGGCGGCCGACCGCGGCCCGGCACCGCGGACGCCCCCACCGCAAGAGCGTCGCACGCCGCCCGGCCGCCGCCCCGGTCACAGGCCCCCGGGTCGCCCTTCCCCGTCGCGGGCCCCGCGTCGCCCTTCCCCGTCGCGAGCAGTCGCGGCCGCCGCCATTCAGAAGACCGCGAGCGGATTGACCGGCACTCCGGTCATCCCGTGGATGCGCGGCGGCGCCAGCGTCAGCAAGAAGGCGTAGCGGCCCAGCTCCGCGCACACGGCGGCCAGTTCGTCGACCTCCGCCGCGTCGACGAGGGGCATGCCGGTCAAGGCCAGCCCCACCTGGTGCAAGGGCAGGGGGTGGCGGGGGTCGAGCGGGGGATACGCCTCGCCCGCGTCACCGGCGTAGAGGGAGGCGCCGCGCCGGTGCATCCAGCGCACGGCGTCGAGGCTGATACCGGGGGTCGGCCGCCGCTCGGGGTCGGGGCCCGGCGCCCAACCCAGCCGCACCACCAGCGCGTCGCCGGGCTCCAGGCGGACCCCCTGACGCTCCTCGGCCGCTTCGAAGTCCGCGCCGGTCACCGCGTGAGCGGACGGGAGCGATCCGTCGGCGGCGAGGTCGAGCAGGACACCGCGGGTGGCGATGCCCGCGGCGAACGCCGTGGTGGAACCGTGCCGTACACCGGTCGGCGTGACGCTCTCCCGCCGGGACCGGCCGGGATAGACGCGTCCCTCGTGGGCCATGTGCGCCACGGCGTCCAGGTGCGTGGAGCGGGGGTGGTGGTTGGTGACCGTCATGACGTCCGCCGAGGCCGCCCCGTGGCTGCCGGTGTCCATCATGACCAGGGTCACGGCGGAGGCCGCCTGGGTGACCGGGGCGAAGGGCCCGGCCGCCACCGGCGTGGGCTCCACCGGCCGGGCCAGCGACACCGTGCGGCCGGTCCGCACCTCGGCGGCGCCCCGCGCCCGTACGTCGTCGGTGATGAGATTGAGGGTGCCGAGTTGGTCGTCGTCGCCCCACCGCCCCCAGTTCGTCGGCAGATCCGCTTCCTGGCCGGCCTCGCGCGCTCGCTGCGTGTCCATGGGGCGACCGTACAAAAGTGCCGTACAGAGTTCAAAGAATGTACGGCCACCGCTCCCGCGCGGAAGCCTCCGAGGGTGCGGTTTCGGCCATCCGGCGCGGGCAGGGGCGACGACCGCTCGGGGGCACGTCATTGACCCGCGTCCGGCGGGTGGCCTTGGATACCGCGTATGGCTGAACCATCGAGCGCGCTGGACCCCGTTCTCGGCTTCGCCACGCAGGCGGACTGGGAGGAGTGGCTGGAGCGCAACCACTCCGCGGCCAAGGGGCTGTGGCTGCGCATCCCGAAGAAGGGCTCCGGACTCACCGGCGTCGACTACGCCACGGCCCTGGAATCGGCGCTCTGCTACGGCTGGATCGACGGACACAAGAAGAAGCTGGACGAACGGCACTGGTTGCAGCGCTTCAGCCCCCGGCGGCCCACGAGCAAGTGGTCCCAGGTGAACCGGGACAAGGCGTCCCGCCTCATCGAGGAGGGGCGGATGCGCGCGCCGGGGCTGGCCGAGGTCGAGAGGGCCAGGGCGGACGGCCGCTGGGACGCGGCGTACGCGAGCCCGAGCAAGGCCGTGGTGCCCGAGGACCTCCGGGCCGCGCTGGACGCCGTCCCCGCCGCCGCCGAGTTCTTCGGCACACTCGACAGCGCCAACCGCTTCGGAATCCTCTACCGCGTCCAGGACGCCAAGCGGCCGCAGACCCGCGCGGCCCGGATCGAGAAGTTCGTCGCGATGCTCGCCGAGGGCAGGAAGCTCCACCTCTGACGGACTGGGCGCCCACCGCGGCGGCGCACGGCGGACCGTCCCCCGCGCCTTGTGGCGTGCCCGCACTCCGGCGCACGTCACAGGTGGCCCCGCCCGCGCCGGTGGCATGATCCGTGGTGGCCACACCGAGAAGGAGAGCGCGCATGAGTGACGTCGTCGAGTCCGCGGGGTTCGGGGAGTTCGGGGAGGTGCCGTCGACCACGCTCGCCGAGGTGCTGGGCGGGGCGCAGGTCATGGACCTGGGGATACGGCCGCTGTGGGGGCCCGGGCCGCGGCTCGCCGGGCCCGCGTACACCGTGCGGTGCGTGCCCGGGGACAACCTCATGCTGCACGCGGCGATCTACCGGGCGGCGCCCGGCTCGGTCGTCGTCGTGGAGTCCGGGGACCTCAAGTACGCGCTGGCGGGCGGGAACGTGTGCGCCGTGGCGCGGCGGCGCGGCATCGCCGGGTTCGTCGTGGACGGCGTGATCCGCGACCTCGGCGAGGTGCGCGAGGCCGGATTCCCCGTGTACGCGCGGGGGATCGTGCCGGTGCCGGGGACGAAGAAGGGGCTCGGCTCGCTCGGCAAGGAGGTGCGCTGCGGGGGCGTGGGCGTACGGGCGGGGGACATCGTCGTCGCGGACGAGGAAGGCGTCGTCGTGACGCCCGCCGGACGGGCGGCCGAGGTGCTGCGCGCGGCCCGGGAGCGGCTGGCCAAGGAGGAGACGCAGTCGCTCGACGACTGGGAGGCGCAACACCGGGCGAAGGTCGAGGAGGCGCTGAAGGCCGTGGGGTACACGGACTGACGGCGGTCCGCTCCCGCGCCGCCGTGGGGTACACGGACTGACGGCGGTCCGCTCCCGCGCTTGCGCCCGTACCGCGCCAAGGCCCCCTCCCCGCCCGCCGGAAGGTGCGAACAGCTCCAGTTCTGGGAACCGTTCTCGCATCTGTGTGCGACGACCGTGGTAGAGGCACGGGGGAGACGCGGGGGACGGGAAGGGGTCGGCATGGCGCGCGAGTTGGCGGGGCGAGTGGGGCTGCGGAACGAGCACCGGGCCGAGGCGGAGCGGCTGTTGACGCGTTCCGTGGACGAGGAGGTGCGGCGCGGCGGCGGGAAGCTCGACGCGAGCGTGCTGCTCGGGCGGGCGCTGGCGGCCATGGACGAGTGGACGGCCCCGGCGGCGGAGGAGTACGCGGCGTACACGGCCGCGCTCGACGAGGCGGCGGCGGGCGCGGTCAGCATGTCAACGGCGTTCTCGCCCCGCGCGCTCGGCGGCCCGCTGCTCGTCACGGCGACGGCGACGGCCGCCGCCTTCGTCGCGGACGTGGTGCTGGGCACGGGGGTCGGGCCCGCGGTCGGTGCCGGGGCCACGGTCGCCGCGGCGGGCGCCGCGACGACCTTCGTGAGGGCGACGGCGGGGTACTGGCCCGCCGCGCACCACCGGGCCGGGGCCCTGGGGCAGCCCGGCGGCCTCGAACAGGCCCGCTTGCAGTGGCTCACGGCGCTGGAGGTACGGGGCATCCGCCCGTACCTGGACCGCCAGCGCCTGCTGGCCCGCAGCGTGGCGGCGGGCGCGGGCGGCGGGAGCACCGGGCGGCGCTCCGGGCTCGTCCGCACGACGGATCGGGGCGCGGCGGCGCGGCGGCGCTCGGTACTGGAGCGGTCCTTCTCCCATCTGCCCGAGGCGGAGGGGGTTTTCGCCGGACGGCGGGCCGAACTCGCCGAGATCGAGCGGCTCGTGCGCTCCGCGCGCGCGGCGACGCGGACGCGGCCGGTCGTCGTGGTGCTGCACGGGGAGCAGGGTTCGGGCCGCACCACGCTCGCGGTGCGGGCCGCGCACGCGCTGCGGGACCAGTTCAAGGGCGCGTGCGTCGTGGACCTGCGCGGCGGCAGCCCGGAGACCCCGCCGCTCCCGACCCGCGACGCCCTCATGCACCTGCTCAACCGCCTCGGTGCCCCGCGCGAGCAACTCCTCTTCCGGGACCGCAGCTCCCCGGAGCAACAGGTGCGGAAACTCACGGAGTTGTACCGCAAGCACCTGCACGGGCTGCCGGTCGCGGTGATCCTGGACGACGCCTTCGACGCGGCGCAGGTACGCGCGCTGCTGCCCGAGCACTCCGACAGCCTCGTCCTGGTGACGGCGCGCGAACCGCTGGACCTGGTGGACGAGCACGCGGACTCCGAGACGGACGAGGGCACTTGGGTGCACCAGTTCCCCGTGGGGGCGCTCGAAGCGGCGGGTGCGGAGGAGGTCGTACGGGCGAGCGCGGGGCCGCTGCCGGGGCCGTACGACGCCGAAGCGATGGACGAGATAGGTGAGTTGTGCGGTGGGCTGCCGCTCGCGCTGCGGCTCGCGGGCTCGGCGCTCGCCGCGCGCGGCCCGCGCGGACTCGTCGCCGGCCTCGCCGCGTACGGCCCCGTCGCGCCCGTGGAGCGGGCGCTGTGGCTGCGGTACACGGACCTCCCGCCCGAGGGTCAGCGGCTGTTGCGGCGGCTCGCGCTCGCGGGGCGGGCCTCGCTCGGCGCGGGCGCGGCGGCCGCGCTGCTCGACGTGCCGGAGCGGACGGCGACACGGCTGCTCGCCGAGCTGGCGGCGGCGGGGCTCGTCGACCACGTACGCGGGGACAGGTACCGACTCCACGACGTCGTACGGGCGTTCGCGCGCACCCGGCTCGCGGACGAGGAGGAGGCGGCGGAGCGGACGGCCGCGCTGGAGCGGCTGATCGTCGAGTACGGCGAGCTGGCGGACGCGGTGATCCGGCTCGTGGACGGCAAGACCTCCTCGCGTGTGGGTGCGCCCGGTCCGCACGGATTCGCCTCGCTGGAGGCGGCGTTGAGGTGGCTGGACGAGGAATCCAGCTTCATCACGGCGGCGTTGCGCCAGGCGGAGGGGGTGGATCAGCGGGCGGTGCTCGATCTGCTCGGGGCGCTGTGCGACTACTGCCTGCTGCGCGGGGACCTCTACCGCCTGGGTGAGATCAGCGAGTTGACGGAGGCCGTGGACAAGGGGCTGCTCGGGCGCTCGGTGCAGTGGCGCAAGGGCATCGCGGCGCGGCAGCTCGGCGAGCTGGACACGGCCCGTACGACGCTCGCCTCCGTCGTCGACCTCTACCGCGAGGCGCGCAACGAGCCCGGCACGGCGCGCGCGCTCGGCTCGCTCGGCATCACCCTGCACCACCAGGGACGGTTGCCCGAGGCGGCCGAGAAGCTGCGCGAGGCGGTGGCCCTCCAGAGCGGCCCCGCGCTCGGCGGCGACCGGGGCTGGACCCTGCACGCCCTCGCCGCCGTGGAGCGCGACCGGGGGTACCCGGGCGAGGCGCTCACGCTGCTTCGCGAGTCACTCGACCTGCACCGCGAGAACGAGTCGGTGCACGGACTCGCCTGGGCGCACTACCAGTTGGGGCAGGTGTGGCTGCGGCTCGACGAGGTCGCGCGGGCCTCCGAGGCGCTCCGGGAGGCGCTGGAGCTGTACGGGCGCACGCGCGACGGACGCGGCGAGGCGTGGGCGCTGACCCAGCTCGCGCGCGGTGAACTCGTCGCCGGGGACTCGGCCGCGGCCGTCGAGGGGCTGCGTGCCGCGCTGAGCCGCCACCGCGAGAACGAGGACGCGCGCGGCGAGGCGTGGACGCGGTACTACCTGGGGCAGGCGCTCGACGCGGAGGGCGTCGGGGACCCGGCGCTGCGCGAACTGGAACGGGCGCGCACGATGTTCTCGCGGATGCGGGACGTGTACGGGCTCGCCTGCTCCCGGCACCACTCGGCGCGCCTCACCCGCGACCACCGCGCCGTCCGCACGGGTTCGCTGCGCAACAGCGGCTTCGCGCGCCAGCTCCTGATGGACGCGCGCGCGGACTTCCAGCGCATGGCGCTCGCGCACGGCGAGGCGTGGACGTGTCTCGAACTCGCGGTCATCGACGCGGGGAACGCGCGGCTCGCGCAGGCGGTCGAGCTGACCGAGGAGGCGGACCGGCTCTTCGGCTCGTACGGGGACCGCAGGGGCGAGGACTGGGCGCGCTTCCTGCACGCCTCGCTGCTCCCGTACGCGTCGGCCGGCGGCTTCGAGGTGGGCTCGGTGGTGGCGGAGGAGGAGCTGACCGCGCTCGCGGCGGCGGCCCACCCGGCGCGCGACGAGGCGCTCGGCGGCTACGTGGAGAGCTACCGGCTCCTGCTCGGCCGGGGCGCGGTACCCGAGGACGGCTGGCAGGGCTGGCGCCTCGGCATGATCCCGGGCCGGCACGCGCGGGAGGTCATGGGGGTGGAGGCGACGCGGGCGGGGTGGTGAACGGGGCGCGCGTCCCCGGGCCGGGGCAGGGCGGTACGCCCGCGGAGCGCGGCGCTCGGGCGCGTACCGCCCGTACCGCCGCGCCCCGCCGCACGGACGACTCCGGCCCGGGCCGTACCGGCCCCCGCGGGCCCTCAGCCCCGGCGGGCCGAGCCGGCCTCCGCCTTCGAGGACGTGGGGCTCTCCTCGGGGGTGCCCGGCTCCTCCGGCTCCTTGAAGTCGACCTTCCGCATGTGCTTGTTCATGGACTTCATCAGGGCCCAGACTCCCACCGCCATGACCGCGAAGACGACGAAGCCGAGGAGACCGGGGGTCACCTTGTCGGCGTCGACTTCGGCGAGGGGGACGAAGTGGATCATGGCCTGGCCTGCGCTCGCGCTTCCGCTCATTCAGCCATTGTCACGGA
Organism: Streptomyces sp. NPDC088923; assembly: GCF_044749745.1. Taxonomy (NCBI): domain Bacteria; kingdom Bacillati; phylum Actinomycetota; class Actinomycetes; order Kitasatosporales; family Streptomycetaceae; genus Streptomyces; species Streptomyces sp. NPDC088923. Next base: position 1,172,057 of record NZ_JBIVIO010000001.1, on the reverse strand, counting down.
TGCCCGCGAAGAGGTCGTCCTCGGGGAGGGACGTTTCGACCAAAGACTTCGCCAGCTCGAAGTCCTCGGTCGGCCAGACCTCCTTCTGGATCTCCATCGGGATGCGGAACCAGCCGCCGTCCGGGTCGATCTGGGTGGCGTGCGCGATGAGCGCCTTGTCGCGGATCTCGAAGTAGTCGGCGGCCGGGACGTGCGTGGTCAGCGTGCGCTCCTTGTGGCCCGACTCCTCCCACCGCTTGAGCCAGTCGCCGTACGGGGACTCCAGGCCGCGCGCGAGGAGCGCCTCGTGCAGGGCCTCGGTGCGCTGCCGGTTGAAGCCCTGGTTGTAGTAGAGCTTCGCGGGCCGGAAGACCGGGCCGAACTCGGCCTCCGGGTAGCGCTCGGCGTCGGCCGCGCCCTCGAAGGCCACCATGCTGATCTTGTGGGTCATGATGTGGTCGGGGTGCGGGTAGCCGCCGTTCTCGTCGTAGGTCGTGATGACCTGCGGACGGAAGGAACGGATCTCGCGCACGAGCCGCCCGGCCGCCTCCTCGACGTCCACGAGCCCGAAGCAGCCCTCCGGGAGCGGCGGCAGCGGGTCGCCCTCGGGGAGGCCGGAGTCGACGTAGCCGAGCCAGGTCTGCCGGATGCCGAGGATCTCGCGGGCCTCGTCCATCTCCTTCCTGCGGACCTCGTGGATGTTCTCCTCGATGTAGGGGTCACCCTGGAGCTTCGGGTTGAGGATGGACCCGCGCTCGCCCCCGGTGCAGGTGACGACCAGCACGTCCACCCCCTCCGCGACGTACTTCGCCATCGTGGCGGCGCCCTTGCTGGACTCGTCGTCGGGGTGGGCGTGCACGGCCATCAGGCGCAGCTTCTCAGTCAAGACTCGTTCCTCAGGTATTCGTCGCGACGACCGCGATCCTGCCGTTGATCCCGCCGCGCGCGGCCTGGGGGCGGGGTCCGGCCGGCCGGGCAGGGGCTTCTATAGTGACGGAACCGGCAGGCGGAAAATTCCGGCTTCCGCGCATCGGGAACACGCCGCGTGGGGCGGCGCGCACCGGTGGCCACGGGCGACACGCACCGAGGACTCGGGCGAAGGGACGATCATGACGGCGACCGCACCCGGCACGGCCGACGCCGACGCCGACGCCGCCCGCGCGTTCGCGAGCCGCTACGGGCGCGACAAGCGCACGGACAAGCAGCTCAAGACCGCCGGCGCCGTGCTCGGCGTCCTCCTCCTCGTCCTCGTGGGCTGGCTCGGCTGGAGCTACATCGCGGGACAGAAGCTGAGCGCCCAGGTGATCTCCTTCGACGTCTCCTCGGACCAGCACGTCAAGGTGCACCTCGAAGTCCGCAAGGACAAGGACGCGCACGGCTCCTGCACCGTCCGCTCGCAGTCCGCCGACGGCGCCGAGGTCGGCCGCGCCGACTTCCGCTTCGAGGAGTCCGCCAAGCGCGTGGACAAGGTCGTGACCCTCCGCACCACCTCGCGCGGCACGACCGCCGAGCTGATCGGCTGCCACGCCGACTAGGCCCCCGCGCGCGGCGCGGCCCCACCACCTGCGGGCCCTTCCCTCGGGGCACAAGTCCCCCAGGAATGTCCTCCCGCTCTGGCGTCTGAATTGTTAGGCTCGTGGTTTCGCCCGTCCGTGAAGGAACATCCTTCTGGTAGGGCGTTGATTTGTATTCCCAGTACCTACGAGGAGCACCTGTGACCCAGACGAGCGAAAACGTCACCTGGCTGACCCAGGAGGCGTACAACCGGCTCAAGGAGGAGCTGGAGTACCTGTCTGGTCCGGCGCGCACCGAGATCGCGAAGAAGATCGAGGAAGCGCGTGAGGAGGGCGACCTGCGCGAGAACGGCGGGTACCACGCGGCCAAGGAGGAGCAGGGCAAGCAGGAGCTGCGCGTCCGCCAGCTCACGCAGCTGCTCCAGCACGCGAAGGTCGGGGAGGCCCCCGCCGACGACGGCGTCGTGGAGCCGGGCATGGTCGTCACGATCGCCTTCGACGGCGACGAGGACGACACCCTCACCTTCCTCATGGCCTCGCGCGAGTACGCCAGCTCCGACATCGAGACGTACTCCCCGCAGTCGCCCCTCGGCACCGGCGTCAACGGCAAGAAGGTCGGCGACACCGCCGAGTACGAGCTGCCCAACGGCAAGAAGGCGTCGGTGAAGATCCTCGACGCCAAGCCGTACAAGGGCTGACGCCCACCCCCGCACAGGGCCCGCCCCGCCGCCGTACGGACGGCGCGGGGCGGGCCTTCGTCGTGGTGCCTCAGCCGTCGGCCCGGTGGAACTTGCGCACCGCCAGGGTGCGGAAGACCACGACGATGAGCGCCGAGTAGAGCAGCGAGGCCCACACCGGCTGCTGCATCGGCCACGCGGACGAGGGCGAGACCCCCGGGTCGCCGAAGAGCTGGCGGCAGGCCTGCACCGTCGCGCTGAAGGGGTTCCAGTCGGCGATGTGGCGCAGCCACGGGGTCATCTGGCGCGAGTCGACGAAGGCGTTCGAGACGAAGGTGACCGGGAAGAGCCAGATGATGCCGCCGGACGTCGCCGCCTCCGGGGTCCGTACCGACAGGCCGATGAGCGCGCCGATCCACGTGAAGGCGTAGCCGAAGAAGAGCAGCAGCCCGAAACCGGCGAGGATCTTGCCGATGTTCGTCGGCTCGGCCGAACCGGGCCGCCACCCCACCGCGAGGCCCACCGCCGCGAGCACGGCGAGGGTCACCGCCGTCTGCACGAGGTCCGCGACCGTGCGTCCCGTGAGCACCGAGCCCCGTGTCATCGGCAGTGACCGGAAACGGTCGACGATGCCCTTCTGCATGTCGTCCGCGATGCCGGCCGCCGAGCCCGCCGTGGCGAAGGTGACGGTCTGCGCGAAGATGCCCGCCATCAGGAAGTTCTTGTAGACCTCCTGGCTCGTGGTGGGACCGATCTTGATCGAGCCGCCGAAGACGTACGTGAACAGGATCACGAACATCACCGGCTGGATGATGTTGAACAGCACCACTTCCGGGATGCGGGTCATCCTGATCAGGTTCCGCCGGGCGATGACGAGCGAGTCGGACACGGCGCTCATGGGCTCTGCTCCTTGCCGTCGGCGTCACCTTCGCCCGCCCCCGCTTCCCCGCCCCCGGCGTCACCCTCCACCACGTCCCCCTCCGCCACGTGTCCCGTCAGGCTGATGAAGACGTCGTCGAGGGTCGGGCGGCGCAGGCCGACGTCGTCGATCTCGATGCCCCGCGTGTCGAGTTCCCGGATCACCTCGACGAGGAGCCTCGCCCCGCCCCGTACCGGCACCGTGAGCCCGCGCGTGTGCGCCTCGCGGGTCACCGCGTCCTCGCCGGCCTCGGGGACGGCGACGCGCGAGAGGACCTCGGCCGCCTCCTCCATGCGCGCGGGGTCGTGCACCACGAGTTCCACGCGCTCCCCGCCGATCTGCGCCTTCAGCTCGTCCGAGGTGCCGCGCGCGATCACGCGGCCGTGGTCGATGACGCAGATGTCGTGCGCGAGGTGGTCGGCCTCCTCCAGGTACTGCGTCGTGAGCAGCATCGTCGTGCCGCCCGCGACGAGGTCCTGGATGACGTCCCACAACTCCTGCCGGTTGGTCGGGTCGAGGCCGGTCGTCGGCTCGTCCATGAACATGACGGGCGGCTTGACGACGAGCGCGGCGGCGAGGTCGAGGCGGCGGCGCATCCCGCCGCTGTACGTCTTGGCGGTGCGGTCGGCCGCCCCGGCCAGGTGGAACTGTTCGAGGAGTTCGGCGGCGCGCGCCTTCGCCGCTCTCGCCCTCAGCTGGTAGAGCCTGCCGACCATCTCCAGGTTCTCGCGACCGGTCAGGTACTCGTCCACGGCGGCGAACTGCCCGGAGAGCCCGATCACGCGGCGCACGTCGTTCGGCCGCTCGACGACGTCGAAGCCCGCGACCGTCGCCGTGCCGGCGTCGGGGCGCAGAAGCGTCGTCAGGCACTGGACCGCGGTGGTCTTCCCGGCTCCGTTCGGGCCGAGCAGTCCGAGTACAGTCCCCTCGGGCACGTCGAGATCGACGCCGTCGAGCGCCTTCACCGAGCCGAAGGTCTTCACGAGCCCTTCGGCGTGCACGACTCCGCTCACACGCTCCCCCGTCCGCTCCATACCGTCCCGCCCAGCATCACCGGGCGTGCGAAGGTGCGCACGGCGGGTGCGGCGAACGGGGGCCGGGACAGCGCCGGTACGGGCCCGACGGCGGTACGTGGCGTATGCACCAATTTGCCCGGCGGATGCACCGGATCAAGGTCCCATAAGCAAAAAATGACCTCTCTTTGGTTTACGCACCCCCGGTCACTGTGGGGGCGGAGCCGCGTACGCTGTCCCCCAACCAGCCACCAAGCGTGAAGTGAGCCCCGGCCATGCCCACAACTCCGGACATGACGACCGCGAGCGAATCCGGTCTGCTCGAAACCCTCCAGCACTCCGTCGCGGTCTTCGCGCGGCGTGCCGAACAGACCCGCCTCGGCGGGGTGGGGCAGGTGCGGAACTCGATGGACCGCGCCGCGTACCTCCTGCTCAACCGGCTCGACTCCGAAGGCCCCATGGGTGTCAAGGCGCTCGCCGCGAGCATGGGCATCGACTCCTCGACGGTGACCCGCCAGGTCGCCCCGCTCGTCGACACGGGCCTCGTCAAGCGCACCTCGCACCCCGAGGACGGGCGCGCGGTCGTGCTGCGGCTCTCCCCGCGCGGCGAGGCGCGGCTCGCGGAGGTACGGGCCTCGCGGCGCGAGCTGATGGCGGAGCTGACCGCGGACTGGACCCCCGAGGACCGCGAGGCGTTCACCGAACTCCTCGGCCGCTTCAACGGCGCCCTGCTGCGCCGCCAGGCCGGACAGCACGGAGCCGCGCCGCGCGAGGCGGCGACACAGGACGGGGCGGCACCCGAGGGGGCCTGAACGACCGGAGGGCCGGTGGCGCGGCCGCGCGAGCTCCTCACGAGAGCCCGTGGGCCCGTACGGACCCGCCCGCCCCTTGACCCCCGTCCCGCCTTGGGCCTGTGATGGACCGGACCGGGCGAAGGGGGAACGGGTGGCCTCGGCCAGACGGCGGGCGGCACGGCCGCGGCAGCCGGACGGAGCGCGCGAGTTCGCGGCGTACGTCGACGGGGCCGCGCCCAGGCTGCTGCGCACCGCCGCGCTCCTGACGGGCGAGGCGGGGCAGACGACCGGCGGCGAGCCCATCGCCCCGCTCGCCCTCGCGCTCCTGCGCCGCGCCCTCGCCCGTACCTACGCGGTCTGGGACCGCCTGGAGCGCACCGACCCCTACGACCACACGCGCGCCGAACTCCTCGCGCTCTTCCTGCGCTCCTCCTGGTACCGGCGGCGGCGCGGTCGCGGCCCGCTGGCCGCGCTCCCCGCGCGGGTGCGGCTCGTCCTCGTGCTGCGGCTGTACGAGGGCGTCGCCGAGGAGCAGGCGGCCGCGCTGCTCGGGCTCTCCGTGGACCGGGTGCGGCTGCTGTGCGCGCGGGGAGTGCACCTCGTCCTGCACCCGCCCGCCTCCGGGGCGGCGCCGTGAGTCTCGCGGACCGCGAGGAGGCGGCGGTACGGGAGGTGCTCGCCGGGCTGGCCGTGCCGTTCGCGCCCTCGGGCCTGGCGGCCGAGGCGGCGCGCAGGGGGCGCGGCGCGCGGCGGCGGCGGGCGCGACTGCGGCGGGCGGGGTGGGTGCTGCTGTGCGGCGCGGTGCTCGTCCTCGCGGTGTGGGCGGCCAGGACGCGGCCGTGGACCGTGCCCGAGGAGGTGACCACTCCCCCGTACCCGCGCTGGTGAGGGACTCGTACCCCGCGCTGGTGAGGGAGTGGCCACCCGGGGGCGGCTAGCCCAGGGCCTGGCGCAGGTCGTCGAGGAGGTCGTCGGCGTTCTCGATGCCCACCGAGAGGCGCACGAGGTCGGCCGGGACCTCCAGCGGGGAGCCGGCTGCCGAGGCGTGGGTCATGCGCCCGGGGTGTTCCAGGAGCGACTCGACGCCGCCGAGGGACTCGCCCAGCGTGAAGAGCTTCGCGCGGTCGCACACCGCGACCGCCGCCTCCTCGCCGCCCGCGACCTGGAAGGACACCATCCCGCCGAAGGAACGCATCTGCTTCGCGGCGATCTCGTGGCCCGGGTGCTCGGACAGGCCCGGGTAGAGGACGCGCGTCACCTTGGGGTGGCGCGTGAGCATCTCGGCGACGCGGGCGGCGTTCTCGCTGTGCCGGTCCATGCGCACCGCGAGGGTCTTGATGCCGCGCAGCACGAGCCAGGAGTCGAAGGGCCCGGCGACGGCGCCCATCGCGTTCTGGTGGTAGGCGAGTTCCTCGGCGAGGGTCTCGTCCGAGACGACGAGGGCACCGCCGACGACGTCGGAGTGGCCGCCCATGTACTTCGTCATGGAGTGCACGACGACGTCGGCGCCGAGCGCGAGGGGCTGCTGGAGGTAGGGGCTCGCGAAGGTGTTGTCGACGACGAGCTTCGCCCCGGCCTCCTGCGCGACGGCCGCGACGGCGGCGATGTCGGTGATGCCGAGGAGCGGGTTCGAGGGGGTCTCGACCCACACGGCCTTCGTCCGGTCGGTGAGCGCGGCGCGCACCGCGGACGGGTTGGAGGTGTCGGCCACCGAGAAGTCGACGCCCCAGCGGCTCACGACCTTCGCGAAGAGGCGGAACGTGCCGCCGTAGGCGTCGTCGGGGATGACGACGTGGTCGCCGGGGGCGAGGAGGGTGCGCAGGAGGCAGTCCTCGGCGGCGAGCCCGGAGGCGAAGGCGAGGCCGCGCCGGCCGCCCTCCAGGGCCGCGAGGTTCTCCTCCAGGGCGGTGCGGGTCGGGTTGGCGCTGCGGCTGTACTCGTAGCCGCCGCGCAGCCCGCCGACGCCGTCCTGCTTGTAGGTCGACACCTGGTAGATCGGCGGGACCACGGCCCCGGTGAGGGGATCGGCGGTGTTCCCCGCATGGATCGCCACGGTCTCGAAGTTGTTGTACCTGTCGGTCATGCGCACCGAGCGTAGTGCCCCGGCGACGGTGCGGGCGCCGGGCGGGGGTCCGGCAGCGTTTTCGGGAAGAGGCGCGGATACGGGCACTTGACGCCGCCTTGGCACGTTCTTGAGGTGAGGTTGGCCAATTCGTCTCGGGGTCTGGTTCGCTGGGGGTATGGAGATTCTCTGGTCCCTGTTCGGGGTCCTCTTGATCGGTGCCGTCGTGGCCTCCGTGCTGCGCAGGCGCGGGGCCACCGGTATCCGCCTGGCGCAGCCCGGCGACCCGGACGCCGCCGACCCGGCCGCGTACGGCTTCGTGCGGCAGGAGGAGCTGGACGTACGCCTGCCGGGGCCCGACGACGAGCTGCTGCGCACGCTGCGGCTCGTGCAGGGCGGGCAGGACTGGCAGGCGGCGGCGCGGCTGCTCGCGGGCACGGACAAGCACGGGGAGCTGCGCTGGCAGCGCGTACAGGCGTTCGCGGGGGCGGCCTCGCTGGAGCTGGCGCGCCACCCGGGCGAGGGCGGGCGTTGGCTGCGGACGTGGCGCGCACAGGCGCCGAAGGACGCGGGGGCGGCGGCGGTGCACGCGGAGTTCCTCGTCCAGCAGGCGTGGCGGACCTCGACGGTCGGCACGGACGAGTTCCGGATCATCCTGGAGGAGGCGCGCGCGGCCTGCGAGCAGGCGGCGCTCCTCGCGCCCGGCGACCCGGTGCCGCACATCACGCGGCTCGCGGTGGCGCGCGGGCTCGGCGAGAGCCACGAGGACTTCGAGCAGCTGTGGCTGAAGATCCTCGACGTCGCGCCCGCGCACCTGGGCGCGCACCTGACGGCGCTGTCGTACTGGAGCGGGAAGTGGCACGGCTCGGCCGATTTCGCCGACTCCTTCGCGCAGGCCGCCGCCGCGCGCGCCCCGCGGGGCTCGCTGCTCGCCGCGCTGCCGCTCTTCTCGCTCTTCGACCACCTGGACGACGTGGTCCTCGTCCAGGACTTCCACGACACGGCGGTGGTCAAGCGGGCCCTGCACGGCGCGCTGTACGCGGTCCGCTCGGCCCGCCACGACGACCCGGCGGCCCCCCTCGTCAACCACCTCCTGCTGCGCTTCCTCGTCCAGGGCAGGCGGTGGGGCGAGGCCATGGAGCAGGTCGTCCGCGTCGACGGCTACGTGGGCGCCCTCCCCTGGACCCTGAGCGAGGACCCGGCCGCCGAGTACGCGGTCTACCGGGCCCTCGCGGTCGCGGGCTACGAGGCGAACGGCGGCAACCCGGCGACGCTGACGCGGTGAGGCCGGGAGGGGCGGGCGGGGTCCTGGGGCCCCTGCCCGCCCCTCCCCCGCCGCGTCAGATCGTCGCCGTGTCGATCACGAAGCGGTAGCGGACGTCGCTCGCGAGGACGCGCTCGTAGGCCTCGTTGATCTGGTCCGCGCGGATGAGCTCGATGTCGGCGCCCAGGTGGTGCTCGGCGCAGAAGTCGAGCATCTCCTGCGTCTCGGGTATGCCGCCGATCGCGGAGCCCGCGAGGGTCTTGCGGCCGCCGATGAGCGAGAACATGTTGACCGCGTTCGGCTCCTCGGGGGCGCCGACGTTGACGAAGGCGCCGTCCACGCGGAGCAGGCCCAGGTAGGCGTCGATCGGGAGCGGCGCGGAGACCGTGCAGATGATCAGGTCGAAGCTGCTCCGCAGCTCCTTGAACGTCGCCTCGTCGCTCGTCGCGTAGTAGTGCGCGGCGCCGAGCCGCAGCCCGTCCTCCTTTTTGCGCAGCGACTGGCTCAGGACGGTGACCTCGGCGCCCATCGCGGCGGCGAGCTTGACGGCCATGTGCCCGAGGCCGCCGAGCCCGACGACGGCGACGCGCTTGCCGGGGCCCGCGTTCCAGTGCCGCAGCGGCGAGTACGTGGTGATGCCGGCGCACAGCAGCGGCGCGGCCTCGTCGAGCGCGATGCCCTCGGGGATGCGCAGGGCGTACTTCTCGTCGACGACGAGGTGCGTGGAGTAGCCGCCGTAGGTCGGCTCGCCGTTCTTCTCGCGGCCGTTGTACGTGGCGACGGTGCCGTTCACGCAGTACTGCTCAAGGCCCTGCTCGCAGTACTCGCACTCGCGGCAGGAGTCGACGAAGCACCCGACGCCGACGCGGTCGCCGACCGCGTACTTGGTCACGGCGGAGCCGGTCTCGGTGACGACGCCCGCGATCTCGTGGCCCGGGACCATCGGGAAGATGCCCTTGCCCCAGCCCTCGCGGGCCTGGTGGATGTCGGAGTGGCAGATGCCCGCGTACTTGATGTCGATGAGCACGTCGTGCGCGCCGACCTCCCGGCGCGCGATGGTGGTGCGCTCCAGGGGCGCCTTGGGCGCGGGTGCGGCGTAGGCGGGGACGGCGGTCAGGCTGGTCGTGCTGGTCATACGGGGAAACACTCTCCGTGGTAGTTCGTCGCGGCCCGTGTGGGGGTTCCCGCGTGGCGGGTGCGGGCCGTCGTCCAGTGTGCGGGTGCCCGGGGCGGTGGCCCAGATCCCCCTTGGACGTACGCCTGCCGTGCGTACCACCAGCGGGGACAGGCTCACGGGAATGCTCCGCGACGTCCGGCGGATACTGGAAGGATGAGCACTACATCCGACGGCCGCGCGGTGCCCGGCGCCCTCGACCCGAAGGCGGAGCTGAGCGAGTTCCTGCGGCTGCGCCGGGCCGGGCTCAAGCCGCGCGACGTGGGGCTGCCCGAGCTGGGCAGGCAGCGCAGGGTGCCGGGGCTGCGGCGCGAGGAGCTGGCGCAGCTCGCGGGCGTCTCCGTGGCGTACTACACACGGCTCGAACAGGGCAACGCGGGCAATGTCTCGGCCGAGGTCCTCGACGCGGTCGCCCGGGCACTGCGGCTGAGCCACGCCGAGCACGAGCACCTGCTCCACCTCGCGCGCGCCCGCCCGGGCCGCAAGAAGAAGCGCGGCTGCCCCACCACGCTGCGCCCCGCGCTCGGTACCCTCCTCGACTCGCTCGACGTACCCGCCTACGTCCTCGACGGCCGCACCGACATCCTCGGCTGGAACCGGCTCGCCGCAGCCCTCCTGCACGACTTCGGCGGCCTCCCGCCGCACCGCCGCAACTTCGCGCGCCTCGTCTTCCTCGAACCGGCGCTCCGCGACCGCTTCGTGGACTGGGAGGCGAAGGCCGCCGAGACGGTGCGGGCGCTGCGCGTCTACGCCGGTTACTGCTCCGAGGACACCGAACTGACCGGACTGATCGGCGAGTTGTCGCTGCACAGCGAGGACTTCCGGCGGCTGTGGGCGGCGCACGAGGTGCGGGACCTGGGCCACGGCACGAAGGCGTTCCGCCACCCGCTGGTCGGCGAACTGACCCTCTCGTACGAGACGCTGCGGCTGCCCGACGATCCGGGACAGAGCCTCTTCGTCTACCACGCGGAGCCCGGTTCGGCCTCGGCGGAAGCCCTGCGGCTGCTGGGCAGTTGGGGACAGGACGCGACGGCGGTACGGGGGTAGGCAGGGGCGGTACGGTGACGACGCTCCCGGACGCGTGTCCCGGCGGCCGTGGCCCCCGGACACGCGCACGTGTCCGGGGGCCCGCTCGGCTCAGACCCGCTTCGCCGTCTTCTCGTCGGCGATCTTCCCCTTGCGCAGGGTGATGAGCCGGGGTGCGCGGCGGGCGAGGGCGCTGTCGTGCGTGACCATGACGAAGGTGAACTTCTGTTCCGCCCACAGTCCTTCGAGCAGGTCCATGATCTCGTCGCGGGTCGTCTCGTCGAGGTTCCCGGTGGGCTCGTCGGCGAGGAGCACCTTGGGGGCCTTGACGAGGGCGCGGGCGATCGCGACGCGCTGCTGCTGGCCGCCGGACAGCTCGGAGGGCAGGTGCTTGCCGCGTTCACCGAGGCCCACCGAGGCGAGCGCCCGGGCGGCCCGCTCGCGGCGCTCGGCGGTCCTCGTGCCGAGCGGGACGAGCGCGGTCTCGACGTTCTCCTGGGCGGTGAGCGTCGGGATGAGGTTGAAGCTCTGGAAGACGAAGCCGATGTGGTCGCGGCGCAGCCGGGTGAGCTTCGCCTCGCCGAGGCGGGCGAAGTCCGTGCCGTCGAGCGAGACGCTGCCCGCGCTCGGCCGGTCGAGACCGCCGAGGAGCTGGAGCAGCGTGGACTTGCCGCCGCCGGTGGGGCCCTGTACGACGAGGCGTTCCCCGTCGTCGAGATCGAGGTCGACCCCGGCGAGGGCGCGCACGGTGTCCTTGCCTCTCTGGTAGTGCTTGGTGACCTCGCGGAGCTGGTACATGGTTGCTGCTTTCCGGCACGCGGCCTGGAGGAAGTGAGGGGGCGGGACGGGGCGGGGCGGCGTGCGTACGGAGAGGCCGCCCCGCCCGCGTACGGGCTACTCGACGCGGCGCAGCGCGTCCGCCGGGCGCAGCCGGGTCGCCCGCCAGCCGCCGAAGGCACCGGCGACGAGGCCGCCGCCGAGCGCCAGGACCACCGCGAGGATCACCGTGGTCGCCGAGACCGGCGCTTCGAGCGAGACGGTCAGGGCCTTCTGCGCCGCCTGCCGCGCGGGGCCGCCGAAGCCGCCGCCCATGCCGCCCGCGCCGCGCGCCGCCGAGGAGCCGAGTTCTGCCGTGAGCGTGGGGCCCGCGAGGCTCACGATCCACGCGCCGAGGAGTCCGACGGCGATACCGAGGACGCCGCCGATGAGCCCGTTGACGACGGCCTCGCCCACGACCTGCCGGTTGACGCGGGCGCTGGACCAGCCGAGCGCCTTGAGGGTGCCGAACTCCCGTACCCGTCGGCCCACCGCGGAGACCGTGAGCAGCCCCGCGACGAGGAAGGCGGCCGCGAGGACGACGGCGGAGAGCCAGCGGCCGACGCCCGTCGCGAGCGAGGACGCGGTGGAGAGCGAGCCCGAGACGGTGTCGGCGAGGTCGGCCGAGGTCGTCACGGTGGTGCCGGGGACCTGCTTGAGCACGGCCGACTTGACGGAGTCGATCTTCTTGGAGTCGGCGGCCTTCACGTAGACCGTCGTGACCTTGTTCTTCGAGTCGCCGAGCGTCTGCGCCTGCTTCAGCGGCACGTACACGTTGGCCGCCGCGTCGCCGCTGTCGGCGGTCGCGATGCCGATGATCTTGAACTTGGTGCCGTGGACGGTGAGTTCGTCGCCCGTGGAGAGCTTCTTCTCCTTGGCGTAGGCGCTGTCGACGACGGCGAGCTTCGCGTTCGTCTCGCCCGTCGTGAAGGTGCGGCCCTTGGTGATCTTCGAGGAGGTGAGGGGGCCGAGCGTCGGGTGGGCGACGTCGGTGCCGTAGACGGAGTACGAGTCGACGTCGAACTGCGCGCCCCCGCCCCGGACTTCACCGCCAGGCGGCTGGCTGCCCCCGCCGAAGCCGCCCCGGCCCGAGCCGGAACCGCTGCTCTCGTCCTGCTTGAACTCCCCGCGTTTGAACTGGCCGTTGACCTTCATCACCTGGAGGCTGAGGCCGCCGACCGCCTGCGCGACCCCGTCCTGGTCCGCGACCTTGGCGACGGTCGAGGAGGCGAGGGTCTGGAAGCCCTGGACCATGACGCGGTCGCTGCTCTGCTCGCTGTCGTCGTCGCTGTCCTTCGCGTCGAAGTCGAAGCGCGGACGGCCTCCGGTGCCGCCCTCCTTGGGCGCGGCGGCGGCCTTGGTGACGGTGAGGTCGGTGCCGAGTCCGTACAGCGACTGGAGGACCTTGTCCTGGGCCTTGTTCATCCCGGCCGCGACCGAGTTGACGACGATGACGAGGGCGATGCCCAGAGCGAGCCCGGAGGCGACGACGAGGGCCGCTTTTCTGCGGCGGCGCAGCTCGCGCCTCAGACAGGTGAAGAACATGGGGCGACCGTAGGAGGCGCTTGTGACGGTCGGTTAAGGAGCGGATAAGAGGAACGTGAGAAGAGGCGGAGAGACCGGGCGCGAATCCCGGCGGCCCGGGACACGGCGAGGGCCCGCCCCCATCCGCTGGGGGCGGGCCCTCGTACGTACCGCGGCGACGGTGGCGGGTGGGCTCAGACGGCCGAGCCCTGCTTCCACTGGTCCCAGCCGAGGTTCCAGCCGTTGAGGCCGTTGTCCGGCGAGATCGTCTTGTCGCCGGTGTTCTTGACCACGACGACGTCACCGATCATGGAATTGTCGTAGAACCAGGCGCCGTTGGTGTTCGGGTTGTTGGCACCCTTGGCGTCCTGGAGACCCACGCAGCCGTGGCTGGTGTTGACGCTCCCGAAGATCGAGGGCGAGCCCCAGTAGTTGCCGTGGATGAAGGTGCCGGAGCTGGAGAGCCGCATGGCGTGCGGCACGTCCTTGATGTCGTACTCGCCCTTGCCGTCGTCATCGGTGAAGCCGACGGTGGAGCCGTCCATCCGGGTCTGCTTGTACTTCTCCGAGATGACCATCTGGCCTTCGTAGGTCTTGTTGTCGGGCGAGCCCGCCGAGATCGGGATGGTCTTGACGACCTTCCCGTCCCGCTCGACCTTCATCGTCTTCGACTGGGCGTCGACGGTGGAGACCTGGCTGCGGCCGATCTTGAAGGTGACGGTCTTCTGCTGGACGCCGAAGACGCCGTCCGCGCCCTCGACCCCGTCGAGGTCGAGCTTCAGGGACACGGTCGAGCCGGCCTGCCAGTACTGCTCGGGCCGGAAGTCGAGGCGCTGGTTGCCGAACCAGTGGCCGACGACCTCCTGGTTGGAGCTGCTGGAGACCTTGATGCCCGCCTGGACGGCCTTCTTGTCCTTCTCGGTGATGGCCTTGTCGAAGTTGATCGACACGGGCATGCCGACGCCGACCGTCGAACCGTCCTCGGGCGTGAAGTTCCCGATGAAGCTGTTCTGCGGCGAGACGGTGGTGAAGGTGCCGTTCTCGTGCGCGACGCGGCCGTCGCCGTCCTTCGCCGTCGCGTTGACCTTGTAGGTCGTCGCGCGCTCCAGCTGGGCGGAGGGCTTCCAGCTCGTCTTGTCCGCCGAGAAGGCGCCCGCGATCTTGGTGCCGTCCGAGGCGGTCAGCGAGACCGCGGTGAGCGACCCCTTGCTGACCGAGACCTGGCCCGCGTTGTTGATGCTGGCGGCGTTGGAGCCGTTCGCGGGGGCGATCTTTATTCGCGCGGCCGACGCCTTCTCGGCGGCGGACTTGTCGACCTGCGACGACGAACCGCCGCCGTTCTTGCCGTCCGCCTTGGCGCCGTCGTCGTCGCCACCGCCGCAGGCGGAGAGCACCAGCACTCCGCCCAGTACGGCGGAGGCGGCGGCAAGAGCCTTGCGCCGCTTGCTGACCGTCATCACTCGCTTCTCCATCGTCGCCGAATCCCGCAGTGCCCCCGGAACGTGCACAAGGCGCACGGCCGCCGACGGCAGCCATGCCTCTTCCCTGTCTACAACAACCGTTCGACCGGTCCGATGGCACGTCCCCGGGAATGTGGGCAATGCCACGTCCCGGCGGGCTCGGGGACCACTGTTTCCCCTTGAGACGAGGATCGCGGCCAAGCGGTTGCCGTCCTTCCGGGACGTTTTCCCCCACGTCGGGGACCCGATGCGTACGAATCGCGTCCGGCGGACCCAGCGGGTCGGGCGAACGGCTTTCGCGCACCGGCCGTCCCTCACTAGCATCGCGCCCAGGAGCGCCCCGGGAACCACCGGCCGTCCCCGTCCCCCCGCCGTCCCCCATCGTCCCCGTGCGTCAAGGGAGATGCCCCTCATGTCCTCCGTCGCCCGCAGGTCCCTCCTGACCGCCACGGCCTCGGCGGCCGTGCTCTGCGCGCTGTCCTTCGTGCCCTCGGCCCCGGAAGCGGCGGCGGCACCCGCGCACACGCGGATCGCCGCAGCGGCCACCACCCCCACGACGACCGACGAGCACCACCTCGCCGACACGGGAGGCGTCGACACCACCCCGTACCTCGTCGGCGGCCTCGCCTCCCTCGGTATCGGCGCGGCCTGCGTCACGGTCGCGGTCCGGCGCGGTCGCCGCGAGCCCTGGGAGGACGCGGCGGCGCTCTAGGGCCTGTCTGACAATTCCCGTCTGCCGTGCGACGCCATGCACGCACTCTCGCCGCACCGCCCCCAGACCCAAGTACGTCCAGTACGAGGGCCTGGGGGCGGCACGCCGAGAGCACGCACCTGACGCCGCACGGCCGCCCTCCGGGCGACGACGGGAATTGTCAGACAGGCCCTAGTACGCGGACGAGGCGGCCCTTCCCCGTACGGAGGCAGGGCCCCCGGACGAGAACGGGCCTTCCCGGCGGGACGCGGTGCCCGCCGGGAAGCCGCCCCGGGCTCAGGCCAGCGGTCCCACGGCCGCCTCGACGGCGCGCACGAGGCCGCCCTCGCGGACGAAGGCCTCCGCCGCGGCGAGGTCGGGCGCGAGGAAGCGGTCGGGGCCCGCGCCGAGCACCCCGGCGGCCCGTACGGCGTCGAGCGCCGCGCGCCCGCCGTCCGAGGCGCTCGGGCCGCCGTCGGCGGTACGGATCTCCAGCGCGCGCGTCGCGGCGTACAGCTCGACGGCCACGACCCGCGTCAGGTTCGCGACGGCCGTACGGAGCTTGCGCGCCGCCGACCAGCCCATGGAGACGTGGTCCTCCTGCATCGCCGAGGACGGGATCGAGTCCACCGAGGCCGGGACGGCGAGCCGCTTCAGCTCGCTGACCAGCGCCGCCTGCGTGTATTGGGCGATCATGAGCCCGGAGTCGACGCCCGCGTCGTCGGCGAGGAAGGGCGGCAGGCCGTGCGAGCGGTTCTTGTCGAGGAGCCGGTCGGTGCGGCGCTCGGCGATCGAGGCGAGGTCGGCGGCGGCGATCGCGAGGAAGTCGAGCACGTACGCGACCGGGGCGCCGTGGAAGTTGCCGTTCGACTCGACGCGACCGTCCGCCAGGACGACGGGGTTGTCCACGGCGGCGGCGAGTTCGCGCTCGGCGACCGTACGGGCGTGGGCGAGCGTGTCGCGGCCCGCGCCCGCGACCTGCGGGGCGCAGCGCACCGAGTAGGCGTCCTGGACGCGCGGGGCCTCGTCCTGGTGGTGCCCGGTGAGCCCCGAGTTCTCCAGGACCTTGAGCATGTTCGCGGCGCTCGCGGCCTGGCCCGGGTGGGGGCGGACGGCCTGGAGCTCGGGCGCGAGGACCTTGCGCGTGCCGAGGAGCGCTTCGAGCGAGAGCGCGGCGGTGATGTCGGCCGAGGTGTAGAGGCGCGCGAGATCGTCGAGGGCCATGAGGAGCATGCCGAGCATGCCGTCCGTGCCGTTGAGGAGCGCGAGCCCCTCCTTCTCGCGCAGCTCGACGGGCTGGAGCCCGTGCGCCTCCAGGAGTTCCCCGGCGGGCCGGACGACACCGTCCGGGCCCTCCGCGTCGCCCTCGCCCATGAGGGTCAGGGCGCAGTGGCTGAGCGGGGCGAGGTCGCCGGAGCAGCCGAGCGAGCCGTACTCGTGGACGACGGGGGTGATCCCGGCGTTGAGCAGGTCGGCCATCGACTGCGCCACCTCGGGGCGCACGCCCGTGTGCCCCGAGCACACCGTCTTCAGCCGCAGGAACATCAGCGCCCGCACCACCTCGCGCTCGACGCGCGGCCCCATCCCGGCCGCGTGCGAGCGCACGATGTTGCGCTGGAGCCTGGCGCGCAGCTCGGGGGCGATGTGCCGGCTCGCGAGCGCCCCGAACCCCGTCGAGACGCCGTAGACCGGCTCCGGCTTCTCGGCGAGCGCCTCGATCGTCGCCCGCGCCTTCGCGAGCGCCTCGCGCGCCTCGGCACCCAGCTCCACCCGCGCGTCGCGCCGGGCCACGGCGAGGGTCTCGGCCGGGGTGACACCGCTCGAACCGAGCACCACAGTGTGCATATCCATATTCATGAGCGTACGGAATGAATCGAGAGGAAGACAGGGCGGAGCCCGGGTGGGCGACCGGGGTGGGACCGGCGCCGGACACCGGGCGCCTGCGGCACCTCGCACCCCAGCACGCACTCGCCCTCTTACGACCGGGGCTCGGCAGCCACAGTCAGTGGAGCTTGGCCAGGGCCACCAGCGAACGCCAGCCACCCTCACCGAGAATCAGGCTCGGCCCTTGGGGACACTTGCTGTCGCGCACAAGAAACTCCCCGGTCGCAGCGGCGTGTCGCGGCGCCCACTCGACACACTCGGCAGCCTGGCCGTTGCTGTAGGTGCTCTTGATCCACACGAGGGCGGTTTGGTTAGCAGTCATCCTCATACTCTTTCAGGCACTCGTTCAGCAGTCCGACGCTCGCCCGGGTGTTGAGAGCCTTCGTCCTCGCGATATCCAGGAGGGTCGACAGCTCCGCCACCTCTTCCGGTGTCTCGATGGACACGCCCGTCGCGAAGGATTCGACATAGGCGAAGGTCGCGCCGTCTCGGAGGGTGAGTACGCTCAAACTACCGCCCAGGAGTGGATGGACCCCGCTGGCGAACGGGACGACCTGAAGCTTGACGGCGCTGTTCCCCTCGATGAGCCGGAGTATGTGCCTCATCTGCTCGGCCATGACGGCGGAGCCGCCAACGGGCCGGCGCAGCGCCGCCTCATCAACAATCGCCCAGTACAGCGGCGGCTTGGGGCCGTCCAGTACTTCCCTGCGGTGCGCGCGCTTCGCCACGAGGAACGCGATGTGTTCGGCATCCCTGCCGGGCATCGACTCCGTGTACAGGGCCGTGGTGTACGACTCCGCCTGGAGCAGACCAGGGATGACGCTGGCGTTGAACACCTGGATGCGCGCGGCGCGCTGCTCGGCCTCCAAGACCTGGTGCCCGTACTTCGGCGCCTCAGCGGCCGCCGCGACGGCCACGGCGCGCATGTCAACGAACAAGTCATCGGTCTCGTAGAGATCGTCCATGGCCTTCACCAGCGCTTCGGACGGAAGTTGGGCCCCGGACTCGACCCGGCTGAGGTACGAGTGCGGAAATCCCAGTTTGCCGGAGGCAGCCCTCAACGACAGCCCCGCCTTCTCGCGATGCCGGATGGCTCGCGCCTTCAGCATTGCCGCTGGTGAGGCGGGCTGCTCCTGCTCTTCGAGGTCAAGCCCCATGCCTGGTCACACCTCACATCCTCTGGTACCGAAGGGTAGTTGGTACCACACGGACCGTGTACCCGAGTCGTCCTTCCGGCAATGGTTGAGGTGACTGGAGACAGCCACCTCGCCGGTAGCCAGGGTTCGGAGCACGACATGCGCAAAGAGCCTCGGCGACGACGGGGCGCCACCCCGGCCGGTCGGCCCCGAGAAAACAGCTTCCGCTTCCGAGGCGCGGAGAGAGCACGAGCAGATCCTCCTCCTCGTGCCGGTTCGTTGCCGCCTTCACCCAGAGAGGCGAGGCAACGACCAACAGCCGGAAGCGGAGTAGTACCCCACCCCGCCTGCGCATCGTGGGGACGGTCGGCAGGCGGGGTGGGCCAGCGAGTGCGACAGCACTCACAGAGAAAGGAAAGCGTATGACCGCAGTAGCGAACGGCCTGAGGACCGGGCAGAGCCTTGTTGCCCCGGAACTCTTCCGATCCATCGTGGACTTCGGTGTCACCCAGTTCGGGCAGACCCGGGAGCGGGCGGAGCGGCAGACGGACCAGGCATTGGCCTTCGTCGCCGCGATGGCCGACACCGCCGCGCCCATGGTTCCGAGTGACGACGTGGACCACGCGTTTCACGCCTTCATCCTTCACACACGGGACTATGCGGACTTCTGCCAGTCCCACGTGGGGCGTTTCGTCCATCACAACCCGCGTCCGGGCAGCGGTGGCCGGAGCCTGGACGCCGTTCGGGCGTCCGCCCATGCCATGAAGGCGGCGGGCTTCGTGGTCCTCGATGACCTCTGGACCGTGAACGGCGAGAGCGCCGCTCAGTGCGACTCGGACGACGGCCGCGATTACGCGATCTAGTCCCGGTCGTTGAACGTGTGCGGGGTCGGCTTCCATGCTGGGGGCCGGCCCCGCTGACGGAGGTGAAGACGTGGAACACTCGGGCCCGTACCCGCCGCCCGCTGACGCGCTCGAATTGCTGCCGCCGCAGAGCATGGCACTGGTACTCGACAGACGCGGTTCGTCCGTATGGAAGCTTGGAACGGACCGAGGCGGTTACGCGGTGAAAGTCGGTTACCCCACGAAGACACACTCGTGGACCGCCCTTGCACCCGCACGCGAGGCAGAAATCCTCAGGACCATAACCGGCGAACTCATCCTCAGCGGGGAATGGGAACGGGGAACGTGGGGCGCTCAACCCTGGCGGAAGGGTAAAAGCCTCTACGAATTGTGGGCACCCTTGCGGGAGGGGGTGGCTCGGTCAAGCCGGGCCCTTGCACAATCTCGCGCGTGCGCCGCTGCCGTCGCCCGCTTGCACGCAAAGGGGTGGGCTCACGGCGACATCCAGCCTTCGCACTTCATTCTGGACGGGACGTTGACGCACCTGATCGACGTAGCCCTGGCACACGGTGGCGAGGTTTCCGAGGCGTACGACTTCCCCTACCGGGGATGCCTTGTCCACTACGAGGCACCGGAGATTTCGCGCAGAGTGCTCGAAGGGGGCACGGCCACCCCTTCATACGCGTCAGACGTCTACGCCCTGGGGGCTTCCCTTTTACTCAGCGCCACGGGGAAGCGACACGTGAGATACCCGGATGAAGCGTCCCGCACCATCCAACGCGAAGCCGTCGCGAAGGGACCGGGTGCGCCTGTCGCAGTAACCGGAAAGCTCGGAGAGATAATTCACGCCATGCTGGAACGCGATCCCCGAAATCGACCGACTATCTCTGACGTCATGGAATCCCTGAGCTGACCGCGCCGCCACGCGCGCCGTGACGCCCAGCCCCCTACCCGCCCTTCGAGTGGCGGGTGTCCGTCCGGCGCGGCTCCTAGCGAACAGGTATCCGCTGAGGGCCGAAGGCCCGGAGTAGCGGTACGGGAGCCAATACTCACTCACGCGCCGGAGGACCGCCGGGAGTCCCGCGGCGCCGCCGCCCCCGGATGCGGCGGCGTTCGGTGGGGGGTGCCACGTCGTCCGGGAGGTCGCGGGTGGTGGCGGAGTCCGCGCGTACCGCGTCGGCCAGGCGGATCACCGGGTCGTCGCGGCCCGCCACCACCGGGCGTCTGGCCGCGAGGCCCTTCGCCTCGTACTGTGCCGCGTCCGCGAGGCGGAAGAGGCGGCGCGCCGAGGCGAGGGGGCCGATGGGGTCGCCCGTCGACGCGACCCCGCACGCGACGCCCTCGCCCGCGTCGAGCGCGTACGCGGCCGTGCAGATCTCCTCGGCCACGGCGACGACCTCGTCCGCCTCGGGCCCCACGGCCAGGAGGCAGAACTCGTCGCCGCCCAGGCGCGCGGCGAGTGTGCCCGTACCGAGGCGGGCCGCGCCGCGCGAGAGCACGCAGCCGAAGCGTTCGAGCAGGTGGTCGCCGACCGCGTGCCCCTGCGTGTCGTTGACGTGCTTGAGGCCGTTCAGGTCGCACACGACCAGGCTCAGCACGAGCCCTTCCTCGCGGTGCCGCTCCAGGGCCTCGTCCAGGCGCTGGTCGACCAGGCGGCGGTTGGCCAGCCCGGTGAGCGGGTCGGTGAAGGCGAGCCTGCGGGCCTCCTCCAGGCGGTGGAGCTGGGCGAGACCGGCCGCGACGACGGCGGCGAGCACCGTCGCGAGCCCGGCGTCGGCCGGCCCGAAGACCGGCGCCCCCACGGGGCGTGCCACGTACAGCTCGCCCCACGCGCGCCCGTCGAGCACCAGCGGCGCGACGACGCACGCGCCGCGCCCCCGGCGCCGGAGCGCCGCGACCCGCTGGTGGCAGTACCCCGCCTCGCCCCCGGCCGGACCCTCGGCGGTCTCGGCCCAGGCGTGCGGGGCTCCGCCGCGCGCCCAGCGTTCGTGCAGGAACTCGGTGATCTCCGGGAACCGGTGCACGGGGTACGTCTCGTCCTCGGGGAACTCCTCCTCGCCCGGCGCCCGCTCCCCCTCGTTGACGAGCACCCGCAGCCGCCCGGGCCCCCGCTCCCAGGCCGACAGCGCCGCGAAACTCCCGCCGAGCGCCCGCCGCGCCCCCCGCGCCGCCGCCCGCCACGTCTCCCGAGCGGACCGCGCCGCGGCCATGGCCTGCGCCAGCTCCACGACCGCCCGCAACCGGGCGTCCTCCGCTCCGTCGCTCATTCGGCCACTTTAGGCAGGTGGCGGGGGGGTTTGCCGGATGGGCGGCTACGGAGAGTGAGCACAGGGCCGCAGTGTCCGGCGCTACGGGACCAGCGCCCCGTCCCGACCCTCACTCCCCCGGCCACCGCGGTTTCCGCTTCTCGTTGAAGGCCGCCACGCCCTCCGCACGGTCGCCCGACGTGGCCACCGAGCGCCAGGCCGCGTCCTCGACCTCCAGGCCCGCGCGGAGGTCGAGCCCCTGACCGAGGCGCAGGGCGCGCTTGGCGGCACGGAGGCCGAGGGGCGAGTGCCCCGCGATACGGGCGCCGAGCGCGAGCGCCTCCGTACGGGCCTCGCCCTCGCCCACCAGTACGTCGACCAGGCCCAGTTCCTTCGCCTCGGCGGCCGGGACGCGACGGGCCGTGAAGACGAGTTCGGCCGCGCGGGCCGCGCCGACACGCCGCGGCAGCAGCTGCGTACCGCCGCCGCCCGGGATGACACCGACGGAGACCTCGGGCAGGCCCACGACGGCGCTCGGGTCGGCCACGATCAGGTCGCAGGCCAGCGCGATCTCGTACCCGCCGCCGAGCGCGAAGCCGTGCACGGCGGCGAGGGCGGGCACCGGCAGGTCGAGCACGGCGGTGTACGCGGCGCGGGTCACCGGGCGCTGGCGCATGAGTTCCGCGTCCGTGAAGGAGTTCCGCTCCTTGAGGTCGGCGCCCACGCAGAAGGCGCGCTCGGCGGAGGAGGTGAGCACGACGGCCCGGACCTCGCGATCGGCCGAGAGATCCGCGCAGGCCGCGCGGAGCGCCTCGGCGGTCGCGGTCGCGAGGGCGTTGAGGGCGCGCGGGCGGTCGAGGACGAGTTCGGCGAGGCGCCCGTCCTCGTGCCGGCGGACGAGGATGTCGGTGCCGTAGCGGCGCCCGGCGGCGGGGGCTTCGGGGTTCTCGGGGGATACGGGCACGGCGGCCTCCGGTCTCGGTGGGTTACCCGACTGCGGTCCCGCCGATGTTAACGACCGTTATCGGCAGGGGGCTTCGGCAGTCGGCCGAGCCCCACTCCGCGCCGCCGGGTCAGTCCTCGTCCGCCTTGGGCGTCCGCCGCGTCAGCAGCCACGGCTCGACCACGCCGAGGCCGCGGACCGGGCGCTGCCACATGGGCTGGAGGGCGAAGCGGTAGGCGGGGGGCGGCTCGCCCTCCTTCGCGGCGCGGTCCGTCTCCTCCGCCGCCACCGTCTCCGAGGCGGGGGCCTCGCCCGTGCGGATGAGTTCCTCGGCGAAGGCCGAGTCGACGAGGACGGCGTCCCGGGGCGCTATCGAGGTGAGCCGGGAGGCGAGGTTCACCGTGGTGCCGAAGACGTCGCCCATGCGCGTCGCGACGGTGCCGAAGGCGATGCCGACGCGCAGTTCGGGCATCGTCTCGTCGCCCGAGAGGGTCTCGATGAGGCGCAGCGCGATCTCGGCGGCCACTCCGGCGTCGTCCGCGGCGAAGAGCACCTCGTCGCCGAGGGTCTTCACGAGGCGCCCGCCGCGCGCGGCGACGAGGTCGGCCGAGGTCGTCTCGAAGGCCTCGACGAGTTCGCCGACCTCTTCCTCCTCCATGCGGCGCGTGAGGCGCGTGAAGCCCACGAGGTCGGCGAAGCCGATGGCGAGCCTGCGGTCCACCATCTCCTCGTCGTCGCTGACCTGCACGACCCGCCCGGTCGCCGCCGCGAGCTGGCGCCGCCACACGTAGACGAGGAACTCCTCCAGCTCGGGCAGGAGCAGCTCCATCAGCGGATACGTGACCTCGGTACGGGTCATCCCCGGCTCGGGGGGCTCGGTGAGCCCTTCGAGGAAGGAGTCGATCTGCCACTCGGCGAGCCGCGCGGTGGTCTGCCCGGTGGAGCGGGCGACCTGGACCGCCATCGCCTCGCTCAGCAGCCCGGCCTCGACGAGACCGGCGAGGCGGCGCAGGGCGAGGACGTCGGCCTCGGTGAGGGCCTTGGCCTGGTTTATGTCGGCGAAGCCCATGGCCCGCCAGAAACGCGAGGCCAGCTCCATCGAGACACCGGCGGTGCGGGCGGCCTGGAAGGGGGTGTAGCGGCGCTCGGCACCGAGGATGAGCGTTTCGAGGCGCAGCGCGAGGGGGTCGTCCTCGGGCGGCTCGTCGCGGGGCGCGCCGGGGACGGAGGGCCCGTGGTCGGCGCGCTCGGGTTCCCCGCCCCGGTCCACCGCGCGGTCCTGCGTCCACTCCACGAGGTGCTCGCGCTCGGAGCGGCCGGAGTGGCTGGAGTCGCCGGAGCGACCGGGGTGGCTGGAGTCGTCGGAGCCGCCCGCGTCCTCGGAGTCCTCGGAGTCCTCGGAGCCGCCCGAGCCCCCGGAGCCCTCCGCGCGAGCGGAGCCTTCGGTACGGCCCTCGGGGCGCCCCGGTCCGTCGGGGGCCGCCGCGTCCGGTTCCGGTGCGGGGTCGGGGTCGGCGTCGTTGGGTGCGGGAGGGGTGCCGGCGGGGTCGCCCGCCCCCTTGGGGGCGCGCCGTCCGCCGCCCGGTGAGGCCGAGCCACCCGCGCCCGAACCGGTGTCGTCGACGGTCACTGCCTGCGCCCTTCCCCTCTGCCGCGGGCCAACGCCACGACCGCGCTCCACGATACGGCAGGTGTGCCCTGGCTCACTCGCCGCCCGAGCCGCCCTGTCGTTCCTCCGGGGGCGGGACGGGGCGCAGATGGACGATGTCCCCCGCCCCCACGGACTCCTGTGCGCCCCCCGGGGTCACGAGGACGAGCCGCCCGTCCCCGTCGAGCGCGACGGCCTCGCCGATCAGCTCGGCGTCCCCGGGAAGCTCCGCCCGCACCTGCCGACCGAGCGTCGAGCACCCGGCCGCGTAGGCGGCCTGGAGCCCGCAGGCGACCGGGTCCCCGTCCGCCTCGCGCCAGCGCTCGTACCAGTCGGCGAGGGAGCGCAGGACCGCGCGGAGCAGCGGGTCGCGGTCGAGCGTGATGGCGTCGGCGAGGGCGAGGGAACCGGCGGTGGGAACGGGCAGCTCGTCGGCGCGCAGCGAGACGTTGAGGCCGATGCCGAGGACGACGGCGCCGTCCTGGGTGGCCTCGGCGAGGATGCCGGCCGCCTTGCGCTCCTCGCCGTCGACGGTGAGGAGGAGGTCGTTGGGCCATTTGAGGGCCGTGTCCACCCCGGCGGCGCGCGAGAGGGCGGTGGCGAGGGCGACTCCGGCGAGCAGCGGCAGCCAGCCGAGCCGCGCGGGCGGGACCTCGGGGCGCAGCAGGACGGAGAAGAAGAGCCCGGAGCGCGGCGGGGCGCTCCAGCGCCGGTCGAGCCTGCCCCGCGCCCCGGACTGCTCCTCGGCGACGAGGACCGCGCCCTCGGGGGTGCCCGCGGAGCGTTCGCGCAGGTCGGTGTTGGTGGAGCCGGTACGGGGCACGACGTCGAGCGCGGTCCACAGCCCGCCGGGCCGCAGCAGCGCGCGGCGCAGCGCGGTGGCGTGCAGCGGGGGACGGTCGAGATCGGAGTACGGGTTGCTCATGCCCCTACCCCACCACGCTTCACAGACCTCCCCGCCGGGCCCCCGCCCGCTTAGGTACGCGTACTCAGGCGCGCGGGGCCCCGGCGGCCGCAGCCTGGAACCCATGCTGTGGTCGGATCGGGATCAACAGGAGCCGCCCGAGGAGTGGCGGGCGGCGCAGAAGAAGCTGCACCGCGCGGGTGTGCTCCTCGCGTGCGTCATGGTGCTCGCGATGCTGCTCCTCGGGCTCGGCGGATACGTGTGAGCGCGCACGGCGTACGGCCTACGATCACTCCCATGTCCGCACTCGGTTCGCCCTCGCCCGCCCCCCGCCGTCGCCTCGTCCTCGCCTCGCAGTCCCCCGCGCGGCTCGGCCTGTTGCGGCAGGCCGGGCTCGATCCCGAGGTGATCGTGAGCGGTGTGGACGAGGAGGCGATCAGCGCGCCGACGCCGGGCGAGCTGGCGCTCGTGCTCGCGGAGGCGAAGGCCGCGGTGGTGGCCGGGCGCGAGGACGCGAAGGGCGCGCTCGTCATCGGCTGCGACTCGGTGCTCGACCTCGACGGCGTCGCCTACGGCAAGCCCGCCGACGCGGCGGAGGCGACGGCGCGGTGGAAGGCGATGCGCGGGCGGGCCGGGGTGCTCCGTACCGGGCACTGCGTGATCGACACCGAGTCGGGCGCGCGCGCCTCGGTGACCGCTTCGACGACGGTGCGGTTCGGCACGCCGGACGACGCGGAGCTCGCCGCGTACGTGGCGAGCGGTGAACCGCTCTACGTGGCGGGGGCGTTCACGCTCGACGGGCGTTCGGCCCCGTTCGTGGACGGCATCGAGGGCGACCACGGGAACGTACTCGGCCTCTCGCTGCCCACCTTGCGCGCGCTGCTGCGCGAACTGGGGGTTGGCATCACGGAGTTGTGGAAGGACTGACCTCGGCGCGCGGGCGCGCGGGCGAGGCGTCGGGGCTCACCAGTATGAGGACGAGCAGCGCGAGGACGACGAGCAGGCCGAGGAAGGCGGCGAGTCCGATGAGCGCGAGGGAGACCGCCGCGAGGACGCCGTGCACGACGGCCGCGACGATCAGCAGGACCTGGCCCGCGCGCCCGGGAGCGTGCCGGCGCAGCGCGCAGCGGAAGGCGACGAAGGCGCAGGCGCAGAGGAAGAGCCCGGCGACGACGGCGAGGACGTACGAGCCGGTGACGACGGCGTCGGGGTCGGTGCCCGCGAGGGACATGGACTGGTTGTCGACGACGGCGCCCAGCGTGAGGCACAGCAGAACGATCCCGAAGGTCTCCAGCACCAGCACGAAGCCCGTCGCCCAGGCCGCCACGGTCCGCGTCATCCTCGGCACACCCGCTTCCGTTCCGCCCCCGAGCCGCTGTTACCGGGGGTACGCATGGCTCTCCAGCACGCTACTGACGAGTAGGCGACCGGGCAAGGGTTCGCGCGGGACACCGGGCCCGGCGGCGCTCAAAGAATCCCGCCCCCTTTAGTCGAATCCCCACAAAGAAACCCCGCCCCTCGCGGCGCGGGCGGACAGAGACCCCGCCCGTGGGACAGAGCTACGCTGAAGTGGTTCAGGGCCCTGTACATGGACTTTCGTCCGGTCGCCTGGGGTCGCGGGGCAAGCGGTGTGGGCAAACTCACCACTCGGCCGCCTCCGGCGCCTCGTGTCGGCTGTCCCTAAACTCGGCGTGTTCGTACGCGTCGGGGCCCACCCCCAGGGACGAAGAGCGAGAAAAGGGAGCCATCGTGCGCAAGGTGCTCATCGCCAACCGCGGTGAAATCGCCGTCCGGGTCGCCCGGGCCTGCCGCGACGCGGGCATCGGCAGCGTCGCGGTGTACGCGGAGCCGGACCGGGACGCGCCGCACGTGCGCGCGGCCGACGAGGCGTACGCGCTGGGCGGTGACACGCCCGCGACGAGCTACCTCGACATCGCGAAGGTGCTGCACGCCGCCGCCGAGTCCGACGCGGACGCCGTGCACCCCGGGTACGGCTTCCTCTCCGAGAACGCCGAGTTCGCCCAGGCCGTCATCGACGCCGGGCTGACCTGGATCGGCCCGCCCCCCGCCGCGATCCGCGACCTCGGCGACAAGGTCGCCGCGCGCCACATCGCGCAGCGCGCCGGTGCCCCGCTCGTCGCGGGCACGCCCGACCCGGTCTCGGGCGCCGAGGAGGTCGTGGCCTTCGCCGAGGAGCACGGGCTGCCCATCGCGATCAAGGCGGCCTTCGGCGGCGGCGGTCGCGGCCTCAAGGTCGCCCGCACGCTCGACGAGGTCCCCGAGCTGTACGACTCGGCGGTGCGCGAGGCCGTCGTCTCCTTCGGTCGCGGCGAGTGCTTCGTCGAGCGCTACCTCGACCGCCCCCGGCACGTCGAGACCCAGTGCCTCGCCGACCAGCACGGCAACGTCGTCGTCGTCTCCACGCGTGACTGCTCGCTCCAGCGCCGCCACCAGAAGCTCGTCGAGGAGGCGCCCGCGCCGTTCCTGAACGAGGACCAGGTCGCTCAGTTGTACAGCGCGTCGAAGGCGATCCTCAAGGAGGCCGGGTACGTCGGCGCCGGGACCGTCGAGTTCCTCGTCGGCAACGACGGCACGATCTCCTTCCTGGAGGTCAACACGCGCCTCCAGGTCGAGCACCCGGTGACCGAGGAGGTCGCGGGCGTCGACCTCGTGCGCGAGCAGTTCCGTATCGCCGACGGCGAGGAGCTGGGCTACGGCGATCCCGAACTGCGCGGCCACTCCTTCGAGTTCCGCATCAACGGCGAGGACCCGGGGCGCGGCTTCCTGCCCGCCCCCGGCACGGTCACGCTCTTCGCGCCGCCGAGCGGTCCGGGCGTGCGCCTGGACGCGGGCGTCGAGTCGGGCACCGTCATCGGCCCCGCCTGGGACTCGCTGCTCGCGAAGCTCGTCATCACGGGCCGGACCCGCAAGGAGGCCCTGGAGCGCGCCGCGCGCGCCCTCGCGGACTTCCGGGTCGAGGGCATGGCGACGGCGATCCCCTTCCACCGCGCCGTCGTCAAGGACCCGGCCTTCGGGCCCGAACTGACCGGCTCCACCGACCCGTTCACGATCCACACCCGGTGGATCGAGACCGAGTTCGTCAACGAGATCAAGCCCTTCGCCGCCCCGGCCGACGGCTCCGCCGATGACGAGGACCGCGAGAACATCGTCGTCGAGGTCGGCGGCAAGCGCCTGGAGGTCTCCCTCCCGGCCCGCCTCGGCATGTCCCTCGCCCGGACGGGCCTCGCGGCCGGCGCGAAGCCGAAGCGCCGCGCGGCCCGCAAGAGCGGCCCGGCCGCCTCGGGCGACACGCTCGCCTCGCCGATGCAGGGCACGATCGTGAAGGTCGCCGTCGAGGAGGGCCAGGAGGTCAAGGAGGGCGACCTGATCGTGGTCCTGGAGGCCATGAAGATGGAGCAGCCCCTCACGGCCCACCGCTCCGGCACGGTCAAGGGCCTCGACGTCGCGATCGGCGCCTCGCTCAGCTCGGGCACGGTCATCTGCGAGATCAAGGACTGACGCGGCGACGCGGCGGTACGGTACCGGGCGGGACACCCCCTGAGGGTCCCGCCCGTTCGCCGTCCCGGAGGCGCGATGAGCCACCCCGCCCGCACCACCGTGCGCGAGAGCGTGCTCGCCGTCGACGGCGAGCGGCTGAGCGCGTACACCGTGACGCCGGGGCGGGAGCTCCGGGGGGCGTACGGCGTCGTGCTGCTGCACGGGGCGGGCGACGGCGACAAGGAGCGGTGCCTCCCGCTCGCCCAGGACGTCGCCGCGCGGGGCCACCACGCGCTCGCGCTCGACTTCTCCGGGCACGGCGGGAGCACGGGGCACCTCGCCGAGCTGAGCCTGCGGCGGCGGCGCGATCAGGCCGCGGCGGTCGTGGCCGAGGTGTTCGGGGCGCGGCGGCCGCTCGTGCTCGTCGGGTTCAGCATGAGCGGGCAGACGGTCGCCGATCTCCTCGCGCGGTACGGGCCCCGGGTCGCCGCGCTCGCGCTGTGCGCGCCCGGGATCTACGGGCGTGCCGCGTGGGACGTGCCCTTCGGGGACGGGTTCACCGAACTGATCCGGCGCCCGGCGAGCTGGCGCGACAGCCGGGCCCTTCAGGCGTACGGGTCCTTCGCGGGACGGGCGCTGCTCGTCGTACCCGAGCGGGACGAGGTCATCCCCGAGGAGGTCACCTGGCTCGTGCAGACCGCCCTCGCGGCGCGCGCGGACCTCTCGGTCCTGCGGCTCGCGGGCGCGGGGCACGCGCTCGGCCGGTGGCTGAGCGAACGGCCGCAAGCGCGGGCGCAGCTCCTCGACAGCCTGCTGGACGGGCTTCAGCCCCCTGTCCGCTCCTCCTGATCGCGCGTCATCCGCAGCACGAGCACGCTCGTGAGAACGGCGGCGGCGACGAGGAAGAAGTCCGCGGCCAGCATGCCGCGGAAGGCGTCGTAGACCGCCTCCGCCTCGGGCTGCCCGTCGTCGCCCAGGTTCTCGGTGACGAGGAGCATCGCGACGGCGCCGAGGAGGAACAGCCACCACGCGTTGATCCACCAGGGGGTACGGCGCTCGGCCGGGTCCTCGTCCGGGGGCGCCGCCGCGCGCCAGACGTCCACGACGACGTCGCGCGGGAACCAGAGGGAGATCCCGGGGACGATCCAGGAGAACCAGACCCACGGGCGCGCGTGGCGCTGCACCCGTGGGGCGAGGACGTCCGCGTTGTCCCGCATCGCCTGGAGCCAGTACACGAGGCCGAGGACGCAGACGACGAGGGTCAGGACCGTGAGATCGCCGAGGTAGTGGTACTGCTCCTCCAGCGCGGTGGGGACGCGGTGGTACCCGTCCTCCGGCTCACCGGGCGGCGCGGGCGGGCGTGGGCCCGCGTGGAGGCGCAGTTCCCAGACGAGGAACACGAGCCGCGCGAGCACCACCGCGCCGAGAGCCCCGACCGCGAACCGCGCACGGGGCACCACCCGCACGAATCGGGGGGCGGCGGCGCTGCCGGACAGGGCGAAGCTCATGAAGCGCTCCTCGGTGGGGGACGGTGGAACGGCTGTCGGCGTAGACGCCCCCACGAGGGCGAGCGGTTGCGGGCGCGGCCCGTCACGGTTGCGGGCGCGGCCGCCGTCCGGGGACCCGGCGGACGCTACGGGGCGGGCCGTACGGTACGGGGACGACGCCGCCCCGAGCCCGTACCGCCGCCCCCGTACGAGCGACCGTCAGGTCCGCTCACCGCCGGTGCGCGTCCGCCGTCCTGCCCCGCTCGCCCTGGCCCGGACCGCCCTGCTCGGCGCTCAGCGGGCCCGCCGTGCCCGGCGGGCGGTGGGCGTGCGGGCGGGTCGGGGGCTGGGCGCGGCGCTGGCCGGGGAGGCCGACGTCGCGGGTGCGGGGGCGGGGGGCCGGGGCGTGGGGCCCGGCCAGGGAGATGTGGACGCCCTGGTCGGCGAGGGCCTGGAGTTCGGTCGCGGCGCGTTCCTCGCCAGGGGCCGGTTCGTCGGTGACGAGGCGGGTGATGAGGTCGGGCGCCACGGTCTGGAACATCGTGTCCGTGCCGAGCTTCGTGTGGTCCGCGAGGACGACGACCTCGGCGGCCGACTGGACGAGCGCGCGGTCGACGCTCGCCGAGAGCATGTTGGCGGTGGACAGGCCGCGCTCTGAGGTGAGACCGCTGCCCGAGAGGAAGGCGCGCGAGACGCGCAGGCCCTGGAGGGACTGCTCGGCCCCGCTGCCCACGAGGGCGTAGTCGGTGCCGCGCAGGGTGCCCCCGGTCATGACGACCTCGACACGGTTGGCGTGCGCGAGGGCCTGGGCGACGAGGAGGGAGTTGGTCACGACGGTGAGACCGGCGACGCGCGCGAGGCGGCGGGCCAGCTCCTGCGTCGTGGTCCCGGCGCCGATCACGACGGCCTCGCCGGGCTCGACGAACTCGGCGGCGAGTTCGGCGATCGCGGCCTTCTCGGCCGACGCGAGATGGGTCTTCTGCGGGAAGCCGGTCTCACGCGCGAAGCCACCGGGGAGCACGGCGCCCCCGTGCCTGCGGTCGAGCAGCCCTTCCGCTTCGAGCGCCCGCACGTCCCGCCGTACGGTCACTTCAGAGGTCTGGACGACGCGGGCCAGTTCCCGGAGCGAGACGGCTCCGTTGGCGCGCACCATTTCTAGGATCATTTGACGACGTTCAGCAGCGAACACAGAACAGACGGTAACGCGCATGACTGTCCGCGTTCACCACTTTCCGCCGAGTTACGGAAGTTGTCCATGTCGAGGCCGCGAAAGTGGTATACGGGGTCGCGCACGGCGGCCAGGGGCGGTCACGGCAACGGGCCACCGCGTCGCCGCGATGGCCCGATATCCCCACCGAGCAGGGAAGTTGAGAGCGTACGGCCCCCTCAGACCTGCTCCTCCGCGCGCTTGACGGTGTGGAGCTGACGGGCCACCTCGGCGATCGAACCGGACAGCGACGGGTACACAGTGAACGCGTTAGCGATCTGTTCCACGGTCAGATTGTTGTCCACAGCGATCGAGATGGGGTGAATGAGTTCACTCGCGCGGGGGGCGACGACCGTACCGCCGACGACGACGCCCGTCCCCGGGCGGCAGAAGATCTTGACGAAGCCGTCGCGGATGCCCTGCATCTTGGCGCGCGGGTTGCGCAGCAGCGGGAGCTTGACGACGCGCGCGTCGATCCGGCCGCCGTCCACGTCCGCCTGGCTGTAGCCGACGGTGGCGATCTCGGGGTCCGTGAAGACGTTCGACGAGACGGCCTTGAGGTTGAGCGGGGTGACCGCGTCGCCGAGGAAGTGGTACATCGCGATCCGGCCCTGCATCGCGGCGACGGAGGCGAGCGCGAAGACGCCGGTGACGTCGCCGGCCGCGTAGATCCCGGGGGCGCTCGTGCGGGAGACCTTGTCGGTCTTGACGTGCCCGGAGTCCTTGAGCTTGACCCCGGCCTCCTCCAGGCCGATGTCCGTCGTGTTCGGGATCGCGCCGACCGCCATGAGGCAGTGGGAGCCGGTGATGACGCGGCCGTCCGCGAGCGTGACCTCGACGCGGTCGCCGACGCGCTTGACCGCCTGCGCGCGCGAGCGGGCCATGACGTTCATGCCGCGGCGGCGGAAGACGTCCTCCAGGACGGCGGCGGCGTCGGGGTCCTCGCCGGGCAGCACGCGCTCGCGCGAGGAGACGAGGGTGACGCGCGAGCCGAGCGCCTGGTAGGCGCCCGCGAACTCGGCGCCCGTGACACCGGAGCCGACGACGATGAGCTCCTCGGGCAGCTCGTCGAGGTCGTAGACCTGCGTCCAGTTGAGGATGCGCTCGCCGTCGGGGCGGGCGTCGGGCAGCTCGCGCGGGTGCCCGCCGGTCGCGATGAGGACGGCGTCGGCGGTGAGGCGCTGCTCGGAGCCGTCGGCCGCGGTGACGACGACGGTGCGGGAGCCGTCGCTGCCCTGCTGGCCCTCCAGGCGGCCCCGGCCGCGCAGGACGCGGGCCCCGGCGCGCGTGACGGAGGCGGTGATGTCGTGCGACTGCGCGAGCGCGAGTCGCTTGACGCGGCGGTTGACCTTGCCGAGATCGACCCCGACGACGCGCGCCGGGCGGTCTATGTAAGGGGTGTCGTCGGCGACGAGGATGCCGAGTTCCTCGTACGAGGAGTCGAAGGTCGTCATCACCTCGGCGGTCGCGATGAGAGTCTTCGAAGGCACGCAGTCGGTGAGCACCGAGGCCCCGCCGAGGCCGTCGCAGTCGACGACGGTCACCTCCGCGCCGAGCTGGGCGCCCACGAGGGCCGCTTCGTATCCGCCGGGTCCGCCACCGATAATCACGATCCGAGTCACGTACTTCATTGTCCCGCACGCGCCGAATTGCTTCGCGCCCGGGCCCACCGTCCGGGGTGTGCGACGGGTCACTCCGCCACCCGTCCCCCTCCCGTACGAGTCCGCCTCCTGCGACTCCCCCGCCTCCCCGCGCCGTCTGCCGTACTCTCGACCCCATGTCGCTCTACGCTGCGTACGCAGGAAATCTCGACGCGCGGCTGATGACGCGCCGTGCCCCGCACTCCCCGCTGCGGGCCACCGGCTGGCTCGACGGCTGGCGGCTGACCTTCGGCGGCGAGCACATGGGCTGGGAAGGCGCGCTCGCCACGGTCGTCGAGGACCCGGCCTCGCAGGTCTTCGTGGCGCTGTACGACATCGCGCCCCCCGACGAGGAGGCGATGGACGGCTGGGAGGGCGTCGGCCTCGGCATCTACCGCCGCGCCCGGGTCCGCGTCCACACCCTGGAAGGCACGGAGTCCTCGTGGCTCTACGTACTCAACGGGTACGAGGGCGGCCTGCCCTCCGCGCGCTACCTCGGCGAGATCGCCGACGCGGCGGAATCGGCGGGGGCCCCGCACGACTACGTGATGGAACTGCGCAAGCGGCCCTGCTGAGCGCGCGCCCGGGGCCGCGGGTGCCCGAGACCGCGGGTGCCCGGGGCCGCGGGTGCCCGAGACCGCGGGTGCCGGTCCGTGCCGCGGCGGAACCGGCTCCGCGAGGGCCTGGTTCGCGCCAAGGACGCCGGGCCGCACGACAAGCGCCGCTCCCTGTCCCCCGACGCCCTGACCAGGCCGCTCCGCGTCCGAACGCGCCCGTTCCCGCCTACCGGCAAGTCAACATCAGGTCGTTATCAGCGACGTCTACGCGCGTAGGCTGTGAGCGGTTACGCTCATTCGCGTGAACGCATCAGTTATTCCGGACGACATCCAGGGCGACCCCTTCGCCGCCGCTCGGGCCGCCGCCACGCGGCTCGGTGAGCTGACGGGGGCCGAGACACACGACGTGGCCCTGGTGATGGGCTCGGGCTGGGTGCCCGCCGCGGAGGCGCTCGGCGCGGCGGACCACGACCTGTCCTTCACGGACCTGCCCGGCTTCCCGCCGCCCGCCGTCGAGGGCCACGCGGGCCGCATCCGCTCGTACGGCGGACTCGGCGGCAAGCGCGCCCTCGTCTTCCTCGGCCGCACGCACTACTACGAGGGCCGCGGGGTGGACGCGGTCGCGCACAACGTGCGCACGGCGGTCGCCGCCGGGTGCAAGACGATCGTGCTCACCAACGGCTGCGGCGGGCTGCGCGCCGGGATGCGGCCCGGGCAGCCGGTGCTGATCAGCGACCACATCAACCTCACGGCGACCTCGCCCATCCACGGCGCGAACTTCGTGGACCTCACCGACCTCTACTCGCCGCGCCTGCGCGCGCTGTGCAAGGAGATCGACCCCACGCTCGAAGAGGGCGTGTACGTGCAGTTCCCCGGCCCGCACTACGAGACGCCCGCCGAGATCGGCATGGTCCGCGCGATGGGCGGGGACCTCGTGGGCATGTCGACGGTCCTGGAGGCGATCGCGGCGCGCGAGGCGGGGGCCGAGGTGCTCGGCATCTCGCTCGTCACCAACCTCGCGGCCGGCCTCACGGGTGAGCCCCTCAACCACGAGGAGGTCCTCCAGGCGGGCCGCGACTCGGCCGCGCACATGGGGGCGCTGCTCGGTCAGGTCCTCGACCGCATCTGAGGGACCCTCCCTCGTACGGGGTACGTGTCCCCGTACGACCTCCGGGGGAGACCGCGCGCGGGATTGCCCCCCGCCCCCGAGCCGTGAAGCTGCCGTACCGAAGCCGAGAAAGGCACGACCACCGTGGTGGACAAGGACGACGCGAAGGACCTCATCGACCGCGCTCGCCGCTGGCTGGCCGAGGACCCCGACCCGGACACGCGCGCCGAACTGGCCGCGCTGCTCGACGCGGAGGACCTCGACGCGCTGCGGGACCGGTTCGCCGGCCTGCTCCGCTTCGGCACGGCGGGCCTGCGCGGTGAGCTGGGGGCGGGTCCCTCGCGGATGAACCGGGCCGTCGTGATCCGGGCGGCGGCGGGGCTCGCGGCCTTCCTGCGGGAGCACGGCAGGGGGGACGGGCTCGTCGTCGTCGGGTACGACGCGCGCCACAAGTCGGCGGACTTCGCGCGCGACACCGCCGCCGTGCTGACCGGCGCGGGGCTGCGCGCCGCCGTACTGCCCCGGCCGCTGCCCACGCCCGTCCTCGCCTTCGCGATCGGGCACCTCGGCGCGGTCGCCGGGGTCGAGGTCACCGCGAGCCACAACCCGCCGCGCGACAACGGCTACAAGGTCTACCTCGGCTTCGGCTACCCGGAGCCCGGCGAGGGCGCGGGCTCGCAGATCGTCGCTCCGGCGGACGCCGAGATCGCCGCGGGGATCGAGGCGGTCGACGCGCTGGACCAGGTGCCGCGCGCCGAGGACGGATGGACGGTACTCGGGGACGACGTACTTGAGGCGTACGTGGAGCGCGCGGTCTCCGTGCTCGCGCCCGGCTCGCCCCGCACCGCCCGTATCGTGCACACCGCGCTGCACGGCGTCGGCACCGAGACCGTCACGGCCACCTTCGCGCGGGCCGGGTTCCCCGCGCCCGTACCGGTCGCCGAACAGGCCGCGCCCGACCCGGACTTTCCGACCGTGGCCTTCCCCAACCCGGAGGAGCCGGGCGCGATGGACCTCGCGTTCGCGACGGCGCGGGCACACGAGGGCGTGGACCTGATCGTCGCGAACGACCCCGACGCGGACCGCTGCGCCGTCGCGGTGCCGGACGCCTCGGCGGCGGGCTGGCGGATGCTCACGGGCGACGAGGTCGGCGCGCTCCTCGCCACGCACCTGCTGCGGCGCGGCGAGCGCGGCGTCTTCGCCGAGTCGATCGTCTCCTCGACGCTCCTCGGCACCCTCGCCCGCGCGGCCGGGGTCCCGCACGAGGAGACCCTGACGGGCTTCAAGTGGATCTCGCGCGTCCCCGGGCTGCGGTACGGGTACGAGGAGGCGCTCGGCTACTGCGTGGACCCCGAGGGCGTGCGCGACAAGGACGGCGTCACCGCCGCGCTCCTCATCACGGAGTACGCCTCGGCACTCAAGGAGGAGGGCCGCACGCTCTCCGACGCGCTCGACGAACTGGCGCACGAGCACGGCGTGCACGCGACGGCCCAGCTCTCCGCCCGCGTCGCCGACCTCTCCCTCATCCCCGCCGCGATGGACCGCCTCCGCACCAGCCCCCCGGTCCGCCTCGCGGGCCTCGCGGTCACGGCGGCCGACGATCTCAGCCTCCCGAAGGACGGCCTTCCCCCCACGGACGGACTGCGGTACGTCCTGGAGGGGGACCTCGACGGACTGGCCACCCGGGGCCGGGTCGTCGTCCGCCCGAGCGGCACCGAACCGAAGCTCAAATGCTACCTGGAGATCGTCCTCCCGGCGGGCTTGCCGGTGGCGGCGGCCCGGGAGCGCGCGGCGCGACTGCTCGCGGAGCTGAAGCGGGACGTGGGGGCGGCGGCGGGTCTCTGAGGCTCGGGGGGCGACGGGGGCTCGGAGGCGGGTGGCGGACGCCCGGCGCCGTACGCGGGGGCTCGACGCGAAGGCCGACCGCCCGGCGCCGTACGCGGGGGCTCGACGCGAGGGCCGGACGCCCGGCGCCGTACGCGGGGGCTCGACGCGAGGGCCGGACGCCCGGCGCCGTAGGCCGGGCCCCGCCGTCGCCGTGCCGTCTCCCGCCCGCCGTGGCAACGTCGGTCGTGGGGCCGCCCGCGTGCGGGGCTCCGGAAGGCGAGCGCCATGCCCACGTTTTCGCTGACCCCGAAGGGGCCCTTCGCCCTCTCCGCCGCCCTCCGCTTCCTCGCGGACTTCACGCCCGCCGCGTATCCCCCCGAGGACGACGGCGTTCTGCGGCTCGCCTTCCCGGCGGACGACGGCCTGCACGTCGTCGGCTGCGCGGTGCGGCAGCCGGGCGACGCGGGGGACGTACGCGTCGAGTGGTCGTCGGACGGGGCCGGCCCCGCCGCCGTACGGGCCCAGGTGGCGCGCGTCCTGTCGCTCGACGTGGACGGGAGCGGTTTCCCGGCCGTCGGCCGGGCCGATTCCCGGGTGGGACGGCTCCAGTCGGAGTTCCCGGGCCTGCGCCCGGTGTGCTTCTACTCGCCGTACGAGGCCGCCGCGTGGACCGTGATCGGCAACCGGCTGCGGATGACGCGCGCGGCGGCGGTGAAGGACGGGCTGGCCCGGACGTACGGCGAGGCCCTGACGGTCGCGGGCCGGGAGAGGCACGCCTTCCCCCTCCCGGCGGTGCTGCGCGCTCTCGATTCCGTGCCGGGCGTGAGCGCGGTCAAGACGGAACGGCTGCACGCCCTCGCGGAGGCGGCGTTGGACGGCCGTCTCGACGCGGCGGCACTCCGCGCCCTGCCGCCGGAGGATGCCCTCGCCCGCCTTCGGGAACTGCCCGGCATCGGCCCCTTCTCGGCGGAGCTGATCCTCATCAGGGGCGCGGGCCACCCGGACGTGTTCCCCCGCGCGGAGCACCGGCTGCACGCGGCGATGGCGGAGGCGTACGGCCGCGCGGAGACGCCCGACGCGCTCGCCCCCGTCGCGGCCGGGTGGCGCCCGTACCGCTCCTGGGTGTCCCTGCTGTTCCGCGCGGGGGCGGGGTGAGGGGGCGAGCACCCGGGCAGCGGCAGCCCTCCCGCACGAAATTTCCCGTACCGGAGCGCCCATACGTTTCGTAAAGTTTCGCCGCTCCGTCACCGCCCTGTTCCCGCGCCACGGATGGTCAGCGCCCTCGCCCCGGTCTCGGGCGCCCGCGAAGTGCCCCTCCGGGGTTTCGCTCACGCGCCCGTGAGCTGCCCTCTCCTTCGAAACTTGCGCGATCCGTTGACGGGGCTCTTCCGGTTCCCCAGGATGCGTGCGGACGTACCCGCGGTCAGGCCGCACCCCCACCCGTACGGAGAACTGTCATGCACAGGACATACGCCCCGCCCTCGCGCTCCTTCCCCCTGCTTCTCGCCCTGTGTTGCCTGCTGCCCCTGCTGGGGCTCGCGGGAGGAACGGCCCACGCGGCCACCCCGGCGCCCGCCGCCTCGACCCCCGCCGCCGCGGGAGAGCGGCAGTTGCTGATCGGTCAGTCGAGCAAGGCCGCCTGGGACGACTGGACGTCGTTCGGGCAGGACCCGGCGGGGGGTTCGGTCTACTACGAGGTGGCCTCGGGCACGTGGGTCGGCGCGAACCACGCCGCCTACGCCTCCTTCCTCGCCGACCGGGGCGCGACGATCCAGGTCGGCGTGAGCTGGAAGGACAACCCGCCCGGCTTCACCGGCGGCGACGAGGCCGCGAAGGCCGCGCGCTCGCGCGAGGTGACGCGGGAACTCGGCGAAGGGCAGTACGCGGACCGCTTCACGACGCTCATCGACTTCGCCAACGCGCACCCGGCGGCGACGTTCCTGCTGCGCCTGGACTACGAGGTGAGCCCGTACTACCACTGCACG
Source organism: Streptomyces sp. NPDC088923 (assembly GCF_044749745.1). Classification (NCBI taxonomy): domain Bacteria; kingdom Bacillati; phylum Actinomycetota; class Actinomycetes; order Kitasatosporales; family Streptomycetaceae; genus Streptomyces; species Streptomyces sp. NPDC088923. The sequence goes on along the minus strand of NZ_JBIVIO010000001.1, from coordinate 1,134,232 downwards.
GACGAGAGCTGCGACTCGTACAAGAAGGCCTTCGCCCGCATCCGCGCCCTCATCGACGGACGCACGCACGGCAACGTCCAGTACGTCTTCCACCCCGTGCGCGGCAGCTACGCGCAGATGTACCCGGGCGACGCGGTCGTGGACCGCGTCGGCGTCTCGCTCTTCGCGCACGAGCTGTGCCTGCCGATGTACGACAACGGCTACCTCTACAACGGGACGCCGCCCGACCACTACGACACCGCGGCCCTCCAGTGCCGCAACGCCTACATCGGCAAGGACTCCTCGGGCAACGACGCCGCCGTGTGGAAGAACTGGGACTACGACGGCAACGTCCTGAAGATGATGAAGTTCGCCAAGGACCACGGAAAGAAGATGATCGTCTCGGAGGGCGGGATGATGAACTTCACGGCGGACGGCTCCGACACGAGCGGCAAGGAGCCGGACCGCGGCACGCTGTGGGTGCGGCGGCTCTTCGGGCTGCTGCACTACTCCGGCCCGATCCCGAACGAGTCCGGCAGCTACGACCTCTCGGACGTCATCACGGCCGTCACGTACATCGACCTCGACTTCCGCTACGGCTGGGACGGGATCGACGACGGCGGCTTCGACTTCCCGCCGAGCTCGTCCTGGTTCGTCGACGGCCGCCTCTCCCAGTCGCCGGGCGCCCGCGCGGCCTTCTGCGCGGGCCTCGCGGAGGGCGGCTTCGGCACGCGCTGCTGAAGCGGCGGGGCCCGCCGGGGGCGGTACGCGCCTCCGAGGCGGCGGGGCGGCGGGGCGGCGAGGCGGCGGGGCGGCGAGGCGGCGAGGCGGCGGGGCTCGCGGAGGACGGCTTCGATGCGCGCGGCCGGGGCGGCGAGCTCGGCTCCGGTGGGCGCTCGGCTCCGGTACGCGCTCGGCTCCGGTACGCGCTCGGCTCCGGTGGGCGCGGCCGAGCTCGGCTCGGGTACGCGCGGCTGAGCTCGGCTCCGGCAGGCGCGGCTGAGCTCGGCTCCGGTGCGCGCGGCTGAGGCGGCGGGGCTCGCGGGGCGGGAGGCGCGGACGCCCCCGCGGGTCCCGCACCGCCGCGCTCAGACCAGCAGCAGCACGATCAGCAGGAGCGCGCCCGCGGCTGCCGGGGCGATGACGGGCCAGCACCAGCGGGCCTCGGTGAGGCCCTTGCGCGGGGAGTCCGTGTCGCCCGCCAGTTCGCGCAGTTCGCCGAGCGCCACATCGCCCTGCGGGTGGCGGATCTCGCGCGCCGTGGTGGCGGTGTGCCCCGCCTTCTCCCCCCGGCTCATCGCCCGGGCCTCGGCGCGGGCCGCGCGCTTGCGGCCGCGCAGCGAGACCGGGAGCGCCCACAGCTGGAAGACCTTGCCGTCCGCGTCGACGACCTCGTTCGAGTAGCCGGAACGGAGCGTGGCGACGGCCTTCCAGGGCAGCACGATCGTGCGGAAGGGGTTGCGGACGCGCAACCGCTCCGTGTTCGCGTACACGGCGGGCCGCAGCGTGAAGGCGATGATCAGCGGGATCACGCACAGCAGCGCGGCGATCGCGATCCACGGGGTGCGGCCTTCGCCCAGCACGATGGCATCGGCGCCCAGCCAGCCGCCCAGGATCAGCAGGAACACACCGGCGGCGATGCCGGCGGGCGAGCGGTAGATCCGGTCGGGAGCGGCCGGCGAGGGCTCGGGCGCGGCCGGCGAGGGCTCTGGAGCAGCCGGGTCGGGGGTCGTCATACCCCGATTCTCCCCCACCGGACGCACAAGCCCTCGGGCTCCCCACCGGACACGGGCGTCACACCCCCGCGCGGACCCCGCTGCCCGCCCCTCCCGAGCCCCCACACCCCCCTGTACAGACCGCTACGCGCGTAGATATGCTCCCCTGGTGAGCATGCCCACGACTCCCCCCGCCCCCTCCCCCGCGCCACGGGTCGCCGCAGGGGCCGCGTTCGCCGAAGTGAGCGCCTCCGACGCCTCGTTGCGGCGCTTCCTGCACGGACTGCCCGGGGTCGACCCGGTCGGTCTGGAGGCGCGTGCCGCCGCGCTCGGGACGCGGTCCGTGAAGACGGCCGCGAAGGTCCGCGCGATCGATCTGGCGATCTCGATGATCGACCTGACGACGCTCGAAGGCGCCGACACCCCCGGCAAGGTCCGCGCGCTCGCCGCGAAGGCGCTGCACCCGGACCCCACCGACCGCTCCGCGCCCCGCGTCGCCGCCGTCTGCGTCTACCCCGACATGGTCGCGACGGCGAAGGAGACGCTCGCCGGGAGCGAAGTCCGTATCGCCTCGGTCGCGACCGCGTTCCCGGCCGGGCGCGCCCCGCTCGCCGTGAAGCTCGCCGACGTCGAGTCCGCGCTCGCGGCGGGTGCCGACGAGATCGACATGGTCATCGACCGCGGCGCCTTCCTCGCGGGCCGCTACGCGAAGGTGTACGAGGAGATCATCGCCGTGCGCGAGGCGATCGGGGCCCGCGCCCGGCTCAAGGTCATCTTCGAGACCGGGGAGTTGTCCACGTACGACAACATCCTGCGCGCCTCGTGGCTCGGGATGCTCGGCGGCGCGGACTTCATCAAGACCTCGACGGGCAAGGTCGGTGTCAACGCGACCCCGGCGAACACGCTGCTCATGCTCCAGGCGGTACGGGACTTCCGCGCCGCGCACGGGGAACAGGTCGGGGTGAAGCCGGCCGGTGGCATCCGGACCACGAAGGACGCGATCAAGTTCCTCGTCCTCGTCGCCGAGACGGCGGGCGAGGACTGGCTGAGCAACGCCTGGTTCCGCTTCGGCGCCTCGGGGCTGCTCGGCGACCTGCTCATGCAGCGCCAGAAGCTGGCCACGGGCCGCTACTCCGGCCCCGATTACGTGACGGTGGACTGAACTCATGGCACACGAGACCCCTTCCGCCGGGCCCGCTCCGGCCTTCACCGACTACGCGCCCGCGCCCGAGTCGCGCGCCGCCGTCGAACTCGCCTCCTCCTACGGGCTGTTCATCGACGGCGAGTTCACCGACGCCGCCTCCGGCAAGGTCTTCAAGACCGTCTCCCCCGCGAGCGAGGAGGTCCTCTCGGAGGTCGCGCAAGCGGGCGAGGAGGACGTGGAGCGCGCGGTCGCCGCCGCGCGCCGCGCCTTCCCCGGCTGGGCCGCGCTGCCGGGAGCCGAGCGCGCCAAGTACCTCTTCCGCATCGCGCGGATCGTGCAGGAACGGGCGCGCGAACTCGCCGTCCTGGAAACGCTCGACAACGGCAAGCCCATCAAGGAGACGCGCGACACGGACATTCCGCTCGTCGCCGCCCACTTCTTCTACTACGCGGGCTGGGCCGACAAGCTGGAGCACGCGGGCTTCGGCCCGGCGCCGAAGCCGCTCGGGGTCGCGGGCCAGGTCATCCCGTGGAACTTCCCGCTGCTCATGCTCGCGTGGAAGATCGCGCCCGCGCTCGCGGCGGGGAACACGGTGGTCCTCAAGCCCGCCGAGACGACCCCGCTGAGTGCCCTGTTCTTCGCCGATATCTGCCGGCAGGCCGGTCTGCCCAAGGGCGTCGTCAACATCCTTCCCGGGTACGGGGACGCGGGCGCGGCCCTCGTCGCGCACCCGGACGTGAACAAGGTCGCGTTCACGGGCTCGACGGCGGTCGGCAAGCAGATCGCCCGCACGGTCGCGGGCTCGCGCAAGCGCGTGACGCTCGAACTCGGCGGCAAGGGCGCCAACATCGTCTTCGACGACGCGCCCGTCGAGCAGGCCGTCGAGGGCATCGTGACGGGGATCTTCTTCAACCAGGGCCAAGTGTGCTGCGCGGGCTCGCGGTTGCTGGTGCAGGAGTCGGTGCACGACGAGGTCGTGGACGCGCTCAAGCGGCGCCTCACCACCTTGCGCGTGGGCGACCCGCTCGACAAGAACACCGACCTCGGCGCGATCAACTCGGCCGAACAGCTCGACCGCATCACGCGGTTGACCGGCCAGGGCGAGGCGGAGGGCGCCGAGCGCTGGAGCGCCCCGTGCGAACTCCCGGGCTCGGGCTACTGGTTCGCGCCGACCGTCTTCACGAACGTCACGCAGGCGCACACCGTCGCCCGCGAGGAGATCTTCGGCCCCGTCCTCTCCGTCCTCACCTTCCGCACCCCGGCGGAGGCCGTCGCCAAGGCGAACAACACGCCGTACGGGCTCTCGGCGGGCATCTGGAGCGAGAAGGGCTCCCGCATCCTCGCCGTGGCCGAGAAGCTGCGCGCGGGCGTCGTGTGGGCCAACACCTTCAACAAGTTCGACCCGACCTCGCCCTTCGGCGGCTACAAGGAGTCGGGTTACGGCCGCGAGGGCGGCAGGCACGGCCTGGAGGCGTACCTCGATGTCTGAGAAGTCCACGAAGACGGAGAAGCAGGCGAAGGGCGGCCACAGGACCGCCCCGAAGGCGAGCGCCCCGGCGCCCCGGCTCGGCGTCTTCAAGACCTACAAGCTGTACGTCGGCGGGAAGTTCCCCCGCAGTGAGGGCGGCAGGGTGTACGAGGTGAGCGACGCGCACGGCGAGTGGCTGGCCAACGCCCCGCGCTCGACCCGCAAGGACGCGCGTGACGCGGTCGCGGCGGCGCGCAAGGCGTTCGCGGGCTGGTCGGGCGCGACGGCGTACAACCGGGGCCAGGTCCTGTACCGCGTCGCGGAGATGCTGGAGGGGCGCGCCGAGCAGTTCGCGCGCGAGGTCGCCGAGGCGGAGGGCCTGGACCGGGACGCCGCGCGCGCCCAGGTCGACGCGGCCGTGGACCGCTGGGTCTGGTACGCGGGCTGGACCGACAAGCTCGCGCAGGTCGTGGGCGGCGCGAACCCGGTCGCGGGGCCGTTCTTCAACCTGTCGACGCCCGAGCCGAGCGGGGTCGTCGCGGTGCTCGCGCCGCGCGAGTCCTCGCTGCTCGGTCTCGTCTCGGTGCTCGCGCCCGTGCTCGCGACGGGATGCACGGCGGTCGTCGTGGCGAGCGAGGAGCGCCCGCTGCCCGCCCTCTCGCTCGGTGAGGTCCTCGCCACGTCGGACGTCCCCGGCGGCACGGCGAACATCCTCAGCGGCCGGATCGCCGACCTCGGCCCGACGCTCGCCTCGCACCAGGACGTCAACGCGATCGACCTCACGGGCGCGGAAGGCCAGGAGGCCGTGGACCTGGAGATCGCGGCGGCGGACAACCTGAAGCGGGTCCTGCGCCCCTCGGCGCCCGCCGAGGACTGGGCCGCGACACCCGGCCTGCGCCGCATGACCTCCGTACTGGAGACGAAGACGGTGTGGCACCCGACCGGCTCCCTGGGGGTCGCGGGCTCCTCGTACTGAGCCCCGCGGACCGCGCGTCCGCCCCTGTGCGGGCCGGCCCCGACCTGGGGACGGCCCGCACAGCCATACGTCAACGCGGGGGTGCCGGGGCGCGGGCGGGAGCAAGCCGGGCCTCCGCGAGGTGAGTGAGCACTCACCCTCCCGCAGAACCTGACTCTCCGCACCACGTCAGCCTGTGGATAACCCCGCTTTGCGCCATCGAAACAGAAAACGTCTCACTCTTCCGAGTGGCGACCGTGACGAGTTTCGCGAAGTTGTCCACAGATTCGGGCGGAGGGGGCGGAAAGCGGCGGTGGAGGCACGAAAACGCGAAAGACTTGTTGTGGGGTGCCCCCCTGGGAGGGCGGGGGCTGTCTTGTGAGGGTCACCCCCAGCGGCTCCCCCCAGCAACCAAACCCCGTCCCGCACGACCCGCCCCACCGCCCCCGACCAGCCTCACCGCCCCCGCCCAGCCCCACCCATCCCCCCCTCAGCCCCCGATCCCCAGCGTGTGCACGACCTCCCCCGCCACCGGCAGCTCCGCCAGGCTCGCGCCGCTCGTGACCGGACCCGTGAGGTCCGTCGTGCCGACCGGCTTGAAGTCGGCCACCTGCGTGCCGACGCCGTTGGCGAGCGGGTCGGTGCCGGTGCCCGCGAGGGGGTCGAGCTGGAGGTTCGTGACGCCGCCGAGGCCGTACGTGGTCGCCGCCTTCAGGCCCTGGCTCGCGCCGCCCAGCGCGGCCTGCGTGTCGAGCTGCTTGCCCAGGCCGGGGGCGAGCGAGCCCAGGTCGGGAGCGACCGTGCCCAGGTCCGGGGCCGCCGCGCTCGCGCTCGCGGCCGCGCCGCCGAGTGCCGCGCCGGCGACGGCGATACCGAGTCCGGCTCGCAGGAGGGCGCGCGAGGAGGACGAGGTCTTTGCGTGTCGTGCTGCTGCCATGACTGCCACCTGCCGGTTCGTTACGTGAGCGTGTGCGCACGCAGCGTAGGCGAGGTGTCGGTCGGGTACCAAAGCGCGCCCCGGCGGGTCGGGCCGACGGGTGCATGCCGCACACTGGTTCCTCGTGAGTCCCCATCCCGCCGTACCGGTCCGGGTCGTCCTGCTCGCCGGGCCCTCGGGCTCGGGCAAGTCGTCCCTCGCCGCCGCCTCCGGTCTGCCCGTCCTGTCCCTGGACGATTTCTACAAGGACGCCGACGACCCGACCCTGCCGCTCGTCGCGGGCCAGGGCCCGCAGCGCGACATCGACTGGGACTCGCCGCTGTCCTGGGACCGCGAGCGGGCGCTCACCGCGATCGGCGAGCTGTGCCGCACCCGGTCGACCGAGGTCCCCGTCTACTCGATCGCCGAGAGCACCCGTACGGGCACGGAGACGCTCACGCTCGACCGCACCACGCCCCTCTTCATCGCCGAGGGCATCTTCGCCGCCGACATCGTGAACCGCTGCCGTGAACTCGGCGTGCTCGCCGACGCCTTGTGCCTGCGCGGACGCCCGAGCACGACGTTCCGGCGGCGGCTCCTGCGGGATCTGCGCGAAGGCCGCAAGTCCGTGCCGTTCCTGCTGCGCAGGGGCTTCCGGCTGATGCGTTCCGAGCGGGCGATCGTCCAGCGGCAGGCGGCGCTCGGCGCGCATCCCTGCGGCAAGGAGGAGGCGCTGGGACGGCTGGCCGCGGCGGCCTGCGCGCGGGGGCCGGTGGGCCCGGTGGTACGGGAACCGGGGGCGGCGCGGACCGCGGGCTGAGCCTGTACCGGGGCATCCGCGGCTTCCGGCCGAGGGGCACGTGAGGGAACGGCTGCAGCGGGAGAGCCGCCGACGCCGGAAAGGGCCCGGAAACGACCCCGGAAACGGCGGCGGGACCGGAAGGCCCCCCAGCCCTCCGGTCCCGGTACGGCAACCACCCCCGTGGTCGCGACGCCACCCCCGTGGCGCCCCGTGCCTCCCCCGTGTCCGCCGCCCGTCCCGGACCCGTACTCCCCCGTACGTGCCCCGGGCTCCCCCGTGCGGCGGACCCTCCCCCGGTTCCCCCCGTTCCTCCCCCTCTTCCCTCCCCCGTTCCCCCCGCAGTCCTCAGGCGACCAGTTCGCCGAAGGACTCCTCGCGGTCACGGTCGCGGCTGAGCGCCTCGTCGTCGCGCAGCCGGCGCAGGCTGCGCCAGATGCTCGACTTGACCGTGCCGACACTGATGTCGAGGATCTTCGCGATCTCCGGGTCGGTGCGGCCCTCGTAGTAGCGGAGGACCAGCATCGTGCGCTGGAGTTCGGGCAGCCGGGCGAGCGCCTGCCACAGGACGGTGCGCAGTTCGGTGCCGCGCATCGCGTCCGTGTCGGTGGCCGTCTCCGGCAGTTCCTCGGTCGGGTACTCGTTGAGCTTGCGCCGCCGCCAGGCGCTGATGTGCAGGTTCGTCATGGTGCGGCGCAGGTAGCCGCCGACGGCGGCCTTGTCGGTGATGCGGTCCCAGGCCCGGTACGTCGAGAAGAGGGCGCTCTGGAGCAGGTCCTCGGCCTCGAAGCGGTCCCCGGTCAGGTGGTAGGCCGTCGCGTACAGGGAGGCCCGGCGCTCCTGGACGTAGGCGGTGAACTCCGCCTCGTTCGCCCGGGTGCGCTCCCCCGAGTCCCCCGTGCTCTCCCCGTACGCGACGCTCCGGTCCGCCTCGTTTCCCCCGCGGGGAACCGGAGCCACGTCCACCGGCGTCCCCAGCAGGGGATGCGGTGCACGACCGGTCCCGCGGCCTCGTCCTCGTGCGCCCCCGGGCTCATGGCTCCGCTCGAACAAGGACACGGTCGCGGCACCGGAGGTCTCAGTCCGCGCGGCGTAGTCGTGCAGCCGGGTGATCACCGCACCGCCCGTGGTGCTGTGCCGAGTGCTCATCGCGCGCCTCCGTCCTGAGGTGTGAGTGGTTCTGCCGCGAGGCGTTCCGCCGCCCTTGCGGCCGGCCGGTGCGCCCCGTGTGCCAAGAAGACTGCCAACCCCAGTTCATGACCGTGTCCGCCGACTGTCACAGACCTGTCACAGCGCCTTCTCGCACGCGCGTCCACAAGGCTCCCGCGTACGCGCGTGCCGCTCGGGCCGTACGGAGGGGCAGGCACGCGCGCCCCCCTGGGCACAGGCCCCGCGTCCCGGGACCCGGAGGTCGAAGTCCGGGCGGTCGTGGGACAGAATGACCGGGTGCCTTCCCTGTTGCTGATCGAGGACGACGACGCCATCCGTACGGCCCTTGAGCTGTCCCTGACCCGCCAGGGGCACCGCGTGGCCACCGCCGCCACGGGCGAGGACGGGCTGACGAAACTGCGCGAAGAGCGACCGGACCTGATCGTTCTGGACGTCATGCTGCCTGGAATCGACGGCTTCGAGGTGTGCCGTCGCATCCGCCGCACCGATCAGCTGCCGATCATCCTGCTCACCGCGCGCAGCGACGACATCGACGTGGTGGTGGGCCTGGAGTCCGGGGCCGACGACTACGTGGTCAAGCCGGTGCAGGGGCGGGTCCTGGACGCGCGGATTCGCGCGGTGCTGCGACGCGGGGAGCGCGAGTCGAGCGACTCGGCGGTCTTCGGGAACCTCGTCATCGACCGTTCGGCGATGACGGTCTCCAAGGACGGCACCGAACTCCAGCTCACCCCTACCGAGTTGCGGCTCCTGCTCGAACTGAGCCGCCGCCCGGGGCAGGCGCTGTCACGGCAGCAACTCCTGCGCCTGGTCTGGGAGCACGACTACCTCGGTGACTCACGCCTCGTGGACGCGTGCGTGCAGCGGCTGCGCGCCAAAGTCGAGGACGTCCCGTCCTCGCCGAAGCTCATCCGCACGGTGCGCGGGGTCGGTTACCGGCTGGACGCGCCGCAGTGAGGCGAGGCGACGGCGCACGGCGGGACGACGGGGCGGGACGACGGGAGGAAGACGCGGGGCGACGGGACGACAGCGCGGGGCGGCGGGAGGAGGTCGGGAGCGCGCCCGGGAACGGCCGGTCGCGGCGGTTTCCCGGCTCGGGCGTGCGGTTCACGAGCCTGCGCCTGCGGCTCGTCCTCGTCTTCGGCCTCGTCGCGCTGACCGCCGCCGTCTCGGCCTCGGGCATCGCGTACTGGCTCAACCGCGAGGCGGTCCTCACCCGTACCCAGGACAACACGCTGGACGACTTCAAGGAGCAACTGGCGAGCCCCGACCGGACGGTGCCGCCCGGCCCGACGCGCGAGGACCTGGCGCGCACGGCCCGCGCGATGTCCCGCTCGGGGCAGCACTACGACGTCGTACTCGTCGATCTCGACGCCAAGGGCCATACGGTCACCGGGAGTTCGGCGCCGGGCTCGTTCTCGCTCGGTGACGTACCGGACACGCTGAAGGAAGCCGTCGCGCGCAAGCAGAAGCTCACGGCGACCAACAAGGCCTCCTCGCACCTGTACTGGCAGCGGGTCGATGCGCAGGGCACCCCGTACCTCATCGCGGGCGCCGAGGTGAGCGACGGCGGCCCGACCGGCTACCTGCGCAAGTCGCTCAGCTCCGAGGCGGACGATCTGGAGTCCCTCGCCTGGTCGTTGGGGATCGCGACGACGCTCGCGCTGCTCGTCGCGGCGCTCCTCGCGCAGGCGGCGGCCACGACCGTGCTCAAGCCCGTGCACCGCCTCGGGATCGCGGCGAAGCGGCTCGGCGAGGGCAAGCTCAGCACACGGCTACGGGTCTCGGGAACCGACGAACTCGCCGAGCTGTCCCGTACGTTCAACGACGCGGCGGCGGCCCTGGAACAGCGTGTCGCGGACATGAGCGCGCGCGAGGAGGCGAGCCGCCGCTTCGTCGCCGACATGTCCCACGAACTGCGCACCCCGCTCACGGCGATCACCGCGGTGACCGAGGTCCTTGAGGAAGAGATCGACACGCTCGACCCGATGATCGAGCCCGCGGTACGGCTCGTGGTGAGCGAGACGCGGCGGCTCAACACGCTGGTGGAGAACCTGATGGAGGTGACCCGCTTCGACGCGGGCACCGCGCGGCTCGTCCTCGACGACGTCGACATCGCCGACCAGATCACCGCCTGCGTCGACGCGCGCGCCTGGCTCGACGCGGTCGAACTCGACGCCAAACGCGGCATCATGGCGCGCGTCGACCCGCGCCGCCTCGACGTGATCCTCGCCAACCTCATCGGCAACGCGCTCAAGCACGGCGGTTCCCCGGTGCGGGTCTCGGTGCGGGTCGAGGGACCCTCGTTGGTGATCCGGGTACGGGACCACGGCCCCGGCATCCCGGAGGACGTCCTGCCGCACGTCTTCGACCGCTTCTACAAGGCCAGTGCCTCGCGCCCCCGTTCGGAGGGCAGCGGCCTCGGCCTCTCGATCGCGCAGGCCAACGCGCACATCCACGGCGGCGACATCACGGCGGCCAACTCTCCTTACGGAGGCGCGGTGTTCACGCTGCGGCTGCCGAGGGACGGCGGCGAGGCGGACCCGGAGGACGGCGCGGACGACGGCGGCCCCGCGAACCTCGTGGACGGCGTCGACGACGGGGACGCGGATGCGGGCACGGATACAGGTACGGGCGCGGGGACGAGTGCGGAGTCGAGGAGCGGCGCGGCGGGTGCGGGGCACGGGGTGGACCACGGTGGGGCGGGCGGCAAGGGCGGCGGTGGCCGTGCGGCGGGGCGCTGACCCCGCGGGGAGCGCTCCCCCCGGGGCGCCGCGCCGGTCCCGTACCGCCGTCGTGCGCTCCTGCGGCGTGCTCGCCGGGCTCGGGCTGCTGCTCGCCGGGTGCGGCATCAGGCCGACCGAGGTACCGACGGACGCCGGACCGGCCCCCTCGCGGCTGCCCTGCGTGCTCGACGAGGACAGCGTCTCGCAGCCGCCGGGCACGACGCCCGCGAAGGTCTATCTCGTGTGCGGGGCACAGCTCGTGGTCGTGAACAGATACCTCTCCGAGCCGTCCGGCCCCGGCCCGCTCCCGGTGGCGCGGCAGCTGCTCGACCAGCTCCTCCCGCAGCCCTCCGGGGCCGAGCGGCTCGCCCACTTCACCTCCGCCGTGCCGAGCGGCACGGCCCTCTCCGGGCCGCGTCCGGGCGACCCCGCGCGCACCCTGCGCCTCACCGTCGACCCCGCCGCCCTCACGGGCCCGGGGCTCGCCCAGCTCGTGTGCACCCTCGGCGAGAGCGCGGCGGCCACGGCGCGGGGCACGGTGCTGCTCGGGGGCCCCGGGGAGAGTCCGGTACGGGCGTACGAGTGCGACCGCGAGCTGCGCGGGAATCCGGCGCGGACACCGGTGCCGACGGTGCCGGTGCCGTAGCGGGGGCTCGCGCGGGGCGCCTGTTGGCGCGGCCTGCCGGCGTCCCGACGGCGTGCGGACGGCGTCCCGACGGCGTGCGGACGGCGTCCTGACTGCGTGCTGGCTGCGTGCCGGCTGCGTCCTGAGAGGCTCGTGGCGGGCCGCGTATCGGGGGCGGTTCCCGCGATGGGGCGGGTGCTCGCGTGAGGACGCCCACACGGCCGCCGGGACGTGGGCCGGAACCGGGCGAGGCCGGGGGCGCGTCCTTGGAGGCGTGGAGCAGCCAGGGCCGGACGGCGGGGCGCGGACCGCTCATTACCGCGCGGCGGGAGTCGTACTCCTCGTCGCGCATCTGGTGTTCGTCGGCTGGTACGCGCTGCGGCCGCTCGACGTGCCGTGGGTGAGCGCGCCGAACACGACGCCGTTCGCGACGGTCCGCGCCGACCTGGCGCTCGGTTTCCCGGGCGCGGTGCGGCCGCTGGCCGCCGGTCTCGGGCTGCTCGCCCCGCTCGGGGTGCTGCTGCCGCTCGTCGGGGGCCGCGTCGCGGTCTCGGCCTTCGCCTCGCTGTGCCGGACGACGCTGGCGGCCGGGGTACTCGCGATGCTCCTGGAGATCGCGCAGACAGGAGTGCCGGGGCAGACCGTGGACATCGACTCGGTACTGCTCGCGATCGCGGGAACGGCGACGGCTCATCTCCTGGTCGTACCGGCCGTCCGTCGCAGGACCAGGAACCGGCGCGGCACTCCCTCCGCGGTACCCCCTCCCCTCCGCCCCGAGGAGGAGATCCCTGAGTACTCCCAGGGGTGTCCCGGAGGGCTTTCTCAGGGTTCGACCCCGAGAATTCCCAGGGTCGGTACGGCACCTTAGGGGGATGCTCGTCCCGCTTCGTCCCCGTAGCGTGGAAGGTGTCGGGGGACGCGGACGCGTCCCCGCCGGGGCCGGTCGACGGCTCCGTACCTTTCACGGAGGAGCCCACCATGAGCAACACACCCCTGGTCCGCCCCACGCGGGGCCGCATGATCGCCGGCGTCTGCGCCGGCCTCGCCCACCGCTTCGGCATGTCCCCCACCACGATGCGCGTCGTCTTCGTCGCGTCCTGCCTCCTCCCCGGCCCCCAGTTCATCGTCTACCTGGCCCTGTGGGTCCTGCTCCCGAGCGAGAAGAAGGCGAGCGGCGGAGCGCACCCGGCATGGTGAGGCGCGCGGCGCGGCGAGGGAAGCACGTCCCCGGCCGTTCGGGGTGCGCCTCCGGTGGGGCGGCGACTCCGGGCGGGCGAGAGCGGCGGCGGGACAGCCGGGGGCGGCTACGGAACGTGAGCGAGCGAGCCCAGTGCGCGCAAGCGCTCGTACTCCCGGTGGCACCCTGTGTCGGAGGCGGGCCCCTGCGGCGACCCGCCGAGGACCTCGCGGGTGAGTGAGTACTCACCCACTCAGCCGCCCCCCTTCTCCCCCGGGCTCCGCGCGGCCCCTCAGGCCCCCTGGAAGAGCCATTCCGCGCGCAGTTCGGCGTAGCGCGGCTTGATGACCTCGTTGATCATGGCGAGGCGCTGATCGAAGGGGAGGAAGGCGGACTTCATGCCGTTGACCGTGAACCACTGGAGGTCGTCGAGGGTGTAGCCGAAGACGTCGACGAGGTGCCCGAACTCGCGGCTCATCGTCGTCCCCGACATGAGGCGGTTGTCGGTGTTGACGGTGCAGCGGAACTTGAGGCGGCTCAGCAGGCCGATGGGGTGTTCGGCGTAGGAACTGGCGGCGCCGGTCTGGAGGTTGGAGGTGGGGCACAGCTCCATCGGGATGCGCTTGTCGCGTACGTACGAGGCGAGCCGGCCCAGCGAGACCGTGCCGTCGTCGGCCACGGTGATGTCGTCGATGATGCGGACGCCGTGGCCGAGCCGGTCGGCGCCGCACCACTGGAGGGCCTCCCAGATCGAGGGCAGGCCGAAGGCCTCACCGGCGTGGATCGTGAAGTGGTTGTTCTCGCGCTTGAGGTACTCGAAGGCTTCGAGGTGACGGGTGGGAGGGAAGCCCGCCTCGGCGCCGGCGATGTCGAAGCCGACGACGCCCCGGTCGCGGTAGGTGTTGGCGAGCGTCGCGATCTCCAGGGAGCGGGCGGCGTGCCGCATCGCGGTGAGCAGCGCGCCGACCTTGATGCGGTGGCCCTCGGCGGCGGCGAGGCGTTCGCCCTCGCGAAAACCGTCGTTGACGGCCTCGACGACCTCTTCGAGGCCGAGCCCGCCTTCGAGGTGCTGCTCGGGCGCGTACCGGACCTCGGCGTACACGACGCCGTCGGCGGCGAGGTCCTGGGCGCACTCGGACGCGACCCGGAAGAGGGCCTCGCGCGACTGCATGACGGCGGTCGTGTGCGCGAAGGTCTCCAGGTACCGCTCCAGGGAGCCGGAGTCGGCGGCCTCGCGGAACCAAATGCCGAGCTTTTCGGGATCGGTCTCGGGGAGCCCCGAGTACCCGGCCTGGCGCGCGAGTTCGGCCACGGTCGCGGGCCGCAGTCCGCCGTCCAGGTGGTCGTGGAGCAGCACCTTGGGGGCGCGCAGGATCTGGTCGGCTGTGGGCAGCGCGCGGGCGGCCTTGACGGCACGGTCGGTGGCCGCGCCCGGGGTGCCGGTAGGGCTGGGGCGTGTCATGGCGGCACTCTAACCGCCCCTCGCCTACGCGCGTAGACGAAGGGCCGGAAACGTGCGCCGATATCCAACAGTGACCGTGCGGACGGGCAGCCTCCGGTCTCGTTTCTGTCAAGGTTCATCCATGGCACAGCGAACGACGCCCGAGGACGAACCCCGCCTGGGGCGGATGACGGGAGCGGGCCCGGAGGCGGTGAACGCCGTCGTCCTGGTGCTGCCCTCGCGGACGGGACGGGCCGGTGACGGTTTCGGTACGGGGGCGACGGTGCGGCGCCTCGCGCGGGCGCTCGCGCGGCGCGGCGCGAGCGCGGGGCTCGCCACGTACACCGTGCGGGTGCCGGGCGGCGGGGACCCGGTGGACTCCGTGGAGCGGGCGGCGCGGTGGGCGGCGGACGAGAGCGTGCGGCGGCACGGAGACGTACCGCTCGCGCTCGCGGGCGCGGGGACGGGGGCGCGCGCGGCGCTGCGCGCGGCCGGGCACGAGGCGGTCACGACGGTGCTCGCGCTCGCGCCCCGCCTCCCCGAGGACGACGACCCGGTGGCGGAGCCCGAGCCGGTCAGGCACCTCGCGGGCCGCCGCGTCCTCCTCGTCCACGGCACCGACGACCGCCGCACCGACCCCGAACTCTCCTTCCGCCTCGCCGAGCGCGCGAAGAAGGCGAACCGCGACGTGTGCCGCTTCGAGGCCCATACGGACGGCCACTCCCTGCGCCGCTACCGCTCCGAAATCCTCGCCCTGTCCTGCGACTTCACCCTCGGCTCCCTGTGCGGCCTGCCCTACGCCCGCACGGTCGAGGACGCGCTCGCGGCTCCACCGCCGCTGGGCCTGCGGATGCCGCTGGCGGCGGGGTTCGGGGAGACGCTGCGGGGGTGACACCTGTGCTGACGACGGCGCTCGCGGTCCTCGGCACGCTCCTCGGCGCGACGGTGACGGGGGTCTTCCAGCACTTGGCGGCGGGCCGTACGGAGCGCTCGGCGGCCCGCGCGCGGTCGAGACAGGACGCGCTCGACGCGGTGGCGGACCTCGCGTCGGCCGACTCGGCACATCGTCAGGCGCTGCACACGCGCCTGGAGGCCAAGCTCTTTGGCACGGCGGCCGACGCCGAACTGTTCGAGCTGCGCACGGCTTCGCACGTCACGAGGGCCGCCACGAAGCGCCCGTACACCCTCGTACGCCTCCTCGTCCCGGACCCGGGGGTGAGGGCAACGGCCGACGCGATGATCACGGCGACGTACGACATGGTGGACGCGACCACACCCGCCGAACTGGACGCGGCCCAGGAACGGTCACGTACGGCGCACGACCGCTTCATCGACACGGCGGCGGAGTTCTTCGCGGCGGAACGCTGAAGCGGGCGGGCCCGGAGCCGTGGCCGCGCGAGGTCGGCCTGCCCTCGGGCGCGGACGCCGCCGCCGAGCCCACTCGACGGGGAGGCGTTCCGCGTGCTCCTGACGGGCCGGTACCGTCGTGAGTGCGGCGGCCCGTCATGATTCGTGTCGCCGCGACTCTTCGGCTCTGAGTGGCGAAAGGGACGTGGCGTGATGCTCGACGAAGCGGAGGAGATCGGCCGGCGCGTGCGGCGGGCGCGACTGCGGCTCGGGATGCCGCAGGCCGATCTCGCGGCGGCGCTCGGGAAGACGCAGGGCTGGGTCTCGCGGGTCGAGCGGGGACACATCGAGCTGGACCGGGTGAGCCTGCTCCATCACATCGCGGCAGAACTCCACGTACACCCCAACGACTTGATCGGCCGCCCGTACAACACCTCGCCCGCCGAGAACCAGTGGCAGGCCGCCGCCGCGTCCATCCTGCGCGAACTGCGCCGCTACGACCTCGCCCCCGTCTTCGACGGCACGCCGCGCGACGCCGCCCGCCTGTGGGAGGAGACGGCCCGGCTGCACCGCTTGCGGGACGCGGCGGCGAACACGTCGATCCTCCGCGTACTGCCCGATCTCCTGCGGGAGGCCAGGGCATTGGCCGAGGTCAGTGACGGCCGGGAGCGCGAGGAGGCGTACGGCGTGTACGCGGTCGCCTGCAAGTTCGCGCACACGGCCGCGCACGCGCTCGGGCACCCCGAACTGATCGCCATGACGTGCGAGCGCGCGGCCTGGGCGGCGGCCCGCTCGGGGGACCCCGTGCTTCCCGCCGTGACGGACTGGATGCGGGTGTGGCGCGCCCCGTCCACGACCGCCACTCACTCACCTTCTCGGCGGGCAACGTGCACCTGCACGCGATCAGCGTCGCGATGGAAATGGGCGATCACACAAGGGCGTTGGCCATAAACCGCCGCACCCCTCCTGCCCTCCTCGAAGCCCTCCCCCACTCCCGCAGGGGCCACCACCACATGGACCTCGCCCGCGCGTGGATGTGGGACGGCCACCGCGACAACGCGCTGCGCGAACTGGAGACGGCCGAGCGCCTCGCCCCCCAGCTCATCCGCAACCACCCCCTCGCCCGCGCGACCCTCCGCACCATCGTCCACGCCGAACGCGCGGCCACCCGCGAGCGCTTGCGCAGCATGTCCAACCGTTTCCACCACGGCGGATAAGCGCCGCCCACGAAAGACGCCGCCTCCGCGCCCCCACCACTTCGCCGCCGCCACCTCCCGTACCCGCACTCCCAGCTCCCTGACCGCCCGCACCCGCGCGTGCGGCTTCAACTGGCGGCGGAGGGTCGCGAAGTGTTCGTCGCCCCGGGCCGTGGAGACGTGTGCGTACGTGTCGAGGAAGTGGGACCAGGAGGTGCAGGCGGCGTCCAAGTGGCCGAGCCGGTACTGACGTTGGGCGAGCAGGGCGTAGGCGTGGGCCCTTGACTGGCGTTCCTGCGGGGGCTGGACCGCGATCGACTGTTCGAGCGCCGTGATGCTGCCCGTCCAGTCGGACTCCTCGGCCAGGACGTGGGCGACGTGGAAGAGGTAGGCCGTGCGGTCGTAGCCGCCGATCGCATCGCGGCGGTTGTCGGCGCGCGCGAGGGCGGTTTCCGCCGCGTGGAGGTGGGTGTGGGCGCGGTGGCGGTCGCCGGTGAGGGCGGCGGCGTGCGCCTGCTGGCCGCGCAGGAAGGCGAGAAGGCGGGGTCCTGCGGAGGGAGCCGCTTCGGCGGCCGAGTCGGCCAGTTCGAGGGCGAGTTGGCCGTGGCGCAGGCTGGACGCCTGGAGCGACATGCCCCGTAGCGTGCGGCTGTACGTCAGCCGGTCGTCGGCGGCTTCCGCGAGGCCGAGGGCCCTCACGTAGTACGTCTGGCCCAGGCCGTGGGCGTTCTCGTACATCGCCATCCAGCCGGTGAGGTACGTGAGGTCGGACGCGGCGGCGAGCATGTCGCGCCGGACGGACTCGGGGCCGGCGGCCCGCAGCCAGGGGCCGACCGTGTTGACGAGGAACGCCGCCGCCATGGGGCGTGCGTGGCCCGCGCCGAACTCGTCGAGAATGTCGGCGATGCGACTCGTCATGCTCTGTACGGCCGAGACCTGGGCGGGGCCGATGCGGGCCGTCGCGGCGGCACCCGCCGTGGAGGCGTGCGCGCTCTGCTGGAAGGCGGGGACGGCGAGCGCGGCGGAGAAGAGGGTGGTCGCGAGGACCGCGCGGCGGGACGGGTCCATGTCGGCGCGGCTCAGGTCGATCAGCGCCTCGATCGGGTCGGACGGCAAGTCAACTGGGCCGGAACGGGGTTCGAGCCCGGCCTCCTCGTGCGTCACCGGCCTGCCGAGCCGTGCCGACAGCGCCTCCACGATCAGCGGGCGAACCTCGGTCCTCGGTGGCGTTCCCGCGACCCAGTGCGCGACGGCCGTGCGGTCGTACGTGAGATCCAGGCCCGCCTGCGGACCGAGCCGGTTCACTTGACGCGCCACCTGTGTCCGCGTCCACTGGGCCTCGGCGATCAGGGCGGCCAGTCGCGTACTCGGGATGCGCTGCTTACGAGCCATGCTCAACTCCCCGCGGAAGTAGGGCGTTCACGGTGTTCACGGTCACGCGGCCCCACCACCGTACCGCCGCAGGGTCATCAGACGGTTACCTCTCGTGAGTAACCCCGACTTCGTCAGCTCTCACGGGACCGGACACCCATGCCCCAGCGCGAAACCCTGCTGAACCACCACCCCGTAGGCGCCTCCGGCGTGGGCCCGCCCGCGTATCACGAGATCCTGCCCCGCACCGAGGAGTCGGCCGAGGTCGCCAGACGCCTCGTCCGGCATGCGCTCGCCGCCTGGGGTCGCCGCCCGCTCACCGGGCCCGCCACGCTCGTCGTCTCGGAACTCGTCGCGAACGCGGTCACCCACGCGTGCGGCGAGGTCGTACGCGTCGCCGTGACGCGGCTCGACGGCGGCGGAGTCGAGATCGCCGTCTCCGACTCCTCGCGCGCCCGCCCCGTCCGCCGCACTCCTGCCCCGGACGCACTCACTGGACGCGGGCTGCTCCTGGTCGCCGCCTTCGCCGAACGCTGGGGCTCGGAGCCGAAGCCGTGGGGCAAGCGCGTCTGGGCGGAGGTGCGGGCATGAGCATCCCGCCCCGTGAAGAGTGCCCCCGCTGTGCCGAGTTGAGGCGGCAGGAGGTCGCTGCCGAAGCTGTCGGGGACTATTCGCGGGCCGTGGACTGCCGCGTACTCCTCAAGCGGCATCCGCGGCACCCGCCCCGCGAGCCCGCGTAGGCGCGGGCGGGCCAGCCCCTCGTGGGCTCCCCGCGCCGGGCCCCCAGCAGGTCGACCGGCGCGGGGAGTTGGGTCAGATCAGGCCCTGGGCCAGCATCGCGTCCGCCACCAGTTCGAAGCCCGCGATGTTCGCGCCGACCACGTAGTTGCCCGGGGCGCCGTAGCGTTCCGCGGTCGTGTGGCAGGAGTCGTGGATGTGGCGCATGATCTGGGCCAGGCGCTCCTCCGTGTAGGCGAAGGTCCACGAGTCGCGGGAGGCGTTCTGCTGCATCTCCAGGGCGCTCGTGGCGACGCCGCCCGCGTTGGCCGCCTTGCCGGGGGCGAAGGCGACGCCCGCCTCCTGGAAGACGCGGACGGCCTCGGGTGTCGTCGGCATGTTGGCGCCCTCGGCGACCGCCTTCACGCCGCCCCGCACGAGCGTGCGCGCGTCCTCCTCGGTCAGCTCGTTCTGCGTCGCGCAGGGCAGCGCCACGTCGCAGGGCACGTTCCACACACCCGTCCCGGGGACGAAACGCGCGCCGCGGCGCTCCGCGTATTCGGAGATCCGGCCGCGCCGCACCTCCTTGATCTCCTTGAGCAGGGCGAGGTCGACGCCCTTCTCGTCCACGACGTAGCCGTCCGAGTCGGAGCAGGTCAGGACGGTCGCGCCGAGCTGCTGGGCCTTCTCGATCGCGTAGATCGCCACGTTGCCCGAGCCGGAGACCGCGACCGTCTGCCCGTCGAGCGACTCGCCCTTGGTGCGCAGCATCTCGGCCGTGAAGAGCACGCAGCCGTACCCGGTCGCCTCGGTGCGGGCCTGGGAGCCGCCCCAGGTGACGCCCTTGCCGGTGAGCACGCCGGACTCGTGGCGGTTGGTGATGCGCCGGTACTGGCCGAAGAGGTAGCCGATCTCCCGGCCGCCCACGCCGATGTCGCCCGCGGGGACGTCGGTGTACTCGCCGATGTGGCGGTGCAGTTCGGTCATGAACGACTGGCAGAACCGCATGATCTCGGCGTCCGAGCGGCCCTTCGGGTCGAAGTCCGAGCCGCCCTTGCCGCCGCCGATCGGCATCCCGGTGAGCGCGTTCTTGAAGATCTGCTCGAAGCCGAGGAACTTCACGATGCCGAGGTTCACCGAGGGGTGGAAGCGCAGTCCGCCCTTGTACGGGCCGAGCACGCTGCTGAACTCGACGCGGAAACCCCGGTTGACGTGGATGTCGCCGGAGTCGTCCATCCACGGCACCCGGAAGACGATCTGCCGCTCCGGCTCGCAGAGCCGCTCGATGATCCGCGCGTCGACCAGCTCGGGCCGCCGTTCCAGTACCGGGTCGAGCGTCTCCAGGACCTCTCGTACCGCCTGGTGGAATTCGTGTTCGCCGCGGTTGCGGCGGAGGATTTCGGCGTACAGCGGCTCGACGAGAGTCATACGGGCAACCTTCCGTGGATCGGCATCGCGCGTGTGGAGGCGCCCCGTCCCGGGGGCGCCGACGGCCCCCCTCGCCATTGAGGACGTCCGTTGTGACACTCACATTGTCCCAACGGCCCGCCCTCTTTACCCCTCCCCCCTCGGCAGCAGCTTTCCCCGCCTGCCCAGGAGGAACTGCTTGAAGGCCGCGACGGGCGCCGTGTCCGGCGCGCCCTCGCGCCAGGCGAGGCCGATCTCGCGGACGGCGCGGGGCGCGGCGATGCCCAGCTCGACGACCCCCGGGCGCGGCACGGCGGGCGGCGGCAGCAGGGCCACGCCGAGGCCCGCGGCGACGAGTCCGCGCAGCGTCTCGGCCTCCTCCCCCTCGAAGGCGATACGGGGCCGGAAGCCCGCCTCCGCGCAGAGGTCGTCCGTGATCCGGCGGAGCCCGTAGCCCGGTTCGAGTGTCACGAACGTCTCCCCGGCCGCCTCCGCGAGCCGGACCCGGCGGCGCGTGGCGAGGGGGTGGTCGTCGGGGACGACGAGGTGCAGGCGCTGTTCGTCGATACGGCGGGCGACGAGACCGGCCTCCCGCGGGACGGGCGAGGTCAGGCACAGGTCCAGCTCTCCCGCGCGCAGGCGTTCGAGCATCGCCTCGCCGTAGTTCTGCACGAGGGAGAAGCGCACGCCCGGGTGGTCGGCGCGGAAGGCGCGCAGGAGTCCGGGGACGGTCTCGGGGCCGAGCGTGTGCAGGAAGCCGAAGGCGACCTTGCCGGCCGCCGGGTCCGCGTCGGCCCGTACCTCGTCCGCCGCCCGCTCCACCTCGCCCAGCGCCCGTTCCACGCCCGTCAGGAACGTCCGCCCGGCGGGCGTGAGCGCCAGCGTCCTGCCGCGCCGCGCGAACAGCGCGACGCCCAGGTCCTCTTCGAGGCGCGCGAGCGAACGCGACAGCGTCGACTGCGGCATGCGCATCTCGTGCGCGGCCCGCGTCACGTGCTCACTGCGCGCCACGCCCAGGAAGTGCGCGAGGCGCGGGGCGAGCACGGTGGCCCAGGACTCGGGGTCGAGCGCGGCGACGGGACGGGAGGGCGGATCGGGGGGCGGGGGAAGCGGGGGTGGCAGCGGGGGAAGCGGGGGCGGGCTGGTCACAGGTGTCCTCGCAGAGGGATGCGGCACGGGTCGGGCAGGGTCTCGGCAGGGGTACGCCAGGGATGGGGTCGGGCAGGGTCTCGGCAGGGGTGCGCCGGGGATACGTCCGTGGCCGGCACTGCCCCGTACCGGCCCCTGCCTGCAGTCATGCTGCCATGGATCGTTTTCCGCGTTTCCATGCATTGGACGCATGAGTGCGAAGCTCCGTACGTTCGGCTCATGCCCGCCGTCAGTACCGAGGCGCCCGCGGCCCCGCGCCCGGACGCCCTCCGCCCCCTCACCCCCGCCGACTCCCCCGACCGCCGTCTGCACCCCGGCGGCCCCGGCTTCCGGCGGATGTCGCTCGCGCTCTTCCTCGCGGGCGTCGCGACCTTCGCGCTCCTCTACGCCACGCAGGCCCTGCTCCCGCTCCTCTCCGCCGGCTTCCACGCGAGCGCGAGCGACACGAGCTGGACCGTCTCGGCCGCGACCGGCGCCCTCGCACTCGCCGTCGTACCGCTCAGCGCCCTCTCGGAGCGCTTCGGGCGGCGCACGATGATGACCGCCGCGCTCTGCGTCGCCGTACCGCTCGCGCTCCTCGCCCCCTTCGCTCCCGGCCTCGGCGCCCTCATCGCCCTGCGCGCCGTGCAGGGCGCCGCGCTCGCCGCGCTGCCCGCCTCCGCGATGGCCTACCTCGCCGAGGAAGTACGGCCCAAGGCGCTCGTCGCCGCGATCGGGCTCTTCGTCGCGGGCAACAGCGTCGGCGGCATGAGCGGCCGGGTCCTGACCGGCTGGGTCGCGCAACTGTGGGGCTGGCGCGCGGCGGTCGGCGCCGTCGCGGTCCTCGCGCTCGGCTGCGCCCTCGCCTTCCGCGCCCTGCTGCCCGCGCCCCGCCACTTCGCGCCCGCGCCGCTCGCACCGCGCGCGCTCCTGCGGACCGTACGCGGCCACCTCGCGAACCCGCTGCTGCTGCGGCTGTACGCGATCGGCGGGCTCTTCATGACCGTCTTCGGCGCGGTCTACACGGTCATCGGCTACCGCCTCGCCGCCCCGCCGCTCGCGCTCCCGCAGGGCCTCGTGGGCTCGGTCTTCCTCGTCTACCTCGTCGGTACGGGCTCCTCCGCCGCCGCCGGACGGCTCGTGCGGCGCACCGGGCGGCGCGGCGCGCTCTACCTCGCGGCGGGCACGACGGCGGCCGGGCTCCTCGTCTCGCTCGGCGGCCCGCTGTGGTGCGTGCTGCCGGGGCTCGTGCTCGTGACGGCCGGTTTCTTCGCCGGGCACGCGGTCGCCTCCTCGTCCGTGAGCGACACGGCGCGTACGGGCCGCGCCCAGGCGTCCGCGCTCTACCAGTCCGCGTACTACCTCGGCTCCAGCCTCGGCGGCACGCTCGGCGCGAGCGCGTACCACGCGGCGGGGTGGGGCGGCACGGTGCTCCTCGGGCTGCTCGCGGTGGCGGGCGTCGTGGGCGTGACGCTGCTGGGGACGGTGGCGGCGCGGCGGGGGTGAGCGACGGGACCGGGCGGGGCGGACCGGCGCGGGGCGGACCGGCGCGGGGCGGACCGGCGCGGGGCGGACCGGCGCGGGGCGGACCGGCGGGGGGCGGACCGGCGCGGGGCCCGTACCCGTACCGCAGGCCGCCCCGTACCCGTGCCGCAGGTGCCCCGTACCCGCAGCTCCGTACCCCACCTCCCGTCCCCCGCACCGGAATTCGTGCGAACAAGGGCCGTTGTCAGTGGGCTCCTGTAGCGTCCGCAGGACCGTCGTCGCGCCGGTGCGGGGGCGGGTCTTCCACATGCTTTTTTCCGAGCCGGGGGTATGTCGTGGGCGAGGCGGGGGCGACCGTGACGGACGCGCGTCTTGAGGAGTACCGCAGGGAGTTGACGGGCTACTGCTACCGGATGCTCGGTTCGCCCTTCGAGGCCGAGGACGCGGTGCAGGAGACGATGGTGCGGGCGTGGAAGGCGCTCGACTCCTTCGAGGGCCGTTCCTCGCTGCGCTCGTGGCTCTACCGCATCGCCACCAACGTCTGCGTCGACGCGCTCAACGCCGGCAAGAGGCGCGCGCTCCCCATGGACCTCACCTCGCCGCAGCCCGCGGCGAGCGCCGTCCTCAAGGCGCGCCCCGAACCGACGTGGCTGGAGCCCGTGCCCGACGCGAAGGTGCTCCCGGCCAATCCGGCCGACCCGGCGGAGACCGCCGCGCTCCGCGACTCCGTGCGCCTCGCCTTCGTCGCCGCCCTCCAGCACCTCCCGGCCAAGCAGCGCGCGGTGCTCATCCTGCGTGAGGTCCTCGCCTGGCGGGCGCAGGAGGTCGCCCAGCTGCTCGACACGACGGTCGCGGGCGTCAACAGCGCCCTCCAGCGCGCCCGCGCGACCCTCGCCGAGCACCCCGTGCGGCCCAGCGACCCCGTCGCCCCGCTCGACGCCGCGCAGCGCGCGCTCCTCGACCGGTACGTGGCCGCCTTCGAGGGCTACGACATGGAGGCCCTCACGGCGCTGCTCCACGAGGACGTCGTGATGTCCATGCCCCCGTACGACCTGTGGCTCGTCGGCCCGGAGAACTTCACGGGCTGGATGCTCGGCACCGGCTCCGTCTGCCGGGACTCGCGCCTCGTCCCGACCGTCGCGAACGGCGCCCCCGCCTTCGCGCACTACCACCCGGAGCCGGACGGCTCGGGCTTCTCGCCGTGGGCGGTGCAGGTCATGGACCTGGACGCCGGCCGCATCAAGGGCGTGCACTGCTTCCTGGACACGGCCCGCTGGTTCCCGCTCTTCGGGCTCCCAGCGCGGCTCGACGCGGAGGGGAGGGGAGTCGCGGGCTGAGGGGGCAGGGGGTACGGGGTGCGGGGCGGCCCGGCTCGTGCGCGGCGCGGGGCCCGCTCGTAAGGGGCGCCCGGCTCGTACGGGCCCGTCCGGGTCACGGCACCGAGGGGCCGCCCAGGTACGTCCCGTTCCTGTCGTACGGCCACGCGTTCGGCGCGCAGCCCTTGAGGCCGTAGATCTGCTGCATCATCGCGGGCGCGGGACGTCCGGGGCCGGGGCAGGTCTCGTGGCCGTGGCCGATGCGGTGGCCGACCTCGTGGTTGATGATCAGCGCGCGGTACTCCTCCACCGGGCCCGAGAACTCGGGTGAACCGGTCAGCCAGCGCTTGAGGTTGACGATGACCTGGCTGCCGACGTCGCAGTTGACCTCGCCGTGCGTGTCGAGCCCGGCCTGTCCGCACAGGTGGTCCACCGTGTCGGGCGTCGCGATCTTCACGTCGAAGTCGTGCGGCCCCGAGCCGACGAGTTGGAAGGAGTCGCGGCCGTCGGCCGTCCAGCCGCGCGGGTCGGCGAGCACACGCTCGATCTGGCGCGCCGCCTCGTTCGCCGCTATGCCGCTGCCGCCCTCGACCTGCACGGTGTACCGGCGCACGGTGGCGCCGTGCCCGACGAGCCCGCCGCTCGCCGAGGCGGTGGTGAAGAGGCCGGTGCCGCTCTTCGGTCCGGGGTCCGGGGATTCGGGGGCCTCGGGAGACGCCTTGGGGGACGTGGACGGCTTCGCCTTCGCGGATTCGCTCGCCCCGGGCGAGGCGCTCGGCCTGCCGCGCGCCTCGGTGCGGACCGCCTCCGGCGAAGGGCTCGTACGGGACGTGTCCGCCGTCCGCGCCCGCGCACCCCCGTCGCCGCCGTGGCCGCCGCGCGCGACGAGACCGGCGGCGAGCAGGGTCACGACGGCGAGCGCGGCGAGTCCGAGCAGGCGTTGCCTGCGGCTCGTGGTCTTGCGGCGCTCGGCGCGGCGGGCGGAGCGGGAGCCGCCGGCGGCGGATTTCGTGTGGCGCATGGGGCGGGCCGGGTTCCTCGGTGTCGGCGACGGGGCCGCTCCAGGCTGCACAGCGGGCGTCACCGTGCTGGGCCGCCCGTAAGACCGTTCCGTAACAACCGTCGCGCACACCCCCGCACCCGAACGGATGATCGACCTCCGCACACGCATACTGGGCGCATGTCCCGCGTACTGCTCATCGAGGATGACGAGTCCGTCCGCCGGGCCGTCACCCTCGGGCTCCGGCGTCAGGGGCACGAGGTGCGGGCGGCGGCGAGCGGCGAGGAGGGGCTCGCGGCTTTCGCCAGTGCCGTGCCCGAGGTCGTGGTGCTCGACCTGATGCTCCCCGGCATGGACGGCCTGGAGGTGTGCCGGAGGCTGCGCACGCCCGAGCGGGCGCACGTGCCGCTGCTCATCGTGACCGCGCGGGGCGACGATATCGATGTCGTGGTGGGCCTGGAGGCGGGTGCGGACGACTACGTCGTCAAACCGGTGCGGGCCCGCGTGCTCGACGCGCGCATCCGCGCGGTCCTGCGCCGCCTGGACGCGCCCGGTACCCCGCCGCCCGAGACGCACGGCCCCCTCACCATCGACCGCACGGGCCTCCGCGTCGCCCATGAGGGCACCCCGGTCCCGCTCGCCCCCTCCGAACTCCGCCTCCTGCTGACCCTCTCGGCCTCCCCAGGCCAGGTCCTCAGCCGCCAGCAACTCCTGGAGGCGGTCTGGGAGCACAGCTACCACGGCGACATCCGCCTGGTGGATGCCTGCGTGAAGCGCCTGCGCAACAAACTCGCCGCGGCGGCGGACCGCGTCGAGACGGTCCGGGGCTTCGGCTACCGCTTCCGCGGGGGAAGCGCGGGATGAACGGGACGAAGGGGGCGGAGGGCCGGGGCTCGGGGGGTGCGGGCACGGGGGGCGCGGGCTCGCGGAGCGCGGAGGTACGGGGGCCGGGCGGACGTACGGAGGCGGGGGCCGCCCGTGGGGAGGCGGCCGCGCCGGTCCCCGGGCAGGCCGCTCCCCGCCGCGGCCGCCCCCGCCGCCCCTCCTTCGGCGGGCTCCGGGGCCGCATGGTGCTCGCCTTCGCGCTCGTCGCCGTCGTCAGCGCGCTCGGGACCGGGGCGCTGACCTTCCGCGAGGCGCGGAACGGGGTGCTTCAGCGGAGCCAGGACAGCGTGGTGGACCAGTTCAGGGACGAGGTCGGGCAGGTGGTGCCCGGTTTCCCGACGCCCGCCAACCAGGAGACGCTGCAAGAGCTCGCGAGCCACCTCGTCTCGGGGCATCGCGCGCAGAGCTGGCGCGTCGTCGCCACGTACGGGGGCCTGCGGGCCGACGCCGGCAGCGGGCCGGCGCCCGGGCTGATCGGACGGGAGCTGCGCGGGCGGGTGGAGACGCACTCGGTCGCGGTCTTCCAGCGGGTGCGCGCGAGCGGCGGGACCGTCCTCGTCGTCGGCCTGCCCGTCACGTACGCGGGCGATTCCCGGGCCCTGAGCGGCCTCTGCGTCTACCTCGTCGTTTCGCAGTCGAGCGAGGAGGCGTACGTGGCGGCGCTCGTGAGCGCCGTCGAGCGGGCCGCGCTGCCCGCGCTCGGGCTCGCCGTGCTGCTCGCGCTGCTGCTCGCACGCGGAGTGCTGCGGCCCGTACGGGAGTTGCGAGGGGCGCAGCGGCGGATGGCCGAAGGAGACCTCGGGACCCGGCTGAAGGTGCAGGGCTCGGACGAACTCGCCGGGCTCGCGGGGGCGTTCAACGAGACGGCGGCGGCCCTGGAGAAGTCGGTCGCGGAGTTGCGCCTCATGGAGGCGCGGGCGCGGCGCTTCGCCGCCGACGTCTCGCACGAACTGCGTACGCCGCTCGCCGCGATGACGGCGGTGACGGACGTACTCGCCGAGGAGGCACCGCGGTTCGACAAGGACACGGCGGACGCGGTACGCCTCGTGACGGAGGAGACGATGCGCCTCGCGCGCCTCGTGGAGGACCTGATGGAGATCTCCCGTTTCGACGCCGGGGCCGTCGCCCTGCACGCCGACGATCTCGACCTCGCGGAGTCCTTGCGCCAAACGCTTTCCACCCGTGGGTGGACGAGCCGGGTGGAGACGGAACTCCCGGAAGGGGTACGGGCCCGCGTCGACCCGCGCCGCCTCGACGTCGTCGTCGCGAACCTCGTCGGCAACGCCCTCAAGCACGGCACCGCACCGGTCCGTCTCGCGCTGCGCCCGCTGCCCGCCCCGGGCGGCGTGGAGATCGAGGTGAGCGACCGGGGCCCCGGCATCCCGCCGGCCGCGCTCCCGCACCTCTTCGACCGCTTCTTCAAGGCCGGGGCGGCCCGCACCCGCAGCGAGAGCAGCGGCCTGGGCCTCGCGATCACGCACGAGAACGTCCGCCTGCACGGCGGCGTCGTCACGGCGGCCAACCGCCCGGACGGCGGCGCGGTCTTCACCGTCCGGCTGCCCCGCACACCACCGGAGAACCCGGCGAAGGCCAGGGGGACACGGGACACACGGGCAGCCGGTCCCGAGGCGCGGACCACCGGCCCCGAGGCGCGGGCATGAGGCGGCGCCACTCCGCGCGCACGCTCCGGCGCGCCGCCCTCGCCCTCGCCGCCGCCGGCCTCCTCGCCGCCTGCGGAGTCCCACCCACGGGCGTCATCGAGGTCGGCGCCCCGGCGACGGGCCTGCGCCTGACGCAGGGCGTCTACTTCCTCGTACGGGACGAGCCGGACACCCTCCGCGCCGCGCCCCGCCCGGACGCCTCCGCGCGCGGCGCGCTGCGCGCGCTCCTCAAGGGCCCTTCGCGCACGGAACGTACGACGCTGATGACGGCGCTCCCGGAGCACCTTCCCCTCCCGAGCCTCGCCATGAGGGCCACGACCCTGGACCTCCGCTTCCCGAAGGGGACGCCCCGGCTCTCCGCGCGCGCGAGCCGCCAACTGGCCTGCACGGCCCTCCTCAACGCGCCCGTGGGCACCGCGCCGACCGCGCTGCCGGGCGCCACCGCCGCCCACGACCGGGGCGCGGCCGTCCCCGTGCCCCACCTCACCGCGGCCCGCGTCAGCGTCCCCGGCACGCCCGCCGCGCTCACCGACCGTGTGAGGTGCCCGGGTCTGGCGGACTGACACCGAGCGCGTCCGCCAGCCCCAAGGCCGCCAGCAGCGCGCCCAGTTCGTCCGGGACGCCCCGCAAGCGCACCCGGCCCCCGTGCCGCCGCGCCGTGAGCGCGAGCCGCGCGAGCAACTCGACCGCCGCGAATCCCTCCCCCGCGAACCCGCCGAGGTCGATCACGAGCGTCCCGGCGGACCTGGCGAGCGCGGCGACCTGACGGTGGAGGGCGGCCGGGTCGGCGGGGCTCCTGAGGCGCAGGACGGGGGCGGCGGGTCGAGGCTCCGCGGGGGTGCTCGTTTCTGGGTCCACGGAGGGGTGACCGAAAAGCCGGGCGCGACTCATCGCGGCGGCACGGGCCCGCCTCCGGACGGGTCGCCCCCACCTCCGACAATGTCCACATGGCTGCACCCACCACTGATTCCCCGGGCCCGATACCCGTCCCGTCGCTCTCCCTCTCCGCCGCCCTCTCCCCCGCCCCCGCCGCGAAAGTCAACCCGTGCGCGGGGTGCTGACCGGGTTCTGGGTCATCGCGGCGGTCATCGCCGCCGGGTACGTGCTCGGGCGCAGCGGGCGGCTCGGCGAGGGCGGGCGCGAGACGCTGACGCGGCTCGCGTTCCACGTGGCGACGCCGGCGCTGCTCTTCACGACGCTCGCCGACGCCGACCTCGGGGTGCTGCTCTCGGCGAAACTGCTGGTCACGGCGGGGAGCGTCGTGGCGGTCGGGGCGGTGTACGGGGTCGTCGCAGCCGTGCGCGGCTGGGGGGTCGGGCCGGGGACGATCGGCGCGCTGTGCTCGGGCTACGTCAACGCCGGGAACCTCGGCATCCCGATCGCCGTGTACGTGCTCGGCGACGCCTCGCTCGTCGCGCCCGTGCTCCTCTTCCAGCAGATCGTGGCGACCCCCGTCGCGCTCACGATCCTCGACCTGCGCCGCCCGGACCGGACGAAGGGCGGCCTGGTGGGGCAGGTCCTCACGCCGCTGCGGAACCCGGTCGCGGTCGGCTCGCTGAGCGGGGTGGCGGTCGCGGCGCTGGGGGTGGGCGTGCCGGGTCCGGTCCTGGACCCGCTCACGCTCGTCGGCAACATGTCGGTGCCCGCCGTGCTGCTCGCCTTCGGCATCTCGCTGCGCGGATCGTCGCTCCCGGCCCGGGGCCCCGAGGCCGCTCAGGTACTGCTCTCGGCCGGGCTCAAGGCGCTCGGCCAGCCGCTCATCGCCTGGTTCCTCGCGGCGTGCGTCCTCGGGCTGCGGGGCCACGACCTCCTCGCGGTCGTCGTCACCTCGGCGCTGCCCGCCGCGCAGAACCTCTACACGTACGCGGTGCGGTACCGCGTCGCCGAACGCCTGGCCCGCGAATCGGTGTTGCTCTCGACGGTGCTTTCGGTGCCGGTGCTCGTGGGGGTGGCGGCGGTACTGGGGTGAGTGTGGCGGGGGGCGGTACGGGGAAGGGGTGCACTCCACGGTGAGCGGCGGGCCCGTGCCCGTACCCCGCCTCCCCGCCGCCCTCGTACGAGGAGAGCCGCCATGATCCATGTCACCCGCACGCTCGCGGTGCCCTTCCCGCAGGCGAAGGTGATCGCCTACCTCGCCGACTTCGCCCACGCCGAGGAGTGGGACCCCGGCACGGTCTCGTGCGAGCGCCTGGGCGAGGGGACGGTCGGCGAGGGCTCCCGCTGGCACAACGTCACGGAGTTCCGGGGGCGGCGCACCGAACTGACGTACCGCCTCGACACGTACACCCCCGACCGCCTCGTCTTCTCCGGCGTCAGCCAGACCGCCGAGACGACCGACGACCTCAGCTTCACGCCCGGCGCGGGCAGCACCGTCATCACCTACCACGCCACGATCCGCTTCAAGGGCCTCAGCGCCCTCGCCTCGCCCGTCCTCCACCGCGAATTCGAACGCCTGGGCGACGAGATCACGACGACGATGCCGAGGGCGGTGGCGCGGGCGCTGGGGTAGGGAGAGGACCCTGAGGGGCTCAGCGTCCGTAGTGGTAGCGGCAGGCCGCTACGCGGATCTCGTCCTCCACGATCTTGTAGACGAACCGGTGCTCGTCGGTGATCCGCCGGAACCAGTACCCGTGGAAGCCGTGCTTGAGCGGCTCGGGCTTGCCCCTGCCCTCATCGCCGTCCCTGGCGATCTCCTGGAGGAGCATGTTGATGCGCTTGAGCACCTTGCGGTTCTGGGTCTGCCACCAGAGGTAGTCCTCCCAGGCGGATTCGTCGAAGACGAACTTCACTCGGCGAGCTCCCGGGGTGCGCCGCCACCGCTCTCCAGCCGCTCGATCGACGCGAGCAGGCGCCGCGCGTTCTCGCGGCTCTTGAGCAGGTGCGTGAATCACCAAGACTTCTTCGCGAAGGACTCTTTGCGAAGAACTCTTGGCGGTCTACGCTGCCCCCATGAGCACCGCAGACCGGCCCACTCCCCCGTCCGCCTTCCCCTCCGTCGCCCTCGACGCCAAGGGCCTGCGCGCCCTCGCCCACCCCGTACGCGTGCAACTGCTCGGCGCGCTGCGGCGGTTCGGGGCCTCGACCGCGACCGCGCTCGCGCAGCGGCTCGGGGTCAGTTCGGGGACCGCGAGTTATCACCTGCGGCAACTCGCGGGGGCCGGGTTCGTCGTCGAGGACAGTGAGCGGGGCAACAACCGCGAGCGGTGGTGGCGGGCCGCGCACATCGAGACGCTCTTCGACTCCAGTACGTACGTGGAGCGGGAACCCGAGGCGACCTTCCTCTACCACCAGGCCGTCGCCGCCGCGCACGCCCGCCGGATGCAGGACGCCGTCAACGAGTACGCGACGCTCCCCGCCGAGTGGCGCGAGGTCTCCGACATGAGCGACTACTCGCTGTGGCTCTCGCCCGAGGAGGCTCTGCGGCTCGGTGAGGAGGTGCGCGAGGTCATCGCGCGCTACCGGCAGGCGGGCGCGGAGGAGGCGCCCGGGGGCACCGGGCGCGTCTCGATGATCGTGCACGTCATCCCCGAGATGGACGAGCGTCCGCCGACCGCCTCCGGCGAGGAGTGAGCCGTCATGCCTCCCTCCCCCCGCTCCCCGCGCCCCCTCATCGGCGTCCTGCTCGCCATCGGGGTCGCGCAGACCGCGACCCGCATATCCGCGATCGCGCTGCCCTGGTACGTACTCGCCACGACCGGGAGCGCGACACGGACCGGTCTCGTCGCGTTCTGCGAGATGGGCCCGTACGTGCTCGCGCAGACCTTCGGCGGGCCGCTCGTCGACCGGCTCGGGGCGCGTACGGTCTCCGGGACGACCGACCTCGTGAGCGCGCTCGCGGCGCTCGCGATCCCCTTGCTGCACGCCGGCGAGGTCCTGAACACCGGCGTGCTGCTCGCGCTCGTCGCCGTGATCGGCACGGCGCGCGGGCCCGGTGACCTGGCCAAGGAGGTCATGGTCCCGGAGGCCGCCGATCTGGCCCGCGTACCGATGGAGCGGGCGACGGGGCTGTCCGGCACGATCGAACGGCTCGCGAGCACGCTGGGCCTCGCGGGCGGCGGCGCGCTCGTGGCCGCACTCGGCACGCTGACCTCGCTCACCGTCATGGCGGCGCTCTTCGCCCTCGGTTCGCTCGTCGTGCTGACGACGCTGCCGCGCAAGGCGACGGCCGCCGGGGCGGACGTCCCGGAGGCCGAGGGCTACTGGCGGCGGCTCCGCGAGGGCGCGGGCTTCCTGCGCGGGGACCGGCTGCTGCTCGCGGTGGCCGTCGTGGTCGGCGTGACGAACCTGCTCGACGCGGCCACGACCAGCGTGCTGATCCCGGTGTGGGCGCGGGACTCGGGCGGCGGGGTCGGGGCGATCGGGGCCGTGGGCGCGGCGATGGGGATCGGCGGGGTCGCGGGGAGCGTGATCGCGGCGGTGTACGCGCACCGGCTGCGCAGGCGCCCCGTCTTCCTCGTGGGCTACTTCCTCACGGGCGCGCCGCGTTACGCGGTCCTCGCGCTGGACGTGCCCCTGTGGTGCGTCGTCACGGTCTTCGTCATCTCCGGCCTCGGTGCGGGCTTCCTCAACCCGATCCTCGGAGCCGTCCAGATCGAACGCGTCCCCCGCCCCCTTCTCGGCCGCGTGACCGGCCTCGTCACCGCCTTCGCCTGGGCGGGCATCCCCTTCGGCGGCCTCGTCGCGGGCGGCCTGCTCGGCGCGACGGCCCTCGTCCCGGCCCTCCTGATCTTCGGCGGCGCCTACTTCCTGACGACGAGCCTGGCGGGCCTCCTCCCGGAGTGGCGCGAGATGGACCGGAAACGGCGGACCCAGCAGGCGCCGGAGCCGAGGACAGCGGACTCCGGGGCCGCCTGAGCCCCGCGTTCCGGCACGGATACCCGCCGCCCAGCGCCCTCATCGGCTTCCTGCCCGCACCGGGCGTCGCGATGTCCTCACGCAGGCCCTCGGCGGCCCGCCGACGGCCGTCAGGCCGCTGTCCTGCGCGGCGCGAGCTGGGAAACCCGCTGATAGGAGATACCGAGGAGCTTCGCCGCGTCCCGGACCGTGAAGCCGTGACGAGTGAGGGCCCGTGCGGCACGCCGGAGCGCCTCGTCCTCGGCGGCATCGGCGGCTTTCTGCCGCTCGCGGGCTGCGGCGAGATCCTCCAGGGCATGGCTGACCCGCTCGTCACCGGGCCGGAGAATGACGGTGTAGTCCTCGTCGATCCCGGCGAACTCGTGGGTGAGTCGGACCAGATCCTCGGCCATTTCCTGAGCCTCGGCCCAGGTGGCACCCTGCGTCGCGTTCACGTACTGATCCGGCAGCCCCTGCACCTCGACGGCCCACCAGTTGCCGCTGCGGGTGGCCGTGGCCGTGTAGTCGCGCATCGTGATCCCTTCCACTTCTGGAGGCGAAAGGACGCCCCGGAGGGCGGAAGTCACGTGCCTTCCGCCCTCCGGATGATCTCCTTCGCCGTCGGTTCGGAGATCTCGGTGTGTCTCGGAATCACCAGGGGAAGCGTTCCGAAGTACCAGACCTCGTGCTTTCCCTGCCGTTCGAGACCGAAGCGGACCCCTTTCCCGGATGCCATCTTCGCCAGCGTCCTGATGAGGTCTCTCTTCTTCACGCCCATTGTCTAACGTACCCGAATGACTAAGTCTAATCTATGCGAACAAGCGAGCCTCCGTCTCCCTCCCGATCGCGCACCAGTACGGACGGCGCGGTTGTGGCGGGACGTGAAGAAGTGGCGGCGAAGGCGGCCGTGTGAGCGCGGGCCGGACTTCCACCGGCCCGTACGCTGCCCCCATGCCCGCCCTCCTCGCCGTCTTTGCCCACCCCGATGACGAGTCGCTGTCCGCCGGGGGGTTGCTCGCGCGGGTCGCCGATGCCGGGTGGCATACGGGGGTCGTGACCGCCACGTGGACGGCGGGGACGCATCGGGAGCCCGAACTCGCGGAGGCGTTGCGGGTGTTGGGGGCCGGGGCGCCCCGCTTTCTCGGGTACGCCGACGCGAAGGTACCGGAGTCGGCGCCGGGGGAGGTGCGGTTGCTCGACGCGGCGCTCGAAGACGCCGTGGCGCGGCTCGGCGGGTACGTGTCCGAGTTCGCTCCGGACGTCATCGTCACGCACGACGCGCTCGGCGGCCTGACCGGGCACCCCGACCACGCCCGTACGCACGAGGTCGCCGCCGGGGCGGCCGAGGCGGCGGGCGTCCCGCTGTGGAGCGCGACGCACCCGCCGTCGGCGCTGCGGGACTGGGGCGCGCTCCTGCGCCCGGGACAGTCCCCGCGTGTCCTGCCGGAGGAGCGGGCGGACCTGCGGCTGGACGTACGGCCCTGGCTGGACCGGAAGTGCGCGGCGATCCTCGCGCACGCGAGCGAGGTGGAGCGAGGAGCCGCCCCCGGCCGGCTCGCGGCGATGGCGGAGGACGCACGGGGGCGGCTGCTCGGCACGGAGTGGTACGAGACCGGCGGGGCCGGGCCGGAGGTGCCGTGACTGCGGGGCGGGCCGGGGACCCGCCCCGCCGGGAGGTCAGCCCGCCGCCACCCGGTCCAGGACGATCGGGCGGGCCATCAGGCCCCCCGTCTCCTCGATCTCGTACGAGCCCTCCACCGACTCCAGCGCGTAGGCGAAGCGGTCCGGTGTGTCCGTGTGGAGGGTGAGCAGCGGCTGGCCCGCCCTGACGGAGTCCCCCGGCTTCGCGTGGAGTTCGACGCCCGCCCCCGCCTGCACGGGGTCCTCCTTGCGGGCGCGGCCCGCGCCCAGGCGCCAGGCGGCCACGCCGATGTCGTAGGCGTCCAGGCGGGTCAGGACGCCGTCGCGCGGGGCCGTGACCACGTGGGTCTCGCGCGCCACCGGCAGTTCCGCGTCCGGGTCGCCGCCCTGCGCCGCGATCATCCGCCGCCACACGTCCATCGCCGAGCCGTCCGCGAGCGCCTTCGCCGGGTCCGCGTCCGTCAGGCCGGCCCCGTCGAGCATCTCCCGCGCCAGCGCGAGCGTCAGTTCGACCACGTCCGCCGGGCCGCCGCCCGCCAGGACCTCCACCGACTCGCGAACCTCCAGCGCGTTGCCCGCCGTCAGGCCGAGCGGCGTGGACATGTCGGTGAGCAGCGCGACGGTCCGTACGCCGTGGTCCGTCCCCAGCCCCACCATCGTCTCGGCGAGTTCGCGCGCGTCCGCCGCGTTCTTCATGAAGGCCCCGGACCCGCACTTCACGTCCAGGACGAGCGAGCCCGTCCCCTCCGCGATCTTCTTCGACATGATCGAGGAGGCGATGAGCGGGATCGCCTCGACCGTCCCGGTCACGTCGCGCAGCGCGTACAGCTTCTTGTCGGCGGGGGCGAGGCCGTCGCCCGCCGCGCAGATGACCGCGCCCGTCGAGTCCAGTACGTCCATCAGCTCGGCGTTCGTGAGGCTCGCGCGCCAGCCGGGGATGGCCTCCAGCTTGTCGAGCGTGCCGCCCGTGTGGCCGAGGCCCCGGCCGCTGAGCTGCGGCACCGCCGCCCCGCACGCCGCGACGAGCGGGGCGAGGGGCAGCGTGATCTTGTCGCCGACGCCGCCCGTGGAGTGCTTGTCGGCGGTCGGGCGGCTGAGCGAGGAGAAGTCCATGCGCTCGCCCGAGGCGATCATCGCGGCGGTCCAGCGCGCGATCTCGCGGCGCGTCATGCCGTTGAGCAGGATCGCCATCGCGAGCGCGGACATCTGCTCGTCCGCGACGACGCCCCGCGTGTACGCGTCGACGACCCAGTCGATCTGCGCCTCGCTCAGCTCCCCCCGGTCGCGCTTCGTACGGATGACGGAGATGACGTCCACTTACGGCTCCCAAAGAGTGTGAAACGGTACGGGCCCGGCGCGTGCGCCGGGCCCGTCGTGACTGATACCCGCTACGGGTCAGAGCTTGTGCGGCCCGAAGGCGTCGGGCAGTTGCTGCGCGAGGGTGCGGATGCCCGCCGCCGTCTCCAGGAGCAGCGCGTCGCCCCCGTGCTCGTACAAAAGCTGGCGGCAGCGCCCGCACGGCATGAGCACCTGGCCCTCGCCGTCCACGCACGTGAAGTGGGTCAGCCGGCCGCCGCCCGAGAGCAGGAGCTGCGAGACGAGCCCGCACTCGGCGCACAGGCTGAGCCCGTAGCTCGCGTTCTCGACGTTGCAGCCGCTCACGGTGCGGCCGTCGGCGACGCGCGCGGCGGCCCCGACGCGGTAGCCGGAGTACGGCGCGTACGCGGCGAGCATCGCGGTCCGGGCCAGCTCGCGCAGCCCGTCCCAGTCGAAGTCCGCGTCCGCCCCGGCCGTACCCGCCTCCGTACGCGTCATCCGCCCTGGCCCTTCCGGTACGGCATCCCGTCCGCCTTCGGCATCCGCAACCGCTGCGCCGAGAGCGCGAGCACGAGGAGCGTCACGACGTACGGCGTCATGGAGACGAACTGCGAGGGGACCTCGTCGCTCAACAGGTACCACACGAGCAGGAGCGCCCCGACGACCGTCGTGATGCCCGCCGCGAGCCACTTCTTGCGCCACACGAGCCACGCCACGGCGAAGGCGAGCAGGATGACGAGGAGGAGAAGGACCGCGTGCACGTTCTCGCCGCCGCCGCGCAGGCGCAGCGAGTCGGTGTAGCCGAAGAGCCCGGCGCCGAGGGCGAGTCCGCCCGGCATCCAGTTGCCGAAGATCATCGCGGCGAGGCCGATGTAACCGCGCCCGCCGGTCTGGCCCTCCAGGTAGATGTTGGAGGAGACGAGCGCGAGGAAGGCGCCGCCGAGGCCCGCGAAACCGCCGGAGATGATGACCGCGAGGTACTTGTAGCGGTAGACGTCCACGCCGAGCGACTCGGCGGCGACCGGGTTCTCGCCGCAGGAGCGCAGCCGCAGGCCGAAGCTCGTGCGCCACAGCACCCACCACGTGAACGGCACGAGGAGCAGCGCGATCAGGGTCAGCGGCGAGAGGTCGGTGAGGACGCCGCCGATGAGGCCGGCGAGGTCCGAGATCAGGAACCAGTGCTTGTCCGCGAGATCGCCGAGCCCGTCCGCGATGCCTGGCACGGTCCAGGTGCCGAGCGAGTCGATCGGTGGGGACTGCTTCGAGGTGCCGCCGTCCGCCTCGGCGAAGGTGAAGATCGAGAGGTAGCGGGTGACGCCGAGGGCGAGGATGTTGATCGCGACACCGGAGACGATGTGGTTGACGTTGTACGTCACCGTGATGATCGCGTGCAGCAGCCCGCCGATCGCGCCTCCGACGACGCCGAGCAGGATGCCCACCCAGGGGCCCCACTGGTAACCGGCCCAGGCGCCGAACCAGGTGCCGAGGATCATCATGCCTTCGAGGCCGATGTTGACGACGCCCGCGCGCTCGGCCCACAGCCCGCCGAGCCCGGCGAGGCCGATCGGCACGGCGAGGCGCAGCGCGGCGGACATCTGCCCGGTCGAGGTGATGCCGTCCGCGCCGGTGATGAGGCGTACGGCGGAGACGATGATCAGCAGCCCGGCGACGAGGAGCAGCGCGACGGGCCAGGTGAGTTTCGTACGGGGGCGGGGCGGCGCGGCCTGCGCCTTCTCCGGTGCGGTGGTGGTGGGCGTACTCATCGGGCCGCCGCCTCCTTCTTGACCTCGGTGGACGGGGTGGCGGCGGCAGCGGCTGCCGCGAGTTCGAGCCCGACGCGGCGCTGCTGGCGGCGCAGGCCCCACAGGCGTACCTGCTCGTAGGAGACGACGACGGCGATCACGATGATCCCCTGCATGATCGTCGCGATCTCCTTCTCGTACCCGTTGTAGTCGAGTACGGAGCTCGCCTTGTCGAGGAAGGCGACCAGGAGCGAGGCCGCGGCGATGCCGAGCGGGTTGTTGCGGCCCAGCAGGGCGATCGTGATGCCGGTGAAGCCGAGGCCGCTCGGGAAGCTCTGGCTGTACGTGTGCGTGTCGCCGAGCAGGATCGGCAGGCCCGCGAGGCCGGCGACGGCGCCGGAGAGGAGCATCGCGGTGAGGGTCATGCGCTTGGCGCTGACGCCGCTCGCGGCGGCGGCCTCCTCGGAGGCGCCCGAGGCGCGCAGGTCGAAGCCGAAGCGGGTGCGGTTGAGGACGAGCCAGTACACGAGGCCCGCGAGGACGGCGACGAAGACGAAGCCGTAGATCTCGCCCGCGTCGCCCATGCCGATGCCGGGGAACCAGCCGGCCTTGTCCATGGCGCCCGTCGTCTGGTTGTTGCCCACGGGGACGCCGAAGTTGTCGGTGAGGCACAGCCACACGATGAGCGCGGTCGCGATCGAGTTGAGCATGATCGTCGCGACGACCTCGCTCACACCGCGCGTGACCTTCAGGACGCCCGCGATGCCGGCCCACAGGGCGCCCGTGAGCATCGCGATGATCAGCAGCACGGGGATCTGGAGGACCTGCGGCAGCGCGAGGTGGAAACCGGCGATCGCGGTGACGCAGGCGGCGAGGCGGTACTGGCCGTCGACGCCGATGTTGAAGAGGTTCATGCGGAAGCCGACCGCGACCGCGAGCGCGGCGAGGTAGTAGACGCCCGCCTGGTTGATGATCAGGACCTGCTGGTCGGAGTAGCCGATCTGCTCGAACATGAGCTGGAAGGGCTCGATCGGGTTCTTGCCGGAGGCGAGCAGGACGACGCCGGTGACGACGAGGGAGAGGACGAGGGCGATGACGGGCCCGGCGGCGGCCAGGATCAGGCGCTCGGAGTCCCACTTCTTGCCGGAGGGGCCGTGCGGTGCCGTGGCCGTCTTCGGGGACTCGTCCGTTTTCTTCGCGGAGAGGTTGCTCATCGGGGGGTGTCCTTCTCCTGCGGGGCCTTCGAGGTCGCGGGCGACTTCTGCGGGGGTACGGGCTTCTTCGCGGCGTCCTTCGCGGGCGGCGCCGCTTCCTCCAGGTGGCCGCTGCTCGCCCCCGTCATCGCGGAGCCCAGTTCCTCGGGCGTGATGTGCGCGGGGTCGGCGTCCGCGACGAGGCGACCCCGGTAGATGACCCGCAAGGTGTCCGAGAGGCCGATGAGTTCGTCGAGGTCGGCGGAGATGAGGAGGACGGCGAGCCCTTCGCGGCGCGCCTCGCGGATCTGGTCCCAGATCTGCGCCTGCGCGCCGACGTCCACGCCCCGGGTCGGGTGCGCGGCGATGAGGAAGCGCGGCTTGTGGCTCATCTCGCGGCCGACGATGAGCTTCTGCTGATTGCCGCCGGAGAGCGAGCCGGCCGTCACGTCGATGCCGGGCGTACGGACGTCGTACTCCTCGACGATGCGGCGCGTGTCCTCCTGCGCGGCCTTCGGCGTGAGCCAGAAGCCCTTCGCCGCGGGCTCCTCGGTGACGTGCCCGAGCATGCGGTTCTCCCACAGCGGCGCGTCGAGGAGGAGGCCGTGGCGGTGGCGGTCCTCGGGGATGTAGCCGACGCCGTGCTCGCGGCGCTTGCGCGTCGGCCACGGCGTGATCTCCTCGCCCGCGAGGAGGATGCGGCCCGAGTCGGCGCCCTTGAGGCCGATGAGCGCGTCGATCAGCTCGGTCTGACCGTTGCCCTCTACGCCCGCGATGCCGAGGACTTCGCCCTCGTGGATCGTGAAGCTGATGTCGTCGAGCACGGGACGGCCGCCGTCCACGCACAGCCGCAGCTCCTCGACGCTCAGCAGCGCGCGGTCCGTCACGGTCGACTCGGCGGTCTCCGGGGTCGGCAGTTCGCTGCCGACCATCAGCTCGGCGAGCTGCTTGGGGGTCGTCTCGGCGGGGACGGCGGTGCCCACCGTCGTACCGCGCCGGATGACGGTGATGTCGTCGGCGACGGAGAGGACCTCACCGAGCTTGTGCGAGATGAAGATGACGCTGAGGCCCTCGGCCTTCAGCTCGCGCAGGTTGCCGAAGAGCGCGTCGACCTCCTGCGGGACGAGCACGGCGGTCGGCTCGTCGAGGATGAGCGTCGTCGCGCCCCGGTAGAGGACCTTGAGGATCTCGACGCGCTGCCGCTCGGCGACGCCGAGGTCCTCGACGCGCACGTCGGGGCGGACCCCGAGCCCGTAGCGCTCGGACAGCTCGACGATCCTGCGGCGCGCGGCCCCGCCGATGCCGTGCAGCTTCTCGCTGCCGAGCACGACGTTCTCCAGGACGGTGAGGTAGTCGGCGAGCATGAAGTGCTGGTGCACCATGCCGATGCCGCGCGCGATGGCGTCGGCCGGGGAGCCGAAGGCGGCCTCCTGGCCGTCGACGCGGATCGTGCCCTCGTCGGGCTTCTGCATCCCGTAGAGGATCTTCATGAGCGTCGACTTGCCCGCGCCGTTCTCGCCGACGAGCGCGTGCACGGTGCCCTTGCGGACGCTGAGGTGGATGTCGTGGTTGGCGACCACGCCCGGGAAGCGCTTGGTGATGCCCTGGAGCTCGACCGCGGGCGCCTGGCCGCCGGACGGGGGGCTTTGAGACGCGTTGATGGCGCATTCTCCTCGGAAGGGGGCCCGCGTGCGGCGGCCCGGACGTGTGCGGGAGGGGTGGTGCGGGGCGGGTGCCGGTCGGCCCCGGGGCCGGTTCAGCCTCCCCGGGGCCGGTGACGGCACCGTTTCGTGGCGGTGTCCACTGGTTCAGTTGTGGCGGTACGGGACCGCCCGCGGCGGTACGGGCTCCCCTCGGCCCCTGCTACGGGCTTCGCTCGGCCCCGTACCGCCGTACGCGCGCGTGGCCCGGACGATACGCGCCGGCCGGGCCCGAGGCGCCGCTCAGCTGGTGGTCTTGACCTTGATCTTGCCCGCGGCGATGTCGGCCTTGGCCTTCTCGATCGCCTTCTGGACCTTGGCGTCGCCCTTGAACTCCGGGTTGGAGTCGGCGAGGCCGACACCGTCGGAGCCGAGGTCGGCGCGGACGACGCCGGTCGCGGGCTTGCCGTCCTGGACCGACTTCACGAGGTTGTAGACCGCGCCCGCGACGTCCTTGGTGGCGGAGGTGAGGATGTGGTCCTTGTACTTCGCGAGCGGCTTCTGGTTGTACTGGTCCGAGTCGACGCCGATCGCCCACTTCTTCGCGGCGGCGGCGGCCTCGATGACGCCCTGGCCCGAGAGACCGGCGGCGGCGTAGACGACGTCCGCGCCCTTGTCGATCTGGCCCTTCGCGGCCTCCTTGCCCAGGTTCGGGCTGGAGAAGCCGCCGTCCTCGGCCTTCTCGGTGAGGTACTGCTTCTCGATCTTGATCTTCGGGTTGACCGACTGGGCGCCCTGGACGTACCCGGCCTCGAACTTGTGGATGAGGGGGACGTCCACGCCGCCGACGAAGCCGATGTGGTCGCTCTTGCTGGTCATCGCGGCGGCGATGCCCGCGAGGTAGCTCGCCTGCTCCTCGTGGAAGACGAGGTCGGCGACGTTCTTCTCCTGGACGGTCTCGTCGTCCACGATGCCGAAGGTCGTCTTCGGGTGCTTGGCCGCGACCTCCTTGATGGCGGGCGCGTACGCGAAGCCGACACCGATGACGGGGTTGTAGCCCTGCTTGGCGAGCTGGTCGAGGCGGGCGACCTTGTCGGCGTCGGACTCGCCGTCGGTGGGCTCGACGTCCTTGCCGGTGAGCTTGAAGTCCTGCTCGGCCTTCACCATGCCCGCGTGCGCGGCATCATTGAAGGACTGGTCGCCGCGGCCACCGACGTCGTAGGCGAGGGCGAGACCCTTGGCCTTGGCGTCGCCGCCCTTGTCCTTGTCGGCGGCGGCGTCGCTGGAGGTACCGCCACAAGCGGTGACGGAGACGGCGAGAGCGGCGGTCGCAATGCCTGCGGCAGCGATTCGGGACAGGCGGCGCATGAGCGGGACTCCTTGTGTGGCGGCACCCGGATGGGGCGCTGGTTCCGCCGCAGCGTAACGCGCGTAGAACGCGCGGAAAACCCCCGCAGGTCACCCGTTATCCACCTGTGCCCCGCAGGGGCGGGCCGTTTTCGGGGCTCCGCCCCGGACCCCGCTCCTCAAACGCCGGAGGGGCTGGACCTTTACGTTCCAGCCCCTCCTCATCACTACCGCGTCAAGACGTCGGGACGTCGATCTTGCCCGCCTTGATGTCCGCTTCGGCCTTCTCGACCGCCGCCGTCAGCTCCGTCATCTTCCCGTAGGCCGGGTTCGACTCGGAGAGGCCCACGCGGCCCGAGGCGAGGTCGAAGCGGGTCTCGCCCGTCTTCGGGGAGCCGTCCACGACCGACTTCGTCAGGTCGTAGACCGCGCCGCCCACGTCCTTCAGGACCGACGTCAGGATGTACTTCCGGTACTTCGCCAGCGGCTTCTGGTTGTACTGGTCGGAGTCGACGCCGATCGCCCACTTCTTCGCGGCGGCGGCCTCCTCGATGACGCCCTGGCCCGAGAGCCCGGCCGCCGCGTAGAGGACGTCGGCGCCCTTGTCGAGCTGGCCCTTCGCGGCCTCCTTGCCCAGGTTCGGGCTGGAGAAGCCGCCGTCCTCGGCCTTCTCGGTGAGGTACTGCTCCTCGACCTCGATCTTCGGGTCGACGGAGGCGACGCCCGCCTTGAAGCCCGCGCCGAACTTGTGGATGAGGGGTACGTCGACGCCACCGATGAAGCCCACGTGCTTCTTCTTCGTCGCCTTCGCCGCCGCGACGCCCGCGAGGTAGGAGCCCTGCTCCTCGTGGAAGACGAGGTCCGCCACGTTGTCGCCCTTGACCGTGTCGTCGTCGACGATGCCGAAGGTGAGCTTCGGGTACTTGGGCGCGACCTCCTTCAGGGCGGGCGCGTACGCGAAGCCGACGCCGATGATCGGGTTGTAGCCGTTCTTGGCGAGTTGCGTCAGGCGCGCGACCTTGTCCGCGTCGGACTCGCCGTCCTGCGGCTCCACGGCCTGACCGCCGAGCTTGAACTCCTTGCGGGCCTTCTCGAAGCCCGAGTACGCGGCGTCGTTGAACGACTGGTCGCCGCGCCCGCCGACGTCGTACGCCAGGCCGATGCCCTTGGACGCCGAGGCGGAGGAGTCGCCGCCCTTCTTCGCGTCGTCCTTCTCGGCCTCACCGCTCGTCTTCCCGCAGGCGGTGGCGGCGAGCGCCAGCGCGGCGACTCCCACGGCGACCCGGGTGAACCTCGACTTGTGACCCACGGGGAACTCCCCTTCTCCAGGCGCTTGTTCGACGCGATCGTCGGCGCTCTCCAACGCGCCGCACAGTAACGCGCGTAGAAGCGGGGGCTGAAGGGCTTCGGCGAGGCGTTACCCATTCGTGCCAACGGGCCGTTACGGGCCGGTGAACGAGGGTGACGAAGGGGGGATTTGGGCGCCAGGCCGAAAACCTCAGCCCAAAAATCCAGCCCCTCCGGGGGGCACCTCCCGGCCGAAGGCTGGGGGAGATTGAGGAGCGGGGTGTGGGGCGAGCCCCACAAGGGCCCGCCCCGCCCTCGGAGGGGTCAGCTCGTCCGGTCCTCCGCCGCGTCCAGGAGCGCCGCCGCCGTGAAGAGTTCCACGCCGACCGCGATCGCGGATTCGTCCACGTCGAAGTCGCCCTGGTGCAGGTCGCGCGAGAGCCGGTCGCCCGGGGTGCGGACACCCAACCGGGCCATCGCGCCCGGGACGTGCTGGAGGTACCAGGAGAAGTCCTCGCCGCCCAGGCTCTGTTCGGTGCTCTCGACGGACTCGGCGCCGTGCCGGGCGGTCATCGCGTCGCGCAACAGGTCGGCGGCGCTCGCCTCGTTGACGACCGGGGGCACCCCGCGCACGTACGTGATCTGCGTCTTCGCGCCGTACAGCGCCGCGACCTCGTCGATCGCCGCGTACACCGCGTCGGGCGCCGTCTCCCACGTGCGCTGGTCCAGGCACCGTACGGTCCCGGCGAGTTCGGCGTGCTGCGGGATGACGTTCGTGGCGTGCCCGGACTCGATGCGGCCCCAGGTGATCGCGAGCCCGGCGCGGGTGTCGACGCGGCGGCCGACGAGCGCGGGGACCTCGGTGGCGACCTTGGCGACGGCCGTGACGAGGTCGGTCGTCAGGTGCGGGCGCGCGGTGTGGCCGCCGGGGCCGTCGAGCGAGATCTTGAGGCTGTCGCACGCCGAGGTGATGGGACCGTGGCGCAGCCCGATGCGGCCCGCGTCCACCTTCGGGTCGCAGTGCACGGCGAGGATGCGGCCCACGTTCTCCAGCACCCCGTCGCGCACCGCGTCGGCCGCGCCGCCGGGCAGGACCTCCTCGGCCGGCTGGAAGACGAGCCGGACCGGGCGCGGCAGCAGGCCGCGCTTCAGGAGATCGGCGAGGACGAGGCCCGTACCGAGCACGACGGTCGTGTGCACGTCGTGGCCGCAGGCGTGCGCGCGGCCGGGGACCGTGGAGCGGTAGGACGTG
Organism: Streptomyces sp. NPDC088923; assembly: GCF_044749745.1. NCBI lineage: Bacteria > Bacillati > Actinomycetota > Actinomycetes > Kitasatosporales > Streptomycetaceae > Streptomyces > Streptomyces sp. NPDC088923. The sequence goes on along the minus strand of NZ_JBIVIO010000001.1, from coordinate 1,090,355 downwards.
GTGACCTTCGTGTCCGGGATGGGCAGCGCGTCGATGTCGGCACGCAGCGCGAGCATCGGGCGCCCCCCGTCCCACGCGCCGATGTCACAGACGAGCCCCGTGCCGCCCGCGAGCACGCGGGGGCGCAGCCCCGCCTCCTCCAGTCTGGCCTTGATCGCCCCGGTCGTGCGGACCTCCTGGTTGCCCAGCTCGGGGTGCGCGTGCAGATCGCGCCGGAAGGCGATCAGCTCCTCGCACAGCCCGGCGGGAAAATCGGCCGCCGCGCCGGGCAGGGCCGCCCCGGGAGCGGCGGCGGGTCCGGCCGGGGCGACATCCGTGGGGGCAGAGGCGGGAGTGGGGGCGGGGGCATCGGTCTCGGGCGCTTCGAGGTGGCTCACCCTTCGAAGGGTAAGGCGATGCAGGGGGCAACTATCCGGTCAAACGCGAAAGTTCACCGGGATTGACGTAAGAAAATTCGTCCGGTCCCGCATAGTGGACGCCCCCGATGGGTATGCCTCGCCTTTACTCGTGTTTACGCTCGCGTGTTCGGATCGGCCGGAACGTCCGCGTTCCCCGCCGCGCGGGGAGCAGGGGACCCGCCGGGTTCGCCCGCCTCGCCGGTTCCGCTCCCACCGCCGCCGCCCGCCGGGCCGCCCCCGCGCCCCGCCTCCCGCACGGCGTCGAGGAATGCCCGTACCGCCGTGCCCCGCTCCCCCGCCCGCACCGCCCCGTGGACGGCGCGCACGGGCGGGTCGGTGAGCGGGCGCGCGACGAGTCCGGGGCGCAGCGCCGGGACGAGGGAGCGCGGGACGAGCGCGACGCCGTGCCCGGTGGCGACGAAGCCCTGCTTGCCGAGCCAGCCGCCGCACTCGACGCCCGCGCGCGGCGTGAACCCGGCCCGCGCCGCCGCCGCCGTGAGGAGGGAGGCCGCGCCCTCGTAGTCCTCGACCCACGGCTCGTCCGCGAGTGCCGCGAGGTCGGCGACGGCGTGTGCGGCGAGCGGGTGGCCCGTGGGGAGCAGGCACCACAGGGGCTCGTCGAAGAGGTGCGTGACGGTGAGCCCCGAGTGGGCGGGCAGCCCCGGCGGGTAGTCGGTGACGACGGCGAGATCGAGTTCCCCGTCGTGGACGCGCGGCAGCAGGTGCGGGGTCGTGTCCTCCGCGAAGACGGCGCGCGCGCCGGGGCGCGCTTCCCGGTACCGGGTGAAAGCGGCGGGCAGCAGCGCGGCCGACACGCTGGGCACGGCCCCGGCCCGCAGCGGCGGCATGTCGCGCCCGGCGAGCGCGGCGACCTCGCGCGCGGCGCGCTCGGCGCGGGCGAGGAGCGCGACAGCGTGCGGAAGCAGCGCGTGCCCCGCGGGGGTGAGCCGGACACCGCGCGCGTGCCGCTCCAGGAGGGTCACGCCGAGGCGGGCCTCCAGGGCGGAGAGCTGTCGCGAGACGGCGGACTGCGTGTAGCCGAGCGCCGCGGCGGCGAGCCCGATCGCCCCACGCCTGTGCACCTCCCTGAAGGAGCGGAGCGCGGTGAGGTCCATACCGGCGAGCGGGTCCATGCGGGCGAGCCTAGGGTCTGTCCGGCAATCCCCGTCTGCCGCGCGACGCCGGACGGACCCTAGGACGTGGCGGCAGGCCTTGCGTTTCGCGCATGGCTGCCCTGCGGGACATGCGCTGGTGGAAGTGCCCCGGGGCGCGCAGGATCTGGGGCATGCACAGCAGCACGAGCACACACAGGGATTCCCGCGCGCCCGGGACGGCGGCGGCGCACGGGCACTCGCGCGGCCCCGCCGGGGTCGCGCCGGGGGCCGGGTACCGGCAGGTCGTCTCGGCGCGGGGGCGGCTGGTGGCGGTCGCGGGACAGATCGCTCTCGACGAGTACGGGGGTCTCGTCGGGGCGGGTGACGCCTCGGCGCAGGCGCGTCAGGTCTTCCGCAACATCGGGCGGTGTCTCGCCGCCGAGGGCGCCCGCCCCGCCGACCTCGTCAAACTGACCTACTTCGTCACGGACATCGGCGACCTGCCCGCCGTCCGCAAGGCCCGTGACGCCTTCCTCGGCGGCACGGAGCCCCCGGCGAGCACGGCGGTGCAGGTCGCCGCGCTCTTCCGCCCCGATCTCCTCCTCGAGGTGGAGGCCCTCGCCGTCGTCCCCGAGGACGAGGCGGCGCGGGCATGAGCGCGGCCGAGGTGGCGGTGTGCGGGCTCGGGCGGATGGGCACGGCGCTCGCCGAGGCGCTGGCGAGGGCGGGCACGGCCCCGGTCATGTGGAACAGGACCCCGCGTCCCGGGGCGGTGGCGAGCCCGGCCGAAGCGGCGCGCGGAGCGCGGATCGTGGTCCTGGTGCTCTTCGACGCGGCGGCCTCGCACGACGTACTCGCCCAGGTGCGCGAAGGAGCCACGCCCGGCACGCTCGTCGTCAACTGCGCGACCGTGGCTCCCGGTGAGTCCCGCGCGCTGGCGGACGAGGCGGAGGCGGGCGGACTGCGGTACGTGGAGGCGCCGTTGATCGGTTCGGTGCCGAAGGTACGGGAGGGCGGGCTGCGCATCCTGGCGGGCGGGGCGCCCGCAGACGTGGCGGAGGCGGGGCGGGTCCTGCGGGTGTGGTCGCGTACGGGTGAGCTGCGCCGTACGGGACCCGTCGGGAGCGCGACAGCACTGAAGCTCGTCGCCAACCTCGGTCTCGGCCTGGCGGCCGCCGGGCTGCGCGAGGCGCTCGCGTACGGCGCCGCGCTGGGCGTGCCCCGTGCGGACGTCATCGCCACCCTCGCCGCCGGCCACCTCGCCCCCTTCGTCGTGGCCAAGGGCGAGCGTCTGGCGCGAGAGGAGTACGGGCACGCCGACTTCACGGTCGCGGCGCTCGCCAAGGACCTACGGCTCGTCGCCTCGCAGACGCCCGGTCTGCCGGTCGCGCAGGCGGCGGCCGGCCTGCTCGCGCGGTACGCGGCGGCGGACGGGGGCGCGGGCGGCGGACTGGACGTGGCGGCGCTGGGCGCGGCTTCCCGCACGGGGTGACGGGCGGGGCGGCCCCGCCCACGTGGTGCCGGCGCCCTGGGTCAGCCTCGTGCCGCGTGGTCGTCGAGCACCGCCCGTACGATCCGCGAGCAGTCCCGCCGTACGGGGTCGCCTTCCCGTGGGCGCTCCGTCAGGACGAGGAGCGCCTTCCACAGGGCCCAGCCGCGCGCTCGTGCCCACGTGTCCTCGTCCATCGCCGCCGTCTCGCGGAAGGCTGCGCGGGCCGGGCCCTCGAACATGTTCCAGGCGGGGACGAGGTCGCAGGCCGGGTCGCCGACGCCCGAGGTGCCGAAGTCGATGACGGCGGCGAGTTCGCCCTCGCGCAGGAGGAGGTTGCCGGGGGCCAGGTCACCGTGGAACCAGCCGGGGCGACCCGTGAAGGGCGCGGCGAGCGCGGCGTCCCAGACCTCGGCCGCGGCGCGGGTGTCCACGACGCCTCCGAGCGCCGCGAGGCAGGCGCGGGTCTCCTCGTCGTAGTGCGCGGGTGAGGCGCCCCGGTACCAGCTGTGCTCCCCGGCGGCGGGCCCGTCGACCGGTGCCGCCCACAACGCGCGGGCGAAGAGGGCGAGTTCACGGGCCAGGGCGGTACGGGAACGGGGCTCCGCGCCGAGCAGCGTCTCGCCGTCGAGCCAGCGCCGTACCGACCACGGATACGGGTACCCCTCGCCCGGCTCCCCCTGCCCGAGCACCTGCGGTACGGGCAGCGGCAGGTGCGGGGCGAGGCGGGGCAGCCAGGTGTTCTCCTTGGCGACGGCGGGCACGTAGCCGGGCCCGGTGGGCAGCCGCACGGTGAGCGCGTCGCCGAGCCGGTACGTCCGGTTGTCCCAGCCCTCCACCGGAACGGGCGCGAGCGGCAGACCGGCCCACTGCGGGAACTGCGCGGCGAGCAGGCGGCGGACGAGCGCGGCATCGATACCGGCGCGGCCGTCCGAGGGCGTGGGAGCGGGGGGCATGCGCCGATCGTCGGCCCCGGCCCCGTACCGCGGCAACGGGATTTCGCCGCGCGGGCGCTCCGCGGCGGTGTGCCGTGCAGCGTTGTTCGGGGCTCGTCGCTCACGCGCCGTCCGCCCCGGCCTCAGAGCTGTCGCCGCCAGTCTTCGAACTGTGCGCGGATGCCGTCGACGCGGTTCTGGTCCACGCCGTACACCAGGAACTGCCGGTCACTGAATCGGGCGACACCAGCCAGCATCTGGGCCAGGACGGCTCTGTCGAAACCCGCATCCCGCTGGGCCGCGAGTCCGATCAGCTCCTCCCGGGAGTACCCGGCCCGAATGAGGGCGTCGACATCGATGAAGTCACGCGCCTCAGCCCGGGAGAACAGGGCTTCCATCTTGCCCGCCGCCACATCGTCCCGATGCAGCACCGGTCCCCATTCGGAGTCCACGGGCGAGCGTCTGAGGAACTCCGCGACCAGTTCGATCTTGGTCTCCTGCCCGCTCACCGGGTCCGAGACCATGAGCCGGACATAGGTGTCCGCCTGCTGGAGAATTTCCACGTCGTATCCGTTGTCGCCCAGAACGGCCACGATCCGCTCCGTGGCTGCGGGCATCTCTCCTCGACGCTCGAACGGAGCGAACAGGTCCACATCGTCGCTGAGCCGCTGAACGATGCGATGGGCCTGAACGGCGTACCCACCGGCCAGCGCGAACCCGAAGTCGCCGCCCAGTGCTTCCAGGCCCAGACGGATCAGCCTCAGGTGCAGATCGTGCACTACGCCGCTGCCGATCGCTGAGCCGCCAGTTCGGGGAAACGGCGCTCCCACAGCGTCCTCAGCGGGGCAGGCAGTACAAGCCGGCCCCACAGCCGCCGCAACATAGTGCCGTCGAGATGCGCCCGCAGATCCTCCCGCGAGCGGGCCTCACGCAGAACCCGCTCGTACATCACCGCGAGATCGCTCGCCTCCGCAAGCTCGTACTCGTACGCGGGTCCCCAGTCGATGTGCCGCGGCAGCCGAACGGCGCCTTCCGTGGGGCCCTCCAGCTCCTCCAGCGACTCCGGCAGCACGTACAGCCGCGCCTCCGCATACCTGCTCATGGCACCAGCATGCCCTATTTCGCCGGTCATCGGCGCCGTACTCACGGCGTCCGGGTCCTGCCCCGCCCCCTCACCCGCCCCCCACCCCTATCCGCCGCACCCCTCGCGCCGTGCCCGTCACGTCCGCCAGGAAGCTCGGGGCGCGGGGGGAGGCGTGGGGGGTGAGCCAGGTGGGGTCGATGTCGCAGACCGCGACGCGGACGCCCGTGCCGGTCAGGGCGAGGGGGAGGGTGTGGACGACCGTGGAGGGGAAGCTGAGGATCGTCGCGCCGATCGGGCCGCGGCGGGCGATGAGTTCGAGGGGGAGGTCGGGGCGGACGATCTGGAGGCCCGTCTCCACGGCGAGGCGGTGGAGCTTGGTGGTGTTCTCCCTGCGGTGCGCGAAGTAGCGGACGGCGCCGTGGTGGCGCACGAGCGCGTCGACCGCCGCCACGTAGTGGTCCTCGGCAACCACGCCCGTCTCGACGAGCGAGGTGCCGACGAGGTCGGCGCCCGCGCGTACCGCCGGGGGGCCGAAGGCCGTACGGGTCCAGGCGAAGTCGTGCGTCGTGACGGTGACGCCCTCGGGGACGCCTTCGACCGGCATGCACGTGAACAGGGCGACCCGGCGCCCCGGGCCCGGCGTGAGCTTGCGCCGTGCCGTGCGCGCGAAGGGCGCGAAGGCGAGGTCGCGGGGGCCGCCGCGACCGCCCCGGTGCCAGCGCACGAGGGGTTCGCCGCGCGCGAGCAGCGCGATGAACTCCATCGTCGCGGTCCCGTCGTCCACCACGACCAGCTCCCGCGCGCGGGCCAGCGTCAGCAGCAGTTGCACGTACCGCGAGAACGGGTCGCCGATGACGATCCGCCGCGCGCCCCGCAGCAGCGGCGCGAGCCCCCGCACCGTGTGCACGGGCGCCGCCTTGCCGCCGCGCGCCTCCTCCCAGCGCAGCCGCATCCCCGCCGCGCGCCCGAACTCGGCCATGCGCCGCAACTGGCCGCGCGACATGGGGTCCGTGGGCGAGAGCACGACGAGCAGCACGTCGGCGGGGACGGCGCCGGGGGTGACGTGGGCCCATTCGAGGACGTTGAGGAGCTGGACGGGGCTCTCCACGAAGGCGAGCGTGGCGGGGGCGGGGGGCGGGGTGCCCGCCGCCGGGGTGGCGGCGGGGGCGGGCCCGCCCGCGTCCGGGCCCGCCGCCCCCGGGATCGTCATCGGGCTGACCGCGCTCAGACGCGGGCCGAGGCCGCGGCCTCGTCCGCCGCCTCGTCCGCCGCCAGGACCGCCTCCTCGGCTTCCGCGACGACGCCCGGGACCCGGCGCAGCTTCTTCATCGGGCCGAGCTCCGACTCGTACACCTTCTTGACGCCGTCGCCGAGCGAGTGCTCGATCGTGCGGATGTCGCGGACGAGGCGCGCGAGGCCCTGCGGTTCCACCGAGGCGGCCTGGTCCGAGCCCCACATGGCGCGGTCGAGGGTGATGTGCCGCTCGACGAAGGTCGCGCCGAGGGCGACGGCGGCGAGCGTCGTCTGGAGCCCGGTCTCGTGGCCGGAGTAGCCGATCGGGACGTTCGGGAACTCGGCCTGGAGGGTGTGGATGACCCGCAGGTTCAGCTCCTCCGCCTTCGCCGGGTAGGTCGAGGTGGCGTGGCAGAGAACGATGTTGTCGCTGCCGAGCACCTCGACCGCGTGCCGGATCTGGCGCGGCGTGGACATGCCCGTCGAGAGGATGACGGAGCGGCCCGTGGCGCGCAGCGCGCGCAGCAGTTCGTCGTCCGTGAGGGAGGCCGAGGCGACCTTGTGGGCGGGCAGGTCGAACTTCTCCAGGAAGGCGACGGCCTCGGTGTCCCACGGGGACGCGAACCAGTCGATGCCGCGCTCGCGGCAGTGCGCGTCGATCGCGCGGTACTCGTCCTCGCCGAACTCGACGCGGTGCCGGTAGTCGATGTACGTCATGCGGCCCCACGGCGTGTCCCGCTCGATGTCCCACTGGTCGCGGGGGGTGCAGATCTCGGGCGTGCGCTTCTGGAACTTCACGGCGTCGCAACCGGCGTCGGCGGCGATGTCGATGAGGGCGAGGGCGTTGTCCAGCTCGCCGTTGTGGTTGATCCCGATCTCGCCGGTGACGTAGACGGGCCGCCCGGGGCCGACCTCGCGGGAGCCGAAGGCGCGGAGGCGAGGGGTGGTGGTGACGTTGCTCATTGCGGGTCCTTGGGTCAGTGCTGGTGGGTGTGGGGGGTTCGGGTGGAGTCGGTTGGTTCCGGGGTGAGTTGGTCCGTAAGGGCGTCCCGTGCCGCCGGGCCCCCGGAGGCGCCCCGCGTGCCGAGGTCGCCGCCGAGGAGCCAGCCGGCCACCTCGCGGATCGCCCCGGAGCCGCCGGGCACGGTCGTGACGGCGCGCGCGGCGCCCTTCACGGCGTCGTGGGCGTTCGCGACGGCGACGGGCCAGCCGACGAGGCCGAAGCAGGCCAGGTCGTTGGCGTCGTTGCCCGCGTAGAGGACGCGTTCGGGCGCGATGCCCTGCTCCTCGCACCACTGCTTGAGCGCGAGGTCCTTGCGGTCGATGCCGTGCAGGACGGGCACGCGGAGTTTGCGGGCGCGCGCGGCGACGACCGGGTTCTGCTCGGTGGAGAGGATGAGCAGGGCGAGCCCGGAGCGGCGCAGCGCGGCGATGCCGAGGCCGTCGCCGCGGTGCACGGAGACGAGTTCGCGGCCCTCGGCGTCGATGTGGACGCGGTCGTCGGTCTGCGTGCCGTCGAAGTCGAGCACGACGGCGTCGACGTCCGCGCGGGTCGGCAGCGCGCCGGGGCGGTGCGCGTCGAAGTGCGGGGCGAGGAGGCGGGCGCGCTCCAGCTCGTGCGGGTCGTCGATCTCCAACACCCGTGCGGCGTCGGTCCGTACGAGTGCGGTACGGCCGAAGAAGCGGTGCCTGTGGGTACGGAACCCGGCGACGTCCATCGCGTAGGCCGCGCCAGTCTCGACAAGGTCCTCGGGGCGGTCCTGGCGGCGCGGGCGGGTGCGGCGGTCATGGTTGACGCCGCGCGCGCCGTCCTCGTCGTCCTCGCGCCACACGAAGCCGTGGAAGGGCGCGGCGGTGAGCGCGGAGTCCGCGCCGCCGTCCACGACGGCCTGCGCGACCGCGTCGATGTCGGAGGCGAGGAGGAAGGGGCTCGTGCACTGGACGAGGAGGACGACGTCGGGCGCGGCGCCGTGCCGCTCCTCGTACGTGTCGAGCGCGTGCAGGACCGCGGCCTCGCTGCTCGCGAGGTCGCCCGACAGCTCGGCGGGCCTGCGCACGACGGCGGCCCCGGCCTCGCGGGCCGCGTGGGAGATCGCGGGGTCGTCGGTCGAGACGTGCACGTCGGTCACGTGCCGCGCGGCCAGGCACTCGCGCACGGCGCGGACGACGAGCGGGACGCCGCCGACGGGTGCGAGGTTCTTCGCGGGCACGCCCTTGGAGCCTCCCCGGGCGGGGATGACGGCGAGGACACGAGGGGTCATTGCGGGGCCTTCGCTGGTGGTGGTCGCGGTTCCGGTGGTCACAGCTCCCCCATGCGGCGGATGACGGGCGCGACGCGCTGGACGCCGTGCCGGTAGGCGCCGCGCGCGGCCTGCCGCACGACCTGCTTGAGCGGCCCGGGCGGGCGCGTGTCGCTCGGCGCGCCCGGCAGGGGAGAGCCGTCGGGGGCGAGGTGGTGGCGGGCGAGGATGCCGGGCAGGTAGCCGGGCGCGGTCGCGAGTGTGTAGTACGGGGCGAGCGGCGGCAGTTGGGGGCGCGCGAGGAGGGCGGCGATGCGGGCGCGGGCCGCGTCGAAGGCGCTCTCGTACGGGCGGTCGCTCGCGACGCCCTGCCGCGCGGCCCAGGCGGGATCGGCCTTCGGGAGGTGCCCGGCGTCGAGCGCGTCCCAGGAGGTGAGGCACCCGGAGCCGAGGAAGGCGTGGTTGCCGAGGGCTTCGCGGATGCCGAGGTCGGTGAGGACCGCCGTGGGCACGCCCCGGTGGAGGGCTTCCAGGGCGGCCGTCGAGCTGACCGTGACGAGGAGGCTCGCGGTGTCGAGGATGGTGCCCATGTGCCCGTATTCGAGGCGGCAGTTGGGCGGCAGCTCGATCGAGCGGGCGAGCTTCTGGTACGGCTGCTCCTCGATGTGCGTCGTGTGCTCGCCGGGGCGGGAGCGGAGCTTGACGAGGACCTCGCGGCCGGGGTGGAGGCGGGCGTGCTGGGCGGCGCGGCGCAGGAGGTAGAGCCGGTCGGCGCGGCGCTCCGGGACGGAGGGCTGTACGGCGAAGACGACGGGGCCTTCGGTCTTGCCCGTGGCGGGCTCGCCCTGGAGGAAGGGGAGCGCGCACTCGACGACGCTCGCGCTGTCGGCGCCGACCCCTTCGTACACGGCCCGGAAGCGCTCGGCGTCGTCGCGCGAGTTGGCGAGCACGACGTCGGCGCCGTGCCGCAGCAGGAGCCCGTCCGCGAGCTTCTCGTAGACGACTCCGACGTATCCGGTGACGAGGACGGGCCGCTTGGCGGCCTCCTGCCAGGCGTACCGCAGTCCGTGCACGAGGGCCTGCACGCCGCCGCCGACGAGGGCGAGCACGACGACGTCGTACTCCGTCTCGCCCATGGCCCGTACGAACCCGTTCGCGGTCACTTCGCGCAGCGAGGCGGCGCGCACCCCGACCTCGCGGAGCTGCCGCGCGGTGGGGGTCGCGCGGCCGCGCAGCAGGAACCCGTCCGGCTCCTCGCACCCGGCGACGCGGGCCGCAGTGAGGGCCCCCCACTTCCACCGCGTGTCCGAGTCGGCGAGCACCGCGACGCGCAGGGACTTCGACTTGCTTATCGACACACCCCGGACGCTAGGAACCGTTTCCGAGGGGACACCGAACGTGACGGCAACGGGGGGTGAACAGCGAGGAGCGAATGAAAGAGGGGGCTGGTGCGAGTCACCCGGGCGGCCCAACGGGGCGCCGCCGGCACCCTCTCGGGGCTCCGCCCCGGGGCTCGGGGGGTGCCCCGGGCCTGAGCAGGGGGTGTCCGGGGCTCTCCACCGCACCGCCCCCCTGATTTCACCTCCCGTACGCCCGCCCTTCAGGCCCCCGCTCGTCGCTAGCCCTAGCGTCGCGGCCGTGCTCAAGCTCTCCGTCATCGTGCCGTTCCACAATGTGCGGCCCTATGTGTCCGAGGCGCTGCGTTCGCTGCGCGCCAATGCCCGGCCGGACTACGAGTTCGTCTTCGTGGACGACTGTTCCGACGATGGGACCGGGGAGGTGGTGGCGGATGCCCTCGGGGGGCTCGGGGCGCCCGCGAGAGTGGTGCGGCACGAGGTGAACAGCAGTATCGGGACGGCCAGGAACAGCGGGCTCGCCGCCGCGCGCGGGGAGTGGCTGACGTTCCTCGACGGGGACGACTGGCTCGCCCCCGGGTATCTCGAACGGCTCGTCACCGATGCCGAGCGGCTCGGTGTGGACTTCCTGCGCGTCGACCACGTGCGGTGCACCGCGCGGGCGCGGTCCGTGTACCGGGCGCCGATCGGGCGGCGCGGGGTCGTGCTCGATCCGCGCGCGCTCATCCTTCCGGCCGAGCGGTCCACGTCCGTCGACTACCCGTACTCCTGGGCCGGGTTGTATCACCGGCGGCTCCTCGAACGGGGGTTGCTCGATTTTCCCGAGGGGCTGCACACCGCCGAGGACCGGCCGTGGATCTGGCGGCTGCACCGGGAGGCGGAGAGTTGCGCGGCGGTGAACACGCTTGGCTACTTCTACCGGCGGGGCGTGGGGAGTTCGCTGACGCAGGTCGGTGACATGCGCCAGCTCGACTTCCTGCCCGCCTTCGACCAGGTCGTGGCGGAGACCTCCGCCGACCCCGAGGCCGCCGCGCTGCTGCCGAAGGCCGTACGCACCTACTGCGCGATCATCGCCCACCACTTGGGGCGCATCGAATACTTCCAGCCGTCCGTGGCCAGGGAGTTGAAGTCGCGGAGCGCCTCCGCGCTGCGGCGGCTGCCGCAGGACGTGCTCGCCGCCGCGCTCTCCTCGATGGACGTCGAACGCGCGGCCCTGCTGCGCCGCCTGCGGCGTCGTCCCGCCGCGGGGGTGGCCGCGTGAGCACCCGTATCCTCCTCGCCTCCACGCTGTACGGCACGGCGACGCTCGCCGCCGCGATCGACGCGGGGCAGTTCGCGCCCGTGGACCGAACGATCCTGCTGCTCAGCAACAACGCGGCGAACCCCGAGACGACGCCCGGCCCGGACGCGCTCGCGGGCTTCTCGCGCCTTCGCACCCGCTTCGACGAGGTACGGCACTGGAACGAGGCCATCGCCCCCTTCCACCCGGGCGCGTGGGACCCCGCGCCCGACGATGTGCCGCTGTGGGAACGGTACTTGCGCCTGCTGTGGGGGCTCGGGGCCGAGGAGGAGGTCGAGTTCGTCGTCGAGTCGATCCAGGTCGTGCCCGCGCTCGCCGTCACCACGATCTTCACCGGCGCGCGCGTGGACGTGTACGCGGACGGGCTCATGAGTTACGGGCCGACCCGGAACAAGCTCGACCCGCTCCTCGGCACCCGCATCGAGCGGCTGCTGCACCTGGACCTCGTACCGGGCCTGGAGCCGTTGCTGCTCAGCGAGTTCGGGGTGCGGCGGGAGGTCGTGGACGCGGAGGCGTTCGTGCGGGTGCTCGCGGAGGTGGCCGAGGAATCACCCGAGCTGCCCGAACTGCCGTCCTCGCGACCGGCCTTGCTCCTCGGCCAGTACCTTTCCGCGCTCGGCATCCTCACCCCCGAGGAGGAGGAGACGCTGCACGCCGACATGGTGCGCGGCGCGGTCGCGCTCGGCCACCGGAGTCTCGTCTTCAAACCGCACCCGACGGCGCCGGCCCGCTGGGCGCGCCTGATGGAGGCGGAAGCGGAGCGACTGGGCGCCGAACTCCTGGTGCTCGACGTGCCGTTGCTCGCCGAGACGCTGTATCCGGCGCTGAAGCCGGCGCTCGTCGTCGGCTGCTTCTCGACGGCGCTGCTCACGGCGGCGACGCTCTACGGGCTGCCGGTCGCGCGGACCGGTACGGGCCGTCTCCTGGAGCGCCTGACGCCGTTCGAGAACAGCAACCGCGTCCCCGTGACCCTCGTGGACGCCCTCCTCCCGGACCTCGAAGACGCCGAGGCGGTCGCGGCCCAGGACCTCGCGGCGAGCCCCGCGACGCAGGAACTCCTCGTCGCCGTCGGCTTCGCGATGCAGCCGAAGATCCACCCGGGACTGCGGGCGCGCGCGGAGGCCCACCTGGCGGAGTGCGGCGAGGAGACGGCCCGCCGCTACGTGAAGCGCAAGCGCCTGACGACGCTGGGCCTTCCGGGCGGAATGCCCCAGCAACTCGGCTTCCTGCCGCGCAACGCGACGGTCCGGAAGGTGGCACGGCGGACGCGGGCGCTACGGTCACGGGTGGGGCGGAGGAAGTAGGGGGGAGGGGGTGGGGCGGTCCGGGCGGGGGCGGGGTTGTCGCCGGGCGGGGGCGGGGTTGCCGCCGGGCGGGGGCGGGGTTGTCGCCGGGCGGCCCGCCGCACGCCCCCTCCGGCGGGCCGCCCCGGCCCCGGCCCCTCCGCCCCCTCAGGCCAGCACCGCCCTGATGTCCGCCCCGTTCCCCCGCGTCACCTCCCACAGCGCCCGCTGCCGCTCGTGCACGTCCGCCACGCTCGCCGCGTGGTCGGACAGGAGGGTGCGGGCGGCCTCCGTGAGGTGGTCGGCCAGGTGGCGGTCGTGGACGCTGATGCCCCACTCGGGGCGGTCGATGTCGGCGAGGAAGTAGGCCATCTTCGGGTGCGAGACGAGGCTGAGGATCGGGGTGCCGCAGCCGAAGGGGATCATGCCGGCGTGGCCGCGCATGCCGATGACCAGGCGGGTCTCCGCGTACGCCGTGCGGATCTCGTCGTTGTCCCAGTCGTACATCGGCAGCACCGGCAGCGAGATGCCGTGCGTGCGGCGCAGGTCGTGGCCGAGGCGTTCGTCGTCGAGCGCGTGCGCGGCGATCTTGACCTGGGCGAGGGCGCCGAGGCCGCGTACGGCGCGCGCCATCTGGTCGAGGAAGTACGGGTAGTCGTGGCCGAAGCGCAGGCCCGCGCGGTCGTAGGCGGCGTTGAGGAGGATCGTGTCCTCGCGCGCGACGGGGTCGGTCCAGCCGGGCACGAGGTGGCGGGTGACCGTCGTCGGGCAGGGCTGCCAGCGCACGCGCTCGCGCAGGTGCGGCGGGAGCAGCGCCCGTACCTTCTCGACCGAACCATGGTTGCGCAGGCCGAAGAACGAGGACTGCTCGACGAGGAGCCTGAGGCTCTCGTGGAAGCGGCGGTGGCGGTAGGACTGGCCGTCGAAGGCGTTGAAGCCGACCGCGTGCACGAGGACGGGCACGTCGATCGCGCGCAGGTGCTCGGGCGGTACGTTCCACTGCCAGCCGCTGTTGCCGTTCGGCGCGGTGTCCGGGATGAAGAGGCCGCCGCCGCCGATGACGAGCCCGCGCCGCCGGTTGACCTCGGCGAGCGCCTCGCGGTCGAAGAGGCGGTGCGCGTGCAGGGAGTGCCAGCGGCGCGCGGAGGGGTCGGGGTCGAGGGCGAGGCGCACCGACTCGGGGAGCACCTTGTCGCCCGCGTTGCCCTGCCCCTCCATGTAGAAGGCGACGTGGGCGAGTTGCTCGTGCGCGGGGCCTTCGGGCTGGTGCGGCAGCGAGGCGCCCGGGGCCGCGTGGCGGGTGCGCTGGTGCCAGATGCGCGAGGCGCGGTGCGTGGGATCGACGGAGAGGCCCTTCTCGGCGTACGTGTGGGCCTCCTCGTCGCGGTGGTGTATCCAGGCGATCTGCGCGAGGCGGCTGTACGCGGTCGGGGCGCGGTTCGGTGACGTGGCCGCGAGGAGCAGGTGGCTCGTGGCCTCGGCGTAGCGCGAGACGCTGAGCAGGGCGTGGCCGAGCACCTCGTGCGGCCAGGCGTCGTGGACGGGGACGCGGACGGCGCGCAGGATCTCGACGGCCTCCTCGAAGTGCCCCGCACCGATGTGCGCGGCGGCGATCCTGCGGGCCGCGTCGACGTCGCCGGTGCGGTGGACGTACGGGGTGCCGAGGTGCACGAGGAGGTCGGGGTGCTTCGCGCCCGGGAGGGCGAGGTACGCGTCCTGGAACTCCCGCTCGGTGAGGTGGAATTCGCGCCAGCGCGCCTCGGCCTCCGCGTAGCCGTTCTCGCCGCCCTGCCAGGGCTTGTGGCGCCCGGTGAAGTGGAGCACGGCGGTGTCCTCGGGGACGGGCTTGTCGCCGGAGAGGCGGCGCTTGACGAAGTTGTAGCGCGCGGGCAGGCGCACGAAGTCCCCGTCGAGCACGGCGTTCAGGATGCCCTGGTCGTGCTTGTCGAGTTCGTAGGTGCCCGCGAGGCCCGTCTCGTCGACGCGTTCGCAGAAGGCGTCCGAGAGGAACTCCCGCTGGATGACGAGGAGTCCGCTGTTGAGCTTGTGGGTGCCGTAGAAGAACTGCGGTACGGCGGCGAGTCCTTCGCGCAGGCGCAGGAGTTCGGAGAGGTCGCCGAGGACGACCATGTCCGTGTCGAGCGTGATGATCGTGTCGTAGTCGCGGACGCGGAAGACGTCGAGGAGGAAGTACGCCTTGCGGACGAGGTAGTTGTTCTGGTCGCCCTTGGCGTAGGCGTCGTAGCGGGCGGCGTCCACGCGGCGCGGCCTGATGCGCGGGTGCAGGGCGCGGATGCGCGCGAGGGAGGCGGGGCGCAGGCCGTCGTGGAGGACGAGGAAGTCCTCGCAGACCTCCGGGTTGCTCAGCGCGAGGGAGCGCAGCAGGGCGAGGAAGCCCGGGAGGTAGTTCTCGTCGACGAAGCTCGCGAAGGCGACGCGGCGCTTGCCCGTGAGGTCGCGTACGTCGTCCCCCGCGGCCTCGCGCACGGGCGCTGCGGGGGTGTGGACGGCGGGCGGGGCGGCGGAGGCGGTGGTACGGGACATGGCGGGGTGGTGTCCTCAAGTCTGCGAGAGAGTACGGGGTCTACGGGTGCCGACGGGGGCTCAGCGCAGGCTGATCAGGTGCTCGGTCACCTTCGTCGCGCGGTCGAGCACCCACGTCTTCTCGTCGGCGTACTCGTGGACCGAGGTCACCGGCATCCGCATGGCCTCACTCGTGCGGTAGGCGCCGCTCTCGTAGAAGTCGAAGCCGATGAGGTCGATGACGGGGTTCACGTCGAGGAAGTCGAGGAGGAAGAGGGTGTTGAAGCCCGTGGTCGGGATCGCGGGCCACTGCGCGGGGCCCACCTTGCCGATCTCGCGCAGCGGCCAGCGCAGCGAGTCGTCACCGAGGTGCGTCTGCGCCCCCGGTACGAGCCGGTTGCGCAGTGAGGACCGCCAGGCGCCCACGTCGCCGCCGAAGACGAGGCGGGTGTCGACGTGCTGGTCCCAGTTGAAGGCGTGCTTGTGGATCGTGACGTGGATGTCGGTGCGCGCGCCGGTCGCCCGCGGGTCGATGCGGTACGAGTTGAAGCGCACCACGAGGTCGTAGGCGTCGATCTCCGCGCCGAGCGAACCCGTGCCCAAGCGGCCGGAGTTGGCGACGAGGCAGATCGACCTGCCCGCGATCCTGTTGCGGAACTCGCCGAGCGAGAGCCACTTCGCGCCGCCGAAGGTGGGCTCCTCGACGGGGCCGCGCTGCCGCGAGCGGGCGAGGTCGGCGTAGTGGGCGAGGAGGGCGTTGAGCGCGGTGCGGGGATCGCCGTCCGCGCCGCGGGAGACAGGCGCGTCGGGCCCCGGGTCCGTGACGCGGCTGTCGAGGTCGTGGAGGCTCACGTCGAGGGTGCGGCCCAGGGCGTCCTGGAACTCGCGCCACTCGCCCCGGTCGGCGAGACCGAGCAGCGCCCCGGCGAACCGGTCGTGCGCGCCGTCGAGTTCACCGCGCGCGACATGCTCCAGGCCGTCGAACCAGGTCTCCGTGAGGGGCTCCGCGCGGAACGCCCCGGCGCCCGGGCGGGCGGTGGCGAGCAGCCCGGCGAGGTCGCGCTCGCGCTGCGCCGCGAGCCGCAGTCCCGCGACGCGGGCCCGGACCCCGAAGCCGTCCTCCTCGGTCCTGGACAGGTACTCGTCGTAGGCGTCGGCCGCCTCCGCGTACGCGCCCTGCGCCTCCAGTACGCGCCCGCGCAGCCGCCAGGCGGCGCGGGAGCCCTTGCGCAGGGCGACCAGGCAGCGCGAGACGACGTCCGCGAGGGCCCGCTCGTCCTCGTACCCGCAGTCGAGGGCCTTGCCGCCGACGGCGAGGAGCGCGTCCAGGAGCGGGTTGTCGAGCGTGAGCGGTCCGGGGCCGGCGGCGGCCTGGGCCGAGGCGGTGGCCTGGGCGCGGCGCAACAGCGCGGAGACCGGGCCGCGTTCGGCGCGCGGCGCTCCGGCGGGGAGGGCACGCGAGGCGTGCAGGGCGAGCAAGGCCCGTAGTGCCTCCGCGAGTTCACCGCGCCGCCGGTCGAGGCCCGCGACGAGCTTGCCGCTGTGCGTGGCACAGGCCCGCAGGCACTCCTCCAGGGCGGGCGGCGCCTCTTCGACGGCACCCGGCTCCTCCTGCGGGCTGAGGGCTCGGCTTCTCGGCATGGCTCTCCTGGCGGTTCGGTGGTGCGGACGTGCGGTGCGCCACGGGCGCGAAGTCCGTCCCCCCTCGGGGCGCGTGGTCGCGGACGGGGGGCGTGCGGCAGTCTTCGGCGCGCGGGGTAAAGCGCCGCCACGCGAAGGTGAACGGGGGGCGAAGGGGTGGCGAATCCCCTTCCCTCGGCGATCGCCGTGCACGGGGGTCGCCGGTGAACTCTCGCCGAAGACCTGGCGAACGGAGCCGTCTGGACCGTACGGGACGCTCTCGCGCTCCCTACGCTGCCAAGGCCGCCGTAGCTCCCCCGACCGGGAACGGCGGCCCCCGACAGGGAACGGCGGCCTCGTCGTCACCCCGTCCCGAAGGTCGTCACCCAGCCCCGAGGAAGGCGCGCATGTCCGCACCCGCCGAGCCCGTCCGCGTGGCCCCGCTCCACCGCGCGCTCCCCACCGAGACAGCGCCGCCCGCGCCGGTGGCGGCCGCGCCCGTACGGCCCCGGCGTCCGCGCCTGCGCGCCCTCGACGGCCTGCGGCTCCTCGCCGCGCTGATGGTCGCGTGCTACCACTACGGCGGCCGGGGCGGCGACATCACGCGGGCCTGGGGCGCTTCGCCCGCCGCCCAGTTCCCGCGCCTGCACGAGTGGTTCGCCTACGGCCCGCTCGGCGTGCAGATCTTCTTCGTCATCAGCGGGTTCGTGATCTGCATGAGCGGCTGGGGGCGGAGCCTCACGGACTTCTTCGCCTCGCGCGTGGCGCGCCTCATGCCCGCGTACTGGGTCGCGATCCTCCTCGTGAGCGGTGTGTTCGCGCTGCCGTGGGTGCTGTGGCACGCCCTCTCGCCGAGCGACACGCTCCTCAACCTGACGCTGCTCCAGATGCCGCTCGGCGCGCCCCGCGTGCTCGGGGTGTGCTGGACGCTGTGGGCGGAGGTCCGCTTCTACGCGCTCTTCGCGGTGTGCGTCGTCCTGCCCGGCGCGACGCGGCGCAGGGTCGTCCTCTTCTGCGCGCTGTGGACGTTCGCGGCCGCGCTCGGCGACGCGGCGGACTCGGCGCTGCTCGACCAGGTCCTCATGCCGAGCTACGCGCCGTTCTTCGTCGGCGGCGTCGGCCTCTACCTCGTGCACCGCGACCGCCGCGACGTCCTCGGCTGGGGTTTCGCGGTGCTCGGGCTGCTCCTCGGCCAGCACTACGCGGTCGGCGACCTGTGGCACCCGGACGGGCCCGACGCCTTCTCGTACCGCTCGACGGTCGTGATCATCGCGATCGTGACGCTGGGCTTCGCGGCCGTCGCCGCGATCGCCGTGGGCTGGCTCGACCGCGTCGACTGGCGCTGGCTGACGGTCGCGGGGGCGCTCACGTACCCCTTCTACCTCGTCCACGAGCACCTCGGCTGGGTCGTCGTGCACGCCCTGCACGTCTCGCTCGGCGTCCCCGCCGCCGTCACGTTCCCCGCGACGATCGGCGTGATGCTGCTCCTCGCCTGGCTCCTGCACCGGTTCGTGGAACGGCCGTTGACACCGAAGCTGCGGCGGGCGGTGGCGCGGGGGGTGACGGAGGCGCGGACGGGGCGCTGAGGTCATTACGGGGGACGGAGGCGGCGCCCGGTCCCGTACGCGAGGGGCGCGCCCCGTACCCGTACGCGCCGGCCTCACCCCACCCCGTACCGCGCCCCCGCCCCCGCCACGAGCAGCGCGATCCCCTCCGTGAAGCGTGTGTCGTAGTCGCCGAAGACGAGGGGGCCCGCCTCGGCGGCGAGGGGGGTCGCGGCGAGGCGGCGTTCGCGCTCGGCCATGTCGAGTGCGGGGCGGGGGTCGTCGGCGTACGCGATCATGCCCTGCTCCTCGGTGACGAAGCCGAGGACGTACGTGAAGAGCGCCGTGGCGAGCGTCACCGCCTGCGGGAAGGTGAAGCCGGCCGCGGTGAGGTTCGCGAGCTGGGCCTCCATGCCGCGGCCGTGCTCGTCGCCCGTGAAGCGCGTGCCCGAGAAGACGCGGGCCCCGTCGCGCCAGGAGAGCAGGCCCGCGCGCAGCCCGTGCGCGGTCGCGGTGAGCCGCCCGCGCCAGTCGTCGGCGGCGAAGCCGGGCGGTTCGTCGCCCGCCGCCGTCATCCGGCGGTACATCTCCGTGGCCATCTCGTCGAGCAGTTCGCGCTTGTCGCGGAAGTGCCAGTAGAGCGCGGGCGCCTTCACCTCCAGCTCACCCGCGATGAGCCGCAGGCTGAGCCGGTCGAGACCGACCTCGTCGAGCAGTCGCAGCGCGGTGTCCACGACTTGGGCCCGGTCGAGCCGGGGCGTCTGATTCTTGCTGGGCACGCCCCCAATGTAGACGGCCGCGAGCTGCGACGCTTGACTCCTTAACACCGTTAAGCGCATCCTTGCGGGCACCAGCGCTTAACATCGTTAAGGAGCGAGCATGCCAAGCCACGACACCTCCCCCGTCCTCGACGTCGCCGTGATCGGCGCGGGCCCCACCGGGCTGACCCTGGCCGTGGACCTCGCGCGGCGCGGCGTGCGAGTCCTGCTCGCCGAGCGCGGCACGGACCTCTTCGCGGGCTCGCGCGGCAAGGGCATCCAGTCCCGCACCCTCGAAGTGCTCGACGACCTCGGCCTCGCGAGCCGCTTCCTGGCGGCGGGCGGCCCCTACCCGCCCAACCTGCGGTGGATGGGCGGCACGCCCGGGGACGAGTTCCGCATGGTCGAGGAGACGGAGGCCACGGAGAGCGAGCCGTACGGCGGCTCGCTCATGCTGCCGCAGTGGCGCACGGCCCGGCTCCTTCGCGAGCGGCTCGTGGAGCTGGGCGGCGAGGTCTCCTACGGGCACGAGCTGACGGGGCTGGAGCAGGACGCCGACGGCGTGAGCCTGCGCTTCGCGGGGCGCGCGGGGACCGTACGGGCCCGGTACGTCGTCGGCGCGGACGGGGCGCGCGGCGCGGTGCGGCGGCTGCTCGGGATCGGGATGACGGGCGGGACGGTGGACCCGAGGCCGATGCTCGTCGCGGATGTGCGGCTCGCGGAGGGCGCGCTGCCCCGGACGCACTGGCACGTCTTCCCGGGGGCGGACGACTCCGGCGCCTTCGCGGCGCTGTGCCCGCTCGCGGGCACGGAGGACTTCCAGTTCATGACGGCCTTCCCCGAGGGGACCACCGTCGAGACGGGGCCGGAGGCCGTACGGGCGACGATCGCCGCGCGCACGCACCTCGCGCCCGGACAGGTCACCGCCGTGGCCTGGTCCTCGGCCTTCACCGCGCGCGCCGCGCTCGCCGACCGCTTCCAGGAGGGCCGCGTCTTCCTCGCGGGGGACGCGGCGCACGTCCACTCACCGGCCGGGGGCCAGGGCCTCAACACGAGCATCCAGGACGCCTACAACCTCGGCTGGAAGCTCGGCGCGGTGCTCGCGGGCGCGCCCGAGGCACTGCTCACCACCTACGAGGAGGAGCGCCGGGCGGTCGCCGCCGGGATGCTCGACCTCTCGACCCGCGTGCACAGGGGCGAGACCCGCAGGGGCAAGGAGACCCGCCAACTGGGCCTCAACTACCGCTTCTCGACGCTGAGCGAGCACAACCTCCCCGAAGACGCCCCACTCCACGCGGGGGACCGGGCGCCGGACGGCCCCTCCGGCGTGGAGCGCCTCTTCGACATCTACCGGGGGCCGCACTGGACCTACCTCGCGGTGGGCTTGGGCCGCACTCCCGACGAGGTGGCACTCCCCCTCGTCACCGGCCTTCCCGAACACGTCCGCACCCATGCCGTCAGTGCCTACGCCCCCTACGGCCGCGGCCTCTACCTCATCCGCCCGGACGGCTACGTCGCCTGGGCGGGCACGGGCGAGGGGCTGGACCCGCAGGGCGCGGTGCGGTGGCTGGTGCGGCATCTGGGCGCGGCGGCGCACGCGGAGCCGGTGGCGCACGCGGAGCCGGTGGCGCCCCCGGCGTGAAGCGGGGGCCGGCGGGTACGCGGCGGGGAAGCGAACGGGGGCGCACATGGCGAGGGACGAACGGCGGGGGAAACGGCCGGGAATAAGCCGGGACTGGCTGTGGTACTTCGTCGCTACTTTCACTTCGAGCGTCGTTCTCGGGGTGTGGGGGCGCGGAGCCCTTGGCACCGCCGTGCTCGTCCTCGCCCTGCCGGGCATCCTCGCGACCGTGCGCGCCCGTCGTGTGGCCAAGGCCCGCCGCGCGGGCCTCTCGCCCGGGGAGCACGAACTCGGCCTGTACGACGTGCGCCGGCCGGACGGCGGGAGCACCTCGCTCTTCGGCCGTACCCGCTGTCTGCGCACGACGAGTCACGCCGTGGAGTACTGGCAC
Organism: Streptomyces sp. NPDC088923; assembly: GCF_044749745.1. Taxonomy (NCBI): domain Bacteria; kingdom Bacillati; phylum Actinomycetota; class Actinomycetes; order Kitasatosporales; family Streptomycetaceae; genus Streptomyces; species Streptomyces sp. NPDC088923. The sequence continues at coordinate 1,069,487 of NZ_JBIVIO010000001.1, read as the reverse complement.
GGCTCCGCGCGCTTGTGGCGGCGTCCGTGGACCGAGCTGGCCTTCGCGGAGGGGACGGGCAAGGACACCGGCGCCCTCGTCCTCACCCCCGCCACCCCCGCCGCGGAAGCGCTCCGCGTGCGTCTTCTTCCCCCCGCGTCCCCGGGCGAACTCCTGCTCGCGGCGCGGCGCATGGGGGCGACGGTGCGAGAGGAGGAGGGCCCGACGGGCGCGGCGGGTTGAGCGGGGAAGCCCACCCGGTCCCGGCTACACCCCGCTCAGCGAGAGCTTCACCGCGAAGCCCAGGAAGAGGGCTCCGGCGGCCGAGGTGGCCGTGGCGCGGAGGCGACGGCGGCGGGTGAAGGCGGCGGCGAGGCGGGTGCCGGTGAAGATGAGGACGCTGAGGTAGAGGGCGCTGGCGAGCTGGGCGAAGAAGCCGAGCACGACGAAGGAGAGCGCCGGGTGGGCGTAGGCCGGGTCGACGAACTGCACGAAGAAGGCGATGAAGAAGAGGATCGCCTTCGGGTTGAAGAGACTGATCACGAAGGCCCTGCGGAAGGGGCGCTCGCGCCCGGCGGGCACCTCCTCGCCCGCCGCCTCGGCGGCCCGCTCCCTGCGCGTGCGCCACAGCGCGAGCGCGGAGCGGATCATCCCGTACGCGAGCCAGGTCAGGTAACCGGCACCCGCGTACTTGACGATCGAGAACAGCATCTCGTTCGCCTGGAGCAGGGAGGCGACCCCCGCGGCCGAGAGCGTCATGAGCACCGTGTCCCCGAGGAAGACCCCGGCGGCGGCCTTGTACCCGGTCCGCACCCCGCGCCGCGCCCCCACGGAGAGCACGTAGAGCGAGTTGGGGCCGGGCAGCAGAACGATGAGGGCCACGCCCGCGAGGTACGTGGGGAGATCTATGACGCCGAACATGGCGGCAGTGTCGCACGCGCGTACCCACGCGAACACCCCCTTTCCGGCAGCGGGACGGCCCCGCCGGGGCCGCCGTCTCAGTCGCCGTCGAGCAGCGTGTCCACCGGCAGGTCGAGCGCCACCCCGACCGATTCCGGGACCGGCACGAAGCTGCCCCGCTTGAAGTGCTCCACCCGCGTGTACACCCCGTCCTCGGGGTCGCGGTGCAGCAGCACCTCGTCGTGCTTGCGGTCCACCACGACGTACACCGGCACCCCGGCTGCCGCGTAGCTCTCGACCTTCGGCCCCAGGTCGTCGGACCAGTTGCTCGACGTCACTTCGAGGACCAGCCGGAAGACCTCGGGTGCGTAGCAGCTGCGCCGCACGAGGGCATCGCGGAAGTGGGCGTCGACGATCGAGAAGTCCGGGATGGCGAAGTCGTCGGGACGGGTGGGGAGCCAGAGGCCGAGGCCCTGGACGTATTCGAGTCCGGCTTCCTCCAGTCCCGCGCGGTCGAACGCCCTGCCGATCTTGGTCAACGACAGCGCGTGCGAACCGTCCGGCGGCGGTGTCACAGTGAGCCTCCCCTGGAGAATCTCCACACGGTGACCGGGCAGCCCTCGCTCAAGCAGGTCGGCAGCTTCGCTCAACGTCAGCGGGGCGTTCCTCACGGGAGCGGGCCCTTTCGTTCGGTGGCGGCACATCCCCCCATTCTCACGGACGGTTCGTCCCGTCCTGTCCGGGGAAACCACAAGGGGTCCGGACAACGAGGGGGATGCGGATGCGACACGGATCGGCAGTCGCGGCGGGGGTGTTGGGCGTGCTCGTGCTCGCCGGGTGCCGGGTGGAGGGGGTGGCCGGGGCCGGGGTCTCCGGCGATGCGAAGGCGCCCGGCGGCCTCGGGTCGCCCGCTCCGGCCCGTACGAGCCCGGCTCCCGCTGCCACGAGCCCGGCCCCGGTCCGTACGCACCCCGCGCCCGCCCGTACGAGCCCCGCGCCCCGCACCGGCGCCCCGCGCCCGAGCGCCCCGCCCCGTACCACCGCCCCCGCCCTCCCCCGCAAGGGACAGCGCACCGCCGACGTGCGTGCCCTCCAGGCCCGGCTCTGGTCGCTCGGGTTCTTCCGGCAGCGGTCGACGGGGTACTTCGGGGACGTCACCGCGCGGGCGCTCGCCGCGTTCCAGCGGGACCTGGGGCTCGGGGCGAGCGGCGTGCTCGACGGCGCGACGTGGGCGCGGCTGCGGGCGGCGGGGCCCGCGCCGACGAAGGCCGAGCTGTATCCGGAGACGACGCTGCCGCCCGGCAGACCCGATCCCCGCTGCCTCAGCGGGCGCGCACTGTGCGTCAGCAAGAAGAGCCGCACGCTCTCGTGGATGGTGGACGGGCGCGTCGTCTCCGTCATGGACGTCCGCTTCGGCTCCGCGTACACGCCGACCCGTGACGGCACCTTCAAGGTGTACTGGAAGTCCCGCGACCACGTCTCGACGCTCTACCACACGCCCATGCCCTACGCGCTCTTCTTCAGCGGCGGCCAGGCCGTGCACTACTCCCCCGACTTCGCCGCGCGCGGCTACGCGGGCGCCTCGCACGGCTGCGTCAACGTACGGGACAGGGCGAAGGTCGCCGCGCTCTTCGACACGGTGCGTACGGGGGACAAGGTGATCGTGTACTGAACGGCCGCTCAGTATGCCGCCGAGGCGCGGACGGGACCGGGGGAACGTGTCCCGCCCGCGCCGGTGGCAACGAGCCGGTGGTACGGGGGGAACCCCGGCTCGTGCGACAGCCGATGACCAGTCGGCTCACTTATCTCTGCGCCGAGGGCGCGAAAAGTGTCACACCCCGTTCGCACCCGCCCCCGCGCGGCGGGTTCAGGAGGGGTCCGGGAGGACCGGGAGGTCCCCGGCGGGCGACGGTCCGGAAGGCGCCGGGGTCTCGGGCGGGGCCGGGGACTGGGGAGCGTCGGGGGAAGCTGACGGGCCGTCCGTGGGCGGAACCGGCGTGGTCTCGTGCGGGCCCCACGTCGGCGATCCGCTGCCGCCCGGCTCCCCCTCCGCGGGCGAGGAGAGCGAGGGGGCCGGGCTCCCCGAGGGCTCCTCGAAGCCGTAGGTCGGGTACGTGGTGGGGAGGCCCGGGAGGTCCGGGAGGGTGAGCGGGGGGAGCGCGGGGGCGGACGGCTCGGGGAGCGGGACGGGGGTCCCCTCGCGCAGGAGCGACGCGCAGTACGCCTCGATCCGCCCCGTTCCGCCCGCGAGCGCCGCGAGCCGCCGCTCCACCACCCGCTCGGGGTGCCCGCGCAGGTGGGCGCGGCAGGCGTTCGCGGTGCCGGAGGAGGTGCTGGAGCCGCGCGGCGTGCCGCTCGGCGAGGGGCTGGGGGACGCCTCGGGCCGCTGGGGGGCGGAGGGGGCGAGCAGTTCGTCTGCCGGGTCGGGGAACGAAGTGGCGCCCGGGACCGGGCCCGCGGGGGTGCGGGGCTCCTCGGAGGGAGTGCCGTGGCCGGGTGGGTCGACCGTCCTCGGAGCACCGGGGAGGCTCGGGAAGGGGGTGAGCGCCCCGGTGCCGCCCGCGACGGCCACCCCGCCGACCATGCCGAGGCTCAGCACCCCGGCGGCGAGCAGCCGCGCCCGCCGCGCCCCGAACCGCGCCTTCGCGGGGATCTCCGCGCCGCGGGTGTCACGAGCCGCGCCCGCGCGAAACGCCGCGAGCAGTTCGGCGGGCGGCTCCGGGGGGCCGGACGGCCGCACGGGGCGCGTCAAAGTGCCGAGCGCGGCTTCGAGGCGGCGGGCCTCGGTCCGCGCGCGGGGGTCGAGCGTCTCGTACGGGCGCTCCGCGAGCAGCGCGGCCCGGGCCGTACGGGCGAGGGCGCGCGGGGTGCGCGCGGGACGGCCACCGGGCGGCGCCGCGTTCGGGCGGCGTCCGCCGGACTCCTCCGCCATCACGCCTCCTTCCGCGCCGCGGCCGGGCAGGGCGTCGCCCCGGCGGGCACCGACCGCCGCGCGCCCTGCCCCTCGCCCCGCCGCTGCGCGGGCACGGCGGCACGACGCGCGGGCTGGGCGGAGGCGGGGTGCGCGGAGGCGGGGTGCGCGGGGTTCGGGCTCGGGCTCGGGCTCGGCTCCGGGTTCGAGGGGCCGGTGGCCACCGGGTACGGACGGCCGGAGGCCCGCTCGCCCTCGTGCGAGAGCGCGTTCCCGGACGAGAGCGCGTCCCCAAACGTACGTGCCCCGCCGCGCTCGTGCGCGCGCTCGTCCTCGCCCGCCGGGCGCCCCGTGCCGCCCGTGACGCTGTCGCGCACCGCGCCCGTCGTGCCGCGCGGGCCGCCGGGCAGCCGTCCCCCCGCGCCGCGTACGCCGCCGGGCGTCCCGGCCCCGCCGGGGCCGCTCGCGCCGCCCGCTCCTCCGGTGCCCCCGGGCCCGGCCGGGCCGTCGGGGCCGCTCCCGGCCACGGACCCGGCCGGCCCCGGGCCCTCGCCCGCGTCGGCGATACCGCTACCGCCGCCGGTCGTCCCGCCCATGCCGTGTGTCCCGTCCGCCTCGCGGCCGCCCAGGAGTTCGGCCAGTTTCTTCAGTCCCCGGTGGGCCGCCGTGCGTACCGCGCCCGGACGTTTGCCGAGGGTCGCGGCGGCGCTCTTCGCGTCGAGGCCCACGACGACGCGGAGGACGACGGCCTCGGCCTGGTCCTGCGGGAGGCGTGCGATGAGGGCGAGGGTCTCGCCGGTCGCGAGGGCCTCGATGGCCTCGCCCGCCGTGTCGGAGTCCCCCGGGCGCACGGTGAGTTCGGACTCGTCGCCGCCGACGGCGGGGCGGCGGCCCCGCATCCGGATGTGGTCGAGGGAGCGATTGCGCGCTATCCGCGCGGCCCAGCCCCGGAACCGGTCCGCGTCCCCGTCGAAACGGCCCAGGTCACGCGCTATCTGGAGCCAGGACTCGGAGGCGACGTCCTCGGCCTCGCCCTCGCCGACGAGGGTCCTGATGTAGCCGAGCAGGCGCGGCTGCACCTCGCGGTACACCGTACGGAAAGCGGCCTCGTCCCCCCGCTGAGCCGCGAGTACCGCGGCGGTCAGCTCCGCGTCGTCCCCCAGCACCCCTCAGCCTGCCCCCACTCGCGTCACCACCGGGCCCGTGTCCGGTCCGGCGCGAATCAGCACGCTACCGGTCACTTGGCCAGTACTCCACCCTTTCAGGCCGAGCCGGACCTTCAGCCCCTGCCCCGCGCACCACGAAGCGTTACCGACACGTGACCGTCCGGGTGTGACGTCTCGGGAGACCATGGCGCTGTAGGAAGTACGGGCCCTCCAACGGCCCGTGCCGTGCGACGGCCGGGTCTCTCCTGTGGGGGGTGGCGACCCGGCCGTTCGCCTGTGCGTGGCGCCGCGACCAGAGACAACGATGCTGGACGCCGGGCCGCATGACCACCGTCGCGGCCAGAGCTTCCCGTACCACCCGGCGCGGTCGGGACCGCTCCAGGGAGGTTTCGGCCGTTCTGGAGGGGTTCAAGGCCGGCACGGTAACCGGCACGCTGCTGTCGGGCCCCGGCTCCACTAGGTCAACTCCCGCTCCCGCAGAGCGAATACGCCTTATATTTCTCATCGACGATGTCGACCGTACGACGTAGCGCTACCGAGGACAGGGGGCGTGATGGGCCTGGACATGGCTGTGGAATTGGCGCGAACGGCTGGAGTGACGCTCGTCGGCGCGATGGCATCAGACGCCTGGGGCTGTGCGCGGGACGGATTCATCGCGTTGTGGCAGCGCGCCCATCCCGAACGCGCCGAAACCATCGCGGCCGAACTCGACGCCGGGCGGGCGGATTTGCTCGCTTCCCGTGAGAACGGCGATGAGCTGTCCGAGGCGGAACTGCGTGCGGAGTGGCAGGGGCGTGTACGTCGCCTGCTCAGGGACAGACCCGACATCGCCGCCGCGCTTCGTGAGCTCCTCGACGAACTGCAGCCGGAATCCTCGCGCGGAAGCGCGGATGTCGGAGAGGTGCGGATGATCGGCCGCGCGACCGGAAAGGGCCGCGTGTACCAGGCAGGGCGCGACCAGCACATCACCGAGCGATGAGCCCGCCGCGGCCGGAAGGGCGAGGAAAGCGCCTCGCGGAGTCGGTGAGCAGCCAAGGACGCGCGTCCGGGCACGGGCAAGTCAACCAAGCGGGTGGCGACCAGCGGATCGACCAGCACACCGAACATCACCATCACTACGCGGCGGACCAGGCCAGGGTCTTCCGCCACCCGATGATCCAGGTCATGATTCTTGTCGGTGTCGTGCTGGTCGTCGTCGTCGTGGCGGTCGTGGTCAAGTTCGCCGGGGCTCCGACGGCGGGTGGTACGGAGAGCCGTCGATCAGCACTCCCCGGCGACTCGGCGCGGTCCGACGGCACAGCCTCACCGACGGCCGCCGCGCCACCGGCAAGCGCGTCGAAGGCCGTGGAATCCCCGAGTCCCCGGACGGACACTCCTTTGTGGTCGGGCAGGGTGAGACTGACGTACATCAACCTCGACTCGGACCCACCGTCCGTGCTGTCGAGCAACACCGGAGCCAGCTTCTGGATTCACTACGACCAGACCGGCGAGGTCCGCGAGGACGAGATGTACGGACTGGGCGGGGGACTGTTCACCAGCACGCCGACCGTCGCCCGCTGGGACGCTCCCGCGAAGCCGACTCGGCAACAGTGCGCGGAGCTGATCACCACGCAGGGCTCGGAGACTCTGCCCGTCACCGCCGGCAAGCGGTACTGCGTCAAGTCCGGGCGGGGGCGCGTCGCCGTGGTCACCGCCGGAGCGTTCGACCAGGACAGCGGGAACTACACCGGCACCATGACGGTGTGGGACGCACCTCGTTGAGGTCGCGGAGCGCCCGCGCGAGGCCCGCCGACCCCGTACCCTCACGCCCGGCCCGCACCCACTGCCCCCGCCTCGTCCCCCCGCGGCGCCCGGGAGATCGCACGGGCCGTCGCGCACACCGCCGGCGTGAAGCCCGCGCCGGAGAAGCCCTCGCGGGGGCCCACCGAGAGGGCCGCCACGACCGACGTGCCGTCGCGGACCGGGGCCGCCACCGTGCTCACCGGCCACGGGCGGGTCCGGGCGCCCTCCGCGTGGTCGGCGCGGCGGATCTCGGCGAGGAGGCGGCGCAGCTCAGCGGGGGTGCGGGTGTCGTCGTGGCCCCGGCCGGGCTCGTACGCGGCGATGAGCTGGTCCTGGAGCGCGGGCGAAAGCGAAGGCGCGCAGGCCGAGGCCGACGCCCGTCGCGGCGAGGGGCAGGCGACCGCCGAGGCGGTACCGGGCGGGCGCGCGCCCCCGTCTCCGTCCCTCCCTCAGCCGATCGCCCGCGACACCGCCTGGAAGTCCGTCCAGCTCCGGGCCGGTTTCGCCGCTGCCGGCCAGAGCTTCTCGGTCAGGGCGCGGAGCGGCATGCGGATGCCCGTCGCGACCTGGTCCTGGGTCTGGGCGTTCGGGAAGTCGCCCCAGACCGCGAAGCCGCCGCCCTCGATGAGGTGGTCGTAGCTCGCCGGGACCGCGCGCGTGCCGCGCAGCACGCGGGGGGTCCAGGACTCGTAGATGCGCTGTCCGGTCGGGTACGTGAAGGTGTTGGGCTGGCCGAGGACGTAGTAGAGGAACTCGTCGTTGTAGTTGAGGACCTGGCGGCCCTCGGCGAGGTAGTCGGCGGGCGAGCGGGCGCCGAGTTCCTTGCCCGTCCAGTAGACGACCTCCACCTTCCGGTCGGCGACGACCTGGCCCTCGGCGAAGAAGCCGTCGTTCCACGCCCGCGCGATCCGTCCCTCGCGCGCGTCCCGCACCGTCTTCGCGCGGTCGTTCAGCCACGCCTGGGCGAGGTCCTGGACGCGCCCCTTCGCGCCGTACCTCTTACGGGCGAGCGCGGCCAGCCGGGGGAAGGACGCCTCGGGGTCGGAGCGCACGAGGGCCTGGTACTCGTCGGCGCCGATGTGCCACCACCGCCCGGGGAAGAGGCTCGCGTACTCCTTGAGGAGGTCGTCGACGATACGGGCCGAGTCCGGGTTCCCGATGTCGATCGCGCCCTCGACGGGCTTGCCCGCCGCGTCCCGCAACTGGAGCTTCGGGTGCGCCTTGATGACGGTGCCGAGGTGGCCGGGCGAGTCGATCTCGGGGACGACGGTGACGTGCCGGGCCGCCGCGTAGGAGACGATCGAGCGGACCTGCGCCTTCGTCAGGTGCTGCGCCGAGACGATCTCGGGGTGCGAGGAGGACTCGACGCGGAAGGCCTGGTCATCGGAGAAGTGCAGGCCGAACTGGTTGTACTTGAGGTCCGCGATCTCCGCGATCCGCGCCTTGATCCACGCCTCGTCGTACCACTTGCGGGCGATGTCGAGCATGAACCCGCGTTGCGGTTTCTCAGGCCGGTCGCGCACGGTGCCCTCGGGCACCGTGCCGTCCGCGCGCACGGCCTGTTTCAGCGTCCGGGTGCCCCACCACACCCCGTCCTGCCCCGCCGCCGTGATACGCGCCTGGCCCGCGGCGACGCGCAGGGTGTACGCCTCCTCGCCGCCGTCCGCGTCCCCGTCCTTCGCCTTCTCGTCGAGCCCGAGCCACACGTCCCCGCGTTCCGGGTCCGCGTCGCCCCCGTACCTCATGCCGAGTTCGCCCGCGAGGAGCTTGGCCTCGTCCGCGAGCCCCTCGTCCCCGGCGAGGACCCGCGCGGACTTCGCGGGCTTCCAGCCGGGGCCGCGCGCGGCGTCGAAGTCGCGTACGGAGGGGATCGTGCGCGGGGGCTTCGAGACCGGGTACGAGGCGGCGGGCGTCGGTGAGACGGTGAGCGCGTCGCCGCCGCTCGCCGAGCCCGGACCGCCCCTGTCCCCGCGGTGGTCGCCGCCAGGCCACACCGTGAGCCCGAGCGCGACGGCCGCCGCGACGACGAGGGCCGCGATCGAGGCCCACGCGGCGCGGCGGCGCCGCCCGCCCGTGTCGGGGAAGTGCTGACGGCGGTGCTCGGCCACGGGTCACGTCCTCGTTGCTCGGGTGCGCTGTACTGCCGTACGAGACCTCTTCCCGCTGCGGCCGACACGGTGTCATTCCCGGGGCCCGGCCCCTCGTTCGGATGACACCGGGCCTCGCCGGGACCGTCCCGCCGGGCGCGCCTGCCCCGTACGGCCCTGCCCGACACGCGCGGCACAGCGCGCGCACAGCCGCGTGAAGGGAGCCGAACGGGCGTCGCCGGGCCCCATATCGCCAGGCATCCGCCCTGATCGGACGCCTGAACACACCCTTTTGGCCGACTCCTTCGCCCGTACGTGCCAGTTTGATCACACCGCATGCCCCCGTGCGGGGCGGACCCCCGCCCGTGACTACGATGGCCGGGGCCGGTGGACCGTACCCGGCCGGGCCGACCGTCGACAGGAATGGATCGCGGCAGGCTCCCAATCCTTTCCCCGGAGGGTTCTTCCGTGCCGGCTGGAACGCTGTACCGCGGCCGGGAAGGAATGTGGTCCTGGGTGGCTCATCGAGTCACCGGCGTCCTCATTTTCTTCTTCCTGTTCGTACACGTCCTGGACACCGCGCTCGTGCGTGTCTCCCCCGAGGCGTACGACGACGTCGTCGCCACTTACAAGAATCCGGTCGTCGCGCTGCTGGAGTACGGCCTCGTCGCCGCGATCCTCTTCCACGCGCTCAACGGCCTGCGCATCATCGCCGTCGACTTCTGGTCGCAGGGCCCCCGCCACCAGAAGAAGATGCTGTGGACGGTCCTCGTCGTGTGGGTCGTGCTGATGCTCGGCTCGCTCTACTCCGTCCTCGGCCACGCCGCACGTCAACTGTTCGGGAGCTGACGCGATGTCCACCGAGACCTCCTCCGCGGCCTCTTCCGCGATCGGCCCCGTCGAGGGCGCCTCGCTCTACGACGTCGACAACCCGGCGCCGGTCATCGAGCCGCCCCGGCAGCGCACCAAGAAGACGAAGAAGAGCCCACAGCGCAACTTCGAACTCGCCGCCTGGCTGTTCATGCGCCTGTCGGGCATCGTCCTGGTCGTCCTCGTCCTCGGGCACCTGCTCATCCAGCTCTTCCTGGACGGCGGAGTGCAGAAGATCGGCTTCGCCTTCGTCGCCGGGCGCTGGGCCTCGCCGTTCTGGCAGGGCTGGGACCTGCTGATGCTGTGGCTCGCGATGCTGCACGGCGGCAACGGCCTGCGCACCGTCATCAACGACTACGCCGAGCGCCCCATGACCCGCATGTGGCTCAAGGGCCTGCTGTGGGCGGCGACCATCTTCACCGTCCTGCTGGGCACGCTGGTGATCTTCACCTTCGACCCGAACATCCGTTAGAGCCGGGGCCACGAGAATCATGAAGCTGAAGATCCACAAGTACGACACCGTCATCGTCGGCGCCGGTGGCGCGGGCATGCGTGCCGCCATCGAGGCGACCAAGCGCAGCCGTACCGCCGTGCTGACCAAGCTCTACCCCACCCGCTCCCACACCGGCGCGGCGCAGGGCGGCATGGCCGCGGCCCTCGCCAACGTCGAGGAGGACAACTGGGAGTGGCACACCTTCGACACGATCAAGGGCGGTGACTACCTGGTCGACCAGGACGCCGCCGAGATCCTCGCGAAGGAGGCCATCGACTCGGTCCTCGACCTGGAGAAGATGGGCCTGCCGTTCAACCGCACCCCGGACGGCACGATCGACCAGCGCCGCTTCGGCGGGCACACCCGCAACCACGGCGAGGCGCCCGTGCGCCGCTCGTGCTACGCGGCGGACCGCACCGGTCACATGATCCTCCAGACGCTGTACCAGAACTGCGTCAAGGAGGGCGTGGAGTTCTTCAACGAGTTCTACGTGCTCGACCAGCTCCTCACCGAGGTCGACGGCGTCCAGCGCTCGGCCGGGGTCGTGGCGTACGAGCTGGCGACCGGCGAGATCCACGTCTTCCAGGCGAAGTCGGTCATCTACGCCTCGGGCGGGACCGGCAAGTTCTTCAAGGTGACGTCGAACGCGCACACCCTGACCGGCGACGGCCAGGCGGCCGTGTGGCGGCGCGGGCTGCCGCTGGAGGACATGGAGTTCTTCCAGTTCCACCCGACGGGCATCTGGCGCATGGGCATCCTGCTCACCGAGGGCGCGCGCGGCGAGGGCGGCATCCTGCGCAACAAGGACGGTGAGCGCTTCATGGAGAAGTACGCGCCCGTCATGAAGGACCTCGCCTCGCGCGACGTCGTCTCGCGCTCGATCTACACCGAGATCCGCGAGGGCCGCGGCTGCGGCCCCGAGGGCGACCACGTCTACCTGGACCTCACGCACCTGCCGCCCGAGCAGCTGGACGCGAAGCTCCCGGACATCACCGAGTTCGCCCGTACCTACCTCGGCATCGAGCCGTACACGGACCCGATCCCGATCCAGCCGACCGCGCACTACGCGATGGGCGGAATCCCGACCAACGTGCGGGGCGAGGTCCTCGCCGACAACACGACGGTCGTGCCGGGCCTGTACGCGGCGGGCGAGGTCGCCTGCGTGTCGGTGCACGGCGCCAACCGGCTCGGCACCAACTCGCTGCTCGACATCAACGTCTTCGGGCGCCGGGCGGGCATCGCGGCGGCCGAGTACGCGCACGCCAACGAGTTCGTGCCGCTCCCCGAGGAGCCCGAGGCGCAGGTCGTCACGCAGGTCGAGCGCCTGCGGAACTCGACGGGCACCGAGAAGGTCGCGGTGCTGCGCAACGAGCTCCAGGAGTGCATGGACGCCAACGTGATGGTGTTCCGTACCGAGCAGACGATCAAGACGGCGGTCGAGAAGATCGCCGAACTGCGCGCCCGGTACAAGAACGTGGCGATCCAGGACAAGGGCCGCCGCTTCAACACCGACCTCCTCGAAGCGATCGAGCTGGGCAACCTGCTCGACCTCGCCGAGGTCATGGCCACCTCGGCGCTCGCCCGCAAGGAGTCGCGCGGCGGTCACTACCGCGAGGACTTCCCCACGCGCGACGACGTCAACTTCATGCGCCACACGATGGCGTACCGCGAGGTCTCGGCGGACGGCACCGAGGCGATCCGCCTCGACTACAAGCCGGTCGTGCAGACCCGCTACCAGCCGATGGAGCGTAAGTACTGATGACTACCGCGATCATGGACAAGGTGGAGGAGGCCGGGGCCGCCTCGGACCACCTCATCACGGTCACCGTGCGCGTCCGCCGGTTCAACCCGGAGGTCTCCGCCGATGTCGTCTGGCAGGACTTCCAGCTCCCGATGGACCCCAAGGAGCGCGTTCTCGACGCCCTCCACAAGATCAAGTGGGAGCAGGACGGCACGCTGACGTTCCGCCGTTCATGCGCGCACGGGATCTGCGGCTCGGACGCGATGCGGATCAACGGCAAGAACCGCCTCGCGTGCAAGACGCTCATCAAGGACCTGAACCCCGCCAAGCCCATCACGGTCGAGCCCATCAAGGGCCTCACGGTCCTCAAGGACCTCGTGGTGGACATGGACCCGTTCTTCCAGGCGTACCGCGACGTCATGCCGTTCCTCGTCACGACGGGCAACGAGCCGACCCGTGAGCGGCTCCAGAGCGCCGAGGACCGCGAGCGCTTCGACGACACCACCAAGTGCATCCTGTGCGCCGCGTGCACCTCCTCGTGCCCGGTGTTCTGGAACGACGGCCAGTACTTCGGCCCGGCGGCGATCGTCAACGCGCACCGCTTCATCTTCGACTCGCGCGACGAGGCGGGCAGCCAGCGGCTCGAGATCCTCAACGACAGCGACGGCGTGTGGCGTTGCCGCACCACCTTCAACTGCACCGATGCCTGCCCGCGCGGCATCGAGGTGACGAAGGCGATCCAGGAGGTCAAGCGGGCGCTGATCACGCGCCGCTACTGAGGTCCTGACGGGGCCCCACGAGCCGCACGGGGATTCCGGCGGATTCGTCGCGGGGCTCTCGTACGTACGAGGCCGTCACCCCTCGCCGGGGTGGCGGCCTCGTCGTATGTCACGATGCTCGTCTCCGACTCACCCGTATGGGGGACAGTACCGATGACCACACCGCCGCCCGGTCCCGACCGCAGCGACCCGTTCACGAAGGGGCCCGCGGGGCCGCAGGGGGTGCCGCCGCAGGGGGTGCCGCCGCAGGACGGGGTGCCGGGGCCGGGCGGTCCGCAGGGGCCGCAGTGGGGTCCGCCGCCCGGGTACGGCGCTCCGGGGCAGCCGCCCGGGTACGGCTATCCGCAGCAGCCCCCGGCCGGGTACGGGTACCCGCAGCAGCCGCCCGCCGGATACGGCTTCCCGCCGCCGGGGGGTGTTCCGCAGTACGGCGGGCCCGCTCCCCTGCTGGCGATCGGCGACATCATCGTGACGCAGGCGGAGATCACCACGCCCGCCGGGACGATGCCGCTCAAGGGCTCGGTGTGGAACGCGAGCGACATGTCCCGCACCGAGGAGAAGATCAGCCAGACCGGCATCATCCTCGCGATCATCTTCGGCATCCTGCTCTGCGGCCTCGGTCTCCTCTTCCTGCTCATGAAGGAGCGGAAGACGAGCGGCTTCATCCAGGTGACCGTGACGAGCGCGGGACGCCACCACTCCACCATGGTCCCGGCGCTCGGGCCGTGGAGCTTCCACCAGGTCATGCAGCAGGTGAACTACGCGCGGTCGCTGAGCGTGTAGCGGCGGGGGCGGGCGACCGGGGCCGGGAGCCGGCCGGAGGAGACGGCCCCCGAAGGCGCCTGGCCTAGACGCCGCGCGAGCCGGTGAGCTGGATGAAGACGACGACGAGCCCGAGCACCGCGCACACGCAGCCGACGATCCCGAGCACGATCGCCGCCGTCGCCATCCCGCGCCCGCCGGCCTCGCCCCGGTCCGCCTTGCGTCCGCCCGCGACGCCGAAGCACAGCGCGAGCACGGGACCGAGCACCGGCAGCGGAAGCAGCCCGAGCAAGCCGAAAACGAGCCCGGCGACGGCGAGCCGGTTGGGCCCGGCATCGGATTCGGCGCGGGCGGCCTTGGGCCGCACCCCGTAGTCCACAGTCATGAATCCCGGCTCCACGCTCTCCCACTCTCTGCCGCGCGACCCGCGTCGGCACAGGTCAGCGGGGTCAGAGTAGGGCGGCGGGATGGACTTTACCGGCGGTAACGGTGGAGGAGCGGGTGCGGGTGTGTGAGCGCTTCGTGACTCCGCCCGCACGACCGGTGCCCGCCGGGAGGGGGCACCGGGGTGCGGGCGGGAAGTGGGCCTGGGCTGGGCGGAAGCGGGCCTCACGCCGCCCCTCCGGCCCCGTCCTCCTTCCGCACGTACGCCACCACCGCGTTCGCGTGGCCGTGGCCCATTCCGTGAGCGGTCTTGAGCCAGGTCACGAGTTCGCCGTGCCGGGTGAGGGGGGAGGCCCGGACGAGGGCGAGCCATTCGGTGACCGGGCGGCCGTAGGTGCGCTCGATGGAGGGGAAGTAGGAGGCGGGGCCCTTGGCGGGCGGGACGGGTGCGGTGCTCATGACGTGCGTCCTTTCGTGGCGGTGTGCCGTACGGAGGGATGACCGCGCCCGGGGGCGAAGCTCATCGGCGCACCCGCGACGAATCTGGCCGTTGGCTCAACTCCCCTTGTATGGCTGCCTGTTGCCGCGAAATGACTGTCGCATGACATCCGGCCAAGCAGGGCGGGACGGTCTTGTGCGGAGGTGGTGGCGGTCGGGAGTATTCCGTGCGGCGGGGCCCGGCACGGCACGTACCGGGCCGCCCGGATGCTGGTTTGTCATGCACACAACAGGGACTGACTCGCGTTCGCGCCCGCACCCCCACCCCACCATCCACGAGGAGAACCCTTCAGATGGCACCTCAGACAGATCGCCGCCCCCGCACCACCCGCCGCACCCTGGCCGGGCTGAGTGCGGCGGCCGTCGCCGCGCTCGCGCTCAGCACCGTCGTCGCGCTGCCCGCCTCGGCGGCCCCCGAGGGCGTGATCGAGAACGCCGGAGTGGCAGGCTCGGTCTCCGGAAGCTACGTCGTGACCCTCAAGTTCGGTGCGCCGAAAGCAGGTTCGGCGGCAGGCAAGGCGCTCGCGAAGAAGTACGGCGCCACCATCGACCGTACGTACGCGGCGGCCCTCAACGGCTATGCGCTGCGCCTCGACGAGAGCGCGGCGAAGAGACTCGCGGCGGACCCGGCGGTCGCGAAGGTCACCCAGGACCGCGTCTTCACGGCCGAGGCGACCCAATCCAACCCGCCCTCCTGGGGCCTGGACCGCATCGACCAGAAGTCCCTTCCGCTGAACCGAAGTTACACCTACCCGGACTCGGCCGGGCAGGGCGTCACCGCGTACGTCATCGACACCGGTGTGCGGATCACGCACCAGGACTTCGGCGGCCGGGCCTCCTACGGCTACGACGCCGTGGACAAGGACAACACGGCGCAGGACGGCAACGGGCACGGCACCCACGTGGCCGCGACGATCGCCGGGACGTCGTACGGCGTCGCGAAGAAGGCGAGGGTCGTGGGCGTCCGCGTGCTCAACAACGCGGGCTCCGGGACGACCGCGCAGGTCGTGGCCGGGATCGACTGGGTCACGGCGCACGCCGTGAAGCCGGCCGTCGCGAACATGAGCCTCGGCGGCGGCGCCGACTCGACGATCGACGCGGCCGTGCGCCGCGCCATCTCCTCGGGCGTCACGTTCGCGGTGGCGGCGGGCAACGAGTCGACGAACGCCTCGACCAAGTCCCCGGCGCGCGTCACGGAGGCCCTCACGGTTGGCGCGACGACGAGCACGGACGCGAGGGCCAGCTACTCCAACTACGGTTCGGTGGTGGACCTGTTCGCGCCCGGTTCGTCGATCACCTCGGCGTGGGGCACGGGCGACACCGCGACCAACACCATCAACGGCACCTCGATGGCGACCCCGCACGTGACGGGCGCGGCAGCCGTCTACCTCGCGGGCCACACCTCGGCGACCCCGGCCCAGGTCTCCTCGGCCCTCGTCGCGGGCGCCTCGACGGGCGTCGTCACCAGCCCCGGCTCCGGCAGCCCGAACCGCCTCCTGAACATCGTGCCGTGACGCTGGGCGCGATGAAGTGACGTGATGGCCTCCGGGGGCGCCCCCTGGGATCATCTGGAGGGCGGAGACCGACGGGCCTCCGCCCTCCAAGGCCGTCCACCGCGCGATCCGCGACGCCGAGGACGCGGCGCGCGAGGCCGCCCGCGCGGAAGAAGCCCGCCGGAACACACTTGCCGCGTCGGCCCGCGCCCTCACCAGGCGCGGCATCAGCGTCCGCGACACGGCCCGCATGCTCGGCATCTCCTACCAGCGTGTCTCCCAGCTCGCCCCCCGTACGGAGCGGGCGGCCTGAGCCGGACAGCGCCCGACGCCCCATCCCCGCAGCGTCTTCCTCCGAGGCGGCCGCGCACCGAGCCGTCCCGCGGCGGGTCCGGGCCCGCCACGCCCGCTCCTTCACGTGCCGCGCCTCACGTGCGCGGCGACGCGTCCTCGGCCGAAGCCCGGACCTCGTCCCCCAGCGCCTTCCGTAGCCGGTCCCGCATGCGTTCCTGTCGCTCGATCCGGCGCTCCAGGACCGCCAGGCGCTCGCGCGCCAGGGCGAGAAGGCGTGGGGACGGGGGTGCCGTGAGGACGTCGCCGTCGAGGCACGGGAGGAAGGCCCGCGCGTCGTCCAGGGTCAGGCCCGCGTCCAGGAGGTGGCGGATGTTGCGTACGCGAACGAGCGCCGTGTCCGCGTAGTCGCGGTACCCGTTCGCCTCGCGCCGGGACGTCAGCAGCCCCGCGCACTCGTAGTGCCGCAACGCCCGCACGCTCACGCCCGTCCGCCGCGCCACCTCACCGATCCGCATCCCGCGCTCCTCCCTCACGCCACCACCGCCCCACCGTCCACCGCCCACACCACGCCGGTCACGAACCCCGCCTCGCACCCCGCCAGTCGTGTCAGCGCCCACGCGATCTCCTCCGGGCGCCCGACCCGCCCCAGCGGGGTGTGCGCGAGCTGCCACGCGCGCACGGCCTCCCGCCGTTCCGCGCTCAGTCCCTGGTGTTCACCGATCGGCGTGTCCACCGCGCCGGGGGCCACCGCGCACACGCGGATGCCGTGCGGGGCCAGCTCGACCGCCCAGCTGCGCGTCAGACTCTCCAGGCCCGCCTTCGTCGCCGCGTACACCGAACTCCCCGGCCAGGCACGGCCGTCCGCCGAGGTCGTGACGTTGAGGACGACGCCCGCCCGGCTCGCCCGCAGCGACGGCAGGAGCGCCTGGGTGAGGAAGGCCGGGGCGAGCAGGTTGGTCTCCGTCTGCGCGCGGACCGCCGCCGGGTCGAGGTCCGCGAGCGCGGCCGAGCGCACGATGCCCGCGTTGTGGACGAGGACGTCGAGGTACGGGGTCTCCGCCGCCAGCGCCGACGCGATCCGCGCGGGCCCGTCCGGCGTCGTGACGTCCACGGCGAGCGGCACGACGCGGCCGCCCGTCCCCTCCGCCGTCTCCGCGAGCGGTCCGGGACGGCGGCCCACCGCCCACACCCGCGCCCCCTCGGCAGCGAAGGCGCGGGCCGCGGAGCGGCCGATGCCCGTTCCGGCTCCGGTGATCAGGACGGTGCGGGCGCGGGGGGCGGGCTTCTCAGGTGTCGTCATGCCCGCACTCTGCGACCCTGCCGCCAGCGTCAGGGTCAAGGCAGCGTCAGGGTCAAGGCTCCTCACGCCCCCGCCGCCGCCAGCGTCACCACCGTGATGTCCGAGGGCGCGCCCACCCGGACGGGTGGGCCCCACGCCCCCGCTCCGCGCGTCACGTACAGCGTCGTGTCGCCGTAGTGGTCGAGGCCCGCGACCGTGGGGTTGCCGGCGCGGGCGAGGAGGTTGCCGGGGAAGAGCTGGCCGCCGTGGGTGTGGCCGGAGAGCTGGAGGTCCACTCCGTGCTTGACGGCCTCGTGGATCATCACCGGCTGGTGGGCCATGAGGACGGAGGCGCGGGCGGGGTCGCGGTCGCCGAGGGCCTTGGCGTAGTCCGGGGCGGCGTGGTGGTCCTCGCCGGAGATGTCGTTGACGCCCGCCAGGTCGAAGCCGGGCAGCTCCACGTGCGCGTTCTCCAGCGGGCGCAGCCCCAGCTCGCGCACCTCGTCGATCCACTCGTCCGCGCCCGAGTAGTACTCGTGGTTCCCCGTGACGAAGTACGCGCCGTGCCGCGCCCGCAGGTCGCTCAGCGGCTGGGCCGCGTGACCGAGCTGCGCCACCGAGCCGTCCACCAGGTCGCCCACCACCGCCACGGCGTCCGGCTGGGCCCCGTTGATCGTGTCCACGATCCGCCGGGTGTGCGCGTGGCCCAGGATCGGGCCGAGGTGGATGTCGCTCACCACCGCGATACGGAAGCCGTGCGCGGAGCGCGGCAGCTTGGCGAGCGGGATCGTCACGCGCTTGAGGCGCGGGCCGCGCAGCACGCCGTACGCGCCGTGGCCGACCGTCCCGAGCGCCGCCGCGCCCGCCGCGCCGCCGACGATCCGCGAGACGAACAGGCGGCGGGAGGGCGCGGGACGCGGTGCTTCGACCGGGGCGGGCTCCGAGGCGGGTACGGGGGCGGGTACGGGGCCCGGCACCGGGGCGGGTACGGGATCCGCCGTCCGCTCCGCCTCCGCAGGCGCCGCCACCGGCACGGCCCCCTCACCCTCCCGGCCGTACCGCCCCCGTATCACCCGAAAGAGCAAGGGGCGGAGCAACTCGCCGATCGCCACCGCCATGAGCAGGTACAGCGCGACCGCCGCCCACAGGTACCCCGGCCACGCCACGACGCGCAGCACCCCGAAGGGGAGGGCGCGCGAGCCCGCGAAGGCGGCGAGCATGAGCACGGGGGCCGCGACGAAGAAGGCCGTGCCCAGCGTGCGGGCCGGTCCCGGGCCGCGCGTCGTGTCGCGGACGAGGCGGCGCCACAGATACCAGTGGGCCAGGCCGAGCAGCGCGAGCACGAGCAGCAGGGCCACGCCGAAGAGGATCACCATGCCGCGTCAACGGCCCGTCACCCGCGCCCGGTTCCCGTAGGGCTCGCGCAATCACACGGGAAGATCACGTTTCCGCAGCGCACGCAGTCCCCGGAACCCGATGCCGCCTACAACCGTCCCCAGGATGAAGGAGGCGATCGCCAGCAGCAGGTGGACCCAGAAGTAGGTGGTGGGGTCGCCGGCGTCGTCGAAAGCGAGACCGCTGCCGTCTTTCCACAGATTCTTGGCGAAAGTGATCCAGATGATCCAGCTCCACACCCCGAACGCGAGCAGGAACCAGGAGACCGGGCGGCTGAGCTTCATGGGCCCAGTATCGCGCCGGGCCCGCCGCGCCCTGCGCCGGGGTGCGGACAAGACGCCCGGGAGCGGACGAGACGGGCGCGAGGAGCCCGGGAGCGCAAGCCCCCGCGCCGCCGCCACCGCCCCGGACCGCCCGAACGGCCGAGGCTCCGCCGCTTCCCCTCTCCCCCGATCGGCCCCCTCCTCCGCCCCCTCCCCGCTTGCCCCCCGTGACAGCACAGGTACGTTCCTGAACGTGTCCGCTACGAAAAAGCGCGTACCGGTGCTCTCCCTGACCGCCTGCGCTGCCGCCGCCGCCCTGTCCCTCTCCGTGGCCGCGAGCCCTGCCCTGGCCGACTCGGGCGAAGGCTCCGCGAGCCCCCGTCCGCCCGCGCGCACCTCCACGACGGGCGGGGCGCGGCTCGCGCTGCCCGGTACGCAGGTCGCGCCGGGCGCCGGGGCGCCCAAGCTGCCGAAGAAGCTCACCGCGCGCTCCTGGGTCGTCGCCGACGCCGAGTCCGGCGAGATCCTCGCGGCGCGCAACCCGCACTGGAAGCTCGCGCCCGCGAGCACGCTGAAGATGCTCTTCGCGGACACGCTGCTGCCGAAGTTCTCGAAGGACAAGGTGCACCAGGTCACGCTCAAGGACCTCGACGGGATCGGCGAGGGCTCCAGCCTCGTCGGCATCAAGGAGGACCTGCCCTACTCGGTGCACGACCTCTGGCTCGGCGTCTTCCTGCGCTCGGGCAACGACGCGGTGCACGTCCTCTCCGCCATGAACAACGGCGTCGCGCAGACCGTGCGGGACATGCGGGCGCGGGCCCACGAGCTCCAGGCGAACGACACGCACGTCGTCACGCCGGACGGCTACGACGCGAAGGGGCAGGTGTCGAGCGCGTACGACCTCACGCTCTTCGCCCGCGACGGCCTCAAGAACCCCGACTTCCGCGAGTACTGCTCCACGGCGGAGGCGCAGTTCCCCGGCGAGTTCGCCAAGAAGAAGAAGGACAAGGACAAGAAGAAGGCGACGGACGGGCAGGCCGGGCCCGAGGAGCGCCCCCGCGAGCACTTCGGCATCCAGAACACCAACCGGCTCCTCACCGGCACCTACGACCTCAAGCCCTACCAGGGCATCGCGGGCGTCAAGAACGGCAACACGACCAACGCGGGCGCGACCTACACGGCGTACGCGCAGCGCGGCGACCGCAAGCTGCTCGTCACCGTCATGCACCCCGACTACGACGAGACCCAGGCCGTCTACCGCGAGGCCGCGCGCCTGCTGGACTGGGGCTTCGCCGCCGACGGCAAGGTCACACCGGTCGGCGAACTGGTCCCTCCGCGCAGTGTCGTGGCCGAGCGCGCCAAGGCGAGCAAGGAGGCCGCCGACGCGAAGCAGGCGGCCGGCGGCAAGGGCACTGGGGGCCCGACGAGCGCGGCGGGTGCCGACGAGGGCTCCGGCGGCCTCGGAACGGCGCTCGCGGTCAGCGGTGGCGTCCTCGTCGTCCTCGCGGGCGTCGTCCTCGTCGTCCGCCGCCGACGCCCCCTCCCGGCGGGCCCGGACACCACCGGCACGGGCCCGGACACCACCGGGACGGTCGCGGAGGCCGCCGGGACGGTCCCGGACGGCACCCGTACAGACCTCGACGGCACCCGTACGGACCCGGACGGCATCGGTACGACCCCCGACGCCACCGGTACGGGCCCGGACACCCCTCACCGCGACTGACCCGCCGGGCAGCCCGCACGCCGGCAGCGCGGGGCCCGAGGACACGCGCTCCTCGGGCCCCGCCCCCGTACGTACCGGGCCCCCGGTGCCGGTCCCGCTCAGCCCCCGGAGTCTCCCGCCGCCCGCGTCGCCCCCGGCCGTCCGCGCTTGCGGAACCTGCCGCCCCGGCCCGCCGGGGGCTGCGTCGCCGTCGTGAGCCGCGCCGCCTCGGCCTCCTCGGCCCGCTCGCTCTCCGCCGTCTCCGCGCGCCCCTCCACCGCCGTCCACGCCGCGCAGTACAGGAGCAGCTTCGCGGTGAAGTTGATCCACAGGAGCAACGCGATCGGGACGCCGAAGACGCCGTACATGTTCTTCGAGGCGACGCCCGAGATGTAGCCGCCGATCAGCAGCTTCAGCAGCTCGAAGCCGATCGCGCCGATCAGCGCGGCGAAGACGAGGCGGCGGCGCGGGGGGTGCACGCGGGGCAGCAGGCTCAGGACGTAGAGCAGGAGCAGGAAGTCGGTGCCGACCGCGACGGCGAAGGAGAGGACGCGCAGCAGGACGCCGCCCGCGCCGTTCTCGGCGATGCCGATGTGGCGGGCCGTCCAGCCGATCGCCGTCGTCGAGGCGGCCGAGGCGACGACGGTGATCACGCCCGCCGCGCCGAGGCCGATCAGGACCCCCGCGTCGCGCACCTTGGCCATGATGGCGTTTCCCGGGTCCTCGGGCAGCCGCCACACCGCGCGCAGCGATTCCCGCATCGAGCCGACCCAGTTGATGCCCGTGAAGAGCAGCGCCGCCCCCGCGACGAGCCCGACCGTGCCCGCGTTGTCGACAAGTCCTTGCAGGTCGAGCTGGTCGGCGATGCCGGGGACCTGTTCCTTGACGCGGGATTCGAGGTCGTGGACGCGGTCCTGCCCGAAGGCGCCCGCGACGACGGCGACGGCGACGGTGAGCAGCGGGAAGAGGGCGAGGAAGCTCGTGAAGGTCATCGCGGCGGCGAGCCGCGCCCAGCGCACCTCGTCGAGCCGCTCGTAGCAACGCCAGGCGCGGGTGCGCATGAGCCGCGCGAACCAGGGGCCGAGCACCGGGAGTCTCGTGAGCCAGTCCATGGGTGTGTGTCCGCCCTCCCGAGCGCCGCGCCGTACCGTCTGGCCACCATGTGCCCCGGGACGGGCCCGCGCAGTCCGGCGGGGCGGGAACGGACGCGCACCGTAGCCCGATACGGTGAGTTTTCGATCGATTTGGGCGTATTCGGTATGCGGTGGGCGATACGGTCACCGCGCGCCCACCCCTGAGCCCCGAGGAGTACGCCATGCAGGACCCGATCGGACCGCCCCGTTCACTGCTGCTGCTCGGCGGCACCT
Source organism: Streptomyces sp. NPDC088923 (assembly GCF_044749745.1). Lineage (NCBI taxonomy): Bacteria > Bacillati > Actinomycetota > Actinomycetes > Kitasatosporales > Streptomycetaceae > Streptomyces > Streptomyces sp. NPDC088923. The sequence continues at coordinate 1,047,342 of NZ_JBIVIO010000001.1, read as the reverse complement.
CGGAGCTGGGTCTCGCCACCGCGCGCCGCATGATCGGCCGCCGCACCCGCACCGTGTGGCTCGCGGGCCGGGCGGGGCCCGCGCTCGACGCCGCCGCCGCCGAACTGCGCGCCCTCGGCGCGCGCACGCACACCGTCGACTTCGACGCGCTCGACCCCGCCTCGCACGCCGAGGTGCTCGGCAAGGTCTTCGCCGAGGGCCCGGTCGACCTCGTCCTCCTCGCCTTCGGACTCGCGGGCGACCAGCTCAACGACGAGGCCGACCCGGCCGCCGCCGCGCGCGTCGCCGCGACGAACTACACGGGCGCCGTCTCGGCGGGACTCGTGTGCGGGATGGGGCTCCAGGCGCAGGGGCACGGGGCGCTCGTCGTGCTCTCCTCGGTCGCGGGCGAGCGCGTGCGGCGCGGGGACTTCATCTTCGGCTCCTCGAAGGCGGGGCTCGACGCCTTCGCGCAGGGTCTCGGCGACGCGCTGTACGGGACGGGCGTGCGCGTCCTGGTCGTGCGCCCCGGCGTGGTGCGCAGCCGCCGCCCGGGGCAGGCCGTCCCCGAGGAGTACGCGAGCGGGGTGTTCGGCGTCGACGGCCCCTTCGCGACGACGCCGGAGGCGGTCGCCGAGGCGGTGGAGCGGGGCCTGCGGCGCGGCAGCGAGACGGTGTGGGTCCCGGCGACGCTGCGCCCGGTCATGGCGGGGCTGCGGCACCTCCCGCGCCCGCTCTTCCGGCGGCTCCCGGTCTGAGCCCCGTACGGACGGGGGCGAAGGCCCCGCTCAGCCGCTCGGGCACCCGGGCCCCGTCAGCCGATCGGGCACCCCGGGGCCCGTCAGCCGATCGGGTGCGGGGCCTCGTCCGGGCGAAGGGGCTGGCTCGGGACCGCGCCGGCGCCGAAGGAGAAGGTGCGCAGGCGGCGCCACACGCCGTCGCGGCCCTGCTCGTAGAGGCTGAAGCCCGTGCAGTCCCAGGCCGCCTCGTAGTCGGCCAGCTCGGTCTGCGCGCGGTCCATCGCCTCCTCGGTGATGCCGTGCGCGATCGTCACGTGCGGGTGGTACGGGAACTGGAGCTCACGCGCGACGGGCCCCGAGGCGTCGCGTACCTGCTTCTGGAGCCAGGCGCACGCGTCCGGGCCCTCGACGACCCGCACGTACACGACGGGCGAGACGGGGCGGAAGGTCCCGGTGCCTTCGAGGCGGAGCGGGAAGGACCTGCCGTTCGCGGCGACCTCGGCGAGGTGCCGCTCGACGGCGGGCAGCGCGTCGGCGGGCGCCTCGGTGGGCGGAAGCAGCGTGATGTGGGTGGGGATACCGTGCGCGGCCGGGTCTCCGAAGTCCGCGCGCAGTCGCTGGAGGCGGCTGCCATGAGGCTCCGGGACCGCGATCGAAACGCCGAGCGTGACCGAGCCCACGTCCACTCCCATCTCCTCGTGTGAGTCTCCACCGCCGGGTCCGCGACAGTCGCCCGCGCGGTGTGTCCGCTGTGCGCGGTCTGTACGGTCCCGGTCCGGTACGGCAAGTGTCGCGCCCGCACCCGGCACGGCCAAGGCCCCCGGTGTGTGCCTGGTGTCACGCGCCGCCCGTGCGCCGCACGCGCTCCGCGCGCGAGCCGTCGCGCCGCGCTCCCCCACCGCCCGCGTGCGCGTCCCCCGCGCACGCCGTCCCCGGCCCCGCGCGGGGCCGGGGTCCGGGGGGCGAGAGGGCGTCGAGCGTCCGGAGCGCCGCGGAAAAGCGCAGTTCAGCGTGCCGGACGCAGGAAGCCGACCTTGTCGTACGCGGCGGTGAGCGTCGGTGAGGCGACCTCGCGCGCCTTCTCGGCCCCCGCGGCGAGGATCTTGTCGAGCGTGGCCGGGTCGTCGAGGTATTCCCGCGTCCGGTCGCGGAAGGGCGTGACGAAGTCCACGACGACGTCGGCGAGGTCGGTCTTGAGCGCCCCGTACAGCTTGCCCTGGTACTTCTCCTCCAGGGCCTGCACCGTGAGCCCGGTGAGGTTGGCGTAGATGTTGAGGAGGTTGCTGACGCCGGGCTTGTTCTCGCGGTCGAAGCGGATCTCGCTGCCGGTGTCGGTGACGGCGCTCCTGATCTTCTTCGCGGTCGCCTTCGGCTCGTCCATGAGGTTGACGAGGCCCTTGGGCGAGGCGGCCGACTTGCTCATCTTCGCGGTCGGTTCCTGGAGGTCGTAGATCTTCGCCGTCTCCTTGAGGATGTACGCCTCGGGGACGACGAAGGTCTCGCCGTAGCGCGCGTTGAAGCGTTCGGCCAGGTCGCGGGTCAGCTCCACGTGCTGGCGCTGGTCCTCGCCCACCGGGACCTGCTGGGGCTGGTAGAGGAGGATGTCGGCGACCTGGAGGACGGGGTACGTGAAGAGCCCGACCGTCGTGCCCTCGGCGCCTTGCTTCGCGGCCTTGTCCTTGAACTGCGTCATGCGGGACGCCTCGCCGAAGCCGGTGAGGCAGTTCATGACCCAGGCCAGCTCGGCGTGCTCGGGCACGTGGCTCTGCGCGAAGAGCACGCCGCGCTCGGGGTCGACCCCGGCGGCGAGGATCTGGGCCGCCGAGAGCCGGGTGTTGGTGCGCAGCGCCTCGGGGTCCTGCGTGACCGTGATCGCGTGCAGGTCGGCGAGCATGTAGTACGTGTCGTACGACTCCTGGAGGGACACCCACTGGCGGACGGCGCCCAGGTAGTTGCCGAGGTGGAACGAGCCCGCGCTGGGCTGGATTCCGGAGAGCACACGAGAACGTTCAGAGGCCATGCGGCCCATTGTCTCAGGTACGGGGCGGGAAACGGGAGCAGGTTACGGGGGAGCGGGCGCGGGTGGCGGCGGGGCCGCCGGTAACGTCCCGGGCCATGAACGACGAGAACGTCCCCACGACCGGCGACACGGTCTACGTGGGCAAGGCGGGCAAGGACGCGGCCCTCGACCGCGGCTGGCTCCTCGGCCACTTCAAGCCCGCGGGCGACCCCCGGCACAGCGAGGCCGTGGAGATCAAGTGGGGCGTGCACCCGCCGGGCGACACGCGGGCGGAGTGGGTGCGCGGCGAGGTGCGCGAGGCGCTGCTCGTCCTCATCAGCGGCCGCTTCCGCGTCGAACTGCCGGGCCGCAGCGTGCTGCTGGAGGAGCAGGGCGACTACGTGGTGTGGGGCAGGGGCGTGGACCACTCGTGGATCGCGGAGGAGGAGTCGGTGGTCCTGACGGTGCGGTGGCCGTCGGTGCCGGGGTACCGGGTGGGGTGAATTCCGGCGAAGTTGCGGCACTGAGCCCGTCCGTGGCGGTACAGAGAGGCGTACCCGTATCGCCGGACGGACGGAGACCCTCATGAGCAGCCAGACGGACACCTTCATCGCCGCCGCCGAAAGGCACGCCGCCCACAACTACCACCCGCTCCCCGTCGTCGTCTCCTCCGCCGAGGGCGCCTGGATGACGGACATCGAGGGCGTCCGTTATCTCGACCTGCTCGCCGGCTACTCGGCGCTCAACTTCGGCCACGGCAACACCCGTCTCCTCGCCGCCGCGAAGGCCCAGCTCGACCGGGTCACGCTCACCTCCCGCGCCTTCCACCACGACCGTTTCGGCGAGTTCTGCACGCGCCTCGCCGCGCTGTGCGGCAAGGAGGCCGTGCTGCCGATGAACACGGGCGCGGAGGCGGTCGAGACGGCGGTGAAGACGGCGCGGAAGTGGGGGTACGAGGTCAAGGGCGTGCCCGAGGGCACGGCGAAGATCGTCGTGGCGCGGAACAACTTCCACGGCCGTACGACGACGGTCGTCAGCTTCTCCAGCGACCATGAGGCCCGCCACCACTTCGGCCCGTACACGCCGGGCTTCGACCTCGTCCCGTACGGGGACCTCACCGCGCTGCGCGAGGCGATCACGGACAACACGGTCGCCGTGCTCATCGAGCCGATCCAGGGCGAGGCGGGTGTCCTGGTGCCCCCGGAGGGCTACCTCCCGGCGGTGCGGGAGCTGACGCGGGAGCGCGGGGTGCTGTTCATGGCGGACGAGATCCAGTCGGGTCTGGGCCGCACGGGCCGTACCTTCGCGTGCGAGCACGAGGGCGTCGTCCCCGACGTGTACATCCTCGGCAAGGCGCTCGGGGGCGGGGTCGTGCCGGTCTCGGCCGTCGTCGCCGACTGAGACGTGCTCGGCGTCCTCCGGCCCGGCGAGCACGGCTCGACGTTCGGCGGGAACCCGCTCGCGTGCGCGGTCGCGATCGAGGTGATCGCGCTCCTGGAGAGCGGCGAGTTCCAGGCGCGCGCGACGCGGCTCGGCGCGCGGATGCACGCGCGGCTCGCGGAACTCGTCGCGGACGGCGGGGCGGTCAGGGAGGTACGGGGGCGCGGGCTGTGGGCGGGCGTGGACGTGGACCCCGCCTTCGGCACGGGCCGCGAGCTGTCCGAGAGGCTCATGGACCGGCGGGTGCTCGTGAAGGACACGCACGGCTCGACGATCCGGCTCGCGCCGCCGCTGGTGATCAGCGAGGAGGACCTGGACTGGGGGCTGGACCAGCTCGCGGCGATCGTCGGCTGAGGAGCGGCACCGCGGTACGGATAGGGGGCGGTCCGGGTGTCCGTACCCGTTCCGCCGATGAGTTCCGCGCGCTCGACCCGTCCACCCCGCAGAACCCCTACGGAGGAAACCCATGACGACACCCCCCGCTCAGCCGCCCCTCGTGGACAGGGAGACCTGGCAGCAGGCCCGGGACGCGCTCCTCGTGCGCGAGAAGGCGTACACGCACGAGGGCGACGCGCTCGCGGCGGCACGGCGCCGACTGCCGATGACCGAGATCGATGGGAGGGCCGAAGTCGTCGGCGCCGAGGGACCCGTGGCCTTCGTCGACCTCTTCGAGGGACGGAACGAACTGCTCACCTACCAGCACATGTGGTACGACGGCGCGCCGTCGCAGGGCCAGTGCGAGGGCTGTACGAACGCGGCCTGGCACCTCAAGGTCACGACGCCCTACCTGGAGGCGCGCGGCGTCTCCTTCGCTTTCCTCGCGTCCGGGGCCTATGACGAACTGGGCCCGTACGCGGACTTCATGGGGTACCAGCAGCCGTGGTACTCCCTGCGCGACACCGGCGTGCCCCTCGGCGGCGGCATGGGCAACCTGTCGGCGTTCCTGCGCGAGGGGGACCGCGTCTTCCTCACGTACACGACGACGGGGCGCGGCAACGAGGCGTTCAGCGGCTCGTTCGCGCTGCTCGACCGGACGCCGTACGGGCGCGGCGAGGCGTGGGAGGAGAACCCGGCGGGATGGCCCGAGGGCCGCGAGCCGTGCTGGTACTGGCGCACGGACGCCGAGGGCGTGGCCGGGTGGGGGGAGACCAGCCGCCCCGTACCGCAGTGGACGCGGCCGGGGGCGGAGCCGGTGACGACGCTGGGGCGGCAGGGGCACTGCCACTGACTGTCGTTCCTACAGGACCTACAGGACCTACAGGATCACGTGCGGCAGGAAGCGCGCGTACTCGTCGGTGACGAGGCCCGAGGACTCGCGGATGCCGAGTCCGGCGGCCTCGTCCTCGACGACCCACGCGCCGAGCACGACCTTGTTCCCGTCGAAGTCGGGGAGCGGGGCGAGGGCCTGGTAGCAGAGCGGGTCCTCGCCCTCCGTACGGGTACGGGGCGGGGCGCCCGGCTCGTGGAGCGTGACGCCCGCGCCCTCGCGGCCGAAGAGCGGCTTCGCCGCGTACCCGCCCGTCGTGGCGAGTTCGCGCGGCCCGTCGAGGTAGGCGGGGAGCAGGTTCGGGTGGCCGGGGAAGAGTTCCCAGAGGATGGCGAGGAGCGCCTTGTTGGACAGGAGCATCTTCCACGCGGGCTCGATCCACATCGTCGAGCCCGTGCCGCCGCCGTTGTCCAGCGTCTCCTGGACGTGCGGCGCGAAGCGGTCCTTCGCGAGCCACTCCCAGGGGTAGAGCTTGAAGCAGGCCCGTACGAACCGGAGTTTGAGGTCCACGAAGCGGCGCGAGAGCGGGTCCCAGCCGAGGTCCTCGACGGCGATCGCCTCGGTGTCGAGCCCGGCCTGCGCGGCGGTCTCGCGCAGGTAGGCGACGGTCATGAGGTCCTCGCCGAGGATGTCCGAGACCGAGTGCGCGAAGTGCACGGGTCCCGGCGGGAGGAGCTTCGCCTGCCTGCGCCAGGCGTCGACGAGGCGTTCGTGGAGCGAGTTCCACTGGTCGGCACCCGGGAAGCGCTCCTCCATCCAGAACCACTGCGGGCTCGCCGCCTCGACGAGCGAGGTCGGCGTGTCCGCGTTGTACTCCAGGAGCTTGGCGGGGCCCCGGCCGTCGTAGCGCAGGTCGAAGCGGCCGTAGAGGGAGGGGAGTTCGGCGCGGCGGCGCCAGGACTCGGCGATCAGCTCCGTCTGGCGCGCGTCGGTGAGGCCGAGGTCGGCGAAGCGGTCGTGGGAGACGATGTGCTCGGCTGCCGCGAGACACAGTTCGTGCAGTTCCTCGACCGTCTCCTCCAGCGCCTCTACCTCGGGCAGCGTGAAGACGTAGTAGGCGCTCTCGTCCCAGTAGGGGCGGAACTCGCCGTCGGGGTAGCGGGTCAGCGGGTAGATGAGGCCCTGTTCCTCGACGGTCTCCTGCCAGTTGGGGCGGGGCTCGATGGTGCGGCGTTCCATGATCGGTGCGCGTCCGGTCCGGCTCAGCCCCCGTACCCGCCGCCGTCGTTGTCGTCGTCGTCGCAGCCGAGGCCGCCGCGCTGGATCGCGCTGTCCTGCGAGAAGGTGCCGTAGTCGGCGCGACCGCTCTTGGCCTCGGAGTCGTAGTACCAGGCGGGGCGGACGGCCGTGGCGCTCCTCGCGCCCGCCCCGTTGCTCGCGCCCGCCTTGTTCTTGGCCGCCGAACCGCCGCTCGTCGTACGGCAGTTCTTGTCGGCCAGCACCTTGTAGCCGTCGATGGTGTAGCTGTCGCGGTCGACGCAGCGGCGGTCCGGGTCGGAGCCGCAGGCGGAGAGGGCGACGGCGAGCAGGCCCATGCCGCCGAGGACGACGGTGGTGGAACGCAGCCTGCGGGGGCGGAGGGCCTCCGCGGGCGCGGGCGTCGGATCAGTCGTGGTCATGGTGGTCCCCCGTGTGTGCTGCCGCGTACGGGCACCTCTGCGGCACCCGTACGCGTGTACCCCGAAATCACCGCACAGCCTAGAAGCGGGCGTCGGTTCGCGCCACCGTCGGCGCACATCGGTTCCCCGGGGCGTGTAACGCCGGGCGGGGGGTGCGGCGTCCAGGGAGTGCACGGGGAGAGACGGGGAGGAGCGGGATCGATGAGAGGGCGGGCACGCCGAGAGGCGGAGGCCGAGGAGTTCCTGCGGAGGGTGAGCCCACGGCTCTTCCGCACGGCGCTGCTGCTGTGCGGCGATCACCACCTGGCCGAGGACCTGGTGCAGACCGCGCTCGGCAAGCTCTACGTCTCCTGGGCGCGGGTCAGCCGCGCGGACCACCCGGAGGCGTACGCGCGGGCCGTCCTGACCCGTACGTACCTCTCCCACGTACGGCTGCGCAGGACGCGCGAGCGGCCCGTCGCCGAGCTGCCCGAGCGGGCGGCCCCGGCGGAGGAACCGGCGTTGCGCCTCGCGCTCGCGCAGGCCCTCGCGCGGCTCACGCCGAAGGAGCGGGCGGTCGTGGTCCTGCGGTACTGGGAGGACAGGGACGTCGAGGAGACGGCGAGGGAGCTGCGGATCAGCGCGGGCAACGTCCGCGTCCGCAGCCTGCGGGCGCTGGCGAAACTGCGGACGGCACTCGCGGACGAGCGCGAGGCGCTCAGCGAACGGTGAGGAGACGAGGAGTGGGAGTGATGGACGAACGCGAGTACGGGGAGCGGATCGGCGAGCTGCTCGACCGGTACGTGGCCGAGGCGCCCCTGCCGGCGACGGAGCCGCTCGTGGCCGGGGGCCTGGCGCGGGGGCGGCGGGCGAGGGCGCGGCGGCGGGCGCTGTGGACGACGGGGGGGTTCGCGGCGGTCGCGGGGATCACGGTGGCGGCGGTGCTGGGGGGCGCGGGCGGGGCCGGGGGCTCGGGCGGGGCGGCGGTCGCGGGTGGCGGGGCGGTCTCGTTGCCGCGCTTCGCGCCGGTCGCCTCGGTGCGCGGGGCGGCGGCGCCGAGCGGGGACGAGGTCGTGGACCGGCTGCGCAAGCTGGTGCCCGACGGGGAGCGGGCCGGGGAGTGGGAGCAGGCCAGGGACGCGGGGGCCCACGTGCTCGTGCGAGGCGGCGAGGTGACGGTGAACCTCCAGCGGGACTTCGCGTACAGCGACGTGGAGGCGCGGACGAAGGACGTCGAGCGCAAGCTGGCGCGCGAGGCGGACGACCCCAAGAGGTCCGGCAAGGGGTGGAGCGCGCCGCTGAGCAAGGACGAGGCGCGCGCCCAGTCGAAGAGGGCGAGCGCGGCGAAGAAGCTCGTGGCCCCGGACAAGGCCGCCCTGACCCGCCTCTACTCCTGCGCCGGACTCCGCGACCGCACCGAGGACGTCACCTCCTGCAAGGCCGAGAACCTCGAGGACGGCACCCTCCTCCTGCGCTACGAGACCCACCAGGGCTCCCTGGTGATCCGCACCGCCGACGCGCTGCGCCCCGACGCGACCCGCGTCGTGGTCACGGCGGCCAACGCGAAGGACACCAAGCACGGCCCGGCGACGACCACCACCCCGCCGCTGACCCTGTCGCAGGTGGCGGAGCTGGCGGGGGACGGGGGGTGGCGGGGGTGAGGGGGTGGCGGGGGTGAGGGGGCGGCGGAAGTGAGGGGGCGGCCCACCTGGGCTGTGCCTTGTCCACCCGGCGAAGGCGGACAGGAGCGGCCGCCCCGCACGGAAGACGCACCAGGACGCGCCCCCGCGCTCACCGCAGGACACCCGCCTGCCGCGCCGACGCGAGCCACTGCGGGAACTCCTCCAGCAGGGCCCCGTACAACGCGTCGTCGGGCATCCCCCGCGGGTCCGCGCCCGCGGGGAAGAACCCCGCGTTGTCGACGATCCGCTTCCGGGGCACGGCGAGGTCGTCGAGCTTGCGCAGGAAGTCGAAACGGTCCGGGCCGAAGCCGATGAACTGCCAGAACAGGGGCAGCTTCGCCGCCCGGCAGAGGGTCTGCTCGGCGGCCCGCCTCGAATCCGGCCCTCCATCGGTCTGGAAGATCACGAGGGCCGGGACCTCGGTCCCGGTGTCGAGGTAGTGGTCGATGACCTCGTTCATCGCGTCGGCGTAGTTCGTCGTGCCCATCCGCCCGTAGGAGGCGTGCAGCCGGCCGATGCGCCCCTCGTAGTCGGTGAGGCTGAGCTCCGTGGCGGGGCGGGCCTCGGTGTCGAAGAAGACGACGGGGACGATGCCGTCGTCGTCGAGGTTCACGGAGAGCGCGAGGGTCTGCTCGGCGAGGTGCTGCATGCTGCCGTCGCGGTAGTAGCGGGACATGCTGCGGGAGCGGTCGAGGACGAGGTAGACCGCGGCGCGCTGCCCGGTGAGGCCGTGCTTGTCGAGACTGACGGCGGCGCTCTTGGTGAGGGAGACGAGAGGGGCGGGAATCTTGTCGAGGCTGAGGGGCATGGCCGGTTCTCCTGGACGCGGTCGAAGTCGTACCGATCCGCGGTGATCGCATCAAGGGCGGGGACCGCGCGGGGAGTTCCTCTCCCCCTCGGGAGGCGAAAGGCTACGCCCTCGGAGAGGGATCGGCTCCGGCGCGGCAAGGGGCGGTCCCGGGCGACCGTGCCGGTGTGCGTCCTCGTCGGCAGCCGCGGTGCTCGTCGGCCCGGAGCCGGTGTCGGGCCGGCGCCGTGCGTTCGCTCTTCCGTCACGGCAGCACCCTGCACAGCGCCTCCAGGGCGGCGGGCCAGGCGTGGTCCGGTGGGGTGGCGTAGCCGACGACCAGGGCGTCCGTCGGGGGGATTCGGGCGTCGGGGTGGCGGAACTGGGCGAGGCCGGTGAGGGCGAGGCGTTCCCAGGTGGCGGCACGCAGGACGACGGGCTCGGTACCCGGGGGCAGGCGCAGGACGGCGTGGAGTCCGGCCGCGATGCCGCTCACGCGGACCTCGGGGGCCCGCGCGGTGACGGCGGCGACGAGGGCGTCCCTGCGGCGCCGGTAGCGCAGCCGCATGGCCCGTACGTGCCGGTCGTACGCGCCGGAGCGCAGGAACGCCGCGAAGGTCAGCTGGTCCATGACCCCCGGCCCCCACGTCGTGCCGCCCCAGCCCCCGTTCGGCGCGAGGGACCCCGTCGCGAGCGCGGCGGGCAGCACCGCCCACCCGAGCCGCAGCCCGGTCGCGAGGGACTTGCTCGTCGTGCCGAGGTGCACGACCCGCTCCGGGTCGAGCCCCTGCAAGGCCCCCACGGGCTGCCGGTCGTAGCGGAACTCTCCGTCGTAGTCGTCCTCCAGGATCAGCCCGTCGCTCGCCCGCGCCCAGTCCACGAGCGCGGCCCTGCGCGCGGGCAGCAGCGCGCCCCCGGTGGGGAACTGGTGGCTCGGCGTGAGGAGCACCGCGTGGGTGCCGGGCGGCGGTACGGGGACGGTGCCGTCGCCGTCGAACGGGAGCACGACGACCCGCATCCCGGTCTCGCGCAGGATCTCCCAGTGCACCCACAGCCCGTACGACTCGACCGCGACGGTACGGACCCCGCGCTCCCGCAGCCGCAGGAGGAGCTGCCGCAGCCCCTGCGTGAATCCGGCCGTCACGAGGACGCGGTCCGGCTCGGCCCGCACGCCGCGGACCCGGGGCAGGTACTCGGCGAGCGCCGTACGCAGTTCCTCGCGGCCCGTGCCCGGCCAGCCGAACGCGCTCGCCGGGGCCTGGTCGATGGCCTGGCGGGCGGCCTTGAGCCACGCGGCGCGCGGGAACGCCGTCAGGTCGGGGCTGCCCGAGCGCAGATCGTGCAGGGGGAGTCCGGCGGGGCGCTCCGGGCGGGCCGCCTTGCGCGGTACGGGCGCGGTGCGGGCCGCGACGCGGGTGCCCGAGCCCTGCCGGGCGGTGAGCCAGCCCTCGGCGGTGAGCTCCGCGTACGCGTCGGCGACGGTGTTGCGCGCGAGGCCGAGATCAGCGGCGAGCTGCCGGGAGGAGGGCAGCCGGGTGCCGGGCGCGAGCCGCCCGCCCCGTACCGCCTCGCGCAGCGCGTCCATGAGCCGGGCCCGGACGGTGCCGCGCGGCACGCCCGGGCCGGTGTCCAGATGCAGGTCGAGGCCCTGATTGGCCCACTCGTTCGCCACGGGAATGGACCATACTCCTGGGCCGCCGGGCTTCTACGGTGGACGCATGACGACGAACGAGAACACCGCGGCCACCACCCGCCTCCCCGAGCACACCCCCCGCCTGAACTTCGCGAAGCTCGCACCCGAGTTCTACCGCGCGATGATCCGCCTGGAGACCGCCTCGCACGACGGCGTCGAGCCCGCGCTCGCCGAGCTGGTCCGCATCCGCGCCTCGCAGCTCAACCACTGCGCGTACTGCCTCGACATGCACACGAAGGACGCGCTCGCGGCGGGCGAGTCGATCGAGCGGATCGTGCAGCTGAGCGCCTGGGAGGAGTCGAAGCACTACTACACGGCGCGCGAGATCGCCGCGATCGAACTGACCGAGGCGGTCACGGTCCTCACCGACGGCTTCGTCCCCGACGAGGTCTGGGAGAAGGCGGCGGAGGTCTTCGAGGAACGCGAACTGGCCGGGCTGGTCGGCGCGATCACGGTCATCAACGCGTGGAACCGCCTCAGCGTGACGTGCCGCAACGTCCCGGGCCACTACACGCCGGGCGACCACGCGGGCTGAGGAGGAACTCTGAGGTGAGTGAGCGCACACTCACCTCGGGAGGCACCCCTGCGGGCCCGGCGGTACGGGGGGCCTGGGGCCCACGCGGGGAATGGGGTGGGCCCCAGGGGCTGCCGGGGGCGGGGCCGGCTGGTTCGCTGAGCCGGGTGGAGGCTGTCGCGACGAGTCTGGTGGCGGTCCTGGGCACCGTCCTCGGGGCCGCCCTCACCCACGTCTTCCAGCGCCGGAACGCGCTGCGCGCCGAGGCGGTGGCCCGCGAGGAGCGCCTGCGCCAGGAGCGCGTCGCCGCGTTCAGCTCCTTCGCGGGCGCGCTCGCCGACTACCGCAGGGGGCAGCTCGACCACTGGTACGCGCGGCACCGCGAGGAGCCCGGCGCGGAGGAGCGGCGCCGCGAGGCGGCGCGGCTGCGGGCGGTCGCCCTGGAGGCGATGTTCCGCGCTGAACTCCTCACCGCTTCGGCCGAGTTGGCTGCGGCCGGGCGGCGGGCGCTGAAGGACACGGACCGCATGGACCTGGCCCGTACCCGCGAGGAGCTGGCGGAGCCGCGCGCCCGTTCGCGGGAGGCCGTCTACGCGTACGTCGCGGCGGCGCGCGGCGTGGTGCCGGACACGGCCTAGCCCTACGAGGCCAGCGTGCGGACGACGTCGAACTCGTTGCCCTCGGGGTCGGCCATGACGACCCAGCTCCGGTCCGGGCCCTGGCCCACGTCCGCTCGGGTGGCGCCGAGGGCGAGCAGGCGGGTCACCTCGGCCTCGGTGGTGCGGTCGACGGGGCTGACGTCGAGGTGCAGCCGATTCTTGACGGCCTTGCCCTCGGGTACGCGGATGAAGACCAGCGTGGGCGGCATCTGCCGGGCCCGGATCTCCTCGGCGGTCGGCACCCAGGAGCCGATCTCGACCTGCCCCTCGCCCCGGTCGATCACCTCGAAGTCCAGGACCGCGCACCAGAACTCCGCGAGCCTCTCCGGGTCGTGGCAGTCGACGGTCAACTCGGTGAACCTGCTTGTCATGCTTCCCCCAGAGTGCGCGGACCGGGCACAGCGTAGATCACTCCCCCGGCGGCTCGAAGTGGGCCAACGCCGTTTCCAGGACCTCGCGCTGCGCCTTCTCCGTCGTGTCGGGGGCGGCGGCGAGGAAGGCGTAGCGCTTGCCGTCCGTGGCGGTGAAGGCGCGTTCGATGCCGAGCCGGGTGCCGCCGACCTTCTCGCTCTCGTAGGAGTAGACGAGTTCCGCGGCGTCCCCCTCCGGGTTCTCCGGGCCGCTCCGGGCCGGGCCGAGCGTGATCTGCTCGTACCGCTCGGTGCGGCCGCGCAGGTCCTCGGACGCGCCCGTCACCGCCTGCTCCGGGGTGAGGCCGGCGTCGGTGATCTCGAAGATCTGGAGGAGGCTCAGCTCGTCGGACGAGGTGTAGAACACGCTGCCGTTCTTCTCGCTGCGCTCCCAGTCCTCCGGCACGGCGAGGGTGTACCCGGCCGGGTCCTCGGCGGTGGCGAAGCCCTCGGGGAGCGCGGAGGGGTCGGCCGAGGGCTCCTCGGAGGTCTCGCCGGACAGATCGTCGGAGGGCCCGTCCGACGTGGTCCCGGAGGCCGGGTCCGGGGCGGAGGGGTCGCCCTCCTCCCCCATGGTCGGCTCCGGCGCGGCGGAGACCCCGGCGGACTTGTGCGCCTCGGCGGAGTCGTCCCCCGAGCCGAGCTGGGTCCACGTCAGCGCGACGGCTCCGGCCGCCACCACGACGGCCGCCGCCAGCGTGAGCGCGCGCTTGTCGCGCCACCGGGACGGGCCCCCGGTCGGCGACGGCGGCGGCGCGGGGTCCCAGGTGACGGAGGGGAGCACGGTCTCGTACGGCGCCGCCGCCGGTCCGGGAGGCGCGTCCTCCCGCCCCGGCGCGACCACGTACGGGGCCGCATCCGGGACCGGCGGCGGGTACGCGGCCGTGGCCGCGCCGTGCTCCCAGCGCTGCGCGGACGCGTTCCAGCGCGGCATCGCGGGCGGCATGGCTCAGCCCCCCAGGAGCGCGAGGAGCGACTCGACGACGGCGGCCCCCGAGGCGAGCGCGCCGACGAGCGGCCCGGCGACGTCGACGGCCTCGCGCAGCCGCGCGAGCCGGCCGCGCGAGGCGGCGCCCTCCGTGGTGATCTCGCCCTCGACGGAGGCGAGTTCGGTGTCGAGCGCCGCGTTCTCCGGGCTCGCCGTGAAGCGCGCGAGGTCCGCGCGCAGCGCGGTGACCGCGGCGAGCAGCGCGGCCTGTGCCTGGTCGGCGGGCGCGGCCCCGCCCCGTACGTACGAGACCTTGTTCCCGTCACCGATCGCGAAGGCGCTGCCCTCGACGGAACCGATGTGGACGCCCCGCCTGTCCTGCCCCTGCTCCGCTGCCTCGGTCATTTCCTCTTGTCCCCCTTGCCGGCCGCCGTGTGGCTGATCGTGTTGTCGTCGCCGATGCCGATGGCGCTGTCCCTGGCGGAGTCGATGTAGACGCCGCCGTTCGCGACGTGGACGATCTTCTGGTCGAACTCGTCGGTGGCCCAGCCGGCCTCGCGCAGCGCCGTGCGCACCCCGCCCGCCACGCGGTCCTGGATCGTCTTGAGGTAGCGGTCGAGGTCCATCTCCTGGAAGAGCGAGAGGTCCTCGTCCGTGCCGAGTTCGCGTACCGCCGCCGAGGGCCCCTCGGCCGGGGCGCCCGCGTATCCGGCGAGGAGGCGGAGCAGTTCGCCGCGCACCCAGCCGCCGAGCGTGCGCACGGCGTGCCCGAAGGAGGCCGGGGTGTGCACGATCGCCCAGGCGACGTGCCCCACCCGGTGCAGGGCCCGGTGGCGGCGCGCTTCGCGCTCGGCGAGGCGGTAGGCGCGCCGCACCGGCTGGAGGACGTGCGGCGCGAACTCGGCCATGAGCATGCCGCCTTGCGTGTGCACCCGTACGAAGACGGTCACGACGAGTTCCTCGTCCCAGCCGCCGACGCGGATGCGCAGGAAGTGCCGGCGCGCCTCGCCGCCCTCTTCGAGGGCTGCCGCGCGGTGCGCCTCGAAGGCCTCCGGCGCGTACGGTGCCGCCGCGCGGACCTCGATGCCGTCGGCGGGCAGGAACACGCACTCGTCCAGCCGCAGTTCGCGCAGCCGGTCGATGACGGCGCCCGCGATCGCCGGGTTGCGGCGCGGCGAGGGCACGCGCAGCGCCTCGACGAGCGGGACGATGCGGCGCAGGATCTCGCCGTTGTCGAGCGGCACGGGCTCCCTGTCGCCGCGGGGGCGCAGCTCGATGGCGAGCGACCACGTGCGGTAGGGGGTGCCGAAGCCGCGGAAGGGCCAGTCCTCCTCGTACATCACGAGCGGCTGGTGCTGTTCGGCGCGGAGCCTGGCGCGCAGGCGTACGAGGCGCTCGCCCGCGCCGGTCTCGGCGGGGTCGCCGGGGGCGTGGGGGAAGCGGAGCGGGGAGAGTTCCTCGCTCACCACGCGGGCGAACTGCCCGCGCCGCAGGGCGACGCAGGCGACGATGCCGCCGAGCACGCAGAGGGTGAGGACGGCGGAGAGACGCGCGACGGTCAGGGTCTGCGAGAAGAGGGTCCCTGCGGAGAAGGCCGTGCCGCCGAGGACGAGGGCGACCAGGACGAGGGTGAAGAGGACGTAGGCGAGGTAGAGGCGCGACATCCAGCGCACCCAGAAGGCCAGCACCCGGCGGGCGAGGGCGACTCCGGAGTCCAGGGGGCCCGTGCCCCTGATCCAGCGGGCGACGACGAGACCGACGCTGCCGAGGAGCGCCAGGAGAAGGAGCCCGCCGGTCACGACGAGCCCGAGCAGCCACAGGCCGAGGATGCCCGCCGCCCAGGCGACGTCCTGGTTCCTGGCGCGGACGGCGTGCGAGAGGACGCGGCCCGCGTCGATGCCGGTCGAGGGCGCGGTGAAACGCTCCTCGTGCACGTACAGCTCGTCGAGCACCGCCTCGCGGAAGGCCCGGTCGTGGTGCGCGCCGACGCAGAGGAGGCGGGTCGCCTCGCTCGCGGCGGGCGGGACGGGGGCCCGGGAGCCGGCGGGCGGCGGGGCGTGCGGGGGCGGCGGGGTGCGGGGTGGCGCGGGCGGGGCGGGGGAGGCGCTCGGGTCCGGCGGGCCCGCCGCCTGCGGGGGGATCGGCTCGGGCTGCGGGGGCGGCTGCTCGGTCACCTCGGGCCTTCCGGGACGGACGCGGCGTGCGCGGGCAGGGGGACGCGCCAGGACACAGGGCGCGACGGGGGCAACACTGTACGACACCCGCCCTCCGGCCCGCGCACGAAAAACGGGCCCGAACTGACCTGACCGGCAGGTGAGTTCGGACCCGTTCCCGTGAGGGCCGCTTCCCGTGAGGGCCGCTTCCCGTGAGGGCCGCTTCCCGTGAGGGCCGCTTCCCGTGAGGGCCGCTTTCCCTGAAGGGCCGCGCGCGGCGCCCGTACGTCCCGCGAGGGACCGGGAGGTCTCAGATGAGGCCGAGCGAGCGGACCGCGTCGCGCTCCTCGCCCAGCTCCTTGACCGAGGCGTCGATGCGGGCGCGCGAGAAGTCGTTGATCTCCAGCCCCTGGACGATGGAGTACTTGCCGTCCTTCACCGTGACCGGGAAGGAGGAGATGAGGCCCTCGGGGACGCCGTAGGAGCCGTCCGAGGGGATGCCCATGGAGGCCCAGTCGCCCTCGTCGGTGCCGTTGACCCACGTGTACACGTGGTCGATGGCGGCGTTGGCGGCCGAGGCGGCGGAGGAGGCGCCGCGCGCCTCGATGATGGCGGCACCGCGCTTGGCCACGGTCGGGATGAAGTCCTCGGCGAGCCACTTCTCGTCGCCCACGACCTCGGCGGCGTTCTTGCCGTTGATCTCCGCGTGGAAGATGTCGGGGTACTGCGTCGCGGAGTGGTTGCCCCAGATGGTCAGGCGCTTGATGTCGGCGACGGTGACACCGGCCTTCTTCGCGAGCTGGGTCAGGGCGCGGTTGTGGTCGAGGCGGGTCATCGCGGTGAAGCGCTCGGCCGGTACGTCCGGGGCGGCGGCCTGGGCGATGAGGGCATTGGTGTTCGCCGGGTTCCCCACGACGAGGACCTTGATGTCGTCGGCGGCGTGGTCGTTGATCGCCTTGCCCTGCGGCTTGAAGATGCCGCCGTTGGCCTCCAGGAGGTCGCCGCGCTCCATGCCCTTGGTGCGGGGGCGGGCGCCGACGAGGAGGGCGACGTTGGCGCCGTCGAAGGCGACGTTCGGGTCGTCGCTGATCTCGATGCCCTTGAGCAGCGGGAACGCGCTGTCGTCGAGCTCCATCGCGGTGCCCTCGGCGGCCTTGAGGGCCGGGGTGATCTCCAGAAGTCGCAGGTTCACCGGGACGTCCGGGCCCAGGAGCTGGCCGGAGGCGATGCGGAAGAGCAGCGCGTAGCCGATCTGGCCGGCCGCGCCGGTGACGGTGACATTCACGGGAGTGCGGGTCATGACGATCTCCATCAGACGACTGGCGGTGGGGTTCCCTGCCCCAAGGGGTGGATCTGGGACCCGACGCCGGATGATCGATCTCTTGGCGTCAAGAGAGATCCGCCGCTCAGGCTATCGCGCCGGTGGGGGGCGCGACCGCAGGGCGGGTGTGGCGGGGCCCACAGCCGCGCGGGCCCGCTCACGGCGAAGGCCGCCGAGCGGCAAGGTGCTGCGGCGGCCTTCGCCGGGAGGGGGATTCTCCCGTGGGGGGTATGACCGCGTCTTCCCGGAGTCCGGCGGGGTATGCGCGGTCAGCGGAGAATTTCTCCGGGGCCGCTCCCCCACTCCTCGTGCGCGCCGACGATCCGAGCGCAGGGGCGACCGGTCATCGGCCCGGCGGAGAACCGTCGGCGGCCCCTCGCCCCGGCGCTCAGTCCGCCCCCGCGCAGCCTCTCGTCCCCGCGCCGACCTCGGCGCAGGCCCGCGTCCGGCCCGGCCCCGCGACGGGGAGCATCCGTGTATAGGCGTCGCCCGTGTCCGCGACCGTGACCCGCTGGGTGCGCCCGCCCGCCCTGGCCGTCACCGTGTCCCCCGGGCCCGCCCGCGTGATCCGCGCCCACGCGGCACCGCACACCTCGCTGTACCGCACCTCGATGAGCCGCGTGCCGACGGCGGCGCGGTCCGTCGTCCGGGCCAGCTCACCGCTGCACCCCATCGCCTCCGGGTCCTCGCCCGCACAGTCCGCGCCCGCGCACCGCACCCCCTCGGGCAGTTCGGCGGCCCGTACCGAGGGCGAACTCCTGGGTGCGGCGCGCTGGTTCGTGTCGTCGCGGTCGAGCAGTCGCGGGACGAAGACGATCGCGGCGAGCACGAGAAGCGCGCCCGTCACCCCGGCGAGGAACAGCGTCGCGCGCCGCCGCCCGCGCGAGGGCGAGGCCCCGGACGGCCGCCCCGGCGGCCGGGCGCCGGGTGGCGCGGCCCCGTCCCGCGCCGGTTCGCGCTCGCCCACCGGCGGCCCGCCCCGTAACGGCTCCCCCCGCACGTCGCGCTCCGGCTCCTCGCGGACCGGTCCCGGGTTCCGTCCCGGGTACGTGGCCGTCGCCGCGCGGGCCGGGGCGGGCCGCTCGCCGAGCGCCGCGCGCGCCTGCGAGACGCGCACGGCCTCCATCGTCAGGTCGTGGCGCGACTCGGCGCGGCTCCAGGCGCGTTCGGCCAGCTCCCACATCGTCGTCAGGTGGTGCGGTTGGGCGCCCGTCACCTCGGCGAGCGCGATGACCGCGCCCTTGGGCGCGAGCAGCCTGCCGCCGAGATACCGCTCCCAGGATGTCTTGCTGTAGCCCGTACGGTCCGCGAGCGCCGCGACGCTGAGCCCGGCGCGGTCCACGAGTCGGCGCAACTGCCCGGTGAACTCGCGGATCTGCGGATCGAGCCCTTCGGGCAGCGCCTTCCAACGCGGCATCGTCTCCCCCTCTTTCCCCCTGTGCCTGCTCTCCCCCGGCCCGCGAGCCGGCCCCGCCCGCCCGGACCGGCCCTGCCGGGCCCCGTCCTGGCCTACCCACGAGAACGCTCCCGCCAAGAGCGACAGTTCCACCGAAGGGGGGCGCACGGGAGCATTCGGAACGGGAGGACGCACCGTCGCACGCCGGGCATCGACACGTCCACTCAATCAGGCGGCAACAGGACGCGAAGGGTGAAGGCGGCGAAATGCGCGGAGCGTGTCAGTGAACGCACCATTCCGGGCATCATTCGCGCACAAGTGATCGCAGGGGTCCCAGGGTTCACGAGGGGTCGTACGAGGCGGCCGTCGCGCGGGGGCCGTCGTGCGGGGGCCGTCGTGCGGGGGCCGTCGTGCGGGGGCCGTCAGTCGACGGTGAAGTGGAGGATCTCGTCGAGGAAGGGGATCACGAGCCAGGGCTTCGGCTGGACCATGAGCGCGAGGAAGAAGACGACCAGGCCGAGCACCCCGTAGGTGAGCGTGTCCGTGAAGCGCGAGCGCACGGCGAGCATCCCCACCGCGCTCACGGTCCAGCGCAGCACCGCGCCGAGCAGCAGCGCGAGCCCCACGAGCAGCGTGCCGACCCGGAAGAAACCGAGCCCGGTGACGAGGAGTCCCAGGCCCGTGGTCGCGAGGACGCTGATGATCGGCCACTGCCGCGCGGGCGCGGGGGCGTCGGCGGGGGCCGCGCGCCCGCCGCCCTCGGGGCGGGCGGTGTCCCGCGTGATCCCGCTGACCTCGCGGGTGGTCCGCATCGGCTGCCCGTCGGGCCCGGGCGCGCTGACCACCTCGGTCACCACGGGGGCCTCCTCGTCGTCCGCGGCCTCGCCCGCCGCCTCCGGCGCCTCGGGCACGGTCACGGCGGTGGCCCCGTGCGCCTCGCGCTTCGGCTGCCGCCCACCCTCGGGACGCGCGGCCCCACCGCCGTCAGTACGGTCCGTGCGCTCCGGGTGGTCCGTGCGTTCCGTGCGGTCCGGGTGGTCCGTGGCGGACGCGGGGGTGCGGCTCTCGTTCGGCTCTCCGGCCACGGGTGGTGCCTTTCGTCGGCGGGCGGCGATCAGGATGAGGCGGGGTGACGGTCAGGGACTGTCGGGGACGATCAGGAGCGGTCGGGGACGGCCCGGAGCCGCCCGGAGCGGCCAAGGTCGGTACGGGCGGACGCGGGGCGGTACGCGGGTGGGGGCGCGATCCGCCACGTACCCCGGTACGGAGCGCCCACCCGGCGAGGCGCGACCGCCCCCGTACCGCCGGTGACGCGCCCCCGCCCCTCGCGACCCGCGGAACTCCGCTCAGACAGCGGCGCGTTCGGCCGCCTCGACGACGTTGACGAGGAGCTGGGCGCGGGTCATCGGGCCGACGCCGCCCGGGTTGGGCGAGAGCCAGCCCGCGATCTCGGCGACGCCGGGATGCACGTCGCCGACGATCTTGCCGTTCTCGTCGCGCGAGACGCCGACGTCGAGCACCGCGGCGCCGGGCTTGACGTCCTCGGGCTTGATGAGGTGCGGCACCCCGGCGGCGGCCACGATGATGTCGGCGCGGCGCAGGTGGGCCGAGAGGTCGCGGGTGCCGGTGTGGCACTGCGTGACGGTCGCGTTCTCGGAGCGGCGCGTGAGCAGCAGCGGCATCGGGCGGCCGATCGTGACGCCGCGGCCCACGACGACGACCTCGGCGCCGTTCAGCTCGACGCCGTGCTGCCGCAGGAGGCGCACGATGCCGTACGGGGTGCAGGGCAGCGGGGCCGGCTCGTTGAGGACGAGGCGGCCGAGGTTCATCGGGTGGAGGCCGTCGGCGTCCTTGTCCGGGTCCATGAGTTCGAGGACGCGGTTCTCGTCGATGCCCTTGGGGAGCGGGAGCTGCACGATGTAACCGGTGCACGCGGGGTCGGCGTTGAGCTCGCGGACGACGTCCTCGATCTCCTCCTGCGTGGCGCTCGCGGGCAGTTCGCGCTGGATCGAGGCGATGCCGACCTGTGCGCAGTCGCGGTGCTTGCCCGCCACGTACTTCTGGCTCCCCGGGTCCTCGCCGACGAGGAGGGTGCCGAGCCCGGGCACGAGGCCGCGCTCGCGCAGCACCGCGACCCGCTCCTTCAGCTCGGACTTGATCTGTGCCGCGGTGGCCTTGCCGTCGAGAATCTGCGCGCTCATACCGCACATCTTCGCCGATGCGGGGGGTGCGGAACGAATCCGGGTGCCGGTACGGGCCCGGGGCCCCTGACGAGCCGTGCCACGAGCCCCCGTACCGGCGCGACGGCAAGGGTCCGCGCGTCTCACTTGGGCAACGCCCTTCGTCAACACCTGGACACTTCGCGTCCCCCACACGAAGGATGGTTCCCCTACGCGCGGGCTGTGCCGGGGGATCACGACGCGCTCGTTCCTCCGTCCACGGTGCGCACCGTCCCCAACGGTCCCCACGGAGGAACCCGATGAGTCACGGCGACCCGAACAACCCGTACGGCCCGCCCGGCGGCCAGCCGCCCGGCAACCCGCAGGGAGACCTGCCCGGTTACCCGCAGCAGCCCGGCTACGGCTACCCGCAGGCCCCGCCCGTCGACCCCAACGCGCCGTACGGCTACGGATACGGGTACGGCGGTCCGGGCTACCCGGCGCAGATGCCGGGCGGCGTGAAGGCGGCGCGGGTCATGCTGTGGGTCATCGTCGGGCTGTGCCTGATAGGCACCGTCCTCTACAGCCTGGGCGCGGCTGCCTCCAACGACGACGACTTCAGCGGCTTCGAGTCCTCGCTCAGCGACTCGCAGAACGCCGGTATCGCCTGGGGCATCGCCGTCTTCTCCCTCGTCTGGGCGATCGGCGCCGCCGTCCTGGCCCTCCAGGTGCGCGGTGGCGGCAACGGGGTCAGGATCACCACGCTCGTCTTCGCCATCGTGACGGCGGTGCTGGGCCTCTTCCCGTTCGTGTTCGTCGGCATCCCGCACCTGGTCCTGGGCATCCTGGTGGCCGTCTTCGTCGGCAAGTCCGACGGCGCCGCCTGGTTCAACAGGCCACGCGGCTGAACGGATCGCGGCGCACCGAGCCGAGGGCCCCCGCTGACGCGCAGGCACGCGCGCCGACGAGGGCCCTCCGGTCGTCCGGCCTCAGTGGAAGAAGTGTCGCGTCCCCGTGAAGTACATCGTCACGCCGGCCTTCTTCGCGGCCTCGACGACGAGTTCGTCGCGTACCGAACCGCCCGGCTGGACGACCGCGCGGACCCCGGCGGCCGTCAGGACCTCCAGGCCGTCGGGGAAGGGGAAGAAGGCGTCGGAGGCGGCGAAGGAACCGGCCGCGCGCTCCTCGCCCGCGCGCTCGACGGCGAGCTTCGCGGAGTCGACGCGGTTGACCTGGCCCATGCCGACGCCGACCGAGGCGCCGTCCTTGGCGAGCAGGATGGCGTTGGACTTGACGGCCCGGCAGGCCTTCCAGGCGAACTCCAGCTCGCGCAGCCCCGCCGCGTCGAGCGCCTCACCCGTCGCGAGCGTCCAGTTGGCCGGGTCGTCGCCCTCGGCCTGGAGCCGGTCGGTGACCTGGACGAGCGCGCCGCCGTCGATCTGCTTCGTCTCGGTGCGCGAGGCGGGGGCGCCGGGCGCGACGAGGATGCGGATGTTCTTCTTCTTCGCGAGGAGTTCGACGGCGCCGTCCTCGTACGCCGGGGCGACGATGACCTCGGTGAAGATCTCGGCGACCTGCGCGGCCATCTCCCGGCTCACGGGCCGGTTGACGGCGATGACGCCGCCGAAGGCCGAGAGCGGGTCGCACGCGTGCGCCCTGCGGTGCGCCTCGGCGACGTCCGCGCCGATCGCGATGCCGCACGGGTTCGCGTGCTTGATGATCGCGACGCACGGCTCGGCGTGGTCGTACGCGGCACGGCGCGCGGCGTCCGTGTCCGTGTAGTTGTTGTACGACATCTCCTTGCCGTGCAGCTGCTCGGCCTGCGCGAGCCCGCCCGTGCCGTCCACGTAGAGCGCGGCGCCCTGGTGCGGGTTCTCGCCGTAGCGCAGCACGTGGGAGCGGGTGTAGGTGGCGCCCGTGAAGTCGGGGAAGCCGCTGTCGTCGGCGGCGGCGTAGTCGTCGGCGAACCAGGAGGCCACCGCGACGTCGTACGCGGCGGTGTGCTGGAAGGCCTCGGCGGCCAGGCGCTTGCGGGTACGGAGGTCGAAGCCGCCCTCGCGCGCGGCGGCGAGCACGTCCCCGTACCGCTCCGGGCTCGTCACGATCGCGACGGAGGGGTGGTTCTTGGCGGCGGCGCGGACCATCGAGGGGCCGCCGATGTCGATCTGCTCGACGCACTCGTCCGGCGTCGCGCCCGAGGCGACCGTCTCGCGGAAGGGGTAGAGGTTGACGATCACGAGGTCGAAGGGCTCGACGCCCAGCTCGTCGAGCTGCGCGCGGTGCGCGTCCAGGCGCAGGTCGGCGAGGATGCCCGCGTGGACCTTGGGGTGGAGGGTCTTGACGCGGCCGTCGAGACACTCGGGGAAGCCGGTCAGCTCCTCGACCTTGGTGACGGGGACCCCGGCGGCGGCGATCTTCCCGGCGGTGGAGCCGGTCGAGACGAGCTGGACGCCGGCCTCGTGCAGTCCGCGTGCGAGGTCTTCGAGGCCGGTCTTGTCGTAGACGCTGACGAGCGCGCGGCGCAGCGGGCGGCGGCCCGCCTCGGCGGTGTCGGTGTCGGTGTGGGTGGTCGTGGACTCGGTCGTCACGGAACCAGTACCTTTCGTCCCTCGATGCGGTAGCCGTGGCGGGCCAGGCGCCCCACGACCTCGACGAGCAGTGCGCGCTCGACGTCCTTGATACGTGCGTGGAGGGCGGCCTCGCCCTCCGGCGAATCGTCCTCGCGGATCTCGACCACGCCCTGGGCGATGATCGGTCCGGTGTCGACGCCGTCGTCGACGAAGTGGACGGTGCAGCCCGTGACCTTCGCCCCGTAGGCGAGGGCGTCCCTGACGCCGTGGGCGCCGGGGAAACTGGGCAGCAGTGCGGGGTGGGTGTTGACGAAGCGCCCGCCGAAACGGTCCAGGAACTCCTTGCCGACGATCTTCATGAAACCGGCCGAGACCACGAGGTCCGGGGCGTGCGCGGCGGTGGCCTCGGCGAGCGCGAGATCCCAGGCGGCCCGGTCCGGGTGGTCCTTGACGCGGCACACGAAGGTGGGGATACCGGCGGCGCGGGCCCGCTCCAGGCCCGTGATGCCCTCACGGTCGGCGCCCACGGCGACGACGCGTGCCCCGTAGCGCTCCGGACCCCGCTCCTCGATGGTGTCGAGGAGAGCTTGGAGGTTGCTGCCGGTGCCGGAGACGAGGACGACGAGGCGCTTGACGCCGGGGGCGTGGTCGGGGGGCGGTGCGGAGGCCACGAGCGGCCCTTTCTGGACGGGGGCGGTACGGCGCCGGGGCGCGGGACCGCGGTGTTTCGCGGGGCGGGCGGCAGGCGGCGGGGACCGGGAACGCCACCACGGTGTGACGCGACTCACCCCGGCGGGCCGTACGCGTCCGCCCCTTTGTGGCTTCGCACGAAGGTGGCGCGTCACGCGATACGGGGAACTCTACGAAGCCGCCGACCGTCAGCAACGATACCGGCCCCCGTTCGGGCACTCGGACGGCCCCGAGGGCTCCCGGGGGCAGGGCCAGCCCCGAAGGGGCGGCGAGCGGCAGGTAGCGTCAAGGGTGTCCGCGCGGGCGCCCGCCGCCCGCCCACCGCCGCCTTTCGTCAGTCCAGGCCGCCCGCACCCGCCCGTGACGGCCGCACAGCAAGGGGAAGACGCCTCCTGATGCCGGACCGATCCGCCCGCCCCCGCCTCCGCACCGTCGCCCCCGCGGGCGCCGCCGCCGGAGCCCCGCTCGGCGTGCTCCCCACCACCTCCTTCCGCCCCGGCGACGAAGGCCGCGAGAGCGCGGGGTGGCCGCTGTTCGCGCTGCGGGAGGGGGGCGATTCCTCGGGGGCGGAGGGTTCCGGTACGGGGTCCGCCGGTACGGGCTCTTCCGGGACGGGGCCCTCCGGTGCGGGCTCTTCCGGGACGGGCTCTTCCGGTACGGAGTCCGCCGGTACGGGCTCTTCCGGTGCGGGTTCGGCGCCCGGCTCCGGTGAGCGGGAGGCGCCCGGCACCCGGGGCGGGCCCGAGGCGCAGGGCGAGCCGGACAATCCCTTCGCCGCCCCGCCCGCCGACCGGCCGGACCAGCCCTGGCGCCCGCGCGCTCCCGAGGGCGGCGGTACGCGCTGGAGCGGCCGGCAGCCGGAGCCGTGGCGCGGCGGCGGCTGGGGCAACCGTCCGGACACCCCGCCGCAGGGCGGCCAGGGACCGGAGGGGCAGGGGCCGGAGGGGCAGGGATCTCAGGGCCGGGGGCAGCGGGGACCTTGGCAGGGACCTGGTCAGGGTGGGCCGCGGCAGGGGCCCGGCCAAGGCCCCGGCCAGGGTCCGGGCAACGGCAAGGGCGACGGTGGTCCGGGCGGCCCGTTCCCCCGTATCCCCCGCTGGGACCCCACCGACCCGGTGCAGCGGCACGCCCGTTACGCGCTGATGGCCGGGACCTGGGGTCTCGTCCTCGGACTCTTCCTCGGCTGGACCTATCTCGCCCTGCTCCTCGGCGCCCTCGGCCTCTACTGGGGCATCTCGGCGCTGCGCGGCCGGGCCCGCACCCCGCAGGAGTCGGAGGCGGCGCTGCGCGCGGTCGCGAAGGGCAAGGACCCGGAGGAGGCCGCCACGAGGGCGCGCGAGGAGGCGGCGAAGCACCCGTCCCCGGCGCCCCCCACGCCGTACGGCCGCCCCGTCACCCGGACCCGCCCCCAGGTCCCCTCGGCGGTCACGGGCATCGTGACCTCGGCCCTGAGCATCATGGCGGTCGCCAGCGTCTTCGTCTTCCACGGCGTCTACAGCGACTACTTCACCTGCGTCGACGACGCGGCCACCCACCAGTCCCGCGACGCCTGCGAGAACCTCCTCCCGAAGGAACTCCGCCCGCTCCTGGCCGAGTAGCCCGGGGAGGGGGGCGAGGCGGACCGGCCGTCAGGAAACCGGCGCTCGGGGCGATTCGGAGGGGGGCGGGGCCACCGGATACCTACCCCGCACCCCTCACTACTTTCCCCCGTCCTCCGCACGTCCCTCCCCCGCGTCACCCTCCCCACGCGCCGCCCCCGGGTCCGCCTCCGCCAGAAGCGTCTCGATCTCCTCGGCGATCCCGTCCTCCGCGCCCTCCCCGCCGCTCGCGCCTTCCCGGGCCTTCGCTCCTTCCCCGGCCTCGACGTCCGCCGCGTCCGCCGCGTCCACCCCGGGCTCCCCGCCCGCCCCCGGCGTCGCAGCCACCTCGGCCACCCCGGACGCGTCCGCCCCCTCGCTGGCACCGTCCGCCCCACCGGCGCCCGAGGCCGCCGGCTCCTGCTCGACCGCCACCACCTCAGCAGGCACCACCGCCTCGGCCCCGCCCACCGCCTCGGCCGCCCCCGTCTCGCGGTCGCGCCGCGGCAGCCACCAGCGGCCGGGCGGGGACACGAGCCCGGGGACCTCCCGCGAGGACGCGGCCGGCCCGGCCGCCGGTACGGGCGGCGCACCGTCCGCCGCCGGCTCCGGCACCGTCCCCCGCAGCCGCCACGCCCGCAGCCCGAGCGCCGCCGGGACGCCCAGGAAGGCCGTCCAGACGAAGGTGGCCGCCCCCGCGAGCCAGCCCACCGGGCCGAAGTCCCGCAGCGGGCCCGTGCCGAGCGCGCCCGCCGAGGCCGTGGCGAGTGCTCCCACGACGAGGCCCGCCAGGAGGGCCGCGCAGGCCGCCGTCAGGGCTGTCGTGCCACGCGACCACACCGCGGACTCGTCCACCTCCCCGGGCCGTACGGGCGCGGCGACGCGACCCACCAGGAGACCCCCGAGGAGCGCGGCGGCAGGCGGCAGCACGAGCACCGTCCACGTCGAGGGCGCCGGGTCGCCGTTCGCCGGGAGGGCGGCGAGGAGCGGGAAGGGCGGCAGCCCGGCGAGCGGCGCCGCTCCGGAGAGCGCCACGAAGTGCCCCGTACCCACGAGGAAACCGGTGCCGAGCGCGTAGGAGGCCGCCCACAGGACCGCGTTGGGGACGAGGGTGACGGCGAGGAGGAGTACGGCGGCGAGGCCCGACCAGTCGTCGGTGACGCGGTCGAAGGCGGCGCGCACGGCGTCCGCATGGCTGCTCAGGGTCGTCACGAGGAGCAGCGCGCCGCCGGCGACGAGGCCGAGCACGGCGGCGGTCGCGGCCCGCAGGACCGTCGTCAGGACCTCCCGCCGCGCCCCGAGCCGCACCGAGAGCGCGGGCAGCGGGTCGGGCCGCCCGTGCGCCGCCCACACGCCCGAGGCGACCGCGACGGCGACGAGCGGCGGTACGTGGAGCAGCGCGCTCAGCGGTTCGGGCGCCGGGTCGCCGCCCCGCGCGTAGAGGAGCGCGGCGGCCGCGACGAGGAGGTAGCCGGCGCACACACCGGCCACGGCGGCCCCGCGTCCGCCGAGCCACCCCCTGGCCCGTACCGGCAGGAGCGCGCCCCGCTCCTCCGGTTCGGCCGCCTCGCGCGCCGCGCGGTGCAGGAGCCACAGCGGCAGGAGCGGCAGCAGGAGGGGGACGAGGCCGAGCGGGACGGACTCGCCGGTGACGAGGCTGGAGCGGGCGAGCGTCGCGCCGTGCCCGAGGAACCACAGCGAGGCGGCGAGCCGCAGCGCGCCGCCGGGACCGCTGTCGGGGAACGGCGAACTGACCCACAGCACCATGACGAGGACCGCGAGCGCGCCGAGTCCGAGCCCGGCGGCGAAGGCCCCGCCGAGGAGCGAGGCGATGAAGGCGGGCAGCCGTCTGCCGAGGCGGGCGGCGACGGGCGGGGCGGCGGGGGTGCCCTGGGGCGGGGACGTGGCGGCCCCGGGCGGATCGGTCATCTCGGTCACCGGGCCATGCTCCCAATGACCCAGTCGATACCCGCGCAAGAAGCGCGTACCGGAGGTGTCGCCCAATATACGACTATGCGATCTTACGTACGGAGCGACGCCCCGTGCCGTCAGGGAACCCCTCACCACGGGGGTGCGCGATGATCCCCGGCCCGTCCGCCCACCACGGCGAACGCGGTTCCGACGTGGCGTCGGAGCCGGTGACCCACGCCCTGCCACCCGCCACCGACCGGCGCCTGCTGCGCGAGCGCGCGGGCCTGACCCGCGCTCAGGCGGCGACACGGCTCGGCGTGAGCCCGCAGACGCTGCGCGCCTGGGAACGGGGCCGCACCCGCCCGCACGGCAGACGGCTGGCGGCATACGCGGGACTGCTCACCGAACTGGCGGCCGGGCTCACGGCGGAGGGCGGGGCGGGAGGTACGGGCGAGGAGGCGGGGCGTACGGAGGAGGCGTCGGCGCGTACCGGGGAGGGGACGCCTGCCGGCGAGGAGCCGACGCGGACCGGGGAGGCGCCCCGTACCGACGAGGAGACGGCACGTCAATCCACCGGCGAGGAGGCGGCACGTCCCCCAGGCATCCCCCGCCCCGTCGAGGCGCCCCCCGTGATCCCCGATATCGCGCACGCCCTGCCCGCCGCCGGGCCGCTCCCGCTCCCCGGCCCCCCGGAAGCGGCCTTCGCCGCGCTCTACGCGCGGGCCGCGCCCGGCCTGCTGCGTCAGGCGTACCTCCTGACGAGCCGCCCGCACGTGGCGCTCGTCGCCGTGCTGAGCGGTTTCCGGCAGGCGTGGGAGCGCTGGCCGGAGGTGGCGGGCGATCCGGACCCGGAGGGGTGGGTGCGGGCGGTGGTGCACGAATCGGCGCTGTCGCCCTGGCGCGGGTTCGGTGGCCGGGGGCGCAGGGCGGCGCCCGCCGACGCGGGGCAGGCGGCGCTCGCGGAGGCGCTGCTGCGCCTGCGCCCGCCGCACCGCAGGGTGGTGCTGCTTCACGAGGGGGTGGGGCTCGACCTGCCCGAGACGGCGGCGGAGGTGGAGGCGAGCACCCCGGCAGCGGCGCGCCGCCTGCTGCACGCCCGCGAGGCCCTGACCGCCCACCTTCCCGAACTCGTTGACGAACCGGAGCAGTTGACGGCCCGCCTGCGCGCCTTCCTCGCGGAGGGCGAGGTCCCGGGACGCCCCACGCCCCCCTCCGCCGAAACGGCACTCGCCGACGTCCGTCTCGCGGGCCGCGCCCGCACCGGCGCGGCGCTGACCCTCGCAGGCCTCCTCGCCGCGACGACGCTCTACGCCGTCGCCACCACGGACAGCACCCCACCCCCGCCCCCCGCGACCGAGGTGGACGGCACCCTCACCCCGGCCCAGGGCCCCCCGCACCCGCCCACCGCACAGGACCGGCCCCCCGCGAAGGGCCCGGGAACGGGCCCGGGGCGGCTCTTCCCCCTGGGCGGCTGAGCGGGGGCCCCTCAGCCCGCGCCCTCCGTCCCGTCGCGCTCACCCCGGTGCCTCCGGTAATGGCGGGCAGCGCGGGCCCGGTTGCCGCAGGAGGGCTTGCACCACTCCTGCCTGCCGTGCCGCCGCACGAAGTACCGCACACAGCGGGGTGCCGTACAGGCGCGCAGACGCGCGAAGTCGGGCGCCGCGAGGAAGTCGAGCGCGGCGCGGGCGAGGGAGGCGGGGAGCGTGTCCGTCCGGGGGTCCGGCTCCAGGCGTACGGCGGGGGCCGCGCCCTTTGGCCAGTCGAGCACCTGGCGCAGGGGGACCCTCGCGGCGGTGGCGTTGAGCAGGGCCAGCGCCTCGTCGGCGGGCTGGAGGCGGTCGGCGTCGGCCGAGCTGACGGGGCCGGGCCGGACGCCCCGCGCGAACAGCGCCCGTACCGCGCCCCGCAGCGCCCTGACCTCGCCCCGCAGCGCCTCCGACGCCTCCCACCTCGGCGCGCCCGGCAGGAGCGGTGCGGCCTCGTCGAGCCACGCCCGGAGCCCGTCGAGCGTGTCCAGGTCGTCGGCGACCCCGCCGTCGCCGTCGTGGCGAATCGTGCTGGCGAGGGAGAGCGCGGCCCAGCGGGGTTCCTCCGGTTGCTCGGTCATCCCTCCATCATGCGGGCGCGCTTGACCGCTCATCCGGAGACCCCCTACGTTTCCTCACGCCAAAAGAAATATTAACCGTTAGAACGTTCGGGGCGCGACGTCCATCGCGGCGCCGCCGCCCGCGAGCCGGAGGGGGACCCATGCTTCTCGCACACCTGAGTGACCTGCACCTCGACGGAACGGAGCACGCCGCCGCCCGCGCCCGTGCCGCCCTGGACCGGGTCCGCGCGGCGGGGGACGCCGTGGACGCGCTCCTCGTCACCGGCGACCTCGCGGACCACGGCGCCGAGAGCGAGTACGAGGAGGTGGCCGCGCTCCTCGCCGGGCTGCCCTTCCCCGTACTGACCTGCCCCGGCAACCACGACGAGCGCCGCGCCTACCGCAAGGTGCTGCGGGACGGGGCGACGGGGGACGGGCCGGTCGACGAGCTGCACGTCCTGCGGCGGGACGGCGCGCCCGCGCTCGCCGTCCTCATGTGCGACTCCAGCATTCCCGGTGCGAGCGCGGGCGCGCTGAGCCCCGAGACGTCGGCCTGGATCGAGTCGAGCCTGACCGCGCTGCCGGACGAGGTCCCCGCCGTCCTCGCCTTCCACCACCCCCCGGCCCGTCTGCACCACCCGCTCCCCGACCGCCTCCGCCTCACCCGCCCCGAGGACCTCGCGGACCTGCTCGCCCGTCACCCCCGCGTCCTCGCCCTCCTGACGGGCCACGCGCACACCGCCGCGGCGACGAGCTTCGCGGGCGTCGCGCTCCGCTCGGCCCCGGCCGTCACGTACACCCTGCGCCTGCCCTGGGAGGGCGAGGGCCACGCCGACGACACCCAGCCGCCCGGCCTCGCCTACCACGTACTCGCCCCGGGCGAGCGGCACTTGACGACCCACTTCCGCGTCGCGGCGTGAGCACCCCGGCCGCGCTCGCCGGTTTCGCGCTCGCGGTCCTGCCCTTCGTCGTCACCCCCGGCGCGAGCCTGGCGCTCGTGACGCGAAACCCCGGCCGCGTGGTCCCCGTCGTCCTCGGCACGGTGAGCGGCCTGTACGCGCACGCGGCGCTCGTCACGGCGGGCCTCGCCACGCTGCTCACCGCCCACCCGGGCCCGCTGCTGGCGCTGCGTCTGGCGGGGGCGGGGTATCTCGCGTTCCTGGGGGTGCGGTTGTGGCGTGTGGGGGAGGGCGGGGCGCGGGATCGCAGGGGCTCGGTCCGGGCCGGGTGGCGGCTCGGCCTCGGGGCGCTGATCGCCAACGTCCTGAACCCGAAGGCGCTCTCGCTCTACCTCGTGCTGCTCCCCCGCTTCGTCGATCCCCACGGACGGGTGAGCGCGCGCGTACTGGCGCTGACGACCCTGCACGCGGCCCTGCTCACCGCGTGGCTGCTCGGCTGGGCCGGGCTCGCGCGGCGGGGGTCCCGGCGGGCGGCGGGGCGCGGAACGCGGCGCGGGCTCGCGGTCGTGCTCGTGGGGGCGGGGGTGTGGAGTGTGGTGGCGTGAAGGGGGCGGCGGGCGGGGAGCCGGTCCGGTGCCACCGGGCGCGCGGGTTCCGTGCGGCGGGCGCCTGTCCCACCCCGTAGGCGAAACGCCCGTCCCGGGCCCCGTAGGCGAAACGCCCGTCCCGGGCCCCGTACGCGAAACGCCCGCCGTCCTCGCGGAAGCCCGTACGGGAAACGCCCGCGCCCCGTCCCCCACACGCGAAGCGCATCGCGGTGCGGGGACGGGGCGCGGGCGGAACGAGCGGGCGCTCCCTCGGGGCCTCGGGGGGTGTCAGCCGTTGAGGATGGCGCGGGCGAGCTTGGCGGTCTCGGTCGGGGTCTTGCCGACCTTGACACCGGCGGCCTCCAGGGCCTCCTTCTTCGCCTGGGCGGTGCCGGAGGAGCCGGAGACGATGGCGCCGGCGTGGCCCATCGTCTTGCCCTCGGGCGCGGTGAAGCCCGCGACGTAGCCGACGACCGGCTTGGTGACGTTGGCCTTGATGTAGTCGGCCGCACGCTCCTCGGCGTCGCCGCCGATCTCGCCGATCATGACGATGAGGTCGGTCTCCGGGTCGGCCTCGAAGGCCGCCAGGGCGTCGATGTGCGTGGTGCCGATGACCGGGTCGCCACCGATGCCGACGGCGGAGGTGAAGCCGATGTCGCGCAGCTCGTACATCATCTGGTACGTCAGCGTGCCGGACTTCGAGACCAGGCCGATGCGGCCCGGCTTCGTGATGTCGCCCGGGATGATGCCGGCGTTCGACTGGCCGGGCGTGATGAGGCCGGGGCAGTTCGGGCCGATGATGCGGGTCTTGTTGCCCTTGCTCTGCGCGTACGCCCAGAAGGCGGCCGAGTCGTGCACGGCGATGCCCTCGGTGATGACGACGGCGAGGCCGATCTCGGCGTCGATCGCCTCGATGACGGCGGCCTTCGCGAAGGCCGGCGGCACGAAGATGACGCTGACGTCGGCGCCGGTCTCCTTGATCGCCTCGGCGACGGAGCCGAAGACGGGGACGGACGTGCCGTCGAAGTCGACGCTCTGGCCGGCCTTGCGCGGGTTCACGCCGCCGACGATGTTGGTGCCGTCGCCGAGCATGAGGCGGGTGTGCTTCATGCCGGTGGCGCCGGTCATCCCCTGGACGATGACCTTGCTTTCCTTGGTCAGGAAAATAGCCATGGTGTGGTGACCCGTTCCCTTACTTCGCAGCCGCGAGCTCGGCGGCCTTGTCGGCCGCGCCGTCCATGGTGTCCACGCGCTGCACGAGCGGGTGGTTGGCGTCCGACAGGATCTTGCGACCCAGCTCCGCGTTGTTGCCGTCGAGACGGACGACCAGCGGCTTGCTGACGTTCTCGCCCTTCGACTTGAGCAGTTCGAGGGCCTGCACGATGCCGTTGGCGACCTCGTCGCAGGCGGTGATGCCGCCGAAGACGTTGACGAAGACCGACTTGACGTCGGGGTCGCCGAGGATGATCTCCAGGCCGTTCGCCATGACCTCGGCCGAGGCGCCGCCGCCGATGTCGAGGAAGTTGGCGGGCTTCACGCCGCCGTGGTTCTCACCGGCGTACGCGACGACGTCGAGGGTGCTCATGACGAGACCCGCGCCGTTGCCGATGATGCCGACCTCGCCGTCGAGCTTCACGTAGTTGAGGTTCTTCGCCTTGGCGGCGGCCTCCAGCGGGTTCGCGGCGGCCTTGTCCTCCAGCGCCTCGTGCTCCGGCTGGCGGAAGTCGGCGTTCTCGTCGAGCGAGACCTTGCCGTCGAGCGCGATGATCTTGCCGTCACCGGACTTGATCAGCGGGTTGACCTCGACGAGGAGGGCGTCCTCCTTGACGAAGACGGTCCACAGCTTCTGGAGCGCCTCGGCGATGCCGTCCTTGACGTCCTCGGGGAAGTTCGCGGCGTCGACGATCTCGCGCGCCTTCTCGGGGGTCACACCCTCGTTGGCGTCGACGGCGATCTTCGCGAGCGCCTCGGGCTTCGTCGCGGCGACCTCCTCGATCTCCATGCCGCCCTCGACGGAGGCCATGGCGAGGAAGGTGCGGTTGGTGCGGTCCAGGAGGAAGGAGACGTAGTACTCCTCCACGATGTCCGCGGTCTGGGCCAGCATCACCTTGTGGACCGTGTGGCCCTTGATGTCCATGCCGAGGATCTGACCGGCCTTCTCGACCGCGTCGGCCGGGTCGGAGGCGAGCTTCACGCCACCGGCCTTGCCACGGCCACCCACCTTGACCTGCGCCTTGACGACGGCCTTGCCGCCCAGTCGCTCCGTCGCCTCGCGCGCCGCCTCAGGCGTGTCGATGACTTCACCGGCCAGCACCGGTACACCGTGCTTGGCGAAGAGGTCCCTCGCCTGGTACTCGAACAGGTCCACGCGCGTCCGTCCCTACTCCGTGATCTTGCCGCTGTGCGGTCTGTCAATCCGTGGGCGTGCCGCGACAGGGCGGCGTGACAGCTGGCCTTCGTCACTGAGAGAAGCGCACACGTCGTTGTTCCGGGTACGCGGCATGTCCGCCTGCCAGGCTATCGCCGTCCCGCCGTGGTCTCTAAATCGCGAGGTACGGGCGCAGCGGTG
This sequence comes from Streptomyces sp. NPDC088923, assembly GCF_044749745.1. NCBI lineage: Bacteria > Bacillati > Actinomycetota > Actinomycetes > Kitasatosporales > Streptomycetaceae > Streptomyces > Streptomyces sp. NPDC088923. Next base: position 1,013,728 of record NZ_JBIVIO010000001.1, on the reverse strand, counting down.
ATACCTGTCACAGCGTGCCCCCCGCACTGGCACGGGGTGCCGCCCCCGCGGGGGCTCTGAGCTGGGGTTTTACGGGCTCCCCGCACCGCCGTTCCGCTCAGCGCGGGCCCTGCCCGGAGGGGGTCGTCTCGGGGTCCGGGACCGGCAGGGGGCGCTTCTCGATGGCGGCGGCCATGATCTCCGGGAAGAGGTCGGGGGTGCAGGCGAAGGCGGGGGCTCCGAGGGCCGCGAGGGCCGCCGCGTGCTCGTGGTCGTAGGCGGGGGCGCCCTCGTCGGAGAGCGCGAGCAGCGTCACGAACTGCACACCCGCCGCCTTCATCGCCGCGACCCGCTTCAGCATCTCGTCCTTGATGCCGCCCTCGTAGAGGTCGCTGATGAGCACCACGACCGTCTCGCTGGGCCGGGTGATCTTCGACTGGCAGTACGCGAGCGCCCTGTTGATGTCCGTACCGCCGCCGAGCCGCGTCCCGAAGAGGACGTCCACGGGGTCGTCGAGCTGGTCGGTGAGGTCGACGACGGACGTGTCGAAGACGACGAGGCGGGTGGCGAGCGAGCGCATCGAGGCGAGCACCGCGCCGAAAACGGAGGCGTAGACGACGGAGGCGGCCATCGAGCCCGACTGGTCGATGCAGAGCACGACGTCCTTCTTGACGCCGCGTGCGGCCCGCCCGTACCCGATGAGCTTCTCGGGCACGACGGTGCGGTACTCGGGCAGGTAGTTCTTCAGGTTCGCCGCGATCGTGCGGTTCCAGTCGATGTCCTGGTGCCGGGGGCGGCTCACGCGGGCGCCGCGGTCGAGCGCGCCCGTGACGGTCTGCCGGGTCTTCGCCGCGAGCTTCTTCTCCAGCCCCTCGACGACCTTGCGGACGACGGCCCGCGCGGTCTCCTTCGTCGTCTCGGGCATCGCCTTGTTGAGCGAGAGCAGGGTGCCGACGAGGTGCACGTCCGCCTCGACCGCCTCCAGCATCTCCGGCTCCAGCAACAGCGCGGAGAGCCCGAGCCGTTCGATCGCGTCCCGCTGCATCACCTGGACGACGGAGGTCGGGAAGTACGTACGGATGTCGCCCAGCCAGCGCGCCACGTCAGGTGCCGAACCGCCGAGCCCGCCCTGCCGCCGCCCGCCCCGCGCCTGCCCGTCCGCGCCGTCCCGTCCCCCGTAGAGCGCGGCGAGCGCCTTGTCCATCGCGAGGTCACGCCCGCTCAGCGAGGCCCCCGTGCCCTCCGCGCCCCGGTCCCCGCCGAGCACGAGGCGCCAGCGCCGCAAGCGCTCCCCCTCGGGAAGGACCTCGCCCACCTCATGGCCCGTCATGCCTTCCGCCCCTTCTCCGTCTCCGTGTCCCGCACCGTCACGCCCGTCCCTCCGTGCCCGCGCCGCTCCTCACGCCGCCCGCCCCAGCAGCCGCAGCACGACGGGGACGACGGCCGCCGCACGCGCCTCGTCGAGCCCCGTCCCGAAGCCCGGCACCGTCCCACTCGCCACGGACCCGCCGCCGTCCCGCGCCCCGCCGCCGGGACCGCGCCCGCGCCCCACCAGCTCGCCGAGCGAGCGGCGCACGGCCGGCTCGTACGCGGAGAACGTGCGCCGCAGCAGCGGCAGCACATCGGTGAACGCGGACGAAGGCACCCGTACGAGCCACTCGTCCACGAGGGCGAGCAGCCGTTCGTCGTGCACGAGCAGCAGCCCGCCGCCCGGCGCCCCGCCGCCGACGAAACCGTCGATCCACGCGGCCGCCTCGGCCGGGGCCGTCCCCGGCGAGAGCGCGAGGCCCATGACCCGCGCCGCCTCCTCGCGCTCCCACTCCCCCACGTCGAGCAACAGCCGCGCGCACCGCCCGCGCACCACGCCCGCCGCCGAGTCCCGCCCGGCGATCCGGCGGAGCACCCCGTACCACCGCTGCCGCAGACCGGCGTGCGGGACGGGCCCTGCCGGAGCCCCCGTTCCCGGGGCGTCCTTCGCCGCCGGCTGCCCCGCCTCCAGCGAGTCCGCCAGCAGCCCCACCGCCCCGTGCACGGCGTCCAGTTGCTTCCGCACCGCCTTGGCGCCCTCCTCGTCCAGGCCCGCGCAGGCGGGCGGGAGGCCGACGAAGACGCGTTCGGCGAGGCCCGCCGCGACCTCGGTGAGCGCGCCCGTGTCGGTGCCGCGCACGTCCCCGTAGCGGAGTGTGCGCACGAGTGCCGGGAGCGCTTCGGCCAGGCGCGCCACGTCCGTGTCGAGCGCGGCGAGGTCCGCGAGCGCGCGCATGACGTGCGGGAGCGACTCGCTCAGCGCGGCGGGCAGGCACGCCTCGACGAGCGCGGTGATCTCGCCGAGCCGCTTCGCCTCCGCCGCACGCGCGCTCGCGCGTGCCTCGGCGGCGCCGAGGACCGTCGTGCCCCAGATGCCCGCCTCGGCGACCCGCACCGCGAGTTCGGGGTCCCAGCGCAGCGTCCACGTCTCGCGGAAGGTCCCCGTGCTGCCGTGCGAGGCGGCCGGGACGCCCCAGTCGACGCCGAGCAGGCGCAGCCGGTGCAGGAGGGCGCTGCGGGCGACGTCGTTGTCCTTGCGCAGGTCGAGTTCGAGGGTGCGCTCCAGCGCCTCGGGCTTGAGGCGCAGGCCGCGCTGGAGGCGGGTCAGGTCGCGCTGGAGCGGCATCGCGGGCGCGCTGTCGGGGACTTCGCCGAGCACGTCGCCGACGACGAGCCGGTCGTGCACGAGCGCGAGCGGCACGTCGGAGCCCTCGCACATGACGGAGCGCACGGCGTCCATCGTCTCGCCGAGCCCCGCGAGCGGGCGCCCGCGCATGACGGCGAGCGTCTCGGCGAGCCGTACCGCCTCGATGACGTGCGCCGAGGAGACGTGCTTGTCCTCCTCGCGCAACAGCCCCGCGACCTTCGTGAGCCACCGCTCGACGGGCCGGTCGGGCGCGGCGAAGAGGTGCCCGTACCAGCCGGGCGACTCGATTCCCGCGCCGTAACCGCTCGCCCGCGCGAGCCTGCGGTGCGTCCACGGCACCCACGTCAGCGCGGTCTTCGCCTTGGGCAGCCCGCGCAGCGCCGCGCGGTCGGTGGCGAGCGGGACGCGCGTGGCGAGGGCGGGTACGTGCCAGGCGCCGCACACGACGGCGACCGCCTGCGGCCCGTATTCCTTCTCGGCGGCGCGCAGGCACAGCCGCATGTGCGCCTCGCGCACCGCGTCCCGCGGGTGCCCGCCGTCCGCGTACCGCTCGCGCAGTGCCGTCATCGCCTCCGCGAGGGCCGCGAAGGCTCCGAAGGGGTACGCCTCGTCCCCGTCGAAGGGGCCGCCCCGGTGCTCGACGACGTCCTCCCACCACCGCTCCGGGTCGTCGTACCCCGCGGTCTCGGCGAGTACCGCGACGGGGTCGATCCGTACGGCGGCCGGGCCCGCGTCCTCGTCCGTGCCGCCGTCCGCCGCGTCCTCCCGTACCTCCCCCTCCTCCCCCTCCCCCTCCCGCATCGCGAGGCTGTTCGCCGCCGGGAGGTCGATGAAGCGGACGGGGACCTCGTGGTCGGCGGCCCAGCGCAGGGCCGTCCACTCGGGCGAGAAGGCGGCGAAGGGCCAGAAAGCCGAGCGCGCGGGCTCGTCGACGACGTGGGCGAGCAGCGCGACGGGCGGGCGCAGGCCCGGATCGGCGGCGAGCGGGGCGAGCGCGTCGGCCTCGGGCGGGCCCTCGATCAGGACGACGGCGGGAGGCGCCGCGTCGAGCGCGGCCCGCACCGCGCGGGCGGAGCCGGGACCGTGGTGCCGCACACCGAGGAGCAGCGGCGCGGCCTGAGCGCGGCTCATGCGCTCACCTCGCGGCAGGCCCGGTAGAAGTCCTGCCACCCCTCGCGCTCGCGGACGACGGCCTCCAGGTACTCGCGCCACACGACGCGGTCGGCCGCCGGGTCCCGTACGACCGCGCCGAGGATGCCGGCGGCGACATCCGAGGGGCGCAGCACCCCGTCCCCGAAGTGCGCGGCGAGGGCGAGGCCACCGGTGACGACGGAGATCGCCTCGGCCGTGGAGAGCGTGCCGCTGGGCGTCTTGACCTTCGTGCGGCCGTCCGCCGTGATCCCGTCGCGCAGCTCGCGGAAGACCGTGACGACGCGCCGGATCTCCTCGGCGCCCGCCGGGACCTCGGGGAGTTCGAGGGAGCGGCCGAGCTGGTCGACGCGGCGCGAGACGATGTCGACCTCGGCCTCGACGCTCTCGGGGAGCGGCAGGACGACCGTGTTGAAACGGCGGCGGAGCGCGCTGGAGAGGTCGTTGACGCCCCGGTCGCGGTCGTTCGCGGTGGCGATGAGGTTGAACCCGCCCACGGCCTGCGTCTCGGTGCCCAACTCCGGGATGGGCAGGGTCTTCTCCGAGAGGATCGTAATAAGCGTGTCCTGCACGTCGGCCGGGATGCGGGTCAGCTCCTCGACGCGCGCGGTCATGCCCTCGGACATGGCGCGCATGACGGGGCTCGGCACGAGGGCGTCGCGGCTGGGGCCGTGCGCGAGGAGCTGGGCGTAGTTCCACCCGTACCGGATGGCCTCCTCGGAGGTGCCCGCCGTGCCCTGCACGAGGAGGGTCGAATCGCCGCTGACGGCGGCGGCGAGGTGCTCGGAGACCCACGTCTTGGCGGTCCCGGGCACGCCGAGCAGGAGGAGGGCGCGGTCGGTCGCGAGCGTCGTGACGGCGACCTCGACGATGCGGCGCGGGCCCACGTACTTGGGCGTGATGACGGTGCCGTCGGGCAGCGTGCCACCGAGGAGGTAGGTCGCGACGGCCCACGGCGAGAGGCGCCAGCGGGCCGGGCGCGGGCGGTCGTCCTGGGCCGCGAGCGCGGCGAGTTCGTCCGCGAAGGCGTCCTCGGCGTGCGGGCGCAGGGCCTCGGGCGCGTCGGCCGGCGGGTCCTGCGCGGTGGTGTCCGCGGTGCCGGTTGCGGTGGTGTCCGCAGTGCCGGTCGTGGTGGTCTGCGCGGTGTCCGGGCGCTCTTCGGCGCTCCGCTGTGCGGGCAGGGTCATGGAGCCGATTCCCCCTTCGGTTCGGATGCGTGTTCCACCCTGCACCACCCCACTGACAATCGCCCTGACCTGCGGTGATGACGGATTGTCAGTGGTGCGTCCTACGTTGGGCGGCATGACTTCGCAGGGGGTTCGCTGGACGGCGGAACAGGTGCTCTCGCTGGCACCGGACGCGCCGTCGCGCAAGGCGGGAAGCAAGCTCGGCACGGCGGGACCGTGGTCGGGGACGGGGACGACCGAGGAGGGAGTGGTCTGGGGGCTGTGCGCGGGCAGCGGCAGCAAGCCGTACCAGGCGCTGGCCGATGTCTCGGGCCCGGCGTACGCGTGCTCGTGCCCGAGCCGCAAGTTCCCGTGCAAGCACGTGCTCGGGCTGCTGCTGCTCTGGTCGGCCGGGCCTGAGGCGGTGCCGCGGGGGGAGCCGCCGGAGTGGGCCGGGCAGTGGCTGGAGAAGCGGCGCGAGCGGGCGGCGAAGAGCACGGGAACGGCGTCCGGCACCGCCTCCGCCGAGAAGGCGGACCCGGAGGCCGCGCGGAAACGCGCGGAACGGCGGGCCGAGCGGGTCACGGCCGGGGCGCGCGAGCTGGAGCAACGCCTCGCCGACCTGCTGCGCGGCGGGCTCGCCTCCGCCGAACGGGCCGGGTACGGGATGTGGGAGGAGACCGCCGCACGCATGGTCGACGCGCAGGCCAAGGGCCTCGCCACGCGCGTCCGCGAACTCGGCGCGATACCGGGCTCCGGGGCGGGCTGGCCCGTACGGCTCCTGGAGGAGAGCGCGCTGCTCCACCTGCTCGTGCGGAGCTGGGCGCACCGCGAGGCGCTGCCCGCGCCGCTCGCCGCGACGGTCGCGCGCCGCCTCGGCCTCCCCGAGACCGTGCCCCCGCCCGAGGGCGCGCGCGATCTGTGGCTCGTCCTCGCCCAGTACGACACGCAGGAAGGCACCCTGACGACGCGCCGGATCTGGCTCCACGGCACGCGCACGGGGCGCACCGCGCTGCTCCTCTCGTACGGGGCCGCCGGTTCGGCGCCCGAGGTGAGCCTGCCCGTGGGCCTCGGCCTGGACGCGGAGTTGCGCCCCCACCCGGCGCGACCGCGCGCGACGCTCGGCGAGCGCTTCGGCCCCCCGGTGCCGGTCGCGGAACGGCCGCCCGGGATCTCCGTCGCGCAGGCGGCCGAGCGGTACGGGGCGCTGCTCGTCGAGGACCCGTGGCTCGACACCTGGCCCGTCACGCTCGACGGCGTGATACCCGTGCGCGGCCCGGACGGCTGGCAGCTCGCCGAGCCGTCGACCGGGACCGCGCTCCCCCTCCCCCGCTCCTTCACCAGCACCTCGGGCCTGTGGCGCCTCCTGGCCGCCTCGGGCGGACGCCCCCTGCGCGTCTTCGGCGAGTGCGGACACCGAGGCTTCCACCCTCTGGCGGCCTGGGAGCCCGACGGCGCCGAGCACGCGGACGGCGCGGAGCACGCGGACGGGGCGGAGCACGCGGACGGTCCCGAGCACGTGGCCGGTCCCGAGCACGTGGCCGGTACGGGCCGGGCCAGCGCTCACCCACGGACACCCGCCCCGCCCCTCGCCCTGCGCTGAACTCCCCCGACCTGGAGACCTCATGAGCGTCACCGACACCTCCCCTTCTTCCGACCCGTCCCCCCGGTCCGCCGAGTCCGGCCCCGGCTGGGAGGAACTGGTCACGACGGCCCTCCTCGGCACCGACCGGCGGCCCTTCGCGGGCGCGGGCGGCGCGAACGGTCCCGGCGCGCTGCTCGACGAGGCGGCGCTGCGCACCGTACGGCGCCGGGCGGGCCTGCTGCCCGCCGCCGCCGCGCCCCTGCCGGCACCCGTGGCGGCCGAGGCGCGGCCGCCGCTCCCCGAGGCGGCGCGGCAGCGGCTCGGGCAACTGCTCAGCGCGCGCGGGGACCAGCGCGGCAGCGCCCCGGACCTGACCGAGCTGCTCCCGCAGTGGCTGGAGCGCGCGAACGCGCACGGCTTCGCGTCCCCGCCGGAGCACCTCCCCGCACTGCTCGACGCGGCCAGGGGCCGTACCGACCTGCGCCCCGCCGTGCTCGCCTTCGCCGGGGTCCGGGGGCGGTGGCTCGCCGAGCAGAACCGCGAGTGGTCCTTCGTACGCCGTACGGTCATGGCGCCCCCCGCGCACGGGGCGGCGGCGAGCGCTCCCGGGGACGATGAACGGCTGTGGGGCGAAGGCCTGTTCGCCGAGCGGGTCGCCCTGCTCGCCCGGGTGCGCGAGGGCGAGCCCGCGCGGGCGCTCGCGCTGCTCGGCACGACGTGGGCCAAGGAGCGGGCCGAGGACCGGCTGCTCTTCCTCGACTGCCTGCGGCCCGGGCTCTCGCAGGCCGACGAGCCGTTCCTCGAAGCCGCGCTCGACGACCGCAGCCGCAATGTCCGCGCGCTGGCCGCCGAACTCCTCTCCTCCCTCACCGGTTCCGCGCTCGCCGCGCGCATGGCGGAGCGGGCCCGCGCCTGCGTGCGGCCCGCCGCGGACACGTCGCTCACGATCGAGACGCCGCGCGCGTGCGATGCCGCGATGGAGCACGACGGCGTCGTCGCGAAGCCGCCCGCGGGGCGCGGGGAGCGCGCCTGGTGGTTCGGGCAGGTCGTCGAGGCCGCGCCGCTCGCGGTGTGGCCGGAGCACTTCGGCGGCGCCTCCCCCGCGGAACTCGTCGCGCGGCCCGTCGCGGAAGGCTGGCGCGAGGAGTTGCACGCCGCCTGGTGCCGGGCCGCCGTGCGGCAGGGGGACGCGGAGTGGTCGCGGGCGCTGCTCGGTTCGCCGGTCGGCGGGGAGCAGGGCGCGACGGCGCTCGCGGAGCGGGCCAGGCTGCTCGCCGCGCTGCCCGCCGGGGAACGGGCGGCGTGGGTGGCCGGTTTCCTCGCCGCCAACGGGCTGGCGGAGGCGTTCCAACTCCTCAGCGGCTGCGCGACACCGTGGCCGGCCGAGCTGGGCCGTGCGGTCGTGGACGCGCTGAACATCGCACGCGACGCGGGCAGTTACCCGTGGAGCTTCAGCGGCGTCATGGGCCTGGCCGAACGCTGTCTCGATCCGGCGGAGGCCCCCCACCTGGAGAAACTCATCGGCTCCTTCGAGGAGAACGAGGACGGCAAACCCGTCGCGGGCCTGTACTGGACCGACGTCTTCCACCGCCTCCTCGCCACCCTGCGCCTGCGCGCGCGGATGCGCGCCGAACTGGACGGCGAGTCGCTGACGGACACCCCGTAGCGTCGCACCCATGACGGAGAACCCAGATCCCGCCCTGGTCCGGGCGGCCACCGAGCTCGCCGCGCGACTCGGCACGGACGACAACCACACGGTCGCGGCGGCGGCCCGCGACGCCGAAGGACGCGTCGTCACCGGCGTGAACGTGTACCACTTCACCGGCGGCCCCTGCGCCGAACTCGTCGTGCTCGGCGCCGCCGTGGCAAAGGGGGCGGGGCCACTCGTACGGATCGTCGCCGTCGGTGACCGCGGGCGCGGAGTGCTGCCGCCGTGCGGCCGCTGCCGGCAGGCGCTGCTCGACCTGTGGCCGGGGATCGAGGTGCTCGTGCCGGGGGACGGGGGCGGGGTGCGTGGCGTGCCGGTACGCGAATTGCTCCCTCACACATACGTATGGGCGGAACACCAGGAGCACCGCCCCTCGTAGGCATCGCCGTTTCCGACCCCTCGCCCGGGGAAACTCCCGGCGAGAAACGGAGCCGCTCCGAGGCCGCCGCCCACCGCGCCGTCAGCCGCACGGCACGGTGGCGCGGCCACCTCGCGACATCCGCACACTTCTCCCACACCTCCCGCGCTTCGGCCGCCCTCGCGACCGGGCGCCGCCTCCCGCGACACGCCCGCCCCGCCGAGGACACATGGCGCGAAAGGGGTGTCTTCGCGCCTCGTACGCGCCGCGCGGAATCCCCGCACCACCCCGCTCCCCCCTCTCCCGCCCGCTCCGGCCGCCCACCTGCGGCCTTCCGCCCCCACCACGCGACACACGGCACCGCACCGCGCCGCCAGGCGTGGGCCATGACCGGACGCGGCGCGACGGGCGAATCGAAAACGTCCCGAACAACTCTCCGTCACCGCGCCCGCTCTTCCCCAAAACCCAGCCGAATGCCCTTTTCCCCGGCGGCGAAACCCCCGGGAAGATTGTCGGCCGCACGAACCGGCGGGTACAGTCGCGGCCAGTTCCGCCCGGGGATCTCTATTCCCAGCCCTGCCGTCGAGGCGAAAGAGATGTTGGTGAACGACCGTCACCCCTCGGGGACCAGTTCCCCGGTCTCGCCCCCCGGTTCCGCCCCCACCGTGTACGCGGAGTATTCGGGGCCCGAGGGGGACGGAGCGGGGCACGGCGGTGAGTACGACTGGGGCACGCAGACCCCGGACCCGTACGCCTCGCAGTCCTCGTACGCCTCGCACTCCTCGTACCAGGACCCCGGCGGCTACGCCGCGCAGCCCCAGCCCGCCCCGGCCTACGGCGGTTACCCGCAGGACGGCGGCACGGGCCCCGGCACGGACGGCGCGGGCTTCGCCGCGTACGGCGGCTACGACCCGTACGCCACGGGCTCCTACGACACGGGCACGTACGCCCCCGGCGCCTTCACCCCCGGCACGCACGACAGCGGGCAGTGGCAGTTCCCCGCCGAGACGAGCGCGTACACCGCCGATCCGTACGCCGTACCGCAGCCCCCCGCCTACGACTACGGCTACCCTGCCTACGAGGGCGGGCACGCCTACCCCGCCGAGACCTACGCCAACTCCCCCTGGAACGGGGACGGTTACGACAGCGGCCCGCTCCCTCACCTGCCCGGAGCGATGCCCGCGCAGGGCGGCGCGTCCGAGGGGCTGGGCCACTCGGGCGCCGACACCGGCACGTACGACGCCTCCGCGTGGAACGCGGCGGCGCCCGGCCACCCCGACCTGAGCACGCCTCCGCACGGCACCCCGTTCCTCGCCCCGCCCGCCGCCGAGGCGCGCGAGGACACCCCCGAGCCCCCGGCGAGCGACACGGGCGAACTCCCCGTCGTCGGAGCCGACACGCTCCCCGTCGTCGGAGCCGACGCGCCTGCGCACGAGCCGGGCGAGCAGGCCGAGGCGGCGCGCGGGCGCGGCAGACGCCGCCCCGCCAAGCGCTCGGCGCTCCTCACCATCGCCGTGCCCTCCGCCTGCGTCATGGGCGTCGCGGGTGTCGCCGCCGCCTCGGTCGGCGACTTCGGCGGCGACAGCGCCAACGCCAATACGGCGAGCGCCCCGTCCTCGCCCGTCAAGGCCGCCGCCGCGAACAACAAGCTCGACACCCAGCTCGCCGACCTCTCCCGCGCCGCCGACGACGTCGCCGACCGCGCGAGCCGCACCCAGGAGCGCATCGACCTCAAGGCGAAGAAGGAGGCGCAGCACAAAGCCGCCGTCGCCGAGGCCGCGCGCAAGGAGCGCGAGCGCCCCAAGTTCGTCCTCCCCGTCACACAGCGCGGCCTCAGCGCCTACTTCGGGCAGGCGGGCGTCAACTGGATGTCGCAGCACACCGGCATCGACTTCCCCGTCGCCTACGGCACGCCCGTCATGGCCGCGACCGACGGGACCGTGCGGAGCCAGTGGAACAGCGCGTACGGCAACATGGCGATCCTCACCGCCAAGGACGGCACGCAGACCTGGTACTGCCACCTCTCCAGCACGACGCTCCCGAGCGGCACGGCGGTGAAGGCCGGCCAGGTGATCGCCCACTCGGGAAACTCCGGCAACTCGACCGGCCCGCACATGCACTTCGAGGTACGCCCCGGCGCCGGCGCGGCGATCGACCCCCTGCCCTGGCTGCGAAGCCACGGCCTCGACCCGACGTAGACAGCCGGCGACCAAGAGGCGCGGCACCCGAATCCAGCCCCTGCGGCGCTTGAGGAGCGGGGCGTGGGGCGGAGCCCCACACTCCCCCGCAGACACGGCCCCCCGCGCTACAACTTCTCAACCGGCGCATACCGCAACAACAACCGCTTCGGCTTCTCCCCCCCGAAGTCAACCGTCGCCTCCGCGTTGCTCCCCGCCCCCTTCACCCCGACAACCGTCCCCAGCCCGAACTGGTCATGGGTGACCCGGTCCCCGATCGCGAGAGCGACCACCGGCTTCTCCTCCGCCCGCCGCGTCGCGAACGCGGGCGCGCCGCGCCGGGCGCGCGAGGAGGAGAGCGAGGCGGCGATCCCGGCGGCCGGACCCGCCGCGACCTTCGCGGGCGCCGCGCCCGTCCGCTTCCACTCCAGGTGGTCGGCGGGGATCTCCTCCAGGAAGCGCGACGGCGGGTTGTACTGCGGCTGGCCCCACGCGCTGCGCAGCGTGGAGCGGGTGAGGTAGAGCCGTTCGCGGGCGCGCGTGATGCCCACGTACGCGAGCCGCCGCTCCTCCTCCAGCTCCTTGACCTGCCCGAGCGCCCGCATGTGCGGGAAGACGCCGTCCTCCATGCCGGTGAGGAAGACGACGGGGAATTCGAGGCCCTTGGCGGTGTGCAGCGTCATCAGCGTGATGACTCCGTCGCCGTCCTCCTCGTCGGGGATCTGGTCGGAGTCGGCGACGAGCGCGACCTTCTCCAGGAACTCCGCGAGCGTCCCCGTACCCTCCTCGTCACTCCGTTCCTGCTCGAACTCCAGCGCCACGGAGGCGAGTTCCTGCAGGTTCTCGATGCGGGTCTCGTCCTGCGGGTCGGTCGAGGCCTGCAACTCGGCCAGGTACCCGGTCCGTTCGAGAACAGCCTCCAGGACGACCGCGGGGCCCGCGCCGGATTCGACGATCGTGCGCAGCTCCTCCATCAGCGTGTTGAACCGCTTGATCGCGTTCGCGGAGCGGGCCGCCATGCCGTACGCCTCGTCGACGCGCTGGAGCGCCTGCGGGAACGTGATCCGCTCGCGCTGCGAGAGCGCGTCGATCATCGCCTCGGAGCGCTCCCCGATGCCGCGCTTGGGCACGTTGAGGATGCGGCGCAGGGGCACGCTGTCCTCGGGGTTGGCGAGGACGCGCAGGTAGGCGAGGACGTCGCGGACCTCGCGGCGCTCGTAGAAGCGGACGCCGCCGACGACCTTGTACGGCAGGCCGACGCGGATGAAGACCTCTTCGAAGACACGGGACTGCGCGTTCGTCCGGTAGAAGACGGCGACGTCTCCCGGCTTCGCGTCGCGCGCATCGGTCAGCCGGTCGATCTCGTCGGCGACGAACTGCGCCTCGTCGTGTTCGGTGTCGGCGACGTAGCCGGTGATCTTCGGGCCGTTGCCCGCCTCGGTCCACAGGTTCTTCGGGCGGCGGTTCTCGTTGCGCTCGATGACGGCGTTGGCGGCGGAGAGGATCGTCTGCGTGGAGCGGTAGTTCTGCTCCAGGAGGATCGTCGTCGCGTTCGGGTAATCCTCCTCGAACTGGAGGATGTTGCGGATCGTGGCGCCGCGGAAGGCGTAGATCGACTGGTCCGCGTCACCCACGACGCACAGCTCGGCGGGCTCGGGCGCCGGGCCGCCGTCGTACCCCGCACCCCCGTCGGCGGGCCCGACCAGCTCCTTGACCAGCGTGTACTGCGCGTGGTTGGTGTCCTGGTACTCGTCGACGAGGACGTGCCGGAAGCGGCGGCGGTAGTGCTCGGCGACGTCGGGGAACGCCTGGAGGAGGTGGACCGTCGTCATGATGATGTCGTCGAAGTCCAGCGCGTTCGCCTCGCGCAGGCGCGCCTGGTACATCGTGTACGCCTGCGACAACGTCTTCTCGAAAGCCCCCGCGGCCTCGCCCGCGACCTCGTCGGCGTACGCCTCGGAGTCGATCAGCTCGTTCTTGAGGTTCGAGATCTTCGCCGTGAACGACTTCGGCGGGAAGCGCTTGGGGTCGAGGTCCAGGTCCCGGCAGACGAGCGCCATGAGCCGCTTGGAGTCGGCGGCGTCGTAGATCGAGAAGGAGGAGGTGAAGCCGAGCTTCTTCGACTCGCGGCGCAGGATGCGCACGCAGGCGCTGTGGAAGGTCGAGACCCACATCGCCCCGGCACGCGGCCCGACGAGCTGCTCGACGCGCTCCTTCATCTCGCCCGCGGCCTTGTTCGTGAAGGTGATCGCGAGGATCGCGCCCGGGTGCACACCGCGCTGACCGAGCAGGTACGCGATGCGGTGCGTGAGCACACGGGTCTTGCCCGAGCCCGCGCCCGCGACGATGAGCAGCGGCGAGCCACTGTGCACGACGGCGGCGGCCTGCTCCGGGTTGAGCCCGGTGAGCAGCGCCGCCGGGTCGATCACGGGGCGTGGCGCGCCGTCCCGGTAATGGGCGTCCCGGGGTGGGGGCGCGTCGAACTTCCCGCCGAACAGGTCGGCCGGGATCTCCTCGGCCGGGACCCCGTCCTCGGGGGGCGGAGGGGGCTCCTCCTCGCCCGATGCCGGGGAGGAGGCCATGTCCGCCAGGAAGCTGTCGTCAAAGAGGCTGCTCATCGCCTCCCGAGTCTAGGCGGCCCCACCGACAACCGGGGGCGGTCGGGGGATCGGGGTGGGGAGGAGGGTGAGGAGTGAGGGAGGAGGGCGCGGGGTTGGGGGGGGCGCGCGGGGTGAGGGATGCGGACTGGCGGGGCGGGCTCGCGCGGGCGGGGGCGGGCGGGCCGTGCGGGCCGTGCGGGGGGTCGACCAGCGCGGGAGCGGGCCGTGGCGGGGCGGACCAGGGCGGGAGCGAACGTGGCGGGCGGGCCTGGCAGGGACGGGAGCGGACCGTGGCGGCGGGCCTGGCACGGGCGGGCGGATCACCACGGGTGGACCGGCCGAAAATCTATCGGGCATATCGCCTGCGGTCCTTCCCCCGCGCCCCCCGCCTTGGCTAACGTGCCGGGCGCGACCCCCACCGCCTGCCCGACCGAAAGGAGCGTGCGGCGTGACGTCGAGCGTGCCCCCCACTTCCGAGGTGCCCCCGCGCGCCGCCGCCCCCCGCGTCCCCGCCCGCCGGACCCCCGCACACCGCAAGCCCCGCCGCGCGAACCCCGCCCTGGCCCGTACCGGCTTCGGCGTGACGACCGCCGCCCTCACCTCCGTCGTCCTGCTCGCCCCGCAGGCCGGCGCCGATCCGGCCGCCGCCCGGCCCTCGGTCGAGGACGTCCAGCGCAAGGTCGACAGCCTCTACCGCGAGGCCGGGACCGCCACGCAGAAGTACAACGCGGCCAAGGAGCGCACCGACCAGCAGCGCACGCAGGCCAACGGCCTGATCGACGCGCTCGCCTCCTCCACCGAGGACCTCAACCACTCCCGCGAGGACCTCGCCCGCTACGCCGCCGCGCAGTACCGCGACGCCAGCGGCGGCTTCGCCGGCACCGCCACGATGCTCCTCGCCGACGACCCGCAGAGCTTCTTCGACCAGAAGTACGTGCTCGACCGCCTCGCCGCCGACCAGCACACGAAGGTACGGGAGTTCCGCGACCAGCAGGCCGCCACGGCCCGTAAGCGCACCGAGGCCCAGGAGAGCCTGAACCAGCTCACCGCCGCACAGCAGGACCTGCGCACGAGCAAGACCGAGGTGCAGGGCAAGCTCACCGAGGCCCGCGAACTCCTCACCCGCCTGACCGCTGAGGAGAAGGCCCGCCTCGCCGAACTCGAACGCCGCAAGGAGGCGGAGGCGAAGAAGAAGGCGCAGGAGGCGGCTGCCCGGCAGAAGAAGAAGGCCGCGGCGGAGCAGGCCGCGGCCGCCGAGGCCGCCAAGAAGGGCCCGGCCACGACGGACGGCGGCACGGGGACGAGCGCGGGCACGGGGACGAGCGCGGGCACGGGGACGAGTGCGGGCACGGGGACAGGTACGAGTACGGGCGCCGCTTCCGGCTCGTACACCGCGAAGGCCGAGAAGGCGATCGCCTTCGCCCGCGCCCAGATGGGCAAGCCGTACGTGTGGGGCGCGACGGGTCCAGGCTCGTACGACTGCTCCGGACTCACCCAGGCCGCCTGGAAGGCCGCGGGGATCGACCTGCCGCGCACAACCTGGGACCAGGTCGAGGTCGGCACGCGCGTCAGCGTCGACAACGCCGTCCCCGGCGACCTCGTCTTCTTCTACGACGACATCAGCCACGTCGGCCTCTACATCGGCAACGGCGAGATGATCCACGCCCCCAAGCCGGGCGCCTCGGTCCGCGTCGAGTCCATCTACTACATGCCGGTCTACGGAGTCGTCCGCCCCGCCTGACCGGCCGCCCGGTACCGGCCGAAGGCCTCCCGCCCGTCCGGCACGAAGTCCGCACCGCGCACCGCCTCGCACATCTCGGCCTCCGTGAGCCAGCCGCACCAGGCGACCTCGGCAGGATCGGCCACGAGTGCCCCGGTGACCAGCACCTCGTGCAGCCCGAGCCAGTACGGACTCAGCCCGCTCCGGCACAGGTACCTGACCACAGGCCGCGGCACCGCATCGACCCCCAGCTCCTCCACGAGCTCCCGCGCCGCGGCGTCCTGGTGCCCCTCCCCCACCGCCACGGCGCCCCCGACCACACAGTCGTACAGCCCCGGGAACCGGTCGAGCCCCTCAGCCCGCCGGTGCACGAGATACCGCCCCCCGGCATCACGGCACACACTCCCCCCAATCCGGTGCAACCACCGCCGCCGCACCGCCTCGCCCCGCTCGACCACCCCCACGACGCGGTCGTACTCGTCCACCCGCTCGACCAACTCGGCCGAGGCCCCGCCGTCGTCACGGCCACGGTCGCGGTCCCGGTCGCGGTCCCGGTCCGGGTCCCGGTCACGCGGCGAGGTCAACGGCACAACTCCCCGACCGAGCAGTGAGGCCGTATCCACCCAATCGGCGCGAAACAGCCAAAAGCCCCGAAGCCGAGCGCGGAGGGGAACTCACGGTCCACGGCGAGAAGACCGTTTGTGGGACCGTCCGTGAGGCGGGAGCCCGGGGGCGGTCGTCCGTGGGGCGGTCGCTCGAGGTGCGGTCGTCCGTGGGGCGGTCGCTCGAGGTGCGGTCGTCCGTAGGGCGGCCGCCCGTGCGGAGGTCGTCAGCGGTCATGGCGCGAGCGTACGGACCGCCACTGACAGCCGGTCGCGTCTCAGTGCCAGGTGACCGCGATGAAGATGTTGGCGAGGGTGAGCGCACCCACCACGCCGAAGAGCGGCTTCGGGACGCGCTCGTCGTCGCGCTTCACGTACACGAGCGCCAGGATCACAATGAGGAACGCGAGTTTGATGCCGATCTTCGTGTTGTTGAGCGAGTAGCCCTGAGCCTGGTTGAGACCGACGAGGACCGCCCCGGTCACGAGCATCGTGAGCGCGCCATGCAGCATCGCGGGCGTGAACCGGGCCGTACCGGCGCCCATCGCCTTCATCTGCGTGAGGAACCCGCCGAGCAGCGCGCCGATCCCGATGATGTGCAGGCCCACGAAGACATTGATGAGGACGTCCATGACGGCGAGCCTATGCGGACCCCCCGGAGCACTCGCGGCCGGGTGGAACGCACCCCCCACACACAAGCCGGCCCCGACGCGAGGGGGCCATGCGCGAACCACCGCAGAATGCCGCCGCGCCCGTCCCCTCGCTCGCCCCAGCAGGTCGCTCGCCCTGGCAAGGCTCCGTTCGCCAGCCCGCGAGTCGGCCAGCAGGGCGTCGGTTCGCGTCGGTCCTTCGGCGGTCAGACGAGGCGGCGGGCGGCGGCCCAGCGGGTCAGCTCGTGCCGGTTGGAGAGCTGGAGCTTGCGCAGCACCGCGCTCACGTGCGACTCGACCGTCTTCACCGAAATGAACAGTTCCTTGGCGATCTCCTTGTACGAGTGGCCGCGCGCGATGAGCCGCAGCACATCGCGTTCACGCTGGGTGAGCTTGTCAAGTTCCTCGTCGATCGGCGGGACCGTGTTGTTCGAGAAGGCGTCGAGCACGAAGCCCGCGAGCCGCGGCGAGAAAACGGCGTCGCCCTCCTTCACACGATGGATCGCCGCGACGAGCTCGGTGCCGTTGATCGCCTTGGTGACATAGCCACGCGAGCCCGCCCGGATGACTCCGATGACGTCCTCGGCGGCGTCCGAGACCGAGAGCGCGAGGAACCTGACCGGCCGCTCGATGTCCGTGACGAGGTCCACGCACCGCTGGAGGACCGAGAGCCCTCCACCGCCCGGCAGATGCACGTCGAGCAGCACCACATCGGGCATCAGCTCACGCACGCCCCGCACCGCCGCGTCCGCGTCGGCGGCCTCCCCGACCACCGTGACACCGTGCTCCCCTGGATGATCGATCTCCGCCCGTACCCCCGCGCGAAACATCCGGTGATCGTCCACGAGCAAGACGCGCACCACACCCGCGTCCCGTTCCTGGCCGGGGCCCGTCTCCGTCGGTTCACTCATCCCGCAGCCTTTCCATCTCCAGTTCCACCACTGTTCCCCCGCCCGGCGCCGGACGGATCTTCGCCCGTCCTCCGTTGCGCCGCATCCGGCCGATGACCGACTCCCGGACCCCCATGCGGTCCGCCGGCACCGCCTCCGGGTCGAAGCCGGGACCGTGGTCCCGCACGGAGACGAATACCTGCCCCGCCTCCGCCTCCGCGTACACCTGCACCTCGCCGCCGCCACCGTACTTGGCGGCGTTGACCATGGCCTCCCGCGCGGCCTGCATCATCGCGGAGAGCGCCTCGTCGAGTTCACTGTCCCCGACGATGACGACCTCCAGCGGCACACCGTGCTTGTCCTCCACTTCGGCTGCCACCTTGCGCACGGCGTCGGCGAGCCGCGTCGGCTCCTCCGCGTCCCGCCCGCTCCCCTCCGGGCGCCGCAACCACTCGCGCAGGTCCCGCTCCTGGGCCCGGGCCAGCCGCCGTACCTCCTGTGGTCGTTCGGCATGACGCTGGATCAGGGTGAGCGTGTGCAGGACGGAGTCGTGGACGTGCGCCGCGACCTCGGCGCGCTCCTGCGCCCTGATCCGCATAAGGCGCTCCTCGGAGAGGTCCTGGGTCATCCGGATGAGGTACGGACCGACGAGGAGGACAAGGCCCACGAGGACGGCGAGAGCCGCCTGGAAGGCCGAGCCGAGGTGCTGCGCCGAACCCTGGAGCACGATGATCACGGAGACGCCCGTGCCGACGAGTACGACGCCGGCGGCCGCACGCAGCACGTTGAGGGTGCGGCGCCGGCTGCCGATCTCGACCCAACGGGCACGCCGGGCGTTGTCCGCCTGCCGCCACACGAGCGCGACGCCCGCACCGACGAGGACACCGGGGACGAGATAGCCGCGCGCCGTCTCCCCGATGTCCGTCCGCGCGGCGTAGGCGAGCGCGACGATCAGCATCAGGGCCAGGGCGATCAGCTGGCCCCGGTCCCGCGCGGTGCTCTTCGCGACCCGCGCAAGCCAGGGGACCCGGTCGCGCGTCCCGGCTTCGCCGGTCTCGCCGACTCCCCCGACGCCGAGCGGAACGAAGAACCAGAAGGCGGCGTAGAGGAGGGCACCGAGCCCGTTGACGAGGAGCAGACCGATGAAGGCGGCGCGCACCCAGAAGACAGGCAGCCCGAGGTGTCCGGCGAGACCCCGCGCCACTCCTCCCAGCAGGCGACCCTCACCGCTGCGATAGAGCTTGCGCGGAGGCCGGTCCGGTGCGCTGGGTACCGAGGTGGCTTCCGACATGCTTCGATCCTCACACGCGGAAACACGCCTGACATCAGGGTTCTCCCCTAGAACAACCCTGAGATCTCCCCTAGAAGCGGCAGAAATCAGCACCCCGCCACCGGGGCATCCATCTCCGTTGCACTGGGGAGGAGTTGACACCCTCCAACCCCTTCGGCCAAGCGGCGCCGCGAAGGGGGCCGTATCAGGGTCGTCTCAGGGTTTCTTTCAGGGTGATCCCTGATGCCCGAGGGGGTTCCGGGCCGTCACCATGAACCCATGACAGATTCCCGGACCGGCGCTCAGCCGCCGCCCCCGCCCACCGAGGCGGGAGGGTCACCGCCTTTCTGGCAGGGGTTCCGCCGCGACCGCCGGCACAAGGTGCTGGGCGGCGTGTGCGCGGGCCTGGGCCGACAGTGCGGAGTCGACCCGGTGATCTTCCGCGTCGTGCTCTCGGTCCTGGCCGTCGCGGGGGGCATCGGGCTGATCGTGTACGGCGTCGTATGGCTCGTCCTCCCCTTCGACGACGGGGAGGAGAGCGAGGGCCGCCGAATGCTCACCGGCCAGGTCGCCGGGCCCGGACTCGCCGCGCTGCTCTCCGTCCTGGTCGGCTGCGGTGTCTTCCTCTCGACGCTCGGGGACGGTGACGTCCTCTTCTTCTCCGCCCTGGTGCTCGTCCTCACGGCGGGCGCGGGGTACTGGTCGCGGCGACGCGAGGGCGCGGCCGGGCACGACGCCCCGACCGAGCGTGTCGCGGCGGACGCACCACCGGAGACGCAGGCTCCGCCGGTGCGAATGGCGCCGGCTTGGTGGCGTGAGCAGGCGCCGACGCCCGCGGAGGAGGCGCTCGCCGCGCGCGTGTACCTGTGGGGGCCGCCTGAATACGCCCCCGACGTGTACGTCTCGCTCACGAAGGACGACGGGACAGCGACGAGCGATACGGAGACGCCGCGAACGGGCGGGGACGACCGCCGGGGACCAGCCGGGCCCAAGCCCCCGGAGAAGCCGGGCGACGCCGGCCCGCGTGCGCGACGGTACGGGATCGGAGGCTGGACGTTCCTGGCCGCGCTCATCGCGGGTGTCGCCGGAGCGGCGTCCACGTGGGAGGGCGAACCACTGAGGTCCAGCCTCGTGCTCGGTCTCTCGCTGGCCCTCGCGGTGTTCGGGATCGGGCTCGCGGTGGGGGCCTTCGTGGGACGGATCGGCGGCGGCACGGTCGTCCTCGCCCTGATCACTTGCGGGCTCCTCGCCGCCTCGGCGGTGCTCCCGAAGGACATCACGACACAGTGGGAGACGGCGGACTGGCGGCCCACCTCGGTCGCCGGGGTTCGCGCCGAGTACCGCGTGGGAACGGGCACGGCCTCGCTCGACCTGCGGGACGTGCCCTTCGGAAAGGACGACACGGTGCGCACTGACGTCGAGGTCAAAGCGGGCCGGCTCGAAGTGCTCGTCCCCGCGGGCACGACGGTGGAGCTGCGCTCCGACATCGGCTTCGGCGGTCTGCGCCTGCCGGACTACGCGAGGGACCGCGTCCACGGCGCCGTCGATGAGCAACGGACCCGGACACTCCCAGCCCGCAAAGGCGCCCCGGGCGAGGGGACCCTCGTACTGCGGGCACGGGTGGAACTGGGAGAGCTGGTGGTGAACCGTGCGCACTGATTTTCGCCCCGCGCGGCTCGTACTGGGCCTGGCCTTCCTGCTCGCCGCCGGGCTCTACCTCGCGGACCTCGCGGGCAATAACGACATTCCGTGGTGGACGGTACTGCCGCTCGCCGGCGGCGCCCTGATCCTCGCGACAGTGGCGGGCCTGCTCGGGTACGGAGTACGGCGCGCCCGGTCGCGCCGCGCGGACCCGGCGGACGACCCACCACCGGCGGGCTGAACGCGGGGGCGGCTCAGCGCTTCCACGTGTTGCCGAAGCCGCCGTGGCGGAAGACGGCCCTGCGACGACCGGAGCGGAAGGAGTCGAAGGAGAAGTACGGGGCCCCGGCGAGCAAAAGCGGGAGCCAGGCCATGAGGTAGACGAGGTCGTTGCCGTAGTAGTAGGGCGTGGCCGACCAGCTCACCGTGAGCCACAAGCAGAGCGAGATCACCGCGCCACCGAGAGCGGCGACGCGGCCGAAGACGCCGAGGAGGGTGCCAAGACCGACGAGGAGTTCCCCGATGGCGAGCGCGTAGCCGAAGCCGACCGGGCTGTGCAGAGCGAGATCAACGAGTGCAGGTACGCCGGCGCTCCCCTTCACGGACCGCAGGAGGTCTCCGAGCGAACCGTTGCCCGAAGACGAGAGGAAGGCGCTGTCGGTGAGCTTGTCGATACCGGCGTAGACGAAGGTGACGCCGAGGAACACCCGCAGCGGAAGGAGGGAGTACCGCCCGAGCCGCGCCCGCAGGCCGCCGTCCGGCAGATTGCCCACCCCGCCACCGGGGCCGGACGGGAGCAGGGGAGTACCGGAGGTCATCGGTTCGCCGCCTTTCGGAGGGGACACGGGAGGAAACAGAAGGGTGACCGCCGGAACCTCACGCCCCGCAGCCCACCGCGTTCGACCCTACGCACCCATGGGGGACTCTCGACCGGGCGGGGCGGAGGCTGTCCGGCTGCCGGGCGGGCGGAGAGAACGGGGTGGGCGCCCCTCTCGCCCTGGGGGGACAGGCGGCGCCAGGTGGCCGGGCGGACCGCTCCAGCCGCCGGGCGGACCGGGCGGACCGGGCGGCCGGAGCAATCGGCCGGGCGGTCCGGACGGACCTGGGTGGTCGGCCCGGCGTCCGGACGGGCCTGGGTGGTCGGCCCGGCGTCCGGACGGACCTGAGTGGTCGGCCGGGCATCCGGAGCAGCTGGTCCGCCCGGCCGGGGCAGGCGAGCGGACCGGGGCAATCGGCCCGGCGGACGGACGGACTTGGGTGGTCGGCCGGGCATCCGGAGCAGCTGGTCCGCCCGGCCGGGGCAGCCGGGCGGACCGGGGCAGAGCGGGTGCTTGCCGGGGAGGGCGGGGCGGAGGACCTGGGCAGTCGACGAGAGACCGTGCCAGTTGGTTGGTGGGGGCACGGTGTGTGTCCTGAGACGGGGCACGCCTTGAAGGCGGGAAGCCCAGGCCCCGGGCAGAGCGTGGCCCGCCGACGGGGCGCACCTGACCAGCCGTGAGGGCGGGGCAGAGGCAGAAAGAGCGCGGGCCCGCCGAGAGCAACCAGCTTCGGCGGGGCCCCGGACCGGTGGGGAGCGGCTCGGCCGACGGGCGGTGTGGGGCGTGGTCAGGGGAGGTGACGGTCGGCCAGGTCAAGCCATGGGGTGGGGCCGGAGGGGGTGGGGTGGCGGATGGTCCAGTCGGTCAGGCGGAGGCTCATGTGGGCCCAGGCGGGGGTGAGGACGTGGTCGGGGAGAGTGGCGAGGACGGCGTCGAGGCGGTCGGTGACGGCGGGGGACTCGTTCGCGGCGTGGAGGCCGAAGCGGAGGGTGACGAGGTCGAAGCGGCGGTCGCCGCGTGCGGCGCCGTCCCAGTCGATGACACCGGTGATGTCCGGGCCTGTGGCCAGGAGGTTGCCGGGGTGGAAGTCGTAGTGGACGGCGTCGTTGCCGGGGAGCAGGGGCGGGTAGCGCTCGGCGAGGGCGGAGATCCGGCGTTCGAGCGCGGCGGTGCGGGGACTGTGGCGGCGCAGCGGGTCGTGCAGGCAGAAGCCGGGGCCGTCCTCGCGCAGGTGGAGGGCGGCGGCGGGAATGCGGGGATGGCCGGTGAGGCGGTCTGCCTGGGAGTCGTTGAGGCGCAACAGTTGGTCGAGGTGCGTCGCTGTGAGGCGGTCGGGGCTCGTACCGGGCAGGAGTTCCTGCACGGTGACGACGGCGTCGCCGAGCTGTGCGACGAGGTCGGTGGCGGGGGCGGGATACCCGATGTCCCGCAGTGCCTCGACAACGGCGAGCGCTCCGGCCCGTGCCGCCCTGACGGAACTGCGTGGCCGCCACTTGAGCACCCCGCGCCGGCCGTATTCCTCCCACCGCACGTACGCCGCCCCGACCTGCCCGCCCGGGCAGGGCCCCTCCCTCACGAGCCGTACTCCCCGCGCGCGCAGGGCGTCCACCAGCCGTCCCGCGTCGAGCCGTGCCACGGTCGTCCAGCCGGAAGAGGAGGCAGTCATGTTCCTGATTGTCGCGGGAGGTTGATCGTCCTGGGAGTGGGCGGATCGCGGAAACGGCGGTCGCCGTCCGACACCTCTCGACGGCCACGGCCCGCATGCCGCGCACAACACGGGCGGGAGACTCCACCGCTCCGGGTTGCCCTACTGGGCAGATACCGGGATACCGGTGGCGTCGCCCCACCGGGGCCGAACCGCACCGCCACCTCACCCCACAACGCGCGCCATCGACACACCGACCCACAAACCG
Source organism: Streptomyces sp. NPDC088923 (assembly GCF_044749745.1). NCBI lineage: Bacteria > Bacillati > Actinomycetota > Actinomycetes > Kitasatosporales > Streptomycetaceae > Streptomyces > Streptomyces sp. NPDC088923. Next base: position 990,828 of record NZ_JBIVIO010000001.1, on the reverse strand, counting down.
CCGACCCACCGACCACAAACCAACGGCCACCGGCCACCGGCCACCGGCCACCGGCCACCGGCCACAAACCACAAACCACCGGCCACCGGCCACCGGCCACCGGCCACAAACCACCGGCCACAAACCACCGGCCACCGGCCACCGGCCACCGGCCACAAACCACCGGCCACAAACCACCGGCCACCGGCCACCAGCCACCAGCCACCAGCCACCAGCCACCAGCCACCAGCCACCAGCTCACGAAAACACCCCCGCCGCCGAACCACAGCCAGGGCCAAAGCCGCCATCAGGACCGGGACCACGGCGCAAGCCGGACGCAGAGCCACTGCAGCCCCAAGCTCCCAGGCCCCACGCCCCCGACCTCCACACCCCCGGGGCCCGAGCCGGGCTCAACCATGAGCCACCCCGGGCTCGCCCGACCACTCCGACCACCTCGGCCAGCCCGCCCCCAACCCACCCCGTACCTCACCCCATGGCCCCACCGCACCCCATGACCCGCCCCCACCTCAGCCCGTCCCCACCCGTCCCGCACCTACCCCCTACCCCCACCCCCTCCCCCGCCTCACCCCTCAGCTCCCCCCGTCGTCAGACGAAGCCCGTCAACGCCGTCGAAGGACGTGACCCTGGCCTCCGTCGGCGGGGTGTCGGGGCGGAGCAGGGTGAACCAGGGGTCCGTGTCCAGGAGGAAGGTGAGGACTTCTGCCGTGTCCTCCTCCGGGTCGGTGAGGGTCGCGTCCCAGGTGCCGGGGCTCGTGGTCGCGCGCAGGCGGATGGGGAAGGCGGCGGCGTTCGTGCTGGTGTTGGCGCGCCACTCCAGGAGGGCGTGGTCCGTGTCGGCGTTCACGCCACTGAGCGTAACTCCCTTGAGGGAGTTCGGCGTTCGGCTTGTGTCCGAATCGCCGCCGTACGCAACCACTTGACCCGCGCCGCGGCGGGAATTCCGGTTACCGCCCGTGCGCGGGGGGGCGTCAGTCCACCAGGTCCATGCCCGCCTCGTTGCTCTCCACGCCCGCCGCCGTGATGACCTGAACGGTGACGCGCCCCGGCTCGACCTCGGCGGGGATGGGAACGGTGAGGAGGGTGTCGGTCGGGTTGGTGAAGCCGCCCGGGACCGGGATGAGCGGGACGTGCACCTGGACCTGGCCGATACGGACCGCCATGCGGACGAGGGCCTGCGGGGTTTCGGCGCCCGCCGGGAGGAAGCCGGCGCCGCGGATCTCGATGTCGTCGCCGGTGCGGATCGGCGCGTCCAGGTCGCCCGCCTCGCGCGTGCGGACGACGGAGTGGATGACGGGGCCGCCGCCCTCGGTGGCCTTGCCCGCGAGGTAGGTGGCGGCGGAGACGAGGGCGAGGACGGCGAGCGCCCAGGGCAGATCGGGGAGTTGTTCGGGGCGGCGGGCGAGCCGGACGGCGCAGAAGACGAGCGCGGCGGCGTGCACGAGCACGTACTGGCTGTCGGTGAAGCTGCCGTGCCCGGAGTCGTCGGTGAGGAGGTCGGCGGCGCGCGGCCGGTCGGCGCGCACCTTCTGGAGGCGCCGCCCCCGTACTCGTACTCCCACCGTGTAGTGCACGAGCACGGCGACCGCGCAGCTCGCCGCCAGGACCGTCAACAGGCCCACTCCGCGTCCGAGTTCGAGTCCGTCCAGGAGTTCCGCGCGGCGGTCGTGGCCGGAGGCGCCGGCGAGTTCGCCCGCGAGGACGAGGACCGCGTACACGCTGAAGACGATCCAGCAGGCGGCGACGGTGCGCGAGGTGGACAGGCGTTGGTCCTCGCCGACGACGGGCGCGAGGACGCCGCCGCGCGCGCGGTGGAAGTGGGCGGCGACGGCGAGGAGCGCGGCGAGGAGGACGGCGGCGACGAGACCCGCGCTGCGGGCGGTGGTCCACCCGGCGCCGAGCGCGGTGAGGCCCTGCACGAGGAGAAGCACGAGGAGGATCGCGCCGAGGGCGACGAGGGTCGCGGGGCGCAGGCGGTGGAGCCAGGAGAGGCGTTCGCTCCGGCCCCGTTCGGCGACGAGGCGCGCGGACTCGGCGAGTTCGTCGGAGACCCACTGGCGGCTCGCGCCCGCGGAGTGCGCGACGGCGGCCGGGAGGCCCCTGCCGTCCGCGAGTTCCTCGCGCCGCCGGACGAACGCGGCGACCGCGCGCTGGTGTCCGTTGCGGGCGCCCGCGGGGCAGTCCGCGCAGGTGCAGCCACCCTCGTGCCGCTCCCGGCTCGTGTCCTGCTGTACGGCCACCGGCCCGTCCCCGTCCCTACTCGCGAGCCCCCGCCGGTACGCGGCCACGGGCCCCCCGTCCCGCCGCCTGGCGGGTGCGCCGAACTCTGCTGTGATGTACGGGAATTGTGCCTTACGTGAGGCAGCTGGGCCCTCCCGGGGCCGCACCCGGGCACCACCATCGGGCGCACTCGGAGCGCCGCACGCCCCCGGCGTCACCCGAACACCACCCAAGAGGCACATTTCCTCCCCAACTTCTGCCGTCCGCCGCGCATCTGAAGTTACGTACGACGCATCCCGTCCGCGGGAAACCGCCTCGCTCCTGGAGGAACCCATGTCCGTCCGGCTCCCTTTCGCCCTGCGCTGCGCCTCCGTCGCCGCGCTGCTCACGGCCCCGCTGGTCCTCGCCCCTGCCGCGGGCGCGGCGCCGAAGGCGGCCTCCGCGCTCCCGGGGGACATCGTTGTCACGGCGCCGGGCGGCGACTACGTGAGTGTGCTCGCGAAGGGCGACCCGGGGCGGCACCGCGAGCTGCCGGGCGCGCGGCCCGTCGTGCGCGACCTGGACGGCGACGGCCGCAAGGATCTCGCCGTGCAGCGGGACGACGAGGACGGCGGGGGCGTCGCCGTGTACTGGGGCACGGACTCCGGTTACGCCGCCGAGCCCACCGAGGTGAAGGGCGCCGCTCTCGATTCCGGTCTCACGGCGGGCGACTTCGACGGGGACGGGCACGTGGACCTGATCGCCGCGGGGCCGGAGGGGCCCGGCGACGTGCGACTGGCGGTGGCGTACGGGCCGCTGAAGCGGGACGGCGCCCCGGCGCGGACCGCGAAGCTCGACACGAAGGAGACGTTCGCGCCCGACGAGGTCGTCTCCGGGGACTTCAACGGGGACGGCAAGGACGACGTCGTCACCGAGCACTCCTTCGAGGAGGCCGGTCACCCGAGCCAGCTGTGGACCGGGAGCACGAAGGGCCTCGGCACCACCTCGCGCGAACTCGCCATCGCCGGCGCGATGGCCGCGGGGGACGTGGACGGGGACGGCGTCGACGACCTCGTCATCCGGGCCGTGCCGGACGGGCTGGTCGAGGAGTTGGACTTCGACCACGGGACCGTACAGGTGCTGTACGGGTCCGAGACGGGGCCGGGCAAGCCGGTCAGCACCATCACGCAGAACACGAAGGGCGTGCCCGGCGTCAACGAGGACGGTGACGCGTTCGGCGCCTCGCTCGCGGTGGGGGACGTGGACGGGGACGGGTGCGCGGACGTCGCGGTGGGAGTGCCGGGCGAGGCGCTGGAGCGTGGCGGCAAGAACCTGGCGGACGCGGGGTCCGTCGTGCTCCTCAAGGGCTCCTGGAAGGGGCTCACCGGGGAGGGCGCGACGGCTGTCACCCAGGACACGAAGGGCGTACCGGGCGTCTCGGAGGCCGGTGACGGCTTCGGCCAGGCGGTTTCCCTGCGGGACACCGCCGCGGACGGGCGGACCTCGCTCGTCGTGGGGGCGCCCGGTGAGGACACGGACGCCGAGGACTCGGGCGCGGCGTGGGTGCTGCCGCGGGGGGCGGCGAGCGGCGCTTGGGCGGTGAACCCGGGGGACCTGGGGCGTACGGGGAACGAGGGGGCACGGTTCGGGGCGGACTTCGGGCGGTAACCGGGCCCGGCCGCGGGTGTTCGTGGGGCTGCGCCCCACACCCCGCTCCTCAGGCGCCGGAGAGGCTGATCCTCGCCCCTCCGGCGCTCAGAGGTTCACTCCCACTCGATAGTCCCCGGCGGCTTGCTCGTGACGTCGAGGACGACGCGGTTGACGTCGGCGACCTCGTTGGTGATGCGGGTCGAGATGCGTTCGAGGGTCTCGTAGGGGAGGCGGGACCAGTCGGCGGTCATCGCGTCCTCGGAGGAGACCGGGCGCAGCACGATCGGGTGGCCGTACGTGCGGCCGTCGCCCTGGACGCCGACGCTGCGGACGTCCGCGAGGAGGACGACGGGGCACTGCCAGATCTGGCGGTCCAGACCCGCGGCCGTCAGTTCCTCGCGGGCGATCGCGTCGGCCTCGCGCAGCAGGTCGAGGCGCTCGCGCGTGACGTCGCCGACGATGCGGATGCCGAGCCCCGGGCCCGGGAAGGGCTGGCGCTGGACGATCTCCTCGGGCAGGCCCAGCTCCTGGCCGACCGCGCGGACCTCGTCCTTGAAGAGCTTGCGGAGCGGCTCGATGAGCTCGAACTCCAGGTCCTCGGGGAGTCCGCCCACGTTGTGGTGGGACTTGATGTTCGCCGTGCCCGTACCGCCGCCCGACTCGACGACGTCCGGGTAGAGGGTGCCCTGCACGAGGAAGGCGACGTCGGCGCCGTCCGCCGCGTTCTCCGCGACGATCTCGGCCTGCGCCTGCTCGAAGACGCGGATGAACTCGCGGCCGATGATCTTCCGCTTCTGCTCCGGGTCGCTCACCCCGGCGAGCGCGTCGAGGAAGCGCTCGGAGGCGTCGACGACCTTGAGCTGGACGCCGGTCGCCGCGACGAAGTCCTTCTCGACCTGCTCGGTCTCGCCCTTGCGCATGAGGCCGTGGTCGACGTACACGCAGGTGAGCTGCGAGCCGATCGCGCGCTGCACGAGCGCGGCGGCGACAGCGGAGTCGACGCCGCCGGACAGGCCGCAGATCGCGCGCTTCGTGCCGACGCGGGCGCGGATCTCCTCGACCTGCTCGTCGATGACGTTGCCGGTCGTCCAGTTCGGCTCGATGCCGGCGCCGCGGTAGAGGAAGTGCTCCAGGACCTGCTGGCCGTAGGTGGAGTGCATCACCTCGGGGTGGTACTGGACGCCGTAGAGCTTCTTCTCGTCGTTCTCGAAGGCTGCGACGGGGACGACCGAGGTCGACGCCGTCACGTCGAAGCCGGCCGGGGCGGCGGAGCAGGCGTCGCCGTGCGACATCCAGACCTGCTGCTCCTCGGGGGTGCCCTCGAAGAGGGTCGAGGCGGCCTTGCTGACGTTCAGCTCCGTACGGCCGTACTCGCGCGCACCGGAGTTGTCGACGGTGCCGCCGAGCGCCGTGGCCATGAGCTGGAAGCCGTAGCACATGCCGAAGACCGGGACGCCGGCCTCGAAGAGCGAGGCGTCCAGCGAGGGCGCGCCCTCGGCGTAGACGGAGGAGGGACCGCCGGAGAGGATGATCGCGGCCGGGTTCTTGGCGAGCATCTCGGCGACGGGCATGTCGCTCGGGACGATCTCGCTGAAGACCCGGGCCTCGCGGACCCTGCGGGCGATGAGCTGGGCGTACTGGGCGCCGAAGTCGACGACCAGAACGGTGTCGGGGGCGGCGTCGGACGCGGGGGACACGGGCACTGCGGCGGCCTTCCGGCGGGGATGCGGAGTCGGGACAAGGCGCCGGTGCACGGGGTACGGGTCCCGGGCGGCGCCCGGGGCGGGCCCACCGGGTTCCGCCCGGACGGCACGGTGCCTCGTCACTGAGTCTAACGGGGGACGGATGTCACCCATTCCGCCGCAGATCAGGCGGGTGCCGGACCCCGCGTTCCGGGGGCCGGGTAGGAGGGGGATACTGGCTCCGTGATCACGCACCACGACGTCCTCTTTACGTATGGCATCCGGCTCGCCGGCTGCCATGGTCGTGCTGCTTGAGCACAGCGACGTAACCAGGCGCCCCGGGCCGACAAGGCCCGGGGCGCTCTGCGTTTGCGGACCTGGTCGCCCCGGGGCCCTTCACCCGACCGACCCCGACCAGACGACACGGACGATCCGTCCCCCGCACCCAGGGCCCACCCGCCCCGGCACCGAAGGAGCCTCCGCCATGACCAGCCTCCCCGAGACGACGACGACCGATACGGCCGGTACGGACACGGCTGCCGACGACGCCGCCCCCGGCACCGCCGCCGTCCCCGACGTCCCCGCCGTTTCCGCGGTTCCCGCCACTCCTGCCACGCCGCAGGGCTGGGCGCGCAAGCCGTCCACCGCGCCCACCGGGTCCATTCCCGAGCACGAGCGGATGATCACCGACGCCCGGGAGCGGATCGACGCGATCGACGACCGCATCATCGGGCTCATCCAGGAGCGCTCCGCCGTCTCGGCCGTCGTGCAGAAGGCGCGTGTGGAGGCGGGCGGGCGGCGGGTGAACCTGTCGCGCGAGATGGAGGTCCTGAGCCACTACCGCGACGCGCTCGGGAAGCAGGGCACCGCGCTGGCGATGACGCTGCTGGAACTGAGCCGGGGGCGGGTCTGAGACGCGGCGACCGCGCGCCCCGGCGTGGGAACTGGCGAACTGGCCGTCACCGGTGCGTGACCAGTCGGCCGTGGGCGTCGTTGTCCCGTTGACCGCATCGGCCAGGTGCGGGACCGCAACACCACGCGTGGCTTCGCTGGAGCGATGAGACGTCCGCCTTGTGCGGTACGTCGTGGGACCTCGCTTCAGCGCGGTGACCGGACGGCAGGGGACAGCCGGCCCGGTCACGCGGCGGCCGGTTCCGGGGACGCCCGGGACCGGCCGCACACGGCGGGCCTCGACGGCTCCCCGCGAGGGGACCGTTAAGGTCTCGTACGTCCCGGTCGGCACCGTCCCGTGCCGACAGCGCATACTTGAGTACCGGATGCCCCTCGTGGGCCTCCGACAATTCCAGACCAGCGACGCCGTATCCCCCCCTCGGCGCCGCTCCCCCGGTGCCGCCACCGCCCTGGCGGCACCGCAGGCGAAGACCCCGTGGCACCCCGCCCGCCGCGGGGTCTTCCGCTGTCCGTACGCGGATTCCGGGCGCGGGGGCCCGTGGCGTGGCGGATCTCACAGCGCTGCCGTGACCTTCGCCATGAGCCGCCTCGGCTCAGGTCGTCTCGTCGCGTACGGCGGTCTCGTCCCGTACGGCCGTGTCATCCCGTCCCGCCGACTGGTCCCGGGCCGCCGTCGCTCCTTCCCGCACCTTCGGCATTCCCAGGAACGGCAGTCGCAGTGCCGCGAAGGCGGCCGCGGGGACGGCCGGGGTGCGCGGGGCGACGGGGGCGAGGCGTTCGTAGGGCGCGCTCTGCGCGGGGCGCGGGTCGGGCTCGCCCTTGTTGGGCCACAGGGACATGGCGCGTTCGGCCTGCGCGGTGATCGTGAGGGAGGGGTTGACGCCGAGGTTCGCGGAGACCGCCGAGCCGTCCACGACGGAGATCCCCGGGTGCCCGTAGAGGCGGTGGTAGGGGTCGATGACGCCGTGGTCGGGGTCGGAGCCGATGGGGCAGCCGCCGAGGAAGTGGGCGGTGAGCGGGGTGCCCATCAGCTCGCCGATGTTGCTGCCGGCGAAGCCGTTGATGTCGCGGGCGAGGAGCGAGGCGGCCTCGGTCGCGGCACGGATCTGTGTGGGGTTGGGGGCACCGTGGCCCTGGCGCGCGGTGAGCAGTCCCTTGCCGGGACCGCGCGGACGGCGGTACGTCGTCAGGGAGTTGTCGAGCGACTGCATGACGAGGCCGATGATGGTGCGCTCGGACCAACGGCGGTTGGAGAGCGAACGGCCCGTCTGGACAGGGTGCTTGAGCGTGTTGAGGAACCAGCCCAGCACACGCGGCAGCTTTTCGGCGTAGGGCACCTGGAGGATCGTGAGGCCGCCCATGGCGTTCGACCTGCGGCCGTAACGGACCGGTTCGACATGGGTGTTGGCGTCGGGGTGGATGGACGAGGTGATGGCGACGCCGCGCGTGAAGTCGGGTTCGGCGCCGTGCGCGGAACGGTAGCGGCGCGGGGTGGTCTGGGCGCCGACGAGCGCTTCGGAGTTGGTCCGCGTCAGGGTGCCGAGCCGGGCCGAAGTACGGGGCAGGAGTCCGCTGTCGCGCATGCGGTGCAGGAGGGTCTGCGTCCCGTACGTGCCGGCCGCGAGGACGACGTGACGGGCGGTGTAGACGCGGTGGGCGCCCTTGCGGGGCTTGTCGGTGGGCAGTGTGCCGACCGCGAAGCCGCCGCGCGAGTCCTCGGTGAGGGTGCGCACGGTGGTGAGCGGGTGGATCACGGCGCCGTTCTTCTCGGCGAGGTGGAGGTAGTTCTCGTTGAGGGTGTTCTTGGCGCCGTGGCGGCAGCCCGTCATGCACTCGCCGCACTCGGTGCACGCGCGCCGCGAGGGTCCCGCGCCGCCGAAGTAGGGGTCGGGCACCTCCGCGCCCGGCTCGGCCGTGCGGCTGCCGTCACCGTCCTCGCCGTCCCCGAAGTAGACGCCGACCGGGGCGAGATGGAAGGAGTCGCCGACGCCCATCGCCTCCGCGGCGTTCTTCAGGTGCACGTCCGAGGGCGTGACGGTGGGGTTGAGGCGCACGCCGAGCATCCGCTGCGCCTGCGCGTAGTACGGCTCCAACTCGCCCGCCCAGTCGGTGATCTCCTTCCACTGCGGGTCGTCGAAGAAGGCGCGGGGCGGTACGTAGAGGGTGTTGGCGTAGTTGAGGGAGCCGCCGCCGACCCCGGCGCCCGCGAGGACCATGACGTTGCCGAGCAGGTGGATGCGCTGGATGCCGAAGAGGCCGAGCGCGGGCGCCCACAGGTAGTTCTTCACGTCCCACGAGGTGCGGGGCAGTTCGTCGCGGGCGAAGCGGCGGCCGGCTTCCAGGACGCCCACCCGGTAACCCTTCTCGGTGAGCCGCAGGGCGCTGACCGCGCCACCGAAGCCCGAGCCGATGACGAGGACGTCGTAGTCGTAGCCGGAGCCGGGGCCTGAGCTGGGGCCAGAGCCCGTGCCGGGGCCGGAGCCGGGGCTGCCGCCGGGGCCGTCGTGCTCCGCGTCCGCGTCCGCGTTCCGTTTCTGGGCGGAGTTCTCCCCTGACATGGACCCTCCTCGTCGAAAGCCGCTGGTGGAACGGTGGTTGGGGTGCGCTCAGCGCAGCCGCAGTGCCTTCATCACCTTCAGGCTGCGGCTCATGAAGGCCGCGTAGGCGGCGTCGTCCATGCCGAGGGACGGTCCCATGGGCAACAGGCGTTGCTGCGCGATGGTTTGAGGCTCGGTGTACTTCAACAAACCCTCGGAGCCGTGCCGACGGCCGACCCCGGACTCCTTCATGCCGCCCATCGGAGCACGCACGCTGCCGTAGGCGGGCGCGTAGCCCTCGTTGACGTTGACGGTGCCCGCGCGCAGTCGCGAGGCGACGGCGAGGGCGCGCTTCGCGTCCTTCGTCCAGACGCTCGCGTTGAGCCCGTACGGCGTGGAGTTGGCGCGCGTGATCGCCTCGTCCTCGTCGGTGAAGCGGTAGAGCGAGACGACGGGCCCGAAGGTCTCGTCGGCGCACACGGCCATGCCGGGCTCGACGTCGGTCAGCACGGTCGGCTCGTAGAAGTACGGGCCGAGGTCGGGTCGCGCGACACCGCCCGCGAGGACGCGGGCACCCTTCGCGACGGCCTCGTCCACGTGCGCGGTGACGGCGGCGAGTTGGCGCGGGCCCGCGAGCGAGCCCATGTCGGCCCCGTAGGAGAGCGACGTGCCAAGGCGCATGGCCTTGACGCGTGCCACGAAGCGCTCCGTGAAGGCGTCGGCGACCGACTCGTGCACGTACAACCGCTCGATGGAGATGCACAGTTGACCGGCGGAGGCGAAGCAGGCGCGGACCGCTCCGGCCGCCGCCTTCTCGACGTCGGCGTCGCGCAGGACCAACATCGGGTTCTTGCCGCCGAGTTCGAGCGAGAAGCCGACGAGCCGCCCCGCGGCGCTTCGGGCGACCTCGCGTCCCGTGCGCGTCGAGCCCGTGAAGGACACGTAGTCGCCGCGCGAGACGACCTCGGGGCCGACGGCGGGTCCCTCACCCAGTACGACCTGGAAGGCGTCGGCCGGGAGCCCGGCCTCGATGAGGAGTTCGCGGGCCCACAGGGCGCTCAGCGCGGTCTCCGTATCGGGCTTCATGACGACCGCGTTGCCCGCGACGAAGGCGGGCAGCGCGTCGCCGACCGACAGCTCGAAGGGGTAGTTCCAGGGGGCGATCTGGCCCACGACCCCGCGCGGGACGCGGTGTTCGGTGACGCGGGTGAGGGTGGGCACGGCGCCGAGGTGGTGCTTGGGCCTGAGGTAGGCGGGGGCCTTGAGACCGTAGTGGCGCGCGGCCATCGCCACGGCTTGCAGCTCCTCGTGCGCGTGCAGCCTCGCCTTGCCGGTCTCCAGCTGGACGAGGTCGAGGATCTCGGCCTGGCGCTGGAGGACGAGGTCGTGGAAACGGAGCAGGACGGCGGCGCGCTCGCGGACGGGCGTCGCGGCCCACGGCACCTGTGCGGCACGAGCGCGCGCGAAGGCCGCTTCGACGTCCTCGGGACCCGCCTCGGGCAGCTCGGCGAGCACGCCCCCGCCGAACGGCGTGTGGTTCGCGGTACGTCCCGAGCCGCCGACACCCCTGAGCAGCCGCGCGAGCACCTCGGGGGTGACCACGTCGGCCGCCGTGCGGACGCCCTCGGGTACGGGGGCCGGGGGGTTCGTACCGATGGTCTGCGGCGCGGGGCCGGTGGGTGCCGCCGAGGCGTGCGTGTCCGTCATGGGCGTGAGCGTACGACTTCGGGCCGGTCTTGGGTACCCGCCGGTAACACTTTCCACGGGGCTTCCACGATTCTGCCAGTGGGTGGTGGCGGGGTGGGGGGTGAGCTGGGGGGGAGCGGGCTGTGAGGGGAATCCCTTAGGGGTGTCCCTTACATGGGGGTTCGCCCCCCTGGGGCCGACAACGCGCGCAAGCGACCGGAAGTTCCCTGTTCGCGCGAAACGGCACCGAAGTTCCCCCGACCGTGTGGCACGGCGCGGGGGCCCCTGCGGGGAGCGGGACGGGAAGCCACGGCGGGGAGCCGGACGGGAAGCCCGGCACAGACCCCGACGAGAGGCCCCTCGCGGCTCACTTCACCTGATACGTGGCGAGCGCCTGCTCGTAGTAGCGGCTCACGTCGTCGCGGTTCGCGTCGAGTCCACGGACCTGGAGGACGTGGTACTTGCCGTTGACGGCCATGACCATGTTCCTCGCGAAGGTGTCACCGTCGTCGCCCGGCCAGGTGAACTGGCCCTCGGCCATCTTCCTCCCGCCCTCTTCGATCTCGCGCATCCCCGTCGACGTGACCCAGCTCGACTCGCGGAAGGGCCGCGTCTCGGGCTCGGACTCGCGCTGGTAGCGCAGCAGGTCGTTGCCGAACTCGGTCACCGAGTCGCGCCCGGGGACGACGATCAGCTCGTAGCTGCCCTGCGTCCACCGCACCTGTCCCTGCGGGTTGCGCGCATGCCGGGTCCAGCCCTGGGGCACGGCGAGCTGGAAACCGGCCGGGTCCTTGTAGAGGACGAAACCGGCGGGGAGCTTCGGCCCGGAGGGCTTCTTCTCCTTCTCGGGCGCCTCGTCCTTCGGCTTCTCCTCGGGCGACGCGGCGGGTGAGGAGGCGGGTGGCGCGGAGGTGGGCGCGGGCTTCTCCAGGGAGCCCGGCGCGTGGCTCAGCTCGGTGCCCGTCCGCGCCTGGTCGCTCTCGTCGGCCTTCGGCAGGAAGACCATGGCGTACACGATCGTGCCCGCGACCAGCACGAACACGGCGACGAGCAGCGTGCGGCCGAGCGAACGCGGCGCGCGCGGACGCCTGTTGTCGCGGGCGGGGGGCCGCGTCTGACGAGTGCGGCCCGCACCCCGGCCACGGGCACCGCGCGAGGCGGTGCGGGCGCTGCCGGGTGGCTCGGGAGGGGAGTACGCGGCGGCGAGACCGTAGAGCGGCGTCGTCTCATCGGCCGCCTCGGCCTCACGCGCCCTGCGATGGCTGCGCGGGACGGGCGGCACGGGCTTCGGCCTCGCGGGCTCGGCGGGCGCCACCGCTTCCCTCGCGGCCTTCTTCGCCGCCTTCTTCGGGCGCCGCTTGCGCCGTACCAGCTCTCCGCGCCGCCGCTTGATGGGCAGCGCGGCCGGGTCGAAGGCCGGCGCGGGCACCAGGTGCGCACCCGCGTCGGGCTCGGGCGCGGACCGTACGAGAGAACGCAGCCAGCCCCGCAACTCCTCGAAGTCGGGCCGCTCGGTCGGGTCCTGGCGCAGCAGCGACTCCACGACGGGCCGCAGCGGGCCGCACTCCTCGGCGAACGCGGGCGCCTCCGCGCACACCATGTGGACAAGCTCGGCGGTGCTCTCCTCCGGGTACGGGCCGTGCCCCTGCACAGCGCGGAAGAGCAGCACGCCGAGCGCCCACAGGTCGGTCGCGGGCCCGACGGGGGCCGCGAGCTGCCACGTCCCGCGCACGGGCCCGGCCTGCTCGGGCGCCCACCGCTCGGTGACGGGCCCGACCACCACCATCCGCACCTGCCGCGCCCGCTCCGCCTCGACGGCGTTGCCGGGCCCGTACCCGGACACGGGGGAATCCCAGGCGGGCGAGGAGACGGTGGGCGGGTCGGGAACGGGCGCGGCGGACTGCGCGGACGCGTACGGGGCCAGGGCCCCGGGGTCGTTCGACGACAGTCCGTCCGGTGCCTGGTGGGGCCGGGGCTGCGGGGTGAGGCGCTGGGGTACGGGGGCGCTCGGGCCCATGGCGGGCCCGCGCCGGTACTCGGGCGGCAGGGGCAGCGGGGGTACGGCCTCGGGGGCGGGCCCCGGGATGGCCCCGGGTGCGGCTCCGGGTGCGTTCCCGGTGCGGGGCGCGGCGCCGTGCCAGGGCGCGGGCGGGAGTTGAGAGGCCTGCGGGTTCTGTGAGGTCTGCGGGTTCCGCGGGTTCCGCGGGTCGGCCGGGAGCCTGGGGGGCTGCTCGTGCGGGCTGGTGGCGCTCTGCCGCTCGCGCACCCCGTACGGGTCGCTGATCCGGCCCGGGGCCTCGGGCTCGGGCGCGGTCGCGCCCGTGGGCTCGGCGGGCTGCCCGGGTGCGGGCCTCGCGGCGCCCGGCCCGCCCTCGGCCTGGGCGCGCGCGGCGGCCCTGGCCCCGGCACGGTAGGCGGCGATGGCCCCGGCGCGCGCGGCGCGGGGATCGGTGGACCCGGCGGCGAGCGCGGGGGCCGCCGGCGTCGCGGGACGGTTCACGAAGGCGGGCGGTACGGCGCCGGGGGCGCCCCCGGCCCTGGGGGCGGGCGCACCGCCGCCGGGCCCCGTGCCCGTACCCGTATGTCCGCCGGAACCGGCTGCCGTGGGGCGGCCGGGACCGGTCGTCATGGCCCCGCTCCCCCAACCGCCCCCGTACGGGGAGGCGTCTATGACACCGCGGGGCCTGGGGCCCTCGGGGCCCGCGCCGTCCTCGACGGCGGATCGCGGGGGGACGGGGTCGTAGCCGCACAAGGCCTCTTGGGCGGCGCCGGCCGCGAGGCCCGCGAGGACGACGCGGCCGTCCTCGGCGAGGAGGACGGTGTGCTCCGTGATGTTGCGGTGGACCCAGCCGCCCGCGTGCAGGGCGCGGAGCGCGGTGAGGACGTCGGCGGCGACCTCGGCGGCGCGGTAGGGGTTGAGGGGGCGTTCGGCGAGGAGGCTGCCGAGGGCCCGCCCGGGCACGTACTCGCTGACGATCCACAGCGCGTCGCCCTCGGCGAAGACGTCGAAGACCTGGTTGAGACGCGGGTGATCGGGGACCTGCGCCGCCGCGCGCGCGGCGTCGAGCGCACGGCGCACCAGGGGATCGCCGGAGGGGTCGCCGGTGCCCGCGGCCGGTCCCTCGCCCGGGAGTTCGCCCTCGACGATGTCGGGCAGCGGAATGCGCTGGAGGCTGACCTCCTGACCGCTGTACGTGTCGAAGGCGCGCCCCGCGGCGACCGGGCCCGCGCCCTCCTCGGCGGAGGCGTCCAGCGGTAACCGGTAGCGGTCGGCGAGCACACGCCCCGCGTAGTCGTCCACAACGCCCCCCACCGTGATCACCTGTGTCCGTTTCGGGTCCCGAGCCGTCCGGTACGGTCCCCGTTCTTTCACGATACGTGCCGAGGCCGGGTTTTCCGGGGGAGTTGGGCGAGTTCGCCGCAGCTCCTCCCGGCCACCTGCCACCGGTACGTGGGGGGCTCCGGTGACGGCCGGGTGGCCCTGATCTCGTTCGTGCCCGGCCCGGAGGCCGCTCAACCCTCGGAACGCGGCACGGGGAGTCGCGGGGGAGCGCAGGGGGGCGGGGGTGGGGGCAGAGGGGTGGGGGCGAGAGGGTGGGGGAAGTCCCCTAGGGGTGCCCCTTACATGCGGGTTCGCCCCCCTGGGGCCCACAACGCGCGAGGTGGCGTGAGGATTCCCAGAAGGGGCGAAACGCGCGACGTGGCGTGGGAAGTGGCGTGAGAAGTGGCGTCAGGATCCCCGGAGGGGCGGAACGCCCATGGTGGCGTCAGGATTCCCAGAGGGGCGGACCGACGCCCGTCGGCCTCAGGAGGCCGGCTTGAAGGTCTCCGTGAAGGTCTGCCAGGTCTGGCGGGCGAGCTTGCCGTCCCAGTCCGCGTCCTTGGTGGTGAACATCATCCCGTAGCCACGGTGGGAGTTGACGACCGTGCCCCGGTCGACGCTGTGCATCCGCGTGCCGCCGTCGGTGTACGTGAACTCCCAGTCGGCGGTCTCCCAGCCCCGGTAGTCGACGCGCTTGATCGCGACGCGGTGGTAGTTCGGGCGGACCATGCTCCGCTCCTGCCGCTCCCAGTCGGCGACGGCGTCGTTCTTCGGATTCGTGGTCGTGCCGATGAGGAGCCGCTGCCCGGCGGGCCCGGCGAATCGCACCCCGGCGGCACCGGAGGAGACGCGCTTCCACCCGTCGGGCAGTCCTATGGAGAAGCCGCTGGGGTCCTGATGGGTCGTGGCGTCGAGCGGGGCCCCGCTCTGGTCCTCGCCCTTCCCCTTGTCCTTCTCCCCTTCCTTCTCCTTGTCGTCCTTGCCCTCTTCCTTCTTGCCCTCGTCCTCGCTCTCGTCACCCTTCGCCGAGCTGGCGGACTCTTCGGCGGAAGGGGAGGTCCGCGGGCTCTCCTCCTTGCCGCCGTCGCCATGGGTGGCGGAGGAACCCGTCGCGGAGGCCGAGGGGGTCGTGGCGGCCTTGGCGCCCTGCTTGTCCTCGTCGCCGCCGTTGTTGGCGACGAGGAACACGACGGTCGCTATGACGGCCAGGACGACGACCGCCGCGATGACGACGAGGGTGCGACGCGGGACGACGTCCGTGAGGGAGGCGCGGGAGCGGGCGGGGGCGGGGGCCGAGGGGGTGCCGGCCGCGGGCGTGCTCGTCGTACCGCCGCCCGTGCGCGTGGCGCCGGCCGCCGGGCTGCCCGTACGGGAGGAGCGGGCGAAACCGCCGGTGCGCGGGGTCGACCAGCCGGTCGTCTGCGCCTTCTCCTCGGCCGGGGTGGGCGGGAGCGGGACGACGCGGGTCGCGTCGAGCGGCTTGGCCTCGGGTGCGGCGATGACCTCCTGGAGCATCGCGCGGGCGCGGGCGTCGTCGAGGCGCTGGGCCGGGTCCTTGGCGAGCAGTCCGAGGATGACGGGTGTGAGGGGCCCGGCGTGCGCGGGCGGCTCGACCTGTTCCGTCATGACGGCGGTGAGCGTCGCGATCGCGGAGCCCTTGTCGTACGGCGGGACGCCCTCGACGGCGGCGTAGAGCAGCCCGCCGAGCGACCACAGGTCGGCGGCGGGGCCCGGCTTGTGGCCGCGGGCGCGCTCGGGCGAGATGTACGAGGGAGCGCCGACGAGCATGCCCGTCGAGGTCACGGAGGGGTCGCCCTCGACCTGCGCGATGCCGAAGTCGGTGAGGACGACGCGGCCGTCCTCGCCCGCGATGAGCACGTTGGACGGCTTCACGTCGCGGTGCAGGATGCCCTCGCGGTGCGCGTCGCGCAGCACGTCGAGCACGGCGAGCCCGACCTCGGCCGCGCGGCGCGGGCCGAGGAGCCCGTCCTCGCGCACGACCTCGGCGAGGGACTTGCCCTCGATGAGTTCCATGACGATCCACGGCCGGTCGTCCTCGTCCACGACGTCGAAGACCGTGACCGCGCCGTTGTTGCGAATCCGGGCGATGGCCTTGGCCTCGCGCAGCGTACGGGTGATCAGCCGGCGCTTCTCGTCCTCGTCGATGCTGTTCGGAAAACGCAGTTCCTTGACCGCGACGGTCCGCCCGAGGGTCTCGTCGGTGGCCCGCCACACCGTCCCCATGCCGCCGCGCCCGAGGACCTCCGCGAGGCGGTACCGCCCCGCGAGGAGACGTCCCTGGGATGCGCGCGCCTGCTCCGATTCCGACATGCGTCCCCTCTGCAACCCGCCCTGACAGAGCATCCATTGTCACTCACGCCGGAACCGCCCGGCGCCCTGGGGTGGCGGGCGGGGGCGGTCCTCGGCCAGGGGGCCCGGGCGGTCCACGACCGGGCGGGTGGGCGACGGGCCGTCAGGCGAGCGGGACGATGTCGGGGGCGCCGAGCCGGGCGGCGTCGGCGGTGAGGTCGTCGGGCTGGCGCTGGGACTCGCGCTCGGCCTCGACGCGCTTCTCGTAGTGCTCGACCTCGCGTTCCACCTGCGCCGCGTCCCAGCCGAGCACGGGCGCCATGAGTTCGGCGGCCTCGCGGGCGCTGCGGGTGCCGCGGTCGAAGGTCTCGATGGAGATGCGGGTGCGGCGGGTGAGGACGTCGTCGAGGTGACGCGCGCCCTCGTGCGAGGCGGCGTAGACGACCTCGGCGCGCAGGTAGTCGTCGGCGCCGGTGAGCGGCCGTCCGAGGCTCGGGTCCGCGGCGACGAGGTCGAGTACCTCGCCCGTGAGGGACCCGTACCGGTTGAGGAGGTGCTCGATGCGTACGACGTGCAGTCCGGAGCGTGCGGCGGTGCGGGCGCGCGCGTTCCACAGCGCCGGGTAGCCCTCCGCGCCGAGCAGCGGCGTCTCCTCGGTGACGCACTCGGCGACGCGCTGGTCGAGGCCGTGCACCGCCTCGTCCACGGCGTCCTTCGCCATGACGCGATACGTCGTGTACTTGCCGCCCGCGACGACGACGAGCCCGGGCACCGGGTGGGCCACGGTGTGCTCGCGCGAGAGCTTGCTCGTCGCGTCGGACTCCCCGGCGAGCAGGGGGCGCAGCCCCGCGTACACGCCTTGCACGTCGTCGCGCGTGAGGGGGACGGCGAGGACGGAGTTGACGTGGTCGAGGAGGTAGTCGATGTCGGCGCTGGACGCGGCGGGATGCGCCTTGTCGAGGTCCCAGTCGGTGTCGGTGGTGCCGACGATCCAGTGCCGTCCCCACGGGATGACGAAGAGGACGCTCTTCTCGGTACGGAGGATCAGGCCCGTACTGGAGTTGATGCGGTCGCGCGGCACGACGAGGTGGATGCCCTTGGAGGCGCGGACGTGGAACCGGCCGCGCTCGCCGACGAGGCCCTGGGTGTCGTCGGTCCACACACCGCTCGCGTTGACGACCTGCTTGGCGCGGATCTCGTACGTACCACCGGCCTCGACGTCCTCGACCGTCGCGCCGACGACGCGTTCGCCCTCGCGGAGGAAGCCGGTGACGCGGGCGCGGTTGGCGGCCGTGGCGCCGTAGTCGACGGCGGTGCGCACGAGGGTCATGACGTAGCGGGCGTCGTCGACCTGCGCGTCGTAGTACTGGAGGGCGCCGGTGAGGGCGTCCTTGCGCAGGCAGGGGGCGACGCGCAGGGCGTGACGGCGGCCGAGGTGGCGGTGGCCCGGCAGGCCGCGGCCGTGCCCGCGGGCGAGGGACATCGCGTCGTAGAGGGCGACGCCGCTTCCCGCGTAGGCGCGTTCCCAGACGCGGTGCTGGAGGGGGTAGAGGAAGGGGACGGGCTTGACGAGGTGCGGGGCGAGGCGTTCGAGGAGCAGTCCGCGCTCCTTGAGCGCCTCGCGCACGAGCGCGAAGTCGAGCATCTCCAGGTAGCGCAGGCCGCCGTGGATGAGCTTGCTGGACCGGCTCGACGTCCCCGAGGCCCAGTCGCGGGCCTCGACGATGCCGGTGGCGAGCCCCCGGGTCACGGCGTCGAGCGCGGTGCCCGCACCGACCACGCCACCTCCGACCACGAGCACGTCGAGTTCGCGTTCCGCCATGTCCGCGAGCGCTTGCGCGCGCTGCTCCGGGCCGAGTGTCGCTGTCCTCACTGCTGCCTCCTGGGGGTGGGGCTGGGGTCGGGATGGGCTGGGCCGGAGTGGAGTGCCTCGCTCCGGTGTCGCCAGGCGTCTACCCGGCCGGGCGGCCCTGGCCCCGCGTACACGCCCGAGAATCACCGTGCCAATACCACATAACGGTCATATTTACTCGTAGTCTGACAGTGCGCTCGCCAGGAAGGACCCACCCCCATGCCCGCAGACCTCGCCGTGGTCGGCCTCGGCCCTCTCGGCCTCCCGCTCGCCCGCGCGGCCGTCGCCGCGGGCATCGCCACCGTCGGCCACGACGAGCAGGCGAGGGTGCGCGAACTCGCGCTCGGCAGGCCACCGCGGGGCAGCGAGGCCGCGCTGAGCGCCTCCGAACTGCGCCGGATGCTCGCGGGCGGCTTCCGCGCGAGCGCCGACCCCGCCGAACTCGGCCGGGTCCGTACCGCCGTCATCTGCGCCCCGACGAACCCGACGGGCGACCGCTCCCCCGACCTCAGCGGCGTGGTCACCGCCGCCCGCACCCTCGCGGCGCGCCTGCGCCCGCACACGACCGTCATCCTGGAGTCCCCCGTCCATCCCGGCGCGACCGAGGATCTGCTCCGCCCGATCCTGGAACAGGGCTCCGGCCTGCGCGCGGGCCGCGACTTCCACCTCGCGTACTCCCCGGCCCGCCTGGACCCGGGCAACCGCGCGTACCCCTACCACGCGACCCCCAAGGTGATCGGCGGGCTGACCCCGGCCTGCACCGAGTCGGCAGCGGCCTTCTACGGGCGGCTCACGGACAAGGTGGTACGGGCCAGAGGGCCCCGCGAGGCGGAGACCGTCCACCTCCTGGAGACGAGCTACCGCCACGTCAACATCGCCCTCGTCAACGAGATGGCGGTCCTCTGCCACGACCTCGGCGTCGACCTGTGGGACGTCATCCGCTGCGCCGAGACGAAGCCGTACGGCTTCCAGGCCTTCCGCCCCGGCCCGGGCGTCGGCGGCCACGGCCTCCCGCCCGACCCCGAGCACCTCCCCCACCCGCACCGCACCCCCGGCCACCCCCTGCGCCTCGTCGGCCTCGCCCGCGAGGTCAACCAGCGGATGCCCGCGTACGTCATCCAGCGCGCCGCGACGCTCCTCAACGAGCACGGCAAGTCGGTACGCGGCGCCCGCGTCCTGCTCCTCGGCATCACCTACAAACCGGACGTGGCCGACCAGGAGGGCTCCCCGGCCGAGGAGATCGCCACCCGCCTCACCGGCATGGGCGCCACCATCAGCTACCACGACCCCCACGTCCCCCACTGGCGCGTCCTCGGCCACCCGGTCCCCCGCGCCGACACCCTCTACGAGGCCACGGCTGCGGCCGACCTGACCCTGCTGCTGCAACACCACAGGACGTACGACCTGCAGGGGCTGGCGGTGAAGGCGCAGTTGCTGCTGGACACGCGGGGGGCCACGCCGGCGGGGGCGGCGTACCGCTTGTAGGGACCCGGCCGCCTCGCGCCGTCTCCGCGGGACACGGGCGTCCCGCACCGTTTCGCGCGGCGCCTGACGCGCGGCCGACGGGCCCCGGACACGCCGGTGCCCCCTCGCGCGGGGCGGAGGGGGCACCGGGGCAACTCAATCCTGCGGGAGCAGGGGTCAGCGCTGGTCGTGGCGCGAGGGCGCGACCGTGACCTCGACGCGCTGGAACTCCTTCAGCTCGCTGTAGCCGGTCGTGGCCATCGCGCGGCGCAGGGCGCCGAAGATGTTCATCGAGCCGTCCGGGGTGTGCGAGGGGCCGAGAAGGATCTCCTCGGTCGTGCCGACCGTGCCGAGGTCGACCTTCTTGCCGCGCGGCACGTCCTCGTGGACGGCCTCCATGCCCCAGTGGTGGCCCTGGCCGGGCGCGTCCGTGGCGCGGGCGAGCGGGGAGCCGATCATGACGGAGTCGGCACCGCAGGCGATGGCCTTCGGAAGGTCGCCGGACCAGCCGACGCCGCCGTCCGCGATGACGTGCACGTACCGGCCGCCGGACTCGTCCATGTAGTCGCGGCGCGCGGCGGCGACGTCGGCGACGGCGGTGGCCATCGGGACCTGGATGCCGAGGACGTTGCGCGTGGTGTGCGCGGCGCCGCCGCCGAAGCCGACGAGGACACCGGCCGCGCCGGTGCGCATGAGGTGGAGCGCGGCGGTGTAGGTCGCGCAGCCGCCGACGATGACGGGCACGTCGAGTTCGTAGATGAATTGCTTGAGGTTGAGCGGTTCGGCGGCCGAGGAGACGTGCTCGGCGGAGACCGTCGTGCCCCGGATCACGAAGATGTCGACGCCCGCGTCGACGACCGCCTTGGAGAACTGGGCGGTGCGCTGCGGGGAGAGCGCGGCGGCGGTGACGACGCCGGAGTCGCGCACCTCCTTGATGCGCTGCCCGATCAGCTCTTCCTTGATCGGCGCCGCGTAGATCTCCTGGAGCCGCTTGTTGGCGGTGGCCGCGTCCAGCTCGGCGATCTCGTCGAGGAGGGGCTGCGGGTCCTCGTACCGGGTCCACAGTCCTTCGAGGTTGAGGACGCCGAGGCCGCCCAGCTCACCGATGCGGATCGCGGTCGCCGGGGAGACGATCGAGTCCATGGGGGCCGCGAGGAAGGGCAGTTCGAAGCGGTAGGCGTCGATCTGCCACGCGATCGAGACCTCCTTCGGGTCGCGGGTGCGGCGGCTCGGGACGACGGCGATGTCGTCGAAGGCGTACGCCCTCCGACCGCGCTTGCCGCGTCCGATCTCGATCTCAGTCACCTGGCTGGCCTTTCCCGCTCCGTCGTACTTGCTGGTCCAGTATCCCCCGCACCGGCCCCCACCGGTCCTGCCGGGGGTCCGGCACACGTCCTGCCGGGGGTCCGGCGCACACGCGGCGACGGCGCGGGGCCCGTACGGATACGGGCCCCGCGCCGTCTCGACGCGCGCCGGTGCCGCCCCGGAGGGCGGCGGGCCGCTCAGTGGCGGCTGTAGTTCGGGGCCTCGGCGGTCATCTGGATGTCGTGGGGGTGCGACTCCTTGAGACCGGCGGAGGTGATGCGGACGAAGCGGCCCCGGTCCTGCGTCTCGGGGATCGTCGTGCCGCCCACGTAGAACATCGACTGGCGCAGGCCGCCGACGAGCTGGTGGACGACGGCGGAGAGCGGGCCCCGGTAGGGGACCTGGCCCTCGATGCCCTCGGGGATGAGCTTCTCGTCGGAGGCGACGCCCTCCTGGAAGTAGCGGTCCTTCGAGTACGACTTGTGGTCGCCGCGCGTCTGCATGGCACCGAGCGAGCCCATGCCCCGGTACGACTTGAACTGCTTGCCGTTGATGAACATCAGCTCGCCCGGGGACTCCTCGCAGCCCGCGAGGAGCGAGCCGAGCATGACCGTGTCGGCGCCCGCGACGAGGGCCTTCGCGATGTCGCCGGAGTACTGGAGGCCGCCGTCGCCGATGACCGGGAC
Source organism: Streptomyces sp. NPDC088923 (assembly GCF_044749745.1). Classification (NCBI taxonomy): domain Bacteria; kingdom Bacillati; phylum Actinomycetota; class Actinomycetes; order Kitasatosporales; family Streptomycetaceae; genus Streptomyces; species Streptomyces sp. NPDC088923. Next base: position 969,226 of record NZ_JBIVIO010000001.1, on the reverse strand, counting down.
GCCCGCCGCCTTCGCGGCGAGCGCGGCCTCGTAGATCGCGGTGACCTGCGGGACGCCGACGCCCGCGACGACGCGCGTCGTACAGATGGAGCCGGGGCCGACGCCGACCTTGATGCCGTCCGCGCCCGCGTCCACGAGCGCCTGCGCGCCCTCGCGGGTGGCGATGTTGCCGCCGATGACGTCGACACCGGGAGCGTTCGACTTGATCTTGGCGACCATGTCGCCCACGAGGCGGGAGTGACCGTGCGCGGTGTCGACGATGATGAAGTCGGCGCCCGCGCCCACGAGGGCCTGGGCGCGCTCGAAGGCGTCGCCCGCGACACCCACGGCGGCACCGACGAGGAGGCGGCCCTCGGAGTCCTTGGCCGCGTTCGGGTACTTCTCGGCCTTCACGAAGTCCTTGACCGTGATGAGGCCCTTGAGGACGCCCGCGTCGTCGACGAGCGGGAGCTTCTCGATCTTGTGGCGGCGCAGCAGGCCCATCGCGTCGACGCCGGAGATGCCGACCTTGCCGGTGACGAGCGGCATCGGGGTCATGACCTCGCGCACCTTGCGGGAGCGGTCGGTCTCGAAGGCCATGTCGCGGTTGGTGACGATGCCGAGGAGCTTGCCGGAGCCGTCCACGACCGGGACGCCGCTGATGCGGAACTTCGCGCAGATCGCGTCGGCCTCTTCGAGGGTCGCGTCCGGGTTGACCGTGATCGGGTCGGTGACCATGCCGGACTCGGAGCGCTTGACGAGGTCGACCTGATTGGCCTGGTCCTCGATCGAGAGGTTCCGGTGCAGGACGCCGACGCCGCCCTGGCGGGCCATCGCGATCGCCATGCGGGCCTCGGTGACCTTGTCCATGGCGGCGGAGACGAGCGGGATGTTCAGCCGCACGTTCTTCGAGAGACGCGTGGAGGTGTCGATCGCGTCCGGGGTCATGTCGGAGACGCCGGGCAGGAGCAGGACATCGTCGTAGGTCAGCCCGAGGGTCGCGAATTTCTCGGGTACTCCGTCGATGTTGGCCATGACACGGTCTCCAATGGTCTTGCTCGTTACGGGTGTCCATGGTAACGGGAGCGGGTGGGCGTTCATTCCCAAGTCGCCGTTTCCACGGGTGGGCCTGCTCGGGGGCTCCGCCCCCGTCCCCCGCTCCGCGAACGCCGCGGAGGCTTTCTACGGCTGCTCCGCCAGCGCTCTCAGCCTGCTCAGCGCCCGGTGCTGGGCCACGCGGACCGCCCCCGGGGACATGCCGAGCATCTGTCCCGTCTCCTCGGCGGTGAGGCCGACCGCGATGCGGAGGAGGAGGAGCTCGCGCTGGTTCTCGGGGAGGGACGCGAGGAGCTTCTTCGCCCAGGCCGCGTCGCTGCTCAGGAGGGCGCGTTCCTCCGGGCCGAGGGAGTCGTCGGGGCGCTCCGGCATCTCGTCCGAGGGCACCGCCGTGGAGCCGTGGCGCATCGCGGCGCGCTGGAGGTCGGCGACCTTGTGGCCCGCGATCGCGAAGACGAACGCCTCGAAGGGGCGGCCCGTGTCCTTGTAACGGGGCAGCGCGAGGAGCACGGCGACGCAGACCTCCTGCGCGAGGTCCTCGACGAAGTGGCGGGCGTCACCGGGCAACCGGGAGAGCCTGGTGCGGCAGTAGCGGATCGCGAGCGGGTGGACCCGGGCGAGCAGGTCGTGCACGGCCTGCTGCTCGCCGTCGACGGCACGGTGGACGAGAGCCCCGATCTCGGTCGTCTCCTCGTCACGCATCCGACCATGGTGCCCTGCGGTCCGCCGAGCGGTCTCCGCGCCCTCCCCGCCCTCGGGAGTGGGTGCGCCGGAACTCATGCCCTGCGCCCTCCCCTCCGGATCGGCCGAATCGTCCCCGTGGAAATCCACACCCTCAAGGATGCGGCATCGCGCGGGTAACCGGCACAGCCCGCCCGCGCGAGCACCCGTACGCAAAGCTCGTACCCTTCAGGACCGCTTCCCAGCCGCCCCGCCCCCGCCGAAACGCGAACGGCGGCCCGTCGCGGAGCGGCGGCGAGGGCACGTACGGGGCACGCGCACGCCCGCGCGCGGCTCCGGTCCCAAGCCGGCGGCACGTCGCGGAGGTTTCCGGACGGTTCCGGTACGGGATGCGGGCGCCGCCCGTCGCACGCTTGCGGCACGGGACCAGGGCGCCGCCCGTCGCACGCTCCCGGTACGGGTCCGCGCGAACCCCGCCGCGTCCCGCCCGCCGGAGCTCCGGCGGACCGGGCCGGCGGGCGAAGGGAGCGGGCAGCCGTGCGCCGCACGGCACCCGCTTCGCGCGGCCCCGGGTGCTCCCGCGCGGCCGAGCCCGGGATCGCTCCTGCTCGTACGGGCCTCCCCGGCGCGGCGGTGTGTCGCGGGTGTGAGGTGAGGAGGGCCGCCGCCCCTGGGGTGGGGCGGCGGGCGGCGAGGGCGCGGGAGCGGTGCTCGGGCCCCGGTCCGGACGGCGGGTCCCCGGCCGGGGCCGGGGAGGAAGCGGAACGGGAGGCTCGGGTACGCGCCGGAGCCGCGTGGTCTCGCGGGGTGCACGGCGGTGGCCCCTGCCGCGTGCGGGAGGCGGGCGGCCTCCCGCGCGGCCGGTGCCGCTCGGGGAACACACTTGGCCGGGGCCCGGGGGCCTCAGCGCACCAGCCCCCAGCGGAAGCCCAGGGCCACGGCGTGCGCGCGGTCGGAGGCTCCGAGCTTCTTGAAGAGCCGCCGGGCGTGGGTCTTGACCGTGTCCTCGGAGAGAAAGAGCTCGCGCCCGATCTCCGCGTTGGAACGGCCGTGGCTCATGCCTTCGAGGACCTGGATCTCACGCGCCGTGAGCGTCGGGGCCGCACCCATCTCGGCCGAGCGCAGCCGGCGTGGCGCGAGCCGCCACGTGGGGTCGGCGAGTGCCTGGGTGACGGTCGCCCGCAGTTCGGCGCGCGAGGCGTCCTTGTGCAGGTACCCGCGCGCTCCGGCGGCGACCGCGAGCGCGACGCCGTCGAGGTCCTCGGCGACCGTGAGCATGATGATCCGGGCGCCGGGATCGGCGGAGAGCAGCCTCCGCACCGTCTCCACCCCCCCGAGCCCCGGCATGCGCACGTCCATGAGGATCAGGTCGGAACGGTCGGCACCCCAGCGGCGGAGGACTTCCTCGCCGTTGGCCGCCGTGGTCACCCGCTCGACGCCGGGCACGGTCGCGACCGCACGGCGGAGCGCCTCCCGGGCGAGCGGGGAGTCGTCACAGACGAGGACGGAAGTCATGACTGCCCCTCGCAGCTCTCGCAGCTGTTGCGCGTCACCTTGAGCCTCCAGGCTGGTACGGAATCGTCACCTGAGCGGTGGACACCCTCGGACATCTGCCCGAGCGCTTATCGCGTCAACCGCCACAGCCCTCTCAACGACGGTCACCCGAAAGAGTTACGGCCGGACTGTCGCTCTCGGCACTCTACGTGAGGGCGCCTTGAGCTCCGGGTGATCACACGCCCAGAGAGAGCCATGCCCCATTTAGCGCCTTTTGATCCCCTTTGTCAGTGTTTGCCGCTAGATTTCCCATGAGTCATATTTTCATCTTCTATGAGGGTAGATATACGGTCGGCAGCACCTCACGGCTCAGATCGCTCAGAAACGGCAAGCAAGGGGACAAGCAATGGCAGATTTCTCCCGCCTTCCCGGCCCCAACGCAGACCTGTGGGACTGGCAACTGCTCGCCGCCTGCCGTGGCGTGGACAGTTCCCTCTTCTTCCACCCGGAGGGAGAGCGGGGCGCCGCCCGCAGCGCGCGGGAGGCCTCGGCGAAGGAGGTCTGCATGCGGTGCCCGGTGCGGGCGGAGTGCGCGGCGCACGCGCTGGCGGTGCGGGAGCCGTACGGGGTGTGGGGAGGGCTCACCGAGGATGAGCGGGAGGAGCTGATGGGGCGGGCGCGGCATCGGCTCGTACGGACGGCCTCCGGGGAGGGGGCGGAGGAGTAGGGGCGCGCTCTCGGCGAATCGTTTCTGCTCCTGCGGGGCAAGCCTCGCGGGCTCCGCCCCGGGCCCCGCTCCTCAAGCGCCGGGGAGGCTTATCTCCCTCGCCGCCCGTTCCAGCCGGTCCAGCGTGGCCGAGACCGTGGGGACCTGTGCCAGGTCCGGGAGGGTCAGGGCGACGATCTCGCGGCGGACCGGTGGGGTCAGGGTGAGGGTGCGGACGCCTTCGGGGCGGACGGATTCGAGGGCCAGGGCGGGGAGGACCGCGACGCCGAGGCCCGCCGCGACGAGGGCGTGGACCGCCGGGTAGTCGTCCGTCGCGAAGTCGATGCGCGGCGCGAAGCCCGCCGCCGCGCACACCTCGACGAGCTGCGTACGGCAGCGGGGGCAGCCCGCGATCCAGGACTCGCGCGCGAACTCGGCGATGCCGACCGGGCCGTCGCGGCCTTCGAGGCGGTGCCCCTCGGGGACGAGACCGACGAGCCGGTCGCGGAGCAGCGGCCGTACGACGAGGCCCTCCCACTCCTCCGCGCCGTCGTCCGCGCCGGTCCCGTAGCGGAAAGCGAGCGCGATATCGCAATCGCCCTCGCGCAGCAGTTCGACCGAGCGGGGCGGCTCGGCCTCCTCCAGCGAGACGCGCGTGCCGGGGTGGTCCCGGCGCAGTGCGGCGAGGGCGCTCGGCACGAGCGAGGAGCTGCCGCTCGGGAAGGAGACGAGGCGCACCCGCCCCGCGCGCAGCCCGGCGATCGCCGCGACCTCCTCCTCCGCCGCCGTGAGTCCCGCGAGGATGCCCGAGGCGTGCCGGGAGAGCGCCTCGCCCGCCTCCGTGAGCCGCATCTCGCGGCCCGTACGCACGAGCAGCGGCGTGCCCGCCGCGCCCTCCAGCGCCTTCATCTGCTGGCTGACGGCCGGCTGCGTGCAGCCGAGCGTGCGCGCGGCGGCGGAGAAGGAACCTGTCGTCGCGACGGCGCGCAGGACGCGCAGGTGGCGGGCCTCGATCATGGGTCAGAGGATAAGCCGCGATAAGGCAGGCTTGGGGGCGAGCGGCATTTTTCGGCTGGTGCTTTGAGTCACGTGGCGCGTCCACCGCCCGCGCGGGGGCGCCGCTCCCCCGCGCGGAAAAGGGGCGGCGGCACGCGGGCGTCCCGGCCTACCCTGCGTGGCATGGACCCCTCGAACGGCGCGGCCACGACCCCGTACGTGCTCTCCCTCAACGTCGGCCGGCTCACTCCCGTCCCCCACTCCGACGCCCCCCGCGGCGGTACGGGGATCGACAAGCGGCCCGTCGCGGGGCCGCTGCACGTCAGCGCGCCCGGGCCCAAGGGGACCGGTGGGAGCGGGGTGGAGGGGGACGTCGTGGCGGACCTGCGGCACCACGGCGGGGACGACCAGGCCGTGTACGCCTTCGCGCGCGAGGACCTGGACGCGTGGGAACGCGAGCTGGGGCGCCCGCTCGCGAACGGTGCCTTCGGCGAGAACCTGACGACCTCGGGCCTCGACGTGAGCCACGCGCTCATCGGGGAGCGCTGGCGGATCGGCGAGCGGCTGCTCCTGGAGGTGACGGACGGGCGCGTTCCCTGCCGCACCTTCGCGGGGCACGTCGGGGAGCCCCGGTGGGTGAAGCGCTTCACGGAGCGCGCCGAGACGGGCGCGTACCTGCGGGTGCTCGAAGCGGGCCCCGTGCGAGCCGGGGACCCCGTCGTACGGGAGTTCGTGCCGGAGCACGGGGTGACGGCGGCGATGGCGTTCCGCGCGAACACGACGGAGCGCGCGCTGCTGCCGCGCCTGCTGCCCGCCGCGCGGGCGCTGCACCCCGAGGCACTGGCCGCCGCGCGCGCCTACGTCGGGTCCCGGCAGTCCTCCTGAGCCTGTGTCAGCCGCTGGTCCGGGGGTTCGGAGGGCCCGCCCGGATCACTAGCCTTGGCGCATGACTACGGCTCTCATCACCGGTTCCACCGCGGGTATCGGCGCGGCCTTCGCGCGCAGGCTCGCCGCCGACGGGTACAGCCTCGTGCTGGTGGCGCGCGACAAGGAGCGGTTGCGCCGCCAGGCGACCGAACTGCACGACCGGCACGGCGTCGAGGCGACCGTGCTGCGCGCCGACCTCGCGACGGACGCGGGCATCGCGGCCGTGGAACGGCGCCTTGCCGACGTACGGCAGCCGGTGGACCTGCTCGTGAACAACGCGGGCTTCGGGCACAAGGGCCGTTTCCTCGACGTGCCCCTCACCGACGAGCTGACGATGCTCAAGGTGCACTGCGAGGCCGTGCTGCGGCTGACGGTCGCGGCGTCGAAGCCCATGCGGGAGCGGGGGCGCGGCGGGATCGTCAACGTCGCGTCCGTCGCCGCGTTCCTGCCGCGCGGGACGTATGGGGCGTCGAAGGCGTGGGTCGTCCAGTTCACCCAGGGTGTGGCGAAGGACCTGGCGGGCAGCGGGGTGCGACTGATGGCGCTGTGCCCGGGGTTCGTGCGGACGGAGTTCCACGAGCGGGCCGGGATGGGGACGGGGAACATCCCGAAGTGGATGTGGCTCGACGCGGACAAACTCGTCACGGCGGCGCTCGCCGACCTCGCGCGCGGGCGCACCCTCTCGATCCCCGACCCGCGCTACAAGGCGCTCATGGGCGCGGCCAGGCTCGCGCCGCGCGGGCTGCTCGGCGGGATCTCCTCGCGCGCGGGGCGCAAGTACGGGCCCGCGCACGGCGAGGACGGCGCGGTGGGCGAACTCCCGGAGGGCGGGGCGGAGTCCGGGGACCGTACGGGGGAGGCGGGCGCGGAGCCGGTGCGCACGGAGGGGCGGGAGCCGGACCGTACGGAGAAGTCGGCGCCCAGGACGAAGGCCGCCGCCGAGCCGAAGCCCGCGACCAAGGCGAAGCCCACGACCAAGCCGAAGCCCGCCCCCGAGACGAAGGGCGCTCCGGACACGTCTGTAGAGTGATCGAATGATCGTTTCCCGCTCTCGGTGGGAGACGGCGGGCGAGGGAGGGGCCGCGGCATGCGCGAAGGGGTCGGGGAGCGGCATGACCGGCTGCTGAACCTGGTGCGGGAGCGGGGCAGTGTGCGGGTCGCGGATCTCGCGGGGCTGCTCGGGGTCTCGGCGGTGACGGCGCGCAGGGACGCGGAGGCGCTCGCCTCGCGCGGGCTGCTGGACCGGGTGCACGGCGCGGTGTCGTGGCCGGAGCGGAACGGCCCGGCGGGGACCGGTCCCGGGGCGGGCAGTCCGGTGCTCGGGATGCTCGCCCCCGCGGCCGGCTACTACTTCGCCGACATCATCCGCGGCGCGCACGAGGCGGCGGCGCGGCTCGGGGCGCGCCTGGTCCTGCGGGTCTCGGACTACCGGCCCGAGGACGACGCGGCGCACGCGGCCGGCCTGCTCGCGGCGGGGGCGCGGGGCCTGCTCGTGATCCCGAGCTGGACGCGGCCCGAGCACCAGTCGCTGTACACGGAGTGGATCGCGCGGCTGCCGGTCCCGGCCGTGCTCGTGGAGCGGCGCGGGGACCCGGCGGGGCCGCTCGACGCGCTCGACCGGGTCGGCTCGGACCACGCGCACGGCGTGCTCGTCGGCCTGCGCCACCTGGCCCGGCTCGGCCACCGCTCCCCCGTGCTCGTGGCGCGCACGGACAGCCCGACGGCGGAGGCGGTACGGGCGGGGTACCGGCGGGCGGTGGAGATCCTGGGCCTGGAACCGGGCCTCCCCGTCCTCGACTCGGCCCCCGAGAAGCCCGGTTCGGGGAGCCCGGCGGCCTCCGTGGACGAGTTGGCCCGGCTCGTGCGCGAGGGCCGGACGACGGCGGTGCTCGCGCACAACGACGAGGACGCGACGCGGCTCGTACGGGACCTGGCGGAGCGGGGCGTACGGGTCCCCGGTGACCTGGCGCTCGTGACGTACGACGACGAGGTCGCCGCCCTCGCCGAGACCCCGCTGACGGCCGTGGCCCCGCCGAAGCGGGCGGTCGGCCGGGCGGCGGTGGAACTCCTGACGGAACGCCTCGCGGAGGGCGGCGGGGGCGAGGGGGAGCCGCGCCGGCACGTGGAGCTGCTGCCCGCGCTGCGGGTGCGGGGGTCCTGCGGAGCGGTGGGGTAGGGGGCCCTGTCCGCGAGTCGGTCGAGGCTCTGCGAGGTGCCCTCGCGGGGCTCCGCCCCGGACCCCGCTCCTCAACCTCCCCCAGCCTTCGGCCGGGGGGACCCCCAGAGGGGCTGAAATTTCGCTTCGTGCGCCCTTTTCCTCCCGCTTTCCCGCCTCACCTTCGATCATTTTTCGATCAATCAACCATTCGATCTTGACTTCGCTCACCGGGCGCCGAAACATCACCGCGACCGCCTGTCCCCCAGCGAAGAGGAGCAGCGCCGTGAGCCGCCATGGGTTCCGGTCCTCGCGCGCCCTCGTGGGTGCCGTCGCCGCGTTCGCCTCGCTCGCCGCCACCGCGGCCTGCGGAGGCCCGAGCACGGAGGCGCCCGCCGAAGGCACGAGGGCCCATCCCGTCACCGTCAGTTTCTGGGCCTGGACCAAGGGTTCCCAGCAGGTGGCGGACGAGTTCAACCGCACGCACGACACGATCAAGGTGAAGTTCGAGGAGATACCCTCCGGCGGTCTCGGGGGCTACCCGAAGATCACCAACGCCCTCAAGGCCGGTATCGCGCCCGATGTCCTCTCCATCGAGTACCCCTCGCTCGCGCAGTTCGTGAGTCAGGGCTCGCTCAAGGACATCAGCGCCTACCTGACCCCGGACGTGAAGAAGAAGTTCCTGCCGCAGACCATCGAGCTGACGACGATGGGCGGCAAGAACTGGGCCGTCCCCTCGGACGCGGCGCCGCAGGTCTTCTACTACCGCAAGGACCTCTTCGAGAAGTACGGGGTCGAGCCGCCGAAGACGTGGGCCGACTTCCGCACGGCGGCCCAGCAGGTCAGGAAAGCCGCGCCGAAGGCCCGGATCGCGACCTTCTTCGCCGACGACCCCTCCTTCTTCCAGACGATGGCGTGGCAGGCGGGCGCCCAGTGGTTCTCCACCGAGGACGGTTCCTGGAAGGTGGACACGAGTGACCCCGCGACGAAGAAGGTCGCCACGTACTGGCAGGGCATGATCAAGGACGGGCTCGTCTCGACCGCCCCCTCCTACAGCCCCGAGTGGACCTCCTCACTCAAGGCGGGCACGACGCTCGGCTACCTCGGCGCCTCCTGGAGCGCCGGGACGCTCGCCGGGATCGTGCCCGAGCAGAAGGGCAAGTGGGCCGCGATGCCCATGCCCAGCTGGGACGCGGCGCACCCCAGCTCCGGGATGAGCCAGGGCTCCACCTTCGCGATCTCCAAGGACAGCGGGAAGACGAAGGCGGCGATGGAGTTCATCCTCTGGATGTCCACCTCGCCCGACTCCATCAAGGCGCGCGTCACCGCGAGCACGTCGACCGCCTTCCCCGCCGCGCGCGCCCTCGTGCCCGTCGCGCGCAAGGCGATCGACACGAGCTTCTACGGCGGCGCCGACCTCTACGGGCTCTACGCGAAGTCGGCCGCGACGATCAACCCGGACTGGCTGTGGGGCCCGACCGCCGCCGCCAACAACACCCTGCGCGACCAGCTCCAAGCGGTCGTCTCCGGCGAGAAGTCCCTCACCGGGGCGGTCGCCACCACCCAGCGCGCCACCGTGGACGCCCTGCGCAAGAGCGGACTGAAGGTCGAGGACGGCTCATGAGCGGTACGAGAACACAGCCGGCCCCGGCTCCAGGGGCCACCGCACCCGCGCCCCCGCCCCGCCGCAGGGGCTCCGCCTCGGGCCGTACCGGACTCGCCGCCGCGACGCTCCTGACCCCCTTCTTCGTCCTGTTCGCCCTCGCGATGCTGCTCCCCGTCGGGTACGCGATCTGGCTGAGCCTGTTCACCGACAAGCTCTCCGGGCTCGGCTTCGACGGGCCGCACAGCGTCTTCGACGGCCTCGGCAACTACCTCGACGTCCTCAAGGACGAAGCCTTCCGCGACGGCTTCTGGGTCCTCGCCAAGTACGTCGTCCTCTACATCCCGATCATGATGGGCGGCGCGCTCGCCCTCGCGCTGCTGCTCGACACGGCCCTCGCGCGGGCCCGCCGCTTCTTCCAGCTCGCGCTGTTCCTGCCGCACGCGATCCCCGGGCTCATCGCGGGCCTCATCTGGATCTACCTCTACACGCCCGGCCTGTCCCCGGTCGTCAAGGCGATGGAGTCGGGCGGCCTCGGCTTCGACTTCTTCGGCCCGGACGGCGCGCTCCCCTCGATCGTGAACATCGCCGTGTGGGAGTGGCTCGGCTACAACCTCGTCATCTTCTACGCGGCGCTCCAGGCCATCGACCGCTCGATGCTGGAGGCCGCCGCCGTGGACGGGGCGGGCAACTGGCGCGTCGCCTTCTCGATCAAGCTGCCGCTCATCCGCTCCTCGGTCTTCCTGGTGCTGCTCTTCACGATCATCGGCTCGCTCCAGCTCTTCACCGAGCCGCTGCTCCTGTCCAGCTCCGGTTCCGCCGTCACGAGTACATACACGCCGAATATGTACGCCTACTCCGAGGCCTTCCAGATCAACGACTACGGGCGCGCCGCCGCGGCCTCCGTGCTCATCGCGCTGGTCGCCGCCGTCCTCTCCTTCCTCGTCACCCGCCTCTCGAACCGGAAGGGGGCCCAGGCATGACCACGCCACTCCTCACCGCACCCGGCGAAGGCACACCGGGCGAACCGGCCACGGTCAAGACCCCGCGCCGGGCGCCCGTCGCGACCCGCGGCGGCAGGAGGTCGGGCCGCTGGACCTCGCGCGTCGCCGTCAACGTCGTCCTGCTCATCGCCGCCGTCTACGCGCTCTTCCCGCTCGTCTGGCTCGTGACGGCCGCGACGAAGGACGCCGGGAACATCCTCGGCGGCAACGTCTTCTCCTCCGAGGGCTTCAGCCTCGGCGACAACCTCTCGGCGCTCGCCGACTACGAGGGCGGTCTCTACTTCCGCTGGTACCTCAACTCGCTGATCTACGCGGGCGTCGGGGCGCTCGGCTGCTCGCTCGTGAGCGTCGCCGCCGGGTACGCCTTCGACAAGTACCGCTTCAAGGGCAAGGAGAAGCTCTTCGCGATGGTGCTGCTCGGGGTGCTGCTGCCCTCGACCGCTCTGTCGCTGCCGCTCTACCTCCTCGCCGTCAAGACGCACACCGTCAACACCTACTGGGCCGTCCTGATCCCCGTCCTGGTGAACCCCTTCGGCGTCTACCTCTCGCGGATCTTCAGCGCCGGGTACATCCCGAACGAGGCGCTGGAGGCGGCCCGTATCGACGGGGCGAGCGAGCTGCGCGTCTTCTGGTCGATCGGCCTGCGCATGATCATGCCGGGCTTCGTGACGGTGTTCCTCTTCCAGTTCACGGCCGTGTGGAACAACTTCTTCCTGCCGCTGGTCATGCTCTCGGACAAGAAGCTCTATCCGCTCAGCCTCGGCCTCTACAACTGGCACAGCAGCGCCAACGCGAACCCGGAGTTCTACCCGATGGTCGTCACCGGCTCACTGCTCGCCGTCCTGCCGCTCATCATCGCCTTCGTGACGCTCCAGCGGCACTGGAAGGCGGGGCTGACGGCGGGCGGGGTCAAGTAGCCCCTTTCGTACGGCGGTACGGGCGGGCCCACCCCCCGTACCGCACCCACCCCCACCGTGTGAGGAGTACTCGCATCACCATGCACGAGGCCACCGACCGACGTCCCCGGGCCCTGCTCGCCATGGCCCCCCAGGTCGCGGAGGAACTGCTGACGCCGGCCCATCACGAGAGACTGGGCCGCCTCGTACGGACCGATCCCGGCCTGATAGCGAGCGACTTCACCGACCCCGGTCCGGCCCTTACCGCCGCGCTCGCCGAAGCGGAGGTGCTGCTCAGCTGCTGGGGCGTGCCGCGGCTGACCGCCGACGTGCTCGCGCGGGCACCTCGGCTGCGCGCGGTCGTGCACGCGGCCGGCACCGTGAAGGGCTTCGTCACCGACGCGTGCTGGGAGCGCGGCATCCAGGTCAGCTCGGCCGCGGGCGCCAACGCGCTCCCCGTCGCCGAGTACACGCTCGCCGCGATCCTCTTCTCCGGCAAGAAGGTGCTCGACTCGGCGCGCGGCGCCCGCGAGCCGGGCGGGCGCCACGACTGGCACCGCGAGCTGCGCGCGGCGGGGAACTACCGCCGTGTCGTGGGGCTCGTGGGCGCCTCGCGGGTGGGGCGCCGGGTGCTGGAACTCCTGCGACCCTTCGACTTCGAGGTGCTGCTGCACGACCCGTACGTGTCCGGGGCGGACGCGGCGGCCCTCGGCGCCCGCTCCGTCGAGCTGGCCGAACTGTGCGCGCGCAGCTCGGTCGTCTCGGTGCACGCCCCCGAACTCCCCAGCACCCGCCACCTGATCGGGCCCGCCGAGCTGGCCGCGATGCCGGACGGGGCGACGCTGATCAACACCTCCCGGGGCTCGCTGATCGACGAGGACGCGCTCCTCGACGAGCTGGCCTCCGGCCGCCTCTCCGCCGTCCTCGACGTGACCGACCCCGAACCGCCCCTGCCCGGCTCCCCCTTCTACACCCTCCCGAACGTCCTGCTCACCCCGCACGTCGCCGGTTCCCTCGGCAACGAGGTGCACCGCATGGCCGACCACGCGCTCGACGAGATCGAACGCTGGACGCGGGGCGAGCCGTTCGCGGAGCCGGTGGCGGCGGAGGGGCTGCACTTGTCGGCGTGAGGCGCCTGGCCGGGGGCAGGCGGGAGGTGGGCCCGCTCCCGGCGGGCGCCGCTCACCGTCTTCCACAGGAGCAGTACGCGATGTCACAAGCCCCCGACCACGATTCGCCGCAGCGGCCCCAGTGGCGGGACCTCTTCGTGGAACCGGCCTGGCCGGAACCGGCCGCGGAGCCGGAGGAGGAGGCGGTACGGGCGGCGACGGCGACGGCCCCGCGCCGCCACGCCCGCGCCCGCGGGCGAGCGGGACGGGGCAGCGTCTGAGCGGACGGCGGAGGCCGGGAAGCGGGGCGCCCCGCCCCCGTTCGACGCCCCACGCCGAAGGGCCGGTCCCCTCGTCCGAGGGGACCGGCCCTTTTCGCTGTCACGCGGAGGGACAGCGCGGCCTTACGGCCGCGGGAGCGGCGGGAGCGGCGGGCGGCCGGAGTTCACCGGCCGGCGCGGCCGTGCCTATCGCCGCCCGCCGCTTGCCGCCGCAGGCCTCAGTGGCTGTGGCTGTGGCCGTGGCCACCGGCCTCCGGCTCCTCCTCGGCGGGCTTCTCGACGACGAGGGTCTCGGTCGTCAGGAGCAGCGAGGCGATGGAGGCGGCGTTCTCCAGGGCGGAGCGGGTGACCTTGACCGGGTCGATGACGCCGGCCTTCACGAGGTCGCCGTACTCGCCGGTCGCGGCGTTGAAGCCCTGGCCCTTGTCGAGCTCGGAGACCTTCGAGGTGATGACGTAGCCCTCGAGGCCCGCGTTCTCCGCGATCCAGCGCAGCGGCTCGACGGCGGCGGCGCGGACGACCGCGACACCGGTCGCCTCGTCGCCGGTCTTGCCGAGCGAGTCGGCGAGGACCTTCGAGGCGTGGACGAGCGCGGAGCCACCACCGGAGACGATGCCCTCCTCGACCGCGGCGCGGGTCGCGGAGATGGCGTCCTCCAGACGGTGCTTCTTCTCCTTCAGCTCGACCTCGGTCGCGGCACCGACACTGATGACGCACACGCCGCCGGCGAGCTTCGCGAGGCGCTCCTGGAGCTTCTCGCGGTCCCAGTCGGAGTCCGTCGTCTCGATCTCGGCCTTGATCTGGGCGACGCGACCGTCGATGTCGGCCTGCTGGCCGCCACCGTCGACGATCGTCGTGTCGTCCTTCGTCACGGTCACGCGGCGGGCGGAGCCCAGCACGTCCAGACCGGCCTGGTCGAGCTTGAGGCCGACCTCCTCGGCGATGACGGTCGCGCCCGTGAGGGTCGCGATGTCGCCGAGCATGGCCTTGCGGCGGTCGCCGAAGCCGGGCGCCTTGACGGCGACCGCGTTGAAGGTGCCGCGGATCTTGTTGACGACGAGGGTGGAGAGCGCCTCGCCCTCGACGTCCTCGGCGATGATCAGGAGCGGCTTGGAGCCACCGGCCTGGATGACCTTCTCAAGGAGCGGCAGGAGGTCCTGGATCGAGGAGATCTTGCCCTGGTTGATGAGGATGTACGGGTCCTCCAGGACGGCCTCCATCCGCTCCTGGTCGGTGACCATGTACGGGGAGAGGTAGCCCTTGTCGAAGGCCATGCCCTCGGTGAAGTCCAGCTCCAGGCCGAAGGTGTTGGACTCCTCGACGGTGATGACACCGTCCTTGCCGACCTTGTCCATCGCCTCGGCGATCAGCTCGCCGACCTTCGGGTCCTGCGCGGAGAGCGCGGCGACGGCGGCGATGTCGGACTTCTCGTCGATCGGGCGGGCCGTGGCGAGCAGGTCCTCCGAGACGGCCTTGACGGCGGCGTCGATGCCCTTCTTGAGCAGGGCCGGGGACGCGCCGGCGGCGACGTTGCGCAGGCCCTCGCGCACGAGCGCCTGGGCGAGCACGGTCGCGGTGGTGGTGCCGTCACCCGCGATGTCGTTGGTCTTGGTCGCCACCTCCTTGACGAGCTGGGCGCCGAGGTTCTCGTACGGGTCCTCGACCTCGACCTCACGGGCGATGGTCACACCGTCGTTGGTGATGGTGGGGGCGCCGAACTTCTTGTCGATGACGACGTTGCGGCCCTTGGGGCCGATCGTCACCTTGACCGCGTCGGCCAGCTTGTTGACGCCGCGCTCAAGGGCGCGACGGGCGTCCTCGTCGAACTTCAGGATCTTCGCCATGGCAGCGATTCAGCCCTCTCGGGAAAAACTCGGGAAAGTCGTGGGTGACCACAACGACCGCGCCCCCGGTGGCCCCGGCGTCGAAGAGGACGGGGTCCGGGGGCGCGGCTCGTTGCGAAAGCCGGGTGGTCCGGGAAAGACCCGGAAACGACCGGGGTGTTGCTTACTTCTCGATGATCGCGAGCACGTCGCGGGCCGAGAGGACGAGGTACTCCTCGCCGCTGTACTTCACCTCGGTGCCGCCGTACTTGCTGTAGAGCACGATGTCGCCGGTCTTGACGTCGAGCGGCAGGCGCTCGCCGTTCTCGAAGCGGCCCGGGCCCACGGCGAGGACGACGCCCTCCTGGGGCTTCTCCTTCGCGGTGTCCGGGATGACCAGGCCAGAGGCCGTGGTCTGCTCGGCGTCGAGCGGCTGGACCACGATGCGGTCCTCAAGCGGCTTGATGGCAACCTTGGAGCTGGCGGTCGTCACGATCCGACCTCCCCCTTCGGAGATCACGGGGTGAATAAGTCATTGGGTGGCGACCGGTAATCCGTCGTCGCGGGTGCCGGACTGCCCGTCGCTGTTTGGCACTCTCCGGTGGGGAGTGCCAGAGGCGAGACTATGACCGCGATTAGCACTCGGTCAAGCGGAGTGCCAGGCGAGTGCCGCGCGAAGCGGAAAAGGGGCCTTCCGGACGACGTCCCGGAAGGCCCCTCTCCCCCTCTGGACTCAGATGTAGTCCTCCAGGCGGGCCACCGCGTACCCCTTCTCGGTGACGGTGCGCAGGAACGTGCGAAGGGCGTCGGCCATCGAGCCGTTCCACTGGGCGCGTCCCTGGAAGTGCGTGAGGACGAGGTCGCCGGGGTGCAGATCGCTGTCGCGGTAGACGACCTTGCCGGGGAAGACCTCCGCCTCCCACAGCGGGATCGCGCGGATGCCGCAGGAGCGGGCGACCTCCAGCGTGTCGCGGTTGTAGCTCCCGTACGGCGGCCGGAAGAGCGTGGCGCCCCGCCCGTAGTGGCGGCGCAGCTTGTCCTGCATGCCGCAGATCTCGTGGCGCTGGGTCGCGCGGTCCAGGCCCGGGAGGTAGCGGTGGAGCAACGTGTGGTTCTGGAGGGACGCGCCCTGCTCCCGCGCCGTACGGAAGTACTCCCAGCCGCCGTCCACGGCGTCGTCGCTGAGGAAGGCCGTGTACGGGACGTGGAGTTCGCGCAGCATGCGGAGCGTCTCGGGGTCCTGGTTCACGCCGTCGTCGATGGTGAGGAAGACCACGCGGTCGCTGGTCGGGACGCGCGTGAAGACGGGCGGCAGCGCCTCCGTACGGGGCCCGCTCACCTCGAACCCGCGCCGGGTGGGCGGCGGGACCTTCGTACGGGGCGGGGGCGGCGCGAGAAGCGGAACCCGCGGGAGCCCCCAGCGGTGGGCCGCGGCGAGGAGCGCGGCCTTGCGCGCCTGCGCCTCGCGCGCCTCCGCCTCGACCGCCCCGCGTACCGCCTCGGCCCCCTGCCGCGCCTCCTCGGCGAGCCCGCGCGGAGCGGCGGGACCGGGGGCGCCGAGGGCGGGGGCCTCGGAGGCGGTGACCCCGGAGGCGGGGGCCCCGGAGGCGGGGGCCCCGGAGGCCGGTCCGCCGGGCGCGGAGTTCGTACGGGACGGTATCTCCGCGCCCGCGCAGCCCGCGAGGAGCAGGGCGGCGCCGAGGAGGGCGACGGAGCGGGCGAGAGCCGGGCCGACGCCGGAGTTGCGCGGGTTCGTGGCGGTAAACCGTATCTTTCCCATGCCCTGACACTCCCCCGCCCCGGCCCCCGCGCCCGCACCACGCCGAGCCGTCAGCCGAGCGGCCCACCACTGCCACGCGCACAGCGGTACGGCGCACGCCGCGCGGGCGCCGTCGCCCCTCCCCCGTACCGCCCCCCTCCCGCCCGCCCCCGACAATGGCCGCGTGGACCTCGACGATCTCTTTGCCCTCCGCACCCCCGAGGGCAGTGCGCTCCTCGCCGAGCTGCGGGGGCTGCGGCCCGCCGACGAGCTGGCGGCCCTGACCCGTCTGCGGCGTGCGCACCCGCCCGCGCTCGTGACCGCGGCGCTCGCGCAGGCGCGGCTGCGGGACCGCGCCGTCGCGAAGTTCGGGGCCGAGGACGCGGCGCGGATGTGGTTCACGCCCGGTGGCGTGGAGCAGGCGACGCGGGCCCCGGTCGCCGCGTACCGCGCCGAGCGCCTGAAGGAGTTCGGCGCGCGGCGCGTCGCGGACCTGTGCTGCGGGATCGGCGGCGACGCGCTCGCGCTCGCGCGCGCCGGGATCGCCGTACGGGCCGTGGACCGCGATCCGCTGACGGCGGCCGTCGCGCGGGCGAACGCGCAGACGCTGGGGCTCGCGGAGCTGATCGAGGTCGAGTGCGCGGACGTGACGGAGGTCGACGCGGGCGACTGCGACACGGTCTTCGCCGACCCGGCGCGGCGCGGCGGCCGGGGCCGGATCTTCGACCCGGAGGCGTACTCGCCGCCGCTGAGCTGGGCGATCGGCGCGGCGCGGAGCGGGCGGCTCGGCGCCCTGAAGGTCGCGCCGGGCGTGCCGCACGAGGCCATCCCCGCCGACGCGGCGGGCGAGTGGGTCTCGGACGGCGGCGAGCTGAAGGAGGCTGTGCTGTGGTTCGGGACGGGGACGGGGACGGGGACGACGGCGACCCTGCTCCCGGGCCCGCACCGGCTGCGCGGCACCGGGCTCCCGAACCCCCCGGCGGCCCCCGTCGCCCGCTACCTCTACGAGCCGGACGCGGCCGTGATCCGCGCCCACCTGGTCGCCGAGGTCGCCCGCGACCTGGACGCGACCCTGATCGACGACACGCTCGCGTACCTCACGGCGGACACCCTGACCCCGACCCCGTACGCGCGCCCGTACGAGATCACGGACGTCCTCCCCTTCGGCGTGAAGCGCCTGAAGTCCCTCCTGCGCGAGCGCGGCGTCGGCACGCTGACGGTGAAGAAGCGGGGCTCGGCGATGGAGCCCGAGGAACTGCGCCGCCAGGTGAAACCGAAGGGCCCGAACGCGGCGGTGGTGTTCATGACGCGGGCGCTGGGGGCGCCGGTGATGCTGGTGGGGCGGGGGGTGTGAGGGCGGCCAGGGTGACGGTGTCCAGGCTGAGCCCGAGCGGCGCGGGCAGCTCGGCGGGGACACCGAGCGGGCGGGTGGTGACGCCGCGGTAGCCGTCGTCGTGCGGCTCCGCGCAGACGGTGAGCGTGCGACGCTCGCGCTCGACGAGGAGGTGCAGGGGAAGGCGGGCGGCGGCGTGTGCGCGGATGCGGGCCGGCGAGGGCGCGGCGACGACGTCGAGGGTCAGGAGCGCTCCCGCCGGGGCGGCCCACTCGCCCGCTCCCCGGAAGTGCCGCCGCGGGGCGAGCGTCCCGTCCGGGCGCAGGCGGCTGTCCCCCAGCCGCAGTCCCCGCCACGGGTACAGCCACAGGTCAGGGCTCAGGTCCAGGAAGAGGCCCGTCATCTCGCGCAGCAACTCGCCGTGCGCCCCGTCCGAAGGCGGTTTCACCAACAGCCGCCCGTCCAGGAACTCGAGCCACACGGTCTCGGGGGCGCGGGCCGCCAGTTCCTCGAAGTCCTCGACGGGCATGTCGGCGCGGTGCGCGCGCTTCCCGTCTGCGGACGGGGCCGTGCCGGTCACAGTGCGCCGAACGGCGGGATGATCCGCGAGGCGTTCCACCTCGTGCACGACCCTCGGCGGCAGGCCATCGGCGACGTGGGCACGGTCCGGGTCGTACTCCCAGCGCCAGCGGTCGCTCAAGGCGTGCCCCCACCCCGCACTGCGGCCAGTGCCTCGTCCAGGAGCTTTCCGATCCCGGTCGCAGCCTCACGGGCTTCCTCTGCCGTTCCCCGCTCCGCCGCGTCTTCGAGACGTCGCAGCCTGCCCGCGAGGCGCGGGTGGCGCTGGATGTACACGTAAACGGACCAGTGAACGGTGAATTGACTCAGCGGCGCCAGATCCGACCCCGCACGCGCGCTCTCCGCCGCCTCTTGCAGCTCACGCGTGAACGCGGGCAGCGCTGCGGGCGCGATCCGGCGCACGGCCTGCTGCAACGCCGGGATCGAGGCGGGAGGCTGGGGGATCAGAGGCGTGTCCGAGGCACCGACGGTCATGGCTTCTCCCATGGGCGGCATCCTGTAACCACGGCGCCAGCGTAACGAGCCGTTTTCGTCCGTCTCAGCCCATCGGGTGAACGCCGTCCCGTCCCTGTGACACATCCACCGAAGCGAACCGCCACCTGTGCACCGCCCGCGTCACCAACTCCTCCGGTGGCTCCGCCAGTTCCGGGTGGTCGGCGTCCGGCTCGCCCTCCCACCACGTCAGGACGAGGACGCGGTCCTGGGGGGCGGTGAAGGTCTCGCGGCGCAGGGGGGTGGCGGCCAGGGGCTGAGCGCGGGTCCAGGCGAGGAGGTCGGGGCCGCGGCCCTCGCGGGCGCGGGCCTCCCACATCAGCGTCGTGACGCTCACTTGTACAGGTTCTCCTTGGACACCTCGTGCACGTGGTCGTGGCCGTGGCGACCGTGCCCATGCGCGTGCCCGTGGCCGCCGTCCGTGTCCGAGTCGCCGTGGTCGTGGCCCGGCACGTGCGGCTCCGTGACCGGGAGCGAGGAGTCGGCCGAGAGTTCCCAGTCGGAGGCGGCCCGGTTCCGGGCGACCATCTCGGCGCCCAGCGCGGCGACCATCGCCCCGTTGTCGGTGCACAGCTTCGGGCGCGGGACGCGCAGCCGGATGCCCGCGCGCTCGCAGCGTTCCTGCGCGAGGGCGCGCAGGCGGGAGTTCGCGGCGACGCCGCCGCCGATCATCAGGTGGTCGACGCCCTCGTCCTTGCAGGCTCGTACCGCCTTGCGGGTGAGCACGTCGACGACGGCCTCCTGGAAGGACGCCGCCACATCCCGTACCGGCACCTCCTCGCCCGCCCTGCGCTTGGCCTCGATCCAGCGCGCCACGGCCGTCTTCAGCCCGGAGAAGGAGAAGTCGTAGGCGGCGTCGCGCGGCCCGGTGAGCCCGCGCGGGAACGCGATCGCCTTCGGGTCGCCCTCGCGCGCGTAGCGGTCGATGACGGGGCCGCCGGGGAAGCCGAGGTCGAGGACGCGCGCGATCTTGTCGAACGCCTCGCCCGCCGCGTCGTCGATGGTCTGCCCGAGCGGCCGGACGTCGGAGGTGATGTCCGCCGAGAGGAGGAGCGAGGAGTGCCCGCCGCTGACCAGGAGCGCCATCGTCGGCTCGGGGAGCGGGCCGTGTTCGAGCTGGTCGACGCAGATGTGCGAGGCGAGGTGGTTGACGCCGTAGAGCGGCTTGCCGAGCGCGTACGCGTACGCCTTCGCCGCCGAGACGCCGACGAGGAGCGCGCCCGCGAGCCCGGGGCCCGCCGTCACCGAGACGCCGTCGAGGTCCTTCGCGCTGACCCCGGCCTCCTTCAGTGCGCGGCTGATGGTCGGGACCATCGCCTCCAGGTGGGCGCGCGAGGCGATCTCCGGGACGACGCCGCCGAAGCGCGCGTGCTCGCCGACGCTCGACGCGACCGCGTCGGCGAGCAGCGTCGTGCCGTGCACGATGCCGACTCCGGTCTCGTCGCAGGAGGTCTCGATACCGAGGACGAGGGGGGCGTCAGGCATGGCCGGGGGGTTCGCTTTCTGGGGTACGGGGGGTGGGGGCGACCGGGTTCGCGGGATCGGTGAGGCGCATCACGAGGGCGTCGACGTTGCCGGGCTGGTAGTACCCGCGACGGACGCCGATCGGCTGGAAGCCGTACCGCTCGTAGAGGCGCTGGGCGCGGACGTTGTCGACGCGCACCTCCAGCATGACCTCGGCGCACTCGAAGGCGGTCGCGGCCCCGAGGAGGTCGGTGAGGAGGCGGGAGCCGAGGCCGTGGCCCCAGGCCGCCTCCGAGACGGCGATGGTCTGCACGTCGGCGAGGTCCCCGGAGGCCGCGAGGCCCGCGTATCCGAGCAGGGTGCCCTCGGCGTCCTCGGCGACGACGTAGTGGCGGTTCGCGCCCGGGCCGCGCGCGTGCGCGAGTTCGGACCAGAACATGCCGCGCGACCAGGCGTCGTCGGGGAACAGGGTGCGTTCGAGTACGAGGACGGCGTCGATGTCCCACCAGCGCATCTCGCGCAGCCGGGGGAAGCCGTCCTCCTCCGGAGCGGTCGCGGGCTCGGCGGCGCTCACCGCGGCGTGACCACCTTGTAGTTCTTGGGGACCTGGGCGTCGGGGCGGCGCAGGTAGAGGGGGCGCGGAGGGCCGAGTTCCTCGCCGGCGGCGAGGCGGTGCGCGGCGAGCGCGGCGAGGGCTTCGGCGTCGGCGTGCAGGGGGCTGCCGGGGCCCTCGGGCACGGCGCCGTCGAAGGCCTCGGGGTAGAGGTGCGCCCCGGCGCCGTACGCGGGAACGCCGCTGACCTGCGCGGCGATCTCGCCGGGACGGTCGACGGCGGGTTCGCCGAGGGGCGTCGTGGCGTCCGCGTACCGCCGCCAGTAGACCTCCTTGCGGCGCGCGTCCGTCGCGACGAGGAAGGGTCCCTCCTCGGGCGTACGCCCCGTGGCGGAGGCGAGTCCGTCGAGCGTGCACAGGCCGTGGACGGGGATGCCGAGCGCGAGGCCGAAGGTGTCGGCCGTCGCGAGGCCGACGCGCAGCCCGGTGTACGGGCCCGGGCCGGTGCCGACGACGACGGCGGTGACGTCGCGGAGTGCGGCCCCGGCGGCGGCGAGGACGCGGTCCACGGCGGGGAGGAGGAGTTCGCCGTGGCGCCGGGCGTCGACACGGCTGTCGGAGGCGAGGACCCGCTCCCCGTCGTGCAGGGCGGCGGTGATGGCGGGTGTCGCGGTGTCGAGAGCGAGCAGAAGCACGCCGACAGCCTACGGCGCGGAGTGCGGCGACGCCGAAGGCGGCCGGGCCCTCCGAGGTGAGTGAGCACTCACCCACTCCGGAGGCCGGTTTCCCGCCCGGCTGCTAACGTCACGGTGCGCGGCGCAGGGCCGGGGCCCGGCAGGGCTTGACGCACAGGAGGCGGCACAGTGGCAGGCAGGAGCTCCGGGATCGTGGCCGGGCTGACAGCGGCGGCCCTGGCCGGAATCGGTTTCCTCACCTTCCAGGCGAACGCGAGCGCCCCCGACCACCTCGCGAAGGCCCCCCACTCCCCCAGCGCCTCCCCTTCTCCCTCCGCCGGCGCGAGCGGCTCCGGCGGTCAGGGGAAGAAGGGCAACGGCGGCAAGAAGGCCGAGGCGGCGGTCCCGGCGGACTCCGGCACGGGCAAGCGGGTCGTGTACGCGCTCGGCGCGAAGCGGGTGTGGCTCGTGGACGAGAGCGGCAAGGCGAGCAGGACCTTCGAGGTCACGCCGAGCACCGTCGACCCGGCGCCCGGCACCTACTCGGTGACGTCGCGCGCGGTGGGCGTCCTCGGCTCGGACGGGGTGCGCATCGTCAAGGTCGTGCGCTTCGCGGTCACCGAGGGCGTCGCGATCGGCTTCAGCGCGGCGGCGGACGGCTCGACGCCGCAGCCGGACCCGGGCTCCCGCACGGGCGGCGTCCGCGAGTCCCTCAAGGACGCGGACGCCATGTGGGACTTCGCGGACCTGGGCTCGAAGGTGGTCGTCGTCAAGTAGGCCGGGCGGCGGCTCGCTACGTACGACCGCGCCCCCGCCCGCACGCCGTCACCCCTCGCGCTCCCCTGTGTGGCCCTCGTCGCGGGTGTGTCCCTCGTCGCGCGCGTCCCTCTCGCTCCGCCGCCCCGCGGGGGCCGGTGGGGTCGAGACGGCGGTCGCCGCGGCGCAGGACTCCAGCAGTGCCCGCATCGAGGGGATGGCGGCGGGCTGGGCGCGGAGGGCTTCCGTGGTGGGTGCGGTGGTCGGCATGGCTGCCTCCTGACGTCAGGCGTGGTTAGGTAGCCCTAACCAAGTCTTGGCCTCCATGTGACCACGCGGGCGGCACGGGACGCAACATCATGCCGACACCGTGTCGGAAAGCCCTCATGCCTCGCGCAGGTTCAGGAGCGCGGCGGCCGCCGACGGGTCGTCCTGCCAGCGGGCCCCGTACGCGGTGATCGTCACGAGCCGGGGGTCCGCGTCGTCGGCCGCCCCGGCCGCCGGGTCGAGCGCGGTCGCCGTACCGCCCGTGGCGCGGTCGATGCGGATGAGGAGGCGGTCCTCCGTCAGCTCCTCGACCTTCCCCTCACCCCATTCGACGACCACGACGGAGTCGGTGAGCGAGACGTCGAGGTCGAGGTCCTCCATCGCGTCGAGCCCGCCGCCGAGCCGGTAGGCGTCGACGTGGACGAGCGCGGGCCCGTCACCGAGCGGGGGGTGGACGCGGGCGATGACGAAGGTCGGCGAGGTGACGGCGCCCCGCACGCCGAGCCCTTCCCCGAGCCCTCGCGTCAGCGTCGTCTTGCCAGCGCCGAGTTCGCCGCTGAGCAGCACGAGGTCGCCGGGCCGCAGCACAGCGGCGAGACGCCGCCCGAGCGCGGTGGTCTCCCCGGGCCCGGCGAGGGAGAAGGCGGGCAGGACGAGAGCGGTGTTCTGCGGTTCCATGAGAGGCACGGTAATAGGCGGCGGACGACCCACCGGACCGCAAGGCCCCCACGGCCCCGTACGACGGCCGGTACCGGCTCGGAGACGCGAGGGGTCGGCGCGTGGGCGCCCCACCGCCGCTGCCGGACCTCCCTCACGGCCTCGGGGTCGACCGCTCCGCCACCATTTCCAGCAGCCGCGCCACGGCGGCGTCGACCTCCTCCGGGCGTTCCAGGAGGACCAGGTGGCCCGCGCCGGGGACGAGGGTGAGGTCCGCCTCGGGGAGGGCGGTGGCGAGGGTGCGGCTGTGGGTCGCCGGGGTGATGAGGTCGTCCGTGCCCGCGAGGACGAAGGCGGGGCGGCCCCTCAGGAGCGGGAGCGCCGCCGTCTTGTCGTGGGCGGCGAAGGCCGGCCAGAAGGCGGCGACGACCTCCATCGGTGTCGCCTCGATCATGCGGGTCGCGAAACGCGCGAGGTCCGGATCGGTCTCGGCGCCCTTGCCGAAGGAGTAGCGCCGCACGAGCGTGCCGAAGACGTCCGTGACGGCGCGCCGCCCTCGTTCGGCGAGCGCGGGCGCGGAACCGAGGGCGCGCAGCACCCCGGGCGCGAGCCGCCGCAGCGCCTCCGCGCCCGGCGCGGGCAGACCCCAGGCGACCTCGTCGAGCCGCCCGGCGGAGGTGCCGATCAGGCCGATTCCGGCGACGCGGTCGCGTACGAGGCCGGGGTACCGCTCGGCGAGCGCCATGACGGTCATGCCGCCCATCGAGTGCCCGAGCAGGACGAGCGGTCCGGTGGGCGCGGCGGCGTCGATGACGGCCTTGAGGTCGCCGCCGAGCAGGTCGATGGCGGGTGGCGGCGCGCCCGGCGTCCAGCCGGAGCGGCCGTGTCCGCGCTGGTCCCAGTAGACGGCGCGGGCGCGGCCTCGCAGCGCCGCGCGCTGGTGGTGCCAGGAGTCCTGGTTGAGGCAGTAGCCGTGCGAGAGGACGACGGTGAAGGGGGCCTCTCCTTCGAGCGGGGCGGCTCCTTCGGGGGCGGCTCCGTCCGCGTAGGGATCTTCGATCTCGTACGCGAGGGGGGTGCCGTCCGTCGCGAGGGCTACGCCGGGGGTGCCGCGCAGCGTCCCGTACGGGCTCGTGGCGTCGAGCGCGAGGCGCGCCCGGCGGCGCACGGAGCGGCCCACGGTGAGCCGTTCGACGGCGACTCCGGCCGCTGCGCCCGCGGCGAGCACGCCGACGGCGGCCCCGAGGACCCCGGCCCGCCCGCGCCCGGCGGGGGGCGCGGGCGGGAGCGGGGCGGGGAGCCCGGCGAGAGGTGCGCTGTCGGCCACGTGGCTCTCCTCGGCGACTCGGCTCGTACGCGGGTCGTACGGCTCGTACGCGGGTCGTACGGGGTGCTTACCCGTTCAGGTGGACGCGTGGCACGCGGCCGCCGATGCGTGTGACGATCTCGTAGACGATGCTGTCCGCCGCCCGCGCCCAGTCCTCGGCGCTCGGTTCGCCCTGGTCGCCGGGGCCGAAGAGGACGGCCTCGCTGCCGGGGGCGGGCGTGTCGCCGCCGAGGTCGACGACGAACTGGTCCATCGCGATACGGCCCGCGACGGTGTGCCACTTGCCGTTCACGAGGACCGGCCCGGCCCCCGAGGCGTGCCGGGGGATGCCGTCGCCGTAGCCGAGCGGGACGAGGCCGAGTGTCGTGTCGCCGGGGGTGACGTAGTGGTGCCCGTAGCTGACGCCGTGTCCGCCGGGGACCCGCTTGACGAGGGCGAGCGGGGCGAGGAGCCGCATGACGGGGCGGAGCCCGAAGTCGGTGTGCGTGCCCATGGCGGGGCTGGGCGAGAGCCCGTACATGGCGATCCCGGGCCGTACGAGGTCGTAGTGGCTCTCGGGGAGGCTCAGGGTGGCGGGCGAGTTGGCGATGTGCCGGACCTCGGCGCGGACGCCGAGGCGCGCGGCGAGCCCTGTCATCTCCTCGAAGAGGGTGAGCTGCGCGGCGATGGAGGGGTGCCCCGGCTCGTCGGCGCAGGCGAAGTGCGACCACAGGCCGACGACCTGGACGAGGCCCTCCGCCTGGAGGGCGAGGGCGTTGCCGACGAGTGCGGGCCAGTCGCCGGGCTGGCAGCCGTTGCGGCCGAGGCCGGTGTCCGCCTTGAGATGGACACGGGCCGCGCGCCCCGCGGCGCGGGCCGCCGCGGCGACCTCGTCGAGCGCCCACTGCCCGCTCACGGAGACGTCGATGTCGGCCTCGATCGCGGCGCGCCAGGGCCCGCCGGGCGTCCACAACCAGCACAGCATGCGGCCTTCGACGCCCTCGGCGCGCAGCGCGAGCGCCTCGGCGGGCGTCGCGACGCCCAGCCAGCTCGCCCCGGCCTCCACCGCGGCCCGCGCGCAGGCGAGCGCGCCGTGCCCGTAGGCGTCCGCCTTGACCACCGCCATGAACGCCGCACCGGGCGCGCGCTCCCTCAGCAGGCGGACATTGGCCCGCAGAGCGGCAAGATCGATCTCGGCCCGGGGGCCCTGTGCGGTGGTGTTCATCGTGACTCAGTGTCGCACTGCGGGCGGGTGGGGGCGGCGCCAAGGGCCGGGGGGCCAGGGCGGGGGCGCGCCGGGGACGGCTTCGCTCACTGGATCGCGACGGCACGCGCGAGGGCGGGGCCGAGCGCGTCGGCGTGCGCGGGCACGGTCCGTACGGCCCAGGCCGCGGCGTCCGCGAGGAAGTCCCGCAGCGCGCCCTCGACCCCGGCGAGCAGGGCGCGCACCTCGGCGACGGGTACGGCCGCAGAGGCCGTCCCGGCCGCGGAAGCCGCCCCGGCCGCGGCGCGGAGCCGCACGAGTGCGCCGTCGCGCTCGGCGTACGGGTCGCCGGAGGGCTGACCGCCGTGCCCCCACCACAGCCGCGCATCGCCGTCGCCGTCGAGCATGTCGTACCAGTCCCGCCAGTCCTCCAGACCGCAGCAGCACCCGGGCGTGAAGTCGGTACCCGTGCGGGCGTCGGTGACGAGCAGTCCCCCGGCGGCACTCGGGTACTCGTACGAGAGCAGCCCGTGCAGGAGCGCGGGCAGCCGACCGGCCGGGCGGGGCGGGAGGTCCGGGTCGCCCTGGTGGTCGTTGCCCCGGGCGAGGCCCAGCACGACGGCCCCGATCTCCCCGTCGCTCAGCCCGCCGCGCAAGGCGAGAAAGCCGAAGGGTTCCAGCTCCGCGACGGGCCACGGCAGCGGCTCGTCGACCACCTGGATCTCGACGACGGGCTTCATGAGGAACACACGGCCCCCGTCCGCCGGCTCAACCCCGCCCCGCCCCCACGCGCGCTCCCCACGTCGGTTCCGCCGCGGCGAGCCAGGCGTCCTGGTGGTCGGCGAGCGGGTCGGTGAGCGGGAGGGGCTGCCAGTGGCAGCGGAAGCGGAGGTTCGCGGCCGGGGCGTGGTGCTCCCACTGGTCGGGGCCGCCGCGGGGAGCGTGCAGGAGGAAGTACGTGGTCCGGCGGGGCGCGCCCGTCTCCGGGTGGGGGCGGTGGTCGACGGCGAGGGCCCGCACGACGCGGGCGCCCTCGACGCCCGTCTCCTCGCGCACCTCGCGCAGCACGGCCGCGCTCAGTTCCTCGCCCTGCTCCACACCCCCCGCCGGGACCCGCGTACCGGCCTCGGGTACACCGACGTGATCGAACACCAGCAACTCGGGCCCGCGCGCCCCGTACCGCACGACATAGGCCGCCACCCGCACCCGGGGCGGAAGAGGGGGATTCATGGGGGAATTGTGGACACAGCCGAGGAGCTCGTGCCACAACAACGGGGTAACAGCGGGTGAATGATGGTGGGGCAGGCGGGGGCGGGTTGACGCGTGGGGTTGACGGACCGGGCGACGTCCCTCACGCCACCCGGGCATCCCTCGCCCCGCCCGAGCAATCCCCGCCCCGCCCGAGCGCCCCACTCACCCCTCCCGCACGTCCCGCCATGCCCCCGGAATCGCCTCGGCCACGTCGTACGCCGTGATCGGGGCGCCTCCCCGGCCACCGCCTGCCGCGCGGCGGGCGGCCAGTCCATGGAGGTGGGCGGCGGCCGAGGCGGCGTCGCGCGGGGGGAGACCGGTGGCGAGGAGGGAGCCGGCGAGGCCCGAGAGGACATCGCCCGCGCCCGCCGTGGCGAGCCAGGAGGTGCCGGTGGCGTTCACTCGTACGGGGGATGTGCCACCCGGGTCGGCGATGAGCGTCGTGGAGCCCTTGAGGAGCACGGTCGCGCCGAGACGGTCGGCGAGTTCGCGCACGGCGTCGAGACGGCGGGCCTCCACCTCCGCGCGGTCCACGCCGAGGAGCCTGGCCGCCTCACCCGCGTGCGGGGTCAGGAGGGTCGGCGCGGTACGGGCGCTGATGCGGTCCGGGCCCGCGAGGCTCAGCGCGTCGGCGTCCATCAGGAGGGGGACGTCCGTCGCGAGGACGTCGTCGAGCGCGGCGCGCGCCTCGTCGCCGTCACCGAGCCCGGGGCCCACGACCCACGCCTGCACCCGCCCCGCCTCGGACGGCAGCCCCGAGGACACGAGCGTCTCGGGGTGCCGCGCCGTCACCGCCTCGGCGGCGGGTCCCGCGTACCGCACCGCGCCCGCGCCGCCCCGCAGCGCCCCCGTCACCGCGAGGACCGGCGCGCCCGGATAGCGCGCCGAACCGGCCGCGATCCCCACGACGCCCCGCCGGTACTTGTCGCTCTCCGTCCCGGGCACCGGCAGCAGCGCGGCGACGTCCGCGTACTGGAGCGCCTCCAGATCCGGCGCGCCCGGCTCGACGCCGATCGGTACGAGCCGCAGCGCGCCCACGTACTCGCGCCCGGGGTCGATGAGCAGTCCGGGCTTGTAGGTGCCAAAGGTGACCGTCACGTCGGCGCGCACCGCCTCCCCGCCCACCTCGCCGCTGTCCGCGTCGATACCGCTCGGCAGGTCGACGGCGAGGATCACGGGCCGGCCCTCGTACGCGGTACGTGCCAGACGTGCCGCGACGGGCCGCAGCCCGCCCTTGCCGCCGATGCCGACGATCCCGTCGAGCACGAGGTCCGCCTCCCGCACGCGCCGCGTCACCTCGCCGGACCCGTCGGCGCCTTCGGCCTCTTCGGCCCCTTCGGGCGCTGCGAGGACGAGCCCGCCCGCCGCGCGCAGCGCGGCGAGGCCCCCCGCGTGCGCGCGCTCGGGCGACAGCAGCACCGCGCTGACGCCCGCGCCGCGCCGGGCGAGGGCCGCACCGGCGTAGAGCGTGTCGCCGCCGTTGTCGCCGCTGCCGACGAGGAGGCAGACGCGACTGCCGTACACCCGCCCGAGCAGTTCGGCGGCGGCGGTCGCGAGCCCCGTGGCGGCGCGCGCCATGAGTGCCCCGTCCGGCAGTCGGTCCATGAGCCGTTTCTCGGCGGCCCGTACGGTCTCCACGCGGTGAGCGGTACGCATGATGTCGAGTTTCCCGCAGCGCCCGCAGGTACGCATGGGCAGCCTCGCCCGGCTCCGTACGTCCGCGGGGACCGGTCCGGACAGGCGGGTCGGCGCCGGTCCGTACGGCCGGGTGCGCGGCAGCCCGTACGGGTTCGCAGGAGCCAGGGTCCACAGGGCCCGTGCGGCCGGGGCGGCACCCGTCCGCGCGGCCGGTCAGTACGAGTGCTCGGCCGTCACCTCCGCCGATACGTCGAGGGCCCGGCGGGCCGCGTCCCCGCCCAGGTCGAGCAGGGTCTGCACGAGCGCGTCGATCACCGCGAGGTGGGCGAGGCGGCTCGCGACGGCCTCCAGACCGAGAACGAGGTCCTGCCCGCCCGCCACGAGCACGCAGTCGCTCGTCTCGGTGAGCGGGGAGCGGACGTAGCTGGTCAGGGCGAGGACGGCGGCGCCCTGGAGGCGGGCGCGGCGGGCCGCGTCCACGGTCGAGCGCGTCGCACCCGTGTGGCTCACCGCGAGGCACACCGAGCTGTCGGTGAGCAGCCCGGCGGAGAGCTGCGCGGTGAGCGGGTCGGTGGGGGCGTCCACGGCCCGGCCCACCGCGCGCAGCCGGTACGCGGCGTCGGCCACGACGGGTTGCGAGAGGCCGGCGCCCACGACGAGGACCCTGCTCGCCCCGTGCAGCAGCCGCGCGGCCTCGCCGAGCCGCGCGGGTGGCAGCGTGGTGCGCAGCCCTTCGAGCGCCTCTCGGCTCGCGGCGAGCGTCGCGGCGAGGGCGCGCGCCGCCGGGTCGGCCGCGTCCCCGGAATCCGCCTCGCCGGCCGTCCCTGGTTCCCCCGCCGCTCGCGGCGCCTGCCGTGCGGCGGCGATCTTCAGCTCCTGGAAGCCGCGGAATTCGAGCCGCTGGCAGGTGCGCACCACCGAGGAGGGCGCCGTCTCGGCGAGCGCGGCGACCTCGCTCACGCTCAGCCCGACGAGGCGTTCCCCCAGGTCGAGGACGGTGTACGCGACGCGCGCCTCGGCGCCGCTCAGCCCCGAGAGGTGGGAGCGGATGTGCGCGGCGAGGTCGGCCGGTCTCTTTTCGGAATTCGATTCCACGAAAGTAGTGTACCTTGGAATTCGGTTCCGCGCTCGCCGTGCCGGACGGAACGCGCCGGAAACGGCGCGGCACCGCACGGAACCGCATGTCCGAGCAGCCCCATCCCAGGAAGGAGCCCCCTATGCCCGCCGCCGTCCCCGTGGCCGTGCTCACGGCGGCGCTGCTGCACGCCATCTGGAACGCCCTCTCGCACGCGGCCGCCGACAAAGCGGCCCGCACGGTGATGATCAACCTCGTCTACACGGTCTGCGGCGCCCTCATCGCCTGCTGCACCCCCGTGCCCGAGGCGCGCGCCTGGCCGTTCCTGATCGCCTCGGCGCTCCTGCAGGCCGTCTACCAGTGGCTGCTGCTCCAGGCGTACCGGCTCGGCGACTTCGGCCAGATGTACCCGATAGCGCGCGGCACCTCGCCCTGGCTCGTCGCGCTCGCCTCGACGGTCGTGCTCGGCGAGGCGCTGCCCGCGGGGCAGGCGCTCGGCGTCGTCGTCATATCCCTCGGCCTCGCGGGGCTCGCCCTCGCGGACGGCCTGCCGGGACGGGCCCAGTGGCCGGCGCTCGCCGCCGCGCTCGGTACGGGGGTGATGATCGCGAGCTACACCGTCGTGGACGGGACGGGGGTGCGGGACGCGGGGACCGTGCTCGGGTACATCGGCTGGATGTTCCTGCTCCAGGGACCCGTCCTGCCGCTCCTCGCCCTGGCCCGCTGGCGCGACCGCTTCGGCGAGCGGATACGGGTGGGGTGGCGGACGGGGGTGCTCGGCGGAGTGCTGTCGCTCGCGGCGTACGGGCTCGTCGTCGGGGCGCAGGCGTACGGGGATCTGGCGAGCATCGCCGCGCTCCGCGAGACGAGCATCGTGATCGCGGCGGTGATCGGGGTGGTGGTGTTCCGGGAACGACTGGGGAGGTGGCGACTTGTCGCGAGCGCGGTGGTACTGGGCGGGATCGCGGTGCTGGAGCTGGCTTAGACGGCGCGGGGCGGTGCCGCGGCACGGGGCGGTGCGGCGGCACGGGGCGTGGCCGGGCGGTGCGGCGGCACGGGGCGGCGGCGCGGGGCGACGCGGCACGGGGGCGCGCGGGGCGGCGCGGTATGGGGGCGCGCGGCCCGGGCGGTACGAGGGCGCGCGGCCCGGGTGCCGCGGGGTCCGGTGGGACGGGACCGCGCGGCCCGGGCGCGACGGGGCCGCTCCGCGTCCGCGCGGCGAGGGCTCAGCCCTCCGCGATCACCACCGCCGAGGCCACGCCCGCGTCGTGGCTCAGGGAGACGTGCCAGTGGCGGACACCCAGCTCCGCCGCGCGCGCCGCGACCGTACCGCGGACGCGCAGGTAGGGGCGCCCACCCGGTTCGGCGCAGACCTCGGCGTCGGTCCAGCGCAGCCCGGCGGGGGCACCCAGCGCCTTGGCGAGGGCCTCCTTCGCCGCGAAGCGGGCGGCGAGCGAGGCGACACCGCGTGGTTCGCCGTCCGGGAGCGTGGTCTCGCCCCCGGTGAAAAGGCGTTCCGCGAGCTGCGGGGTCCGGCGCAGGGCCGCCCCGAAGCGGTCGATCTCCGCCACGTCGATGCCGACACCGATGATCACGGGAGCCGTTCCTCTCCGGCCGGAACGGAACCCCGGCCCGGGGAAAACCTACGCCCCGGCCCCGGCGACCCCCTACCCACCGGGCCCCGGACCCCCGCTACCCGAGCCGCCCCCACGCCACGCCCCGCACCCCCGCCTGACGCCTCACTCCACCGTCACCGACTTCGCCAGGTTCCGCGGCTGGTCGACCTCGTTCCCCCGCGCGGTCGCGAGCTCGCAGGCGAAGACCTGGAGCGGGACCGTCGCCACGAGGGGCTGGAGGAGCGTGGGCACCTCGGGGATCTCGATGAGGTGGTCCGCGTACGGGGCGACCGCCTCGTCGCCCTCCTCGGCGATGACGACCGTCCGTGCCCCGCGCGCCCTGATCTCCTGGATGTTGGAGACGATCTTGTCGTGCAGGACCGAGCGGCCCCGCGGCGAGGGCACGAGGACGACGACGGGCAGGCCCTGGTCGATGAGGGCGATCGGGCCGTGCTTGAGCTCGCCGGCGGCGAAGCCCTCCGCGTGCATGTACGCGAGCTCCTTGAGCTTGAGCGCGCCTTCGAGCGCGACGGGGTAGCCGACGTGGCGGCCCAGGAAGAGGACCGTGTCGTGCCCGGCGAGGGAGCGCGCCAGCTCCCGTACCGGCTCCATCGTTTCGAGAACGCGCTCCAGGTCGCCCGGAATGCCGGCGAGTTCCGAGACGACCTCACCGATCTCGTCGCCGAACTTCTCGCCCCTGTGCTGGGCGAGCCACAGCGCGACGAGGTAGCAGGCGACGAGCTGGGTCAGGAACGCCTTCGTGGAGGCGACGGCGACCTCCGGTCCCGCGTGCGTGTAGAGGACGGCGTCGGACTCGCGCGGGATCGTCGAGCCGTTGGTGTTGCAGATCGCGAGGACGTGCGCGCCCTGTTCGCGGGCGTGCCGCAGCGCCATGAGCGTGTCCATCGTCTCGCCGGACTGCGAGATCGCGATGACGAGCGTGCGGTGGTCGAGGATCGGGTCGCGGTAGCGGAACTCGCTGGCGAGCTCCACCTCGCAGGGCAGCCGCGTCCAGTGCTCGATCGCGTACTTGGCGATGAGCCCGGCGTGGAAGGCGGTCCCGCAGGCGACGACGACGATCTTCGACGTCTCGCGCAGCACCTCGGGCGGGACCCGCACCTCGTCCAGGAGCAGCGTCCCGGACTCGTCGACGCGGCCGAGGAGGGTGTCGGCGACGGCCTTCGGCTGCTCGGCGATCTCCTTGAGCATGAAGGAGGCGTAGCCGGACTTCTCGGCCGCCGAGGCGTCCCAGTCCACGTGGTACGTGCGGACCTCCGACGGGAGCCCGTCGAACCCGGTGACGGTCACGCCCTCCGGCCACACCTCCACGACCTGGTCCTGGCCCAGCTCGATCGCCGTGCGCGTGTGGTCGATGAACGCGGCGACGTCCGAGGCGAGGAAGTACTCGCCCTCGCCGACGCCGACGACGAGCGGGGAGTTGCGGCGCGCGCCGACGACGCGGTCCGGCGCGTCGGCGTGCACGGCGACGAGCGTGAAGGCGCCCTGGAGGCGCCCGCACACCTGGCGCATCGCCGCCGCGAGATCGCCGTGCGAGCCGTACGCCTCGGAGAGGAGGTGCGCGACGGTCTCGGTGTCCGTCTCGGACTCCAGGTGGTGGCCGCGCGCGCGGAGTTCGGCGCGCAGTTCGGCGAAGTTCTCGATGATGCCGTTGTGGACGACGGCGACGCGGCCCGCGTTGTCGAGGTGGGGGTGGGCGTTGGCGTCGTTGGGCGCGCCGTGCGTGGCCCAGCGGGTGTGGCCGATGCCGGTCGTCGCGCTCGGCAACGGCCGTTCCATCAGCTCCTTCTCCAGATTGGCGAGCTTGCCCGACTTCTTCGCCGTCGCGAGCCCCCCATCCGCGAGCACGGCGGCGCCCGCCGAGTCGTAGCCCCGGTACTCCAGGCGACGCAGCCCGGCGAGGACGACGTCAAGAGCCGACTGCGTTCCGGCATATCCCACAATTCCGCACATAACGGAAGAGTACGGCGAGGGAGTGCCCGCCTCCGGAGAGCGACGCGGCCCCACCCAGCCTCATTCGCGCGCCTCGGTGAGCGCGGCCACCCGGCCTCGCTCGCGCGCCTCGGTGAGCGCGACCCCCTGTTCTCCTTCGCGCACGTCCGGGCGCGAAGCCTCTCGCCCTCACTCGCGGGCCTCCGCGAGCAGCTCCAGGTACTCGACCTCCTCGCAGCGCGGTTTGCTGCCGAAGCGGTAGGCGTCGGCCTGCGCCTCCAGGTCCTCCCCTATGTCCTCGTCGGGCAGGTCCTCGACCAGCGCGGCCAGCCGCTCCTCGCGCCGGCCCCCGTACCCCGCCCCGCGTCCCCGTCGCACTCCGTCACGACGCCACCACCATCCACGCCCCATGCGCGCCACCCCCCGACGACGGAACCTACTCGCCGCACACACAGAAAATCCATAGTCCCGCGCCCCCTGCCGGTCCCCGGGCGCACCCCCGCGCCGTCCCCCGGGCGCCGCCCCCGGCCGCCCCGCGTGACGCACCCCACCCCCACCGCACGCAACAGGGGCGCGACAATGGGACGTGTGATCACCTCACCCCCGAGGAGCGCCCACCGCAGGCCGGAGGCGACTCCCTACGTGGATCTGACCAGGGACGAGTGGAGCGCGCTGCGCGCCAAGACCCCGCTGCCGCTGACGGCCGACGAGGTCGAGAAGCTGCGCGGCCTCGGCGACGTCATCGACCTCGACGAGGTACGCGACGTCTACCTGCCGCTCTCGCGCCTGCTCAACCTGTACGTGGACGCCAACGACGCCCTGCGCGGCTCGCTCAACACCTTCCTGGGCGAGCAGGGCACGCAGTACGGCACGCCGTTCGTGATCGGTGTCGCGGGGAGTGTCGCGGTCGGCAAGTCCACCGTCGCGCGCCTGTTGCAGGCGCTGCTGGCGCGGTGGCCGGAGCATCCGCGCGTCGAGCTTGTCACGACGGACGGCTTCCTGCTGCCGATGGCGGAGCTGGAGAAGCGCGGCCTCATGGCACGCAAGGGCTTCCCCGAGTCGTACGACCGCCGCGCGCTCACCCGCTTCGTCGCGGACGTGAAGGCCGGCAAGGACAACGTGACCGCGCCCGTCTACTCGCACCTGACGTACGACATCGTGCCCGGCGAGCGCCTCACCGTCGCGCGTCCGGACATCCTCATCGTGGAGGGCCTCAACGTCCTCCAGCCCGCCCTGCCCGGCAGCGACGGCCGTACCCGCGTCGGCCTCGCGGACTACTTCGACTTCAGCGTCTACGTGGACGCGCGCCCGCAGGACATCCGCGAGTGGTACCTCAACCGCTTCCGCCGCCTGCGCGAGACGGCCTTCCAGGACCCGTCCTCGTACTTCCGCAAGTACACCCAGGTCTCCGAGGAAGAAGCCCTCGCCTACGCCCGCCGGACCTGGCACACCATCAACGAACCGAACCTCATCGAGAACGTGGCCCCCACCAGAGGCCGCGCGACCCTCGTCATACGCAAGGGCCCCGACCACAAAGTCCAACGCGTCCGCCTCCGCAAGCTCTGACGCCTGGCCGCCGGCGCACAGAGGGCCTTCCCGCGCGTGGCGTGATATCGCCCCCGCGCGCGGGAAGTTCACCCCTCGTTGGCCCCCCGTACCGCGCCGCGGCCGTAGATTCCGGGTGCTCGTATCCCGCCCGGAACCCGCCCCCCGGAAGGCCCCCCATGCGCCCCCGACGCCTCGTCGCCCCCCTTCTCGTCTCCACCGCCGCCCTCGCCCTCCTCACCCCGGCCGCGCTCGCCGCCGCCCCCGCGGCTCTCGGAGCCACGCCCGCCACGCCCGCCGCGCCCGCCACGCCCGCCACGCCCGCCACGCCCGCCGCGCCCTCCGCCGCCGCCTTCTCCGTCACCGCGTCCGTGGAGACCGAGCCCGTCGGGCACAGTGGGGACGCCGCCGACGACCCGGCGATCTGGGTCAATCCGGATGACCCGGCGAAGTCGGCCGTCGTCGCGACCGACAAGAAGGGCGCCCTGGAGGTGTACGACCTCGCGGGCAAGCGGCTTCAGCGGATCAGTGGCGACTACGGCAACAACGTGGACGTACGGGACGACATCGTCGTCTCGGCCGACGACGAGGCCGAGGACGGCGACGGCGCGATGCACATCTACCGCATCGACCCGGCGACCCGGCGGCTCACGCACCTCAAGGACGTCGCCACCGAGGTCACCGCGCACGGCATCTGCATGTACCGCTCCCCGTCCACCGGGAAGCTCTACGCCTACCCCAACTCCCCCTCGGGCCGCCTGGAGCAGTGGGAGCTGAAGATCAGCGGCGACAGCGTCACCGCGACCTCCGTGCGTCTCTTCGACGTCGGCGACGAGATCGAGGGCTGCTACGCGGACGAGAGGACCGGCGCGCTCTACGTCGGCGAGGAGGACACCGGGATCTGGAAGTACGGGGCCGAGCCCGGCGCCGGTACGAGCCGTACCCTCCTCGACTCGACCGCGTCCGGCGGCCACCTCACCGCCGACGTCGAGGGCATCACCGCGGCCGGCACGCACCTGTTCGCGTCCTCCCAGGGCAGCGACGACTACAGCGTCTACGACCGCACGAGCGGCGCCTACCAGGGCCGTTTCTCCGTCGCCAGCGGCAGCGCGACCGACGGCTGCTCGGACACGGACGGCATCGACGCGAGCGACAAGCCCCTCGGCCCCGCCTTCCCGAACGGCCTCTTCGTCTGCCAGGACGGCTCCAACTCGACGCCGGGCAGCAGCGGAAACCAGAACTTCAAGTACGTTCCGTTGCAGCGGATCACGGCCGGACTGTAGAGGCCGCGGCGGCAGCGGCTCTACGGCACCCGCGCCACCCCGGCCCAGAACCCGCTCCGTTCCCGCGGCGGCACCCGGTCACCCTCCTGGTACCAGTAGTTGGCCGTGACAAGTCCGGGGGCCACGAGGTCGAGCCCGGTGAAGAACCGCTCGACCTCGTGGCGCGTCCGCATCCGCAGCGGGATCGCGCCGCGCCGGTAGCTGTCCTTCGTCGTCTCCTCCAGCTCGGGGTGCTCGTCCGCGGTGCCGTGCGTCAGGACGAGGTAACTCCCGGACGCCAGGCGGGAGACGAGAGCCCGCACGACCCCGTACGGGTCCTGGTCCTCGGGCAGGAAGTGCAGCAGCGCGACGAGCGAGAGCGCGACGGGCTGCCCCAGGTCGAGGAAGTCGCCGACCCGGTCGAGGAGTTCGGCCGGGGCGCGCACGTCCGCGTCGAGGTAGTGCGTGGCGCCCTCGGGCGTGCCGACGAGGAGCGCGGCGGAGTGCGCGAGCACGAGCGGGTCGTTGTCCGCGTAGACGACGCGGGCGCTCGGTACGAGGCCCTGCACGACCTGATGGAGGTTCGGCTCGGTCGGGATGCCGGTGCCGATGTCGAGGTACTGCCGTACGCCGCGCCCGGCCACGTACCGCGCCGCGCGGTGCATGAACTGCCGGTTCCAGCGGGCGTTCTGCCGCGCGGCGGCGGGCAGCCCCTCCCCCACGGCGCGATCCGCGGGGAAGTTGTCCACACCTCCGAGCAGCCAGTCGTAGACGCGCGCGGGGTGCGGCCTACTGGTGTCGACGCGGGGGTCGTAACTCATGAATGCGGTCCTTAGTGGGGCGAACCTGACGCTGCTGACGGCGAGTTGACAGACCTCCAGCATGCCGCACGGTCAATGTCGTCCGCGCCCCGGGTCACACCCGGCGCCGTCCGCCCCCACCGGTCCTCTCGCGCAGCTCCGACCACAGCAGGCGCTGGGCGAGGAGGGTCAGGGTGCCGGCGAGGACGATGCCGGAGAGGTTCAGGCCGAGTTGTTCGAGAGAGCCCCGCATCTGGCCGAACTCCCCGTACGAGAGCGCGACGGCCGCGTTCGCCGCGGCCGGCACCGTCGTCACCGAGATCGCCACGCCGACGAGCAGGCCGGACTTGGAGGAGGTCAGCGAGAGGGTACCGGCGATCCCGGCGAGGACGGCCACGACGAAGGAGAGCGCGTCGGGCGCGTACACGAAGCCGGTGTTGGGACGCTTCCCGTCGAGCCGCGCCCGGCTGAAGAGGCTCCAGTGGTCCATCAGCAGACTGAAGAGGACCGTCACCGCGATGGCGACGAGGAAGCCCACGACCAGGGCGAGGAGCGAACGGGCCGCGAGCCGCGGGGCGCTGCGCACGAGCGCGGTGGAGATCCCGGCGAGCGGCCCGAACTCGGGACCGATCGCCATGGCGCCGACGACGAGGATCGCGTTGTCGAGCATGACCCCGCACGCGGCGATCATCGTCGCGAGGGCGAGGAAGGCGAGGTAGGTGACGGTGAGCGTCGAGTCCTCGTTGCTCGCGTCGCTCAACTCCTGCCACACGACGGCGTCGGCGGCGTCCCCCGGCGCCTCGCGCGCGGCCCGCTCGGCGGGTTGCGAGAGGGTCAGGTCGAGGTGCCCGGCGGTGATCCCGCCGTCCTCGCCGAGCCTGAATCCCTGGAGCCGGTCGAGGAGTTCGTCGGCCGCCTCGCGGGCGACCTCGCACTCGACGAGATCACCCGCGGGCTCGCGGGCGGCGCCGGACAGCACGACGAGGTGGGTCACCCCCACGCTTTCGCGCAGGAGCCCCAGCAACTCCTCGGTGCGGCGGGCCGGGACGATGACGCGCACATGCAGCATGCGGGGATCGTACGGGCGCGGAACCGCGCGCACCGCGACCCCACCCCTCGCCGCACCGCCACCCGCGAAACCTCAGCCCGCCACGACCGGAGCCGCCGCGTACGGGTGCACGTTGATCCGCCTCGGCGGCTCCGCGAGCAGGCCGATGATCTCGTCCCGCGGTGCGTCGGAGCGGTGGCGACCACCCGGCAGCTCCGGGTCGTCGCCACCGCGCCGGTGGCGGAGAAAGCGTGCTCCTCAGCCCAGCGTCGACTTCACCACGTCCGCGAGTCCGCTCGCGACCGAGCGGGCCTGCTCGATGTCCGCCGCCTCGACCATGACCCGCACGAGCGGCTCCGTGCCCGAGGGCCGGAGCAGGACGCGGCCCGTGGTGCCGAGGGCGTGCTCGGCCTCCTCGACGGCGGTGCGCAGCTCGGGCGCCGAGGCGACGCGGGAGCGGTCGACGTCGGGGACGTTGACGAGGACCTGCGGCAGCCGCGTGACGACGGAGGCGAGGTCGGCGAGGGAGCGCCCGGTCTCGGCCATGCGCGCGGCGAGCATGAGCCCGGTGAGGGTGCCGTCGCCCGTCGTGGCGTGGTCGAGGAGGATGACGTGCCCGGACTGCTCGCCGCCGAGCGCGTACCCCTGCGCCTTCATGCGTTCGAGTACGTACCGGTCGCCGACGCCCGTCTCCTCGAAGTGCACGCCCTCGCGCTCCATGGCGAGCTTGAAGCCGAGGTTCGACATGACGGTCGCGACGACGGTGTTCTTGCGGAGCGTGCCGTGCTCGCGCATCGCGAGGGCGAGGACGGCGAGGATCTGATCGCCGTCGATCTCGCGGCCCTCGGCGTCGACGGCGAGGCAGCGGTCGGCGTCGCCGTCGTGCGCGATGCCGAAGTCCGCGTGGTGGGCGACGACGGCGGCCTGGAGCTGGGCGAGGTGCGTGGAGCCGACACCGTCGTTGATGTTGAGCCCGTCGGGCTCGGTGCCGATCGTCGTGATGACCTCGGCCCCGGCGCGCGCGAAGGCCTCCGGCGAGACGCGGGCGGCGGCGCCGTGCGCCTCGTCGAGGACGACACGGAGGCCGTCGAGACGGTTGGGGAGTACGGCGACGAGGTGCGCGACGTACTGGTCGAAGCCCTCGTCGTAGTCGCGGACCCGGCCGACGTCCGCGCCGGTCGGCCGGGACCACTCGGTGGCGCCGGGCTCGCGGTGGCGGTGGTACTGGGCCTCGATGCGGTCCTCCAGCTCGTCGGCGAGCTTGTGCCCGCCGCGCGCGAGGAACTTGATGCCGTTGTCCGGCATGGCGTTGTGGCTCGCCGAGAGCATGACGCCGAAGTCGGCGCCGAGCACCCCGGTCAGGTGCGCGATCGCGGGGGTGGGCAGCACGCCGACGCGCAGCACGTCGACCCCGGCGCTCGCGAGGCCCGCGACGACCGCGGACTCCAGGAACTCGCCCGAGGCGCGCGGATCACGCCCCACCACGGCGGTCGGCCGGTGCCCCGGCCTGCTCCCGACCTCCCCCAGTACGTGTGCTGCCGCGACCGCGAGCCCGAGCGCGAGCTCGGCCGTCAGATCGACGCCCGCGACCCCGCGTACGCCGTCCGTCCCGAAGAGCCGTCCCACCTGGATTCCTCCCGCTCGCTGTCACGAGCGACCCCGCCGTTCACCGGGCCGCCGCACTTCGCACATCAGTTGTTATACGTCATACCGCATGGGCCGGGTTCCCCCGGGGACATCGCGCATCCGCCGGGCTCGCCCGGCACCTTCGCACGCCCGCCGCGCACCACCGGGGAACGCGAACGCCCCGACGACACGGAACGTGCCGCCGGGGCGAACAAGCGATACGGCGAGGGCCGCGATCAGCGCTTGCTGTACTGCGGGGCCTTGCGGGCCTTCTTGAGACCGGCCTTCTTGCGCTCGACGGCACGGTCGTCGCGGCGGAGGAAGCCCGCCTTCTTGAGGGCGCCGCGGTTGTTGTCCACGTCGGCCTCGTTCAGCGCGCGGGCCACGCCGAGGCGCAGGGCGCCGGCCTGACCCGAGACGCCGCCACCCGCGATGCGGGCGATGACGTCGTAGCGGTTGTCGAGTTCGAGCACCTTGAAGGGCTCGTTGACTTCCTGCTGGTGCACCTTGTTGGGGAAGTAGTCCTCAAGGGTGCGACCGTTGATCTTCCACTTGCCGGAGCCCGGGACGATCCGGACGCGGGCGATCGCGTTCTTGCGACGGCCCAGCCCTGCGGCCGGCTGCGGCTCGCCGAAGGCGGAGGCGAGGGACTCCGAGGTGTACTCACCCTCGACGGGGACCTCGGACTCGGTGGTGTACTGCTCGACGTCGACAGCCTCTTCGATCGGCTGCTCGGCGGTGGTCTCGGCCACGATGCTCCTCAGAATTCTCTGTGTCTTAGGGGGTGGCCGGACTTACTGCGCGACCTGAGTGATCTCGAACGGCTGCGGCTGCTGCGCACCGTGCGGGTGCTGCTCGCCCGCGTAGACCTTCAGCTTCGAGAGCATCTGACGGCCGAGGGTGTTCTTCGGGAGCATGCCCTTGACGGCCTTCTCGACGGCCTTCTCCGGGTTGTTCGCGAGGAGGTCGTCGTAACGGACCGAACGCAGACCGCCCGGGTAACCCGAGTGACGGTAGGCGAGCTTCTGGGTCCGCTTGTTGCCGGAGAGGTGCACCTTGTCGGCGTTGATGACGATGACGAAGTCACCGGTGTCGACGTGGGGGGCGTAGATCGGCTTGTGCTTGCCCCGCAGGAGGCTGGCGGCGGTCGACGCCAGACGGCCCAGGACAACGTCCCGGGCGTCGATGACGTGCCACTGGCGAGTCACATCGCCGGGCTTGGGGCTGTACGTACGCACTGGTCGTAGCCTTCGCTTCTTCTGTGATGGGTGTCTCCCGGACCGAGAAGGCCAGGGAGGGGGTCCTGACATGGCCACCACGGACGATCACGACAGCCCTGGACGCACTCGTCGACGCAAACGCGTGCGT
Organism: Streptomyces sp. NPDC088923; assembly: GCF_044749745.1. Taxonomy (NCBI): domain Bacteria; kingdom Bacillati; phylum Actinomycetota; class Actinomycetes; order Kitasatosporales; family Streptomycetaceae; genus Streptomyces; species Streptomyces sp. NPDC088923. The sequence goes on along the minus strand of NZ_JBIVIO010000001.1, from coordinate 928,293 downwards.
ACCGCTGGTCATCGGCTTGGTGGACCGGTGTAAGGGCCCCTCACGTGAGAATGAGCAAGCCAATACACAACGAGGAGCCAGGCTACCCGCCAGTCCCCGTACGGGTCAAAATCGTCCGCCCCGTCGCACCGAGATCCGTCCGCCCGCGGTGTGACTAGTATGCGCGCCATGAGCTTTGGGCACGGGGGACCCCATGGTGACGGACGCGGTGACGGCGGCGGCTTCGGTGCGGGCGGGCAGTCCCCGGACTGGAACGCGCTCGCGGAGGAGAACGCCCGCGCCAAGCGCCGCAAGACCGTGCTGTGGACGGCCTTCGGCGTCATCGCCACCGGGCTCGTCGCGGCGATCGTCGCGACCGTCCTCGTCACGGTGAACAAGGACGACGGCACGAAGAGCGACGCGGCGCACAAGAGCCTCCCGCCCACCGCGACCCTCCCCAGCCCCTCCACGAGCGCGAGCCCCCGCTTCTCCTCGGTCGCGCCCCGCCCGGTCCCGAGCCCCAGCGAGTACCTCAACAGCGCGGCCCGCGACACGGCCCCGCTCACGGCCGCGGGCCTCTTCCCCGGCGGTGAGCTGCGGCTCGACGCCGGTACGTACGACAAGGGCCCCCTCGCCGCGACGGGCGACTGCGCGTCGGCGGCCCAGGGGGCGCTCGGCGGGGTGCTGAAGGCGAACGGCTGCCGGCAGCTGCTGCGCGCGACGTACACGAGGGGCGGGGTCGCCGTCACGGTCGGTGTCGCGGTCTTCGACTCGGCGGGGGCGGCGGCGAAGGCGAAGGAGCAGGCGCGCGGGAACGTGGCCTCGCTGCCGGGCTCCGGGGTGCCCGTCTTCTGCCGTACGACGGTGTGCCGCAGCACCACCAACGCCTACGCCCGGTACGTCTACCTCACGGTGGGCGGCTTCCGGGACGGCAAGGCGGTGACGAAGGCCGACACGGAGGTCTTCCGGGCGGGCGACGAGCTGTCGACGTACGCCTTCCGGCAGATCTACGCCCGCGGCGTCGCGGCGGCCTCGAAGGCGGCGGCGTCCCCGGCCCCGTAAGGCCCCACCCGCCACGCGGAAGCGGCACCGGTCACGCCGAAGCGGCGCCCGGACCGCCCCGTAAGGCCCTCAGCGATCGCCCCGCATCCGCAGCCGCAACGGCACGAGCGCGCTCTCCAGCTGCGTCCGCAGCGTCATCTTCGACGCCCCCTCCGTCCGCTCCTCGAAGCGGATCGGGACCTCGACGGCGCGGTACCCGGCGCGCGTGGCCTTGTACTTCAGCTCGACCTGGAAGCTGTAGCCCGCGCTGTCGAGTGTCGCGAGGTCGAGGTCGCGCAGGGTCGCGGCCGACCACAGGTTGTAGCCCGCGGTGATGTCGCGGATGTCACTGCCGAGCACGGCGCGCGCATAGGCGTTGGCGAAGCGCGAGAGCAGTACGCGGTGGCGGCCCCACTCCTCGTCGAGCTGCCCGCCCTCGACGTACCGGCTGCCCACGACGAGCCCGGCGTCCTCGGCGCGCGCGGCGGCGAGCATCCGCACCACGGCCTCGACCGGGTGGCTCCCGTCGGCGTCCATCTGCACGACGAACTCGGCGTCCTCCTCCAGCGCCGCGCTCATCCCCGCGACGTACGCGCGCCCCAGGCCGTCCTTCTCGGTGCGGTGCAGCACGGTCATGCGGGGGCGCGCGCCGCCGCCCGCGTTGTACTTCTCCGCCAGCTCGTCGGCGAGCTCGCCCGTCCCGTCCGGGCTGGAGTCGTCGACGATCTTCAGCTGGAGCGCGGGCAGCGGCAGCGCGAGCACGGCCTCCGCCATGCGCGGCAGGTTCGCCGCCTCGTTGTACGTGGGCATGACGACGGTGACGCGCGCGGCGTCGCCCTGAGCGGCGTTCTCCGGTGTGCCCGGTGCGGCTGACGACTGACTCACGGGGTTGCTCCTCGGCGGAAAGGGACGGGAAGGGGGAGGTCAGGAGGCGTGCACGGCGCGGTCGGCGGCGCTGTCGTCGCGGGCGTGCTCCGCCGCGCTGCGCGTGTACAGCAGGACCCTGACGTTGTGGAGTTTCTTGGTGCTCGCGAGGCGGAAGCCGGCGCGGATCGCCTTCGCGTTCGCGCGCGGCATGTCCCCGTACGGGTCCTCGCCGAACGCGGTCGTCACGAGCCACAGGCGTTTCGTCGTGGCGAGGCAGCTCGCGGGACGCGGGCACTCCTGCGCCCCGTAGGACCCGAGCTCCTGCGGGGTCCGGTAGACGAGCACGTCCTTGGGCCGCGTCGCCGCGTCGCGCCACTCGTAGTCGAGCGCGCGCCGCTCGGAGAAGGTGCCGCCGTACGCGACCGCGTCGCCCTTCTCCTGGTGCTTGAGGAGGTACGCGGCGGCGCCCCGGAAGTCCGGCTCGCCCGCGATGTCGGCGCGCGCGGTCCGCAGGCCCGGCTGGGCCGCGAGGGTGAGCCCGGCGACCGCGACGAGCCCGAGGACGAGCCCGCCGGTACGCAGCGCGCGCGGCCCCTCGCCGTTCAGCCGCCCGCCCGCGCGGCCGAGCGCGGCGGCGGCGAGCAGCACCCAGGCGGGCACGGTGAAGAGCAGGTAGCGCGGCAGGAAGAGGTGGAGCTGCGCGGCGGTCGCGAAGGTGAGCAGCGGCGGCAGCACCGTCCACAGCGCGAAGGGCAGCACGTACTCGCGGACGAACAGCGCCCCCACGACAGCGAGGACGAGGACCGGGACCGCGACCGCCCAGCTCCCGAAGAGCTGCTCCGGGTAGGTCTGGAGGTCGTGGAAGGTCGGGTTGTTCCACGCGATCTGCCCGCTCTGGCCGCTGCCCGCGAGCGCCATCGGCAGTACGAGGCACAGCCCGAGGAGCGCGGCGGCCGTCCACGCCCAGCCCGCGATGCGGTCCCCCGCGCGGCGGGCGCGGACGACGAGGGCGAGGTGGGCGGCGAGGACGCACAGCGAGGCGAGGTGGCTCCAGCCGATGAGCGGCACGGTGAGCGCGTACGCGCACCAGCCCTTGAAGCCGTGGCGTTCGAGCAGCCGCAGGAGCAGCAGCGTCGAGGCGAGCACGGCGGCGACGGCGACAGCGTACGGGCGCACTTCCTGCCCGTACCGCGTGATCCCCGGGACCACCGCGAAGGCGAGCCCCGCGACGAGGCCGACGCGCGCGGTGAACAGGTGCCGCCCCAGCAGCCCGAGCAGCCCGGCCGCCGCCGCCATGGCGAGCGCGCCGGGGACGCGCAGGGCCGCCTCGGAGTCGCCGAAGAGGGCGATCCAGACGTGCATCCCGAGGTAGTACGGGATGAAGACGATGTCGATCGACTTGGTGAGGACGCTCAGGTCGTGCAGCGACAGCGAGGCCGCCCACCACGTGGCGTGCTCGTCGCGCCACAGCTGGCGGTCGCCGAGCCCCGGCAGGAGCATGACGAGCGCGAGCAGCGTGGGCAGCGCGAAGACGGGCGCGCTGGTGCGCCACCCGCCCCGGTCGCGGCGCGGGGCGGGCGGCTCGGCGGGCCCGTCCTCGCGCGGCACGGCGGGCCGCACGGCCTCGGGGGTCCGGGCGGCGGCCTCGGCGGCCGTGTCGGCGGCGCGGCGCTGCTGGCTGGGCAGGAAGAGGCTCATCGTGCGGGTCGACTCGGACTCGCCGTCGAAGGACATCTCCCGCCGCGGCGGTCGGTTCACTGTTTGACCCATATCCGGTAGACCGAGTCTCCGCTGCTCGTCGTGGTGGGGAAGCGCCCCGTCAGCCGGTAGTGCGGATTGCCGCGCAGCGCCTTCTCGACCGCCGCGTCGACCTCGGGCGTCACCCCGCCGCGCAGCATGATCGCGTCGAAGCGGGCATCGCGCACGGCCGCCGCGAACCCGGCCGGGTCGGGGCCCTCGTACCGCTTGCCGTCCTTCGCCGTGTACTGGAAGAAGGTCGTGTTGACCCACTGGTTCCACCCGGTGCGGTCGCGCAGCAGGTACGCGGGCACCTCGGACTCCTCGGCGAGGTAGAGCCCCTTCTTGTCCACGACCGTGCGCAGGTACTGGGCGGGGCCGCGCGCGTCGGGCCAGCTGAACGCGTTCTGCGCCTGCACCATGCCGAGCACGAGCGTCAGCACGAAGAGCATGATGCCGAGCTGCGGATTGCGGAAGTGCGGCCCGATGAGCCGGGACATGCCCAGCCCTGCCATCGGCGCGGCGAAGAGCAGCCCGAAGCCGACGTGCTTGAAGAGCGAGACCTCCGTCTGGAGGTGGATCTGGTACGCGGGGGCGAGGAACGCGGTCCCCGTGAGGAGGACGCCGAGCAGCGCGCGCCGCCAGCGCCCCGGCGTGCTGCCCCGTACCCACGGCATCTCGACCATGCGGGCCCGCAGCACGTACGCGAGGCTGCCGCCCGCCGCCGTGAGCACGAGCAGTCCGCCCCACTGGGCGCTGTGGTCGAGCAGCCTGCTCGCCGGGTCGCCGCCGTGGGCGCGGTCGGTCGTCGTGGAGGTGATGCCGCCGAGCGGCCCGGAGAGCGCGTAGCCGATGCCGAGCAGCGCGAGGACGCCGGCGCCGAGCACGACACCGCGCAGGAGCGTGCGCGCGCCGCGCTGCCGGTAGGCGGTGAGCACCGCGAGGAGCACGAGCGTCGGTACGTACAGCGCCGCCGCGTACTTGACGCCGCACGCGAGCGCGATCGGCGGGGCCGCGAGGAGCACGGCGGGTACGCGCATGCGCCCGGTGCGCACGACGAGCCACAGGCCGAGCGCGAGCAGGAAGAGCGCGGCGCCGTCGTACGTCGCGAGGCGGCCGAGCGTGAGGGTGGGCTGCACGACGGCGAAGAGCGCGGCGGCGCCCAGCGCGGAGCGCGCGTTGAAGAGGCGGCGCGTGCTCGCGTACAGGAGCGTCGTCGTGGCGAGGAGGAAGAGCAGGCTCAGGAAGCGGACCCCGGAGAGCCCGAAGTGGTCGTCGACGAGCGCGGCGAGCACCGGGTAGAGCTTGGGGTGCCCGGAGAAGTAGGCGGCGAAGTCGACGGGCAGCGGCGTGCCGTGGAGCAGGTTGGCGAGTTCGTAGTGGCCCGAGGCGATGTACAGCGCCTCGTCCTGGAAGACGGAGCCGCCGAGCCGCAGCGTGAGGACCGCCTGCACGAGGAGCACGCACAGGAGCACGCCCCGGCTGATGAGCGTGGATCTGCGGGTGTCGACGGACCACGCCGACTCGGGCACCTCGGGCACGCGGTACCCGGCGACGGGCGCGCGCTGCGGGTTGAGGTCGAAGGCGTCCGCCTGCGGCGCGGGGACGCGCGCGAAGTTCTGGGTGGGGGGATCGAGGGCGGGATCGGGGCCGGCGCCGGCCGGGGGGTACGGGTACGGGGCGGCGTCGCTCTCGTACGGGCGCGGAGCGGTGTCCCCCTCGTACGGACGCGGAGCCGCGTCGCCCTCGTACGTCCCCGGACCCGCCGTGTTCCAGGAGTCCATCAGCGGCCCGTTCCCCCGCTCGCTGCCGCGCCCTTCCCGCCCGCCGCCCGCACGTCGAAGCCGTACGAGGGCGCCGCCGCCTCGCGGCGGTAGGCGGCCTCGGCGGCCGGGTCGCTCGCGATGCGCCAGTCCGCCTCCTTGTCGAAGTCGAACCACACGTGCCCGAGCACGTCGTCGCGCGCCTCGACCCCGGTGAAAAGGTCGTGGATGTCGGCGGGTTTGCGCGGGGTGTCCTCGGCGGCGGTCTCGGCGATGAGGAAGGGCTTCTTCGTGAAGGCGCGTACCTCGTCCATCGTCGGCCCGTACAGCGTCCGGAAGGTGGCCGGTCCATCGGCCCCGTAGTAGCCGATGACGCCGACCCAGTCGACGTACGCGTCCCCCGGCCAGTACGGGCGCAGCCGCACGTCCGGCACCGGGTTGATCACGTTCGGGCTCCACACCCAGATCACCTGCGTCGCGCCCTCGTCGGCGAAGACCTCGTGGAGGTGCCGCCAGGCGCGCACGAATTCGGCCGGGGTGGCCTTCTTGCTGCCCCAGGGGTACCAGTGGCCGTTCATCTCGTGCGCGAAGCTGATCGCGACGGGCTGGTTGAGATCGCGCACGTCCCGCGCGAAGCCGCGGATGTACGTGTCGTCCTTGCCCGCGCCGATCTGCCGCAGCGTCTTCTTGAAGGGCTCCCAGGCGATGTACGGGAGCGCCCCGTAGTCCCAGGCGTTGACGGCGAGCCGCGTCTCGTAGGCGTCGCCCCACGCCGAGTAGAACTCGACGAGGTCGGGCTTCTTGCCCGCCTGCTTCGCGAAGCGCGCGAGCGGCGCGACCGAGGCGGGCGCCCCGTCGAGCGCGACGCCGAAGTACTTCTTCGCCGGGGCGAGCAGTGGGCGCACGTCGTACGGGAGTTCACTCGGCTTCGGCGAGGGCGTCGCCCCGCCGTCCGTCGAGGCCGTGGCGTCCGAGTGGCCCTGCGCGCGCTCGTACTGCGACCTGCCCTCGTCGCTGAAGACGGAGCAGCCGGCGGCGCCGAGCGCGGCGGCGCCCGCGAGAACGCCGAGCGCGGCCCGGCGCGGGAACGCCGTGGCGTGGGGGGAGGTCATGCGGGAACTCCCTGGGGGGAGAAGATCATACGAGGGCTTCCTGAGGGGTGGGCGGCAGCGGGGCCTGCGCCCGGGCGGCACGCGGTTGTACGAGGACGCGGGCGACGACGGCCGCGTAGAAGAGCCCGCCCGAGAGCATGAGGGCGTAGTCCGGCGGGTAGCCCGTGAGCAGCCGCCAGCCCGAGACCGCGACCCACAGCACGGCGGTGCCGCCGGTCCAGCCGATCATCCCGGCCCAGTAGCGGCCCATGCCGTTCTTCTTCGCGCCGTCCGAGCCGGTCGGCTTCCAGCCCATGGGCCGCCCGCGCAGCACGTCCCACACCGCGAAGACGTGCGACCAGCCGTACATGATCCGCACCGCCCACGCTTCGAGCCGGTAGGGGGCGCGGTGCCACAGCGGCAGCACGAGGGTCACGTAGAAGACGCTCGGCAGGATCAGCAGACCGGCCTGGGCGCGCAGCAGGTCGGGGCGGAGCAGGAGCAGCGAGAGCGGGATGAGCGGGGCGATGAAGGTGAGCAGCGCGGTCTGGAGGTAGTAGAGGAAGCCGGAGACGTAGCACAGGCGGGTCAGCAGCTTGAGGTCCATCTGCCAGAAGGACTTCGACGTCAGCAGCGACAGCGAGCCCATGCACCAGCGGTACTGCTGGTTGTGGAAGGCGCCCGCCGTGTCGGGGCAGACCCCGGCGGAGAGCGCGACGGGCACGTACCGCAGCTTCCAGCCGAGCGCCCGCAGGTCGAAGCCCGTGTACATGTCCTCGGAGTGCTCGATGAGCGAGATGCCGCCGATCTCGTCGAGCGCGGAGCGCCGGTAGACCGCGCAGGAGCCGACGCAGATCGAGCCGTCCTTGTCCTCGCGGGAGGTCTGCACGGAGCGGTAGAACTGCTCCTGCACCGCGCCCGCGCCGCGCTCGATCCAGTTCTGCCGGTCCACGATGCGGAAGAACTGCGGGGACTGGACGATCGCGACCTTCTCCTCGTCCATGTGCGGGAGGAGTTCGTCGAGCAGGTCGGCGCGCGGGGCGAAGTCGGCGTCCAGGATGAGGATGTGCTCTCCCCGGGTGCGCTCGAAGGCGTACCGCAGGTTCCCGGCCTTCTTGAACCAGCCCCGGTTGGGGCGCACGAGGTAGCGGAAGCCGAAGTCGGCGGCCATGCGGGCCACGTCCGGGTCGTCCGCGTCGTCCAGGACGTGCACCTCGACGGGGCCCGCGTACGTACCGCTCAGCGCGCGCACGTGCGTCCACGTGTTGTGCAGCACCTCGATGGGCTCGCCGCACACCGGCAGGAACACGTCCACGCTCGGGTACGCGGCGGGCCGCCAGGACCGCACGAGCGCGCGGTGCTTCTTGAGGTCGAAGTCCTTGCTGAAACTGTCGAGCACGAAGGAGAGCAGGTAGTCGACGACGACGAAGGCGAGCAGCGGCATCATGACCCAGAACCAGGGGCTCGACGCCGTGAACATGAGCTGGCTGAGGCCCAGGCACGCGAAGCTGATGAACGAACCCGCCGTCAGGACCCAGCGGTTGCGCTGCGCGTAGGAGTACTTCTCGCGGTCGTCGGGCGGCTGCGGCAGCAGCCCGTGGCTGTGGGCCACCGCCCGGCGCCACTCCGCCGCGCCCCCGCCGGACCGCCGCCGGCGGCCGGACTGGGGTGGGCTGGGCTGGGGCGTCTCGCGCGATGCGGAATTGATGGCGCTCATACAAACCCCCGGGCCACAAGGACCCCGAACTCTTTCGGCGAGCCGTTCGAAGAACTCACCCGGAGTTCGCGAGCATATACGAGCCAGGAGGCCGCGAGGTCAAGCGTCCCCCTTCCTCAGTCACAACCCCCGCACCCGCTCGACGCGTTGTCGCCCGCCGTCTTGAGCGTGCGCATGTTCCGCGCCTCGACGCTGCGCGCAGCGAGGAGTTCGTCCGCCGGGTACCCGACCTCTTCGAGCGTGAGCCCCACGGGCCGTACGACGTGCACCGCCGAGTCCCGAACCCCGGCGGCGAGCACCTTCGCGGGCCACGACGGCGGCCTGTGCCCGTCCCCGACGAAGAGCAGCGCCCCCACGAGCGAGCGCACCATGTTGTGGCAGAAGGCGTCCGCGCGCACGGTCGCCTCCAGGACGCCGTCCGCGCGCCGGGTCCAGAAGAGCTGCTGCATCTCGCGGATGGTCGTCGCGCCCTCGCGCTTCTTGCAGTACGCGGCGAAGTCGTGCTCTCCGAGCAGCCCCTCGGCCGCCTCGTTCATCGCGTCGAGGTCGAGCGGCCGGTCGTGCCACAGCACGTGGCCGCGCAGCAGCGGGTCCACCCCGCCCGCCTGGTCGGCGACGCGGTAGGCGTACCGCCGCCAGATCGCGGAGAACCGCGCGTCGAAGCCCTCGGGCGCGGGGGCGACGCGCCACACCCGTACGTCCTTGGGCAGCCGCCCGGCGAGCCGCTTGAGCAGCTTCTCGCCGTGCTCGGCCCACACCTCGTCCGCCATCTCGACGTGCGCGACCTGCCCGCGCGCGTGCACGCCCGCGTCCGTCCGCCCCGCGACGGTCAGCTCGTACGGCTCCGGGGCGCGCGTGACGACCCGGAGCGCCTCCTCCAGCGTCTCCTGCACCGTGCGCCGCCCGCCGGGCTGCCTGGCCCAGCCGTGGAACTGGGTGCCGTCGTAACTCAAGTCCAGCCGCAGCCGCACGGGGGCCGCCCCTTTCTGTGGTGGTACGGCAGCGGGCCCGCCCCCGGAGGGACGGGCCCGCTGTCATTCGAGTCCGGGGACTCAGGCGTCCTTCGACTCCTCGGTGGACTCGGCGGTCTTCGCCTCGTCCTCCTTGACCGCGCGCTTCGTCGCGGCCTCGGCCTCGCCGGTGGCCTGCTGGGCCACGGTCAGGGCCTCCACCAGCTCGATGACCGCCATGGGCGCGTTGTCGCCACGACGGTTGCCGATCTTGGTGATACGGGTGTAGCCACCCGGGCGGTTCTCGTACCGCGGGCCGATCTCCGTGAAGAGCGTGTGGACGACGCTCTTGTCGGTGATGACCTGGAGGACCTGGCGGCGGTTGTGAAGGTCACCCTTCTTCGCCTTGGTCACCAGACGCTCGGCGTAGGGCCGCAGCCGCCGCGCCTTCGCCTCGGTCGTGGTGATCTTGCCGTGCTCGAACAGCGCCTTGGCGAGGTTCGCGAGCAGCAGCTTCTCGTGCGCGGCACCGCCGCCGAGACGAGCACCCTTGGTGGGCCTGGGCATATCCAACTCCTAGTGTGTCTGCGCCGGCCGTACGAGGTACCGACGACAGTGTCCGCGCGGGGAAACCCCCGACGGAGATCCGGCCCGAGGTCCGGAATCCGGTACGGGCGGAAAAGAATCCAGCCCGTCCGGCGTTTGAGGACGAGCGCAAAGCGCGATCACGCACCCGCACCCGAAGTCCCGCCGAACAAAATCCAGCCCGTCCGGCGCTTGAGGACACCCGAGCCGGAGGCGAGACCAGAGATCCCGCCCCCGCCCCGCGGAACTCAGTACTGCTCGGTCTCCACGAACCCCGCGTCCGCGTCGTCATCCGCACCAAAGGTGTCGGCCGCCGACGTCGGGTCGAACCCGGGAGGCGAGTCCTTCAGCGCCAGGCCCATACCCGCGAGCTTCGCCTTGACCTCGTCGATCGACTTCGCACCGAAGTTGCGGATGTCGAGCAGGTCGGCCTCGGAGCGGGCGACGAGCTCGCCGACCGAGTGGATGCCTTCCCGCTTGAGGCAGTTGTACGAGCGGACCGTGAGCTCCAGCTCCTCGATCGGCAGCGCGAGATCGGCGGCGAGCGCGGCGTCCGTCGGGGACGGGCCCATGTCGATGCCCTCGGCGTCGACGTTCAGCTCACGCGCGAGGCCGAAGAGCTCGACCAGCGTCTTGCCCGCGGACGCCATGGCGTCACGCGGCCGCATGGCCTGCTTGGTCTCGACGTCGACGATGAGCTTGTCGAAGTCGGTGCGCTGCTCGACACGGGTCGCCTCGACCTTGTACGTGACCTTGAGCACCGGGGAGTAGATGGAGTCGACCGGGATACGGCCGATCTCCTGGCCCGCCTGCTTGTTCTGGACGGCGGAGACGTAGCCGCGACCGCGCTCGACGGTCAGCTCCATCTCCAGCTTGCCCTTGGCGTTGAGCGTGGCGAGCACGAGGTCGGGGTTGTGCACCTCGACACCGGCCGGGGGCGCGATGTCGGCGGCGGTGACGACACCCGGACCCTGCTTGCGCAGGTACATCACGACGGGCTCGTCGTGCTCCGAGGAGACGACGAGCTGCTTGATGTTGAGGATGAGGTCGGTCACGTCCTCCTTGACACCCGGCACGGTGGTGAACTCGTGCAGGACGCCGTCGATCCGGATCGAGGTGACGGCGGCACCCGGGATCGAGGAGAGGAGCGTGCGGCGCAGGGAGTTGCCGAGGGTGTAACCGAAGCCCGGCTCCAGCGGCTCGATGACGAACCGCGAGCGGAACTCGTCGACGACCTCTTCGGTCAGCGACGGACGCTGAGCGATCAGCATGCGTGTCTTTCCTTCTGTCGTGGGCGACCACTATTTGACGCCCTACGGGGGCCGGAGGCGGCCGTACGGCCCGGGGGTGAGCACCCCTGGGCCGTACGGCACCTCACGGCGATCCGGGACCGGCGGTCCCGGCAGTCAACTCAAACGCGGCGGCGCTTGGGGGGACGGCAGCCGTTGTGCGGCGTGGGGGTGACGTCCTGGATCGAGCCGACCTCCAGGCCGGTGGCCTGGAGCGAGCGGATCGCGGTCTCACGGCCGGAGCCGGGACCCTTGACGAAGACGTCGACCTTGCGCATGCCGTGCTCCTGCGCGCGGCGGGCGGCCGACTCGGCGGCCATCTGCGCGGCGAAGGGGGTGGACTTGCGCGAGCCCTTGAAGCCGACGTGGCCGGCGGAGGCCCAGCTGATCACGTTCCCGGTCGGGTCGGTGATCGAGATGATCGTGTTGTTGAACGTGCTCTTGATGTGGGCGTGCCCGTGAGCGACGTTCTTCTTTTCCTTGCGGCGCACCTTCTTGGTAGCGCCCTGACGGCCCTTCGGAGGCATGTATTACTCCCGTGGAGGTGGTCGGTCCTACAGCGCGACGCTGTCGATCGACGGTCGACTGCTGAGGACTACTTCTTGCCCGGCTTCTTCTTGCCGGCGATCGCGCGACGCGGGCCCTTGCGGGTACGGGCGTTCGTGCTGGTGCGCTGGCCGTGGACGGGAAGGCCGCGACGGTGGCGAAGACCCTGGTAGCAGCCGATCTCCACCTTGCGGCGGATGTCGGCCTGGATCTCGCGACGGAGGTCACCCTCGGTCTGGATGTTGGCGTCCACGTACTCGCGGATCTTGACGAGGTCTTCCTCGGCAAGGTCGCGGACGCGGGTGTTGGGGTCGACACCGGTCGCGGCCAGCGTCTGCTTGGACAGCGTCCGGCCGATACCGAACACGTACGTGAGGGCGACCTCGACGCGCTTGTCGCGCGGGAGGTCCACACCTTCAAGGCGTGCCATTCAAGGCTCCTGTGAATGCTTCGGAGGTCTGCCGCAGCACCGCTCCCACCCGCCGAGGCCGCCTACGGGCCTGGTACGGACTGGGTCCCCGGCCTCCGCGCCGGGGGTGTCGCCCTCCTCGGACCGATGGATCACTCCATGGGCGCGAAGAAGAGGGACGGGTCCTGCGTATATGTACTTTGCTACGTCACGCGAGAGAACTGCGAACGCGGGGAGGGATCTGGGTCAGCCCTGGCGCTGCTTGTGGCGCGGGTTGTCGCAGATGACCATGACCCGGCCGTGACGGCGGATCACCCTGCACTTGTCGCAGATCTTCTTGACGCTCGGCTTGACCTTCATTGCGGTGAGGTTCTCCGGGTCAGTGCCCGCTCCACGGGAGCCGGGGGGCGGGCGGGGTCAGATCTACTTGTACCGGTAGACGATCCGGCCACGCGTCAGGTCGTACGGAGAGAGCTCCACCACGACCCGGTCGTCAGGGAGGATGCGGATGTAGTGCATGCGCATCTTGCCGCTGATGTGTGCCAGGACCTGGTGGCCGTTCTGGAGCTCGACCTTGAACATCGCGTTCGGCAGAGACTCGACGACAGTGCCCTCGATCTCGATGGCACCTTGCTTCTTGGCCACGCTTCGCCCTTCGAATCGACTACCTTGGCCGACTCCGTGTCGCGGACATGCCGATACACGAGAGCCGACGACCGAGTCTACGTCACCCCTCGAAGAAACACGAATCGCCTATGTCTGCCCACGGACGGCCCCTCTCAACCAGCAATCGCCGGACAGGCTGGTTTTCCAGCCTGTCCGGCGATTGAGGACAAAAGGTCAGCCCAGCGGATCGGGCGCCACGGTGATCCCCATCGCCCCGAGCTTCGCCTTCCCGCCGTCCTCGGCCGTCAGGACAATGGGCCCCTCAGCGGTCAGAGCCACCGAGTGTTCCCAGTGCGAGGACCACGAGTGGTCGATCGTCTCGACCGTCCACTCGTCCTCCAGCACCTCCGTCTTCGGCGACCCCAGCGAGACCATCGGCTCGATGGCGAGGCAGAAGCCGGGCACGAGCTTCGGGCCCTTGCCGCGCCGCCGCTCGACGTAGTTCAGCAGGTGCGGGTCCATGTGCATCGCGGTGCCGATGCCGTGCCCGCCGTAGTCCTCGATGATCCCGTACTTGCCGCCGCCCGGCTTCGGCTGCCGGCGGATGTACGTCTCGATCGCGCGCGAAACGTCCACGAGGCGGTTGCCGAGCTTCATCGCGGCGATCCCGGCCCACATCGACTCCTCGGTCACCCGGGACAGCTCGACCAGCTCCGGAGCGTGACCCGAGCCCACGAAGGCGGTGAAGGCCGCGTCCCCGTGCCAGCCGTCCACGATGGCCCCCGCGTCGATCGAGATGAGGTCCCCGTCCTTGAGGACCGTCTCGTCGTCCGGGATGCCGTGCACCACGACGTCGTTCACCGAGGTGCAGATCGTCGCGGGGAAGCCCCCGTACCCGAGGAAGTTCGGCTTCGCGCCGTGCTCGGCGAGCACCTTGCGCGCCACCTGGTCGAGGTCGCGCGTCGTGGCGCCCGGCACGGCCGCCTCCCGCGTCGCGCGGTGCACGGCGGCGACGACAAGACCCGCCTCACGCATCTTCGCGATCTGCTCCGGGGTCTTGATCTCGACCACGCCCATGCTTCACGGCTCCCGTTCCTGGTGGATCTGTCCTGGTGGACCTGAAAAGAACTCGCACACAACACTACGGCCGCACCCCCGGGAAGGGGTACGGCCGTAGCACGTACGACATGAGCGACGACAGCGCGCCACGAGGGGAGAGGCCGGGCCTCAGCCCTCCAGCGCCGCCAGCGCCCGCTCGGTGACCTCGTTCACCTTGCCGAGCGCGGGGATCGTCCTGACGAGGTCCTGCGCCCGGTAGAAGTCGATGATCGGCTCGGTCTCCGTGTGGTAGACCTCCAGGCGCTTGCGGACCGTCTCCTCCTTGTCGTCGTCCCGCTGGTACAGCTCGCCGCCGCAGACGTCGCAGACGCCCTCCTGCTTCGGCTTGCTGTACGTGACGTGGAAGACGTGACTGGAGTCGTTGCGGCAGATGCGGCGGCCCGCGATGCGCTTGACCACCTCGTCCTCGGGGACCTCCAGGTCCAGGACCGCGTCGAGCCCCACACCCCACTCCTTGAGGATGCCGTCCAGCGCCTCGGCCTGGCCGACGTTGCGGGGGAAGCCGTCGAGCAGGAAGCCGTTCGCGGCGTCCTCCTGCTCCATGCGGTCCTTCGCCATCCCGATGGTGACCTCGTCCGGAACCAGGTTGCCCGCGTCCATGTAGGACTTCGCGCGCTTCCCCAGTTCGGTGCCCTGGCTGATGTTCGCCCGGAACAGGTCTCCGGTGGAGATGTGCGGGATCGACAGCTTCTTGGCGAGGAACGCGGCCTGCGTTCCCTTGCCCGCCCCAGGCGGCCCGACGAGGACGATACGCATCAGCGGAGGAACCCTTCGTAGTTGCGCTGCTGGAGCTGGCTCTCGATCTGCTTCACGGTCTCCAGACCCACACCCACGATGATCAGGATGCTCGTCCCGCCGAACGGGAAGTTGCCATTAGCCCCGAAGCCCGCCAGTGCCAACGTCGGCACCAGCGCGATCAGCCCCAAATACAGCGAGCCCGGCCAGGTGATCCGGTTGAGTACGTAGCTCAGGTACTCGGCGGTCGGTCGGCCAGCCCGGATGCCCGGGATGAACCCACCATACTTCTTCATGTTGTCCGCGACTTCTTCGGGGTTGAACGAGATGGCCACGTAGAAGAACGCGAAGAAGACGATGAGCAAGAAGTACAGAACCACGTGCGGCCACGCGGAGGTATCGGCCAGATTGTCGCGAATCCAGGTGGCCCAGCTCGCCTGCGAATCGGTGAACTGGACGATCAGCGCCGGGATGTAGAGGAGCGACGAGGCGAAGATCACAGGGATCACGCCCGCCTGGTTCACCTTGAGCGGGATGTACGTGGACGTCCCGCCGTAGGAACGGCGGCCGATCATGCGCTTCGCGTACTGGACCGGGATACGGCGCTGGGCCTGCTCGACGAAGACCACCAGAGCGACCATGACGAGGCCCACCAGGATCACGGTGCCGAACTCGATCCAGCCGTCGGCGAGGTCGCCGCCCTTCTTGATCGCCCAGAGCGAGCCGGGGAAGCCGGCCGCGATCGAGACGAACATCAGGATCGACATGCCGTTGCCGATGCCGCGGTCGGTGATCAGCTCACCGAGCCACATGACGGTGGCGGTACCGGCGGTCATCGTGAGGACCATGACGACGGTCGTGAAGATCGACTGGTCCGGGACGATGTCCCCGGCGACCGAGCAGCCCTGGAAGATCGCGCCGCTGCGCGCGGTCGCGACGAGCCCGGTGCCCTGGAGCACCGCGAGGGCGACCGTCAGGTAACGGGTGTACTGGGTGATCTTCGCCGTACCGGACTGGCCCTCCTTCTTGAGGGCTTCGAGTCGCGGGATCACGACGGTGAGCAGCTGGAGAATGATGCTCGACGTGATGTAGGGGAGAATCCCCAGCGCGAAGATGGTGATCTGGAGCAGCGCCCCGCCACTGAACAGGTTCACCAGGCCGAAGAGGCCGGAGTTGGTGTTGGCCTGGTCGAGACAGGTCTGGACGTTCTTGTAGTTCACCCCCGGGATCGGTACGTGCGTACCGAGCCGGTAGATCACGATGATGCCCAGCGTGAAGAGCAGCTTCTTGCGCAGGTCGGGCGTTTTGAACGCTCGGGCGAACGCGGTGAGCACGGTGCCTCCTGCGACCCCCGCGCTACTGCGCCAGAGGTGACGGTCTTGAGGTTCGGCGGTAACGGAACTGACGGAACTACTACGGGACTACTGCGGTACTGCTTTGTTCTCACAGAGACAACCGCGTGACACCCCACAGGGACACGCCACGCGGCACAGTCGACGCCACCTTACCGGCGCTCCCTGTCCCTGGGGAACGACCGGCCACGGGGAGCGCGCGCCAGAAACGGCGGCCACAGCACCACACACCGGCGCACACCCCCCACAACGACCACCGGGGACACCCCAGGGAAGAACCCTGGAGTGTCCCCGGTGGGGTGTGCGTCGCCGAAGTGCCTCACGGTGGGGGCACTTCACGCGTCCGAGACCCGAAGGCTCAGACGAGCTCGGTGACGGTGCCGCCGGCGGCGGTGATCTTCTCCTTGGCGGAGGCGGAGGCCTTGTCGACCTTCACCGTCAGCGCCACGGAGAGCTCGCCCTGGCCGAGCACCTTCACGAGGCTGTTCTTGCGGACCGCGCCCTTCGCGACCAGGTCCTCGACGGTGACCTCGCCGCCCTCGGGGTAGAGGGCGACCAGCGCGTCGAGGTTGACGACCTGGTACTCGGTGCGGAACGGGTTCTTGAAGCCCTTGAGCTTCGGGAGCCGCATGTGGAGGGGCATCTGCCCACCCTCGAAGCGCTCCGGAACCTGGTAGCGGGCCTTGGTGCCCTTGGTGCCACGACCAGCGGTCTTACCCTTCGACGCCTCACCACGACCCACACGGGTCTTGGCGGTCTTGGCGCCCGGGGCAGGCCGGAGGTTGTGGACCTTGAGCGGCTTCTGCTCGCTCATGTCAGTCGACCTCCTCGACCGTCACGAGGTGGCGGACGGTGTGCACCATGCCGCGGAACTCGGGACGATCCTCCTTGACAACCGTGTCGTGCAGGCGCTTGAGCCCGAGCGAACGCAGGGTGTCGCGGTGGTTCTGCTTGCTGCCGATGTACGACTTCGTCTGCGTGATCTTGAGGCGGGCCATCAGACACCCGCCCCGGCACGCGCACGGAGCAGGGCCGCGGGGGCCACGTCCTCGAGGGGCAGACCGCGGCGGGCCGCGATCTCCTCGGGACGCTGGAGGCCCTTGAGGGCCGCCACAGTCGCGTGAACGATGTTGATCGCGTTGTCGGAGCCGAGCGACTTCGACAGGATGTCGTGCACGCCGGCGCACTCCAGGACGGCACGCACGGGACCACCGGCGATCACACCGGTACCCGGCGACGCCGGCTTCAGGAGCACGACGCCGGCGGCCTTCTCGCCCTGGATCGGGTGCGGGATGGTGCCCTGGATACGGGGGACCTTGAAGAAGTGCTTCTTGGCCTCCTCCACACCCTTGGCGATGGCGGCCGGCACCTCCTTGGCCTTGCCGTAGCCGACACCGACGGTGCCGTCCGCGTCGCCCACCACGACCAGCGCGGTGAAGCTGAAGCGGCGACCACCCTTGACTACCTTGGCGACACGGTTGATCGCGACGACGCGCTCGACGTACGCGGTCTTCTCGGCAGCGGAAGCTCCGCCGTCACGGCCCTTCCGGTCCCGCCGCTCGCCACCGGCACCGCTACCGCGGCGCTGGGGTCCAGCCATTGGATTACCTCTCTCTTTTCCGCTAGCTACGCAGCGACTTGACGTCGCTGTGCGACGGGCGGCTCAGAACTTGAGCCCGGCCTCGCGGGCGGCGTCCGCGAGGGCGGCGATGCGCCCCGCGTACTTGTTGCCACCACGGTCGAACACGACGGCCTCGACACCGGCGGCCTTGGCACGCTCGGCGACGAGCGCGCCGACCTGCTTGGCCAGGGCGCTCTTGTCGCCCTCGGTGCCGCGGATCGAGCTGTCCAGGGTGGACGCCGACGCCAGGGTGTGACCCTTGATGTCGTCGATCACCTGGGCGACCATGTGGCGGTTGGAACGCGTCACGACCAGGCGCGGACGCTCCGGCGTACCGGAGACGTGCTTGCGGACGCGGATGTGACGCCGCTTGATGGCGGCGCGCTTGTAGGCGTCGCCCTTGGCAATCTTTACACCGTATGCCATGGCTTACTTACCCGCCTTTCCGACCTTGCGCCGGATGACTTCGCCCTCGTACTTGACGCCCTTGGCCTTGTACGGGTCAGGCTTGCGCAGCTTGCGGATGTTCGCGGCGACCTCGCCCACCTTCTGCTTGTCGATGCCCTCGACCGAGAAGTGGGTGGGGTTCTCCACCTTGAACGAGATGCCCTCGGGCGCCTCGATGGTGATGGAGTGGCTGTAGCCCAGGGCGAACTCCAGGTTGGAGCCCTTCGCCTGGACGCGGTAGCCGACACCGCTGATTTCGAGCTTCTTCACGTAACCCTGGGTCACGCCGGTGATCATGTTCGCCACCAGCGTGCGGGACAGGCCGTGCAGAGCCCTGTTCTGACGCTCGTCGTTGGGGCGGGTCACCGAAAGGGTGCCGTCCTCGCCCTTGGCGATGTCGATCGGGGCGGCGATGGTGTGGCTGAGGGTGCCCTTGGGGCCCTTCACGTCAACCTTGCGCCCGTCGATGGTGACGTCCACGCCGGCGGGAACCGTGATGGGCAGCTTGCCGATTCGCGACATGTTGCTTTTCTCCGTTCCCGACTACCAGACGTAGGCGAGGACTTCCCCACCCACGCCCTTCTTCGACGCCTGCTTGTCGGTGAGCAGACCGTGCGACGTGGAGATGACCGCCACGCCCAGGCCGCCGAGCACCTTCGGCAGGTTGGTGGACTTCGCGTAGACCCGCAGGCCCGGCTTCGAGATCCGCTTGATGCCCGCGATGGAGCGCTCACGGTTCGGGCCGAACTTCAGCTCGATGACGAGGTTCTTGCCGACCTCGGCGTCCTCGGTCTTCCAGCCGGTGATGAAGCCCTCCTGCTGGAGGATCTCCGCGATGTGCGACTTGATCTTGCTGTGCGGCATCGACACGGAGTCGTGGTACGCCGAGTTGGCGTTCCGCAGACGCGTCAGCATGTCCGCGATGGGATCAGTCATGGTCATGAATTGGCCTTGGGCCTTTCTCGCCGTGGTTTCCTATGTGCGCCATCCCTCTCCCCGATCCGGGACGGGACGGGTGCGGCGCGGGGACCTACGGCGTAGTAAGCGTTGACTGCGGGCGTGTGCCCGCCAGTGGTCCAGGGCGGCGGGACGCCCAACCCTCCAAGACTAAGCCATGGAAGGCGGGGGTCCCGACGCCCCGATGCTTACCGAGAGGCTGGAGTCACCCTGAAAGGGCTGACTACCAGCTGCTCTTGGTCACGCCCGGCAGCTCGCCGCGGTGGGCCATCTCACGAAGGCACACGCGGCACAGGCCGAACTTGCGGTAGACGGAGTGCGGACGCCCGCAGCGCTGGCAGCGGGTGTACGCGCGCACGCCGAACTTCGGCTTGCGCTCGGACTTTGCGATGAGAGCCTTCTTCGCCACGGCTCACGCCTCCTTGAACGGGAAGCCGAGGTGACGGAGGAGCGAACGGCCCTCTTCGTCGTTGGTCGCCGTGGTCACCACGGTGATGTCCATACCCCGGGTGCGGTCGATCTTGTCCTGGTCGATCTCGTGGAACATGACCTGCTCGGTGAGACCGAAGGTGTAGTTGCCACGGCCGTCGAACTGCTTGGGGGACAGACCGCGGAAGTCGCGGATGCGCGGGAGCGCGAGCGACAGGGTGCGGTCCAGGAACTCCCACATGCGGTCGCCGCGGAGCGTGACGTGGGCGCCGATGGGCTGGCCCTCGCGCAGCTTGAACTGCGCGATGGACTTCCGGGCCTTCGTCACGGCCGGCTTCTGGCCGGTGATCGTGGTGAGGTCGCGGATGGCGCCGTCCATCAGCTTCGAGTCACGGGCGGCGTCGCCGACACCCATGTTGACCACGATCTTGACGAGACCGGGGATCTGCATGACGTTCTCGTACTTGAACTCGTCACGCAGCTTGCCCGCGATCTCCTCGCGGTACTTCTGCTTCAGGCGGGGGGCTGTGGTGGTCGTCATCAGATGTCCTCACCCGTCCGCTTGGCAACGCGGATCTTGGTGCCGTCCTCGTCGAAGCGGTAGCCGACGCGGGTGACGACCTTGTTGCCGTCCTTCTCCACGACCAGCTGCACGTTGCTCACGTGGACCGGCGCCTCGGTGGTGATGATGCCACCGGCCTGCGAGGCCTGCCCGGGCTGGTTCGCCTTGGTGTGCTTCTTGACCCGGTTGACACCCTCGACCAGGACGCGGTCCTCGCGGGGGAAGGCCGCGATGACCTTGCCCTGCTTGCCCTTGTCCTTACCGGTGATGACCTGGACCAGGTCGCCCTTCTTGATCTTCATGCTTACAGCACCTCCGGCGCGAGCGAGATGATCTTCATGAACTTCTTCTCGCGCAGCTCACGGCCCACCGGGCCGAAGATACGGGTGCCGCGGGGGTCGCCGTCGTTCTTGAGAATGACAGCGGCGTTCTCGTCGAAGCGGATGTACGAGCCATCCTGGCGACGGCGCTCCTTGACGGTGCGAACGATGACCGCCTTGACGACGTCACCCTTCTTCACGTTGCCGCCGGGGATCGCGTCCTTCACGGTGGCGACGATGACGTCACCGATGCCCGCGTAGCGGCGACCGGAGCCACCGAGAACACGGATGGTGAGGATTTCCTTCGCACCCGTGTTGTCGGCGACACGCAGTCGCGACTCCTGCTGGATCACGTCTGTCTCCTGATCGTCTGCCGGTTCCCCGGGGGCCGTGCCCGTAAGCAGGGCCCCCGGAGCCTGGCGGAACTGGTCCGAGGGGACGAACCGCCCCTCGGAGGGGTTTACTTGGCCTTTTCGAGGATCTCGACGATGCGCCAGTTCTTGCCGGCGGACAGCGGCCGGGTCTCCATGAGGAGGACGCGGTCGCCGACACCGGCGGAGTTCTGCTCGTCGTGAGCCTTCAGGCGGTGCGTACGGCGGATGACCTTGCCGTACAGCGCGTGCTTGACGCGGTCCTCGACAGCGACGACGACGGTCTTGTCCATCTTGTCGCTGACGACAAGGCCCTCGCGGACCTTGCGCTGGCCGCGTGCGGCCTTGGTCTCTTCAGTCACGTTGCTCTCGCTCATCAGGCGCTCTCCACCGTCTCGATGCCCAGCTCGCGCTCACGCATCAGGGTGTAGATCCGGGCGATGTCCTTGCGGACGGCCTTCAGCCGGCCGTGGTTCTCAAGCTGCCCGGTCGCCGCCTGGAAGCGGAGGTTGAACAGCTCTTCCTTGGCCTCGGTCAGCTTGGCAACAAGCTCCTCGTTGCCCAGCTCGCGCAGCTCGGACGCCTTGGTTCCGGCCGACATCACGCCTCACCTGCCTCGCGCCGCACGATCCGGCACTTCATCGGGAGCTTGTGAGCCGCGCGGGTGAGCGCCTCACGAGCGATCTTCTCGTTCGGGTAGGAGAGCTCGAACATCACCCGACCGGGCTTGACGTTCGCGATCCACCACTCCGGCGAACCCTTACCGGAACCCATGCGGGTCTCGGCAGGCTTCTTGGTCAGCGGGCGGTCCGGGTAGATGTTGATCCAGACCTTGCCGCCACGCTTGATGTGGCGGGTCATCGCGATACGGGCCGCCTCGATCTGGCGGTTGGTGACGTACGCGGGAGTGACGGCCTGGATGCCGTACTCGCCGAACGTGACCTCCGTACCACCCTTGGCCATGCCATCGCGCTTGGGGTGGTGCTGCTTGCGGTGCTTGACCCTGCGGGGGATCAGCATGGGTCAGCCCTCCGTTCCGGTGCTCTCGGCCGGAGCGGACGCGGCGGCAGGAGCCTCGGCCTTGGGGGCCTCGGCAGCCGGCGTCGACTGCGGCTTACGACCGCGACCGCCACGCTCGCCACCGCGGCCACCACGGGCCGGGCGGTCGTTGCCGCCACGGGCCGGACGGTTACCGGCGCGGGCCGCGGCGTTCTCGGCGCGAACCTCGGCGATGTTCTTGACGTCGCCCTTGTAGATCCAGACCTTCACGCCGATACGGCCGAAGGTCGTCTTGGCCTCGAAGAAGCCGTAGTCCACGTTCGCGCGGAGCGTGTGCAGGGGCACACGGCCCTCGCGGTAGAACTCCGAGCGGGACATCTCGGCGCCGCCGAGGCGACCGCCGCACTGGATCTTGATGCCCTTGGCACCGGCCTTCATGGAGGACTGCATGCTCTTGCGCATGGCCCGCCGGAAGGAGACGCGGCTGGAGAGCTGCTCGGCGACGGCCTGGGCCACGAGCTGAGCGTCGACCTCGGGGTTCTTGACCTCGAGGATGTTCAGCTGGACCTGCTTGCCGGTGAGCTTCTCCAGCTCGCCGCGGATGCGGTCGGCCTCCGCGCCGCGACGGCCGATGACGATGCCCGGCCGGGCGGTGTGGATGTCGACGCGGACGCGGTCACGGGTGCGCTCGATCTCCACCTTCGAGATACCGGCGCGCTCCATGCCCTTCGTCATCATGCGACGAATGGCGACGTCTTCCTTGACGTAGTCCTTGTACAGCTTGTCGGCGTACCACCGCGACTTGAAGTCGGTGGTGATGCCGAGCCGGAACCCGTGCGGGTTTACCTTCTGGCCCATTACCGGGTTCCTTCCTTGGCGCTGACGACCACGGTGATGTGGCTGGTCCGCTTGCGAATCCGGTAGGCGCGGCCCTGGGCGCGCGGACGGAAACGCTTGAGCGTCGGGCCCTCGTCGACGTACGCCTCGCTGATGACCAGCGTGGAGGCGTCGGTGTGGTCGTAGTTGTGCGCGGCGTTGGCGATGGCGCTGTCCAGCACCTTGCCAACGGGCTCACTCGCGGCCTGCGGGGCGAAGCGCAGGACCGCCTGGGCCTCCGTGGCGTCCATGCCACGGATGAGGTCCACCACACGGCGGGCCTTCATGGGCGTGACGCGGATGTACCGCGCCTGGGCCCTGGCTTCCATGGTTGTCCCTTCAGTGTCTGTCATTGGTCATTCACCCCGCCTTAGCGGCGCTTCGACTTCCGGTCGTCCTTGACGTGACCCCGGAAGGTGCGCGTCGGCGAGAACTCGCCGAGCTTGTGGCCGACCATGGACTCGGTGACAAACACCGGGATGTGGGTCTTGCCGTTGTGCACCGCGATCGTGTGGCCGAGCATGGCCGGGACGATCATCGAGCGACGGGACCAGGTCTTGATGACGTTCTTGGTGCCGGCTTCGTTCTGTACGTCCACCTTCTTGATGAGGTGGTCGTCGACGAAGGGCCCCTTCTTGAGACTGCGCGGCATCTAAACCCGCTCCTAGCGCTTCTTGTTCGTCTTGCGGCGGCGGACGATGTACTTGCTGCTCGCCTTCTTGGGAGAGCGAGTACGACCCTCCTTCTGACCCCAGGGGCTGACCGGGTGGCGACCACCGGAGGTCTTGCCCTCACCACCACCGTGGGGGTGGTCAACCGGGTTCATCGCCACACCGCGAACGGTCGGGCGCACGCCCAGCCAGCGCTTGCGGCCGGCCTTGCCCCAGTTGATGTTCGACTGCTCGGCGTTGCCGACCTCACCGACGGTGGCGCGGCAGCGCGCGTCCACCATGCGGATCTCGCCGGACGGCATACGCAGGGTCGCCATGGCGCCCTCGCGAGCGAGCAGCTGCACGGAGGCACCGGCGGAGCGGGCGAACTTGGCGCCGCCACCGGGGCGGAGCTCGATCGCGTGCACCGTCGTACCGACCGGGATGTGGCGCAGCGGCAGGTTGTTGCCGGGCTTGATGTCGGCGCCCTGGCCGTTCTCGACCCGGTCGCCCTGCTGGAGGCCGCGCGGCGCGATGATGTAGCGCTTCTCGCCGTCGGCGTAGTGCAGCAGCGCGATGCGCGCGGTGCGGTTCGGGTCGTACTCGATGTGCGCGACCTTCGCCGGCACGCCGTCCTTGTCGTGACGACGGAAGTCGATCACTCGGTAGGCGCGCTTGTGTCCGCCACCCTGGTGGCGAACGGTCACACGACCGGCGTTGTTACGGCCGCCCTTGCTGTGCAGCGGGCGGACCAGCGACTTCTCCGGCGTGGACCGCGTGACCTCGACGAAGTCGGCGACGCTGGAGCCACGACGGCCCGGAGTCGTCGGCTTGTACTTGCGGATACCCATTCTTAAGTCCTCGTCCGATATCGAACGATCCGGACCTCCGTCAGGAGGTCGGACCGCCGAAGATGTCGATACGGTCGCCCTCGGCGAGGGTCACGATCGCGCGCTTGCTGTCCGCACGCTTGCCGAAGCCGGTGCGGGTGCGCTTGCGCTTGCCCTGGCGGTTGATCGTGTTGACCCCGGTGACCTTGACCTCGAAGACCGCCTGGACGGCCTGCTTGATCTGGGTCTTGTTGGCCCGCGGGTCGACGATGAAGGTGTACTTGCCCTCGTCGAGCAGCGCGTAGCTCTTCTCCGAGACGACCGGACGCAGGAGGACGTCACGGGGGTCCGTGAAGCTCTTGCTCAGCGGCGTCTCGACGGTGTTCTTGCCCTCGGCCTCGTGGCGGCGCGCCTTGGCGACGCGCGCGGCCTTGGCGGCCTTGGCCGCCTTCGAGGCGATGCTCGGGTGACGCGTGGCCATCAGGCGTCACTCCCTTCCTTGTCGTTGGCCTGCGGGCCGGCGACGAAGGACTCGAAAGCGGCCTGGGTGAAGACCACGTCGTCCGAGACGAGAACGTCGTACGTGTTCAGCTGGCCCGGCTCCAGGATGTGCACCCGGGGCAGGTTGCGGGCGGAGAGCCACGCGGCCTCGTCGGAGCGCTCGGCGACCAGGAGCAGGTTCTTGCGCTCCGAGATCTTGCCGAACAGCGTCTTCGCGGCCTTCGTGGAGACCTCGCCCTCGATCACGCCGGAGACGACGTGGATGCGCGCGTTGCGGGCCCGGTCGGAGAGGGCACCGCGCAGGGCGGCGGCCTTCATCTTCTTCGGGGTCCGCTGCGAGTAGTCACGCGGCACGGGACCGTGCACGACGCCACCACCGGCGAACTGCGGAGCGCGGGTCGAGCCCTGGCGGGCGCGACCGGTGCCCTTCTGGCGGTACGGCTTCTTGCCGCCGCCGCGGACCTCGCCACGCGTCTTCGTCTTGTGCGTGCCCTGGCGGGCAGCGGCCAGCTGAGCGACGACGACCTGGTGGATCAGCGGAACGCTGACCTTCGCGTCGAAGATCTCCGCGGGGAGCTCGACGGTCCCGGCCTTGTCGCCCGCGGGCGAAAGGATGTCAACAGTGCTCATCGTTACCTCAGGCCCCCTTGGCCGCGGTGCGGACCAGGACGAGGCCGCCGTTCGGACCGGGGACGGCGCCCTTGATGAGCAGCAGACCCTTCTCCGCGTCAACGGCGTGGACGGTCAGGTTCTGGGTGGTGACCCGCTCGTTGCCCATGCGGCCCGCCATGCGCAGGCCCTTGAACACGCGGCCCGGGGTGGCGCAGCCACCGATGGAACCGGGCGAGCGGTGCTTGCGCTGGGTGCCGTGCCCGGCGCCGAGGCCCTTGAAGTTGTGACGCTTCATGACACCGGCGAAGCCCTTGCCCTTGCTCTTGCCGGTGACGTCGACCTTCACGCCCGACTCGAAGGTCTCGGCGGTGACTTCCTGGCCGAGGGTGTACTCGGAGGAGTCCGAGGTACGGATCTCGACGAGGTGGCGGCGGGGGGTCACGTCGGCCTTGGCGAAGTGGCCCTTGAGGGGCTTGTTCACCTTGCGCGGGTCGATCTCGCCGAAGGCGATCTGGACCGACTCGTAGCCGTCGCTGTCGTTCGTACGCACCTGGGTCACGACGCAGGGACCGGCCTTGACGACGGTCACGGGGACAACGCGGTTGTTGTCGTCCCAGACCTGCGTCATGCCGAGCTTCTCGCCCAGGATGCCCTTGATCTGCTTCGTCATTCTCAGATCACCGGCCCTCAGAGCTTGATCTCGATGTCGACACCGGCCGGGAGGTCGAGTCGCATCAGGGAGTCAACGGTCTTGGGCGTCGGGTCGAGGATGTCGATCAGGCGCTTGTGGGTACGCATCTCGAAGTGCTCGCGCGAGTCCTTGTACTTGTGCGGCGACTTGATGACGCAGTACACGTTCTTCTCAGTGGGCAGCGGCACCGGGCCCGCGACCGACGCACCAGTACGCGTCACCGTCTCGACGATCTTCTTCGCCGAGGAGTCGATGACCTCGTGGTCGTAGGCCTTGAGCCGGATGCGGATCTTCTGTCCCGCCATGGCTACTTGGTAGTCCTGTCTCTCGTCACGCTCTTGCGGCCCCGGGGATTCCTGTCCGCTTCTCTCCGGCACACGCGGTCGGGCGTGTCGCATTGCCGCCAACAGCGAACCGCTGGGGTTTTGCGATCGTGACCGCGGGATTCGGGGAGGAGCCTCCACCAGGGCGCCTGGTCGGCACCGCGCCTTGCTTCCCGGAAGATTCCCGTACGTCCGGCCCTCAACAGGGCCGACGAGTACCGTGGGACTCGCTTCCGGTCCTCCCGGCGGGAGGCGCGCAGCATCGGCACTCAACCGAGCAACCTGGTCAGTGTGCCACACGAAGCGAGCTGCTAGCCAATCGGGCCGGACAGCTTACCCCCGCGGGGGCGGGGTTCAAACGGGGGTGCGGGTCGCTCGGCCGACCGGGGGAAGCGGAAGGGGGCCGACCGGGCGGCGAAGTCAACCGAATGGCCGCATGCCGCTCGTACCGGCGAAGATCTGGCATATGCCGATGTGATCGACGTGCGGACCACTTAGCGTGACATCACGGTCACCGCACCACACGAAGCCCTGCACCGGGTCTTCCTCCAGGACAAGACCCTCTACGCCCTGGCCTGGCAGGCCGACGCGATCGCCGCCGCCTATCTCGACACATGGACGGACAACGCTCTGACCGCCACCACACTCGCCGAGGTCTTCGCCCGCCCCCAGTAGCCCGCCCCCGAGCCCGCCGCCCCTGGCGGGCTCAGTACTTGCCATCGACCGGTATCCAGTCGGACCAGGCGTCCGGGACGTAGAACTTCCCGGTGCCGGAGTCGTAGCGCAGGGCGCGGAGCTGGATGTTGCCCTTCTCCCAGTAGTCGTAGTCGCACTTGACCCAGTGGTTCACGCCCGCCTTGTTGACGCAGACGCGCGAGGCGCGGCCGTAGTCGGTGTAGACGCCGCCCGCCGCCGACATGCCGTCCTTCCTCGTGTCGAGGACCCAGACCACGTCGCCGTACGGAACGAAGCAGGCGGTCGAGCCGTAGGCGGCCGTCGTGCCGACGCAGGAGGGGGCGGCCGTCGTCGTCGCCGCGGCGCGGGTCGCCACGGCGTCCGTACCGCTCTGTGCGAAGGGCCCCTGCGTGCCCATGTCCACGCCCTCCACGATCTCGGGGGCCTCCTCGGCCGCGCTCGCGGGCCCCGTACCGAGGAGCGCGCCGCCGAGCACCACCGCACCGGCCAGAGCCCCCCACCTGCCGAGACGGCGTCCTCGCACTGTGTCCACTCCCCAAAATCGATCACCTGCGTACGACAAGTGATCGTAGCCATCAGGAAAAGTGAAGAAAAGATGATGGCCGCGTCCGCTCCGCGACCACCCCGCGCCCCGCTTACGGGTGCGCGAGCCCCCGCGCCGTCGCCTTCAGCAGCCGCGTCACCCTCTCCCCCATGCCGTAGGCCGTGTGGGCCCACTCGGGGTGCTGTGCGTAGAGGGTGGCGAGGGTGGCCGTGGGGTGGGCGATCTGCCAGGCGTGGGCGGTCTGGGCGGCTGTGGCGGCGATCAGGTCGGCGACCTGGGGGGCCGTCATCGTGCCCGCCTCGGCGAGCGCGACCGACATCGCCGCGACCGAGGTGACGGAGAGTTCCTTGTAGCGGCGGGCGCGTTCCAGGGGGACCTCGCCCTCCAGGCTCAGCGGGATGTGCGTGAAGAGGTCGCACAGCAGAGGGCGCGCGAGGAGGCCCGTGGCGAGCACTTCCGCCGTCTCCTCCGGGCTCAGGTCGGTGGCGGCCTTCGCGCGGCGGAGCACCTCCTCGCGCCAGTCCACCCACTCGCGTTCGGCGAGTTCGAGGAGGAGTTCCTCCTTGCTGTCGAAGTAGCGGCGGATCGCCGAGGGGTGGAGTCCGGCCGTCTCCGTGACCGCCGCCAGCGTGAGGTACCGCACTCCCCCGGTCTCGGCCGCGAGCCTGCGGGCCGCGTCGAGCAGGTCCTCGGCACGCTGCTGCTTGGCCTCCTGGGAGCGGGCGCGGCGGTGGGTGGGCATGGACCCAAATCTAGCGTCCGGGCGACGCGGGACCCATTTAACGCGTGCCGCGTGCGTTAAACGCCGACGCGGTGTACCGTGGAGGCAGATAACGCAATCCCATTGCGTTACAACTCCCCTTCTTCCGGAGGCTCCTCCCATGTCCCAGGTCTTCCTCGTCACCGGGTCCTCGCGCGGTCTCGGCCGCGCCCTCGTCGAGACCGCGCTCCGGGCCGGTCACCGCGTGCTCGCCACGGCGCGCGATCCCCGTACGCTCGACGACCTGCGCGCCTCGTACGGGGACGCGCTCGCCACCACGCGGCACGACGTGACCGATCCGGCCTCCGCAGAGCGCGTCGTCGCCGAGGCGGTCGAGCGCTTCGGGCGGCTCGACGTCCTCGTCAACAACGCGGGGCAGGCGGACCTCGTCACGATCGAGGACACCGACATCGACGTCTTCCGCCGGCAGATGGACACGAACTTCTACGGGGTCGTGTACACGAGCCGCGCGGCGCTCCCCGTGCTGCGCGAGCAGGGCGGCGGCCACATCATCCAGATCTCCTCGGTCGGCGGCCGCGTCGCGAGCCCGGGGCTCGGGGCGTACCAGTCGGCGAAGTGGGCCGTGGGCGGCTTCTCGGAGGTGCTCGCGGCGGAGACGGCCTCGTTCGGCGTCAAGGTCACGGTCGTCGAGCCGGGCGGGATGCGGACCCAGTGGGGTGCCGGGTCGATGAAGGTGCCGGAGGCCAGCGGCCCGTACCAGGAGCTGATGGCCGGCGCCGCGAAGCTGCGGACCGACTTCGACACCCGCGCGCCCGGCGACCCCGTCCGCGTCGCCGAGGCGGTCCTGACCGTCGCCTCGCTCGACGAGCCCCCCGTCCGTCTCCTGCTCGGCAGCGACGCCTACGAGTACGGGCGCGCCGCCTGGTCGGGCCGCGTCGCCGAGGACGCGAAGTGGGAGGACCTGAGCCGCTCGGCGGACTTCCCGAAGGGGGAGTGAGGGGGTGCGGCGGCGCCTCACTCCTTCGGGTGAGGCGCGGTGGGGCGGGGCCTTGCGGGGGGGGGGGGGCGGCTGCCGGGGCGGCGGGCGGAGGCGGGTGGCTCGGCTAGCGTGCCGCGCATGACCGACCTCCGTGTCGATCTCGCGTTGCTCGGCCGGTCCGCCGATCGGCTCGCCCGGCTGCGCCGCGAGTTCCGCGATATCGACGACCGCGCCGACGACCTCGCCCGGCTCGTGGGCTCCGCCGAACTCGCGGCCGCCGTACGGGAATTCGCCACCAACTGGGACGACAACCGCAGCCGCCTCCTCACCTCCCTCGACACCGTGGGGCGGCTCCTCACCCACAGCCGCGACTCCTTCCGCGCCCACGACGCAGACCTCGCCCAGGGCGCCGGTCTCGCCCACGGCCTCGCCCCTGCCCACGACGCCCGCCTCGCCCGCGTCGCCCCGCGCCCCTGACGCCCGTGCCCCCCTCCCCCACCGGCTGGCACCCGCTGTGCGCCCACGACCCCCTCCCCGGTGACCCCGGAGCCCTGCGCACCGAGGCCGCCCACCTCCGTACCGTCGCCGAGCGCCTTCAGGAACAGGCCGAGGCGCTGCGCCTCATCGGGGACGACGACGTCCTGCGCGGCCGGTACGCCGACTCCCTGCGCGAGCACACCCACGACCTCGCCGCCCGGCTCGCCACCGCCGCGACCCGCTACGCCCGCGTCCACCGCGAACTCGCCGCCTGGGCCGGCGCCCTCCAGCACCTCCGCTCCGCCGCCGCCCGCCTCCTCGCCGAGTCCCGCGCCGCGGGAGAGCCCGAACTCGCCGCGCTCCGCGCCCGGCTCTCCCGCCTCACCGAGGAGTACGAGGAGGAGGCGGCCCACCACGCCCGCCTCGTCCGTACCGCCGTCGACGACGCCCTCACCGACTCCCTCTACGACGACTTCGCCCTCCCCGCAGCGGCGTTCGTCTCGCGCGTGCTCGCCTCCGGCAGCCTCGACGACCTCGTCGACGCGCTCGGCTGGACGGCGACCCTCGCCGGTCTCGGCGCGGTGTTCTTCCCCGCCCTCGGCCCGCTCGCCCTCGGCACGGGCCTCTCCGTCGGCGCCCTCCACCTCGCGCAGGCCGGGGCGGGGGCGTGCTCCTGGTTCGACGTCGTCCTCGACGTCGCCGCCCTCAAGTTCGCCCGCGACGGCGTGCGCGCGGCCCGAGCCGTCGAAGCGCTCCAGGACTCGGCCCGCACGACAGCGGCCGGGCTCGCCGCGGGCGTGGCCGAGGCGCGGGCGGGGAACGCCACGAGCGGGGCGCGGCGCGCTGCCGCGCGGCGGGCGCGGCGGCGGGGCGGGGGCGTCTCCGGTACGGGGCGGCGCGCCGCCCGGGCGAGGCGCCTGCGGCTGGAGGAGCGGGTCCGCCGCGCCGGACTGCGCGCGGGCGAGGAGATCCACGCGGCCCCGCTCCCGGAGCTCACCCGCCGCGAGCGGGGGCTCGCCCTGGGGGACGTGGAGATGGGCCGCCGGGCCAAGGACGTACGGGATCTGAGCGCGCGGCACCCGGACCACGAGGAACTGCGGGCGGGCGCAGCGGAGGCCCGGCGCAGGCTGCGGGAGATGCGGGGCTCCTGGGCGGGGAGCACGGTGCTGGACCTCGGCGACAAGGGCGGGAACGTCGTGTCGGGCGGTGCGTACGGGGAGACGAAGGACCGGATGAGGACGGGGGGCGGCTGATGGGGCGGGAGGGGAGGGAGAGGCGGGTGGCTCCCGGTCGGCCCGTCACCGGGTACCGCCTCTTCCTCACCGCCCCTTGGGAGAAGGTCTCCGCCGAGGACAGCGCCGAGTGGGGCGCCTTCGCGGGTGTCACCGGTGGAGTGGACGTCTACCGGCCCGCCGCGGGGGCGGGGGTGCCCGCCGCTCTCGTCGTGGGGCTGGGGGACGGGGTGCCGGGGACGGGGTGGGAGGCCGCCGAGGTGGCGGGCGGGGCGGCCGTGCGGCGGGAGCGGCCGGTGGCGGAACTTGAGCGGCTGCCGGTGCCGGGGCGGCGGGTCGAGTACGCGGTGCGGGTGCCGGGCGGGCGCGGGCGTTGGTGCGTGGTGGTGTTCTCCGTACTGGAGGTGGCGCAGCCGCTGGGCGCCTCGCTCGTCGAGTGGTTCGACACGGCCATGGGCACCTTCGGCTGGACGTACGACTGAGCCCCCCGGGCAGGAAAAGGCCCCCGCCCGTACGTACGGACAGGGGCCTCGCCGCTCGCGGCCGGGGTCGGCGGCCGGGGTCAGCGGCGGGGGGACCTGGCGCGGTCCAGGGCCGCCACGCCGACACCGGCCAGGACGACCTGGATCGCGAGTTCTATCCAGTCGATGCCGTCCGTGTCCGCCACGTCGAAGGCCGCGGCGATGAACGTGCCGACGAGGGCGGCGACGATGCCGACCAGGATCGTCCAGATGATGCCGATGCGCTGGCGGCCGGGGACGACCAG
The DNA here is from genome assembly GCF_044749745.1 of Streptomyces sp. NPDC088923. Taxonomy (NCBI): domain Bacteria; kingdom Bacillati; phylum Actinomycetota; class Actinomycetes; order Kitasatosporales; family Streptomycetaceae; genus Streptomyces; species Streptomyces sp. NPDC088923. The sequence goes on along the minus strand of NZ_JBIVIO010000001.1, from coordinate 896,903 downwards.
GCGGCCCAGGATGCCGATCACGATGCCGATGATGACGGCGCTGATGAACCCTGAGATCTCCATGGCTTCTGCTTCCTCCGTTGTCGCGGTGACGGGCGCGGTGGCCGGCTCGGTGCGTGGCGGTGCCGGACCGCTTGGCACCACGCTCTACTACACGTGTGTAGAGCAGTGTGCCCCGGGCGCGCCCGCTCAGTCCTTGTTCCCCGCATCCATGCGTCGGAACTCGTCCTTCAGCAGACCGAAGAGGAGGACGTCCCGGTACGCCCCTTCCGTGTAGTCGTGCTCCCGCAGCCGGGCCTCCTGGACGAAACCGAGGCCGCGTTGCAGCGCGACCGACGCCGTGTTGTGCGCCCACGCCTCCGCCACCGCCTTGTGGTAGCGCCGCTCCTCGAACATGAAGCGCAGGACGAGCGTGACGGCCTCGCGCGCGAAGCCGCGGCCCTGGAAGCGGGGGTCGATCTCGATCCCGTACGCGAAGTTCCCCTGCCCCAGCTCGACGTGGTGGGTGCTGACCGTGCCCGCCCACGCGCCGGTCTCGCGGTCCTCCACGACGAGGTGGAAGGTGTCGTTCTCCGCCTTCTTCGCCGCCTCCTCCTTGAGCCACGTGCGATGGCGCTCGGCCGATCGCGGCACCTCCAGGCGGTCCCCGAGGCGCACGTGGGCCGAGTGCTGCCCGTACCGCATGAAGTGCGGCCAGTCCTCCGGCTCGACGGCACGCAGGCGTACGCGGTCGCCGGTCCAGAAGTCGATCGCGGGGTCGGGGGGCGGGGGCGGGAGAAGGGGCTCGGGGGTCGTGCGTGCGTCCGGCGTCATGGCGAGCACCCCATCAACCGCGCCCCGCACGGTCCACCAATTTTCGCGCCCCGCCGCCCCCGGTGGTCTGATGACGGCATGAGCGAAGCCGCACCGGAGGAGGGTACGGGCGGTCCCTCCGGTACGGGCGGTCCTTCCGAGGGCGAGCTGCGCCGGGAGCGGGCCGTGCGGGCCGCCGTCGTGCAGGGGATCGTCGGCGAGGAACGGCCGCTCGCCGGGCTGCTCGACGTGACCGGCATCCGCCGCACCGCCCGCGCGCTCCAGTCCGCCTTCGCGCCGCTCGTCGCGGAGGGCGGGCCCGCCGTGCGGCACACCTTCGCCGTGCGCGCGACGCCGCTCGTGCCCGTACTGCGGCTGCTGTACGAGGACCGGATCGGCGCCGAGGTGGCGAGCGCGGCCGAGCTGGCGCTCGCGCGGGCCGCCGGGGTGCAGCCGGGGCACACGGTGCTGGACTCGCCGACGAAGACGGTCGCCGAGCTGCGCGAGGCGCTGGGCAGCGGGGTGCTCGTGGACGTGGACGACGCGCAGGAGCTGGAGCGGCTCGACGCGCTGCGCGGCGAGGCCGCGGCGACCTCCACGTTCGGGGTGCGGGTCGATCCGCACGCGGGCGAGGGGAGGCGGGCGGTCTTCGGGGTGCCGCTCGGGCACGAGGGCGCGCGCGAGTGGGTCCGCTCGGCGTTCGCGGAGCGGACCTGGCTGACGCGGCTGCACGCGCACTCGGAGGTGAAGAACGCGGGCGCGGTGGCCCCCGAGCGGCTCGCCGAGGGGGTGCGGAAGGTGTACGAGCTGGCCGAGGAGATCAACGCGGCGGCCGGACGGCGGCAGGTCGACACGCTCGCGCTCGGCGGCGGGCTCGCGGCGGGCGCGCGCGAGGGGGACACCGGGGACGGGGACGGGGCGGACTTCGCGGGGTACGCGGCGCTGCTCAAGGAGACGGTGCCGGGGCTCTTCGACGGGCGGTACGCGCTCGTGACGGGCTTCGGGCGCTCGCTGCTCGCGGGCCACGGCTTCCTGCTCGCGCGGGTGGAGTACGTACGGGCCATGGGCGGGCGGCGGCTCGCGGTGACGCACGCCGGGACGCGGCTGGCGGGGCACGCGTGCGGGCGGCGGCTGGCCGCGTACGACGCGCAGGGGCGGCCCAAGGAGGGCCCCGCGCTCGCCCAGGACCTCGCGGGGCCCGCCCAGTTCGACGGCGAACTCCTCGCCTCCGGCGCCGAGTTGCCCGAGCTGGAACAGGGCGACTGGCTCGCGGTGCTCGACACCGGGGCGTACGGCTTCGCGCGGCACCAGGCGTACGACAGCCTGACCCGGCCGGGGATTCACGGCTTTGCTCCCGCGGGGGGTGAGGGGATGCGGTTCGCGACGGTGCGGGATGCGCAGGCGCTGGGGGAATTCGTGGCCGAGTCGGGGGCGGCGCATACGCGGGCGTTGACCGATGACCTGTGACCGGTCGGGCCGCTTTCGGGGGCTCCGCCCCCGAACCCCCGCTCCTCAATCGCCGGAGGGGCTGGATTTGGTTGGGGCGGATTTTTAGCTGCGGCTTGATTCGGTGCGGACGAAACGGAACGCCAGTGCCAGCACGCTCAACGCGAACATCGTGACGCCCAGCGGGACATGGATTTCGCTCACGTGCTTGATGCCGAGGACGACCTGGGCCGAGGCGAGGACGAGGAAGCCGGTCGCGTACCAGATCTGGCGGGGCGATGCGCCGCCCGGCCTCCAGGCGAGGACCGCCGCGAGCACGTAGAGCATCGCCGCTCCGTACATGACGCGCGCGCCGACGCTGTGCAGCGTCTCGCCGTAGGGGGCGGTGAGGAGGAGGCCCGCCGACACCGCCTGGAAGAAGATCGTGAGGGTCTGGAGGGCTATCGCCAGGCGCAGGAAGCGCTCGTGGGAGGTGGGTGCGGCCATCGTCTGGGCGCTCATGTCGGTCCCCTTCGGCATGCCGGTCGGTAAGGTCTCACCGGTCCGACGAAACGGGCCCGCGAAACGTGAGGCGGGGGACGGGGCATGGCAGCGGGGGCGGATACCGGGACAGCCGGGGAGCGGGGTCAACTCCTCAACGTGGCATACCGCTTGCTCGGTTCACTGGTCGAGGCCGAGGACGCCGTGCAGGAGGCGTACGCGCGCTGGTACGGGCTCGCGCCCGCGCGACGGGCGGCGGTGCTCCGGCCGGGCGCGTGGCTCACCACCGTGACGGCCCGGGTGTGCCTCGACGTGCTCGGCTCGGCGCGGGCGCGCAGGGAGCGGTACGTCGGTACGTGGCTGCCCGAGCCGCTCCCCGAGGCGCCCGACGCCGCCGACCCGGCCGCGCGGATCGTGCTCGACGAGTCCGTGTCGATGGCCTTCCTCGTGGTCCTGGAGGCGATGACGCCCGCCGAGCGGGTCGCCTTCGTGCTGCACGACGTCTTCGGCTACCCCTTCGCCGAGATCGCCGACGTCCTCGGCCGCAGCGCCGCCGCGTGCCGGCAACTCGCCTCCTCGGGACGGCGGCGGCTCGGTGCCGCCCGGAACGCGGACCCGGCCCCGCTCGCCGAGCGCGCGGCCGTCGTGCGGGGCGTGAAGGAGGCGTGGGAGTCGCGGGACATCCCCGCGCTCGTCGGCCTCCTCGACCCGGCGGCCGTGATGACGGCGGACGGCGGGGGCATGGCGGGCGCGGCGCTCCACCCCGTCGAGGGCGCCGCCGCGATCGCCCGGTACATGGTCGCGATCGCCGACCGGGCGCCGGGGCTCTCGCTCCGGCTGTGCGACGTCAACGGCCTTCCAGGGCTGGCGGCTTCACAGGACGGGGGCGTACGGACGGTCGCGGCCTTCGAGCCGAAGGCGGGCCGCGTGGGTCGGATCTGGGTGATCCGCAACCCGGAGAAGCTGGGGCCCTGGGTGCGGGACGAGAAGTAGGGGACGCCCGCCGTCCACCGTCCGGCTCCGCGCGGAAAATACCCGAACTCCCCCGTTCCCGCTCCCTTTTCCCCCTTACCGCCCCCTGCCCATCCCTCGCCCCCGCACGCTCTCTCCATGGGTTTCGGCGTGAGGATAGGGGCCGCGCGCATGTTCCGCTGGAAAATGCCAGAACTCCCCCAAGCGGGTGAGTCCTTGCGTAACCTCGTGCTCACAAGCCGTACTTCGGGTCGGGGAAGGTGACGTTCCGCGTGCCAGGAATTGACGAGTGTCTGCTGGACGCCATGAGGCTCCCGGGTGCGCGGGGTGCCGGTGTCGTCGACTGGATCAGCGGGCTCGCCCTCGGCACGATCGGCGAATCCCCCAACGGCGATCACGAGGCGACCGCGGCCGAGGCCGCCGAACTGGCCCGCATGGCCGCCGAGCACCGCGCCTTCGCGGCGACGACACAGGTGCCCGCCTCCCGGACAGCCGGAGCCGGACAGCCGGGGCAGGCCGGGCAGGTGGATCAACTGCTGCCCGTGGAGGACGTGATCGTCACCAACCGGGACAGCTACCACCTCATCCGTTTCGTGCGGACGACCTTCGACAGCAGCGTCTTCCTGCACCTGTGGCTCGACCGCGACGAGGGCAATCTCGCGCTCGCCCGCATCCGCGTCGGTGAGATAGCCGAACGGCTGGTGCTGTGACCGTGGACACGCTCACGACCGGGACGGTGACCGTCTCCCCGCTCCTGCGCCGCCTCGCCGAGGAGGGCGCGACCGGGACCCTGAGCCGTGACCGGGGCCGGCTCCACCTCGTGGACGGAAGGATCGTCCACGCCGAGGCCCCCGACTCGCCGCCGCTCGACGTGCTCCTGACCACCGGGAGCACCCTGCCCGCGAGCGCCCTCGCCGCCGCGCGCGCCGGGGGCGGCGACACGGGCGAGGTCGTGCGCGGTCTCCTCGCCGCCGGGCTCGTGGGCGCGGGAACGCTGGAGCTGTGCCACCTCGGGGCGCTGCACGACGCGGCGTACTTCACGCTCGCCCCCTCGGGCGCCCCCGCGCGCTTCCGCTACGGGAGCGCGCACCCCCTCGCGGTCGCGCATCCCGTGGACGCGGGCGCCGTCGAGCGCGAGTGCCTGCGCCGCCGCGCCTTCCTCGACCGGCTGCACCCCTGCGACGTGCTCGACCACGCGCCGCTGCGGCGCCTCGCGACGGGCGGCCCGGTCGCGGTGAGCGCGCGCCGCCGCCCCGTCCTCGCGCTCGTGGACGGCCACCGCACCGCGCCCGAGATCGCCCGCGAGCTGGGCAGGCCCGCGTACCACACGCTCGTGGACCTGCGGCGGCTCGCGGCGGCGGGGCTCGTCGGGCCCGTACGCGCCCCGCGCCGCGCCGAGCGGCCCCGGCACGCGGCGGCCCCGGGCGCGCCGCTCGCCCCCCGTACCCCCGCGCCCGGTCCCCCGGTCGCCCCCGGCACCCCGCCCGGCGCCCTCGCCGCGTCCCGTCCCCGCCTCGGCGGCGGGCTGCTGCCGCGTGTACAGGACCCCGACATCGCCCTGCTGCGCCGACTGCGCGACGCGCTGGAGGCCGCGCTGTGATCCGTGGGCTGAGACAACGCGCCGAAAGGAGACAACTCATGTCGGCGGAGGCCGAAGTCCTCGACGAACTGCACCGCTTGCGGGCCCGCGTACCGCAGTTGACCGGGGCGCTCGCGGGCAGTGTGGACGGGCTCGTACTCGCCCAGGACACCCCGGGCGTCGAGGCGGAGGGTCTCGCCGCGCTCACCGCCGCCTCGCTCGGCGTCGCGCTGCGGATGGCCGAGGCCACCGGGCGCGGCGGTCTGCGCGAACTCCTCGTGCGCGGCGAGCGCGGCTACGTGGCGACCTACGCCGCGGGCGGTGCCGCCGTGCTGACACTCCTGGCCGACGCGCGCGTCAACGTCGGCAGGCTCCACCTGGAAGGACGCCGATCCGCCAGCCGGATCGGCGAACTGGTCGACGCGGCGCTGGAACGCGGCGCCGACCAGCGAGAGACGGTCCGGTCACCGAGGCCGGCCACGGAAAGGATGTAGCGACTCATGGCCAACACCGAAGCCTCCCTCAAGGACGCGATGGCATCGATCGACGGGGCTGTCGGAGTCGCCCTCGTCGACTACACGAGCGGTATGGCACTCGGCACGATGGGCGGCGGCAAGGACTTCAACCTGGAGGTCGCCGCCGCCGGGAACACCGACGTGGTCCGCGCCAAGCTCCGCACGATGGAACACCTCGGGCTCCAGGACCAGATCGAGGACATCCTCATCACGCTCGGCACCCAGTACCACATGATCCGCCTGCTCAAGGCGAAGGGCGGCAACGGCCTCTTCCTGTACCTCGTCCTCGACAACACGCGCGCCAACCTCGCGATGGCGCGGCACCAGTTGAAGAAGATCGAGGCCGAACTGGAGGTCTGAGTACGGCACTTCGGGATCAGCTCGGGATCAGCTCGGGATCAGTGACGCCGCGCCCCGCCGGGCGCGGCGTCGCCCGCCCCGGTCCCCGTCGTGGCCCAGCCCGCGGTGGTACCGGAGACGGGGCCGCCCCCGCGCCCGTCGAGCCGGTCCGCGGGCAGCCAGTACAGCGACTCCGCGCGCCGCTCCGCCTGCCCGAGCCACCGCGCCTTGAGCCACAGCCCGGTCCCGCAGCCCGCGAGGACGAGCCCCCCGGCCGCCGGGACCGCGAAGGCGCTGCCGAGCGCCGCGAGCACGGCGAGCAGGAGCCACCAGCGGTGCCCGCGCCGCCAGGCCCGTACCGTCACCGCGCGATCGCGCAGGATGTCCTCCCGCGCGGCCCGCACGGCGCCCGCCCGCCCGGCGCGGTAGCGGGCGCGGCGGGGGTACGCGATGAGCGCGGCGGCCAGTACGTACAGGAGCACGCCCCCGTACAGCCCGATCCGCCGCCCGGTGAGCCCGGGCGGGACGAGCCCGGCCGCCGCCGCGAACAGGCCGCACCACCACAGCGGCGCCGCTCCCGCGCGGACCACCACCGCGACCCGCACGAGCGCGCGCCTGCCCCGCCCCGTACCGCCTCTCGCCACTGTCGTCCCCTTCCCGCGAGCCGTGCGCCTGTGCGGGCAGCGACGCTAACGGGGCTTGATGAGGAGAGGCTGAGAGCGGGGGCGGGCTCAGTCCGCGAAGAGGCCGCGCGCGGCGGCCTGCGTGTCGAACTCCTCCAGGCGGGACTCCGCGCCCGGGATGTGGTCGGCCATCGCCTCCAGGAGGACGCGGCCGAGGAGCATCGGGGCGCACGCGGTGTCGAAGGCGAGGCCGGTGCCGACGGCGGCGGGGAGGAGGAGGTCGGAGTGGGCGGCGACGGGGGCGAAGGAGGAGTCGGCGACGGTGACGACGGTGAGGCCGAGGCTCTTGGCGTACGCGAGCGCGTCGACGACCTCGCGCGGGTGGCGCGGCAGCGCGAAGCACAGGAGAGTGCTCGCCCCGGCGCGGCGCGCGGCGTCGAGCCGGTCGCCGAGCATCGTGCCGCCCTCGTCGAGCAGCCGGACGTCGGGGTGCACCTTCGCGGCGAAGTACGAGAAGCCGAAGGCCTGCGAGGCGGCCGCGCGCAGCCCGAGGACGGGCAGCGGACGGGAGGCGGCGAGGAGTGCGCCCGCGCGCTCCACGGGGGCCGGGTCCGCGAGGAGGTCGGCGAGGCGGCGCAGGTTCTCGATCTCGCCCGCGACGGCCTGCTGGTACTCGTTGGGCTCGGTCCCGGGCGCGGTGGACTCGCTCGCCGGGGTGCTCTCGCGCAGGTGGCGGCGGAGCGCGGGGTAGCCGTCGAAGCCGAGCGCGACGGCGAAGCGGGTCACGGACGGCTGGCTCACCCCCGCCAGCTCGGCCAGCTCGACGCTGGAGAGGTACGGCACCTCCGCGGCCCCGCGCACCATGCAGTGCGCGATGCGGCGCTGCGTCGGCGTGAGGCGCTTCCCGTCGAACAGGGCCTGAAGCCGTGCGGCGGCACTCTCGCTCATGCCATTCAGTTAAGCAGACGGCTGCATGGATATATGCGGTTCGGGGAAATCGGCCCCACCCTCCAGGAATTACGGGCTCGGGGATTGCGGGCTTCGGGATGCGGGCAGGCGCCCCGGCGGCAAGGATACGAACGGGTACGAACCGCCCGTACAGCCCGAAAGGAGCGCGCATGTCCTCCAAGCGACGCCGCAAGAAGAAGGCCCGCCGCAAGCACGCGGCGAACCACGGCAGCAGGCCCCAGAGCTGAGGGGTGGGGCTGGCGGGCCACCGTGCGAAGAGGGGGGATTCCCCCCGTGTGCGGTGGCCCGCCGCTCCTTACGCTCCTGGGGTATGGAGACCTCTGACCGGGAACTGCGCAAGGAACTCGACGCGACCCTCCAGGCCCGTCGCGAACTGGGCGAGGAGTACGACGCGGCGCTGATCGACTCCTTCCTGGAGAAGGTGGAGCGCCGCGTGGACGAGTCGATCGACCGCCGCGTACGCCGCGGCCTCGCCGAACAACAGGTCGTCGTGGCCCGGGGCGCGTCCCCGCACGCCCCCCGCTTCCACGGCAACACCTGGTTCCGCCAGTACGCCTTCGCCCTGATCTCCCTGGTCCTCGCCATCCCCCTCTCCGCGATCGCCGCGGCCCAGGGCGGCACGGCGGGGCTGATCGTGGCCTGGGCGGGGATCGTGGGAGTGAACGTGGCGGCGCGGACGTACGGGGGCCAGGAAAATTCCAGCCCCTCTGGGGGTACCTCCCGGCCGTAGGCTGGGGGAGATTGAGGAGCGGGGTGTGGGGCGGAGCCCCACGAGACGGGCGAAGCCCGAAACGGGGTCCGGGGGCGGAGCCCCGGCCACGACCGAGCGCGAGGACCGCCGCACCCCCAGCCGCATGGCCGGGGGGCGGGACGACGGCGGTCCCCGCGGAGAACGCGCGCCCGGGTCAGGCCCGGGCCACGTCCCACTGGCGTTGGAGGTCCGGGAGCCGCTCCGGAGGTCCAAAACGCCGTATCGGTCGCCGGCCCGGGAGGGGAGCCGCTCCCTCCCTGCCGACACCCCATAATCTGCCGGACCCGTGTTAACGACGCGCTGCGCCCACGTGACGGCCTCGTACCACTTCCCCGGCGACTCCCGCGGCCCCGCTCCTTCGCCTACTTCCCCGCTTCGCGCGCCAGGAAGGCGAGCAGGTCCTGCCTGCTGACGACGCCGGTCGGCTTGCCCTCCACGAGGACGATCGCCGCGTCCGCCGTACCGAGCACCGCCATGAGGTCGGCGACGGGCTCACCGGAGCCGACCTGCGGGAGCGGCGCGGACATGTGCTTGTCGAGCGGGTCACCGAGCGAGGCGCGCTGCGCGAAGAGCGCGTCGAGGAGTTCCCGCTCCACGACGGAGCCGACGACCTCGGCGGCCATGACGTCCGGGTGCCCCGCGCCCGGCTTCACGATGGGCATCTGCGAGACCCCGTACTCGCGCAGCACCTCGATCGCCTGCCCCACGGTCTCCTCGGGGTGCATGTGGACGAGCGAGGGCAGCGGGCCCTCCTTGTACTTGAGGACGTCGCCGACGCGCGGGTGCTCCCCCGGCTGGTCGAGGAAGCCGTAGTCGTTCATCCACTCGTCGTTGAAGATCTTGCTGAGGTAGCCGCGTCCGCTGTCGGGGAGCAGCACCACCACGACGTCGTCGGGGCCGGCCTCGCGCGCCACCTCCAGCGCCGCGACGACGGCCATCCCGCAGGAGCCGCCGACGAGGAGACCCTCCTCCTTGGCGAGGCGGCGGGTCATCTGGAAGGAGTCCTTGTCGGAGACGGCGACGATGGCGTCCGTGACGGTGCGGTCGTAGGCGCTCGGCCAGAAGTCCTCACCGACCCCCTCGACGAGGTACGGGCGCCCGGAGCCGCCCGAGTACACCGAGCCCTCGGGGTCCGCGCCGATGATCCGTACGCCCCCGTCCGAGACCTCCTTGAGGTAGCGGCCCGTGCCCGAGATCGTGCCGCCGGTGCCGACACCCGCGACGAAGTGCGTGATCCGCCCCTCCGTCTGCTCCCACAGCTCGGGGCCCGTGGAGTGGTAGTGCGAGAGCGGGTTGTTCGGGTTGGAGTACTGGTCGGGCTTCCAGGCGCCGGGGATCTCGCGCACGAGGCGGTCGGAGACGTTGTAGTACGAGTCCGGGTGCTCGGGGTCCACGGCGGTGGGGCAGACGACGACCTCGGCCCCGTAGGCGCGCAGCACGTTGATCTTGTCCGTGGAGACCTTGTCGGGGCACACGAAGACGCACTTGTAGCCCTTCTGCTGGGCCACCATCGCGAGCCCGACCCCGGTATTGCCGCTCGTCGGTTCGACGATCGTGCCACCGGGCCGCAGTGCCCCGCTCTCCTCGGCCGCCTCGATCATGCGCAGCGCGATGCGGTCCTTCACGGAACCGCCGGGGTTGAAGTACTCGACCTTCGCCAGGACGGTCGCCTGGATGCCTTCGGTCACGCGGTTCAGCCTCACCAGCGGGGTGTTGCCGACGAGGTCGATCATCGAGTCGTGGATGTGCACCGTTGTCTCCGGCCTGCGCGTCTAGGGGGCTCGTTCAGCCCGTTCCGAGTCACGACAGCCTACGGGGCGTGGCCGCCGCCGTGCCCCGTCCTCCGTATGCGCGATTGGCACACCCGGCTCGCGGGGCATTGAGTGGGTGTACGGCTTACGAGGAGGTGCTGCGTCGCATGTCGTCGAGGGCGAGGGTGGCACGGAGGATCGCCGCGGGCGCGGCGTACGGCGGAAGCGGCATCGGGCTGCTCGGGGTCGCCGGGGTGGGCCTGCTCCTGGCGGAGGTCCAGCTCGCGAAGCGGAACGTGGGCGTGGGCGAGATGGTGGTGCCGCCGCACGCGGACGGCCGCTACGGGCGCACGCTCGCGGCCGAGGGCCCCGGGGCGGAGCGGCCCCCGATCCGCTTCACGATGATGGGCGACTCGCTCGCGGCCGGGCAGGGGGTGCGCAGGGCCCGGCAGACGCCCGCCGCGCTGCTCGCCTCGGGACTCGCGGCGGTCGCGGAGCGGCCCGTGGAGCTGCGGAACATCGCACTGCCGGGCGCGCGCTCGGACGACCTCGACCGGCAGGTCTCGCTCGTCGTCTCGGACCCGGACGGGGTCCCCGACGTGTGCTGCGTCATGATCGGGGCGAACGACGTGACCCACCACATGCCGCCCATGCGGTCCGTGCAATTGCTCAACGCGGCGGTACGGAGGCTGCGCACCGCCGGGACGGAGGTCGTCGTGGGCACGTGCCCCGACCTCGGGACGGTGGAGCCCGTCTATCAGCCCTTGCGGTGGCTGGCCCGGCGCGTCTCGCGGCAGCTCGCGGCGGCGCAGACGATCGGGGTCGTGGAGCAGGGCGGCCGCACGGTGTCGCTGAGCGACCTGCTCGGCCCCGAGTTCGAGGCGAACCCGCGGGAGATGTTCGGCCCGGACAAGTACCACCCGTCCGTGGAGGGGTACGCGACGGCGGCGATGGCGGTCCTGCCGACGCTGTGCGCGGCGCTCGGGGTGTGGCCGGAGGATCTGACGGCGGACGAGGGCGTGCTGCCGGTGGCGAAGGCGGCGGTGGAGGCTGCCGCCTCGGGGGGTACGGAGGTGGCCGCGATGCCCTCGCACGGGGGGCGTCGAAGCCCCCTCGCCCTCCTGCGCAGGCGGGGCTCCGCCCCGAACCCCGCTCCTCAATCGCCGGAGGGGCTAAGAGTTTCCGGTCCTGGTCAATCCAGCCCCTCCGGCGTTTGAGGAGCGGGGTCTGGGGCGGAGCCCCAGAAGGCCCCGGCCCACGGCCACCCCGCCCCCGCCCCACCTATGAGCAAGCGCTTAGAAATGCGGCCCGTGTCACACGCCCCACCCCGTGACCCCCGCTCTACGTGGCGGTAGCTTCACAAGCACTGCCGTCGTCGCCGCCGCTGTCCGAGGAGCCCGCCATGCCCGAAGCCGTCATCGTCTCCGCCGCCCGCTCCCCGATCGGGCGGGCGTTCAAGGGGTCGCTCAAGGACCTGCGCCCCGACGACCTCACCGCGACCATCGTGCGGGCCGCGCTCGACAAGGTGCCCGAGCTGGACCCGCACGACATCGACGACCTCATGCTCGGCTGCGGGCTGCCCGGCGGGGAGCAGGGCAACAACCTGGGCCGCATCGTCGCCGTACAGCTCGGCATGGACTACGTACCGGGCCTCACCGTCACCCGTTACTGCTCCTCCTCGCTCCAGACCTCCCGCATGGCGCTGCACGCCATCAAGGCCGGCGAGGGCGACGTCTTCATCTCGGCCGGTGTCGAGACCGTCTCGCGCTTCGCCAAGGGCAACTCCGACAGCCTCCCCGACACGCGCAACCCGCTCTTCGCCGAGGCCGAGGCCCGTACCGCCGCCGTCGCCGAGAGCGGCGCGAGCGAGTGGCACGACCCGCGCGAGGACGGGCTCCTCCCGGACGCGTACATCGCGATGGGCCAGACCGCCGAGAACCTGGCCCTCCTCAAGGGCGTCACGCGCCGCGACATGGACGAGTTCGGCGTGCGCTCGCAGAACCTCGCCGAGCAGGCCATCGCGAAGGGCTTCTGGGAGCGCGAGATCACCCCCGTCACGACCCCGGACGGCACGGTCGTCGGCAAGGACGACGGGCCGCGCGCGGGCGTCACGCTCGAAGGCGTCGAGGGCCTCAAGCCCGTCTTCCGCCCGGACGGCCGCGTCACGGCCGGCAACTGCTGCCCGCTCAACGACGGCGCCGCGGCCCTCGTCATCATGAGCGACACGAAGGCCGCCGAGCTGGGCCTGACCCCGCTCGCCCGCATCGTCTCGACCGGCGTCTCGGGCCTCTCCCCCGAGATCATGGGCCTCGGGCCCGTCGAGGCGAGCAAGCAGGCGCTGAAGCGCGCCGGGCTCGGCATCGACGACATCGACCTCGTCGAGATGAACGAGGCGTTCGCCGCGCAGGTCATCCCCTCCTACCGCGAGCTCGGCGTGGACCTGGACAGGCTCAACGTCAACGGCGGCGCGATCGCGGTCGGCCACCCCTTCGGCATGACGGGCGCGCGCATCACGACCACGCTCATCAACAGCCTCCAGTTCCACGACAAGCAGTTCGGCCTGGAGACGATGTGCGTCGGCGGCGGGCAGGGCATGGCGATGGTCATCGAGCGCCTGAGCTGACCGCCCCCGCGCGCCCCGCGCCCGCGTACGCGCCGTGCGCTCCGCACGCTCCGCGTACGCTCCAACACCCCGCGCGCACCTGATCAATTCGTGACCCGATCTCCCCCGGGATGTGACACAAATCCCGGGGGAGAACTCTTTGCGCAGGTCAGCATGGTTGAACCGGCAAGCATCGAGGGTGCATATCCACCCAACTGGTGACATTCGGCACTGACAGCGGGCCCTGTCAGGCGCCAAGCTGTGGGTGGACAGTTCGGGGGTCCCGTCTGAATCAGGAGTAACGCCAGTGAGCGCCCTGCCTCTTGCCCTGCTCATCGTCACGGCGGCCGCCGTCGTCGTCGGGCTCGTCGCGCTGCGCGTGGCCCAGGCGCTGCGCCGCGAACTCGCGGCCCTCCGCGCCGAACTGGTGCGGAGCGCCCCCCGCGTACCCGCGCAGATCCCCCCGGCCCGTACGGACGCCGACACGATAAGGGCCGCCGTCGCCGACGCCCTCGCCGAGGAGCGCGAGCGCGAGCTCGCCGAGGCGCGCGCCTTCTGGGCGGCGCAGGAGGTACGGGAGAGCGGCGAGCCGGGCGGCGGTCTCCCGGCGGGCGCCGAGGACCTGTACGCGCCGCGCCCCGCCGATGTCGCGGGCCTCGACGCCTTCGCGGAGGTCCACGGCCTCGGTACGGGCTTCGACCTCGCGGAGCTGGACGAGCTGCTCGCGCGCAGCCGTGACGAGGAGTCCGAGCCGGAGCCCGAGTACCCGGAGGACTCCGCCGAGCTGGCCGCCGCGCGCCGCCGCCACCCCTCGCACCCCGACTTCGTCCCCTCGCAGCCGAACCCGATCGGCGACCACGCGGCGACGGTGGCGCGCCTCGAAGCGCTCGCCGCCGCGCGGACGACGCTGGCGGACGTCCGCCCCGGCCCGCTCGGGACGCTGGACGTCTACGTCTTCGTGGACGGCACGACGCTCTGCGCGACGCCGGGGCACCGGGAGACCGCGGAGCTCCTGGCGGAGGCGGTACGGGAGGGGCGCGAGCCCTTCCTGCTGGGCGGCTCGGGCGTGTCCGGGGCGTTCGCCCTGACGTTCGGCTGCGGCGAGCGGAACGTGTACCTCCTGGCGGACCGCGTGATCACCTCGACGTGAGCCACCCCCGGGGGCTCCGCCCCGGACCCCGCTCCTCAAGCGCCGGAGGGGCTGAGTAGTCGGCGCCCGCTACGCTCGGAGGATGCTGGATACGTCCCCGTTCCTCAGTGCGGTCGAGCAGTTCGCCGACCGCCTTCGCGCCGCCCCGCAAAGCCGCCTCCAACGAGGAGCCGCCGCGCGTGCGCTGGCCCTGGCCCAGGAGCTCGCAACGCGCGCACAGAAACGCGAGGAACCAGGCACCGAACCCCGCACGATGCCGGACGCGGGCATGTTCGCGGTCGCGGACCAGCTGACGGTGACAGCACACGATCTGGCACAGGTCCTGCGTGACGACGCAGAGGTGGAGCACGCAGCAGCACGCGTCGCGGAGGCTCGCGGGGAAGCCGGCCTCTGACCCCAGCCGAAAAAACAGCCCCTCCGGCGTTTGAGGAGCGGGGTCTGGGGCGGAGCCCCAGGAAGACGCCCGGCACGCGGAAGGGGCCGCCACCCCGCAAGGTGACAGCCCCTCCCGCCCCGCCGAAGGCGGTCAGTCGTTGCCCTGGAGAATCGCGATCAGCCGCAGGAACTCCATGTAGATCCACACCAGCGTCAGCGTCAGCCCGAACGCCGCCAGCCACGACTCCTGCTTCGGCGCCCCGTACCGGATGCCGTCCTCGACCTGCTTGAAGTCGAGCGCGAGGAAGAGCGCGCCGAGCACGATGCCGATGATCCCGAACAGGATGCCGAGGCCGCCGCTGCGGAAGCCCAGCCCGTCGCCGCCGCCGAAGGCGGCGAAGAGCAGGTTGACCGCCATGAGGAGCACGAAGCCCATCGCGGCGGCCATCACGAAGCCCACGAAGCGCCGGTTGACCCGGATCAGGCCCGTCCGGTACGCCACGAGGACGGCGACGAACGTCGCCATCGTGCCGATGACGGCCTGCATGGCCGCGCCGTCGGCGATGTGCGTGTCCACGACGTTGCTGACGACGCCGAGGAAGACACCCTCGAGCGCCGCGTACGTGAGGATCAGCGCCGGGCTGGCCTTGCGCTTGAAGGACTGCACGAGCCCGAGGACCATCGCCACGAGCCCCGCGCCGATCGCGATGCCGTAGGACTTGCCGAGGTTCGCCTCGTCGACCGGCAGCACCGCCCACGCGAGCGCGGCGAAGACGATGAGCGTGCCGAGGGTGCCCGCCGTGCGGGTGACGACGTCGTCCATCGTCATGCGGTCGGCGGTGGGCGGGGCCTGCGGGACGCCGTACTGGACGTCCGCCTGCGCGTAGGGGTTGTTCGCGTACGGATCGGCCGCCGGGGCGTCCGCGTACGGGTTTCCCGTGACCGGGCCCGGGACGGTCCCGACTGCTGCTCCCCCGGCCTGCGGCGCGGCGTTGAAGCCCGCGGAACCGTTGTCGCGGCTGAAGCCCCGTCGCGAGAAGACCGGGTTGCTGCTCCTCATCTCACTCCTCCATGGCCACCCTGTGTGGCCTTGCGCTCCAGAGTAATGCTTAGGCAAAAGGAAGACTCTAGTGCTTGGGGAGGATCTTTCCTCCCCGCGCAGGGGAAACGAGCCGTACGCGATGTGTGTTCCCGCTCACCCCACCGCCGTCCGCAGCACTTCACCACGCGCCTCCGCGGCCCCGACGGCCATGGTCAGCGTGTGTCCCGGTCCGGGCGCCGCGTCCGCCTCGCCGGTGATCCGCGGCCGCCCCGCGCCAGGGCCGAGCCCGTACCGCACGAGCACCGTCTCGCGCCCGCACCAGATCTCCGCGAAGACCGGGCCCTGGGGGGTGCGCGCGTAGGGGCCGAGCGGGTACTCGACGGGTTCGCCGGCGGGCGGGATCTCGGTGCGCAGGTCGACGAGCGGCCGCGCCGAGCCCGTACGCCGCCCGACGACGCCGCAGCGCCCGTCGGCCGCCACGTACACGAGGAAGCGGTCGGAACCGCCGCGGACCGTCGCGAGGACGCGGCGGCCGAGGGCGGGTACGGGGGTGCCCGCCGCGAAGGGGAGGGAGAGGGAGGGGAGCGAGACGGCGGGCTGCGCCACGGGCGGGAGCGAGGCGAGCGGCGCGGGGGACGCGGACGCGGCCTCGTCGTCGTCCGCGTACAGCCCGGCGCGCGACGCTCCCGTACCGCCGCTGCCGCAGCCGGTCAGGGCGGGCGCGGCGAGGAGGGCGCAGAGCAGGAGCGCGGCGGTACGGGGCAAGGGGACTCCTCGGGGGAGGCGGGGGCGGAGGCGGCGGGGGCCGGGGGACGCGGGCGGGCGCGGGGGTCGGGCGGGAGACCCGCAGTGTCACCCGCCGTCGCCCCCGCCCGTCGCCCTTCCGCCCCGCTTCTCACCCGAGTGGGTGAAGGCGCTCCCGGCCCCGGGTTGCCGCCCCGGGTGCGCGCCCCGAGGCTGAGCGGGAGCCGTACCGAACGAACCCGGCCGCTCACGCCGCGTGACGTGTGCGCCGGGTTTCGCCGGGCACCCGAGCGGCTCCCGCACCTGGGGCGCACGCGGACCCCGTCCGCCGCGCCCCACCGCGAAGCGCGAAGGAGACCCGCAGTGGCCGACCCGAACTCCACCACCAACACCGGCATCCCGGTCGAGAGCGATCAGTACTCGCTCTCGGTCGGCCCCGACGGACCGGTCCTGCTCCAGGACAACTACCTCATCGAGAAGATGGCGCAGTTCAACAGGGAGCGGGTCCCCGAGCGGGTCGTGCACGCGAAGGGCAGCGGCGCCTACGGCACCTTCGAGGTCACCAACGACGTCTCGCAGTTCACTCGCGCCGACGTCTTCCAGCCGGGGCGCCGCACCAAGATGCTCGCCCGCTTCTCGACCGTGGCCGGGGAGCAGGGCTCGCCCGACACGTGGCGCGACCCGCGCGGCTTCGCGCTGAAGTTCTACACGCAGGAGGGCGTGTACGACCTCGTCGGGAACAACACGCCGATCTTCTTCATGCGCGACCCGAACAAGTTCCAGGACTTCATCCGCTCGCAGAAGCGGACGATCCCGAGCGGGCTGCGCGACAACGACATGCAGTGGGACTACTGGACGCTGTCCCCGGAGTCGGCGCACCAGGTCACGTACCTCATGGGCGACCGGGGCATCCCGAAGACGTACCGCAACATGAACGGCTACGGCTCGCACACCTACCTGTGGGTCAACGGGGCCGGTCAGCGGACCTGGGTGAAGTACCACTTCCACTCGGACCAGGGCGTCGACCACCTGACCGACATGGAGGCCGCGGCGATGGCCGGGGAGGACGCCGACCACCACCGGCGCGACCTCTTCGACGCGATCGCGCGCGGCGACGCGCCCTCGTGGACGCTGTACGTACAGACGATCCCCTACGACGACGCGCCCTCGTACCGGTTCAACATCTTCGACGTGACGAAGACGGTGCCGCACAGCGACTACCCGCTCATCGAGGTCGGGCGGATGACGCTGCACACCAACCCCACGGACTTCTTCACGCACATCGAGCAGGCGGCGTTCGACCCCTCGGACCTCGTCCCGGGCATCGGCCCCTCGCCGGACAAGATGCTCCAGGCGCGGCTGTTCTCGTACGCGGACACCCACCGGTACCGCATCGGGACGAACTACACGCAGCTGCCGCCGAACCGCGCCGTCAACGAGGTGCGCTCGTACGCGAAGGACGGCGCGATGCGCTTCTACGAGCCGAACGTGGCCCGCCCGTACGCGCCCAACTCCTACGGTGGCCCGACGGCCGACGAGGAGCGCTGGAACCACCCGGCGGGCTGGCTCGTGGACTCCGCCGAGATGGTCCGCGCGGCGTACACGCTCCACCAGGCCGACGACGACTTCTCGCAGCCGGGCTCCCTCGTCCGCGACGTGATGGACGACGCCCAGCGCGACCGCCTCGTCGGCAACGTGACCCGCCACCTCGACAACGGCGTCTCGGTCAAGGTCCGCGAGCGGGCCTTCGAGTACTGGCGCAACATCGACCCGGCGGTGGGGGACAGGATCGCGGCGAACTTCGGCTGAGGACGTCCGGCAGCCCCGCGGGTACGGGCCCGCCTCCGCTCGCCGCGGGGGCGGGCCCTCGGCGTGCGCGGGCCCTCGGCGTGCGCGGGCCCTCGGCGTGCGGGGGACCTCGGCGCGAGCCTCGCCGCGACGGTGTGCGTCCGCAGGTCAGCGGGTCAGTGGGTGGTGCCCGGAACCGGACTCGAACCGGTACGCCCTGAGAAGGGCAGCGAGGTTTAAGCTCGCCGTGTCTGCATTCCACCATCCGGGCAGGCCATGCACCCCGTTGCCGTCTCGCAGCCTATCGGGGGCGCTCCGTCCGCACGGGCGAACGGAGACTGCATCCTGTCTTATTTTATTGCCGCCTGACACTCCGTCAGATCTCGGGGCAGGGCTTTGCCCGCCACCGGCCCGCACGGGGCGCGGCGGTAAATGACGGGAATTCACTGTCCTCTCCGTGAGACGCCGCGACCGGGCCCGCGCACGGGCCGCCGCACGGCGACCGCCCCGCGGTCGCGTCGGTCAAGACGGTCCGCGGGGCGGTCGTGGTTCCGGTCCGGTACGGGTGGATTCCTGGGCAGTTGCGCGACAGCGCGCGGCGGGTCAGTTGTGCCAGGTACGCGGACGGGGCGGCAGCCCGGCCTCGCCGGAGTCCGGGGTGCGGACCGCGAGCACCTGGTTGACGCCGATGCGGTTGCGCGCGAAGGAGAGCGCGGAGGCCGCCATGTACAGGCGCCACACCCGGGCCCGCCCCGGCGAGGTGAGCCGGACGGCCTCTTCCCAGTGCGCCTCCAGGTTGCTCACCCAGGCCCGTAGCGTGCGCTCGTAGTGCTCGCGCAGCGCCTCGACGTCCCGCACCTCGAAACCGGCCCGCTCCAGGAGCGAGACGGTCGTCCCGATGGGGGCCAGCTCGCCGTCCGGGAAGACGTACGCGTCGATGAACTCGTCGATCGTGTACGCGCTCTCGTCGCGCAGCGGCCGACGGCCGATCTGGTGGTTGAGGAGGCGGCCGCCCGGCCTGAGGAGGGCGTAGAGGTCGTGCGCGTACTCCTCGTACCGCGCCGCGCCGACGTGCTCCGCCATGCCGATCGACGAGATGGCGTCGAAGGGGCCGTCGCGGACGTCGCGGTAGTCCTGCACGCGGATCTCGACCTTGTCGCCGAGGCCCTCCTCGGCGACGCGCTTGCGGGCGTACGCGGCCTGCTCGCGCGAGAGCGTGACGCCGACGACCTCGACCCCGTACTCGCGCGCCGCGTGCAGCGCCATCGAGCCCCAGCCGCAGCCGACGTCCAGGAGCCGCTGCCCGGGGCGCAGGTCGAGCTTGGTGGCGATGAGGTCGAGCTTGTCGCGCTGCGCCTGCTCCAGCGTCCCGCCCTCGGTCCAGTACGCGCAGGAGTAGACCATCGAGGGGCCGAGGACCAGCTCGTAGAAGGGGTTGCCGACGTCGTAGTGGTGGCTGATCGCCTGGCGGTCGCTGCCCTTGGTGTGGAGGTGGCCGCGGCCCGGGCGGCGCATCTCCTCGGGCGGCGGGGACGGCGGCAGCCCGGGGCCCGCGAGGCGCAGCAGGGCGCGGCCCGCGGCACGGACCTCGGGGCGGCGCACGGCCTGGAACAGGCTCTTCGGCGCGGTGTCGTCCTCGCCCCGGTCCCACACGAGCGAGGAGAGCCGGTCGAGTACGTCGTAGAGGTCGCCGTCGACCGACAGCTCGCCCGCCACCCAGCCCCGCACGAGACCGAGTTCGCCCGGCTTGAAGAGGAGCCTGCGCAGGGCGCGGCGGTGGTGGACGACGAGGACGGGGGCGCCCGGCGGACCCGCTTCGCTGCCGTCCCAGGCCCGTACCCGGACCGGCAGCGGGGCCCCGAGCAGTTCGTGGGCGAGGTCGGTGAGCCGCGACGCGGCGTCCTGCATGGCGCACACCTCCGAGGGAGTTCCGCTGGGCGCGGGGAGCGCGTCAGGGGCGCGGGCCATGACGTCTCTCCCCTACGTAAACACCGGGCGGGTGTTCGCGCAGTCCCACGTACAACGTAGAAGTAGTCACCGCAAGGGAAGCGGATAATCCGTGGTGGCGCCATCCTTTTCCGCCGCGGGCGGAATGAGGAATGCGGGAAAAGCGCCTGGGCATACGGAAGGGGCGCCCGCCCCACGGATGGCGGACGCCCCTTCCGGTACGCCGTTACGGGGACGGTGCGGCCCCCGGAGGGAACCGCACCGCGCACCCGGTGGCGTCGGACCTGTCGGTCCCGGTGTCGCTGTGTCAGCCGGCCTTCGCGGGCTCGGCGGACTCGCCCTTGGCGGCCTCCGCCTTGGGGGCGGGGACCTCCGCGACGGGCGCGGGCTTCGGGGCCGGCTTGGCGGCCTCGTAGAACTCGCCGCGCGGGGTCTCGACGGCGCCGAGCGAGACGGCCTCGCGCTTGAGGAACATCCCGAGCGTCCAGTCGGCGAAGACGCGGATCTTGCGGTTGAACGTCGGCATCGCCATGCCGTGGTACGCGCGGTGCATGTACCAGGCGAGACGGCCCTTGAGCTTGATCTTCATCTTGCCCATGACGATCATCGCGACGCCCTTGTGGAGGCCGAGGCCCGCGACGGCGCCCTTGTTGGCGTGCTCGTAGTCCTTCTGCGGGAAGCCGCGCATCCCGGAGACCACGTTGTCGCCGAGGACCTTCGCCTGCCGCAGCGCGTGCTGCGCGTTGGGCGGGCACCAGACGTTCGGGTTGCCGGCCTTGCGGCCGACCATGTCCGGGACCTGCGCGTTGTCGCCCGCGGCCCAGATGTAGTCCGTACCGGTGGCCTGCAGCTTGGCGCTGACGTCCACGTGGCCGCGCGGGCCGAGCGGGAGGCCGAAGCCGGCGAGGGCCGGGTTGGGCTTGACGCCCGCCGTCCACACGATCGTCCCGGCCTCGACCTCAAGGCCGTTGTTGAGCTTGACGTTGCCGTCCACGCAGGAGTCCATGCCGGTCTTGAGGTAGACCTCGACGCCGCGCGACTCCAGGTGCTTCTTCCCGTACTCACCGAGCTTGGGACCGACCTCGGGCAGGATCTTGTCCGCGACGTCGACGAGGAGGAAGCGCATGTCCTCGCGGGAGACGTTCGGGTAGTCCTTGGCCGCGTCGCGGGCCATGTCCTCCAGCTCGCCCACCGTCTCGGCACCGGCGAAGCCGCCGCCGATGAAGACGAAGGTGAGGGCCTTGCGGCGGATCGCCTCGTCGTGGGTCGAGTCGGCCTTGTCCATCTGCGCGAGGACGTGGTTGCGGAGACCGACGGCCTCCTCGACGCCCTTCAGGCCGATGCCCTGCTCGGCGAGACCCGGGATCGGGAAGGTGCGGGAGACCGCGCCCATCGCGATGACGAGGTAGTCGAAGGGCAGCTCGTACGACTCGCCCACGAGGGGGGCGATCGTGGCGACCTTGCGGTCCTGGTCGATGGAGGAGACCTTGCCCGTGAGGACCTCGGCCCTCTTCAGGACACGGCGCAGGGGGACGACGACGTGGCGCGGCGAGATGTTGCCGGCGGCGGTTTCCGGGAGGAAGGGCTGGTAGGTCATGTACGAGCGGGGGTCCACGACCGTCACGGTCGCCTCGCCGTAGCGCATCTTCTTCAAGATGCGCTGTGCTGCGTACAGTCCTACGTACCCACCACCCACTACGAGGATTCGGGGACGCTCCGTGGTGCTCATGGGATCGAGTATCCACCCGCCCCGCACAGGTACCTCGTGCGCCCCTTCACAAGCTTCCCCCACCCCTCTGCTACACTGCGCCGCCCACGTGATCCATGTCATGTCGCGCAGGGGGAACCACTCGACCTCGCGAGGCGTTCCGCACCCCCTGTGAGCAGCGCCTCAGCGCGGACGGGGTACGCGTACCACCGCGCGCGACACCGCGCCGCAATCCCCCCGAAACCCTCATCCGCGCCCGGCGCCGCCCGCCTGAGTGCCTCCTGGATCACACCGGCGGCCCGGACCTCGCCCGCAGGGGCCGTTTTCCTTGTGAAGGAAATCACGAACTTTCCGCGCCGGGGAGCGCGAGAGGGCGTGGGAGAGGGGCGGAATCCGGGATTCCGGGGGCGGTTGGGGACATGGAGGGGACAGCCCGAGCGATGACCGGCAACCTCCGGCGCACCCCTTCAGGAGACACCCCGCGGCGAGGACCCGGCCAGGGCCGTTCGGCCCCCGGGGCGGGCCGGCCGGGGCGCGGCTTGCCCGCGCGGCGCCCGGCGGCGGTCAGGCGCGCGGCAGGACACCCAGGAGCGCCGAGGTGAGCGAGATCCGCAGGGCCTCGCGCAGGTCCAGGTGGAGCACGCCGAGCGCGGGCTCGTCCTCGTAGGCGGCGAGGAGGCTGGGCGGCGGCGGGACGTACGCCGCCAGGGCACCCGCGGAGATCAGGCTCGTCAGGCAGAACATCTCCGCGCCTTCGCCGAGTTCGGGCACGTGACGGCGGACCAGCTCGACCATCCCCGCGAGCTTCGCGAGGGACGAGCGCTTGTGCCGCTTGACCACCTCGACCGAGACGTTGTGCTCAAGGACGCCGCCCTGCGCGCCGAAGAGGTCGCACAGCACCTTGCGGCTCGCCAGCGAGCGGCTGAGGATCTCCGCCAGCCGCTCCGCCCGCACCTCCGGCGCCGCCTCCGCCCCGATGCCCTCGGCCAGTTCGTCCGCCAGTACGGCGAGCCAGCCCCCCAGGAAGTCGTCGAGGAGTTCGAGCAGCACGGCCTCGCGCGACTCGAAGTACCGCAGGACGTTCGACTTGGCGAGGCCCACCCGCCTGCTGAGCTCGTTGAGGCTCACCTCGACCACGGGCATCTCGTCGAGCATCGCCGCGGCCGTCTCCAGGATCGCCCGCCGGCGGATCTCCCGCTGCTCCTCGCTGCGCGCTCGCTGAAATGTCACGCCCGCCAGCCTAGCTTAGAGACCGCCGGTTCCTTGACAGAAGACCGCCGGTCTTTTATGTTCCTCGTAACAGACCGCCGGTTTCTTGGGAGCGCGACATGAGCAGTGACAACTGGACCGAGCAGGACATCCCCGGTCAGCACGGACGGGTGGCGATCGTGACCGGTGCCAACACCGGGCTCGGCTTCGAGACCGCCAGGGCGCTCGCCGCACGCGGGGCGAAGGTGGTCCTGGCCGTCCGCGACGCAGGGAAGGGGAAGCAGGCGGCGGCCCGCATGCCGGGCGACGTCACCGTCCAGACCCTCGACCTGACCTCGCTCGACTCGGTACGGTCCGCCGCGGCCGAGCTGCGCGCGGCCCACCCGCGCATCGACCTCCTGATCAACAACGCGGGCGTGATGTACACGCCGAAGCGGACGACCGCCGACGGCTTCGAACTCCAGTTCGGCACCAATCACCTCGGGCACTTCGCCCTCACCGGCCTGCTCCTCGACCGGCTGCTCCCCGTCCCCGGCTCCCGTGTCGTGACGGTCAGCAGCACGGGCCACCGCATCCGGGCCGCCATCCACTTCGACGACCTGCAATGGGAGCGTGCGTACAGCCGCACGGGCGCCTACGGCCAGTCCAAGCTCGCCAACCTGATGTTCACGTACGCGCTCCAGCGCCGGCTCGCACGGCAGGGCACGACGGTGGCGACGGCCGCCCACCCCGGCGTCTCCAACACCGAACTCATCCGCAACACCCCCGCCCCGCTCCGCCTCCCGGTCACCTGGCTCGCCCCCCTGCTCACCCAGAAGCCCGAGATGGGCGCCCTGCCCACCCTGCGCGCCGCGACCGACCCCACGGCGACGGGCGGCGACTACTACGGCCCCGGCGGCACGGGCGAACTCCGCGGCACCCCGAAACGGGTCACGTCCAGCCCCGCCTCCCACGACGAGGCCGTCCAGGAACGGCTGTGGACGGTGTCGGAAGAGCTGACGGGAGTGACGTTCCCGGTGGAGTAGTCCCCCCTCCGCTCGCGTCCCGGCCGCGCGAACGCTCGCACGTCGCACGGCGGGCGACTGATGCGACGGGCGCGGCGGGAGCACCGACGCTTTGCCCGTCCGGCCCGACGCACGGCGGCACCCGGCGGCGAGTGCCTACGGCCCTGACAGCAGAACGCGGTCGCGTGGGGCGCGGGCCCGCAAGGACGGACGGCCACCTCGCGAACGGGGAAACGGGGCACGCCGCTCGATGCGGCGGTCGCCGTGCGGGACGTCCGGGACGAGGACGAACGCGTGGACACCGTGAGCCCGGGCCGGGCTCTGGCGGGCGGGCCGGGCGTCGAGGGGCGACGGCCACGGACGACCGGGGCCGCCGCCTCCAGGTCCTGCCCGAGGCGGTGCCCACCGCCCGCGTCCCGCACCCCGCGAGAACGCGGTCGCGTGGAGCGCGGGCCCGGAAGGTGTCCTGCGAGGTGGGTGAGCACTCACTCACCTGGGAGGACGGACTGCCACCTCGCGTACGGGGAAACGGGGCACGCCGCTCGATGCGGCGGTCGCCGTGCGGGACGTCCGGGACGAGGACGAACGCGTGGACACCGTGAGCCCGGGCCGGGCTCTGGCGGGCGGGCCGGGCGTCGAGGGGCGACGGCCACGGACGACCGGGGCCGCCGCCTCCAGGTCCTGCCCGAGGCGGTGCCCACCGCCCGCGTCCCGCACCCCGCGAGAACGCGTGGAGCGCGGGCCCGGAAGGTGTCCTGCGAGGTGGGTGAGCACTCACTCACCCCAGGGGCACTCGCGGGCGCGAGAGAGACGAAGGGCGGCCACCTCGCGAACAGGGGAACGGACCACGCCACTCGACGCGCCGCGCATCGTGCGGAACGTCCACGAAGAGGACGAACGCGTGGTCACCGTGGGCCTGGGGCCGCGACCGTCGGTCAGGGGCGGACGGGCGGCTCTCGCGGGCACACGAAAGAGCCGCCCGTCCACCCCGGTGCGGGGCGGACGGGCGGCTCTCGGGCCGGGTCAGGCGCCGAGCGTTCCGGCGCCGGCCGCCGTGGCGAAGGCGGTGAGTGCGGCGGGGCTCACGACGAGGGCGGGGCCCGAGGGCCGCTTGCTGTCCCGTACGGCCACGGCCCGCGCGCCGAGCCCTCCGCACTCGACGCAGTCGCCTTGCGTACCGCTTGCCGAGGACTTCCACCACGTCACGGGAAGACGGGAGGCGTCACGAATCATGGGTGTTCCCTGTCTGTGCGATGCGCGCGCGACAGCGCGGAAGCCGGTCCGATCAGGAACATGGTCGCGCCCCCGTAGGCTCCCCACGAGGGGGCGTACGGGGGCGCATTCGCTGCGCGACGCGCAAGCCGCGTTACATCCGGCCCTCGGCCACGCTGCCGACGAAGACATGCCAGCCCTCGTACGTGCTGTTCAGGACGGGGCCGGCCGCTTCCTTGCTGTCGCGCATGGCCACCGCGCCGGGGAGGTACGCGACCTCGACGCATTGACCGTTCCCGTTGCTGTGGCTGGACTTGAACCACTCAGCCTCGTGCACTTTCATAGCTCCTTGCTGCTTCCGAGATGAGACGCCGGGACGCCTCCTCATCAAGTGATGCGTTCCAGATGCGGTGAAAGGCGTCGTCGTACTGCCCCACCTCCCGATCTTTATCCAGGTAAAGCCCGCCGGTGTAGCCGTCGGCGAAGACGGTGGGCGGCTCGATTGCGACCCCATCACCGTTCACGGGAAACCGCAGAATGACGAAGGGTCCCGTTACGACACCCACGTTCATACCGGCGCTGAAGGGGACCACTCGGAGCGAAATGTTCGGGAGTCCCGAGACGTAGATGAGATGCGCAAGCTGGTGCGCCATCACCTCGCTTCCGCCCACCGGGCGGCGGATCACTGCCTCGCTCAGCGCAATCCGCAGTTCCGGTGGATCAATGCTCCGTGACAGGAGCGTTTGCCTTGCGATGCGCAGGCGCACACGACCTTCGAGGCTCGCCTCGTCGAGTTCGGGAATGTGCGTGCGGATGACCTCACGCGCGTAACCCGCGGTCTGCAAGGGGCCGGACACGAGATCGCTCTCATAGAAGTCCAGGCTCACGGATGCCTCTTCGAGACCCACGTAGATGTCGAAGCCCTCCGGCATCGCTTCTCCGTACGCCTGCCACCACCCCCGCGCCTTCGTCTCCTTCGCGAGTTCCATCAGCGCCTTGGTCAGGTCCGGCGGAGCCCCGTACACGAAGCACATCGCCTGTACGTCGAGGCTGCGCAGCGGGGTCTGGCCCGTCTCGATGCGCCACATCTTCGCCTCGGACCACTCCAGCTCGACCGCCGCCGCGCGGACCGTCAGGTGCGCATTATTGCGAAGCGCCTTGAGATTCCTGCCCAGTTGACGACGCGGGACCGTCGATCCCGTCATGCCCTCCGCCATGCGTCCCCCTGTCCGTGCCCTCAGTATGCGGGCCGTTCGTCTTTCACGATGAAAGCGGAAAGTCGCTCAGCGCGCAGCCGGAAACATCCGTTCGACACTCTTGCAGGGAGACACCGCCGTGAAGTCTTGCACGGCGCCTCATGCTCCGGGCAGCGTGTGATTGCCACCGCCTGTGCGCGCGTCAACACTCCATGTCGCTTGTCGTGCACGGCACTTCCCGTTGAGAGGGCCCCGCATGGACACGGCTCGGCGTCGCGTAGAGGACGCCTCGGAACTCCTCGTACTGCCCGGCGAACCACAGGCGGCCCGGCTCGCCCGGGAACACGTCCGCAGGGAGGCACAGTTGCTCGACCCCGGTGCCACCGAGGCCCACCTTGACGACGTGGCACTCGTCGCCTCGGAGCTCGTGACCAACGCGATCCGCTACGGGACCGAACCCGGTGATTCCTTCGCCGTGATCGTGTTGACCGGCGAGACGGGTACGCGCGTCGAGGTCCGCGACCCGGTCCGGCGCCGCCCGCGTCGGCGTCCCGAGTCCGAGGACCGGCAGCGCGGACGCGGGCTCCTGCTGCTCGACGCGTTGTGCCCGGGGCAGTGGGGCTGCTACGACACACCGTTCGGCAAGGCCGTGTGGGCAGAGGTCGTGCGGTGACGCTCGTGCCGCCGCCCTTCATGTGGGGGTGCACGTCGTGCCTGCTGCTGTACGCGGGGGTGCTGCGGGAGGCGCGGGTCGGGGACGGGGCCGTACGGGCCCAACTCGCGCTCGCCGCGCACCTCGTGGAGGACCACCCCGATGACGTACCGCCCCCGCACGCCGAGGGCTGCCGTATCTGCCCCGGCTACGCCTCCAACCCCGACCCCGCGCGGGTGGCCCGGCTGTGGGCAGAGCACCGGGTGCGGGAGTACTTCCTGCCGGAGAGGGCGGCGCGGCGGTGGTGAAGGAACAGTTCGCATACGCTGCGCGCGTGGAACAACACGACGAACCCGCGGACGCCGAGGAGTGCCCTGCCTGCGAGGAGGCCGCCGATCGAGCGCTGGCACGGGAGGCACGGGCCGTACTCGCCGAGGGCGGAGCGACGGTGGGGATGGCGGAGATGCTTGCGACGGTGATGGGTACCGAAGGGCCGGGGACCGTCCGTTGAATCAGCGGCGTCGCTCGGGTGGGACCAGCGCCTGGCGCCACGACAGCCTCGTGCCGTGCTCGGCCTCATGGCGTGCCCGCTCCCTCGCGGCGCCGAGAGGGACAAGGACGAACCCGCCGCTGACGAGGAGGGTGCCCACCTTCCAAGGGAAATCCTCGTCCGGCGGGGGCACCCTGAGAAGTCCGGCAGCGAACGAATCCAGCAAAGGCAGTCCGCAGAGAAGGAAGATCCCGAGGAGAAAGAGGAGGGTCACGGCGCCCAAGGAGACCGTCAGCCACAGAAACCTGCGTCGAGCGCGAGCTTGCCGCGCCCGGCGGGCCGCCACGGCGCGTGCGTCCACGGTGGGCTTCGGAGAAGCGGCGAGGGGCCGGTAGTCGCCGTACCAGTTGCGGAACTGGAAGACGGGCCCGTGTCCCTCGCCGCTGAACTCGTTGTACTGATCGCCGTCTTCGCTGCGCACGCGCGATGACTTCCCCCGGCGGATGCCCCTTACTCCCCCGCCACGCTCCAAGCGATTCCGTCCAGGATGTCGTGTTCGCTCACGACCAGTTGTTCCGCCCCCGTCCTCCGCATGATCGCGCGGAGGATCAGCGTGCCCGCCGTGATCACGTCGACCCGGCCCGGGTGCATGACCGGGATCGCCGCGCGGTCGGTGTGCGTCGAGGTGAGGAAGCGGGTGGTCAGGGTGTCCACGTCCGCGCGGGTCAACGTGCTGTGGTGGATCGCCCGCGAGTCGTAGGCCGGGAGGTCCAGGGCGATTCCCGCCAGCGTCGTCACCGTGCCCGCCAGGCCGACCAGGGTGGATGCCTCCGCGAGGGGGACCTCCGACTCCGCCTCGTCCAGGGCCGCTTCCACGTCCTTCTCGATGGCCGCCACGCGGTCCGCCGGGGGTGGGTCCAGGAGGGTGCCGTCGTCCGTCGTCAGGTGGCGTTCCGTCATGCGGACGCAGCCGATGTCCACCGAGCGCGATGCGCGGGGGGACTTCGTGCCGAGGACGAACTCCGTCGAGCCGCCGCCGATGTCCACGACCAGGTACGTGTCCTCGCCCAGTTCGCGCGTCGCGCCCGTGAAGGAGAGGCGGGCTTCCTCGGCGCCGGTGATCACCTCGGGGTCGACACCGAGGATTTCCCGTACGCCGTTCACGAAGTCCTCGCGGTTCGAGGCGTCCCGCGAGGCCGAGGTCGCCACGAAGCGGATGTTGCCCGCCGGGACCTCGTGCTCCGCGATCGCCGCCGCGTACTGGCGGCAGGCCGCGAACGTGCGCTCCAGCGCCTCCGGGGCCAGGCGGCCCGTACGGTCCACGCCCTGGCCGAGGCGCACGATCTCCATACGGCGGTCGAGGTCCACGAGCGAGCCGGTCACAGGGTCCACGTCGGCGACGAGCAGGCGGATCGAGTTGGTGCCGCAGTCCACGGCTGCCACGCGGGTCACTTCGCGTCCTCCTGAGCACACAGTTCCGAGCACGGCTTCCTCTGCCACCACTCCGGCAGCATCGCGAGCGCCTCGTCCCCGAGCGGGTTGACGCCGGGGCCTGCCGCGAGGGAGTGCGCGACGAGGACGTGCAGGCACTTGACGCGGTCGGGCATCCCGCCCGCGCTCGGGAAGCCGGTCAGCTCCTCGATCGCGTCGCGGCGCTCGATGTAGTCCTCGTGCGCCGCGCGGTAGGCGGCGGCGAGTTCCGGGTCGCGGGCCAGCCGCTCGGTCATCTCCTTCATGACGCCGTTCGCCTCAAGGGTGCCGATCGCCGAGGCGGCGCGCGGGCACGTCAGGTAGTAGAGCGTCGGGAAGGGGGTGCCGTCGGGCAGGCGCGGGGCGGTCTCGACGACGTCGGGCTCCCCGCAGGGGCAGCGGTGCGCGATCGCGCGCAGTCCGCGCGGCGGCCGGCCGAGCTGGAGCCGGAAGACCTCGACGTCGGCCTCGGTGGGCTCGGTGGGCGCGGTGGTCGGCGGGGGCGTGTGCATGGAGGGCTTCGGGCTTCCGGTCGGGGGCGGGGGCGCGTACGCGCGTACGGCTTCCAGTATCCCCGTACGGGCGCGCCACCCGCCCGCCACCCGCCTGGCGCCGCCCACCGCCCGCCGCCCGCCGCCCACCGCCCGCCGCCCGCCGCCCGCCGCCCGCCTCAGCGCAGCGCCGCCGCGCGGTCGGCCTCGTCGATGCCGCCGAGGACGTTGGTGTACCAGGGGCGGGTGGCCGCCGCGTCCTGCGGTGCGGGGCCCGCGCTCGCGGCGCCCGGGACGAGGGCGGTGTAACCGGTCTCGCCGGGCAGGACGTAGTGCAGGCGCTCGCGGATGCGCTGGCGGGCGAAGGCGGGGTCCTGCCAGCGGGCCTTCTCGTCGCGCAGCCGCTCGACGTCGTTCTGGTGGGTCTTCAGCTCGCGCTGGAGTTCCGCGATCTCGTCGCGCTGGGCGATGTACTGCCGCATCGGGTACGCGAGCGCGACGATCAGCGCGCACAGCACGAGGACGAGGATCGCGGCGCGCCCGGTGAGGCGGGAACGGCGGGCCTGGCGGCGGGACTGGGAGCGGTAGACGCGGGCCGCCGTCTGCTCGCCGAGGACGCGCAGGCGGGTCGCGGTCGAGAAACGCTCGCCGTCGTTCTTCCGTGCCATCCCGGCTCTCCCCCTCGTACGGGTGGTGCGCACAGGCGTACGGCACACACGCGTACGCCCCCGCACACGGTACGGGACCGGGTGCGGGGGCGTGCGGAGGCTCAGCCCGTGCGGGCGTCAGCCCTTCGAGCGGCGGCTCAGCCCTTGAAGCGCGGGAACGCCGAGCGGCCCGCGTACACCGCCGCGTCGTCGAGGATCTCCTCGATGCGCAGGAGCTGGTTGTACTTGGCGACGCGCTCGGAGCGGGCCGGGGCGCCGCTCTTGATCTGGCCGCAGTTGGTGGCGACGGCGAGGTCGGCGATCGTGACGTCCTCGGTCTCGCCGGAGCGGTGGGACATCATGCACTTGAAGCCGTTGCGCTGGGCCAGCTCGACGGCGTCCAGCGTCTCGGTGAGCGAGCCGATCTGGTTGACCTTGACGAGCAGGGCGTTCGCGGACTTCTCGTCGATGCCGCGCTGGAGGCGCTCGGGGTTGGTGACGAAGAGGTCGTCGCCGACGAGCTGGACCTTGTCGCCGAGGCGCTCGGTGACGGTCGCCCAGCCCTCCCAGTCGTCCTCGAAGAGCGGGTCCTCGATGGAGACGAGCGGGTAGGCGCCGACGAGCTCCTCGTAGTAGGAGGTCATCTCGGCGGCCGTGCGGTCCTGGCCCTCGAAGCGGTACTTGCCGTCCTTGTAGAACTCGGAGGCGGCGCAGTCGAGCGCGAGCGCCACGTCACGCCCGGGGACGTAACCGGCCTCCTTGATCGCCTCGACGATGAGGTCGAGCGCGGCGCGGTTGGAGTCGAGGTTGGGCGCGAAGCCGCCCTCGTCGCCGAGGCCGGTGGACAGGCCGCGCTCCTTGAGCACCTTCTTGAGGGTGTGGTAGACCTCGGCGCCCCAGCGGACGGCCTCGGAGAACGACTCGGCGCCGATCGGCGCGATCATGAACTCCTGGATGTCCACGTTGGAGTCGGCGTGCGAGCCGCCGTTGAGGATGTTCATCATCGGCACCGGGAGCAGGTGCGCGTTGGGGCCGCCGAGGTAGCGGAAGAGCGGGAGGTCGCTCGCCTCGGAGGCGGCGTGCGCGACGGCGAGCGAGACGCCGAGGATGGCGTTGGCGCCGAGCGAGGACTTGTCGGGCGTGGCGTCGAGGTCGGACATCGCCTGGTCGATCAGGCGCTGCTCGGTCGCGTCGTAGCCGACGAGCTCCGGGCCGATCTGCTCGATCACGGCGAGGACGGCCTTCTCGACGCCCTTGCCCTGGTAACGGTTGGCGTCACCGTCACGCAGCTCGATGGCTTCGAAGGCACCGGTGGACGCACCGGAGGGCACGGCAGCACGGCCGGTGCTGCCGTCGTCGAGGCCGACCTCGACCTCGACCGTGGGGTTGCCTCGGGAGTCCAGGATTTCCCGGGCTACGACGACGTCGATGGACGGCACGAGCATCTCCTTCTGGGATGTGGAGCAGGTCTGCGGGGGCCCTTGCGGGGCCTTCCGCTGCATGAGCCTAACCGGCCGGGGGGCCGGGGTCGGCCTACGCCCGGGACTCGGTCGGAATCAGGGGGACAGAGCCGGTGAATAGGGCGAATCGGGTGGGCGGAACGGGGCCGAACGGGGCATCTGAGCCGAGGGGGTGACAGGTGAGCCGCGCTGGTGAGCGGGGGTGTGCGCGGGTGAGGTGCGGGGCGGGAGTCCCGTCCGGCAGGGAAAAGCCCCGCCCCGCCGCGTACGGGGGAGAACGCGGCGGGGCGGGGCGGTCCTGCGGGGGAACGCCACGGGCGCGGGGCCCGGTCGTCCCGGAGGGGGTCAGCTGAGGTGGAGCTGCTGGCCCGGGTAGATGAGGTCGGCGTCCTTGACGATGTCCTTGTTCAGCTCGAAGAGCTTGTTCCAGCCGCCGGAGACGTGGTGCTTCTGGGCGATCTCGCTGAGGCTGTCGCCCTTGACGACCTTGTACTCGCCGTCGCCCTTGGGGACGGTGATGCCGGTGTCGGTCTTGACCGTGCCGGTGGTCGACTTCGGGGTGGTGTGCTGCTGCTGGGGGGCCTGGCGCTGCTGGCTGCGCGAGGCGCTCTGGTCGCTGGAGGAGCGCTCCTGCGTCTGCTGGCCGCCACCATTGGGGTTGACGCCCGGGTCGACACCGTCGTTGGTGAGGTTGCCGGCGCCGGCGCAGGACCAGGCACCCGGGCCCTG
Organism: Streptomyces sp. NPDC088923; assembly: GCF_044749745.1. Classification (NCBI taxonomy): domain Bacteria; kingdom Bacillati; phylum Actinomycetota; class Actinomycetes; order Kitasatosporales; family Streptomycetaceae; genus Streptomyces; species Streptomyces sp. NPDC088923. The sequence goes on along the minus strand of NZ_JBIVIO010000001.1, from coordinate 864,770 downwards.
CATGTCGAGGAGACGCTCGGCGGTGGCGATCTGCTGGTCCTTGGTGGCCAGGTCGGCGCGCGGGGCGTACTGGGTGCCACCGGCGGCGGCCCAGGAGGACTGGTTGAACTGGAGGCCACCGTAGTAGCCGTTGCCCGTGTTGATGGACCAGTTGCCGCCGGACTCGCACTGGGCGACGGCGTCCCAGGTGGCGGTCGAGGCGGCGGAGGCGCTGCCGCTCGCCATCAGCGGGACGGCGATCGCGGCGCCGGTGACACCGGCGAACGCGACGATGCGGGTGGTACGACGGCGACGGTGCTTGGCCTTGCCGGAAAACAGCATGGAGTATCTCCTCACCGACGCCTGCGAGGTGAGCTGTCGGGTTCGGGCCCGTGAGTTGCCCGGCCGGACGGCGGCTGCCGCCCGGCTTCACCCCTAGCCCCGGGCCGGCGCCCGGTCTCCCGGACGCCGGCTGGGACGCAAACCTTGGGTCCCCCGCTCCTGCCTTCGGCGCGTGACGCGACGACTGTCCCGAAACGGGCGCCGGCAGGATTCGGCGTGACGACCGTCGGGGCCTCCCGGTGGGGAAGCGAGCACGACGTTAAGCAAGAAATCAGCGGAACTTCAAAGACGATCAGGGCGGTTGAGACTCATGTCTCACTCGACCCCTACCGGACAATAACGGACAGATGCGGTCAACCGCTTGTCCGGTTATCGCCCTGATTCCGCACCAAGATCCAGGCTCTGGCCAGGAAGAATGAGGTCCGGGTCGGCGCCGACGATCTTCTTGTTCTGCTCGTAGAGCCCGGTCCAGCCGTCGGCCAGCTTGTGCGCCTCGGCGATACTCCAGAGATTGTCCCCTTCGCGCACCTTGTACGGATCGGCCTTGTCCGCCCCGTCCGCACCCTTCTGACCCTCCGTGTCCGTGGCCGCGTGGCGGCCGCCGGGAGCGGAACGGTCGGCTCCGGAGTCGCGGCCGTCGCCGGGAGTGGCGGATGTCTCGCCGGAGAGGTCACTGCCGGGGACGGTGGTCGACTCGGAGGGCGAGGCGGAGCCGGAGGGTTCCGCGGCCTCGGAGGGCGAGCCGGAGGGGGCGGGCTTCGCGTGCTTGCCGCGGCTGTGCCCCGTGGCGCCGCTCTCGCCCGTGGTGGCGTCCGCGCCCGCGCCCGCGGCCGCGTCCTCGTCCTTGCCGGACGGGCTCGCGGAGGCGTCGGAGGACGGGGTCCCGGTGGAGGCTTCCGCGTCGGGTGTCTTCGAGGCGGAGGGGTCGGCGCTCGCCGAGGACGAACTCCCCTCGCCCTTCTTCTCCTTCTTGTCCTTCTTGTCCGTCTGCTTCTCGCCCGGCGCGGTGGCGCTCGGCGTGCCCTCGGGGGCGGGCGCGGAGGCCGTCGAGCCGTCCTCCGTGGTGAGCCCGGCGGTCAGGGCGCAGCCGGGCCAGGCGGAGGGACCCTGGGCCGCGAGGATGCGCTGACCCACCTGTATCTGCTGGGCGGGCGTCGCCATGTCGGCGCGGGGCGCGAGGTCGAGACCGCCGTGCGCCTCCCACTCCTCGTCGGAGAGCTGGAGGCCGCCGTAGTAGTCGTTGCCGCTGTCGGCCGCCCAGTCACCGCCCGTCTCGCACTCCACGAGGCGGTCCCAGGGACCCTGGTCGGCGCTCGCGGTCCCCGCGCCGAGGAGGGGGATGGCGATGGCGGAGCCGGTGACCCCGGCCGCGACGACAAGGGCCGGGGCCTGGCGGGGGCGTCGGTGGCGACCGTTCCCGGAGAGCATGCGGTGCCTTTCGCAAGAGCTGAGGGTCAGCTGGTGGGACAGATGATCCGACGTGAACGTAGCGGGATTCGAACGCTCGTCACAAGTCGATGCAGCACTGATCACGCGAACATCACATTATTGACGCGCATTCAGTTCACGACTGCTCACATCCCTGCGCAGAGGGGGTGAAACGGACGGGAAGGGTGCGCAGGCCTCGCATGATGAGGCCGCCGCGCCAGCGCAGTTCTTCGGGGTCGGCGTCGAGGGCGAGGCCGGGGAGGCGCGTGAAGAGGCGGGTGAGGGCGGTCTTTCCCTCCAGGCGGGCGAGCGGGGCGCCGAGGCAGTAGTGGATGCCGTGGCCGTAGCCGAGGTGCTGGTTGTCGCGGCGGGTGAGGTCGAGCGTGGTGGGGTCGGGGAAGCGCGCGGGATCGTGGTCGGCGGCGGCGAGGACGACGAGGACCGGGTCGCCGGAGCGGATGTGCCGGCCCGCGAGGTCGAAGGACTCGGTGGCGTAGCGCCAGGTGGCGAGTTCGACGGGGCCGTCGAAGCGGAGGAGTTCCTCGATGCCGGTGGTGAGGAGGGCTTCGCCGTGGTCGGGGCCCTGGAGGGCGTCGTGGAGCATGGCACGCTGCCCGGGGTGCCGAAGTAGGGCAAAGCACCCATTTCCCACCAAGTTCACGGTCGTCTCGAAGCCCGCGAACAGGAGGATGAACGCCATGGCGGCGGCTTCGTTCTCGGTGAGGTGCTCGCCCTCGTCAGCGGCCTGGATGAGGGCCGAGATGAGGTCGTCGCCTAGGTCGCGGCGCTTCCTGTGGATGAGTTCGGCGAGGTAGCCGCGCATCTTGCCGACGGCGCGTCCCACTCCCCCGCGCGGGCCCTGCCCGTGCCGGATCATCATGCCCGCCCAGTCGCGGAAGTCGTCCTGGTCCTCGCGCGGGACGCCGAGGAGGTCGCAGATGGCGTAGATGGGGAGCGGGAAGGCGAACTCGTGGATGAGGTCCGCGCTGCCGCGCGCGGCGAAGCCGTCGATGAGGTGGTCCGTCAGCTCCGTGACGCGCGGCGCGAAGGCGGCGACGCGGCGCGGCGTGAACGCCTTCGAGACGAGACGGCGCAGCCGGGTGTGGTCGGGCGGGTCGATGTTGAGCAGGTGCGTCATCAGCTCGGCCTTGCGCTCCCCGGGAATCCCGGTCTTCCCGCGCGCCCCGGCGCCCTCCGCGTGGTGCGCCGGGTTCTTGGAGAGCCGGGGCTCGGCGAGCGCCCGCCGCGCGTCCTCGTACCGCGTCACGAGCCACGCCTCGACCCCGCTGGGCAGCCGCGTCCACGCGAGGGGCTCGTGCGCGCGCAGCCAGGCGTAGGAGGGGTACGGGTGGGCGGCGAACTCCCGGGAGAAGAGGGCGGGGGCGTGCGGGAGGGGGGCTTCGGCGGGGAGGGGGGTGCGGGGGCAGGGCATACGGAGACGGTAGCGAAGCTCCTGGTGGGGGCGGGGGCGGGTTCGCCGTCCGGCGGGGGTGCCCTGTTCGGGGGCTCCGCCCCCGAGCCCCCGCTCCTCAAACGCCGGAGGGGCTGGATTGATCGGCCCCGCTGGGATTGACCGCGCCCCGCTGGATTGATCGCGCCCCGCTGGATTGATCGCGCCCCGCTGGGATTGACCGCGCCCCGCTGGATTGATCGCGCCCCGCTGGATTGATCGGCCCCGCTGGGATTGACCGGGCCCCGCTCCTCGAACGCCGGTTCCGCTCCCGCAACTCCCGCTTCGGCACGCCCCCTTGACCCCTCCCCCGCCCCGTCGAAGAATGACCCGCTGACAACGTTGTCTCAGCGGCTGGAGGGCATTCCCCACATGTCATGGCCTCATCGATTCCGCAGGCGGGGCGCGGTCGCGCTGCTCGCCGGAACGCTCGTGGGCGGGGTGCTGCTCGCGCCCTCCGCGCAGGCGGTCGCCGGGCACGCGCCGGGGCGGGACCACCTCACCGACCTCGTCAACCCGTTCATCGGCACCGAGAACGAGGGGAACACCTACCCCGGCGCGGCGGTGCCCTTCGGCATGGTGCAGCTCTCCCCCGACACCGGTCACACGACCGGCTACGACTACCAGCAGGACCACATCAGGGGGCTGAGCCTCACCCACATCTCGGGCGTCGGCTGCGGGCTCGGCGGCGATCTGCCCGTCCTGCCCACGACGGGGGACATCACCGAGACGGACGACGCGAAGTACGCCTCCGCGTACAGCCACGACGACGAGGAGGCCCACCCCGGGTACTACCGCGTCGGTCTCAAGACGTACGGCGTGCGGGCCGAGGCGACCGCGACCGAGCGGACCGGCAAGCAGCGGTACACGTTCCCCGCGACGGACAAGGCGAACGTCCTGTTCAACGCGGGGCAGTCGCTGCACCGCACGGTCTCCACGAAGGTCGAGGTCCTCGACTCCCGCACGATCCGCACCGCCATCACCGGCCGGGGCTTCTGCCAGGACACCGTGCCGTACACGGTCTACACGATCACGCGCTTCGACCGGCCCTTCGCCTCGTACGGCACCTGGGCGGACGGCAAGGTGACGGCCGGTTCGAAGTCCTCGGCCGCGAAGGAGGGCGGCAACGGCGCCTACGTACGCTTCGACACCCGCAAGGACCGTACGGTCGAGGCGACGACCGCCCTTTCGTACGTCGACGCGGCGGGCGCGGCCCGCAACCTCAAGGCCGAGGGCGGCGGCTCCTTCGACCGGGCGCGCCGCGCGGCCGACGCGACGTGGGAGAAGCGGCTCGGCACGGTCGCGGCGCAGGGCGGTGACGAGACGCTGCGCCGCACCTTCTACTCCTCGCTCTACCGGTCCTTCCTCGCCCCGAACGTGGGCGAGGACGTGGACGGCCGCTACACCGGCTGGGACCAGAGGAAGCACCGCTCCGAGGGCTTCACGTACTACCAGAACTGGTCGCTGTGGGACACGTACCGCACGCAGACCCAGCTCCTGTCGCTGCTCGCCCCGCACGAGGCGCGCGACATGGCGCTGTCGGTGCTGCGCGTGGACGCGGAGAGCGGCTGGCTGCCCAAGTGGGGGTACGGGACGGTCGAGACGAACATCATGACGGGCGACCCCGTCACGCCGTTCCTCACCAACGCCTACCAGCAGGGGCTGCTCAAGGGCCACGAGGAGGAGGCGTACCGGGCGCTGAAGAAGAACGCGGACGGGGTGCCGCCCACGGACTCCCCGGCGGTCGGCCGCGAGGCCAACGCCCAGTACCTGAAGGACGGTTTCGCGCCGTACATCAAGGACCGCCCGCACGCCAAGCCCGGTGACTCGGACTTCGACCACGGCGGCTCGGCGACGCTCGAATACGCGCTGTCCGACGGCATGCTGAGCCGGATGGCGAAGGACCTCGGGCACGACGCGGACGCGCGCCGCTACGCGGAGCGCGCCCAGAACTACCGGAAGATCTTCGACCCCTCGACCGGCTTCTTCCGCTCCCGCGACGCCTCGGGCGCCTTCGCGGGCCCGGCCGACCCGGCGCAGAGCGAGGGCTTCCACGAGGGCACGGCGTGGCAGTACCAGTGGATGGTGCCGCAGGACCTGCCCGGGATGATCGGCCTGATCGGCGGCCAGGACGCGGCGCGGCAGCGCCTCGACTCCTTCTTCGCCTACGACCAGCTCGTGGCCGACCCGGCGAAGACGGCCCGCGAGGTGTGGGTCAACGGCCCGTACGACTACTACAACGCGGACAAGTACAACCCGCAGAACGAGCCCGACCTCATCGCCCCGTACACGTACCTCTCCACGGGGCAGCCGTGGAAGACCACCGACGTCGTGCACGCGGCGCTGACGCTCTTCACCGACACCCCGACCGGCATGACCGGCAACGACGACCTCGGCACGATGTCGGCCTGGATGGTGCTCTCGGCGATCGGCGTGTACCCGGTGCAGCCGGGGACCGACACGTGGAGCCTGTCCACGCCCGTCTTCGACCGGGTCGACCTCACGCTGGACAAGCGCTACTACCCCGCGGGCCGGTTCACGGTCACGGCGCCGGGCACGTCGGCGGACCAGCGGTACACGCGGTCGGTCCGGCTCGACGGCAAGGCGTGGGACCGTACGTACCTGACGACGGACGACCTGCGCGAGAGCCACCGGCTCGACTTCGCGGTGGGCACCGAGCCCTCGGCGTGGGGCACGGCGGCGGGCGACGCACCGCCGGCGGTGACGCCCTCGCAGCCGTAGGCGGGGGAAACGGTACGGGGCGGGTCCACCGGCAGCGCGCCGGTGGACCCGCCCCCGTGCGTACGCCCTACTCCTCCTCCACCGCGTCCTCCGCCGCGCTCCCCTTCGCCGCCTCCGCCCGGCGGATCGCGTCGCGGTAGGCGCGGGCGGAGGCGCGCAGGGACGCCTCCGGGTCGACGCCCGCCGCGTCGGCGCGGGCCGCGAGCGCGAGGAGTGCGGGGCCCCAGTCGGCGCCCGGCTCGGGGACGGGGACGGGGAGCCCGGCCGTACGGGCCCGGGCCGCGAGCTTCGCGGCGAGCGAGAGCGCGGGCTGCGCGAGCGGGATGCCCTCGGTGACGGAGGCGCGCTGCTTCTCGTCGGCCTTGGCGGCGAGCCACAGCGTGCGGACCTCGTCGGGGGTCTCGGCGCTCTCGTCGCCGAAGACGTGCGGGTGGCGGCGGATCAGCTTCTCGACGAGCGCGCCCGCGACGTCGTCGATCGAGAAGGGGGCCTCGGGGTCGTCCTCGGCGATACGGGAGTGGAAGACGACCTGGAGCAGGACGTCCCCCAGCTCCTCGCGCAGCTCGTGCCGGTCCCCGTCCTCGATCGCCTCGACCAGCTCGTAGACCTCTTCGAGCGCGTACTTCGCGAGGCCCTCGTGGGTCTGGCGGCTCGACCAGGGGCAGTCCAGGCGGATGTGGTCCATGACCTGCACGAGGTCGATGAGCCGGGCGCCCGGCAGGTCGTACGAGGCGGGAAGGAGTTCCAGCTCGGGCATGGCGTGGCGCCCGGAGCCCGCGAGCGCGGCGAGGCGGTCGGTGAGCTTGTGCTCGTCGGCGCCCTCGCCCGCCACGACGACGACCGTGGAGCCGTCCGCGCAGGCCGCGACGAGCTCCTCGGCGGCCGGGACCCCGGCCTCGACCGCGACCCCGGCCTCGCGCAGGTACGGGAGCTGGGGGTGCTCCGGGTCCGCGCACAGCACGCGGGCCGCGCCGCGCAGGGTCTGCCAGGCGCGCCAGGACAGCAGCCCCGGCGCGACCCGGTGACTCGTGGTCAGCAGGACGATGCGACCTGTGCCCCCGCTGCCCCCGGGGCTGTCGGGGCGGTCTTCCGGGCCGTTTCCGTGGCTGGTTTCGTTCACCACGGCAACGTAACCCAGGCGGGGCCGCGTCCTTGGTCAGCCCTGCCCCGTTTCTGCGCCGGTGCCGTCGGCGGCACCCGCGTCCCCGCCCGCGCCCGCGTCGGCGCCCGCGCCCGCCTCGGCGCCCGCCGCCTGGCCCGAGGGGGCGCGGCTCACCTCGTGCAGCCATGCCGGGCGGGCGTCGGCGCGGGTGGCCTTCGCGGCGTCCCACGTGCCGTAGCGCGGGTTGACGTCGACCTTGAGCTTCTTCGCGGTCGCGGCGAGCGTCTTGTCGACGGTCGCCTTGCCCTCGGGGCTCGACGGGTCGGCGCCGAGCGCCTCGTACAGCTTCTGCTCGGCGATGTTCTCGCGCAGCGCGTCGTCGAGGCGGGACGGCGGCACGCCGTAACGGGTGAGCCATTCGACCTTGAGGCCCTGCTCGCCGCCCGCCTGCTGGGTGAGCTGCGCGCGGGCGCTCTGGACCTCGGCGCGGCTGACGGTGACGCCCTTGTCGGCGGCGGCGCGGGCGACGACGCGGTCGCGCACCATGCCCTGGAGGGTGGGCCGGGCGAGACTGCCGCTGCCCGAGATGATGCGCTCGGAGGTCTGCGCGTCGGAGCTGAGTTCCCGTACGGCGTCGTGGAGTTCGCCGACGCGGTGCTGAAGCTGCGCCTCGGTGATCCGGGTGCTGCCCACGACGGCGGCGGCGCCCGGGTGCGGGGTGCCGCCGCAGGCGCTGAGCAGCGGCGCGGCGGCGAGGGCGAGGGCGGACAGGGCGTATGCGGTGGAGCGGCGGTGCAAGGTGGGCCTCCCTGCGAGCAGTTTGTGCGTCGATGCACAAAGTCCGGGGTCGATCGTAGGAGGTGGCCGGGCGGAGGGCCACCACCTTGGAGCAACGAGTCGGGAGGGGGAGGCGGTACGGGGGTCTTCGGGGCGGTACGGGGGACCTGCGGGGGGGACGGGTACGGGGCGCCGCCCGCCGGGCGGCGCCCCCTGCCGTCAGCCGGTGATCGCGACCGGGCCGTCCCAGGCGCTGCGGTCCACCGTGATGGTGTAACTGCCGCGCTTCTCCTTGCTGTTGACCATGTACTGGTGGCCCCGGCTGTGGTCCGTGTAGAGGCTCTTGGACCAGGGCCAGTCGCTCGTCGTGGTGTTGACCTTGTCCCACTTGGCGTACCAGAGGTTGCCGGGGAGGTCGGTGCGGTCCTTCGCGGTGGCGATCGCGGCGGCGCTGGAGCTGCTGAAGCCGTAGAAGCCGCCGCGGTAGATCTTGCCGCGCAGGGTCTTGGTGAAGGCGCGCGTGTAGGAGAGGACCGCCTTGGCGCAGGAGGCGTTCTTCGTGTCGTACGGCTCCATGTCGAGGAAGATCGGGCTTCCCTTCCTCATGCCGAGCGCGGCGGCCTTGGCGACCGCGTCGGCGCCGTCCTTCGCGCCGAGCGAGGCCGCGTTGGACGTCGTCATCTTCTCGGGGTTGGCGCTCTTCTGGCACGGGGGCTGCGCGCCCACGTACAGCGGGACGAGCTTCCAGCCCTGCGCGCTCACGGTCTTGACCCAGGAGGCGGTGAGCTGCGGCTGCGCGCAACCGCGGTTCTTGCCGCCGATGTAGACGGCGGCGGCCCCGTAGAAGCCGGTGTGCCACGCCTTCATGGCGGCGCTCGACGGCGCGGTGCACGTGTCGAAGGCGCGCCCCTTGAAGGTCTTCTGCGCGGGCCACACCGTGCTGGCCCCCGCCTGCGTCGCCGCGAAGACCCCCACCCCCGCGACAACGGCCGCACTCGTCCCGAGCGCGATCCACCGCCCCCGCTTCGACCGTCTGTGACTACCGCCCTGCTGACCGGACTTGGTCATCTTTTTCCCCACCCTTGACTTACCTGCCGAGTTCGCCCGCAACGCGAGCATCGCAAGATATCGCGCGTCGTGCGGAGGGTGCGGGGCGGGCCGCTCACCCCGCGGGGCCGCTCACCCCGCGGGGCCGCTCGCCATTCCCCCGTCCGGCAGGTGACGAGCCGCCGGTCAGCGCCCCGCGTCCCGCACCCCGAGCGAGTCGAGCCAGCGCAGGAGGCGGCCGCCCTCACGGGTCATGACGTCCGGCTCGCGCAGGGCGTTGGCCAGGAGGGACATGCCCTGGTAGGCGGAGACCAGGGTGAGTGCCAGGTCGTCCGGGTCGGGCAGGCCCAGTTCGCGGAACTGGCCCGCTGCCCAGTCCAGCAGGCGGCGGAGAACGGCGCCGGCCTCCGCGTCGAGCGTTCCGTCGGCACGCTTGTCGAGTTCGACGGCCAGGGTGCCGGTGGGGCAGCCGTGGCGGGCGGCGGTCCCGCGCTGCTCGATCCAGCCTTCGACCAGCGCCTTGAGTCGCTCGCGCGGGTCGGCCAACCGGTCCAGCTCGCCCACGAGTTCGTCCAGGTGGGCGCTGTGCTCGACCAGTGCCGCCAGGACCAGTTCGTCCTTGGTCTTGAAGTAGTAGTAGACGTTCCCCACCGGGACCTCGGCCTCGCGCGCGATATCGGCGAGAGTCGTCCGTTCGACCCCCTGCTCGTGCAGCACCCGGGCCGCCGCCGCCATGAGCCGCTGCCGCTTCTGCGAGGCCCGTACGCGCCGGTTCACTGAGTTGGTCACCCGACTGACTATAGACAGCCCCAGGGAGCAGCGTGTTAGCGTCACCCCCGCTACTGAGTCAGTCAACTCACTTACTTTCAGGAGGTCGCGATGATCACCGTGACGGGGGCAACGGGCAACATCGGGCGGACGCTGGTGGAACTGCTCGCCGAGGCGGGTGAGGAGGTCGTGGCCGTGTCACGGCGTCCCCAGACGGCCCACTCCGTGCCGGGCGTCCGCTGGGTACGGGCCGATACGGGCAATGCCGGGAGCCTGCGCCCCGCGCTCGACGGGGCCCGCGCACTGTTCCTCCTGCTCGGCGGCGAACTCAACAGCCGGGGCGAGGCTCCCGAGGCGCTGCTCGGTGCCGCCGCGGCCGCCGGGGTCGAACGGCTCGTCCTGGTCTCCTCGCAGGTCAGCGCCACCCGCCCCGAGGCGCTCTCGCACGCCCGTCTGCGGGAGTTCGAGGCGGCGGTACGCGCCTTCGGCGGCGACTTCACCATCCTGCGCCCCGGCGGTTTCGCCTCCAACGCCTTCGCCTGGGCCGAGACGGTACGCACTCGGCGCACCGTCTTCGCCCCGTTCGGGGACGTGGCGCTGCCCGTCGTCGACCCGGCGGACATCGCGGCCGTCGCCGCGGCCGCGCTGCGCGAGGACGGGCACGCCGGGCGTACGTACGAACTGACCGGCCCCGAGCTGATCAGCCCGCGGCAGCAGGCGAAGACGCTCGCCGGGGCGTTGGGCGAGGCGGTGGCTTTCGTGGAGCTGTCACACGCGCAGGCGCTGGAGCGGATGACGCGGTTCATGCCGGAGCAGGTCGCCACCGGCACGCTGGAGGTCCTCGGGGCCCCGCTCCCCTCGGAGCAGCGGATCAGCGCCGACGTGGAGACCGTCCTGCACCGCCCGGCCGGCTCCTTCGGGCGGTGGGCCGCGCGCAATCTGGCGGCATTCCGGTAGCCGGTGGGGCCGGCCATCCGGTGGCCGGTGGGGCCGGCCGCGTACGGGGGGGGCGGCGGGCCCGGCCGCGTACGGGGGGGCGGCGGGCCCGGCCGCGTACGGGGGGCGGCGGGCCCGGCCGCGTACGGGGATCGGCGGGGTACCGGCCTCGGCTACCCGCGCCCGGGCCTCGGCCACTCGGCGGCAGGGGCCGCCTCCCGGCGCGATTCCGGACGGCTCACCTCGCCCGGAATCGTGCCGGGGCCTTCGTCGGGGCCGTGCCCTCGGGGAGTTTCTGGTCGGGGCAGGTCGCGAGGACCTTCTTCATCGCGGCCTTCTCGGCGGACGTGACCCACAGCCCGTACTTCGCCTTCACCGCGACCTGGCCCGCCACGTACGTACAGCGGTAGCCCTTGTTCGCGGGGAGCCAGGTCGCCGTGTCGCCCTCGCCCTTGCTGCGGTTGGGGCCGGCGCTCACCGCGAGGAGGTTGAGGGGGTCGTTGGCGAGGGCGATGCGCTTGCTCGGCTCCCACTTCGACGCGCCCTTCTGCCAGGCGTCGGAGAGCGAGACGAGGTGGTCGATGTCTATCTTGCTCGCGCCGCGCGTGAAGCGGACGTCGTCGCCGGAGTACGGGTCGTCGTTGAGGACGCCGCTCGCGATGACGCAGTCCCCGGACTTGAACTTCACGTCCTTCAGGTCGCGCTTGAGGACGTCGTTGCGGGTGTCGCAGTGGTTGGAGTCCGTGTCGGCCCACGCGGAGCCGAACTTGTCGCGGTCGTAACCGGTCTTCGGGGCGCGGCCCTTGACCGTGAGCCCGTCCACGGCCTTGAGCGCCGAACCCTCCGCGCCCCGCGCGGGCTCGCTCGCCGCGCCGCCGCCCCCGCCCGCGCCCGACACCTCGACGTCCTTGCACCCCGCCGCACCGAGCAGCAGCCCGCCCAGCGCCACCGCGCCCACCACTCCGCTCGCGCCCCGCCGCACCCCGTACCGCATCTCGCCACCCCTCGCCCGCCACCGGTCCCTCCGGCCGCCCCCTCTGTGTACCCGGGCCCGGTGCCGGGATGCCCGGCGGGGTGGCGTACGCCCGGGGGCGTACGGGAACCCGGCGGCCATGACGTCGCATCACGTACTCCCGCTCGCCGAGGCGCACCATCCCTCGCCCCTCTCCTTCGTCTTCCTCGCGATCATCTTCACGCTGTCCGTCACCCAGCTCCTCAACCCCCGGCTGTTCTGGCGCGCCAACCGCCCCTTCCAGCGGCCCTTTGTGAAGGACTACGACGCCACGGAGCCCTCCGCGAAGGGCTACGCGGCCATGCGCCTCACCGCGGGGATCGTCGCGGCGGCCTGCGTCGTCTTCCTGGTGACGGCGCTGCGCTGACCCCGCGGAAAGCCCCCGCCCCCAGCCGCCCCCTACCTCCGCGACGGGTCCGGCCCCGGTGTCGTCCGGCCCGTACCGCCGTCCTTGTCGTGTCCCCGGCCTGGCCCGTACCGCCGCCCCGCTTAAGGTCGGCCCCATGACTGTGCAACGACTGGACAACGTCGCCGTCGTCGTCGACGACCTCGCCGCGGCTGTCGCCTACTTCCTCGAGCTCGGGCTCGAACTGGAGGGCGAGGCGGAGATCGAGGGGCTCTTCGCGGACCACACCGTGGGGCTCGACGGCGTCCGCAGCGCCATCGCGATGATGCGGACCCCGGACGGCCGCGGCAGGCTGGAGCTGACCACGTACCACCACCCGGTGGCGATCGAGGCCGCGCCGCCCGCCCCCAACACGCTCGGCCTGCACCGCCTCATGTTCGCCGTGGACGATCTCGACGACACGATCGCCCGCCTGCGCCCGCACGGCGCCGAACTCCTCGGCGAGGTGGCGCGGTACGGGGACAGCTACCGCCTGTGCTACCTGCGCGGCCCGGCGGGCATCATCGTGGCGCTGGCCGAGCAGATCGGCTGAGGCGGGGCGGGCACCGACGCCGGTACGGGGGGAGGCCCCCCGCCCACGTACCGGTGGACCGCCCGCTCCCTCCCGCCTACGACCCCACGATCGACGTCAGGAACTCCCCGACCCACGCGAGCAGTTCGCGGTTCGCGAGCGGCTTCCCGCCGATCTTCGCCGTCTTCGGCCGCGGCACGAGCGCCGACCGCTGCGCCGGCTTGAGCACCGTGCCCGGGTAGAGCCGGTTGAGTCGCAGCTCCTGCGACTCGCGCAGCTCGGGCAGCGGTGCGAAGCGCACGTTGTTGCCCTGGAGGACGATCTCACCGACCCCGCACGCCCGCGCGAGCAGCCGCAGCCCGGCGACGAGCAGCAGGTTCTCGACGGGCTCGGGCAGCGGCCCGTACCGGTCGGTCAGCTCCTCCCGTACCGCCGTGATGTCCTCCTCCGAGGTGGCCGCAGCGATCGCGCGGTACGCCTGGAGGCGGAGGCGCTCACCCGGGGCGTACTCGTGGGGGACGTGCGCGTCCACCGGGAGTTCGATCTTGACCTCGGGCGGCAGCTCCTCCTCGGACGTGCCGTCGAGCTGCGCCCGGTAGTCGGCGACGGCCTCGCCCACCATCCGTACGTACAGGTCGAAGCCGACGCCCGCGATGTGCCCGGACTGCTCGCCGCCGAGCAGGTTGCCCGCGCCGCGGATCTCCAGGTCCTTCATCGCGACGTACATGCCCGCGCCCATCTCGGTGTGCTGCGCGATGGTCGCGAGGCGTTCGTGCGCGGTCTCGGTGAGCGGCTTCTCCGGCGGGTAGAGGAAGTACGCGTACCCGCGCTCGCGGCCACGTCCCACTCGGCCGCGCAACTGGTGGAGTTGGGACAGGCCGAAGTTGTCGCCGCGCTCCACGATCAGCGTGTTGGCGTTCGAGATATCGATACCGGACTCCACGATCGTCGTGGAGACGAGCACGTCGAACTTCTTCTCCCAGAAGTCCACGACGACTTGTTCCAGGGCCTGTTCGCTCATCTGCCCGTGCGCTGTCGCGATGCGCGCCTCGGGGACGACGGCGCGCAGCCTGGCCGCCGCCCGGTCGATCGAGTCGACGCGGTTGTGGATGTAGAACACCTGGCCCTCGCGCAGGAGTTCGCGGCGGATCGCGGCGCCGATCTGCTTCTCGTCGTAGGGGCCGACGAAGGTGAGGACGGGGTGCCGCTCCTCGGGCGGGGTGGTGATGGTGGACATTTCGCGGATGCCGGTGACGGCCATCTCCAGCGTGCGCGGGATCGGGGTCGCGGACATGGTGAGGACGTCCACGTTCGCCCGGAGCTTCTTCAGCTGCTCCTTGTGCTCGACGCCGAAGCGCTGCTCCTCGTCCACGATGACGAGCCCGAGGTCCTTGAACTTCGTCTCGGAGGAGAAGAGCCGGTGCGTGCCGATGACGAGGTCGACGGACCCGTCCCGCAGCCCCTCCAGGGTCGCCTTCGACTCGGTGTCGCTCTGGAAGCGGGAGAGCGCGCGGATCGTGACGGGGAACTGGGCGTACCGCTCCGAGAACGTCGAGAAGTGCTGCTGCACGAGGAGCGTCGTCGGGACGAGCACGGCGACCTGCTTGCCCTCCTGGACGGCCTTGAAGGCGGCCCGTACCGCGATCTCCGTCTTGCCGTAGCCGACGTCGCCGCAGATCAGGCGGTCCATCGGGACCGTCTTCTCCATGTCGGACTTGACCTCGCTGATCGTGGTCAGCTGGTCGGGCGTCTCGGCGTACGGGAAGGCGTCCTCCAGCTCGCGCTGCCACGGCGTGTCGGGCCCGAAGGCGTGCCCGGGGGCCGCCATGCGCGCGGAGTAGAGCTTGATGAGGTCGGCGGCGATCTCCTTGACGGCCTTCTTGGCGCGCGCCTTCGTCTTGGTCCAGTCGGCGCCGCCGAGGCGGTGCAGCGTGGGGGCCTCGCCGCCCACGTACTTCGTGATCTGCTCCAGCTGGTCGGTCGGGATGTAGAGCCGGTCGCCGGGCTGGCCGCGCTTGGCGGGCGCGTACTCGACCACGAGGTACTCGCGCGTCGCGCCCTGCACCGTGCGCTGGACCATCTCGATGTAGCGGCCCACGCCGTGCTGCTCGTGGACGATGTAGTCGCCCGTCTCCAGCGTGAGCGGGTCGATGGACTTGCGGCGGCGCACCGGCATCCGGGCGCCTTCCTTGCCCGCCGCCTTCTGCCCGGAGAGGTCCGTCTCGGTGAGGACGGCGAGCCTGCGCGCCGGGTCGATGAAGCCGTGATCGATGGAGCCGCAGGAGACATGCACCAACCCCGGCTCGATGGCGCCGAGTTCAGGGTCGAGGCGGGCCGGGATGCCCTCGGTGCCGAGGACTTCGGCGGTACGGGAGGCGGGGCCCTGCGCCTCCGTGACGTACACCGTGCGCCAGCCCTCGCTGACCCAGCGCTTCGTGTCGGCGAGGGCGCGCGCGGTGTCGCCCCGGTAGGTCTCGGGCGCGTGCATCGCGAGGCTGATCGTGTCGCCGTCCAGCTCCTCGTCCACGGCGAACGGCGAGACGGACCACCACGGCGTGCCGAGGTCGTGCACGGCGTGCTCGCGCACGTCGGCGAGCGACCACAGCGAGGCCGCGCCGACGTCGATGGGGGCCTCACCGCCGGTCGCGGAGGCGGCCCAGGAGGCTTGCAGGAACTCCTGGCTCGTCGCGACGAGGTCGGCGGCGCGGGTACGGACCCGCTCGGGGTCGCACACGAGGGTGAGCGAGCGCTCGGGCATGACGTCGAGCAGCAGCTCCATGTCGTCGACGAGGACGGGCGCGAGCGATTCCATGCCCTCGACGGCGATGCCCTCGGCGATCTTGCCGAGCAGTTCGCGCAGCTCGGGGTGTTCCTCGGCGAGCACGGCGGCGCGGCGGCGCACCTCGTCGGTGAGGAGGAGCTCGCGGCAGGGCGGGGCCCACAGCCCGTGCTCGGCGATCTCCAGGGAGCGCTGGTCGGCGACCTTGAAGTAGCGGACCTCCTCGACCTCGTCGCCCCAGAACTCGACGCGCAGCGGGTGTTCCTCTGTCGGCGGGAAGACGTCGAGGATGCCGCCTCGTACGGCGAACTCGCCGCGCTTCTCGACCAGCTCCACGCGCGCGTACGCGGCGGCGGCGAGCGCTTCGACGATCTCCTGGAGGTCGACGCTCTGCCCCTGCCTCAGCGCGACGGGCTCCAGGTCCCCGAGCCCCTTGACCTGCGGCTGGAGCACGGAACGGATCGGCGCGACGACGACGGAGACGGGCCCGGCCTCGGGGTCGTCCGCGTCGGGGTGCGCGAGGCGGCGCAGCACGGCGAGGCGGCGGCCGACGGTGTCGGAGCGGGGCGAGAGGCGCTCGTGCGGCAGCGTCTCCCAGGAGGGGAACTCGACGACGCCCTCGGCGGGGATGAGCGTACGGAGCGCGGCGGCCAGGTCCTCGGCCTCGCGGCCGGTCGCGGTGACGGCGAGGACGGTACGGCGCGCCTCGCGCGCGAGCGCGGCCACGACGAAGGGCCGCGCGGCGGGCGGCCCGACGACATCCGCCTGGGTGCGGTGCCCGTCGCCCGCGGCCTTGACCGCCTCGGCGAGCGCCGGGTCGTCGAGCACCGCGTCGAGAAGACCGTGCAGACTCATGAATGCCATCCGTCCTTGACCGGGGGTCCGTGCGGGCCCCGGGGGTCCGTACGTGGGCCGGGGGGTTCGCCCTGAGCCCGCGGGCAGCAGCGGCCCGGGGCAGCGCGAAAGACCGGCACGCGGTACGGGCCGGGGGTCTTCCAGCGTACGACGCGAAAGCCCGAGACGGGCGGGGCGGTCACCCTCCGTGGGGAACCGGACGGGACGGGTGACGACTTCGGACGGGACGGGACGGGGGACACGAGCGCGGCCCGGGGGCTGGTTTTCGGCTGTCGAGCGGGGACGAGGAACAACGACCCGGGGAACCCGGTGCCCAACACCTTGCCGCAGGTAACGGGGCCGCCAGGGTGCTCGGCCACGGGGAACCGGACGTACGCGCACTGGCACCGGGCCATGACCGCCCAGGGCCAGCAGCTCGTGACCCTGCGCGACCTGCCGATCCGGCACACCTGATGAGTCCCCTGCGGGGGGCCTTGAGGCGAGCACTGGTCGTGCGCGTGCCCGACCCCGCCGACATGTGGAAGAACCTCTTCCCCGCGGAGGCACCCCACCCGCAGGACACCGGCCGCAGGCGCGAGGCCCGCCCCGGGGGGCGAGCCCGGCCGCTACCCGGCGGGCGCGGATGCCTCTGACGGGGCGTCCGCGCCCGATACGGTCCTCGTCGGCAGCGCCAGCACCCTGCTGGCGAGGACCAGGGCGGTGGAGACGGTCAGCCAGCCCGCAGCGGCCAGAAGAACCGGTCCGCCGCCCCAGTGCGTGGCGAGGGGGCCCGCCAGGGCGAGACTGGCCGGGAGGGCGACGAGGTTGCCGAGCTGGGACCAGGCCGCCACCCGGGAGCGCGCGTCCTCGGGGACCCGCTGCTGGACCTGCGCCGTCTGCACCACCATGCACACCGAGCCCTGCCCGCCCATCAGCACGGCCAGCACGCACACCAGCCACAGCGGGCCCCCCAGGCCCAGGACGAGCAGGTACGGGGCCATCAGCAGGCCCACCGCGCACGCCGCGACCAATGGCTGCCCCGGACGCCAGCGCAGCGCGACAATCCCCCCGGCGATCGACCCGACCGCCTGCACCACCCCGATCACGGCCCACCCCGCCGCACCCCCGTACGCCCCTTCCGCCAGCAAGGGTCCTGCGACCATGTGCGGGCCGATCACCAGTGCCTGGAGCAGCGCCCCGTACACGAGAAGCACCGACAGCCACGGCATGGAGGCGACCAGCCGCGCCCCGTCCCGAATCTCCCGCCACAGCCCCGGCCGCCCGCCGGTGGACCGAGCGAGCGCGGGCAGGCGAAGCCCGGCCAGCGCCAGGGCACTGAGCGCGAACGTCGCGCCGTCCACGAGGAGCGCCGTGCCCGTCCCGGCCCAGGCAACGAGCACCCCGGCCACGGAGATCGAGGCGACCTTGTTGGCGTTGCCGACCAGGCCGAGCAACGCGTTCGCCTCCTGGACCCGCTCCTTGCCGACCAGAGACGGCACGAGACCGGAGGCAGCCGGAACGAACAGCGCCGTCCCCACCCCGGCGAGTGCCTGCAAAACGATCAGCGGCATCAGCCCCGCGTGCCCGGTCAGCAGGAGCACGCCGCAGGCCGCCTGGACCATGCAGCGAAGCACGTCCGCTCCCACCATGAGCGCACGGCGCGGCCACCGGTCGCCCAGAGCGCCACCGACCAGAACGAGCACGGCGATCGGAAGCCGGTTGGCGGCGAGCACGAGCCCGATTCCCTTGGGGCCGGCGACATCGAGCGCCGCAAAGGCGATCGTGAGAGGCACCAGACTGTCGCCGAACTGGGAGGCAGCCTGCCCCAAGAGGTATCGGCGGAACTGGGCCACGCGCAGGACGTCCATGGTCCAAGCCGACCACACGAGGCACACCGGTGAATCCAGTTCGGGACAACCGCCCTGGCCCGTCGGTGCGGTGGCGGCCGGGCAAGAGATTGAGGAACGTCGGCGTCAGATCGTGCGCCGACCAGCTGCTGTCCATATATCGCGAGGGGGTCCTACTTGCCCGCGCGGCGAAGGTGGCGCGAGCGGCGCTCCTCGCGCGGGAAGAGAGCGGGTATGACGGGCGAGATCATCGCGGAGGACGTGCGGGAGACCTTGCGGCGGGCGGGGTGGGTGCCGGAGCGGTGCGGGGTGATGCCGGTGGAGGTGGCGTGAGGCGGAGTCGGCCGGTGCTTCCGGGCGGCTTTTCCCTGTACGGCGGCCGGGCGGTCGGGGATGCTCTGGGGGTGACTGACATGACGGGTAACTCGCCCTGGACCAAGGGCATCAGCGCCATCACGTTGTTCGTTGGCGATCTCGGTGCCACGAAGCGCTTCTATCGGGAGGTGTTCGGGTTGCCCGTGGCCTTCGAGGATGAGAACTCGGCCGTCTTCGAGTTCGGGAACACCCTCATCAATCTGCTGCGGGACACCGAGGCCCCCGCGCTGATCGGGCCCGCGCGCGTCGCCGCGCCCGAGGCCGGGTCGCGGCTCCAGCTCACGCTGCCCGTCGACGACGTGGACGCGATGTGCGAGGAGCTGAAGGCGCGGGGTGTCACGTTGCTCAACGGGCCCGTCGACCGCCCCTGGGGGATTCGGACGGCCAGCTTCCGGGACCCGGGTGGGCACATCTGGGAGATCGCCAAGTAGTCCCGTCGTCCAGCCGCCCTCACACCCCCGAACGGCTCGTCCGTACCGGGAGGCGGGGCGGCTGGGCCTCGCCCTCCAGGTGGGTGATCTCGTGGTGGATCAGGCGGGAGAGGGGCGGGGTGTAGGTCGCCGTGAGGGGGTGGCCGGTCAGGGTCGTGGTCTCCACCGTGATCTCGCGGGGGCGGCGGACCGGGGTACGGGCGGCGGGTCGGCTCGGGCACGTCTCGTAGCTCTCGTCCGTCTCGGCCGAGGCCCCCGTGACACGGGGGTTCAGCAGGATCACCGCCGGGGCACCCCACGGCGGCTGCACCAGCGCCGCCGCGCGCGGCACGCCGATCTGCGGCGCCGACAGCCCCACCCCCTCCGGGAACGCGAACGCCCGCAGCACACGATCGAGCGTCGCCTCGATCGCCCGCACCGTCCTCATCGCCTCCTCCCTCTCCCCCGGCAGGTCGAACGGCCGCGCCGTCACCGCCAGTTCCGGCGCACACTCCAGCAACACCCCCGCCTCCCGCATCCGTTCCGCCCCCGGCGACGCCGGCTCCTCCACGACGCACCGGCCCGGATGCCCCTCGTACAGCCCACACCTCCCCCCGCGCCCGCACGGCGGCAGCAACCTCGCCTGATACGGCGGCATCTCGCGCGTGAACGTCACCCACACCGCCCCCTCTCTCAACTCCCGCACCTTGCCCATGTGTTCGACGCCCTCGTGCGCCTCCAGCGCGCACCGCGTCCGGCTCGCCGGTTCCCCGCCCAGCGTGTGGATGCTCAGCCGTTTCGCGAAGATCCGCATCAAGTGCGGTACGTCCGTCTCCGCGTCGCACCGCGCGGGCGCCAGGGCCGGGCCGGGCAGGGTCGTGTCACTCATCGGGGCTCCAGGTTTCCGTTCACTCGCTTCGGCCGGTACGGGCACCGGCACGGCGGCCAGCTCCAACCACGCACCACCCACGTCCGGGAACCGCGCCCCGAACGACCCCCCGCCCGCCAGCAGTTCGGCCACCGCCGTCTGCCGTCCCCCGTCCTCCGCCCACTCCCGCAGCGCCGTCGGCGCGTCCGGTCCCGGCGCGTACGTCGGCCGTACGAGGCCGCGCGGCGCCCACCGCGTACGCGGCCCCGGGTCGAGCCGCACCGCGAGCCGCAACGCCGTCGCCCGCAGCCACGCCCCGCACTCCCCCGCGTCCCGCACCTCCCCCGCAGCGAGCAGCCACGCCCCGCGCGCGTCCCCGCCCCTGGCCCATACGGCGAAGCCCCGCACGGCCCGCCCCCCGGGCCGCTCCGGACGGCCGTCCACCACCGTCACCGCCCGCCCTCGGCGCCCCGCACCGCCCCCGCGCCCGCCCTGTGCGGGTGCCGTTTGCGCAGGACGCGGCAGTCCGTCTCGGCCGAGTAGTCACCCCGCGCACGCGCGGCCCGCTCCTCGCGCAGCAGTTCGAGACACCTGGGGCAGTCCGTGACCGAAAGCCCGGAACGACACTGTGCGGCTGTGTTCATGCCTCTACAGTGCGTCACCAGGGCGGGACTCCAAAGCCAAAACCCCATGAAGGCAGGGGTAGCCCGATTCCTGCGGGGGGAGCATTATTCAAATCGCAGATAGGAGAGGGGAGTTAGCACGCGTGAGCGAATCCTCTCGGCGAAGCAGGGCGATTGCCGCCTTCGCCGAAGAAGTACGGAGCCAGCGGCAGCATTTGGGGCTTAGTCAAACGGCATATGCCAATTTGCTCATCTTCTCGCAGCCGTTGGTTTCGAAAGTCGAACGGGGCGAGGTTCCGGCGAGTCCGGAGTTCGCGCGGGCGATGGACAAGGCGGGGAAGACCGGCGGGGTGTACGTCCGGCTGCATGGCGAGTTGTTCCGCCAGGACTACCCGGACTGGTTCAAGCCGTATGCGGATCTTGAGCAGAGCGCGACGGCGATAGTCAGCTACAGCTCAGTGCTGGTCGAGGGCCTTGCCCAGACGGAGGCGTACGCAGCGGCAGTGTTCCGCGCAGCGAACCCTACAGAGACCGAGGACGAGGTCAGGGCCCGTATCGAACTCCGCGTCCAGCGACAGCAGATCCTCAACCGGGAGAACCCCCCGCGCCTGTGGATGATCGTGGCGGAAAGCGTTCTCCGCATGAGTGTCGGCGGACCGGCAACCATGCGCGAACAACTGACCTACCTCGCGGAGCTGGCCGAGCGCCCCACTGTCACCCTTCAGATTCTTCGCGCGCGTGACGGCGCCCCACCCACGGATATGCCGTTTATCTTCCTCACCGTGGACGGTCAGCAGGTGGCTTACTCAGAATCGTGGGTGGGCGGTGGTTCCGTGGACCGTTCGCCCGAGACAATCGCACAGACGGCGGAGGTGTGTGATCATCTGCGCATGATGGCGGCGTCCGCCCAGGATTCGCTGGACCTACTCCGCAGCATGGCAAAGCAACAAGGAGCAGACGAATGACGAACAATCCCGCCCGCACGTGGGTCAAGAGCAGCTACAGCGGGGGCAACAACGGCTCTTGCATTGAGATCGCGTTCGGCGAGCCGGTCATTCCCGTCCGTGACAGCAAGCGTGCCGAGTCCGGCCCCGTGGTTGAATTCGGTCGTGAGGCGTTCGCCGCCTTCCTCGGGTCCGTGACAACGGACCGTTAAGACGTCGCGTGACTGCCACTTCCCCCCCTCGGTGGCAACCCCTCCACGCGACCCCGAAGCCCGCCGTGCTCCCCGGACCAGGGAGCGCGGCGGGCTTCGCCTTGCGTGCGGGTGGGCAGGCTTCAAGCCCGTACACGAGACGAGGGAGCGTCCCGATGACGAACCAGACGCGCACGTGGGTCAAGAGCAGCTACAGCGGCGCCGACAACGGCAATTGCGTCGAGATCGCGGTCGGCGAGACGGCCGTGCCCGTACGCGACAGCAAGCGCGCCGAGGAGAGCCCCGTGATCGCGTTCGGCCGCGAAGCGTTCACCACCTTCCTCGGGTCCGTCACGAACAACCGCTAAAGCCCCCCCCCACGCGAACCCGAAGCCCGCCGCTCCCCGCCCAGGGGGCCCGGCGGGCTTCGCCGTACGCCCGGCTGGGCATGCTCCTAGCCCGTACGCGCGACGAGGGAGCAACCCCATGACGAACCAGCCCCGCACGTGGGTCAAGAGCAGCTACAGCGGCGGCGACAACGGCGATTGCGTCGAGATCGCCCCCGGCGAGACCGCCGTACCCGTACGCGACAGCAAGCGCGCCGGGCAGAGCCCCGTGGTCACCTTCGGCCGCGAAGCGTTCGGGAGGTTCCTGGACTCCGTACGGACGGCCTGAGCGGACGCTGACCGCGCGGTCAACTGCCGTGCGCCGCCGCTGCGGTCAGCTTGCCGGAGCCTTGTCGGTGCGGCGGTGGGAGAGGAGCCAGTCGTAGAGGGCGGGGTCGTCGTAGGTGGCGGTCCAGGAGTCGTGGCCGACGCCCGGATAGCGCGTGAAACGGACGTCGGCGCCGAGGGCTTCGAGGACCGTCACGATCTCCTCGGAGCGGCTGATCGGGACGACGTCGTCCTCTTCGCCGTGGAAGGCCCAGACGGGCACGTCACGGATGGGCTCCGGGCTTTGCATCCACAGGCCGCCGCAGACGGGGGCGACGGCGGCGAAGCGCTCGGGGTAGCGGACGGCGAGGCTCCAGGTGGCGTAGCCGCCCATGCTCAGGCCCGTGACGTAGATACGCGAGGGATCGATGCGGTACTCGGCCTCGACCTCGTCCAACAACCGCGCGAGCGTGGTGACTTCGGGAACCCACTGACTCGACGCGGGACACTGCGGGGAGGCGACGACGAAAGGGAACTCCTGACCGGCCTCGGCCAGCTTCGGTATCCCGTGCCGCTCGACCGCCTCCAGGTCGGCGCCGCGCTCGCCCGCGCCGTGCAGGAACAGCACGAGCGGCCACGTACGGGCCGGGTCGGAGTCGTAGTCCTCGGGCAGGTGGAGGAGATACGAGAGGACGTCGGCAGGAGCGGCCTCGCCCTCGACCACCTCGTGCCGACGCGCGGCGGGGACGACCTTGCGCAACTTCCGCATCACATGTACCTCCATCGGGTGAACCGGTGGCCCGGCCCGGCCGGCCGGGACCGGTCCATCGTGCCCGTTCCGGCCGGCACGGCAAGGGAGTCCGGAGGCCCGGGCGGCGGGCGGGCCGCACGCTCCGTCGGCACGGCGCCCCGTTGTCAGAGGGGTCGTCCACACTGGCCCGCATGAACTCGGTGACCGCAGACGACTACGCCTGGATTCGCACCTCGCCGTTCTTCCGGCACGCGCAGGAGGTGGGGTACACGCTCACGCTGATACGGGGGCGGACCCCGGACGAGGTGCTGCGCGCGGCGGGCGCGGAGCCGCGCGGCCGCGGGGAGGGCACGGACGGACTGATCGACGCGGAGAACGCGCACCGCGACGAGAGCGACGACCTGTGGGACGAGTCCTACGTCGTCGGCGCCTTCAGCGCGGCGGGCGCGGGCGGCGACTGGACACTCGTCCTCGGCTACGACGGTGGCCTGGGGCTCGGGGACGCGTGCGTCGAGGCGCTGTCGGCGGGCGGCCGGGTCGTCGTGCACTCGACCAACGGCGGCAAGCCCATCGACCTCTTCCAGTGGTACGAGGACGGCGTGCTGCGCACGGTCTTCGAGTGGCCCCTCTGGCGCGACGGCAGCACCCCCGACGCGCTCCTCCCCGAGCTGCGCGAGGTCGGCTTCCCGCTGACGCCGGAGGGCGAGCACGACGAGGACGCCCCGGACGTCGACGGCAAGGCGGCGGTCCTCGCCCTGGCCGAGCGTCTCACGGGCGTACGCCTCACCGAATCGCTTCTCGGGGACGCCACGTACACGCTCGGACTCGTCCCCGAACAGCCCGCCGAGGAATGGTCCGAGCTGATCATCGACATCACCGACGCGTACGGCGAGCGCCTGCACAAGAAGTGGACGTACGAGGAGGTCGCCGCGGCCTCGGAGCGCGCACGAAGGCAGGCGAACGGGCCGGTCGTGATCACGCACGGCGAACCACCGGACCGAACGCCACGGACGCGCGATTAAATGAGCTATTCCATCAGAATAGCCTGCTCAGGTGACGGCGATGCACTAAGGCCGGGATGTTGGCGAGCGCGTGGTGCACGATGCTCTTTCAGCCGACGGCTTCGGAAAAGAGGCCCTATGTGGACACGGAAAAGCGAGTCTATGGGTACGCGGACCCCACCTGCAACGGGAAGTTTTCGAGCAAATACATCACGGCTCGCCTTCTCAGCAGGAAGTGCGAAGACGAGGAGAAATGCCCCAATCGGATCGCAGCCACCTACAAGCGGAGTGCCCGCAGGGACGATCTGAAGCGCGTGAGCCGAGCGTGGGTCCAGCCCAAGTGTAAGAAGTCGAAGGGGAAGCGCTTTTTCGTTGTGGAGGGAAACAGCTACGTGGACGGACGCAAGACGAGGGGTTGGGGTGAGGGGGCTTGGCTGCATTGCGGCAACTAGGAACGTACAGCCTGCGCCTCCTCGGCCGCCCGGCCGAGGGTTTCGCCTGCTGGCTCGCGACGAACGTCAGCCCGTTGGGGGCTGAATTCACCGTGTGCGTCGAGACTCAGGCTGAGGGGCGTATGGCGGAGGTCCTGCACGATGACGAGGGGCCGTGGGGGTCGGTCCTCATCGCTGCGGTTTTCGCGAGAGGTTCGTCCAGCGGAACGCTTCTTCTGCCGCTTGAGATTTCGACACCCAGGGCTCATTACGGCCACTTCATCGGCTCGGGCACGCTGCTCGATCCCCAGCAGGAGTGGCTTCTCCAGGTCTACCTACCGGCTCTGAAAGTCACCTACAGAGCGTGGCTGACCGAGGAAGGCGACGGTAACTCGCTTCTGCGTTACCGCCGAACCCCTGAAATTCTCCACGCAGGGCCTGGGCCGACCATCTGGCATGGCGGGGTCATTCAGTCAGGTGCGGGTCTTTTCTGCGTGTCAGGATTACGCGCGCAAGGGGACGCCGCACCGGAGTGGCGTGACATGGACACCCCTCTCTCTTCAAGCTTTCGCAGATCCGGGGTAATGCTGGACGGTGAATTCGACCGGCAGTTCCTCGACGAACTGGACGGCAGCCTCGTCGCCCTGACCACCCCGGACACGGGGGCGACCGAAATGCGGATTTCCGCCGAGGTGGCCGACAGAACTTTCACCGTTTCCGTTTAGGGCGCTCCGCCGGAGGCGAACGCCATGGGCCCGCTCCCGCCGGGTGGCGGGAGCGGGCCCGTGGAGCCGCCGTCAGAGGCCGGCCGTGCCGGGGTTACGCCGTGGTGGCCCGGTTCCAGAAGTGGTGGGTGAGGCCGCTCGCGGAGGACGTGGACTCGATGGTGAAACGCTCCTGGACGTCGGCCAGTCCGTCCCACATCGAGACGCCGCCGCCCAGGATCATCGGCACGGTGATCAGGTGCAGGAAGTCGACGAGGTCGGCGGCGAGGAACTGCCGGATGGTGGAGGGGCCGCCGCCGAGGCGGATGTCCTTCCCGTCCGCGAGCCCCTGCGCGTATTCGAGCGCTTCCTTGGGACCCGCGTCCAGGAAGTGGAAGCTCGTGCCGTTGTCGAAGTGCATGGGTTCGTGGGCGTGGTGGGTGAGGACGACCACGGGCGTGCCGAAGGGCGGTTCCTCGCCCCACCAGCCGCGCCAGCCGTCCTCGGGCCACTCACCGGTCTGCGGGCCGAACTTGCCCCGGCCCATGATCTCCGCCCCGATGCCCTGACTCCACGTGCTCGCGAGCGCGCGGTCGAGCGTGATCGGGTCCTCGATCGCCTGGATGCCGTCGATCACCCGGCCGTCGAAGCGTGTGAACATCCTCTCGGCGCCCCCCATGGGGCTCTCGATCGTGATCGTCTCGCCCGCACTGTAACCGTCCAGCGAGACATGGAAGTTGTGTACACGGACCTTGCTGATGACGAACCGCCTCCCGTGAGTGATTGCGAACTGCAACCGGCCTGCGAACCCTACGATGACGGGGTTGCGAGTCGCAATCAGTCAGGAGGTGTCGCGTCGCGATGCGTGAGGAGCCGCGCTCGGGTTGCGCGATCAACGCCGCCGTGGAGGTCCTGGGAGACCCGTGGACACTGATCGTGCTGCGTGATGTGGTCTTCGGCGGTCGTCGCCACTTCCGTGAGCTGCTGAGCCGGAACGACGAGGGCATCGCGTCCAACATCCTCGCCGACCGCCTGCGCAAGCTCGTCGCGACGGGCCTCCTGACGCGCGAGGACGCCCCGCGCGGCCGGAAAGCCACGTACACCCTCACCGAGGCCGGTATCCAGACGCTCCCCGTGATGGCCGCGCTCGGCGCCTGGGGGCTGGCACACCGGCCCACGACCCCGGAACTGGCCATCCGCGCCCGCCTCCTCGCGGAAGACCCGGCACTGGTGGGCGAGTTGATGGACGAGCTGCGGGAGGCCCATCTCGGGATCGCCCGGCAGAGGACCGGCGGCCCGACCGCTTCCGAGCGCCTGCGGCAGGCGTACGAGGAGGCGCGGGCCGCGCAAGCGGGCTGACGGGGCGGGGGCTTGACGGGCGGGGCGAGGCGGGAACGGGGGCTTGACGGGCGGGGCGAGGCCGCCGGACCGGCGGCGTACCCGGCGCGCCGGGCGCCCACGATGTCGTCCGAGGCGTCGCCGTCCGGACGGGCCAGGAGCCGTCCCGGTGCGGAGGCGTTCGGCGCGCTGGAGGCGAGCCCGAGCTGTTCGCGGGCTGGAGTCGGTGTCGGCGGCGAAGCGGCGACAGCGGCCAGGGGCCTGGTTCCGCCGGGCACGGCGACCAGGCACAGAGCGAGCAGGGGAGCCGAGGTGGTGGCGAGAGCCGCGGACCGGCACGGGCTCCCGGTTTCCGTCACTCCCGGAGGGACGACTCCTGCGGCCCGACCGGTCTCAGCGTCCTCGCGAGCGCGTCGACGGTCACCCCGACGATCGCCCGGAGCTGCTCCGGGCTCGACCCGGACCTGCCCATCACCGCGAGGGACTGGTTCACGGCCGCTACGTGTACGGCGAAGTCCCCGGCGTTCTCCTCGGACATTCCACCGGCCCTCAGCGCGGCGCGCAGGCGCGGGCACTGTTGGGCGAACAACTCCTTGACATGCTCCGCGACGCTCGGGCTCAGCGCCGGACCGGCCATGACCGACTGGGCCATCAGGCATCCGTCGGGCACGGCGGGGTCGGCTATGCGCCCCAGGGTGACGTCGAAGAACGCGCGGACGGCGGCGACGGGGTCCTCGGCCGCGCACGAGAGGGCGGCGTCGAACTTGTCGCCGTAGCGCGTGGCGTAGCGGTCCAGACAGCGAAGGAAGAGCGCGTCCTTGTCGCCGAGCGAGGAGTAGATCGAGCTCCGGTTCAGGCCGGTCGCCCGGGACAGGTCGTCGAGCGAGGTGTCCGCGTAGCCGGAGCGCCAGAACTGGATCATCGCGGCGTCGAGCACCGTGTCCATGTCGAACTGCTTCTTGCCTGCCATGCGCCCCATCCTCTCATCTTGAACTGGTTGGTTCAAGATGTGCTAGCGTCGCATCCCGGCCCACTCGCCTCGATGGAGGATTCCCATGACCAACCCCGTCGCCGCCCTGCCCCCGCATGACCTGGCCGGGTTCACGCACCGCTGGGTCGATGCCGACGGCGTCCGCGTGCACGCCGTCGAAGGCGGTCGGCCGGACGGACCGGCCGTCGTCCTGCTCACCGGGTTCCCGCAGACGTGGTGGGCCTGGCGGAAGGTCATGCCCGCTCTCGCCGACCGGTTCCGGGTCATCGCGATCGACCGGCCGGGCCAGGGCGGTTCCGAGCATCCGGAGCTCAGCTACGACACGCACACGGTCGCCGCGCACACCCAGGCCGCCGTGGACGCTCTCGGCGTGCGCGAGTACTGGCTCGCCGGGCACGACATCGGCGCCTGGGTCGCCTTCTCCCTCGCGCTGCACCACGAGAGCCGACTGCACGGGCTCGCGCTGCTCGACGCCGGGATTCCCGGTATCACCATGCCGGAAGCGATCACTCTCGACCCGGCTCTGGCGTTCAAGACCTGGCACTTCGCCTTCCACCTGGTGCCCGGTCTTCCCGAGACGCTGATAGCCGGTCGCGAGCGGGAGTACGTCAGCTGGTTCCTGAAGACCAAGTCCTTCGCGCCCGGCACGTTCGAGGAAGCGGAGCTCGACCACTACAGCGCGGCACTCGCCGCCGATGGCGGCCTGCGCGCCGGCCTCGCCTACTACCGCGACGCCGCCGAGTCCGCGCGCAAGAACCGCACGGCACTCGAGCAACGGCGACTGGCCACGCCCGTCCTCGGCATCTCCGGCAGCCACGGCTCGATCCCGGACATGGCCGCCTCCCTCAGCCCGTGGGCCGAGAACGTGACCGGCGTCATCGTGCCCGACTCCGGTCACTACATCCCCGAGGAGCAGCCCGAGGCCGTCGCGGCCGCCCTCACCGACTTCTTCAGCGGCCGTTAGCGCTCCGGCCGGTGGGAGGCGCCCGTCCCGGGATCGCCCGGCAGACGACCGGCGGCCCGACCGCTTCCGAGCGCCTGCGGCAGGCGTACGAGGAAGCGGGGGCGGCGCAAGCGGGCTGACGGCGGGGCGGGGGCGGGGCTTGACGGGCGGGACGGGGGGCGGGCTTGACGGGCGGGGCGGGGCCTTGACGACGTGCTGCGCTCCGGGCCCCGCCCCCGCTCCCCCGCTCCCCCTCCCCCGGTCCCGCCGCAGGTCTCGTCACTCCGTCGCGATCGCCCCCAGTACGTTCATACGCCCCGCCCTGAAGGCCGGGACCAGCGCCGCGAGCAGCCCCACCAGGGCCGAGCCGGCGAAGACGCCGCCGATCGTCGGCCAGGGGATGTCCAGGACCTTCAGGCCCTCCAGCGCCAGGAGGGACTGGGCGCTCGCGCCCCAGCCGAGGCCCAGGCCCAGGCCCAGTGCCGCGCCGAAGAGGGCGATGACGACCGATTCGAGGCGGATCATGCGGCGCAGCTGTCGGCGTGAGAGGCCGATGGCCCGCATGAGACCGATCTCCCTGGTGCGTTCGACGACCGACAGGGCGAGCGTGTTCACGACGCCCAGGACGGCGACGACGATCGCGAGGGCGAGGAGCCCGTAGATCATGTTGAGGAGCTGGCCGACCTGGTCCTTCAGGAGCTGCTTGTAGTCGGCCTGGTTGGCGACCTCGTACTGCGGATACGGGTCCATGACCTTCTTGAGCCGCGCGTACGCCGCCTTCTCCTTGCCGTCGTCGGCCTTCGCGAAGAGCGCGACGGACGGCGGGACCTTTCCGGCCGGGAGGTGCGCGCGGGCGGTGGCGAGCGAGACGTACCAGGCGCCCTTGTCGAAGACCGTCTCGTCCGAGGTGATCGCGCGGACGGTGAGCGGCACCGTATCGCCCTCGTGGAAGGCGACGGTCAGCTTGTCGCCGACCTTCACGCCGTGCTTCTCGGCGGTGCCCTCGTTGAGGCTGATGCCGTCCTTCTCGTAGGCGGCGGCCAGGCTGCCCGCGACGGTCTTCTGGTGCACGTCCTCCATGTACGTCGGCTCGGTCGCCGAGACCCCGTCGCGCTTCTTCGTACCGTCCGGGAAGGTCACCGTCGCCCCGACCCGCTTGAGGTGCGAGACGTGCGCGATGCCGTCGATGCCCGCGATCGCCTTCTCCGCCTTCGGTACGAGCGGCTGGCTCATCGTGTCGACGATGAAGTCCGCGCCGACCGACTCGTCGAGCTGCTTGCTCGCGGAGGTGACCATCGAGGAGCCGACGACGGAGAGGCAGGCGACGAGCGCGAGGCCGATCATCAGCGCGGCCCCGGTCGCGCCCGTCCGGCGCGGGTTGCGCAGCGCGTTGCGCTCGGCGAGGCGGCCCATGGGCCCGAAGACCCGCAGCACGACCGCGCCGATGACCCGCACCACGAGCCCCGCGAGCAGCGGCCCCACCAGGATCAGCCCGAGCAGGCTCAGGAAGATCCCGCCGCCGAGCCACGGCGCCCCGTCCCCCGCCTTGTCGACGGTCGAGACCTGGTACAGCGCGGCCGCCCCGCCCAGGGTGAGGAGCGCGCCCAGCGCCGAACGCACCGCGCCCGCACGGCGGTCCGTGGGACTGCCCGTCTCGCGCAGCGCCGCCATCGGCGAGACCCGCCCGGCGCGCCGGGCCGGGAGGTACGCGGCGAGCACGGTCACCGCGATGCCGAGGACGAGCCCGATGACGGGCGTGGTCCAGGCGATCGTGAGGTCGCTGGTCGACAGGTTCATCCCGGCCGCGCTCATGAGCTTCATGAGCCCGACCGCGAGCCCGACCCCCGCGCCCGCGCCGAGCACCGAGCCGACCACCCCGAGCAGCAGCGCTTCCACGAGCACCGAGCGGTTGACCTGGCGGCGCGAGGAGCCGACCGCCCGCAACAGCCCGAGTTCACGGGTGCGTTGGGCGACGAGCATGGAGAAGGTGTTGACGATGAGGAAGATCCCGACGAGGAAGGCGATCCCGGCGAAGCCGAGCAGCGCGTACTTCATGACGTCGAGGAAGGAGGCGGTGTCCTTGCTGTACTCGTCGGCGGACTCCTGCCGCGTGAGCAGCTTGTGCCCGGCCCTGTCGAGGACGGCGCTCGCGTCCGCCTTCAGCGCGGTGTCGCTCACGCCCTTCGCGGCGGTGAGGTTGATCTGCGTGAACCGGCCAGGCGCGTCGATGAGTTCGCGCTGCGCGGTCGCCGTGTCGTAGTAGAAGACGGCCGCGCCCGGGTTGGTCACGGTGAACGTCGCTATGCCGCTGACGTGCGAGGTGAAGTCGCCGTGCGCGGTGATCGTGCGGAGCTCGTCGCCGGCCTTCAGGTGGTGCTTTGCCGCCGTGTCGGCGTCCACGACGACCTCGGCGCGCGAGCGGGGCAGGTGCCCGGAGGTCAGCTTCATGGACCGCTCGTCGGTACGGGTCCAGTTGCCCGCGAGCGTGGGGGCGCCCGTCGAGGCGCCGAGGCTCTTGTCGTCCGCGCCGACGACGGTGACGGACTGCGTGCTGACCGCGCCCTCGGCCCGCGCCACCCCGTTGACGCGGGCGAGCTTGGCGACCTCGGCGGCGGGCAGCGTGGCGCCGTTCTCGGTCTGCGCGCGGTCCTGCGCGGCCTTGCTCGGGCTGACGGTGACGTCGGCCGCCGACTTCGCGAAGAGCTTGTCGAAGGTCGTCGTCATCGTGTCGGTGAAGACGAGGGTGCCGCACACGAAGGCGACGGAGAGCAGCACGGCCACGGCGGAGAGCGCCATGCGGCCCTTGTGCGCCCAGAAGTTGCGCAGGGAGGTACGGAAGACGGTCACGAGGTCCGCCCCCGCGCGTCGAAGTCCTTCATGCGGTCGAGGACCTGCTCGGCGGTCGGCTCGTACATCTCGTCGACGATCCGGCCGTCCGCGAGGTAGAGGACGCGGTCGGCGTACGAGGCGGCGACCGGGTCGTGCGTGACCATGACGATGGTCTGCCCGAAACGGTCGACGGAGGTGCGGAGGAAGCCGAGCACCTCGGCGCCCGCCCGCGAGTCGAGGTTCCCCGTCGGCTCGTCACCGAAGATGATCTCGGGCCGCGCGGCGAGCGCGCGGGCCACGGCGACGCGCTGCTGCTGGCCGCCCGAGAGCTGGTTGGGGCGGTGCTTGAGGCGGCCCGCGAGACCGACCGTCTCGACGACCTGGTCGAGCCAGGCGCGGTCCGGCTTGCGGCCCGCTATGTCCATGGGGAGTGTGATGTTCTCCAGGGCGTTGAGCGTCGGAATGAGGTTGAACGCCTGGAAGATGAAGCCGATCCGGTCCCGGCGCAGGCGCGTGAGCCGCTTGTCCTTGAGGCCCGTGATCTCGTCCTCGCCGAGGTGCACGCGCCCCTCGCTCACGGTGTCGAGCCCGGCGAGGCAGTGCATCAGCGTGGACTTGCCGGAGCCCGAGGGGCCCATGATCGCGGTGAATCGTCCTTTCGCGATGTCCACGTCGACGCCGTCGAGCGCCCGTACGCGCGTCTCCCCCGAGCCGTACGCCTTGACGAGCCCCCGGGCCCGCGCGGCCACTGCCGCCTGCCCGCCCGCGCCACCCTGACGCGGGTGTGTGGTCAGTGCCGTTGTCACGTCATGTCTCCTATGTCGGTCATCAAGGCGCGTGAGCGCGCCCCGCGCCGCCCGCCGTTCCCCCCGGGGGCGGCTCGCGGAGCGGAAGTCCTGTGCGGAAGTCCCCTTGCGGAAGTCCGGTGCGGAAGTCCTGTGCGGTCGGAGCGCGCCGTCGGTACGTCGCACACCACGTCGGCCGTACGTGGTGGCCCGCGCCCCGCTCCCCTACCTGCTTACGTGCTCCATACTTCCCGTCCCCCGTGCCCCCGCGCAGTGCGGCTGAGCACACAATCCGCAGGGCGGTTAGCCCCCCTGCGATGCTGCGGCCAGCCTCGCTCCGCCAGGCTGGGCAGCGACCGGGATTGCCCACCTCCTCCGCCGGTACCACCGGCCCCCGACCCCACTCGGGGGAATCCCCTAGGGGACGACTCGGGGTACGGGCCCGGCGACCGATCCGGACTAAAGAGGATCAGCGGGTGGCGCGCGGTATATCCGGATTCATGACACAGGGGCCGCATTCCTCTGGCCATTCCCTCAATAATGGCGCGAGAATTCACACCAACAGAACGGAAAGTCAGGCAAATTCCAGGTCAATTGAAGTAGTGAACGCGAATACCGTCGCAGCCGGATATCCGCAGGCCCGCCAGGCGCGAATCGTGTAAGCGGAATGCATCCGGTCCGAGCGGGTCGGCCGCTGACCCGGGGGAGCGGACCGGAAAAGGCTTGAACGTCGCCGGGACGCATGGAAGTTTGGCCGGGCGATCGCACAGCGGGTGACGTGCGCTGAAACGGCTCCACGGGGGAAGCCGTCGCCTCACCCGAGGGGGGAGCCGACGCATGCACATCGCCCTGCCACTCGGGCCGGACGGCCCCTGCGGCCTCCCGTCCGAGAACACCGGGACGGCGCTCCGGGAGACCCTCGCCGCCACCACGAGCGAGCGCATCACGACACGGCCCCCGAGGGCCGGTGGCCCCCGGGGGACATGACTCCGCAGGCCGGGGCAGTGCCAGCTGCCCGAGAGTAGGCCGGCGGTCCGCCGCACGCCCGGGAACGTGAGCCCCCACTCCTCTCGCGTGCCACTCAACTCGGCACGCCAGCAGGGGCTTTGGCCCGGCGTGCATCCATCACAACGCGCAAAGGTATCCCATGAAGCTGAAAAGACCGGCCGCGCTCGTCTGCGCGGGGGCCGTCCTCGCCCTCGGTGGCGCCTCCGGCGCCGCGGCCTGGGCCTCGCCCTCCGACGGCCCCGCCCACGTACGGCAGGCAGCGGCAGAACACCACGTCACGTACTCGGACGCGGACATCGTCGGCCTCCTCGTCTTCGCCAAGGGCAAGGCTGCGGACGACCACCCCGAGCTCGCGGACGCCATCAAGTCGCACAAGTCGAACAACGAGAACAACGAGAAGGTGACGCTGGAGCAGATCGACCAGTTCACCACCGCGCTCAAGGCTCTCGACGCCGACTTCCACGACAAGATCACCGTGGCGGTGCAGATCGACGACCCCTTCCAGGCCAAGTCCGGCATGGAGCGGCTGAACCAGGACATCGACAAGTTCCTGAGCAAGACCAGGGAGGCCAGTGCCGACACGGTGAACCCGCAGGGCGCCTTCTGGCACGACGCGAACATCGTCATCGAGCTGAACGTCGCGGGAGCCATCAACGCGATCGGCTACGCCAACGTGGCGGGTGCCACCGAAGCGGTCGTCGCGCTGGTCGTCGTCCCCTCGGCCGTCAGCTACGGCTTCGACATGCGTCAGCCCAACGGTCTCGACGAGGACACCATGGTGGCCGCCGTGGCCCACACCCTGTGAGTCCGGCCTGACACCCCGCGGTACCGCTGCCGCGCCGCTCCCGCGGGACAGGCGCCGTCCCAGGGACCGCGCGCCCCTCGTCCCCCGGGGCGGCGCGGCAGCTCCCCGCGCCCCCGATCCTCGACACCGACTCCCCGAAGGTCGCGTTCCCATGAATCCCAGTACGGGCGGAGACGGGCGCACCGACAAGGAAGTACAGGCCGGGTCCACCAGGCCACTGATCCTGTTCGTCCTCGTCTGCGTCTGCGTCTTCGGATACCTGGCTCTTGGCCTCTTCTACACGTTGCCCAGCAACGCCCTCAGCAGCCGGCACTCCGCCGGTGCCCGCACCGCGTTCAACACCCTCGTCCCTCAGAACTGGGCCTTCTTCACCAGGAACCCGGAGACGGGCCAGACCGGTGCCTACCGCCTCGGTCACGACGGCGAGGTCAGCGATCTGCTGCACACCCCGCAGGGCGCCCCGTCCAACCTCTTCGGCCTCTCCCGCACGCAGCGCGCCCAGGGCCCCGAACTCGGTTTTCTCAACGCTCACGTGACGGGGCACTACGCCAAGTGCTCCGCCTACCTCGCGGACTGCGTCGAGGAGAGCGCGAAGCGGGCCCCGGTGAAGGTCACCAACACGAGCCCGCTCCCCACCCTCTGCGGTGACCTCGTCCTCACCCAGGAGAAGACCGTGCCGTGGGCCTTCCGGAACGAAGTCCCCTACCAGAAGCACGTCGACCGAGTCGCCCACGTGGATGTCCGATGTCACTGACCCCGCTGCTCAACACCGCCACCCAGTGGGTCACAGGCCGTACGGCCCGCTTCGACCTGCGCAACAGATGGTTCGGCGTCGGCCGCACCGTCCTCGCCTCCGCCCAGCTCAGCGTCCTGCTGTTCACCCCGCTCAAGGCCCTGCTCGTCCCCGTCCTGGGCATGGGGCACTACCCGCGCTGCGACGGAGTGCGGGCCGCCTCAGCCGTGTGCGTCGGCGGCGGCTCCGTCGGCGACGAAGTCCGGCGTTGGGTGATGGTCGCGATCCTCCTCCTCGTCGTGAGCGGCTACCGGCCGCGCTGGACGGCGCTGCCGCACGCGTGGGTGGCCTACTCCGTCGCCGTCAGCATCTCGGTGCCGGACGGCGGTGAGTCCATCGGGATGATCGTCTCGTTCCTGCTCGTCCCGATCGCCCTCGCCGACGACCGCACCTGGCACTGGACGCGCCCGGAGACGGAGCAGAACCCCTCGTTCCGCATCGTCGCGTACGTCTGTTTCCTTGCGCTGCGCGCGCAGATCGCGTACCTCTACCTGGACAGCGCCATCAGCAAGTTCGGCGTCGCCGACTGGGCCAACGGAACCGCCGAGTACTACTTCCTGCGGGACAACATGTTCGGGGTCGGGCAGCCGTGGAGCGCGCTCGCCCTGGGGGTCTCCAAGTACGCGATCATCGTGGTGGCGCTCACGTGGGGCGCCCTGCTGATCGAGATCGCCATCGGCGTCTGCGTCCTTCTCAAGGGGCCCTGGCGGAAGGCCGGGATGGCGCTCGACATCCTCCTTCACGGCAGCATCGTGCTGACGATGGGCCTGTGGAGTTTCGCCTTCGTCATGATCGGCTCCTCCGTGCTGTGCGCCACTCCGGGTCGGGGCCGTCCGCGCGAGGCGGTGCCACGGAGTACGGGCACGGCCGGCGGCACGGGCACGGATGCGCTGGGCGACGCGGAGACGCCGGGCACCGTGGACGCGCCCACGGCCGCGCCCGGCGCGGTCCCCGCGCCCGCCGGGACGTGAAAGGGGCGGGAGAGGGCGGCCCAGGAGGGCCGGCCTCTCCCGCCCGTCTCAGGAGGTCGGCCTCTCCCGCCGTCTCAGGAGGCCGGAGACGTCCGGACGTGGAAGCTGCTGCCGTTGCGCGGTCCCAGTCTGGCCTCGACGTGCGCGCTTTCGCCGTCGATCACCTCGAACTCCGCCGAGGACTCCCCCAGTCGCGCTGTTTTCTGGCCGCGATATCGGAAGTACACGCTGACGCGGTGCTTTCCCGGCCCTGCGGAAACCGTAGAGCGTCCCCAGGAAGCGACTTCGGTACGGGAATCGTCGATTTCGACGACCGGGACCGTGAAAATATGGTGAAACCAAGCAGCGATCAAAGACGGCTTGACATCGATTATTACGTTCGCCGATTGCTCTGCCATACCCCGGAGGTTATCAACGGGCCCTCACCCCTGACAGGCCGCACATTCATCCATTTCCTCAATCCTGTTACCACGTACAGATATCGCGAGACCTGCCATTGCCCTCGGGTACGGACAGGCAGGGCGCTACGAGGCTCCCCGCAGCCCCTCCACCGCGATCCGTCCCACCACCCCGATCACCGCGTCCGCCGCGGGGAGGACGTGCCGGGTGTCGGCGGCGCGGGTGAAGACGGCCACCGCGTAGCGGCCCCCGTCCGGATACTCCACGACGCCGACCTCGGCGCGCAGGGTCGGGAGCGTGCCCGTCTTGCCGGAGACGCGGACGTCGTCGAAGGGGAAGCCGGAGGCGAGGCGGTGCGGCCAGACCTGGAGGCCGAGCAGCCTTCGTACCGCCGCCCCGTGCGCCTCGGGCAGGAACTCGTCCCGCCACAACGCCCGGAGCAGGCTCGTGAGTTCGCGCGGGGTGGAGCGGTTGCCGTGGGTGGGGTCCAGGGCCCGCAGGCGCGCGAGCACGACCGGGTCGGTGAGCGCGCGGGCCCCCGCCGGGCCCGCGTCCGCCCGCATCCCCTCCTGCGTGGCGGCGAAGCTCTCCACCGCGCGGGTGAGGCGCAGCCCCAGCGCCTCCGTCGTGCGATTGACCTCCTCCAGGCCGACCCGCGCGAGAAGCAGATCGGCCGCCGCGTTGTCGCTCACGGCGATCATGAGGTAGGCGAGGTCACGCAGCGACACGCGCGGCGCGTCGAGCATCGCCGCGAGCCCCGTCCCACCGGGCGTCCGCCCTTCGACGGCGCACTCGACCTGCTCCGTCAGGTCGATCCGCCCCGCCACCGCGAGCCGGTGCAGCGCGAGCAGCAGGCACAGCTTGTGGACGCTCGCCGTGGGCACGAGCCGGTCCGCGCCGTACCCCGCCTCCGTCCCGCGATCGATGTCCACCGCGTGGACGACGCCGTCCACCCCGGCGTCGGCGAAGGCGGCGGCGATACGGTCCGCGACGGCCGTACCGGCGTGCGTGGTCGGGTCCTCGGGTGCGTCTTTCACAGCCAGTACTCCGCCGCTGGACGTAGGTGCAAAGGTCGTACGGGGGTGACGGGCCCCGCGGCCGCCGGGTCCTCGTCCCGGCCGGCTCCCCCTCCCCCGGCGCGCGTCCCGCCCCCGTCCACCACGGCCCCCTCCCGCTCGCGCAGCGCCACCGTCACCGCCTCGGCGAACGCGGTGACGGCCGCGTCCTCGCGACCGGCGGGCCAGGCCGCCGAGTGGCGGCGGGCCAGCGGCGCCCCGGCGAGCGGGCGCCACACCAGCCCCGGCACGTCCACCGCCTCCGCGCGCGGCACGAAGGCGACGGCCTGCCCGGACAGGACGAGGCCCCGGACGAAGTTCTCGCCCCGGCCGTGCCGCACGGCGCGGGGCGTCCAGCCCTCGCGGGCACAGGAGTTGAGGAGTTCGTCGTAGAGCGCGGGCGCTCCCGCGCGCGGGAAGAGGACGAGTTCGCGGTCGCCGAGCGCCGCGAGCGGCACCGCCTCGCCCCCGGCCACGTCCGCCGACTCGGCGAGCAGCACGCCGAGTTCGCGCCGCAGCACGGGGCCGAGCGCCAAGCCCTGCAGTGCGCAGGGGTGATGGACGAGACCGACGTCGAGTTCCCGTGCGCGCAGGGCCACGAGCTGTTCGGCCGTCGTCAACTCCCGTACCTCCAGCTCGACTCCGGTGTCCGCCCGGCGGAAACCTTCGAGGAGCGCCGCGACCGTCGGCCCGGCGAGGTCGGGCGGCAGCCCGGCCCGCAGGAGGCCGCTGCCGCCCTCGCGCACGCGCCGCGCGAGGGCACGCAGCGCCTCGTGCCGGTCGAGGAGCGTACGCGCCTCCGGCAGCAGGAGCTGACCGGCCCTGGTGAGCGCGACCCGGCGGCTCGTGCGCTCGAAGAGCCGTACGCCCAGTTCCCTTTCGAGCCGCTGCACGCGCTGCGAGAGCGGCGGCTGCGCCATGCCGAGCCGGCGCGCGGCACGGCCGAAGTGTGACTCTTCGGCAACAGCCAAGAAGCACTCCAGGTGCCGGATCAGGTCCACGAGCAGCAATGATACGCACATCAGTATGGATGAATGATTGATAGCGAACTTGGACAGAGTGGGTGCCGCGCTGGTCTGCTCGGCGTATGACGACCCACCACGGCACCTCCGGTCCGCCGCTCGCCCCCTGGGATTCCCCGCAGGGCCCGCCGCGCCGCTCCCGTACCGCGCTGCGAGCGATCCTCGTCGTCCTCCTCGTCCTCGCGCTGACGGCGCTGGGGCTGTACGTGGCGAAGTCGGGCCCCTTCGCGCGGGACGGCGCGGACGGACCCGACCCGGCGGCGACCGCGCAGGCGCGCGACTTCCTCGCCGACTGGTCGCACGACCGCCTGGACGCGGCCGGTGCCCGCACGACGCACCCCGGCGACGCGAGCCGCATCCTCGGCAGCTTCACCTCGGGCCTGGAGATCACACGCCCGCACCTCACCGCCGGGGTCCCCCGCGAGG
Organism: Streptomyces sp. NPDC088923; assembly: GCF_044749745.1. NCBI lineage: Bacteria > Bacillati > Actinomycetota > Actinomycetes > Kitasatosporales > Streptomycetaceae > Streptomyces > Streptomyces sp. NPDC088923. The sequence continues at coordinate 826,494 of NZ_JBIVIO010000001.1, read as the reverse complement.
CGGAGGACGGCGCGGTGGAGGTCCCCTTCACGGCCCGGATGCCGGTCAAGGGCCTCGGCACGTGGACGTACACCTCACGGATGACGCTCAGATCCGGCAAGGACGACCGCTGGACCATCGACTGGAGACTCGGCCTCGTCCACCCGCGCCTGAGCGACGTCGCGAAGTTCCGCCTCGACCGCGAGGACACGAGCGAGCCGAAGGCGAAGGACCGCCACGGCAAGGCGCTCACCTCGGCCGACTTCCCCTCCCTCGCCCCCGTCCTCGCCCAGCTCGGCAACGGCGGTCAGGGACCGCGCGGCGCGATCCGCCTCGTCGACCGCGCGAGCGGTGAAGTCCTGCGCACGGAGGCGCGGTTCGGCGCGAAGGAGGTGACGGACGAGCCCGCCGGTACGACGCTCGACAGCACGTGGCAGTCCGCCGCCGAACACGCGCTCGCGGCCGAGCCCGAACACCGCAACGCCTCGCTCGTCGCCCTCCGCGCCGACACGGGCGAGATCCTCGCCGTCGCCAACTCCCCCGCCACCGGCTTCAACCGGGCCGTCTCCGGTACGTACGCACCCGGCTCGACCTTCAAACTCGTCACGAGCAGCGCCCTGTTGATGAAGGGCGTCGTGCGCCCCGACACGGTCGTGGACTGCCCCAAGCACCTCGTCGTCGGCAAGGAGTTCCACAACGTCGAGACGTCGTCCTTCCCGGACGCGACCTTCCGCAAGGACTTCACCGAGTCGTGCAACACGGCCTTCATCAGCCTGCGCGACAAACTCGCCCCGACCGCCCTCGGCGACGTCGCCCGCGAGTACTACGGCATCGGCCAGGAGTGGCACATCGGCGTTCCGTCCTACGACGGATCGATCCCCGCCCCGAAGGACGAGACCGAGAAGGCCGCCTCGATGATCGGCCAGGCCCGCCTCCAGGCGAACCCCTTGATCATGGCCTCGGTCACGGCGACGGCGGCGACGGGCCGCTTCCGCATGCCGCACCTCGTCCCCGACCCCGAGGACACGACGAAGACGACCCCGCTCCCGGGACAGGTCAGCACCGACCTGCGCACCCTCATGCGCGCCACGGTCACCGAGGGCACGGCCCGCATACTCTCCGACCTCCCCGGCGAGATCGGCGGCAAGACCGGCACGGCGGAGGTCTCCGACGACGCCCCCAACAACGGCTGGATGGTCGCCCACCGGGGCAACGTCGCCCTCGCGTGCGTGGTCGAGGGCGGCGTCACGGGCAGCGGCTCGGCGGGGCCGATCCTCCACGAGTTGCTGTCGCGGGTGCCGGGGGACGGGGAGTAGGGGGGCGGGGCTCCGGGGCGGGGCGGTACGGGGCGGGGCGGGGCGGGGCGGGGCGGCTGTGGCTGTGGCTGTGGCTGTGGCTTGGCGGTTAGGCCGCGTCCGCTCCGTCCCCGTACTCGCTCGGCTGGTTCAGGACGACCGCGAGCGACACGATCCTCCCGTCCCTGAGCGAGAAGTAGTTGCTCATGATCAGCTCGTCCGGGAGGCCGGAGCGGTCGAAGTCGCCGTCGTAGCGGCCCCGGACGATGACGTCCCCGTAGTGATCCAGGACCTCCACGGGCTCGACGCTCACGTGCTCGGCGACCATCTCCTTCTCCACCCAGCGGCGGATCGCGGCGGCGCCCCGGATCTCGCGCCGGTTGTCGTTGACGTACGCGTCCGGGGCGAAGGTGGACACGATCGCGTCGACGTCGAAGGCGTTGACCGCGCGGAAGTGCTCCGCGACGACGCCGCTCAGGGGGATCTCGGTGGTGGGCATGGGGTCTGCTCCCGTTCCTCTTCTCGTCCCGGCCCGTCCGGGCTCGGCTCCACCGTGGGCGCTCCCCCTCGGGCAGACGCAAGCGCGCGCCGCTCCTGGTGTCTCCCCCTGGGGGAGGGTCCAGACTGGGGGGATGCCGGAGTTGCTGTCGATCGGGGATTTCGCCCGCGCCACCCACCTCAGCGTGAAGGCGCTGCGCCACTACCAGGAGCAGGGCCTCCTGGAGCCCGCCGAGACCGACGAGGTGTCCGGCTACCGGCGGTACGACCTCGCCCAGATCCCCACCGCGCAGATCATCCACCGTTTCCGCGACCTGGACATGCCGCTCGCCGAGATCCGCGAGATCCTGCGCACCCCCGACCCGGCCGCCCGCAACGCGCTCATCGCCCGGCACCTGCGACGGCTCGAAGACCAGCTCGTCCGTACGCGCGACGCCGTCGCCTCACTGCGCGACCTCCTGGAGCACCCCGAGGCGGCCGCCCCGATCACCCACCGCCACCTCCCCGCACGCCGCGTCGCCGCCGTCACCGCCGAAGACCTCGACGTCGCCGACATCGGCGCCTGGTACCACGGAGCCCTCGGCGAACTCTTCGCGACGCTCGGCAGCCAGGGCGTACCGCCCTCGGGCCCGGCGGGAGGCGTCTACGCGGAGTCCCTGTTCACCCTCGAACACGGCCGCGCCACGGTCTACGTGCCGACCGCCACCGAGCCGCGCCCCGCCGGACGGGTCCGGACGGCCGAACTCCCCCCGGTGGAACTCGCGGTGATCACGCACGACGGCCCCGAGGCGGGCATCGACCGCGCGTACGGCGCCCTCGCCACGTACGTCACCCGCCACGCTCTCGCGGTGGCGGGCCCGATCCACGAGTTCTACCCGGTGAGCTTCCACGACACCCCGGAGCCGGCCCGCTGGCGCACGGAGATCGGCTGGCCGGTCTTCTCCACCGTCGAGGCGTTTCACGAGCCGCGACGGGACGAACGGCCCTGATGCCGCTGGGTGATGGCGGGCGCGCTCCGCGCGAGCCATGGCGGCCGAGGCGCACCCGGCGGACACCGTAGCCCGCTGGTCGGACACCGAGGCAGGCGCGGCGCCCGCCGGGACGCGCGAGACGGACCGGAACGCCGCGACCGGCTGAGCTCCCCCCTGCGCCTCTACCCCCTGCCGCGCGCCACCGCGTCCCTTACCCCCGTCTCCCGGGGCCCCAGCGTCGGCGTCCGGTGGAACAGCGCGTCCAGGGCCGCCTTCGGGGCCGCGAGGATCTCGCGCGTCGCGCCGTAGTACCAGGTCACGTCGTGCGGGTCGCGGGCCGCGACGCCCTGCGCGTCGATGCCCGCCGCGCGGCACAGCGCCACCGCCCGGCGGATGTGGAAGCCCTGGCTGACCAGCACCGCCCTGTCCACGCCGAAGACCCGGTGCGCCCGCACGCACGAGTCCCACGTGTCGAACCCCGCGTAGTCCCGGACGACTTGGCGCCTCGGGACGCCCGCGCGCGCCAAGTAGTCACGCATCGCCGTCGGTTCGTCGTAGGACGTACGGCTGTTGTCGCCCGTCACGAGTACCGCCGTGACCCGTCCCGCCGCGTAGAGTCGCGCCGCCGCGTCGAGGCGGTGCGCCAGGTACGGCGACGGCTTCCCGTCCCACAGCCCCGCGCCGAAGACCACCGCGACCGGGGCCCGCTCCACGTCCGCCTCGGCCCGTACGCCGTCGTCGCTCGCCACCCGTATCCACGCCGAGGGCAGCAGCGCGAGCACGCACAGCCCCACCACCGCCCACAGCGCCCGCCGCTGCCCCCGCCGCGTCCGCGACCACCCCGGCACCCGTACCCACCCCGGTGTCCACGCCCGCACCCGGGACCGCCACCCCGCCACCGCCGCACCCCTCTCCCGCCCGGCCACCGGCCCACCGCCGACCCGACCCGCCCCGCCCCGCCCCCACGACCTCACCGGCCGCCACCAGCGAGAACGCGCACCGACACCCGACCGGTTCCCGCTCACCCGTGCGCGTCCGCCACCGCCTCGCCCGCAGCCGCCTGCCCGGCCTCGCCCGCAGCCCCGCGCGCCGCCCCACTCGCAGCCCCGTCCGCAGCTCCGTCCCCCGTCGCGCCGCCCCGCCCCGTCAGCCCCGCCAGCGCGCCCCTGATGTGGCGCAGATGCGCCCGCACCTGCTCGCTGCGCTCCGCCCGCGCCGCCGCGTACCGCTCCGCCTCGCGCAGCACCGTCGACGCGCGCGCCGTCGCCTCCGCGCGCAGCGCCGCCGCCCGCGCCTCGCTGTCCTCCTGCCGGTGGCGTGCCGTCTCCTCCGCCTCCGCACGCGCCCTGCGCGCCGCCGCGAGCGCCGACTCCGCCGTGTTCAGGCGCGCGCCCGCCGCCTCGGCCGCCTCCGTGCGCGCCGCCTCCGACTCGCGCGCGAAGGCCGCCGCGCGCTCGCCGTGCTCCCGCTCGACGGCCGCGAGGTGCGCCGCGGTCGCCTCCTTCACCTCGCGCAGCGCCGCCCCCGCGTCGCCCCGCACCCGCTCCGCGTCCGCGCGCCCCGCCGTCCGTATCGCCTCGGCCTCGGCCACCGCCGCCGCACGCCGCGACCGCGCGTGCGCGTCGGCCCCGGTACGTACCGCCGTCGCCGCCTCGTGCGCCGCCGCCGCGAGCCGCACCGCCTGCGCGCGCGCCCGCTCGTCGAGCGCGTCGGCCTCCGCACGCGCCGCCTCCGCCAGCTCGGCCGCCTCCGCCTCGACCAGGCCGAGCAGATCCACCGCGCCGCCGCCCAGCTCGGCGTAGTCCGCGGGCGCGAGCCCCGCGACCGCCTCGCGCAGCGACTCGGCCTCCGCACCGAGCCGCGCGGCCCGCGCCTCCAGCGCCTCGACGCGGGCGCGCGCCAAGGCGTACTCGTCGGTGAGACGCGCGAGATACGCCTCGACCTCGGCGGGGCGGTAGGCGCGGGGGCGGACGGAGGGAGGCGCGGGCGGGAAACCGTACTCGTCGCTGCTCACGCCTGGGGCCTCCGTCTCCACTGATGACACCTCCAAGGATGCGTCATCAGGGCGGCGGAAGCGCCCCGGGCGAGTGAGCCCCACGGCACACCGCGAGACCTGTGGCCTGCCCTACAGCAGGCCGTCCCACAACTGCTCCAGGACCACCGACCACCACGACTCCGCCGAGGCCAGCGCCGCCGGGTCCAGCGTCGCCAGCTCCGCCTGGAAATCGACCGTCCAGCGGCCCGCCTGCTCCTGCGTGAGGCCGTAGCGCAGCCGCCACATGCGGCCCAGCATCGCCAGGCACCGCGTGAACTCGACGAGCCCCGAGTTCACGAACTGCGGCGGCACCGGGGCCCCGCCGGGTCCGGCCTCCACCGGTACCGCGACGATGTGCCCCGTCCCGTACTGCACGCACAGGGCCTTGCCGAAATCGCTGCCCACGACGAGGTACGTCCCCGCGTCCGAAGCCGCCGCGACACCCCGCTCCGCCGCCAGCTCCGCGAGCGTCGGCACCGGGCGGCCCGGCTGCGCCTGCGCCCAGAAGAACGGTCCCATGTCGAACGGCAGCCCCGCCGTCGTCAGCGAGGCCGCGACCACCTCGGGCACCCCGGCCCGCGCCACCGCCTGCGGCTCGAAACGGAACACGCCCTGCGGCCCGAAGGCCCCGGCCAGCTCCCGCGCCACCTCCTGCGGCGGCACGGCGGGCGCCTGCGGCACCTGCGGCAGCGGCACCCGCACGGGCGCCGGACGCGCCGGACCGTCCGCGACCTGGTGCAGCTCGCCCTGGTGCGCGAGCAACTGCGCCATGCCGTGCTGCCTGCTCGCGTGATCGGTGCCGTACGGCGCGATCGACGTGATCCGCGCCCGCGGGAACGTCTCCCTGATCATCCGCGCGCAGTACGCCCCGGGCAGCTCGCACGACTCCAGCTCCGTGTGGAGTTCGAGCACCTGCTGCGGCGGCACGTTCCTCGCCCGCAGCTCGTGCAGGATCTGCCACTCCGGGTGCGGCAGCCCCGGCGCCGAACGCCGGATGAGCTGCTGCTCGGAACCGTCCGGTGCCCGGAACCGCAGCACCGCCTGGTAACCCGGCCCGACCGTCGGCACACCCGGGCGCGGATAGCCGTACCCCTGCGGGGGCTGGGGCGGCGGGACGGGACCGGGCGGGTTCTGCGGTACGGGACCGGGCGGGCCCGGCGGGGTCTGCGGTACGGGGCCCGGCGGGGGCGGCGGGGTCTGCGGGGTCGCGCTGCGCGGGGGTACGGGGGCGGCGGGCGCCTGCGGGGCGGGTCCCGGGGGCGGCGGGGGCGTGGCCGGGCCCGAGGGGCGCGACAGGACGGTGGCCGCGTGCGCGACGCCGTCCGGCGGGGTGGTGGGCGCCGGCGGGGGCGGCGGTGTCGACGGGGTGCCGCCGACGGGGCCGGGAGGCGGGGGCGCGAAGACGGTGGGGGCGTGGTGCACCCCGGCACCGGGGGCACCCTGACCCGTACCGGCACCCTGACCCGTACCGGCGCCCTGGCCCGTAGGATCACCCTGGCCCGTAGCGCCCTGATCGGCACCGCCTCCAGCCGTACCGCCGGGACCGGTGCCCGGGCCCGCCGGGGCCGGACCGGGTGGCGGCACCGGGCCCCGACCGGAACGCCGCGGCGTCGCCTTGCTCGTCGCGACCTCGCTCAGGTCCTCCGCCCCCGGAGCGGGACGGGGCGGCACACCGGGCGCGGGCACGCCCGGACTCGCGGGCGCACCCGACGCCTCCGGGAAACCGGGCGGCGCCGGCACGGTCCCGTCCAGCAACCGCGTCCGCGCCTCGGACGCCGCGGCACCCGGTCCACCCGCCGCCGTCTCCTCGTCGCCCTGCGTGTACACCGTGTCCGGCGGTACGACCACACGGCCCTGCGCCGCCCCCGTCGTGTCCGCCGCCTCCCACGTGCCCGCACCCGCGACCGGCTCGGGGGGCCGCGCACCGCCCGCGGCGGAGGAACCACCCGCGGCCGCATCCCCGCCGGACGCAACCTCCCCGCCGGACGCACCGTCCCCGCCCCGCGAAGCGTCCCCGCGCCCGCCCGGAATGCCCAGCTGGTCCGCCGCCTCCTGCAACCACTCCGGCGGCGACAACAGGAACGACGTCTGGTTCAGGTCGATCCGCTCCGCCGGCTCCGGCGGCGCCTCGTCCGCCGCCACGCCGTACTCCTCCTCGTACCGCCGGATCACCTCCGCCACCGGCAGATCCGGCCACAACGTCACCGCACGCCCGTCCCGCGCGATCACGGCCCGCTGCCCGCCACCGTCCGAGGGCCCCGCCTCCGCACGGTCCTCCGCCCACACCACGAAACCGAGCCCGAACTCCCGCACCCGCACCTCACGGTGCAGATAGCGCGGCACGTCCCCGTTGATCCAGCGCTCCCCGCGCTCCTGCGCCTGCGCGAACGTCACCACGTCACTCACTCCCCCACCGGGACCACACGCGCGAACCCACCGTCCACCATCAACCGCGCCACCGTCTCCAGCTCCGGCGGACTCCCCGCCAGCCTTGAGAGGAACGCGTCGAAATCCGCACCGCACGGCAGCAGCAACTCCCGCACCCGCGCCGCCACATCGAACCCGTCCCGGTCCCGCGCGTCGTCGTACGGGCAGAACCACACCGACCCCGGCGCCTCACCCCTCACCTTCACCACCAGGAGCCCGCCCTGCACGAAGGCCACCCCCAGGTAGTCCTTCGTCACATGATCACGCAAGCACTTGTTGATGTACGCGAGGTCGTTGACCGCCGCCTCCTCACGCACCGTGAAGAACGGCTGATCCACGAGCAGCCCCAGCTCCGCGTCCAGCGCCACCCCCACCGGCGCACACCCGCCACCCGCCTTCAGGAACGAGCGGTACGCACCCGGCAAGCGGTACCCCAAGTCCTCCTCCAGCGCCAGCACCTGCCGCTCTTCCACCGCCACCAGCTCCCGCGGCAGACCGAAATGCGCCGGCCTCGTCTGCTGAAGCGGACGCGTCCCGCGCCGCCCGTGCTCCACCCGCGCCGTCGCCAGTCCCCCGTGATGCCGCAGCAGGGCCTTCACCTCCACGGGCACGAGTTCGAGCCGCCGCGAATCCGCCACGTGATGCCACGTCCAGCCGTGCGGAGTCGCCACCGCGGGCAGGCCCTCCCACAACTCGTCACCCGAAGCCGCCATCGCCGCGTTCGCCGACACGTAGTCCGTCAGCCGCAACTCGTCCACACCGAAACCCGAGGGCGGCTCCGCGATCTCCACAGCGGCCCGCGCGTACGGCGTGAACACCGGCCGCCCCCCACCGTCCACCGCGACACCCGCCGGATAACGCGCGGCCCGCACCGGGTCCGGGAAACGCACCGACTGCCCCGCGTACGCCGCGTTCGGCGGCACGCGGTCCGAAGACGCCGCCCGCACCGGGAAACCCTGCGCGGGCACCCCCTCACCGAGCCGACCTGTCGTCATGGCGGTAGCCCCCTGCACCCTCGCTGACACCAACACTGACACCAATGGACACCAACCGGACACCACACCCGCTCGCCACCCCGCGGGCCCCGCCGCGACACACGCGCACCGCGCCGCAAGCGGTCGCCACAGCCTATGCGGTGGCCCCGGCACGCACACAGGGCCGACGACGGTACGAGCCCGGCGCCACCCACCGCACGAGCCCGGTACCACCCGCGGTACGCGCCCGCCCCCACCCGCCGTACGCGCCCGCCCCCACCCGCGCCGAACCGTTCCCGCAGCCACCACGTGCGAAGCTGTAACCCCGGCAGGACACCCCCACCACCACCCGGAAGCGCGCGTTTGGCAGGCTGTCAGCGCTCTCCAGGGCCGGCCAGGGCACACCACGGTCCACCCGGGAGAACGACACGGGGGAAGGTACGGAGGGGAAAGCACCGCCATGCACACCGCACAACCAGGCCCCGAGGCCACCGCGCACACCGCCCCCGAGGCCCCCACACCCCCCGGCCCCCGCACCCCGCGCCCCTCCTCCCTCCTCCCCGCCCACGACCCCCGCGTCGACTGGAGCCACGACGGCAACCGGCCCCCCGCCCTGCGCCACCGCCGCGACGGCATCCTCCCCGCCGTCGCCGCCGCACTCTCCGTACGCGGCACCACCCTCACCGGAACCGGCGCCCGCGGCGACCAGCCACCCACCCTGCACCCCCTCGTACAGGACTTCCTCGACACCCTCACCAGCGACAGACGCGAACGCTTCACCGGACGCTGCGCCGAAGCCGTCCTCCTCTCCCGCCACCTCACCGAGGCCGACGCCGCCCGCACCGCCCGCTCCAAACGCGCCGCCCGCCGCCCCATGACCCCCGGCGAAGCCCGCAAAGCACTCAAAGGCGCCAAACTCACCACCCGGCACATCCGCGAGGACGGCGACCCGCTCCACGGCGCCTTCGCCCCGCCCTGCCGCTCCTGCACCGCCCTCGCCGAACACTTCGGCGTCACCGTCATCGACCCCACCCTCCAGGACTGAACCCGGACCGGCGAACCCATGAAGACTCCACCCCACCCCCTCGAAGAACTCACCCGCCTCGAAGGACTCGACGCCCTCGGCGAAGCCCCCACCGGACGCTTCCCCGAAGCCGCCGACACCGCCCTGCGCACCGCCGGCTGGACCCCCGGCCGCTGGGACATCGCCCAGGCCGAGATCTGGGCCGACACCCTGCGCGCCCACACCTCACCCGCCGGCCACCGGCACCACGTCTCCCCCGCCGCCGTCGAGGCCTGGGCCGAATTCGGCGGACTCACCCCGCACCCCACCACCAAGGGCCGCCACCTCGCCCCCGCCGCCCTCGACCTCGACCCCCTCCACGGCCTCCACCTCGCCCGCACCCTCGGCGACCTCGGCCACGCCCTCGGCACCCACCTGTGCCCCCTCGGCCTCGACACCACCACCCACGCCGCCCTCGCCATCGACGACGAAGGCCGCGTCTACGCCCTCGACCACACCGGCGACTGGTACCTCGGCACCGACATCGACCAGGGCCTCACCACCCTCCTGACCGGCACCGCCCCCGAACGCCTCACCGTCACCGACGACTGAACCGCCCCTACTCCCCCACCGGCAGCACCGCCGACACCCGGAAACCCCCCGCGTCCGTCGGCCCCGCCACGAACACCCCGCCGAGCGCCAGCACCCGCTCCCGCATCCCCACGAGCCCGTTCCCCCCACTCGGCAGATGCGCGTCCACACCACCCTCCGGCGGCGGACCGTTCTCCACCTGCATCGCGACCTCCTCCGGCCGCCGCGCGAGCCGCACCCGCGTCGCCGCGCCCGCCGCGTGCTTGTGCGCGTTCGTCAACGCCTCCTGCACCACCCGGTACGCCACACGCTCCACCCGCGCCCCGTACCCCGAACCCTCCCCCTCCACCGAGAACTCCACCGCCATCCCGGCCGCCCGCGACTGCCCCACCAACTCGTCCAGCTCCGCCAGCGAAGGCCCCTGCTCCTCCTCCACGAGCACCGCACGCGGCTTTGGCACCGCCACCACCGGCTCCGGCTCCGCCGCCCGCGCCACCGGCACCCCCGACGACGCCCGCATCACCCCGAGCATCTCCCGCAACTCCGTCAACGCCTGCCGCCCCATGTCCCCCACGAGCGCCGCGTTCTTCGCCGCCTTCTCCGGGTCCTTCAGCGCCACCGCCTGCAAAGCCGTCGAATGCACCACCATCAGACTCACCCGGTGCGCCACCACGTCGTGCATCTCGCGCGCGATCCGCCGCCGCTCCTCACCCCGCGCCCACTCCGCACGCTCCTCCGCCCGCTCCGCGAGCAGCTGAAGCTCCCGTTCGAGCGAATCCGCGCGCTCCCGCAAACTCTCCATCAACCGCCGCCGCGCCCCGACATAGAGGCCGAGCAGGACCGGCGGCGCGGTCATCCCCAGCGCCATCAGCACCGCCATCGACGGCGTGAACCACGGCGTCATCGGCGAGCCGTTCCCGTCCACGTGCTGCCCCATGCGCACGAGCGAGACGACGAGCGAGCCGAGGCCCGACATCGACGCGAGCACAGCGGTGATCCGGCGCGGCACATCCGAGGCGGCGAGCGTGTAGAGCCCCACGAAGCCGAGGACCAGCCCCATCTCGGCGGGCGAGACCGCCAGCGCCACGAGCACGACGGCCACGGGCCACCGTCGCCGCAGGACGAGCACGGAACCGACCACGAGCCCGAGCACCACCCCGAGCAACGCGCCGAGCCCCACCCGGTCCGTGAACACCGCCCCCTCGACACAGCACTCCAGCGCCGAGACCCCCGCCAGCCCCACATCAAGCACGGCACTGCGCCGCCGCTGCCACCACCACGGCCCCCCGGCCGTCCGGCGCTCTTCCCCCGTCGTGGTCATGGCCCCCAGCGTACGGGCGATCCGTCCCGAATCCCGGGGGAGTGCGGCACCCCACAACGCGCCACCGGCGCGCCGCGCACACCCCCCACCCTTCACCCGATCAGGCGAAACCCCTCCGAACCACACCGGAACCTGTGATTCCGCCATGAAGATCGTCCCCATGGTCGCGGCACGCACAGACGCACGAGACAGAGCGCGAGAGCTTCGCCTGAAGGGGTGGACTTATGACCAGATCGTGGAGGAGGTGGGGTGCGCGAAGAGCTCGGTGTCGCTGTGGGTGAGGGACTTGCCGAGACCGGCGCCGAACTTCACTTCCGCCGAGCGCGCCCGCAAGGCGGCCCGGACCCGCTGGGACCCGGTCCTCGCGGAGCGCGAGGAACACCGGAAGCGGGTGAAGGAGGAGGCGCGGGCCGAAGTCGGGCAGCTCAGCGACAGGGAGCTGTTCCTGGTGGGAGTGGGGCTGTACTGGGCCGAGGGAACGAAGGACAAGGCATACGCACGGCGCGAGCGACTCGTCTTCGTCAACAGCGACCCGGACATGATCGGGCTCTTCATGAGGTGGCTCGACCTGCTCGACGTCCCCCGCGCGGATCGCCGCCTGTCCCTGATGATCCACGAGTCGGCCGACGTGGAGGGCGCCGAAGCCTTCTGGGCGGAGATCACCGGCATCCCGCGCTCGGACTTCCTCAAGACCACACTCAAGCGTCACAACCCGCTCACGGTCCGCAAGAACACCGGCGAGGCATATCGCGGCTGCCTTGTCGTGAAAGTCGCCAAGAGCGCCGACTTGTACCGTCGCGTGGAAGGAGCTTGGTACGGCATAGTAGGGGGCGCACAATGGCGGGCGGACAGGATGTCCGATTGGCCCGCTATGCAATCCCCTGTGGTGTAATCAGGCAGCACGTCAGACTTTGACTCTGATTGTCCAGGTTCGAGTCCTGGCGGGGGAGCAGGTTCGAATGACACCCCGCACCACCCCGAGGCCCTGACCACCCCAGGTCAGGGCCTTCTCCGCGTTCCCCCGCACACCCCCCGGTATTGTTCCGGTGTCATCCGCACCGAAGCCGAAGGGCCCGCTCGTGAGTGCCACCAATCGCCCGGCAGCCGTCGTCGTCCTCGCAGCGGGTGAGGGCACCCGCATGAAGTCCGCCACGCCCAAGGTCCTGCACCGCCTCGCGGGCCGCACCCTCGTCGGTCACGTGCTCCAGGCCGCGAGCGAGCTGGAGCCCAAGGAGGTCGTGGTCGTCGTCGGGCACGGCCGCGAGCAGGTCACCGCGCACCTCGCCGAGAGCGACGCGGCCGTCCGTACCGCCGTGCAGGAGGAGCAGCGCGGCACCGGCCACGCGGTCCGCACCGCGCTCGCCGAGTTGGGCGGCACCGTCGAGGGCACGGTCGTCGTGCTGTGCGGCGACACCCCGCTGCTCACCGCCGCGACGCTGGACGCCCTGTGCCGTACGCACACCTCCGACGGCAACGCCGTCACCGTTCTCACCGCCGAGATGCCCGACGCGAGCGGCTACGGGCGCATCGTGCGGGACGGCTCGGGCGCCGTCACCGCGATCGTGGAGCACAAGGACGCGAGCCCGGAGGAGCTGGCGATCCGGGAGATCAACTCGGGGGTCTTCGCCTTCGACGGGCGGCTGCTCGCCGAGGCGCTGGGGCAGGTCCGCACCGACAACGCGCAGGGCGAGGAGTACCTGACCGATGTGCTGGGCATCCTGCGCGGGGCGGGCCACCGCGTCGGGGCGGCGCTCGCGGGTGATCACCGGGAGATCGCGGGGATCAACAACCGGGTGCAGCTCGCGCAGGCGGGCCGGGTGCTCAACGAGAGGCTGCTCGAGGCGGCGATGCTGGGGGGCGTGACGGTGATCGACCCGGCGAGCGTCTTCGTGGACGTGACGGTCGGTTTCGGGCGGGACGTGGTCCTGCACCCGGGGACGCAGCTGCTCGGCGCGACGCGGGTCGAGGACGGTGCCGAGGTGGGGCCGAACTCGCGGCTGACGGACACGGTCGTGGGTGCGGGCGCGCGGGTGGACAACACGGTGGCCCTCGGGGCGGAGATCGGTGCCGAGGCGAGCGTGGGGCCGTTCGCTTACCTGCGGCCGGGGACGCGGCTGGGGACGGGCGCGAAGGCGGGGACGTACGTGGAGATGAAGAACGCGACCGTGGGTGCGGGGACGAAGGTGCCGCACCTGTCGTACGTGGGGGACGCGACGATCGGGGACCACACGAACATCGGGGCGGCGAGTGTCTTCGTGAACTACGACGGGGTGAACAAGCACCACACGACGATCGGCTCTCACTGCCGTACCGGTTCGGACAATATGTTTGTGGCACCGGTCACGATCGGGGACGGCGTGTACACGGCGGCGGGTTCGGTGATCACGAAGGACGTGCCGGCGGGTGCGCTCGCCGTGGCCCGTGGCCAGCAAAGGAATATCGAGGGCTGGGTGGCCCGTAAGCGTCCTGGGAGCGCGGCGGCGAAGGCCGCTGAGGACTCTTCCCAGGGGTCGGAAAGCGAAAGCTGACCGAAAACAGGTGCGTCCTTCACGGCGTACCGTGATAGATGCACGCGATTCGGCTGGCTCGTTGGTTCTGGGTGTCGTGATGGGGTCCGGGATGCCCGACGGGTGCAGCAGCGATAGAACTCGTCCGAGGAGACAAGTGCTGTGACCGGAATCAAGACGACCGGCGAGAAGAAGCTCATGTTCTTCTCCGGCCGCGCCCACCCGGAGCTGGCGGAGGAAGTGGCGCACCAGCTGGGTGTCGGCATAGTTCCGACCAAGGCCTTCGATTTCGCCAACGGCGAGATCTACGTGCGGTTCCGTGAGTCCGCGCGCGGTGCGGACTGCTTCGTGATCCAGAGCCACACGGCTCCGATCAACAAGTGGATCATGGAGCAGCTGATCATGGTGGACGCGCTGAAGCGGGCTTCCGCGCGTTCCATCACGGTGATCGTGCCGTTCTACGGTTACGCGCGGCAGGACAAGAAGCATCGGGGTCGTGAACCGATCTCGGCGCGTCTGATGGCGGACCTGCTGAAGACGGCGGGGGCGACGCGGATTCTCACCGTGGACCTGCACACGGACCAGATCCAGGGGTTCTTCGACGGTCCGGTGGACCACCTGTTCGCGCTGCCGATCCTGGCGGACTACGTGGGTGCGAAGGTGGACCGTTCGAAGCTGACGATCGTGTCGCCCGACGCGGGCCGGGTGCGGGTCGCGGACCGGTGGTGCGACCGGCTGGGGGCGCCGCTGGCGATCGTGCACAAGCGGCGTGACAAGGACGTCGCGAACCAGGTGACGGTGCACGAGGTCGTGGGTGACGTGAAGGACCGTGTGTGTGTCCTGGTGGACGACATGATCGACACGGGCGGGACGATCTGCGCGGCGGCGGACGCGCTGTACGCGCACGGTGCGGCGGATGTCATCGTGACGGCGACGCACGGGGTGCTGTCGGGTCCGGCGGCGGACCGGCTGAAGAACTCGAAGGTGAGTGAGTTCGTGCTGACGAACACGCTGCCGACGCCGGGTGAGCTGGAGCTGGACAAGATCACGGTGCTGTCGATCGCGCCGACGATCGCGCGTGCGGTGCGTGAGGTCTTCGAGGACGGTTCGGTGACGAGCCTGTTCGAGGAGGAGCCGGTGGGCTGAGGCCCTCTGGTGCCCGGCGGGCCGAGGCCCCCGGTGCGGTGTGACCGCTGTTGCCGAACGGCGTGCAGGAACGGTTCTGCACGCGCGTGGTGATCGATTTCTGGGGCGGCCCCCTGGCCGGGTAGACTCGCGAGAGTTGCTCGGCGAGGGAGGCCGCCCCGTCCGTTTCTCGGACGCGGGTCCGGCGCTCCGTTATCGACGCGCTCTTCGTAGCAGGCCGTTCGTGGCCGGGTGACCACCCCTGTGAACCGTCTGTTGAGGAGAAGAGCCATGGCCGAGGTCAAGCTCGCCGTAGAGACCCGCTCGGAGTTCGGCAAGGGTGCGGCCCGCCGTATCCGCCGCGAGAGCAAGGTGCCCGCCGTTGTCTACGGTCACGGCACCGAGCCCGTCCACGTGACCGTCCCGGGTCACGAGCTGATGATGGCCCTGAAGACCTCGAACGTGCTGCTCGCCATCGAGCTGAACGGCAAGAACGAGCTGGTCATCCCGAAGGCCGTGCAGCGCGACCCGCTGAAGGGCTTCCTGGAGCACGTCGACCTCCTCCTCGTGAAGCGTGGCGAGAAGGTCCAGGTCGAGGTCCCGGTCATGACCGAGGGCGAGCTGGCCCCGGGCCAGTTCCTCCTGGAGCACGTGCTCAACGCGCTGCCCGTCGAGGCCGAGGCGACGCACATCCCCGAGTCCGTCACCGTGTCGGTGCAGGGCCTGGAGGCCGGTGCCTCGATCGAGGCGAAGGACATCAAGCTCCCCAACGGTGTCTCGCTCGCCGTCGAGCCCGACGCGGTCGTCATCCAGGTCCTGGCCGCGCAGGCCGAGGAGGCCCCGGCCGAGGGTGCCGAGGAGGAGACCTCCGAGGAGGGCTGAGCCTTCGCGAGGGCCTCGGGGCTCTCTCGGATCGTTGTGGCGGGGTGGTGCGTCCGGTGGGCGTGCCACCCCGCCGTCGTACGTACGAACAGCGGTGGAGGACGCAATGGCAGCGAACGCGGGCGCGGACGAGAACGCGCCGTGGCTGGTGGCGGGGCTCGGCAATCCGGGCCCCGAGTACGCGGGCAACCGGCACAACGTGGGGTTCATGGTCGCCGATCTCCTCGCGGCGCGGGTGGGCGGGCGCTTCAAGCGCGCGGCGCGGGCGCAGGCGCAGGTGGTGGAGGGGCGGCTCGGGGTGCCGGGGGTGTCGAGTACGCGGGTGGTGATCGCGAAGCCGCTCTCGTACATGAATCTCTCGGGTGGTCCGGTGACGGCGCTGCGTGATTTCTACAAGGTGCCGCTGGAGCGGGTCGTGGCGGTGCACGACGAGCTGGACATCGACTACGGGGTGCTGCGGCTGAAGCTGGGGGGCGGGGACAACGGGCACAACGGGCTGAAGTCGATGACGAAGGCGATGGGTCCGGCGTACCACCGGGTGCGGTTCGGGATCGGTCGGCCGCCGGGGCGGATGCAGGTCGCTGATTTCGTGCTGAAGGACTTCTCGTCGGCCGAGCGCAAGGAGCTGGACTACTTCGTGGACCGGGCGGCGGACGCGGTGGAGGCGCTGGTGACGCAGGGGCTGGAGCGGGCGCAGGGTTCGTATCACTCCTGAGGAGCTGTTGCGGGTACGGGGCCGGCCCCGGCGACGTGGTGTCGCCGGGGCCGGCTTCTTGTGCGGGGCGGGGTGCTGCCCGTGTGCGGGGCGGGCCCGTACCCGTGTGCGCGCTCGTGCCTGACGCGCGCTCGTGCCCGTATGTCCCCGCTCAGCCCGTGTTCTTGAGGCCCGCGGCCACGCCGTTGACGGTGAGGAGGAGGGCGCGGGCGAGGAGCGGGTCGGGTTCCTCGCCGGCCTCGGCGGCGGCGCGCTGGCGGGCGAGGAGGGTGACCTGGAGGTAGGAGATCGGGTCGAGGTAGGCGTCGCGGATGTTGAAGGTCTGCTGGAGGGGCTTGTTGGAGTCGAGGAGTTGCTCGCCGCCGGTGATCTTGAGGACTTCGGCGACGGTGAGGTCGTGTTCGGCCTTGATGAGGTCGAAGATGTGCTTCAGCTCGTCGGGGACGAGGGTGTCGACGTAGTGCTGGGCGATCCGCAGGTCCGTCTTGGCCAGCGTCATCTCGACGTTGGAGAGGAAGTTGCGGAAGAAGTGCCAGTGCTCGTGCATCTCGTCGAGCACGCCGTCGAGCCCGGCTTCGCGCAGGGCCTTGAGGCCGGAGCCGACGCCGTACCAGCCGGGGACGATCTGGCGGGACTGGGTCCAGCCGAAGACCCAGGGGATGGCGCGCAGTCCGTCGAGGCCGCCGCTGGAGTCGGGGCGGCGCGAGGGGCGGGAGCCGAGGTGGAGGTCGCCGAGCTGGTCGACGGGGGTGGAGGCGAGGAAGTAGGCGGAGAGGTCGGGGTCGGAGACGAGGTCGCGGTAGGTGGTGTGGGCGGCCTCGGAGACGAGGTCCATGGCCGCGTCCCAGCGGGCGAGTGCCTCGTCGGACTGGCGCGGTGCGGTGTGCAGGGCGCTGGCCTGGAGGGTGGCGGCGACGGTGAGTTCGAGGTTCTCGCGGGCGAGTGAGGGGACGAGGTACTTGTCGGAGATGACCTCGCCCTGTTCGGTGACCTTGATCTCGCCTTCGAGGGTGCCCCAGGGCTGGGCGAGGATGGCGTCGTGGCTGGGGCCGCCGCCGCGGCCGACGGTGCCGCCGCGGCCGTGGAAGAGGCGCAGGCGTACGCCGTGGCGGTGGGCGACGTCGCGCAGGCGTCGCTGGGCGCGGTGGATCTCCCACTGGCTGGTGGTGATGCCGCCGAACTTGGAGGAGTCCGAGTATCCGAGCATGACCTCCTGGACGTCGCCGCGCAGGGAGACGAGGCGGCGGTAGGAGGGGTCGGAGAGCATGTCGTCGAGGATGGTGTCGGCGGCGCGCAGTTCGTCGGTGGTCTCCAGGAGGGGGACGATGCCGATCTTGGCCCAGCCGGAGTGGAGGTCCATGAGGCCGGCCTCGCGGGCGAGGACGGCGGCGGCGAAGACGTCGTCGGCGCCCTGGCACATGGAGATGATGTAGGACTCGATGACTTCGGGGCCGAAGACGTCGAGTGCGCGGTGGATGGTGTGGAAGACGCCGAGGGTCTTCTCGCCGGCCGCGTCGAGGGGCGCGGGGGTGGGGGCGAGGGGGCGGCGCGAGCGGAGTTCCTTGGCGAGGAGCTTGGCTCGGTACTCGCGGGGCATGTCGGCGTAGCGCCAGGATTCCTCGCCGAGGCGGTCGAAGAGCTGGCCGAGGGCGTGGTGGTGGGCGTCGGCGTGTTCGCGGACGTCCATGGTGGCGAGTTGGAGGCCGAAGGCGGCGAGGGTGCGGATGATGCGGCTGAGGCGGCCGTCGGCGAAGAGGCCGCCGCGGTGGGCGCGCAGGGAGTCCTGGACGAGGGCGAGGTCGGTGAGGAGTTCGCTGGTGCCGAGGTAGTCGCGGCCGGGCTCGTGGGGGGTGCCCTTGGCGAGGCGGTTCTTGGTGTTCTCCAGCTTCTGGCGGACGCAGGTGACCTTGAGCCGGTAGGGCTCCTCGGCGTTGAGTCGCTTGTAGCGGGGGCTGATCTCGGGCAGGTGCGCGAGGTCGTTCTCCAGGGATGCGGTGAGTTCCTCGGTGACGCCGGTGTAGCGGATGGAGTTGGAGAGGAGGCCGCGGAGGTAGTCGATCTGTTCGAGGGCGTCGTTTATGCCGTGCTCGTGCTGGAGGATCAGGACGTCCCAGGTGACCTGGGGGGTGACGTTGGGGTTGCCGTCGCGGTCGCCGCCGATCCAGGTGCCGAAGGTGAGGGGGCGGGTGTCGTCGGGGATCTTGACGCCGATGCGGCTCAGTTCGGCGCTGAGGTCTTCGAGGACGTCGCCCACGGCGTCGGCGTGGAGTTCGTCGAGGTAGTAGATGGCGTTGCGGGCCTCGTCGGCGGGTTCGGGGCGGACGACGCGGAGTTCGTCGGTCTGCCACACGAGGTCGATGTTCTCGGCGAGGCGGGTGTCGACGCGGCGGCGGTCGGTGGGGTTCGCGGAGGTGTCGAGGAGTTCGGCGACGCGGCGGAGCTTGTTGAGGACGCTGCGGCGGGCGGCCTCGGTGGGGTGCGCGGTGAAGACGGGGCGGACGTTGAGGTGGGCGACCGTCTCGCGCAGGTGTTCGGGGTCGGCGTCCTTGAGGCGGTCGGCGGTGCGGGCGAGGAGGCTGCCTTCCTCGGCGCGGCGTTCGCGCAGTTCGCGTCCGCGGTGGACCTGCTCGGCGATGTTCGCGAGGTGGAAGTACGTGGAGAAGGCGCGCACGAGCCGCGCCGCGGTCTCCAGTTCGGTTTCGCCGAGCAGACGCGCCGCGGCTTCGCCGTCGCTGCGGGTGAGGTGGCGTACGCGTTCGACGAGTTCGAGGAGTTCGGGGCCTTCCTGGCGGACGAGGGTCTCGCCGAGGAGGTCGCCGAGCCTGCGGATGTCGGCGCGCAGTTCCGGCGCGGCGGCCGGGGCGGGAAGACGGTGGTCGTCGGCACTGCTCACAGGTGCGGCTCCTTGCAGTGTGGTGGCTGAAGAGGAGGGAACCCGGGCGGTGGGGCCCGGGTGGGTTTCCGAGCGGACCGCGCTGTCCGACCGTCCCCACAATAGGTGGCGCGGTGGTAGCACGGGCGTTCGGCCTCTTGCCGGAGCGCTGCGCGCTGCCATACTTACGTCACCGTAGGTTACGTATCCGTAGGAGCGGAGCTGTGCGTGGCCGCGCCGTGGCGTGGTGCCGTGAGTCTGCCGTCGCTCGGGCGTATCTACGTGTACGGGTCTACGGAACGGGATCTTCCCGGTCGCACGGCTTCCCACACGCACGACCTCGTCACACGGTTCACGCCGTGGGTAGACGTAGGGGGCGGGCCGTGTACCGGCTCCCGGCACACGGCCCTCCGGACACACAGGACTCGACAGACTCAAGGGGCTCATATGACCTCGACCGCATCGCCCGCCGAGGCGGGGACGGAAGAGAAGCCGGGCGCCGCTCCGGTGGCGACGATGGGGGGCGACCGCAAGGGTTCGGTGGAGCAGTTCGCGCTGCTGGCCTTCATCGTGGTGCCGTTCGCGGCGGTGGTGGCGGCGGTGCCGCTGGCCTGGGGCTGGGGGCTGAGCTGGCTCGACGTGGGCCTGATGGTCTTCTTCTACTTCCTGGGCTGCCACGGGATCACGATCGGGTTCCACCGGTACTTCACGCACGGTTCGTTCAAGGCGAAGCGGTGGGTGCGGGTGACGCTGGCGATCGCGGGGTCCATGGCGGTGGAGGGGCCGGTGGTGCGCTGGGTGGCGGATCACCGCAAGCACCACAAGTTCTCCGACGCGGAGGGCGATCCGCACTCGCCGTGGCGGTACGGGGAGACGCTGCCGGCTCTGATGAAGGGGCTGTGGTGGGCGCACCTGGGGTGGATGTTCGACGAGGAGCAGACGCCGCAGCACAAGTACGCGCCCGATCTGGTGAAGGACCCGGCGATCCGCCGGGTGTCGCGGCAGTTCGCGCTGTGGACGCTGGTCTCGCTGCTGACGCCGCCGCTGGTCGGGGGTCTGGTGACGTGGTCGTGGTGGGGGGCGTTCACCGCGTTCTTCTGGGGGTCGCTCGTCCGGGTCGCGCTCCTGCACCACGTGACGTGGTCGATCAACTCGATCTGCCACGCGGTGGGCAAGCGCCCCTTCCGTTCGCGGGACCGTTCGGGGAACGTGTGGTGGCTGGCGGTGCTGTCGTGCGGGGAGTCGTGGCACAACCTGCACCACGCGGACCCGACCTCGGCGCGGCACGGCGTGGAGCGGGGTCAGATCGACTCCTCGGCGCGCGTCATCCGCTGGATGGAGCAGTTGGGCTGGGTGCACGACGTGCGCTGGCCCTCGGCGGAACGCATTCGCTCCCGCCGCAGGGACAAGGCGGCCGAACCGGCATGATGGGGCCGTGGCGACGGATGCGGTCTCAGGGGTCTCTGGTGGTTCTTCGGGTACGGAGAAGTCACGGCGCTCGCGCCGTACCCGCATGACGGGTGCGCAACGCAGGGAGCAGTTGCTCGACATCGGGCGCACGCTCTTCGCGGCGAAGGGCTTCGAGGGGACGTCGGTGGAGGAGATCGCGGCGAAGGCCGGGGTCTCCAAGCCGGTGGTCTACGAGCACTTCGGTGGCAAGGAGGGGCTGTACGCGGTCGTGGTGGACCGCGAGATGCGGCAGCTCCTGGACATGGTGACGGGTGCCCTGACCGCGGGGCACCCCAGGGAGCTGCTCGAACAGGCGGCTTTCGCGCTCCTGGACTACATCGAGACGTACACGGACGGTTTCCGCATCCTGGTCCGTGATTCCCCGGTGGCCCAGTCGACGGGCACGTTCGCTTCGCTGATCAGCGATATCGCGACGCAGGTCGAGGACATCCTGGGCAGCGAGTTCAAGAGCCGCGGTTTCGACCAGAAGCTGGCGCCGCTGTACGCGCAGGCGCTGGTGGGGATGGTCGCGTTGACGGGCCAGTGGTGGCTGGACGTCCGCAAGCCGAAGAAGGCGGAGGTCGCGGCGCACCTGGTGAACCTGGCGTGGCACGGGCTGGACGGACTGGAGCAGAAGCCGAGGTTGATAGGGCATCGGCGGCAGTAGGGTTCCGCCGGCTGGCCGGGCGGGAGTGGGGGGCGGGGGGCGGGGCGGGGCGTCAGCCCGGTGGGATTTCGGCACTCCTTGGGGTGAATCGGGCGCCGTTTCGGGAAGGGATGGGCGCTGCCGTTCGTACGAAGGGGTGAGAGCCGAGCGGGTGACGTGCCCGCTCCTTGTCCCGGGGGTGGTCGCGGTGTCCGGAGTCGAAGAGGTGCGCCGTCGGGTGCCGCCGCTCGGTGAGCGGACAGTCGCCGATCTCTACCGCTCCTTCGCGCTGCACTACCGCACGGAGTTGCTGGGCGGGCATTTCGTACGGCCGTGCCCGCAGACGAGCTTCCACAGCTTGATGGTGGACCTCCTGGTGGCGGCGCTGCGCGCGTGCTGTCCGCCCGCGTTCGAGGTGGAGCGGCAGATGGCGGTGGTCCTCGGGGCGCACGACGTGCTGATCCCGGACGTCTCGGTGGTACGGGCGGAGGCGGTACGCGGCTGGGGGCAGGACCGCTTCGAGGCGGCGGACCTCGTGCTGGCGGTGGAGGTGCAGGAGCCGTGGACGCGGGAGCGCGACGAGGCGGCGAAGCCACCCCGGTACGCGGCGGCGGGCGTCCCGCACGTATGGCAGGTCTCCCCGGTGGGTCCCGAGGTCCGGACGTACGCGCGCGAGGGGCCGCGGGGATACGCCTGGACGGGGACGTATCGCGAGCGGCTACGCGTGGCCGCCCCGTACCCGCTGGACGTGGACATCTCGCGCGCGGCGCTCCGGCGGTCGTGACGGCTTGGGGGGGGGCGGGGGCCCGGCGTGTTAGGCGGGCTCGGCGGATTCGTCGGCGTCCGGTTCCAGGAACTCCAGGCGGTTTCCCACCGGGTCGTCCGCATAGAAGCGGCGATGGCCCGGCAGGTTGTCGTCCCAGGTGACGGGGACGCCGTGGTCGGTGAGGCGGGTGGCGAAGGCGTCGATGGCGGTGACGCGGAGGCCGGGGTGGGCCTTGCGGGCGGGGCGGAAGTCCGCCTCGATGCCGAGGTGGAGTTGTACGGGTCCGCTGCCGAACCAGCAGCCGCCGCGCGCGGCGAGGACGGGGGGCTTGGGCAGTTCCGTGAGACCGAGCGCGTCGACGTAGAAGGCCCGGAGGCGGTCCTCGCTGCCGGGCGGGGCGGCGAGCTGTACGTGGTCGAGCGCGGTGATCATTCTCGTACTCCCTGATCAGGCCGCGTGGGCGACGGCGAAGAGGCGGCGGAAGGGGAAGACGGTGCCGTGCTCCCCCGCCGGATAGGCGGTGCGGAGGGCGTCGCGGTAGGTGGTGAGGAAGTCGGCGCGGGCCTCGGGGTGGGGGGCGAGGGCGTCGAGGACGGGGCGCAGTCCGGTGCCCTTGACCCAGTCGAGTACGGGGTCCTCGCCGGTGAGGAGATGGAGGTAGGTGGTCTCCCAGACGTCGGCGGCGAGGCCGAGCGCGGTGAGCCGGGCGAGGTAGTCGGCGGGTGTGGCGACGGCGTCGTCGTGGCGCAGTACGCCGTCCAGGAGCGGGCGGAAGCGGGGCAGGGCGGCGGTCTCGCGCATGAGGACGTGGCTCGGGGCGCCGAAGTTGCCGGGGACCTGGAAGGCGAGGGTGCCGCCGGGGTGGAGGGCCTCGGCCCAGGCGGGGAGCAGGTCGAGGTGGCCCGGGACCCACTGGAGGGCGGCGTTGGAGACGATGAGGTCGTAGCCGCGGTCGGGGTGCCAGTCGGTGAGGTCGGCCTCGGCGAAGTCGAGGGAGCCGCCGCCGTCGAGGGGTCCGGCGTATCCGGTACGGGCCCGGTCCAGCATGGCGGGTGAGTTGTCGAGTCCGGTGATGCGGGCGGCGGGCCAGCGGGCGGCGAGCAGCGCGGTGACGTTCCCAGCGCCGCAGCCGAGGTCGACGACGCGGGGGCGCTCGGTGGCCGGGTCGGGTACGCGGGCGAGCAGTTCGGCGAAGGGCCGGGTGCGGTGGTCGGCGTGGCGCAGGTACTGGGCGGGGTCCCAGGTGGGGGCGAGGGGCATGACGTACTCCTGACGCGGGCCGGTCAGAGGGCCGGGACGGCGAGCGCCTCGATCTCCACGCGGAAGGCGGGGTGCACGAGGGCGGCGACCTGGACGAGGCTGGAGGCGGGCGGGCGCGCGGGGTCCTGGTGCGCGTCGCGGACCGCGCGCAGGGCGGGGAGGTCGCGGGCGAGGTCGGTGAGGAAGAAGGTGTACTTGACGACGTGCGCGAGATCGGAGCCGGCCGCTTCGAGGGCGGTGGCGAGGTTCGCGTACACCTGCCGGACCTGCGCCTCCGTATCGTTCTCGCCGACGAGGCGGCCCTCGGTGTCGAGCGGGACCTGACCGGAGACCACGACGAGCGGCCCCGGGACGGCGACGGCGTGGCTGTAGCCGTTGACGGGCGGGGAGCCCTCTGGGCGTACGTGGTGCTGCGGCACGGCGGTACCTCCTCGGCGGGGATCATGTGCTGTCATCATGAAGCCGAGTTATCTCGACGTCAAGAGACTTCACGTCGAGCGACCCACTACACTGGGGGCATGGAGGACGAGGTCGACCGGCTGGTCGCGGCTTGGCGCCGGGAGCGCCCGGACCTCGACGTGGAGCCGCTGGAGGTGCTCAGTCGCGTCAGCAGGCTGGCGCGTCATCTGGACCGGGCCCGCAGGCTCGCCTTCGCGGAGCTGCACCTGGAGACGTGGGAGTTCGACGTGCTCACGGCGCTGCGGCGCGCCGGGCAGCCGTACCAGCTCTCACCGGGCCAGTTGCTCACGCAGACGCTCGTCACCTCGGGCACGATGACGAACCGCATCGACCGCCTCACGAAGAAGAACCTCGTCGAGCGCCTCCCCGACCCAAACGACCGCCGCGGCGTCCTGGTCCGCCTCACACCCTCGGGCCGCGAGGTCGCCGACGCCGCCCTCGCGGGCCTCCTCGCCCAGGAACGCGCCCTTCTCTCCGAACTGAGCCGCACCCAGCGCCAGGATTTGGCGGACCTCCTCCGCCAGCTCACGGCGCCGTTCGACAACACGCCGAACTGACGAGATTACGAGCTGACGGGGCTACGAGCTGACGGGGCTACGAGCTGACGAGGCGACGAGCTGACGGGGCTACGAGCTGACGGGGCTACGAGCTGACGGAGCGGAGCGGTCGGCTGCCAGGCTGCGGGCCGACAGACCCTGGCCCGGACTTCGGGAACGGTCCTCACTCGAAAGTGTGAGGGGTTTTTCGGGTTTGGCGAAGTTATCCACAGATTTGCGGTTCTGGTCGGGAGGGCGGTCGGGGAGCCGGAAGAATTGATGGCAGCGGGTGGCCCACCTCCCCTTTGGGAGGGTGGGGTCTGTGTGTGCGGGGCCGGGCCGACCGCGCCGCCCACCCCCCTCACCCCACCCGCTGATCCACCGGCCCCACCCCCGCTCTCCGCGCCAGCGCCACCGCCGCCAGCGTGGAGTGGACGCCCAGTTTGCCCAGGACGTTCTGCATGTGGGTGCGGACCGTGTGCGGGGAGAGGTAGAGGCGGTCCGCGACCGCTTTGCGGCCCAGGCCCGCGACCATGCAGCGCAGGACCTCGCGTTCGCGCGGCGTGAGGGACTCGACCAGGCGCTCCGACTCGGTGCGGTGGCGGCGGGCCGCCGTCAGTTCGCGCAGGACACCGGTGAGCAGGGCGGGCGGGAGGTGCGTCTCGTCGCGCAGCACTCCCCGTACGACCGTGAGCAGCCGCGAGAGCGAGCAATCCTTCGCGACCCAGCCGCTCGCCCCCGCCAGCAGGGCCAGCGCCGCGCGGCGCGGGTCGTCGCGCTCCGCGAGGACCACCGTGCGCACGCCGGGCTGCGCCGCGCGTAAGCCGCCCACCAGGGAGATCCCGTCGAGCGGCTCCTCGGCGGCGGGCGCGCCCTGCGGACTGGCCTGGCGCGGGACGGGGCCGACGCCGAGGTCGGCGTCGACGAGGACGACGTCGAAGGGGCGTTTCTCGGTCGCCGCGCGTTCCAGGCTGCGCAGCGCCGCCGGGCCGCTTCCCGCCGCGCCCACCTCGACGTCCGGCTCGGCCGCCAGCGCGGCGGCGAGCGACTCCGCGAAGATCCGGTGGTCGTCGACGACCAGCACCCTCGTACGCATCACGGCCTCCCCCTCCCTCCGTCCCTCGACGGAGGTGACCCCGCCTCAGAGTACGGACGTGGGCTCTTCCCAGGAGAGGATTTCCCCGATTCCCGCCCGAAACACCCCTGGCCGAGGGGGCCTGCGGGACGGCGGTGACCCGCCGCCCCTCTCACGGAGCGCCGCCGTCCCTCTCACGGAGCGCCGCCGTCCCCCCAGGGAACGCCCCCCAGGGAACGCCGCCGTCCCGCCCGGGGCTCACCGCACCCGGCGCGCCCCCTCGCTCGGCACCGCCGAGAACACGCGCGGCTCCCGGTGTCCCGCCTCCGCGAACGCCCGCGCGACCTCCGCCTTCACCGGCTCCACGAGCCCCGCGTCGACCAGCACGATCGCCGAGCCGCCGAAGCCGCCGCCCGTCATGCGGGCGCCGAGCGCCCCGGCCCGTACCGCCGACTCGACGACGAGGTCGAGTTCGGGGGCCGAGACGCGCAGGTCGTCGCGGAGCGAGCGGTGGCCCTCCGTGAGGATCTGGCCGACGGCGCGGATCTCGCCCGCGTCGAGGAGTCGCGCGACGGTCTCGACGCGCTCGTCCTCCGTGACGACGTGCCGCACGTAGCGGCGCACACGCTCGTCGTCGAGCTTTTCGAGGGCCTGCGGCAGGGTCTCGAAGGGCACGTCCCGCAGTTGGTCCACGCCGAGCAGCCGCGCGCCCTCCTCGCAGCCCGCACGCCGTTCCGCGTATGCGCCGTCGCCGAGGGCGTGCTGCACGCGGGTGTCGAAGACGAGCAGGTCGAGGCCGTGCGCGGGCAGGTCGAAGGGGACCTGGCGGGCGCTCAGGTCACGGGTGTCCATGTGGAGTACGTGCCCGGCCGTGCAGCGCGCCGAGGCCGTCTGGTCCATGATCCCGGTCGGTACGCCCACGAAGTCGTTCTCCGCGCGCTGCCCGACCCGGGCGATCTCGGCGCGGTCGATGCCGAAGGAGAAGAGGTCGTTGAGCGCGAGGGTCGTGACGACTTCGAGCGCGGCCGAGGAGGAGAGCCCCGCGCCGGTGGGCACCGTCGAGGCGAGGTGGATGTCGGCGCCGCCGACGTCGTAACCGGAGGTGCGCAGGACCCAGACGACGCCGGACAGGTAGCCGGCCCAGCCGGTGTCGGCGCCGGGCGCGAGCGTCGCGAGGTCGAGGCGGAGCGCGGGGCCCTCCATGTCGGCCGAGTGGACGCGCAGCACGCCGTCCGTACGGGTACGGACCGCGGCGACCGCGGTGTGCGGGAGCGCGAGCGGCATGACGAAGCCGCCGTTGAAGTCGGTGTACTCGCCGATGAGGTTGACGCGTCCCGGGGCCGCCCAGATGCCCTCGGGCTCGCTCCCGTACAGCTCGCGGAAACCGGCCGCGACCTCGTCGGCGTGCGCGAGCGCGGTGTCCTCGGGGAGGGTCGTGTCCTGTGCGGGTGCGGGGCCGTTGCCCTGGCCGGGGATGAGGTCGCTCATCGGACCGCCTCCGCGAGCTGCTGGGCGAAGGCCCAGGCGTCGGCGACGATGCCGGTCAGGTCGGTGCGGGAGGGCTGCCAGCCGAGTGCTTGCCTGGCCCGTTCCGCCGAGGCGACGAGGACGGCCGGGTCGCCCGCGCGGCGCGGTGCGCTCTCGGTGGGGATCTCGTGCCCGGTGACCTTGCGGGCCGCCTCGATGACCTCGCGGACCGAGAAGCCGGTGCCGTTGCCGAGGTTGCAGATCACGTGCGTGCCCCCGGCGGCGGCCTTGAGGGCGAGGAGGTGGGCCTCGGCGAGGTCGGCGACGTGGATGTAGTCGCGTACGCACGTGCCGTCCGGGGTCGCGTAGTCCTCGCCGAAGACGGAGACGGCGGCGCGGCGGCCCTGGGCGACCTGGAGGACGATCGGGATGAGGTGCGACTCGGGGTCGTGGCGCTCGCCGAAGCCGCCGTCGGCGCCGGCGACGTTGAAGTACCGCAGCGAGACGGCGGCGAGGCCGTGGGCGCGGCACTCGTCGGCGATCATGTGGTCGACGGCGAGCTTCGTGTTGCCGTAGGGGCTCGTGGGGATCGTCGGGTCGGTCTCGACGATCGGGGTGTGCACGGGTTCGCCGTACGTCGCAGCCGTCGAGGAGAAGACGAGGCGGCCGATGCCCTTCGCGCGCATCGCGTCGAGGAGCGCGCGGGTCCCGCCGACGTTGTTGCCCCAGTACTTCTCCGGCTTCTCGACGCTCTCGCCGACCTGTGAGGAGGCGGCGAAGTGGAGGACGCCGTCGAGGCCGTCCGGCAGGAGCGTGGCGGCGTCCTGGACGCGTCCCTCGATGAACGCGGCGCCCTCGGGGACCGCCGCGCGAAAGCCCGTGGACAGGTCGTCGAGGACCGTGACGCGGTGCCCGGCGCGCAGCAGGTGCGCCGTGACGACGCTGCCGACGTAACCGGCCCCGCCCGTGACGAGGTAGTGGCCGCTCATGCGTGCCCGTCCTTCCGAAGTCGCTGGCCGCAGCTCACGCGTGTGCCACCTCTCGCAGTCGCTCGGCCGCCTTCTCCGGCGGCACGTCGTTGATGAAGACGCTCATGCCGGACTCGGAGCCGGCGAGGTACTTCAGCTTGTCCACGGTCCTGCGGATCGTGAACAGCTCCAGGTGCAGCCCGAAGTCCGCCCGTTCCAGCGGTTCGCCCGCGCCGGTGCTGTACGCGGCGTACTCCTCGGGGGTGAGGAGGGGCGCCTGGTGCCAGCCGGAAATATACGGCGTGCGTCCGGCGCCGGGCCCGAAGAGACGGTCGAAGCGGCGCAGCAGGTCCAGGTAGATCACGGGCCATTCGGCGCGCTGTGCCTCGTCGAGTTCGGTGAGGTCGGCGACGCGGCGGTGCGGGTAGAGGTGCACCTCGTACGGCCAGTGCGCGGCGTACGGCACGAAGGCGGTCCAGTGCGCGCCCTCGATCACGACCCGTTCGGAGGCCGCGCGTTCCTCGGCGAGGACGTGGTCGAAGAGGTTTCCGCCCCCGGTGGCGGCCTTGTGCGCGGCGGCCGAGCGGAGCATGAGCGCGGTACGGGGCGTGGTGAACGGGTAGCCGTAGATCTGCCCGTGGGGGTGGGCGAGGGTCACGCCGATCTCCTCGCCCCTGTTCTCGAAGGGGAAGACCTGGCGCACGGCCGGGTGGCGGGAGAGTGCGGCGGTGCGGTCGGTCCAGGCGTCGAGGACGAGGCGGGCCCGGGTCTCGTCGAGGTCGGCGAAGGAGGCGTGGTGGTCGGAGGTGAAGCACACGACCTCGCAGCGTCCGGTGGGTCCGGAGAGCGAGGGGAAGCGGTTCTCGAAGACGACGACGTCGTAGTCGGAGTCGGGGATCTCGGTGAGGTGCTCGCCGCCGCGCGTCGGGTCGAGCGGGCACAGCTCGGCCGGCGGGTGGTACGTACGGCCCTGGCGGTGCGAGGCGATCGCGACGGCGTCGCCGAGGAGCGGGTCGCGGCGTACCTCGGAGGCGGTGCTGATCGGGTCGAGGGGGCGCTTGTCGACGGCGTCGCGCACCGCGTCGGTCGAGTCGAGGTCGTAGTAGATCAGCTCGCGGCCGTCGGCGAGCCGGGTCGGGGTCTTCTTCAAGGCAACCGTTCTTTCTGGCGAATCGCCGCACGCGGGTGGGGCGCCGCCGCGTCGTCCGTCGCACCGTCACCTCGTAACGAACATAATTCAACATAACAAACCACGTCTACGGGCAGGCACTACGCCACGGACGAGGCCGCCAGCGCCATACAGGGCCCAATCGCCGCCAAGAGAACATCACGATCGAACAAAGAACACCACATGTGGAGTTCGCCGCGCGCGAGCGCGGGCACGCGCACCGCCGTACGAAGCACCATCCCCACCGTCCCCACCGCTCCTCGCACCCTCTTCCCCTCATCCCCAACGCACAAAGCGAGTTCCCCCCATGTACCTTGCGGACGGGCTCAGACTCCCGACCAACTGGCTGGACTACACGATCCTCGCGCTGTACTTCGTCGTCGTCCTCGGCATCGGTTTCGCCGCGCGGCGCAGTGTGAAGACGAGCCTCGACTTCTTCCTCTCCGGGCGCTCCCTGCCCGCGTGGGTGACCGGTCTCGCCTTCGTCGCGGCGAACCTCGGCGCCACGGAGATCCTCGGCATGGCGGCGAACGGCGCGCAGTACGGCGCCTACACCGTGCACTGGTACTGGATCGGGGCCGTCCCCGCGATGGTCTTCCTGGGCCTCGTGATGATGCCCTTCTACTACAACTCGAAGGTCCGTTCGGTGCCGGAGTTCCTCCTGCACCGCTTCGGCAAGTCCTCGCACCTGCTGTCGTCGATCATCTTCGCGGTGTCCGCGGTGCTCATCGCGGGCGTCAACCTGTACGCGATGGCCATCGTGCTCGAAGCCCTGCTGGGCTGGCCGCAGTGGGTGGCGATCGTCGTCGCCGCCGCGTTCGTCCTCGTCTACATCACGGTCGGCGGGCTCTCCTCGGCGATCTACAACGAGGTGCTCCAGTTCTTCGTGATCCTCGCCGCGCTCATCCCGCTGACGATCGTGGGTCTCAAGCGGGTCGGCGGCTGGGGCGGGATCTCGGACAAGCTGGACGCCTCGAAGGGGGACAGTTTCCTCTCGGCCTGGCAGAACACCGGGATCGGCTCGGACAACCCGCTGGGTGCCAACTGGCTGACGATCGTCCTCGGTCTGGGCTTCGTGATGGGCTTCGGGTACTGGACGACGAACTTCGCCGAGGTGCAGCGCGCGCTCTCCGCGAAGAACCTCTCGGCCGCCAAGCGCACTCCGCTCATCGCGGCCTTCCCGAAGATCTTCATCCCCGCGATCGTCGTGATCCCGGGCCTCATCGCGCTCATCCTGGAGCCGTCGATCGGCAAGCAGGGCGGGGACTTCGAGTTCAACGACGCGATCCCGCTGCTCATGCGCGACCTGCTGCCCAACGGGGTGCTCGGCATCGCCGTGACCGGGCTGCTCGCCGCGTTCATGGCCGGGATGGCCGCGAACATCTCCTCGTTCAACACGGTCTTCACGACGGACATCTGGCAGCCGTACATCAAGCCGAACATGCCCGACACGCACTACCTGAAGGTCGGCCGGGTCATCACGGCCGTCGGTGTCGTGATCGGCATCGGGACGGCGTTCATCGCCTCCGGCTTCAGCAACATCATGAACTACCTCCAGACGTTGTTCTCCTTCTTCAACGTCCCGCTGTTCGTGGTGTTCATCATCGGGATGTTCTGGAAGCGGACGACCGGCGCGGCCGGGTTCTGGGGGCTGCTCTCGGGAACCGTCGCCGCGATGATCAACTACTTCTGGTTCTACAAGCAGGGCGTCATCGGCATCCCGAGCGACCAGGGCGCGAACTTCGTCTCCTCCATCGTCGCCTTCGTCGTCGGCGCGGTCGTCATGGTCGTCGTGACGATGGTGACGAAGCCGAAGCCCGCCGCGGAACTGCGAGGGCTCGTGTACGGGACGAAGTCGCCCGGCGTCGAGGAAGCGCCCGCCGAGGGCGACGACGCCTGGTACCGCAAGCCGGCGCTGCTCGGCTGGGGCGCGCTGATCCTCGCGGCCCTGTGCTACGTCCCGTTCTCCCTGTGAGCCCCTTCGAGCCCTCCCCGTCTGACCCGGCAAGGACGACACGACCATGAGCGACCACAGCAACCCCAGAGACGACAACACCCCCGGCGCACCGCACGACGCCCGCAAGCCGGCGAACCTCGACGACATCAAGGCCGTCGAGCGGCTGGAGCGCGAATCCGCCACCGCGAGCCGCCTCTTCGACGTGCGGCTCATCATCGGCGGCCTCTTCACGGTCTACGGGATCATCGTCACGATCACCGGCATCACCGCCTCGGACGCCGACCTCGCCAAGGCCCAGCACATCAACATCAACCTGTGGACGGGCCTCGGCATGCTCGTCCTCGGGCTGCTGTTCCTGGCCTGGATGCTGTGGCGCCCGCAGACGCCGCCGCCGGTCGAGGAGATCGTCGAGGACCTCAACCGCGAGGAGTAGCGGGGGCCTGAGGGCAGTGGGGGCCGTCCCGGCCGGGTGCGCCCGGTGGGGGCGGCCCCTTGCCGCTGCCCGGCCGTACCGCGGTGCCGCCGCGCTGTCCTCCCGCAGCCGGCCGTCGTCAGCCGGGGTCCGTGTTCCGGGGGCCGAGCAGGGGCAGGGCGTGATCGAGGAGGCCGGTGCGGGCGGCGAGGGCGGCGGCTTCGAGGCGGGAGCCGACGCCGAGTTTCATCAGTACGCGCTGGACGTGGGTGCGGGCCGTGGAAGGGGCGATGTGCATGCCCGCCGCGATGAGCCGGGTGTCCTCGCCCTCCGCGACCCGCGCCAGGACCTCGACCTCCCGGCGGGTCAGCAGGTGCAGGAGGCGTCTGCCCTCGTCGTCGGGCTCGGCCTCCGGGTGGAGCAGGGCGTCGAAGGCACCCTGGAGGAGCCCCGGGGCCACCGCCACCTCGCCCGCGCGGGCCTTCATGATGGCGCGCTCGACGCCCTCGATCCGCTCGTCGTGCCTCACGTAGCCGCACGCCCCGGCCGCGAACGCCGCCGCGATGCCCCGCGGACTCGGCACCGGGCCGAGGACGAGCACCGCCGTCTGCGGGCGCTCCCTGCGGATCTTCACGACCGGGTCGAAGGCGCCGGGTTCGGCCGGGGCCGCCGTGCCGAGCAGGCACACCTCCGGCGCCCGGCTCACCACGAGGTCGGCGGCGCCCGCCGCGGGGGCCGCGGCGGCGAGCACCCGGTGCCCGCGCAGTTTCAGCGCGGAGGCGAGCGCCTCCGCGAGCAAGCGGTGGTCGTCGACCACCATGAGCCGCACTCCCATGGGCATCCCCCGCGTCCCCCCGTGTCCCCGCCTCGTCCCGGCCCCGCCCCCGCCGGGGCTGTCCCCCGGCCGGTCCGTCGTGCACCGGAAGCTACACGGATGTTCGACCTCGCGCGCCCCCTCCGGTGAAGAAGTGCCCCGTAATGCTGAAATCCCCCGCTTTTCGGGGGTGTTGCGTGCGGACGAGCATGTTGTGCGGGCGCGGAGGGGTAGCGCGTACGGGGGCGGGGGCGCCCCTGCGCACGCCCCCGCCCCCGTATCGCCCGGCTCGCCGCCGTCCCGCTCGCCGCCGTCCCGCTCGCCCCGTCCGCTCGTCCCGTCCCGCTCCCCCTGTCCCGCTCGCCTCAGCGCGTGGTGCCGAAGGACAGCGCCAGGTAGGGGATGGCCTCGTCGGGACCGACCGGCTTCTTCTCCTCCTCGGGCATGGACGCCCCGAGGTACAGGCGGCCGTCACCGAAGAGGGTGTCGGAGAACTCGCTCTGGAATTCCTGGACGGTCTCGCCGCTGCGCTCGTCCGCCGGCGTGTTCAGGAGCACCTCGCTCTTCATCGTCTTCGTGTCGACCGAGAGGACCTGGGTGCCCTTGTCGTAGGGGCCGGCCCGGTAGGCGAGCAGCCGGGGGCCGTCCATGCGCAGCGGCCGCAGTTCCCAGTCCTCCCCCGCGTCGAGGCGCTGGCCGGTGAGCTTGCCGGTGGCGAGGTCGAAGACGACGATCTCGTTGGTGCTGGAGTACCCCTGCAGCTTCCCCTGGTGCTTCTCGGTCGGCAGGTAGAGGCGGTCGCCGCCGACCGCGAAGTCGACGCAGCCGGAGACGGCCGTCGCCTCGCACGAGGCGCCATAGGTCTTCGCGTCGGCGGGCCACCGCGCGCGGAGCTTGCCGGTGCTCCCGTCGATCGAGAAGAAGTCCGAGACGCCGGAGCCGTCCTCGGCCGCCTCGTTGACGTCGGCGCCGACGACGAGCGGGCTGACCGAGAGGATGTGCGCGAAGTCGATACCGGGCGGCATCTTGTACTCGGCGCTGACCGAGCCGTCCTTCGGGTCCAGCTTCTGCACGAACAGTTGGTCCTGGTCGGTGTTGATCGTGCACTTGCGGATCACCGCGAGGCCGCCGCTGCCGCCCTGGTAGCCGACGTCGTAGCACTCGTCGCCCGGCTTCGGGGACCACACCTGGTCACCCGACCTCAGGTCCCAGCCGTAGCCGCCGCGGCTGCCGCCCGCCGCGACGGTCCCGCCGCCGACGGTCACCTCGGTGAAGACCGCGCTGCCCTGGCCCGAGCCCACGCCCTTCGTCCACAGCGCCTTGCCGGTCCGCAGGTCGAACACGGTGATCTTGTCGCACTGGCCCCCTTCGTCCCGCGTGGGCCGCACGCTCTTGTGCAGGACGGCGGTGAGGCCCTCCTCGCTCTGGAAGCCGCTCGCGGCGCACACCGGGCCGGGCAGCCTCAGGTTCCAGACGCGGTTCCCGGCCACGGCGTCGTAGCCGTTGATCTCAAAGAGCCCGGTCTTCGCGTACACCTTGCCGGTGAGCCAGGAGCCGGGCACCTCGTAGATCCGGGAGTTCGCACCGGTGTAGATCATCGGCACGGAGAAGAGCTGCCTTGCCGCCGGGTCGGCGGGGGCCTTCTCCTTCGCGGGACCGACGGTGGGGTCGTGCGTCCCGCCGCCGCCCTTCCCGTCCTTGTCCTTCTTGTCGTCCTTGTCCTTCGCGACCGGTGTCTCGTCTGTGCCGGAGTTCGCGTACCAGACGCCGCCGCCGACGATGAGCGCGATGACGAGCACGGTCGCGCTGATCATCCAGAACACCGGTCCGGGACGGCGCTTCCCCGGCCCGGTGGGCGGCTGCCCCGCGCCGTGTCCCTGCTGGGTGTACGGGGCGGTGGCGTACGGGGGCGCGGGGTGCGGGTAGCCGTAGGCGGCCTGCCCGCCGGCCTGGGCGGGACCCGGGTGCGGGGTGCCGTAGGCGGGCGGGGGCGGGGCGGCTTGCGGGGTGCCGTACGCGGGGGCGGGGGACGGGGGGGGCGGGCCGAAGCCGGTGGCGGGGGGCGGTGGGGTGCCGGGGCCCGCCGGGGGCGGGACGGGGGCCGGGGCCGGTGTGCGCGTACCGGTGCCCTCCGCGGGCGGCACGGGCGGGCCGAAGCCGCCGCCCGCCTCGGGCGGGCCGAAACCGGGCGGGGTGTCCCGCGGGGGCTCGCCCCCCGGCGGCTCGTGCGGGGGCCGGGGCGGTGGCTGGGGCGGCTGAGTCATCAGCGCTACCTCGTGGCGGGCTCGCGCCCCCCGTCCGGCTCCCCCGCCGTTCCGTGGGTGATCACCCCGCGGAACGGAGCGGATCGGGACGCGCTCCCCCGCGGTCCTTGGTCGGTCGGGCGGGGAACTCTTTCTACCATCGACCACGCCCGCCGCACCCGGCCCCCGCTCTCCCGTGCCCAAGGCAGAACCGGCGCGTGATGCTCCCGTGACCGGCACGCACCGCCCGGTCCGCCGCTCCTCGACGCGTGCCGGTCTCGACGTGTGCCGCTCCTCGACGCGTTGCGCTACTCGGCGAGTTCGAGCCAGCGCAGTTCCAGTTCGTCCTTCTCGCCGACGAGGGCGCGCAGTTCGGCGTCGAGCCCGGCGACCTTCTCGAAGTCCGTGGCGTGCGTGGCGATCTTCTCGTGCAGCTTCGCCTCCTCGGTGGCGATCCGGTCCAGACGCCGCTCGATGCGCTGAAGCTCCTTCTGCCGCTCGCGGTCCTCCTTCGCGGAGGTCGCGGCGGGCTTGGGGGCGGCGCTCGCCGGTGCGGTCTGGGTCTGCTGCTCGCGGGCGCGGCGGCGTTCCACGTACTCGTCGATGCCGCGCGGCAGCATCCGCAGCGCGCGGTCGCCGAGGAGCGCGAAGACGCGGTCGGTGGTGCGCTCGACGAAGAACCGGTCGTGGCTGATGACGACCATCGAGCCGGGCCAGCCGTCGAGGAGGTCTTCGAGCTGGGTGAGGGTCTCGATGTCGAGGTCGTTGGTGGGCTCGTCGAGGAAGAGGACGTTGGGCTCGTCCATGAGGAGGCGCAGGATCTGGAGGCGGCGGCGCTCACCGCCGGAGAGGTCGCCGACGGGCGTCCACTGCTTCTCCTTGCCGAAGCCGAAGGTCTCGCAGAGCTGCCCGGCGGTCAGCTCGCGGCCCTTGCCGAGGTCGACTCGCTCCCGCACCTGCTGAACCGCTTCCAGCACCCGGAGGTTCGGGTCGAGTTCGGCGACCTCCTGAGAGAGGTAGGCGAGCTTGACGGTCCTGCCGACCTTGATCCGGCCCTTCTCGGGCTGCTCCTCGCCGTCGCCGCGCGAGGCGGCGGCCATGGCGCGCAGCAGCGTCGTCTTGCCCGCGCCGTTGACGCCGACGAGACCGACGCGGTCGCCGGGACCGAGCTGCCAGGTGAGGTGCTCGATGAGCGTCTTCGGCCCGGCCGAGACGGTCACGTCCTCCAGGTCGAAGACGGTCTTGCCGAGCCGTGCCGACGCGAAGCGCATCAGCTCGGAGTTGTCGCGCGGCGGCGGGACGTCGGCGATCAGCTCGTTGGCGGCCTCGATGCGGAAGCGGGGCTTGCTGGTACGGGCCGGGGCGCCGCGCCGCAGCCAGGCCAGCTCCTTGCGGACGAGGTTCTGCCGCTTGGTCTCCTCGGTCGCGGCCCGGCGCTCGCGCTCGGCGCGCGCGAAGACGTAGTCGCTGTAGCCACCCTCGTACTCGTAGACGTCGCCGCGCTGCACGTCCCACATGCGGGTGCAGACCTGGTCGAGGAACCAGCGGTCGTGCGTCACGCAGACGAGCGCGGAGCGGCGGCTCGCGAGGTGCGCGGCGAGCCAGGCGATGCCCTCGACGTCGAGGTGGTTGGTGGGCTCGTCGAGGACGAGGAGGTCCTGCTCGTCGATGAGGAGCTTGGCGAGCGCGATCCTGCGCCGCTCACCGCCGGAGAGCGGGCCGATCACCGTGTCGAGCCCGTCCGCGAAACCGGGCAGGTCCAGGCCGCCGAAGAGACCCGTCAGCACGTCGCGGATCTTCGCGTTCCCCGCCCACTCGTGATCGGCGAGATCCCCGATCACCTCGTGCCGCACGGTCGCCGCCGGGTCGAGCGAGTCGTGCTGGGTGAGCACGCCGAGCCGCAGCCCGCCGCTGTGCGTGACACGCCCGGTGTCGGCCTCCTCCAGCTTGGCGAGCATTCGGATGAGAGTGGTCTTGCCGTCGCCGTTGCGCCCCACGACGCCGATGCGGTCGCCCTCGTTGACCCCGAGAGAGACCCCGTCGAGCAGCGCCCTGGTCCCGTAGACCTTGCTGACCGCTTCGACGTTGACCAGATTGACCGCCATCCACCACTCCCGCTCGCGCTCCCCGCACCACTGGAACGGGCCGGGGGACAGATTCCCCAGGGTAGTCGGCGGGGGAACGCCCGGCCGGGCCCGGCGTCCCCTCGCGTTCTCGGCCCGGTGCCGGAGACGTCCGGGTACGCCGTGCCGAGGGCCTTTTACTCCCCCACCACGACCGCGCCCGGCGCCGGGGCCGTCGTCGTACGGGCCGTGCGGCAGTGGGGCGTCAGGGCGCGCGCGATCGTGCGGGCGCTGTCCGCGTCCGGGGCGAGGAAGGCCGTCGTCGGGCCCGAGCCCGAGACGAGGGCGGCGAGGGCGCCCGCCTCCGTACCGGCGTCCAGCGTGCGGCGCAGGGCGGGGAAGAGGTCGAGCGCGGCGGTCTGGAGGTCGTTGTGGACGGCGGCCGCGAGCGCCTTCGGGTCGCCGCTCGCGAGCGCGTCGATCACCGCCTGATCGGCCTCGGGCGCCGGGACCCTACGGCCCTCGGTCTCCGCGAGGCGGTCGTACGCGCCGTAGACGGCCGGGGTCGAGAGGCCGCCGTCCGCCTGCGCGAAGACCCAGTGGAAGGTGCCGCCGACCGCGAGCGGGGTCAGCAGTTCGCCGCGCCCCGTGCCGAGCGCCGCGCCGCCCACGTACGAGAACGGCACGTCACTGCCCAATTCAGCGCAGATCGCGAGGAGTTCGTCTCTGCTCGCGCCCGTGCGCCACAGCGTCTCGCAGGCGAGCAGCGCGCCCGCCGCGTCGGCGCTGCCGCCCGCCATGCCGCCCGCGACGGGAATGTCCTTGGCGATGTGCAGGTGCACGTCGGCGGGGCGGCCCGCGCGCTCCGCGAGGGCGAGGGCGGCGCGGGCGGCGAGGTTGCCCTCGTCGAGGGGCACCTGCTCGGCACCGGGGCCCTCACAGGTGAGGCGCAGGCGTTCGGCGGGGGTCGCGGTCACCTCGTCGTACAGGCCGACCGCGAGGAAGATGTTCGCGAGGTCGTGGAAGCCGTCGGGGCGGGCGGGGCCGACCGCGAGCTGGACGTTGACCTTGGCGGGAACGCGGACGGTGACGGCGGGGGCGCTCACGCGGTGATCTCCTTCTCGGCCTCGGGCTCGGCCTGCGGTTTGTGCTCGGCGATACGGGCGAACTCCTCGACGGTGAGCGACTCGCCGCGCGCCTGCGGGGACACCCCGGCCGCGCGCAGCGCCTCCTCGGCCGCCGCCGCCGAACCCGCCCAGCCCGCGAGCGCGGCCCGCAGCCCCTTGCGGCGCTGCGCGAAGGCCGCGTCCACGACGGCGAAGACCTCGCGGCGGCTCGCGCTCGTCGTCAGCGGCTCCTCGCGCCGTACGAGCGAGACGAGCCCGGAGTCGACGTTCGGCGCGGGCCAGAAGACGCTGCGACCGATCGACCCGGCGCGCTTGACGTGCGCGTACCAGGCCGCCTTGACCGAGGGCACCCCGTACACGCGCGAGCCGGGCGGGGCCGCGAGCCGGTCGGCGACCTCGGCCTGCACCATCACGAGGGTCCGCTCGACGCTCGGGAAGTGCTCCAGCATGTGGAGGAGGACGGGGACGGCGACGTTGTAGGGGAGATTCGCGACGAGCGCGGTGGGCGGGGGGCCCGGCAGTTCGCGTACGCGCAGCGCGTCGGAGTGCACGAGCCGGAAGTGCGCGGCCTTCTCGGGCAGCCGGGCGGCGACGGTCGCGGGGAGGGCGGCGGCGAGGGTGTCGTCGATCTCGACGGCGGTGACGTCGGCGGCGACTTCGAGCAGGGCGAGCGTGAGCGAACCGAGCCCGGGACCGACCTCGACGACGGTGTCCGTCTCGCGCACCTCGGCGGTGCGGACGATGCGGCGCACGGTGTTGGCGTCGATGACGAAGTTCTGCCCGCGCTGCTTGGTGGGACGTACGTCGAGCGCGGCGG
The DNA here is from genome assembly GCF_044749745.1 of Streptomyces sp. NPDC088923. Classification (NCBI taxonomy): domain Bacteria; kingdom Bacillati; phylum Actinomycetota; class Actinomycetes; order Kitasatosporales; family Streptomycetaceae; genus Streptomyces; species Streptomyces sp. NPDC088923. The sequence continues at coordinate 788,072 of NZ_JBIVIO010000001.1, read as the reverse complement.
CCAGCTCACGGATGTCGGCCGGGCCGAGCAGGGGGTCGGTGCGAGTCACCTGGCAAGGGTACGTGGCCCCCGCAGGGGAGAACGATCGATCGGCGGGGGCGCGGGGCGCGGAGGCGCGGGCAGGGACGCCTGACGCGGGCGTGGCGGCTACGAGGGGCGTCCTGTCCCGCGCAGGCGGGCCGCGTCGCGGGCCGGGGGCAGGCCGAAGGCGGTGCGGTACTCACGGCTGAACTGCGTCGCGCTCACGTATCCGACCTCCCGCGCCACCTGCGCCGCCGTCGCGTCCCCGGCGGCGAGGCGGCGGCGGGCGGCCTGGAGCCGCACGTACTTCTGGTACCTGAGCGGGCTCATCCCGGTGGCGGCCTTGAAGTGCCGGTGCAGACCGGCGGGGCTCATGCGGGCGACGGCGGCGATCACGTCGATGCCAAGAGGTTCCCTGTACCGCTCGCAGATCCAGCGCGCGGCCCGGCGCACCCGTTGCGTCGGCGAGTCCGCGAGCGCGCCCGCGCGGAGCACGGGGCCGAGGGGGCCGCGCAGCAGCCGGTAGAGGATCTCGCCCTCGACGCGGGGAGCGAGCGCGCGGATGTCCTCCGGGGAGTCGAGGAGGGTCACGAAGCGGGTGACGGCGTCCACGAGTTCGGGTGCCATGGGCGCGGTGAGCTGCCCTGCGGGGGCGAGCGGGACGCCGGCCGATTCCTCGACCTCGACGAGCAGGTCCGCGAGCAGTCGTTCGTCCACGCGCAGGGTCACGGAGGAGTAGGGCGCTTCGACGACGGAGACGGAGACGGGGAGGTCGATGCTGTTGAGGAGCATCTCGCCCGCGCGGGCGATCCGGGTCCGCTCGCCCGCGGTGCTGCGCTTCGCCCCCGCCGAGACGAAGCAGATCATCGGCTCGTAGAGGAGGTCGACGGGCCCGACCGGCTCCTCTGTGACGGCGAGCGAGAGCCGGGGGACCGCGGTCTCCGTACCGCCCTCGGGTGCATGGCGGGCGACGGCGGCGGTGAGGCGGTGGAGGGCCGCCTCGGAGGGGCAGGGCGCGGCGGCACCCTCCCGTACGGCGTCGTCCGGCACGTACCCGCCCCTTTCCTGCCCCCTCGGCTGCCGACCGCTCAGCTCCTGACCGCTGAGGCCCTGCCCGTTCAGCTGCCGACCGCTCAGCTCCTGCCCACTCAGATCCGGCCTGAGAGGATCAGGCAATGTTACGCGAGTGACGCCCCATGTTTCCCGGTGCGCGCGGTCCTAGCGTCGAGGCATGGCACAGCACGACGACACGACCAAGCTCCCCACCCGCACGCTCGGCGCGCAGGGTCTGCGCACCTCCGCGCTCGGCCTCGGCACGATGGGCATGACGATGGCGTACGGCGACACCGCGACGCCGGACGAGCGCGGCGCCAGCGAGACGATCCACCGCGCCCACGACCTCGGCATCACCTTCTTCGACACCGCCGAGCTGTACGGCATGGGCACGGGCAGCAACGAACAACTGCTCGGCCGCGCGGTGAGGGGCTTCCGCGAGGAGGTCGTCCTTGCCACGAAGTTCGGCTTCGACATGAGCGATCCCGCGCGGGCGGGCGTCGCGCTGGACAGCCGTCCCGCGCACATCCGCGAGGTGACGGAGAACAGCCTGCGGTACCTCGGCACCGACCACATCGACGTCCTGTACCAGCACCGGGTGGACCCGGACGTGCCCATCGAGGAGGTGGCGGGCACGGTCGGGGAGCTGATCGCGGAAGGCAAGGTGCGGTTCTTCGGGCTGAGCGAGGCGGGACCGCGGACCATCCGCAGGGCGCACGCCGTGCAGCCGGTCTCGGTGCTCCAGACCGAGTACTCGCTCTTCGAGCGGGAGGTCGAGACGGCGGTCCTGCCGGTGGTGCGCGAACTGGGCATCGGCTTCGTACCGTACTCGCCGCTCGGCCGCGGTTTCCTCACCTCGGCGGTCCAGCCGGCCGCCGCGTACCCGGCGGACGACATGCGCGCGACGGACCCGCGCTGGCAGCCCGGCAACTACGAGAAGAACCTGGACGCCGTACGGCAGCTGACCGCGCTCGCGGGCGAGAAGGGCATCACCGTCACGCAGCTCGCCCTCGCGTGGCTTCTGGCGCAGGGCGAGGACATCGTCCCCATCCCCGGCACGCGCAGCCCGCGGCGCCTGGCGGAGAACGTGGCCGCCGCCTCGGTCGTCCTCACCCCGCGGGAGCTCGCCCGCGTCCAGGAGATCCTGCCGCACGGCTCGGCGGGGTCGCGTTACGGGGAGGAGATCATGCCGCACTGGGACTGAGCGGGGCGAGTGCCTGAGGGCCCGGCGGTACGGGGACGGGCCGGGTGCGCGCGGAGGGGCGCCCCCCGGCCCGTGCGCGTACCGGCTCAGGCTGCGCGGAGGCGGAGAAGTCCGGCCGCCGTGGGGGCGAAGCCGCAGGCACCCGGCCCGTCCCCGTACCGGCTCAGGCCGCGCGGAGGCGGACGAGTCCGGCCGCCGTGGGGGCGAAGCCGCAGGCGTTCTCGTAGAAGGAGCGCAGGTGTTCCTCGTAGTCGACGTGGAGCCAGTCGCAGCCCGCCGCGCGCGCCTCGGCGGCGGCGGTGGCGACGAGCGCGCGGCCGAGGCCGCGGCGGCGGTGCGCTCGTGCGACGGCGGTGTCGAGGAGGAAGGCGTGGGCGCCGCCGTCCCAGGCGACGTTGACGAAGCCGGCGAGGCGGCCGGTCTCATCCCGCACGGCGGCCCAGCCGAGGCTGTGCCGGGCGAGGCGCGCGGCGATTCCGGGGGCGGGGACGCCGCCGAACGCCTCGGCGAGCAGGGCGCGGAGCTCGTCGTCGGCGAGGGGGGTGCGCCAGGCTGGGGTGAAGGGGGTGGGGTGGGGTGGGGCGAAGGGGTTGGGGGTGAGCGGAGTGGACGGGGTGAAGGGGGTGGGCGGGGTGGTGGGGCTGGGGGTCGGTTCGGGGGTGTTGGGAGCTGAGGTCACAGGGGGGCAGTGTCGCGGGCGGGGTGGCGGAGGGCGAGGGGTTTTCGGGGGGGGGCGGTCGGCGTCGCGATCGGTCCGCGCACAGACCCCACCCTCCCAAAGGGGAGGTGGGCCACCCGCTGCCATCAAGTCTTCCGGACGCCTCGCCCCCCTTTCGACCAAAATCGCGAATCTGTGGATAACTCCGGAGAACCCGTCACACGCCTCACTCGAAGGAGTGGGTAATTGTGAGCGAACCCTTGCGGGTGGGTGAGTGCTCACTCACCTCGCTGGAGTATTCCCCCGATCCCCTCCACCGCCACGAGGCATGGCATCAGCTCCGCCCCCCGTCCGCGTCGAAGGCGATGAGGAGCGAGGGCGACTCCCCCAACCACCCGGCTACGGCGGCCCCTTCGGCCGCGCTCGGGGCACGGAAGACGGGGTCGTGGAACATGTCGGGGCAGCGGACCAGGGTCGCCCCGGCCGGAATCAGCTCCAGCTCGTGGTGGTACGTCAGGTCGTATCCGGCGCGTAGCCGCAGCTCCGCCGGGGTCCAGTGCACGACCTCCCAGTCCCAGAAGCTGCCCTCGGGCAGGGTCACGACGCCCGCCGCGTCGAGCACCGTCCGGTCCCCCGCCCCCTCACCCCTCGAACAGCCCCCGCATCCCGAACGCCCGTCCGGTGTTGCGGGCCAGGGCCTCCGCCATCTCCTCCTCCGCGATGTCCCTCACCCGCGCCATCGCCCGGAGCGTGACCGGGATCAGGTAGGGGGCGTTGGGGCGGCCTCGGTACGGGGCCGGGGTGAGGAAGGGGGCGTCCGTCTCGACGAGGACGAGGTCGAGCGGCGCGACGGCGAGGGCGTCGCGGAGGTTCTGGGCGTTCTTGAAGGTCACGTTGCCCGCGAAGGACAGGTAGTAGCCCTCGCGCGCGCAGATCTCCGCCATCTCCGCGTCGCCGGAGTAGCAGTGGAAGACGGTCCGCTCGGGCGCGCCCTCCTCCTTCAGGACACGCAGCACGTCGGCGTGCGCCTCGCGGTCGTGGATCACGAGGGTCCGGTCGTGGCGCTTGGCGATCTCGATGTGCGCGCGGAACGACCGCTCTTGCGCGTCCTTGCCCTCCGGGCCCGTACGAAAATAATCCAGGCCCGTCTCGCCGACCCCGACCACCTGCGGGAGCGCCGCGAGCCGCTCGATCTCGTCGAGCGCCTCGTCGAGCGCCGCCTCTCCGCCGCCCGGCCGCTCGCCCTGCCGGGACCAGCCGCCCTCAGGGTCGCCGTGCACGATGCGCGGCGCCTCGTTCGGGTGCAGCGCCACAGTCGCGTGGATGTGCGCGTACGCCGCCGCCGTCTCCGCCGCCCAGCGCGAGCCCGCCAGGTCGCAGCCGACCTGGACGAGCCGCGTCACCCCGACCGACGCGGCCTTGGCCAACGCCTCATCGACGGTGCCCGCCTGCATGTCGAGGTGGGTGTGCGCGTCCGCCACCGCGACCCGCAGGGGCTCGGGCAGCGGTGGCGGCGCGGTCTTGTCGTCCTTGGCCTTCATGGGAACGATCCTACGAAGGCGGGGCGGTAGAGGCGGAGGGCAGGCGGGCCGGGCACGGGCCGGCTCAGGCACGTACGCGGGACCGGAGGCCTCCGCCCGGCGGTCCCGCCCCGCCCTACCGCTCCTGCGGCGGCTGCTGCCGGTGGAGGACGTGGAGCAGGTCCGCGAGCACGTGCCAGTGGTGCGGGCCCCCGGGCTCGCCGCCCGGCTCCGCCGCCTCCGCCACGCTCCCCCCGCCCGCCGTACGGTGCCGGGCCGGCTTCGCGGGGGCCGCTCCGTGCCCGTACGTGTGCGCCTGCGAAGCCGCCGACGTCACGCGGCCCGCGCGCATGATCCGGACGACGCCGCCCCCGCAGTTGAGGCACGACGGGCTGCTGAGCGGGGACGGCACGCGCTCGCCTCCGGCCAGGTAGACCACGTAGGGGTGGCCGTCCGGGTCGGCGTGCCGTTCTATCTCGTACGCCTGCTCCCAGCCGTGCCCGCAGCGCATGCAGGCGAAGGAGTAGGACTCCTGGACGGTGCCGACGGCCCGGGTGGTCCCGGCAGCACCCGGGGCCCCGGTGGTCCCAGGGGTCCCGGCGGGCCCAGCGCTCGCGGCGGAGCCGCTCGTGGTCGCGGGGTGGACGCTGCCTGCGAAGTCGCTCATGCCAGCTCCTCGTGTCGTGCCCGGCCGGCTGCCAACCGCCGGCCCCGGAGCGGCGCACCGCCCCGCCACGACCAGTGCACTCCCGCCCGGCGGCCCGCACCACAGGGGCTGCCGAACGTTGGACCGGATTTGGCGAACCCGTGCACTTCGGGCCCTTCGCCGCGACCCGGACTTTGCCGAAACACCGGGACGCTTTGCCCGAGTTTGGCGCGGAGAAACGGTTACGTCTCCCGCAACGCCCGCCGTGTGCGGCGCACCCCCGCCCCGCCGCTCCTCAGCCGGCGTTCTTCTCCGCGTTCTTCGCCGCCACCACCGCGTCGAACACCTCCCGCTTCGGCAGCCCCGCCTCCGCCGCCACCGCCGCGATGGCCTCCTTGCGCCGCTCCCCCGCCTCCTCCCGCACCCGCACCCTGCGCACCAGCTCGGCCGCGTCCAGGCCGGCCGGATCCGGCTCCGGGGCGCCCTCGACGACGACGGTGATCTCGCCCCGTACGCCCTCCGCCGCCCACGCCGCCAGCTCCGCGAGCGGGCCGCGCTTCACCTCCTCGTACGTCTTCGTCAGTTCGCGGCACACGGCCGCGCGGCGCGCCGCGCCGAAGACGTCCGCCATCGCGGCGAGGGTGTCGTCGATTCGGTGCGGGGCCTCGAAGTAGACGAGGGTGCGGCGCTCGTCGGCGACCTCGCTCAGGCGCGCGCGGCGCTCGCCCGCCTTGCGCGGCAGGAAGCCCTCGAAGCAGAAGCGGTCGACGGGAAGCCCCGACACGGCGAGCGCGGTGAGCACGGCGGAGGGCCCCGGCACGGCGGTGACGCGTACGTCGCGCTCCACGGCGGCGGCGACGAGCCGGTAGCCGGGGTCGGAGACGGAGGGCATCCCGGCGTCCGTGACGAGCAACACGCGCGCACCGCCCGCGAGCGCGTCGGCGAGTTCCGGCGTACGGGCCGACTCGTTGCCCTCGAAGTACGAGACGACGCGGCCCCCGACCCGCACGCCGAGCGCCTGCGTGAGCCGCCGCAGCCGCCGCGTGTCCTCGGCCGCCACGATGTCGGCCGTCTCCAGCTCGCGGGCGAGCCGGGGCGGCGCGTCCGCCACGTCCCCGATGGGGGTACCGGCGAGGACGAGCAGCCCGGCGGAGGCGGCGGTCGACGGAGCGGGGGACGGGGCGGGGGAGGTCTCGGAAGTCACCCCACCATGATGACGCCCCACCCGCACCGGCCCGAAAATCAAGCCCCTCTGGGGTACCTCCCGGCCGAAGGCTGGGGGAGATCGAGGAGCGGGGTGCGGGGCGGAGTCCCGCGACGCCGGCCGCGAGAACGGGGAAGCATTCACTCCTGTCCACATGACTGTTCCCTACGATGACCCGGTGACCAGTACCGCGTCCTCGACCGAGGCCAGCCAGGGGCAGACCGCCGATCCCCAGGCCCCGCCGCCCTGGCAGCGGCGGCTGCGCCGCTTCGGCTACGTCCCCGGGCGCCGCGAGGCGAGCGTCGCCGAGCGGCTCGATCCGCCGTGGGCGGGGCCCGCCGATCCGGGGCTGTGGACGGCGATCGGCCTCCCGTACCGCCTCTCGGCCTTCCTCGTGCGCTCCGCGAGCTGGCTCGGTCCGCTGCTGATCACCCTCGTCGCCGGGATCACCCGCTTCTGGCACCTCGGCTCGCCGAAGGCGGTGATATTCGACGAGACGTACTACGCGAAGGACGCCTGGGCGCTCATCCACCGCGGCTACGAGGTGAGCTGGGGCGAGCAGGCCAATAAGCAGATCCTCGCCGACCCCTCCACGGTCGACATCCCGACGCAGGCCGCGTACGTCGTGCACCCGCCGGTCGGCAAGTACGTCATCGGGATCGGCGAGTGGCTCTTCGGCCTCACGCCCTTCGGCTGGCGCTTCATGACGGCGGTGCTCGGCACCGCGTCCGTGTGGATGCTGTGCCGGATCGGGCGGCGCATGTTCCGCTCGACGTTCCTCGGCTGCTTCGCGGGCGCGCTGCTCACGATCGACGGCCTGCACCTCGTGATGAGCCGCACCGCGCTCCTCGACCTCGTGCTGATGTTCTTCGTCCTCGCCGCCTTCGGCTGCCTGCTCCTGGACCGCGACCGCGCCCGCGCCCGGCTGCTCGCCGCGCTCCCGGTCGACGCCGACGGGGTCGTACGGGCGGACGCCACGGTCGCCGAGACCGCGTTCCTCGGCTGGCGGCCCTGGCGCTGGGCCGCCGGGATCTGCCTGGGTCTCGCCCTCGGCACGAAGTGGAACGGGCTCTTCGTGCTCGCCGCGTTCGGCGTCATGACGGTGCTGTGGGACGTCGGCGCGCGCAAGGTCGCGGGCGCGCGCGGAGGGCGCGCCTGGCTCGCCATGCTGCTCCGCGACTCGCCGCTCGCCTTCCTCTCCCTCGTCCCGGTCGCCCTCGCCGTCTACCTGGCCTCCTGGACCGCGTGGATCGCCTCGCCCGACAACGGCAAGGGCGGCTACCTGCGCGACTGGGCGAAGACGGCCGGGCAGGGCGGCCACTTCACCTGGCTGCCCGACTGGCTGCGGAGCCTGTGGCACTACGAGCACGAGGTCTACAAGTTCCACGTCGGCCTCACCGACGGCCACCGCTACCAGTCCAACGCGTGGAGCTGGATGGTCGACGGCCGTCCCGTCTCGTACTTCTACGAGTCCCCGCCGCCCGGCAGCGACGGCTGCCCGAGCGGTACCACGGGCGACTGCGCCCGCGAGGTCCTCGCGCTCGGCACGCCCGCGCTGTGGTGGGCGGCGTGCGCCGCGCTCGTCTACGTGCTGTGGCGCTGGGTCTTCCGCCGCGACTGGCGCGCGGGCGCGATCCTCGGCGCGGTGGCCATCGGCTGGCTGCCGTGGCTCCACTACCAGGAGCGCACGATCTTCTACTTCTACGCGGTCGTCTTCGTGCCCTTCCTGTGCCTCGCGCTGACCATGCTGGTGGGCGCCGTGCTCGGCCCGGCCGGGGCCACGGAGCGCCGCAGGACGATCGGGGCGACGGCGGCGGGCGTGCTTTTCCTCCTCATCGCCTGGAACTTCGTGTACTTCTGGCCCCTCTACACGGGCACGGCGATTCCCTACGGGTCCTGGCACGACCGGATGTGGCTCAATTCCTGGATCTGAGCGGGAGTCCGGTCGGAACTGCGGAAAAGGTGAGCGATGACCGAAGAGCGAAGCGTCCAGGAACTGCGCCTGGGCCTGTACGCCACGCCGGCGCGGGCCGAGGAGATCAAGCGGCGGATCGAGCACCTGCTGTGCCCCGACCCCGACCACGCCCCGCCCTGCCCCGTCCCCTGGTCCGCGATGCTCCTCGGCCTGTCCACGCAGGAGGCGCGGGAGGCGTACCCCGAACTGCTCGGCCAGGCCGCGGCGGAACGCGACATGAGCTGACCGTCCCCGGCCACGGGCCCCCGGCCGGGACTACCGACGGTCGCATGATCATCGCAATCCAGTAACGGGATCTCCACAAGTCCCGCCCGCCGCATAGGCTCCCGACGACCACATGCGGGGAGGGGGAGTGCTGTCATGCGCACCGGGGTGAAGGTTTCGGTGGTGTCGGGGGCGCTCGTCGTGCTGCTCGGTGGCGGCGGGTACGGGGCGTACAACCTCGTGCACGCCGTCACCTCGGGCACGGCGGACGAGAATTCGGCCGAGGCGGTCGCCAAGCGCCTCGACACGCCGCTGACGGCGAAGGACGTACGGGAGACGGGGGAGAAGTTCCTGCGTACGTGGGGCGCCGGGCGCCTCACCGCGGCCGCCGCGCTGACCAGTCAGCCCGCCCCGGCGGGGGTCGCGCTCCAGGGCGTACGGGACAAGGCACACGTCAGCGAGGTGACGCTGACGCCCGGCACCGCGGCGGGCACGACGCTGCCGTACCACGTGAAGCTCGCCGTGCGCGGCAAGTCGCTCGCGTACGACACGGAGTTGAAGGTCGTCCGCTCGGAGGCGACCGGTCAGCCGGTCGTCAAGTGGACGCCCGCGCTCGTGCATCCGCGGATGAGGGACGGCGACCTGCTCGTCACCGGGGACGCCGACGCCCCGCCCGTGACGCTCGTCGACCACGACGGCAAGACCCTCGACGCGGGGACCTACCCCTCGCTCGCGCCGATCCTCGCCCAGCTCAGGGAGCGGTACGGGGAGCAGGCGGGCGGTTCCGGGGCCGTCGAGCTGATGATCAAGCACTCCGACGACACGCCGGACACGACGCTGCTCACGCTGGAGAAGGGCAAGCCGGGGCGGGTGCCGACGACGCTCAGCGCGGGGGTGCAGGCCGCCGCCGAGAAGGCCGTGGCGGCGTACGCGAACGCGTCCGTCGTCGTCGAGCGGGCCGGGACGGGTGAGATCCTCGCCGTCGCCAACCACCGCGACGACCAGTTCAACGCCGCGTTCCAAGGGACCGTGGCGCCCGGCTCCACGATGAAGATGATCACGGCCGCGATGCTCATAGACAAGGGCCTGACCAGCGCGAACGGCCCCGCTCCCTGCCCCGACACGGCGCTCTCGGGCGGCCAGACGGTGCACAACCTGACGGGGATGAAGGCCGATCCGGGCGCGACGCTCCAACGTGCCTTCGCGATCTCCTGCAACACCTCCTTCGTCTCCTTCGCGCCGAAGCTCCAGCCCGGCGACCTCGGTGCCGAGGCGAGCGAGAAGTTCGGGCTCGGGCGCGACAACTGGAAGACGGGCATCGCCTCGGCGGACGGGAAGGTGCCGGTCGCCGAGGGGGACGACAAGGGCGTCTCGCTCATCGGGCAGGGCAAGGTGCAGCTCAATCCGCTCAACCTCGCCTCCGTCGTCGCGACGATCCGCGACGGGGCCTTCCACCAGCCCGTCCTCGTCCCCGCGTCCTTCGACAAGCGGCCACTGGCCACGGCCGCCGGGCTGAGCCCGAACACGGCGGCGCAATTGCGGCAGATGATGAACCTCACCGCGACGAGCGGCACCGCGGCGACCGCGATGAGCGGCCTCGGTCCGGACATCGGCGCGAAGACCGGCTCGGCGGAGGTCGACGGGCAGACGCAGTCGAACAGCTGGTTCGCGGGCTACCGGGGCCAGTTCACGGCCGCCGCGTACGCGGAGCAGGGCGGCCACGGCGGCGACGTGGCGGGCCCGATCGTGGCGGAGGTGCTGCGCGCGACGGGGTGATCGCGACGGGATGATCGCGACGGGGTGAGGGACCTTGACGCCGACCGTTGCCGATCGGCCGCCGGACCCGTACGGCCAATTCCGCTCACGAAGGGCCGCCTTCCGGACTCGTCGGGTCGATAACGGTCGCGATCGGTCGCGGGCTTGGGCTGGTGCGGGGGTGTGGGCCACGATGTGGCCGTCCGTGCCTCGTACCGCCTCCCCCCGGGACGTCCCGTGCTCGACTTCGCTCTCCTGAATACGGTCCTCGCGGAGCACCTCGACCGGCTGGGGCTCGCCCCGGAGCCCCGACGCGAGAAGGTGCGCGCGTGGACGCACGGCGGGGTCGAGCGGCTCGTCTTCGCGGACGGCCTGACGCTCATCCACAAGTACGGGCACGCGCCGCTCGCGCACGAGGCGGCGACGCACCGCGTGCTCCAGGCCGCCGGGGTGCCCGTGGCGACGCTGCACTCCAGCGAGGTGCGCGACAAGCACATGACGATCGTCATGGAGGACCTGGGCGAGGCGGAACGCCCCGCCACCGAGGACGAGGTGCTCGCACTGCTCCTCGTCCTCCACCGGGCGCCCTCGCCGCCCGGCAGCCCCTCGCTCTCCGAGTCCACGATGATCACGCTGCCCGACCGGGCGCGCTGGCACCTGGACCGGCTCCAGGAGACGGGGCGCTGGACCGCGCTGGCGGGCAGGCTCGGCGACGACCTCGACAAGGTGCGCAAGGTCTCCGAGGAGCGCAGCGCGGGCGCCGACCAGGAGCCCTTCGGCTGGGTGCACACCGAGATCGCCGGGAACGGCGTGCACGTCGGGCCGAGGGGCATCCGCCTCATCGACTTCGCGCGCTCCTACGCCGGCCCCGTCCTCTTCGACCTCGTCTCCTGGGGCGACGGCCTCGACCGCCCGCGCCCCCGCGAGGCGCGCGCGTTCCTGGAGCGGTACGTGGACCTGGGCGGCCCGGCCTCGACGCTCGACCGCCGCGCGGGCCTGTCCGCCGAGCGCTGGGCGCTCGCCTGGCTGCGGGTCTGGCGCGTCGAGTGGTACCTCGAACAGTCCGCGGTCCGCTACGCCGACCCGGGCCTCGATGCGACCCGCCAGGCACTGGTCCGCCGCAACATGGACCAGGCGCTGGACCTGCTGGAGCTGTAGCGGGGGCCGGCGATCGGACCGGTGCGGGTCCGGCGGTACGGGGTTCAGTCGACGCCCGGCCCGTCCTCGGCCCGTACCGCCGCCGCGTTCGCCGCCGCCGCCCGCTGCCGGAATCCCGACTGGACCGCGAGGATGCCGCCGTCCACGCGCAGGGTCGTGCCCGTGACCCAGGCCGCGTCGGCGGAGGCGAGGTAGGCGACGGCCGCCGCGATGTCCTCGGGTTCGCCGACGCGGCCGAGCGGGTAGAGGCCGGCGAAGGCTTCGAGGTGGGCGGGGCGGTCGGCCCAGGCCGTCGTGCGGACCGTGCCGGGCTCGACGAGGTTGACGCGTACGCCGCGCGGGCCCGCGTGGCCCGCGAGCGTGCGGGTCAGCGAGGTGAGACCGGCCTTCGCCGCGCTGTAGGCGTGGCCGCCGAAGTCGGCCTCGGCGTTGACCGAGCCGATCGTCACGATCGCGCCCCGGCCCGAGGCGACGAGGTGCGGGAGCGCGGCGCGCGAGCAGCGGAAGGCACCGCCGAGGCACACGTCGATATCGCGCTCCCAGACCTCGTCGCTCTCGTCCTCGAAGAGTTCCGCGTCCTCGCCCGCCGCGTAGGCATTGTTGACGAGCACGTCGAGCCGCCCGAAGCGCTCCACCGCGTGCGCCACGGCGGCCTCGGCCTCGGCCCGTACCCGCACGTCGAGGCGGTACGGCTCCGCGCCCGGTATCCCGGCGGCGGTCGCGCGCGCGGCGACCTCGTCGGCGTCGGTGAGCAGCACCCGCGCCCCTTCGGCGGCGAGCCGGCGCGCGGTCGCGGCGCCGATCCCGCGCGCGGCACCGGTGATGAGGGCGGCATGGCCATCGAATCGCTGAGTCATGGCGCGGAAGCTACCGGGGGGACGGGGGATGGGTACAGGGGGCCGCCCGCCTCGGTCCACCTCAGCCCACCTCAGCCCACCTCAGTCCCCCACCACCCCCCGCACCGCCCTCACCAGCGCCTGCGCCCGCGGGTCGGCCGTGACGCCCTTCCGGAGTCCGTTCGTCACGTAGCCGAAGCCGATGCCCGATTCGGGGTCCGCGAAGCCGAGGGAGCCGCCGCGGCCCGGGTGGCCGAAGGAGCCCGGGGCGAGGAGGGGGCTCGCGGGGCCGTGGAGCATGAAGCCGGCGCCGAAGCGGGTGCGGGCGACGAGGACGCGGTCGGGGCCCTCGGACTCCTGGGTGCGGGCCATCGCGAGGGTCGCGGGGGTGAACAGGCGGCGGCCACCGTCCACGTCTCCGATGAGCGCCGCGTAGAAGCGGGCGAGGCCGCGCGCGGTCGCGATGCCGTTCGCGGCGGGGAGTTCGGCGGCGCGGTGGGCGCGGGTGTTCTCGTCGGCCTCGGGGCGTACGGCGGCGAAGGCGCGGCTCGTGAGCGAGTCCGGGTCGGCGTACGCGGCGGCGATGTCCCTGCGCGGGCGCAGGCGCAGGCCGTTCGCCACGGGCGGCGGGGCGAGCGGCGTGATGCGGCCGACGCGCCACTCCTCGTCCTCGGGCAGCCCTATCCAGAGGTCGAGGCCGAGGGGCCGCTCCAGGTGTTCGGCGACCCAGGAGCCGAGTGTGCGCCCGGTGAGGCGGCGCACGAGTTCGCCGGTGAGGAAGCCGTACGTCTGCGCGTGGTAGCCGTGGTCGGTGCCGGGCTCCCAGAAGGGTTTCTGCGCGGCGACGGCCGCGGCGGCGCGGTCGAGGTCGCGGGCGGCCTCGGGGGTGAGCGGCGTGTCGAGCGCGGGCACGCCCGCGCGGTGGCCGAGGAGGTGGCGGACACGGGTGGCGTCCTTGCCGTGCGCCTTGTACTGGGGCCAGTACGTCGCGACGGGGGCCTCCAGGTCGAGGGCGCCGCGCTGGTGGAGCAGGAGCAGTACGGTCGCGGCGACGCCCTTCGTCGCGGAGCGGACGATCTGCGCGGTGCCCCGGCGCCAGGGCTCGGCCCCGTCAGCGGAATCGGCGTCCCCGTCCCGCGTACCGCCCCACAGGTCCACGACCTTGCGCCCGTCGCGGTAGACCGCGACGGCGGCGCCGCGCTCCCCGAGCCGGGCGAAGTTCCCGACGAAGGCGTCCCTGACCTGCTCGTATCCCGGGGCGACGAGTCCTTCGACCGTCACGTCCCCGGCTTGCCGCACACTCTCGTTCACCTCTCCATGGTCACAGACCGCGGATCGAAGCCGAAGGGCAGTTCGAGGCGGTGGGCGCGCATGAGGGCGGCGTCGCTCAGCAGCTCGCCGGTCGGGCCGTCCGCCGCGATGACGCCCTCGCTGAGGATCGCCGCGCGCGGGCACAGTTCGAGGGCGTAGGGGAGGTCGTGGGTGACCATCAGGACGGTCACGTCGAGGCGCTGGAGGATGTCGGCGAGTTCGCGGCGCGAGGCGGGGTCGAGGTTCGAGGAGGGCTCGTCCAGGACGAGGATCTCCGGCTTCATCGCGAGGACGGTCGCGACGGCGACGCGGCGGCGCTGGCCGAAGGAGAGGTGGTGCGGGGGACGGTCGAGGAACTCGGTCATGCCGACCTCGTCGAGCGCCTCGCGCACCCGCGCCTCCAGCTCCGCGCCCCGCAGCCCCGAGGCCGCCGGGCCGAAGGCGACGTCCTCGCGGACGGTGGGCATGAAGAGCTGGTCGTCGGGGTCCTGGAAGACGAGGCCGACGCGGCGGCGGATCTCCGCCATGTGCTTCTTGCCGACCGGGAGGCCCGCGACGGTGACGCTGCCCGCGCCCGCTTCGAGGATGCCGTTGAGGTGGAGGACGAGGGTCGTCTTGCCCGCCCCGTTGGGGCCGAGGAGCGCGACGCGCTCGCCCTTGCCGATCCGGAGGTCGACGCCGAAGAGCGCCTGGTGGCCGTCGGGGTAGGCGTAGGCGAGTCCGCTCACGTCGAGCGAGGGGGGCGGCGTTCCGGCCCCGCTGTCGCCGCGTACGGGGTCGGTGGCGGGTTTCGCCGGTACGGGGTCGGTGGCCGGGCTCGTCGGTACCGGGTCGGTGGCTGAGTTCGTCACAGGGTCCATCCCAACAGGCAGATCACGAGCGCCGCGACGGGCAGCGCGAGGGCGTGCGCCCACTGCGTGCCGCTCGCGGTGATCTCGTCGATGACGGGCATGCTGCCCGTGTAGCCGCGGCTGAGCATCGCGAGGTGGACGCGCTCGCCGCGTTCGTAGGAGCGGATGAAGAGCGCGCCCGCCGATTTCGCGAGGACGCCCCACTGCCGTACGCCCTTCGCCTCGAAACCGCGCGACTCGCGGGCGATCCTCATGCGGCGCATCTCGTCCGTGATGACGTCCCCGTAGCGGATCATGAACGAGGCGATCTGGACGAGCATCGGGGGCAGCCGGAGCCGTTGCAGGCCCAGGAGCAGGGAGCGCAGTTCGGTCGTGGAGGCGAGCAGGACGGACGCGGCGACGCCGAGCGTGCCCTTCGCGAGGACGTTGAAGGCGCCCCACAGGCCGTTCACGGACAGGGACAGGCCCAGGAACTCCGTGTGGCGCCCCTCCGCGACGAACGGCATGAGCACCGCGAAGGCCACGAAGGGCACCTCGATGAGCAGCCGTTTCAGCAGGTAGCCCGCCGGGACGCGGGCCGCCGTCGCGACGGCGGCGAGCAGCAGCGCGTACCCGCCGAAGGCCCACAGCGCCTCGCGCGGCGTCGAGACGACGACCACGACGAAGGCGAAGGCGGCGGCGAGTTTCGTGTGCGGCGGCAGCCGGTGCACGACGGAGTGCCCGTGCCGGTAGAGGCGATGGGCGTGGCCCGCTCCCATGTGCTTAAACGGTCCCTGCGGAAGTAGGTGCGCCGTGGTCCTCGTCGGTGCGGCGCTTGCGTACGGCCCAGAAGACCCCCGAGCCGACGACGATCGTCGCGCCGACACCGATCACGCCGGCGAGGCCGCCGGAGATCCGGGCGTTGGCGATGTCCTTGACACCGTAGTCGGCGAGCGGGGAGTCCTTCGAGGCGTGGTCCTTCTCCTGCTTGTCGATGCCCTTGTCGTGCGCGACCTTCTCCAGCCCGTCGGGGTTCGCGGAGGCGTAGAAGCTGACGAAACCGGCGAGGACGACGGAGGCGACGATGCCGGTGATCCAGATCTTGCGGGTGGAGCGGGCGGCGACGGGGGCCGGGGCGGGCGCCTTCGGGGCGGCGTCGACGAGTTCGCCGCCCACGCGGAGCTTGAGCGGCGCTTCGAGGCCGCGGGCGCCGTGCACGAGGTCGGGGCGTACGGCGATGACGGCGCCGACCGTCAGCGCGGTGATGACCGCCTCGCCGATCCCGATGAGGACGTGCACGCCGATCATCGCGCTCGCGACCTTGCCGATCGAGATGTCCGTCGTCCCGCCGATCCAGTACATGAGCGTGAACGCGACCGCCGCGGCGGGCACGGAGATCAGCGCGGCGACGAAGGAGGCGGCCGTGATGGAGGAGCGGCGGCGCGGGAGGACCTTCACGAGGCCCCGGAAGAGGGCGTACGCGACGACGGTCGTCACGATCGCCATGTCGGTGATGTTGACGCCGAGCGCGGTGAGGCCGCCGTCCGCGAAGAGCACGCCCTGCATGAGCAGGACGACGGACACGCACAGCACGCCGGTGTACGGGCCGACGAGGATCGCCGCGAGCGCCCCACCGAGCAGGTGTCCGCTGGTCCCGGCGGCGACGGGGAAGTTGAGCATCTGCACGGCGAAGATGAACGCGGCGACGAGACCGGCGAGCGGCGCCGTGCGCTCGGCACCGGCCGCGCCGAGCTCCCGGCGGGCGCCACGTAGCGAGACGGCGACGGCGGCGGCGGCGAGGACGCCGGTCGCGGCGGAGACGGGGGCGTTGATGAATCCGTCAGGGACATGCATGGCGGGGACTTCGCTTCCTGCGGGGGCGGGGACGCTCGCAAAACCGTACGATCATAGTGCCCAGTTGCGAGCGACTTGCAAGAGTGCGTCCCCCGCAGCTGCTCCGGGCCCGCGCTCCTCACCGGGCGGATTCCCCGCATTCGTGCGAGTCTGCGACCGTGACAGGCATCGAGCAGTACGTACGGGTACGGGTGTGCGCGAGCGGCCCCGACGAGGCGGAGACGCTGCCCGTGCTCCTGCGGTACGACCCCGCCACCGACGCGACGCTCGTCGGCCTCGGCTTTCCCGGTACGGAGGGGGCGCACGACCACGTCTTCGCGCGCGCTCTCCTGGAGGAGGGCCTGCGCAGCCCGGCCGAGACGGCGGCCCTGCGGATCTGGCCCTGCGGCCGCGCGCAGACGGTCCTCGAACTGCGCCGCGCGGCGGGGCACCTCCTGGTCCTGCAGTTCGACAGCACGGACCTGATCCGCTTCCTGCGCCGCACGTACACGGCGGCGGCCCACTACGAGGCGGGGCTCACGGGACCGGTGCGGGAGGCGCCGAGGGCGCCGGGCCGCCAGCCGCAGGCAGCGCCCGCCGGGCCGGCGCCGCCCGCCGGGCCGGTGCCGCCGGTCTCGACGCGGTCGCGGTCCTCGGCGTAGTACGGGCCGCCGCCCTCATCAGGAACGGCGGCCCGCTACGAGCGGGCATGTCCGCGCTCCGGCCTCCCGCTCGGCGTGTCAGCGTCCCTGCCACGTGTAGCGCGTCTGGCTGAACACCGGCAGCTTGGCGAAGGCGAATCCCCGCGTCGGCTCGATCCGGTACAGCCGGACGTCGCCCGCGACGACGGCTGCGCCCATGCCGTACCAGGTGCCCTCGGGGTCGGTCAGGTGCGCGCCGTACTTGCGCGCGAAGTCCGCCATCGCGCGCTCCCGCTCGGAACGTTCCCCCACCGCGGACGCGAGGCCCTCGACGACGAGGTCCACTCCGTTCAGCGTGCCCGTGCCGGTCGTCAGCGCGCAGTGGGAATTGCTGTCGAGATTGAGCGCCTTGCGCTCCTGGCCGCCCGTGACGAAGCACAGGGCGCCCAGCGCCCGCGCGGCCAGCAGCGGCGTCACGTGCGGGCGCCCGTCGGGCCGCACCGTGGAGAGCCAGAAGATCTCCGCCTCGTCCAGGATCGCCCGTGCCGAGGCCCACGGGGTCGCCCGCGCGCCCGGGTCCGAGAAGGCTCCCAGTTCCACGTCCGGTTCAGTCTCCATGCCGCGTCCTCTCCGGGGGCGGGTGCGCGGGCCGCGCCGCCCCGCCCGCCGTTCGTCGTGTCCCGCCCGGGTCCGGCGTTCGTCCCCTCGTGGTGACTCCGGCCGACGGCAGAACTCATCGGCCCGCGCCGGGGACACGGACGGTAGCGCGTGCGGGAGGCGGGGGTCAGTCGCCGGTCTCGACGCGGTCGAGGTCCTCGGCGTAGTACGCGATGGCCTTGCGGAAGGCGCGCACGCCCGGGTCGGTGCTCGTGCCGGCGAGGAGGGTGAGGAGGGCGCGGATGGCCTCGTGGTGGGCGCCGGTGTTGTGGCGGGCCATGGCGAGGAAGACGGTGAGCGCGCCGTCGCCGGGGTGGGCGGCGAGGCCGGCCTCCAGGGTCGCGACGGCGTCCTCGTACCGCCCGAGAATCCGGTACGTGCTGCCGAGCCCGAGGTACACGCCGTGCCGGTCCTCGGCACCGAGCGCGCCGACGCCCGCGAGCGCGGTCTCGTAGAAGGGCACGGCGGCGGCCTCCCGGCCGAGCACGTCGTGCGCCCAGGCGGTCTGGTAGGCGACCTCGGGATCACGCGGATACGCGGCACTCAGCGCGAGCAGTGCGGTACGGGCCCGCTCGGCCTCGCCGTTCTCGCGCAGCCGCACGGCCGCGTCGAGAGGGGCGCGGGCCTCGGGGGGCAGCGGCGGGGTGCTGGTCACGGGGCGATTCTCGCAGGGGGAGCCGGGGGCCCTGGCGGGCCGGCCCGGCCCCGTTCAGCGCACCACGTCGAAGATGTTGAGCTGGATGCCGTTCGCGTACGCCGCGTGCTCGACGAGGCGGAGCGTGCGGGTGTCCGCGTCGGTGGCGGGGAAGAGGCGCAGGCCCGCGCCGAGCAGCAGCGGGAAGACGAGCAGGTGGTAGCGGTCCACGAGGCCGGCGTCGGCGAGGGCGTGGTGGAGGCGGGCGCTGCCCTGGACGAGGAGCGGACCGCCCTCGCCCTCCTTGAGCGCCGCGACCTCGTCGAGCGAGCGCAGGAGCGTCGTCGGGCCCCAGCCGGGGACGAGGGCGTCCTCGCCGAGCGTGGTCGAGACGACGTACTTGGGCAGCGCGTTGTACGTGGCGAACTCCGTCCTGCCCGGCCACACGGCGCTGAACGCCTCGTAGCTGCGGCGGCCGAGGAGCAGGGCGCCGGCCTCCTCCTGCTCGCGGCCCTTGATCGCGTACGCCTCGGGGAGGAACTCCACTCCCTCGAAGGTCCACCCGGCGTTGCGGTAGCCGGTCTCGCCGCCGGGGGCCTCCATGACGCCGTCGAGCGAGACGAAGGCGGTGCTGATGAGAGTGCGCATCGAGAGGGTCCCCTGGGGTCGTGATCCGTGGCGGTGCCGGGCTGGGCGGGCCGCCACGTCCCCCGAAGCCGCGTGGCGGACCGCCCGTACTGAAGACCGGTGGGGCGGCGGAAACTCATCGCGCGGCGCGCCACGAGCGGCAGGGCCGGTGTCCGCGCCACGCGGATACCGGCCCTGCCGTGGACGGGGAAGGGCCCGGCGAGAGCCTTGCCCTCTCGCCGGGCCCGCCGTGCCGGCCCCGTCCCCACGGACCTCGGCACGGTCGCCGGGTGGTGTGCGGCGCGAAGCCGGCCACCCGGTCACCGGGCGGGACGCGGCCGCGGAGGCCGCTCGTCCCGCCCGGGGCCAGGACTCTCAGACGCGGGTCAACTCCCGTTCCGCGTCCGGGTCCTGGGGTCCTTCACCGGAGGACGAGGTGTCCCCCAGCGCCTTGTGGAGCTTCTCGCCCTCGACGTCGACGTTCGGCAGAATCCGGTCGAGCCACTTCGGCAGCCACCAGGCACGTCGGCCGAGCAGGGCGAGTACCGCCGGGACGATCGTCATGCGCACCACGAAGGCGTCGAAGAGGACGGCGATCGCGAGGGCGAAACCGATCATCTTGACCATCTGCTCGCTGGAGCCGATGAAGCCGCCGAAGACAGCCATCATGATGACGGCGGCGGCCGTGACGACCCGCGCCCCGTGCCGGAATCCGGTCTCGATCGACTGCCGCGGGCTCTCCCCGTGGACGTACGCCTCCCGCATGCGGGTCACGAGGAACACCTCGTAGTCCATCGCGAGACCGAAGACCACGCCCACCATGAAGATCGGCATCATGCTCATGATCGGCCCGGTCTGCTCGACCCCGAAGAGCGAGCCGAGCCAGCCCCACTGGTAGACCGCGACGACCGCGCCGAGCGCGGCGACCACCGAGAGAAGGAAGCCGAGCGCCGCCTTGAGGGGCACGAGGATCGAGCGGAAGACGAGCATCAGGAGCAGGAAGGCGAGGCCGACGACGAGCACCAGGTACGGCAGCAGCGCGTCGTTCATCTTCTGCGAGACGTCGATGTTCATCGCCGTCGTACCGGTCACGAGGACTTCGCCGTCCTTGCCGGCCTTGACGTCCTTGCCGAGGTCGCGGATGGAGTGGACGAGGTCCTCGGTCTGCTTGGAGGAGGGCTTGGAGCCCGGGACGACGCTGATGGTCGCCGTGTCGCCGGCCTTGTTGAAGGCGGCGGGGGAGACCGCCGCGACGTCCGGGAGCTTCTTGACCTCGGCGGCGACGTGGGCCGCCTCCGCCTGCGGGTCGGCGATGCCCTTGCCGTCGTAGACGAGCATGAGCGGGCCGTTGAAGCCGGGGCCGAAGCCGTCCGAGAGCAGGTCGTAGGCGCGGCGCTGCGTCGTGTCGGTCGGCTGCGAGCCGTCGTCGGGCAGGCCGAGTTCGAGCTGGGTGGCCGGGACGGCGATGACACCGAGGCCGAGGACGCCGAGGACGAGGACGAGCACGGGGCGGCGCAGGACGAAGCGGGCCCAGCGGGTGCCGCCGTTGACCTTGTGCTCCCCGTCCGCGCCGCGGGAGGCGGCGGCGACGGCGCGGGCCTGCGCCTCGGGGCCCTGGTCCTTGACGGCCTTGGCGGCCTTGCGGGCCTTGCGGCCGAGCACCTTGTCGCCCGCGAAGCCGAGCAGCGCGGGGATGAGGCTGAGCGCGACGATCACCGCGACCGCGACCGTACCGGCGGCGGCGACGCCCATCTTGGTGAGCATCGGGATGTTGACGACGGCGAGGCCGCACAGGGCGATGATCACCGTGAGCCCCGCGAAGACGACGGCGGAGCCCGCCGTGCCCGTCGCGCGACCGGCGGCTTCCTCGGGCAGTCTGCCCTCGGCGCGTTCGGCCCGGTAGCGGGAGACGATGAAGAGCGCGTAGTCGATGCCGACCGCGAGGCCGATCATCATCGCGAGGGTCGAGGTCGTCGAGTCCAGGTGGAGGGCGGAGGCGAGCGCGGTGATCGAGGCGACGCCGATGCCGACGCCGATGATCGCCGTGAGCAGCGGGAGCCCGGCCGCGACGATCGCGCCGAAGGTGATGACGAGGACGACGGCCGCGATGACGATGCCGACGACCTCGGTGGAGCCCGACTCGGGCTCGGCCTGGAGCGCGTCGCCGCCGATCTCGACGGTGAGGCCCTTGTCCTGGGCCTTCTCGGCGGCGTGCTCCAGCGAGTCCTGGCTGGCGTCCTTCAGCTCCATCGAGCTGACCTTGTAGCTCACGGTGGAGTAGGCGATCCTGCCGTCCTTGGAGACGGCCGCGCTGTTCTCGAAGGGGTTCGCCGCGTGGGCGACCTCCTTCGAACCGTGCTCGATCGCGGAGATCGTCTTGGTGACCTCGGCCTTGTTCGCCGGGTCGGTGATCTTCTGGCCCTCGGGCGCCTTGAAGACGACGCGGGCGCTCGCCCCGTCGGCGTTGCCCCCCGGGTTGCGCTGGTCGAGGAGGTCGAAGGCCTTCTGGGCCTCGACGCCGGGTATGGAGAACTGCGTCGGTCCGGGACTGCTCGCGGTGGCGGCACCGAAGCCGACGAGCGCGAGCAGCGCGACCCAGATGAGGGCGACGACGCGGCGCCGCCTGAAGGCGAACCGGCCGAGCCGGTAGAGGAATGTGGCCACGGGGGTGGAACTCCCGTTCGATCAGGGGCGGAAAAGGGACAAGGCTTCGCGGTGCGTCCGGCCCTGACGGGAGGCGGTCACGTCAGGTGGTACGGGTCGCGGCGGCCCGTACACGGCTGGTACGGGGGCGCGGTGCGCGGACCGGTGCCCGCCCGGCTCACCCTGGTCCGGGCAGGCCGGCTCGGCGGCGCGGGTAGGCGTCGCGGGGCGTGCTGGCCCGGTGGGGAGGGGGAATCGAGGGGCGCGCGTCAGTCCGCGCGGGGGTCGTGCGGAGTCAGGCGCCGAGGGCGGGGAGCACCACGGCGTCGATGTATCGGGTGAGGAAGTCCCGGTCCAAGGGCCGCGCGTCGATCATCTGCCGGGCGACGAAGGCGCCGACCATCATGTGCACGACGAAGTCGATCGCGGGTCTGTCCGCTTCCACCTCGCCACGCTCCACCGCGCGCCGCAGCACCTGGCCGAGCCCCGTCACCTCGGGCTCGATCAGCAGCTCACGGAAGGCGCGGTGCAGATCGGGGTTGCTCTTCATCTCCATGGCGATCCCGCGCATCAGCGCGGCGTCCTCCGCCATGCGGCAATCGTCCTGGCTGCCCACCATCGCGTGGAAGTCCCCACGCAGGCTGCCGGTGTCGATGTCGGCGATCGAGTGCGGTTTGTGATGGCGCAGCGCCTTCACGACCAGCTCGGGCTTGCTCCCCCACTGGCGGTAGAGGGTGGCCTTGCTGGACCGGGTGCGGGAGGCCACGGCGTCCATGGTGAGCGCCTCGTAGCCGACCTCGCGGAGCAGGTCGAGCACGGCGCCGTACAACTCGGCCTCGCGCTCCGGCGTCAGACGGCTGCGACGCGTCGTCGCGCCCGCTGCTCCAGCCATCCGGCCCACCTCCTGCTCGCTCCCGCGCGTCCGCCTCGCCCCGGGGAGGGACGGGCGAGCGACACGCGTCGGTCCACGCACCCTAGCTCCAGGAGTGAAGCGGGATGCGCTCTCGCACGCTCTGAGCCTACCCGCCCGCCAAGCGAAACGAAACGGTTTCGTACGTGAGGTGGGCCACGCGTGCTGCGCAGGGCTTATTTATCCGGCGCGTACACGCTCGGCCCACGGGGGTGGGGAGCGGGCCGATCACCCCTGGACTTCGACGCCCGACCCGGACCCCGACCCCGGCCCCGCCTCCGGCCCCGGCAGCCTGCCGCGCAGGGTCTCGGCGAACTCCTCCGCCCGCGCGAGCTGCACCCGCAGCCGCTCGACCTGCTCGCTCGCCTCGCGTTCGTAGGCTCGTACGCGCCCGAGCAGCGCCTCGCGCTCCTTTGGCGGCAGGGCCCCGGCGCCCGCGTCGAGGCGGTCGGTCGCGGCGAGCAGCTCGCGCATCTGTTCCAGGGTGAATCCGAGCGGCTTCATGCGCCGGACCACCATCAACCGGGCGACATCGGCCTCGGTGTAGAGACGGAAGCCGCCCTGGGAGCGGGCCGAGGGGATGACGAGACCGGTCTCCTCGTAGTGCCTGATCGTGCGCAGCGACAACTCCGTACGCTCCGCCACCTCGCCGATCCGCATGCGCTCGCCCGTCACGCGGGCATTGTCGCACCGGCGGCTCCTCGACGGCCATTCCTACCCTTACGTAACGGTAGAGTGTGAGGGCTCCCCCGCCTCCTCGCCTCCGACAGGTACCTCCCCCTCGTGACCTCATCGCCCGGCCTCACGGACGCGCACCCCGACGACAGCCCGCACGCCGACACCACCGCGCACGCCGCCGCCCCCGTCGCCACCGCGCCCCCGAGCCCCGCATCCGGCCCCGCCTCCGGGGTCGCCCCCCGCGCCGGCCTCCGCCGCTCCCTCCCCGCCTGGTGCTCCGACCCGCGTGTGTGGCGCACCGAGGTGCTCGCCGGGCTCGTCGTCGCGCTCGCGCTCATCCCCGAGGCGATCTCCTTCTCCGTCATCGCGGGCGTCGACCCGGCCGTGGGCCTGTGCACCTCCTTCACGATGGCCGTGACGCTCGCGCTCGTCGGCGGGCGCCGCGCGATGATCTCCGCCGCGACCGGCGCCGTCGCCCTCGTGACCGCCCCCCTCAACCGCGAGCACGGCTTCGGCTACCTCGTCACGGGCGTGATCCTCGCCGGGGTCCTCCAGGTCCTGCTGGGCGCGCTCGGCGTCGCGAAGCTCATGCGGTTCGTGCCGCGCCCGGTGATGACCGGCTTCGTCAACGCGCTCGCGATCCTCATCTTCCTGGCGCAACTGCCCGAGCTGCGCCACGTGCCGTGGGCGGTGTACGCGCTCTTCGCGGGCGGGCTCGCGCTCATGGTGCTGCTGCCGAGGCTGAGCCGGATCGTCCCCGCGCCGCTCGTGTCGATCGCCGTGCTCACCGCGCTCACGGTGGGCGCGGGCATCGCCGTACCGACCGTGGGCGACAAGGGCGCGCTGCCGTCCTCGCTGCCCACGCCGGGGCTGCCGGACGTGCCGTTCACGGCCGAGACGCTGCGGATCGTCCTCCCGTACGCGTTCGCCATGGCACTCGTCGGGCTCATGGAGTCGCTCATGACCGCCCGTCTCGTGGACGAACTGACCGGGACGCCCTCGTCGAAGACGCGCGAGTCGGTCGGGCAGGGCATCGCCAACGTCGTCTCCGGTTTCCTCGGCGGCATGGGCGGCTGCGCGATGATCGGCCAGACGATGATCAACGTGAAGGTCTCCGGGGCCCGTACCCGCGTCTCGACCTTCCTCGCGGGTTCCTTCCTCATGGCGCTGTGCCTCGCGCTCGGCCCCGTCGTCTCGGACATCCCCATGGCGGCGCTCGTCGCGATCATGGTCATGGTCTCCCTGACCACCTTCGACTGGCGCTCGATCGCCCCGGGCACCCTGCGCCGCGCACCCCTCGGCGAGATCGCCGTCATGGTCCTGACGGTCGCCGTCGTCGTCGCGACGCACAACCTCGCGATCGGCGTCGTGTGCGGCACGTGCCTGACGCTCCTCGCGCGGCGGTACGGGTGGTGGCGGACGGCCGGGAGCGGCGACCGGCCGTAGCCGCGCGGGGCGCGCCCGCGCCCGTACGGCCCTCCGCCGCCCCTCCGCCACCCGTTCCCCGAGTTGCCGCGTCCCGCCGCGCGTAGAGCATGGGAGGGGTGAGCGCGCACCCGAGGGACCCGTACCCGCGGGGCGGAGCGGCCTACCTCCGCCACCCCGCCCTGCACGCCGACCTCCTCTGCTTCGTCGCCGAGGACGACCTGTGGCTCGCCCCGCTCCCGGCCCCCGGCGCGATGGAGCCCTCCCTCGCCCGCCGGCTCACGGCGGACCGCACGAAGCTGAGCCACCCCCGCTTCTCCCCGGACGGCGCGCACCTCGCCTTCGTCTCCTGGCGCAGCCTGGACCCCGAGATCCACCTCGCCGAGGTCGCGGGCGACACCCCCGTGCGCCAGCTCACCTACTGGGCCGGACGCGACACCCGCGTGTGCGGCTGGAGCCCGCCCGACGCGGACGGGCGCAGCGACATCCTCGCCGTCTCCTCGCAGGCCCAGCCGTTCTCGTACTTCTCCTGGGCCTACAAGGTCCCCACCGACGGCTCCCCCGGCGGCCCCCTGCCCTGGGGCCCCGTCGCCGCGCTCGCGCAGCACGGCCACGACGGTGACGAGCGCACCCTCCTGCTCACCGGCACGCCCCCGCACGAACCGGCCGCCTGGAAGCGCTACCGGGGCGGCGCCACCGGGCGCCTGTGGCTGCACGGCGAACGTCTCCTCGCCGACCTCGACGGGCACCTCGACTGCCCCCTGTTCGTCGGCGACCGGGTCGCGTTCCTCTCCGACCACGAAGGCGTCGGCAACCTCTACTCCTGCCGCCCGGACGGCTCCGACCTGCGCCGCCACACCGACCACGACGCCTTCTACGCCCGCAACGCGGCGAGCGACGGCGAGCGGATCGTCTACCAGTGCGCGGGCGAGCTGTGGCTCGTCGACGACCTCGCGCCCGACGCGGTCCCGCGCCGCCTCGACATCCGCCTCGGCGGCCCCCGCTCGGGCCGCCGCCGCCACCAGGTCCCCGCCGCACGCCACCTCGACGCCGTGTGCCCGGACGAGACGGGCCGCGCGAGCGCCGTCGCGGTGCGCGGCAGCCTCTACTGGCTCACGCACCGCGACGGCCCGGCGCGCACCCTCGCGGACACGCCGGGCGTGCGGGTGCGGATGCCGGTGCTGTACGGGGGCGGGGCCTTCGTCGCGTACGTGAGCGACGCGGGCGGCGCCGACGGCATCGAGATCGCCCCGCTCCCCCGCGCGGGCACTCCGGGCCCGGTGCGGCGCTGGGCGCACGGGCGGCTCGGGCTCGTCGAGGAGCTGGTCGCCTCGCCGAAGGGGGACCGGCTCGCGGTCGCGACGCACGACGGGCGATTGCTGCTGGTGGAGCCGCCCGTGAGCACGCCCGGCGGGGCAGGGCCCGAGGACGATCCGGCGGCGGAGAGCGAGTCACCGGGCGGGAGCGGGCCGGACGCCGGGGACCGGGGCGGCGAGGAGGCCGGGCCCGCGCGGGAAGGCGGCTCCGGACCCGTACCGGAGGGAGCCGCGACCACCGGGGGCGCGGAGGAAAGCGGCGCCCAGGCCGCTGAGGTTGGTGAGGCCCGTGAGGCCGGTGAGCCGCCCGAGGCGCGTGTCGTCGAGGTCGTGCGCTCGTTCAACGGACCCGTGCGGGATCTCGCCTTCTCGCCCGACGGGGCGTGGCTCGCGTGGTCGCACCCGGGGGTCGGCCGGAGTCTGCGGCAGATCAAGCTCGCGCGGATCGGCGAGGGGGACGGGCCGTTCTCGCTCATCGACGTGACCGACGGACGGTTCGAGGACGAGAACCCCGTCTTCACGCGCGACGGCCGCTACCTCGCCTTCCTCTCCTGGCGCGGCTTCGACCCCGTCTACGACGTGCACACCGGCGACCTCTCCTTCCCGCTCGGCTGCCGCCCCCACCTCGTCACGCTCTCCTCCGCGACCCCCTCGCCCTTCGCGCTCAGCGCGGACGGCCGCCCGGCGGCCGGCGGCCTGGACCCGGACGACCGCGCCTCGGGGTACGAGGGGGTCGTCATCGTCGAGGCGGAGGGCCTCGCGAGCCGCGTCACGCCCTTCCCCGTACCGGCCTCGAAGTACTCCTCGCTCTCCCCCGTCGCGGGCGGCGGCGTCGTGTGGCTGCGCTGGCCCATCTCCGGCGCGCTCGGCCAGACCTTCGCCAACCCCGCCGACACCTCCAGCCGCCCCACGCTCGAACACTTCGACCCCGCCCGCGCCCGCCGCACCCAGCTCGTCGACCACCTGGACGCCTTCGCCGTCAGCGGCGACGGCAGCCGCCTCGTCGTCGTGGACGACGGCGAACTGCGCGCCGTCCCCGCCAACGACCTGCCCGACGACGCGGGCACCTCGTACATCGACCTGCGCCGCGTCCTCCACGAGGTCGACCCGCCCGCCGAGTGGCGGCAGGCGTACGACGAGGCCGGACGCGTCATCCGCGCCTACTTCTGGGACCCCGGCCTCAGCAACATCGACTGGGACGCGGTGCTCGACCAGTACCGCCCGCTCCTCGACCGCGTCGCCTCGCCCGACGAGTTCGCCGACCTGCTCCGCGAGGCGTACGGCGAACTCGGCACCTCGCACGCCTACGTCACCGCCGCGCGCCGCAGCGAGGGCCCGCCCCACTACCAGCGCGCGCAGGGCCTCCTCGGCGCCGACTTCGCCTGCCGCGACGGGGCCTGGGAGCTGCGGCGCATCCTGCCCGGCGAGTCCTCCGACCCGCGCGCCCGCTCCCCGCTCGCCGGTACGGGCATCCGCGAGGGCGCCGTCCTCACGCACATCGACGGCCGCCCCGTCGACCCCGTCACCGGCCCCGCTCCCCTCCTGTCCGGTGCGGCGGGCACGAGCGTCGAGCTCACCTTCGCCGCCTCCGGTGGCGGCCCGCCGCGCCGCGTCGCCGTGCTCCCGCTCGTCGACGAGCGCGCGCTGCGCTACCACGACTGGGTCGCCAAACGACGCGCCGTGGTACGCGAGTTGAGCGACGGGCAGTGCGGCTACCTGCATATTCCCGACCTCGGCGGCTCCGGCTGGGCGCAGTTCAACCGCGATCTGCGCCTGGAGATGTCGATGCCCGCGCTCATCGTCGACGTGCGCGGCAACGCGGGCGGCAACATCAGCGAACTCGTCCTGGAGAAGCTGACGCGCCGCGTCATCGGCTGGGACCTCACGCGCGACGCCATGCCCGTCTCGTACGCGTCGAACGCCCCGCGCGGCCCGCTCGTCGCGCTCGCCGACGAGGCCACCTCCTCGGACGGCGACATGATCACGGCCGCCTTCAAACTCCTCGGCCTCGGCCCCGTCGTGGGGCAGCGGACCTGGGGCGGCGTCGTCGGGATGACGGGCCGCCACCGGCTCGTCGACGGCACGGTGGTGACGGTCCCGATGAACGCGGCGTGGTTCGACGCCTACGGCTGGGGCGTCGAGAACCACGGCGTCGACCCCGACGTCCCCGCCCTGCGCACCCCGCTCGACTGGGCCGAGGGCCGCCACGCCCAACTCGACGACGCGGTCTCCCTCGCCCTGGAACTCCTGCGCTCCCAGCCCCCGGCGGAGCCCCCGACGGTGGCGACCGTCCCGGACCGGGCCCGCCCGGAACTGCCGGGACGCGAGGAATCGGCGAGGCGCGGGGCGGCTGCGGGGCGGAAGGCGGCGGGGGCGGAGTCGGCGGAACGGGGGGAGGGGGCGGCGCCGGAGCGGGCCTAGGGGGCGGGCCGGCCCAGGGGCGCAGGTCGCTTCGAGGTCGCCCCAGCTTTGAGGTCGCCCCCTGTGGCCGGTCCGGGGCGCTCGCTTGTGGCAGGTCCGGGGCGCTCGCTCTCTGCCCGCACGCACGAGAGAAGGGCGGCGGCGGACCGCTCCCGGCCCGCCGCCGCCCTCCACCGCCCGCGCGCTCACGCGCCGGGCGGGGCTGTCTCACTTGTCGTCGTCGTGACCCATCTTCCCCCGCAGGTCGTCGGCCTTGTCCTGGCCTGTGTCGCGGGCCTGGTCCGAGGCGTCGGACGACTTCTCGGACGCCTGGTCCTTCGCGTCCTTCGCCTTCTGCTTGAGCTGATCGGCCTTGTCCTGGAACTGGTCCTTGATGCCCATGTAGCTCTCACTCCTCAAGAGGGGTGGGGGAAGAGAAGGGGGCGCCCCTGACGAACGCCCCGTCCCAGCCTGGCACGGGCGGACCGGCCCCGCATGTCGATCAGGCGCCGCCGCCCCTGCTCCGCTCGTCCGCCGCCCCACCGGCCCCCACCAGGCCCTTCGGCACCCGCGCGAGCCGCTCCCCGTACCGGGCCACCTCGTGCGCGCCGACCGTCCCGATGAGCATCGGCAGCGCGCCCCGTACCGACTGCATGTGCCGCAGCCACCACTGCCCGTACACGTGCGCCGAGCGCCGCTCGATGCCGTGCAGGATGCGGTCCACGGCCGGGCTCAGCGGGTACGTCTTGTTCGCCGGCCACGGCAGCCGGGCGCGCAGTTCGCGCATGACGTCGTCCTGGTCCGCGCCGCGCACCATGTCGGTGTCGGTCCAGCTCAGGTAGGCCACACCGACCTTCACGCCGAGGTGCCCGACCTCGGCGCGCAGGCAGTGGGCGTACGCCTCGACCCCGGACTTCGACGCGCAGTACGCGCTCATCATCGGGGCCGGGGTGACGGCGGCGAGCGAGGCGACCTGGAGCAGGTAGCCACGGCTCTCGGCGAGCAGCGGCAGGAAGGCACGCGCGGTCGCCGCCGCGCCGAGGAGGTTCACCTCGATCACGCGCCGCCAGGAGTCGGGGTCGGAGTCCATGAAGGGACCCCCGATCGCGACCCCGGCGTTGGCGACGACGATGTCGACCTTCCCGAAACGCTCCTTCACCTCGGCGGCGACCTGGGTCATGGCGGCCTGGTCGGTCACGTCCGCGTACCAGTGGTCGCTGTCCGCGTACAGCCGCGTCGACAGGTCCTTGAGCGCCTCGGGTTCCAGTCCCACGAGCGCGACGCGGACCCCGTGCGCGGAGAGCTTGCGCGCGAGCAGTTCACCGACCCCGCGCGCGGCCCCGGTGACGACGGCGACCTGCCCCTCCAGGGGGCCGGGGCGGCGACGGCGCTCGGAGCGCGAGGTGAGGGTGCGGCCGGTGCCGGGCGGCGGCTGGGGGCTCATGCGGACTCCTCGGCGGTCTGGGCGGGGCGCTTGGCGGGGGACTTGGCGGGGGACTTGGCGGGGGACTTGGCGGGGGACTTCGCCGTACGGGACGGGGCGGGCGGGTCCTCGGCGAAAATGTCCCCGGCATGCGGGTCCTCGGCAGGCGGGTCCCCGGCAGGCGCGTCGGCATCCGTCCGTACCGCGTCCGCCTTCACCGCGTCCGCCCGTACCACGTACGTCGTCACCAGGTCCCGGATCGCCTCCGTCACCGCCGCAGGGCCCTCGATCGGCGTCATGTGGCCGAGGCCCGGCAGGGTCGTGAGGCCGAGCGAGTGCGGCAGCGACTCGTCCATGAGGCGGGCGTGCACGGGCGGTGTGAGCTTGTCGGCGGAGCCGACGACGACGGCCGTGGGCGCCTCGATCGCGCGCAGCCCCGCCTCCTCGTCGAAGAGGTCGAGGACGCGCGACCACCCCTGACGCACCGGGGTCGGGCAGGCGTGCACGATCCGCGCGCAGGCGTCGACCTGCTCGGGGCTCGCCCCCGGCCCCATCACCCCGTACTTGAGCACCTTCTTGCCGAGCGGCGTGACGGGCCCCAGCGGCGCCCGCGCCCCGAGCACCGCGCCCGTGAGCCGCCTGCGCACGGGGCTCTTCGGCAGCGGGAGGACGGTCGCCTCGCCGACGAGCCGGGCCGGACCGGTGGAGCAGAGCAGCACGGCGGCGGCGTGCTCGCGGAAGGCGGGGCGATCGGCTGCGGCCATGAAGGTCATGCCGCCCATGGAGTGCCCGGCGAGGACGGCGGGCTCGCCGGGCGCGAGAGTCGCCTCCAGCACCGCTTCGAGGTCGTCGGCGAGCGCCTTCGGGCTGTAGCCGAGGGGGCCGGGCGGCGCGGGGCTGCGGCCGTGGCCGCGCTGGTCGTAGGCGATGACGCGGTGGTCGGGGGCGAGCGCGCGTATCTGCGCGGCCCAGAAGGCGATCGAGCACGTCCAGCCGTGCGCGAGCACGACGGCGGGCGCGTTCTCGGGCCCGAAGACCTCGACGTGCACGAGCGAGCCGTCCGCCGAGACGACGCGCGGTTCGTGCACGGGCGCGGGCGGCACGTACGTACCGCGCACGGCGTGACCGGGGTTGGCGAGCAGCGGACTCACGCGGCCGCCACCTCCTTCGTGTCCTCGGTGGTACGGCTCGGGTCCGGCTCCGTGGCGGCGCGCGGGGGCCGCAGCACCTCGTACTCCAGGAGGTCCACGCGCCGGGTCGCGGCGCGGAACTCGGCCGTCGTGCCCGGCCAGATCGTCGTATTGCGCCCGGAGGCGTCGAGGTACCAGCTCGTGCACCCGCCGGTGTTCCACACCGTGCGCTCCATGCGGGTCTGGACGCGCTCGTTCCAGGCGTCGACCGAGGCGGGGCGGGGGTCGAGCGCGGTCCCCGGGCCCAGCACGTCGAGCTGTCGGAGGTAGTCGGCGAGGTAGTTCAGCTGGGCCTCGATCATGAGGATCATCGAGGAGTTGCCGAGCCCGGTATTGGGGCCGATGACGGTCATGAAGTTCGGGAAGCCGCTCGCGGTCGCGCCGCGCAGCGCGGCCATGCCGTCCTTCCAGCTCTCGGCGAGCGTGTGCCCCTGAGCGCCCACGACGCGCTCGGCGATCGGCATGTCCGTGACGTGGAAGCCCGTGCCGAAGACGATCGCGTCGACCTCGGCCGTCGAACCGTCGGCGGCGACCAGGGTGTTGCCCCTGATCTCGCTGAGCCCGGAGGCGACGAGGTCCACATTCGGCTGCGCGAGGGCCGGGTAGTAGGTGCTGGAGAGCAGGATGCGCTTGCACCCGATGCGGTACGAGGGCGTCAGTTTCGCGCGCGTCGCGGGGTCCTTGATGGACCGGTGCATGTTCGCCTTCGCGAGGCGTTCGACGAGTCCCAGTTCGTCGGGTCGCTTCGTGAACGCCTGCACCTGGAGCTCGCGGATGCCCCACAGCGCGGCGCGACGGGCGGCCGTCGTGAAGGGCAGCGCGCGGTGCAACCGCCGCTCCAGACCGCTCACTTCGCGGTCCATCCGGGGCATGACCCAGGGGGGCGTGCGCTGGAAGAGGGTGAGCCGCTCGACCTCGGGCTGGATCGCGGGGACGATCTGGATCGCCGAGGCGCCCGTACCGATCATCGCGACGCGCTTGCCGCGCAGCTCGTAGTCGTGGTCCCAGCGCGCCGAGTGGAAGACCTTCCCGGGGAAGGTGTCGAGCCCCGGGACGTCCGGGATCTTCGGGTCGGAGAGCGGCCCTGTCGCCGAGACGACGACATCGGCGGTGTACGGGCCCGAGGCCGTGTCCAGCTCCCAGCGCATCCGCTCGCCGTCCCAGCGCATGTTCCGCACCTCGCTGTCGAAGCGCAGGTGCGGGCGGAGGCCGAAGGTGTCGGCGACGCGCTTCAGGTAGGCGCGAATGTGCGGCTGGCCGGAAAAAGTGCGCGGCCACTCGGGGTTGGGCGCGAAGGAGAAGGAGTACAGGTGCGAGGGCACGTCACAGGCACAGCCCGGATACGTGTTGTCGCGCCAGGTCCCGCCGACGGAGCCCGAACGCTCCAGGACGACGAAGTCGGTCACCCCCTCGCGCCGCAGCCGCACGGCAGCGCCGAGCCCCCCGAACCCCGAACCGACCACGGCCACCCGCACGTGGGTGCTGCTGCTTGTCTTCGCCATCGAGCCGCCTCCCGCACTCTCCCGACGATGCTGCCAGCAATCACTGGCACGGTTGGAGCGTAGAACAGACCCGTACTCATGGGTAGGGGTCGGACGGGACTTGTTACCGCCGGTACGGGGGCTTGGGGGGTGGGGACGGGTGCGGGGGCTTCGGGGGGCGGGGGGCCTCGCGGGGGCGGGGGACCTCGCGGCGGGGCGAGGGGCCTCGCAGGGCGGGGGGCCTCGCGGCGGGGCGAGGGGGCTTCGCGGCGGGGTGGGGGGGCTTCGCGGCGGGGTACGGGCTTCGGGGGGCGGGGGCGGTGCGGGGTGGCTTCGCGGGGGCGGGGGGCCTCGCGGGGCGGCGGCGGGGCGGGGGGCCTCGCGGCGGGGTGGGGGCTTCGGGGGCGGGGGCAGTGCGGGGGGCTTCGGAGGAGCGCGGCGGTGCGAGGGCTTCGCGGGAGCGGGGGGCGGGGGGCGGGGGCTTCGGGGGAGCGCGGCGGTGCGAGGGCTTCGCGGGAGCGGGGGGCGCGGCCGGTGCGAAAGGCTTCGCGGGGGCGGGGGCTTCGGAGCGCGGCGGTGCGAGGGGGCTTCGCGGGGGCGGGGGCCTCGCGGCGGGGTGGGGCTTTCGGGGCGGCGCGGGGGGCTTCGCGGCGACGCGGGCGGCTTCGCGGCGGCGCGCGGGGGAGCCTCGCGGCGGCACGGGGGCGCTTCGCCAAGAGCCGGAAGGCGTCGCCCCGGAAGGGGTGCCCCTCGAAACGACGGGGCGCCCGATAACACCGAGGGGCGCCCGGAGACGCCGAGGAGCGCCCGGAGACGCCGAGGAGCGCCCGGAATCGACAGCACGCGAAACGAGGACAGGTGGCCGAAGACGCCGAAGGGCGGGCAGGCACCCGCGCCCGCCCGCCCGCCGCCGCGTCCTTCGACGCGAGGTGAACCGCCGTCAGCCGACGATCTCGGCCCGCTCGATGACGACATCGTTCTTCGGCACGTCCCGCATCCCGTTCCTGATCCCGGTCGGCACCACCTTGATCTCGTCGACCACGTCCCGCCCCTCGACGACCTCGCCGAAGACCGCGTATCCCCAGCCCTGCGGATTCTTGCCGCTGTGGTTGAGGAAGTCGTTGTTCGCGACGTTGACGAAGAACTGCGCGGTCGCCGAGTGCGGGTCGTTCGTACGGGCCATCGCCACGGTGTACGTGTCGTTCTTCAGCCCGTTGTCCGCCTCGTTCGGCACGGCGGCCCGCGTCGGGCGCTGCACCATCTTCGCGTCGAAACCGCCGCCCTGGACCATGAAGTTGTCGATGATCCGGTGGAAGATCGTCCCGTCGTAGTGCCCGTCCTCGACGTACTGGACGAAGTTGGCCACCGTCTGCGGCGCCTTCTCCTCATCCAGCGCCAGCACGATGTCCCCGCGATTCGTGGTCAGCTTCACCTGTGTCATGCGGCTCTCCTTCGGTCCAACCGGAACAATCCCCGCATTGTGCCAGCGCGGGGGCGGGGCCCCCTCCCCCCTCCCCCACCCCGCCCCACCCCCACCGCCCCTCCGCCCCGCATAAGGTGCGCCACGTGGACGAGCACCCGACGACCGAGCCCACCCCGGCAGCCGAGCCGGCACCCGGCCCCACCCCGGCCCCCGGCCCCGCCCCGACACCCAGCCCCACCCCGGCGGCCGAGCCGAGCCCCGCCCAGACAGCCGAGGACGCCCCCACCCCGGCAACCAGCCCGGCAACCCAGCCCCGCCCCACGCCCACAGCCGGCCCGGCAACCCCGCCCACGCCGACAGCCGAACCGGCTCCCGCCCAGACAGCCGCCCCCGACCCCACCCCCGCAGCCGAGCCAGGCCCCACCCAGGCAGACCCGCCCGCCCGAGCCACCACCCCCGGCCCCACCCCGGAAGCCAGCCCCCCGGCCCCACCCAGCCCCACCCCCGCGGCCGCGCCGAGCCCCACCCCGGGAGAAGCACCCGGCCACACCCCCTCAGCCACCCCACCAGCCGAGCCGAACCCCACCCCCGCCCCGCCTCACTCACCGGCCCCCGCCAGGGAGTACCGCACCGCCGAGTTGGCCGAGGCGGCCGGCATCACCACCCGCACCCTGCGCTTCTACCGCGAGCGCAAGCTGCTCGCCGCGCCCCGCCGCGAAGGCAGGATCGCCTGGTACGACGAGCACCACCTCGCCCGCCTGCGCACCATCGCGGCACTCCTGGAGCGCGGTCACACCCTCAGCGGCATCGCCGAACTCGCCGAGGCCTTCGAGCACGGCAGGGACGTCGCCGACGTCCTCGGCGTCGGCGAGACCCCGACGGAGGAGACCCCCGTCCGCCTCTCCCCCGAGGAACTCGCCGACCACTTCGCCGGCGAGGTCACCCCGGAGAACCTCGCCGCCGCGCTCGACCTCGGCTACCTCGCCGTCGACGGGGACACGATCGTCCACATCAGCCGGCGCCTCCTGGACGTCTCCACGACCCTGGTCCGCGAGGGAGTCCCGCTCGCCACCGTCCTGGAGGCCGGCCGCCAGGTCCGCGTCCACGCCGAGGCCCTCGCCACCCTCTTCCTGGAGATCCTCCGCCCCCACGCACTCGCTACCGACCCCGCCAAACTCCGGCCACTCGCCAAGGCCGTCGTGGACGCCGAACTCTCCCTAGCCCTCGACCGCCGCCTCACCGACCCGGCCCTGGCCCCCGAAGCCGCCCCCCAACCCGGCCCGGGCCACACCCCCGGACCCCCATCGGACCCGCCCACCTCACCCCCTCCCGCCTGACCACCGCACCCGTACCCGAGCCGGGCACGCCCCCGAGCCGACACCGGCCCCGAACCCCGCGCCCCACACCACCCTCGGCCCGCAACCTCAGCCCCTCCCCCTCACCTCACATCTCGTACGTCACCGTCACCGGCGCGTGGTCGCTCCACCGCTCCGCGTGCGTCGCCGCTCGTTCCACCTCCGCCTTAACCGCCCGCCCGGCGAGCCCCGCGCTCGCCATGTGGTAGTCGATCCGCCACCCCGTGTCGTTGTCGAAGGCCCGGCCCCGGTACGACCACCACGAGTACGGCCCCTCGACCCCCGCGTGCTGGGCGCGCACCACGTCCACGTAACCGCCGTCCGCCGGATCGAGGACCTGCGACAGCCACTCGCGCTCCTCCGGCAGGAAGCCCGCGTTCTTGCGGTTGCCCCGCCAGTTCTTCAGGTCGGCCTCGGTGTGCGCGATGTTCCAGTCCCCGCAGACGAGCACCTCGCGCCCCTCCGCCGCCGCCCGCTCGCGCAGCTCCTTCAGGTACGCGAGGAACTCGCCCATGAAGCGGTACTTCTGCTCCTGCCGCTCGGTCCCCACCTCACCGCTCGGCAGATACAGGCTCGCCACCGTCACACCCGGCAGGTCCGCCTCCACGTAGCGCCCGGACCCGTCGAACTCCGCACTGCCGAAGCCCGTCCGCACCCGGTCCGGCTCCCGCCGCGTGTAGAGCGAGACCCCGGCCCTTCCCTTGTCGGCCGCCGGCGCGTGCAGGCTGAACCAGCCCTCGGGACGGGCCACCTCCTCCGGCAGCTGGTGGGCCTCGGCCCGTACCTCCTGGAGGCACAGCACATCCGCCGAGGTGCCCGCCAGCCACTCGGTGAAGCCCTTCTTGGCCGCTGCGCGCAGCCCGTTCACGTTCACACTCGTCACGATCAGCACACTCGAAACCCTAGAGCACACGCTCGGACATTCGTCCGGAGTTATCCACAGATGCGACCGGCGGTACGATCATCCTCATGCAGATCCGCCCCGTCCCGTACGACCACCCGGACGCCGTCAAGCTCAACGACCAGGTCCAGCTCGAATACGCCGAGCGCTACGGTGACGACGGCGACATGACCCCGCTCGACGCCGGGATGTTCACCCCGCCGCGCGGCCTCTACCTCCTCGCCTACGACGAGCGCGAACGCCCCGTCGCCACCGGCGGCTGGCGACGGCAGGACACCAGCGAGGAGGGGTACGCGAACGGCGACGCCGAGCTCAAGCGCATGTACGTGGTCCGCGAGGCCCGCGGCCTCGGCCTCGCGCGCCGCATCCTCGCGCTGCTGGAGGAGGACGCCCGCGAGGCGGGCCGTACCCGCATGGTCCTGGAGACCGGCACGATGCAGCCCGAGGCCGTCGCCCTCTACCTCTCCAGCGGCTACACCCCGGCCCCCGCGAAGTTCGGCCTCTACCGCGAGTACGACACGAGCCTCTGCTACGTGAAGTCCCTCCACCTCTGACAGGACACACCCCAGCCGACGCGCCCCCGGCCGGCCGAACAACCCCGGCCCGCCGCACCCCGCCCCGCGCCCCCACCAGTCCCCCACCCGCCGCACCCCCGCCAAACGCCCCCTCCGCCCGCACCCCCTCCCCGCCCCGCACAAACCCCCGCGCCCCCACCCCGCCGGGTACTGTGGACGACGTCCACACCTCGTATCCCGTACGGGAGATCACCACCGTGCGAAGGCGGAGCAACAGGTGTCCACCCTGACAGCCCCGGCCGGGGCCCACCGAGCGGCGGCGGCCCGCTCCGGGGGCGCGCCGTGAGCGGCGCCCCGACGCCGCGGCACCTGCGGGTACCCGTCGGCCCCGACGCCGAGCGCTGGGCGACCCTTCCCACCGAGCGCACCCTCGTCGTCGCCGCCCGCACCGTGACCTCCACCACGCGGGCACTCGAAGCGCTCCCCGCGATCCTGCACAGCGACCCCCGCGTCTCCGTCGTCTTCGCGCACGACCCCGGCTCCGCCTTCGGCGACGGCGTGCTCGACCTGCTCCACCACCACGGCTGCCGCGTCATGCCCTGGAGCCAGCTCGCCGAGAGCGCCCCCGACCTCATCCTCTCCGCGAGCGAGAACATCGAGGTCCCGGCGGGCGACTGCCCCGTCCTCGTCCTCCCGCACGGCGTCGGCTTCCAGAAACTCGTCCCCGACGCCCGCGCCCCGGGCCGCCGTCTCTCCGGCCTCGTCCCCGACGCCCTCCTCGCCTCGGGCCGCGCCTGGCTCACCGTCTCGCACCCCGACCAGGCCGCCCAACTGCACTCCGCCCACCCCGGCACCGCCGGGCGCACCCTCCTCGTCGGTGATCCCAGCTACGACGAACTCCGCCGCAACCTCCCGCACGCCGCCCACTACCGGCAGATCCTCACCGGCTCCCCCGAGCGCGCCCTCCTCGTCCTCAGCTCCACCTGGGGCCCCACCTCCCTCCTCGGCCGCCGCCCCCGCCTCGCCGCGGAACTCCTCGCCGCGCTCCCGTACGACGAGTACCGCGTCGCCGCCGTCGTCCACCCGAACGTCTGGTCCGCGCACGGCGCCTGGCAACTCCGCCACGTCCTCGCTCCCGCCCGCGCGGCGGGACTCCTCCTCGTCCCCGCCGCGCACGCCTGGCGCAGCGCCCTCGTCGGGGCCTCGCTCGTCGTCGGCGACCACGGCTCGGTCACCCTGCTCGGCGCCGCGCTCGGCAAGCCCGTACTGCTCGGCGCCTACGGAAGCGAGGCCGTGCCCGGCACCGCCGGCGCCCTCCTCTCCCGGACCGCCCCGCACCTGCCGCCCGCGGCCACGGGCCACCGGCTCCGCCAACTCGTCGACACCGTACGCGAGAACCACAGCCCGGACCGGTACGCGGCCGTCGCCGAGGCCGCGTTCGCCGACCCCGGCGAAGCCGTCGACCGGCTCCGCGGGATCGTCTACCGCCTCCTGCGCCTGTCCCCGCCCCGCGAACGCGCCCCCGTCCTCGCCCTCCCCGACCCCGCCCCACCCACCGAGGACAACGCCGCCACCTCCTGGCACGTCATCGCGAGCCTCCGCACCCCCGCCCACCAGCCCCCCGTCGTCCACGTCCACCGCACCCCCGCCGCCGTCCTGCCCCAGGACGCCGACGAGGCGATGGAGCCGGGGGAGGCGGCGGATGCCGGGGCCCCATACGGGCCCGGAGCCCCTCCTGGCCGTGCGGACACCCCGCTCCCGCTCCGCTTCGCCTACCTCGCCTGCGACTCCGCCGAGCCCGACCTGGGCCGCCTCGAACACGCCTCCGTCGTCGCCGAACGCGAACCGGCCGCACGCCCGGCGGACGCCTGCCTGCGCACGAGCCGGCTCCTCGACCGGCTGCCCGGCGCGGTCCTCGCCGTCGTCCCGCTCCAGAGCGGCGGCTGCCTCGCCCACTGGCGCGACGGCCGCCTCGTCGAGGCCGTGCCCACCGCCCCCGGCGAGCACCCCGACCCGCAGTTGCTCGCCGCCGTCTCCTACGCCACGACACTCGCCCACCTGTGCCCCGGCGGGCTCGACGCGCCCACCGAAGCCGGTTTCCTACCCGCCCCGCTCGACGTCCGCCTGCACACCGCGCCCGGCGACCGCCCCCCGGTCGCCCTCAGCCTGCGCCGCCTCCCCAAGCCCGGCCACTGACCCCCGGCCACTGGCTCCGGCGGCGGCCGAGCCCGCCGGGCGGGACACGGCGGCCCACGGCTTAGCCCACCCCGGCCCGCCTACTCCCCCGCCACCACGTCCTCTCCCAGCAAGGCCGTCATCCGCGCCCGCAGTCGCCCGGCCTCGGGGCTCCCGCCCTCCTCGTAGATCGTGTACGCGCGCAGTGCCTCCGCCCGTACCTCCGCCTCCGGCCGCCCCTCGCGCAGCAGCAGCCCGGCGAGCCGCTCGCGCGCCTGCGCCTCGTAATACGTGGCATCCACCGCGCGCAACTCCTCGGCCGCTCGCCGCAGTTCCCGCACCGCCCCGGCCAGGTCTCCCAGCGCCTCGCGAACCTCGCCGAGCGCCGCTTCCGCCCGCGCCGCCATCCTCCGGTCGTCCTCGCCCAGGCCCCGCAGCGCGTCCCGCGCCCGCTCCAGGACCGGCAGCGCCTCGACCGCGCGGCCCGTCGCCGCGATCGCCCTGCCGAGGAAGAACTCCGCGAGCGCCCGCCCGCGTTCCTCCCCCGCCGCCGTGTTCAGCTCGACCGCCCGCGTGTACACCCCGACCGCCCGCTCCGGGTCCGCGCGATCCCAGTAACGCCCGGAGAACTCCAGGACGGAAGCGCTCAGTACGGGGCTCGCCGCGACCTCCGCGCACGCCGCCGCCCGCTCCAGCTCGGCGCGCGCCCGCTCGTCCTCACCGAGGTCGAGCAGCGGGCGCGACAGCAGGCTCCGCAAACGCGCCTCCCCGGCCGGGGCGAGATCGGCCGCCGCCGCACGCGCCCCCGTCTCCAGGCTGGTGAGCCACTCGCGCACATGACGGTGGTGCAGGAACAACGCCGTCTGCGCCTCCGCGAGCGGCCACACGAGACCGTGCAACCCCAGGCTTTCGGCAGCGGCGAGGACGGCGAGAGTGTTGTACTTCCCGGCCTCCAGCCACGCCAGCGCCCGCTCCGCCCCGTCCGCGTTTCCCTCCCCGTCCGCGAAGGGGTCGGGCGCCCCGTCGAGCAGTTCGTCGAGGACCGCGACCCGCAGCCGGTCCGCGCGCAGCGCCCGGTCCGCCTGCGCGGTGCGCAGCAGGAGCGCGCGCGTCACCCGCTCCACGACGCCGTCCGCCCACCCCTCGTCCTCCACTGCCCCGGCCTTCTCGCGCGCGTGCGCGCGGACCAGGTCGTGCATCCGGTAGTGCCCGTCCCCGGCCGCGTCGAGGAGCCCCGCCTCGAAGAGCCGCCCGAGCAGCGCCGCCGCCTCCTCCTCGCCGGTCCCGGCCGCCGGTGAGAGCCCGGCGGCGACGGTCACCGGCTCGTACGTCCGTCCCGGGAGCACCCCGAGAAGCCGGTACAGGCCGGCCTCCCGGGACGTCAGCTCGCTGTAGGTCAGTTCGAGTACGCCGGACATGGCGGGTCCCCCTCCGAGCGCGAGTCCGCGCAGCCGGTCCGATTCCCCCGCCAGCTCCCGGGCCAGCGCGGGCAAGGTCAGGTGCGGTCGCTGGAGCAGCCGGACCGCCGCGAGGTGCAGCGCCAGGGGCAGCCCGCCACAGGCGGCGACCACCCGCAGCGCGGCCTCCCGGTGCGCACGGACGGTCTCGGGTCCCAGACGGTCCGCGAGCAGCCGCAGCGCGGCCTCCTCGTCCAGCGGGGCCATCGGCGTCAACCGGGCGCCTTCGAGCGTCAGTTCGAAGAGCCGACGGGTGCTGGTGA
Organism: Streptomyces sp. NPDC088923; assembly: GCF_044749745.1. NCBI lineage: Bacteria > Bacillati > Actinomycetota > Actinomycetes > Kitasatosporales > Streptomycetaceae > Streptomyces > Streptomyces sp. NPDC088923. The sequence goes on along the minus strand of NZ_JBIVIO010000001.1, from coordinate 747,750 downwards.
CGAGGAGCATGCTGCCCGCCCCCTGGGGCAGCAGCGGCCTGACCTGCGCCGCCCTGAGCGCGTCGTCGACGACCACGAGCAGCCTTCGGCCCGCCGTACGGCGCTTGTAGAGCGCGGCCCGGTCCTCCAGCGTGTGCGGGATGAACTCGTCCTTCACGCCCAGCTCGCGCAGACAGCGGGCGAGCGCGATGGCGCTGTCGCCGTCCACTCCCCGCAGACCGGCGTAATCCACGTACAGCCGGCCGTCCGGAAAACGCTCCCGGGTTCCCTGCGCCCGTCCCCACCGGCAGGCGAGCGCGGTCTTCCCCACGCCCGGCAGCCCGAAGAACACCCGGTAGCCGACCTCCACCGTGTCGTCGTCAGGCGGATCGGCCGCGTCGCCGGGTGGATCGTCCTCGTACGGGCGTGGCGCCGAGTCCGCCGTCAGGAGGGCGAGTTCGGCGCGTCTGTTGATGAACCTCGTGGTCAGGGCCGGGATCGTGTCCGGGATGACGGGCTCGGGGGCGGGTTTCCCGGTGACGACGGTGATGCCGCCGTGGACCCGGCCGGCCTGGACGACCGTGCCGTCCACCGTCCCGGAGACGCTGTTGGTCCAGGGGCCGTCGGCGCCCGGCTCGTCCTCCGGGGCCGTCATGTGCCGGACCGCCCGTCCGTGTACGGGGCGGACGCGGCAGGACCGATGGTCAGGGCCCCGAAGTCCCGTCCCTGCACGACCGAACCGCCGTGCACCGTGCCGCTCACCGAGTTGTACGTATCGCCGCTCCCCGTACGGTCCCGCTGCGGTGTCAGCTCGTCGAGCAGGGCCCGCAGCTCGTCCGCCGCCTCCGGGTGCGCGCGCAGGGCCCGCCGGAACCGCAGCCGCCAGGCCGCCTCGACGTCCTCGGCGACCTCGCGGTCCTCGCCCGCCGTCAGCAGTTCGCCCCGCGCCTCCTCCAGGTCGGTCTCGACCCGCTCCACCTCCCCAAGGTCCCCGTCCCCGCGCGAGAAGAACCGCGCCACCCGCTCCCTGACGGCCGTCCACCCGTCGGCGACCATCAGCCCGACGAGCGCGGTCGCTCCTTCACCGGCCAGCAGGCTCACGTCCATCGTTCCCTCTTCCCCCGTGCCGTGCCCCTTGCCGGGCCCGGCTCCCGTGCTCGTCCCACCGTAGAGAGGACGGCAGACCTTGGACAGACCGACGCGCGCCAGGCCCCACCGCCCGGCAGCCCGCTCCCCCGGGGTACCCGAAGCACCTCCCACCATAAAGTCCCCCACCGACAAAGGCTCCTGAACAGGAAGAACCCGCACGTCACCGGCCATATGGGCACCCCTCGGACCGCTCGGCGCCCCGCGCCGCCCGACCGGTTTCGACACGGTCGTCACGGCGCTCAGCGGCAGTTCCCCGAACGCGGCCCGCGCCCGCGCCACCTCTCCGGCCCGGTGCGGGTCGACGAGGACCGGTTCCCCACCCCGCACGTGCTGGCCGTCGACGCCTGCCGCGTCCTCGACGTCATCGGCCACGAGGTGGGGCACGCGCTCTGCGGCCACTCCGTGTACCGCGCACGACCCTGCCGTTCCTGACGACGACGGCGCTGAAGGTCGCGCCTGCGCGAGGGCGCCAAGGCCGGCGAGTCCTTCCGCCGGTCCGTGAGCGCGTACACCCACGACGCCCGCACCCGCGAGGACCCGCTCACACACCTCGTCACCGACCTGCCGACGAGGCCAACAGCGCCACCGCCAGAGCCCGTTCCCGCCTCTCCGGCCTCTCCCCGGTCCTCCCGGCGAGGGCGGGGGCGAGCGCTGACACGCCCGCCCCCGGCCCGTACCGAGCGGCGCATCCGCGCAACGCGCCCCGCCTGCCCCGCCCGCCCCGCACCTGGCGGGCGTCGGCTACGCGCAAGGCGCCCCCGCTCACCGCCCGCGTGTCACGCGACCAGCTCCGCCAGCGCGGCCACCAGCCGGTCCACGTCCTCGTCGTTGTTGTACGGCGCCAGCCCGAGACGCACGCCTCCCTCGGTGCCGAGACCGAGCACCCGGGCGGCTTCCACGGCGTAGAAGGAACCGTGTCGTTGTCGGAGGGGCCGACGTCCCAAGTGCCCGTGCTCTCTCCCGATCACGATGTTGACCGGGGCATCCTGACAGAGGCCACTGACAGCACCTTCGCAGTCCAAGGGATGCCGATGAGCTGACTGGCATCGCCGTCAGCGTGGCGCTGCTTCAGGACACGACGTGCATCTGCGCCACCCTCCGGATCCGGTGACCTCTTCCGTCCGCACTCCCACGTCCGATCGCGTGGATGTAGCGGGGATGATGGCGCCGTGACGAACACCAGTGACGACCATGTGAAGGTCCATTTCCGGCTGGACATTGACGAAGACGGCTGGCCGCCGGCGAGCATCGAGAACCTGTGGGCCATGGACCTCGGCGACGGCACCGTGCAGCTGGACAACACCCCGTGGTTCGTCCGTGGCGTCGCCAGCGACGACATCATCCGGGTTGAGATCGACGCTGAGGGCATCCGTTGGGCTGGAGAGACGGTCCGAGCTTCAGAGAACTGCACGATCCGGCTGATCGTGCTCAAGGACGGCGGATCAGCCGCAGCCCGGCAGAGCGTTCTGGAGATCTTCCACAAGCTCGGCGCGACAGGCGAAGGTATCGAGAGATTCCGGATGGTTGCACTGGATGTCCCGCCAGGGGCGGACCTGCCACAGATCCGAAAGCTCCTTGAACACGGTGCGACGGAGGGCTGGTGGCACTGGGAAGAAGGGTGCGTTACCGCTGCTTGGAGGTCCACGGCCACGGACTGAACGGCCGCGTGTGCAACGGGAAGGCCGCCGAGGTCTCTGTCAGCGTCACCGTGGATGATCGGGCGCATGACACATGGTTCCCGAGAAGCCCTTCGATCCCTCACCTTGCAGCACATGTCGCCCGAGGATTCTGAGAAGTGGCTCGGTCTGCTTCGCCCTGGCATGCGTCTTGAGGTAGCAACTGACACTGACGACGCCGTGGGTCGCCTCGGTGGTCTTCCCGCCTTGCCTGCCAGCGCGGAGTGGCCGGTGTGGGATGGGCGCGGGCCGCTCTCCTTCATTGCCTCGATCGACTGCGCGCGCCTGTCGGCGGCGGCGCTGGACATCGACCTGCCCGCGGCGGGGACACTGCTGTTCTTCTACTTCGACGGGCAGTTGGACGACGGTGAGGCCCTCGTTCTGGCCGAGGACCGGGAGAGCTGGGCGGGCGCCCGCGTGCTCTATGTGGCGGCTGACGAGAAGGTGGCGGAGCATGAAGCGCCTGCAGGGCTCAAGCCGTATCCGGCGGTGCCGCTGACCGGTCGAGTGGAGGTGACGGCGACCGAGCCCTGGCATCCGTCCGTCCGGGCCGCCTTCGCCCCAGACGCCCCACTGGGGAACCGGTACGACCACCCCGTCTGCTCACAGGAGTTCCTCGACGCGCTGTGGGAGTTCGATGATGAGGTAGGGCATCAGATCGGCGGCCACGCTCACTCAGTGCAGAACCCGGTCGAGATCGAGATTGCGGAGGCGGTCCTGGACGGCGAGGCGTCCTGGGACGACCCGCGGCTGTCCGAGGAGGCGGGCAACTGGTTGCTGCTGGCCCAGTTCGACAGCGAGGACGCCGCGGACATGATGTGGGGCGATGCCGGAGCCCTGTACTGGCTGATCCGCCCGGAAGATCTGGCCGAGCGGCGCTTCGAGCGGGCGATGTTCACCTGGCAGTGCAGCTGATGAGCGCGGCACCTCCCGCCTGGGGAGTCCAGTACACGCTGGTCCTGCCGAGTGAGGACGCTGCCCGCGCCGCCGCGGCCTAGCTTTCCGGGATGGGCCGCCGTCTGACGGCAGTGCGCGCCCACGGTCACTACCGATTCGTTCCGTCGAGCTTCTGGTACGGAGAGCCGTCGATGGACCCGGAGCTGGAGGGGTGGTGGCCGGTCTTCTCGCTGGCCGTCCACAGCGGGTACGAGCGCATGGCTCTGGAGCCGTTCTTCCGGAGTGAACGGATTCGGGTGGCCGACGTGGCCCGTGCCCACGCCGGTTTTCAGCAGGGGCACAGCGAGGTCCATGCTGCGACTCTCGAAGAAGTCTTCCAACAGGACGGCCTGGTCCATGAGCAGGCCGGCGCCGACGTCGCCCTTCCGAGCTCTCTGCCCGAGGATCCCGCACCTCCGGCCGGTCCGCCGTGGAAGTGCGTTGAGGTCGGTGAGCCCGCAGTACTGGTCCAGGCCGTGGTGGCGGTCGCAGAGCGCATGCACGGCAGCTCGGAGGATGCTCCGGATGCCGTGGCCCACCAAGGCACCTGCACCGACACCACCGCTGCGCGGCCGCCGCTCGCGAGGGCGCGGCCTGAGACCGACCAGCTGGCCGCCCGCCATGCGCGACCACGGCTGCGGCCTGGACGGCTCACCGAGATCCCCGACTCGAAGGTCGGACAGCTGCTGACCGTCCTCGACCGCTCCGGCCTGCCCCAGCAGCTGGAAGACATGCTGAGAGGCCGCCCCGGGCCACCAGGCGTTCGGCCGAGGACCGTACTGGCCGGGCTGATGCTCGCCGTGTACTACACGGGCCGAGCCACGGTCTCCGACGCCTGGCAGATCCTGCACTTCCGTCTTCAGCCGGCAGCACGCGCCTGGCTCGGCGTCCCCGAGGTTCCGCCGTCCACGGCACGTGCGTGCATAGCTGCCAGTCGTCGCCTCTACCGAGGGCTGGACCGGATCACCACCGCGCTCGACCCGGCACGATGCGACCGGCGCCGGCGCCTGGGCCAAGCGGAGGCTGACATCCACTCCGCTGCCCGGGACGAGGCTGTCGGCCGCGCGGCCGCGAACCGGCTCCAAAGGCTGGCGAACGACCTCGTACTGGTTCCAGTCCGGCTGGCACAGCAACACGGATACATGCGGCGCTGGGCCGGTGACGTGGGAGTGGACGCCACCTCGATCCCGGTTCTGGCCAAGCCCGACAGCGACTACTCGGGCACGGCCTCCGTCGAGATCACCGCCGGCTGGCACTTCAGCGGCGGCTCCGACAAGGGCATCTTCGGCTACAGCGCAAGCCTGCTCGTCGCCGCTCACTCCCGCACAGGCGAAAGAGCCGCGAAGGGCCGCCGCGCGCCCTCCTACCCGCAGCTCTGCCTCGGCCTCAGCCTGGACACTCCGACCGTCCGTACGGGCGAGAACGCGGTCACCGTGTTGAAGCACCTCGCCGAGCTTCGACTGCCGACAGGTACCTGTGCCGCAGATCGGGCCTGCACCGGCTGCTCGCCGGAGAACTTTCAGGTTCCGGTACGCCGACTCGGCTACCGCCTGGCCCTGGACTACAAGGCGGCCGACCGTGGCATCCAGGGCAGCTGGCAAGGAGCCGTACTGATCGACGGCTCCCTCACCTGTCCACACATCCCCAACGCCTTGGCCCAGGCCACTCACGGCATGGACGACAAGACCTTCCGCCGTCGGCTCGATGAACTGAAACCGGTGGCCGCCGAGCGGCTGCCCTACTTCCTCAAGCTCAAGCAGAACGCCGACGCCCGCGGAACGTGCGCCTGCAATGCCCAGCGGCCGGCCCGTCGCCTTCGGTGAACTGTCCACGCCGAGAACGCCTCCGCCCTACTCGACCGACCGCCTCGGGCCCGCCTCAGACCGTGATCAAACTGGCGGATCTCCGCTCTCGCACCAGCCACGCCTCGGCTCGCCCGACCATCCAGCTCCCTGACAGAGAGTGGACGGACCCTCCCGGCAACGAGGCGCTGCCCGCCGTCTGCGGGGCATCCGCGATCAGCGTCCCCGCCGACGCGGCCGGAGACCTGAAGATCGCAAAGTTCCGGCAGGACAGTCACTACCTCAGCCCCGCCTGGGACCGGATCTACAAGCCGATCCGCTCCCACAACGAGGGGCTCAACGGTCGTCTCAAGAGCGCCGAGATGAACATCGGGATCCCCATGCACCGCCGAGCGCCCACCAGGTGGCCCAGACGATCCTCATCGCGATCATGGTGACCATCGGAAACCTGGACATCCTGGAAACCTGGCTCTACGAGCGCACTGGCAGCCGACTCTCCGACGCCGACTTCGAATCCGTTCCAGCTGCCCCAGGTCATGACTTGGCGTGCATGCCCACCCCACTCGACATGGGGCGGCATCCGCCGGCCAACCTCTGATCGGGCAGCGCCACAACCGCACAGCACCATCACCAGCCCCGGGCGACCGGGGCCGGTTCGCATGCCCCGGCAGCGGCCAGGCACCTGCCGGGCAACCCGCCAGACCCGATACGCCGCCATCCACCACCCCGAACAGGCATCGAACGACCCCCGAAACGACGAAGATCCCGCCCGATCTTGCGATCGGACGGGATCTCGTCACCACTCCTGAGCAAACTCAAGAACAGTCGTCTGTGGACCTGAGGGGATTCGAACCCCTGACCCCCTCGATGCGAACGAGGTGCGCTACCGGACTGCGCCACAGGCCCTTGCGACGAGTGAAACTCTAGCACCCCCGAAGGGGTGCTCGGTAATCCGTTCCGCACAGGTCAGGCGCCCCGGCGCGGCCGTCGGCTCACTCGCCCGCCGCGCGGCGCGGGGGCTTCTCCTCGTACTGGTCGAAGAGGGGGGTGGTGCGGCGGCGGCCGCGGGTGCGGCGTGAGGGGCGGGACTCGACGGGCTGCTCCGGCTCGGGCCGCGGGGTGGGCTCCGCGGAGGTGGAGCGGGCCGAGGACCAGACGTCGGGGGCGCCCAGGTCGACGTCCTGCGTCGCGCGCGGGGCGACGGGGGCGGTGACGTACGTCGGCAGCGGTACGGGCACGGGGTCCCAGCCCGCGCCGCGCGGCTCTCTGCCCGGGGCGCGCTGTTGGTCGACCCACTCCGCGTGGTCGGTCTGCTCCACGAGGGCGCGGCGGCCAGCGGCGAGCGCGGAGGCGTCGGGGTGACCGGCGGGCTCGGGATGCCGCGTCTCCTCGGCGGGGGTGCGGCGCGCGGGCGCTTCCGGGCGCACGGCCACCGGCTCGGTCGGGCGCTCGTCGACCACGGGACGCCGCTCGGCAGCCGGGCGGCGCTCGGGAGCGGGCCGCCGCTCAGGGGCCGGGCGGCGCTCGGGGGCGGGGTCCTCGGGCCGTTCGGCGCGGCCGTGGTCGCGCAGGCGGGCCGCGGCGTCCTCGGCGCGGCGGCGGTCCATCGTGTACGCGAAGCGGCGGCGTTCCTGGCCGCGCAGGTAGACGATGTACGCGCTGAGCAGCACCGCCGGGATCGCGGGCACCCACAGGAAGCCGAGTCCCCACACGGCGGCGGCGACCGAGCCCAGCGTGAAGACGAGGAAGAGCAGCACCGTGGTGCGCCTGCGGCGGGCGAGCACGCGGGTGCGGCGGGCCCGCGCCTGCACCTCGGCGGCACCGGGGCTCCATACGGTCCGGGGCCGCTCGTCCCGTACCGCCTCGGTCTCCGCCGGGCCCCGTGCCGCCCCACCGTGCCGGGCCTGCTCGCGGCCGTGCGGCTCCTCGGCGACCGGCTCGCGCGGCGCCTCGGGAGGCGGGGCGGGGGCGGGCGAAGGGGAGGAGGGGAACGCGGGCGGCTGCTGCCGCGATGCCGGGCGGAGCTCGGTCCTGGGCGCGGCGAAGGCGCGGACGTCGACCGATTCGGTCGGCTCCGCTTCGCCCGCGAGGGCCTGCGCCGGTTCGCCCGGGGCGCGTTCCCGCAGCTCCTTGGCGTAACGGCGTTCCATTCCCGCGCGTCCGGACAGCAACCGGATGGCGGTACTGAAACGTTCCGTCGGACGGGCCTCGTTCAGCTCGTCCTGCCTGCGGAGCCACATGGGCACCAGGTAGGCCGCCCAGGCCCCGACGATGACTGCGTAAATGAGGCCACTACTGCTCACCTCTCACACGGTAGAGGGGTTTTCACCGGGCGATCCGCCAATTGAGTCGGTGTGTCGCACGAACCTACTGATAACACGGGCATTTTTAGGAACGATCTGATCACCGGAAAGGCATGAATGGTATGTAAGGATCAGATCACCCTCATATTCGAATGCCTTTTCGAATTACGATGAGGGGCTTTTCCGCTCCCCCGGTGAGCTGCGCCGGGACCGCCACCGCGTCAGCATCCCGTGCGGTACTTCCTCCGCCGTCAGCGCGAAGACGAGGTGGTCGCGCCAGCCGCCGTCGATGTGCAGATAACGAGGGCGCAGGCCTTCTTCGCGAAAGCCGAGTTTCTCCACGACGCGCCGGCTCGGGCCGTTCTCGGGGCGGATGCAGACCTCGATGCGGTGCAGGCCCATCCGGAAGAAACAGTGGTCGACCGCGAGTGCGACCGCGGTCGGCATGACGCCCCGTCCGGCGATGTCCTGATCCACCCAGTACCCGATGTGCGCCGAGCACATCGAACCCCAGGTGATTCCCGCGACCGTCAACTGACCGACCATGCGCCCCTGGTACTCGATGACGAAGGGCAGCATGCGGCCCGCCTTCGCCTCTGTGCGCAGGTGTCGCACCATCTGACGGTAGGTCGGGCGGTGCGTGATGGGGCCCGAGGGGGTCGGCGGCGGGATCGTCGCCTCCCAGGGGCGCAGCCAGTCGCGATTGCGCCGGTTGACCTCGCGCCAGGCGCTCTGGTCCCGCTGTCTTATCGGGCGCAGGGTCACGTCGCCCTCCGTCAGCACGACGGGCCACGTGGGCAGATACCCGTTCAGCTCGGGCTCCCGGCAGTATCGGCGGAGCCGGAGGGGCCCGGTTCCGGGTGGGTGCCGGCCCCGGTCTGCCCGGGCGCCGGGCGGTGGTCGCCGCCGTGGATCTGGTCGACGGCGTGCGGCAGCCAGCGCTCCAGGACGGCGAGTCCGTCGCGGACCCCTCCCGTGGAGCCCGGCAGGTTCACGACGAGGGTGGTCCCCGCGACCCCGGCGAGCCCGCGCGAGAGCGCCGCGCTCGGGACCTTGCCGAGCCCCTCGGCGCGGATCGCCTCGGCGACGCCCGGGATCTCGCGGTCCAGGACGGCGCGCGTCGCCTCGGGGGTGAGGTCGGTGGGTGTGAGCCCGGTGCCACCCGTCGTCACGACGACGCCGTAGCCGGTCGCGATCGCGGCGCGCAGCGCTGCCTCCACGGGCGCCCCGTCCGGCACGACCTGCGGGCCCTCGGTCGCGAAGCCCCAGGCCCGCAGCGCCTCGGCGATCAGCGGCCCGCCCCGGTCCGGGTAGACCCCGGCGGCCGCCCGGTTCGAGGCGGTGACGACGAGGGCGGTACGGGGGCCGAGCGGCGTACGGGGCGCGGCCTCGCGGTCCTCGGGGCTCGCGCCCGTCCCCGCGGACGCGCCGTCGCGGTGCCAGTCGCCCGACTTGCCGCCGGTCTTGGTCTCGACGCGGATGTCGGTGATGGTCGCGGCCTTGTCGACGGCCTTGACCATGTCGACGACCGTGAGGGCCGCGACCGAGACGGCGGTGAGGGCCTCCATCTCGACACCCGTGCGGTCGGTCGTACGGACCGTGGCGGTGATCGCGACGGCCGCGTCGGTGACCTCCAGGTCCACGGTCACGCCGGAGAGGGCCAGGGGGTGGCACAGCGGTACGAGGTCCGGTGTGCGCTTGGCGCCCATGATGCCCGCGATGCGGGCGGTCGCGAGGGCGTCGCCCTTCGGCAGGCCCTCGCCCCGCAGCAGGGCGACGACCTCGGGGGTGACGAGGACGCGTCCGGTGGCGCGGGCGGTGCGGGCGGTGACGTCCTTGCGGGTCACGTCGACCATGCGGGCCGCGCCCGAGGAGTCGAGGTGGGTGAGCCCGCCGGGCGGCGGGTCCGCGGGCTCGGGGGCGGCGGCCCCCGCGGGCGTGGCGGTCATGAGGCGAAAATGCTCCCGTCGAGGGCTCGCGGGCGTCCCGCGCGGGCCGGTGTCGGGCAGCCACGGTACTCGCCCGAGCCCGGTGGAATCAGGGCAGCACCGGTCCCGGGGCGCCCCACGCGCCGCGCGGAGCCGCCCCGTACCGGAGCCGTTCAGCCGAGCAGGACGACCTCCACTTCCTCGCCCGGCTCCACCGAGGTGCGCTCCTCGGGCACGACGAGGAGGGCGTCCGCCCGCGCGAGGGCGCCGACCAGGTGCGAGGAGGCGCCGCCGACGGGGGTGACGCGGCCGTCCGCGTGGCGGGCGCGCAGGTACTGGCGGCGGCCCGCGGGGGAGGTGAGGGCCTTGGGGGCCTCGACGAGGGCGCGGACGGTGGGGCGGTGCAGGTCCGTGAAGCCCGCGAGGGCGCGGATCGCCGGGCGCACGAACAGCTCGAAGGACACGTACGCGGAGACCGGGTTGCCCGGGAGGGCGAGGACGGGCGTCGCGTCGCGGCCGATCGTGCCGAAGCCCTGGGGCTTGCCCGGCTGCATCGCGAGCTTGCGGAAGGCGACACCGCGGGGCGGCTCGGCGCCTTCGGCCGCGGGGACGCCCTCGCCCGCGCCCTCCTCCTCGCCCTCTCCTTCGGCGGAGGACTCCGGCAGCCCCGTCCAGTCGGTCAGGGCCTCCTTCACCACGTCGTACGCGCCCACGCTCACGCCGCCCGAGGTCACCACGAGGTCGGCGCGGATGAGCTGGTCCTCGATCGTGGCCCGCAGGGTCTCGGCGTCGTCCCCGATGGCGCCGACGCGGAAGGCGAGCGCGCCCGCGTCGCGAGCCGCCGCGGTGAGGGTGAAGCTGTTGGAGTCGTGGATCTGGCCGGGGGCCAGGGACTCGCCCGGCTGGACGAGTTCGCTGCCGGTGGCGAGGACGACGACGCGGGGGCGGGGGCGTACGCGGACGGTGTCGCGGCCCACGGCGGCGAGCAGGCCGAGCTGGGGCGGGCCGAGCACGGTGCCCGCCGCGAGCGCGAGGTCGCCCTCGCGCACGTCCCCGCCCGCCTCCCGTACGTGCGCGCCGGGCTCGGCGGGCCGGAAGACACGGACCGTGCCCGAGGCGCCCTCGGGGGCGGTGCTGTGCGGGGTCATGCGGTCGACGGGGCCGGCGCCGAGGCCGCCGTCGGTCCACTCGACGGGCACGACGGTGTCCGCGCCCTCGGGCAGCGGGGCACCGGTCATGATGCGGACCGCCTCGCCCGCGCCCGCGGCGGGCGGGGCGAGGAGGCCGGCGGACGCGTCCCCGACGACCCGCAGCGCGGCGGGCGCGTCCTCGCCGGCACCCGCGAGATCGGCCGCCCTGACCGCGTACCCGTCCATGGAGCTGTTGGCGAAGGGTGGCAGCGAGAGCGGCACGGTCACGTCCTCGACGAGGACGCAGCCCTGGGCGTCGAGCAGCTGGAGCTCGATCGGCTCCAGCGGGCGCACCGTGGCCAGGATGTCGTCCAGGTGCGCCGTCACCGGCCAAATGGCCTCGGGGCCCTGGGGCTGCGTCGTCGTGCTCACTACGGCTGCATCTCCTCGTCGACGTAACTGCGGAGCCAGGCGCGGAAGTCCGGGCCCAGGTCCTCACGTTCGCACGCGAGCCGGACGATGGCGCGCAGGTAGTCGCCGCGATCGCCGGTGTCGTAGCGGCGGCCGCGGAAGACGACACCGTGCACCGGGCCGCCCGCGTTCTCGTCCTCGGCGAGGTGCTGGAGGGCGTCGGTGAGCTGGATCTCGCCGCCGCGTCCCGGCTCGGTCTTGCGCAGTATGTCGAAGATGCGCGGGTCGAGGACGTAGCGGCCGATGATCGCGTAGTTGCTGGGCGCGTCGGCGGGATTGGGCTTCTCCACGAGCCCGGTGATGCGCACGACGTCGTCGTCTTCCGTCGTCTCGACCGCCGCGCTGCCGTAGAGGTGGATCTGCTCGGGCGGGACCTCCATGAGCGCGACGACGCTGCCGCCCTCACGGGCCTGGACCTCGATCATCCGGGCGAGGAGCGGGTCGCGCGGGTCGATGAGGTCGTCCCCGAGGAGCACGGCGAAGGCTTCCTGGCCCACGTGCGGCGCCGCGCAGAGCACGGCGTGCCCGAGGCCCTTGGGGTCGCCCTGGCGCACGTAGTGGATGTCCGCGAGGTCGGAGGACTCCTGCACGCTGGCGAGGCGGTCGCCGTCGCCCTTGCGACGGAGCGCCTCCTCCAGCTCGTAGTTCCGGTCGAAGTGGTCCTCGACCGGGCGCTTGTTGCGGCCTGTCACCATGAGGACGTCGTTCAGACCCGCGGAGACGGCCTCCTCCACGACGTACTGGATCGCGGGCTTGTCCACGACCGGCAGCATTTCCTTCGGGGTGGCCTTGGTCGCCGGGAGGAACCTGGTACCGAGGCCGGCGGCGGGGATCACGACCTTCGTGATCCTGGAGTGTGCGGAAGTCATGGCGCCACCATAGCCAGGGCTTTGCCATTGCCCGAGAAGTTGTCCACAGGTAGCGGTCATATTGACTGATATGACGTAATAAGGAGCGCGCATTGAGCCCAATGCCGGGTGCGTCGAGCGAGGCGAAGGAGGCGAAGAGGGCCCTGCGGCGCTCCCTGCTGACAGCGCGAAAGGCCAGGTCGGCCGCGGAAGTACGGCGCCTGGGACACACGCTCGCCGAGGTCGCCGCGCGGCTCCCCGAGCTGGACGGGGTACGGACCGTCGCGGCGTACGTGTCGATCGGCGGCGAGCCGGACACCGCGCCGCTCGTCGAGCTGTGGCACGCGCGGGGCGTACGGGTCCTGCTGCCGGTGCTGCTGCCCGACGACGACCTCGACTGGGCCGCCTACGAGGGTCCCGCCTCGCTGCGCGAGGTCCGGCGCGCGGGCCGGATGACGCTGCGCGAGCCCGCCGGTCCGCGACTCGGGCCCGGCGCGGTCACGGAGGCGGGGGCCGTGCTGCTGCCGGGACTCGCCGTGGACCGCGCGGGGCGCAGGCTCGGGCGCGGCGGCGGCTCGTACGACAGGGTCCTGACGCGGCTCGCCGCATCCGGCGCCGACCCGCTCCTGCTCGTCCTGCTGTACGAGGAGGAGGTGCGCGAGAGCGTCCCCGCCGAGCCGCACGACCGCCCCGTGCACGCGGCGGTGACCCCGGCCGGGGTGCGGCGGTTCGGCGGCTAGAGCGGTACCGGGCGAGGGCGCGCCCCGCAGTCGTACGAGCGGGGCGTGCTTCGGGGGTACGGGTGAGGGGCGCCCCCGTCGTGGGAGCGCCCCTCACCCGGACCCCTGTGCGGACCCGTACCGCCGTGCGGACCCGTACCGCCGCTCGCGTGCGGCGGGTGGCTCAGGGTTCCAGGATCAGCGTGTCCTTGGTCCCCTTCTTCACCGCCGAGTCGCTGTAGGCCCAGGGCAGCGTCTCGCCCTCGGTCCACTTCTTCGTCTGGTCGGTGTAGTGGGCGCTGTAGGCGTGGCCCGAGGCGCCCGTGAGGTTGATCCAGCGGGATTTGTCGAGGTCGGCGAGGTTCACGATCATCCGCATCGACGGGACCCAGACGACGTCGTAGCCGCCCGCCGCGTTCCACCCGGTCGCGTCCACCGCCGCCTCGCCGCCGCCCAGCTTGTACGGGCCGCGGTTGAGCATCCGCTGGAGGAAGCCGGGGCCCTCGGTGCCGAGCGTCTGGTTCTTCAGCGTGAGCTGGTGCAGGCGTCCCCAGCTCCAGGTGTCGATGTCCTTGCCGAGCTTCGCGGTCAGCTCCCAGCGGGCGTCCTTCATGGCGCGCGCGAAGAGACCGTCGCGGGTGGCGGTCGCCTTGTCCTTGCGGGTCTTGGGCGAGGACCACCACTGGCTCTTCGGGTCCTTGACGAGCTCGCGGACCACCTCGTACCAGCGGTCGCCGCCGTCGGGCTGCGCGCTGTCCGCGTCGCGCTGCCCGCACTCGCGCACCCGGGTGTCCTCGTCGACGGGGCCCGTGGTGCCGGCCGGCTCGACGTTGAGGCACTCGTCCTTGACCCGTACCTCCTTCGGCAGCTTCTGGCCGAAGGCGAGGGTCAGGATGTTGCGCCACACACCGTTGAAGTACGCGGCCGCGGCCGAGTCGGGCTCCTGGGTGTAGTCCCAGCCCTCCAGGAGCTTCTGCGCCTCGCGGACGTAGGGGTCCTTGACGTCGATCTTCAGCAGGTAGGGCGTGAGCAGGCGGGCGATCTCGCTGCTGTTGTCCATCTGCATGGAGGTCATGTCGTCGGTGGAGATCTTGCCGCCGTCCTTGATCTTCGACTTGATCAGGTCGGTGATGCGCTCGCTGCGGGTGCCGTATCCCCAGTCGCTCGTCAGCTCGTAGGGATAGTCGTCCTTGTCGACGACGGCCTGGTTGGCGGTGACGATGTAGCCGCGCGCCGGGTCGTACTCCCAGGGCAGTTCGTCCTGCTTGATCCAGCCCTGCCAGTCGTAGTCGGAGTCCCAGCCGGGCGCGGGCAGCGAACCGTCGTCGCCCTTGGCGCGGACCGGGATCTTCCCGGGTGCCTGGTAGCCGATGTGGCCCTCGGTGTCGGCGTAGATGAGGTTCTGCGAGGGGACCTCGAAGAGCGCCGCGGCGGAGCGGAACTCCTTGAAGTCCTTCGCCTTGTCGAGGGCGAAGACCGCGTCCATGGAACGGCCGGGGTCGAGTGCGGTCCAGCGCAGCGAGACGCCGTAGCCGTCGCCGCGGTCGGGCGCCGCGCTCGCGACGGGCGCCTTCTTGCCGACCTTGGTCAGTTCGTCGTCGCGGTCGGAGATGAGCGGGCCGTTGTCGGTCTCCCGGACGGTGATGACCTTCGACGTGCCGCCCGCGACCTTGATCGTCTCCTTGCGGGACGTGAACTTCTTGATCTTGCCGTCGACCTGGTAGCCGTCGCTCGTGACCTTCTCCAGGTAGAGGTCGGTGACGTCGGCGCCGAGGTTCGTCATGCCCCAGGAGATGTCGCCGTTGTGGCCGATGACGACGCCGGGCATCCCGGAGAAGGTGTAGCCGGAGACGTCGTACTGGCACTTCGCGGAGACCGTGCGGCAGTGCAGCCCCATCTGGTACCAGACCGAGGGGAGCTGCGGGGCGAGGTGCGGGTCGTTGGCGAGCAGCGGCTTGTTCGTCGTCGTGTACTTGCCGGAGACGACCCAGGAGTTCGAGCCGATGCCGTTGCCGCTCGGGCCGAGCAGGTCGGGGACGCGGTCGAGCGCGTCGTAGACGCCGGTGAGCTTGTCGCTGATGGCCTCGGCGTCGGTGGAGCCGAAGCTGCCCTGGGCGGCGGTGGCGTTGGTGCCGGTGGCGGTGGCGTTGGTGCCGGTGGCGTCCGTACCGGTGCCCGTCGTGCCCGTACCGTCGGTGCCCGTACCCGTACCCGTGCCCGTACCTGTTCCGGTGCCCGTACCCGTACCCGTACCGGTGCCCGTACCCGTGCCGTCGGTTCCCGTGGACGTGCCGTCGCCGACGCCCGTGCCCATCCCGCCGGGGGACCCCTTGTAGTCGGGGTCGTACTTGCCGGTGACCGGGTCGACGCCGCCGCCCTGGATGATCGGCGCGTTCTTCTCGTACGGGTACTCGGGGTAGAGGTCCTTGATCTGCTTCGCGCTGAGGCGGCTGCTCATCAGGGAGCGGTCGATCTCGTCCTGCATGTTGCCGCGCAGGTCCCAGGCCATCGCCTTGAGCCACGCCACCGAGTCGACCGCGTCCCACTTCTGCGGCTTGTAGTCGTTGGTGAAGCCGAGCGCGGCGTACTCCAGCGAGATGTCCTTGCCGTCCTTGCCCGCGAGGTAGGCGTTGACGCCCTGGGTGTAGGCATCGAGCGAGCGCTTCGTGGCGGCCGACAGCTTCGTGTCGTACTCCTTCTGCGCCACGTTCCGCCAGCCCAGCGTGCGCAGGAAGGCGTCGGTGTCGACCTGGCTGTCGCCGAACATCTCGGAGAGCCGGCCCGAGGTCGTGTGGCGGCGCACGTCCATCTCGTAGAAGCGGTCCTGGGCCTGCACGTAGCCCTGCGCCATGAAGAGGTCGGCGTCGCTGTCCGCGTAGATCTGCGGAATCCCGTAGGCGTCGCGGCGGACCTCGACCTTGCCGCTCAGGCCCTTGAGTTGGAGCGTCCCGCTCGTCTGCGGGTAGGAGGCCCGTACGGTGCTCACTCCCCACCAGCCGCCGTACCCGACTCCCGCCACGACGACGAGGACCAGGAGGATCACGAGGAGGCGGGCTCGACGCCCTTTCTTCTTGCCGGACTTATGACCGGAAGAGGGGGTTGTATTCGCGGGCATCGCTGTCCTTGCTGTCCTTCGAGCGGCCGAGCGGGCGGAATCGTCCGGGCGGAGAGTCACCCCAACGCTGGAGCAACCATAGGCGCAGCGCCTGGAGGCCAAGGACGCGGTACGGGGACGGAGGCGGGGCCGCAGGGCCCGTTCGCCCCGCTTCGCACGGCACTTGAGCACTCCCCCGCCCGACCGGCTTGCCCCATGTGTGCCGACTTCTCCGGTGCAAGGCGGTCGTATCTCCGCATGGTCAGACGCACGCACGCGGTGCGGCCGGTTCGCGAAGACGCATCAAGAAACCGTTAACGATTAGGTAAGGTAACGAAGTAACCGGGTCGGCTCTGTTCCGGAGTCGCCCCCTCCGCCCGGCTCGTACCCCTTGCCGGCACCTCCTCCCCGTCCGCCCCCGGTGGACGCGGGTTCCCGCCCCCGCGGAAAGGAACCGGCCCCTGACTGTCGACCACCTCAACCAGCTCCTGCTCGTCTCCGCCGTCGTCCTCCTCGTCGCCGTCGCGGCCGTGCGCCTCTCCTCGCGCAGCGGCCTGCCGAGCCTGCTCGTCTATCTCGGCATCGGTGTCGTCATGGGCACCGACGGACTCGGCAACGTGTCCTTCGACGACGTCCGGCTCACCCAGGTCATCGGCTACGCGGCCCTTGTGGTGATCCTCACCGAGGGCGGGCTCGGCACGAAGTGGAAAGAGGTCCGCCCGGCGCTGCCCGCGGCGGCGGCGCTCTCCACGGTGGGTGTCGGGATCAGCGTCGGGATCACGGCGCTCGGGGCGCACTACGTGGTGGGTCTCGACTGGCGGCCCGCGCTGATCATCGGCGCGGTGGTCTCCTCGACGGACGCGGCGGCGGTCTTCTCGGTGCTGCGCAAGGTGCCGCTACCCTCCCGCATCACGGGCACGCTGGAGGCGGAGTCGGGCTTCAACGACGCGCCCGTCGTCATCCTCGTCGTGGCCTTCTCCACGGCGGGCCCGGTCGAGCACTGGTACGTGCTGCTCGGCGAGATCGCGCTCGAACTGGCCATCGGGGCCGCGGTGGGCCTCGCGGTGGGCTGGCTCGGCGCGTACGGGCTGCGCCACGTCGCACTGCCCGCCTCGGGGCTCTACCCGATCGCGGTCATGGCGATCGCCGTCACCGCCTACGCCTCGGGCGCCCTCGTCCACGGCAGCGGCTTCCTCGCGGTCTACCTCGCCTCGATGGTGCTCGGCAACGCCAAGCTGCCGCACTGGCCCGCGACCAGGGGCTTCGCCGAGGGCCTCGGCTGGATCGCGCAGATCGGCATGTTCGTCCTGCTCGGGCTGCTCGTCACGCCGCACGAACTCGCCGCGGACATGGTTCCCGCCCTCCTCATCGGCCTCGTCCTGACCGCGCTCGCCCGCCCGGCCTCGGTCCTGCTGAGCCTGCTGCCCTTCCGGCTGCCCTGGCGGGAACAGGCGCTCATGTCGTGGGCGGGACTGCGCGGCGCGGTGCCGATCATCCTGGCGACGATCCCCATGGTGGGCGGGATCGAGGACAGCCAGCACATCTTCAACATCGTCTTCGTCCTCGTCGTCGTCTACACCCTCGTCCAGGGCCCGACCCTGCCCTGGCTCGCCCGCCGCCTGGGCCTCGGCAACCGCGCCGAGACCGCGGACCTCGGCGTGGAGTCCGCGCCGCTGGAGCGCCTGCGCGGCCACCTCCTGTCGGTCGCGGTCCCCGGCGACTCGCGGATGCACGGCGTGGAGGTGAGCGAACTGCGACTGCCGAAGGGCTCTGCCGTCACGCTCGTCGTCCGCGAGGGCACGAGTTTCGTCCCCACCCCGACCACGACCCTGCACCGCGGCGACGAACTCCTCGTCGTCGCCACCGACCCCGTCCGCGAGGCCGCGGAGGACCGCCTCCGCGCCGTCGCCCACGGCGGCAAGCTCGCGGGCTGGCTGGGAGCCGAGGAGCCTGGGGGCCCGACTTCGGGCGCGACCTCCGGCGCGGTGACGGGCGCGGTGGCCGGCGCGGGACGGATGGGGGCGGGCGCGGGCTCGGGACGGTCGCGTGCGGGCTCGGGCTCGGGTCGAGCGGGTGCGGGCTCGGGTCGAGCGGGTGCGGGCTCGGGTCGAGCGGGTGCGGGCTCGGGCTCGGGTCGAGTGGGTGCGGGGCGTGCCGGGGCTGGTGCGGGGCGGTCCGGGGCGGGAGCGGCGCGTGCCGGTGCCGGTGCCGGGCGGTCCGGCGCGGCCGGGAGGGGGGCGGCCCCGCGGGAGCAGGGAGCCGGACAGACTGGGGGCCGTGCGTTGGGCCGCCTCCGATTCAGCCGGTCCGCGGACGTAAGCGGGCGCGGCGAGAACGGGAAGATCCGCCCGGAGTACGGAGAGTCGGGCGCGGCGAGCGGGGCGGGCACGGGTGGCTCCGGGGCGGACGGCTCGCGGGTGGACGGCTCCGGGACGGGCCGGTTCGGTCAGCGCAGCTCGGGGGCGGACGGCCTGGGTACTGGCAGTGGTGGCAGGACGGGTTCAGGCGTAACGGGCAGCTCGGGTGCGGGTGGTCCGGGTGCCGGCGGTGCGGCCGGTACGGGCTTTGGCGGCGCGGCCGGTACGGGCTCGGGCGGTGCAGGCCGCTCGGGCGATGCCTTCGTGCCCGAGGAGCGGGAGGCTCCGGCCGCCGAGCGGCGCGGCAACGGCTCCGTGCCACCGCTGCCGCCCGCCTCCTCGGTACGCGACAGGGCGCGCGAGCAGGCGGCCCGCGACGCGTCCGACGCCGAGCACCGCACGCCGGAGGACCTCCGCCCGGCCGAGGAACACCAGGCCGAAGGGGCCGGGATCGGGGAGCCGGACGAGGAGCGGGACCCGGCCTGAGCTGCCGCTACCGTCGCTCGTCGCTGGTGCGAGGCCCCGGCGGCGAGGGCGCGCCGGGGCCCGCGCCCGTCATACGATGGGTGCGCATCACTGACCGACCAACTCTGCCTGACGCAGAGCTGGCGCGACCGTATGGCGGCCGTGACGCCCTCCCGGGCGCTGGTATCTACCGCAGTCCCGCGCGAGTGGACAGCTCTCGGTGCCTCCCCGTCGAGGCGCTACCAGGCGGCAGAAAGGTGTGCGCCGTGGCAACCACGGTCGCCTCCTCGTCCGGCCCCGGCTCCCCCAAGAGCGCACCCCCGCGCCGCCCCGGCTACGGACAGCTCCTGCGCACCCCCGGCGTCGCCGGTTTCCTCCTCTCGGGCTTCGCCGCCCGGCAGCCCTTCGGAATGCTGACCATGGGCATGGTCATGCTCGTGGAACACACCACCGGTTCCTACGGCACCGCGGGCGCCGTCGCCGCCGTCACCGGCGTCTCGATGGCCCTCTTCGCCCCGCAGAACGGCCGGCTCGCGGACCGCCACGGACAACGCGCCGTGCTCGTCCCGGGCGTTCTCCTGCATGCCGTCTCGGTCGCCGCGCTGGCCACCCTCGCTCTCGCCGACGCCCCGCTGTGGGCCCTGTTCCTGCTGGCCGTACCGTCCGGCGCGTCGGTGCCGCAGGTCGGCCCGATGGTGCGGGCGCGCTGGGCGGGCAAGCTGGCAGGCAGCCCGCTCCTCCCCACGGCCGCCGCCTTCGAATCGGTCACCGACGAGTTCACGTTCGTCATCGGACCGGTCCTCGCCACCGCGCTGTGCACCGGTGTGCACCCTGTCGCCGGTCTCGCCGCCGAGGCCACACTCACCCTCGTCGGCGGCCTGCTCTTCGCCGCCCAGCGCGCGGGCCTGCCGAGCGGCGGGCACCACAAGCCCGCCACCGGACCGGGCCGTGAAACGGAACCCGGCGGGGCGGCCCCAAGCCAATCGGGCACGGGCCGCACGGGGACGGCCGGACCGTCCTCGGCTCTGCGGGTGCCGGGCGTCCGAGTGCTGGTGGTGGCCTTCCTCGGGATCGGGGTGGTCTTCGGCGGTATGCAGGTGTCTCTCACGGCCTTCGCCGAGGAGTCGGGTCACTCCGGCGTCAACGGCCTCCTCTACGGGATCTTCGCCTGCGGGAACATGCTCTCGGGCGCCGCCGTGGGCGCCATCGCCTGGAAGCGGCCCGCGCACGGCCGACTGCTCGTGGGTTACACGGCGCTCGCCGTCGTGGCCTCGACCCTGTGGGCCGTGCACTCCGTTCCTCTCTTCGCCGTGGTCGGATTCCTGACGGGGCTCTGCGTCGCGCCCTCCCTGGTGACCGGGTACACCCTGGTCGACGCGCTGGTCCCGGTCCGGGCCAGGACCGAGGCGTTCACCTGGCTCACCGGCGCGGTGGCGTTGGGGCAGGCGGCGGCGGTGACGGCCGCGGGGAGGCTCGCGGATGCGCACGGTTCACAGGCCGGTTTCCTGGTCCCCGCACTCGGCACACTGGCCGCCCTCCTCACGCTGGCACTCCTGCGCGGGCGACTCGTACCGACCGCCGCCAAGGCCCCGGCCGGGGCCGCCGAGGAGCCCGCGCCAGGCGTGTGATCGGTCACCGGGGCTCGTCGGCAGTGGACTGACGGCGCGGAATACGTCACTATGGAGTGTCGTTAGCACTCATCGAGTCAGAGTGCCAGGAGGAAGCAAGTGCCGACGTACCAGTACCAGTGCACCGAGTGCGGTGAGGGCCTGGAGGCCGTCCAGAAGTTCTCGGACGACTCACTCACCGAGTGCCCGAACTGCGGGGGCCGCCTGAAGAAGGTCTTCTCCGCTGTCGGCATCGTCTTCAAGGGCTCGGGCTTCTACCGCAACGACAGCCGGGGCGCGTCGAGCAGCAGCTCCCCCGCGGCCAAGCCCCAGACCTCGACCGGCTCAGACGCCTCCGCGAAGCCCGCGGCGGAGAAGAAGTCGGACGCCGGCTCCAGCTCGTCGAGCAGCAGCTCCTCCAGCAGCACCTCGCCGGCGCCCGCCGCCTGAGACCTGCCCCGCGGTCCGCTGCCACGGACGGGCCTTGCCCCCGTGGCGCGGACGCGCTGGTCTCCGAACGGTGGACTTGCTGGTTCCCGCACAGTGGAGCTGCCGGTCCCCGCACGGTGGACCTGGCGGTTCCCGCACGGTGGACCTGGCGGTTCCCGCACGGTGGATCTGTCGCCTCCCGCGCCGTGTGCAGGCCGGCCCCCAGCCCCTGGGCACGGTTGTTCCCACACCGGGGCAGGGCTGCGTCCCGGGTCGCGGACAGGTCCGTCACCTGTAGCTCGCGCGTGCGCGCGGCCTCCGGCCTCGGCCGGGATCGCCGACTCCTCCCATCCTGAGTCGGCCCCGCAGTGACGGCGACGGACCATCCGCTTCCTCGTCCGGGCCCTGTTCCTCCGCTCCGCCGGAGGGGCGGGGCCCGGACGTGTTCCTGGTGGTGTCCCGATAATGTGCCGCCATGTCGAACACCACCTCCACCAGCCCCGCTGTGCCCGGTGCCGCGGGCCCCTCGGGGCCCCGGGCCGATATCGGGGTCATCGGCGGTTCAGGCTTCTACTCCTTTCTCGAAGACGTCACGGAAGTCTCGGTCGAGACTCCGTACGGGCCGCCGAGTGACTCCCTCTTCCTCGGCGAGGTGGCGGGCCGGCAGGTCGCGTTCGTGCCCCGGCACGGGCGCGACCACCACCTGCCGCCCCACCGCATCAACTACCGCGCCAACCTCTGGGCCCTGCGCTCGGTCGGCGTGCGGCAGGTACTCGGGCCCTGTGCGGTGGGTGGGCTCAGGCCCGAGTACGGTCCTGGCACCCTGCTCGTTCCCGACCAGTTCGTCGACCGTACGAAGGGCCGGGCCCAGACCTACTTCGACGGCGAGCCACGTCCGGACGGCGCCGTGCCGAACGTCGTCCACGTCTCCCCCGCCGATCCGTACTGCCCGACGGGCCGGTCCGTCGCCCTCACCACGGCCAGGCGGCACGACTGGGACGTGGTGGACGGCGGAACGCTCGTCGTGGTGGAGGGTCCGCGGTTCTCCACCCGTGCCGAATCACGCTGGCACGCGGCGCAGGGCTGGTCGGTGGTCGGGATGACCGGGCATCCGGAGGCGATGCTCGCTCGTGAACTGGAGCTCTGCTACACCTCGTTGACGCTGGTCACCGACCTGGACGCGGGCACCGAGACAGGGGAGGGTGTCTCGCACCAGGATGTGCTGGAGGTCTTCGCGGCGAACGTCGACCGACTGCGGACGGTCCTTTTCGACGTCGTGGCAGATCTTCCGGCTACGGAGGACCGGGCCTGCCTGTGCACGAAGGCCCTCGGGGGATGGGACCCCGGGTTCGCGTTGCCGTAACCGTAGAACACCTCGGGCGGTCCGTGTCGAGCCGGAGAGAAAGCGATCACTCGTTCGGGTTGTGGATATCTCGGCAAGTCCTGAGTTATCCACAGGCGTTCATCGAGTGTCAGTCCGCTCGGGCAGGGTGTGCATGTCCGCTTCGTACCGGTGCTCGGCCGGCCACGTGACGGACGCGGTGGTGGCGCGTCCCGTGCCACCACCGGGCCCATCCCTCGGTACGAACGGACCGCCCGTCATGACACACACGCCTTCCACGCCCCTTTCCTCCCTCTCTTCTTCTCTGTCGCGCGAGCCCGCGCGGGCTCCGCACGGACCCGATCCCCTCGGGTACGAGCCCTCAAGGCACGAGGCCCTCGGACACGCCTCCACCAAGCAGGAGCTCCGAGGGCACGAACCCCCGGCGTACGGCCTCACGGATCACGACCCCACGGATCTAGGCCTCACGGGTCACGGCCTCACGGATCACGGCCTCACGGATCACGGCCTCACGGGGAACGAATTCGCGGGGCACGGCATCCCCGGCAATGGGCGGGACGGCGCCCGGTCCGGCGGGGGTACGGGGACGGGGCCGCCGGGGCGCGAAGTACCGCCGACCGGTACGGTCCCGCTCTTCCCGCCGCTGCCCGTCCGCCGTGCGGGACTGGGCCGACTGTGGCCAGGGCGCCTTTCGAGCCGAGGCCTGGCCCTCGCGCTCCTGGCGCTCTGCGGCGCGCTCCTCGTCGCCGTACCTTCACCGGAGGCCGGTGCTCCGTCGGCGAAGGGCGCCTCCGGGCCGGGGCGCGCCGGAACGCGAGCCGCTGAAACGCAGGCCGCCGGAGCTCATGCCGCCGGGACGCGCCCCCCGCCCGAGCAGCGTTCCGTACGCACGGCGGTGCGGATCGCGGATCCCGCAGGTCTGCGACTGGTGCGGCCCGGCGACCGGGTGGACGTGATCGCGGTGAGCGGCACGGGCCCGCGCACGGCGCGCGTCGTGGTGACCGGGGCGCGGGTCGTCGCGCTTCCGCGCCCGCCGGGCTCCGCGCCTTCGCCGTCCGGGGAGACGACGGCGTCCCTCCCGGCTCCGTCTCCCGCGAGCGCGGGGGCGGGGGCGAGGGCGGAGGTTTGGCCGGAGGCCGACGCGGAAACGCGCTGGGACGCGACGGATTCCGGCTCCGTCATCGTGCTCACGGTGCCGCGCGCCTCGGCAGTGGACCTCGCCGCGGCATCCGCGACCTCCGCGCTGGCGGTGGTCGCATGCTGAGGAACCTGCCGCAGATGGTGGCGAGGGTATTGCCCCGGAGAGCCGGGGAGAAGTCGGCTCCGGGCTTCGGGTCCGTACGCGGGACAGCGGGCCGGGCCGTGTCAAGTCCCTCGATAGAGGGGGCCAATTGGACAGGGGCCGGGACGGATGTCGTAGGTTGCGGGACTGTTTGCACCGCACAACATACGCATACGGAAAGGTCCTTGGGTGAGCGAGAACAGCAAGCCTGGTGTGTGGGAAGGCTTCAAGTCCTTCCTCATGCGCGGCAATGTCATCGACCTCGCGGTCGCCGTGGTCATCGGGGCCGCCTTCACGAACATCGTCAACGCGGTGGTCAAGGGCGTCATCAACCCGTTGGTCGGCGCCTTCGGGACACAGGACCTGGACAAGTACAGCTACTGCCTGCAAAGTCCCTGCCGCCCCGCGAGCGGGGGCAAGGAGGCCGAGGGTATCCAGATCATGTGGGGCACGGTCCTCAGCGCGGCCCTCACCTTCCTCATCACGGCAGCTGTCGTGTACTTCCTGATGGTCCTGCCGATGTCGCGCTACCTGTCCCGGCTGGCGGCCCGTCGCGAGGCGAAGTACGGCGCCCCCGAGGTGCCGGCCTCGGAGCTGGACGTGCTGAAGGACATCAGGGACGAGCTCGTCGCCGCCCGGATCGCGCGCGGCGAGGCCGCGCCGAACGGCCCGGCGGCGCCCGGAGCGACCGCGTGGCAGCCGCCGGAGGGGCCGGGTTCACCGGAGGGCCCGACAGGAAACCGGGGGCCCACGAAGGGCTGAGCCACGTCCGGCTGGGCCATGTCCGGCTGGGCGCGTGGGGCTCCTGGGACCGCCTTCGGTCAGATGTGGTGCGGGGGCTTCTCGTCGAGGAAGCGGGCCAGGTCGGCCGCCGAGCCACCGCGCGGGACCGGGCGGTCGCCCCAGCCCCGGTCGGAGTCGTCGCGGCCCCGCCCGTAGAGCGGATCGTCGAAGACCAGGCGCGCCTTGGCCCGCCGCAGGCGAGCGGCCTCCACCTCCTCAGCGGGGGCGGCCACGGCTTCCGTGCCCGCCGCCGGGGCGGGCGCAGCGGCTTCGCCCGGGGTCGGGGCGCCCTGGGGTGCCTCGGCCTCCGCCGGGCCGGGTATCCCGGCCCCCGCCGGGCCGGGCGCACCGGTCTCCGCCGGGGCGGGCGCACTGGTCTCCGCCGGGCCGGGAACTCCAGCCTCCGCCGGGCCGGGCGCACCGGCCCCCGCCTCGCCGGGCGTCTGGGCCTCCGCCGAGCCGGGCAGGGGCTGCTGGGAAGGGCCGGCCGTCGGCTCGGGGGTCTCGCTCATTCCTCCAGCGTACGTCCGCGCTCCGGTTCCCCGGCGGGCGAGCGGTACGGGCCGGAGTGGAGTGGGCGCGCGGGTGGCGGCCCGGGGACGCGTGCCGCCGGGCGGGCCGCGTGGAACGCGGTATGGAGGTGTGGGTGGGCCTCGATGGGGGCGCTCGCGCCCGCTGTGGCACCCCCCGGGCCCGCCCTGGCGCCCCTGGCGCGCATCCGCACCACCCTGGATGCCGTGCGGCTCCGGCGCCTCCGCCGGCCACCGGCGCAGTGGGCTTCGGGGCGACACGCCGACGTACGTGGAAGGCGGGGCCGCGGGGCTGTCAGGGACGGGGCCCGGGTCCGGGCGGGACCCGGCGGCAGCGGGCTCCGGCGGACTCGGGATGGCCAGCCGGGTTTGAGCGGTGGAGGGCAACCCTTTGGGTGGACGAGGCGTCAGTTTCCGTACAAGCGTGCCGTCTTCCGCCTCGGTGGCAGTTGGCGCTACCTTCCGAGCGTCGCTTCCGGATTCGGGGCATACGACGAGGGCATGTGCGGGAACCACCCGCGAGCTTCGTTCGTTTTCACGATTCCCGGACATGATGTCCAACCATAGGGCTACGGTATGCACCCACGAGGTGACATGCAGCAACGCCGGGAGATGCCTTGAGCGTTCCGTACGAGACACCTGAGTCGCCGGAGAACCCCCTCATGCGACTGCTTGGACGCGCCCTCAACTCATTCGAACTGCCCGACGAGATCCTCGCTCGGCTCGACTCCGCACTCGCCCACGACACCTCCCTGCACTCGGCGCACCACAGCGCCACGCTGCACCAGGAGACCTACCGCCACTGCTGGTTGCTGCCCGACGGCAGCGATCTCACCCTGTGGGAGATCACGCGGCGCGGCGCTCCCGGGAACGAGATACTCCACGAGGTCTACGCGGACCCCGAGGAAGCCAGGGTGGCCGCGTCGCGCGCCCCGTTCACCCCGACGGAGTGGAACACGCTGTCGTCCGACATCGATGATCCGTCCGCCTCCGACCTGATCGCCGAGGAGACGGTCCCGCACCGCGAATACGTCCCGGACAACTCGGCCGACCACGCCCGCCGGCTCCTGCGCCGGGCCGAGAACGAGGACTGCCCGCGCGAGGACATCGCCGACCTGCTGCGGAACGCCTTCGCGCACGAGATCACCCAGGCGTTCACGCGCCCGGGGCTGCGGGCAGCCGCCGGTATCGGCTTCGCTCTCTACGAGCACGCCTTCCTCCTCCTGGACGGGACCGAGGTGTCCTTGTGGGAGGTCGAGCACACGGCGACGCCCGACCGGCGCCACATGTGCGAGGTCTACGAGACGGAAGGGGAGGCGCACGAGGCGATGGAACGCCGCGCTCGCGTGCTCTGAGAGGGAGGGGGACCGGGCCGGTCGTCCGGAGCCGGCCCCGCTCGTACCCGCGCCCGTCGGCACACGTGGCGAAGCGGGAAGGTCGGCGCGCGACAGCGGGAAGGCCGCCCGTCACCCGGCCGGGGTCTCCGCGCGAGAACCGGCACGAGCGGGCAGTCGGCACCGGCGACCAGGCAGCCACGCACGCACCGCCCCACGGGCAGCTGACTCACGGACCCAGCCGACCCGCCGACCCGCCGACCCGCCGACCCGCCGACCCGCCGACCGACACGGCCTACCCACCAACGCGGCCACTGACAAGGCCGCCCCACCGATACGGCGACACGGCCGACCCACCGATACGGGCGACCCCGCCCCCTCCCGGTCCAAGCAACCCCGTGATCGCGTTCAGCCGCGTCCTTCGAGGCGCCGGACGAGGCCCGCGAAGGCGGCGCGTTCGGCGGGGGTGAGTTCGACGCTCTCCGAGGCGGGGACGGACTGGCGCGGTATCCGCGGGCGCCGCGCACCGGCGGGTGCCGGAGTCGTGGCCACGCGCGGGGACACGGGCTCGGTGCCACGTACCCCACGTACACCGCGCGCCCCGCGGGCGAGCCCAACGGCCCAGGCGACCGCCGCCGTTACCAGGGCGGCCACTCCGACCTGCTGCATGACCGATACGTGCTGAGGCATGGCTTCAGTAGACCTCACTCCACTGGACCAATGAGAGGAAAAATCGGCTTCTTACTCCCGAAGTGACGCATCTCCTATGCCACTTCTGCCCAGGTTCGACCCGATGCACGCGTCCTCACGTCACCTCGCGCGTGCGCGTTCACTCGCCCCACGACACACCGAGGGGCCCGTACCCCACGGCACGCCGAAGGGCCCGTGCCTCGCGGCTCGGGCCCTTCCGGTACGCCCAGTGGTGCGGGCGGGAGGCTCGCGGCGGTCCGCGGCCTTTACGCCGCCGCGTCGAAGCCGGTGTCGTGCGCCAGCTTCTTCAGTTCGAGCAGGGCGTGCTTCTCGATCTGGCGGATGCGCTCCCGGGTGAGGCCGTGCTGCTTGCCGACCTCGGTCAGGGTGCGCTCGCGCCCGTCATCGATGCCGTAGCGCATCTTGATGATCGAGGCGGTGCGCTCGTCGAGCCGGCCGATCAGCTCGTCCAGCTCCTCGCTGCGCAGCAGCGTCATGACGGACTGCTCCGGCGAGACGGCCGAGGTGTCCTCCAGGAGGTCACCGAACTGGGTGTCGCCCTCGTCGTCCACGGACATGTTGAGCGAGACGGGGTCGCGCGCCCAGTCGAGGACGTCGGAGACGCGCTCCGGCGTCGAACCCAGCTCGGCGGCGATCTCGGCGTGCTCGGGGTCGCGGCCGTGCTCGCGGTTGAACTCGCGCTGGACCCGGCGGATGCGGCCCAGCTCCTCCACGAGGTGGACGGGGAGTCGGATGGTGCGCGACTGGTCGGCGATGGACCGGGTGATGGCCTGGCGAATCCACCAGGTCGCGTAGGTGGAGAACTTGAAGCCCTTGCGGTAGTCGAACTTCTCGACCGCGCGCACCAGGCCCGCGTTCCCCTCCTGGATCAGGTCGAGGAGCGGCAGTCCGGCACGCGGATAGCGCCGGGCCACGGCGACGACGAGTCGCAGGTTGGACCGGATGAAGACGTCCTTGGCCCGCTCGCTCGCCTCCCAGAGCTCTTCCAGTTCCTCGCGGGACGCCTCGTTCTTGGTGTCGGTCTCGCCGTCGAGAACCTGGCGCGCGAAGACTCCCGCCTCGATGGTCTGCGAGAGCTCGACTTCCTTGGCGGCGTCGAGCAGCGGCGTACGGGCTATCTCGTCGAGGTACATGCCGACCAGGTCGCGGTCGGCTATCTCCCCGCCCATGGAACGGGCACCCCTGGAACCCCGGGTCTCCCCGGAGCCCGAAGCCTGGGAGGCGCCGCTCCCGGTGGCGGACTTACGACGGGCGACGGCACGGGTTGCCATGCGTACTCCCTTGCGGTGGTGGGTGGACGTGCTCCCTGTCGGATGCCGCACTCGGCACGCTCTCGCGCGGAGTGCTTCACCCTCGCGGGTGCCCGGCATCTGTGGGAAACAACGACCGGAAACAGGACAGAATTCCCCGGGGGCACATCAATCTTCGGGATCATGCAGTACCCTGTCGCGCCACAGGGGGAGGGAAGATGCCAGAATCCACCGAAAAGGTGCAGGTCAGGGCGGGGCAGGACGGGGATCTGCCGCAGCTCACAGAGATCTACAACCACTATGTGACAGAGACGCCGATCACATTCGACACGGTTCCATTCACTCCCGATCAGCGTCTGGAGTGGTTCCGCGCTCACCCGATCAGCGGCCCGCACCGGCTGCTCGTCGCCCGCGACCCCGGCCGTCCGGCGGGCGCGGACGTGCTCGGTTACGCGACGAGCGGTGCGTTCCGGGCCAAGCCGGCCTATGCGACCTCCGTGGAGGTCAGCGTCTACACCCGTCCCGGCGAGGGGGGTCGCGGCCTGGGCACGCTGTTGTACACCGCGTTGTTCGCGGATCTCGCCGGGGAGGACGTCCACCGCGCCTACGCCGGGATCGCCCTGCCGAACCGGGCCTCACAGGCGCTCCACGGCCGCTTCGGCTTCCGGCACCTGGGCACGTACGCGGAGGTGGGGAGGAAGTTCGGGCGGTACTGGGACGTGGCGTGGTACGAGAAGGAGCTCGCGCCGTAGGCCGTAGGCCGTAGGCGGTAGGCCACGGACCGTAGGCCGTAGCGCGGTGCGCGGTGCGCCGTGCGCGGGCGGGAGCGGTGCGCGGCTCTCAGTGACGGCCGCGCACCTCGCGCCCCCGTCCGGGCGGCGGCGCGGTCAGAGCGAGCCGAGGTCCGCGGAGAACCAGTGCTCGGGGCGCATGCGGTAGGTGACGAGGCCGGCGGTCGGGTCGCCGGTGGCGCCGGTGCGCTCGACGTAGGCGTCGACCTTGTCGGGGGCGAGGTAGCGGGAGGCGTCGGTGTACGACTCGTCCGGGGTCGTCGGCGTCGCGGAGACGACCGGGCCCTCGGCGGAGACGTAGCGGTACGTGGGTTCGGTGCGCTGTACGAGCAGGCTGAAGCGGCCCGCCGCTTCGACGAGCCGGGACTTCAGCGAGTCGGCCTCCGTGAAGAAGAGCAGGTCGCCGTTGTCCTCCTGCCAGAACCAGACGGGCACGGCGAGCGGCGCGCGCTCGCCCTCCCTGGCGACGGCGAGGGTGGCGATGAGCGGCTCGTCGAGAAAGGCGCGGCGCTCCTCCGGGCTGAGTGTCATGGAGACTCCTTCGTTGGTCCGGCTGCTTGTTCCCCGTCGGTCCCGGGCTGCTGACCAGGGGTTTCGGTACGGGTCCTGGCGGGCCCCCCGCCTTTGGCCCCAGTCCCTCCGGTCTACCCGAAAAAAGTCACTGGACGTGGGAACTAGGACTACGGTCCGTTACGTTCCTCTGCTGAACGGCCTAGCGTGCGGCGTCATGACTCCCGATGACACCCCACGCGGGGCCCTTCACCAGCGGCAGCAGGACAAGCGGACCACCGAGGAGCGGCGGACCCGCGAGCGACCGGGAGCGGTACCGGTCGACGCGCGGGCGGAAGGAGGCGTACGGAAGGCGGTGCGGGTCCCCCGAGGGGGAGACGACGGGGTGCTCGACGAGGCCCTGGAGCGGTTGCATTCCACGGGACCGGAGCGGAACGGCTGGCTGAGCAACCACGCGCCGATGGCGGTCGAGGCGCTGGTGCGGGGCGGGCACGGCGGCACGGTGCACCGCTGGGTCGATCGCTACCGGCACAAGCTGGAGGAGGCCCCCTCCTCGTACGCGCGCGTCACCGAGGAGAACTGGCAGGAGGCGATGGGCGATCCGCGCCGGATCGCGGACTGGACGACCTATTTCGGCGTACGACTCGCCGAGGCGCCGTGGCGCACGGTGCTCGCGACGTGGTGGCCGCGTCTGCTGCCGGGGATCGCGGCCGGGGCGACACACCCCGTGATCCGGACCGGCCACGCCGTGCGGACGCTGCTCGCGACGGAGGCGGGTGCGGTGGGCGGGGGTGAGGCGTCCGCGGTACGGGACCCGGCCCTGCCACGGCTCGCGGAGCTGGCGCACGCGCTCGGGTACTGGGCGGCGCGCAGCCAGTCGCTGCCACGAGTACGAGCCTTGGAGTCGCACGCGAGCGCGGGCGAGGCGCTGGAGGCGGTGCCGGCGATCCGGAGGCAGAGCGGGGGCACCAGGGAACGGCTGGCGCGGCTCGACGCCTTCCCGGTGTGGCCGGCCGTCGAGGTCCGTGGCCCCGAGGAGACGGCGGAGCGGCTCCGCGAGCTGGTCGCGGCGGCCGTACACCGGTACGCGACGCACGCGCACGGCGAGCCGGTGATGCTCGTGCACGCCGCGACGGCGCCCAACGCCGTGCTGCGCACGCTGCCCGCACTGCCCTCCGGGCTCTGGGCGCCGAGCCTGTCGGCGGCCTGGGCGGCGAGTGCGGCGGTGACGGCTGCCTACGGCCCGGCACGGGCCGCGTCCTGGGAGGCACTTGAGGCGGAGGCCGAAGTCCTGGACGAGGCCGAGGTGTTCGCCCGCGCGGCGGCCCACGGGGACGAACACGCGGTGAAGTTCGCCGACACGGCACTCGACCCCGCCCTGCACCTCACCGACCCCCGTGCACGAGCGGCGGCCCTCCGCGCGGTGGAACTCATCGAACCGGTGTGGTGAGGGGCGGATCGGGGGTCGGCGGGCGCTGGAGCGGTCCGGGGGCGAGGCAAGGGGGACGGAGGACGAGGCGGGGGGGGGGCGGTGGACGAGGCGGAGCCGGGCTCCACACCCCGCCCACGCGGACGACCACCCCCGCTCACGCCCGACCCCAACAGCTGCCGAACAACTGACCCCGGAGTTCAGCCGAACTGGAGGGAGCGTTTGGCGAGGCCGAGCCAGAAGCCGTCAATGACGCTGCGGCGGGTGTCGAGTTCGCCGGTGGCGTCGGCGGCGCCGAGGGTGACGAAGAGGGGGGCGAAGTGTTCGGTCCTGGGATGGGCGAGCTGTCCGGCGGGGGAGGTGCGGCGGAAGTCGAGGAGGGAGTCGATATCGCCGTCCTCCAGCGCCCGCCTGCCCCAGTCGTCGAACTCCGTCGACCAGCTCGGCACACCTCCCGCGTGGCGCAGCGCGGCGAGGTTGTGCGTGAAGAAGCCGCTGCCCACGATGAGTACGCCCTCGTCCCGCAGCGGGGCGAGTCTGCGGCCGAGGTCCATGAGGCGCTCGGGCTCGAGGGTGGGCAGGGAGATCTGGAGCACGGGGATGTCGGCGTCCGGGTACATCTCGACGAGCGGGACGTAGGCGCCGTGGTCGAGGCCTCGGTCCTCGACGTCCTGGACCGGGGTGCCGGCGCCGCCGAGCAGTTTGCGGACCGCTTCCGCGAGCCACGGGGCGCCGGGGGCCGCGTACTGGACCGCGTAGTAGTGCTCCGGGAAGCCCCAGAAATCGTAGACGAGGGGCAGCGTGCGGGTGGCGCCGAGGGCGAGCGGGGCGTCCTCCCAGTGCGCGGAGATCATGAGGATCGCGCGGGGGCGGGGCAGCTCGGCCGACCAGGCGGCGAGCTGGCCGGGCCAGACCGGGTCGTCCGCGAGCGGCGGCGCGCCGTGGCTCAGGTACAGCGTGGGCATACGGCTTGCGGCGGGGGCGGGGGGCGGGGCCGGGGTCGGCATCCGTGGACCTGCTTCCTTCTCGTGTCCTCGGCCCGGGGGTGACGCGACCCGCGCGAGGCGACTCATGATGCTTGAAACATCAAGCGCTTCTCACTCAGCGAGAGTACGACAACATTGTTTAAGCTTCAATAAGGTCGTCGGGTCGCCAGGCCCACCGCGAGGAGGAGGCAAGGATGAGCGAGGGAAAGACGCCCGCTCCCGCCGCCGGGCCCGTGTGGCTGGGGGACGCCGAGCAGGAGGTCTGGCGGGCGTTCCGGCAGGCGACGACGTTGCTGGACGATCACCTCGACCGGCAGCTGCAGCGCGACGCCGGGATGCCGCACGTGTACTACGGGCTGCTCGTCACGCTCTCCGAGGCGCCCGGCGGCCGCTTGCGGATGACGGAGCTGGCCTGCCGGGCGAAGATCACGCGCTCACGGCTCTCGCACGCGACGGCGCGCCTGGAGCGGAACGGGTGGGTACGGCGCGAGAACTGCCCCGGGGACAAGCGGGGCCAGTTCGCCGTGCTCACCGAGGCGGGAGCGGAAATGCTGCGGCGCAGCGCGCCCGGGCACGTCGCCGCCGTACGGAAGGCGCTCTTCGACCGGCTCGACGGGGAGCAGCAGCGGGCCCTGGGCGAGATCATGCGGACGATCGCCGACGGACTCCAGCCCACGGCCCCGGACAGCGACCTGCCCTGGCTCCGCTGAGCCGACGCGGGCGCGGGGACGACGCGGGCGCGAGGGCGACGCGGGCGCGAGGGCGACGCGGGCGCGAAGGCGACGCAGGCGCGGGGACGACGCGGGCGCGGGGACGACGCGGGCGCGGGCCGCAGGAACGCCAACGGCCCGGCGGCCAAGGGCTCGTAGTCCCGGCCGCCGGGCCGTTCGTATCGCGTTGTCACCTCAGGAGGCCCGGCTCAGCAAGCCGGCTCACCACAGGTCCGAGCCCGCCACGGGCCCCGACCCACCACGGGTCCGAGCCCGCCACGGGCCCCGACCCACCACAGGTCCGAGCCCGCCACGGGCCCCGACCCACCACAGGTCCGAGCCCGCCACGGGTCCCAGCCCCGTCAAGGGCCCAGGCCCGGCCGGGCCCGATCCGCCGCAGATCCCCGTACGGAAACCTTGCACCGGACCCCGTACCGGAACCCACCGGCCCCCCGCCCACTCGCGTGAGCCGCTCAGCCAGCGAGCCGTTCAGCCAGCCAACCGCTCGGCCAGCCGGCCAGCCGGCCAGCGCTCGGCCAGCCGGCCAGCCGCTCAGTGAGCGATGACCGGGATGTCCGCGATCTCGGCGTCCGCCGACTTGGCGTCCGCCGACTCGCCGTCGCCGCTCGTCGCCGCCGCGCCGCTCTTGCGGTTGCCGGTGGAGACGAGGGTGAAGGCGAGGGTCGCGGCGACCACCAGGATGCCGACGGCCCACCAGATGGCGTTGCTGTAGCCGTGGACGAGGGCCTCGGCCTGGAGGAGGCGGGCGTCGCCGCCCTTGCCGGCGTGCGAGGTGAGGTACGCGGTCGTGGCCGAGGCCGCGATCGTGTTGAGGAGCGCCGTGCCGATCGCGCCGCCGACCTGCTGCGAGGTGTTGACCATCGCGGAGGCGACGCCGGCGTCACGCGGCTGGATGCCGTGCGTGGCGAGCGACATGGCCGGCATGAAGGCCGTACCCATGCCGAGGCCCAGCATCAGCTCGGCCGGGAGCACGAGGCTCGCGTAGCCCGAGCCGACCTCCATCTGCGTCAGGATCAGCATGCCGACCGCCGCGAGGAGGAAGCCCGGGCCCATCAGGAAGCGCGCGGGGACCTTCGTCATGAGCCGGGCGCCGATCTGCGTCGAGCCGGTGATCATGCCCGCCACCATGGGCAGGAAGGCGAAACCGGTCTTGACGGGCGAGTAACCCTTCACGACCTGGAGGTAGAAGGTCAGGAAGAGGAAGAGACCGAACATCCCGATGATCGCGAGTCCGAGCGAGAGGTAGATCCCGCCCCGGGTGCGGTTGGCGACGACGCGCAGCGGGAGGAGCGGCGACTTGACGCGCGCCTCGACGAGGAGGAACGAGCCGAGCAGCACGACGGACGCGACGAAGCTGCCGATCGTGATGCTGTCGCTCCAGCCGTCCGACTCGGCACGCGTGAAGCCGTACACGAGCGAGACGAGGCCGAGCGTCGAGAGCAGGACGCCGGGGATGTCGAGGGAGGCGCTGTTGCGCTGCCCCTTCGGCTCGACGACGACGAAGATGGCGCCGAGCGCGGCGACGACGGCGAACGGCACGTTGACGAAGAAGGTCCAGCGCCAGTTCAGGTACTCGGTGAGGAAGCCGCCGAGGATGAGCCCGACGGCACCGCCGCCACCGGCGATGGCGCCGTAGATGCCGAAGGCCTTCGCGCGCTCCTTCGCCTGCGTGAAGGTGACCGCGAGCAGCGAGAGCGCCGCGGGGGCGAGCAGGGCGCCGAAGATGCCCTGGAGGGCGCGGGAGCCGAGCAGCATGGCCTGGCCGTTGGCGGCGCCGCCGAGCGCGGAGGCAGCGGCGAAGCCGATGAGGCCGGTGATGAAGGTGCGCTTGCGGCCCCACATGTCGGCTATGCGGCCGCCGAAGAGGAGCAGCCCGCCGAAGGCGAGGGCGTAGGCAGTGATGACCCACTGGCGGTTGCCGTCGGAGATGCCGAGGTCCCGCTGCGCGCTCGGCAGCGCGATGTTCACGATCGTCCCGTCGAGCACGACCATCAGCTGGGCGAGCGCGATGAAGACGAGAGCCTTCCAGCGGCGCGGGTCGGGCGCGGCCGGGTCGGCGTGCGAAGCGGCCGTGGGGCCGGTACGGACGGTTTCTGACATGGGGAGATCCACCTCGGGACGCGGGCGCGCGCCATCGCTCGGCGCGGCGCCGTGGAGGGTGACGGGAAGGACGGAGGGGCCGGTGGGCGACATCGTCGTACGCCGCACCGTGCGGGTGGTTGCGACCGGGTTAAGACGAGAAGTCGCGATCATCGGCCCGGAGGGACCGACACCTCGACCGGTCGGGTGAGCAGGGTGTTCGTGGAACTGGAGTGTGCGTGGAACTGGGTGGTACGGGCCCTCGGGCCGCGCGACGCGCGCGGCCGTACGGGCCCGGCGCGCGAGGTCTCGCGCGGTGGTACGGGCCCGCGGGACACGCGCGGGGTCTCGCGGGGCGCGGTGCCGCGCCGTCCGGTCCGTACACGCGGTACGGAGCGCGGCCGGCGGCGGTCGCCCGCCCTCGCGAGGGGCCGTCGGGGTGGAGCCGTCAGGTGGTGCGGAGAGCCTCCAGGGTGGCGGCGCTGCCCGGCAGGACCGAGCGGGCCGGGGCCCGCAGTCCCTCCAGGAAGAGCTGAAGATGGCGGTGGACATAGCGGTCGTTGAGGGCCGCGGTGCAGCCCGGGAGTGGCCGGGCGAGCTGGGAGAGGACGAACATCAGGTCGCCCACGCCGATGTCGGGGCGCAGTTCACCGGCCTCGCGGGCCCGGCCCAGCACTGCCTCCACGCCCGCCTCCAGGCGGGTGCGGGCGGCCCGCAGGTCCGGGTGTTCACGCTCGGCCTCGTCGGCGTTCGCGCTGAGCAACCCGCACATGGCACCCGCACGGTCCTCGACGGCCCCGTGCGCGAAGACACAGAGCGCGTCGAAGGGCCCGGACAGGGCGAGCACCTCCTCGGCCCGTTCGGCGGTCCGGTCCATGACGGACCTGACCGCCTCGCGGATGAGGGCGGAGCGGTCGTGGAAGTGCCGGTAGACCGTGGCGTTGCCGACTCCGGCGCGGCGGGCGACCTCGTCGATCGAGACCTCCGCGCCGTGCTCCGCGGCCATCTCGCGCGCGGCATCGATGATCCGCTCGCGATTGCGCACCGCGTCGGCGCGTGGCCGCCCGGCCTTCTTCCCCGGCTCCCCCGCGCACCGCGTGCCGCACGAGGCCCCCGCGCTTGCGGTACGGGAGCGGGCCACGTCATCGCCGTCGGTCACACCACTGGTCGTGCCGACGGTCATGTCCTCGGTCATGTCCTCGGTCATGGCGAGCACCGCCACCTCCCTTCCGGCCCCGGCCGGGGCCCTCGCGCGCGGGCCGCTGCCCACTCGTACGTACGTGCCGTGCGAGGCGTCCGCCGAAGCGGCGCCCCGAGTCCCGCGTGCGTCCTGCGAATCCTGCGCGCCCGAAACGGGGACCCACTCCCCGCCTCGTGACGACACCTTCCTAAACGGGGACGGCCTCCCCGGAAATTTCCCGTACGGCATGTGACCCGCGTCACACAAAAACCACCGATCGGCCGCACCCGGCGCGCGCGCCGCCCGTCCCGCCCGGAGGCTGGCCGGGAAGGGGGCAGCCTCGCAGGTCAGGACGGTGGCTGCCGCGAACGGAGGGCCGGTACGCATGGAGCAGCCGACCAACGGGGCGCCTCCCCCCTCGGGCCCGATACCCGGCCGGGGCGGCCAGGACAGCCGGAAGCCCGCTCCTGACGACGACCGGAACCCCGCCCCGGACGCGGCCGGACCCCGTACCGGCCCAGGCGCCACGGCAGGCGCGGCCACGCCCCGTACCCCCAGCGCATCCACCACCCCCTCCTCAGCTCCCGCCCCCGCCCCCGCCGCCCGCCTGCGCCGCGCCGCCCGACTCCGCCGCGGCATCGCGGTCGCCTCGCTCGCCCCGCTCGCCGTCGCCGTCACGCTCAGCACGACGGGCTCGGGCTCCCCCGACGCCGCCGGGCACTCCGCCGCGGGGCCCGTCGCCGCGGGGGGCGGGGACGACGTGGACGCGTGCCGGATATCCGGGCCGCTCGGTACCCAGATGTCGGAGGGGCTGCCGACCACCGCCGGGTACGCGCGCTCCACCGGGCGCGTGCGCGCGCTCAACCTCCTCGTCGACTTCTCCGACGCGCACGGCGAGGGCACGGTCGACGACCGGCTCGGGGAGTTCTTCCCGCAGACCACGCGGTGGTTCGAGCGGAGTTCGTACGGGCGCATCGACTACCGGCCCGAGACGCCGGTGAAGCGCTGGCTGCGGATGCCGAAGCCCTTCTCCGCGTACGGGATAGAGCGCGGCGCCCCCTTCGAGCCGGGTTACCGCAAGCTCGTGCGCGACCTCGTGAAGATCTCCGACCCGCTCGTCGACTTCGCCTCGTACGACCTCGTGAACGTGCTCGTGACACCGAACGCCGGGCCGTCCGCGCTCGACACGGTCCTCTCCGTGACCTTCGCGGGCAACCGCGAGGCGCCGGTCGCCGACGGCGTCCCGCTCGCCAACACGAGCTTCCTCTACAGCCGCCAGGACGACGGCTCGGGCTCGTACTCGCGCACGGGCTACCGCGTCCTCCCGCACGAGAACGGCCACGTCTTCGGCCTTCCCGACCTCTACACGCAGGACGGCGGGGGCGCGGTCGGGCACTGGGACATCATGAGCGAGGACTGGGGGGCCGACAACGACCTGCTGG
The DNA here is from genome assembly GCF_044749745.1 of Streptomyces sp. NPDC088923. Taxonomy (NCBI): domain Bacteria; kingdom Bacillati; phylum Actinomycetota; class Actinomycetes; order Kitasatosporales; family Streptomycetaceae; genus Streptomyces; species Streptomyces sp. NPDC088923. The sequence continues at coordinate 710,477 of NZ_JBIVIO010000001.1, read as the reverse complement.
GCTGGCACAAGTGGAAGCTGGGCTGGCTCGACGACGAGCAGGTCGGCTGCGTGGCCTCGCCCGGCACCCACGACTTCACCGTGGCACCGCTCGCCGCGCCGGGCCACGACAGGAAGCTCCTCTTCATCCCCCTGACGCAGACGTCCGGAATCGCCGCGGAGGTCCGCACCCGGGGCGGCAACGACGAGAGCGTCTGCAAGCCGGGCGTCCTCGTCTACCGCGTCGACGCGGACGTGGACACGGGCCAGGGCCCCATCATGGTCGCCGACTCGAAGCAGGAGAGCGGAGGCTGCACCCGCAGCCCCAACGTCCACGCGGAACTCTCCGACGCCCCCTTCGGCGTCGGCGAGACCTACCGCGACGACGGCTCGCGGACACGGGTGGAGGTCCTGGGCAAGACGGAGGACGGGAAGTGGCGGGTACGGGTGCACAGGGACTGAGGTCCGGTCGCCCCCCGACCCGACAGCCCCGTACGCCCGCGCCCGCCCGCGGCGGCCCGAACGGCAGCCGGGGACGCCCCTCGGCGGCACCCCGCCCCCGCTCCCCACCCGCTACACTGACGGTGGCCACCGGCACCCCGCCGACGGCCACCGGCGTCCTGGCTCAGCTGCGCTGATCCCACGGACCCCGCCTTCGTAGCTCAGGGGATAGAGCACCGCTCTCCTAAAGCGGGTGTCGCAGGTTCGAATCCTGCCGGGGGCACCGGTTCAGAAGGGCCCCACCTCGGGAAATCCTGAGGTGGGGCCCTTTCGGTGTGTGGACCACCTACGAATTTTCGGAGGTGGTCTCCTTTCGGCGGGCGCGGCTGTCCCAGCGGGGGCGTCTCGGCGTGAGCTGGGTGAAGGTGCGCCTGAGTCAGTTCGCCGGGTCCGGCTCCGGGGGCCGCAGTTCTTCCGGGCAGGGGGTGCCGCGGGGGATTTGGTAGGGGCCGGCGATGTGGTAGGTGCCGGGGTGGGGGGCGAGGAGTTCGGTCCATTTGTCGCCGGACTTGTCCTCGGGGGTCTCGTAGAGGCAGCCGTGGAGGTTGCGGAAGGACTTCGGGGCCGAGTCGTCCTCGCGGTTCTTGGACGCCTCGGTCTCCTTGGGGGCGTGGTAGCTCTTGCCGTCCTTGTCGACGACGCTCAGCCAGGGCGAGTACGGGATGCGGATCAGGACGCGGCCCGGGGTCGTGACCTTGATGACCAGCTCGGACTGGCCCGCGCTCGTGACCGTCGCGGGGGGCTCCGCGAGCTGGACGGGGTGGTCGACCTCGTAGACCTGCCAGTTGGCGTCGGCCCAGAGCAGGTCCAGGTAGGGCTGGCCGGCCGAGATGAGGGCGCGTTCGCGGGTCGCGCCGTCGCCGTCGGGCTTGTCGTCGCTCGTGGGGAGGACCACGAAGTGGACGGCCCAGCGCTTGAGCCACTCGTGGTAGTTGGCCGAGTTGAGCGTCGAGTCGTAGAAGAGCGCGTTGCGTTCCATGTCCGCCTGGCGGGTCCAGCCGCGGGCCAGGTTGAAGTACGGGGCGAGCGCCGAGGCCTCGCGGTGGCCGCCGGTCGGGACGACCTCGACGCGGCCCTTCTCGGCGTCGTGGTGCTGGAGCTGGTGGATCAGCGGGGCGAGTTCGCGGCCCCAGGAGGCGGCGGGCGTCGTGTGGACGATGTCGTCCGCCGTCTTGAGGCCGATCCAGAAGGTGAAGCCGCAGATACCCACGACGGCCGTCCACCAGCGCCAGCTCCGCGCGCGCAGGTACGGCAGCGCGGCGACGAGCACGACGCCGCCGAAGAGCATCGCGAGCCGTGTGATGTTGCTGCCGATCTGCGAGCTGATGACCCACACGCCGAGCACGACGACGAAGTTGACCACCGCCGTGATCCGCACGGTGTGCCACGACTTCGGCACGAGCAGGAAGGCGAAGACCGAGAAGAGCATCGGCAGGCTCGCCGAGCCCAGCGACATCGGCATCGTCCCCGAGAAGGGGAACAGGAGCGTCGAGACGCCGACCACGAGGAGCGGCGGGATGCCGAGGACGTACGCGGCTTTGCGGCGTTTGCAGAGGAACATCGCGACGGCGACGAGCCCCACGTACAGGCCCGCGACCGGCGAGGCCGCCGTCGCGAGCGCCGCGCAGAGCGCGGCGACGACCGCGCGCGTCCTGCGCGCCTCGCGCCAGCGTCCGGGCCAGGCGAAGACCGCGGCCACGGCGGCCACGGAGAACATCATCCCGAGGCCGAAGGTGACCCGGCCCGAACCGGTGTTGCACAGCAGCGCGTAGACGCCCGCGAGCCCCACCAGGTGCGGGTTGCGCACCGCCTTGACGCGCGTCGCGCAGTACGCGATGAGGCCGGCGGCCGCGGTGCTCGCGAGCATCAGCGTCGTGCGTACGCCGAGCACGTGCATCAGGTACGGCGACACCATGCTGTACGAGACGGGGTGCATGCCCCCGTACCAGGCGAGGTTGTACGCGGAGTCGGGGTGGCGCCCGACGAACTCGGCCCAGGCGTCCTGCGCCGCGAGGTCTCCCCCGCTGTTCGCGAACGTGAAGAACCAGACGAGCTGGAGGACGGCGGAGAGCGTCGTGGCGACGGTGACGGGGTGGAAGGCGAAGCGGCGCCAGCGGGGGCGGGGCGCGGCGGGCGGGGGCGGAGGCGGCGGGGGAAGGGAGGGTGCCGCCTCAGGGGCGCCGCCCTGGCGCGGGACGGCCGCCTTGTCCCGTACGGCCGCCTTGCCTCGTACTGCCGCCTTGTCCCGTACGGCCGTCTCGTCCCGTGCGGCTTCCTTGCTTCGTACGGGCGCGGTGGAGCGCTCCGGGGCGGGCGACCGCTCCGCTCCCGCGTCCCGGGACGCGCGCACGCGGCGCGCCCCGTCCACGCCGTCCGCTCGCGTCGGCTCCGCAGTGGCCACCGAAGGCCCTCCCAACCCCGTGCCGGCCGCTCCCGGTCCTGCCGGGTGGACTTCGCGACCGCCTGTCCGTTCTGCCCCGATCCGGTGACGCTAGCACGCGCCTCGTGACCGGGGGCGAGGTGGTCCTCACCCCCGGTCATCCACCCGCCACGCCCCGTCGAGCACGCGGCCCGCCCCGAGCGCGGGGCACCGGAGGGGGCCGCCACTCGGCCGAGTGAGCCGCCTCCCCCGGGCTCCCGCTCACCCCAGCCGGGTGAGCTTCGCGCCGAGGCCCGGCTCGTTGAGCGCCGCTCCGAGCACGACCGGGATCTCGACGGCGCTGCTCGTGCCGTCCCCGGCCCGCAGCACGCCGACCTTCGTGCCCGCCGCTGCCTCGTGCGGCAGCGCCGTGCCGTCGTCGACGAGCTTGAGCCGTACGGTCAGCCCCGGCCAGCCGACCGCTGTCAGGTCCTTGGCCGCGACGACGGACGTCGTGCCGCCGAGACCGTCGTCGACACTACCGACGACGTCCCCCTTCTTCACGACCTTTTCAGCGACGAGCGTGCCCTGCGCGGCCTCGATGAGCGCCTTGCCCGCGTTGAGCGCGCCGGTGAGGATCGAGTTGTCCTCGGGCGCGGGCGGCTGGGCGAGCACGGCGCCGACGATGGTGCGCGTCGTGCCGCCGACCTCCTTCGTCGCGGCGTAGAGCAGGTTGCCGCCGGCCGCCGTCGTCGTCCCCGTCTTGATGCCGACCGTGTTGTTCATCGGGACGAGCCGGTTCCAGTTCGTCTGCGTCTTGCCGTTGCTGTCGACGTACGCGGGCATCCGCACGACCTCGCGGAAGAGCGGGTCCTTCATCGCGACCTTGCCGAGCTTCACCTGGTCCTCGGCGGTCGAGACGGTCGTCTTGGTGAGGCCGGAGGGGTCGGTGTACGTCGTGTTCTTCATGCCCAGTTCGTCGGCGGCCCGGTTCATCTTCGCGACGAAGTCCTTCTCGGAACCGGCGTCCCAGCGGGCGAGCTGGCGGGCGATGTTGTTCGCCGAGGCGAGCATGATCGCCTCGATCGCCTCCTTCTGGGAGAGCTTCTGGCCCGCGCGCACGTCGACCGTGGACTCGTTCTGCGCGGACAGGCCCGCGTCGTCCTCGGCCTTCTGGTCCATCGTGATGCTCGCCCCGTCGCCGCCCTTCTTGACCGGGTGGTCGCGCAGGACGAGGTAGGCGGTCATGACCTTCGCGACACTCGCGATCGGCACCGGCTTCTGGGCGCCCGCACTGCCGAAACTGCCGAGCCCGTCGACGTCCATCGCGGCCTGCCCGCTCTTCGGCCACGGCATGGGGGCCGCCTTGCCGGAGAACTGGTACGTGGTCGCGGCGGTGAGCGAGAGCGTGGGCCGCGGGAGCGGGCGCACCGCCTGCACGATGCCGAGGACGACGACCACGAGCAGGACGAGCGGCGTCCAGATCTTGAATCGCCGCACGACCGTGCGCATCGGGGTCTCGGGCGGGGGCGGCGTGTTGGTCAGCTCGGCGAGCAGGTCGAGCGGCGCCTTGGGCGGCAGCGGCTGCTGGCGGGTCTCCTCGGCGCCGACGGCCGTCCCGGCCGGGATCTCGGCGGTGATCGAGGCGGGGGTCGTGGGGCTCGTGGAGGACGGTGTGGAGCCGGTGGTGGTGTTGTCGGGCTGGGACGCGGTGTAACCGGCGCCGAAGGTGGACGAGGACTTGGCGGCGGAGTCGTCCGCGGACGCGGCGCTCTTCCCGGCGGCGGCCCCGGAGGGCTGGGCGGACTTCCCGGCGGCGGCCCCGGAGGGCTGGGCGGCCGGGGCGTCCGTCCTGGGCTTCTTCTTCGCCTTGGCGGGGGCCGCGTCCGTGGCCTTGTCGCGGGCCTTCTCCGCGCCCTTGCCGGTGGCACGGGGCTCGGCGGGCGTCCCCGCCGCGGCGCGGGGGTCCTTCGGGCGCAGCGCGGCGGGGCGGGCGTCGTCGAGGGGGCGCAGCGGGACGAACGTGCTCGTGCGCTCGGCGGGGGGCTCCTCGTCGGGGAGCGGTCCGGCGGGCTTGAGGGGTTCGGCGGGCTTCGGGGGCTCGGGGGCCTCGGTGGGTTCCGGGGACGCGGGCTTCGGGGCCTTCTGGGCGGGCTTCGGGGCGTCGCTGAGCTTCGAGCTCGGGGCCTCGGCCTCCGGGAGCTTCAGGACCGTCGTGGTGTTGTCGACCGGGGGACGCAGGACGCCGAAGACGGAGAGGGACGTGGTGGGGGTGTCGACCTTGTGGAACGAGAGTCCACGGGACGTGGGGGCGCGCTTCGGCCCGGGAGCGGGCTCCGGCTCCGCCTCGGGCTCCTCCGGCTGCTCGGGCTCCTCGGCGGCCGCCTCGGGCTCCTCGGCTTTCTTCGCCTCCTCCGGTTCCCCGGCGGGCCCCTTGGCCGCCGGCGGCTCCGGCGACTCCTCGGGCACGGGGGGCTCCTCGGCCTGCGCGGGCAGGGCCTCGGCCTCCCACTCGGGTGCCGCCCCGGCCTCCTCGGGTGCCGCCCCGGCCCCCGGGCCGTCCGGCTCCCTGTCGTCGTCCTCCCGCGCCCCCCGCGCCCACGAGGGGCCCGCGGGCTTCACGGCGGGTTCCTCCGCCCGTACGGCGGGTTCCTCCGCGCGTGGCGCCGGTTCCTCCGCCCGTGCGGCCGGTCCCTCCGCCTCGTCGGCCGAGCGCACCCACTGCGCGACCGCCGCGCGCAGCCGGTCGTCGGGGCGCGAGACGGGGATGCCTCCCCCCGTTCCCGTCGTACGTGTCCGGGCACTTCCCTCCGGTGAGTTGTGCTCCTGTGCCCTGTCGGGGGACTCGCCCGCCACCGATGCCTCCTCCGTAAGCCGTGCGCGCACGCACTCGAACCGGTCGTGCTGCCGAACCTCTACCAGTGTCCTTGGCACGGCCGCGACTCGGGCTCGGGACAAGAACGACATGTGTGCGCATTCCCTGCCGAAAAGGTCAGGCACCCTCGACAGACCAATGTGAGAGGGGTCACCCTGTCAGACATCCACGCGGGGAGGCATGGATGGGCAAGAGCCGCAGAACACTTCCGGAGGAGCTTCTGCTGCTCGCTCTGGACCCGGCCACGGGTACCACAGCGCAGCCGCAGTCGCTCGACCTCGGTCTGGCCGGAGCACAGCTAGTGGAGCTGGCGCTGGCCGGACGGATAGCCCCGGACGGGGACCGGATCGCCGTGGTCGTACCGCGGCCGACCGGTGATCCGACCCTGGACCACGCGCTTGAGCTGTTGCGCAGGCGTGGCGCCCCGGTGCGCGCGGTCCACTGGATCGGTGGGCCACGTCTCGGGCTGCGTCAGACGTATCTCTCGCACCTGGAGCGCATCGGCATGGTCACCGCCGTCGCGGGCCAGATGTGCGGGGTGCTGCCGACGACGCGCTACCAGGCCGCGGAGACGTCGACGAGCAGGGAGATCAGGTCCCGGCTCGACACGGCAATCCGCACCGGCGTGCCACCGGACCCGCGCACGGCCGCCCTCGCGGCCCTCGCCCACGCGGTGGGCCTCGGCAAGCACCTCTATCCCGGCAACGAGGGGCGCTCCTCGCGCTCCCGGCTGCGGGACCTGATCCGGCACGACCCGATGGGCGGGCTCGTGGCGCACGCGGTCATGGACGTGCAGAACGGGGCGGCCGCGCCCGCGCGGCGCGGACAGGCACCGGGACGCGTCCCCTCGCAGCCGCAGCGGGCGGCGTCGGTGGGCACGGCGGTGCGCTGACGCCCGCGGCGGACGGGTGGTTCTCGATGTGCGGGTAGAGCGAGGACCACGCATACGGATGGACGGGTACGGGGCGGACCCGGCCGGGCGGCAGACGGCGCGCGGCGCCCCGGACCCGTACCACCCGCCGCGCCCCCCTACACCATCGGGCGCCCCTCCGTCGTGCCCTTCCGCGTTTTTGGCTCAACTCGACTGTTTCGCGCCCGGGTACGGCGTGTCGGTGGCACCCTGCTGAGCAGCAGACACGCGCCGCCTCGTGCGGGGCGGTGAAGAACGCGAGCCGGAGGTGCCCGCCCGTGGCGTCCAATGTCAACCCCACCGTCAGGCGTCGGCGACTGGGTCAGGAACTGCGCAAACTGCGCGAGGCCCGGAACATGACGGCCGAGGAGGTCGCCGAGCGCCTGCTCGTCTCGCAGTCGAAGATCAGCCGCCTGGAGAACGGGCGGCGCAGCATCAGCCAGCGCGATGTCCGCGACCTGTGCGGGGTCTACGAGGTCGAGGACCTGCGCATCGTCGACTCGCTCATGCAGATGGCCAAGGACTCGCGCCAGCAGGGCTGGTGGCACACCTTCGGCGATATCCCGTACTCCATCTACATCGGCCTGGAGACGGACGCGGCGAGTCTGCGGATCTACGACCCGCAGGTCGTGCCGGGGCTGCTCCAGACGCCCGAGTACGCGCACGCGCTCGTCACCGGCGCGCTGCCCGAGACGGCCGCCGCCGATATCGAGAAGCGGGTGCGGGTGCGGATGGCGCGCCAGGACCGCGTCCGGGACGTCGACGCCGAGAAGCCGCTGCGGCTCTGGGCCGTCATCGACGAGGCGACGCTGCGCCGCAGGGTCGGCGACGAGGACGTCATGCGGGGGCAGTTGGAGCACCTCGTGAAGATGTCCCACCTGCCGCACGTCACGGTGCAGGTGATCCCCTTCGAGGTGGGCGCGCACCCGGGGCTCAACGGGCAGTACGCGGTACTGGAGTTCCCCGACACGGCGGACTCCAGCGTCGTCTACATCGAGGGTGTCGTGAGCGACCTCTACCTGGAGAAGGCCGCGGAGGTCGAGCAGTACAGCGTCATGTACGAGCACCTGCGCGCGATGGCGCTCAACCCGGACGTGAGCCGCGACTTCATCACGCGCGTGGGCCAGGAGTTGTACGGCTCGGGCGCCGAATGAGGCTTCTTAACCGCTGAGTTGACCGCGCGGCGCGGGACGGTACACCTTTTCCCGCGCTCGCGGTAGGGACCTCTGGAATATGCCATCCGGTCGGGTGAACGGTCGCTTTCGGCGGCGCGGGGGGCGGGTAGCGTCCTTCACGCCACCTGATGCGGCCCGAACGGGCACGTCAGGGGCGTATCGGCGCCCGTCGGCCGTTCCGGCGGGGGCGTCGCCACCTCCTCGTACAACCGGAGCAATTCTCATGTCTCTTCAGCACGGTCGCACCAACGAATGGGTCAAGTCCTCCTACTCGACTGGCAATGGCGCCTGTGTCGAGGTCAAGTCCCCGGTCAGCGCGGCGATCTCGGTGCGCGACTCGAAGGTCACCGAGGGGCCCGAGCTGGGTTTCCCGGCGGCCTCCTGGGGCACCTTCGTCAGCGCGGTCACCCGCGTCGCCGGCGCCTGATCAGCCCGCAGCGCCTGCGGCGCCCGCACCCCGCACAGCCGCTTCCCCTCCCACCCCGGGGCGGGCCGCGGCGGCACGAGCCCTCTCGACCGGTCCGCCGTCCTGGCCGAGGGGGCTCCCGCATGCCCGCGACCACCCCGCCCCGTCTCACAGTTCGCGCGGGTAGCGCTCCAGCCAGGCGGGGACGGCGCGGTCCTGGCCGTGCAGCGCGGGGCCCTGGGTCATCTCCAGGGCGAAGTCCTCGGCGAGGGCGAGGAGGCTCGCGCGGCCTTCCAGCGCGGGAAGCCAGTCGGGGGGCAGCGCGGTGTCGCCGTGCGCGGCACCGAGCAGCGCGCCGCACAACGCGCCGCGCGCGGCCGAGTGGGGGCCGTGGCCGACCGCGAGGAGCAGACCGGTACGGATATCGGGGGCGACGGCGGCGGCCCAGACGGCGAGCGCGAGTCCGCGCGCCGGGGAGCCGTCGCCGAGCAGCGCGGCGGCCCGGGGGCGGTCGGGGGCTCCGGCGCGTACGGCGTCGAGCGCCGCGGTGAGGGCCTCGGTGACGGGCTCGTGCCCGGGGTGGCGGGCGAGGAGCGGCAGCGCGGCCCGTACGGCGTCCTCGGGGCCCGCGCCCCGGGTCAGCGCGTGGACGAGAAGGGCGTGGGCTGCGGCGGTGAGCATCGACACGGGGTGCCCGTGGGTCTGCACGGCGCATTCCAGGGCGAGTTGGAGCACGAGCGCCGGGTCCCAGCCGCTGAGCAGACCGAGCGGCGTGGAGCGGGTCGCGGGGGCGAGGCTCAGGGCGCGCGGGTTGCGGGGGCGGTCGAGGGTGCCGGCGCTCGCGTCGCCGAGCGCGGTGAGGCAGTCGCGGTCGGGGGCGCGGCGGGCGTAGAGCCACTCCTCGCGGGCGAGCCAGCCATCGGCCGTACGGCGCTCGTCGGGCCCCCACTCGGCCTGCGTCGCGTACCAGCGGCGGTAGGCGGCGTGCAGATCGGTGGGCGGGTGCCAGGCGCCCGTGTCGCGCCGTACCTGCGCGCGGACGAGGCCCTCGGCGGTGAAGAGCGCGAGCTGGGTGTGCGCGGTGACGGTCCCTGCCCGCCCCCCGCCCGGCACGGCGAGCAGATCCCCGGGCCCGTCCGCCCAGAACGCCTCGCCCCCGGCCACGTCGAGCGGCGCCCCGAGCGCGTCCCCGAGCGCGGCGCCGAGGAGCGTCCCGCGGATACGGGCCCGGTAGTCCTGCTGCTCGGGGCGGCCCCAGACGGCCTGCGGCTCGGGGGCCCGCCCGGAGGCTTCCCGACCGGCTCCGTCCCGGGCCCGCGCTCCCGGCGCGACGTCCGCCCCGGGTGGCGTCCGCGCTCCCGGTGGGGTGGCGTGCGCGCGGTCCGCGGTCCCGGGTGTCGCGCTGCCCATTGGCTGCCGCCTCCTTCGCCGCTGTGGGGATCTCGCACGCTAGCGGGTGCGGGGACGGGGTGTCACGGGGGACGCGGGGGCGGGAGGGAGGCGACAGGTGTACGGGCGGGGAACGCCGCCTCGCGCGGGCGGCGCCCCCCGCCCGCGGGCCCGGCAGGTCAGTGCGCTCCTCCGGCCCCGTCCAGGACCGGGAGGAGTTCCGGGAGGTGGCCGTCGGAGGCGCGGGCGGCGGTCATGCGTTCGGGCGGGACCTCGCCGTATGTCGTGGTGCGGGGGCGGTGGGGGCGGCCCGCTGCCTCGGCGATGGCCTCGAGGTCGCGGATCGAGCGGTAGGAGCCGTAACGCGAGCCCGCCATGCGGGAGATGGTCTCCTCCATCAGGGTGCCCCCGAGGTCGTTGGCGCCGGAGCGGAGCATCTCCGCCGCGCCTTCCGCGCCGAGCTTCACCCAACTCGTCTGGATGTTCGGGATGTGGGGGTGCAGGAGGATGCGGGCCATCGCGGTGACCGCGCGGTTGTCGCGGGCGGTCGGGCCCGGGCGGGCGATGCCCGCGAGGTAGACGGGGGCGTTGGTGTGGATGAAGGGGAGCGTCACGAACTCCGTGAAGCCGCCCGTGCGTTGCTGGATCTCCGCGAGGGTGCGGAAGTGGCCGAGCCAGTGGCGGGGCTGGTCGACGTGCCCGTACATCATCGTGGAGCTGGAGCGGATGCCGAGTTCGTGCGCGGTCGTGACGACGTCGATCCAGTCGGCGGCGGGGAGTTTGCCCTTGGTGAGGACCCAGCGGACCTCGTCGTCGAGGATCTCGGCGGCCGTGCCGGGGATCGTGTCCAGGCCCGCCTCCTTCGCGGCGGTGAGCCACTCCCGCACCGAAAGCCCCGTGCGCGCCGCGCCGTTGACGACCTCCATCGGCGAGAAGGCGTGCACGTGCATGCCCGGGACGCGTTCCTTGACCGCGCGCGCGATGTCGAAGTAGGCGGTGCCGGGCAGGTCGGGATGGATGCCGCCCTGCATGCAGACCTCGACGGCCCCGACGTCCCACGCCTGTTGGGCGCGGTCGGCGACCTGGTCGAGGGAGAGCGTGTAGGCGTCGGCGTCGGTGCGGCGCTGCGCGAAGGCGCAGAAACGGCAGCCGGTGTAGCAGACGTTGGTGAAGTTGATGTTGCGCGTGACGATGTAGGTGACGTCCTCGCCGACGACGCTCTTGCGGATGTCGTCCGCGACGCGGCAGACGGCGTCGAGCGCGGGCCCGTCGGCGTGCAGGAGGGCGAGGGCCTCGTCGTCGGTGAGGCGGGTCGGGTCGTCGGCGGCGACGGCGAGGGCCTGGCGCACGTCGGTGTCGATGCGCTGGGGGACCATGCCGGGCGCGGCCTGCTCGCGCAGGGCCGCCCAGTCCCCGTACACCGCGTCGAAGTCGCCGCGCCTGTCGCCCGTACGGCCCTCCGTGTCGATCGCCGTGTGCAGGTCGGTGCGGCCGCTCGCGGTGAATCCCTCGTCGGGCTCCTGCCAGGGCAGGCCCTCGGGGCGCGCGTCGGGGCGCGCGAGGCCCGTCTCCGGGTCGGCGAGGGCGCGGACGTGCGGGAGGAGGCGCGGGTCGAGCCAGGGCTCGCCGCGCTGGAGGAACTCCGGGTAGATGGTGAGACGTTCGCGCAGCTCGTAGCCGGACTCCGCGGTGTGGGCGGCGAGTTCGTCGATGTGCGGCCAGGGGCGCTCGGGGTTGACGTGGTCGGGCGTGAGCGGTGAGACGCCGCCCCAGTCGTCGATGCCCGCCCCGATGATGAGGCCGTACTCGCGGTCGACGAGGTTGGGCGGCGCCTGGATGCGCGCCTCGGGGCCGAGGAGGAGACGGGCGACGGCGACGCACGCGGCCAGTTCCTCCAGCTCCGCGTCCGGCATCGCGCGCATGGCCGTGTCGGGCTTGGCGCGGAAGTTCTGGACGATGACTTCCTGGAGGCCGTGGTAGGCGCGCTGGACGCGGCGGAGCTGGAAGAGGGAGTCGGCGCGTTCCTCGTACGACTCGCCGATGCCGATGAGGACCCCGCTCGTGAAGGGGACGTTGCTGCGGCCCGCGTCCTCCAGCACGCGCAGGCGCACGGCGGGTTCCTTGTCGGGGGAGCCGTGGTGGGGGCCGCCCTTCTCGGACCACAGCCGGGTCGCCGTCGTCTCCAGCATCATGCCGAGCGAGGGAGCGACGGGCTTGAGCCGCTGGAGGTCGGACCAGGACAGGACGCCGGGGTTGAGGTGCGGCAGGAGACCGGTCTCCTCCAGGACGCGGATCGCCATGGCCCGTACGTACGCGAGCGTGTCGTCGTAGCCGTGCGCGTCGAGCCACTCGCGGGCCTCGGGCCAGCGGTCCTCGGGCTTGTCGCCGAGCGTGAAGAGCGCTTCCTTGCAGCCGAGCGCGGCGCCCTCGCGGGCCACCTCCAGGATCTCGTCCGGCGACATGAACATGCCCCGGCCCTCACGGCGGAGCTTGCCGGGGACGGTCACGAAGGTGCAGTAGTGGCACGTGTCCCGGCACAGGCGGGTGAGCGGGATGAAGACCTTCTTCGAGTACGTGAGCACGCCGGGCCTGCCGACCGCTTCGAGGCCCGCGTCGCGGACGCGCGCGGCCGAGGCCGAGAGGTCCTTCAGGTCGTCGCCGCGGGCCTGGAGCAGGACGGCGGCCTCTGTCACATCGAGCGCGACCCCGTCCCTCGCCCGCCGCAGCGCGCGGCGCATGGCGGATTCGGTGGGCCGGGAGGGGTGCGGAGCAGTCATGACGTCGAGCATAGGACGGGGGCGGGGCGGGGGGCGGAGGGCCTGCCGGTGGGGAGCGCGCTGGTGGGGGTGCGGGGGGTGCTGGTGGGGGGCGGGCTGGGCGGTGGCCGGGTGCGGGGCCCGCGGTGGGGTGCCTGATTGACAGCCCCTCACCCCCTCCCGAGGCTGACGTTTCCGCCCCCGGCAGGCAAACTGGCCTCTGTGACCGCCGATGGCCGGCCGGGGCGGCCGGCGAAGGGGAGACGAGCATGAACGACGGACCCGGGATACCGGGGCGGGGAGCCCCGGACGCGGGACCCGCCACCGACGCGGCGCCCCCCGCCCACACGCCGCACCCCACCTCGCCGGACACCGCCACACCGGACGCCACCGCACCGCGCCCCGCCTCGCCGCCCACCACCGCACCGGACGCCACCGCACCGCCGGCCACCGCACCGCACCCCGCCTCGCCGGAACCCCCCACCGCGCCGGAATCCCCCACCGCCCCCGCCCCCCTCCGCTTCGCCCTCCTCGGCCCCATCCGTGCCTGGCGCGGTACCGAGCAGCTCCCCACCGGGTCCCCGCAGCAACGCGCCCTCCTCGCCGTGCTGCTGCTGCGCGCGGGCCGGACCGCGACGGCGCCCGAGCTGATCGACGCCGTGTGGGGCGAGGAGCCCCCCGCGCAGGCCCTCGCCGCGCTCCGTACGTACGCCTCGCGGCTGCGCAAGGCCTTCGGCGGGAGTGTCCTGCGCAGTGAGGCGGGCGGCTACGCGCTGCACCCCGACGCGCTCGGCGCGCGGGCCCTCGACCTCAGCCGTGCCGAGGAGCTGGTCGCCGCCGCCGACGCCGCCCGGGAGGAGGGGGACCTGTGCCGGGCGAGAGCGCTGAGCGACGAGGCCCTCGCGCTGTGGGAGGGCGAGCCGCTCGCCCAGGTCCCCGGGCCGCACGCCGCCAACCAGCGGGCCCGGCTCGCCGAGTGGCGGCTCCAGGTGCTCGAATCCCGCTTCGCGATGGACCTGGAGCAGGGCTGCCACGCCGAGGCCGTCTCCGAGCTGACCGCGCTCACCACGGCCCACCCGCTCCGCGAGCGCCCCCGCGAACTGCTCATGCTCGCCCTCTACCGCTCGGGGCGCCAGGCCGAGGCCCTCGCCGTCTACACCGACACCCGGCGCCTGCTCGCCGAGGAGCTGGGCGTGGACCCCGGGCCCGCGCTCGCCCGGCTCCAGCAGCGCGTCCTCGCGGGCGACGAGGAACTGGCCCGTTCCCCGCAGCCCGCCCCGCGCGGCGGCCCGCCCCCGCTCAAGCCCGCGCAGCTCCCCGCCTCCGTGGCGGACTTCACGGGACGCGAGAACCTCGTCAAGGAGCTGAGCGACACCCTCGCGGGCGCGGGCTCGCAGGTCATGGCGGTCTCGGCCGTCGCGGGCATCGGCGGGGTCGGCAAGACCACGCTCGCCGTGCACGTCGCGCAGGGCTCCCGCGCCGCCTTCCCCGACGGCCAGCTCTACGCCAACCTCCAGGGCGCCGGCGCGCACCCCGTCGACCCCGAGACGGTGCTCGGCGGCTTCCTGCGCGCGCTCGGCGTGCGCGACACCGCGCTGCCCGCCTCGCTCGACGAACGGGCCGCGCTCTACCGCTCCGCGCTCGACGGCCGCCGCGTCCTCATCCTGCTCGACAACGCCAAGGACCCCGCGCAGATCCGTCCGCTGCTGCCCGGTACGGAGGGCTGCGCGACGCTCGTGACGAGCCGCCAGCGCATGGTCGGCCTCGCCGGGGCGCACCTCGTCGACCTCGACGTCATGTCCCCCGAGGAAGCCCTCACGCTGTTCACGCGCATCGTCGGCGCCGAGCGCGTGCACGCCGAGCGCGAGGCGGCGCTCGACGTCGTCGCCGCCTGCGGCTTCCTGCCGCTCGCGATCCGCGTCGCCGCCTCCCGGCTCGCCGCGCGCCGCACCTGGACCGTCTCCGTACTCGCCGCGAAGCTCGCCGACGAACGGCGCAGGCTCGACGAGTTGCAGGCCGGTGACCTCGCCGTCGCCGCGACCTTCGAGCTGGGGTACGGGCAGCTCGAAGCCGACCAGGCGCGGGCCTTCCGGCTGCTCGGGCTCGTCGAGGGCCCCGACATCTCGCTCGCCGCCGCCGCGGCGCTGCTCGGCCTGGACCGGTACGAGGCCGAGGACCTCCTCGAATCCCTCGTCGACACCTCGTTCCTCGAATCGGCCGCGCCGGGCCGCTACCGCTACCACGACCTCGTCCGGCTCTACGCCCGCTCCTGCGCCGAGCGCGACGAGCAGCCCGCCTCCGCGCGCGCCGACGCCCTCGGGCGGCTCCTCGACTTCTACCTCGCGACGACGGCTCGCGTGTACGCCCTCGAACGGCCCGGGGACCGGCTTGTGGACCACCTCGCCACGACCCGTTACCCGGGCCTGGAGCTGACCGCGCCCGAGGAGGCGCAGGACTGGCTGTACGCGGAGGCGCAGAGCCTCCTCGCGACCGCGCGCCGGGCCACCGAGCGGGCCGATTCGCTCGCGGCCGCCGTGGATCTGCTGTGGGTCGCGAAGGACTTGAGCGAGTCGGGGGCGAACGCGCGGCAGTACCGCGAGGTGACCCGTACCGCGATCGAGCGGGCCGAGGAGCACGGGGCGTGGCGGGCGCTCAACCGGGCGCTGCTCGTCCTCACCGACGCCGAGCACGCGGCGGGCGGGCTCGGCCAGGTGCGGGAGAACGCGGAAGGCATCCTCGCCCGCGCGAGCGGCGAGTCCGCGCGGGGCGAGGGCACCGACGACGCGCTCGTGGTGGCGTGGGCGCACAACATCCTCGGCGTCGGCGCCCTCTACCGCGAGGAGTACGAGGTCGGGGAGCACCATCTCGGCTCCGCCGTCGAGCACTTCCGCGCGCTCGGCGACCAGGCGGGCGAGGCGGCGGCGCTGTGCAATCTCTCGCGTATCCACCTCGCCACCGGCCGGCTCGACAGCGCCATCGCGCTCGCCGGTCGCGGCACCCTCCTCAACGACACGAGCGGCAACGCGCTGCGCGGCGCCAACGGCAGGTACGCGCTCGGTCTCGCGCTCACCGCGGCGGGCCGGTCCGCCGAGGCGGCCGAGCGGCTCCACGAGGCGCTCGCCGTCTTCCGCGCCAACCGGCAGCGGCTGTGGGAGGGGATGACGCTGTGCCGGCTCGCCGAGGTGCGGCTCGCCGGCGCGGAGGCGGCCCGCGCGGCCGTCGACGCGGAGAACGCGCTCACGGTCCTGGGCGACGTGGGCGGCGAGTGGCGCAGGGCGCAGGTCCTCGTCGTCCTCGGGCGCGCCCTCGCCCGCACCGGGCAGCCCGGCCGCGCGCACGTGTGCTGGGCCGAGGCGGAAAGGGTGTACGAGGAGCAGGGCGCGAGCGCCGAGGCGACCGCCGTCCGGGCCCTGAGCGCGACGGTGCCCGCCCCCTGACCGACTCCCCCGGCCCCACCGGCCCCTGCCCGAGGGCACCAGCGGCTCCGTGAGGTCCCCTCGGCTCCGCCCGGGGCCGTCGGCAGGCCCGGCGCACGCGGTCGCCGGCAGGCGCTCCCGGGACGCGGACGGCCGCTCAGCAGCGGTTTCCCGGCACGGGTTTCGCGTTCATCGTTCGTTTATCGCCACCGGCCATGCTTCTTCCAACCGTTCCGTCGCGTCGGGGGGCAGACGGCACGGCTCCGGGCATTCCTCACCCGCTAGGGTGAACCGCCCGGTAACTGCCCGCCCGGCCTCCGACCGGGGGAGTGGCCGGGCGGGCGGCAACCCACCGTCCCCGTCGAACAGGAGAGCAGAGACGATGGCCGACAGCCAGCAGCCCAAGCCCGCCACCGAGCACAACGGCGGCGCCATGAAGCCGCTCAAGGACGTCTACGCGACCGGCAGCCCGGCGAACCCCGACGGCGGCGAGGCGAAGCTGAGCGAGGGCGGCGACGCCACGATCACCCCGCTGGGCGACGTCTACGCCACCGGCAGCCCCGCCGACCCGGAGGCGAAGATACTCGACCGCCCCGCGGGCGACGAGAAGAAGTGATCTTCACCCGGCGTCCGTCCCCACGGGGGATGTCCTCACGGGGGAAACGGGGGACACGAGGGGGCACGGACGCCGGGTGAGCGGGTCCCCGCTGACCACGGGGGCGTACGGGGGACGTGCGCCACGCAGGGGGACCGAGGGTCCGTGACGGCTGGGGGGCCGTCACGGACCCGGGGGAAAAAGAAAAGGGGAAAGCGCACCGGTCGTGACGGCCATCGGGGGAAGACCGTCACGGCCGGTGCGTTCGTATGCCCAAATGCCTTTCGGTGCCGTGCTGTTGGCCGGTTTCCGTGTCTGCCGCCCGCCGCGGCGGGTAGACGCGGGACAGACAACGGCCGACAGGGAGGCCCCGCCATGGTCCGTAACGTCCTCGGTGGCGTACTCGCCGTGCTCGGCGCGGCCGCCGCCGTCGCGAGCCCCTTCCGCCCCTGGTACGCCTCGCGCCTGGGCCGCGAGTACCGGCTCCCCGACCTCTTCGGCTCCGGCGGGATCACGGCCGCGCACCCCAATCTGCTGTGGTCGCTCTTCCTGCCGTTCCTCCTCGCCGCCGCGCTGACGCTCCTCGGCCTCTTCACCCGCCTGCGGACCGTCGTCCTGCTCGCCGGGGTAATCGCGCTCGGCTGCACGGTGCTGTGGGCCGTACGGGCCGCGCAGGCAGGCGGCGACGCGCTCACGATCGCGGCGGACGGCTCCGGGGTACGCACCGGCGCGGGCGCCGCCGCCGCCGGCGGGGTCCTGCTGATCCTCGCGGCGGCCGTCATGACAGGCCGCGTCCGCGCCCCCGAACCGGCCCCCGCCGCTCCCGCCCCGCCGCCCCCGCCGCCGCCCGCGAGCGCGGGCCCGTACGCGGACGGCCCCGAGGAGGACGACTGGCACGCGCCGGCCTCCTACGGTGCGGGCGGCGCGAGCGGCGCGTACGGGTCGAGCCGCCCGGGCCCCTGCGGGAGCGCCGAGCCCGAGCCGACCACTCCCCTGCCGACGATCCGGCGCGAGAAGGGCTGAACCGGGGCTCAGCCGCGCCCCTGCGCCGACTGCGTCCCCGTCCCCTCCTTCGCGTCGAGCGCGTAGACGCAGCGGTCGCCGCTGCACGCGTAGACCACGCCGCCGCGCACGACGGGCGAGCCGGTCACGGCGCCGCCCGTGAGGAGCTTCCAGCGCAGCTGACCGCCCGAGGCGCTCAGGGTGTAGAGGCAGTTGTCCGCCGAGCCGAAGTGCAGCAGATCGCCCGAGGCGACCGGCGCCCCGACGATGTCGCCGCCCGCCTGGAAGCGCCAGGCGGGCGTGCCGTGCACCGCGTTGAGGGTGTACATGCCGTTGCCCGAGGCGACGTGGACGAGACCGCCCGCGACGAGCACCGGATCGACCGAGGAGCGGGCCTCGGTCGCGATGCGCCAGCGGTCGCGGCCGTCCTCCGCGTCGAGCGCCCACACCGCGCCGTGGTAGTCCGCCACGTACACGCCGCCGCCCGTGACGGCGGGTCCCGGCGCGAAGGCGGGCGGGCTGAGGAAGACCGCGGGGGCCTCGAACTGCCAGCGCACCCGCCCGCCGAGCGCCTCGATCGCGAGGACGCGGGTGCCCGCGCACACGTACACGCCGCCGTCCGCCGCCGGGGTGACGCGCGGCGGGACGCCGCCGCAGGCGCTGACGTCGCCGACCGGGTACGACCAGCGCTCGGCGCCCGTGCGCGCGTCCACGGCCCGCAGCCGGGCGTCCTGCCACAGGTAGGCGGTGCCCTCGTGCAGGACGGGGGCCGCCTCGGCCGTCTCGAAGTCGGTCTGGAGGCCGTTCGCCTCCCAGAGCCGTTCCCCGCTCGCCGCGTCCCAGCCGCGCACGGTGCCGCCGCGGCTCGCGGTGAGCACGGTGCCGCGCCCGGCGGCGAGCCCGTAGACCCAGCCGGGCGCCGCGGCGCGCCAGATCTCGCTGCCCGTGCGGGCGTCGAGCGCGTGCACGCCGGGGCCGTCCGAGGCGTGGATACGGCCCTGGTCGACGGCCATGACGAGGGCGACGTCGCGCGTCTTGAAGCGGCGGCGACCCGTCGCCACGTCGAGCGCGTGCACCTCGAAGGACGTCACGTACACGAGGTCGTCGGCGAGCACGGGTGTGCCCCACACGTCGTTCGACATGCGGAACCGCCAGGGCCGCCACGGCTGCCCGGGGACGCCGGGGCGCGGCTCGGTCGCCGCCGTCGTGGGCGGCGCGGCGACCGGGGCACGGCGGTTGGACTCGCGCGTCCACCGCGAGGCGAGCGCGACATGCCCGGCCTGCCGCTCCGCCTCGCCCACGGCGCGCGCCTCGGCGACGCGCGGGCCCTCGCGGACCGGGACGCGCGCCCCGGGCAGCATGACCTCGGGCTCGGCGGCGTGCTTGCCGGGCTGGTTCGGGACGGCGGGCTCGACGGGGGGCCTCGGCGGCACGGGCGGGCTCGGCGGCACGGGCTTGGGGGGCGCGGGCTGCCGGGGGCCCATGCCCGTCCGGCTCTTGGACTCGATGAGCGCGACCGCGCGCTGCGGCAGCCACGCCGAGGCCGTGCCGCTGTCGTCGGCGCCGGCGGCGAAGAGGTGCGGCGACAGGGACGCCTGGAGGTCGGCGGGGCTCGGGCGCATCGCCGCCTCCATGCCCATGCACGACTCGATGAGCGGCTGGAGCTCCTCCGGCATGCCCTCCGTGTCCGGGCCCTCGCGCAGCAGCATGAAGACCGTCTCGACGGGGTTGGCGCCGTGGAAGGGCGCGTGGCCGGTCGCGGCGAAGACGAGCGTGGAGCCGAGCGAGAAGATGTCGCTCGCGCCCGTGACGCTGCGGGAGTCCTTCGCCTGCTCGGGGGACATGTACGCGGGGGTGCCGACGGCGACGTTCGTCATCGTCAGGCGCGTGTTGGAGACCCCGGACGCGATGCCGAAGTCGATGACGCGCGGGCCGTCGTGCATGACGAGGACGTTCGACGGCTTCAGGTCGCGGTGCACGAGCCCGGCGCCGTGGATCGACTCCAGGGCCTCGGCGACGCCCGCGGCGAGCCAGCGGACCGCGTTGGCGGGCAGCGGCCCGCACTCGTTGACGATCTCCTCCAGCGAGGGCGCGGGCACGTAGGCGGTGGCGAGCCAGGGCACGGCGGCACGCGGGTCGGCGTCGACGACGGCGGCCGTGTAGAAGCCCGAGACGGCGCGGGCGGCCTCGACCTCGCGGGTGAACCGCACGCGGAAGAGCTGGTCCTGCGCGAGTTCGGCCCGCACCGTCTTGATCGCGACCCGCCGCCCCGAGGCGGACCGCGCCATGTACACGAGGCCCATGCCGCCCGCGCCGAGCCGCCCCAGCACCTCGAACTGCCCGATGCGTCGCGGATCGTGCTGTGTGAGCTGGTCCATCTCTTCCTCAGCCGCCTCCCCGTCCGGGACCACGAGCGCGGCACCTGCGCAGCGCCCGCCCCGGTGCACCGCCACACGGTGCCCCCTGATTGTTCCCTCCGAAACCCGCCCTGGCTAACCGGGGTGGCGTCCCGGAGTGTCCTGAGCTACGGGAAGGGGGCGGGGCGGGGCGGCGGGGGTCCGGCCTACCGGGCGGTACGGGCTACACCGCGACCACCCCGAACACGGCGCCCTGGTCGTCCGCCAGCTCGGCGAACTCCCCGTACGCCGTCCCGCTCGGTCCCCGCCGCAGCCGACCGCCGAGTCGCAGCGCCGCCTCGACCGCCCGCGGGCAGTCCGCCACCCGGAACTGCACGAGCACGTGCGCGGGGAGCTCGGCGGGGGCCTCGGCGGCGTCGAGCACGGCGCGGCCGAGCACCGCGGTGTCCACCCCCGGCCCGGCCCCCTCGGGTGACCACAGGCGCTCGCCGCTCGCCCCCGGCACGTCGTGGCCCACGTAGCGGAAGACGTGCTCGTAGAAGGGGTCGACGGCGGCGCTCTCCCTCGTCCGCACCTCGCTCCAGGCGTACGAGCCCGGCGCGGTCAGTTCGCGGAAGCCCTTGTCCGTGCCGGGCTGCCACAGCCCGAAGACCGCTCCGCCGGGGTCGGCGGCGAGCGCCCGTACGCCCAGGTCCCCGACCGCCTGGGGGCCGCTGACGGCCCTACCGCCCGCGGCGACGACGCGGTCGAGGAGGCGGCGCGCGTCCGGGGTCGCGAAGTGGACCGTCCAGGTGGTCGGGAGGCGGCCGTCCGGCTTGCGGTAGAGCCCGGCGGCGAGGTGCGGGCCCACGTGGGCGTACGACTCGCCCGCCCCCGGCGGCTCGCGGAAGGTCCAGCCGAACAGGGCCCCGTAGAAACGGCGCCCTGCGGCCGCGTCGGGCAGCGCGCAGTCCACCCAGCACGGCACGCCCTCGGCGAAATCCGGCATCCCGACCACCTCCCGGCACAGATCCTCTCCACGTTATTCGCCTTTTCCGATTCCCGCATCCCGGCCCGGAGAACCCGATTGGCGGACCCCGCGAAAACCCCCGCCGACCGCCTTCCCGAATTACCTGCCCGAGATCCCCAGAAATCACGTCACCTGCTCTTCTCCCTTACCCAGCAGGTGAATTGAGTGGCCGACCGGCACGCAATTCGGGGCTCGCTCCCCATTTGCAGTCGGCCGAATAGCGCGACACGCCGGTCTCGGTAAGCTGACGGTATGACAGCACACGTACGCACCGTCGACGGCCGCGTGGCCGGAGAGCGCGGGCAGGCGACGCGTCAGAAGCTGCTCGACTGCCTCAGCGAGATGCTCGGCTCATCGCCCTACCGCGATGTGAAGGTCATCGATGTGGCCCGCAGGGCCGGCACCTCTCCCGCCACCTTCTACCAGTACTTTCCCGACGTGGAAGGCGCTGTACTGGAACTCGCCGATGAATTGGCGACCGAGAGTTCCGGCCTGTCGGATTCCCTGGAGGGCCGCAGCTGGGCAGGAAAGACGGGCTGGCAGACCGCACAGGAGCTCGTGGACTCGTTCATGGACCTGTGGCGCAAGAACGAGGCACTGCTGCGCGTCGTCGATCTCGGCGCGGCCGAGGGCGACAAGCGGTTCAGCAAACTGCGCGTGAAGATCCTCGGTTCCGTGCATTCCGCGCTCACGACCGCGATCAAGGAACTCCAGTCGAAGGGCCGCGTCGACAAGGACGTGAGCCCGGCGGCGACGGCGGGCGCGCTCGTCACGATGCTCGCGGGCGTCGCCTCGCACCAGAAGGGCTTCAGCTCCTGGGGCGCCAAGCAGGCCGAGATCCGGCCCGCGCTCTCGCAACTCGTCTACCTCGGCGTCACGGGGCGCAAGCCGACGCGCTGAACGCCGCCCCCAGGTCCCTCCGCCCGGCCGGGCCGCGCGAGCGGCCACCCTGACCGGCCGGGCCGCGCGAGAGCGCACGGACACCGGGCCGCGCCCCCCGGCTACCTCCACCCCGCCCCCGGGTACCGCACAATCGGGCCATGTCCGCCAGCGCACACGACGACGCCGTCGACCCAGGACCCGAGGCCTTCCGCGCCCTGCTCCACGAGCAGCGCGTGTGGGACCCCCGCCGCACCACGCTCCCCGCGCTCGACCCCGACCAGGTCCCGGGCCGCCCCCTGCCGCTCTTCCGCCAGTGGTTCGCCGAGGCGGCGGACGCGGGAGCCGTCGAGCCGCACACGGTCTCGCTCGCGACCGCCGGAGCCGACGGTCTGCCCGACGTCCGCATCGTCATGCTGCACGACGCCGACGAGGACGCCGGCTTCTCCTTCGCGACGCACGCGGGCAGCCGCAAGGGCCGCCAGCTCGCCGCGCGCCCGTACGCGGCCCTGTGCCTCTACTGGCCCGTACTCGGCCGCCAGGTCCGCGTCCGCGGCCGGGTCGCGCCCGCCCCGCACGCCGAGGCGCTCGCGGACCTGCACGCCCACTCCCCCGGTGCCCTCGCCGCCGCCCTCACGACCCACCAGAGCGAGCCCCTCGACTCCCCCGCCGCCCTCCGCACGGCCGCCGACGCGGCCTGGGCCCGCGCCCAGCGCGAACCGGAGGCCGACGCCCCCGACTGGACGCTCTACCACCTGGCCCCCGAGGAGATCGAGTTCTTCCAGGGCGAGCAGTCGCGGCGGCACGTACGGGTGCGGTACACGCTGCACGCGGACGGATGGGCGCGCGAGCTGCTCTGGCCGTAGCGCCGCCGCCCGCGCGTGGTACCCGGCCGGCGACTGCCGCCCTCACCCCCTGGCCCACGACTGGAAGTCCCGCACCGGCTCGTACCCCAGCCGCCGCAGGTGCCAGGCGGGGGCGGTCGCGGTCGTCATGGCGCATCGTCCGCACGACCGTGACCCATTCGCAACCGGTTTCGCGGCAGCGCCGGTCCCCTCCGCCCCACCGGACACTACTCTCCGGTACATGCCCGAAGCCTCGACCGCCGCCGCGCTCGCTCCCGTCTACGTCATCGGGGCGGGGCCGGGCGGGCTCGCCGTGGCGGCGGCACTGCGCGGGCGCGGGGTGCCCGCCGTGGTGGTCGAGAAGGCCGACGAGGTGGGCGCCTCCTGGCGTGGGCACTACGACCGGCTGCACCTGCACACCACCCGCAAGCTCTCCTCGCTCCCCGGGCTGCGGATACCGCGCCGCTTCGGGCGCTGGGTCGGCAGGGACGACGTCGTCAAATACCTGGAGAAGTACGCCGAGTTCCATGAGCTGGACGTCCTCACGGGGGTCGCCGTCGAGCGGATCGAGGCGCTTCCCGAAGGGGGCGGCTGGCGGCTGCGGGCCGGGGGCGGCCGGGTGCTCGAAGGACGCGCCGTCGTCGTCGCGACGGGCTTCAACCACACGCCGTACGTGCCGGACTGGGCCGGAGCCGACTCGTACGGGGGCGAGGTGCTCCACGCCCGCGCCTACCGCGATCCTGAGCCCTTCCGGGGCAAGGACGTGCTCGTCGTCGGCGTCGGCAACACGGGCGCCGAGATCGCCGTGGACCTCGCCGAGGGCGGGGCCGCGCGCGTACGGCTCGCGGTACGGACTCCCCCCTACATCCTGCGCCGTTCAACGCTCGGCTGGCCCGCGCAGCGCACGGGAATCCTGGTACGGCGCTTGCCCGCGAAGCTCGTCGACGTGCTCGCGGACCCGGTGTGCCGCCTCTCGGTGCCCGACCTCACCGACAAGGGTCTCGCGCGCCCGAGCGGCGGGTTGTACACGCGGGTGCGGCAGGGCGCGATCCCCGTGCAGGACGTCGGACTGATCGCCGCCGTGCGCGCCGGGAAGGTCGAACCCGTCGCCGCCATGGCGGAGTTCGCGGACGGCGAGGTCGTGCTCGCGGA
This sequence comes from Streptomyces sp. NPDC088923, assembly GCF_044749745.1. Lineage (NCBI taxonomy): Bacteria > Bacillati > Actinomycetota > Actinomycetes > Kitasatosporales > Streptomycetaceae > Streptomyces > Streptomyces sp. NPDC088923. The sequence continues at coordinate 686,873 of NZ_JBIVIO010000001.1, read as the reverse complement.
CGGCTCACGGATACGGCCCGAGGCGGTCATCGCCGCCACCGGCTACCGGCGCGGCCTCGAACCACTCGTCGGCCACCTCGGCGTCCTGGACGACAACGGCCGCCCCCGCACGCACGGTTCACACACCGCGCGACATGCCCCCGGCCTCTACTTCACCGGCTACACCAACCCGATCACCGGCATGCTCCGCGAACTCGCCCTGGACGCCGAGCGCATCGCGAAGAGAATCGCCAAGTCCCGCTGAACGACAACCGACTGGACCCGCGCCGCCCCGAAGACCACGGCTCCGGGACGCACCCACCTCCGGGTCAGTCCCGCGCCGCCGCCCGCAGCGCCAGCACCATCAGCGCCGCCCCCGCGCACAGCCCCCCGGACGCCAGCCACACCACGTCGTACGAGCCGAAGGTGTCGCGGGCCACGCCGCCCAGCCATGCCACCAGGGCCGCCCCCAGTTGATGCGCGGCGAGGACCCAGCCGAAGACGATCGCGCTGTCCTCGCCGTAGTGCTCGCGGCACAGGGCGACCGTCGGCGGGACCGTCGCGACCCAGTCGAGGCCGTAGAAGACGATGAAGAGCAGCATCGGCGGCTCGTCCCAGGCGCGGAGCAGCAGCGGGAGGAAGAGGAGGGACAGGCCGCGCAGGGAGTAGTACACGGCGAGGAGGCGGCGAGCGGGGAAGCGGTCGCTGAGCCAGCCGGAGGCGACCGTGCCGATGACGTCGAAGAGGCCGATCACGGCGAGGAGCGAGGCCGCGCCCGTCACCGGCATGCCGTGGTCGTGGGCGGCCGGCACGAAGTGGGTCTTGACGAGGCCGTTCGTCGAGGCGCCGCAGATCGCGAAGGAACCGGCGAGGAGCCAGAAGGGGCCGGTGCGGGCGGCCCGTCCGAGGATCGTCAGCGCGCGCCGCGCCGCACCCACGGCGGGCGGCGGCTTGGGGACGAACTCCCCCGCCCCGTACGGCGCGAGCCCCACGTCCGCCGGGTGGTCGCGCAGCAGCAGCCACACGAGCGGGACAACGGCCGCCGCCGTGAGCGCCACCGTGATCGAGGCCGGGCGCCAGCCGTGGTGCTCGATCATCCAGGACAGCAGCGGCAGGAAGACGAGCTGGCCCGAGGCGCCCGCCGCCGTGAGGATGCCCGTGACGAGGCCGCGCCGCGCGAGGAACCAGCGGTTGGTGACCGTCGCGGCGAAGGCGAGCGCCATCGAACCGCTGCCGAGGCCGACCAGTACGCCCCAGTACAGGATCAGTTGCCAGGAGGTCGTCATCGTGACGGTGAGCGCCGAGCCGCCCGCGATGACGAGCAGCGCGAGCGCCACGACCCGGCGGATGCCGAAGCGGTCCATGAGCGCGGCGGCGAAGGGCGCGGTCAGCCCGTACAGCGCGAGATTGACCGACACGGCGAAGCCGATCGTCCCGCGCGACCACCCGAACTCGCCGTGCAGCGGGTCGATGAGCAGCCCGGGGACCGACATGAAGGCGGCGGCCCCGACGATCGTCACGAAGGTGACCACCGCGACCCACCAAGCCCGGTGCACATGCGGTGACTTGGGGGGCGCGGGGAGCGGCGCGAGGTCCTCTGTCTGCGTCATGCGGCCAGCTTCGCGTGCGCGCGCACCCGGAACCATTGGCCCGAGGGACACCCTTCGCTAGGATCGGGCCATGCGCAGCACGCCCGGCACCCCCCGCCCGCACCGCGTCGTCGTCCTCGCCCTCGACGGCGTCCTCCCCTTCGAACTCGGCATCCCGCAGCGGATCTTCGGCCGCGCGAAGGACGCCGGCGGCGCCCCGCTCTACGAGGTCGTGACGTGCTCGGTGCGCCCGCCCGGCGAGGTCCGCGCCGAGGCGGACTTCACGATCCTGGTCGCCCACGGCCCCGAGGCGCTCGCGACCGCCGACACCGTGCTGATCCCCGCGAGCTACGAACTCGGCCCCGTCCACGAGGAGGGCCGCCTCACGCCCGAACTCGCCGCCGCGCTCGGCCGGATACGCCCCGGCACGCGCCTGATGTCGATCTGCACGGGCGGTTTCGTGCTCGCCGCCGCCGGCCTCCTCGACGGCCGCCCCGCCGCCACGCACTGGAGCTCGGCGGCCCTTTTCCAGCGTCTCTTCCCGCGCGTCGCCGTCGACGCGGACGTCCTCTTCGTCGATGACGGCGACGTGCTCACCTCGGCGGGGGTCGCGGCCGGGATCGACCTGTGCCTGCACGTCGTACGGCGCGACCACGGCGCGGCCGTCGCGGCCGACGTCGCCCGGCACACCGTCGTACCGCCCTACCGCGAGGGCGGGCAGGCGCAGTTCATCGAACGGCCCGTGCCCACCGAACACGGCGATTCGACGGCCCCGGCGCGCGCCTGGGCGCTGGAGCGGCTGCACGAGCCGCTGCCGCTGCACCGGCTCGCGGCCCGGGTCGCGATGTCGGTACGCACCTTCACGCGCCGCTTCCGCGAGGAGACCGGCGAGAGCCCGGGCACGTGGCTGACCCGGCAGCGCGTCGAGCAGGCCCGCTACCTCCTGGAGACGACCGCGCTGCCGATGGAACGCGTCGCCGACAGCTGCGGTTTCGGCAGCGCGCAGTCACTGCGGCAACACCTGCGCGCGACGCTCGGCGTCACCCCGACCGCGTACCGCCGCACCTTCCGGGGCGCCCCGCCCCCCGGCGGTCACGACGGGCCGCGTCCACAGCCTGTGGACAGCGCGCGGGCCGCGAGCAGACAGGCGGCGGGGGCCTGACGGTCCACCTCGCACCAGATGCTCTTCCCGGCCCGCGCCGGGCTCCACCCCCAGCGGTCCGCGAGGCATTCGACGAGTTCCAGGCCGCGCCCGTTGGTGTCCGCCTCGGCGGCGTGCCGCGGCTGCGGGGCGCGCGTCGACTCGTCGCAGACCTCGACCCGTACCGTACTGACGGCGGGCCGCGGGATGTCCGGCAGGCGCATGCGCAGCAGCGCGGGGCGGCCCGTGTGCACGACGGCGTTCGTGACGAGTTCGGAGACGAGCAGTACGAGGGTCTCGGCGACCGGCTCGTCCGCCCCTATGCCCGAACCGGCGAGCCGGGAGCGCACCCATCTGCGGGCACGGCCCACCTCGGCGGGATCGGGACCGATTTCGAGCTGCACCTGTAGCACCTGCACCGCTCACACCATCCGAACCGGCGGGCACGGGGTCCGCCGCCGCTGGGCACTGTGGATCACCGACCGTGATCCCGGGGAGAGACAGCATGATTGACGTTCTGTCACCCCAACAAGCGCTTCGGGCATATTCCCGCACGAAGGAGTACGTCTGAGGCATACTGTGCGACGCCCCGCGCGAGCAGTCGAACAGGCCGCCGCGCCACTCCGCCCCGCCCGGTCCCCCGGGGAAGCCCACACCACTCGCATTGCACCGAAGGTACCGGAGTGACCACCCGGTTCCGGACGGTGACGCCGCCCGGTGCGCGTCCTCGCAGGACAGAGCGGCCAAGCGCGCAGGTGTTCACCAGGTGACGGGGGCCACCCGGCAGGGCCACACGACGGGGGCACGCGGCCGCCCGGTCACGCCGAGAGCGGGCTCACGTCCTCCAGCAGCGCGCTCGCCACGTCCGGGTACACCTCGAAGAGCCGCCGCACGCCCAGCGCGGCGAGCACCCGGTTCACGTGCGAGCCCTCCTCGGCGCCCCGCGCCGGCAGCACGATCCGCAAGCGGCCGTGACAGGAGCGCATGAGGCGTCGCGCGGCGATGAGCACGCCGACCCCGCTCGAATCGCAGAAGTGGACCTCGGACAGGTCCAGCACGACGCTGTGCCGCCCGCGCGCCACCGCCTCGTGCACCCGCTGCCGCACGGACGGCGAGGAGACGAGATCCATCTCTCCCGCGACGCGCAGCACGGCCCAGCCGTCCCGCTCCTCGTCGGTGACCTGGAATTCCACGTCCTACGCCTTCCGCTCGACTTCCGCCTCCGCGCTCCGGAAGCTCCCGTTCCGCTTCTGCTCTTCGGTGAACCCGCCGCTACCCCGGGGACCTTCCCCGAAACCGCCGTGTACGCCGTCACACTTCCCCCGCGCGCCCCCCTGCGCCCCCGTCCCCCTTGTGAAGGACGCATGGAGCGAGGGCCTGGTTCATCGAACTTCCCCCGTTCTGTCGCGTGCGGGGGTGAACCGGGCAATTCGTCCGCCCTTTACCACCTCCAGGCTCGCAGAGGGCGCACATTGCCGTAAAGGAGCGCATGGAAGCACGGGGGGACCTTCCATTCGGGGCCCGGAAGGGGATGATGGGCTGAACAGCGGTGCGGAGCCGGTCCCCGGGGGTCGCACCCGGACAGCCAGGGGGTCTTCGGCCGATGGAGGAGGCACGCCGCCGCGACGCGCGGTTGCGGCAGCGGCTCGAACGCGGGGAGGCGGCGGCGCTCGGCGAGCTGTACGACCGTTTCGCGCCGCTCGTGCACGGCCTCGCCCGCCGCGTCCTCGGCGAGGACCAGGCCGCCGCGCAGGTCACGCACGACGTCTTCGCGCTGCTGTGGGAGGCGCCCGAGCGGTACGAGCCCGCGCGCGAGCCGCTCCGCTCCCACCTCGCGGCCTCGGCCCGCGTCGAGGCCGTACGACGTCTGCGGCAGTCCGAGACGGAGGCGCTGATGGGCGCGGGGGCCGGTACGGAGGAGGGCCGGGTCCGCGCCGAGGCGGCCGAGACCCGCATCCACCGGGCCGCCGCGGCCGCCCGCGCGGACTACATCGCGCGGGCGATGCCGCGCCCGCTGCGCGAGGCGATCGACCAGGCCTACGCGCGCCGCAGGACCTACCGGCAGACCGCCGCCGACCTCGGGATCACCGAGGAGGAGGCCCGTCGCCGCCTCCGCCTGGGCCTCCAGCTCCTCTCCACCGCCCACGACCTCCCGGTCCCCGGCGCGGGGGAGCCCTCCACGTGAGCGGGTCCGGGCGGGCCGGGCGGGAGGAGGGCGGGGAGGCGAGCGGCGTCGCGGGAGGCTTGCGCGAGGCGGCCGGCAGCAGCGGGCGCGGGTCCGGCGCGGGGGGCGGCTCCGGCTCCCGCTCGGGGAGCGCGTCCGGCGTGGGGGGCGGGGCGCGTGGGCAGGTGGGAGGTATGGGTGAGCACCGGGAAGGAGACGGCGCAGGCGAGCCCTCGTGCGTGACGTACACCTCGTTCGGGGTCTCGGGGATCGATCCGCTGCTCGGGGACCACCGGCTGTTGCGGTCCCTGCTCGGGGCGTGGGCGCTCGCGGCGTGCTCGGCGAAGGAGGCCCTGGCCGTCGAGACGCACCTCGGGGTGTGCGGTGCCTGCGCCGACGAGGCGCTGCGGCTGCGCGACGCGGTCGGGCTGCTGCACCCGCAGGAACCACTCGACCTCGATCCCTCGCTCCGCGCCCGCGTGCTCGCGCGCTGCCTGGAGCGGCGGCCGCCGCGGGTGCCCGTACCGGCCTGGGCGGAGCCGTACGACACCGAGACGGCCCGGCTCGACGCGCTCCTCCAGAGCCTCGGTGACGCCGACTGGCACGCCCCGGTGCGGCTGCGCTGGTGGACGCCCGAAGGGCCCGCCGGGCGCCGTACGACCGTCGCCGGGGTCATCGCGCACCTGCTCGCCGTCGACGGGCTCGTCGCGGCGGCGATCGGCCTGCCCGAGCCGCTCGGCGCGCACGCGCCGGGGATGCCCGTCCCGCCGGAGGAACGCACCGAGCGGTACCTGACCGCGCTCGGTGCCCCGCCGACCCGCGCCGAGCACGCGCCCTGGCGCGAGCAGACGCACGCCCTCGTGCGGACGGTCGGCTTCACGGACGGCGAGGGCGTCGGCTCGGGCCGCTACCCGGTCCCGTACGGCGGTTTCTCGCTCCCGCTGCGGGACGCCCTCCTGGAGCGGGCCTTCGAGACGTGGATACACGCCTGGGACGTCGCGACGGCCGTGAACTATCCGTACGCGGCCCCGGCCGGCCCGCACCTCAAGCAGCTCATCGAGCTGGCCTCGCGTCTCGTCCCGCAGACCCTCGCGGCCTTCCCCGCGCCGGAGGAGGCCGCCCCGGTGGGCGTGCGCAGGACGCTCCGGCTGGAGATAGAGGGGCCCGCGCGCGGGGTCTGGCGGATCGGCGTCGATCCCAAGGCGGAGCGCGAGACGGTCCCGTACGAGGACGTGGCCGAAGTCCGCCTCGACGGCGTCGAGTTCTGCGAGCTCGCGGCGGGCCACCTGGCCCCCGAGGAGGCCGCGCTCGGGCAGGACGGGGACCGCGCGACGATCCTGCGTGTCCTGCGCGCGACGGCGGCGCTGAGCAGGCTGTAGAGCCCGCCCCGGGCCGGCCCGCGAAGCCCCGGCCCGCGAAGTCCCGCCGGGCTGCCGGTGAGCGGGCATAGACTCCCCGGCAGAACAGACGTGCGACCGGGGGGCCGCGCGCGCTCCCCGAAGGAAGCTTCCGTGCTCGATCTGTGCGAGACCCTGCTGTTCCTCTCCGTGATCCCGCTGCTGTACCTCGCGCCCCGGTACCTGCGGCAGAAACCGCTGCGCAGCCGGGGGACGCACACCGTGGGCTGGGAGGTGCGGCGCACGATCCCGGACGAGGGCAGGATCGACGTCCTGTGGGCCTACGAGGTCGCCGCGAACGAGCAGCGCACCGTGTGGGAACGCGGCCGCACGACGGAACCGGCCCGGCAGCGCGGCCTCGTCTTCGACCCGGAGAAGCCGGCCCGCGTGTACTTCAGCGAGCAGATGTTCCGCAGGCCGGCGCGCGTGCGGCTGTGGGTCTACGGGCTCGGCGCGGTCGCCCTCGTGACGGCGGTGGTGACGGTGGTGGGCGAGACGCGCTGAACGGTGCGCGTCCGGCCCGTCCCCGCCTCCCCCACGTCAGGCGAAGACGACCGTGCGGCGGCCGTTGAGCAGGATGCGGTGCTCGGCGTGCCACTTGACGGCGCGCGCGAGCGCCTGGCACTCGACGTCGCGGCCCGTGGCGACGAGCTGGGCGGGGGTCGCCGCGTGCGTGACGCGCTCGACCTCCTGCTCGATGATCGGGCCCTCGTCGAGGTCGGCGGTCACGTAGTGCGCGGTCGCGCCGATGAGCTTCACGCCCCGGGCGTGCGCCTGGTGGTAGGGCTTGGCGCCCTTGAAGCTCGGCAGGAAGGAGTGGTGGATGTTGATGATCCGGCCGCTCAGCTTCTTGCACAGGTCGTCCGAGAGGACCTGCATGTAGCGCGCGAGCACGACGAGTTCGATGTCCTCCTCGGCGACGAGGTCGAGGAAGCGCTGCTCCGCCTCCGCCTTGCCGTCCTTGGGGACGGGGATGTGGTGGAAGGGGACGCCGTAACTCGCGGTCAGCTCGCGGAAGTCGGTGTGGTTGGAGACGACGGCGGCGATCTCGACGGGGAGCGCGCCGCTGCGGGAGCGGAAGAGCAGGTCGTTGAGGCAGTGGCCGAATCTGCTCACCAGGATCGCGACCCGCATCCGGTCCCCGGCCCGGTGGATCTGCCAGTCCATCCGGAACGCCTCGCCGATCGCGGCGAAGCTCGCGCGCAGCTTGTCGAGCCCGGTCGGCTCCCCGTCCTGCCCGGCGGCCTCCACCGAGAAGCCGACGCGCATGAAGAACAGCCCCGTGTCCGCGTCCCCGAACTGCTGGCTGTCCTCGATGTTCCCCCCGGTCATGAAGAGGAAGCTGGAGACGGCGTGCACGATCCCCTGCTTGTCGGGGCAGGCCAGCGTCAGTACGTAGCCGGGGGTGGGCGCGGCGGGGGCGGCGGAGCCGACAACGGGTGCGGGCTGCTCAGTCATGCCCGCCAGGGTCGCACACCGCGGGGGCGCGCGGGACGGATGTCCGCAAGGCGGGACCGGGGCGGGTGACGCGGGGGCCCGGGGCGAGTGTCACGGGCCCGGGCGGCGTCGCGAGGAGCGGGGTCCGGGGTGGGCGGCGCGCGAACGGCGCGGCGTCGCGGGAGGCGGGGTGGGCGGCACGGGGCCGCCCGCCCGCTCCCTCAGGCGGTGCGCAACAGGCTCCGCAGTTCGCCCAGCGTGCGCGGGGGCTGGTCGGGGTCGTCGCCGTCGGCGAGGGCGAGGCGGACATGGGCGGCGCGGCAGGCGGCGAGGGCCTCGGGCCAGTCGGGGTGCTGGAGGTAGGCCGTCGCGGGGGCGTCGGGGCCGACCTGGTGCAGGATGCGCAGCACGCGCAGTACGGCGGCGTCGACAAGCGTCGTCTCCTCGCTGTCGCGGAAGACCGAGCCGAGGTAGCGCTCGGCGGGCCAGTTGTCGAGCCAGGTGTCCTCGACCAGCCGGTACACGGCGTCGGTCACGTCCCCGTACTCCTCGCGGCCCGCGAGCCAGTACTCCTGCTGGAACGCCGGGTCGGAGAGCATGTGCAGCGCGGAACGCACGGTGCTGCGCCAGCGCCACCACGGCATGTCGTTGAGTGGCATGCCTCCCATGGTGGAGGAGCGGCGGCTGCGGCGTGAAGGGTTCTCCGGGCTTTGCACGGTCAGTGATCGTACGTTCCGCCCGGAACGCGCCGTACCGGTCCCCCGCTGTTCACCCGGCCGTCACCACCCGTTGACCGTGGGTAGCGCACCGGTTGGCGCACGGCGGCAAGGCTGCGGCGCCATGACCACCGGCCCGCTCCCGATACGCACCCGACCCAGGCCCCGCCCCGCGCCCGCCCGGCGCCCCGGGGCACGTACCGTCTTCCGCGCGGCCTCGCGCGCCGCGCTCGTGGCGGCGCTCGGGGGGCTGCTCGTGAGCGGCTGCGGGGTGCTGCCGGGCGGCGGGCACGACGACGACCGTCCCGTCACCGTCATGACGTGGGCGCCGCTGCACACGACGGGGACCAACGCGCCGGGGATGACCGCGATGGCGCGCGCCTACGAGCGGTGGGTGAACTCCCAGGGCGGCATCAGGGGCCGGAAGTTGCGGGTCCTCGTGTGCGACGAGGGGAACGAGTCGGTCGCGGCGGGGCGGTGCGCCCGGCGCGCGGTGCGCGAGAAGGCCGTCGCCGTCGTCGGCTCGTACAGCGAGCAGGACGCGGCGATCTTCTCGCCGATCTCGCTCGCGGGCATCCCCTACCTCGGCGGGTACGGGATCACGCACGAGGAGTTCGTCAACCCGGACTCGTACCCGGTCAACGGCGGGCTGCCCGCGCTCATCGCCGCCGAGGGCGCGCAAATCGCCCCGCCCTGCGACCGCGTGGCGCTCGTACGCCCGGAAGGGGTCACCGGGGACACCTGGCCGGACCTGCTGCGCGCGGGGCTGCGGGGCGCGGGCGGTACGGGCGAGGTCGTCGACCTGCCCGTGCCCGCCGCCTCCAGCGACTACACCCCGCAGGCGGGGCAGGTACTCGGCCGACTCGCCCCGGCCCCGGCGGGGCGCCGCTGCGTGAGCGTGGCGCTCGGCGACAGCACGGCGGTCTTCATCGACTCCTTCCGCCGCGTGGCACCTTCGGGCGGTACGGGGACGGGGGCGGGGACGGGTACGGGGGCAGTGGTTGCGGCTGGGGCGGTGCCCGGCGTGCGGGTCGGCTCGGTGCTCGGGAGCGTGAGCCAGCGGCTCGTCGACCGGTCCGGGGGCGCGTCGGGCCGTACGAGGGCGCGGCGGTCACCGGCTGGTACCCGCCCGCGTCCGACCCGCGCTGGGCGGCGATGCGGAAAGTCATCACGCGGCACGCCTTCGGTGACAACGCGATCGACCCGGCGGACGCGGGCGTGCAGACGACCTGGATCGCGTACACCGCGCTGCGCCGGATCGTCGAGTCCCTCGGTGACGGCCCGGTGACCGCGCGGACCGTGCGCGACGCGCTCGACAAGGGCACGAAGGTGACGACGGGCGGCCTCACCCCCACCCTGAGCCGGGGCGACGACTACGCCCGCTCGGTCATCGGCTACCCCCGCACGGCGAACACCCGCGTGACCCACCTGAAGGTCCGGGACGGCCAACTCCTCGCGGCGAAGGGCATAGGAGACGGCCCGGGCGCGACGGGAGACGTACGCGAGGCCCTGGAGAGCGAGCCGGCGGGGGGCCGGGAGGAGTGAGGGGGCGGGGCCGGGAGGAGTGGGGGGGGCGGGGCCGGAGGAGTGAGGGGGCGGGGACCGCGCGGCCCCGGCCACCGGGGTGGCGGGGTTCCGCCCGGGGCGCGCGTCAGTTGTGCTGCTCGTCGATGGTGACGGCCGTACCGTCCTCGGCGATCTTGACGACGAGGCGCTTGCCCTTCTTGGTGGCGGCGTCGAGCTGCGCGGTCGTGCAGCGCTGGGTCTTCTCCTCGGTGCCGCAGATCCAGCCGTTGCCGTTGATGACGGTCTTGGTGGAGGTGAAAAAGGCCCGCTCCTTCTTGGTCGTGTCGTCGGTGACGGAGTACTTGCCGGGGGCGAGGTAGTGCGACACGCCCTCCCAGTAGACCTTCTTCGGCTGGTCGTCGTCGGTGCCCCCGCCGGAGCCCCCGGTGGCCTCGGCCGTCGCGCTGCTCGCGGCGTCGGGGGACTCGGCGGGCTGCGAGGCGGACGGGGATGCCGGGGCAGCGGCGGAGGGCGATGACGGGGACGCGGCGGAGGGTGAGGCCGGGGACGCGGCGGAGGGTGAGGCCGGGGACGCGGCGGCGGCGTTCCCTGCCTTTCCGTCGCCGGAGTCGTCGTCCTGGCAGGAGGTGAGCAGGGCGGTCGTCGCCGTCAGGGCGACGACGGAAAGCACGAGGCGCGGGCTGCGGGTCATGGGGCTCCTCGGACGGCTCGGCGGGGGACCAGCCCGGTGGAAAAGGCGTGGTCGCGGCTGCGCTACGCGTTGCCCCGTGATCCCGAAGTAAACGGCGAGCCGGAGGAGTTGGGATTCTCCCCCGAGGTCGTCGCCGCTTGCGCCGGCTGGTCGCCCCTGTCCCCGGCGCCCCTACAGCTGGCTCTTGTCCCGCTTCGTCAGCTCGTACTTCGACGCGATCGCGTTCCACAGCCCCGAGGCCTGCCCCTTCGCGCTCGTCGCCTCGCCGCTCGCGCGGTCGCCCGCGTTGCGCTGATTCGTCGAGCGGGCGTGGCCGCCGGGGCAGCCGCCGTGCTTCGCGGTCTGGTCGGCCCACGCCGCGTAGTGGTTGTCGGCCGTCGCGGAGGCGCGCCAGGCGCGGGTGAGGGCGGTCTTGAGCTCGTCGTGCTGGGGCAGTTTGTCGACCGGCAGCTGGCCGAGGCGCTTGACGAGGTCATTGCGCTGCCGCGCCGCGCCGCGCAGGTCCGCCGCCGCCTTGCCGAGGTCCTTGCAGGAGCCGATGTTGCCGACCGAACGGACCACGGCGTCACGGCTGTTGTTGGAGTCGCCGAGGAGCTTGTCGAGGCCGACCGCCTGGTCCTTGACCGGGTCGGCGGAGGGCGAGGGCTTCGTGCTCCCGCCTTCGCTCTTCGCGTCGTCGCCGTCCTGCTGCCCCGCGGACGCGGACGCGGTCGCCGAGACGGGCGAGCTCTTCGCCTCGTCGTCGCCCCCGCCGCCCCCGACGAGCGCACCGACGCCGAGGCCGAGCGCGACGACGCAGACGCCGCCTATCGCGATGAGCAGCCCCTTGTTGCGGTTGCCGCCGCCCCCGCGCGGGGGCTTCTCGTAACCGTTGTCGTAGCCGCCGCCCGAGCCGTAGCCCTGAGCGCCGTAGCCGTTGCCGTACGCGGCGGGGGGCGGCGTCTGCCCGGGGGCCCCGGGCTGCTGCGGGTAGCCGTAGGCGGGGGGCGGCGGCGACTGCGGTGTGATCGCCGGCATCTGCGTCGTCGCACCCTCGCCCTCCGTGCGGAAGAGGCTGTCGAACTCGGCGGGCGGCTGGGTGGGGGCTTCCTCGTACGGGGAGGGGGGCTGGGGCTGGGATGGGGGCTGCGCGGGCTGCCCGGGGAACTGCGGGCCACCACCGCGCACGGGCGCGATGTACTGCGTGGCCTGCGCGTCGGGCCCCGCCCCGCCCGGCAGGGGCGGCTGAGGAGCCCCGTAGTACGGGTTGTCCTGGCCCGCCGACTCGGGCGGCAGGGGGCCCGCCCCCGGCACGGGCGCGATGTACTGCGTGGCCTGGTTGTCGGCGCCACCGGGCGCGAGGGGCTGGATGAACTGCGTGGCCTCCGCGTCGCCGCCGCCCTGGGGGCCGTGCGGGGACTCGAAGGGCGGCGGGTAGCCGTAGCCGCCCGTGGGGGCGGGGGCGTGCGGGTAGCCGTAGCCGCCGGCGTGCGCGGGCGGCTGCGGGTTCCCGTACGGGTCGTAGCCGGGCTGCGGTCCCCAGGGTGTGCCGTCGGCGGGCGTCCCCGAGGTGCCGGGGTACGGGGCGCCTTCGCCCTCGGAGGGATGCGGCTGCCCGCCATGACCGCTCTGCGCCACCGGAACTCCTACGAATGGGGGACCCTGGGAATCGTCGGCTCACGCTACCCGGTCTCTCCTCACCCCGGCCACGCGCGCACCCGCCCCGGACCTTCGCCGCAGGTCAGGGCAGAGGCGGCACGGAAACGGCGGAGGAACGGAGAGCGTCCGACAGGCGGCGCGGCGCCGTCAACAGCCGAGCCGGTACGCGTCAACAACGCGGCCGGTACGCGTCAAAGGCGTGGGCGGTACGTGTCAACAGCCGGGCCGGTACTACGAGCTGACGAGCCAGCCGTGGACGGCGCGCGGCCCGTCGCCGACCGGGCCCGGTGGGCGGCCACCGTGCGGTGGGCGGGAGGCCACCGTGCGGTGGGCGGGAGGCCACCCCGCACGGCCGAAGCGGGCCGTCCGCCCGTCTCCGGGCGGACGGCCGTCCTTCCGCTCAGGCCGCCGCGCGCAGGTCGAGGCGGGCCCCGAACTCCCGCACCACCGACTCCTCCCGGTAGGGGTCCAGCCGCTGCCGGAAGTCCTCCAGGTACTCCGCGCCGCGGTCGGAGCGGAGCGAGGCGAGGAGTTCGGCGGCGTGCAGCGCGGTGCGGCAGCCCTCCTCGATCTCGCGCTGCTGGACCTGCGCCGTCGCGAGCAGCACGTAACCGATCGCGCGGCGCCGCGTGCGGCTCTCGGGGTGGCCCGCGAGGGCCCGCGATGCCGCGCGCACCGCCTGCTCCGGCTCGCCCAGATCGCGGTGGCAGTGCGCGAGTTCATCGGCGAGGTACGCCTCGTCGAAGTGCGCGATCCACTCCGGGTCGCCGTCCCTGTCCCGGTCGCAGCGCGCGAGTTCGTTCTCGGCGCGGTCGATCGCCTCGTGCGCCGCGCGCCGGTCGCCGAGCAGCGCGTGCCCGCGCGCCTCGGCGGCGTGGAACATCGAACGGGCGCGGGGCGTGGCCTGCCCTCGCGTGCCCTCCTGCGCGGCCCGCGCGAGCTGCGCGATCTCGCGCGGATTGCCGAGTTGCGCGGCGAGGTGGCTCATCGACGCGGCGAGCACATACCCGCCGTAGGCCCGGTCCCCCGCCGCCTGCGCGAGCCGCAGCGCCTGGATGTAGTAGCGCTGCGCGAGCCCCGCCTGCCCGGTGTCGACGGCCATGTAGCCGGCGAGCTCGGTCAGGCGCGACACGGCGGCGAACAACTCCCGCCCCACCGGCTCCCGGTACGAACCCGAGAGCAGGCCCGAGACGACGCTGTTGAGGTAGTGCACGACGACCGGCCGCACGTGCCCGCTGCCGTACTGGTGGTCGAGCCGGTCGAGCGCCGTCGTCATGGCCCGTACCGCCGCGACGTCCGTGGCGCCCACCCGCGGCCCGCCGCTGCGCGCGACCTGGCTGTCGGGCATCGAGATGAGCCAGTCCCTGCTGGGCTCGACGAGCGCGGAGGAGGCGACCGAGGAGCCGGTCAGGAAGTCCCTGCGTCCCACGTCGCTGCGCCACAGCTCGCAGACCTGCTCGATCGCCCCCGGCACGGTCGGCGAGAACTGGAGGCCGACGCCGGAGGAGAGGTTCTTGCCGTTGGCCATGCCGATCTCGTCGATCGTCACCGTGCGCCCGAGCTTGCGCCCGAGGGCCTCGGCGATGACGGCGGGCGCGCGGCCCCGCGGCTGCTGACCCCGCAGCCAACGGGCCACGGACGTCTTGTCGTACCGCAGATCGAGTCCGTGCTCCGCCCCGCAGAGATTGACCCTGCGGGCGAGACCGGCGTTGGAGCAGCCGGCTTCCTGGATGAGCGCCTGGAGCCGTTCGTTCGGCTGGCGTGCGACTAGCGGCCTCGCGGCCATGGTGAAACCCCCAATAGGTACGCCGTGTTCCGTCACCGGTACGCGCCCCTCGCACGGCCCGCGCGGCCTCCTCCGTCGCTCGCGAGCACGCTGGTGCTCGGTTCACGGGGTCGGTCGTGCGGTCGCGGTCGCGGTCGCGGTCCCGGTCACGGAGCCGAAAGGCGTGGTCGTGGACTGGGTGCTGGACTGGCTTGCTGACCTGGCTTACTGACCTGGCTTACTGACCTGGGCCCGCCCCGGCGAGCGACCCGCGAGGCGGGCGCCGGGCCGGTCCGGACCGTATGGCTGACCTGCTGGGCGGCGTGCGCTGCGCCACCTGGCTGATCACTGCCCTGCGGACAAAGCGAAGATGCGCCCCAAAGGGGACCAATCCGGTATTACTTCTCCCCTGTCGGCGTGTCGCGCGGGGCGGGCGGGTGGCGCTGGACGGGCGGGGCGGTGGTACGGGATGCGGTGTGCGGTGCGGCGGTACGGGGTGCGGTGTGCGGTGTGCGGTGTGGTGGTACGGGGTGCGGTGCGGTGGTACAGGTGTGGCGTGCGTCGTACGGGGCGGGGCCGGGCCGCGTCTCGTACGGGCTGCCGCGCCTGGTGCCGTGCGGTTCCTCCCCCGGTCGTCTGCCCTCCGCCCGCCTGCCTGGCCGGGCGGTCCGCGGGTTCGCGGGTCCGAGGGTTCACGGGTCGCGGGTCCGAGGGTTCGCGGGTCGCGGGTCGCGATCCGCCGGGTCCACGGGTTGGCGGGCGGTGCGTACGGCGGCGTTCCGCTTTCCCTTCTCCTCCTTCCCGGACCCCCTACCGGAGTCCGCATATGCCCGGGGCGGGGTCCACCCCCCGGGGTTCCGGAAAACCACTCCCTCCTGGGTACCCGCCCCCGGCTCCGGCGGCTCCCGCGCGCCCCCGGCGATGCCCCCGTGCGCCCCGCACGCCGGGTCGGTGCCCCTCCCCGCGCGCGGCACGTCCGCCGGGGTCGCCCCCGCCCCGTAACCCCGGCTCCTGGCGGGAGTTGTGCTGTGCGTGGAAGAGACCCTCGGCGTGACCGGAGCAGGCAAGATCCCCTCGCAGCAGCACAGTGAGCCGCTGCCCGATACGGCGGTGCGGTACACCGAGGACCGGCACTGGGACGTCGTCCCAGGCGTCTGGCTGGAAACGGCCGAGGGCGGGGCACGCTGCTCCTGCGGGGAACGCGACTGTCCGGCCCCCGGAGCCCACCCGGCGGACGAGAACTGGGCGACGCAGGCGACCGGCAGCGCGACCGTGGCCCGCAAGCTCTGGACGGAGCGGCCCACCGCGGCGATCCTGCTGCCGACCGGCCGTACCTTCGACGCGATCGAGGTACCGGAGACGGCCGGTTTCCTCGCACTGGCCCGGATGGAACGCATGGGCGTGACGCCGGGCCCCGTCACCCGGGCCCCCGACCGCCGGATGCGCTTCCTCGTCCTGCCGGGGGGCGCGGCGAAGGCGGGCGAGCTGGTCCGCAGGCTCGGCTGGTCCCCCCAGGCCCTGGGCCTCATCCCCCTCGCCGAGGGCGCCTGGATCGCCGCCCCACCCACCCGCTTCGGCGGCCAGGGCGCCGTCCAGTGGGCCCGCCGCCCCACCCCCGCCAACCGCTGGCTCCCCGACACGGAAGAACTGATCAGCCCGCTGGCGTACGCGTGCGGGAGGGAGAGGGCGGAGAGTTTCTGACAGGGCGGGAAGTCTGACGGGGGCCGTGGGGGCGAGGCGTGGGTGGGGGCCGGTGGGGGCGGCCTTGGTGGGGCCGGTGGGGGCCGGTGGGGGCCGGCATCAGTGGGGGGTGGTGGGTGGTGGCCGGGCTGGGGGCGTCTGGGATGAGGGCCGGGGGACGGGTCGAGGCGGCTGTCGGCGAGGTGCTGAGGGCGGGGTGGGGGGGCGTGGGCTGGGGCGGTCGGGGCCGTAGGGCCGAGTGGCGGCAGGCTGCGGGGAGAGGGTGAGCGGGGCTGCGGATTGGTGCGGAGGCTGCGCATTGGCGCCGAGGCTGCGAATGCTGGGGCGAGGGGGCGCGGGGTGGGGAGGCTTTCCAGGTCCCGCAAAACGGCAGCCCCCACCCACCCAAAGGGGGGGCTCCCCGACATCAATTCTTCCGCATCCGGCACCCCCGTCCCCACCACTCCACCCACATCTGTGGACAACTCCGGGAAACCCGCACACGGCCTCACTCGCGCGAGTGAGCGATGCCGGCATTCCGGCCGGGTTATCCACAGCCGCAGTCGTATGAACGTCAAAGGGCCGGTCCGAAGGGACCGTGGGGAAAAACCGGGGAGGGCGCTGGCCTGCGGCTTGGCACGGCGACTTGCGGGGAAGTGGGGAGAGGCGCCGGGGGACGCGTGGCCCGACGGTGGGCGTGGAGACGCGCGTGTTGGCTGGGAGTAGAGCTCGGAGGCTGTACGGCCACGTACAGACAGCCCAGTAGCTCCTGGGCGCGCGGCGGGCGCCCGAGGCGTCACGAGCGGCGTGAAGGGGCCGTTTCCTCAGGGGCCGTCACGATGGGGGATGGGGACTGGCGGGGCGGCAGGTGCGGGGCCGCCGGAGCCGCATCGCTGAGGTAGCGGCGCGGGGGCTTGCGGGTGAGGCGCGGAGGCGGTCCGCGTCGCGGCCGTGCGCCCCCGGACGCCGATTGTGCGCGGGGGCGCGCGGCAGGCCCCCGTCAGCGTTGAGCTGGCTGGGCAGACGGCCGTCGATCGGGTCGCCCCCCATCTCAACTCCCGCCACAGGAAACGACCCAGCACCCAACGGGGCCCCCAGACCCAGCGGCATCGACCTGACTCCGGCCCCGACGCGGCCGAAACTCAACCCTCACCGGCGGCGATACCCCTGCCCGGCCGGAAGCCCGCGACCTGGCCTCGCGCCCGACAAGCCGCCGAGTGACGCCCACGGCGGATACGCGCTCACCGCAGCGCGACGAGGCGCCAACGAGCATCGGCCAAGCCGTACGGGTCCGAACTCGCCCCTCGTACCGTCCGTTTCGTTTCAGCCCCGCACCACACCCGGGCCCACCAGCGGGCCGCAACCAGAACAAGCCGCCCCGCACCGATCACGGCAGCCATCCCGGGAGTCACGCCGGCCCTCCCCGAGCACAGCAGCCGCCCCCGGCACGACACACCGCGCTTACCGCAGGCCCGAGATGCCGACAGACACCGACGGCCCCGACGCCCCGGCCGTGGACCCTGCGGAGGTCTTCGAACGCCGACCGAGCGGCCCAGAAGCGAAGTCCGCCCCGGGACAGGCCAGTTCCACCTGTCCACGTCCGCCCCGCCCTGAGCCGGGCTCCGCACACGAGGACGACGAGCGCGACAAGCCGTGCCGTAGCGGTCGCGGCGGGAGGGGCGCACCGCGCGCCGGGCACCGACCGCCGACCGCCGGGCGCCCGGCGCGCTGAAAACGGTCGGCCCGGTGACCCGGTGACCCGGTGGCCCGGTGGCCGAACCTGGCCCCGTACACCCCCTCCGCCCTCTACCCCCGCCCCCGTCGGCCATCGGCGGGAACCGCTCAGGCCGTCAACGCGCCGGCTAGGAAGGGTTCCACCGCTTCTCGCCATGCCTCCTGTCGTTCGTAGTGGGCCAGGTGGCCCGCTCCTCTCAGCTCCGCGTACTGGCCGCGCGGCAGCACGCGGACCATCTCCTGTGCCTCGGCCCGGCCCAACTCCCCCGCCGTTCCCCGGAGCACCAGCGTCGGGCACGCCACCTGGCCCAGCTCGTCCCAGTGCGAGTCGTGCACCCACGCCTCGCGGGAGGTGATCATGTGCTCCGGTTCGAAGACGGGCCGCCAGCCGTCCCCCGCCCGTTCCATGACCTCCGCGTAGTAGGCCCCCCGTGCCGCGTTGGGCCGCTCCAGCCAGGGGTCGTTCACGGCGAACCACTTCTCCGCCTCGGCGAGCGAGGAGAAGGGCAGCGGCCAGCCGCGCAGCCAGTCCACCCACTCCCGCTGCGCCGCGATACCCAGCGCCGACGCCCGCATGTCCGAGATGACCAGCGCCCGCACCGACTCCGGGTGCTGCGCCGCGAACTGCCAGGCCGTCAACGCCCCCAGCCCGTGCCCTATCAGCACGGCGGGCCCGAGCCCCAGACCCTCCACCACGGCATGCACGTCCCCCACGTACGCCGCCCGCGAGTACGCCCCGGCCGGCCGCTCGCTGGCTCCGTGGCCACGCTGGTCGAGCGCGATCACGCGATGCCGCTCCGCGAGCCAGCCCGCGCTGCCCGCCCAGTGCGAGCCGCGCCCCAGGAGCCCGTGCAGCAGGAGGACACCCGGGCGTAACCCCTCGCTCCCCGGCACCGCCCCCTCGTGCTCCCATGCCGCGAGCCGCACTCCGCCCGCCCCTGTCACATCGATCCGGCGCACCATCGGTCCCGGCACCCCCAGTCGTTCCTGTCCAACTCCCGCGCGGCGCCCCCGAACCCCGCGACATGCACGCTATCGAAACATCATTCGATTTCCGGCGGAAAACAACGGTTTTCCACCCAAGACCCCTCGTACGAGTGACAGCCGAGGAAGGTTGACGCCCGTGGCACGGGGGAGATCTCAGCCGAGGGGCGGGTTCCTCGCGGAACGGACCCGCCCGGGGGTGACCCTGAGAGCTCGGGGCTCCGGGTCAGTGCAGGGGGGACCGGGTCCCGGCGCAGCAAGGCGCCGGGACCCGGCGCGCACGCGGAGCCTCCCCGATGAGCCGCCTCCGCCCTCGACCGTCCCATCGCGTCAGACTGACACGTCTAGCCGGTCAGCGCTGCCCATCCGGCCCAGAAAAAACCAAAACCGGGAACACTCCCCGCACTCCGGACGCCCCCGATCCGCTTCCCGCCCATCCAAAACGCCACGAAAAGGAAGAAAATACCCGCCCGACACCACGACGGACCGGACAGATTCAGGCCACCCGGCCATCCGCTTGTCCGGCCAGCGCTTCTCACCGGCCACGACCGGCCGGAGAAGCACCGAGCAGCGCCGCCCATCTCGCCCGGCACGTGTCAACGCCCTCGGTACGCGGCGACGCATCCCGGCCCGCCCAACGCTCACCGGCCATCGCCCACCGGCCACGGCGCCACTCCGCCGCGCCGAGAGCTCCGGGCCGCCCCGTACCCACACCGTTCCGCGTGGCCCCGCTTCGCACCGCCCCACGCGCCTTGGCCGTCCGGCTCGCGCGGCTCCCGTGCCCGTACCGCTTCACGCCGCCCCGTACTCGTACCGCCAGCGGCTTCAGCCCGCGACCCGCCACCGCTCACCTCGCGCGGCTGCGGGACGGCATGGCGAAGAGGCGCCCGGCGGTTGCCGGGCGCGCGGGGGCCGCGCGCCTGTGCGGTCGGCGCCCGCTCCCCCGCTGTGCCGTCTCAGCCCTTCGCGACGAAGACGTGCGAGGCGATCTCGGTGTCCAGCTCGGCGGCCTCGCCGCCGCTGCCGACGAGAACGCCGCCCGCCGCGCGCGTCACGCTCACCACGGCGCCGGGCTGGACGCCCGCGCGACGGAGCGTGTACATGAGCTGCGCATCGGTCTGGATGGGCTCGCCGATGCGGCGCACGATCACGTTCTTGCCCTCGTCGCCCGGCTCCAGATCGGCGAGCGAGACCATGCCCGCGTCGAGGAAGGGATCGGCCTCGGACTGCTCGCCCAGCTCCTCAAGGCCCGGGATCGGGTTCCCGTAGGGGGACTCGGTCGGGTGGCGCAGGAGGTCGAGGACGCGGCGCTCGACCGCCTCGCTCATGACGTGCTCCCAGCGACACGCCTCGGCGTGGACCTGCTCCCACTCCAGGCCGATGACGTCGACGAGGAGGCACTCGGCGAGCCGGTGCTTGCGCATGACCCGCGTGGCGAGGCGACGGCCCTCCTCGGTCAGCTCCAAATGACGGTCGCTGGCGACGGCGACGAGGCCGTCCCTTTCCATACGCGCCACCGTCTGGCTGACGGTGGGGCCGCTCTGGTCGAGCCGCTCCGCGATGCGGGCGCGCATGGGCACCACACCTTCCTCCTCCAGTTCGAGGATGGTGCGGAGATACATCTCCGTGGTGTCGATCAGTCCGGACATCCGTGCCCCTTGATGCTGTGACCGCCGAGGGGTCCCGGCGATCGGTGTGCGCTGGCCCTGCCGTCAATTCTGACGCATCCCACCGACAACCGGCCCGGGCCGAACGGTGGGGGCCTTCCGTCGACCCTTCCCACCCCTCCCGCCTCTCCCCCGAGCCCCCACCTGCGCACTGTTGACAGCCCAGGTTCCGGGGCCGCACCGTGAGCGACGGCACACCGCCGTGCCACCCACAGCGCCACCCCCGCCCCGGGGCACGGGCGCCCGAGCAGGAGGCACGAGGCACGGATGAGCGCCGCCGAGACCACTTCCACCGAAGCCGCCGCGCCCGCGCACCCCGCGACCGCGCCCACGGGCCCCGCGACCGCCCCCGCGCACCCCGGCACCGCGCCCACCGGACCGGCTCCCGACACCGCCCGCCGCTACCTCGACGCCGTGACCGCGCTTCTCGCGCGCGTACGTGACGAGGAGGCCGTTCCAGGCGGTCCCGTCGAGCGCGCGGCCCGGCTGCTCGCCGCGACCGTGACGGCGGGCGGGCGGATCTTCGCCTTCGGGGCGGGGCACTCCTCGCTCATCGCGCAGGACCTCGTCTACAAGGCCGGCGGTCTCGCTCTCGTGAACCTCCTCACGGTGCCGGGCACGCTCGGCGTGGACGTACGGCCCGCGACGCTCGGCTCCGCGCTGGAACGCGTCGAGGGGCTCGCGGGTACCGTGCTCGATCAGTCGCCCGCCGCGGCCGGCGACCTGCTGGTGATCATCTCGCTCTCCGGACGCAACGTCCTGCCCGTCGAGATGGCGGTGCGGGCGCGCGAGAAGGGGCTCAAGGTCATCGGCGTCACCTCCGCCGCGTACGCCGGGCAGAGCCGCCCGAACAACCCCTGGAACTCCTTCCTCGCCGAGCACTGCGACGTCGTGCTGGACAACAAGATCACCGTGGGTGACGCGGAGCTGAGCGGCGACGGCATCGTCGCCCCCTTCGGCCCGGCCTCCACGGCCGTGACCAGTGCGCTCCTCCAGGCCACGACCGCGACGGCGGCGGCACTCCTCGCCGCCGAAGGCACCGAACCACCCCTGCTGCGCTCGGGGAACGTGCCGGGCGGCCTGGAGTGGAACGAGGAACTCTTCGCACGGCACCGGGAGCGGATCTACTACCAGTACTGAGGCGGGCGGGCGCGGCAACGGGGTGGGACGGGCGCGGGCGCATCACGCGGGCGCATCGCGCGGGCGGCGCGCGCCGTGGGCCGCCGTCTCACTCCCCGTACGGCTCATGGCTCGCGTAGGGCTCCTGGTCGGCGCGGGGGCCGGGGGCGAGGAGGCGGGCGAGATCGACGGCGGCCGCGACGCGCAAGGCGACGGATTCCGCGTACTGGGCGTCGGAGCGGTCGAAGGCGTGGCGGCCGGGGCCGCGCAGAAACGTCACGACACCGAGCGTGAGACCGCGACTGCGCAGGACGGCGCAGAGGGCGTGCTCGGTCTCGCGGGGCCAGCGGTGGCGGTGCGACCAGTCCTCGCGCTCCTCGTCGTCGACGCCGCCGTGCCAGCTCGTACGCACCGCGCCCGAGCGGCGCACCGCCCGTACGGCGGGGTGCGCCTCGCCGTAGCCGACCGGCAGCCCGACGCCCGCGAGCGCGTTACGCAGCGAGCCCGGACTGCCGCCGGGGGTCGTCGCGCCCCGTACGAGGCGCGGCGTGCCTCCGCTGCCCTCGGGTTCGTGGTGTGCCGCGGGGGTGTCGAGGAGGTCGACGAGTGCGTGGTCGGCGAAACCGGCGAGGGCGAAGTCGAGGTGCACCGTGATCGCCTCGCCGGGGTCCTCGCACTCGGCCGCGGCGCGCGCGGCGCGCTGCGACTGCCCCGACCGGAAGCGCAGCTGCGCGCTCTCCTGCTCGGCGAGCCGCGCTTCGGTCACGTCCTGGAAGAACCAGCCGACGCCGAGCGGCACGGGCTCCTCGCTGAGCGGCGAGGAGAGCCGTACGAATCCCGAGCGCCAGCAGCGCCGCGCGCGCTCCGCCTCCCCGCGGACCGTCACCCACAGCTCCGCGGGGGCGGGCGGGGCGCCTTCGGCGAGTACGTGCGTGAGCGCGCTCTCCAGCTCCTCGACGCCCTGGCCGAGGAGGTCGGCGAGCGGCCGGCCGAGCAGCGCGGTACGGCCGGTGCCGAGCGCGCGGGCCGCGTAGGTGTTGACCGCGGCGGGCCGCAGGTCGGCGTCGACGAGCACGACCCCCCAGGCGGCGTCGTCGAACAGGGCCTCGCCGAGCGCTATCGAACGCTCCAGGTCTATCTGGGTGTGGACCTCGCTGAAGGCGCAGTACACCCCGGCCGGACGGCCGTCGGTGTCCCGTACGGCGGCGGACTGGACGCGGACGAGGACGCGACCGCCGTCCTTCGTGAGCAGCGCGAACTCGTGGACCTGACGGCCCGGCGCGCGCATCGCGGCGGCGAGGGAACGCCACATCTCGCCCGCGTCGGCCTCGCGCGCGGCCCAGCCGCCGAAGCCCTCCCGGCCGACCGCCTCGTCGGGGGTCCAGCCGAGGATGCGCTCCGCCTCACGGTTCCAGTGCGTGACGACACCGTTCGTGTCGAGCGCGCACAGAGCGGCGTCCATGCCGTCGAGAAGCGCGGCGAGAAGCTCCGAGTCATCACGCCCGGGAGCGCCGTGCGCCGGCTCCGCGGCACCCTGCCCGTCCGTGGTCCCACCGCGAGCACCTGGATCGTCCGTGGTCCCACCGCGCCGGGAAACACTCACCCTGGCACCCCCTGCCGTACGTACGTCATTCGTACGTCTGCCTTGCCTGCGCTGAATTGAACTCCACCGTGACACAGCACACAGCGGCTTCGCGTAAATCGTTGCGCGGCAGTGATGCGGGTGAGGGGCGGCGAGGTGCACGTGGGGGGCGTGTTCGGGGGCGCGTTCACGGTCCGGGGTGGGGTCGCCACGGAGGGGGGTCGGGGGGGAGGGGGGAGGGGGGAGGGGTGGGGAGGGGGGAGGGGTGGGGAGGGGACGGGTGAGTGGGCAGGGGGCGTGCCGGGGGTGGGGGGATGAGGTGGTGGGGGGGGAGGAGCTGCGCGGGGCGGGAAATGGGCGGCGGGCGGAGTCGCGCGGCGCGGGGACGGGCGTAGGAGTGGGCTCGGCTGTGCCGGATGTGGTCGCGGCCTTGGAGGTGCGGCGGGTGGGGTCGCGTGAGGGCGGAAGCGGAATTCATTCCCGGTGGAGGAGCCGAATGCGGGTTTTCGTTTCCGGCGAAAAACCTTTGCCTCTGACCCGGAGGGTTCTTACAGTGGTCAGCACATGAGAAGGGAGGTGGTTCGGAGAATGTATGACTACCGGACGCGTGAGGTGACTGCGGGCTAGCGGCCCCTGTCCCCGCACTCTTGTGCGGTGGCCGGAAGCGTGTGGAAGAGCCGGACCGGGAAACCGGGCCAGTTCACGTCGCCGCCGGCCCAATCCAAGCAGTACACCCGACCCGCAAGCCGCCGGTATGTCCGGCCGGCTCTCCCGCAAGGGAGACCACGGCTTGCGGGTCGACTGCGTTTCGGGGGCCTGGCTTCGTGACCGCGTGGGGGGCTGGGTTGGACGGCTCGTGTTAAGTGACCGCGTGGGGGGCTGCGTTGAGCGGCCCGCGTTGGGTGACCGCGTGGCGGCCTGCTCGGGCGGCGTGCGTTGGGGTTTCTCAGGAGGACTTCGCTGGGGCGAGGGCTACGCGCGGCGCGGGCGCTGAGGCTGGGGCGAGCGCCGGTGTTGATGCGGGGAGCGGGGATCGCGAGGTGGTGGCGTAGAGGTGCCCGTCCGGCCCATGCCTCACCCAGGGCAGCCCCCGCCCTCCCAGGGGGCGGCCCCAACACCATTCTTTCGCAAGCCCGCCCCCGCCCACCCCCACCCAACCGCATCTGTGGATAACCCCGCCGAAGTTTTCCAACGCCCCACTCCTCAGAGTGAGCGAAGTTTCCGATGCATCGGCTGAGCAGGGGTTTTCCACAGCCATTCGGGGGATTCCACGTTCCCCTCAGGGGCTCAGTCGTTCGAGCGTCCACTCCGGCTCCGCGCCCGGCTCCCCTCCCGCACGGCGATAGCGCAGACGGTCGTGAAGGCGGTTCTCCCGTCCCTGCCAGAACTCGACCGACTCGGGTGTGACGAGATAACCGCCCCAGTGCGGCGGCACAGGCACCTCGCTGCCCTCCGGGTAGCGGGCGGCGAGCCGCGCGTACTGCTCGTCGAGCACCTCGCGGGACGCGACGGTCCGTGACTGATCGCTCGCCCAGGCCCCGAGTTGCGAACCGTGCGGCCGGCTGTGGAAGTACGCGGCGGTCTCCGCGCGGTCCAGATGCGCCGCCGTGCCGGTGACAAGGACCTGGCGGGCCATCGAGTGCCAGGGGAAGAGCAACGCGACGTGCGGGTTCTCCGCGATCTCACGGCCCTTGCGAGAGGTGTGGTTGGTGTAGAAGACGAACCCGCGCGCCGCGTACTGCTTCAGCAGCACCGTCCTTGAGCTGGGCCTGCCACGGGTGTCCGCGGTCGAGACGACCATGGCGTTGGGTTCGTAGATTCCCGCCGACACCGCGTCCGCGAACCATCGCCCGAACTGCTCCATCGGCTCCGCCGCGAGCCTCTCGGCCTCGATCCCCTCGGCCCGGTACTGCTCACGCATCCCCGCGGGATCGAGTACGTGCGGTACGCGCCCCCGCCGCGCGCTCCCGTCCGGCTCCCGCTCCGCGTCCCCGTCTCGCGCCTCCGGCGCGTTCTCCTCGCTCACGGCGCCATCCTGCCGCACCGCCCCCACCCATGTGTCGCGTACGTCACGGGAGCACCCGTCGCTGGGAGGGGTGACTCGCCCCCGTACCGGGCATGACGCAGAAACGCGCCCGATGGGCGACGGCCGCCGCCGGCGGGTCCGTCCACGTGGCGCGGCTCTTCCGGCCGAGTCGTACGGTCGCGAGGGCCACCAGGAGCGTCGGGGCTGCGAGGCCGGGTCGTCCGGTCAGGAACGCGGTCACCGCGAGGTCACTGTGAGACGAGGAGCAGCGAGATGTCCGATTTCGTGCCCGGCCTCGAAGGGGTCATCGCCTTCGAGACGGAGATCGCCGAACCCGACAAGGAAGGCGGCGCACTGCGCTACCGCGGCGTCGACATCGAGGACCTGGTCGGCAAGGTCTCCTTCGGCAACGTATGGGGGCTCCTCGTCGACGGCTCCTTCACGCCCGGCCTCCCACCGGCCGAACCCTTTCCCTTGCCGGTCCACACGGGTGACATCCGCGTCGATGTCCAGTCCGCGCTCGCGCAGCTCGCACCCATCTGGGGCCTGCGGCCACTGCTCGACATCGACGCCGCCCAGGCCCGTACCGACCTCGCGCGCTCCGCCGTCACCGCGCTCTCCTACGTCGCCCAGGCGGCGCGCGGTCAGCAGTCGCCCATGGTTCCGCAGAGCGAGATCGACAAAGGCCGCTCCATCGTCGAGCGGTTCATGATCCGCTGGCGCGGCGAACCCGACCCCCGCCACGTGAAGGCCGTGGACGCCTACTGGACCTCGGCGGCCGAGCACGGCATGAACGCGTCGACCTTCACCGCACGCGTCATCGCCTCCACAGGTGCCGATGTCGCCGCGGCGCTCTCGGGAGCGGTCGGCGCGATGTCGGGGCCGCTCCACGGCGGAGCGCCGTCCCGCGTGCTCGGGATGCTGGAGGAGGTCGAGCGCACGGGAGACGCCACGGCCTACGTCCGCCGAGTCCTCGACTCCGGCGAACGCCTCATGGGCTTCGGCCACCGCGTGTACCGCGCCGAGGACCCGCGCGCCCGCGTGCTGCGCCGTACGGCCAAGGAGCTCGGCGCTCCCCGCTTCGAAGTCGCCGAGGCCCTGGAAAAGGCCGCTCTCGACGAGCTGCACTCCCGCCGGCCCGATCGCGTGCTCGCCACCAACGTCGAGTTCTGGGCGGCGATCATGCTCGACTTCGCCGAGGTCCCCGCCCCGCTCTTCACCTCCATGTTCACCTGTGCCCGTACGGCCGGCTGGTCCGCGCACATCCTGGAGCAGAAGCGCACCGGTCGCCTGGTGCGCCCCTCCGCCCGCTACACCGGACCCGGCAGCCGCGCGCCCGAGGACATCGAGGGGTACGGGGACGCGGTGCGCCTCGACGGCTGACACTCCTGCCCCCGAGCTGGGCGCCGGCCTCGCGGGCTCCCGGTTCTGCGAGGCCCCGGGCTTCGCGGAGTTCGGTGTGCGGGCTCCACAGGCTGCGGGGATGCGTCACTCCGCAGCCTGTGGCCTGGCCCCCGCAGGCGCCATTCCGCGGCCTCGGCGCGAGCCGGGCGACCTGCCGCGCCGTGCGCCGGCCCGGTCGACGCGCCCGGCTGTCCCCCCAGCGCTCTCCGCGCCTCGGCCGTCCGTTCTCGCTGTCACACCCACAGCGACGGGACGACATGGAAAACCCCGGGCACAAGGCCTAGCGTGTACCGCCATGACTGTCGAACGCACCGTCGATGACCACCTGGAACTCGTCCGGGACCTCCTCTCCCGAATGACCGTGGCCGAAAAGCTGGGTCAGCTCCAGCAGCTCTCCTGGAACAGCGCCACCGGTCCGGGCGGCGGTGAGACCGAAGAGATCGAGAACGCGGCCCGCGAGGGACGGCTCGGTTCGGTCCTGAACATCACGGGCGCCGCGCACACCAACGCCCTCCAGCGGCTCGCCGTCGAGGAGTCGCGGCTCGGCATCCCGCTGATCTTCGGCCTCGACGTCATCCACGGCTACTGGACGACCTTCCCGATCCCGCTGGCCCAGGCCGCCTCCTGGGACCCGGCGGTCGCCGCGCGCGACGGCGAGGTCTCCGCCGAGGAAGCGCGCTCGGTCGGCGTGCACTGGACGTTCAACCCGATGATGGACGTGTGCCACGAGCCGCGCTGGGGTCGCATCGCGGAGAGTGCCGGAGAGGACCCGTACCTCACCTCGGTTCTCACTGCCGCCAAGGTGCGCGGCTACCAGGGGCCGGCGCTGTCGTCCGACCCGCGCAAGGTCGCCGCCTGCGCCAAGCACTTCGCCGCCTACGGGGGTGCTGAGGGCGGGCGCGACTACAACACCGTGGACGTCTCCGAGCAGCGCCTGCGCAACGTCTACCTGCCGCCCTTCAAGGCGGCGCTCGATGCCGGCGTTGCTACGGTGATGGCCTCGTTCAACACCGTCTCCGGCATCCCCGCGCACGCCAATTCCCACCTGCTCACCGAGGTGCTGCGCGAGGAGTGGCAGTACGACGGGATGGTCGTGAGCGACTGGACCGGCGTGCAGGAACTCATCGCGCACGGGCTCGCGGAGGAAGGGGCCGACGCCATCCGCCAGGCCCTCGGCGCGGGCGTGGACATGGAGATGGTGAGTACCCACATCACCGAGCACGGCGAGAAGCTCCTCGCCGTCGGGGCGATCGACCCGGCACGCCTGGACGAAGCGGTGACCCGTGTCCTGCTCCTCAAGGCACGCCTCGGTCTCTTCACCGCCCCGTACGCGGAGGAGTCCGCGGAGATCACCGAGCCCGGTCCGGAGGCACGGCGCGCCGCCCGGGAGACAGCGGCGCGCACCCTCGTGCTCCTCAAGAACGAGGCGGACGCGGACGGAGCCTCCATGCTGCCCTTGGTTGCCTCGGCCGCGTCGGTGGCCGTCGTCGGGCCGTTCGCCCACTCGACGGACCTGCACGGGACGTGGGCCGGTCCCGGTGCGGCCCGGTTCACGGCCACCACGGTGCTGGAGGGCCTGCGCGAGGCGCTTCCCGGTGCCGAGGTGCTGTACGCCGAGGGCGAGGCGGAGGCGATCGCGGCGGTACGCGAGGCCGAGGTGACCGTGGTCGCGGTCGGTGAGCCGGGCGAGATCAGCGGCGAGGCCTCGACGCGCGCCGACATCTCGTTGCCGGAGGGGCAGGCGGAACTGATCCGCCAGGTGGCCTCCGTGGGCAAGCCATTCGCCGTCGTGGTCTTCGGCGGTCGGCCGCTCACCATGGAGGAGTGGATCGACGAGGCGCCGGCCGTTCTCTTCGCCTGGCACCCCGGGCTGGAGGGCGGTCACGCCGTCGCGGATGTCCTCACGGGGAAGGTCAATCCAAGTGCCAAGCTCCCTGTCACCTTCCCGCGTTCGGTCGGGCAGATCCCGCTCTACTACAACCACGAGAACACCGGCCGTCCCGCCGACCCCACGGACCCGAAGGTGCCCTTCCGCTCCTTCTACCTCGACCTGGAGCACGGGCCTCGCTTCGCCTTCGGCCACGGGCTGAGCTACACCCGCTTCGAGACGGGCGCGCCTGTCCTGAGCCGGACCGAGATCTCGCTGCGGGAACTCGGTGAGGGCGGATCGGTCGAGGTGACGGTGCCGGTCAGGAACGCGGGGGACGTGACGGGCGCGGAGGTCGTGCAGGTCTACGTGCACGACCGGGCCGCCTCGATCGTGCAGCCGGTACGGCGGCTTCGTGGATTCGCCCGGGTCGAGCTGGCGCCGGGGCAGAGCGAGGATGTCGTGCTGCGGCTGGGCTCCGAGGACCTCGGCTTCTGGGACAACGACCCGGCCGGGAACTACCGCGTCGAGACAGGTGCCTTCGACATCTACGCGGGCACCGACTCGACCGCCGCCGCGCGCGTGACGCTGCGGGTCGTCTGACGGTCGCGACACCCCCGCCAAGCCATCGGCCCCCGTCCGTCGCGTACTTCGCATGGGCGGGGGCTCGGGCGGGGGACCAGCACCCACGGCTCCGGTGCCGCAGGCGCCGCCCCGGTGGATGAACGCCCGAACACGGCGAAGGACGATGGCGAGACGCTCCCCGGATGCCGTCGCGAGCAAGAGTGCCAACCAGCCCGCGAACATGGGGATGAACACGGAACGTAGCGATCGTGCGAACATGGGGACCTCCGTTGGTGACATACGGCCATCGAATTCATGACGGAGCGTAGCCAACAGAACGGGCGTTCACACCCGAACAGCCCTATCTTCACTCCCGAGAGTGAAGATTTCGCGGATTGGGCATGTTGGGCGTCAGTCGTGCTGTTCACTCTTCGTACGCACCGCACCCATGCTGGCGCCGATGACGAGGGCAACGGCCAGCCCTTCGATCCAGCTCAGGTCCTGGTGCAGTACGAGGAAGCCGGCTAGCGCCGCGATGGCCGGCTCCAGACTCATCAGCACCGCGAAGGCGGCGGCGGGGATACGGCGCAGTGCGATGAGTTCCAAGGTGTAGGGGAGCACGGAGGAAAGGAGAGCGACACCGGCACCGAGAGCGAGCGTGGAGGGCACGACGAGCGTCGCGCCGCCCTGCGCGATACCGAACGGCAGGATGAGGACAGCGCCCACGGCCATGGCGAGGGCGAGGCCGTCAGCCTGCGGGAAGCGGCGACCGGTCCGGGCACTGAACACGATGTACGCGGCCCACATGACGCCCGCGCCGAGGGCGAAGACGACGCCCACGGGATCGATGTCGCTCAGCCCGGTGCCACTGAGCAGAAAGACACCGAGCAGCGCGAGGAGCGCCCACAGGAAGTTCACGAGACGACGGGAGGCGACAACCGACAGGACCAGCGGACCCAGCACCTCGAAGGTCACGGCGAGACCCAGCGGGATACGGTCGGCGGCCTGGTAGAAGAGCGCGTTCATGCCGGACATGGCAACCCCGAAGGCAATCACGGTGCCCCAGTCCGCCCGGGAGTGCCCCCGCAGCCTCGGCCGGCAGAAGAGCAGCAGCACGAGCGCGGCGACGGCGAGCCGGATCGCCACCACGCCGAGGGGCCCGGTGCGCCCCATGATGCTCACCGCGAGCGCTCCGCCGAACTGGACCGACACGCATCCGGCCAGCACCAGGCCGACCGGTCCGAGCGCGCCACGCGGGGTGGCGCGCGGGGCACCGCCGGCAGGAGCGCCCCCCTCGGTCACGGGGACCGAGGAGGCGGAGAGCGAGGGAACCGTCGCCTCGGCGGGACCTTGCGGGACAGGGAGACCGGAGCCGGCCGACCGCCCAGTACCCGCCACCGCTCCCGCTTCGCCCCACTCAGCCACCGTCAACCCGCTCCTTCTCGTCCACGTCCACGTCACCCAGGAGGTCAGTCACCTGTAGGGATCGAACCGCAGCATCGATCAGCCTGTTGTACCAAAGCGTGCACTGAAATGAACTTTCCGGTCACCGCTCACCAGCCGGTGGCCGAGGTGCACGCCGCTGCGAGCCTCCGCAGCGGCGACGGGCATCCGAGAGGCCCGGGGCGCTAGCCCTCCGCTGACTCGAGCCCGGTCGCCGCGCGAGCGCGAGAAGGTGCGTCCGTGCGCGGAGAGGCACACGGAGCCACCGGGGGCCCGCCTGCCGTCGCCCGCCGTCCGCCGCAGCGCGGTCGTGTCGAAACCTGCCGTCGACGCGCTCGCGTCCACCCACGGTAGGCCCGGAGCCGGCTGCCGTGAAATGCGCCGAGGGCGGGCTTATGCTCGGCGCGCATAAGCGAGGGACGTGGATCGCAGCTACGTCGCTTCTGCGCCGGCGGGACCGCACCTCCCGCGCCGCGCCGCCCCTGCTGCCGGGCACCGGATCGCGGCAGGCCGGCCAGGCGCGGCGGCGCGGGCTCAGGCGGGCTCAGGTCGTCCGGCCGGGCGAGTGGATGACAGCAACCACGCGGCCAAGCGAAGCGCCGCAGCGCGGGAGAGGCGCGCGGTAGAGGAGAGGGAGGTACCCCATGTCCGTCCGCGATTCCGGCTCGGAGGCGGGCTCCGGGCCGGGTCCTGACCACGGAGCGGACTCCAGCGTTGGCCCAGTCCGGTCGAGTTCCCGAGCCGCCCGGCCGTCCGGCCCCTGGACCGCTCGGCCCGCTTCCGGGGCGGTCCGGTCCGCCCTGGCGACCGGACCCCCCACGGCATGTTCCGGCTCCCCCGAGCCGGGACACCGCTCCCCCGGCCGAGAGCCCCGCTCCCCCGACCCGGGGCACCGGCCCTCCGACCCGGGACACCATTCCCCCGACCCGGGACACCGCTCCCCCGGCCCGGCTCTTCGCTCCGGGTCTTCGCGTGGCGGGGGGTACGGCGGCGCGGGGGTGGGGGGTGGTGTGGAGGTGCGGCACCTGCGGTGTTTCCTCGCTGTGGCGGAGGAGGGGTCGGTGACGGCTGCGGCGGCGCGGCTGGGGGTGGGGCAGCCGGCGGTTTCGCGGACGCTGGCGGCGCTGGAGCGGGGGCTCGGAGTACGGCTCGTGGACCGGTCCACGCATCACCTCGCGGTCACGGCCGAGGGGGCGGCGTTCCGGGTGCGGGCACGGGCGGCTGTCGCCGCCTTCGACGAGGCCGTGTCCCTCGTCGGGGCGCCGAGGGCCTTGCGGCTCGGGCATGCCTGGTCGGCGGCAGGACGGTTCACGACGCCGCTGTTGCGGAGGTGGCGCGAGCGGCGGCCCGATGTGCCGCTGGAGCTGCTGCGGGTGGACGACCGGACGGCGGGGCTGTCGCGCGGGGTGGTGGATCTCGCGCTGTTGCGCGGGCCGGTCACGGAACCGGGGCTTGTGGCGGTCGAGTTGTACGCGGAACCGAGAGTGGCGGCGGTGCCGGAGGACAGCGTGTGGGCGGGGCGGGCGCGGATCGGGTTGGGGGAGCTGGCCGGGGAGACGCTCGCCCTCAACACCGTCTCGGGCTCGACGACTCCGGAGTTGTGGCCCTCCGGGGCACGGCCGGTGTCGACGTTGACCGTGGGCAATACCGACGACTGGCTCGCGGCGATCGCGGCGGGGCTCGCCTTTGGGGTGACCGCTCGGGCCACGGCGGCGATGCATGCCTATCCGGGCGTCGTCTTCGTCCCGTTGAGCGATGCCCCGCCGCTCTCGGTCTCGCTCGTGCGGCGGGCGGGGCGGGAACGGGAGGAGGTGCGGGAGTTCGTCGCGCTCGCGCGGGAGGTGACGGCGATGGCACGGGGCGGGGAGACGGACTGAGGGGGCGCCGGGTACGGCGGTGCGGGGCTACAGGGTGCGGGCGACGCGGGCCGGGTTGCCGACGGCGACGGTGTTCGGGGGGATGTCCTTGGTGACGACGCTGCCGGCGCCGACGACGGAGTTCTCGCCGATGGTGACGCCCGGCAGAACGAGGACGCCGCCACCGAGCCAGACGTTGTCGCCGATGGTGATGGGGCGCGCGGCCTCCCACTTCTCCCGGCGGGGCTCCGGTTCCAAGGGGTGAGTAGGGGTGAGGAGCTGGATGTGAGGGCCGAGTTGGCAGTCGGCGCCGATCGTGATGTCGGCGACGTCCAGGGCGGTCAGGCCGTAGTTGACGAAGGTGCGGGGGCCGATGCGGAGGTGGGAGCCGTAGTCGAGGTGGAGCGGAGGGCGGACCTCGGCGTCCTCGCCGAGTGAGCCGAGGAGTTCCGCGAGGAGGGGGCGAGCGGTGTCCGGGTCCTCGTTGTAGGCCGTCGCCCAGCGGGCGGCGAGCCTACGGGCCGCGCGCTGGCGGGCTTCGATCTCGGGGTCTTCCGCGCGGTACAGCTCACCGGCGCGCATGCGGTCGAAGATGTCCGGCCCCGGTGCGGGGGCGTCGGAAGGGTGCGTCATGAGCGCGAGCGTACGGATTCGGGGGCGCCCGGCCCCGTACCGCCGCTCCGAACCCGTACCGCCGCCCGGCCCCGTAACGGCGTCCCGGGCCCGTGCCGCCGCTCCGAACCCGTACCGGCGACTGGTCCCCTGTGTTCAGAGGAAGCGGCCGAGGGGGCGCGTCAGGGATTCGCGGGCGCGTTGGGGAAGGGAGCGGTGGGACCAGCGGGTGGGGTTCATGCGGGTGCTGCGGCTCAGGTCGTGGTCGTAGTCGGTGTCGAGACCGGCGACGAAGGAGGGGTCGAGGACGGCGAGCATGACCTCTTCGTCGTGCTCCATGGAGCGGCGGTTGAAGTTGGTGGAGCCGACGAGGGCGAGGGTGCGGTCGACGGTGAGGATCTTGGTGTGGAGCATCGTCGGCTGGTACTGCCAGACGTGGACCCCGCAGTCGAGCAGACGGGAGTAGTGGCGCTGGCCGGCGAGTTGGCAGACGCGTTTGTCGGTGTGGGGGCCGGGCTGGAGGAGTTCGACGCGGACTCCGCGCGCGGCGGCGGCGCACAGGAGGTCGATGAAGTAGTCGTCGGGGGCGAAGTAGGCGGTGGCGATGCGGACGCGTTCGCGGGCCGATTCCAGGGTGACCCGGAGGAGGGTCTGCATGTCCTGCCAGCCGAAGCTCGCGGAGCCCCGTACGACCTGGACGACGGCGTCGCCGGCCGGTTCCTGCGGGGTGAAGAGGTCTTGTTCGTCGAAGAGTTCGGGGTTGCACTCGGCCCAGTTCTGGGCGAAGGCGGCGGCGATGCCGTCCACGGCGGGGCCGCGTACCTCGACGTGCGTATCGCGCCACTCGGAGGAGTCTCGGGCGTCGCCGCACCATTCCTCCGCTATGCCGACGCCTCCCGTGAAGGCGACCGACTCGTCGATCACGAGGGCTTTGCGGTGGCAGCGGTGGTTCTGTTTGAAGGGGGAGATGAGGAGCGGTTTACGGAACCAGGTGAGGACGACGCCCGCGTTCTCCATGAGGTCGAGGAGGTCGCGTTCTATCGTGCGGGCGCCGAAGCCGTCGAGGAGCAGGCGTACGCGGACGCCCGCCTCGGCGCGTTCGGCGAGGGCACGGGCGAAGTCGCGGGCGATCTCGCCACGCCAGTAGACGAAGGTCATCATGTCCACGGTGCGGCGTGCGGAGGCGATGGCGCGGAGCATGGCGGGGAAGATCTCGTCCCCGTTGCGCAGCGCGTGCAGCCCGTTTCCCTCGGACATCGCGATGCCGAGGAGTCGTTCGAGCCTTCTCCGCAGCTCGGCCCCGCGCGCCGCGAGGTCCGTGGAGCCCGTCGAGCCCGTCGCGCCCGTGGTGGCGGTGGAGTCCGTGAGGTCGTGGGCAGTGCTCGTCGCCTCGACCCGGCTCGCCCCGTCCCGTTCCGTCGTGCTCGTCGTCATCCTCGTCCCCTCCCAGGTGTCCGCCGGGGGCGCGTGGAACTGCCCCCGGCTCCCCTCGTCTGCCCCGTCCGCCGGGTCGCAGCCGTGGGCTACAGGGTGCGGGCGGGGAGGGCGTCCGCCAGGACTTCGGCGAGGTGGCGGCCGGGGCGAGGGCCGAGGTGGGAGAGCTGGGTGCGGCAGGAGTAGCCGTCGGCGAGGACCACGGTGTCGGCTCCCGCCGCGCGGACGGCGGGCAGGAGCTGGTCCTCGGCGCAGGCCACGGAGGTGGCGTAGTGGCCGCGTTCGAAACCGAAGTTGCCCGCGAGTCCGCAGCAACCGCCGCTGAGTTCGCCGGTGAGGCCGGCCCGCGCGCGCAGGCGCCGTTCGGCGGCGTCGCCGAGTACGGCGTGCTGGTGGCAGTGCGTCTGGCCGACGGCGGAGGCCGCGATACGGGGCGGCTCCCAGCCGGGCGCGGCCTCCTCCTCCAGGACCTGGGCGAAGGTGCGGACGCGGGCGGCGAGCCGGGCGGCGCGCGGGTCGTCGGGGAGCAGTTCGGGCAGGTCGGTGCGGAGGGCGGCGGCGCAGCTGGGTTCGAGGACGAGGACCGGGGTGGAGGCGGAGGCCGGGCTCGGCGTCGTACCCGTACCCGCGCTCGGGCTGCCGCCTGCGGCCGTCGTGCCGCCCGCGGCCGTCATGCCGTCCACCGCGTCCAGTGTCCGTCGCATCACCCGGCGCGCCGCGTCGAGTTGGCCTGTGGAGACGTACGTGAGACCGCAGCAGACGCCCGCGCCGCTGAGCCAGGAGGGCGGGGTCGTCGCGTGGAGTCCCGCGTCCGCGAGAACGCGGCGGGCGGCACGCGGGATGTGGGGGGCGAGGTGGCGGCCGAAGGTGTCGGGCCAGAGGAGGAGGGGGCGGGTGCCGGGTGGCGGCGCGCCTTCTTCGCCGGGGCGCAGGGGGCGCGTGGCGAGGGCGGGAAGGGGGCGCTCGGGGGTGAGGCCCGCGAGGCGGAGGGCGAGTGAGGTGAGGGGGCGCAGGCGGGCGACGGCGTTGAGGGGGCGGGCGAGGGGCGCGGCGGCGCGGAGCCAGGCGGGCAGCCGACCGAGGGCGTAGTGACTCGCGGGGCGGAGGCGTCCGGCGTAGTGGTGGTGGAGGAACTCGGCTTTGTACGTGGCCATGTCGACGCCGACGGGGCAGTCGCTGCGGCAGCCCTTGCACGAGAGGCACAGGTCGAGGGCGTCGCGGACCTCGGGCGCGCGCCAGCCGCCTGTGACGACCTCGCCCGCGAGCATCTCGTGGAGCAGGCGGGCGCGACCGCGCGTGGAGTGCTCCTCGGCGCCGGTGGCGCGGAAGGAGGGGCACATGACGGAGGTGCCGTGAGTGCCGCCGGGTTCGCGGCACTTGGCGACGCCGACGCAGCGGCGTACGGCGGCGGAGAAGTCGCCGCCGTCCTGCGGGTATCCGAAGGCGACGTCGACGGGTTCGCGGGGCAGGACGGCGAAGCGGAGGTTCTCATCCAGCTTGGCGGGGCGGACGAGGATGCCGGGGTTGAGGAGGTCGTCGGGGTCCCACACGGCCTTGACCTGCGCGAACAGCGCGGTCAGCTCGGGCCCGTACATGACGGGGAGGAGTTCGGCGCGTGCCTGGCCGTCGCCGTGCTCGCCGGAGAGGGAGCCGCCGTGCGCGACGACGAGGTGCGCGAGTTCTTCGGAGAAACGCCGGAAGACGGCGATGCCTGGCGCGCTGAGCAGGTCGAAGTCGATACGGGCGTGGACGCAGCCCTCGCCGAAGTGTCCGTAGGGCGTGCCGTGCAGGCCGTGGCCGGCGAGGAGTGCGCGGAACTCGCGGAGGTACGGGCCGAGCCGGGCGGGCGGAACGGCGACGTCTTCCCAGCCCGGCCACGCCTCGGCGCCGTCCGGGCCGCGTGTCGCGGTGCCCGCGGCGTCCTCGCGGACCCGCCACAGGGCGCGTTGGGCGGCTGGGTCGGTGACGACGCGTGCGTCGAGTGCGCCTGCCGCGCCCGCGAGGAGACGGGCGTGGTGGGCGGCTTCGGCCCGGTCGGCGCCGCCGGTCTCGGCGAAGAGCCACGCGCCGCCGCGCGGCAGCGACGTGCTGTCCGGTACGAGGTCGGCGGCCATGCCCTCGACGGTGAGCGGGGAGAAGGACAGGAGTCCGGCGGCGGCCTCGGCGGCCTCGCTCTCGTCCGCGTACCCGAGGACCGCGAGGGCGCGCGCCGGGGGCGCTTCGACAAGTCGTACGCGCGCCTCGGTGAGCACCCCGAGCGTGCCCTCGCTGCCGCACCAGGCACGGGCGAGGTCGGTGCCGTGCTCGGGGAGGAGGGCGTCGAGCGCGTAGCCCGAGATGCGGCGCGGGAGGGTGGGGTAGGCGGTGCGCAGGAGGGCGAGGTGGGTGTCGACGAGGGAGCGGAGGGCGTCGGGGACGGGTGGCGTCTCTGCCGGTCCGGCCGGGCCGGGGGGCGTACGGGCGGATCGGGCGGATTCGGGGGGCGTACGGGCGGATTCGGGGGGCGTATGGTCCGGCCCGGTCGGCGGGCGCGTGTCCCAGCCGCGCGTGAGGTGGTGGGGGGTGCCGTCGGCGGCGAGGACATCGAGGGTCTCGGTGTTGTCGGCGGTCGTGCCCCAGGCGACGGAGTGGGCGCCGCAGGAGTTGTTGCCGATCATGCCGCCGAGGGTGCAGCGGGCGTGCGTGGAGGGGTCGGGCCCGAAGGTGAGGCCGTGGGGGGCGGCCGCGGCACGGAGCGTGTCGAGGACGAGACCGGGCTGGACGCGGGCGGTGCGGGTGCCCGGGTCGAGGTCGAGCAGCTGGTTCATGTGGCGCGTGAGGTCGAGGACGATGCCGGTGCCCGTGGCCTGTCCGGCGATCGAGGTGCCGCCGCCGCGCGGCACGAGCGGGACGCCGTGCTCGCGGCAGGCGGCGAGGGTCGCCGCGATGTCGTCGCTGTCGTACGGGGCGACGACGCCGAGCGGGACGCGGCGGTAGTTGGAGGCGTCCATCGTGGTGAGCGCGCGGGCCCCGGGCGAGAAGTCGACGGTGCCGCGCACGGTGCGGGTCAGGGTGCGGTGGAGGGCGGCGAGGGCGTCGGGGGCGGGGCGGGGGTGCGGGCTCATGGGGTGTCATCTTTCCCGGGCGGAGTAGGAAGTACGCGGGGGAAAGAGCGAGCGCCGTCTACCGGAGGGGCTTGAGTTCACCGGGATGAGTGAGCGGATTTTTTATTTTCGGGAGTTATCCACAGATTTGCTGGGGTGGGGGTGGGGGGTGGTGGATTTGCGGAAGAATGTATGAAGGGGAGCCCCCGGGAGGGAGGGGACTGTCCGGGGGCGGGTTCGCCGAGGCCCCGCGAGTCCGCCCGCGCCCCGCCCGTCCACCCCGCACCACGCCCTCACCCGCACCCCCTGCGCCCCACCCGACCCACCCCCACCCCCTCCCGTCTCACCCAACGAACCCCCGCCCCGCCCCGCTTCCGCGCGGGTTACGCTCGGCCCGTGGCCGATATCCAGATTCCCGCTGACATCAAGCCCGCCGACGGCCGGTTCGGCGCGGGTCCCTCCAAGGTGCGGAAGGAGGCGCTGGACGCGCTGGCCGCGACCGGCACCTCTCTCCTCGGGACCTCTCACCGCCAGGCTCCCGTGAAGAACCTCGTGGGCAGGGTCCGCGAGGGACTCTCCTCGCTCTTCTCCCTCCCCGAGGGGTACGAGGTCGTCCTCGGCAACGGCGGCTCCACCGCCTTCTGGGACGTCGCGACCCACGGGCTCATCGAGAACAAGTCCCAGCACCTCAGCTTCGGCGAGTTCTCCTCCAAGTTCGCGAAGGCGGCGAAGCTCGCGCCGTGGCTCGCCGAGCCGAGCGTGATCTCCTCCGAGCCCGGTACGCACCCCGAGCCGAAGGGCGAGCCCGGCGTCGACGTCTACGCCCTCACCCACAACGAGACCTCCACCGGTGTCGCCGCGCCCGTGCGCCGCGTCGACGGTGCCGACGAGGGCGCGCTCGTCCTCGTGGACGCCACCTCGGGCGCGGGCGGTCTCCCGGTCGACGTCTCCGAGACGGACGTCTACTACTTCGCACCGCAGAAGAACATCGGTTCCGACGGCGGGCTGTGGATCGGCCTGTTCTCCCCGGCCGCGCTGGAGCGCGCCGAGCGCGTGCACGCTTCCGGCCGGCACGTGCCCGAGTTCTTCAGCCTTCCGACCGCGATCGACAACTCGCGCAAGAACCAGACGTACAACACCCCGTCGCTCGCGACGCTGTTCCTCCTCGCCGAGCAGCTCGACTGGTTCAACGGCCAGGGCGGCCTCGCGTGGACGACGGGGCGTACCGCCGCCTCGGCGCAGGCGCTCTACGGCTGGGCGGAGAAGGCCTCGTACGCGAGCCCCTTCGTCACGGACCCGGCGCAGCGCTCCGCGGTGATCGGCACGATCGACTTCGACGAGTCGATCGACGCGGCGGCGGTGGCGAAGGTGCTGCGCGCCAACGGCATCGTGGACACCGAGCCGTACCGCAAGCTGGGCCGCAACCAGCTCCGCGTCGCGATGTTCCCGGCCATCGACCCGGCGGACGTCGAGGCGCTGACGGCCTGCGTGGACTACGTCATCGACCACCTCTGAGCGACTGACCGCGGCAGCGACCGCGGTCCGGTACGCGCGGAACGGCACGTACGGTCCGGTACACACCGGGCTTCGCCACGTACCCACCTCGCTACGCACGAAGGGGCGCCCCGCCTTGCCGGGGCGCCCCTTCGCCGTGCCGGGCCGCGGGCCGACCGCGCGGCCGAATCGGTCGGTGCGTCGGTCGGTGCCTCGGTCGTGCGTCGGTCGGTGAACCGCGCGAATCAGTGATTGTCAGTGGCGTCGACTACCGTTCGCAACCATGAAGACACAAGCAGTCAGCGCCTCACTTCCGGGCCCGCTTCCCGCGCAGGCGCCGCAGCCCGTACAGCACGGCTCCGGCGAGCACCACGACGAGGACGGCCTTGCCCGTCGTGCCGCCGCCGTCCTTGCCCGCGCCGTGCTCGTCGCCGTCCTCCTGGCCCGCGCCGGACCGGCCCGAGTCCGCGCCGTCGCCCTGCTGTTGTCCTTGCCCCTTGCCCTGTCCCGGCGTGGGCTCCGTCGCGCCGGGGCTCGGCGAGGGTTGTACGGGGGCCTCTTCGGGGCGTACCTCGCTGCGGGCTCCCTCGGAGCCGTACATGAGCGTCGTGCCGTCCGTGGTCCACGTGAGCGATTCGCCCTGGCGCTGGAGCGGCACCGAGAGCCGGCCGGCCGCCTTGGGGCGCCCGTCGTTCCAGTCGTAGTACGTGCCGCCGAAGTAGCCGCGCAGGGCGAGCGTGCGGCCGTCCGGCGAGAAGCTGCCGTCCGTGACCCACAGGTCGACGGGGGCGATCTTGCGGAAGACGTTGGTGCCCGTCGGGGAGAGCTTCGCGGGGCCCTCGTAGAGGTTTCCGCCGCTCTCCCGCTTGGACGCGATGTACACCCGCCCGGTCTTCGGGTGCACCATGAGCGCCTCGGCGTTGCGCGGGCCGCCCTCGTACTGGACGGTGTACTGCGTCGCGCGCACGGTCTGGTCCCGCAGTCGCTTCGGCTCCGGCAGCGCGTAGATCCACACGTGCGGCCAGGTGCCGTCGAGGTTGTCGCCGATGTCGCCGACGTAGAGGCGGCCGTCGGGGCCGAGCGAGATCGCCTCGACGTCCCGGGGCGAGCCGATGCCGCTGAGGGTGATCCGGGCCAGGGTGCGGCCCGAGCGGCCGTCGATCGCGTAGAGGTAGGGGCCGTCGTCGCTGTCGTTGTGCGTCCAGTAGACGCCGGGGTGCAGGCGGCTCGCCGCGAGGCCGGAGGACTCGGTGACGCGCGCGTCCTGGATCGTGAACGCCGGGTGGTCGGTGGCGTACGCGGGCGCTCCGGGGCCGAGGAGCAGTGCGCCGCACAAGGCGGTGATCGCGGCGAGCGGTGCGAGGGAGCGCGCGCGGGGGCGCCGGACGGGCGGGAGCGGGTGGCGGCGCCGGGGACCTGTCATGGGGCCAGTCTCGCAAGATCCGTGACGGGGAGGAGCGGGCCGCCCCGCGACCGCCGGTACGTGGCGCGTCTCACGCGGACCCGGGGTCACAAGGCGGTCACCGGCGGGCACGGCCGGTGCGGGGCTGCCCGATGATGGGCTCCATGCGTGTCTCGGTCCCCCCGCGTTTCCTCCTCGTCGGCGACAGCCAGACCATCGGCAAGGCCGGTGACCACACCTGGAGGTACCGGCTGTGGCGGCACCTGGGCCGCTGTCTCGGCGAGGACGGTTTCGCTTTCGTCGGCCCGCGCGAGGCCTTGTACGACGCCGAAGCCGACGCGGCCGTCTCGTACGCGTACCCGGACGCGGATTTCCCGCCGCACGCCCGGCGGCACCTCGCCGGCTGGGGTGAGGGCTGGCAGCACATGGCGCCGCTCGTCGGGCCGGCGGTGCGCGAGAGCGGGGCGGACGTGCTGCTCGTCGCGCTCGGCCTGATCGACCTCGGCTTCTACACCGACCCGGAGCAGACGGCGGAGAACGCCCGCCGTTTCCTGACGGCGGCGCG
Organism: Streptomyces sp. NPDC088923; assembly: GCF_044749745.1. Lineage (NCBI taxonomy): Bacteria > Bacillati > Actinomycetota > Actinomycetes > Kitasatosporales > Streptomycetaceae > Streptomyces > Streptomyces sp. NPDC088923. The sequence continues at coordinate 646,313 of NZ_JBIVIO010000001.1, read as the reverse complement.
GGAGGCGAGGCCGGGGGTGCGGGCCGTGGTGCTGCCCGTGGTGGCAAACGTACGGGCCGTGCGGGAGCCGGAGTTCGGGGTGCAGGTGGAGCGGTTCAACGAGTTGCTCGCCAAGCTCGTCGCGGACCTCGACTCGCCCGCGTCGCCGCTGCTCCTCGCGACGGCTCCGGCGGACTGGGACCTTGAGCGCGACACCTACGACGGGACGCACCCGGGACCGGCGGGGGAGCACAAGCTCGCGGCCGCGTTCGCCACGGCGCTCCACCAGGGCTGGGGAATCGGGGGGCCGTATACGGGGGTGTGAGGGGAGCCGCGCGCAGGGCCGGTGGTGCGCGACGCCGTCGGGCGATGGGCGTCGGTCCTCGGGCGTCGGGCGTCGGGCGACGGGCGTCGGGCGTCGGGCGTCGGGCGTCGGGCGACGGACGCTGGGCGCCGCGCGACGGACCCCGACCTCAGGTGCTGGTCGCCGAGCGGTGCAGCCGGTCGAGGGCGAGCGCGAGTTGGAGGCGCAGGCGGCCTGCGGGCTCGCGGACGTTCCAGCCGAGGAGGCGCTCGGCGTGGGCGAGGCGTTCCTGGAGCGTCGAGTGGTGCACGTTGAGCGCGGCGGCGGCCGTGCGCAGGCTCGCGTGCGCCGCGACGGCGTGCAGGGTGAGGAGGGCCCAGGGCGCGGCGGCGTGGGCGCGGCGCAGCGCGATCACGTCGGGGACGGGGACGGTACGCGGACCCACGGCGGCCGCGAGCACGCTCAGGCCGCCCAGTTCCTCGGCCCGGACCCAGCGTTGGCCCGGGTCTGCGGCCGTTCCCTCGGCCGTGAACCGCAGCGCGACGCGGGCCTGCGCGTAGGAGTGCGGGAGGTCGAGCGGGGCGACGGCGGGGCCGATCCCGGTGCGGGGGACGTCCGGGGCGCTCTCGGGAGTGGTGGCTTCGCGCGCCGCGCGCCCGTGGACGGCGCCTTGGCGCGCCGCGCGCTCGTGGACGGCGTCCCGTCGCGCCGCGCGCTCGTGGATCGGGGCCGGGCCTTCGTGGACCGGGGCCTGGGGAGGTGCGGCGTGTTCGTTGGTGGCGTCGGCGATGTCGGCGGTGCCGTCCGCGCGGGCGAGCGCGCGGGCCAGGGGGCCGAGGCCCAGGCGGCGGGCGGCGAGTTCGCGGGCGCGGGGCGGGGCGTCGGCGTCGAGCAGCACCTCGACGGAGGCGGCGTCGGGGGCGGGCGGGCCGGGGGTGGGGGCCCGGCCCCGGGTGCGGTCGAGTGCGGCGCGTACGGCGGTCGCGGCGCGCTCCAGGACCATCGCGCCGACGGGACCGGGCTCCCCGGGCCGTTCCAGCCACAGGACGCGCGCCCCGCCGGGGCTGATGGGGACGCCGGGCCAGTCGGCTCCGGGCGGTACGGGGGTGAGGGCGGGGCCGTCGACGCGGCGGCCGTCGGGCTCGACCCGTATCCGCACGCCGTGCACGGGGTCCGCGAGTCGCGCGGCGCTGCCCCCGAGCACGGCGGCACCGCGCACGAGCGCCTCAAGGCCGGCGCGCTCGGCGGTGAGCCGGTCGAAATAGGCGATGACCCGGACGGCTTCACCGGCGTCCGGGTCGAGAGCGGCGAGCCGCCCGGCGAGTTCTCTCATGCGGCCATCGTCCCTGTTTGGCCGGTCTTGGGGAAGCCCTCGCCCGGGGCCCCGCGGCAAGGGGGTGGGCTCGGTCGTATGCGGCGGGCGGGCCGGTCGCGTGCGGGCGGGGAGGAGGTGGGCGGCAGTGGCGGGGAGGTTTCCGTTCCCGGCCACTGCCGGGCGCTCATGCCGCCAGCAGCCTCCGCAGCCAGTCCGTGCGGGCGGCGCGGGCCGACTGGGAGAGTGCGGCCTGCGGTGCCATGCCGTCGAAGCCGTGGAAGCCGCCCGGCCAGACGTGCAGTTCGGCTTGGACGCCGCAGGCCCACAGGCGGCTCGCGTAGGCGACGTCCTCGTCGCGGAAGGTCTCCGCCGAGCCGACGTCCACGAAGGCGGGCGGGAGCCCCGAGAGGTCGACGGCGCGGGCCGGGGCCGCGTACGGGGAGACGTCCGGGCCGCCGCGTCGCTCGCCGAGCAGCGCCGTCCAGCCGGTGTGGTTCGCCTCGCGGTCCCACACCCCGGTCCCGGCCATCTGCGCGGCGGACGGCGTGTCGTTGCGGTCGTCCAGCATCGGGCACATGAGGAGCTGGCCGAGGAGCGCCGGGCCGCCCCGGTCCCTCGCGAGGAGTGCGACGCCGGCCGCGAGGCCACCGCCCGCGCTGCCGCCGGCGATGATGATCCGCTCCGGGTCGAAGCCGAGTTCCCGGGCGTGCCGGGCGGTCCACACGAGGCCCGCGTAGCAGTCCTCGACCGGTGCGGGGTCGGGGTGTTCGGGAGCGAGCCGGTACTCCACCGAGACGACCCCGATACCGAGGCCGCGTCCCCACTCGTCGAGCAGCTGCGGCAGGCCGATGAGCGCGTCGCCGAGGATCATGCCGCCGCCGTGCGTGTGGTACAGCACGGGGATCTCGCCGGTGAGACCGGCGGGACGGCAGACGTAGAGGGTGATGTCGGGGTTGCCCGCGGGGCCGGGCACGGTCCGCTTCTCGACCTCGTAGGCGCCGCCCGCGCGCAGCTCTTCCAGCGTGGGCGAGGGGAAGTTCAGGACGGACTCGCGCGAGTTCGCCAGTTCCTCCAGCGGCGGTATCCGCACCGGGCCGAGGGCCTCAAGTGCCGCCGCGAGTTCGGGGTCGAAGGGCGGCGGGGGTCCGAGCGGGGCCGGAGCGGTGAGCGGCGACGGCGTGACGGGCCCGGCGTCCGGGGTGGCGGCCGGAGTGGGCTCGGGGTGTGCGGTCATACGAACGGCTCTCCCTACGACGTACGGCGACAGCGGAAGGATCGGCGCACGGTGCGTGGCGCCGCGCGCGGGACCGGCGGGGACCCGACCGCCTTCTGTCCCACGCGGACGGCCGGAACCCTTCCGGGCCTGAGCCAGATTGCCGGGACGGAGGGCGGGAGCGCAGGCGCCGTCCGGCGGGGATGACCCGCCGGACGGCGGGGTGCGAGGACACGGCCTTCGGCCGGACGGCGGGACGCCCGGCAGACGCCGGGCGGTCGGCTTACGTTTCGCAGCCTTCGGCCGGACGGCGCGCGCCTCGCCACCTACGGCCAGACGGCGGGACGCCCTGCGGCTCTCGGCTGATGACGGAAGCCCCGCGCGGACCTGGGCCTACGCGCGCCTCCGCACCCGCCGCCCGCCGTCCGCCGACACGCCGCGCACCCCGCACCACGCCGCGCCCCGCGCCACCCCGCCTACCAGCGCCCCGCGACCTGCGGTTCGATCTTCCGTGCGTACAGCTCGTGGATCGCCGTCAGTGTCTCCTCGCTGAGCGGCGGCAGTTCGCCCGCCGCCGAGTTGGCGCGGGCCTGCTCGGGGCTGCGGGCGCCGGGGATGACGGTGGTGACGCCGGGCTGCTGGACGATCCAGCGCAGCGCGGCCTGGGCCGGGGTCGCACCCTCGGGGGCGAGCGCGGCGAACTCGCGCGCGGCGGCGACGCCGGTCGCGAAGTCGACCCCGGCGAAGGTCTCGCCCTGGTCGAACGCCTCGCCGTGGCGGTTGAAGGTGCGGTGGTCGTTGGCCGCGAAGGTCGTGTCCTCCGTGTACTTGCCGCTCAGCAGACCCGAGGCGAGCGGCACGCGCGCGATGATCGCGACCCCGGCGGCCCGCGCGGCGGGCAGCACCTCGTCGAGCGGCTTCATACGGAAGGGATTGAGGATGATCTGCACGCTCGTGATGCCGGGCCTGGCGATCGCGGTGAGCGCCTCCGCGCACGTCTCGACGCTCACGCCGTACCCGGCGACGCGGTCCTCCGCGACGAGCGTGTCGAGCGCGTCGTAGACCTCGTCGGAGGAGTAGACGGGCGTCGGCGGGCAGTGCAGCTGTACGAGGTCGAGGCGGTCGACACCGAGGTTGCGGCGCGAACGATCGTTCCAGGCACGGAAGTTGTCGAGTACGTAGTTCTCGGGGAGCTGGTCGACGCGGCGGCCCATCTTCGTCGCGACCGTGATCCCGGAGCCGGGGTGGTCCTTGAGGAAGGCGGCGATGGTCTGCTCGCTGCGGCCGTCCCCGTACACGTCGGCGGTGTCGAAGAAGGTGACGCCGGAGTCGGCGGCGGCCTCCAGGACGGCATGGGCGTCCTTCTCGTCCACGTCGCCCCAGTCCGCGCCGAGCTGCCACGTACCGAGGCCGACGACGGAGACGGAACGGCCGAGCCTGCTGAATTCACGCGATTCCATGGGGCCAGTGTGGCACTCGGTGGGGCGGCCACGGCCGCTGACCGGCGCGGACGCGGCCCCCTTGGCGCGCGGCGCGGACGTCATTAGTGTGCCTGGATGCCCCACACACTCGTCGTCGGTTACGACCCCGAGGGAATCCCCGGCGCGGACGGTCCCGCTCTGCGTGCGCTCCTCGACGCCGAACTCGCCCGCTTCGCCACGTACGGCGTCACCGCCGGCATGGTCCTCGTGGAGTACGACGAGCGCGCCGAGCCCACCCTGGCGAGGGCGCTCGCGAGCCGCGCGTGGGACGTCGTCGTCATCGGCGGCGGGCTGCGCAAGGCGGAGCCGCTGCTGCCCCTCTTCGAGGCGGCCGTCAACCTCGTGCGCCGCCACGCCCCGCAAGCGGCGATCGCCTTCAACACGAGCGGCGGCGACAGCGTGGAGGCCGCGCTGCGGCACCTGCCCGACGTCACCGCGCGCGGGGAGTCCGCGCGATGACGGTCACCGAGCTGCTCGTCGACCTGCGCGGGCGGCCGATCGCGACGCTCGACGACTTCTGGGAGGCCGTACGGGAACCCTGCGGCCTGCCCGCCTGGTTCGGCCGCAACCTCGACGCCTGGGCGGACGCGATCGACGCGCGCGGAGTCTCCGAGGTGATCGACCGCCACGCCACCCTGACCGTGCACGCCGACCGCCAGGGCCTCTTCGCCAGCACCGACGACCCGAAGGCGCGCGCACTGGCGGCGACATTCGACGGCGTACGCAACCGCCTCGTCCTCCACCCCTGACACCCCTCGGCGGCGGACTCCCCCGCCCGGACGCTCCCGCACCACGGGCCCGCCGCCCCAGGAGCGCCCGCGCCCCGGCGTCACCCCGAGGCACCGCACCCGGAACCTGTCCCGACCGGTTCGTTCAGGGCCGGGCGGCCCGAGCGGGGGTGGGGCGGGCGCTGGAGTGCCCAAAACCGTGGCCTGCGTACGCCATTGGCGCCTCCCTTCTCCGCGAGCGGGTTCGCCGCCCGTCATCAGTCGTCGCACCCGGTGCCGGGCGCCACCCACCCCGCTACGGCGCAGCACCCCGTAGCCCGGCCCGGCCCACCGGCCGCGCCCCTTCCCCGCGCCCCCTCAAAACATTCGCGCCCGCGCATCGCACCGGCCTCGCCAGGCGTCCGCCCCCCGCGCGCCCCGAGCACCCGCGCCTCAGCCCGCCCCGCACCCCCTCGGAACACCCCGCCCGCGCACCGCCCCGGCCTCCGCGAGCCCGCCCCAGCGCGCCCCGAACTCCCGCAGCTCACGTCCCCAGCGCACCGCTTCAGCCCGCCCCACACTCGTGCCGCTCGGGCCTCGCCAGAGCATCAGCCCCGACTCGTCCCCGACTACTCAGCCACCCCACGCGCGCCACTTCACCCCACTCCGAAGCGCACCCCAACCTCTCCCGCCGCTCTGCCTCAGCCCGCCCCGCGCCCCCTCGGAACACCCCCGCCCGCGCACCGCCCCGGCCCGCCAAACGTCCGCCCCAGCGCGCCCCGAACTCCCACACCTCACCGTCCCCAACGCGTCGGCTTCAGCCCGCCCCGAGCCCACACCTCAGCCCGCCCCGAGCCCGCCCGCTCGGGCTCCGCTCGCGCCCCGCTCGGGCTCCGCCCCCCCTCGCCAGTGCGTCCGCCCCAATCGACCCCGAACGCTCGCACCCATGCCCCCCACCGTCCCGCGCCCCCGCCGCCTCCCCTCCCGTTCTCCCCGCCCGCTACCCCGCCCCGCGCTCCCCCCGCTCCAACACCGGTCTCCCGTCCCAGCGCCAGCCGTTCGAGCGGTCCGGCTGGCCCGGTAGGGAGGCGCGGCCCGTGGCCCAGCGGAGGGTGGGCCACGGGGGTGCGAGGTCGCGTGGGGCGTCGGGGAAGAGGCGGTCCAGCGACCGGGCGACGAGTGGCTCGGGCGGGGTCCAGTCCAGGGCGAGGCCGTGTGCGAGGTCGTCGGTGTGCACCAGTGTCTCCACGATGCCCATCGCCGCGAACCCGGCCGCGTCCGACCGCCCGAAGACGTGATGGGCGCGGGCGTGGGGCGGCGTGACCTGGACGATCGCCGCGAGCAGTCCGCCGCACGCGTCGATCACGCGCAGCAGTCCGGCGGGGCCGTGTGCCGGGTCGGCGCGGATCGTGTTCGCGGGGCCGCCGGGCGTCGTACTCTCCCAGCGGAAGGGCACGTCGTCGTCGCCGGGCGGACTCGCGGGGGCGAGTTGGGCCGCGTAGGCGAAGAGGTCGTCGGCGAGGTGCTCTCCCGTCTCCCAGCAGCTCCAGGTCAACGGCCCCGCGGGGACCGACCACAGGGCGGTGCTTTCGGGGGCGGCCGCGGGTGCGAGCGCCGCGACGGCGCAGGCGACCATCTCCCGTACGTCGTCGGCCCAGCGGGCCCCTTCGTCCTCGGCGGTCGCCCCGCTCACTTCATCAACTCCCGGATGACTGACACCGATTCCTCCGCCGCAGCGAGCCAGCCCCCGTGCCCGCCCGGCAGCGGTACGGGGTCCAGGCCGAGGCGGGAGGCGAGCGTGACGGCGGGCTCGCGGCACAGCGCGCCCCTCGTCTCGCGCCCGACGGCGAGCACGAGCCGGCCCGCGGCGGCCGGTCCGCGCAGCGCCTCGACGTCGGGCACCCACGAGGTGAAGGAACGCAGTTCGTGCTCCAGGAAACGCGGGCCGTTCGCGAACAGGCGTGCCGCCAGCTCCGGTGTCGGCTCCCACGGGTCGCCGCCCGCCCCCGCCCACGCGGCGAACCGCGCCCCTGCGGGGCCCAGCCCCTCCCGAACGAACGTCTCGTGCACCGACGCGATGAACGCCCTGTGCTCCTCGGCATCCGGCAACAGGCCGAAGGCCGGGGGTTCCTGAGCGAGGACACGCCGTACGAGGGTGGGGTGCCTGGCGAGCAGGTCCAGGCCGACGAGCGCTCCGTCGCTGCCGCCGATGACGTCGGCGGGCCCGCCCCCGAGGTGCGCGACGAGCGCTGCCACGTCGTCGGCCTGCCGCTCCACGGTCTGTGTCACGGGCGGCCCGTCGAGCACGCTGCGCGAGTACCCACGCGGGTCGAGCGCGACGACCATGTAGACCTCGGCCAGCAGCGGCGCGAACGCGTCGTACACCCCGGCGTCTCCCCCGCCGCCGGGAAGCAGAACCAACAACGGACCGCTGCCCCGTACTTCGTAGTGGATGCGCGCGCCCGGCACGGGCAGCACCCCGACCCGCGGACGCGCGGGGTCACCCACCCCGCCGTCCTGGCCGTCCCCTCCCGCTCCGTACTCCTTCGTCTCCATGAGCCGCGAGGCTACGGACCCGCCCCCGCGCCCGCGAACCCTTTTCGCCCGCACCCACCCGCACCCTCACCCTCGACCTCACCCCGCGCCTCCCGTCGACCGCCGCCCGGCCCCTCGCCGGACGTCATGCCCGCTCCCGCACCACCAAACCCCCACGTCACACACAAGCCCCCGATCGAGTGAAACACGGGCGAACGGGAACTTCATCGCCTTGACGGAACGACCCCCGCCCGAGATCCCGCCCGACACTCCGCCCGCTCCCCGCTCCCCGCTCCCCGCCCTCCGCCCACCCCAGCGGCAGCCCGCCCCGCGCCCCGCACTTCGCACCCCTTCTCCCGCCAACGCCCCTCGCACGCCTGGCAATTCGCTGGCCGCTGCCCCCGCACCGTGTTCCCCTCCCCCCATGGCATCTCTCATCAGGCACCTGACCATCGACTGCGCCGACCCCCACGCGCTCGCCACCTTCTGGGCCACCGTCCTCGACGGCTCGCTCGCCGAGGACGACTTCCCCGGCGACCCCGAGGCGACGGTGCTCTCGACGGGCACGGCGCTGCTCTTCGTACGCGTCGACGAGCCCAAGACCACCAAGAACCGCTGGCACGTCGACCTCCAGCCGCAGGACCGCACACGCGACGAGGAGGTGGAGCGACTGCTCGCCCTCGGCGCCACGCTCCACGAGGACCACCGGCGCGCGGACGACGGGGGCTGGGTCACGCTGCGGGACCCCGAGGGGAACGAGGTGTGCGTGGAACGGAGCGCGGCCGAGCGGTGAGGAGCCGCCGCACGGCGGAAGCGGCCGGACGGCGAAGGGCCGTCACGGCGTGCGGGTGCGCGGGCCGGTCGGCGGACGGGTCCCTCCTCGGTGGTAGGCCGCGAGGACGACGCGGTAGGAGTGAGGAGGACAACTCAGCCGAGACACAGGGACGTACGAGATGAGCCAGGAGCAGCGCACGCACCGCGCGATGCGGGTCGAGGCGGCCGGCGGGGCCTTCACCGAGGCGCGGGTCGAGACCGGGGAGCCGGGACCCGGGCAGGTGCGGATCGCCGTGGAGGCGTGCGGGGTGTGCCACTCGGACACGGCCGTCGTGAGCGGCGCCATGGGCAATCCCTTCCCTGTCACCACCGGGCACGAGATCGCCGGCCGGATCGACGCGCTCGGCGCGGGGGTCGGCGGCTGGGCGGTCGGGGACAGGGTCGCCGTCGGGTGGTACGGCGGGAGTTGTGGGCACTGCGACGCCTGTCGTACCGGAGACGGAGTGCTCTGCCCCGAGGCGGAGATCCCCGGCGTCGCCTACCCGGGCGGGTACGCGGAGTCCGTGATCGTGCCCGCCGTCGCGCTCGCCGCCGTCCCCGACGGGCTCAGCCCGGTCGACGCCGCACCGCTCGCCTGCGCCGGGGTCACCGTGTACAACGCCTTGCGGCGCAGCGCGGCGCGGGCCGGGGACACGGTCGCGATCCTGGGGCTCGGCGGGCTCGGGCACCTCGGCGTGCAGTTCGCCGCGAAGATGGGTTTCCGCACGGTGGCCATCGCCCGAGGGACGGAGAAGGGCTCTCTCGCGACGGAGTTGGGCGCGGCGCACTACATCGACAGCACTACGCAGGACGTCGCTGCCGAGCTCCAGGCGCTCGGCGGCGCGAAGGTCGTGCTGGCGACCGTCACCCAGGCGCAGGCCATGGCCGACGCCTTCGAGGGGCTGGGCCGTCGCGGCGAACTCGTCATCGTCGGCGTCGCCCCCGAACACCTCGACCTCACCGCCGCGCAGTTCGTGGACAGGGCCCGCCGCGTCTACGGTCACGCCTCCGGGATCGCCGTCGACACGCAGGACACGCTCCGCTTCGCGGCGGAGACCGGCGTCCGCCCCTGGACGGAGGAACGGCCGCTCGCGGAGGCGGACGAGGCCTTCGCCCGCATGCGGCGCGGGGAGGCACGGTTCCGGATGGTGCTGACGGTGTGAGGCGGGGACCGGGGGCGCGGGCGAGGCGGCGCGGGTGCGGGACGGGGCGGCGGTACGGGCCGGAGCGGACATACGGGGACGGCTGCCCCGGTCCGCGAGCACGCCCCACGTCCGGGGGCGCGACGTCACGCCCGCGCGGAAGGCCCGTACTGCGGGGCCCGCACCGCACAGCCCGCCGTAACGCGCAGCGCGCCGCCCCGCCGTCGCACCGCCCCGCAATCGCGCCGCCCCGCCGTCGCACCGACCCGCCGTCGCGAGGCCCCGCGCCGAACCCGTTCGTTACAGTGAACGGGCCCGGGGCAGCTCCGGGCCAGTGACGGCATGGCGAGGCGAGCGAGGGACATGGACGGCGACGAGACCACGGACCCCGCGCCGCCCGGACGCCAGACCGACGCGTCCCCGCGCCGCGCCGCCGCCCCCCGTAACGCCACCCCCCGTACCGCCGCCCCGCGCAGCCGTCGCGACCGCCCCGCGAAACCGGCGCTGAGCCGTACCGGCATCGTCGCGGCGGCGATCCGGGTCATGGCCGCCGAGGGCCTCGACAAGGTCACGATGCGGCGCCTCGCGAAGGAGCTCGACACCGGGCCCGCCTCGCTCTACGTGTACGTCGCGGGAACGACGGAGCTGCACGCGGCGATCCTCGACCAGCTCCTCGGCGAGGTGGAGGTCCCCGGGCCCGCCGAGGCCGTCCCCGAGGTCCTCCCCGAGGAGGACGGAGCGGGCTGGGAGCAGCGGCTGATCGGCCTCCTTCACTCGTACACGCTCCTCCTCTTCCGTTACCCGGGCCTCGCGCGCTCCGCGCTCGTGGCCCGCCCCAGCGGCCCGCACTACCTCGACCTCGTCGAGCGCATGCTCGCCCTCCTCGCCGAGGGGGGTGTGGCGTCCGACCGGGCCGCCTGGGGCGTGGACCTGCTTCTCCAGCACGCCACCGCGACGGCCGCCGAACAGACCGACCGCGATGCCTCACCGGTCGCCGACGAGGAGTGGCAGGCGGTCCGGCACGCCGTCCACGGCGTCGACCCCGACCGCCACCCGCACATCCGCGCTGCCTCGTCGCGACTCCTCTCCGGTACCCCGGACGCCCGCTTCACGTGGTCCTTCCGCGCGCTCCTCCACGGCATCGAGCACACCCCGGTGCCCCCGCACGGTCCGTCCCAGGACTGACCGGGGGCAGCCCCTCGGCCGGTCCTCGGACGGTGCCGTCCGCCCCGCGCCGGAGTCGGGGGCGATTCCCCCTACCAAAGTCGAAGCACCGTAGACCCACGCGTCTCGCGCGGTGGCGTGGGGAAGCGGAAGACTCGGAGCATGACGAAGGACTCGGGGGAACCGGAGAAGACGCCACCACCCGGCGAGGGACGGACGGGACCACCAGCGGCCGGGCCAGGGGAAACGCACGCGGCCGACCCAGGGAAAGCGCACCCGGTCGGCCAAGCGGAAAAGCAGACGACCACACCATCGGACGAGCTGATCCTCACGCTGCTCGTCGGGGCGGCGGTCCTGGGGGCGGCTGTCGGTGCGTGGGTCCTCGGGCCGGTGGCGCGGTGGGCGCTGGAGGTGCTGCCCGTGGCGCCGTTCCGGTTCGCGCTGCGGTTCCTGGGCGGGATCGACGTGTGGTGGGAGATGCTGCTCGCGGGGGCGGGCGGCGCCGTGGTCCTGCTCGTCGTGACCCTCGGGGCCCTGGAGAAACGCGGGGTCGGCTGACGGCACGTCGGCGAAGCCCCCGGCCGGTGCGCCGCCGCGCCCTCACTCCCCGACTCGCCCGTCCGTCAACTCCCGTACCACGTCGAGGTGTCCCGTGTGGCGCGCGTACTCCTGGAGTACGTGGAAGAGAATCCACGACAGCGTGGGCGGCTCGGCCGGGGGCGGGAAACGGCCCGTGCTCGCCGCGCGGTCGCGGAGTCCGGCCGCCGCGACGATCCGCCGCGAGTACTCGCACTCCTCGGCGAAGAGGCCCCGGACGCGCGCCGGGGACTCGTCCTCGCGCACACGCCAGCGGCCCGATTCCGGGTCGTCGTCGCCCCACGCCGTACGCTCGTCCATCTCCTCACCGAGGAAACCCCAGCGCAGCCAACGCCGTTCGACGTACGCGAGGTGCTTGAGCAGTTCGAGCGGCGACCAGCCGGAGGGCAGCCTGCTGCCGCGCAACTCCGCCTCCGAGAGCCCGTCGAGCTTGGCGAGCACGGTGGCACGGTAGTAGTCGAGATACGCGGGAAGCAGCTCGGCGGGGTCGGTGAGCGACCACGGGGGCTCGGTGGGCGGGACGGGGAGGGGCCCCTGAGGGCTCGGGTTCGCAGGCACGTTGTCACTCATACGAGAAACGCTAGCTCCCCGCGCACGCTCCGCCCCCGTCCGTGCGCCCCCGCCACTCCCGTGTGCGCCCGGCGCCACCCCCACTGCCCCGGCCCCGCGCGCCGGCGCGCCCCTCCTGCCCCCGCACGCTCGTTCCCGTACCGTGTCGGGCCCGCTCGTCCTACCGTTGGGTGACACGGCGGGGTCTCCAGCACCCCGCCGGGAAGAAGCGCCACGATGACCCTCGTACACACCGAGGACAGGATCACGATGGCAGACCACGACGGCGATCACGCTGACGATCACACCAGTGACCTCGACGGACTTTTCGAGTGCGTGGAGCGCGCCACCCCTGACGGATTTCGGGTAGAGATCGTCGAGGGGTACATCTTCATGTCACCGCAGCGCCAGACGCATTGGGAGATCATCCTCAAGCTCGTGACGCAGCTGACGGCCCACTACCCACCGACGCGCATCGCCTCGGACGTACGGATCGATTTCCCCGGTCATCTCAATGGTTTCGCCTGCGACATCGCCGCCATGAAGGACGGCGCCGAGACGGACAACGGCCGCTGGCACCACCAGGACGTCGAGTTCGTCGCCGAAGTCATCTCACGCGGCACGGGGCAGAACGACTACGGCCCCAAGAAGGCGGCGTACGCGACCGCCGAGGTGCCCGTCTACCTCGTCGCCGACCCGTACCAGCGGCGCTGCCACGTCTACACGGAGCCGCGTGACGGCGAGTACCGCGCCGAGACGATCGTGGAGTTCGGGCTCGACCTGGACCTGAGCAAGACACCGGCCGCGCTCGTTCTGACGACGAAGGACTTCCCGGAGCAGCCGTGAGCAGGGCGCGGGCCGACCTCAGTTCCTCCCCCCACTTGCCTGGAGTCCACTCCAAGGCGTTGGCTGGTCGGCATGAGGTACACGCAACTCGGACGTACGGGACTTGAGGTCAGCAGGCTCGTCCTGGGGACGATGAACTTCGGGCCGCAGACCGACGAAGCCGACAGTCACGCCATCATGGACGCCGCGCTCGACGCGGGAGTCAACTTCTTCGACACGGCCAACGTCTACGGCTGGGGCGAGAACAAGGGCCGGACCGAGGAGATCCTCGGGACCTGGTTCGCGCAGGGCGGCGGCCGGCGCGAGAAGGTCGTGCTCGCCACGAAGGTCAACGGCTACATGGGGGTCGGTGACCCGTGGCCGAACCACCACAAGCTCTCCGCCGCCAACATCCGCCGCGCGGTCGACGCGAGCCTCAAGCGGCTCCAGACCGACCACATCGACCTGTACCAGTTCCACCACGTGGACCGGAACACGCCCTTCGAGGAGATCTGGCAGGCGATCGACGTCCTGATCCAGCAGGGCAAGATCCTCTACGCCGGTTCGTCGAACTTCCCCGGCTACAAGATCGCGCAGGCCAACGAGCTCGCCTCGCGGCGCGGCATGGTCGGACTCGTGAGCGAGCAGTGCCTGTACAACCTGGCCGAGCGCCGCGCCGAGATGGAGGTCATCCCGGCCGCCCGCGAGTACGGGCTCGGGGTCATCCCCTGGTCGCCGTTGAACGGCGGGCTGCTCGGCGGCGCGCTCAAGCGCGAGCGCGAGGGCGCGGCGAACGGCCGCAGCGTCAGCGGTCGCAGCGCCGACGCGCTCAAGAACTCGGCCGTGCGGGAGCAGATCGAGCGGTACGAGGCACTGCTCGACAAGCACGGGCTGCTGCCCGGCGACACCGCCCTCGCGTGGCTCCTCACCCGTCCCGGTGTGACGGGGCCGATCGTCGGGCCGCGCACGAGGGAACAGCTCGACTCGGCGCTGCGCGCCGTGGACGTCGAGCTCTCGGAAGAGGTCCTGAGCGGCCTCGACGAGATCTTCCCCGGTCCCGGGGCATCCCCGGAGGCCTTCGCCTGGTGACGGCGGGCCTCCGGCCGGAGGCGCGTGTGGTGGCGGCGGTACGGGGCTACTGGCCCACGGCCGCCGCCACCGCCACGACGACGAACATCATTACGAGCACACCGGCCATGATCCGGTTCCGGGTCTTCGGGTCCACGCTTCGAGCCTAGCCGTCCCGCCCGGCGGGCCCGGCCAAGGGGTACGTCGCCTCCGTCACGTACTGGTTCGCGATCCCGTGCCCGCCCGGCACGCTCCGCAGCAGGCGTACGCGGTCGGCGGTCCAGGTCCGGCCGGAGAACGGCCCGAGCAGCTCTTCGTACGAAGTGAGCAGCTCTTCGTACGCGCGGGGCGACAGCCTCCGGGAGCCCCGCGCCAGCGACAGGTGCGGCCGGTAGGCGTGCTCCGCCGCGCCGCCCAGGCTCCGCGCGGCCCCGGCGAGCGCGCGCAGAGCGGCGACATCGCCCCGTACCCCCGTCCACAGCGTCCCGCCCCGGAAGCCGCCCGCGCCGCCGAGCGACAGGCGCAGCGGCGCGTGGGACACGGCCAGGGCCGTCAAATCCCGTACCAGCGGCTCCTGTTCGGCGTCCCCGTAGAACGCCAGGGTCACGTGCCAGCCCTCGGGGCGGGTCCACCGCATGTCGTCCGCTCCCGGCAGGCGGCGTAGTGGGCGGACGGCGGCGGCGAGTTCGTCGAGGGCCTCGGGCGGGGGCAGGAGCGCGGCGAAGAGTCTCATCGTGCGAGGAACGATTCCACAGGCCCCGGCGGAAGTCCCGCACGCCTGTGGATAACCGGGCAGGCAAACCGATGGTCCGACAAGCGGACCGGGGAAACGGGGGAACCGCGCGTCGGCGCCCGTGAAAAGTCTCGTGATTCACAGTCTTGGCGCGGGGCCCGCGTCCGGCGCCCCGCTCCCCTAACCTCGCGGACATGGACACCTCCCGAGCGCTGACGCTCAGACCCGGCAAGGCAAGGGACGTCCCCGCCGTCCTCGCGCTCCTGGACGGGGCGGTGGACTGGCTGAGCGCGCGAGGCCGGTCGGGGCAGTGGGGCACCCGGCACTTCACCGACCGCCCCCGCGTCGTCGAACAGGTCCAGGGCTACTTCGCGAAGGGCCAGCCCTGGGTCGCGGAGCTGGACGGGCGCGTCGTCGGCTCGATGACGCTGACGGACGGTCCGGGCCCCTACCTCGACCCCGCGCCCGAGCCCGAGCGCTACCTGCACTTCCTCGTGAGCGACCGGGCCCTCGCCGGCCACGGCATCGGCGCCGCGCTCGTCGCCCACGCCGCCGCCGAGGCGCGGCGCGCGGGCGTCGGACTGCTCCGCGTCGACTGCTACGCGGGCGACGACGGCCGGCTCGTCGACTACTACGTGTCCTGCGGATTCCGCCGTACGGAGCGCTTCGACCAGAACGGATGGCCGGGCCAGGTCCTCGCGATCCGCCTCGACGACGCCCCGAGCCCGTAGGGCCGCGCAAGCCGTCCCTTCCTTCCGGAGCCCGCTTCCGTAGCCTGTCCCGCGTGACCGACCGCCGTCCCCGCCGTCCCCGCCGCCTCCGCCGCGTCGCCGTCCTCGTGCTCGAAGGTGCCAAGCCGCTCGACGTCGGCATTCCCGCGCAGGTCTTCTCGACCCGCGCGAGCATGCCGTACGAGGTACGCGTGTGCGGTGCCGCGCCCGGGCTCGTGACCGGCGGGGACGGGCTCTCGTACGGCGTCGCGCACGGCCTGGAGGCGCTGGAGTGGGCCGAGACCGTCTTCCTGCCCGGC
Organism: Streptomyces sp. NPDC088923; assembly: GCF_044749745.1. NCBI lineage: Bacteria > Bacillati > Actinomycetota > Actinomycetes > Kitasatosporales > Streptomycetaceae > Streptomyces > Streptomyces sp. NPDC088923. Next base: position 630,858 of record NZ_JBIVIO010000001.1, on the reverse strand, counting down.
TACCGTCACCCCGACCGCGAGGACCCGCCCGCCGAGGTCGTCGACGCGCTGCGCGCCGCGCACGCGCGCGGCGCCCGGCTCGCCGCGATCTCCACGGGCGCCTTCGCGCTCGCCGCGACCGGGCTGCTCGACGGGCGCCGCGCCACGACCCACTGGCACTACACGCGGGCCCTCGCCGAACGGCACCCCGGCGTGCGCGTCGACGAGAACGTCCTCTTCGTCGACGAGGGCACCGTGCTCACCTCGGCGGGCGCCGCGTCCGGCATCGACCTGTGCCTGCACATCCTGCGCCGGGACCTTGGCGTCGCCGCCTCGCACCACACCGCGCGCCGCCTCGTCGCCGCGCCGTACCGCAGCGGCGGCCAGGCGCAGTACGTGCCGCGCGCCGTCCCCGAACCGCTCGGCGAACGCTTCGCCGCGACCCGCGAGTGGGCCCTGCGCCACCTCGGCGAGCCCCTGAGCCTCGACGTCCTCGCCCGGCACGCCGCCGTCTCCGCGCGCACCTTCTCGCGCCGCTTCGCGGACGACACCGGTTACACGCCCATGGAGTGGGTGACGCGCGTGCGGATCGACGCGGCGCGCGCCCTCCTGGAGCGCTCCGAGCGGGGCGTCGAGCAGATCGCCGTCGCGGTCGGGCTCGGCACCGGCGCCAATCTGCGGCTGCACTTCCAGCGGGTGCTGGGCACGAGCCCGAGCGAGTACCGGCGCACCTTCTCGCGGGAGGAACGCGGGGAACGCGGCCGCCCCGGAGCACCCGAGGGCCGCCGCGAACGTCGCGCACCGCGCGGCTGAACCGGCTGGCGTGATCCTTGCGGACCCTGGCGCTTCCGCCTCGGCCACCCCCCGGCGCGCGGCGCGAGTCTGGTGGTGAAGGCAAGAGCCGCAGCGCAGAACGCCAGGAAGGGCCTCCACCATGACCCGTATCGCCATCAACGGATTCGGCCGCATCGGCCGCAACGTCCTCCGCGCCCTCGTCGAGCGCGACAGCAAGCTGGAGGTCGTCGCGATCAACGACCTCGGCGACCCCGAGACGCTCGGGCGGCTGCTGCGGTACGACACGACGGCGGGGCGCTTCGGGCGGCCCGTGAGCGTCGACGGGGACACCCTCGTCGTGGACGGGCGCCGGATCAGGGTGCTCGCCGAGCGCGAGCCGGCCCGGCTGCCGTGGGCGGAGCTGGGCGTGGACCTCGTCCTGGAGGCGACCGGTCGTTTCACCTCCGCCGACGCCGCGCGCGCCCACCTCGACGCGGGCGCGCGCAAGGTGCTCGTGGGCGCGCCGTCCGCCGGAGCGGACGTGACGCTCGCGTACGGCGTCAACACGGAGGCGTACGACCCCGAGACGCACCACATCGTCTCGAACGCCTCCTGCACGACGAACGCCCTCGCCCCGCTCGCCTCCGTCCTCCACGAACTCGCGGGCATCGAGCACGGCTTCATGACGACCGTGCACGCCTACACGCAGGAGCAGAACCTCCAGGACGGCCCGCACCGCGACGCCCGCCGCGCCCGCGCCGCCGCCGTCAACATCGTGCCGACCACGACGGGCGCCGCGAAGGCCATCGGCCTCGTGCTCCCGGAGCTGGACGGCAGGCTCTCGGGCGACTCGATCCGCGTGCCCGTCCCGGTCGGCTCGATCGTCGAGCTGAACACGACCGTGGCGCGCGAGGTGAGCCGCGAGGAGGTGCTCGCCGCGTACCGCGAGGCGGCCGCCGGACGGCTCGCGGGCGTCCTCGAATACGCCGAGGACCCGCTCGTCTCCGCCGACATCGTCGGCGACCCGGCCTCCTCGATCTTCGACGCCGCCCTCACCCGCGTCGACGGCAGGCACGTCAAGGTCGTGGCCTGGTACGACAACGAGTGGGGCTTCTCGAACCGCGTCGTGGACACGCTGGGGCTGCTGGCCGGCTGAGAGAGCGACACGCAGGGTTGTACGGCTGTTTAAAACGCCCGTATGGATCTGTACAGACGTATGTACAGATCCATACGGGCGTTCATCTGTGTCTACGCGGTGGTCCGGACGGGACCGTGCGGCCCCGGACGGACGACCGCACGGATCACGCCACCGCCGCCAGTTCCTTCGCCCGTTCCCCCTCGCGCGGTACGAAGCGCAGGCGGGGGTGGCCCCGGTTCCAGCCGAACTCCATGCGCAGGCCGCCGATACGGGCCAGGACGAGACCGACCGCGACGGCGGCGAGCGCTGTGATCGCGCCACCGGCCGCGAAGCCGATCCGGGCGCCGTAGGTGTCGGTGAGCCAGCCGAAGAGCGGACCGCCGACGGGCGTACCGCCGGTGAAGACCATCATGTACAGGCTCATCACCCGGCCGCGCATCTCCGGTTCGGCGGCCATCTGGACGGTCTGGTTGGCGGTCGTGTTGGACGTCAGGCCGCACATGCCGATCGGCACGAGCAGCGCGGCGAAGAGCCAGTACGAGGGCACGAGCGAAGCGACGATCTCCAGGACGCCGAAGGCGATCGCCGCGCCGACGAGGAGCCGCAGCCTGGTGCGCGCGCGGCGCGCGGCGAGCAGCGCCCCGGCGAGGGAGCCGACCGCCATGAGGATGTTGAAGACCGCGTAGGTGCCCGCGCCCGCGTCGAAGACGTCGTCCGCGAAGGCCGAGAGCCAGACGGGGAAGTTGAAGCCGAAGGTGCCGACGAAGAAGACGAGGACGATCGGCCAGATCAGCTCGGGCCGCTTCGCGACGTAGTGCAGGCCCTCGCGGAGCTGGCCCTTGCCGCGCGGGGTGCGGTGGCTCTCGTGCAGCTCGCCCGAGCGCATGAGGAGCAGGCCGATGATCGGCGCGATGAAGGAGAGCCCGTTGAGGAGGAAGGCGTAGCCGCTGCCGACCGCCGTGATGAGCGCGCCGCCGACGGCGGGGCCCACGAGGCGGGCGGACTGGAAGTTCGCGGCGTTGAGCGAGACCGCGTTCCGCATCATCCCCGGGCCGACCATCTCGGAGACGAAGGTCTGCCGGGCCGGGTTGTCGACGACCGTGACGAGGCCGAGGACGAAGGCGGTGAGGTAGACGTGCCAGACCTGGACGTTGTCGCTCAGGGTCAGCACGGCGAGCGCGAGCCCGGTGAGGCCCATGACGGCCTGCGTGACGAGCAGCGTCTGCCGCTTCGGCAGCCGGTCGACGAGCACGCCGCCGTACAGGCCGAAGAGGAGCATCGGCAGGAACTGGAGCGCGGTCGTGATGCCCACGGCGGCCGAGGACCCGGTGAGGCTGAGCACCAGCCAGTCCTGGGCGATGCGCTGCATCCAGGTGCCGATGTTGGAGACGACCTGGCCGGTGAAGAAGAGCCGGTAGTTGCGGATGCGCAGCGAGCTGAACATCGAGGTGCGGCGCGGGGGCTCGGGATCGGCGGGGGACGTGGCGGCGTGCGCGTGCGCGTTCGTGGGAGGCTTTCCGAGCGTGGGATTCGTGGCGGTGCGCGCGTCGGGCGCGGTGCGGGCGTCGGAGGCCGTACCGGCATCAGGCGCGGTACCGGCATCGGACGCGGTACGGGCATCAGGTGCGGCACCGGATGCCGGACGGGCGCCGGGCGAGGCGTCGGCAACGGATGCCGGACGGGCGTCGGGGTGCCCGGCGGCGGGGTCCGGGTCCTCGGTGGGGACCGGGATCTCGTCCGGGTCCTCCTGGGCGGCGTCCGCTTCGAGGGCCTGGCGCTCCGCCGTACGGCGGGCGGGGTCCTCGGCGGAGCCGGGAGCGGGGCGGGCGGTGGTGTCGTGGCGGTCAGGTGCGGGGGCGGAGTCTGCTCCGGGTCCCGTACTCAAAGGGTTTCGCCTTCCTTTCGCTCACAGGTGCGCGAGCCTCTCGCTCACAGGTGTGCGAGCTTCTCCAGCACCGGGGCGGCTGCCCGGAGCTTCTCCCACTCGTCCTCGTCGAGTTCGGCGGCGAGCTGGGCCAGCCACACGTTCCGCTTGCGGCGGCTCTCGGCGAGCATCGTCTCGGCCCGCTCGGTGGAGCTGACGACCTTCTGCCGGCGGTCCTCCGGGTGCGGTTCGAGCCGGACGAGGCCCTTCGCCTCCAGGAGTGCCACGATCCGCGTCATCGACGGCGGCTGCACGTGCTCCTTGCGCGCCAGCTCACCGGGGGTCGCGGAACCGCACCGGGCGAGGGTGCCGAGCACCGACATCTCCGTGGGGCTCAGCGACTCGTCGACGCGCTGGTGCTTGATACGGCGGGAGAGCCGCATCACGGAGGAACGGAGCGCGCTGATGGCGGCGGCGTCCTCACCCTGACTGAGGTCAAGCATGGTAGTTAGCGTAACTCATTACTCTTACTAAAGAGACTGCGCGGAGCCTGCCCCGGCATGACCTGCCCCACACCCGCCCGCCACCTTCAGGACACTCGCACGCAAGACCGCACTCACCCGTACGAGTGAGTCGCGGCCGGAAAATATCGATCCCGCCCCCGGTGCCGTGATTCTGGGCGTATGGGGACCGATGTGCTCAGCCTGCGGATCGACGGCGAACTGCTCGACCGGATGCGCACGCATGCCGCGCGACGCGGCATGACCGTGCAGGACTACGTGATCAGGACACTCGTGCGGGAGGACTTCGACGAGCGCTTCAAGGCCGCGGTGGAGAAGACGGAGAAGTTCTACGGGTGAGCACGGGCGGGCAGGGGCGAGTACGGGCGAGGGGCGGCATCCCGGAGAAACGGGGCGAGGGGCGGCTCCCCGGAAAAGACGGACCCCCGGGCACGCGCTCCGCGCGCCCGGGGGTCACCGACCGTCCGGCCCCTCAGGTGAGCTGGAGCGCCGGCATCAGGTAGTAGAAGGCGAACACGGCCGACACGATGTACATCGCGATCGGCACCTCGCGCCAGCGGCCGACGACGATCCGCAGCACGGTGAAGGTGACGAAGCCGATCCCGATGCCGTTCGTGATCGAGTAGGTGAACGGCATCATCACCATGGTGAGGAACGCCGGGATGGCGATCGTGAAATCGGTCCAGTCGATCTTCGTGATCGATCCCGAGAGGATCAGGAAGCCGACCGCGACGAGCGCCGGTGTCGCCGCCTGCGAGGGCACCATCGTGGCGACCGGGGTCAGGAAGAGCGCGACGGCGAAGAGCGCGCCGGTGATGATGTTCGAGAAGCCGGTGCGGGCGCCCTCGCCGACGCCCGCCGTCGACTCGACGAAGCAGGTGGTCGCCGAGGAGGACGAGGCGCCACCGGCGGCGACGGCGATGCCGTCGACGAAGAGGATCTTGTTCATGCCCGGCATGGAGCCGTCCTCGCGCGTGAGGTGCGCCTCGTCGCCGACGCCCATGATCGTGCCCATCGCGTCGAAGAAGCACGAGAGCAGCACGGTGAAGACGAACAGGATGCCGGTGAGGATGCCGACGTGGTGGAAGCCGCCGAAGAGGCTCACGTTGCCGATCAGCCCGAAGTCCGGCGTCGAGACGGGGTTGCCCGGCCACTTCGGCTCGGTCAGGCCCCAGGCACCCGGCTTGATGTCGGCGACCGCGTTGATGATCACGGCCACGACGGTCATGGCGACGATGCTGATGAGGATCGCGCCCGAGACCTTGCGGACGAGCAGCGCGACGGTGAGCAGCGCGCCGAGGACGAAGACGAGCACGGGCCAGCCGTTGAGGTGGCCGTCGCCGCCGAGCTGGAGCGGGACCGTGGTCTGGGCGACGTCCGGGATACGGGAGACGAAGCCCGAGTCGACGAGGCCGACCAGGAGCACGAAGAGACCGATACCGATCGAGATGCCCTTGCGCAGCCCGTTGGGAACCGCGCTCATGACGCGTTCGCGCAAGCCGGTCGCGACGAGCAGCATCACGACGAGACCGGCGAGGACCACCATGCCCATCGCGTCCGGCCATGTCATACGGGGCGCGAGCTGGAGCGCGACGACCGTGTTGACGCCGAGGCCCGCCGCGAGCGCGATCGGGACGTTGCCGATCACGCCCATGAGGAGCGTCGTGAAGGCGGCGGTGACGGCCGTCGCCGTGACGAGCTGCCCGTTGTCCAGGTGGTGGCCGTTCATGTCCTTGGCGCTGCCAAGAATGATCGGGTTCAGCACGACGATGTACGCCATCGCGAAGAAGGTGGCGAAGCCACCCCGGATCTCACGACCGAAGTTCGAGCCGCGCTCGGAGATCTTGAAGAAACGGTCCACGGCGTTCCGGGGCGGGGCCCCGGAAGGTCCTCCGGGCACGGAGTCCTGGGCGATTGCCGAGGTGGGCATGGGGGAAACCTCTGGTCAGGAGAGCGAAAGCTACGGGGATGACGGGTGGGACGCGTGAGCTTCCGGTCGCTCTCCGTCGAGCAATTCGGTCGCTTTGTCGATTCTGACGAAAGAACTCAGCCACACCCGAGCGGGTTCAGTATGAAGACATGAACGCGAAATAGCTATCTCCGCGCGTAGAACGCAAGTCGGACTGAGACGGCGTGTCGCGTGGATCATGGCGTGACCTTGGGATAGGGACGCGGCGGAGTCGCCCGGGAACCGCGTGCGTCCGCCGCGTAAGCTGGCCCGCATGGAGAAGTGGACGCCGCGGCACGAGGCACCGGAACCGCTCGAAGGCCCCGTCGTGGCCACGATCGCGACCGGTACGGGGATCTGGTTCCTGCTCTTCCTCGTCCAGCTCCCGTTCTACGGCTGGTTCGACGACCACGGCCACCTGTGGTGGCTGTGGACCTGCGCCGCCGGGGCGGGCCTCGGCCTCTTCGGCACGTGGTACGTGCGCCGCCGCGACGAGGCGATCAAGCGGCACGCGGCGGAGGCGGCGGGGCAGCCGGGGGCCTGAGCGCGCGGGGCCGGGTCACGCGGCGCGTGGGTACGCCGGCCTCCCGCGTACGCGTCGGGGGCGCCCCGCCCCCGTACCGACACCCACCAGCCACACCCCTCACGGTTCGCGCGTGAAGTGTTTCCGCGCGACGGCCACGTTGTACTTGCGGAACATCTCGCCGAGCAGGCGCAGGTCCGCCTCGTCCCAGTCCGCGAGGAGGTCGGCGAAGCCCTCCTGGCGGCGCAGGCGCTCCTCCGCGGCCAGGCGGCGGCCCTCCTCGGTGGGGGTGATGAGGCTGCGGCGGCGGTCGGCGGGGTCGGGCGTCGTGGTCGCGAAGCCCTTGCGGCGCAGGGCGGCGACCTGGCGGCCCGCCGTCGACGGATTGAGGCCGAGCATCGCGGCGAGGGCGTTGATGTCGGGGGGTTCGGGTGCCGCCCCGAGGGTGCGGAGCATGAGGTACTCGGAGCGGTCCATCTCGCTGTGCGTCCGCGACCTGCGGTGGAGCAGTTCGAAGTTGCGGTTGAGGAAGGCGGTCTGCCGCTCGATCCGGTCGATGAGGTCGGCGCGGGGCGGCTCGGCCCCGTCCGGCTGACGCTCGACGGTCATCCTGCTGGCACTCCCCGTGAGGAATATCGGTACGATACTTGTTATTATATGTAACGTACAGGCTCCGGACGCCTCGCCACCGCGACCCGCCGGGGCCCTCCTCCCCGAGCGCGTCCGGGCGTCTCCGAGCACCCTCGGGTGACCCCCGATCGACCCCCGAGCGACAAGGACCAGATGGCAGAGGGCATACGTTCCGAAGCACCGCACGCCGCGCCCGCGGCCCCGCACTCCACGACCTCCCCCGCCGCGCCCCCTCCCGGCGCGCCGCGCCCCTCGGCACCCGGCGCCCCCGCGGGCCGCGCCCGCGCACCGCACGCCTGCGCACCGCGCACCTCCGCGCTCCGCACCGCCGCCCACGGCATCCGTGACTTCCACCTCGGCTCGGACCCCGGTCTCGGGCGGCTCAGGTCGGCTCTCGCCGCGGGCCTCGCGATGGCCGGCGCGCTCGGCATCGAGTACCTCTACGCACGGCTCGCGGGCGCCGCTCCGCAGGACATGATCGTCCACATGATCATCGGCACGGTGATCGCGATGCTGGGCTCGAACGCCCTCGCCGGTCCCTCGGTCGTGGCGAATCTGCGGATCGCCGTGTTCTTCCCCGTCGCGCTCTTCGCCGGGCTGCTGCCGGGCATCGCGGTGGCCGGGCACGAAGTGGCGATGCTGGCCGGTTTCGTCGTCGTGATGTTCGCCGCCGTGTACGTGCGCCGCTTCGGTCTCGCCTACTTCTTCTACGGCTTCATGGGCTGGATGGGCTACTTCTTCGCGGCCTTCCTCCACCCCCAGGTCTCCCAGCTGCCCGGGCTGCTCGTCGCCATACTCCTCGCCACCGTCTGGGTCACGGGCCTGTGCCTCGCCCTGCTGCGCAACCGCGCGGGCAACGCGCTGCGCCACGCGCGCGCCGCCTTCGGCGCCCGGGCCCGCGCCGTCTCCCGTACCGCCGCCGCGCTGCTCGCCGCCGAGTCGCCGCGCCGCCGCGAGCGCCTGCGCCGCGAACTCCACGCCCGTCAGCTCGGCCTCGCCGAGACCGCGCTGCTCATCGAGGGCTGGTCCACGGAGCCGGGCGCGCTGCCCGAGGACTGGTCGGCGCGCGCGCTGCGGCGCCGCCTCCTGGAGGCGCAGCTCGCCGTCGAGGCGGTCGCGCACGCCGCCGACACGCTCGCGCGGCAGCCGTACGAGCCCGAGGGGCCACGCGCGGCCGCGCACGCCATCGCGCAGGCCCTCGGCCGCCACCGCTACGCGCAGGCGGGCCAACTCGCCCGCACGCTCCTGGAGTCGCGCCGCTCCGACGCGCCGGACTCCGTACGGGGCGCGCTGCCCGCCGCGCGGCAGCTCGCCGCCGCCGCCGCGACGTACACCGGGCTCGTGGGCCGCGTGCCCGCGCCGGGCGCGGCGGCGTCCGCCGACACCGACTTCGAGCCCGCCGTGGCGCTGAGCCTCGGCAACCTGCCGGGCTCGCCGTCCGTCGCCAAGGACGTCCACGCGCGCGGACGTGGCTGGAATCCGCTGCGCCGCGTGCCGCTCTCGACACGGCAGGCCTTCCAGGCCGCGTTCGCCGGGGGGCTCGCCATCGTCGTGGGCAAGGCGATCTCCGAGCAGCGGTACTACTGGGCCGTCATCGCCGCCTTCGTCGCCTTCACCGGCACGGCGACGCGCTCCGAGACCGTCATCAAGGCCGGTCACCGCGTCCTCGGCACGCTGCTCGGCATCATCGCGGGCATCGGGCTCGCGCACCTGACCACCGGGCACAGCCTGCTCGCGCTGACGCTCATCGTCGTGAGCATGAGCACCGGCTTCTACCTGGTGAAGGTCTCGTACGCGTACATGATCTTCTTCGTGACGATCATGGTGGCGCAGATGTACACGCTGCTCCACGAGTTCTCGGCGGAGCTGCTGCTGCTGCGCCTGGAGGAGACGGCGGCGGGGGCGCTCGTCGGCATCCTCGTCAGTCTCCTGTTCCTGCCGACCAGCACGCGCGACACCGTGAACTCGGCGCGGGCGGAGCTGTTCGGGGCGCTCACCGAGCTGCTCGAAGGGGTGGCGCTGCGCTTCGAGGGCGCGGCGGTGGAGGACGCCGACCCGGACGCGCTCGCCCGCGAGGTGGACCACCGGCTGCGTGCCCTCGCGCTCGTCGCCCGCCCGCTGACGCGGCCCCTGGTCTGGCGCAACAGCCCCTCGTACCTGCGCGAGCGGCTGCGCGTCTACGCGGCGGCGGCGCGCCGGGCCCGTGTCCTCGTGCCGCTCGCGAGCGCCGCGACGCGCACGCAGACCCCGACGCCGCTGCGCGCCCACCTCGCCACGGCGACCCGCGCCCTGGCCGCGGCGACCCGCGACCTCACGAGCCACCCGGACCGCGCCGTCGTCGCGACGGACGAGGTCCGCACCTCGCTCGCCGCGGCCCGCGCCTCCCTCACGGCGGCACGGGAGGCGGCCCGCACCGAGGGCGCGCGGGCCCCACGCGCCCTCCTCCCCCTCCACCACCTGTGCGACCTCCTCGACGACCTGGCCACGGCCCCGGTGCTGCACCGGGGCGGGCCGGGAGTGGTGACGACGGTGCGGGGGACGGTGTGCGGCACACCGGTGACGGATGCGCCGGTGGGGAGCGTGGAGGCGGCGGGCCTGACGGAGCGGCAGGGCTGAATCCTCGTTGTCAGTGGCCTCTGCCATGCTCGTGCGCACACACGCCAGGGGGGCGAAGCGCATGAGCAGGCAGAGCGGACGGCACACCGACATGCCGGACAAATGGACGATCGCGCGGTACTGGGCCGGGAGCCCGGAGCGGGAGAGGTTCGCGCCGTGGCTGGTTCCGGACAGCCCGTGCTGCTTCGCCTGCGGGTGGTTCGGCGAGAAGTGGGAGAAGGCCGCCACTGCGAAAGGGCGCTGGGGCGCGGCGCGACTGGACCGGGCACACATCGTGCCCGACAGCCTCGGCGGCCCGGCCACCGCCGACAACCTGCTGCTGCTCTGCAAACGGTGCCACGAGGACTCGCCCGACTGGCCGGACCGTGAGGAGATGGCCCGCTGGATCGCGCGGCGCGAGGAGCGGCCGAGCAGGGAGATGGAGACTTTCATGGCGTGGTTCGCCGCTGCCGAGGAGGTCCCGGAGTTCAAGGAGACGCTGGCCTCGCTGTTCGAGCGGTACGGCGAGGACGAAGCCACGCGGCGCGTCAAGGACATCATGCGCGCCCAGTTCGACCAGGCCGGTACCCACTTCGGCATCGGCATCAGCCCGGGGACCCGCGTCGCGATACTCCGAAGCGCCGCCGTGCGCGCGCTGGACGGGCCGGGGTCCTCCGCCCTCGCCACCGAACAGTGAACGGACACGTCATGCCCCGCGCCCTCACCCACCCCGACCGCTTGTGGACCACCGCGGGCATCCTGGCCCGGCCGAGCGTGGTGCCGGCGGCCCCCGGTCTCTACGGCTGGCACTTCAGCCGGGCCCCGCACCCGGATCTTCCCGCCGGACGGCTCCTGTATGTGGGGATCGCCCCACGTGCCGCGCCCGTCGCGGGGCGGACGCCGCAGAACCTCCGCAAGCGGCTGCGTACGCACGTCCGGGGCAACGCCTCCTCCTCCACCCTGCGCCGGTCGCTCGGCGTCCTGCTCGGGATCGAGCTGCGGTGCACCGCGAGCGGCCGCCTCGTCTTCGGGCCGGAGGGCGAAGCGGAGCTGAACCGGTGGATGGCGGAGCACGCGCGGGTGTGCTGGTGGGAGCACGAGAGCCCGTGGACGGCGGAAGGGGCCCTGATCGAGCGGCTCGATCTCCCGCTCAACCTCGCGGGCAACGCATCGCACCCCTTTCTCCCGCGCCTCACCGCGCTCCGCGCACGAGCCGCCGCGAAGGCACGCTCCCGGCCACCACTCGGCTGAGGCCGCCCGGTGCGCCCACCGCCGTACGCCCGTACGTGCCCGCGTTGCCGGGACGATCCCACCCCCCGTGCCCCCTCAAGTCCTACTGCGAAAGAATGACCTTCGCCCCTGCCGCCTCCCCCCACAGGTCGAATTCTTGCGCGGTACGCAGTTTTTTACCCGCCTCGACAGGTGGCGGGCTTGATCAGCGCATACGGTCGGTTCCATGACGGATGGGGTGAAGGCCGACGAAGCGCCTGGGGACGGGGCAGGGGCTGGTGACGGGGCCGCCGCCGGGCTGAGTGCCGCGGAGGTCGCGGAGCGGGTGGAGCGGGGGGAGGTCAATGACGTCCCCGTGCGCAGTTCGCGGTCGCTCACGGAGATCGTGCGGGCGAACGTCTTCACGCGCTTCAACGCGATCATCGGGGTGCTGTGGCTGGTCATGCTCGCCGTGGCGCCCTTTCAGGACAGCCTCTTCGGGTACGTGATCGTCGCCAACACCGCGATCGGCGTCCTCCAGGAGTGGCGTGCCAAGCGGACGCTGGACTCGCTCGCCGTGATCAGCGAGGCGAAGCCGACCGTGCGCAGGGACGGGCGGGCGGCGGAGGTCTCGTCGAGCGAGCTGGTGCTCGGCGATCTCATCGAGATCGGTCCCGGGGACAAGATCCCGGTGGACGGCGAGGTCGCGGAGGCCGAGAGCCTGGAGATCGACGAGTCGCTGCTCACGGGGGAGGCGGACCCGGTCGTCAAGCGGCCGGGCGACCCGGTCATGTCGGGCAGCTTCGTCGTCGCGGGCGGGGGCGCCTTCACCGCGACGAAGGTGGGGCGCGAGGCGTACGCGGCGCGGCTCGCGGAGGAGGCTTCGCGGTTCACGCTCGTCAGCTCCGAGCTGCGTACCGGGATCTCGACGATCCTGAAGTACATCACCTGGATGATGGTGCCGACCGCGCTCGGCCTCGTCATCAGTCAGCTCGTCGTCAAGGAGAACAACTTCAAGGACGCCGTGGCCCGTACGGTCGGCGGCATCGTGCCGATGGTCCCCGAGGGCCTCGTGCTCCTCACCTCCGTCGCCTTCGCGATCGGGGTGATCCGCCTCGGGCGGCGGCAGTGCCTGGTGCAGGAGCTGCCGGCGATCGAGGGACTCGCGCGCGTCGACACGGTGTGCCTCGACAAGACGGGGACGCTCACCGAGGGCGGCATGGACGTCTCCCGGCTCACGCCGCTCGGCCCGTACGACGAGGAGCGGGCCGCGACCGTGCTCGGCGCCCTCGGCGCCAGCGACCCGCGGCCCAACGCGAGCCTGAAGGCCGTCATCGACGCCTACCCCGACACGAGCGGCTGGCGGGTCGAGCGGGCGCAGCCGTTCTCCTCGGCGCGCAAGTACTCGGGCGCCGCCTTCGCCGGGCAGGGCGGCTGGCTCCTCGGCGCCCCCGACGTGCTGCTGCCCGCCGGGCACGCGGCGCTCGCGGAGACGGAGGAGCTGAACCGGCAGGGCCTGCGGGTGCTGCTCCTCGCGAAGGCGCGCGAGGGCGCGGCGCTCGACGCGCCCGACGCGGCCGGGGGCGCCGATCCCGCCGCGCTCGTCGTCCTCGAACAGCGGCTGCGCCCGGACGCTGCGCGGACACTGAGGTACTTCGAGGAGCAGCACGTCGCGGCGAAGGTCATCTCGGGGGACAACGCGGTCGCGGTCGGCGCGGTCGCGGCGAAGCTCGGGCTGCCGGGGGCGGACAGCGCGGTGGACGCGCGCGAGCTGCCGAAGGACCCGGCGGAGCTGGCCTCGGCGATCGAGGAGCACACCGTCTTCGGGCGGGTGACGCCGCAGCAGAAACGCGAGATGGTCGCCGCGCTCCAGTCGCGCGGCCACACGGTCGCGATGACGGGCGACGGCGTCAACGACGTCCTCGCGCTCAAGGACGCGGAGATCGGCGTCTCGATGGGCTCGGGTTCGGAGGCGACGCGCGCGGTCGCGCAGATCGTGCTGCTCGACAACAGCTTCGCGACGCTCCCCTCCGTCGTCGCCGAGGGCCGCCGTGTCATCGGCAACATCACGCGGGTCGCGACGCTCTTCCTCATCAAGACGGTCTACTCGGTGCTGCTCGCGGTCCTCGTGGTCTGCTCGCAAGTCGAGTACCCGTTCCTGCCCCGGCACCTGACGCTGCTCTCGACGCTCACGATCGGTGTCCCGGCCTTCTTCCTGGCCCTCGCGCCGAACAAGGAGCGCGCCCGCCCGCACTTCGTGCGGCGCGTCATGCGGTACGCGATCCCCTGCGGCGTCGTCGCGGGCGCGGCGACGTTCGTCGCGTACCTCATCGCCCGCGCGCACTACTCGGGGCACGGGGCGCTCGACGCGGAGACGAGCGTGGCGACGCTGACGCTCTTCCTCATCTCGCTGTGGGTCCTCGCGATCGTCGCCCGTCCGTACACGTGGTGGCGGGTGCTGCTCGTCGCGGTGATGGGCTTCGGCTTCCTGCTCGTCCTCACGGTGCCGTGGTTGCAGGACTTCTTCGCGCTCAAGCTCGTCGGGACGACGATGCCGTGGACGGGCGTGCTGATCGCGGTGATCGCCTCGGTGGTCCTGGAGTTCGTGTGGCGCTGGGCGGGGCGCCGCTTCCCGAGCGAGCCGGCCGCGCAGACCCCGGCGCGGGCGCGGAGGCTGGCGCGGAGGGGCGGGGCGACGCGGGCCGACGAGAAGTAGCCGGTACGGGCGGGGAGGGCCGATACGGGGGAGGGCCCCGTACGCCGGTACGGGGCCCTCTGAACGCGGTGCGGCACTCACCTCACGTCGGTTACTTCACGTCGACGTAGTCCGCCGTCGAGGAGACGGCGGGGGTCGTGGACGTTCCCGCGAAAGAGTAGCGGAAGTAGCCGTCCGCCGTGGCCTTCGTGGTCGTCCTCAGGTTGCCCTTGCTGTCCGTCTTGACGGTCTTGAGGGTCGTGTAGGTGCTCGACCCCTTCTTCTTGAACTGGAGCTTCACGGACTGCTTGGTGTAGCCCGCGTACTTGTCGGTGTCCCAGTTGGCGCGGGTCAGGGCGCCCGTGACGGTGACGGTCTTGCCCTTCTTCACCGGCTCGGGGGAGGCGTTGACGGTGAGCTTGGAGGCGCGCTGGAGCGTGGCGGTCGCGGCCTTCTGCTGCTCGACGGTGCTGATCTTCGCGTCGTCGGCCTTGTCGGGGTTCTGGCCGTTCCAGGCGATGCCGCCGAGGAAGACCTTCCAGGAGGTGCCCGCGTCCGCGTTGGAGAGCTTCGAGGCGGGGACGGTGATCTTCGTCGTGCAGGAGAGCGAGGTCGTGGTGGGCTCGGCGCAGCTGATGCCGCCGCTGAAGAAGCTCCTGGCGGCGTGGTCGACGTCGGTGCCCCGGTAGAGACCGACGACCATGTCGACGCTGCCGTCGAAGACGTCGACCTTCTTGCCGTGCTTGGCGGTGAAGGTGACCTTCACGGTGGTCTTGGCCTTGCCCGTGGACACGACGACGGGCTTGCCGCCGTTCACGGTCGCCTTGCCGAAGCTGAGGTCGAGCGCCGGGGGCTTCGTCGCGGCCTGGGCGGCGGGTGCCGCGAGGGCGCCGAGAGCGAGGGAGCCCGCGAGCGCGGCGACAGCCGCGGTGGCACGAATACGCATGTGTTCCCCAAGGGGAGAAGGTGCCCGCGCCGCGCCGGGTCCGGGCCGCTCGCGTACGGGACGCGGCGCGCCGGACGCACGGGGGCGCGGGGCACATGTGATCGAGGAGCCTCATGGCTCGTACGAGGAGACCGCGCCACCCGTGCGGAAGTTGCACCGCTCGGCGGACTTTCCGATCACATTGTCTCCACAGGAAGGTCACATGACCTTGTGGTCACCCGCCGTTCAGCTCGCGTGCCGGCGGACCTTCAGCGCGTTGTCCCTGCGGTGGTGGGCCTCGCCGTCCGGGGCGTGCTGCACGCGGTCGTGCTCGGCGGCGGTCTGGACGTCCCACTCGCCCTCGGGGAGCCGCAGGCTCTCCAGGACCTCCTGCGGCGAGGGCAGGTGGAGGGCGAGGTGCGGGTCGCCCTCCTCGTACGACTCCCAGGGCGCGAGCCCCGCGTGCCCGACCACGAGGAGGGTGCCGCCGGGGGCGACGGCCTCGGCGGCGCGGCGCAGGATCGCCTCGCGCGGGAAGGAGGCGTCGGGCGAGTGCAGGAACGACGCGGTGACGAGGTCGTACGTGCCCTCGGGGAAGCTCGCGCCGAGGACGTGCTGCTCGAAGCGCGTGCGCGCGGCGACGCCCGCTTCGGCGGCGTGCGCGCGGGCGCGGACGAGGGCGGTCTCGGCGATGTCGGTGCCCGTGACGGTCCAGCCGCGCCGCGCGAGCCACACGGCATCGGCGCCCTCGCCGCAGCCGAGGTCGAGGGCGCGGCCCGGGGTCAGCTCGGAGACCTCGCGGACGAGCGCCGCGTTGGGCTCGCCGCTCCAGATGCGGTCGCTCTCCGCGTACCGCCCCTCCCAGAAGGCGCGCCCGTCGCCGAAGTCCTCGCCGACCGGGTGCTGGGGGTGCCCGCTCATGCCCGTACCTGCCTCTCTCGCACAGACCCGTTCGACCACGGGGGTGAGCTGCCAGGGTGCGGGCGCGGGCGGGCGCGCGCCAAACGGCGTTGCCGTTCCGGCAACAGGGTGCGCGCCCGCCGCGTGCTCAGTCGAACCAGCGGTCCCGCGCCAGCTCCGCCGTCCGCGAGTCGTCCTCTAGGAGGGCCGCGACCTCGAAGCGCCGCGGCCACTGGCCCGCCGCCCACGCGAGCCCCGCGGCGACGCCCTCGACGGTCGCGGCGTGCACGGTGCCGTCCGGCGTGTGCCGCCAGTCGACCTCGATGCCCCCGGCGGTCAGCTCCTCGTACTCGGTGTACGTGGCGGGTGTGCGCGGGCCGAGGAGGGTGCGGACGGCGGCGGGCACGTCGTGCACCGTGCCCTCGCCCTCGACGCCCGCGGGGACGGCCTCGCTGAGCCTGCCGACCTGGAGGAGTTCGGCGAGCGCCGCCGCGAGCCGCGGCCGCACGGGCAGCAGCGGGCGGTCCCCGGCGAGCGGCAGCAGGTCGGGGGCGTCGGCCACGAACGCCTCGGTGGCGTCCACGACGTACGGGGCCCCGCCGGGCCCGGCGGGGACGGCGCGCAGGTCCTCGGGGAGCGTGACCTCCTCGGGGTCGAGCGTCGCGAGCGCCGAGTAGAGGCCGTGGAGCTGGGCCGCGGTGACCTCGCGGGCGGGGTCGGCGAGGCGGTCCAGGAGTTCGGCGGCGCCGCCCGGCTCGTCGAGGAGCGCCCTGGTGCTCGTCCGGACGCCGAGGGCGCGCAGGACCTCGGCGTCCTCGAAGCCGCTCGCGTCGGCCTCCTCGTAGAGCCCGGCGAGGAGCGGGTCGCCGCCCGCGGCGAGGAGCCCGGCGGGGCGGCGCCCGCCGAGAACGGGGTGGCCGCGCAGCCACCAGGCGGTGTAGGAGCGGACGGATTCGGTCGTGCCGTCGGGGAGCAGGACGCGGACGGGGGCGGTGAGGGCCTCGCGGAAGGGCGGCCGGGCGAGGAGGGCGAGGGCCTCGGGCCAGCGGTCCTCGGCGACGAGGTCGAGGTCGCGGACTGCGAGGAGTTCGGTCGCGACGGGCGGCACGGGCGTGTCGGGGAAGCGGTCGAGGACGTCCTCGCACCACACGTCGACGGCGTCGAGCAGCCCCGCGTCGTCCGGCTCGGGCCAGTCGCCCTCGCGGGGTTCCAGCTCATCGGGGTCGAGGACGGTGTCGTGGGCGCGGACGAGCGCGAAGGAGCCGAGCACCCCGCAGGCGGCGAGGGGCTTCTCGCCCCAGCGCGCGGCGAGACCCGCGTCGACGGCGGCGAGGGCGTCCTCGCGCATCACGGAGGCGAAGGCGCCGCCGGGGAGGACGAGTTCGCAGGCGGGGGCGAGTTCGCCGTCCTCGTCGGGGAGCGCGAGCGCGCCGAGCCAGGGCTCGTCACCGGCTTCGATGCGTGCGTCGCGGACGAGTCCGAGGACGAGTTCGGCCAGTTCCTCGGGGTCCGGCAGCCCCTCGGTCTCCAGGCCGCCGTCCCAGGGCTCCTCGTCGAGCGAGGCGGCGACGGCGGCGCGGACCTGCGGCGTCGTGAGGACGGCGCGCGGGGTCGCGGGGAGCGCGCCGAGCTTTTCGAGGAGCGGGTGGGCGGCCTCGGGGTGGGCGACCTTGAGGCCGAGCCGGGCGAGGGCCTCGGCCGCGGGGCCGCCGTCCGGGAGCGGCAGGAGGATGTGGCGGGGGCCGAGCGCGGTACGGCCCGAGGCGAGCGGCACGGGGAGGCCGGTGAGGCGGTCGGGGTCGACGCCCGCGAGCGACTCGTACAGGCGGTACCACCAGCCGGGGGCGCGCTCCAGGCCCGCGAGGCGGTCGACGGCCTCGGTGAGGGGGACCCGCGCGATGTCCAGCGTGCGCAGCGCGGGGTGGCTCTCCAGACCGGCCGGGAGCAGGCTCGGCAGGACCTCGGCGAGTACGTCGACGGTCTCGCGACCCGCGCCCTGGACGACCTCGGCCTCGACGGGCCGCAGCGCGGTGAAGCTGCCGGGCTCCTCGCCCTCGTGCGGCACGGCGGGCGCGAGGAAGGCGGTACGGGGCAGCAGCGCGAGGATCGCCGCACGCACGGCCCCGTCCAGCTCACCGCGCCCGAGCGGCCCCGGCACGAGGTCGAGAAGGGCCGGGGTGACGGGCCGCCAGTGGGCGAGGAGTTCCGCGTACGCCTCGGCGGCGCGCGCGACGAGGAAGTCGGTGAGCGGCCCCGGCGCGACGTGGCGGCGGCTCGTGTCGAGCGGGAGCGTCGCGATGAGCAGCGCGGGCACCCCGAGCGGTTCCTCGCTGGGCGTCGGGGCGTGCACGACGGGCACGGTGCGGGGCGCCTCGGGCGCGCCCTCGGCGTCGACGGGGACCGCCCAGGTCACGGCCCACCAGGGGCGCAGGCGTTCCTCGACGGGGCGGCCCGCGAGGAGCGCGGTGTCGAGGGCGCCGCCGTGGCTGACGGTGCGCCAGCGGCGTACGACGCCGTCGTCCTCGATGACGGTGTACGGGTCCTCGACGCGGCGGCGCAGGACGCGGGTGCCCTCGGGGGTCTCGACGACGATCTCGGCGAGCCCGGGCAGGGAGAGCAGGAGCGCGTCGTCGATGCCCGCGAGGAGGCGCTCGACGAGGTCCTCGGCGACGGTGTCGCGCAGCGGGAGGACGACGACGGTGTCGTAGCCCTCGGGCGCGGAGCCCTCGGCGGCGAAGGGGAGGCGCAGCAGCGGTACGTGGCCCTCGCGGCGCCGTACCTCCTCGTCGAGCGCGGGCACGCCGAGCGCGGCGACGGCCTCGCGGGCCTCGGTGAGCGACCAGCGCACCCCGCCGGTGCGGCCGAGCACGGCGGGCTCGTCGCTCACCGCGAGGACCGCGGCGAAGCCGACGCCGAAGCGGCCGACCGTGCCCGTGCCGTCCTCGCGCTTCGCGGAGGCGCGCAGGGTCGCGAGCGAGGCGACGCCGCTCGCGTCGAGGGGGGCGCCGGAGTTCGCGACGGCGAGGACGGGTGGATTGTCCCCGCTGCGGTCGCGCAGCGCGATCCGGAGCCGGCCCGGCACTCCGGCGCGGGCGGCGGCGTCGGCGGCGTTCTGCGCCAGCTCGACGACGACGCGGTCGCGGTAGCCGCCGAGCGCCAGGTCCTCCTCGGCGTTGGCGTCCTCGCGCAGGCGCGCGGGGGACGCGGACCAGGTGGCGAGGACGGCGTCGCGGAGGCGGGCAGTGCCGAAGACGTCGTCCGCGGTGGTGTGGGGGCGGGGGGATTCCTCGGCTTCTCGGGTCACAGGGCTCACTCCTTGGCGATGCGTGTGCCCATGAAAGTAGCCGGGAATCAGGGTGGTCCCGGACCGCGTGATCGACCTGCGCCCCGGCGGGGCTTTTGTCCTCTCACGCCGGACGGGCCGGGAGGCGCCCCGGGCCGGGTGTCACTCCAGCGGTTCCGCCACCTCGTCCAGGCGCAGCGGGGGCGCGTCCGGGGTCTTCGGCATGATCGCCGCCTCCGAGTGGCCTCCGCAGCCGTAGGAGAGGGAGACGACGTGGCCGTCGGCCGGGCCGAACTCGTTGGCGCACAGGCCGAAGGACTGGCGCAGGGAGCCGGCGAGCGGGACCAGGAAGGCGCACGTGTGGCAGGGGGCGGGGGCCGCCTGGGCCATCTGGGTGCCCGGCCCGTACTGCTCCTCCCAGCGCTCGGCGGCCGTCTCCAGGCCGTAGCGGGAGAGGACCCGGGGGCGGCCGAGGCCCAGCTCGCGGCCCACCTCGGCGATCTCGCCGCGCGAGGGCGCCACGGGCAGGTCGGCGGGCGGGCCGTCGGTGACCTGGGCGTCCTCGGCGTCGGCGCGCTCGGCCAGCTCGGGGCTGAGCGCGGAGTCCGGCGGCGGGGTGTCGTCGTCGCCGTCGTACAGGCCCGGCTCCAGGCGCGGGTCCTCGGCCTCGGTGGGCAGGAGGTCGCCCGGGCCCATGTCCCCCGGACGCAGGCGCTCGCTCCACGGCAGCCACTCGGGCGCGAGGACCGACTCGGGCCCCGGCAGGAGCACCGTCTCATCGAGCGTGACGACCTTGGCGCGCGAGGCACGGGCCACCGTGACGGCCCAGCGCCAGCCCCGGTAGCCGATGTCCTCGCAGGCGAAGTAGTGGGTGACGACCCGCTCGCCCTCGGCGACGGCGCCGACGTACGCGCCGACGACACCCGGCGCGGCGGTCTCCGCCGCCGCGGCGCGCGCCAGGTCGACCGCCTCGACACACAGGCGGTCAGGGATGCGGCTTCGCGTTGTCGCTGCGCTCACAGGTATCGCTTCTCTCCTACGCCGTCTCACGAGTGCGCCCGCTCCGGCGGGGCCCGGACACGGTCGGGGGTGCGGACGGAGCGGACCAGGGGACCGCGTCGACGTCCGTACCCGGTCGGTTCGGGTCCCGGGTGCGCCTCCACCATCCATTCTGAAGGATCGCGAAAGGGCGCGCGGCCAGGAGTAACCGCCGTGGGCGCGCTGTGCACGCTACCCTCTCCACGCCCCGGGGCCCACACGGACGTCCCCCACTCCCCCGTTCGCGCCCCCCGCACCACCCCGGACCACGACCCCGCCGGGCCGCCGCCGGACGGGTCCCGCGGACCGCTCCGCGTTCGCTCGTACGTCCCCATTCCCGCACAGCAGGCGCACTAGGCGGCGCACTTCGGGGCAGGATGACGACGTGAGCGCATCCACGTCCTCGGGCGAGCAGCGTACGGAGCGCGGGGGGCCCCGGCTCCGGCGGACGCGTGCCGCCGGACGGGTCGCCGCGGCGCCCTTCGCCTCGACGGGCCGCCTGGTGCGGCGCGTGACGCACGCGCACGGCGCGGGCGAGTCGGGGCTCGGCAAGCTCATCGAACTGCACGGTGTCAACGGCGCGGGCGACGTGATGATCACGGTCTCGCTCGCCTCGACGGTGTTCTTCGCGGTGCCGACGGACGAGGCGCGCGGGCGCGTCGCGCTCTACCTGGCGATCACGATGGCCCCCTTCACGGTGCTCGCCCCGGTGATCGGCCCACTCCTGGACCGGCTGCCGCACGGGCGGCGCGCCGCGATGGCCACCTCGATGCTCGCGCGCGCCGTCCTCGCGCTCGTCCTGTCGCACGCGGTGGTGAGCGGAAGCCTGGAGCTGTACCCGGCGGCGCTCGGGGTCCTGGTCGCGTCGAAGGCGTACGGGGTGGTGCGCAGCGCGGTCGTGCCCCGTCTGCTGCCACCACGGTTCTCGCTGGTCAAGGCGAATTCGCGCGTCACGCTCGGCGGGCTGCTCGCGACGGGCGCGGCGGCCCCCGTGGGCGCCGGGCTGCAACTGCTCGGGCCGCGGTGGCCGCTGTACGGGGCGTGCGCGCTGTTCGTGCTCGGCGCGTTCCTCTCGTTCCGGCTGCCGCCGAAGGTGGACTCGGCGAAGGGGGAGCGCAGGGCGCGGCTGGTGCCGGAGGAGCCGCTGGGGCCGACGCCTGGCGAGCCCATCCGGCTGGAGAAGGGCGAGGGCCCCGGGGAGGCGCGGTACGAGGCCGCGCGGGGTGCCGCGGGGAGCGGGGCCGGGCGGGTGAAGGGGCTGCGGGCCGTCGGTTCGACGGTGCTCCTCGCGCTCGGTGCGAACGCCGCGCTGCGCGGACTCTCGGGCTTCCTGATCTTCTTCCTCGCCTTCCTCCTGCGCGATCAGCCGCTCGGCGGACGGAGCGCGGCGGTCTCGCTGGGGATGGTCGGGGTCGCCGCCGGGGCGGGGAACGCGCTGGGCACGGCGGTGGGGGCGTGGCTGCGCACCCGTACGCCCGAGCTGATCATCGTGACGGTCGTGGGCGGGGTGCTCGGGGTCGCGATCACGGCGGCGTGCCTGTTCGGCCAGTTCTCGGTGGCGCTGCTCACGGCGTGCGCGGGCTTCGCGCAGGCGCTCGCGAAGCTCTCGCTGGACGCGCTCATCCAGCGCGAGGTGCCCGAGCAGGTCCGTACCTCCGCGTTCGCGCGCTCGGAGACGATGCTGCAAATGGCGTGGGTGCTCGGCGGCGCGATCGGCATCGCGCTGCCGCTGAACGGCGTACTGGGCCTCGCGGTCGCCGCGGCGATCGTCGCCACGGGCTGGCTGGGCACGCTGCGCGGCCTGCTGCGCTCGGGCAGGAGCAGGCACGGGGGCGTGCGGGTCGTGTGAACCCCGAGCCTGTGCGGCGCTTGTGGGCGGGCCGTGGGCGCGCCGCCCGGCAGGCGGGTGATCTGTACGGGTTCGGTACGAGGCGTACGGCGGCGCTCGTGCGAAGGGCCCGCCCCACCCCGTACCGCCAGGCCTTTCGCGGTCCTCTGACGGCGCGTCGGCGCGTACGGCACGCCGCACCCCCGCGCAGGTGCGCACGGCGGGAGCCATATAGCCTGCCCCCCATGACCTCCCCGCGTTTCCCGGCCAACCGCCGTCGCGCCGTGGCCGCCATCGGCGCCGTGTCCGCCGGTCTCCTCGCCCTGTCGGCCTGCGACAAGCCGACTCCGCTGGCCACCGTGACGATCGGTACGACCTCGGTGAACTCGGAGGCCACCTGCTACGACGACGGGCACGCCCTCGACACGGCGGCGCTCCAGAAGTGCCTCAAGGACACGAGCGACGCCAAGACGGTGAAGGTGGACCCGGACGCGACGGTCCGCTTCGGCGTCGACCCGTCCGTGGCCGACAAGGGCTGGACGTTCCTGCTGAACGGTCAGCAGATCACCGAGACCAGCAAGAAGACCTACACGACCATCCCGGGCAACGTGTTCTTCAACGAGCAGTACGGCGGCCAGTCCTCGACCGGCACCGTCACGGTCGTCGAGGGCGACGGCAAGAAGGCGTACGGCCTGTGGACGTTCAAGGTGAAGAAGAAGGACGACTGAGCCGCGTGACGACGAAGGACGACTGAGCCACCTCATGCGCGTACTCATCGCCACCGCGGTCCCCGCCGAACGGGACGCGGTGGCGCGCGCGTTCCCGGGCCGGCCGGTGCCCCACGCCCTGCCGGGCGGCCTCGAACTGCTCGCCGTGCCCGATCCGCTGCCGCACGATCACCTCTTCTTCGACCCGCTGCTCGCGGGCCCGCTGCCCGTCGCGCCACCGCTCCCCGAGCGCGGCGCCGAGGCACCGGGCGCGGCGCAGGCCGTGCACCTCCTCGCGACGGGCGCGGGTCCCGCGGCCGCCGCGGCGGGCACGGCGGCGGCGCTCGCGGTGGCGGCGCTCGACGACCACCCCTACGACCTCGTGCTCTCGGCGGGCATCGGCGGCGGTTTCGCGCCACTGGCACCGCTCGGGACGCTCGTGGTGGCCGAGGCGATGGTCGCCGCCGACCTCGGCGCGCAGACGGCGGAGGGCTTCGTCCCCGTCACGGACCTCGGCTTCGGGCGCGCCGTGCACGTACCGCCCGCGGCGCTGCTCCGCGACGTGACGCGCGCGCTGAGCCCGGACGAGACGGCGGACGCGGAGGACGCGCCCGAGCTGCCGCCCGTCGTGGTGGGCGAGGCGCTGACGGTCTCGACCGTGACCGGCACCGCGGAGCGCGCCGCCGAACTGCGGGGGCTGCGCCCGCGCGCGGCGAGCGAGGGCATGGAGGGCTTCGCGGTCGCCGAGGCGGCGTACGGCTACGGGATCCCGGCGCTCGAACTGCGCGCGATCTCGAACCCGGTCGGCCCGCGCGACCGCGAGGCGTGGCGCATCCCGGCCGCACTCGCGGTCCTGACCTCGGCCTTCACGGCGCTGGCGCCGGTGCTCCAGGAGGCACGGCGGTACGTGTGAGGGACGCCCGCCGCCTCGCGCGCCGCCCGGTGGGTGCACCATGAAGGGGTACGCGACGGGGGCGGATGATCAGGAGGCGGCGGGATGACGGTGACGGAGACGGGCACGGGCACGGACGGGACAGCGCCGGGCGGCGGGCTGCCGGAGACGCTGCGCATCGCGTTCTCGCCGTGCCCCAACGACACCTTCGTCTTCGACGCCTGGGCGCACGGCCGGGTGCCCGGCGCGGCGGCGCCCGAGGTGACGTTCGCGGACATCGACATCACGAACGGCATCGCGGAGCGCGGCGGGGACGCCTCGCCCGAGGTCCTGAAGGTCTCGTACGCGGTGCTGCCGTGGATTCTCGACGAGTACACGCTGCTGCCGTGCGGCGGTGCCCTCGGGCGCGGCTGCGGGCCGCTCGTGCTGACGCGCGAGGCGGGGCAGGACCTGGGCGGCGCGAAGGTCGCGGTGCCGAGCGAACGCTCGACGGCCTACCTGCTCTTCCGGCTCTGGGCGGCCGACACGGTCCCCGGCGGGGTCGGCGAGATCGTCGTCATGCCGTTCGACCAGATCATGCCGGCGGTGCGGGACGGCCGCGTCGACGCCGGGCTCGTGATCCACGAGGCGCGCTTCACGTACCAGAACTACGGGCTGCACAAGGCCGCCGACATGGGCGAGCACTGGGAGTCCACGACGGGCCTGCCGATCCCGCTCGGCGCGATCGTCGCGAAGCGCTCCCTCGGCACCGAGCGGCTGCGCGCGCTGGCCGACACGATCCGCACCTCGGTCCGCATGGCCTGGGCCGACCCGGAGGCGAGCAGGCCGTACGTGGCCGCGCACGCGCAGGAGATGGACCCGGCGGTGGCGGAACAGCACATCGGGCTCTACGTCAACGAGTTCACCGAGGACCTGGGCGAGGACGGGTACGGGGCGGTGCGCGGGCTGCTCGGGCGGGCGGCGGAGCAGGGGCTGGTGCCGGAGGTGGGGGCGGGGGCGCTGGACTTCGGGTGAGGGGAGGCGGTGAGGCGGGGCCGCTGGGGTGGTAGGGGCGGGGCCCGCTGACGTTGCAGGGGGCCGGGGGTGCGGCTGCGGGCGGGGGCGGGCTGCGGGCGGGGGCGCGCTGGCGGGGCGGGGCGCGGGGCTGTGGGGGCCCGCTGAGGCGGTACGCGTGCGGGGCGGTGCGCCGCCCCGGTTCCGTACCGCCTCTGCGGGGATCGGCTCAGACGTCGAGCTGGTCGGCGACCGCGCGGAGGAGGTTGGCCGTCTTGGCGCCGCTCGCGCGGTCGGGGTAGCGGCCCCGTTCGAGCTGCTGCGCGACGCCTTCCAGGAGGGTCGTCAGGTCCTGGACGATCGAGGCCAGCTCGTCGGGTTTGCGGCGCTGGGCCGCGGCGACCGAGGGCGTCGGGTCGAGGACCGTTACCGTGAGGGCTTGGTCGCCCCGCTGGCCCGCCACGACCCCGAACTCGACGCGCTGGCCCGGCTTGAGCGTCTCCACGTCCTGTGGCAACGCCGAGGAATGGACGAAGACGTCACCGCCGTCGTCGCGGGAGAGGAAGCCGAAGCCCTTCTCGCTGTTGAACCACTTGACCTTGCCGGTAGGCACCTGCTCGTCCTCGTCCTCGCTCGTCCACGACGGCCCACCACAGCGGGAGCCGCCCCTGTCTCCGCCTCTGCCCGCCGCCGGCGGACCCGCGCCCCCCGGACCGGAACCGGCGGGAGCCTCGGGTGGCGCGCGGGGCGGGCCCCGGGCACCACGAACGCCCCGCCGACACGTCCCGAGGACCCGTCAGCGGCCTTGCGGGCCCTGGAGAGCACAGCAGCGGGTCATCGGGACCCGCCGCCCTCCAGGCTAGGCGGTGTCCGCCGATTCCGTGCGGTCCGCGAGGCACTGCGCACGGCAGGCCCCGCCCTCGCGGAGGTACCGCGCACGGCAGTGCCCCCGCCCCCGCGAAGCCGCCGGACGCCCCCTCAGGGCGAGGGCGCCTGGCGAGACGTCCCGGGTTCTTCCACGGGCCTTGGAACTACCCTGGTGCGGTGCCTGACAAAACCCCTGCCCAGGAGCCCGGCCCCGGCGACCGCCTGGTCGTCGCCGGCGGAATCGTCTTCGCCATCGGCGCCGTCGCGACCCTCGTCACCCTCGCGCCCCTCTTCCTGAACACCGACCCCTTCCCGACGATCGCGTACGCGGTGTGCATGTTGATGGGGGTGGGGCTGCTGCTCGCGGGGGCGGGAGTGGTGCGGGGGATTCTGGCGGGGAGGAGGGCGGCGGGGGTGTAGGGGGGTGGGGGACAGGGGGGGGACAGGGCGGGGGTGCGCACTCGCACCGGCATCGGCACCCGCACCCGCCAGCGGACAGCGGACAGCGGACAGCCCCCGCCCTCCCAGGGGGCGGCCCCAATACCATTCTTCCAAAGCCACCCCCACCCCCCGCCCCCTCCCGCCACATCTGTGGACAACTCGCTGAAACCCGCACAACGCCTCACTCCCCCGAGTGAGTCACGTTCACGCGAAACGCGAGTTATCCACAGACGCCAGGGCGACCATCACACCGCAGCTCACCCCGCGCCACCCGCACTTCGCGTACCGCCCGCGCCCGTCCCGCTCACGTACTCCCCCAGCCACCCCGCGAACGCGTCGAGCGTCCCGAGGACCACATCCGCCCCCGCGCCCCGCAGTTCCTCCTCGTCGCACGGCCCCGTCGCCACCGCGACCGCCACCGCGTCCGCCGTACGGGCCCCGCGCACGTCCCCGATGTGGTCGCCCACGTACACCGAAGCGCCCTGCGCGCGCAGCGCCGTCCCCTTCGCCTCCGCCCACAGCCCGCCGATCAGCAGGTCCGGCTCAAGGCCGAGGTGGCTGAGGTGCAGCGCGGCGTGCGCGCGGTTCTTCGCGGTCACGACGAGTACGCGCCCGCCCGCCGCCCGTACCGCCGCGAACGCCTCCCGCGCGCCCGGCATCGCCGTCGTGTCGGCGATCGCGTGCTCGGGGTAGAGCGCGCGGTAGCGGTCGCTCATGGCGACGACCCGCTCCGGCGGGAACCAGTTCGCCATCTCGTGCTCCAGCGGCGGCCCGAGCCGGCTCGTCACGAGGTCCACGTCGATGTCCGCGCCCGTCTCCGCCGCGAGCGCCCGGTAGACCGCCCCGATCCCCCGCCGCGAATCGACGAGCGTCATGTCGAGGTCGAACCCGACGACGGGACCGCCGTCGGTGGTCTCGGAGAGCGGTACGGCGGAGACGTCGGCGGCGAAGTCCTGGCCGGTCGCGGGGTCACTGGGAGCTATGTCGTGGGGCATGGTCCCAGTCTCTCAGGCGGTCCGGGGAGGCCGCCTGTCCAGCGCCTGCCCCGGCCCCCACCTCCGACTCCGCCCGAGCCGCAGGCAGCGACGCCGAGGCAAGCGGTCCCGAGAAGGACCCGCACTGACCCGTACGACCGCGGCGAAGGACCGGACGCGCTGACGGACTCCGGCAAGTGTGCTGCGGCCGACAGGTTTTGAGGAGGGGGCGTGAGGAGGGGACTGACGACGGCGGCATGATCTGATGTTCCGATGAGCAGCCCTCTCGGTCTTCGTATCGTCCGCCCGCACGGTGACGACGCCCTCGGTGACTGGCGGTACGTCCACAACGCGGTCATCCCTGTCCAGCCCCTGAGCCTCGCGGAGGTACGGGAGCGGGCCGGGCGCAATCACCTCGACCTCGCCCACGCCGGAGGCGTTCTCGTCGGCTCCACAACCGTGCGCCCGCCGAAGGACGGGGTCGCCACGGTCATCGCGCGGGTCCTGCCGGCCCACCGCCGACGCGGCTACGGCGAGGAGTTGTACGCGCACGCGCTGCGCCGGGCCGACGCGCTCGGCGCCACGACGATCGAGACGTGCGTCCTCGCGTCGAACGAGGACGGGCTGCGGTTCGCGCGGGCCCACGGCTTCACCGAGATCGAGCGGTACGTACTGCCGGGCAGCACGGTTCCGTGGGTGGACCTGCGGCGGGAGTGACGGTGACGGCGGTACGACGGCGCGGCTGCCGCCATGGAGCGGCCGCACGTCCGCGGCCGGCACGAGGGTCCTCAGTCCTTCGCCGTGCGTTGCGAGCGCCAGACGAGGAAGAGTGCCGAGGAGATCGCGGCGATACGCACCACCGCCGGCCAGGTGTCGGCGATCGCCGCGTTCCACTCGCCCCGCGCCAGCGGCTCCCCCCAGCGGCCCTCGCCGCGCCCCCACAGCCAGACCGCCCCCGCGGCCAGCGAGAGCGCGGGGATGCCGATCACGGCGACCTTCGACTCGTTCGTGCTGAGCCGGCGCGAGGCCCAGGCCAGGAGCCAGCCGGCCGCGAGCGGCAGCCAGGAGCCGAGCACCGCACCGACGACGAGCGCGGCTGCCGCGAGGAGCAGCAGCGGGTTGCTGAACGTGCCGGGCCTCGGCACCCGCAGGCGTCGCCGGCCCTTCCCGGCGGGCTCCTCCACGACCACCGTCTCGGGCGCCGCCGCCTTCTCCTCCGCGTCCCTCGGGCGCTGGGTGGGGACCCGGGGCCGCAGCCCGAGCATCTCGGGTGACTCGATCCCGCCGACGAACCCGGCGACCTGGTCGCCGCCGCCGAAGAAGCCGTGCGGCTCCGGGCCGCCCGCCCCGGTGCGCCACCACTCGGCGCCGCTCCCGGCGCCTCCCGCCGCACGACTCCCGGCCGACCCGCCGTCGTCGTAGTCCTCCAGGCCGCCGGTCCGCGCCGTACGGGGACGCGGCACGCCGGGCGCCGCCGGGTCCGGGCCGGGGGCCGAGTCGGCGCTCCTCAAGGACGGGGTGTCCTTGGAGAAGCCCCGGAAACGGGCCGGTCGGGCCGTCCGGTCCGGGTCGTCGGCGGACCCGTCGAAGCCCGGCGCGGCCCCGGCCCCTGTCGCGCCCGGACCCGCGCCCGCCACGACGTCCTCCGGGCTGCCGAGCCGCGAGAGGATACGGCGCACGGCGGCGGGCGAGTCCGGGGTCGTGGGCTTGGCCCTGCTGCGGTCGATCTCCCCGCGCAGTCCCGCCACGAGCCGCATCCGCTCCCCGGCCGACAGCTGCTGTCGCTGCGCCAGGTCCCCGACCCGGCTCAGGTAGTCGAAGACGAGCTGATCAGTCTCGATCCCCACCGCTGCCCCTCCACGACGTCCGACAGCCCTCGCGCACCCTGCTGCGACGACGGTACCGAACTCCGCCCGGCCGATGGGGACATCAGGCCCGGATCACCCCCTCGCACGGGGATACGGGGACGCCTCCGGCGACGGGTGACGGACGCGTGAAGCGTGACGCGTCGGCGGGGGTGCGCGACGCGTCGGCGGGGGCGCGTGCCGCGTGGCCGGGAGCGCGTGCCGCGTCGGCCGGGGAGGGTTCTCCGTACGGTTTGGGTCTGCCCCCACGGGCGCGAGGCGCGTGGAACGCCCCCTCGGGCTGGGCGCGGAAATGCCCCGTACCGGAGCCGTTCCGGCCCCCGTCGCGAGGTGGGCCCGCGACACCCGAGCCGTCTCGCACCCGCCCGCCGCCCCTCGCACCCGCTACCGTGGGCGGGATGAGCAGCCCTGCACCAACCGAGGACGGACCGGCCACGCGGCCGGGACCGCGTTCGCTCGCCGAAGCCCTGCGGGTACGTGACGACGCCTCGCTCGTCGCGCTGCTGCGCGCGCGGCCCGATCTGCTCAACCCGGTCCCGGTCGACCTGACACAGCTCGCCACCCGTGCGGCGACCCGTGCCTCCGTACTGCGCGCGCTGGAACGGCTCGACCGTTTCGCCCTCCAGACCGCCGAGGCCCTCGCCGTCGCCCCAGACCCCGCCCCCTACGATCTGCTCGAAGGGCTCCTGACGGGTGACGAGGGCGATTCCGCCACCACGGAGGCCCTGCCGCGGACCCTGGGCCTGCTGCGCGAGCGCGCCCTCGTCTGGGGTCCGGACGAGCGGCTGCGCCTCGTCCGCACCGCGCGGGAACTCCTCGCGCCGAGCGCGGCCCACCCCTCGCCCACGGGCCTCGGCCCGAGCCTCGCCGAGGCCACCGCCGGCATGTCCCCGGGGCGGCTCCAGGTCATCCTGACCGAGGCCGGACTGGGCTCGACGCACGACTCGGTGACCGCCGTCCAGGCCCTCACCGCGCTCTTCACCGACCCCGCGCGGCTCGGCGCGCTCCTCGACGAGGCTCCCGCCGACGCCGTCGAGGTACTCGGCCGGCTCGTGTGGGGGCCGCCGTACGGGCAGGTCACCGCGCACCCGCCGACGCACCTGCGCTGGCTCCTGGACCGCGGACTGCTCGTGCCGACCGCGCCGGGGACCGTCGTCCTGCCGCGCGAGGTCGCCCTGCACCTGCGCGGCGGGCGCGCCCACCGCGCCGTCGAGCCCGAGCCGCCGGCCATCGCCGTCCGTGCCACGCGCGAGGAACGCGAAGCCGACGCGGCGGCCGCCGGGCAGGCGTACACCGCGCTCCAGACCCTTGAGGACCTGCTCAAGGAGTGGGGCTCGCCGCGCCAGTCGTGGTCGCGGACGAAGGACCTCGGCCCGGCCGTGCTCCGCGCGGGCGGTCTGAGCCAGCGCGACCTCAAGCGCACCGCCGGGTACCTGGAGGCCTCCGAGGACATCGCCGCCTTCTGGCTCGAACTCGCCTACGCGGCCGGGCTCGTCGCCGCCGACGGCGAGGCCGACGAGCACTACGCGCCCACCCCGTACTTCGACGAGTGGCTCGATCTGCCGCCCGCCCGCCGCTGGGCCGTCCTCGCCACCGCGTGGCTCGACGCGACCCGCACGTCGGGGCTCGTCGGCGGCAGCGACAGCAAGGATCGCACGCTCTCCGCGCTCGGCCCGCACCTCGACCGCACCGCCGCGCCCGAGGTGCGCCACCGGGTCCTCGCGCTGCTCGCGGAACTCGGCCCCGGCGGCGTGCCCGAGCCGGACTCGCTGCTCGCCCGGCTGCGCTGGGAACGCCCGCTGCGCGGCGCCGCGCACGAGAACGACCTGCGGACCCGTATCGCGGGCTGGACACTCACCGAGGCCGAACTCCTCGGCGTCACCGGGCGCGGCGCGCTCACCCGGCAGGGGCGCGCGCTCCTCGCCGGGCAGGACACGGCGCTCGTCGACATGCTCGCCGAACTGCTGCCCCCGCCGCTGGACCACGTACTGCTCCAGGCCGACCTGACGGCCGTCGCCCCGGGCCCGCTCCAGCGGCCCCTCGCCGAACGCCTCGCGCTCCTCGCCGACATCGAGTCCAAAGGCGGTGCGACCGTCTACCGCTTCACGCCGGGCTCCGTCCGCCGTTCCCTCGACGCCGGCTACTCCGCCGAGGCGATCCACGAGTTCCTCGCCACCCACTCCCTCACCCCCGTCCCGCAGCCGCTGGCCTACCTCGTCGACGACGTCGCCCGCCGCCACGGGCATCTCCGGGTCGGCGCCGCCTCCTCGTACGTACGGTGCGAAGAGGCCACCGTGCTCGACGAGATCCTCGCCGACCGGCGCTCGGAGACCCTGCGGCTGCGACGGCTCGCGCCGACCGTCGCCGCCTCGCCCTCGGAACCGGCCGTGCTCCTCGACGGATTGCGCGGCCTCGGCTTCGCCCCGGCCGCCGAAGGCCCGGGCGGCGACGTCCTCGTACGCCCCAGCGCGCAGCACCGCACCCCGCCGCGCCGCGCACCGGAACCGGTCGGCGAGGGCGGTGCCCGCCCCCGGCAGACGCTGCTCGCGGCGGCGGTACGGGCCATCCGGGCCGGTGACACGGCGGTGACCACCCCGCCACCCACGCCCCCGGCCGGGCTCGTCACCCCGTCCGAGCCGCCCCGCAGCGCCGCCTCCGAAACCCTCGTCACCCTCCAGAACGCGGTCCTCACGGGCGAGTCCGTCTGGATCGGCTACATCGACGCGGAGGGGGCGGCCGATCGCCGGCTCATCGCCCCGGTCCGCGTCGAGGGCGGCTTCGTCACCGCCTACGACCACACCGCCGAGGAACTGCGCACCTACCCCCTGCACCGCGTCACCGGCGTCGCCGAGATCCCCACGCCCGCGGAGGGCGAACCGACCCCTGCCTCGGGGCAGGGCGGGAGCTGACGGCGGGCGGGGACATCCGCCCCCGGACCGCTCGGGCCGCGCCGCGGCAGCCGTCCGGTCCGGTGTGCGCTGTCCGCGCGGATCTCCCGGTCGCGGCTCGCTCGCCTTGCGGGGGTCCCTCGTCCCTCGTGGTCCGCTCAGGCCGTCGGGCCGGAGAGGCCCGTCTTCGGCTCCGAGGTCGGCTCGGTGCCGCGGCGGCCGGGGAGGACGCGGGCCGTCGACGCGCGCAGGCGGGCGAGCCGACCGGAGGCGGCGGGGGCCGTCGCGGGCTTCGTCAGGGGCTGTGGCCCCGTCGCGGTCACCGGTCGCGGGCCGGTCTCCTGCCGCGGATCGGTCTCCGGTCGGGGGGCGGCCGGCTTCCGGAAGCGGCGGACGCGGGACGGGCGGGGGTCCGTGCGGCGTCGCAGCGAGCGGGACAGGCGACGGCCGAGGAAGGCGTACCCGAGCAGCGCCCCCGCCGTGTTCAGGATGACGTCGTCCACGTCGAAGGCCCGGCCCTCGACCACCGCTCCCTGCGCGAGCTCGACCAGCGACATGACCAGGACGGTCACGACGAACACCCGCAGCAGGCGCATCCTGCGGGGTACGAGGAGCGGCAGCAGGACCCCGAAGGGGGCTCCGAGCAGCAGGTTCCCGCCGACCTGCTTGCACGCCGCGAGGAACGTGTACTCCTCCGCGTACTGCCGCAGCGAGTGCCCCGGGCGCAGGTTCGAGCCCGCGAGGCCGTCCGAGGCGGGCGAGG
This sequence comes from Streptomyces sp. NPDC088923, assembly GCF_044749745.1. Classification (NCBI taxonomy): domain Bacteria; kingdom Bacillati; phylum Actinomycetota; class Actinomycetes; order Kitasatosporales; family Streptomycetaceae; genus Streptomyces; species Streptomyces sp. NPDC088923. The sequence continues at coordinate 598,618 of NZ_JBIVIO010000001.1, read as the reverse complement.
GGGTGAGCGTCAGCTTCGCGAGCACCGCCGAGAACGCCACGAGCAGCAGGAACGCCACCACCATCGTCAGCCCCAGCAACAACGCCCTGCCCCACGACCTGCGCACCACCACTGTGCCGTCCCCCGCGGCACCGTCCACAGCCGCGGCGGCCGGCTTCGCCGGGGGCGATACGGGGGCCGGACGCGACCGCCCCGGCCACGCCCACGCCTCCCGCCACCACCCGTGCCGTGCCGCCGCCCCGGACCCCGCGTCCGGCCTCGCCCGCTCGTCCCGCCCAGCCCTCGTCATACCGGCCGCTTACCCCAACGCCTCCCCCACACACGGTGGTTGCCGCCGTGCGCCGGGTCCCTACTCCGTCCCCGGACCGAGGCGGCGCTCCGCCCTGTGACCGATGTGCGAGAAGGGACGGGGATGCTGGGATGAGACGGTGAACGGACACCAGGACACGCCCGGAACGCCCCCCGCGGTCGAGACCGCCGACGCCCTCCCGCAGCAGGGCACGAAGGCGGGCCCGAAGGCCTGCCCCTCCCAGCCGGAGGCACCGGAGCCAGCCGCGCTGGAGCCGACCGCACCGGAGCCGGCCGGACCGGGGCCTGCCGCACTGGAACCCGGCGCACCACCACCCGGCGCCGACCCGCACGCTTCGGCGGGAGCGGGCCGTTCGGCGGTACCGCCCATCTGCCCGGTACCGGACGCGGAGGCCGCGACCAGGCTCGCCCGTGAACGCAATGTGTGGCTGTGCACCGTGCGCCCGGACGGCACCGCGCACGTGACCCCCGTGTGGTTCGTGCACCTCCACCACCGCTGGTGGATCGGAAGCGACGAGCGAGCGGTCAAGGTGCGCAATGTACGGAGAGCGCACAGGGTTTCCCTCGCCCTGGAGGACGGCGACCACCCGCTTGTCGCCGAGGGCACGGCACGCGTGCTGGCGACACCATTCCCGCCGGAGGTCGTCGCGGCTTTCCACGAGAAGTACGACTGGGATGTCACGGAGCTGCGCCCCCGCGCGGGCGCGCGCGTCCTCCTGGAGGTGCGCACGCTGCGCTGGCTCCTCGCCGGCACCGCCCAGTGAGCACGCCGCGTGATCCCGCCCACCTCCGTGCCCCGAGGCCCGGCAGGCGGGAAGCGCACGGAGGTAGACTTCCTTGTTTCGCGCGCAGACGCGGCCACGGCTGGGACAGGGCCCCGAGAGGGTCCCGCGACCGGCCCGCGGCGGCGCCGTGCGCGGTGCGGCACTCGTCGCGCGCCGGACGCCCGGCCGAGTCATCGGACGATCCCCGCCCACGGAGGGACGATCCCGCCCACGGAGGTATGCGTGTCCTGCCTGATCGTGCAGAGCGACAAGACTCTGCTGCTCGAAGTCGACCATGAGCGCGCGGACGCGTGCCGCCGGGCCATCGCCCCCTTCGCCGAACTCGAACGCGCCCCGGAACACATCCACACCTACCGGATCACCCCCCTCGGCCTGTGGAACGCCCGCGCCGCCGGTCACGACGCCGAGCAGGTCGTGGACGCGCTCGTCGAGTACTCCCGCTACCCCGTCCCCCACGCGCTCCTCGTGGACATCGCCGAGACGATGGCCCGCTACGGGCGGCTGAGTCTCCACAAGCACCCCACCCACGGCCTGGTGCTGAGCACCACCGACCGTCCGGTGCTCGAAGAGATCCTGCGCTCCAAGCGCGTCCAGCCGCTGGTGGGGCAGCGCATCGACGCGGACACCGTCGCCGTGCACCCCTCCGAGCGCGGGCAGATCAAGCAGACCCTGCTGAAGCTCGGCTGGCCGGCCGAGGACCTCGCCGGCTACGTCGACGGGGAGGCGCACGCCATCGACCTCGCGCAGGACGGCTGGTCCCTGCGCCCGTACCAGAAGCAGGCCGTGGACAACTTCTGGCACGGCGGCTCCGGCGTCGTCGTCCTGCCCTGCGGGGCCGGAAAGACGCTCGTCGGGGCGGGCGCGATGGCCGAGGCGAAGGCCACGACGCTGATCCTCGTCACGAACACCGTCTCCGCCCGGCAGTGGAAGCACGAGCTGGTCAAGCGCACCTCGCTCACCGAGGACGAGATCGGCGAGTACAGCGGGACGAAGAAGGAAATCCGGCCCGTCACCATCGCCACGTACCAAGTACTGACGACGAAGCGGAAGGGGGTCTACCCGCACCTGGAGCTGTTCGACTCGCGCGACTGGGGCCTCATCGTCTACGACGAGGTGCACCTGCTGCCCGCGCCGGTCTTCAAGTTCACCGCCGACCTCCAGGCACGGCGGAGGCTCGGGCTCACGGCCACGCTGGTGCGTGAGGACGGCCGCGAGTCCGACGTCTTCTCGCTCATCGGGCCCAAGCGGTTCGACGCGCCGTGGAAGGAGATCGAGGCGCAGGGCTACATCGCCCCGGCGGACTGCGTCGAGGTACGGGTCAATCTCACCGAGTCGGAACGGCTCGCCTACGCGACGGCCGAGGCCGAGGAGAAGTACCGCTTCTGTGCCACGACGCCGAGCAAGCAGCGCGTGACGCGGGAGCTGGTGAAGCAGCACCAGGGGGAACAGACCCTGGTGATCGGCCAGTACATCGACCAGCTGGACGAGCTGGGCGCCGAGCTGGACGCGCCCGTGATCAAGGGCGAGACGAGCAACGCGCAGCGCGAGAAGCTGTTCAACGCCTTCCGCGAGGGCGAGATCTCCGTACTCGTCGTCTCCAAGGTCGCCAACTTCTCCATCGACCTGCCCGAGGCGACGGTGGCCATCCAGGTCTCCGGCACCTTCGGCTCCCGGCAGGAGGAGGCGCAGCGGCTCGGCCGGGTGCTGCGCCCGAAGGCCGACGGGCACGAGGCGCGCTTCTACTCGGTCGTCGCCCGCGACACGATCGACCAGGACTTCGCGGCGCACCGGCAGCGCTTCCTCGCCGAACAGGGCTACGCGTACCGCATCGTGGACGCGGACGAGCTGTCCAAGGAGAGCTGAGCCCGCGCGCGAGGGGCCGGGCGGCGCCCAGGCGACCGCCCGGCCGCGACGCTCCGACGACGGGGCATCCGCAGGCGTCTCGCTCCCGCCGCCGGCCAGGCGGCGGAGCAGCGCCCGTACCGTCCCCCTCATGTGCGGTGGTCCTCGGGCGCGCTCTCCGCGAGGTGCCGCAGGCGTGGCGCGACGCCGGCCCGCTCGTCGTACATACCGAGCAGCGCGACCTCGCAGGCGGCCGTGGCGAAGGCGCGCAGCGCACGCAGCGAACCGCCGAGACCACGCCGCCCGGCGGCCACGGCGGGCGCGGCGAGGCGCGAGGGCGAGAGGGAAGAGGTGAGGGACGAAGCGGACAGGGACGGTGTGGTGTAGCTCACGCTGCTCATGTCCCCCAGCGTGCCCGCGCCACCGCCCCGAGCGGATCAACCCACGGGTTGAAATATTCCGTTCGCCGCCTCCACCCGCAGGGGGAGCGCACCCCGGAAGCAACCCCTGAGAGGGACCCGGAGCTAACCCTGAGGCGGGTCGAACGGATTCCCTAGGGTCTCTGCCTCAAGAGCGAGGCCGACCGACCCGCCGCTTGCCACCTGCTCATGAACGGGCCTCGTCTCGCTGCCTACGCAAGTCGTGCACCAACCGGTCCACGTCGGTCCACGGGTTCGTTTGATGAGGCTTGGCACTGCCGCCGTGGTGCGCCCGCAGGCGTGCCGCGTTCTTCATCGCCTGCTCGATTCCCGAACGCAGCGCGAGGTAGTCGACCTTCTTGCGCTGCCCGTCGTAGCCCGTTCCCCCGTGCTTCTCCAGTGTGCGCTGAGCCTGGTCCGACGTCATCCAGCCGGCGTGGAAACTGAAGTGCAACAGAATCCAGAGCTCGAAACAGGGGTTGCTCAGGACGACCTTGATGCCTTCCGCGTCGGCCAGCTTCAGCGCCTGTGACAGGTCACCGTGCGGCTTCGGCGCCTCGACGTCCATGACGCACCACACATCTTCATAGGCCGTGAACTGGTCGTCCCGTTCGTTCGGTGCCCGGTCCCGGTGCTTCAGCGCATCGCGTACGAGCTTCAGCGGTGTACCGTGCGCGGACCCCACCGCGATGCGAATAGTCCCGCTCAGCTCAGCGCGGAGACCCTTGAGATAGTCCGCCTCAGTGTTCCTACCTTCGCAGTAGATGAGAACTCTGCGCTGCTCCGGCCTCTTCGGCTTCCTGCGCCCCAGCGGTTTCCCCCGGCCCACTTGTCCCCCCACCCGCGGCCATCTCGGCGAATCCCTCCAGCAAGCTATCGTCGAGAAGAGGCAGGGATCCATACCTCCCGGTCAGATAGCGCTTCTCCAAGTTGTCGCGCGGCCCTTCACCATCCCGCACGTAGAAATCGGTGACCGGATAGACCCGCGTGGCGAGCGTGACTCGGTCCTTCTCCGTGAACCAGACCTGATCGCGGACGAGTTCCGTCCGGACATTGTTTCCCAGGAGTGACGCCTCGTGGGTGGTGAAGACGAGCTGCGCTCCGCGCGTATTGATCTCGGGGCGCTGAAACATGCCGACCAGCGCGTCCGACAACTGCGGGTGCAGCCGAGCGTCCAGCTCGTCCACCACCAGCACCCCACCGTCAACAAGGGTAGTGAGGACAGGTCCCAGCATCCCGATCCAGGTCTTCGTGCCACTCGATTCACGCTCAAGGGCAAGGGGGAAGATCCCGTCCCCCGTCCTGTGCTGGACACGTACCTCATAGGGTGGCGGCCCTTCCACCCGCACCTGCTCTCCCATCGCCTTCGCCACGGCGTCCACCAAACGCTGGTGTTCTTCCTCGATCCGCGGATCGGGGTCACCAAAAGTGAGCCGGTCGACTCCCAGGTCAGCGAAGCGGAGCAACCGTGTGAGGCCGTTCGCCGCCCCCTGCTTGCCACGCTCTTCCGCCTTCTCCGCGCTGCGCATGACGTCGATCGTGTACGTCAGTCGGGAGTTGTAGTCGTGGTCACTGGCCGTACGCAGTCCGTGTTGGAACCAGGCGTGAATGCTCCGGAGCAGGGGATGGTCGTGCGCCGCTCCTACGGACAGGTAGAGGCTGTTGGCACGAGTGAGGTCAGCGATGGCCTTGCGGCGGCCGAGGAGGAATCGGCCAAAGGAGAGTGTGTCTTTGCCCGGCCCCGTTCGTTCGAACAGCTTGCGCCGCCTGCCCTCCGGGTAGGACGCCAGCCATTCGGCCCGGACCTCGCGATCATCCACGGTGAAGCCGTACTCGTACCGCACCCCGTCGACAACGAGGTCGACCCCGTACGTGCTCGCCTCCCCCGCCGGGTCGGAGGAGAAGGCGAACGGGCGGCGCGGCACACCGCCCTGCGGATCCCATGCAGCGAAAGAGGAGAGCACGGCGTGCCGCATCCACTTCATCGCATCCACGAAATTCGACTTGCCCGAGGCGTTCGCCCCATATATGGCCGCAACGGGCACCACCTTGAGGTCTGTACCCGCGATCAAGCGCTGAGCGCGACGCGGACGGTCGTCCTCGGCGACCAGCGACAGTTCCTGTTCATCACGGATCGATGCGTGGTTGCTCACCCGGAAGCGAAGCAGCATGGTGTCACGCTCCTCAAGCGATAGCAGTGCGCTTCTCAGTCCCATATTTCGTCGAGACACGACGATTAAACTGATCCAACTACACCTTGCATGCCCCCGTCTCACTCTGCGAGAAAGATTCACACAGAGGGGTCACAGTCCTCCCCGCCCCCATTTGGGCTCCCACCTCCCTCTCCCCTACAATCGCGCGTCTGTCCGCCTCCCTCCCGTGGAGTGCCGCCTGCCGGACGGAAACCGGCGGCAATCTCGGCGACCGCGACCGCCCCGGCCTCTGGCCGGTTCCCGGCGGCCGGGCCGTTCGTCTCATTCGTTCGCCGTTCGCGCGGCGCCACCGCCCTCCGCCCTGCGCGCATGTCGTACCGCACGCGTCGTGCCCGCGCACGCCGGGCCGCGGGGGCGGTGCTCGGCCGCGCGCGCCCTTTCGGCAGGAGGCCGTACCGTGAGTCACCCGTCCGCGTCGTCACCGTCCACCGCGCCCGCCGACCCACCCGGCGCCACGCCCGCTGGGCCTCCACCCGGCGCCACACCCGCCGACCCACCACCCGGCGCCACGCCCGCCGATCCCCCGCCCGCCACCGGCACCGATCCCCTCGCCCGCGAGCGCGCGCACCTCTCCGTCTCGCGTTCCGCGCTGCGCGTGATGCGCGAGGAGACGGAGAACCTCGACATCCGCGACGTGACCGCGAACTGGGTCAACGCCGCCGTGCTCCAGGCGCAGATCGAGGAGCGCGTCAAAGCGCTCGCGGACCTCGCCGACACGCCGCTCTTCTTCGGGCGGCTCGACTTCACCCGCCCACCGGGGCTCAAGGACGCCGAGGGCGCGGAGGGCGAGCGCTTCTACATCGGGCGTCGGCACGTGCACGACGCGGACGGCGATCCGCTCGTCATCGACTGGCGCGCGCCCGTGTCGACCGCGTACTACCAGGCGTCCCGGCAGCGGCCGATGGACGTCGGGCGACGGCGGCGCTTCGGTTACACCGGAGGTGAGCTGACCGCGTACGAGGACGAGGTGCTCTCCGGTCCCGGTTCCGAGCAGGGCGATCCGGGGACGAGCAAGCTCCTGCAACGCGAGATCGAGCGCCCGCGCGTCGGTCCGATGCGCGACATCGTCGCGACGATCCAGCCCGAGCAGGACGGCATCGTCCGCGGCGACCTCAGCGGCACCGTCTGTGTGCAGGGCGGCCCGGGGACCGGGAAGACCGCGGTCGGCCTGCACCGTGTCGCGTACCTCCTCTACGCCCACCGCGACCGGCTCGCCCGCACCGGAACGCTCGTGATCGGTCCGAACCGGTCGTTCCTGAGCTACATCGAGCAGGTGCTCCCGGCGCTCGGGGAGATGGAGGTGCGTCAGGCGACCGTCGCCGATCTCGTCGCCGCGCCCGGCGTCGAGGTGCGCGGCGAGGACGACGCGTGGGCCGCGACCGTCAAGGGCGACGCGCGGATGGCCGAAGTGCTGCGGCGGGCGCTGCGCGCGCACGTGTCGATGCCCACCGAAGGCGTGGTCGTGGTGCGCGGCTCGCGGCGCTGGCGCCTCGCGGTGTACGAGGTGGAGGAGCTGGTGCGCGAGCTGCTCGACCGCGACATGCGGTACGGGGCGGCCCGCGAGGCGCTGCCGCAGCGGCTCGCACACGCCGTCCTCGTCCAGATGGAGCGGGCCGGGGAGGCGCCCGACGACCGGGTGCAGGCCACCGTCGCGCGCAATGCCGCCGTGAAGGCGACGGTCAACGCCGTGTGGCCGAAAGTCGAGCCCGCGAAGCTCGTCCTGCGGCTCCTGAGCGACCCGGGGTTCCTCGCGGAGCACGCCGAGGGGCTGCTCGACGCCGAGGAGCAGGCGGCGATCCTGTGGCCGAAACCGGCTCGCTCCGTCAAGAGCGCGAAGTGGTCGGCGGCCGACGTCGTCCTCGTCGACGAGGCCCGCGACCTCGTCGAACGCACCCACTCGCTCGGGCATGTCGTGCTCGACGAGGCGCAGGACCTCTCCCCCATGCAGTACCGGGCGGTGGGCCGCAGGTGCAGCACGGGCTCGGCGACGGTCCTCGGCGACCTCGCGCAGGGCACGACGCCCTGGGCGACGCGGACGTGGGCTCAGGCGCTGCGCCATCTCGGCAAGGAGGAGGCGCACATCGAGGAGCTGACGGCCGGTTTCCGTGTGCCGCGCGAGGTCATCGCGTACGCGTCGAAGCTGCTGCCGGCGATCGCGCCCGATCTCGCCGAGGTGCGCTCGGTGCGCGAGTCGCCCGGTTCGCTCCTCGTCCGGCGCGTCGGCGAGGACGCGCGCGACGCCGCCGTCCTCGCCGCCTGCCGCGAGGCGCTCGGCCACGAGGGCTCGATCGGGCTCATCGCCGCCGACTCGCGCGTTCCCGCGCTCGCGGCGGCCCTGGCCGACGCCGGGCTCGCGCACCTGGAACCCGGCACCGAGACCACGCGCGAATCCCGCCTCACCCTCGTCCCCGCCTCGCTCGCCAAGGGCCTGGAGTACGACTACGTCGTGCTCGACGAACCGGCCGCCGTCGTCGCGGGCGAGGCCGACGAACCGACCGGACTGCGCCGCCTGTACGTGGCACTCACCCGCGCGGTCTCAGGGCTCACCGTGCTCCACGCGGAAGAACTGCCGGAAGCCCTGGCCACGGCGTAGCGGACAGTCCGGTACGGGGGGGGTGACCGCGGCCGGTCCGGTACAGGTGACGGGCGGCCGGTCCCGTGCGGGGCCGGGCCGCCCTCTCCCGTAGGTCGCGTCCCCCCTCAGCCCAGCGCCTCGCGCCAGCGCTCCACGGCCGCCGCGTCGACCGGTCCGTCCCAGCCGCCGGGGCGGGCAGCGCCGCCGATGTGGAAGGCGGAGATGCCGGCGGCGCGCAAGGCGGGGAGGTGGTCGAGGCGCAGGCCGCCGCCCACGAGGAGGCGCTGCGTGTAACCCGGGCTTCCCTCGCGCGCGGCCTCCTCGCACAGCACGGGCAGTCCTTCGTCGACGCCGCCCGCCGCACCGGCCGTCAGGTAGGTGTCGAGGCCAGGGAGCCCGTCGAGCTGGGCGCGCAGTGCCTCGCGGTCGTGGCTGCGGTCCACGGCGCGGTGGAAGGTCCAGGCGCAGCCGTCGAGGACGTCGGCGAGACGTTTCAGCGTGTCGAGGTCGGGGTCGCCCTCCGGGTCGAGGAAACCGAGCACGAACTCCCGCGCCCCCGCCGCGCGCAACCGCGTCGCGCGGTCCACGAGCGCGGCCACGCCGCTTGCGCCGCCCGCCGCGAAGCCGTCGCTCAGGCGCAGCATTACGCGCAGCGGGAGGGGGACGGCGGCGCGGATCTCACGGAAGGTCTCGACGGTGGGCGTGAGCCCGTCGGCTGCCATGTCGCTGACGAGTTCCAGGCGGTCGGCCCCGCCGTCCCGCGCGGCTCTGGCGTCCGCCGCGTCGAGGGCGATCACCTCCAGGAGTGCGGCTGTGCCTTCGGGCATGGTCATGGCCCCTCTTCCCGTCCGTCCCGTGTCCGGGCACCCTTCAGGGGCCCCGTCTGCCGGGGCCCGCCGCGTCGCGGACCCGCCGTCGCGCGCGTCAGGGCAGGCACGGCCACTCCTCCGGAACCTCGCCCCGTCGCGGAGGCCCCCGGGCGTCCCGCCGGGAGGAGAAGCGGTCTAGTCCAATCGCGCTGGAGGGCAGCCTACGCGGCACCCCGGGCCCGGGGCAGCACCGTCCCGGGGCGTACGGGCGGCGGAACGGGGCGCGGGCGCCGCGCGTACGGGCGCGCCCGGCCTCCCGGCGGGGCCGCCCCCGTACCGCGAGAACGGCGGACGCGGCGGCGCGGGTGAGAATGGGCGCATGGACGGTGAGCGGGACCTCGCGGAATCCGGGCGCTCGGCGGCGTACGAGGAGCTGCGCGCCGCCTTCGCCGTGACGCTGCTGCGCGTACGGGGTGGGGCACCCGGGCCCGCCCCGGAGCCGTACGCCGATGAACTCCTCTCCCGCTGGGCGGAGCCCCCGCGCAAGTACCACACGGTCGACCACCTGCGGGCCGTCCTGCGCCACCTCGACACGCTCACCGCCGAGACCGCGCGCGCCGCCGCGCACGGCACGGCGGCCGAACGCGCGTGGGCCGGGACGGTGCGGGACCCCGACACGGTGCGGCTCGCGGCCTGGTTCCACGACGCGGTCTACCGGCCCGACCGCTCCGAGAACGAGGAGCGCAGCGCGACGCTCGCCGAACGCGCCCTGCGCGAGGCGGGACTCGCGCCCGGACCCGTCGCCGAGGTGGCCCGCCTCGTACGGCTCACCACCGACCACGAGACGGCGCAGGGCGACGGGGACGGCGAGCTGCTGTGCGACGCCGACCTCGCGGTGCTCGCGGGGGCGCCGGAGGAGTACGCGGCCTACGCCGCCGCCGTCAGCGAGGAGTACGGATTCCTCCCCGAGGAGCAGTTCCGCCACGGCCGTGCCGAGGTGCTGCGCCACCTCCTCGCCCTCCCCCGCCTCTTCCGCACCCCGTACGGCAGCCGCCATTGGGAGCAGCGGGCGCGCGAGAACCTGGCGACGGAGCTGGCGCTGCTGGGCGGGTAGGAGCGGGACGCCCGGCGGGTGCGAGCCGGGACGCGCGACGGGTGCCCGCCCCGGTCGTCCGGCGGGTGCGAGTCGCGGCTCGCGCTCCCGGCAGAGCTTCCGCGCGGTCTACGGGTTCCGCCCCGCCTCCCCGCGTCCGCCTCGCGCCTCCCCGCGTCCGCCTCGCGCCTCCCCGCGTTCGCCTCGCGCCTTGCGGCGGCGCAGCCCCGCCGCCGTGAGGCGCGCCACGAGTTCCTTGCTGCCGATGCCGGTGGCTCCCGCAGCGAGGGCATCCGCGTACCGCTGCGCCGGGAGGTCGTAGTGATCGCGGTCGAAGGCGCGGCGGGGCAGGCCGAGCGCCCGCGCGAAACGGTGCAGTTCCTCGTACGAGTCGTCGCTGACGAGGTGCGACCACATGCGGCCGTGGCCCGGCCAGTTCGGCGGGTCGATGTAGACGGTCACCGGATGCCCGGGACGGAGTCGAGGGCTCCGACGGGCGCGACGAGGACGCCCGCCTCGGCACAGACCCAGTGCGGGTCGGGGCCGAGTTCCGGTTCGACCGCGAGGGAGTGTGGCTCCTCCTCGGTGCACACGGGGCACAGCGGCCAGCGCCCGTGCTGCTCCAGGAGGCCGTCCTGCACGTCCTGCGCGACGAGCCCCGCGACGAACTCGGCGCCGTCCGGCCACTGCTCCACCCACCAGCGGCGCTGCGTCACCGCCTCCTCGACGAGGGAGACCACGCGCGCGTCGCTCACCTCGCTCGCGGCGAGGTCCGCGAGCACCCGGGCGCGCGCGGCGTGCAGCGTCTGCTCCAGGGAGCCGGGCTCGGGGGCGGCCCCGGATGTGCCGGAGGAGTCGGGAGTGGCCATGAGGCCATTGTGCGGCAGGCGCGCCGGGACCGGAAATGACCCGTAGGCGCCCCGTAGACGAACCCTGAGACGACCCGTAGACACCCTCGAACAGACCCCTGAGAAAGCCCTGAGCCGCCTCTGCCGGCCCGGCCGGCACCCCTGTCCGGACCGGTCGGGGGCGCTCGGCGGGCCCCGGACCCCTGGAGCGGCTATCACACCGGGCCCTCGTTCTTGACCCCCACACCCTGCTGAAAGTAAATTTCACCCGTGACCAAGGATGTGAAGGATTTTGCCAACGGCGCCTCCGCGCTGAGCCGCCCCGCCGCCGGGCCCGGCCGCGCCGCGCGCCCGGCCGCCGCCTCCACCCCCGCCCCCGCCGCCTCGCACCGCGCCCCGGGGCGTGCCGCCCCCGTCCCCGCCCGCCCGCACCCCGGCACCTCCTCGCCCGCGCCCCCCGCTCCCGCCGCGCTCGCCGCGAAGGTGCGCACCCTCGCGCCCTCCATGACGCGGTCCATGCAGCGCGTCGCCGAGGCCGTCGCCGCCGACCCGGCGGGCTGCTCGGCACTCACCGTGACCGGTCTCGCCACGCGCACCGGTACGAGCGAGGCCACCGTCGTCCGCACCGCGCGCCTCCTCGGTTATCCGGGCTACCGCGATCTGCGGCTCGCCCTCGCCGGACTCGCGGCGCACCAGGAATCAGGGGCCGCGCCCTCCGTCACCGCCGATATCGCGCTCGACGACCCGATAGCCGATGTCGTCACGAAGCTCGCCCACGACGAGCGGCAGACCCTCGCCGACACGGCGGCGAACCTCGACACGGCCGCCCTCGGCGCCGCCGTCACCGCTCTCGCGCAGGCCCGTCGCATCGACATCTACGGCGTCGGCGCCTCACACCTCGTCGCGCAGGATCTCGGGCAGAAGCTGCTGCGCATCGGGCTCTTCGCCCAGGCCCACGCGGACCCGCACCTCGCCATCACCAACGCGGTGCAGCTTCGCGGCAAGGACGTCGCCGTCGCCATCACGCACTCGGGTTCCACGAGCGACGTCGTCGAGCCGCTGCGCGCCGCCTTCGAACGCGGCGCCACGACCATCGCCATCATCGGCCGCCCGGACGGCTCGGCCGCGCAGTACGCCGACCACGTCCTCACCACGGTCGCGGCCCGCGAGAGCGAACTGCGCCCGGCGGCCATGTCGTCGCGGGCCAGCCAGCACCTCGTGGTGGACTGTCTCTTCGTCGGCGTCGCCCAGCGCACCTACGAGCACGCCGCCCCCGCTCTCGCCGCCTCCTACGAGGCCCTGGCGCACCGCCATCGCCCCCGGCAGGGCCTCGGCGACCACACCTGAGCCGCAACCCGACCTCGTCCGCCGTCCCCTCCCGCACCACCGCCCGCCCACCCGGCGACAACGCTGTCACGCCGCTGCCCCGGCCTACGCGCGACGGCCGCCCCGCCGCCCCCTACGCCCGTGATCCCCGTACGCCGTACGGACCGTACGGCCGCACCCGCAGACCTCCTCGCCTCCGGCCATCCGGGCCGGCCGGCACCATCGCCACCACCCGCACCACCTGTCCCTCAGCACAGCGGAGAGCCGCACATGACGACCACCGGGCCCACCGACCGGGCCGCGCACCCCGACGCCCCGCACGGCCGGAACCCGATCCCTCCCGGGGGCCGCACCCCCGCCCCGGGAGCCGCCCCGTACGAAGAGCTCCGGGCGGAACTCGCCCACCTCACCACTGAGCAGTTCCGTCCGGAACTGGCCGAGATCGACCGGCTGACGACCGAGGAGATCGCACGGACGATGAACGGCGAGGACGCGACCGTCCCCGCCGCCGTCGCCCGCGCACTCCCGCGTATCGCCGCCGCGATCGACGCCGCCGCCGCCCGCATGGCGCGAGGAGGCCGCCTCGTCTACGTGGGTGCCGGAACCGCGGGGAGGCTCGGCATCCTCGACGCGAGCGAGTGCCCGCCGACGTTCAACACCGCGCCCGGCGAGGTCATCGGCCTCATCGCCGGCGGCCCCTCCGCGATCATCACCGCGGTCGAGGGCGCCGAGGACGACACCGAGCAGGCCGCCGCCGACCTCGACGCGCTCGGCCTCGGCCCCGACGACGTCGTCGTCGGCATCTCCGCCTCGGGCCGCACCCCCTACGCCGTCGGCGCCGTACACCACGCGCGCACGGTGCGCGGCGCGCTGACCATCGGCCTATCCTGCAACGCCGACAGCCCCCTCGCCGCCGAGGCCGATCACGGCATCGAGGTCGTCGTCGGCCCGGAGCTGATCACCGGCTCGACCCGCCTCAAGGCCGGCACGGCGCAGAAACTCGTCCTCAACATGCTCTCCACGATCAGCATGATCCGGCTCGGCAAGACCTACGGAAACCTGATGGTCGACGTCCGCGCCTCCAACGAGAAGCTCCGCGCCCGCTCCCGGCACATCGTCGCTCTCGCCACCGGCGCGGACGACACCGAGATCGAAGCCGCGCTCGCGGCGACCGGCGGCGAGGTGAAGAACGCGATCCTCGTCCTCCTCGGACACGTCGACGGCCCAGAATCCGCCCGCCTCCTCCAGGCCCACGCAGGCCACCTGCGGGAGGCGCTGGGCGAGGCGGTGAGGGGCTGAGCGGAAGGGACGGTAGGGGCGGGGAGGACGGGGCAGGGCAGGGCAGGGGGACGTGTCCCGAGTGGCGGGCGCCCGCGAGGACCGGGGGCAGGCGCTGGGCAGGCCGGGGCCGAGGTGGCCGGAGGTCGATCGGCAAAAGGCCACACCCGGGGTGGGGCCCCCTCCTCTCCCCCCTCCCCTCCCCCCTCCCGCCCCTTTCACTCCCCCGCCCCCGCGAGCCTCCGCCCCCTCCCCCACCCGCTCCCGCACCCTCGGACCACGGCCCCGGCGCGCCTCGCGCCAGGGGTGTCGGTGGCGGCAGCGGAAGGCGGCTGGGCGATGGCCGGGAACGAGCACCGTGCGACGGCGGCGGCGATCCTGCCGCTGGTGGGTGGGCCCGCTAACGTCACCTCAGTCACCCACTGCATGACCCGGCTGCGGCTGGGGCTCACGGACCGCTCGCGGGTCGACGACGCCTCGTTGCGCGCACTGCCCGCCGTTCTGGGCGTGGTCGAGGACGGCGACTCGTACCAGATCGTGCTGGGCCCGGGGAAGGTCGCCCGCGTCACCCCGGAATTCGCCCGGCTGGTCCACGAAAGCGCGGACGCCACCCCCGTGCCCGCCGACGGCGCCGCCCTCTCCGACGTCGCCTCCTCCACCGCCGACACCCTCGCCACACGCGGTGCCGAGATCCGCGCCGAGCGCCGTTCGCGCAACCGCACCCCCCTCAAGCTCTTCCTCCGCCGCATCGCGGACATCTTCGTGCCCCTCATCCCCGCACTGATCGGCTGCGGGATCATCGCCGGTCTGGGCGGACTGCTCGTCAACCTCGGCTGGGCGGGAGGACTCACGGCCGCGCTGACCGCGGTCTCCTCCGGTTTCATGGCGCTCATCGCGGTGTTCGTCGGCTACAACACAGCCAAGGAGTTCGGTGGCACGCCGGTGCTCGGCGGTGCGGTCGCGGCGATCATCGTCTTTCCCGGTGTGGCCAAGGTGGAGGTGTTCGGCACCCCGCTCGTGCCCGGTCAGGGCGGGGTGCTCGGCGCGCTCGGCGCCGCCGCTCTCGCCGCGTACGTGGAACGCTGGTGCCGGCGCCGGGTGCCCGAGGCCGTCGACGTGCTCGTCACTCCCACCCTCACGGTGCTCGTCTCGGGTCTGGTGACGCTCTACGGCCTGATGTACGTGGCGGGCGAGGTCGCCGAGGGGATCGGTACGGCGGCGGACTGGCTCCTCACGCACACGGGCGCCTTCGCGGGCTTCGTGCTCGGGGGTCTCTTCCTTCCTCTGGTGATGCTGGGCCTGCACCAGGCGCTCATCCCGATTCATACGACGCTCATCGAGTCCCAGGGTTACACCGTTCTCCTTCCGGTGCTGGCGATGGCTGGGGCGGGGCAGGTGGGCTGCGCGCTCGCGGTCGCGCTGCGCCTGAAGCGGAACACCTCCATTCGTAAGACCGTCAGATCGGCGTTGCCCGCCGGGGTGCTGGGTGTCGGCGAGCCACTGATCTACGGTGTCTCGCTGCCGTTGGGCCGGCCGTTCATCACGGCGTGCGTGGGGGGTGCGGCGGGGGGTGGACTCGTGGGGCTCTTCTCCATGCTCGGCACGAAGGTGGGGGCGACCGCCATCGGGCCTTCCGGATGGGCCCTGTTCCCGCTGCTCGCGGGGAACCGCGGCCTCGGCGCCACCGCCGCGGTCTACGGTCTCGGCCTGCTGGCCGGATACGGCGTGGGCTTCGCCGCCACGTACCTCTTCGGCTTCGACTCCGCGACCTTGAGCGAGCTGAACGCGGACGCCCTCCCCGTGTCCACCTCCGCGCCGGCAGCCGCACCTGCCGCCGCGGGAGTCGCAGAGCCGAGCCCCGCCCAGCCCTCGGAGCCCTGAGCCACCGGGTTCTGACACGTCGGCGCACCCGACCGACGAAGCCTGAACCGTTGTGGCCGCCTGCACGCTGTGCGGCACGCCCGCCCCGTGAGGGCGCGCCCGCACCGCTGTGGCGACAGGGCCTTGAGCCGGGAGGGCCCGGAGGCCTCCGACTCAGGTTCGTATCCTCGCAGCGTTTCCCATCGGAAAGATCACAGCCGCCGCACAGACATACGTCGAATCCCCCACGGTCACCTCACGAACCCCGCCCGTGTGTTCGATTCCCCGGCACGACAAGGCTAGTTGCCGCGTACATGAATTATCGGCCGAGGATCTTGACGCTGCCATGCCACGGGCCGAGGATGGCTTCGCCGAAGCAACGGGCCACAGCTGAGGGGCGGATGAGTCCGCGCAGGGGGGTGCTCGCGTGCTGCCCGTACGCGATCGCGCACGTCCTCGCTCGCCGGCCCGCGCTCCGACTCTCCGCACCTGCGGGACGTGCCCCGGGGCCGTCTCGCGCGGCCCGCGCCCGTCCCTCCCCGTGCGGTCCCCGAAGGAGAGGAGAGCAGCTCGTGTCCCCCAGCAAGCCCACGCCCGCGGCGGCCACCGTCCGCCCCGCGGCCACCCCCGAAAACTCCGCCGCCCCCGCGCAGGTGGCCGATCCCGGAGGTCTCGGCCTCGGCGCCTTCGCCCTGACGACCTTCGTCCTCAGCGTCTTCAACGCGGGCCTGCTCAACGACTCCGTCGAGAAGGTCGTCCTGCCGCTCGCGCTCTTCTACGGAGGCCTCGCCCAGTTGCTCGCGGGGCTGTGGGAGTTCCGCAGGAACAACACCTTCTCGGCGACGGCGTTCGTCTCCTACGGCGGCTTCTGGCTCGCCTTCGCGCTGTACGTGGGCAAGATCGCGCCCGGCCTCGACCCCGCCTACGCGGACAAGGCGACGGGCCTCTTCCTCCTCGCCTGGGCGATCTTCACCGCGTACATGACGGTCGCGGCGCTGCGCACCAACGGCGTCGTCATCGGCGTCTTCGTCTTCCTCACGCTGACGTTCGCCTTCCTCTCGGCAGGCGCCTTCGCCGGCTCCAGCGGCGTCGACCACGTCGGCGGCTGGCTCGGGCTCGTGACGGCGGTCGTGGCCTGGTACGGGTCCTTCGCCCACGTCGCGAACAGCACGTGGCGGCGCGAGGTGATCCCGACCTGGCCGATTCGGGCCTGAGGAGCCGAGAACACCCCTCAGTCACGCCCGGTCCGATCATCACCTTTACACAGTGAGATGGTCACACTTTCCCGCGAAAGTTTTCACACAGAGTAGTTGAGGGGTACCTTCCTGTCACGGCGGTGGTTCCGGTACGACGGCACCGCCCCGTGACAGGAGGAGAAGCCTCGTCATGCACACCCAGTCCCCCCATCCCCGGATCGCGCCCGCGGCACCGCCCGCACCCGGCGCCCCCACCCATGCCTTCCCCGCGGCACAGGGGACCGGGCAGGTGCCGACGCTGCCACCGGAAGTGGCCGGGGTCGCGATCACCTCGGTGGACACGGCCGGGATCACCCGGGTCAAAGCAGTGCCCGCGGCTCGCCTGGCCCGGGCGGGGCAGGACGGCGTCGGGCTCTCGCCGGTTTTCGACGTGGCCCTCGTCGACGACTCCTTCACGAGCAGTACGTACATCGGCGGCCCAGAGGGCGACCTGCGCGTCGTCCCCGATCTGAGCGCGCTCACGGTCCTCGCCGGGCAACCAGGCTGGGCGTGGGCGCCCGGCGACAGGTACGAGCAGTCCGGCACCCCCTCGGCGGCCTGCCACCGCACCTTCCTGCGACGGGTCACCGCCCGCGCGGAGGCGGCAGGGCTCTCACCGCTCATGGGTTTCGAGACCGAGTGGATCGTCACCCTCCCCGCCGACGGCGCCGGTCCCGGCGGCTCCGCCCACCCGGAGGCGGAACCGCGTCCACCCGCGCCCGGTGGCGCGTACGGGATGACGCGCCTGGCACCACACGGCGACTACCTTCGGGACATCCTCGTCGCACTGGAACGGCAGGGCGTCGAAGTCCTCCAGATCCACCCGGAGTACTCGCCCGGGCAGTTCGAGCTGTCCGTCGCTCCAGCCGCGCCCGTCCGCGCGGCCGACCTCGTGGTCCTCGTCCAGGAGACCATCCGCGCCGTCACCGTCCGGTACGGCTGGGAGACCAACTTCGGGCCCAGCGTCCTGGCCGGGCACGTGGGCAACGGCCGGCACCTGCACCTGAGCCTGTGGCGCGACGGGGTCAATCTGTGCGGTGGGGGCGACGGCCCGAGCGGGCTGCGCCCGGAAGCCGAGTCGTTCCTCGCCGGCATCCTGGGCGAGCTTCCGGCCCTGCTCGCGATCGGCGCACCCAGCCCGGCGAGCTATCTGCGCCTGGCCCCCTCGCGCTGGACGGGCGCCTTCCAGTGCTGGGGGCCGGAGAACAGGGAAGCGGCGCTGCGCCTGATCCCAGGTGCGCCCGGCCGGGCCGAGACGGCGAACGCCGAGGTCAAGTGCCTCGACGCGGCGGCGAGCCCGTACCTCGTCGCGGGTGCGGTGCTCGCCGCGGGGCTCGGCGGCCTGGAGCGCGGCGAGCGGCTTCCGGCGGCCACGGCGGGGGACCCGGTGGACCTGGCGGAGGACGAGAGGCCGGCCCGACTGCCAAGCTCGCTGCCCGAGGCAGTGGCCCGGTTCCGGCAGTCGGAGGTGCTGCGCGCGGCGCTCGGCGATCCACTCTTCGAGGCGATCATGGAGGTACGGGAGGCCGAGACGGATCTCTTCGCCGGGTACAGCCCACAGGCCCTCGCCAACGCCACGCGGCGCGCCTACTGACGCCCCCTCGCGAGGACGGCCGCCGGAGGCCCCGCGCCTGCCGGTGGCTCACTGCCCGGGCGTCTCCTCAAGGCGGCTGTGCAGGAAGCCGAGGGTGGACTCCCAGGCCTGGGCGGCGGCCTCGGGGTGGTACGTCTCGCGGCCGTCGTTGAAGAAGGCGTGGCCGGCCGGGTAGAGCCGTAGGTCGGGGGTGATTCCGGCCTGCTTCTCCAGTGCGGCGCGCAGCGCGTCGAGGGAATCGGGCGGGACGGAGCCGTCCTGTTCGCCGTAGTGCCCGAGGACCTCGGCGCGCGTCCCCGAGAAGTCCGGGAGTTCGCCCTGGATCACGCCGTAGAAGGGGACGGCGGCGCTGATCCGGGGGTCGGTCGCGGACAGTTGCAGGACGAAACCGCCGCCCATGCAGAAGCCGACCGCTCCCACGGACGAGGAGGTGACCTCGGGAAGGCCGAGCAGATAGTCCACTGCCCCGGACAGCAGTTCCACGCCGCGGTCCACCGGCAGGGCACCCATCATCCGGCCGGCTTCGGCGGCGTCGTGGGCGACGGCGCCGCCGTAAAGGTCCGGGGCGAGGGCGACGAAGCCCTCGGCGGCAAGGCGGCGCGTCACGTCGGCGATGTGCTCGGTGAGCCCCCACCACTCCTGGATGACGAGCACCCCGGGGCCGCGCCCGGCCGGGGGCAGGGCGAGGTAGCCGTGGGCGGTGCCACCCGCGCTCGGGAAGCTGACGTTCTGCTGCGGCTCACCGGCCGAGCGCGGGGCCGGGGTACCGGAAGGGGACGGTTCGGACGCGGGCATGGACACTCCTTCCCCCGCCGCGGATCGTGCCCGCGCCGGGGCTGCTGACGTGGTGACGGCTGCGTGCCGTACGCACTGACGCTACGACGTCCGAGGAGGCGAAGGGGAGGAGGGCCACGGGTGTCGGTGAGGTCCGAGGGGAGGAAGGTCCACGGGTACGGGGCCCGCGGCCCGAGCGAGCGCCACTGCTACGGGGCGATCGGGCCGCGGGCCGGGGCGCCGGGCTGCCCCCTGACGACTTCGGTAACGGTGGACGTTCGCACCGGCGGACGCTGCCCTGTAGGGCACAGGCGTCGGGGACCGCCCGTCAGGGGCTGTCCGTGTCGGCGGGCGCGGGGCGGGCGGCGTGTTCGGCGAGGGCGGTGAGGGCACGTGCGGTGTCGAGATTGACGCGACCGAGGTCGAGGAGAGGGGTCTGCGCCTCTCCGGAGCAGGAGGGGAGGTCGAGGCGGAGCGACGGCAGCTTGATGCCGGCGGCGATGAGGGCGGCGCGGAGGCGCTCCAAGTGGTCCTGGGCCTCGTACATACCGGTCAGTTCCCGCGTGCCCTGCTCGGTCATTCGTCCACGCTCCCGTTCGTCGTCACTCGTACTGCTCCGCCCCCGCGCGGCGCGCGCCGCCGCGCTCTTGGTGGCTGCCCACCTGCCCGCCGTCCAGGCGCCCGGAGTGGCGGGGCGGCCGGACGGCGGGGCTCCCAGGAGCGGGAGGCTCCTCGCAGAGGCGAGGCTGTGCAGGAGTTCATCACCCCGCCCGGGCGTGCCGCCACGGCGCCACCGGCCGATTCACCATTTCGGCGCGGCTTCGGGAGATTCCCCGGCGAGTCGCGGGGAGAGCGGTTAGCCTGCAGCGCCACGGGTGGCGGGACGACACGAGTGGCGGGACGAGCGGCGCGCACGACGGGCGGCGCGGGACGGGCCAGGTGCGGCGCGGGACGGGCCAGGTGCGGCGCGGGACGGACGGCGCGCGACGGGCAGAGCCGCGGCCTGCGGCTCAGAGCGTGCCGCTCAGAGCGTGCGGGTGAGGAAGACGCTGAGTGGGTCCTCGCGGTAGGTGCCGAAGGGCGGGCAGGGGCGGAAGCCGAATTTGGCGTAGAGCGTGCGGGCCGGGAGGAAGAAGTCGTCCGCTCCGGTCTCCAGGCTGACGCGGCTCATCCCGGCGCGGCGCGACTCGTCGAGGGCGTGGCCCAGCAGTGCGGAGGCGATGCCGGAGCGGGTGCGCGTGGAGTCGGTGCGCATGGACTTGAGTTCGCCGTGTCCCGGGGCGATCCGCTTGACGGCGCAGCAGCCGACGATCTCGCCGCTCTCGCGCGCGGTCCAGAAGGTCACTTCTGGTGCGCGCAGCCCGTCGAGGTCGAGCGCGTGGGTGCTCTCGGGCGGGGAGAGGGCGCGAAGCTGGGAGACGTGGGCCTCCAGGAAGGCGGCGATGGCGGGGCCGGCCAGGTCGTCGACTGCTATGTCCATGTTTGGCGAGCCTAGCCGCCTGCCCTGCGGCGCAGTATGGGATGTGGTGCTGCTCACCGGTCCCGTCGCGGCGCATGCCGTGAGGCCCGCGGGGCGCGGCGGCCTGGCCTCGTACCGGCTCGTCACAGCCGGCGGACGTGCCGCAGTACCGGTTCTCCCGCCCGGTCGACCGGTACACCGGGGCCGAATCCCGCACGCGCGAGGACTGCGCGGGACGCGGTGTTACGGGCGGCCGTGTCCGCCCACACCCGTGACAGGCCGAGCGACGCACAGGCGAGGGCGCACACCTCCCGTACGGCTGCGGTCGCCAGCCCGCGCCCCGTGGCCCGGCGCGCGAGCCGGTAGCCCAGTTCCACGTCCTCGCCGGCCACGATGTCCATGAGGTTGAAGCGGCCGAGCACGGTGTGCCCGTCGTCGTCGAGCAGTACGTGGAAGCGGCAGACGCCCGCGTCCTGCTCGGCCAGGAGCGCGGCGTGCCGCTCGGCGAAGCCCTCGGCGGTGAAGTAGGGGTCCCCCCGGTCCGGCACCCACCGCGCGAACCACTCCCGCTCGGCCCGCTCGAACTCCAGCACCGCCGAGGCGTGCGCGGCGGTCAACCGTTCCAGTCGAGGCATGTCGCGACCGTAGCGGCGGTGCTGGGGTGGCGGCACCTGGATTACGGGCACTTGATCACGCGCGGCGGCGGTGGGCAAATCCGCCCTGTGGACAGCGAATTCCTCTCACACGGAAGAGTGAGCGCTTTTTTGGGTTCACCGACTTTATCCACAGATTTCGGATGGTGGTGCCTGGGGGGTGGTGACTTGCGAAAGACTGGTATCGGGGTCGCCCCCCGGGTGGGTGGGGGTGTGTCCCGGCACAGGTAGCGCAGGGGCAGACGAGGGGACAGGCGAGGGGACAGACGCAGGCACAGGCGCAAGCCCGCACACTCGCCACACCGCCGCCCCTGCCTGCCCTGCCTGCCCTATCCGCCGCCACCCGTCCCGGCCCCGGCCTTGGAGCCGCTCAAGGCGGCTACCGCCTGCCCCCGGCTCCCGCTCCGCTCCCTCCCCGCCATCCCCCTTTTCCAACTCCGTCTCCGACTCGCCCCACCGCCCCTCCTGCCCCCGGCCTCGGCTCCGACCCCGCCCCCGGCCCGCTCAGCCTCCGAGTCCACCCCCAACTCCCCGCCCACTCCCAGCACTCGCCACCCACCCATGCCCCTAAGCCCACTCTCGCCCCCTCCCAAGCCCCCACCCCAGCCCCACTCCCCCGCCCCTCACCCCACCCCCGCAGCAGCCCTCAGCACACCCCGACACCCCACCCAGCCCCCCACCCGCTCCCCACCCACCCTCTCTCTCCGACCGCCCCCCCGCCCCATCCGGACCCCGCCCCTCCGCTCCCCTTCCAGTGGGCCCCCCGGTGCCGTAGCGTCTTGGTATGCGTATCACCGCCCCCCGTCTTTACGGCGGCCTCGCGGGGCTCGGGGTCCTCGTCGTGCTCGCGCTGCTCATGTGGCCGGTGGGCGGGAGCGGTTGCGGGAGTGTGCTGGGGACCGGGGAGTCCGGTGGGCCCACCGCGAGCGCGTGCAACGCGGATCATCACCGGCAGGCCAATCTGGCCCTCGGCTTCGCCGTGCCCACGCTCGTCCTGAGTGGCCTCTATCTCCGCGCCCAGCGCCGCCACTGAGACACACCCACGCGCGCCACGCCCGCCCCCGCCCCGGCCCCCGCGCGCCACACCACCCCGCACCACCTGGCTCCACGCGCACCCCACACGGACCCTGATCTCAACGCGCCCCAATCACCACACTTCCTCCCGCACCGCTCGCACCCCCATCCCCACACCGCGCCCACCCCCACCCCCACAAGGGGGGACTCACCATCCCCCGATGAGTGCGGCCTTCATCCCCCTCGCCCCACCGGGCACTCTCGATGACGTAAGCGAAAGCCCACGCGAACGTCTACGGAGCACCCCATGAGCGACCACCACGACAACCGCGACGCCGCCACCCCCACCGCGACGCCCGCCCCCGCCGCCACCCCCAAGATCACCCTCGTCACCGGCGCCAACCGCGGACTGGGCAAGGAGGCCGCCCTGCATCTCGCCGCGGCCGGGCAGGACCTCCTCCTAACCTACCGCTCGCACGCCGAGGAGATCGAGGCGGTGCTCGCCGCGGTGCGCGGGCTGGGGCGTACCGCCGTGGCCTTCCGGCTCGACACGACCGAGTTCGGCTCGTTCCCGGGCTTCGCCGCGGACGTGCGGGCCGCGCTGGCCGAGCACTGGGGGCGGGACACTTTCGACCACCTCTTCAACAACGCCGGTTCCGCCGCGATGGCGCCCGTCGCCGAGACGACGGCGGCGCAGCTCGACAGCATGTACGAGGTGCACTTCAAGGGTCCGTACCTGCTCACCCAGACGCTCCTTCCGCTGCTCGCCGACGGCGGCCGGGTGCTCAACGTCTCGACCGGGCTGACACGCTTCACGCAGTCGGACGCCGCGCCGTACGCCGCCATGAAGGGTGCCGTGGAGGTCTTCACGCGGTACCTCGCCAAGGAGCTGGGCCCGCGCGGCATCGCGGTCAACGCGATCGCCCCCGGTGCCACCGGAACCGACTTCGGCGGCGGCTACCTGCGTGACAGCGAGCAGGTACGGGAGGGCCTCGCGAGCGTCATCGCGATGGGTCACGTCGGCGACCCCGTCGACATCGGCGCGGCCGTCGCCTCGCTCCTCGCCGACGGCACCCGCTGGATCACCGGGCAGCGCATCGAGGCGAGCGGCGGCATGCTGCTGTGAGCCCCGGCCAGGACACGGCCGGAAGCGCCCCGTCGTACCCCGCCGCGCCGTGCCCGGCCCGCCTCACCCCACCCCGCTCCACCACTCCCCGCCCCAACGGCACGCCACCCCCGGGCGCACGCACCCCCGCCCGCCCGGCATCATCGACGCCAAGTCCGCCACCGCCACCAAGACCGTCACCGCCACCAGGACCAACACCAGCACCACCGCCACTGCCACCGCCACTGCCACTGCCACCGCCACCGCCACCGCCACCGCCACTCAGACGGTCACCACCAGCCCCACCGTCAGGGACACCCTTCAGGAGGACCGCCGTGGACCGGGCTCAGCTCGCCGACTTCCTGCGCACCCGACGGGCCGCGCTGCAACCCGAGGACGTCGGGCTGCCGCGCGGTCCGCGCCGCCGTACCGGTGGGCTGCGGCGCGAGGAGGTGGCGGCGTTGTGCGAGATGTCCGCCGACTACTACACGCGCATCGAGCAGGAGCGCGGTCCGCAGCCCTCGGAGCAGATGCTCGCCGCGATGGCGCGCGGGCTGCGCCTCACGCTCGCCGAACGCGACCACCTCTTCCTCCTCGCCGGCCACAACGCCCCCGCCCGCACGAGCCGCACGGACCACATCACACCGGGTCTCATGCGCATCCTCGACCGACTGGAGGACACCCCCGCGCAGGTCCTCTCGGGTGTCGGCGAGACGCTCAAGCAGACCCACGCGGCGACCGCGCTGCTCGGGGACCAGACCCTTTTCACCGGTCTGGAGCGCAGCATCACGTACCGCTGGTTCGCCGCGCCCGGCACCGTGCGGCCGCTCTACCCGGCGGAGGACCACACGCTGCGCGGGCGGTTCTTCGCCTCGGAGTTGCGCGCGGCGTACGCGCGGGAGGGGAAGGGCGGGCGCGCCGAGGAGATCGCCGAGGCGCTGCTCGCGCGCAGCGAGGAGTTCGCCGCGCTGTGGGCGGCGCACGAGGTGGGTCTGCCGCAGACCGAGACGAAGCGGGTGCGCCACCCGGATCTCGGGGCGCTCGACCTGTACTGCCAGGTGCTCATCGATCCCGCCCAGTGGCAGTCGCTCCTCGTCTACACCGCGACCCCCGGCACCGACAGCCACGAGAAGCTCCAGCTCCTCAACTCCCTCCCGGCCCGCGCCCCGGGTGCCTGAGCGGACGGCTCACCACTGCGCAGCACGCCCCACCTCACCGAGCACCCCCGCCTCACAGCACGCCCGTCTCCCGCGCCCGCAGCACCGTCGCGAGCCGGTCCGTCGTCCCGAACTTGCGGTAGAGGTGGGCGAGGTGGCGGTGGACGGTACGGGGGGAGATGCCGAGGCGCTGGGCGATGGCGCTCGCGGTGCGGGCCTCGGCGAGCAGGGCGAGGACGGTGATCTCGCGCGGGGTGAGGCCGAGTTGGGCGGCGCGTTCCTCCCGTACCTTCGCCGCTTCCGGGCCGCCGGGGGGCGTGCGCCAGGCGCGCAGGTGGCCGGCGTGTGCCTCGACGGCGGCGAGTACGGGCTGGGCCCGGCGGGCGTAGGCGAGGTGGGCGGGGGTGAAGGGGGTGCGGCCCGTGCGGTGCAGGAGACAGCCGTTGATGGCGCCGTTCTCGGGGCGCGGGAGCGGCAGGGCGAGGATGTCGGTGGAGCCGAGCGCGTCGCGCAGGCGTCCGGCGGGTGCGGCGTGGCGCCAGGCGTGGGCTCCGGCGGTGGTGCGGGCGGTGAGGGGTTCGAGGGGGTGGCCGGCGGTGTAGTGGTCGACGAAGGGGTAGCCGGCGCGGATCACGTCGAGCTGGTCGGGGCCGAGGAGGTGGTGGGCCGGGCCCTCGGGGGTCCACAGCCGGACGGTGCCCTCGCCCGGGTTCCATTCCCCGGCCTTGCGGACGGCGAGGTCGGCGTCGAGCGCGTCGAGCAGTTCGGTGAAGGCGAGGGCCCACAGCTGTTCGGGGCGGGTCTCGTGGAGTGCCGCGACGGCGAGTTCGAGCAGCCGGGCGAGCGCGACGGGGTCCGCGTCCGCTCCGTCCACCGTGCCGTCCTCTTCCTGGAGTACGAGAAGTCCGTGAGGCTGTCGGGCCGCGCGGCCCGCGACGTTCGCCGTGACCGCCTCTATGAGTACAAGTACTCATACCCTGCCGGGCCCGTTCACGGCATCCTGTCCCGGTGACGACCGTCCGGAACGGGGCGGTGGTACGGGGGCGGCCCGCGCCGGATTCGGGGGAAGCGACGCGGGCCGCACCCGGCACGGCCGTCGCTCCCCGGGGGAACGCGGACGGTCGGCCACACGAAGAAGCGGCACCTCCTGGACCGGGAGGTGCCGCTTTCACGTGTACGGGGCGCAGGAACGGCGCCCGCCCGACGCGGTACGGGCACGAGCCGCCCGCGCCGTACGCGCGCGGGCCCCCACCCCGCCCCGCAGGGAACCCGTACCCGCCTCGCCCAGCAAGCCCCCCACACGCAACCGGGGCCCGCACGTCCGCAGACGTACGGGCCCCGGGGAACCCTCATCCGAGCCCGGCCGTGCGGCCGGGGGCCGGATCAGAAGTCCATGTCACCGCCCGGCATGCCGCCCGGGGCGGCCGGGGCGGCCTTCTCCGGCTTGTCGGCGATGACGGCCTCGGTGGTGAGGAAGAGCGCGGCGATGGAGGCCGCGTTCTGGAGGGCGGAGCGCGTGACCTTGGCCGGGTCGAGGATGCCCTCGGCGATCATGTTCACGTACTCGCCGGTCGCGGCGTTGAGGCCGTAGCCGACCTCAAGGTTGCGGACCTTCTCCACCACGACGCCGCCTTCGAGGCCGGCGTTGACGGCGATCTGCTTGAGCGGGGCCTCCAGGGCGGTGCGCACGGCGGCAGCGCCGGTCGCCTCGTCGCCTTCGAGCTCCAGCTTGTCGAAGACCGCGGAGGCCTGGAGCAGGGCCACGCCGCCGCCGGCGACGATGCCCTCCTCGACAGCCGCCTTGGCGTTGCGCACGGCGTCCTCGATGCGGTGCTTGCGCTCCTTGAGCTCGACCTCGGTCGCGGCACCGGCCTTGATGACGGCGACGCCACCGGCGAGCTTCGCCAGGCGCTCCTGGAGCTTCTCTCGGTCGTAGTCCGAGTCGCTGTTCTCGATCTCGGCGCGGATCTGGTTGACGCGGCCCGCGACCTGCTCGCTGTCGCCGGCGCCGTCCACGATGGTCGTCTCGTCCTTGGTGATGACGACCTTGCGGGCGCGGCCGAGCAGCTCGATGCCGGCGTTCTCCAGCTTGAGGCCGACCTCCTCGGAGATGACCTGGCCACCGGTGAGGATGGCGATGTCGCCGAGCATGGCCTTGCGGCGGTCGCCGAAGCCGGGGGCCTTGACCGCGACGGACTTGAAGGTGCCGCGGATCTTGTTGACGACCAGGGTGGAGAGCGCCTCGCCCTCGACGTCCTCGGCGATGATCAGCAGCGGCTTGCCGGACTGCATGACCTTCTCCAGCAGCGGAAGGAGGTCCTTCACGTTGCTGATCTTGGAGTTCGCGATGAGGATGTACGGGTCGTCGAGCGACGACTCCATGCGCTCCATGTCGGTGGCGAAGTACGCCGAGATGTAGCCCTTGTCGAAGCGCATACCCTCGGTGAGTTCCAGCTCCAGACCGAAGGTCTGGGACTCCTCGACGGTGATGACGCCTTCCTTGCCCACCTTGTCCATGGCCTCGGCGATGAGCTCGCCGATCTGGGTGTCGGCGGCGGAGATGGAGGCGGTGGAGGCGATCTGCTCCTTGGTCTCCACGTCCTTGGCCTGCTCCAGGAGCGCGCCCGAGACGGCCTCGACGGCCTGCTCGATGCCGCGCTTCAGGGCCATCGGGTTGGCGCCGGCGGCCACGTTGCGCAGGCCCTCGCGGACCAGGGCCTGGGCCAGGACGGTCGCGGTCGTCGTGCCGTCACCGGCGACGTCGTCCGTCTTCTTCGCGACCTCCTTGACCAGCTCGGCGCCGATCTTCTCGTACGGGTCCTCCAGCTCGATCTCCTTGGCGATGGAGACACCATCGTTGGTGATCGTGGGGGCGCCCCACTTCTTCTCCAGGACGACGTTGCGGCCCTTGGGACCGAGGGTCACCTTGACGGCGTCGGCGAGCTGGTTCATACCGCGCTCAAGGCCGCGCCGCGCCTCCTCGTCGAACGCGATGATCTTGGCCATGTGAAGTGGTCCTCCCAGGACACGGGGTGGGCTGAGGGACCGTGTGGCGCCCGCGACGGACGGCCTGGGACCCGCGCCGAATTCCTTGCCACGGCGGGGCCGCCGGGCCTCACCGACCCGGTCTCTCTGTCACTCTCACCATCAGAGTGCTAACGCTAATGATTAGCACTCTGCCCCATCGAGTGCAAGCCACTTGAGTGCGCCTTACCCGACCCGGGGCCGACCCATGCCACCCGTGCGTGTAAGCGCGCGGGCGCGGCGGCCCCGGACGCCGGCCCGTCCGGGGCCGCCGCGCCCGCCGCGCGTACGCGCACACGCGGCGAGGGCCCGCCCCCGCTCTCCGGGTGCGGGCCCTCGCCCGTGCTCGTCATGTCGTGTCGTACGCGGCCGCGGGGCCCCGTACCGGTCGGAGCGCTGTTCAGGCGGCAGCGCGGACCATGTCCGCCTGCGGGCCCTTCTGGCCCTGCGAGATCTCGAACTCGACCCGCTGACCCTCCTCCAGGGTGCGGTAACCGTCCATCTGGATCGCGCTGTAGTGGACGAATACATCCGCACCACCGTCGACCGCGATGAAGCCGTAGCCCTTCTCCGCGTTGAACCACTTGACGGTGCCCTGAGCCATGCCTAACTCCCCTATTACTGGCCCTTGCACAGGAACGCACTTCGCGCACCCGGGTCAGACCTCACCCCCGCGGGAATCTTGGGGGGCGTGCGCCGGAACGCGTCGACCGCCGCTGAATGTATCTGCCCAACTGCCGTCCGCAACAGGTCAGTCGGACGAGAAATCGGCTCGGCCCGCATCCTGACATGGCCGGAGAATTCACGGGAGTTCAGGACACGTCGGGCCCGGCAAAAGGAACGCAAAGCCGCAAATGGGCGGCACGGAAAGCGGAATTGATTCCCAGGTTTCCGACAGGTGCGCGTGCGGCGTCGGGGATTCCTGGAGCCGCCGTGAAGAAAGGGGCGAAGCAATACCCCGACTCTACTCCTGCGAATCCCATGGAATTGCCCCCTCCGCTTGTGGTGCGGAGGGGGCAGGGGTGAAGCGAGGGGTACGGGCGAGGCGGGGACCGTCCGGCGCGGGGCTCAGCAGCCGCCGGCGACCGCCGGGATGATCGAGATGCCCGTGCCGTCCGGGGTGGCGGTGTCGAGGCCCTGCTCGAAGCGGATGTCGTCGTCGTTGACGTAGAGGTTGACGAAGCGGCGGAGCTTGCCGTCGTCGTCGAGGACGCGGGCAGAGATGCCGGTGTGGTTGCGCTCCAGGTCGGCGAGGACCTCGGCGACGGTCGCGCCCTCGGCGGGGACCTCGGCCTGGCCGCCGGTGTAGGTGCGCAGGATGGTCGGGATACGAACGGAAACGCTCATGGCGTGGCCTTTCTCGGGCAGCGCGGAAAGTTGGGGGGACGGGCTCGGCCGGGGCTCAGCGGAGCCCGGCCGGGCTCAGCCCGCGAGACCGGCGGCGCGGAAGGCGTCCAGGTCGGGGCGGATGGTCGCGGTGGGCCCGGTGGTCGGGGCGACCGCGTCCAGGGTCTTGAGGCCGTCGCCGGTGTTGAGGACGACGGTGGTCAGGGCGGGGTCGAGCTGCCCGTTCTCGATGAGCTTGCGCGTGACACCGACCGTGACGCCGCCCGCCGTCTCGGCGAAGATGCCCTCGGTGCGCGCGAGGAGCTTGATCGCGTCCACGACCTGCTCGTCGTCCACGTCCTCGACGGCGCCGCCCGTGCGGCGGGCGATGTCGAGCACGTAGGGGCCGTCGGCCGGGTTGCCGATCGCGAGGGACTTCGCGATCGTCTTCGGCTTCTGCGGGCGTACGACGTCGTGCCCGGCCTTGTACGCGGTCGAGACCGGCGAGCAGCCCTCGGCCTGCGCGCCGAAGATCCGGTACGGCTTGTCCGCGACGAGACCGAGCCTGATCAGTTCCTTCAGACCCTTGTCGATCTTCGTCAGCTGCGAGCCGGAGGCGACCGGGATGACGATCTGGTCGGGGATCTCCCAGCCGAGCTGTTCACAGATCTCGTACGCCAGCGTCTTCGAGCCCTCGCCGTAGTACGGGCGCAGGTTGACGTTGACGAAGCCCCAGCCCTCGCCGAGCGGGTCGCCGATCAGCTCGGAGCAGAAGCGGTTCACGTCGTCGTACGTGCCCTCGATGCCGACGAGCTCGCCGCCGTAGACCGCGGCCATGACGACCTTGCCCTGCTCCAGGTCGTGCGGGATGAAGACGCAGGAGCGGAAGCCGGCGCGGGCGGCGGCGGCGCCGACGGCCCCCGCGAGGTTGCCCGTCGAGGAGCAGGACAGGGTCGTGAAGCCGAAGGCGCGCGCGGCCTCGACGGCGATCGCGACGACGCGGTCCTTGAAGGAGTGCGTGGGGTTCCCGGAGTCGTCCTTGACGTAGAGGCCGCCGGTGACGCCGAGTTCCTTCGCGAGCCGGTCCGCCTTCACGAGTTGCGTGAGTCCGGGGTTGGTGTTGGGGTGGCTCGCCACGTCGGCGGGCACGGGCAGCAACGGTGCGTAACGCCAGATGTTCTTGGGGCCGGCCTCGATCGCGCGGCGCAGTTCCTCGACGTCGCCGGACGGCAGCTCGTAGGCGACCTCAAGGGGGCCGAAGCAGCTTTCGCAGGCGAAGACCGGGCCGAGCGGGAAGCGCTCGCCGCACTCGCGACAGGAGAGCGCGACGGCGGGGCCGAGGTCGACGGCGGAGGTGGTGTTCTGCGGGGTTTCGGCGGCTTGCACAGCCATGGGGAGGCCCTTTCTCCTCATCTTCCCCGCGGCGCATCTCGCCGCGAGACGGAATTGGCACCTTCCCGAGCCAGGGCCTTCGGTGGCGGTATCGGTGAACCGCGCGGAGACTGGCTGGAGGGTTGCCGGGGCTTCAACGGGCCGTATCCCTCTGCCCCTCTGGATGAGCGTTGTGGCACCCGGGCTTCGGGCCCGGGGCGTTTGTGACACAAGGTGACAGCGCACCCCGACATGGGATGGTCACCCGCGTTGTTCAAGACTGTAACCGAAGCCCTGGATCGTGGAGCGAGCCGTCCGCACGCCGAGATGAAGATCTCATCGGCGCCCTCCGCAAGGGGCGGCAGTCGAAGGGCCTCGCACCGGGTCCGTACGCACGAGGGGACAGACGCCGTGATCGAAGAGGTGGAACGCTGGCTGGAGCATCGCTCCTGGACCGCGAACGACTGGCCCGTGGAACGGCTCGCCGCGCTCAAACGCGCCACGGGGGCCTCGGTGGCCGTCGTCCTTCCGGCACTGAACGAGGAGGCGACCGTCGGCGCGATCGTCGACGTCATCCGGCGTGAACTCGTCGAAGCCGTCCCTCTCGTCGACGAACTCGTCGTCCTCGACTCGGGCTCCACGGACCGCACCGCCGAGGTCGCGCGCGCGGCCGGGGCGCGGGTCGTGCACCGGGACGCGGTGCTGCCGCGGCTGCCCGCCGTGCCGGGCAAGGGCGAGGTGCTGTGGCGCTCGCTGCTCGCGACCGACAGTGAGCTGATCTGTTTCGTCGACGCGGACCTCAAGGACTTCCGGTCCGCCTTCGTGACCGGCATCCTCGGCCCGCTCCTCGCCGAGCGGGACGTGCATCTCGTGAAGGCGATGTACGACCGTCCGCTCGGCTCCGAGCCCGGCCAGGGCGGCCGGGTCACCGAACTCATGGCGCGCCCGCTGCTCAACATGCACTGGCCGCGGCTCTCGGGTTTCGTGCAGCCGCTGGGCGGCGAGTACGCGGGGCGGCGCTCGCTCCTCGAACAGCTGCCGTTCCCCGTGGGGTACGGGGTCGAGCTGGGTCTCCTCGTGGACGCGCTGCACACGGTGGGGCTCGACGCGCTCGCGCAGGTGGACGTCGGGGTGCGGGTGCACCGCCACCAGGACGGGCAGGCGCTGGGCCGCATGGCGGCGACGATCTACCGCACGGCGCAGGTACGGCTCGCGCGCGGCCATCTCGTACGCCCCGAGCTGACCCAGTTCGACCGCCTGCCCGAGGGCGGTTTCGCGGCGCACACGCATCCCGTGGACACGGAGGAGCGGCCGCCGATGCGGGAGATCCCGGAGTACACGGAGCGGAGGGAGGCGGCCTGAGGGGGGCACGGGGCGGGGCGTTGGCGGCGCGTGGGGGCGGGGCGCGGGTGCGTCCGTCGGCCGTCGTCCCGCGGGGGGCGCGGCAGAACATGGCAGTTGGGGGCGGATGCCGAGTCCCGCACAGTTCGCACGTTTGAGCCCATGATCCCGAGGCGAGGAATGCACCATGCCTACTGACGACCCCACCCGCCCCACCGGCACCGGCACCGGTGCCGCCGTCCTCCTCGCCTCCAACCGCGGCCCCGTCTCGTACGCGTTCGGCGCGCACGGCGAGCTGAGGGCCAAGCGCGGCGGCGGGGGGCTCGTCTCGGGGCTCTCGGCGATCGGGCCCGAGGTCGACGCGGTGTGGGTGTGCGCGGCGCTGAGCGACGCGGACCGCGAGGCGGCCCGGCGCTCGGGCGCGGAGCTGGACCCGGCGGACACGGGCGGGCGCCGTGTCCACATGCTCGGGATCGATCCGCGCACGCAGCACGAGGCGTACAACGACATCGCCAACAGCGTGCTGTGGTTCGCCCACCACATGCTGTGGCAGACGCCCTTGGAGCCCGCGTTCGGCCCGGAGTTCCGCGCGCGCTGGGCCTCCTTCGAGGCGTACAACCGCGCCTTCGCCGAGGCGCTCGCGGCGCAGGCGGCGAAGGGCGCGGCGGTGCTCGTGCAGGACTACCACCTGGTGCTCGTGCCGGGGATGCTGCGCGCGCTGCGCCCCGATCTGCGCATCGCGCACTTCTCGCACACGCCGTGGGCGCCGCTCGACTACTACCGGCTGCTGCCCGACGACGTGGCGGAGCAGGTGCTGCGCGGGATTCTCGGCGCGGACCACGCGGGGTTCCTCACCCGCCGCTGGGCGGACGCCTTCACGGCCTGCGCGGACGCGCTCGTCGGCGGTACGGGCCGGACCGAGGTGGCGGTGCACGGCCTCGGCGCGGACGCCGACTTCCTGCGCGACCGCGCGCACCAGGAGGACGTGGACGAGCGGATCGCGGCGCTGCGCCGGGAGATCGGCGGCGAGGGGCGGCGCACGATCGTGCGGGTGGACCGTACGGAGTTGTCGAAGAACATCGTGCGGGGACTCCACGCGTACCGGCGGCTGCTGACGGACCGCCCGGACTGGCGCGGGCAGGTCGTGCACCTCGCCTTCGCGTACCCGTCCCGCCAGGACCTGGAGGTGTACCGGGCGTACACGGCGGAGGTGGAGCGGGTCGCGCAGGAGATCAACGACGAGTTCGGGACGGCGGACTGGACGCCGGTGCTGCTGAAGGTCGACGACGACTTCCCGCGCTCGCTCGCGGCCTACCGGCTCGCGGACGTCGCGCTGGTCAACCCGATCCGTGACGGCATGAACCTCGTGGCGAAGGAGGTCCCGGTCGTCTCGGACGCGGGCGTGGCGCTCGTGCTGTCGCGGGAGGCGGGGGCGTACGAGGAGCTGGGCGCGGACGCGGTCGTGGTGAACCCGTACGACGTCTCGGCGACGGCCGAGGCGCTGCACACGGCGCTCACCCAGGACCCGGAGACCCGGTCGGCGCGCACGAAGCGGCTGGCGGAGGCGGCGACGGCGCTGCCGCCGGGGCGGTGGTTCATGGAGCAGTTGGAGGCGCTGGGCGGGGCGTAGGGCCTGTGGGGGCGAGGGCGCGGGGCGGTCGGTGGGCTCGGCGCCCGCATGGGCGGCGCGGCAGTGTGATGATCCGTTCGGCGGCTGTGGATACCTCGCCTTGTGCGTGCACGCGTCTCACTCGGTCGAGTGAGACGTTGTGCGGGTTTCCCGGAGTTGTCCACAGATGTGGCGGGACGGGGCGGGAAGCGGGGGCGGCTCTGGAAGACTGGTATTGGGGCCGCCCCCTGGGAGGGCGGGGGCTGCCCCGAGCCGTGCGGAAGCCACCCCCGCTTCCCGCCCCCCGGGAGGGCGGGGCTGCCCCGAGCCGTGCGGAAGCCACCCCCGCCGCCTCCCCCCACCCACATCCCTGAGCCCCCTCAGCCCAGCGCCTCCCCCAATGCCGCGAGAAACGCCACCACTTCCTCCGGTCCTCCCGCGAGGGGCAGGTCGGCGCGGACGGTGAGTTCGCTGACCTCGGTGCCGGAGGCGAGGAGGAGACCGGGGCGGGCGGGGCGGCCCGCTTCGACGGCGGCGTAGGCGGCGAGGTCACCGAGGTCGTCGCCGGCGTAGAGGACGGAGGTGGCGCCGACCTCGTCGAGGTAGGTCGTGAGGGCCTTGCCCTTGTCCATGCCCGGCGGCCGCAACTCCAGGACCATCCGGCCCGGTTCGACGATGAGGCCGTGGCGTTCGGCGAGCGCGGTGAGCGGGGCGAGGAGCGCGTCGTACGCGCCCTGGGGGTCCTCGGCGCGGCGCGTGTGCACGGCGACGGCCTGGCCCTTGTCCTCGGTCCACAGGCCGGGGAAGTTCCCGTTCTCGGCCAGGACGGTGGGGAGTTCGGCGCGCGCGGCGGTGAGTCCGGGGGGCGGGGGCGGGGCGGTGAGTTCGCCGCTCGCGGCTTCCCAGCGCTCGGCGCCGTACAGGCCGAGTACGACGAGGTGTTCGAGGCCGGGGACGTCCGCGAAGCCCCCGTAGCGGACGGCGGTCTCGGCGGGGCGCCCGGTGACGACGGCGATGGAGCGGACGTGCGGCGCGAGACGGGCGAGCGCTTCGACGGCGCCGGGGCGGGCGCGCGCGGAATCGGGGTCCGGGACGATGTCGGCGAGCGTGCCGTCGAAGTCGAGCGCCACGACGGCGGCCGAGGGCTGATCGAGAACGGCCCGCAACCCCGCCCGCCCGGCCTCGGTCACGGGCTCGGGGAGCGGGGAACGGGAGGAGTGGGAGTCAGGCGCTGCGGTCATGCGCCGACTCTAGGCCGCCCGCGCCGCGCCCGTCTCACCGCTGCGCCCGGCGTGCCTCCCGTACCCGGCGCAGGCGGTGGACGGTGACGGGGGCGTGTGCCTCGGCGGCGGGGTCGTCGAGGAGGGCGTTGAGGAGTTGGTAGTAGCGGGTCGGTGACATGCCGAGCCGCTCGCGGACGGCGCGTTCCTTCGCCCCGGGCCCGGCGAAGCTCTCGCCTTCGAGGGCGAGGACGTCGCGGTCGCGGGCGGAGAGGGGGGCCGGGGCGGGTGAGGCGGCGGCCACCGGTCCGGACTCCCCGCTCTCCGGTACGGACTCCCCCGCCTCCGGTACGGACTCCCCGACCCCCTGTCCGGACTCCCCGCTCTCCGGTACGGACTCCCCGGCCTCCGCCCCCCGTCCCGGTTCCTCGTGCGTGTCGTTCATTCCTCGCAGCCTAGAGCGCCGCTCCGACACCCGCCCGCCTCCCCCGTCCCCGGTTCGGGCAACTTCGCCACGCGAATGGACTAGACCTCTTCCGGTTGAGGCGCCAAACTGTTTCACGTGAAACATGTCATCGCCCTCGATGTGGGCGGCACCGGGATCAAGGCCGCCCTGGTGGGGGCGGCGGGTGAGCTGCTGCACGAGGAGCGGCGGCGCACCGGGCGCGAGCAGGGGCCCGAGGCGGTGGTCGAGGGCATCCTCGCCTTCGCCGCGGAGCTGTACGCGTACGGCGGCGAGCGGTTCGGCGAGGGGGCGAGCGCGGTCGGGATGGCGATCCCGGGTGTGGTGGACACCGAGCACGGGATCGCCGTCTTCTCGGCGAACCTCGGCTGGGAGAACGTGCCGCTGCGGGCCCTGTTGAGCGAGCGGCTCGGCGGTGTCCCCGTCGCGCTCGGCCACGACGTACGGACCGGCGGAATCGCCGAGGGACGGCTCGGCGCGGGCCACGGCGCCGACCGTTTCTTCTTCCTCGCTCTCGGCACGGGCATCGCCGGCGCCTACGGCATCAACGGGGTCATAGAGCCCGGCGCGCACGGTTCGGCCGGGGAGCTTGGGCACGTCGTGGTGCGCTCGGACGGGCCGCCGTGCGGCTGCGGGCAGCGCGGCTGTCTGGAGCGGGTGGCCTCGGCCTCCGCCGTCACCACCGCGTGGGCGGAGGCGAGCGGGGACGCGGAGGCGACCGCCGCGGACTGCGCGCGGGCCGTGGTCGCCGGGGACCCGCGCGCGCTCGCCGTGTGGGCGGAGGCCGTCGCGGCGCTCGCCGACGGGCTGCTCATCGCCGTCACCCTGCTCGACCCCCGGACGCTGATCATCGGTGGCGGGCTCGCCGAAGCCGGGGAAACCTTGTTCACACCGCTGCGCGCGGCCGTCGCCGAGCGCGTCACCTTCCAGGCGCTCCCCGAGATCGTGCCCGCCGCGCTCGGGGACACGGCGGGCTGCCTCGGCGCCGGCCTGCTCGCCTGGGACCTACTCGCCACGGAGGTAAGCGCCTGATGGCTGCCAGCACCGACTACACCGTCCTGACCGGCGCCACCGTGGTCCTGCCCACGGGGCAGGTGCCGGACGGCAGGCTCGTCGTGGCCGGGGGGCGGATCGCGGAGCGTGCTCCCGAGGGCGCCCCGGAGCTCGATCTGCGCGGGCACTGGCTCGTGCCCGGCTTCGTCGACATCCACAACCACGGCGGCGGCGGGGCCGCGTTCGGCGCGGGTGACGTCGAGGACGTACGGACGGCGCTGCGTACGCACCGCGCGCACGGGTCGACGACCGTCGTCGCCTCGACCGTGACGGGGGAGCTGGACGCGCTCGCGGAGCGCGCGGGGTTGCTCTCGGAGCTGGCGGAGGACGGTGAGCTGGCGGGCATCCACTTCGAGGGGCCGTTCATCTCGCCGTGCCGCAAGGGTGCGCACAGCGAGGCTCTGCTGCGGGACCCGGACCCGGCGGAGGTCGCGAAGCTGCTGGCGGCGGCGCGCGGGCAGGCGCGGATGGTGACGCTCGCGACGGAGCTGCCCGGCGGCCTGGACTCGGTGCGGCTGCTCGTCGAGCAGGGCGTGATCGCGGCGATCGGCCATACGGACGCGACGTACGAGCAGACCGTGGAGGCGATCGACGCGGGCGCGACCGTGGCGACGCACCTGTTCAACGCGATGCCGCCGCTCGGTCACCGCGAGCCGGGACCGGTCGCGGCGCTCCTGGAGGATGAGCGGATCACCGTCGAGCTGATCAACGACGGCACGCACCTGCACCCGGCGGCGCTGCGGCTGGCCTTCCATCACAAGGGCGCGGACCGGGTCGCGTTCGTGACGGACGCGATGGACGCGGCGGGCTTCGGCGACGGGCGCTACCGGCTCGGGCCGCTGGAGGTCGATGTCGTGGACGGTGTCGCGCGGCTGACGGAGGGCGGTTCGATCGCGGGCTCGACGCTCACGATGGACCGCGCGCTGAAGCGGGCCGTGACGGTCGACGGTCTCGGCATCGAGGCGGCGGTACGGGCGCTGAGCGCGAACCCGGCCCGCCTGCTCGGCCTCGCGGACCGGGTGGGCTCGCTGGAGCCGGGCAAGGACGCGGATGTCGTGGTGCTCGACGCGGGCTTCGATGTGGTGGGGGTGCTGCGCAAGGGGCAGTGGCTCGTGACGCCTCGGCAGGCGGCGGCGGCGCGGGGCTGAGGGGGGGCGCGCGAGGCGGCGCGGTTCCCGTTCCCCTCGCGCCGAAGTGCCCCGTACCGCCCGCCCGAGCCGGACCGGGGCGAGCCGCCCGCCCGCCCGAGCCGGATCGGGGCGAGCCGCCCGCCCCCCTTGCGGGCGGCTCGCCCCGTACCGCCCCCGTCCACGGTGTATCGCTCCTCCGTGCGCGTCTTTGTGACGGAGTGGCGGCGGGAAACGTTCGGTCCCGTCCATAGCGGTCCGCTCCGCTCCCGCCTCTGGGCGGGCCGGGTACGGCTTTGGCATGATCGGACCTCGTGCCGGTGCCGGGTCGCACCGGACCGTGAGGGGGAGGGGGTGCGCGGATGCTGCTGACCGTCACGCTCAATACCGCGCTCGACCTGACGTATCGCGTCCCCGCGCTCGTGCCAGGGGCGAGCCACCAGGTGCGCGAGGTGAGTGAACGCGCGGGCGGCAAGGGGCTCAACGTGGCCCGGGTGCTCGGTGCGCTCGGGCGGCACGTCACGGTGACGGGGCTGTGCGGGGGGCCGACGGGGGAGCGCATACGGGGGTTGCTCGCCGGGGCCGACGGGGTCACGGACGCGCTCGTGGAGACGGCGGAGCCCGCGCGGCGCACGGTCACGGTGGTGACGGACACCAGAGCGCGGGTGGTGTCGCGGGCGGCGGCGCGGGCCGCCGCGACGGTGCTGCGGGAGCCGGGGCCGCTCGTCTCGGCTGCGGAGTGGGACGCGTTCCGGCACGTGTACGCGGGGCTGCTGCCCGCGGCGACGGCGGTCGCGTTGTGCGGGAGCCTGCCGCCGGGGGTGCCGGTGGGGGCGTACGCGACGCTCGTACGGGAGGCGCGGGCGGCCGGGGTGCCTGTCGTCCTGGACACGAGCGGTGAGGCGCTGCGCCGGGGTGTCGCGGCGCGCCCCGACATCCTCAAGCCCAACGAGGACGAGCTGGCCCAGCTCACCGGGTCCCGGGAACCGGCCCGCGCGGCCCGGGACGCCCGCCGCCGGGGGGCGGGTGCGGTCGTCGCCTCGCTCGGCGATCGCGGCCTGCTCGCCGCGACCCCCACGACGCTGTGGCGCGCGGCTCTCCCCCGGCCCCTGCCCGGCAATCCGACCGGTGCGGGGGACGCGGTCGTCGCCGCCCTCCTCACCGGCCTCGCCGACGCGCAGCCCTGGCCCGCCCGGCTCGCCCACGCGACCGCCCTGGCGGCAGCGGCGGTCACCTCGCCGGTGGCGGGCGAGTTCGACGCGCGGGCGTACGCGGAACTCCGGGGAGAGGTGAAGGTGGCGGAGGCGGGGTGAGGGACCCGGGCTCCGCGCCCGCGTCCCTACTTCGTCACGTGCCCGGCCTTCAGCCACACCCGGTCGAAGTTGGCGTCACAGCTGTCGCCCTGGTCGCACGAGAAGGAGATGGCGTTCGTGCCCTTGGTCAGGTTGGCGAAGACGTAGGAGGTGGTCCAGCCCTTCTCCCAGTCGCCCTCGGGGGCCTGCGCCCAGTTCTTCAGGGAGAGGTCGCGGCGGTCGCCGCCGTTGACGTAGAGGCTGGCCTGCTGGTCCTTGCCGGGGACGCCGTAGTCGAGGAAGACGGTGTACTCGCCGGCCTTCGGGACGCTGACGTTCCAGGTGAGCTTGGCGCCGGGCTTGTTGAAGCCGGCGACGTAGCTGCCGCCGTCCGCCTTGGCGCCCTCGACGTCCGAGGCGACCGAGGGGCCGCCCGAGAGCTGGAGGGTCTTCGCGTCGGCCTTGGGGAGTTCCTCCACCGGCTCCTTCGACGCGTCGTCGCCGGGCTGCTTGTCGTCGCCCTCGCCGCCGTGGCCCTCGGAGGCCGTCGCGCTGGGCGCCGGGTCCTTCGCGGCCTGCTTGTCGTCGCCCGAGCCGCCCGTGACCACTGCCACGGTGATGCCCACGGCGACGGCGCACACGACCGCGACCGCGCCGATGAGCAGGCCCTTGTTGTTCGGCCCGCGGCCCCGGCCACCGCCCCGGCCGCCGCCCTGGCCGTTCGCGGCGCGACGGCCGCCGCCCGCGGGGGGCCCGCCGGGGAGGTTCTCCGGCGCGGCGTAGTGGGCGTTCTGCTGCTGGGGGTACGCGGCCGTCGGGGCGCCCTGGCCGGGGGCGCTCTGCTGGCTTTCCTTGGGCGGGTACCCGTACCCGTACTGGCGCTCGCCGACCGCCCTGACCTGGTGGTGCGAGCGCTGGCCCGGGTAGCCGTAGCCGCCGCCCGAGGGAGGCCTGGCCCCGGCGGACTGGCCGTCGGCGTACAGGTAGCCGAAGGGGTCGTCCTCCTCCGTGCCCGCCGCCCCCGGGTTCTCGCCCTCGGGCGGATTCGCACCGTTGTTGCCGGGGGGACCGGGGGTCATCGCTGGCTCACTCCTTGACGTGCTGAACGTGACGTGCGGGGACGTGCTGGTCGCGGTACGGGACAGGCGTACCGGGGGCGCGCGAGCGGCACCGGCCGGTCCCGGCGAGCCTACCCGCTCCGCACGAGCCCACCGCGTGGCCGGGACCACACGGCGCCCGAGGGGGGCGCGCGGGTCAGATCGCGCGCCGGTGCTGCCGCGACCGGGAGCGCTTCTCGACGTACATGCGCTGGTCCGCCGACTGGAGGACCTCCTCCGGGCTCTCGCCGCAGCGCGCCCAGCCGATGCCGAAGCTCGCCCCCACCCGTACGGAACGCCCGTCGGCCCTGATCGGTTGCGTGATCGCGGTCCGCAGCCGGACGGCGAGGTCCTCCGCGTCGCTGCGTCCGACGCCGTCGGCGAGCACGACGAACTCGTCCCCGCCGAGCCGTGCCACCGTGTCCCCGTCCCGTACGCCGCCGCTGAGCCGCCGCGCGACCTCGATGAGGACGGCGTCCCCGACGTGGTGGCCGTAGCGGTCGTTGATCGGCTTGAAGCCGTCGAGGTCGCAGAAGAGCACGGCGAGACCCTTCACGCCGTTGTCCGGCATGCCCTCGGGCGGCGGCGCGACGGCGTGCGTGTGCGTCTCGTAGCCGGTGGCGGGGGCGGCGTAGGGCGCTGCGGGGTCCTGGGTGAAGTCGTAGGTGTGGCCGCCCGAGTCGGTCACGGGGTGCGGCGGGTACGGGTGCGGCGCCTCGTCGGGCCGCTGCGCCTCGGCGCCGTACGGCGTCTCCGTGCCGTACGGCGTCTCCGTGCCGTACGGCGTCTCCGTGCCGTACGGCGTCTCCGTGCCGTACGGCGTCTCCGTGCCGTACGGCCTTTCGCCGCTGTAGGGCCCGTACGGTGCGACGCCGCCCGTCGGGTAGGGCTCGCTCGCGTAGTGCGCCGCCGCGTACTCCTCGTAGCTCTCGTAGTTCTCGTGGCGCGCGGAGGCGTCCGGGCGGTGGTCGCCGTAGGCCGCGTCGAGGCTCTCGACCGGGGTCGGGGGGCGCGCGGAGGGGCGTTCGCAGAGGCGGGCCGCGAGGCGGGAGCGCAGTTCGGCGCTGTTGGGCAGGCCGGTGAGGGCGTCGTGGCTGGCGCGGTGGGCGAGGTGGAGTTCGCGGCGCTTGCGGTCCTCTATGTCCTCGACGTGCGTGAGCAGGAAGCGCGGTCCGTCGGCCGCGTCGGCGACGACGGAGTTGCGCAGGTGCACCCACACGTAGCTCTCGCCGCTCTTCTCGCGGCGCAGCAGGCGCAGTTCGGCGCGGCCGCCCTCGGCCGAGGTGCGCAGGAGGACGCCGACGTCCTCGGGGTGGGCGAGGTCGACGAAGGACCAGCGGCGCAGCGCGGAGGCGGAACGGCCGAGGAGGCGGCACAGGGCGTCGTTGGCGCGCAGGACGCGGCCGTGGTGCTCGCCGCCGAGTTCGGCGATGGCCATGCCGCTCGGCGCGTACTCGAAGGCCTGCCGGAAGGATTCCTCGCTCGCGCGTAGTGCCTGCTGCTCGCGTTCCAGGCGGACGAGCGCGCGCTGCATGTTCGAGCGGAGGCGGGCGTTGACGATGGCGGTGGCGGCCTGTGCCGCGTACATCTGGAGCGCCTCGCAGCCCCAGGCGCCGGGGCGGCGGCCGTCGCGGGGGCGGTCGACGGCGAGGACGCCGACGAGGTCACCGGCCTCCCCGGACTCGTACATCGGCGCGAGGAGCTGGTCCTCGGGGTGCCACTCGTCGGCGAAGCGCGGTTCGGGGCCGGGGGTGTACCAGGCGGGTATGCCGTCGGTCTCCAGCGCGCGGGCGATGTCGTGGCGCAGGAAGCGCAGCGCGCCCCACTGCTCGGCGGCGGCGAGTCGGCGTTCCCAGGCGGTGCGGGAGCCGACGCGGCCCGTCATGAGGGAGTCGGCCGCGTCGCTGCCGGAGAGCGCGGCGACGACGAGGTCACCGTCCGGCTGGACGATGTTGACGGCGGCGAGTTCCCAGCCGATGCCGTTGACGACGCCGTCGACGACGGCTTGGAGGGTGTCGGCGAGGCTGCGGGCCGTCGCGAGGTCGGAGACGGCCTGGTGGAGCTGCCGCATGGTCGCAAGACGGACGTAGGGCTCCGACTCGGTCTCCATGCTCGTCTACTCCCCGAGACCTCGACTGCGACTCCAGGACGCGCCTTCCCCGGACCACCGGCGGAGCGGACCGCCCCCCTCGACGACCCGGACCGCTGATCATCCGATCACATCAGCACATTGGCCACTCCCCCACTGAATCACAGTGAGCTGTGCGCCCGGTACTCACGGTCA
Organism: Streptomyces sp. NPDC088923; assembly: GCF_044749745.1. NCBI lineage: Bacteria > Bacillati > Actinomycetota > Actinomycetes > Kitasatosporales > Streptomycetaceae > Streptomyces > Streptomyces sp. NPDC088923. The sequence continues at coordinate 557,063 of NZ_JBIVIO010000001.1, read as the reverse complement.
ACTAAATGTGAGTGCTGTGACTCAAGTCACAGCGGGATCTGTGGCCTCGTGCGCACTCTCTGTACGTCACCTGTACGTTTTCGGCCACCTGCTCCCCCTCGCCCGCCCTGCCCCGCCCGACCCCCCGCGGGTCCCGCACACCGGTGCGGTCTTAGGACCTCCGCTTCGGCCGCTGGTCCGATGCGGTGAGGGCTACCGGCGAGTTAGCGTGCATGACGTGTTCAGGACCGACGCCCCATCCCCCGCCGCCCCCGTCACCCCTCATGCTGTGGGGGTGAGTGACGAGGAGTTCAAGGCCGCGCTCAGCCGGCTCGCGGCCGGAGTCGTCCTGGTGACGGCCCACGAACCGCAGACCGACCCGGACGCCCCGCGCGGCGAGGACGCGGGCATGACGGCGACGGCCTTCCTGTCCGTCTCGCTCGAGCCGCCGCTCGTCATGGTGAGCCTGCGGGCCGGCTCCCGCATGGACGACCTCCTCGACGAACAACCCCTGTGGGGCGTCTCCCTCCTCGCCCGCAGCCAGCGCCACATCGCGGGCCGCTTCGCGATGCGCGGCCGCGTCAGCGACCGCCTCCTCTTCGAGGACCTCCCCTACCGACGCGGCGCACACACCGGCGCCCCCCTGATGGGCGGCGCCCTCGCCACCCTGGAATGCCGCACGGAACAGCGCGTGGAGGCGGGCGACCACACCCTCGTCATAGGCCGCGTCCTGAGCGCCGGCCTACCGAGCGAGGACGGGGAACCGCTGGTGTACTTCAAGGGGAAGTACCGGGGGCTGGGGTGACGCGCCCCCTACCCCCAGTCCTTCCCTGACCTGCCCCGCTTCCGTTCGCCCTGTTGTTTCTTCTCGCGCAGGCGGCGTTCGTTGATGCCCTTGGGGATCTTGCGCTTGCGGCGGGCGGCCGGGGGTGGGGCGGTGGCCTCGGCGAGGAGCGCGGTGAGGCGGGCGGCGGCGAGTTCGCGGTTGCGCCACTGGGAGCGGTGTTCGGAGGCGCGGACGGCGAGGACGCCGCCGTCGCGCAGGCGGGGGGCGAGGCGTTCGAGGGCGCGGGCCTTCCAGACCCCGGGCAGCGCCTCGGTGGCGGCGAGGTCGAAGAGGACCTCGACCTGGGTGTCGGAGGTGTTGACGTGCTGGCCGCCGGGCCCGGAGGAGCGCGAGAAGCGCCACTTCAGCTCCGCCTCGGGCAGGACGACCGAGCCACGGATGACATGGGGACCGGACATGCCTCCATGGTCGCGCGTCCCGGGGCGTGCGGCACGCGCTTTTCACGCCGGGGGTACGGGAGGGGGCGCGCGGAGCTGCCGTACGCCCCGGCTCGCAGAGATTCGTAAAGAAAGCAAAGGAGCCAGGAACCTTGGCAGCGTGCCCCCGCGTTCATAGGAATGACGACGGTCCCGCCGAAGGCGCGGGGCCGTGATCGTTCGACGAAAGGGACACATCCCATGGCTGTAAGCCTGTCCAAGGGCGGCAACGTCTCGCTGACGAAGGAGGCCCCGGGCCTGACCGCCGTGACAGTCGGCCTCGGCTGGGACGTGCGCACCACGACCGGTACGGACTTCGACCTCGACGCCTCCGCGATCGCGGTGAACACGCAGGGCAAGGTCTACTCCGACGCCCACTTCGTCTTCTTCAACAACAAGCAGACCCCGGACCAGACGATCGTCCACACCGGCGACAACCGGACGGGCGAGGGCGCGGGCGACGACGAGGCGATCAACGTCAACCTCGCGGGCCTGCCCGCCGACGTCGACAAGATCGTCTTCCCCGTCTCGATCTACGACGCCGAGACCCGCAACCAGAACTTCGGCCAGGTCCGCAACGCCTACATCCGCATCGTCAACCAGGACGGCGGCACCGAGATCGCCCGCTACGACCTCTCCGAGGACGCGGCGACCGAGACCGCGATGGTCTTCGGCGAGCTGTACCGCAACGGGGCGGAGTGGAAGTTCCGCGCCGTGGGCCAGGGCTACGCCTCGGGCCTCGTCGGCATCGCGCAGGACTTCGGCGTCAACGTCTGACGAGGGCGGGAGGGGTCCGGGGCCGCGCCCCGGGCCCCCGCTTGTGGGGCTCCGCCTCACGCCCCGTTCCTCAATCGCCGGAGGGGCTGGAGGAGGGCGGCTCCTCCTCCACCGGCCGGTGCAGCTCCTCGCGGAACGTGTGCGCCGGGTAGACGCCGAGTTCCCGCAGCTCGGCCGAGAAGAACGACAGCTCCTCCAGGGCCCGTACGAAACCGGGGTCCTCGGGGTGCCCCGCCACGTCCACGTAGAACTGACTGGCGTAGAAGCTGCCGCCGAGCTGGTAGGACTCGATCTTCGTGAGGTTGACGCCGTTGCTCGCGAAGGCGCCGAGCGCCTTGTAGAGCGAGGCGGGGATGTTGCGGGTGCGGAAGAGCAGGCTCGTGACGTACGGGACTCCCTCGGCGCGCTCCGGGCGCGGGGTCTCGTCCGCGCGGGCGAGGGCGAGGAAGCGGGTCGTGTTGTGGTGCTCGTCCTCGACCTGCGGGGCGAGGACCTGGAGGCCGTACAGCTCGGCGGCGGCAGGCGGCGCGAAGGCCGCGTGCGCCGGGTCGCCCAGCTCGGCGACCTCGCGCGCGGCGCCCGCCGTGTCCTCGGCGACGCGTGCCGTCCAGCCGTGCTCGCGGGTGATGCGGCGGCACTGGCCGAGCGCCTGCACGTGGCTGCGGACGACCTTGACGTCCTCGACGCGCGCGCCGGGCGGGCCGAGGAGGTCGAAGTGGATGGGGTGGAAGTACTCGGCGAACATCCGCAGCCCGGAGGTGGCCAGCAGCTGGTGCACATCGGCGACCCGGCCCGCCGAGGAGTTCTCGATCGGGATGAGCGCGACGCGCGCCTCGCCCTCGTGCACCGCCTGGAGAACGTCCTCGAAGGTCGCGCAGGGCAGTGTGGGCACGCCCGGAAACATCACCGCGCTCACGGCGGCGGAATTGGACCCTGGTTCACCTTGGTACGCGACGGCGGAAGCGCTGCTCATGGTGCCAACGTACCGAAAGCGGGCGGGGCGACGCGGCGCTGTCCACGTGGTGAGGCGGGCAGGCCCCGTGGTGAGGGGGCGCGGGCTCCGTGGTGAGGGGGCGCGGGCTCCGTGGTGAGGGGGCGCGGGCTCCGTGGTGAGGCGGCGCGGGCCGGGCGGGTGGGGGACCTACGCTCCGCCCCATGCTCATCGAGACGCTTCTGCCCGCCGCCGACGACCCGCTCGCGCTCCCCGCTCCCGTCCTGCTCGAACTGACCGAGCTGTACGCCTCGGACAAGGAGTTCCAGCAGCTCAGCGGTGATTTCCCGGACCCGGAAAACATCCGCCCCGAACAGGTCGCCGCCTCGCTCGCCGAGGAACTCTCGCACCCCGACGCGGAGGTGCTGCTCGCCCGCTCGCGGGGCCGGCTCGTCGGCCTCGCCGCGACCCTGCGCCACCATCCCTCGCGCCCCGACGACCCGGACCCGTGGATCGGCCTCCTGATGATCGACGGCCGCGCGCGCCGTGAGGGCCACGGCCGCCGCCTGACCCGCGCCGTCGAGGACCGCTTCCGCGAGGAGGGCCGCACGGGCGTCCGCCTCGCGGTCCTGCGCGGCAACGCCACGGCCATGGCCTTCTGGACGGCGCTGGGCTACGAGGTGATCGACGAACGCCCCGACCTGCGGCGCAGGCGCCCGACGTACGTGCTGCGCAAGGACCTGCTGGCGGAGGGGGGCGGGGCGAGGGGTTGAGGGGGGGCGCGGAGGGGCGCGGGGGCGGGCACTGGACGCGCCCCCCGGCGCCTACTCCCCCGCCTCCGCCTCCGCCAGCAGCGCCGCCATCCGCGCGAACCCCCGCCGCTCCGCGTGTTCGCGGGCCGTCACGCCCTCGCCGTCCGCGAGACGGGGCCGGGCGCCCGCCGCGAGCAGGAGCCGCACGATCTCCTCGTGCGCCGGGCCGCCGTCGCCGAGGATCACGGCCTCCAGGAGCGCGGTCCACCCGAGCCGGTTCACGTGGTTGACGTCCATGCCCGTCTCGCGCAGCGCGGCTTCGACGTACGCCACGTGTCCGCGCTCGCTCGCCGGGATGAGCGCGATCCCGCCGAAACGACTGCGCAGCCCGACATCGGGGCCGGCGGGCAGCAGCGTGCGCATCATCGCGACGCTCCCCGTGACGCCGGTGGCGAGCCACGCGCTCTCCAGGCGCGCGTCCTGCGCGTCCGGGTCGGCGCCCGCGGCGACCCCCCGCGAGCGGGACATCCTCGCCCAGCTCTCCCAGGGCCTCGGCAACCGCGAGATCGCCCGCGCCCTCCACATCAGCGAGGCCACGGTGAAGACTCACCTGGGCCGCGTCTACCAGAAACTGGGCGTGGACACGCGGTCCGGAGCGGTGGCGGTGGCGGTGGCGGTGGCGAAGGAGCAACGGCTGCTGGAATGAGGGGTTTTCGGCTGCCGAGCGGGTCGGGTCGGCCTCACAGCTCCCCGGAATCGACGGTGAATCCCACGGGGTCGGGGAGCGGTACGGGGTCGCCGATCTTGTAGGTCGTCTTCTGGCGGTAGTCGTCGCCGGAGGGACGGGTGCGGCCGAGGATGTGGTCCGCCTCGCGATCGACGACCAGGTAGACGGGGATACCGGCCCGCGCATATCCACGGATCTTGCGCACTCGGTCGTTGGCGGCCGTGGAGGAGGACGTCACCTCGGCGGCGAGCAGGACGGGCGCGGGATCGTGCCACTCCTCGCTGTCCGCGAAGCTTCCGCGCGGGGCGAGGACCAGATCGGGAATGACGCGCCCGCTGCCCGAGGCACCGGGCACGCGGAGTCCGATCCCGGTGTACCGGGCGAGGTCGCGGCGGTGGTCCCGGGCCTGACCGCTCAGCTCCGACACCATCTCCTCGTGCTCGCCGTTCGCCGGTGGTGTCACGTGGATTTCCCCTTCGACCAGCTCCACGCGCCAGCCCTTGGGGGCGGCGGCGCTGAATACCTCGAAGGCGGCGTCCACCGAGGGGGCCGGCAGGCTGGAGTCGGCCAGCTCGGCCAGGAGCGACGCACGACGCGCCCACTGGTCCGGCTCGGCCGACGTGGACGCGTACTCGGGAACCGGCTCTGCCACGGCGAACCTCCTTCGCTTCGGCGACGGTCTTCAGCGTATGCGGAAAACGCATAACGCATACGCGAAGCCGAAGCCCTCCACCCGAACCGGGCACGGTCCGCCGCCGGGTCGCCCCCGCGCCCGCCGCCCCGCCCCGTCCCGCCGCCCGCCGCCCGCCCCGCTCGTCCCACCCGCCCCGTGACACCATTCCCCCCGTGCTCGACATCGGCTACGCCCTCTCCCGCCGCCATCCCGACTCGCCGCAGACCGACTACCGGCGTGCCGACCGGTACGCGCTGCGGCACGACCTGTTTCTCGGGGACGTGTATCTCGCGGACACGGAGGAGGACCGGGAGCTGGCGACGGCCTGGGGGTGGGTGCCGGTGCTCGATTTCGCGTGGGCGCTGTGCGATATCGCCGAGCTGCTCGACCAGGACCCGATGGGGAGCAGGGCGAGCAGGCCGCAGTACGCGGAGCTCGACTTCACCGAGTCGGCGGACCGGCTGCTCTTCGCGCGCCGCTTCGGCTGGGTCGACATCGAGGCCGAGTGGCGCCCCGAGAGCGAGCGGCCGCTGAGCTTCGCGCACGCCGAACTGCGCCGGGAGGCGCGCGACTTCCTCCACGACCTGCTCGCCGACCTCACCGAGATGCACGAGGAGCTGGACGAGAACCCGCTGGTGTGGGACCTGCGCGCCCGGTTCCCGCGCGTGTCCTGAGCCTCACTCTCCCAGGTCCAGGACCCGCATCCCCAACTCGGCCGCGAGCGCGGGCGCGAGGTCGATGAGCTGGTCCGGGCTGATCGCCGCGCCGCGCAGGCCGCCGATCCCGGAGGCGACGCCCAGTTCGGCGGCCCGGCGCAGGTCCACGTCCTTGAGCGTCACCTTGTTGAAGTCCGCGCCCTTCACGACGCAGTCCACGAAGGCGACGCGCTCCAGGCTCGCCCCGCCGAAGTCCGGCTCGACAAGCACGCACGCCTCGAAGACGACGTCCTTGAGCTTCGCGCCGCGCAGATTGAGGTAGTCGAGCTTCCCGCCCCGCACCACGACCCGTTCGAGCACGGCCCCGTGCGCCTGCGTCCCGCCGAGCCGCGCGTCGATCACCTCGACATCGCGCAGCGTGGCCTCCGCGAGCTGGGTCCCCACACCCCGTACCGCCTCCAGGCGCGAGTCGACGAACCGCGCCCGCGTCAGCCGCGTACCGCCGAGACCGCAGTCGCGCAGCAGGCAGTCGAGGAACGAGGCCCCGCCCCCGTCGCCCTCGTCGAGCACGTCCCCCCGCCACTCGACCCCGTCGTAGTCCCCGTCCGGCACGAGCCCCCAGCCGGGCGGCTCCACGAGCGCGGGCAACCGCAAGTCCGGCCTGCGCGGCGGCCGCACGGCGGGCGTCCGCCGCGCGGGGCGCGGGGCGGCGGAGGACGGACGACGGGTGGGACGTGAGGTCATGGGGTCACTGTGCCGTATGGGGCTGACAGGGGGGCGGGGGAGGGGCGGGAAGGCGGGGGAGGGGCGGGCGGCGTCACGGAGTGGGCGATGGCGCGGAGTGGGGGATGGCGCGGAGTGGGCGACGACACGGAGCGGGCGACGACACGGAGCGGGCGACGACGGCGAGCGGACGCCGATGCTGAGTGGACTGCGACGACGAGCGGACCGCGACGCCCAGCGGACCACGACGCCCAGCGGACCGCGACGCCCAGCGGACCGCGACGCCCAGCGGACCGCGACGCCCAGCGGACCGCGACGCCCAGCAGCCCACGACGCCGTTTTCGGGCAGCCCCCGCCCTCCCAGGGGGCGACCCCGATACCAATTCTTCCGCACCCCCCACCCCCGCCCGCACCAACCCCCGCAATCTGTGGATAACTTCGCCGATCCCGAAAATCCTCTCACTCGTCCGGGTGGCGGCCGTCTCCGCGCCAACGCACCGCCGCCGCACATGCGCTACGTTCCCGACCAACCGCGCCCCGCCTGGGCTCCGCACGGGCCGTACAAGCGGAGGCGTGTCTACCGCGCCCGTGGCCGGTTAATGTGCCCACATGACGGATTCCGCCCAGGAACCCCCCGCCCCGGAACCCCTCGCACCGGGCACACCCTCCCAGGACACCCCCGCGCCGGACGCCCCCGCCGCCGACGACGGTGCGGCGGCGGACGCCTTACCGAGCGCCGCCTTACCGAGCGCCGCCTCACCAAGCGCCGCCTCACCAAGCACCCCTTCCCCCGAGCCCCCCGCCGCTCGCTCCCCCGAGCCCCCCTCCGCCCCCACCCCCGAGATCCCTGCCCCCGCTCCCGCGCGCGCCGCGCTCCGCCTCACGCAGACCCCCTGCCAGCGCTGCGGCACCCTCGTCGCCGGGCTCAACGGCCGCTACGCCTGCCCCGTGTGCGACTGGGCGAACCCGTGGGAGGACGGGGCCCGCTGAACCCGCGCGAGGGCCTCAACTCCCCAGCTGGCGCAGGCTTTCGCCCGTGAGCCGGTACTCGGTCCAGCCCGTGTGCGGCAGGGCGCCCATCGACTCGTAGAAGGCCACGGTCGACGTGTTCGAGTCGAGTACGGACCATTCGAGGCGTTCGTAGCCACGCTCCACGCACGTGCGGGCGAGCGCCGCGAGCAGCGCCTTGCCGTGGCCGCCGCCCCGGGACGTGGGGCGCACGTAGAGGTCCTCCAGGTAGATGCCGGGCCGCCCGCGCCAGGTGGAGAAGTTGCGGTACCAGAGCGCGAAGCCCACCATCACGCCGTCCGCCGTCTGCGCGAGGTACGCGCACGCCATCGCGTCCTCGCCGAAGAGCGCCTCGCCGATCTCCTCCTCGGTGGCCATCAGCTCGTGCAACGACTCGTGGTACACGGCGAGTTCGGTCACCATCGCGTAGATCTCGGCCAGGTCCTCGGGTTGCGCGGTCCTGATCCGGCCCTGGTAGCCGCCACTCGCGCGCCCGCTCGTCTCACTCATCCGCGCAGGTTAACCGGCCGGAACCGGACATTCCGGCAAGGCGGGCGGCGGCGCGGAAGTGGCGCGGCCGGCTTCGCGGAAAAGGGGTGGGAGGAGACCGGCCCCGGCTGATAGCTTGCCCTCGACCGTGACACCGCCTGAGGAGGTGAGGGACCCATGAACGCTGTTTCGACGTGGGTGCTCCCCCTTTCGCGTCACGGCCGGCGGCCGAGGTAGGCCCGCCGGGAGCGCCTGAACACCCGGCACTCCCGAAAGGCACCACCGTGCACTCTCTCGAATTCACCGCCGAATCCGCCACGGACGGCGTGCTCACCCGTGACTTCACCCTCGGCGACGTCCCCGGCGTCCTCTGGTCGCCCGCCACGTCCGCCTCCTCCCTCTCGTCCGCCTCGCCCACCTCGGCCTCCGCGCCCGCCCCGCTCGTCCTCATGGGCCACGGCGGCGGCACCCACAAGAAGCACCGCGCGATGACGGGCCGCGCCCACGCCCTCGTGACCGGTCATGGCTTCCACGTCGCGGTGCTCGACGCGCCCGGCCACGGCGACAGGCCGCGCGGGGCGCGGGACGAGCGGGACATCGCCGCGCTGCGCGAGGCGCAGGCGGCGGGTGCCCCCGAAGGCCCCGTCGTCGTCCCGTACAACGCCCGGCTCGCCTCGATCGCCGTGCCCGAGTACCGCGCGGCTCTCGACGCGCTCCTCGAACTCCCGGAGATCGGCGGGCCCGTGGGGTACGTGGGCGTCGGTCTCGGCACCGCGATCGGCGTGCCGCTCGTGGCGGCCGAGCCCCGGATCAGGGCCGCCGTCCTCGGCCTGCACTGGCCGGACGCGCTGACCGAGGCGGCGCAGCGGATCACCGTGCCGGTCGAGTACGCGGTGCAGTGGGACGACGAGCGCATTCCGCGCGAGGCGTGCCTCGCCCTGTTCGACGCCTTCGGCTCGCGGGAGAAGAGCCTGCACGCCAACGCGGGCAAGCACTTCGACTTCCCGCGTTACGTGGAGGCGGACAGCGCGGCGCGCTTCCTGGCCCGGCACCTGACAACGGCCGCAGCGGACATGTCGGACAGGGCCGCCTGACGGGTACGGGACGGGGCGCGGCGTCCGCACGTACGGGGGCCGCGCCCTGCCCGCCCCGCCCCAACCCGCCTCACCCGCCTATCGCCCCCGCCAACTCGCCCCACAGCCCCGCCACCTCGCGCCCCGCCTCGACCTCCCACAGCACCGCCTGGAGCACACGCCCCCGCGTCCAGGCCGCCGCCCGCTCACGGTCCGCGCCGATCGCCTCGGCGAGGGCGGCGAAGCGGCGGGCGGTGTCGGTGGGGTCGTAGCGGTTGGCGAGGGCGGGGAGCAGGTCGAACGCGGGGGCGCCCGAGAGGGGTTTGGGGTCGATGGCGAGCCGGGGTTCGCGGCGGGCGGCGAGGACGTTGCCGAAGTGGAGGTCCCAGTGCAACAGCCTTTCTCCGCACGGGCCTTCGCTCCGGACGTCTCGGAGCGCGGCGGCGCAGTCGGCGATCAGCGCGCGCGTCGCGGCGTCCCGCGCGGCGGCCTTCTTGGCGCGCAGGAGGAGGTCGTCGGCCACGTCGTCGAGGCGTCGCAGCCCGGCGGGGGCGCGCACGGCGGTCAGGCGCGCGAGGAGCGCGGCGAGCGGGCTCAGCGCGGCGCGCATGTCCGGCACACCGTTCAAGTCCCTTACCGGGTTTACCCGTTCGAGGAGCAGCCAGGACACCTCGAAACCGGTTCCCGCGCCCGTGGCGCTCCCCGTACCCGCCACCTCCTCCACGCCCTCGCCCAGGACCCGCACCGCTCCGTCCCCGTCCCACGCGCGCAGCGCCGCGCCCTCGTCCGCTGTCTCCTGCGTCCGCAACTGCACTTTGAGCACGGCCCGTTCGCCGTTCGTCTTCCGTACGGGCAGGACGAGCGCCGCGACGCCGTGCCGCACGCTCCCGTCGGGCCGCAGCGACCACCGTTCCAGGCGTCGCGCCGCCATCGCGGGCGCGGCGGCCACGAACGCGGCGCCCGCGTCGCCCTCGTACCGCCGCTGGCCCTCGGCGAAGCGGGCGGGGACGGCGAAGGGGACGGAAAGGGCCATACGGGAAGGGTACGAGCGCCGCTCTACCCCCGCCCCCTCGGGACCGGATACCGTCCCCCACCTGCGCGGCGCCGTGACGCCGTGCCGCACCGAGGAGGCGGTCGGGGATGGACGGCAGGGATGTCGTGAACGGCGGGATCTCGTACTGGTGGGCGCGCGAGGGGCTGCCCGCGCCGCGCGAGCCGCTCGCCGGGGACACGCGGGCCGACGTGTGCGTGGTCGGGGGCGGCTACACGGGGCTGTGGACCGCGTACTACCTCAAGCGCGCGCTCCCGTACCTCGATGTCGCCGTGCTCGAACGCTCCTTCTGCGGGTACGGGGCCTCGGGCCGCAACGGCGGCTGGCTCTACAACGGCATCGCGGGCCGCGAGCGCTACGCGCGGCTGCACGGCAGGGACGCCGCCGTGCGGCTCCAGCGGGCGATGAACGAGACGGTCGCCGAGGTCGTGCGGACGACGGAGGCGGAAGGCATCGACGCCGACCTCGTACGCGGCGGGGTGCTCGAAGTCGCGACGACGCCCGCGCAGGCCGCGCGCCTGCGGGCCTTCCACGAGGAGGAGTTGGCGTACGGGGAGAACGACAGGGAGCTGTACGGGGCGCGGGAGACGGCGGCGCGGATACGGGTCTCCGGAGCCGTGGCGTCGACGTGGACACCGCACGGGGCGCGGCTGCAACCCGCCAAGCTGGTACGGGGGTTGGCGGCGAAGGCGGAGGAAATCGGCGTACGGATATACGAGTCGACGCCGGTCACCGAGATACGGCCGCAGCACGCGCTGACGCCGTACGGGACCGTGCGCGCCCCGTATGTGCTGCGCTGCACCGAGGGCTTCACGGCGGGGCTGAAGGGGCAGCGGCGCACGTGGCTGCCGATGAACTCCTCGATGATCGTGACGGAGCCGCTGCCCGCCGCGTTCTGGGAGCGGACCGGGTGGGAGGGGCGCGAGACGCTGGGGGACTTCGCGCACGCGTACCTGTACGCGCAGCGGACGGCGGACGACCGGATCGCGCTGGGCGGCAGGGGCGTCCCGTACCGCTTCGGCTCGCGGACGGACAACGACGGCCGTACGCAGCCGTCGACCGTCGTCGAACTGCGCGAACTCCTCGTGAAGCTCTTCCCGCAGCTCGCGGGGGCTCGGGTGGCGCACGCGTGGTCGGGGGTGCTCGGCGTGCCGCGCGACTGGTGCGCGACGGTGTGCCTGGACCGGTCGACGGGGCTCGGCTGGGCGGGCGGCTACGTGGGCTCGGGCGTCGCGACGAGCAACCTGGCGGCGCGCACGCTGCGCGACCTGGTGCGCCAGGACTCGGGCCAGGGCGGCCCGACGGAACTCACGGCGCTCCCCTGGGTCGACCACCGCGTCCGCACCTGGGAACCGGAACCGCTGCGCTGGCTCGGCGTCCACGCCATGTACGCGGCCTACCGCGCGGCGGACCGCGCCGAATCCCGCACGCACGCGCCGCAGACGGCGCGGCTGGCACGGTGGGCGGACCGGGTGGCGGGGAGGTGAGACGCGGCCGGCCCGGCCCCGCACCACCCGGCCCCCGCCCCGCACCACCCGGCCCCCGCCCCGCACCACCCGGTTCGGCCCCGCACCACCCGGCCCCGCCCCGTAAATCGCCTTGCGCGTCCCTCACCCCCGCCCGACCCTTGCCCCATGCACCCCGAGCCCGCGCCCGCCACCGCCCCCGTGCCCGCCGCCACCGGGGTCCGTCTGGCGTGGGACGCCGTGCCCGCCTCCGTGCGGGCGTGCGCCGAGGAGCGGTGGGGGGCGGCGGTCGTGGCGGCCGTGTCGCAGGCCGGGGGCTTCTCGCCCGGTGTCGCCGCGCGGGTGCGACTGGCCGATGGGCGGCGGCTGTTCGTCAAGGCCGTGGGACCGGAGCCGAACCCGCGGTCGCCCGGCTTCCACCGCAGGGAGGCCGGGATCGCCGCCGCACTCCCCGCCTCCGTACCCGTCCCGCGGCTCCTGGACCATGCCGAGACGGAGGAGGGCTGGGTCGTGCTCGCGTACGAGGAGATCGCGGGCCGCCAGCCGCGCGAGCCGTGGTCGGCGCGGGACCTCGCGCGCGTCCTGCACGCGACGGAGGCCCTCGCCGCGCGGCTCACGCCCGCGCCACCCCTCGGCGCGCCCTCGCTCGCCGAGGACGACGGCTTCCGGCACTGGCGACTCCTCCTGACGGCGTACGAGGCGGGCGAGGCGGAGGCGGCGGAGACCGTGGCCGGGCTTCCCGCCTGGGCCCGCGCGCGGCTCCCGGAACTCGCGGAGCGGGAGGCCGGGTGGCCGGAAGCGGTGGCCGGAAATACGCTGCTCCACCGCGACCTGCGCGCGGACAACCTCCTGCTCACCAAGGACCCGGACCGCCCCGTCATCTTCGTCGACTGGCCGCACGCGGCCACCGGGGCCGCGTGGGTCGACGTCGTCGGGATGGGCCCGAGCGTCCTCATGGGCGCGCCCGGCCTGCGCCCCCTCCTCGACGCCCACCTCGCCGCGCGCGACGCGGACCCCGCCGCCGTCGCCACGGGCCTCGTCGGCGTGGCGGGCCTCTTCCTCACCGGCGCGGCCCTCCCCGCGCCGCCGGGCCTCCCGACGCTGCGCCCCTTCCAGCGCGCGCAGGGCGAGGCGGCGCTCACGTGGCTGCGGGCGAGCTGGGGCGGCGTGTGAGCGAGCAACGCGGGAGCGAGCAACGCGGGAGCGAGGAGCCCACAAGCGAGGAGCCCACAAGCGAAGAGCCCGGAAGCGAAGAGCCCTCAAGCGAAGAGGAGTACCTCACGTATCTCCGCGAGGAGCGCGCCGCGTTCGCCTCCGTCCTCGAACGCCACGGCTCCCGCACCCCGGACGAGGCCCGCGCGCAGGCCCTGGCGGCCTATCCCTACGAGCCCCCGGACGCCCCGTACCGCGGCCTGGTCTTCCACGACGAGGCGTGGCACTGGGCGATGCTCCACCTCCACGGCCCGCACTACTGGCGCGAGAGGCCCGAACTCCTCGATCCGACAAGGGAGTACGGGGAGCAGCTCCGCCACCGGCCGGAGATCCCGCCCGCCACGGCGTGACCGCGCCGCCCCGTGCGCGCGCCCAACTCCCGTGCCTTCGCCCCGCCGAGCCGCTAAGTTCGCCGCATGACCGACTTCGTACTGGTCGCGGGCGCGCGCCTCGGCGCCTGGGCCTGGGAGGACGTGGCACCGCTGCTCCGGGCTGCGGGCCACGGCGCCCACGCGCTGACCCTGTCCGGTCTCGCCGAGCGCGAGGACGCGGCGGCGACCGGGCAGCGCGCCCACGTGCGGGACATCGTCGCCGAGGTCGAGCGGCGGGACCTCGGGGACGTCGTGCTCGTCGGGCACAGCTACGCGGGCATCCCGGTGGGGCAGGCGGCGGGGCGGATCGGGGGACGGTTGCGGCGGCTCGTCCTGGTCGACGCGAGCGTCCCGGCCGAGGGCGTCTCGTTCGCCGACTCGTGGCCGGACGGCGGGGCGGGGCTGCGCGCGACGCTCGCCGCGCACGGCGGCTGGTGGCCGCCCGGCGGTGCGGAGCACTTCGCCGGGCACGGCCTCACCGAGGAGCAGATCGCCCGCATCCTGGCCGGAGCGACCGCCCACCCGGGGCCCTCACTGACCGAACCCGCTGTCCTGGCCCGCCCGTTGGCCGAACTCCCGGGCACGTACGTCCTGTGCCGCCTCGCCGGGCCCGAGCCCGAGGAGGACGTGACCGCGCTGCTCGACGACGCCCGGGGCAACTGGGAACTCGTCGGCATGGACACCGGCCACTGGCCGATGTTCTCCCGCCCGCGCGAGCTGGCCCGGCTCCTCCTCGCCGCCGCCCGCTGACCGCTCTGCCCCTCCCCCGTCACGCCGCGCGCCGCCCCCTCATGCCGCGCCGGTCAGTACCCGCCCCACGAACTCGTCCAGGTTCGTCATCATCCGTACGACTTTCTCCTCCACCGTCAGCGACTCGTGCATCCGGTCCGAGCCCACGTCCTTCTTGCCGCGCACGTAGAGCGGGCACGCGAGGTCCTCGCACAGGTACGTGCCCACCGAGTTGCCCTCCTTGCCCGCCTTGCCCGCGCGCGGGGCGACCATGAGCGCGACGCCGCCGGAGTGCGGTGTCAGGCAGATCGAGCACATGCCGCGCCGCGTCTGCCACGCCGCCGTCGCCGGGCGGCGCAGCGTCAGGGCGAGCGTGCGGCCGTCGACGACTGTCGCGAGGTAGGCCCGGTCCGGGGCCTGCGGGTCGCGCCAGCCGATGTAGTCCAGGTCCTCCCAGGGGCGTTCCGCCAGGTCACGGGGGGTGTGGAGGCGCTTGGCCTCGCCCTTTGAGCAGTTCACGAAGGCGGCTCGGATCTCGGGGTCGGTCAACGGCTTCATATAAGCCAGGCTAAATTGCCTATAGGCTGTAGGCAAATGGTTTACCGGCGCAGGCAGCAGGTGGCGGCGGGGCGAGCGAAGGGACCGGGTGGCGCGATGGGACGAGTGGGACTGAGCACGGAGCGGCTCGTACGGGCCGGGGCCGACCTCGCCGACGAGGAGGGCTTCGCGCGGGTCACGCTCTCGGCGCTGGCCCGCCGCTTCGGCGTGAAACCCGCGAGCCTGTACGCGCACGTGCGCAGCTCGGACGACCTCCGTACCGGCATCGCGCTGCTCGCGCTCGACGAGCTGTCCGACCGGGCCGCGGACGCCCTCGCGGGCCGGGCGGGCAAGGACGCGCTGTTCGCCTTCGCGGAGGCGTACCGCTCGTACGCGCGCGAGCACCCCGGCCGGTACGCGGCGACCCGCCACCCGCTGGACCACGCGACGGCCCTCGCGAGCGCGGGCCCCCGGCACGCCCGGATGTCCCGCGCGCTCCTGCGCGGCTACGCGCTGGACGAGCCCGACGCCACGCACGCCGTACGGCTGCTCGGCAGCGTCTTCCACGGTTTCGTGGACCTGGAGCTGAGCGGCAACTTCGCCCACAGCGCGCCCGCCGCCGAGGAGAGCTGGCACCGCACCCTCGACGCGCTCGACCACCTCCTGCGCACGTGGCCCCCGGCGCCCGCGACCGCCTGAAACCCGCCCACACCAGCCCGGCGACCGCGCCAAGCCACCGCCCTCGGCCCCCGTACCCCCCGCCCCCTCACCAGGAACCCCGCACCCGCCATGCTCACCACCGTCCCCCTCACCCCCGCCCTCATCCGTGGCGCGCTCGAACTGGAGCCGACCGCGCACGGCCTGCTCCCCCACCGGCTCCCCGCCGCCGCGCGCGCCCAGAACACCGACCCCCAGCTCACGATGGCCGAGAGCCAGCCCTCCGGCGTGCGGCTCGCGCTGCGGACCGCCGCGACCACCGTCGAGCTGGACACCCTCCCCACCAAGCGCCGCTACCCGGGCGCGCCCCCGCGCCCCGACGGCGTCTACGACCTGCTCGTGGACGGCGAGCTGACCGCGCGCGGCACGGTCCCGGGCGGCCGGACGCTCGTCATCGACCTCGCGACCGGGCGCGGCGAGATCGAGCCGGGCGCCGAGCCGGGCACGCTGCGCTTCGACGGGCTCGACGCACGCGAGAAGGACATCGAGATCTGGCTGCCGCACCAGGAGACGACGGAACTCGTCGCGCTGCGCGCGGACGCCCCGGTCGAGCCGGTGCCCGCGCGGGGGCGCGGGGTGTGGGTGCACCACGGCAGTTCGGTGAGCCACGGTTCGGACGCGGCGAGCCCGAGCACGACGTGGCCCGCGCGAGCCGCGGCGCTCGCGGGCGTGGACCTCGTCAATCTCGGTTTCGGCGGCGGGGCCCTGCTCGACCCGTTCACCGCGCGTGCGCTCAGGGACACCCCCGCCGACCTCCTCAGTCTCAAATTCGGCATCAATCTCGTCAACGCGGACCTCCTGCGGCTGCGCGCGCTCGGTCCCGCCCTCCACGGCTTCCTCGACACGGTCCGCGAGGGCCACCCCGAGACGCCGCTCCTCGTGATCTCGGCGCTCTACTGCCGCATCCACGAGGACACGCCGGGCCCGGCCGCCTTCGACACGACCGCTCTCGCCGAGGGCCGGCTCGCCTTCCACGCGACCGGGGACCCCGCCGAGGTCACGGCCGGCCGCCTGACCCTGCGAACCGTCCGCGAGGAGATGGCCCGCGTGGTCGCGAGCCGCGCCGCGACCGATCCGCACCTGCACTACCTCGACGGCACGGAGCTGTACGGGGCGGAGGACTACGCGGCCTGCCCCCTCCCCGACGAACTCCACCCGTCCCCCGAGACCCACCTCCGCATCGCCGAGCGCTTCGCGGCGACGGCCTTCGGCGAGAGCGGCGCCTTCGCGGTACGGGGCTGAGGAGGCGGTACCGGACCGGGGAGCCGGTGCGGGGCCGAGCGGGCGAGGGCACCCGAGCAGGCGGTACGGGCCGTGGTGCCGGCGCGCCCGTCCCTGCCGCACCGCCCGCCCCGACCCCGCGAGCCCTGCGCCCGCCTCCGCCGCGCCGAGCCTGGGGGGTGGCCGGCGGGGCGGGAGGGCGGACGGTGGAGGAGAGCGGGCTCGGGGGCGGGACGGACGGTACGCGGTGCGGGGAGCAGGGGGACGGTAGTAACTCCCCGCACCCACATGACTACCGCTTGTACGCCGTGATGAACCCCACGCGTACGGGTGGTTTGAACGACGGCCCGGCGGGCCATAGAGCGCTCTTTCCTCCGGGGTCCGGACGGATAGCGGACCGATGCTGTCCGCTTCCGCTCCTACCGTCCCGGGTGTCGCGCGCCGCCGCTCACCACGGGCGGGGCGTGGCCCGCACACGTACCTCCCCAGGACCCCTAAGGACCGTCATGGACTTCGTCTCGCTCCGCATCGTCACCACCGACGTGGCTCGCCTCGCCGCCTTCTACGAGAAGGCCACCGGCGCGCGGGCCGCCTGGGCCACCGAGGACTTCGCCGAAGTGCACACCCCGCACGGGAGCCTCGCCCTCGCCCACTCCCGCACCCTCGCCTCCTTCGCCCCCGGCGCCTGCCGCCCCGGCGCGAACGAGAGCGTGATCATCGAGTTCCGCGTCCCCGACGTGGACCGGCTCCGCACCGGCCTGTCCGGCACCGAGGTCGTCGCCGAACCCACCACGATGCCGTGGGGCAACCGTTCCTGCCTGGTCCGCGACCCCGACGGCAACCTGGTCAACTTCTTCACGCCGGTCTCGGAGGCCGCCAGGGCCAAGTACGGGATCGACGCCGACGTCTGAGTCCCCGGAAACCCGTGCGGGCCCGAGGAGTTCCCCACCCTCGGGCCCGCACGCGGCGAGGTCCGCCCGCCTCAGGCGTTCCGCCTCGCTCCCTCGCGCCTCAGGCGCTGCGCCTCGGCTCCCGCGCGACCCGCCGGTGCGTCTCCCCCGTCATCTCCTCCAGTTCGCGGTTCTTCGTCTCCGGGACCTTCCCCAGGACGAAGAAGAAGCTCACGATCGCGAAGAAGGCGAAGGCCCCGTACAGCCACGACAGGCCCACGTTCCGCGTCAGCGGCTCGAACGAGAACGTCACGATGAAGTTGAAGATCCAGTTCGCCGCCGTCGACAGCGCCAGCGCCATCGCGCGCATCCGGTTCGGGAACATCTCGCCGAGCATGACCCACATGACCGGGCCCCACGACAGCGCGAAGAAGACGACGAAGGCGTTGGCGCCGATGAGGGCGAGCGGCCCGTAGGGGGAGGGAAGGCTGACGTCGTCGCCGGAGCCCTGCTGCTGCGAGAAGGCGATCGACGTCAGGAGCAGGGCGCAGAACATGCCGATCGAGCCGATCAGGAGCAGCCTGCGGCGGCCGACCTTGTCGACGAAGAACATCGACACGATCGTCATCACCACGTTGACGCCGGCCGTGATGACCGAGGTGGTGAAGGAGCTGGACTCGGAGAAGCCGACCGACTTCCACAGCGTCGTCGAGTAGTAGAAGATCGCGTTGATGCCGACGAGTTGCTGGAACGCGGCGAGCGCGATGCCGACCCAGACGAGCGACTGGAGGCCGAAGTGCGGGCCGCGCACGTCCTTGAAGGTCGCCTTCGGCTCCTTGCGCAGCGTCTCGCGGATGTCCTGGACCTTCGACCGGCCGTTCACCGCGCCCGAGACCCGTTCCAGGACGCCCGCGGCTTCCTTGTCCTTGCCCTTGAGCACGAGGTAGCGGGGCGATTCGGGGATGGACAGCGCGAGGATTCCGTAGACCGCCGCGGGGATCACGCCGACGAGGAACATCCACCGCCACGCCGGTAGCCCGAACCACAGGTCCTGCGAGGAGCCGCCCGCCGCGCCCGCGAGCCCTTTGTTCGAGCTGAGCACGACGAGCTGGCCGATCGTGATCGCGAGTTGCTGGAGCGAGCCGAGGATGCCGCGCTGGGCCGCGGGCGCGACCTCCGCGATGTACGCGGGCGCGATGACGGAGGCGATCCCGATGCCGAGGCCGCCGATCACACGCCACACCAGCAGGTCCGGTACGGAGAACGCGAGACCGGAACCGACCGAGCTGATGATGAACATGACCGAGCCGAGCAGCATGACCCGCCGCCGCCCCCAGCTGTCCGCGAGCCGCCCCGCGTACCAGGCGCCCACCGCGCAGCCGAGCAGCGCGATCGAGACGACGAAACCGCTCAGGAAGTCCCCGAGGTGGAAGTGGTCGCCGAGGGCGTCGACCGCGCCGTTGATGACCGAGGAGTCGAAGCCGAAGAGGAAGCCGCCGACCGCGGCCGCGATCGAGACCCCGAGCGCCTTCCCCTTGGGGCCACCTGCCGCTGTCGCCGGTTCGGGGCTCGTCGCCATCCGTACGCACCTTCCACTCGGACCACGGGATGCCGCCCGCGCGCACCAGTGCCGAGGCGGCGCGCGGACGTCCCCTTCCGAGGAGTACATCCACTTCTGATCACTTCCGCCTGTACGGGTGCGCCGAATGGCGGAGTTCATGCCTGCCGCAGGTCACCTCGAATCCCGGAGACACACAGAAGTAAGGGGTGCTAGCGTGCGCTGGTCGTTACCGAAGAGGTGACGGAAAGCTTCGGGAGGGTCTCATGACGAGCACGACGGCACACGAGGACAGGACGACCGCCCGGACCGCGACGATCGCCGCCGGTGGTCTCACCGGCGCCGCGTACGTACGGGAGTGGGTCCACGGCTGGACCGTCTCGCGCGCCGCCGCGCCGCCCGAGCCGCGCCCCTGGGGCTGGTGGATCACGGTCGGCCAGGAGAAGCACGTGGGCCGGCACGTGTTCGGCGGCATCGGCGAAGAGGTCCGCGAGGAGGACGTGCGCGCCGTGACGGCCGCTCCGCAGGGGTTCGGCACCCAGCTCAAGATCGTCGCGGACCCGGCGCGCGTCATCCCCTGGTTGGCTCCGGGCTGGGAGTGCATGGCGGCGGACGACTGGTTCATGGCCAAGGACCTGGACGCCGCGGACACCTCCCCCGGCTCCGTACCGGACGGCTACCGCCTCGCCCTGTGGACCCGCGCCGACGTCACCCGCGTCGTCCTCACCACCACGACGGGCGATTTCGCCGCGCACGGCCAGGTCGGCGTCTGCGGCCCCTCGGCCGCGGTCGACCAGATCGAGACGGCCGAGGCGCACCAGCGGCGCGGCCTCGGCGCGTACGTCATGCGCCACCTGCACGCGGCGGCCCGCGCGGCCGGCGCCGAACGCGCCGTCCTCGCCTGCACCCCCGCCGGCCGCAAGCTCTACCTGACGGTCGGCTGGCGCGACGTCTCCCCCTTCACGCACGCGCGGTACGTGGGTACGGGGAACTGACCGCCCGCCGCGCACAAAACCACGCGCCCCGTCCCTCACCCCACGTCCCCCACCCCCAGCTCCCGCGTCAGCACCGCCGCCACCTCGGCCCACCCCGTCACAGGGCGCCGCTCGCTCCGCCCGTCCGCGTACGTCGTCGTCAGTTCGGCCCGTTCCGTCGTGCCGTTCACGGGTGGCTCACCGAGCAGCGCGTAGTGGGCGTCGGGGGTGGTCCGGTTGGCGACGAGGCGGCGGGTGAAGGGGGAGCGGGGGTGGGTCGCGACGTACCAGTTGGCGACCTCGCGGTCGACGTGCGGCGAGGGCGCCGTCGACAGGACGTACTGCGTCTCCCAGCCGTCCGGCGTCAGGGCGGCGAGGCTCCAGCGGTCCTCGTGGCGGTCGAGGCGGTGGCGGCGGCCGTGCGCGGCGCGCTCGGCGCCGTCGCGCAGCGGGAGGGGTTCGGGCAGGGCGCCGAGCGCGCCGAAACCGGCGTCGGCGAGGTGGGTGCCCTCCTCCGTGTCGACGGCGAGCGCGAGGTGCGTCGCGGGGCGGCTCGCCCAGCCCTCGTCCCCGACGCCGAGCACGACACGCCCGGCGAGCGGGCGCACCGTGAAGCCGAGCGCCGTGAGCGCGGCCGAGAGCAGCCCGTTCAGCTCGAAGCAGTACCCGCCGCGCCGCCGCCGCACGAGCTTGTCCTCCAGCGCGGGCAGATCGAGCGCGGGCACGATCCCGCGCACGGGATCGAGGTTCTCGAAGGGAACGGCGAGCAGCTGGGCCCGCTGCACGGTGCGGAGCGTCGCCAGCGTGGGCGGCAGCGCGGACGGCGCGGCACTGATGCCGAGACGGTCGAGATAGGCGGCGAGGTCGGGACCGGACTCCGTGGACTGGCTGCTGCTGCTCATGCGGCCGACCCTATGGGGAGACGCGCACGGGCCGGGGCCCCCAGGTCCAGGGCCCCGCGCCCCGCCTGCGGGAACCCGCCCGGCCCTCCCCCGTACGGCCGATAGGCTCGCCCCCATGACGGACACCGCCCCCACCGGCACCACCCCCACCACCGAGGCCCCCTCCCCCGCCGCCTACCTCCGCGCCTTCCACTCCGCCTTCGGTCTGCACCAGCGTGAGACGCCCGGCACGGTGGACGAGCGGACTGCGGCGCTGCGGCGGACCCTGCTCGCGGAGGAGTTCGCCGAGGTGGACGAGGCGGCCGGGGAGGTGGCGGGGGACGCGGAGGCGCTGCCCCACTTCGCGCAGGAACTCGCGGACCTCGTCTACGTCTCGTACGGCACGGCCCTGACGCACGGCATCGACCTCGACGCCGTACTCGCCGAGGTGCACCGCGCGAACATGTCGAAGCTCGGCCCCGACGGCTCCCCCGTGCGCCGCGCCGACGGCAAGGTCATGAAGGGCCCGCACTACCGCGCCCCCGACATCGCGGCGGTACTGCGGGCGCGGGGCTGGGAGCCGGGCGAGGCGGGGCAGTGAGGGAGGGGGGCGGGGGCGCCCCGTACCCGTACCGGACCGCCCTCGCCCCCCACTTGGCCTGCTCGGCCTGCTCCGCCTACTCGACGAAGTACGTCGGGTTCGGCAGCTTGTAGCCCTTGTCCGCGTAGCCGCCCGTGAGGTCGGACTGCTGGTCGCCGAAGTTGCCGACGAGGCGGTAGCCCTGGGACTCGATGTACTTGCGCGTGCCCGCCTTGTACTCGACGGTCGTGCAGGTCCAACTCGTCGCCGTGGCACAGTTCTTGAGGTAGGACGGCGGGTTGGTCTTGTTCTTGAGGAAGAGGTGCTTCGCGTCGAGCGGCACGTCGTAGCCGGTCTTCGTGAGGTTCTTCTCGGCGCCCGCGCGCTGCGGCTCGCTCAGGCCCGTGAGGAAGAAGACCTCGACGCCCTTCCCGCGCGCGTAGTTGACGAGGTCGGGCATCCCGAAGACGGCGGGGCGGTTCGCCTCGTCGACGTAGGCGTTCCATGTGGCGTCGTTGTAGACGTAGTTGGTGCGGCGCTCGTAGTCGAAGCTGAGGAGCGCGGTGTCGTCGATGTCGAGGACGATCGCGGGCTTGGCGCCGTGGTGGTGGCGGTCGTGGCCGTAGCGCTGGGCGGCCCGCTTGATGTCGGCCTTGGCGCCCTTCTCGATCCGCGCGAGGTCCTTGGCGTAGTCGCTGTCGGCCGAGGCGGTCCAGGTGCCGTCCGCCTGCTTCTCGGCGCCGTAGTAGGCGTCGATCTGCTTCGTCAGGAGGCCGATGTTCTGCGGCTCGTGACCGGCCTGCGGGGCGTTGCCCTGCGCACCGGCCGCGCCGACCCCGTAGACGAGGGTTCCGGCGAGGGCGCAGGCGGCGGTGAGGCCGGCCGCTTTGAGGGACTTCCGCATGGAGGCGCCTTTCAGGAGAGCAGAGTGCGACGCCCGTTTGTCTACGCGCATTGCACCCCGCCCCACAAGCACTTCCCCGAATCGATATCTGACGTATACACACAGGTCCGGCGGGGCGGCCGGTCCGCGCCCACGTCCCCGTGCCCCGAGCGCCGTGAACGCCGAGCGGCAGCGCGCCGACGAGGGCCCCGCGAGCAATCGGACTTGTATACGCACGTTCACCCCGCTCCGTCCCGTGCCGTCGCCCGCGCACGCGTCCGGGCAACGTGCCGCCCCCCGGCCCACCGCTACCCGGCGGGCGGGGGTGCCCGGTGGTCCACCGGTGCCGGGTCGACCGGGGTGCGGTGGGGCGCGGATCACCCTGAAAGAAACGGTGGGAAAGAACTCCCACCCACCCACCCACCCGCCGCGCGAGCGGGCCCGCGAGGGCGGGCGCGGCGCGGCGGCGCGGGCTCCCGGGAGGACGGCCGCTCGACCGACGGCGTCAACCGCGTACCGCCCGCCACTCGTCCGAGTGAGGCGCTTGCACGCTCCGTGCGCAGGCGGCTACGTTCGCCGCGACAAGCAGACAAATAGTTCGGCCCCCGGCCGGGACTGGCATCCCGATCGAGGGCCTGACCAACCAGGAAGCAAACCCTTCCCGATGGATGGCACGCAGTCTAACGCGCCCGCATGCGCCGATTCCGGTGCTTCTCCCGACACTTCGCCGCACAGCGGAGTGATCCACGTCCGCACCCGACTGACCTCCGGCTTCACGGTGTTGGCGAACGCCCTCGTCCAACGGCCGGGCAGCGCCGTCACGGTGGGCGTGGCCGCCTACCTCCTCTCGCTGCCGGACGGCGCCCGCGTCTCGATCGCCGCGCTGTGCGCGCACTTCGCGGAGGGCGAGATCCTGATCTCGCGCGCGCTGCGGGAGTTGGAGGCGGAGGGGTACGTGGAGCGCCGCCGCGTGCACCTGCCGAGCGGCCACTTCCGCACCCGGACGTACGTGCACGACGTGCCGCGCGAGGCCGCACGGGAGGGGGCGCGACGCCCTCGCCCGGAGACGCGGAGCCCTCGCCGGACGCAGACGCGGCGCCCTCGCGCGGAACGGGGGCCCGGCACCGGGGGCGGACGGCCGCCCGGTCCCCGTACCGAGCCCGGGAGCCGCCCCGTACCACCGAATCCGAGGGGGCGCCGGGGGGATTGGCGCACGACGGCGGATGCCGAACGCGACCAGGACCGACTGCGGGCCGCCGAGCGATCACAGGCCCTTGAGCGGTCGCAGGTCCCCGAGCGGTCGCAGGCCCAGGACGGCCGGCAGGCTTCGGACCCGCTACAGGCCCAGGACCGCGTCCAGGCCCCGGAGCGCTCGCAGGCATCGGACCGCGTGCAGGCCCCGGACCGCCCACAGGCCGTGGGTTCCGCGCCCGTCCGTCCTCGCGACCCCGTCCCCCTCGCCGATATCGCCCCCGAAGCCCTCGCCGTCCTCACCTCGCTCCGCCGCCTGGACCCGAGGCTGGTCCTCTCGGAGCGCGAGGCCGCGTCCCTCGCACCGGCCGTCACCCGCTGGCTGGCGACCGGAATGGACCGGGCACGGCTCGCCGACACCCTCACGACCGGACTCCCGGACCATTTCCTCACCCGCCCGGCCGCCCTCCTGGCCTTCCGCCTGAAGGAAACCCCCCTCCCGGCACCGCCCCGCCGCAGCCCCGACCCCCATCCCCTGCGCCCGCACCCCTTCCAGACCTGCGACACCTGCGACCGCGTCTTCCGCGCCCCCACCCCGGGCCACTGCCGCGACTGCCGCGAGGAGCACCGCTTGAGCGCGACGGCGTGAACGGCGAGCGGCGCGGACGGCAGACGCGGGCGGCGGGCGGCGGGCGGTGGGCTGGAGCGCCGGGAAGCCGGGGAGGGGCGGCCGGAGGTGCGCGCCGTCCACCGCCGTGACGGAGCGCGGGAGCCATCCACTTCGCCGGGGGCGCGCTGGAGGTGGCGGGCGATGACTCCCTCGGGGCGGTGCGTCAGACCACGGCGAACCGGTCCACCAGCAGCTTCACCCGTTGCTCGGCGTCCTCCGGGCGCATCCGTCCCGCCCGGGTCAGGGTCGCGACGCCGTGCAGGCACGCCCAGAACACCTCGGTGAAGAGAGCCGGGTGGACACCGTCCCCGGCGACGTCGCCCAGACTCTCCAGCAGCGCGGCGAAGGCGTCCTTCAGCGGCTCGGGGGTGTCCTCGCGCGCGTACGCCAGGCCGCCGTCGAGCTGGAACAGGGCGTCGTAGACCGCCGGGTTGTGCGCGGCGAAGTCGAGGTAGGCGCGGGCGAGCGCGGCGACCCGCTCGCGCGGGCCGTCCGCCGCGGCGGTCGCCGCCCGCACCGCCGCGGCCAGTTCGGCGGCGCCCTCCAGAGCGACGGCACCGATGATCTCCCGCTTGCCGCGGAAGTGGCTGTAGAGGACGGGCTGGCTGTACTCGATGCGCTCGGCGAGCCGACGGGTCGTGACCGCCTCCCAGCCCTGCCGCTCGGCGAGCTCCCGGGCCGTCGCCACGATGAGCCGCTCCCGCTCCGCCCGTTCGCGCTGTTTGCGTTCCTGTACCGACATAACCCGAACCCTAGCACCGCTAGACAATCGAGCGGCAGTAGTACTAGCGTTGCCACATCACCTAGCAACGCTAGATCTCAGGGGGAATCATCATGATCAACGCACTCCAGGTCTGCACCACCGTGATCGTCGGACTGATGGTGGGGGTGGAGTTGTCCGTCGCCTTCGTCATGAACCGGATCTTCAACGGCCTTCCCGAGGACAGCGGTCAGCTCGCCCGCTCCCACGGCGGCCGGATGCTCGGCGCCCTCATGCCGTTCTGGTACATCGGCTCGCTCGTCCTCGCCGCGATCTGGGCCATCGCCGAATGGGACGACTCCGGCGCCGGACTCGTCGTCACCGCCGCCGCGCTGCTGATCGTGAGCGTGCTCATGTCGGTCCTGCTGCTCGTCCCGATCAACAACCGGAGCAAGACGTGGACCCCCGAGAACCGGCCCGCGGACTGGAAGGAGCAGATGAACCGCTGGGACCGCTACCACTACGCCCGCGTCGCCGTCCTCGTCGCCGCCTTCGCCTTCCTGGTCAGCGCCCTCGTCTGAACCGGCCCGGTACGGGGTGGGGCACCGCGTCCGAGCTTCGCGGTGCCCCACCCCGTACCTTCGCGTCCCCGGCCCGATCAGCCGGCCTTCGCGCGGCTCAGCCCGTGTACGCCGCCAGCGCCTTCGTGAACTCCCAGTCGCTCTGCGGGACTCCGGAGCACGTGTCGGCCCCGCCGCCGGTGCAGGGGCGGTCGCGGTTGACCGACCAGAAGGTGAGGCGGGCGAGATGGTGCTGCTGCGCGTACGCCGTCATGGTGCGGAAGTCCGCGACCGTGATCGTCTCGCCGACGTCCGTCGTACCGTTCATGGAGGAGATGCCCATGAGGCGGTACGCCTGGTCGTCGCCGTAACCGTAGGCGCTCTTCAGGGAGTTCTTCAGCCCCTCCGCCGCCCGCGTCGTCAACGTGCCCATGTTCTGGCCGTTGCCACCGAAGTTGAACGGCATGATGGTCCAGGCGTCGACCGAAAGCCCGGACTGCGCGGCCCTGTTGATGAGGCTCGTGTCCGGCCCGTTCTGCCCCGTCCCCATCGTCACGAAGACCTTCAGGCCCGGGTTGTTCGCCTTCACGGTCTTGAGCGCGTCGACCGTGCGCTGCTGCACGGCCGCGCTGTCGTACGCCTCCGCCTCGATGTCGATGTCGATCGCCTTCAGGCCGTAGGCGCTGATGACCTTCTGGTACGCCCCGGCGAGGGCACTCGCACTCGTGCAGGACTGTTCGAGCTTGTTGCCGCTCCATCCGCCGAAGGACGGCACGACGTCACCGCCGCCCGCGCGCACCGTCGTGATCGTCTGCTGGTCGATGCCGCCCGTGAGCGAACGGGCACCGTCCCACTGCGGGTTGCACGTGCCGTTGGAGAGGACGAAGGCGAGCGTGAACCACTTCACGCCGGTCGCGTTCATGACCGTCGTCGGGCTCGGCGGGTTGCCCCAGCCGTTGTAGAGGTACGGGGCGACAGCGGCCGGCGCTCCACCGGGGGGCGGAGTGGTCCCCCCTCCGGCGGAGGGCGCGTTCCACTTCTGGTTGGAGGTGCCCGAGCAGGTCCACAGCTGCACACGCGCGCCGTTCGCCGTGCTCTTGTCCGTGACGTCGGCGCACTTGTCGGCCTGCGGGTTGACGAGGTCCTTCGCGGCGGTGACGGTCCACTGCTGGGCGCCCGAGCCGTTGCAGTCCCAGAGCTGGAGCTTCGCGCCGTTCGCGGTCGAACCGCTCGGCACGTCGAGGCACTTGCCCAGCGCGCGGACCGTGCCGTCCGCGCCGACGTTCCACTGCTGCGCGGCGGTCCCGTTGCAGTCGTACATCTGCACGGCGGCCCCGTTCGCGCTGCTCGCCGCCGCGACGTCCAGGCACTTGCCGCCGAGCCCGGTGATGCTCCCCGTGGCGGCCGAGGCGTGCGGGGCCTGGACGACACCGAGGGCGAGGAGGGGGGCGAGGAGCACGGGGAGGAGGCGGGCGCGGCGAGGCGTGAGGACGGCGCGCGGGGAGGTGAGGGCGCGGCGCGGGGAGGGCGCGGTCATGACACGGTCCACTTCTGGTTGGCGGTGCCCGCGCAGGTCCACAGCTGTGCGCGGGTCCCGTTGGCCGAGGAGTTGTCGGTGGCGTCCACGCACTTGTCCGCCTGGGGGTTGACGATGTCCTTCGCCCCGGTGACGACCCACTGCTGGGCGCCCGAGCCGTTGCAGTCCCACAGCTGGAGCTTCGCGCCGTTCGCGGTCGAGCCGCTCGGCACGTCGAGGCACTTGCCGAGGACGCGGAGCGTGCCGTCCCCGCCGACCGACCACGCCTGCGCGTTCGTGCCGTTGCAGTCGTAGAGCTGGACCGCCGTTCCGTTGGCGCTGCTGGCCGCGGCGGCGTCGAGGCACTTGCCGCCGATGCCCTTGATCGTCTTCGTGCCGGTGGGCGGCGGGGTCGTGCCGCCACCGTCGCTCACGTGCACGTAGTCGACGACGAGTTGCTGCGGGAACTGCGTGGAGGAGTTCGGGTCGCCGGGCCAGTAGCCGCCGATCGCCAAGTTGAGGATGACGAAGAACGGCTTGTTGAACGCCCACTGCTTGCCGCCGAGGTCGGCCGGCGTGCGGGTCTGGTAGACGTTGCCGTCCACCAACCACTTGATCGAGTTCGGGCTCCAGTCGATCGCGAAGGTGTGGAAACCGTCCGCGAAAGCGGCGCCGCCGGGCAGCGAGTAGCCCGCACCGATCCCGCCCGAGCCGGAGTAGCCGGGCCCGTGGATCGTGCCGTGCACGGTGTTCGGCTCGAAACCGACGTTCTCCATGATGTCGATCTCGCCCGAGTTGGGCCAGCCGACTGAGCCGATGTCATTGCCGAGCATCCAGAACGCGGGCCACACCCCCTGCCCGCGCGGCAGCTTCATCCGGGCCTCGACGTGCCCGTACTGCGAGGTGAAACGGCCGGAGGTGTTGAGCCGCGCGGAGGTGTACTCGCACCGCCCGTACCAGCAGTTGTAGTTCCCCGGGTTCTCCTTCTTCGCGGTGATGACCAGGTGACCCTGTCCGTCGAGAGCCGCGTTGTTGGTACCCGAGGTGTAGTACTGGCGCTCGTGGTTGTCGACGTTGTCGCCGGTCTCCGTGAGCCACTTCGAGCCGTCGACCCCGGCCCCGGCGGGCCCGTCGAAGTCGTCGGTGAACGTCGCGGCGGCGGCACTCGCGGCGGCGGGGGCCGCACCCGATGCGGGTACGGGGGCGGGCGGCGCGGCCTGCGCGGCGGCGGGCGTCAGGGCGGCGAAGCCGAGACACGCGGCGGCGGCGAGCAGCGCGAGGGGACGGGGACGCCGGGAGGATCTGCGGCGCCGGGCGGAGGTGCGCGTCGTACGCATGGGGCATCACATCGCTTCCGTGGGGGCGGTGGGGGTGGAGGTCGCGCGATGGTGCGGGTGGAGCGGCCGCTCGGGACGGTGCGGGTGGAGCGGTGGGGCGGGTGGAGCGGGTGGAGCGGGTGGAGCGGCCGCTCGGGACGGTGCGGGTGGAGCGGGTGGAGCGGGTGGAGCGGCACTGTGTGCTCGTACCGGGGTGGGGATGTGTCGCGTTCATGTCAGTGAACACAACATGAATCCGCCCCGCTCAGAAAGGGCTTGCCCCGTTCACCTGTTGACGCTGTCGATTTAAGAAGCGCCCCGGGAGTCCGTCAATACATTCGTCTGGACCAATTCCGGACGCCGAGCGCCCCGCCGCAGCGGACGTAGGCCTAACGCCGCGATCGCCGCCCCCTCGAAGGTCTCGAAATGATCACATCGCGAATATGTGGTGTGCATGACCGAAGGCCGGGCACTCGGAGTCGCGGAGGTTGATAATCATGGTTCCCCTGCTGCTCGTTCTTCTTCTCGCGCTGATCCTGTTCGGCGCCGGTTTCGCGGTCAAGATCCTCTGGTGGATCGCGATCGCCGTGCTCGTCATCTGGCTGCTCGGCTTCCTGTTCCGGTCCGCCGGGACGGGTGGCAAGCGTGGCCGCTGGTATCGATGGTGAGCTGAACTCCGTTTCCCCTATGGGGAATCCCCTTGAGGGGAGAAGGGGTGCCTCACGGCCTGCACGCCGTGGAGCACCCCTTCTTCGTGCCCGGGGGCACCCGGGCGAGGGGGTACGGGACGCTCGCCGGTGGAGGTCGCACACGGTTCCGGTGCGGGCGACCACCCGTACGCACCACTCCCTCTACCCTGCCACGCGCCGCCAGCGCCCGTGACTCACCCGTGGCTCACCCATGGCTCACCAGTCGTGGACCGTCCCGTCCTGGAGCCGGTTCACCGGCAGGTACGCCGGGTCGTACGGGTGCGCGGCGGCCAGTTCCTCGTCCAACTCCACGCCCAGGCCGGGGGCTTCGCCCGGGTGGAGGTAGCCGTCCGTGAAGGTGTACGCGTGGCGGAAGACGCGGTGGGTCGTCTCCGTGTAGCCGCTGTACTCCTGGATGCCGAAGTTGTGGATGGCGAGGTCGAGGTGGATGCCCGCCGCCATGCCGACCGGGGAGATGTCCTCGGGACCGTGGATGGCCGACCTGATCTGGTACTGCCCCGCGAGGTCGAACAGGCGCCGCAGCGGGGTCACGCCGCCGAAGTGCGTGACGGCCGAACGGACGTAGTCGATCAGCTGGTGGGTGAGCAAGTACTGGTAATCGTGGAGCGAGTTGAAGACCTCGCCGATCGCGAGCGGAGTCGTCGTGTGCTGCCGTACGAGCTTCAGCGCCTCCTGGTTCTCGGCCGGGGTGCAGTCCTCCAGCCAGAACATCCGGTACGGCTCCAGGTCCTTGCCCAGGCGCGCCGCCTGGAGCGGCGTGAGCCGGTGGTGCGCGTCGTGCAGCAGCGGCAACTCCGCGCCGAACTCGGCCCGTACGGCCTCGACGACGCTCGGCAGGTGCCGCAGGTAGGCGGCCGTGTCCCAGTCCTCGACGAGCGGGCGCGGGTGACCGTCCGGACCCGTACCGGCCTCGGCGCCGCCGACCCCGTAGACGGCCTTCAGCCCCGGGATGCCGGTCTGCACCCGGATCGCGGGATAGCCGAGGGCGAGCTTCTCCCGTACGGAGTCCAGCAGTTCGGGGATGTCACGGCCGCTCGCGTGCCCGTACGTCATGACCTTCTCGCGGCTCGCCCCGCCGAGCAGCTGGTAGAGCGGCAGCCCCGCCGCCTTGCCCTTGATGTCCCACAGCGCCATGTCGACGGCGGCGATCGCGGCCATCGTGACGGGCCCGCGCCGCCAGTACGCGCCCCGGTAGAGGTACTGCCACGTGTCCTCGATGCGGTGCGGGTCGCGGCCGAGGAGGAGCGGGGCGACGTGGTCGCGCAGGTACGAGACCACGGCCAGCTCACGGCCGTTGAGGGTCGCGTCGCCGAGTCCGGTGAGGCCCTCGTCGGTCGTGATCTTGAGGGTGACGAAGTTCCGGCCGGGGGAGGTGACGACGACCTCGGCGGAGGTGATCTTCATGGTGCGTGTGCTCTTTCTCGCAAGTGACGGGTGGGGGCGGGCCGTTCAGCCCTTGGTAGCGCCGGAGGTCAGTCCCGCGACGAGGTATTTCTGGCCGAGTATCGCGGCGAGCAGCACGGGGACGGTGATGAGGGTCGCCGCCGCCATGAGCCCGCCCCAGTCGGTGCTGGCGTAGGAGATGAAGTTGTAGAGGGTCACGGGGACGGTCTGCGTGTTCTCGTCCGCGAAGACCAGCGAGAACATGAAGTTGTTCCAGCTGAAGACGAAGGCGAGCAGGCAGGCCGTCGCGGTGCCGGGGGCGGCGAGCGGGAGGCTGATGCGCCAGAACGCGCCGAAGGCCGAGAGCCCGTCCGTACGCGCCGCTTCCTCCAGTTCGACGGGCAGACCGGCGAAGAAGCCGGTCATGATCCACAGGATGAGCGGCACGGCGGCGAACATGTGGCTGAGGATGAGCACCGTGTAGCTGCCGACGAGCCCGGCCCGCGCGAAGAGGTAGTACCAGGGGACGAGGAGCGAGACGGCGGGCACGATGCGCGCGATGAGCACGAGCGAGCCTGTACGCCGCATGCCGAACCGTCCCACGGCCCAGGCGGCGGGCACGGCGAGGAGCGCGGAGAGCAGCGTGGACACGACGCCGATGAGGACCGAGTTGCCCATCGAGCGCACCAGCGTCCCCGCTTCGAGGACGCTGCGGAAGTTCTCCAGCGTCGGCTTGAACCACAGCCCCACAGAGGGGTCCGTGACCTGCACGTTCGTCTTGAAGGCCGCGGCGAACATCCACACCATGGGCAGCAGGAAGACGAGCATGACGCCGACGATGGCGACGGCCTTGAGCACCTTGCGGGTACGGGCGCGGCGCAGCCTGCGGGTGAGGAGGGGATCGACCGGCGCGGTGGGGGTGCTCGCCGGGGCCGTCGTGGTGGGGGCGCTCATGCGGCGGACTCCTTCCCGGAGCGGCGCAGCAGGAGGACGACGCCGATGATGAAGAGCGTGAACAGGACGAGGACAGCGGCGGCGAGCCCGTACTCCTGGTAGTCGAAGGTCAGCCCGTAGGCGTAGACGTTGAGGGTCTCGGCCTCGAAGTCGGAGCCGCCACCGGGGCCCTTCGTCGCGTAGAGCAGGTCGAAGGTCTTGAGCGCGTCCACCGCGCGGAGGACGAGCGCGGTCCCCAGGGTGGGCAGCAGCATCGGCATGATGACGAGCCGGAAGCGCTGCCAGCCCGTCGCGCCGTCCACGAGCGCGGCCTCCTCGGGCTCCTCGGGCAGGGTGCTGAGCCCGGCGAGGAGGAGCAGCGTCATCATCGGGGTCCACTGCCACACGTCGATGAGCATGAGCGTCGGCAGCGACTGCCCGACGGACCCGAGGAACTCCTGCCGGGGAATGCCGACTTGGGTGAGCAGGTGGTTCGCGATGCCGTTGGTCGGGTCGAGGATGAGCAGCCACAGGATGCCGATGGCGACCGGGGTCGTGAGCAGCGGGATCAACAGGACCGTGCGGAGCCAGCGTTGCCCGCGGAACGGCTTGCGCAGCAGCATCGCGACCGCGAGCCCGAAGACGGTCTCCAGGACGACGGCCCCGATGGTGAAGACGGCGGTACGCCCCGCGGCCGGCCAGAACCGCCGGGTGTCCCCGAGCGCGTCGACGAAGTTCTGCCAACCGATGTGCTTACTTGGGGCGTTGACCGCCCCGAAGGCGTCGGTGAAGCTCAGGTCGAGCGTGTAGAGCAGCGGAAAGACGATCATCGCGGCGACGAAGAGGAGCGCCGGTGCGAGCATCATCCAGCGCAGCCGCCGGTTGCTCTGCTCGAACGTCCTCTGCTTACGCGGTTGTTCGGCCTTCGTCGCGCGGACGGGGGCCATGACCTCGGTGGCCATCACGCCTCCTTGTGGCGGTTGTCGCGGACGAGGAAGTCGGCGAACTCGGCGTCGGCGTCCCGTACGACGGAATCGACGGGCCGCCCGAGAATCCCGGCGACGAGGGGCCGGCCGACGATGTCGCGGGCGCGGCTCACCTGGAGCACGCGCGGGCGGTCGTAGCCGATACCGCGCTCGGCGTTGAGGCGCATCGCCTCGGCGAGGTCGTCGGGGAAGGCGGCGAGGGTACGGGAGTCCTGCCAGGCGGAGGTACGGGCCCCCGGGATGCCGCTCTTCTGCACCTCGGCGACCATCTCCTTGCTCGCCGCCCAGAGGATGAACTCCCAGGCGTCGTCCTGGAGTCGGGAGAAGGCGTTGATGCCGAGGCTCCAGGACGGGATGTTGTGCGGGCGCGCTCCGGCGGGCCCGGCGGGAAAGGGCGCGAAGCCGACCTTGTCGCGGACGGTCGAGACCTTCGGGTCCAGGAAGCTGCTGTAGATCGCGTCGGCGTCGATGTAGAAGGCGGCCTTGCCCTGCGCGAAGATCGGCATGGCCTGCTCCAGGCTCATGTTGGTCGCGCCGGGCGGACCCGCGTCGTGGAGCAGCTTCCCGTAGTAGCGGTAGGCGGCGAGCGCCTGCGGCGAACCGATCGCGGAGCGACCGCCCTTGAGGAAGTCGCCGCCGTGCGAGTACAGAAAGCTGGACCATTGCGACACGGCCCCGTTGCGCTGCCCGCGCCCGACGTACCCGAAGAAGTTCTTGTCCTTGCGGGTGAGTTCGCGGGCGGTGGCGTAGAGATCGTCGAGAGTGGCCGGCGGCCGTCCGCCGACGAGGTCCTTGCGGTAGTAGAGCGCGGGGCGTTCGGTGACGACGGGGACGCTGAGTATCTTCCCGTCGGTGAGGGAGACGTCCCGGGCGGAGTCCTGAAAGTCCCGCCAGGCGAAGCCCGCGTCTTGTGCGACGCGCGCGGTGAGATCGACGAGCCACCGGTTGTGCCCGAAGACGAGCTGCTCTTGCAGGGCCCGGACCATCATGACGTCGACGTCGGTCCCGGAGGCGTTGAGCTTGACGTTGTAACTGGAGGCGAGCTGATCGGCGGTGAGCATCTGCATGCTGACCTTGCGCCCGATGCGCTCCTCGAACTCGGGCAGCTTCTTCTTGATGGCCTGCGACCAGACGTGGTTGATGGCCATGACGCGGAGGGGGGTGCTCTTGGCGGGGGGCCCGGTGGGGGTGCCGCAGGCGGCGAGGGCGGGGGTGGCGAGGGCGGCCGCGGGGGTGAGGAGGGCGAAGCGGGTGAGGGTGCGACGGCGGAGCTTCGCTGGGGGACGGGAGGCTGCGGGCTCGGTGCGGGCCGCCGGCGGGCGGGGGGTGCGCTCCGCTGAGGGGCCGGGGGTGGCGGGGGCGCTGCTCGCGGGATGGGGTGCCGGGAGCGCGGGGCGCGGGGGGTGGGCGCGGTGGGCGGTCGGGGGGTTGCTGGTGGGGCGGCCGACCGGGGGCCGGGGGGTGGACATCGTTGTGCCACCTCTCTGGGGGCGGGGGACGGGGCGGTGTGGATCGGGGCGGGCGGAGGCTTGCGGGCAGTGGTCCGACTGGTAGGACCAGTTGGTCAAGTGGGGAGGAGATTAGCAGGAGGGGGCGGGGGGCGGTAGGGGTGAGGGGCGGGACGGGGAGCGGTAGGAGTGAGGGGCGGGACGGGGAGGGGGGCGGCGCGGGGGCGGGGGCAGACCCCACGCTCCGGGTCGTCGGGCCGGGAGAAAGCCGCCCCCGCGCGGGCGGGGAGCAGGTGACCCAAACAACCCTGTGGATCATCGACACGGGTCCATCCCCGCGGGGGGGAGCAGGTCGGCGGCGCGGTGGTGATCGCCGGTATCGGGGGCCCATCCCCGCAGGCGCGAGGAGCAGTCGCGGCTTCCCCGGTACTGAGGGCACAGCGCGGGTCCATCCCCGCAGGCGCGGGGAGCAGCGTCGACACAGTTCGACCGGCTGATCACCCTCGGGTGCATCCCCGCACGCGCGGGGAGCAGCGCGGAGGTCGCCGCGCTCCGCGAGCGCGAGCGGGGTCCATCCCCGCACGCGCGGGGAGCAGTGGGCAGACCAGGGGAAGCCTGCCCCGTCCCGGGGTCCATCCCCGCACGCGCGGGGAGCAGTACCGGTACGCGGACATCGCGCGCGGTCACCGGGGTCCATCCCCGCACGCGCGGGGAGCAGGTCGCGGGGACCAGGTCGGTGTGGTAGACGGTGGGTCCATCCCCGCACGCGCGGGGAGCAGCCTTTCCGACCTGCGGGTTTACCCCCGCCTCAGCGCCGCTCGCGCAACAATCGCGGATTCCGGCATATCCGCCAAATCCGTCATACAGCCCGTGGCGGGCGAACCCCCGTCTCCCTTCACCCTCTCCCCTCCCCCAACAACATCTCGATGTGCTGCTTCGCCATCACGTCCACCTGGACGTCCAGGTCCCGCCCGTACGTCCGCAGCCCGAGCCGCAGGTGCGCCCGCATCCGTTCCACCGCCAAGTCCGCGTCGCGGCGCTCGATGGCCTCGAAGATCTCCGGGTGGTGCGGGACGCCCGGCTCCGCGATGCTCGGGTCCGAGTTCGAGCGCAGCATCATCTCGAACATCATCCCGCTGATGGACGAGAGCATGATCCGCAGCACGGGATTCCCCGCCGCGACGGCGATGGCCTCGTGGAACTCCAAATCCGCCCGCGCCTTGCTCACCGGCTCGTCCGCGCACTCCAGCGCGACCACGGAGGCCCGCATCACCTCGACGTCCCGCTCCGTCGCCCGCTCCGTCGCGAGGCGGACCATCTCCGTCTCCAGGGGGAGCCGCGCCTCGATGAGCTGCCGCACGGTGGGCCGCCCGGCCCGGTAGAGCGCGTCGTACCCCCGCGCCTGCGCGGACGTCTGCTCCCGTACGAAGGAACCGCGCCCCGCCGCCACCTCGATGAGCTGCTGCGCCTCCAGCCGCCGCAACACCTCCCGTACGACGTTCCGGCTCGCCCCGAACCGTACGGAAAGCTCGCGTTCCGAGGGCAGTTTGTCCCCCGGCGCGTACTCCCCCGTACGAATCCCGTGCTCCAGCTCGCGGGCAATGCGCTCGGTGAGGAGACCGCGCCGCGCGGGCTCGGGAGTGCTGGTGGACATGCGGTGGAGCATAGCGGGAGGGCCAGCGAAGGCAGCGGGCGCGCATCACACTCCCCGGTAGTGCCGGAGCGCGGCGGTACGTACGCGATCGGCGTCCCACCCGTCGAAGCGCCCCGGATCGAGCCGCGCCGGATCGACGAGCGATTCCCCCTCCCCGCTGAGCTGCCGGGCAAGCTGCGCCCCGAGCCCCCCGGCCTGCGTGACCCAGCAGCCCTCCGCGACCCACACGCGCGGCAGCCCGGGGAGCGGCCCGGCGAGAGGGAGGGCATCGGGGGTGAGCGCGTAGACCCCGTTGAGCCGCCGCCCGATCCGCCGCCCGCGCAGGGCGGGTACGAGGGATTGCGCACGAGCGAGCGCGGGCCCGAAGGCCGCGTCGCTGAACGGCCGCTCGGCGTCGGCGTCGCGGAGGCCGAACCGGTCCTGTGCGTGCGGGATGGGGTCGTGGTCGTACGTCCCGAACCCGTACCGCTCACCGTGCCGTCGCACGTAGACGTGCTGACCGGAAAACCGCACGTACGGAGGGTCGTCGGGGCCGCCGTCCGGCACGTCCTCGGTGTACACGTACGGATGCTCCACGGGTACGAGCGGGAGTACGGCCCCGAGCGGACGGAGCAGCGAGGCGCCCCAGATCCCGAGCGCGACCACAACGCGCCGAGCCCGCAGCACCTCCCCACCCACGAGCCGCACACTCCCGTCCGCCTCAACGCCCGCGACTTCAGCTCCGAACCGGAACCGCACGCCGTTCCGCTCAGCGGAGGAGACGAGAGCATCGACAAGCGGAACGGCCTCGGCGAGCCCATCGGAAGGCACGTGCAGCCCGCCGACGACTCCGTCACCGGGCACGAGTTCACCCCCGAGCGACCGAGCCCGCTCAGGACCGACAAGGTGGGCCTCAACCCCGAACTCGGCGGCCTACTCGGCGTCTTGAGCAAGCTGGTCGAGCTGCGCCGGATCGGTGGCCAGCGAAAGCGCCCCGACCTGCCGAAAGACGCTCTCCCCGAACCCGACGTACTGCCGCCCGGACTCCCGTGCGAGCAGGGCGAGTTCAGGAGTACGCGAAAGCTGCCCCACAAACCCAGGAGCATGCCCACTGGACCCGGGATGCCGACCCGGCTCCCGCCGGTCCACCACGGTGACACCCGCCCCGAGCCCAAGCAGCCCGAGCTGATGCGCGAGTGAGGCGCCGACAACACCGGCACCGAGAACAAGGGTGTCAACGGGAGGGGAGGAGACGGACGCCACGGCGACTCCCGAAAGCGGGCGAACATCGACGGGGGTGTTCCTGCCCGAGGGCGGCCGGAAGTACGCGCCGGTTGCGGAGGCGGCCGGAGGACGTGGGGGTCACGACCGGGGACAACGCGTAGCCGAGCGGAAACCGTCCCCGCAGGCGCGGGGAGCAGACATTCCCCGCCGCGTCCATCTGCGCGGCCAGGGGACCATCCCCGCACGTGCGGGGAGCAGGCCTTGTGCCCGTACGGCGCCTTCGGCACCCCGGGGCCATCCCCGCGCGTGCGGGGAGCAGTCCTCGCTCACCGTGTGCGCCTCGCGCCACGTGGGGCCATCCCCGCGCGTGCGGGGAGCAGGAATCGGGGGGCTCTGGCCGCTGATTTTCACCGGGGCCATCCCCGCGCGTGCGGGGAGCAGCGCCTCGCTGGTCGACAGGCCGTCGTGTTCCTGGGGCCATCCCCGCACGTGCGGGGAGCAGAAGGGCCGCACCGGCAGCGCGCTCACGACTTTTGGGCCATCCCCGCGCGTGCGGGGAGCAGACTGCGTGAGCAGCGCTTTTACCTTCCAGGCAGCGCCGATTCAGCAAGAAGTGGAGAGTCCGACCTTTCGGGCAAGACGGTCCAGCACCCGAGCCTCACTGACCGCCCGTAGCCTAGCGCCGCCCCCCCTCGGCCACCCCACCCGCAGCCGGCTCAGCCCCCAGGCCCCCAGGCCCCCACCCAGCGGATCACGCCCCGTTGCGCCGAAACCGTCAACCCCCGCGCGCCCACCGCGCACTCCCCGCACGGTGATCCCCACCGCCCCGAGCCCAAGCCCCCGAAATCCCCCCAGGGGCGCTCCCCCCGTCGCACAGCGGCACACCCCCGGGGTGCAGAACCCCCGCCAACCCCCGCGCGCGCCTCGGCGAGCCCCGCCCGCGCCCCCCCGTACCGTGCGGCCCGGCGGGTATTCCCCCGGCGGAAGCCGTACGGGCCGTACGGCGACCACCGCCCACGGCCCCCTCACGGGTCCGCCACCCCGCGCCACCGAACACCACCCCCGCGCCGCCCCCCATCCCCTCCCCGCGCGGGTGAACCGCGCCGCTCGCCGGGCGCCGTGCCCGCGAGCGCCACTACCGTGCTCACGCCGCGCCGCCCCTCCCACCGGAGCACCCCATGCAAGAAATCGCGCCCGTCGACGACCGTCTCAGCACTCCCACCGGTGTCCGCATCAAGCGGCTGCGGCAGGAGCGGCACCTCACGCAGAAGGCGCTCGCCGACCTCGCCGGGCTCTCGTACTCGACCATCACGAAGACCGAGAAGGCCCTCATCCCGCTCACGCCGCACGTCACGGCGTGCATCGCGCGGGCGCTGCGGGTCGACGTCGCGGCGATCACCGGGCAGCCGTACTACACGGAGCTGCGGCAGGACGAACTCGACGTGCTCATCCGGCCCATTCGCGAGGCGCTCGACGTGTACGACCTCGGGGCCGACCCGGACGTTCATCCGAGGCCGTACGAGCAACTGGACGGTGAGACCGAGGAGTTGCTCGGGCTTGTGCGGGCCGGGGAGATCAAGCGGGTGGCGGGGCGCGTCGCCGCGCTCGTGCAGGAGGTGACGACGCACGCGCACAACGCCGGTTCCACAGAGGGCTGGTCGTTGCTCGCCCGTACGTACCGGACGGCGTACGACGTCAGTTCCAAGCTCGGTTTCGGTGACCTCGCCGCGCTCTCGCTCGCGCGCATGGACTGGGCGGCGCAGCGCGCGAGCAGCGCCGTCGTCAGCTCCATGCACCGTTACATGCGCGCCCTCACCTACCTCCGCGAGGGCCAGTACCGCACCGGCGAACGCCTCATGCGGCTCGGCCTCGACACGCTCGAACAGGCGGAACCGGGGCGTGAGCGGGACGTCGTGACCGGGCAGTTGCACCTCGGCTCCGCCGTCATGGCGGGGCGGGCGCGGGACGCCGAGGCGGCCGGCACGCACCTGGACGAGGCCGAGCGGATCGCGCGGGGGACCGGCGAGGCGACCCGCGTGCACTGGCTCTCCTTCGGGCCGACGAACGTCGCCGTGCACCGCGTCTCGGTCGCCGCCGAACTCGACGACTACGGGCGCGCCGCGCGCGACGGCGTGCACATCACCTTCCCCGCGGACTGGCCCGCCTCGCGCCGCAGCCACCACTACGCCGAACTCGCCCGCGCCCAGGTGTGGACCGGCGACCTCTCGGGGGCCTTCACGCACCTGCTCGCCGCGCGCAAGGCGGCGCCGCAGCAGGCGCGTTACCACGCGACGGTGCGGGAGACGTACGCGGCGCTGGAGGCGGCGAAGCGGCAACTGCCGGACTCGTTCCTGTCGTACGGGTCGTGGCTGGGGGCCTGACGTCCGCCCGCCACAGGCGCCCGCACCGCGGGGGCTCGCCCCGGCCCCTCCGTTCCGTGAATCCATGGCCCCGACTGTCAGTAAACAACTGACAGTCGGGGCCTTGCGCTTGTCCCACCATGTCATGACGAGGACGCGTATCGACATGGAGCCCGCCATGAGGACGACCCAGGGTGACGCCGCCGCACTTCCCCACGACACCGACACCGCACTCCCCCACCCCGCCACGCTCACACCCGACCAGGTCCGCGGCGCCCACTGCGTGTGGTGCGGCTCCCCCCTCCACCCCGAAACCGTCGTGGACCTCGGCCAGCGCCAGGACCCCCGCGCCACCCACATCGCCACCTGGTGGCCCCGCGCGTGCGGGGAGTGCGCGGGGCGAGGGGCGGCGGAGGCGGGCCGTACGCGGGGGACGGGCCACGACGGGGCGCTGAGCGCGTAGACCGCCGACCGCCCCAGCCACAGGCCGCCGGCTGCCCCACCCGTAGGCCGCCGACCGCCCCAGCCCCCACCGACCGGCCCTCATCGCCCCATACCGGACACCCCCGCCCTTTGCCCGTTCTTTACAACCCGCCCCGCCCTCCCTCCGTCTCTGTTCCCGTCCGCGCGACACCGCGTGCGACACCCGCGTCCCGTGCGCAACGCCGCGCGTGACGCCTCCGCCCGTGCGACACCGCGCGGGCCACCCCAGAGACGAAGGACCCCACCTTGCGACGCAGTTCGTTCCTGGCCGCCGCCGTACTCGCCGCCGCCCTCAGCACCGCCGCCGTCCCCGCCTTCGCGGACGAGGCCGCGCCCCGGCAGTCCGCCGCCGCCGCGAGCCCCGTTCCCTCCGCGAAGGCGGGCACGCGGGACTCCACTCCCCCGCCGAGCGCCGTCCCCTCCGAGGCCGGGAAGGAGGCCGCTCCCGTCCCGTCCGAGGCCAGGCAGGACTCCACCCCGGCTCCCGCCCCCGCGCGCGGGCAGGTCGGCACCGTCCCCGTCGGCGCCCCCGACACGGGCTCCGGCACCGACGCCTCCGGCGGCAGCGACACCGCTGTCATCGGCGGGGTCGCCTCCGCCTCCGTCCTGCTCGCCGGTGGCGTCGTGGTGCTGCGCCGCCGCCGTCAGGGCGCGGGGGCGTGAGGCGCGGCTCCGGGTTGCTCGTGGCCGGGCTCGCGCTGGTGTCGCTCCTCGGCACCGGCTGCGGGCCCGGCCCCGCCCGTACGGGCGACACGGGCGCCGCACCCGGTACGGCACGTACGACCGCGTCGCCCAGCCCGTCGTCCCGCAGTACGAGCGCGGCCCCGGACCCGAGTGCCTCGACCGCCCGCCCTACCCGCCTCCTCGTCCCCGCCGCGGGTGTCGACACCTCGCTGACGCCGCTCGGCCTCGCGCCAGACCGGACGGTGGAGGTGCCGCCGCTCGTCGCGCACGATGTCGCGGGCTGGTACGAGAACGGGCCGCTGCCGGGCGAGCGCGGTCCCGCCGTCGTGCTCGGGCACGTGACGACGGGGCCCCACCGCGACGGGGTGTTCCGGCGGCTGGGCGAGGTGCGGCGCGGGGACCGTGTCGTCGTGCGGCGGGCGGGCGGGGCCTCGGTGCGCTTCGACGTGGACCGGGTGCGTACCGTGGCGAAGACCGAGTTCCCCACGCAGGAGGTGTACGGGGACGTGAAGCGCGCCGAGCTGCGGCTCATCACCTGTGGCGGGCAGCGGAGTGCGGCAGGGTACTCGGCCAACGTCATCGTCTTCGCGCACCGCACGGGGGGCTCGTGAGGCGCCGCGAGCGGGAGGCCGCCGAGCTGTTCGCCGTGCTCTACCCGCGGCTCGCGGGGTGGGTACGGCGGCTCGTCGACGACGAGGGCACGGCGCACGAGATCGCCTCGGAAGCCTTCACGCGCCTGTGGGCGCGCTGGAGTTCGGTCGGTGAGCCGCGCGGCTTCCTGTACGTGACGGCCGCGAACCTCGTACGGGACCACTGGCGCGCCCTGGAGCGCGAACGCACCGCCCTGCGCCGCGCCGGCACCGAGACGGCGCTCCGCGAGCCGGAGCAACTCCCCGACCCCACCGTCAGGTTGCTCGTCCAGTCGCTCCCCGAGCGGCTGCGCGTGCCGATCCTGCTCCACTACTACGCCGATATGCCGGTCCGCGAGGTCGCCGCGTTCACCGGACGCAAGGAGGGCACGGTGAAGGCCGACCTGCACGCCGCCCGCGAACTGCTGCGAGCCCATCTGAGGAGGACCGTTGACCACCCGGTTCGATGACGAGGACCCTGCGGACGACCCGCTCTTCGTCCTCCTGCGCGGCGACGAGGGCACGGATCTTCTTGCCGCCCACGAAGGTCAGTTCGCGACGGTCCGCCGTCGTGCGCGCCGCCGCAGGGCGGTCCGTACGGGAGCGGGCGCTGCGCTCGCGACGGCGGCGGCGTGCGCCGCTCTGTTCACGCTGACGCCGCACGCGGCCGACCCGCCCGAGCGCCGCCAGCTCCCCCTCGGCCCGGGGCCTTCGGCGAGCGGCGCCCCGGCCACGCCGGGCGACCCGTCCGCGTCGGCGGAGCCGAGCCGCCCCACCGAGCAGACCCCGGCGCCCGTCCCGTCGCAACCGTCGACCGTTCCGGACGAGCGGCCGAGCGGTCCGGACGGACGGGAGAGCGACCCGGACGGACGGGAGAGCGACCCGAGGGCGCGGCCGACCGGCTCGGACACGCGCCCGGCCGCTCCGGACGCGGGCCCGGCCGATACGGCCGCACGCCCCACCGCCTCGGACGCGCGGCGGACCGCCTCGGGCGCGCGGCCGACCCCGGAAGAACCCTCCGCCGCGAGGTGAGCACGACGCCGGGCGGCGGGGCCGGGCGGTGGCCCGGACCCCGCGCCGGTTCACACGGTCGGGGCGAGCGGGTAGGTGTGCGGGAGCGCGAGGCCCGGGAGGGTGCCGGGGAAGGCCACCTCGATGACGTGCGCGGAGGGCGTGAAGATCGGTCCGAGCGTGGCGAGTTGCTCGCGCTCGTGCCACTCCCAGCGGGTGAAGAGGTGGGGCTCGGTGACGTGCGGGGTGCCGTGCCACTCCGTGGCGCGCACGGCGGCGGTGACGCGGCGGAGCCCCACGTGGTCGTCGTGGAGGAGGGCGAGGAGCCGGGTCGCGGTGGCGGTGAGCCCGGTCTCCTCGGCGAGTTCGCGGACGGCCGCGTCCGTCACGGACTCGCCTGCGTCCACCTTCCCGCCGGGCAGGCTCCACATCCCCTGGCCCGAACGCCCCAGCAGCACACGTCCGTTCGGGTCCGCGACCACGACCCCGGCCCCGAGCACCGCCTGCGCGACCGGCTCCCGGGCCATCTCGGCCACGCAGTACGAGCCGCCGGGGCGCCGCAGCACGAGGGCGGCGAGGCCGTCGACGTCGTACCGCTCGCACTCCTCGAAGGCCGCCGCCAATACGGTGAGTTCGTCCTCGTCCAGCGCGATCGCCCGACGCGAGTCCGGCAGCCGCTCCGCCACATGGGTCACCACGACGAGCGCGCCACCCTCCCGCAGGAGTGCGCCCAACTCCCGTACGACACGCGCGAGATCGCTCCAGTACGCGGCGACGCACCGTACC
This sequence comes from Streptomyces sp. NPDC088923, assembly GCF_044749745.1. Taxonomy (NCBI): domain Bacteria; kingdom Bacillati; phylum Actinomycetota; class Actinomycetes; order Kitasatosporales; family Streptomycetaceae; genus Streptomyces; species Streptomyces sp. NPDC088923. The sequence goes on along the minus strand of NZ_JBIVIO010000001.1, from coordinate 514,719 downwards.
GTCACCAGCGCGTAGGCCCCCGCCTCGCCCACGCGCTCCCGCTCGGCGTCCGCCACCCGCAGGGCGACCCTGCCCCCGCACCGCTCCCGCGCGCGGGCGATGCCCCCTTCGGCGAAGTCGACGCCCTCGGTCTCGTACCCGAGCCCTTCGTGCAGGAAGGCGGCCAACGCGCCGGTCCCGCAGCCCACATCGAGTGCTCGCCCCGCGCCGACGGCGGCAGCGACCCGCCCGTACAGCGCCTTCTCCTCCTCGCCGAGCACCTGGAAGTCCTTGCCCGCCTCGTAGTGCGCGGACCAGTGGGCGGGCGGGACGGGCGAGGCGGCCGGGCCGGGCGAAGGCGTGGTCATGGGGGGATTCTGCGCCCCCGCGTCCGGGAACGGAAGGCGGGGCGGGGGAGGGAGGGGCCGGACGGAGGAGCCGGGGGGAGGGAGAGGCGCACGGGCGCGAGACGTGCCGGGGACGGGGCGCGCCCTCCGTCCGGCGGTCCCCTCCCCCCGACCCCTCCGTCCGGCGGGCCCTCAGCGACCCCTCCGTCCGGCGGGGAGGTCAGCGATCCGCCGGGTGCGGGTCCGGCGCCCCCACCTCCTCGAACCACCTCAGCAGCTCCCTGCCCTCCGCCCAATACCCCACCCCGCTCGCGGTGTTGAGGTGTCCCCGCCGTCCCGCGAGATGCCACTGGGCACCCCAGTCCTCGGCCAGCTCCGCCGACGTCTCGCTCGTGCAGTAAGGATCATCCGCGCTCGCCACGAGCACCGCCGGGCACGGCAGCGGCTCGGCGCGCAGGGGCACGAAGCCGGGGGCCGCCTGGGCCGGGAAGGCCGTGCCGCGCGGGTCGGGCGCCGCGACGAGGAAGGCCGCGACGCCCGCGGGCCTCGCCCGCCGCGCCCACTCCGCGACCGCCCAGCACCCCAGGCTGTGCGCCACGAACACGACGCGCCCCCGCCCGGCCACGGCCTCGTACGCCGCGCCCACGGCCCCCACCCAGTCCTCCAGGTCCGGCGCCGCCCACGACCCGGGCGCGATCCGCACCGCGTCCGCGCCCCACTCCGCCTCCCACAGGCTCTGCCAGTGCGCCTCGTCGGACCCGTCGATCCCCGGCACCACGACGTACGCCGCCATCCCTGCCCCCTCCTCGACCACGCTTCGGCAACCCCCTTACCGGCGGCCTCACTTGCTCCGCCCCGGGGAGCACCCCATCATGTCCGGTCGCGGGGGCTCGGGCACGGGCCGCCCGCACCTCACCCCGCCCGGTAGCGCAGCCCGTCCATGAGGAGGGCGACGACCCGGCCCGTGTAGGCGGGATCGTCGGGGTCGACGACGTTGGCGAGCGTGACGAGGAGGTCGTACGGGGAGAGCCCCGCACGGATCTCGCCGGTCGCGGCGGCGGCGTCCATGAGGCCCTCGATGACGGGGACGAAGCGGCTCTCGAAGTACTCGCGCAGCCCCTCGTACGCCGGATCGCCGGAGTGGAGCGCGCCGCTCAGCCCGCGTTTGGTCGCGACGAACCCGGCGAGCCGTTCGAGCCAGCGCACGAGCGCCTCGACGGGCGGGTGCGCGGCGGAGAGCGGCGCGGCGGCGGCCATGAGCGCGTCGACCTCGTGCCGGAAGACGGCGACGATGAGGTCCGAGCGGAGCGGGAAGTGCCGGTAGAGCGTGCCGACCCCGACCCCGGCCCGCTCCGTGATGTGCCGCACGGGGGCGTCCACGCCCTCCGCGCGGAACACCTCGGCGGCGGCGGCGAGCAGCGCGTCGAGGTTGCGCCGCACGTCCCGCCGCATGGCCCGGGGCGCCTCCGGCGCGGCGCCAGGGGTCTCGTCGGTGGCCACAGCGGCTCCTCCATCGAATCGGATCGTCGTTCCATATTGTACGGGGCGGGGCGGCGCGCCCCCACGGACGGACGACGGCCCCGCACCACGGCCCCGACGGACGCCGCCCTCAGCCCGCACCGGTGCCGGAACCGACGCCCGCACCGGAACCGGAACCGACGCCCGGACCCGCACCCGCACCGGAACCGCCCCCCGGGCCCGACTCCGTACCCCCCGCCCCCTCCCCCGTCACCCGCTCCAGCGCCCGCCACGCCGCCACCGCGTCGCTCCCGTCCCCCAGCCGGTACAGGCGTCCCGCCCCCGCGCCCGCGCCGAGCCGCGCGGAAGCGGGCAGCCCCGCGCCTGTCCGCGCGGAGTCCTCCGGCACGACGAGGCGCACCGGCACGGGCGGCGGCTCGAAGCGCGCGGGCACGGTGAGGTCCGCGCGTCCGGTCCGGTACGAGGCGAGCAGGCTCAGCAGACCGTGCCGCGCGTGCAGCTCACGAGCGACCTCGTCCACGGCGTCCGGACCCGCACCCCGTCCGCCCTCGTCGCGGCCCCCCTCAGCGCCGCCCGCGCCCCCTTCCCCCACCACCACCGTCACGTCCTCCTCGACCCCCTCCCGCGTCCGCAGCACCCGCACTGTCGCGAGCGCCCCCGCGCCGACGACGGTGAGCAGCGTCGGCCGGGGCGCGCGGGCGCGGGCCAGTTCGGTGAGCTGCCGCCGCGACCAGGGGTTCCCCGCCGGTTCCGCGGTGCCCCAGCCCTGCGGTGCCGCGCCCGTGAGCCGCCGGAACAGCGCTTCGAGCGCGCCGCCGAGCAGCAGCTCCGCGTCCGGGTGGTGCCGGGTGCGCACTTGCAGGACGAGCTGCCGCACCGCCCCCGCGACCGGCTCGCGGAAGGGCTCCACGAGGATCGCCGCGCCGCGCTCGTCGAGGTCCGGGCCGAAGGCCCCGCCGCTCCAGCGCAGCCGGACGCCCGAGAGGCCGTCGTACAGACCCCGCCGCTCGTCCCGTACCACCCAGCGGTGCGGCAGCCCGCGCAGCGCGGTGCGCAGCGGGAGCGTGAGGCGGCTCGCGGGCGGGGTGACGAGCTGGAGGGCGCGGCCGCTGTCGGCCGCGTGCCGCAGGGCGTCGGCGAGCCACGTACTGAGCGGGACGACGGGCCGGTCCTGCATGACGACCAGGGCGCGCGGCGTGAGCACGTCCACGGCGGGGATGCCGGTGTCGGGCACGGGGACCGCGGCGATGTCGGTACGGAGCGGGACGACGTCGGTCGTGAGGGCGTCCGGGGGCCACACGGTGCCGCCGAGGACGGTCACGAGCCGCCCGGCGAAGGAGCGGGCGAGCGCGTACGCCTCGGGTACCGCCGTCGAGGCACGGGCCTCGGTCCACCACACGGGGCCCTCGGGGGCGACGCCGAGCAGCCGGCGCACCTCGGCGGGCACCCGTACGAGCGCCGAAGCCTCGATCGCGACGAGCGGGCGCCCGTCGGGGGCGCACAGCTGGGTGACGGCGCTCCGCGCCGTCGTGTCCAGGCGGAGGTCGGGGCCGCCCGCGAAGAGGCCCGCGAGGAGCGTCGCGCGGTCGGGCGGCGCGGCGGTCAGCGCGATGACGTCGCGGGTCACGGCGCGGGCTCGCTGGTGAGGGCCAGCTGGACGAGGCGGGGCCGCCCTCCGCGCCGTACGAGCATGCCGCGCCCCGGCGGCTGGTGGCTCGCGTGGACGCCGGGGAAGAGCTGCCCCTCCGCGCGTTCGCCGTCCATGACGAGCGCGGTCGCGCCCGTCTCGCGCAGCGCGGTGAGGAGCGGCTCGTACAGCGCGCGCCCCGCGCCCGCGGCGCGGCGGGCGAGGACGAAGTGCAGGCCGAGGTCCTGGGCCGAGGAGAGGTAGGGGAGGAAGGCGGCGAGGGGTTGTTGCCCGGCCGTGGCGAGGATGTCGTAGTCGTCGACGAGGATCACGATGCGGGGACCGGTGAAGGCGGGGCCGCTCTCGGCGGCGTCCGGGTCGGCGCTCTCGGGCAGGCGCCGGGCGAGTTCCTTCGCGATGCCGGTGGCGAGCGCGTCGGCGAGCCGCGCGTTGTGCGCGTAGCCGCCCCGGTACGGCTCGGGAACGACGCCGCGCAGGCCCCGGCGCGGGTCGAAGACGCCGAAGACGAGTTCCTTCGCGCTGTGCCGGGCGACGAGTTGGGAGACGACGAGCTTCAACAGGTTGGTCTTGCCGCACTCGTTGTCGCCGAGGACGAGCAAGTGCTGTTCCTGCCCGAAGAGGTCGAGGAGTACGGGCCCGAGGGTGTCCTGTTCGACGCCGAGCGGGACGCGGTCAGGTTCGGCGGCGGGTCCGGGCAGCCGGTGCGCGGGGAGCTCGGCGGGCAGCATCCGTACCTGCGGGGCGACCTCGCCTGGCCAGGCGGCGCGCAGGGTCCGCGCGGCCTGCTCGACGGCCCCGCCGAGGTCGCCGGTCGCGGCCTCGCGGTCGATACGGGGCAGGGCGACCTGGGCGAAGAGGCGGCCGTCGGTGAGGGCGCGGCCCGGGGTCGCGGCGTCGAGCGTCGCGGAGAGCTTGCGGTCCACGGTGGAGTCGCCGGGGTCGTTGAGGTGGAGTTCGACGCGGGTGCCGAAGAGCGACTGGGCGGCGATACGGACGTCGTTCCAGCGCAGCATCCCGGCGACGACGTGCACCCCGTAGGCGCCGCCCCGCTTGAGCAGGTCGGTGACGTCCTCGTCGAGCGCGGCGAACTCCTCACGCAGGGCGCCGTATCCGTCGACGAGCAACACCACGTCCGTGGAGCCGAGTTCACTCGCCTTTCCCTGGGCGCGCAGGTGGCGCAGCTCGTCGAGCGAGTCGATGCCGTGGCGGCGGAAGGCCTCCTCGCGCGCGGCGAGCGCGGCGCGGACCTCGGCGACGGTGCGGGCCGCGCGCTCGTGGTCGGCGCGGCCCGCGATGCCGCCGACGTGCGGCAGGCGGGAGAGCGCGGCGAGGCCGCCACCCGCGAGGTCGAGGCCGTAGAGCGCGACGTCGTACGGGGTGTGGACGAGGGCGAGGGAGAGGGCGAGGGTGCGCAGCAGGGTCGTCTTGCCCGACTGCGGGCCGCCGATGACGGCGAGGTGCCCGCCCGCGCGGGTCAGGTCCACGTACCAGGGCTCCTGCCGCTGCCGCGCGGGATCGTCCAGGACGCCGACGGGAACCCGCAGCGGGCCCTTGGGGCGTGGCAGGCGGAGCCCTTCGTGCGTGGCCTCCAGGGGGCCCGCGGCCTGGTCGAGGGTGACGGCGCCGGGCAGGGGCGGCAGCCAGATGCGGCGTACGGGCGGTGCGGCGGCGAGCTGGTCGACCATGACGCCGAGCAGCCCGGTCCCGGTCGCGGGCGGCGTGGCGGCGGGACCGGCCTCGGGGGCCGGTTCGGCGCTCGGCAGCGCGCGGGTGGGGTACGGCAGCACGCGCGGCGCCGCGTCCTCCTCCCGCTCGCGCACCGGGCTCGCGTAACTCCCGGACACGTACGCCGTTTTGAAGCGCTCGTACGTGGACGTGTCGACCTTCAGGTAGCCGAAGCCGGGCAGCGGCGGGAGGTGGAAGGCGTCGGTGGTGTCGAGGACGGTGCGGGACTCCTCGGCGGAGAAGGTGCGCAGGCCGAGGCGGTAGGAGAGGTAGGTGTCGAGTCCCTTCAGGCGCCCGCCCTCGATGCGCTGGCTGGCGAGGAGCAGGTGCACGCCGATAGAGCGGCCGATACGTCCGATGGAGAGGAAGAGGTCGATGAAGTCCGGTTTCGCGGTGAGGAGTTCACCGAACTCGTCGATGACTACGAAGAGGTGCGGGAGCGCTTCGAGGTCCGGTCTGCGCGTGGCGCGCTCGTGGGCGTACGCGCCGATGTCGGCGAAGTTCCCGGCGTCCTTGAGGACTTGCTGTCTGCGCTTGACCTCGCCCGCGAGCGAGGCGTGCACGCGTTCCACGAGTCCCGCCTGGTTTTCCAGGTTGGTGATCATCCCGGCGACGTGCGGGAGGCGCGTGAAGGGCGCGAAGGTGGCGCCGCCCTTGTAGTCGACGAGGACGAGGGCGAGTTGCTCCGGGGTGTGGGTCGCGGCGAGGGCGAGGACGAGGGTGCGCAGGAGTTCGCTCTTGCCGGAGCCGGTGGCGCCGACGCACAGTCCGTGCGGCCCCATGCCGAGCTGCGCGGACTCCTTGAGGTCGAGGAGGACGGGTTCGTGCCGGTCGGTGAGGCCGATCGGCACCCGCAGCAACTCGCGCGCGGAGCGCGGTCGCCACAGCTCGGCGAGGTCGAGCCGGGCCGCGTCCTCGATGCCGAGGAGGGCGGGGAAGTCGACGGGCCCGGCGACGGGCGTCCCCTCGGCGGCCGACTCGGCGGAGAGCCGCAGGGGGGCGAGGGCGCGGGCGAGGCCCTCGGCGGCGGGGGTGCTCACCTCGTCGGCGCGTCCGGGGACGGGGGCGGGGGGCGCGGAGGCCTGGGGCACGGCGGACGGGGAGCCGCTCGGTGCGGGCGCCCGCAGGTCCTCCACGAGCAGCCGTTCCCCGTCGACGGTGACCCGTACCGCCACGTGGTCCGGTTCGTGCACCCGCTCGCTGAGCAGGTGCAGCACCGTGACGCCCATGTCGGCGAGGCCGATCGCCTCGTCGGGGCGCCGCAGTTCGGCCGCGACGTCCCCGTACGTGTCGCTGACGACGAGCAGCCGGCCGCCCATCCGCAGCGCCTCCCTGGCCGCGAGCCCGCGCCGCACCTCGGCCGCGTACCCGGCCCTGCGCCCGAGGTCGCCCGCGATGAGCGCGGCGAGTTCCGCGGGCGCGGCCGCGATGCGCCGCGCGGGCAGCGGCCCGTCGAAGCGCTGCGGGTCGAGGACGTGGGGCAGCCACTTCGCCCACTCCCACTCCGCCTCGTCCGCGCTCGCGACGGCGAGCGCCACGTCGTCGGGCGCGTGCGTCGCCGCGGCCTGCACGAGCAGCGCCCGCACGACCCGCAGCACGTCCTCGCGCGCCCCGACGACGCTGACGTTGCCGACGCCGTCGAGCGGCACGGTGAGCGGGAACCCGGCGGCGCTCGTGAAGCGCTGCCGCAGCGCCCGCGCCTCGTTGAGCATGAAGGGATCGGGCGGCGTCAGCGCCCCCGACCCCGTCACGTGCTCGGCGATGTCGAGGTCCTGCACCACGACGTCACCCGTCCCGGCCCGTACGCGCAGGAAGTCGGCGTCCGTGCGCCGCCGTTCCCAGCGGCGCGCCGGGTCGCGGACGAGGTCGAGCAGCGCGGCGGGCGCCGGGTCGAGGAGCAACGCCGCTTCCCTTCGCGCCCGTTCCTCGTCCGCCAGCTCCTCACGCAGCCGCTCCAGGTACTCCAGGTACCGCTCGCGCTGCACGCGCCGGGTGCGCCCCGCCTTGCCGCGCTGCGAGAGGAACAGCGCGAGCGCGCCGCACAGCGCGAGGACGAGGACGAGCGCGCCGAGCACCGCGTACTGGCTGTTGCGGACGATCGTCATCATGACGACGGAACTCATCACCCCGGCGAGCGGCAGCAGCGCCGTCGCCGCGTTGCCGACCTTGCCCTCGGGCAGGTTCGGCGGGGGTTCGATCGCGCGCGGCGCGGGCGGCGGCAGCGGCCGCGTGGCGCGCGCGGGACGGTGGACGAGCCGCTGTGTCATCGCGTCCGCACCGCCCGCCCGAGCGCTTCGGCCGCGAGCCGCAGCGCGGTGGCGCGCGCGGCCTCGCCGAGGCGGTCCGCGTGCACGGGTCCGCCCTGCCCCAAGTGCCGGTCGTACGGCAGGAGTACGACAGGGACGCCGGTCTCGGCGAGGTGCTCGCGCGCCGTCGTCGGATCGAGAGTCGCGTCGGGCGAGGTCGCGTTGAGGACCACGACGGTGTTCTCCCGCGCGGCAGGGAGCAGGCCGAGGAGCCAGTCGAGGACCTGGCGGGTGCCGTGGACGCCCTCGGCGGTCGCCGGGGTGACGAGCACGCGCGCGTGCGCGGTGCCGAGCGCCGTGCGCGCGACCTGGCCGGGCAGCGCGTCGCAGTCGACGACGGTCACGCCGAAGTGGCGGCGCAGCGCGAGGGCGACCGTGTAGTACGTACGCCCGGCGAGCGGATTGCCGACCTGCCCCCGGCTCGCCGGCAACAGCCAGCCGCCCTCTTCGAGTTGCACGAGGTAGCCGGTCACGTCGGTGAGACGCGCCTGCGGCGTGAGCACGTCCGCGAGGTCCCCGACCGTCCAGCGGACGGTGCGGGCGCCGAGGCGCAGCGGGAGCGTGCCGAGCGCCGCGTCGGCCTCCAGTCCGAGCACGGGATCGTGCCGGTAGTGCGCGTAGGTACGGGTGAGCAGCGCCGCCACGGTCGTTTTGCCCGCCCCGCCGCGCAAGGACGTCACAGCGATGACCCGTCCCGTCGTGACCGGCTGCTGCACGGCCTCCGCGAGACGCGCCGCGTTCCCCGCCTCCTTCGCCGCGGGCGCCGCGAGCCTGCGCAGCCCGGCCCCCGCCCGGCGCGCGAGCGCGTCGCCGTGGCGGGGCGGACCGAGGGCGAGGAGGAGCCGCGGATCGGCGACGGGCGCGGATTCGGGGACGGCGGCGGGGCGCTGGACCTCGCCGGGGGTACGGGGGGCGAGTTCGCGGCCGGGGGTGGCTTCGGGCGCGGGGGGACGGGGGCGGACGGGCTCGCGGACGGGGCCCGCGGGGTCGGGGGTGCGGGGGCGGGTGGGGGCTGCGGGGTCGGGGGTACGGGCCGGCGCGGGGTCGGGGGTACGGGACGGGGCGGGCCCGGGGGTACGGGCCGGGGCGGGCGGGTCAGCGGGCCGCGAGCGCTCCCCTCCGGCCTCCGCCGCCCCCACCTCCCGTATCAAGTCACGCTGCCAATCGCTCGGCGCCGTCATCCCGTCCCCCGCTCCGTACCCGCCGCTTACGAGAAAGTGTCCAGCAGCCGCGCGTACACCCCGAACTCTCCCAGGAGCAGGGGCAGCAGCGCCACGACCGCCAGGGACTCCAGGCTGTCACCCGCCTGCCGCAGCCGCACCCGTACGTGCTCGGCGGGCTCCGCGAAGAGCACCGCGAGGCACGCCGCGGCGAGCACCACGAGCACCGCCAACGCCCCTTGCGCACCCGCGTGTTCGCGCCAGGTGAGGAGCAGCGCGAGGACGACGGCGGCGGACCCGGCGAGGAGCACCGCGACCTGCGCGGCGAGCGGAAAGGCGCGGGCGCGCAGCGCGAGGGCGAGCGCGGTCGCCGCCGCGAGCGACACCGTCCACACCGAGACCTCGCGCAGCAGTACGATCCCCGCCCCCGCGGTCGAGACCGCGAGGACACAGGTGGCGAGGCTCAGCCCCCGGTGCGTCGCGGCGAGCGCCGCGCCCACCCGGTGCCGGCTCACCGAGGCCCCGGCCGCGCGCCGGTCGTCGAGCGCGGTGAGCCCGGAGGCCATGAGCGCGAGCCGGGGCAGCACACCGAGCAGGACGACACCCACGACGGCGGCGAGCGCACCGGCCCGTACCGCACCCCCGGCCGCGAGCACCGCCTCCCACACGAGCAACGAGGCGCCGAGCGCACCGGCCCCGAACAGCGCCCCGCGCCCGAGCGGCGTGCACCACGCGGCGAACAGCAGCGCGAGCCCCACCGCCCCGGCGACCCCGGCGAGGCGCGCGGCGCCCGACCAGTCCCCGGCGTCCGCGTACGTCCACGCGGCGAGCACCGCGAGCCCCCCGCCCGCCCCGGTCAGCGCGGCGGCGGGCGCTGCCCTGCCCCGTAGCAACGGGGCCGCCGCGAGGCACAGCACGGCGACCACGAGGAGCACGCCCGCCACGGTGCCGGGCGTGGCCTCGCCGCGCGCGACGATCCCGGCGGCGAGCGCCCAGCCGGTCGCCGCGAGCCCGGCCGCGGAGCGCCGTGCCCCCGGCCCCCAGCGCCAGGCCCGTACCTCCAGGTCGGCGGCGGCCTCGTCGCTCACGTCGTGCACGACCGGCGCCGAGGGCGCGTCCTCGGCCCGTACGAGGCGCAGCACCGCGCCGTCCGCGATTCCGGCACCCTCCAGCGTCACGTCCTGCGCCAGCGCCTCACCCTCGACGGTGATCAACTGCCGTACCTCGGGCCGCTCCCCGACCCGGTCGTCGAGCACTCGCAGGATCTCCGGCAGCAGCACCCCGACCGGCTCCCCGGCCGGAAGGACCAGATCGGCCCGCCGCCGCTCCCCGACCAGCGTCACCCTGCTCAGCGCGCCCGTACCACTCACCGCGTCGACACCCCGTACGTGCTCTTCCCGATCACCCGGTGCGAGAGGAACGACCACCCGACGCACCCCGCGCACAGCACCGCCGCGATCACCATCCCGACGACGGCCTTCCCCACCCGCTCGTCCCAGGCCCGCCTGCCGCGCCGCCCCCCGAACACCACGGCATCACGCAACCTTCGCCGCCGCACGGCGACCGACTCCAGCAACTGCCCGTCATAGTCCTGCGCACCCACAACGGCCCCCTCCCCCTTCGTCCCCCAAGAAAATCCCCCACCACACCCCACGAGGGCAAGTGGGTACCGCACGGGCACGCTCGGCGTCGGCTGCCGGCCCACCCGTCGGTTCACGTGGGGAACTCCCCCACCCACTCCCCGCTGAGGAGAAAGTGAGGAATGTAGGGCGACTCCACATCGATCGGGAAGCCCGCGTCCCGAGCAAGGCAAGCCATCGCCAGAAGGGGAAGCGAAAAGAAACCGGCGATATTCTTCACCGAGTCTTCATTCGCAGACCAGAACGACTTATGCAGCTTCAGCGCATCAATCAGAGCAGGGCCGAACTCATCCCGCTTGTCCCGAAGAAACAGATAGAACAAGTTGATCGGCGGATACAGCGCCTTGTTCATCGTCTCGCCGTCCACCACCCGCAACACGGACGGGTGCGACAGCTGAATCGCAGCCGTCAACTTCTCCGCAAGATCAGACCGCCCCACACAATATGCCTGAAGAGCACCCACCCAATTCGGCAAATACTCATCAAAATGGAAAGGAGCCTCTCGCATCAACGCAACAGGAACCTCGCACAATGCATCGGCCCGAGGGCCGTCCCGGCACACCACCGCAAGGTAGAAGGCGTTAAGCCAATACCTGAAATTCGGCTGACGACGCTGATCCTCCGCGGGAAGCGGCACAGTGCGCTCAACTCGGGCTACCCGTTCCACTACAGGCCCCACTGCGCCCGGCATACCCAGCCGGAAATAAAGCGAGCCCAACTGCAACGCCGTCGTCACAGCCTCCCACGTCGGCAACCCCGAAGCCTCCGGGTCGATCGCCAACCGCGCTCGCACCAAGCTGAGGGACGTCCGAAAATCCATGTCAATCATTTCGGGCGACTGCTCCAGCGAATCCACACCCTCCGCAACGCTTTGCTCCAGTCGGCTCGCCGCATCAACGGCATACGGCCCCAGGGTGCCGTGGCGCACGATCTTCACCGGAAGTCCCTCTTCACCCTCAATACGTATGGACACACGCCCCCTTCCCCTCACAGACGGTCGGTGAGATCGGGCCCGCGACCATCGATGACGTCGGGCACGGCAAGGCCGTACCCCTCGGCGCGCCCGAAGTACGTCATCTCCCCCTCCACCGCCTTCACGCCGAGAAGCGCGTCGAGTTCTCCGAGCGCCGCAGCGAGCCTCGGAGCATTGCGCCGATGAACCTCCGGATGCGGAACCCCCCGAAAATCGAAATACCCCCAGACATCATGGAAGACCGCCACATCCGCCGAGAGTTCACGCTCATCCGGATCGACACTCAACACCACGAGCCCCTCCTCGCGCCGCTCCTCCCCGTCGGCATCAATCCACACGCCCCGCCCCGAGACCGACAGGTTCCCGACCCGTGCATCCGGATATCCCGAAGGCCGACTCGCCTCGATACGCCTGCCGAGGTCAGCCGAGTCGAGCCGGCCCCGCACCGGGAGCACCGTCCTGATCCCGATACCACCCACCTCGTAGACGAACCAGAACCACTCCACCTGCTCCGGCTCCAGAAGACCACGCCCCCGCAACACCGCCGCCATCCGCGCCGCCACATCCAGCCCCGACGCCAGCCCCGGCGGCGCGACACCACCCAACGCCCACTCCCACGAACCGCACTCCTCGGGCGCACGCATCAGGACGGACACGCGGCCCCTCCGCAGGGGCGAGGCGTCACATCGACTCCTGAATGCCGCTCACGTGGGGAACTCCCCCACCCATTCCCCACTGAGGAGAAAGTGAGGAATGTAGGGCGACTCCACGTCGATCGGAAAGCCCGCGTCGTGGGCGAGGCAGGCGATCGCCAAGAGGGGAAGTGAATAGAAGCCGGAGATGTCGTTCACCCGGTCCTCATCGGCAGACCAGAACGACCTGTGCAACTTCAGTGCGTCCACCAGCGCAGGACCGAACTCATCCCGCTTGTTCCGCAGGAAGAGGTAGAACAAATTGATCGGCGGATACAGCACCTTGTTCATCGTGTCGCCATCCGCCACCCGCAACACGGACGGGTGGGACAGCTGAATCGCAGCCGTCAACTTCTCCGCAAGATCGGACCGCCCGACACAGTACGCCTGAAGAGCATCCACCCAATTCGGCAGGTACTCATCGAAATGGAAAGGCGCCTCCCGCATCAACGCAACAGGGACCTCGGACAACGCATTGGCTCGGGGCCCATCCCGGCACACCACCGCAAGATAAAAGGCATCCTGCCAGTAACTGAAATTGGGCCTACGCCGCTGATCCTCTGCCGGGAGCGGCACGGACCGTTCCACCCGGGCAACCCGCTCCACCACGGGACCCACAGCGTCCGGAGCGCCCAACCGAAAATAGAGCGACCCCAACTGCAGCGCCGTCGTCACAGCCTTCCACGTCGGCAACTCCGCAGCCTCCGGATCGAGCGCCAACCGAAATTCCGTTGAGGTGATGGATTTGAGAAAGTAGGCATCAATCATGCCCGGGGACCGCTCCAGCGAATCCACAGCCTCCGCCACTCCATGTTCCATCCGGCTCGCCGCATCAACGGCATACGGCCCCAGGATGCCGTGGCGCGCGATCTTCACGTCAAATCCTCCCTCTGCCTCGACACGCATGGACAACAGGCCCCCTTTCCTGCTCACAGACGGTCGGTATGAGCGCGGGGCCCCGACCGTCGATGCCGCCGGGCTTGGAGATGCCGCACCCCTCAGCAGGCCCGAGGTACGTCACTGCCCCCTCCTGCCGACTCACACCGGGAAGGGGTCGAGTCCTCCGAGCGCCACAGGGGGCCTCGGGGCATTGCGGAGTAAACCTCCGGATGCGAAACACTCCGAGAACTGAAATTCCCCAAACATCCTGGGAGACTGCCACGTCCGCCGGGACTTCACGCGCATCCGGATCGACGCTCAACACCACGAGCGCTCTCCACGGCATCCATCCACACGCCGACCGGACTTCAACCCCGGCGGCGCGACACCACCCAACTCCCCCTCCCACGAACCACACTCCTCTGGCACACGCATCAGGAGGGACAAGCCCCATCCCCGCACGATGCCCTCCGAGCGCCGCTTCACGTGGGGAACTCCCCCACCCACTCCCCACTGAGGAGAAAGTGAGGAATGTAGGGCGACTCCACATCGATCGGAAACCCCGCGTCCCGAGCGAGGCAAGCCATCGCCAGAAGGGGAAGCGAAAAGAAACCGGCGATACCCTTCACCGAGTCTTCATTCGCAGACCAGTACGACTTATGCAGCTTCAGCGCATCAATCAGAGCAGGGCCGAACTCCTCCCGCTTGTCCCGAAGAAAAAGATAGAACAAGTTGATCGGGGGATACAGCACCTTGTTCATCGTCTCGCCGTCCACCACCCGCAACACGGATGGGTGGGACAGCTGAATCGCAGCCGTCAACTTCTCCGCAAGATCGGACCGCCCGACACAGTACGACTGAAGAGCATCCACCCAATTCGACAAATACTCATCAAAATAGAAAGGAGCCTCTCGCATCAACGCAACAGGAATTTCGCACAATGCATCGGCCCGCGGCCCGTCCCGGCACACCACCGCCAGGTAGAAGGCATCGAGCCAGTATCCGAAATTCGGCTTACGACGCTGCCCCTCCGCCGGAAGCGGCACAGACCGCTCCACTCGAGCCACTCGCTCCACCACGGGCCCCACAGCATCCGGAGCACCCAGCCGAAAATAAAGGGAACCCAACTGCGTGGCGGTGGTCACGGCCTTCCACGTCGGCAACTCCGCACCCTCCGGGTCGATCGCCAATCGCGCCCGCACCCAGGAAATGGAGTCACGGAAGTAGGCATCAATCATGCCCGGGGACCGCTCCAGAGACTCCACATCTTCGGCTACCTCCTTCTCCAAATCACTCGCCAACTCGGCGGCGTAAGGGCCGAGCACACCGTGGCGCGCGATCTTCACCGGCACTCCCTCTCCCCCATCACGCAAGGACAAACGCCCCCTTACGCTCACAAACGGTCGGTGAGATCAGGACCTCGACGGTCGATGATGTCGGGCACGGCAAGGCCGTACCCCTCGGCTGGCCCGAAGTACGTCATCCTTCCTCCTCTCCCTTTACACCGAGAAGTGCGTCGAGTCCCTCGAGGGCCGCAGCGAGCCTTAGAGCATTGCGCCGGTAAATCTCGCCGACATGCCCGATCCCGCGACCGCCCACCCCGCCACCTCTTAGACGAACTAGAACCAAGCGCCGGCGGCGCGACACCACCCAACGCCCACTCTCAGAACCACACTCCGCAGGCGCATGCATCAGACCCGACACACGACTCCCCCGCCGGGGCGAGACGTCACATCGCCCCCTGCACGCCGGTCACGTCGGGAACTCTCCCACCCACTCCCCGCTGAGGAGAAAGTGAGGAATGTAGGGCGACTCCACATCGATCGGGAAACCCGCGTCCCGAGCGAGACAGGCCATCGCCAGAAGGGGGAGCGAAAAGAAGCCAGCAGTGTTCTTCGCCGTGTCTTCGCCCGCAGACCAGTACGCCCTGTGCAGCTTCAGCGCATCTACAAGCGCAGGACCGAACTCATCCCGCTTATTCCGGAGGAACAAGTAAAAGAGGTTGATCGGCGGATACAGCACCTTATTCATCATGCCACTGTCCACAACCCGCAACACCGACGGATCAGACAACTGAATCGCAGCCGTCAGCTTCTCCCCAAGATCAGCCCGTCCCACACAATACGACTGAAGGGCATCCACCCAATTCGGCAAATACTCATCAAAATGAAAAGGAGCCTCCCGCATCAACGCAACGGGAACCTCACACAAAGCATTGGCCCGAGCCCCGTCCCGGCACACCACCGCAAGGTAGAACGCATCAAGCCAGTACCCGAAATTCGGCTTACGACGCTGATCCTCCGCCGGGAGCGGTACAGACCGCTCCACCCGAGCAACCCGCTCCACCACAGGATCCACAGCCCCTGGCGCACCCAGCCGAAAATACAACGACCCCAACTGCATCGCCGTTGTCACGGCCTTCCACGTCGGCAACTCCGCAGCCTCGGGATCAATCGCAACCCTGGCCCGCACATAGGAAACAGACTTGCGAAAATAGGCGTCAATCATTCCCGGAGACCGCTCGAGAGACTCCACACTCTCCGCCAAGCTCTTCTCCTGGCTGCTCGCCGATTCGGCAGCGTGGGGCCCTGGGGCCCCGTGGCGCTCAATGGTCACAACCATCAGAATTTCCCGTCATCAGATTTTGAACTGATACTTCTCGTACCCCGCGTATCGAGGACCGTCAACCTTGCCCTTGACGAGGATGTACTCGACATTTCCTTCATTCAATGCCTTTTCAAGCTCGTCCGCCAGCGTCCTTTCGCTCGGGAATTCGTCACCGCGATCGCGCATCTTTTCAAGCGTATCCATAAAATACTCGCGTGTCCCCTGCATCGCACGGTCCCCGTTGAGCTCGGCAATCCTCCGCGACCCCAGCCCCGTAGTCACCGTCGACTTGGCCTCGACCACGACATAGCCGCCGTCCGGCTTCTTCCACACCTGGTCAAACTGGTCGTTGCCGTTCAAGGGACCGTGCAAGATTTCTGGAGTCGACCCCGGGTAGTGCTCGGGGATGACCTGCTCCGCCGCGACCGTCTCCCCGTACCGCTCCGCCGCCTTCGTCCGCGCGTCCATCGCAGACGAGGACTCCTGCTCAGCCGCACGCAGTGCCGCCGGATCATCCCCACTGGAGAGAAGCTGCTGCTTCTTCTTCTCGGCCTCCATCGCGGCCTCGATGTGCTTCTGCCGCTCCGCCGCCGCCTCGTCCAGCTTCTTGAGCGTCTTCTCGTCCAAAACTCCCTCCCGGTCGCCCCTTCGCGCCCCCTCGTCGACGTACTTCTCCCCGATCGGCGGCGCGGCGTCCGACGCCGCCCGCTTGGCCTTCGTCTCGGGATCGACGTGCAGTTGGACCGGCGTGCGCCCGCTCTCGTCGTGGACCGTGAGGTGGAGGCGGTCGCCCTCCCTGTTGTAGTACTTCTCGAAGTAGCCCGGTTCGTGGTTCGCCCGGTAGACCTGGATCTCCTTGATCTGCTCCGGGGTCGCGTGCTCCGGGTACGGGTTCGGGCCCTCCCGCATGTACGGGGGCCGGGTCACCGGGGCGGGCGTGCCCGTACCGTCGCCGCCGCGCGCACCCGTTCCGTCTCCGCCGCCCCCACGCGTGCGGGCCGCGTCGTCCAGCCCGTCGATCCCGGGCCCGAGCCCGTGCCCGCCGCCGATGCCGTGGCCGCCTCCGCCGCCGCCCGACCTCGCCGGGGGCACGGCGGGGCCGTCGCCGGTCCGCGCGGGGCCCGTATCCGCGCCCTCGGTCGCGTGCCCGCGCGTGTGTCCCGCCGGGTCCGTCCGGCCGGGGGCGGCCGCCGCGTCGTCCGCCACGTGCGCGTGGGCCTCGGGCGTTCGGGGTCTCGCGCCCGCCATCGCGGGCTCGCGGTGGGGCGCCGGTGTCGTGGCCGGGCGCTGCTCCAGGGCCGTCTCCTTCGGGGCCTCCGCCTCGACGCGGTGGCCGTTCTTGTCGTACTGGATGAACTCGCCGTCCTCGATGCGTACGTACGAGCCGTCCGGCGCCTCCACCACCGTGTGGACGGCCGGAGTCCCGTCCTCCGCGAGCCGCGACGCGGGCAGGAGGCGGGAAGGGAGTTCGGAGAGCTTCGGCAGGTGGCTCGCGACCTTGCCCGCGGCCTTGATGCCGGCGGCGACGGGGTCGAGGTGGTCGATCACCTTCGCGACGTTCGCCGCGGTCTTCGCCGCCGCGCCGCCCTTTCCCGCCTTCGAGGCGGCGGCGGCCGGGCCGAGGAAGAGCGTCCCGAAGTTGAAGACGACCGTCGCCGAGGCGCGCGCCGGGTCGTCCCCCCACTGGTCCCAGGCGACGAGCCCCTTGCCGAACTCCCGCAGCGCCTTCTTCTGCCGCTCGGTCGTGGCGTCCGGCGGCGCGGGGCCGAACACCTGGTCCATGGCCCAGTCGTAGGGCGTCATGATGTACGCGGAGATGCCGCCGAAGACGTCGCCGAGCCCGCTCCAGGCATCCCCGGCCTTGCCCCAGCCGTGACCGCCGACGAGCGTCCACAGGCCGTCGAGGGCGCCCCCGATGTTGTCGATGATGAGACCGTCCCACACGAAGCTCTTCACCCCGTGCCCCCACCAGCCGAGGCTCCACCGCTCGTAGGTGCGCTCCTCAGGCGCCCCCCACGGCAACTCCTCGGCGTGCTGGAGCTGTTCGAGGCCGTAGCCGTACATCACCGTCTTGTCGTCGACGGTGTGATCGCCGTTGTCCTCGACGAAACGGGGGCCGCCGACGAGCGCGCTGATGGTGTTCGCGGCGCGCCGCTCGGCCTCCTGGAAGGCGGCCTGGGCCGCGGCGACGCCGTCCATGAGCGCCTTGTGGCGCTCGACCTTCCCCTCGTCCTCGGTCCAGTCGTCGTCGTCCTCGACGCTCTCGACGAACGCCAACGCCTGCGTCTTGAGCTGCTCCAGGCGCTCGGCCTGCGGGCGTGCCTCGGCGGCGTACGTCTGGAGCGCGCCCGCGACGGTCTCCAGCTTCGTCGCGAAGGCGTCGGCGCCGTCCATCACCGGCTGGGTGGTGGCGAACAACTCCTCGGCCTCGGGGGCCTCGTAGAAGGCGGCGAGCGCCTGGAAACGGGAGTGGACGTCCGCGCCGCCGTCACGGATGGCGATCGCGTCGCTCTGAAGTGCCGAGGCATCCTTGTCGAGTTGCTCGAAATCGCCCGTGAACTGCGGGATCGCGCCGGGGGAGATCACTTGTGACCCCCGCCGTCACCGCGTCCCGGCAGCTCGACCTTCGGGGCCGCGAGGGCCCGGTGCTGCGCCTGGGCGGCCATCTCCTCGTCGCCGAGAATGTAGTAACCGGTCGCCTCGTGCGCCCCGTTGACCGATTTCGCGGCGCGCGCGGCGAGCATCGCCACGTCCTGCGCCGTGCCCTCGGCGAAGAGCGCGAGCGCGGCCCCGACGGCGCCCGTGGGCGCCGGTCCGCAGTAGAAGCCCGAGACGGTCCCGGCCGAGGCCGCCGCGCTCTGCACGTCGGTGCCGTAGGCCTCGACGTCCTTGGACATGTCCTGCATGGCGAGGCCGACCAGCCCCGTCACGAACTCGACGCCGTCGACGTCGATGTCCCACCCGTTCACCACGAACCCCCGTTGCAGTGACCTCAGTTGTTGGCTGCCGGTCGTGTCAGCCGATGTTCTCCACCGCGGAGCGCGCCTTGGCGAGCGTGGAGTGCGCGGTGGCGTCGTTGTCCTCCAGCGTGGAGCGGACGAGGCGGATGATCTCCCGCACCTCGTTCGCCGCCTTGTTCCAGCGCAGTTCCTTGCCGTGGTACTCGTCGGAGACCCCATCGGCCTGGTAGTCCGCCATGGCCGCCTTGACGGCCCCGTCGCGGTCGGCGAGTACGGTCTCCAGCCGCCCGATGATCCCCTGCAAGCCGCCCTGCACCTCGCCCGAGGCGCCGGTGTCGTACGAGCGGCGATCCTGCGTTGCCATGCGATGCTCCCCCTGTGCGGTGTTCTTGGCCGAAAATGACCGGTAATGCGGGGCTCAGCCCCGGAACCGGGCCGCGTCGAAGTTCGCCGCGCCCATGTTCCGGTGCGCGTTGTCGCCCTGCTCCTGGTCACCCGTGCCGAACGCGGAGTCCATGCCGGACTGCCCGCCGAGGATCGAGGAGAGCGAGCCGTTCAGCTCGGCGGTGATCTCGTCGGCGTGCGCCTTGAAGGCGTCGAAGACCGCCTTGCCGTTGCCGTTGAACTTGCCTTCCAGCGGCTGTGCCGCGGCGAGGAGCTGCTGAATCAGCGCCCCGAGGTCGTCACTCGAACCGCCGGTGCTCTTGATGAGCGACGCCAGCGTCGTCGAACCCATGTCGAACTTCACGCTTCCCCCTGTCCCGGCGCCCACGGCCCCGGCCCGTCACGGCGGCCCACGCTCACGCCCGGCACCCCCGTGCCCCGCTCTTTCTCCGCCCGGCATCGTGCCCCCTCCCCCGCCCCCTGGCAACGCCCGCCACCCTCTTCCGGACGCCGCCCACGCCGCACCCCACCGCCTCCCTCCGTTACACTGCTGGCACCCGCCTCCTTAGCTCAGATGGCCAGAGCAACGCTCTTGTAAAGCGTGGGTCGTCGGTTCGAATCCGACAGGGGGCTCGGCGGAAAGCCCAGGTCAGGCAACGTCTGACCTGGGCTTTTAGGGTTTCCGGGGGTTTTTCGTCGGAGTGGAGCGGCCCTTTCCGGCCGCCTTGATCACTCGCTCCCGGTGGACAGGCGCGCGGGGCCGCCTGGGTGAACCTCCGCCTCGTCGGGCCGGCGGGGGTGAATTCCCGGCCGGGGGTGTGCTGATGATCGGTACCGTCAGCGGTATGTCTGTTGTCATCGCGGGCGGCCACGGCCGCGTCGCCCTGCTGGTGTCCCGCATCCTCGCCGACCGCGGTGAGGAGGTGAGCGGCGTCATCAGACGGCCGCGGCAGGCCGACGCGGTCCGGTCCGCCGGTGCACGCCCGTTGGTGGCCGACCTCGCCACCGCCACCGCCGACGACCTCGCCCAGCACATCGGGAGCGCCCGGGCGGTGCTCTTCGCTGCCGGAGCGGGACTCGGCGACGCCCCCGGGCAGGCCAATCCGGTCGACCACGACGCCATCGTCACCTTCGCCGACGCGGCGCAACGGGCCGGTGTGCGCCGCTTCGTCATGCTCTCCGCCATGGGAGCCGACCCCACCATCCACTACCCCGACGACCCCCTCGTGGAGACCTTCCTCAGGGCCAGGGGCCGAGCCGACGAGAACCTCCTCGCCCGTGCGGCCCTGAACACGACCGTCGTGAGACCAGCCTGGTTCCGGGACCGGCCCGGCACCGGCAGGGTCCACCTCGCGGGCAGCACCGAGGTGGGCGACATCGCCCGGGCCGACGTCGCGGCCGTCCTCGCCGCACTCCTCGCGACCGACTCCACCACCCCACGGGTCCTCCAACTCACCACCGGGCACACCCCCGTCGCCGAAGCCGTCGCCCAATGCCTTCCGGCCGTTTCCCGCGCCTAGGGCCTGTGTCGCAAGTGGCGTGGCGATATCGGGGCGACGCAAGAGCGCTGGTCTAAACCTGTTGACGGGGGTGCGTGTCGGTCGGTACTCCTGTGTGCGCTATGACGCGACCAACGGACTCCCCCGAACTCTCGTCCCTTCCTACGGAATTCGCCGCGGCGGACGACGGAGGCGGGCTGTTCTCGCGGCCCTATGTGGCTGCCAGTGTCACCTTTCTCGCGACCATGTTCTTGACCGGTTTCGCGGCACTCGCAGTCGTGCCCACCTTGCCGACGGCTGCCGAGGCGCTCGATGGGGTGGCGCTCTTTCCGCTTGTGGCGGGGTGTTTCGTGGCGGCGGGGATGTTCGGTGGGGTGCTCGGCGGGCACTGGGCGGATGTCTCCGGGGCCAGGCGGCCGCTCGCGGCGGGCATGGTGCTGACCGTGCTGACCTTGCTCGTGGCCGCCAGCAGTACGTCGATCTGGCAGCTGGCGGCCGGGCGGTTCCTGGACGGGCTCGCGGCCGGGATGGTCGCCGTATCGGTCAACACCGCGATCGGAGAGGCGTATCCGGAGCGGCTGCGGCCCCGGGCGCTGGCGTTGATGAGCGCAGGCTGGATCGTGCCGTCGCTCGCCGGACCGCCGTTGGCCGGGCTGGTGACCGAGACGTGGTCGTGGCGTGCCGTGTTCTACGGCTTGGCCGCGCTGACTCTGGTACCGTCGCTCGCGATGATCGTCGTGCTGCGGCGCCGGGCTTGGTCCGACGACCGGCCCCGCGAGACGACGGCGCGGCCCGCGCTCCTCGTCACGCTCGCGGTGAGCGTAGGCGCGGCGCTCGGCCAGTACGGAGTGTCCGGGTGGAACGTGCGCCACGCGGTGCTCGCCGGCACCGGAGCCGTGCTCCTCGTGGCGCTCACCCCGCGACTGCTGCCGGTTGGGACTTGGCGGTCCGCGTCCGGGCTGCCCGCCACCGTGCTGCTACAGGGCCTGAGTTCGGGCGTGTTCTTCACGCTGGAGGCGTTCGTGCCGCTGATGCTCATCACCGAGCGGAAGGTGGACGCGGTCGTGATCGGTCTGGTGTTCACCAGCGCCGCGGTGGTATGGGCGGCGGGTTCGTGGATGCAGGGGCGATGGCTCGACGGATGGCCCCAGCACCGGCTGGTCGGCGTTGGCGCCGGGGTGCAGACGACGGCGGTCGCGGTGGCGCTCGCGGGGACGCTGCCCGGGGTGCCAGCGCTCCTCGGCGCCGCCGCGATGCCGCTGGCCGCGGTCGGCATGGGAATGATGGCGCCCGCGCTCACCGTGCTCTCGCTAGCGCACAGCGGCCCTGGGCGGCATGGGCAGGCGAGCGGGGCGATGCAGACCAGCCAGAACCTCGGGCAGATCGCGGTCCTGGGCCTCGCCACTGCTGTCCTCAATGCCTCCCTGACCTTCGGAGCACCCCAACTGGTCTGCTATGGCGCGGCGTTCGGGGCGTTGCTCGTACCGGGGGTGCTGCCTCTTGTGTTGGCTGGGCGGACGCGGAGAAGGTCGGAAGTGCTCGAGGTCGGCTGACGGAAGTGCGCGGAGGCGGAGTTACCGATACGTCGGACCGGTCGAGCTGAAGGCTGCGGTCCGACCTGGCAGCGGTGGGGGCCGAATCAGCTCGGCAGCTGAATTCGGCGACTGGATCACTGGGCGATTGGCGGCGGAACTGGCCAAGCGGTTCACCTTCGTGGTCGGCGTGGAAGGTGCGCTTCGGTTGGCGCCTCGAGGGCGTGAGCACGTGGCCTGCGCTGGCGGAGCCATGGTCATAAGCGCCGACGGGATCAGTTTTGTGCGCGAGGCGGACGGCGGGCCGTAAGCGAGGTCAGCAACCAGTCCACCGGGTATTGCCCCGGCATCGGCTCCTGGTCGGAAGTCGCTCATGCCCTGGACGCCGTAGGGCTCGAACGCCCCTCCGACTTCACCCACGAGGTGGTGTTCCGCCGGTGTCCTGAGTGCCAGGAGCACAACATCGTGCGCAACGACGACTTCGTCTGCGTCTTCTGCGGCAGCGATCTGCCGGAGATGTGGAACGTGGATCCCACCGCGTGACGGCTAAGGGTCACAGCCACTCGTTCACGGCCGCGACGAAGACGGTCGCCTCGTAGCGAACCGCGAGCTTGTCGTATCGCGTGGCAACGGCGCGGTTCCTCTTGAGCCGATTGATCCCGCACTCCACCGCATGACGCTCGCGGTAGTCGGCCGGATCGAAGCGCGGTGGCCGGCCGCCGAGAGATCCGAGCTTTCTGCGGTTGTGCGCCTGGTCAGCCTTGACAGGGATGGTGCAGCGGATCCCGCTGCGGCGCAGGTAGGCGCGGTTCTCGCGGGATGCGTACGCCTTGTCCGCGCGGACCCGGTTGGGGCGGACGCGCGGCCTGCCGGACCCGATGCGCGGCACGCGGACCTTCTCCAGGACGTGCTCGAACTGCGGCGAGTCGCCGCGCTGTCCGGCCGTAACCACGATCGACATGGGCTTCTGACCTTGTTCGACAGCCAGGTGCAGCTTGGTCGTGAACCCGCCGCGCGAGCCTCCCAGTCCGTGGTCCCCGGGCTCGGTGAACACGCCGCCCGGTGATTCCTTCTGCAGGTCGCCCCGCTTGCGGGCCCCGGCCCGTGCTGATAGGCGCGGCACACCGTGGAGTCGACACTCAGGTCCCACGTGACCGCGCCTTTCGCGTCAGCCATGGCCTGGAGCCGGGTGAGGAAGCGGTGCCAGGTGCCGTCCCGCTGCCACCGGCGGAACAAGTCGTAGACACGGCCCCACGGCCCGTACTCGACGGGCACGTCCCGCCACGGAATACCGGTACGAACTCGGAACCGTATGCCGTTCGGGCGCGTCGAGCCCGGGCAGCGGCCCGTTCCCACCTGCTCGGGCTACTGACGGGCGTCGAGCGGAAGAACTGCTGGCAGCTGGCCGAACGAGCGGGGCATAAGCGCCCCGGGCCCCTGCAGCGTCTGCTGAGGTACGCCCGATGGGACGCCGTTGCGGTCCGCGACGACCTGCGTTCCTACGGGGCCGGGCCCTGATCGACCGCCGGCTCTACCTGCCCGAGCATTCCTGGAGCACCGATCCCGAGCCCTGCCGTGAGGCTGGAATACCCGAGACGGTGGAGTTCGCGACCAAGCCCCATCTGGCCGGGGAGATGATCACCGCCGCGCTGGACGCCGGGATCGCCGCCTCCTGGGTGACCGGCGACGAAGCCTACGGCTAGGACCCCCACCTGCGGACTGTCCTGGAAGCACGCGGCACCGGCTACGTGTTGGCCGTCGCCTGTTCGGCCCGGGTGAGGATCAACCACGGCCGCACGACAGTCCGTGCGGACACCGTCGCCGGGCGCCTGGCCGGCACGGCCTGGCAACGACACAGCACCGGAAGAGGCGCGAAGGGCTACCGCCACTACGACTGGGCCTGAGTCCACCTCGGCACCGGAAGCCACCATCACCTGCTGATCCGCCGCAACCGGACCGCCGGCGAACTCGCCTTCTACCTGTGCTGGTCACCCACCACCGCGACACTGGCCGAACGCGTCCGCGTCGCCGGTGTCTGCTGGAGCATCGAGGAGTGTCTCCAGGCCGCCAAGGGCCAGGTCGGACTCGACCGCTGTCAGGGCAGGCACGGAACTTCCCGACTCAGGGAGGCCTGTACGGGGCACGCGGAAGGCGGTGCCGCGCGGGAGGCGGACGGGTCGGGGAAGGGGGACTCGCTCACGCCGACAGCCTCTCACCGGCGATTCCGGCGAGCCCGGCGGTCCCGGCGAGCCCGCTCAGGCCCCCCAAGCGCCCCCCTGCGAGCCCCCCTTCACAACTCCTCCCCCCGCGCCAGCCTCCGCGCCCCCGGCAGGTGCCGGTCCAGCTCCCCCGGGGCGAACCTCGTCATCCCGACCACGTGCCAGAACTCGCCCCCCACCTCACCCTCCGCCTTGTATCCGCCGTCCGGTGTGAAGGCCGCCCAGCCGCCCTGTACGCCGACGAGCGTGGCCTTCGCCGTGACGGTCACGTCTCCGGTCGCATCGCCGTTCACCCGCCACAGCCGCACCGTCCCGTCGTCGCCCGCGCTCGCCAGGTGTCCGCCGTCCGGGCTGAACGAGAGGGAGTAGACGCGGCCGCTGTGGCCGGTCAGGGCGGCCACGCTCGTTCCCGTCGCCGGGTCCCACAGGCGGATGACGCGGTCGTCGCCCGCTGTCGCGAGGAGGGGGAGCGAGGGGTGTACCGCCGCCGTCCACAGTTTGCCGGTGTGTTCGCGCAGTACGTGCTGGGCGGCGCCGTCGCGCCAGACGACCGCCGTGCCGTCCCACGAGGCGCTCGCGAGCCAGGAGAGGTCGGGGCCGAAGGCCACCGCGTAGACGCGGTCGGTGTGGGCGCTCAGGGTCTCGGCGAGGGCGCCGTCCCCCGTGTGCCACAGGCGGACGCGCCCGTCGTCGCAGCCCGTCGCGATCGACGAGCCGTCCTTCGCGAAGGCGACGGACCGCACCCGGCCCTGGTGGCCGTCGAGTTGCAGGCCGTGGGAGCCGGTCGCGCGTCGCCACAGGCGTACCGTGTCGTCGTCGTTGGCGGTGGCGATCTCCTCGCCGTCCGCGCTGAACGCCTCCGCCCAGGTGCGGTCGGTCTCGACGTCGAGCTCGCGCAGGAACGTACCCCCGTCCGCGTCCCACAGGTAGACGTGCCCGGTGCTGCCCGCCGTCGCGAGGACGGTGCCGACGGGGCTGAAGGCGGCCGAGATCAACCGGTCGCCCCGGCCCACGAGTTCGCGCACGCGCTGCCCCGTGGCCACGTCCCACAGGCGTACGGTCCCGTCGCTGCCCGCGCTCGCGAGGCGGGTTCCCGTCGCGTCGAAGGCGACCGCGTTGACGCGCCGCCCGTGTCCGCGCAGGATCGGCTTGCCCTGGCCCGTCGCCGCGTCCCAGATCTGCACGACTCCGTCGTCGCCCGCCGTCACGAGCTGGGTGTCGTCGGGGCGGAAGCGGCAGGCCCAGGCTGAGCCCTGGTGCGGGGTCGGCTGGAAGCGCTCGGGGACGGCCTCGTACCCCTCGTGGCCGACCGAGAGTTGCCACAGGCGGACGGCACCGTTGGAGTGGCACGCCGCGAGGTGACGCCCGTCGTCGGCGAACACGACCTGGTAGACCCCGCCCGAGCCCTTGTCGAGCGACGGCCCCGGCAGGCCGGTGCGCGGGTCCCACAGGCGCACCCCGCCGTCGGTGTCGCCGCTCGCCAGGAGGTCGCCGTCGGGGTGGAAGTCGAGCGTGTAGACGCGGCCCGTGTGGCCGTGCATCTCGTGCAGGAGCCGCTGGTCGGACGCGCGCCAGATCCGTACGGTCCCATGCTCGTCGATGCCCTCGTCGGCGGTCGCGAAGAGGGTGCCGTCCGGGCTGAACCGGACGCGGAACACGGGCCCTTGATGCGGGCCGAGGCTCGCGAGGAGCCGCCCCGTCGCCACGTCCCACAGGCGTACCGTGCCGCTCCTGTCGCCCGTGGCGAGGGTGCGCCCGTCGGGGCTGAAGACGGTCGTGTAGACGAGGACCGTGTGCCCGGGGAGGGCGTGCAGTCGCTCGCCGCCTGCGGTGTCCCAGAGCCGTACGACGCCGTCGCCGTCACCCGTCGCGAGGACGGTGCCCGTGTGGTTGAGCGTGATCGGCCACACGCCGTCGCGGTGCACGGAGAGCGTGGCCCGGCAGCGCCCGGACACGGGGTCCCACAGGCGTACGGTGCCGTCCGCGCTGCCCGTCGCGAGGACCGAGTCCCTGAACTTGATCGCGTAGACGCGGTCGGTGTGCCCGTGCAGGACCCGCAGGGCCTCGCCGTTCTCGGGCGCGCAGATCAGGACGCTGCCGTCCTGGCTGCCGGCCGCGAGGAGTTCCCCGTCGGGGCTGTAAGCGATGGGCTCGGGCAGCCGCCCCTGCTGTCGGCTGAAGCCGTACGGGACGCTCACGGCGGCCGGGCGCAGCACCGTCTCCAGGGGCATCCCCGGGGCGATCGTCGCGGTGGCCAACTCCTGTGACGCGGCAGCCTGTTCGTCGATCTCGGTGCGGATGAGGACGGCCCGGCGCCAGCGGCTCTCGGCGAGGCGGGCCCCGCGCAGGTCGGCGCCGATGAGCCGGGCGCGGCGCAGATCGGCGTGGCGGAGGTCGGCCGCGCGCAGGTCGGTGCCGTCGAGGCGGGCTCCGGCGAGGCGGGCGCCGTGCAGGACGGCGCGGGCGAGGTTGGCGCCGGTGAGCTGGGCGTCCGTGAGGTTGGCGCCCGTGAGGTCGAGCCCGGACAGATCGCGCCCGGAGAGGTCCTCGCCGGGGAAGTGCACCCCGCGCAGGTCGGCGTCGGCGGGCACGCGGAGCCTGCGGGTGATGCGGTAGGCGTTGGTACGGGCGGCGTCGGTGGCCCCCTGGGCGGCGCGGCTCCCGGTACCCGCCCCCGCCTCGCCCGCTCCCTGCCCCGGGCTCTCCAGCGTCCGGCGCACCCACGCGGCGACCCGTTCGGAGTCCGCCAGGTCGCAGAAGAACTCCACGGCGAGCGGCGAGAGTTCGCGTCTGGCGAGAAGCGCGTCGTCGCCCTCGCCGAGGCGCCGCGCCGTCTCCCTCGCCACGAGCCACTCGATGACCGACTCGTGGATGAAGTGGAAGATGCCGTCGTCGACGCGGATGAGGAGCGTGCCCGCGCCCACCGCCTGCGCCTCCTGCGCGAAGAGCATCCCGTCGCTCCCGCGTCCGAAGGTCTCCGCGACGATCTCGGTCAGCTCGTCGAGTCGCAGGCTCCCGCGCCCGCTCTCCCACAGCCGCAGCGCCATCGCCGTCACGGCCCGCCACAGCTGGTCCAGCTCCAGTCCGGGGGCCGCGCCCGGGCCGCCCTGCCCGCGCCGCTCCTCGAAGCGCAGCCACGTGCTGAAGACGTCCTCGTAGAGGCGGGCCGCGCTGAGCGTCCCCTCGGAGCGCGCCACCGCCCGTACCTGCTCCTCGTCGAGGGCCGCGACGAAGCTGAGCAGCCGGGGGTTGGCGCACAGGTCGAGCAACTGCGGTACGCCGAGGAGAAGTTCGTAGCGGCGTGCGGCGGTCGCCTCCTCGCCGTAGTAGTTGGTGAGGTAGCGGCGGATCTGGTGGGGCGTGAAGCCCTCGACGGAGAGGAGCCGGCGCTGCGGCAGGAGTCCGACCTGCTCGCCGAGCGGGGTGAGGACCTGCTCGCGGGAGCGGAAGTGCTGGGTACGGCCGCTGATGACGAGCTTGGCGCGGTCGACGGCGGCGTTGAGGAGGGTGTGCAGGTGGTCGGCGGCGCGTTCGTAGCTGACGCGGTTGACGAGTTCGTCGAAGCCGTCGAAGAGGAGGACGACGCGTCCCTGGCGGAGCATGTAGCGCAGGGCGCGCAGGTCGATGACGTCGACACCGTGGTTGGCGAGGTGGGCCGCGACGAGACCGTCGAGGCTGTGCGAGCGGTCCAGCGAGCGGAGCGGGATGAGCAACGGGGCGAGGTGGGGCAGGCGTTCGGGGATGCGGCGGGCCAGCTCCCGCAGCGCGAAGGTCTTGCCGTGGCCGAAGTTGCCGAGGAGGAGGAGCACGCGGCCCTGGTCGGTCTCCAGGAGGCGGAGCATCTCCTCGACGAGGTCCTCGCCCTCCTCGTCGCCCGGGTGGCTCTCGTCGCGGTAGCGCTGCGGGAGGTACAACTCGGGTGCGTACGCACCGTCGTTGGCAAGCTCGGCGGTCTGCGCGGCGACGTACTCGCGCAGGTCGATGAGGCCTTGCAGTTCGAGGAAGCTGCGCACCCGCACCCCGCCGCGCGCGGCCCGCTCGCGCAGTCCGGGCTCGGGGCGCTCGCCCGCGTACACCAACTCGGCCTCGGTGCCCGCGTCGTCGGCGTGCGCCTGGGCGAGGAAGCGGTCGAGGGCGGCGTCGGTGAGGGTGCCGGGCTGGACGGCGACGCGCAGCAGCCGTACCACGCCGTCCTCGTCCCAGGCGGCGACGACCTGCGTCAGGTCCTCGGGCGTGGCGGGCCGTACGTCGCGCAGGCGCACGCCGGGGCGGCGGGCGCGCAGCACGTCCTTGACGCGCTCGGCGAGCTGCGCGGCCGGGTCGTTGACGGCGCGGTTGTCGGAGTGCGCGGCGTCCCGCGCGGGGCTCTCCTCGTTCCCGGCGCCGCCCGGGAAGCGGGGGGCCGCCCGCCACTGGACGGGAAAGACAACGGGCTCGGCGGCGGCGCCCTCCGCGGTCCCGTCCCCGCGCGGCGCCCACCGTTCGACGCCTTGGGCGCCGATCCGCAGGAGGCTGAAACGGGCCGGACCGGCGGCGCCGAACAGCGGCAACGGGCCGTTCGAGGAGGGGAGTTCGGCATGGGTAAGCAGCGCGCCCTGCCCCCGGCCGTCCCCGCCGGGGCCGTGCAGGAGCACGTGGAGCCGGGGCGCGAGGAGGCGCTGGAAGACCTCGGTGTCGCGGAGCGGGCCGGGCCCTTCGCCGCCACCCGCACCGGCGCGGGCGGCGGGGGCCGCGTGGGCGGCCGGGGCGAGCAGCGGGTGCCGGACGAGCCCGACCCGGAGCCAGCCCTCGTCCTCGTAGCGGCGCAGTGCCTCCGCGAACCACGCGGCCTGCGCCCGCCCCACCATCCCGTAGCGGTCCTCCAGGCGGTGGGTGCGGGCGATCGAGGAGTTGAACCCGGCGACGACGGTGCGCAGTTCGGGTACGGGGAAGAGCGTCCAGGGCTGGTCGGCGCCGAAGACGACGTCGAGCCCCTGGTACAGCTCGCCGAACAGTCTGCTGAAGTGCCGCCACTTGGGCCAGTAGGGCGGCTGCGGGCGGATCTCGTCGGCCTCGCAGGTGTGGAAGTACGCCTGGCAGGCGGCCTCGCTGACGTCCTGGTTGCCGGGAACGACGAGCACCCGGCCGGGGGCGAGGCCCAGTTGGGCACGCAGCCCGGTGACGAAGTCGAGTGCCTGCGCGCAGTTGCGGGGCGAACCGGATGCGGTCAAGTCGCCCGACACAACGACGAGTTCCGGCGGTGGGGCACCCCCGTCCCGCAGCTCGATCAGGTCGCTCTGGATGTCCCTGAGCAGCTCCTCCGGTTCGCGTCCGCGCCCGAACTCGGGTCCCGCGAGGTGCAGGATGTTCACGGCCTCCTGGCGCGCGCCGCCGGGCAGGGCGGGCGGGTAGTGGGGCGCGGCCTGGGGCCGCCGCCGGCCGCCGCGCTCACCACCCCCGGTGAGCGGCTGCCGCCAGGACTGCGCGGGGACGGGCGCGGACACGGCGCCGCCTTCGCCGGGGTACGCGGGGCTGCTGCCGGGGCGCGCGTGACCGTCCAGCGCCTGTTCGACCCGGGTCAGGAGCAGCCCGCGCGCGGTCCGCGCGTCGGGCACGCCGACGAGATCGACGTACGTGATCGTCGCGAGCAGCCCCTCGACGGGCGCCTCGTCCACGCGCACGGTGAGCAGCCTGCGATCGGGCTGGTCCGGCTCGGAGCGCAGCGCCGCCTGCCACTCCATCCGCCCGTACCGCGAACCCTGGTAGTTCCGCGAGAGGACGGCGATGACCGCGGCGGACTCGCTCACGCCGCGGTCCATGTAGTCGATGAAGTTGCTGCCCGCGACGAAGTCCCAGGCCTGGATCACCGTACGGAAACCGGCCTCCTCCAGCGTCCACGCGATCCACGAGGCCCACGCCTCGTCGGCCGGGGAGTAACTGATGAAGAAAGTGGCCTGCCGCTGCGCCGCGTCCGTGCTGCCCGTCACCATCCGCCCATGGTAGGAACCCGGGTAACCCCCCGAGGGTGGACAACCGGCCAAAAGTCGGCACGGCGCGGACGAGTCGGGGCTCAAGGCGGTACGGAACGACGGGTACGGGCCCGAGCGGCGTCACGGTCCGTACCCGCGCGCGCACCCCCGTCCCGGCACCCTTCTTCGCCCCCGCGCCCGTGTGCGAACCTGTCGCCGTGCCGACACCCAGAGCCCCGCGACGCCGCCCGCACCCCTTGGACTTACTGGCCTGCGTCCTGCTCGCCTGCGGGCTGATCCTCCTCGCGACCGGCGCGCTGCCCACCCACGCGGCAGGCGATGTGGCCCGCCGCACGGCACCCCTCCTGGCCTTCCTCGCGACCGTCATCGTCATGGCCGAACTCACCGGCCGGGCACAGGTGTTCGACGTGTTGGCCGGGGGGATCTCCCGCGTCGGCAAGGGCAGTTACGCGCGCCTGTTCGGCCTCTGCGTGCTCTTCGCCTCCGCCACCGCGCTGATCCTCAACCTCGACACGACGGCCGTCCTGCTCACCCCCGTCATGCTCGCGATGGCCGCCCGCGTCGGGATCGCGCCCCTGCCGCTCGCGATGACGACGGTCTGGCTCGCGAACACCGCGAGCCTTCTGCTCCCCGTCTCCAACCTCACGAACCTGCTCGCCGCCGACCGCGTCGGCCTCTCGGCGGGCGGCCTCGCGGCCCGCATGTGGGCGCCGCAGGCGGCCGTCGTCGCGGCGACGGCGGTGTGCCTGTGGGCGATGTACTGGCGGCGGGGGCGGCGGGGCGCCGACGTCTACGTCCCCACGGCCCCGTTCCGCCCCGCCGACCCCGTCCTCTTCCGGACCTGCGCCCTGGCCTGCGCGGGCTTCCTCCTCGCGATCCTGGTCGCCCCCGTCCCGCTGTGGGCGGACTCGCTCGCCGCCGCGCTCGTCGTGGTCGTCGCCTTCGCGCTGCGCCGCCCGGGCGAACTACGCCTCTCGCTCGTCCCCTGGCGGCTGCTGATCATGGTGCCCGGCATGTTCCTCGTCGTGGAGACGGTCAACGTCCATGGCCTGCATACGCTGTTGACGCACGCGATGGGCACGGCGGAGGGCGCGGGCGGCCTCTTCCGCTCCGCGTCGGTCGGCGCCGGGCTCTCCAACGTGCTCAACAACCTGCCGGTCTACCTCGCGGGCGAGGCCGCCGTCCCGGACGGCAACCGGGACCAGCTCCTCGCCTTCCTCGTCGGCACCAACGTCGGTCCCCTCGTGACCCCTTGGGCCTCGCTCGCGACTCTCCTGTGGTTCGAGCGGTGCCGCACCGCCGGGGTCAAGGTGCCCCTCGCGCGCTTCGTCGGCACCGGGCTCGTCCTCGCGGTCACGGGCACGGCGGCGGCGACGGGCGCACTCGTCCTGACGAGCTGAACAGGACCCTCGTGTACGGTGGTTACGCCACGGCGGCCCCCACCGCCTCCCGCGTCAGCGCGACCAGCCGGTCGAGGACCCCGGGACGCGCCGCGACAAAGCAGCGCGTCGTGTCGGGCCCGGTGAAGCCGATACGGAACGGGCCGCCTTCGAGCGTACGGAACTCGCAGCCCGCCTCCAGCGCGAGCAGCGCGCCCGGCGGGAAGTCCACCGCCTCCGCGCAGTACCCCACGAAGCCGTCGATCGTCCCGCGCGCCAGCATCGACCAGCCGAGCAACGGCGCCCACAGCGCGAGCACGCGCCGCGTGCGCCGCTCCAGCGCGACCCGCAGCGCCTCGGCGAGCACGTCGTCCTTGCGCACCGAGTGCCCCTGCGTCCAGGCCACGACGAGACGCGGCGCGGAGGCGGGCATCGGCGTGTCGGGGGGCAGCGTCTCGGCGGCCGGAACGGGTCCAGTAGCCGGAACGGGCCCGGCCGCCGGTACGGAGACCTCACCGCCCCCGCCGGTCCGCCCCCCGCCGAGCCGCTCCCCGTGCCCGTACACCCCGCCGCCCCGCACCGCGTGCCACGTCGCTCCCGTGTGCGGCTCGTGGACGACGCCGAGCACGGGCGCCCCCGCGACGCACAGTCCGATCCCCACCGCGTACGTGGGCAGCCCGATCGCGACGTTGTTGCTCCCGTCGAGCGGGTCGACGAGCCACGTACGGTCCGCCGCGCCCGCGAGCAACCCCGCCTCCTCCGACCACACCCGGTCCTCCGGGAACGCCTCGCGCAGCCTGCCGAGAACGATCCGCTCCGCCGCCAGGTCGAGTTCGGTGACGACATCGCCGTCCTCGCCCTTGACGCCGATCCGCCACGTGTCCCCGAAGCGGGCGCGCAGCATCCGCCCGGCCTCCTCGGCCGCGGCGAGTGCGACGTCCAACTCGGCCGTGTAGAGCCGCTGTTCCTCAGTCGTCCGGTCCATCGATCCTCCTCAGAGCGGCCCGCACCGCCACGACGGTCTCCCCCGGGTCGCACCACTCCCGCACCGAGCGGTGCCCTTCGCCGGACAAGGGCCCCAGGGACATGTCGCTGCGGCCCGGCAGCGTCTCGCCGAGCACGAGCGTCGCGGCGGGCCGGCCGCCGCCCACCACCGTCGCGTGGAACTCGCCGGGCCGGACGACGTAGACGTCACCGCCCACGCTCCGCTCAAAGCCGCCCGGCTCCCCGCGCACGAGCCGCTCGGTGGGCCGCACCTCGTCCGTGCCGTCCGCGCGGCTGCGCACCTCGTACACCCGGTGCGTCGGCGCCACGGGGTCGTCGACGACCCGCACGGAGCGGTTCGTCACGCGCCCGTGGAGGACGAGGCTGATGAGCGACCAGCTGTGGGCGTGGACGAGCGGGACCCTGCCGCGCCGCACGCCCGCGCCGTCACCGCCGTCCGCGCCGTCACCTCCGTCCGCGCCCGCGCCGTCACCGCCTTCCTCGTCCGCGCCGTCGAAGAGGTGGACGCACACCCCCTTCGGCCCGTCCCTGAGCACCGGCAGGCACAGGAAGCCGAGCGGGTGGCGGATCGCGGACAGGTCCCAGCGCCCCTCGGCGACGGCCCGCAGCGCGGCGACGGCGAGGTCCCGCGCGACGGTACGGTCCGCGGACGGCGGCCCCGCGCCCGGAGCGGAACCGGGGCCGGGGGCACGGCCCGGGTCGGGGTCGGGGTCGGGGGAGGGACCGGGGTCGAGCAGTGCGTGCAGGGCGTCGTAGTCGATCGCTGTTCCGTGGGGCACGTCCATGGTGTGGCGCGGCCTGGCCTCTCGGATCGGTGCGGCTCGGATCGGATCGGGTAGGGCTCGGATCGGGTAGGGCTGGGATCGGGCGGGTCTCGGATGGGGCGGGGGGCTCGGTGCGGCTCAGACCGGGTACGGGTTCTCGGCGTGCAGCGCCTTCTCCACGACCTGCCGTACGTCGGTGTCGGAGAAGGTGGTGGGCAGCGGCAGGCCGAGGTCCTCGAAGAAGGCCCGCGCCTGGTCGTTGGTCGGGTCGTTGTCGAGTGCGCGCGCCCGGCCCAGCTCGATCTTGCGGGCCTGGTTGCGGCTCTGCTGGAGTTCGACGCTGTAGTAGCGGTGCAGCGGGTGGTTCTCGGTGACCAGGAGCCCGGGCCGCGCGCGGTCGTCCTGCGTGATGATGAGCCGGGACTGCGAGACGTCGAAGCGCAGGGTCGGCGCGGTGGACGACAAGTAGAGGTGCACGGTCATGCCGGGCAGGCGCTGGAGGTGCCAGCCCGCGGCGAGGACGGTCGCGTACGACTCCTTGCTCGTCCGCCCCTCGGTCCACGCCTCCGGGTCGTAGGAGCCCTCCGTGGTCGCGTACGAGCGGCGGAAACGGGCGTAGGCGCGGCAGGCGTCGGCGTCGGCGGGGTCGACGATGTCGATCGTGAAGGTGAGGTTGGAACGGTTGCCGCGGGCCCGTTCCACGCACTCCGGCAGCGTCACGGCGCGCAGATACGTGCCCGTACCGCCCTTGAAGGCCCAGAAGTCGCTGCGCTCGCGCGCCTTGCGCAGCTCGGCGCCGATCTCGCTGCCCGTGAGCGAGCGGACCATCTGCATGCCCTCGAAGGCGCGCTGGATGTCGTGGACGGCGTCGGCCAGGTTCTCGTCCCGGCGGCGCTGGCGCAGCGAACCGGCGGCGAGGGCACCGAGCACGAGGACCGTGGCCCCCGCCGTCGCGTCCTCGCCGAGCGAGTCGCCGAACAGGTCCATCACGCCGACGGTGACGGCGCCGAGCACCGCGAGCAGCAACTCGAAGTTCCGCGCGATCCAGTTGAGCAGCCGCTCCAGGCGCCCCTGTTCCCCCGTTCCGCCGGCCATGGTCCCCCCGTCGTCCCCCGTCCGCTCCGACCGGACCGATGGTAGGTGCGGGGTGGCGAGCCCACCAGAACGCCTTTTCAGCCGCGAGGGATCGCGAGAGCGGAACCACTACGGGACCGGGTTCGCCCACCTACGGGACCGGGTTCGCCCACCCACGCGACCGGGTTCGCCCGCCTACGCGACCGGGTTCGCCCGCCTACGGGCCCGGGTTCGCCCAGCCCGCACGCCCACCGCGCGAAGCCGACCACCCGCGCCCGCACGCCCACCGCGCGAGGCCGCGACCGCCGGAACGGCACCCCCAGGGGCACCCTCCCCGCGATCGCGGCCCGCGGTCCTGTGGAGGTCAGGCCCCGACGGCGACCCCGGCCTCGTCGTCAGGACGTACCCGCCCGTCCTCGTCGACGTCCGGCGGGACGGTCGAGAGGGCGGTCGCGTGCAGGTCCTTCGTCCGCAGCATGGTGAAGCCGATGACGGCGGCGATGATGCCGAGGATCGCGCTGAGCGTCATGGCGCCGTGGAAGGCGCTCATGAACGCGTCCTGTCCGGCCGCGAGGACCTTGTCCCGCAGCGGCCCGGCCGCGGCGGCCACCGATTCGATGCCTCCGGCGCTGATGCCGTGGGCCGCGCTCTCGGCCGTGTCCGCGCCGAGCTGGCGGCCGGCCGCCGAGGACGTGAACTCCTCGGAGACGGTGTGCTGGAAGTAGGCGCCGACGCCCGCGATGCCGACCGCGATGCCGACCTGCTGGAAGGTCTCGTTGATGCCGGACGCGACACCGGACTTGGCCGGTTCGGCGACGCCGATCGCGAGCGCGGCCCGGGCCGGGTTGAAGGCGCCCATCCCGAAGCCCGCGATGACGAGGGCCGGGATCAGGACCGTCCAGGAGGAGTCCGCCTCGGTCAGGTTGAGGAACAGGATGCCGATGCCCATGACGAGCGTGGAACCGCCGAGCAGCACCCGGAAGGGCACCTTGCCGATGAGGCCGCCGCCGAGCGCGCCGGCCACGAACATCGCCCCGGTCAGCGGCAGGAACCGCAGCCCCGTGCCCCAGGCGTCCACGCCGAGGACGTTCTCCAGGTAGCTCGTCTCGAAGAACACCGAGGGCAGCGCCCCCGCGTTGCCGATCATCGCGACGAGCGAGATGCCGACGAACGTACGGTTGCGGAAGAACGCCGGGTCGATCAACGCCTTCTCGCCCAGGCGGCGTTGGAGCGCCACGAAGATGCCGAGGAAGACCACGGCGAGCGCGTAGAGGCCGAGCGTCTCACCGCTCGTCCAGCCCTCCACGGGACCGCGGATCGTCGCGTACACGAGCGCGCCGAGGGCGATGCTGAACGTGACGAGCCCGGCCCAGTCGGTCGGGGGCGCCTTCGGGTTCCTGGACTCGCGGACCCACAGCGCGCCGATGACGAGCGCGATCACGCCGACCGGCACGTTGATGTAGAAGATCCAGCGCCACGACAGCGCGTTGATGAGCGAACCGCCGATGAGCGGTCCCGTCGCGACGGCCAGGCCGACCGCGCCGCCGAAGGCGGTGAAGGCGGTGGCGCGTTCCTTGCCGTGGAACTCGTGGCTGAGCATCGCGGGACCGACCGCGAACATCACCGCGGCACCGACCCCCTGCACGGCCCTGAACCAGCTCAACTCCGTGGCCCCACCGGCGAGTCCGCAGGCGAGCGAAGCGGCGGTGAAGACGGCGAAGCCGAGCTGGAAGAGCTTCTTGCGGCCGATGCGGTCGGCGAGCGAACCGGCCGCGACGAGGAAGATCGCGAGCGTGAGCGCGTAGGCGTCGAAGACCCACTGGAGATCGGCGAAGCTGCTGCCGAGGGATGTGTGGATCTGCGGGAGCGCGATCGAGACGACGCTCAGGTCGAGCATCAGCATGAACGAGCCCAGCGCGACGATCCCGAGAGTCCACCACCTCATGGGCGACGGAGCGCGTTCTGCGGACATGCGGGGACCTTCCCATTGGCGAGTCACGAGGTGGCGTTCACGGCCGGGGCCGGAGGGCCACCCCCACGAAGAGCGGAAATCCAGACAGCAGAAGTCTAGATAGCTGAGCGTCTAGATGATGGGAATCTAGACGATTGAATTGCCGGGCGTCAACGCTGTCGGCGCGTCAGGGCGGGCGCGGCGCTGCGGAGTCGGCCCCCGCGGCACGACCGCGGGCCGCCGCGCACGGCACGACCGCGGGCCGCCGCGCACGGCACGACCGCGGGCCGTCGCGCACGGCACGACCGCGGGCCGCCGCGCACGGCGAAGCGAAAGGCCCGCGACACCGGGAAGTCCGGTGCCACGGGCCTGGGTCACGGGGGGAGCGCCCCGCCGGTCGGAGGCGATCGCAGCGGGGAGGCGGCGGGAGCGAGGGAGGTCGGAGCGGGGGGCGGTCGGAGCGGGGCGGACCCCATCGGAGCGGGGCGGAGCCGACGCCTCGGCCGCAGTCGGAGGGAGCTAGTCGGAACAGACCGCCGCCGGCCAGCGTCCCGCCATCAGGATGCCGAGCGTCGTACGCAGCGCCGCCCGCTCGTCCGCCGAGAGACCGCCGAAGAAGGCCGACTCGACCTCCGTGGCCACCCGGTCCGCCGTGGCGAGGGCCTCGCGGCCGGACGCGGTGAGGAACAGCTTGTAGCGGCGCCGGTCGGCGGGGTTGCGGCGGCGCTCGACGTGCCCGTTGCGCTCCATCTCGTCGATCACCGTCACGACGGTCGTCGGATCGAGGTTGAGCAGCCGGCTCAGATCCTGCTGGGACAGCTCGGGCCCCCCGGCCAGAGCGGCGAGGACGAAGAAGTCGCGAATCCGCATCCCGACCGCGCCGAGCGCCTTCTCCACGTCCTCCACCAGCACGAGACCCGCCTTGTGCAGCAGGTACCCGGGGCGCTCGGCGATGGGGAAGTCCTTGCGGGGAGAGGCCCCGACCTGCTCCGTGCTGGCACCGCGCACCATGAGCCGACTCCTTCGATCGTCGCAATCTCCACCATCGAAGATACAACGTTCCGTCCGGACCCACCCCCTCCGGCCTGGCACGATCCCGCCCCCGCCCGGCTCCGCACACCCCAACCGCCCCCTCCCCCACGCGCGTTCCCCCGGCTTCTCCCGCTCCCCGCCCTTCCCCGCCCGTCCACCACAGAGCCCTCGGGAATTCCTCCGCCCGTCGCACGCCGCGCCGCCTCCCGGCCTCGCCCGGCAAAGGGAACACGCCGGAGGAGATGCTTCCGCATCACGCCAACCGGAACCCCTCGTTCTTCCGTGATAGCGAAGGTCAGCGACGCCGCGAACGCGTACGAAAGCCAGCCCGCGGAATGGCGCCAGGAATGGCTTCGGGGTCCCGGAGCACAGAGGCCCGGGATTCCGTCCTGCTACGCTCTCGAACCAGCTGACCGAGACCCCCTCTCCCACGGAAGGGGTCAGGGCAGCACACGGGGAAGATTTCACGCTTGATGACACGGGGGTTTCATGATGCGTTTCTCTTGGATGAGTTGTTGTCGTAGCACGCGCTGATCAGCAGGCGGTGATCCGCCGCATTCCCGTCCGTACGGCAATGACGCCGCGGACGCCGCGCGCATCGACCGCGTACCGCGCGTACGCCGCCGCCGTCCCACACCGCCGCCCGGGCCCGCACCAGCTGGGCCAGTGCGCCGCGAAATCCCGCTGAAACATGGGAAACGCGACGTCAACCCGGCTTGCCCGGCGGCCGCACCACCACCTGCCAGGGCACCTGCCGGTTCCCGGCGCGCCCGCTCCATGACCGTGTGAACGCCGCGACAACACTGCGGCAATAACGCGGCAACACCGCGTCAATAAACGCCGAGAGACTACGGAATCCGCACGCCTCATCGGCAGAATCCCTACCCGAACGCCTTCCTGAAGGCTTGTCGTCCAGCAGGCGCCAACAGCGCTCCCTGCTCTCTTCGGGCTGCCCGGAAAAGGAAAGGAAACGCTCAATGAAACACTCAAGCACGGAACTCGCGGAAGCGTTGGAGGAGTGGCTCGGCGACCCCGAGGAACAGACGAACTCCATATCTTTCACCGACGCCCTCGCACTCGACGAAAGGGACGAACTCCCCTCCGCCGGAATATATCGCTTACGTGCTTTCGGATTCAACGAGTACTTCGTTCCGGAACGCCTCGGCGGGAAGCTGCGGTCCGCCGAGGACATCCTCATGCTGACCCGGGTCATCGCCCGCAGGGACATGAACGTCGCCGTGAGCGAGAGCACGCAGGTCTGGATGATGCTCGCCTGGATCGGCGGCGACGCCGCGCAGCAGGAGAGGTTCGCCGCGACGATGCTGCGCGGCGGAGTCGTCCCGTGCCTCGCCTACTCCGAGCCCGGCCACGGCGCCGACCTCGCCGCCAACAGCTTCACCGCGGTCCCGGACGCCGGGCAGTACGTGCTCGACGGCGAGAAGTGGCCGATCAACCGGGGCAGGACCTCCACGCACGTGGTCCTCCTCGGCACGACCGGCGACGCGCACACCCCCGCCCAGCGCCGCCAGTCCATGTTCCTCGTCGACCGCGCCGAGCTGGCCCCCGGCGAGGTGGACGGCGTCCCCCGCGTCCCCACGTACGGCCTGCGCGGCTGCGACATCAGCGGCGTCGCCTTCACGGGCGCCCGCGTGGACGGCTCCGCGCGGCTCGGCGCCGAGGGCGAAGGGCTCGAACTCGCCCTGCGCGGCCTGCTGATCACCCGCACCTTCTGCACCGGTCTCTCGCTCGGCACGGGCGACACCATGCTGCGCGCCGTGGCCGGCTTCCTCTCGGGCCGCCGCCTGTACGACGGCGCCGCGGACGAGATCCCGTACGTCACCGAATCCCTCGCCAACGCCTACCTCAGTCTGCTCCTCGCCGAGTGCGAGAGCCTCGTCGCGATGCGCGGACTGCACCTGTACACCGAGCAGTTCAGCATCTGGGGGAATCTGGCGAAGGTGCAGGTGGCACGGCTCGTCGACACCAACAGCAAGGTGCTCGCCCGCACCCTCGGGGCCCGGTACTTCCTGCGCGCCGCCGAACACGTCGGCACCTTCCAGAAGATGCTCCGCGACAGCGCCGTCGTCTCGGTCTTCGACGGCAGCGAGCCGGTGTGCCTCGACAGCATCGCCCTGCAACTCCCCGCCCTCGCCAAGGCGTACGGACACGACGCCGACACCGACTGGGCCCCGCTCTACGACCTGCGGGCCGAGCTGCCGCCCTTCGCGCCCGAGCGCGTCGCCGTCTTCGGCCGCGGCCGTGACGCGGTCTTCGCGAGCCTGCCCGCGCTCCTCGGCCGCCTCGCCGCGCTCACCGCGGACGCCCACTGCGACGAGGACAGGCTCACCGCGCTGCGCGAGCGCGGCAGGCGCCTGCGCGGGGAGCTGGAGGACCTCCTCGCCCGGGTCCAGGAGGTACGGCGCGACCCCGCCGACCGGGCCAGGACCGCCGAGTCCAGCAAGACCACCTCACCGCGCCTGATCCGTATCGCCGAGGAACTCGGCTCCGTGCACGCCAAGGTGACGGCGCTCGGCGTCTGGCTCCACAACCGCGAGCACCTCGGCGCCTTCTTCGCCGAGGGCGAGTGGCTGCTCGCCGCGCTCGACCGCGCCCAGGCCCACCAGTACGAGGCGGGCACGCTCGCCCCCGGCACCGCCCGGCGCCTCTTCGCCCGTATGGACGCCCAGCGCACGGCGGGCGAGTTCTTCTCCCTGCGCCGTGTCCGCACCGCCGCACCCGGCGCCCAGGAGTCCCGTACCGCGGGCGAGTTGACCGCCGCGTGACGACGACCGACCCCCACCCGGCCCCGACCCGCCCCCGCCCGAGCACGACCGGCCCGCACCCGGCCGCGCCCCGCGCGAGCGCGCCCGACCCGGCCCGCACCGCCACGCCCCGCCCGTCCCTCCCCTCACCCGGCCCGCACGAAAGGCGGCACTCCCCGATGGACACCACCGGCACCACCACCCCTGCCCTGACCCTGGACGACGTACGGAAGGTCCTCACCGAGGCGGTCGCCGCCGAGGCGGGCGTCACGCCGGCCGAGCTGGAGACCGACCGGGCCTTCTCCGACTACGGGCTCGACTCCATGGCCGCGCTCTCCGTGGGCATGGAGATCGAGGACTCCTTCGGCCTCACCGACCCGCCGGTCGACCTGCTGTGGGACCACCCCACCGTCGACACCCTCTCCGTGGCCCTCTGGCAGCTGATCAGCACGGGAGCGGTCCCCGCGCCCGCCGCGGAGGACCGGCGATGACGACGCACCCCACCCTCACCGCACCCACGCCGCCGAGCCCCGCTGACGCCCCCGCCACCACCGACGCCACCACCACCGACGCCGCCTTCCCCACCGTCCCCGCCAACGCCCAGCAGGCCGGTCTCTGGTTCATCCACGAGAGCGACCCCGAGTGCTCCGCCTACCACCTCGCCCTCGCCGCCGAGGTCACCGCCGAACCCGCCCTCGGCGCCCGCGTCCTGGACATCCTCACGGACCTCCTCGCCGAGCACGAGGCCCTGCGCGCCGGGCTGCGGGCGGGACCCGAGGGACCCGAGCAGTTCGTCGCCGAGGGCCTCGCGCCGGTCGTCCACCACACGGACTGCCGCGACACGGACGCGGCCGCCCTGCGCACCCTCATCAGGGACGACAGCCGCGTCCCGTTCGACCTGTCCCGGCCGCCGCTGTGGCGCGTGCACCTGTACCGGACCGGCGAGAACACCTGGGTGTTCGCCGTGGTCATGCACCACATCGCCGCCGACTTCTGGTCGCTGGCCCTGCTCCTGACCGAGGTGCGCGCGCGCCTCGACGGCACGCCGAGCCCCTTCACGCTCGACGGCGGGGCCTTCGCCACGTACGCCGCGCGCCAGCGCGAGTCCCTGGCGGGCCCCCGCGCGCGAGCCCTGCTCCAGGACGAGGCGAAGCGGCTCGCCGACCCCCCGGCCGGACTCGACCTGTACGGCGACCTGCCGCGTCCGCCCGTCCCCTCGTACGACGGCGGCTCCGTCCCCTTCGCGCTCTCGCCCGACGCGACGCAGGCGGTGCGGCGGCTCGCGCGCGAGACGTCGACGACCCCGTACACCGTCCTGCTCTCCGCGTACTTCGTCTTCCTGAGCAGGCTCAGCGGGCAGTCGGACATCCTGGTCGGCACGCCGACCTCGGGACGGCTCCAGCGCAGCATGCGGGACGCGCTCGGCAACTTCGTCAACACCGTCGTCGTCCGGGGCGAGGTGGACGAGGCGGCGAGCTTCCGCGCGCTGCTCGCCTCCTCCCGTACCCGCGTCGCCGAGGCCATGCGCGCCCAGGAGCTGCCCTTCCCGTGGCTCGTACGGGAGTTGGCGCCGCCCCGCGACACCAGCAGGACGCCGCTCTTCCAGGCGGGCTTCGCCTGGGACCGGCTGCCGTTCCTGGACGACATGGACGCCTTCTTCCTGCTCGCACCCGGCCAGGACGCGCGCCTGTCCGTCGCGGGCGCGACCCTGCGGCCCTACCCGCTGCCGCAGCAGGAGGGCCAGACCGACCTGTGGGTCGAGATGGGCGCGGAGCGCGAGGGCGCCTTCGCGGGCGTCCTGCGCTACAGCACCGACATCTTCACGGCGGGCACGGCGGAGGAACTCGCCGCCACCTTCGTCTCGACGGCGCACACGCTGCTCGCCGCCCCGGACGAGGAACTGGGCGCCCTCCCGCGCGGCGACGACAGGCAGCGGGCCGCGCTCGCCACCTGGGGAACGGGCCCGGAGCCCGCGCGACCGGCCCAGGGACTGCCGGAACTCTTCCGCGCCCAGGCGGCACGCACCCCCGACGCGATCGCGCTCGTCGCCCACAGCCCCGCGGAAGCGGGGGACGCGGCCGGTACGCAGGAGTGGAGCTACGCCCGGCTGCTCGCGGAGACCGAGCGGACGGCGGCGGCGCTGCGCGCGGCGGGTGTCGGCAGGGGCGACCGGGTCGCCGTGCTCCTCGACCGCGGCGCGCCGCTGCTGGCCGCGCTCCTCGGCGTCCTGGAGGCGGGTGCCGCGTACGTACCCCTCGACCCGAAGCTGCCCGCCGAGCGCCTCGCGTACATGGCCGGGGACGCGCAGGCCCGGCTGCTCCTGAGCAGCGGCGCCCTGCGCGAGCACTGGCTCCCCGAGCTCGACGTACTGGACCTGGACCGCGGGACACCGGCCCCCACCGGGCCCGCGCGGACGGCCACGCCCCGCGAGCCCGGCGATCTCGCGTACATCCTCTACACCTCCGGCTCGACGGGACGACCCAAGGGCGTCGCGATCCCGCACAGCGCGCTGACCAACCTCCTGCTGGCGATGCGCGAGGAGACCGGCTTCGGGGACTTCGACAGCCTCCTCGCGGTCACGACGATCTCCTTCGACATCGCGGGTCTTGAGCTGTACCTGCCGCTCGTCTCCGGCGGCCGGGTGCTGCTCTGCGACAGCGCCACGGCCGCCGACGGCGCGGCCCTCGCGGTACGGGTACGCGAGTCCGGCGCCACCTGGATGCAGGCGACGCCCACCTCCTGGCGCATGCTGCGCGAGGCCGGCTGGGACGGGGAGCCGGGACTCAACGTCCTGTGCGGCGGCGAGGAACTCCCGCTGGAACTGGCGGAGTTCCTCTCCACGCGGGTGGCGAGCCTGCGCAATGTGTACGGGCCGACCGAGACGACCGTGTGGTCCACGGCCGGGACCGTCCTGCCCGCCGAGGGCATCGACATCGGCGCTCCGCTCGCGCACACGCGGCTGTACGTGCTCGACGCGCGGGGCCGTGCCGTGGAGCCGGGCTTCCCCGGTGAGCTGTGGATCGGCGGCGCGGGACTCGCCACCGGCTACTGGGACCGCGCGGAGCTCACCGCCGAGCGCTTCGTCACCGGACTCCCCGCCGCCCCCGGGGAACGGCTGTACCGCACGGGCGACCGCGCGCGCTGGACGGCCCAGGGCCGGCTGCGGCACCACGGGCGGCTGGACAACCAGGTCAAACTGCGCGGCTACCGGGTCGAGTTGTCCGAGGTCGAGACCGTGCTCGAAGCGGTCGAAGGGGTGCTCACGGCGGTCGCCGCGATCCACGAGGACCGGCTCGTGGCCTACGTACTGGCCGAACCGGGCGCACCGGCGCCGACGCAGGCCGCGATA
This sequence comes from Streptomyces sp. NPDC088923, assembly GCF_044749745.1. Taxonomy (NCBI): domain Bacteria; kingdom Bacillati; phylum Actinomycetota; class Actinomycetes; order Kitasatosporales; family Streptomycetaceae; genus Streptomyces; species Streptomyces sp. NPDC088923. The sequence goes on along the minus strand of NZ_JBIVIO010000001.1, from coordinate 471,405 downwards.
CGCGCGGCGGCGGCGCTCTCGCTGCCGCCGTACATGGTGCCCGGCATCGTGATGGTCCTCGACGAACTGCCGCTGACCGCCAACAAGAAGGTGGACCGGGCCCGGCTGCCGCGGCCCGTCGCCTCCTCGGACGCCGGTTTCGAGAAGCCGCGCGACGCCACCGAGATCACCCTCGCGCGCATGTGGACGGAGATCCTCGGCCTCGACAGGATCGGCGTGCACGACCACTTCTTCGACGTCGGCGGCCACTCGCTGCTCGCCGTGCGGCTCAGCGCGGCGATCCGGGCCGAGTGGGACATCGACCTCCCGATCTCCGTGCTCCTCGGCAGCCAGGGCACCGTGGCGGAGCTGGCATCGCTCGTGCGCTCCGGCGGCCAGGACACGGCGAGCGGCCCCCTCGTGACCCTGCGGGAAGCCGCTCCCCGGGAAGGGGCGACCGAGCAGGGACCGCTCTTCCTCTTCCACCCCTTCGGCGGCACCGTCTTCTGCTACGTCGAGCTGACCCGCCACCTCCCCGAGGGCCGCGCGGTGCTCGCCGTCGAGGCGCCGGGCATCCAGCAGGAGGGCGAGGCCGAGATCAGCGTCGAGGCCATGGCCTCGCGCTACATCGAGCTGCTGCGCGAGGTCCGCCCGCACGGCCCGTACGCGCTCGGCGGCTGGTGCTTCGGCGGCGTCATCGCCTACGAGGTGGCCCGGCAGCTGCGCGAACTCGGCGAGGAGACCGAGTTCCTGGTCGGCATCGACAGCCGGGCGCCGATCGAGGAGAACATCCCCGACTCGGCCGACGACGCGACGCTCCTGTCCTGGTTCGCGCGGGACCTCGCGGTCCCCGCGGGCAAGACGCTCGACATCCCCGCGGAGCGCCTGCGGGAGCTGGGCGGGGACGCCGCCTTCGACCACATCCTCGAAGAGGCCGCCGCGCTCGGGGTGCTCGCCCAGGACGCGGACCGCGCGCAGATCCTGCGGTACTTCGAGGCCTACCTCGCCAACGGCATCGCGCTCCAGACCTACCTCCCCGAGCCCGCCCCGCTCGACTACCTGCTGCTGCGCGCGGCGCAGGAGGAGGCCGACTACGGGCCGCGGCTGGGCTGGGAAGCCCTCATCAAGGGGGAGTTGCGCGTCATCGACGTCCCCGGCGACCACAACTCGGTGATGTACCCGCCGCACGCGCGCGTCGCGGCCCACGCCATCGCCCCCCTCGTGAAAGGAACGACCGAGCATGGCCAGGACTGAACAGATCAACGCCGCATACACCTTCCGGCTCCCGGTGACGCCCGAGGAGGCGTTCGCGCGGGTCTCGCAGCCGCTCCAGGACCCGGTGTGGCAGTCGGCCTGCGTCGACGTGACCCTCCTCAACGGGGAGCCGCGCCCCGGCGGCCAGTACGCGATCACCTTCGAGATGGTCGGCAAGCGGATGGACTTCACCGTCGAGATCGACGAGTTCGTGCCCGGCACCCGCTCGGCCTTCCACACGCTGAGCGGCCCGTTCGGCTACGTCGGCACGTACACGTACACCGCCCGGGAGGACGGGGGCACCACCGTCGACTGGACCTTCGACGTGGACCCGGGGGACTACTTCGGGATCATGCCGAAGTCGCTCCTGCGCAAGGTGCTCGTCAATGGCGTCAAGAAGGACGCCGCCCGGCTCGCCGAGCAGTTGCGGAAGGGAGCGGTGGCGTCGTGAACGACTCGGGTACGGACACGGGGCGCGGCGCGCCCGCCCCGGCGCACAGGGTCGTCGTCACCGGCCTCGGCGCGACCACCGCGCTCGGCGGGAACGTCGCCGAGACCTGGGAGGGCCTGCTGCGCGGCGAGAGCGGCCTCGTCCTGCTGGACGGGGAGGAGTGGACGAAGGAGGCGCCGCCTGTGCTCGGCGCCCGCGCGAAGGTGGAGCCCGGTCTCGCCCTCGGGCACCAGGAGCGGCGCAGGCTCAGCCGCTCCGCGCGCTTCGCGGTGGAGGCGGCGGCAGAGGCGTGGGCGGACGCGGGCCTGGACGACGGGCGGGTGCCCGGCCACCGTCTCGGCGTCGTCGTCTCGGCGGCGCTCGGCGACATGAACTCGATCATCGACGGCTGGGAGACGCTCAAGGCGCGCGGCTGGCGCCGGGTGCCGCCCATGACGGTCCCGATGTCGATGGGCAACGGCCCGGCGGCGGCCGTCGCGCTCCTCGTGCACGCCCGCCTCGGGGTGCACGCGACCGTGAACGCCTGCTCCTCGGGGACGCAGGCGCTCGTCACCGCGGCCGGGCTGATCCGGCGGGGCGAGGCGGACGTCGTCGTGGCGGGCGGCGCCGAGGCGCCCCTGCACCCGATGGTGCTCGCCTCGTTCGGGGCCATGCGGGCGCTCTCGCAGCGCTTCGACGACCCGGCCTCGGCCTGCCGCCCCTACGACGCGGACCGCGACGGGATGGTGCTCGGCGAGGGCGCGGGCATCGTCGTCCTGGAATCGGAGCGGCACGCGCGCGAGCGCGGCGCGCGGATCTACGCCGAACTGGCCGGCGTCGGGGTCTCCTCGGACGCGTACCACATGGTGCAGCCCGAGCCCGGGGGCACGGGCAGCGCGGCGGCCCTGCGCGCCTCGCTCGCGGACGCCGGGGCGAGCCCCGCGGAGGTCGGGCACGTCAACGTCAACGGCACGGCGACGCTCCCGGGCGACGCGGCGGAGGCCCGCGCGCTGGCGGACGTCTTCGGCGAGGTCCGGGGCGAGGGGGGCGAGTACGGGGTGCGGGGCCCGGCGATCACCGCGAACAAGTCGATGACCGGGCACGGGCTCGGCGCCGCGGGGGCCATCGAGTCGATCAGCACCGTCCTGGCCCTGCACCACGGGCTGATCCCGCCGACCCGCAACTTCGTCCGCCCCGACGAGGGCGTCACGCTCGACCTCGTGCACGGCGCCCCCCGCAAGACCGGGCCCGAGCGGCTCTACGCGGTGAAGAACTCGGCCGGTTTCGGCGGCCACAACGTGGCGCTGACCTTCCGGAGCGTGAGCACGCACCCGGAGCCCGGTGGGCGGCGCGGCGGCGAGACACCGGGTGAGGGAGGCAGGTGAGGCAACGGATGAACATCACATGACCGGGACTACTGACAATCCGCACACGCCGGGGTACCGTCACCCGCAGTTCACCCGTGTGGACTACACCACTTCTTCTCTCTTTACTCGGATCGTCCGGCACGTTCCTGCCGGTGAAGGGGGCCCGCAATGGCCACTGTGACGTTCGACAAGGCAACCCGCATCTACCCCGGCGGTACGAAGCCCGCTGTCGACCAGCTCGACATCGCCATCGAGGACGGCGAGTTCCTCGTCCTCGTCGGCCCCTCCGGCTGTGGCAAGTCCACCTCGCTGCGCATGCTCGCGGGCCTGGAGGACGTCAACGGCGGCGCCATCCGCATCGGCGACCGCGACGTGACCCACCTGCCCCCGAAGGACCGGGACATCGCGATGGTGTTCCAGAACTACGCGCTGTACCCGCACATGACCGTCGCCGACAACATGGGCTTCGCGCTCAAGATCGCCGGCGTCAACAAGGCGGACATCCGCAAGAAGGTCGAGGAGGCCGCGAAGATCCTCGACCTGAGCGAGTACCTCGACCGCAAGCCGAAGGCGCTCTCCGGTGGTCAGCGCCAGCGTGTCGCGATGGGCCGCGCGATCGTCCGCGAGCCGCAGGTCTTCCTCATGGACGAGCCGCTGTCGAACCTCGACGCCAAGCTCCGTGTCTCGACCCGTACGCAGATCGCCTCGCTCCAGCGCCGCCTGGGCATCACGACCGTGTACGTCACGCACGACCAGGTCGAGGCCATGACGATGGGCGACCGCGTCGCGGTCCTCAAGGACGGTCTGCTCCAGCAGGTCGACTCGCCGCGCAACATGTACGACAAGCCCGCGAACCTCTTCGTCGCCGGCTTCATCGGCTCCCCGGCGATGAACCTCATCGAGGTCCCGATCACCGACGGCGGCGTGAAGTTCGGCAACTCGGTCGTCCCGGTCAACCGCGAGGCGCTCAAGGCCGCCACCGACAAGGGCGACAAGACCGTCACCGTCGGCGTCCGCCCCGAGCACTTCGACGTGCAGACCGAGGGCTCCGGCGCGGGTCTGTCGAAGGACGCCCCGGCGGGCCTGCCCGTCACCGTCAACGTCGTCGAGGAGACGGGCGCCGACGCGTTCATCTTCGGCACGGTCGAGATCGGTGGCGAGACGAAGGACCTGGTCATCCGCGGCAACTCCCGCGCGGTCCCGGCCAAGGGCGAGGTCCTCCACGTCGTCCCGCGCGCCGGCGAGGGCCACGTCTTCGCGACCTCGACGGGCGAGCGCCTGAGCGACTGACGCCGGCCGCCTTCACTCGTACGGGTGCATTACCGGCCTGTACGGGCCACGGAGGCAACCACGCGCCAACGGGCCCCGTCCTTCCCCGCAGTGGGGAGGGCGGGGCCCTCGCCGTACCCGCACCTGCCGAAAGCGCCCCGGAGTACCCCCTCCCCGACCTGCGAAGTCAACTTCCATACCCACGAAACCCCGAATTACCTCACTCGATAGAGTGACTAAATGTCGCTATATCAGTACGGAGCGCTACGCTTCCCCGCGTGAATTACACCGCCCGCCGCATCGGCCGAACGCTCGCCCTCGTCCTGCCCGTCGTCCTGGTGCTCTCCGGGACGCTCGCCGTGACGCACGTCAGCTGGACGACCCAGGGGACGAGCGACTCCACGCTCACCGCCTCCGCCTCCGACGCCTCCGCGCCCGCGAGCGCGGACGCGAAGAACAAGCGCCGCGCCCCCGAGGAGGTGCTGCGCGCCAAGCTCCTCTCCGAACTCCGGGAGAAGGACCCGGGCATCGCCCTCACCCACCTCCAGCAGGCCGTCCGCGAACGCCCCTCGCTCGCCGAGCACTGCGTCTCGCTCGCACGCTCCCTCGGCGAGGCCGCGGTCCGCGCCTACGGCCCCAACCGCGCCCAGTCCTTCGCCCGCCCGGTCTGCGACACGGCGTACGCGACGGGCGTGGCGTCGATGCAGGGCTGAGCGGAGCGCCGGGAGGGCGGTACGACGGGGCCGGGCACGGCGGTACGGGCCGGGCGCGGCCCCCGCGCGGGACGGCCGCCCCCTCCCGCGCGGCCCCCTCCCCCGTACAGTGCCGCCATGAGCGAATCGCACGCGCGCCCGACCACGGACGAGGGCCCCGCCCCCGCCTGGCCGGCCGGGGCGCCCCGACAGGCCGTGATCCTCGCCGGGGGCCAGGGCTCCCGGCTGCGCCCGTACACCGACGACCGGCCCAAGCCGATGGTCGAGATCCCGGGCACGGGCGTGCCGATCATCGGCCATCAGCTGGACTGGCTCGCGCGCGAGGGCGTGACGGACGTCGTCATCTCCTGCGGCCACCTCGCCGACGTGCTCATCGCCTGGCTCCGGCAGACCGAACTCCCCCTGCGCGTCGAGACGGTGATCGAGCCGGAGCCGCTCGGCCGGGGCGGCGGCCTCAAGTTCGCCGCCGCGCACCTGCCGCACCCGGGCGAGCCCTGGTACGCGACGAACGGCGACATCTGGACCCGCTTCGGCCTGCGCGCGATGGCCGCCTTCCACGCCGAACGCGCCGCCGTGGCCACCCTCGCGCTGGCGCGCCCGCGCCTGCCCTGGGGCGTCGTCGAGACGGACACCTTCGGCCACATCAGCGACTTCATCGAGGCCCCGCCGTCCCCGTACTCGGTCAACGCGGGCGTCTACGTCCTCTCCCCCGCCTTCACGGCCCTGCTCCCCGAGCGCGGCGACCACGAGCGCACCGCCTTCCCCCGCCTCGCCCGCGAACGCCGCCTCGCCGGCTACCCGATCCCGCAGGGCGCCTACTGGCGCGCGATCGACACGGCGAAGGACCTGAAGGAGGCGGCGAGGGAACTCGCGGAGGAACGGGGCTACGAGGCATGACGATCCGGGCCGCGAGCCCCGCCGACCTCCCCCGGCTCCAGGAGATCGAACGGGCGGCGGGCGAACCCTTCCGCGCCCTCGGCATGCCCGAGATAGCCGACGACGCCCCGCCCCCGCTCGCGACCCTGGAACACCACCGACGCGCGGGCCTGGCCTGGGTGTGCACGCTCCCCGACGACACCCCGGTGGCCTACCTGATCGCGGACAGGATCGACGGAAGTCTCCACATCGAACAGGTCTCGGTCCACCCGTCCCACGCCCACCAGGGCCTGGGCCGTCTCCTGATCGACCACGTGGCGCACCACGCCCGCAGGGAAGACACCCCGGCCCTCACCCTGACGACCTTCACCGAGGTCCCCTGGAACGCCCCCTACTACACCCGCCTCGGCTTCACCCCGATCCCCGAACCCCACCTCACCCCCGCCCTCCGCGAGATCCGCGCACGGGAAGCGGCGGCGGGCCTGGACAGGTGGCCACGGGTGGCGATGCGGCGGGGGGTGTGAGCGCCCGTACGAGACGCCCCCGGCTCCCCCACGCGAGAGGGGCCCACCCCGACCGGGTGGGCCCCTCTTCCGTACCGCGACAGCGAGCGCCGTCGTCAGGTCTCGTCGAGCGGGCCGGTACGTGCGGACCGGCCCGCCGCTAGCCGAAGAGGCCGCCGAGTCCCTGACCACCCCCGCTCCCGTCGTCGCCGCCCCCGCCCTCGCCCGAACCACCGCTCTGCGGGGCCGAGTCGGCCGGGGACGAGCCCTGAGCGCCGCCGCCGGAGCCCGAGGCCGGGCCGCCACCCCCCGTGGACGAGGGGGCCTGCTGCCGCGGTGCCTGCTGCTGGGCGGGCGGCGCCTGCGGGGTGTCGCCCGGCGTCGTACCGGCGCCGCCCTGCGCGGGCGTCTGCGGCGACGTACCGCTCTGCTCACCGTCCGTGGACCGCGCGGGCGCCGAGGTGGGGGCGCTCGGCGCCACCGAAGTCTCCGCGGCGGGCGAGGAGGGCTTCGCCGAGGGCGAGTTGCTCGGCTTACGCTTCTCGGCGTCGCGCGGGAACGGCGAGCCGGGCAGCTCGTTGCGCGGCTGCTCACCGGGGCCGGGGGCCGTGATGCGGTCGGCGTCCCGTACCGCCGCACCGAGCATGGCCCCGACGAGGAGCGTGCACCCGATGACGACGAAGGCGAGCACCGAGCCGCGCCGCAGCACCCGCCCGCGCAGCGCCGCGAGCGTGGCGCGCGGCCCGAGCGCGCGCCATGCGCCCGAGGCGAGCCGCGCGTCGACCGAGTAGACGGGCGCGCCCGCGATGACGAGCGGGCTCCAGGCGGCGAGGTAGATGAAGTCCGGCGCGTCGTACGCCGGTACGGTCCGCCAGGTCACCGTCACGAGCAGCGCCGCCGAGAGCGCGACACCGGTCGCCGCCGCGAGCCGCTGCCACAGCCCGAGCACGGTGAGCACCCCGGCGATGACCTGGAGGAACGCGATCGAGAGCCCCGCGCCGACGGGGTGCGAGAGCGCGAAGTCGCGCAGCGGCTCGGCGAGCGCCCAAGGGTGCAGCGACGTCAGCCACTTGACCATCGAGCCGCGCTCGCCACCGTCGAAGTACACGGGGTCGCAGAGCTTCCCCATGCCCGCGTAGACCGAGATCAGCCCGAGGAAGACGCGCAACGGCAGGAGCACGACGCCGAGGTTGAGACGCCGGCCGGGGTAGTACCCGTGCCGCGCGTTGTCCTTGCGGTTGCCCGTACGGTTCCTGTCGTCGACGAGCGGAAGCTCCCCCGTCGGCACACCCCCGTACCGCGGCGCCCCCTCCTCCTCGAACGCGCTCCCCGAGCCGCGCATCCGGGGCAGCAACGGCGCCCCGGGCCCGCCCGCGGCGGCGAGCGCCCGCGTCTCGGCGAGCCCGTGCGCGCCGAAGGCCCGCGTCTCGTCCGCTCCGTAGGCGGGGATCGCCTGCGTCAGCTCACCGGTCTCCCCGGAGCCGCGCGGCGCCTCGCCGTGCCTGATCCCGGTCGTCCGCACGGCTTCGAGCAGCCCCGTCGCCGCGGTGTCCCCGGGCCCGGAACTGCCGTTCCACACGACGGGCTTGCGCCGCGCACCCCCCGTACCCACGACGGGCTCGCGCCGCGGCACAGCGGCCCGCGCGGCGGCCACCCGCGAGGAGGCCCGGGCGGTGGAGGGAAGCTGCACACGGAAACTCGCGTGATTGACGATGACCTGCGCCGGATCACTGGCCACCTTGACCATGGCCAGCAAGGGGGGTTCGTCGAATCCCGTCGAGGTTCCCCCGGTGGGATTGCGGGGTGTTCTTGTGTCCACACTCATCTAACCGAGTGACGCCCCCTTTGGACACTGCCTTGACACGCACGATCTGTCCGGACCCCGTCAAGGCGTCGGACGAGGAGGGGAACACCGGGACGGCTGGTCGGCGGTCAGTACGCAAGCGACCCCACGAGCTCGCCGGCCTCCGCACGCCAGGCGCGGACCTGGCTTTCCGTGGGCCCGATCTCGTACGGGTGGTAGTGGCAGCCGAGGCACAGGTGCGAGCAGACGGCGCGGGCGCGGGCGGCGAGGAGCGGGCTCGTGCAGCTGGGCAGGCAGAGCGGCCGCGCCCGCATGGTGACGCCCGCGAGACCCGGCACCGCCGCCTCCAGAGCCTCCTCGATCGCCGGCTCGAGGGCCGCGCGGAGCACGAACGAGGCACCACGGTGGCGACTGGCCGCCGTCACCCTCGTACCGGGGTCACGTGGGTCGCGTACGTCGTCGGGCAGGCGCAAGGCCAACCCGCCCGGCAGCGGGGCGACTTCCAAGCTGACCGCCGCTGCCGCAGGAGGACTTTCTTCCAGACCGGGCGGCCCGCGACCAGGACCCGGCGTGGCCGCGGGCTCGGCTCGCCGACGTGCGCCCCGCGCTGAGCCTCGGCGGCGAGGCGCTCCTCGTCGGTGCCCGCGTCGCCCTGCGCGGACGCGCCTCGACCCGCGCGGAGACCGACACGGACAGCGCCCCCGTCCCGCGCAACGCCCTCTTCGGCTTCCACGGCCCCGCCCTCCCTCGCACGGACCGTACCCGCGCCGTCGTCGGCGCCACCGCGTCCTCAACGCCACGGTCGCCCGGCTCCCGCGGGTCACCGCGCGGATCGCCCCTCGCGCGACTCAGTCCTTGCGCAGCGCCTCGGGGTCCAGGTGGCGGCGGGCCATGGGGAGGCAGGCGAGGCCGGCGACCACGACGACGGCCAGCGTGCTGACCAGGAGGAGGGGCACTCCCGCCGTGTCCCAGAAGATCGCGCCGCCGCCGGTGACGAGGTAGCTGGACTCGGCGAGTTTCCCGGTGATGACGGCGGCGACGAGGCCGAGTGCGAGGGGCAGGACGACTTGGGCGCTCTGCGCCGCCCGCAGGGTGCCGGGACGGATGCCGAGGAGGGTGAGGGCGGCGGTTCTCGTACGGCGGCTCATCGCGTGGTCGGCGGTCGAGACGAGGAAGGCGGCGACGCCGATGCCGAGCCCCAGCACCATGCCCGTGGCGAGCAGGCCCTTGATCACGGCGAGCTGGTTCAGGGAGTCGATGACGATGCCGACCGGGGTGATCTCCGTGGTCGGGGCGATGGCCGCGAGGCCGTCGAGCACAGCGCGGACCGTGTCCTGGTCGGTGGCGCTGCTCAACAGCAGGTCGGTGCCTGCCGGGTGGGTACCGGCCGGGAGGGCGGACGGGGGGACCACGACGAGGGCGTCGACAACGGCGGACGGCTGGGCCACGCTGACGGTGATCGTGCGCCGTGGAATGGTGAGCTGCTTCTCGCCCGCTGGGCCGCCCGCCTCGTCCCGGAGCCGCAGAGTGTGCCGTGTACCGGCGAGTTCCGTGGGCTCCCGGGGGACGACGGGATCGTGGATCGCGAGGATTTCGCCGTCCACGCACCCTTTCATGCTGCCGGGGATGACGAAGGCTTCGAGCTGCGCGCAGGTGCCGACGAACACGCCACCCGGCGAATCGGTGAGGTCTCCGGCCAGGGCCTGTTCGTTGACGCCGGGCACACTTTTCGCCTGCCGCAGCTGAGCGGCCGACAGCCGTTCGTACGGGACGCTGTACTCCTGGTTCGGGGCATCCCGGCGGCTCACCTGGTCCATCTCGATGAGCACGCCTTGCGTGAGCGAGGCGGCGTACACGAGGAGGACCAGGCCGCTCACGACGCGCAGTGCCGTGCCGGGGTGGGCCTCGTGGTGGCGCATGGCGAGGGTGAGGGAGACGCGCTGGGTGCGTTCCGCGACGCGGCGGGCGGTCCACGCCGTCGCGGGTGGCAGCGCCAGGATCAGGCCGGCACCGGTCAGCAGTGCCCCGGCCGGTACGAGGAACGAGGTGGTCGTGCTCGGCCCGGGGACCTTGTCGACGAGCCCGAGGACGCAGTACGCGGTGACGATGCCCAGGCCGGGCAGCACGAGCAGCGCCGAGAGCCAGGCGCGGGGCCGCCGCTCGCGCTCGCGCCGGCGCACCGACAGCGGACGCAACGCGGCTTCGCGCGCGTGCCGCCGCCCGGCGACGTAGGCGAGGACGGGGCAGCCGAGCAGGCAGGCCACGAGCGTCGAGGTACTGGGCAGCCCGTCCGCCGGGTACCAGGCGAGACCGACCCAGCCCGTCTCCGCCACCACCGCGTTGCCCACGAGATACAGACCGAGGCCCATCACGGCGCCGAGCGAGGCGGCGCACACCGTCTCCACCGCACTCACGCGCACGGTGTCGCGCGCGCTCAGCCCCAGCAGCCGCAGCGCGGCGAGCCGCCGGGAACGCGACTCGGCGGACAGCCGTACGCACACCGAGAGGTAGACGAACAGGGGAAGCAGGACCAGGCAGCACAAGGTGAAGCGCAGGATGTCGAGCGTCTGCCCGTCGAGCGTGGGATACGGAGCGGACGTGCCGCCGTACCGCAGGACCTTGTCGCTGCTGGTGTGAGCGAGTTGTTGCGGAGTGCGGCCGACGTAGGCGTACAGCTCGTCGGGGCCCATGAGACCCGCCTGGCCGATCGACCCCGTGATCCGTCCGGGGAGGCCGCCCTTGAGCCCTGGCGCCTCCGCCAGCAAGGAGCGCAGCGCGGGCGACACGAGCACTTCACCGGGGCCCGGCAGACGCTTCACTCCCGGCGGGGTCGGCCCCCCGCCCGTCCCGGGGCGCGCGACGAAGACGCGGGTGACGGGGCGGCTGCCGAAGGGATCACTCAGCTCCATGGTCAAGGGCAGCCCGTCGCTGTGCTCGGCCTCGGTCCCCCGTGCGGTGACGAAGTCCCGAAGCGCGCCGCGTGCGTCGTGGGCGGCGACGATCGTCGGGATGCAGAGCACGGCGGCGAGGCACGCCACGCCGATCGCGCAGCCGAAGGCCATGAGGAGGAAACGGACCCGGGCGGCGCGGTCGCCACGTACCGCGAGCACGAGCCCCAGCCTGAGCGTCTTCACGGAGTGCCCTCTCCCGGATCGGCGGGGGCCGCGGGGGCCGGTACGGCGGAAAGGTCGCGGAGGTGACCGTCGTGCATGTGGCAGCGCCGGTCGGCGAGGGCGGCGACGCCTTCGTCGTGCGTCACGAGCAGCACCGCCGTACCGGCGTCCCTGGCCAGCGAGAGGAACTCGTCGAGCACGGCCGTCGCGTTGGCCGAGTCGAGCGCGCCGGTCGGCTCGTCGGCGAAGACGACCGCCGGGCGGTGCACCAAGGCCCGGGCCACCGCGACGCGTTGGGCCTGACCCCCGGAGAGTTGCGCGACGCGCCGCCCGCGCAGCGCGTCGAGACCGAGCCGCCCGAGAACGGTGGCCGCCGCCGCGTGTGCCGCGCCCTTGCGCTGCCCCGCGAGCCGCAGGGGCAGCGCGGCATTCTCCTCGACGGTGAGCTCGGGCAGCAGCTCACCGTGCTGGAAGACGTAGCCGAAGCGTTCGCGACGCAGGGCCGACAACTCCTCGTCGCCCAGCGCCGCGTAGTCCCGCTCACCGAAGCGGATCGTGCCCGCCGCGGCGGGCACGATCCCCGCCAGGCAGTGGAGCAACGAGGACTTCCCGCTCCCACTGCTCCCCGTCACCGCCACGACCTCACCCGCGGCGAGCCCGAGCGTCGCCCCGCGCACAGCACGCTGCTCGCCATACGCGACATCGACGCCCTCGGCCCGAAGTACCCAGCCAGACATAGCGATTCGCCTCTCCGGTTCGATCCACTAATCCTGGTTGGGACCCTTGTAGTACTTGGTGGGGCTGCAGTTGTCCGGGCGGAGGGACCCCCGGTCGCGGCACACACGAATCCACGCCTTACGCACGTACAACGCCGCCCCGTCGTACACCACCTTGTTCATCTGTACGACTTTGCCCTGTTTTCCGTTGAACCGGCGCCAGTCGTAGCCCTCGACCTTGGACAGGATGTACACGTTGTTCCCGTCACCCTTCACCAAGTCCTTCAGGCCACCCTTGAAGCCGAAGCCACCGTGATTGGTGAACTTCGGATAGAAGGTGTACTGCCCCTTCACGAACTGGGCCCCAGTGGTCCGCATCTCGCCGAGCGAATGCCACGAAGCGGCAACCGCACTACCCGCCCCCACCGCGAAGAGAGTTGTGGCGGCGACCGCCACCAATGACCTGCGCATGAGCTCCCCGTCCGTTCCGCCAGCCACTTGCGACCCAATGTGACACAGAGAACACGGAAAGTAACAACGCCCGAGATAGGGCTCACCCAGATAGGTGAATACCCGAGGGCGCCTCGAAACACGCGCCCGGCCAACTCGCCCGCAGGACAGGCGCGATGGCCCCCAGAGGGGTTCTGATGAGGTGCCGCGCAGGAGAACGCGGAGGCCGCCCGCCGCCCTCACGGAGAGACCCGGCGGGCCCGCCCGGCCCCGCCCGGACGCCTTGCCGCCCGGACGCCTTGCCGCCCGGACACCTTCCCGCCCGGACACCTTCCCGCCCGCGGGCCGCCGCGCCCGTTCCCGTACCACCGTCGCCGGGGTGCCACCGTCGCCGGGGCACCGCCGGCCACCGCGCCGAAACGGCGCCCCGGCGGAGCCGTACCGCCTCCGTCAGCGCCGGCGTCGCCCCCGTACCGCCACCCGCGGGGCGTTTACCTCCGCGCCCGCCGCGAAGCCGCCTCGTACATCACGATGCCCGCCGCGACGCCCGCGTTGAGCGATTCCGCGCCGCCCGGCATCGGGATGGAGACGCGGTAGTCGCAGGTCTCGCCGACGAGGCGGGAGAGGCCTTTGCCCTCCGAGCCGATGACGATCACGACGGGGCCGTCCAGCGCGGCGAGTTCGCCTACCGTGTGCTCGCCGTCCGCCGCGAGGCCGACGACCGTGATCCCGGCCTTCTTGTACGCCTCCAGGGCGCGCGTCAGGTTGGTGACGCGCGCGACCGGCGTACGCGCCGCCGTGCCCGCCGAGGACTTCCACGCGCCGGCCGTCATGCCGGCCGCGCGGCGCTCGGGGACGACGACGCCGTGGCCGCCGAAGGCCGAGACCGAGCGGACGATCGCGCCGAGGTTGCGCGGGTCGGTCACGCCGTCGAGCGCGACGATCAGCGGGTCGTCGCCCTCGTCGTAGGCGGCCGCGGGGAGGTCCTCGGGGTGCGCGTACTCGTACGGCGGGACCTGGAGCACGAGCCCCTGGTGGTTGAGGCCGTTCGTCATCCGGTCCAGCTCGGGGCGCGGGGCCTCCATGAGGTGGATGCCGCCGCGGTCGGCCGCGAGCTTGAGAGCGTCGCGCACGCGCTCGTCGTTGTCGATGAACTGCTGCACGTAGAGCGCGGTGGCCGGGACGCCGTCGCGCAGCGCCTCGAAGACCGGGTTGCGGCCCACGACCAGCTCGCTGCTCGACTTGCCGCCCCGCTTCGCCGCCGTACGGCGCTGCGTCTGCTTCGCCTTCGCGTTGGCGAGGCGGTTCTTCACGTGCCCCTTGCGCGCCTCGGCGGGCGGCGTCGGGCCCTTGCCTTCGAGGCCGCGCCGGCGCTTGCCGCCGCTGCCGATCTGCGCGCCCTTCTTGCCGGACATGCGTCGGTTGTTCGCGGCCATCGTTCTACCTGTTTCTGCTGGGTGCTGCGGGGGTCCCCGGTCGGTGCGCGCCCATGGGTGTACGAGGGACGCACCGACCAGGGTACGTAAGGTGCCGGGCCCGCCCCGAATCGCGGGCCCGGCAGGGGGTCAGCGGGGGCCGAGCGTCCAGCGCGGTCCCTGCGGACTGTCCTCGATCGCGAGCCCGGACTGGGCGAGCTGGTCGCGGATCGCGTCCGCGGCCGGCCAGTCCTTGCGGGCACGCGCGTCCTCGCGCTGCCGGAGGACAAGTCGTACGAGTGTGTCGACGACGCCGTGCAGGTCCTCGGCCTGTTCGCCGCCCGCCGTGGCCCACTGCGGGCTCCGCGGGTCGAGGCCGAGGACGCCGAGCATGGCCCGTACCTCCGCGAGCCGGGCGACCGCCGCCTCCTTGTCGTCGGCCGCGAGCGCGCTGTTGCCCTGCCGGACCGTCGTGTGGAGCACGGCGACGGCCTGCGGCACGCCGAGGTCGTCGTCCATCGCCTCGGCGAAGGCGGGCGGCACCTCAGCGGCGGGGGCGACCTCGCCCCCGGCCAGCTCGGTGACGCGCTGCACGAAGCCCTCGATGCGCCCGAAGGCGGACTCGGCCTCGGCAAGGGCCTCCTCGCTGTACTCGATCATGGAGCGGTAGTGCGGGGTCGCGAGGTAATAACGCAGGACGATCGGCCGCCAGCGCTGCACCATCTCGCTGACGAGGACGGAGTTCCCGAGGGACTTCGCCATCTTCTCGCCGCTCATGGTGACCCACGCGTTGTGGACCCAGTACTGGGCGAACTCGTCGCCGTACGCCTTGGACTGGGCGATCTCGTTCTCGTGGTGCGGGAAGATCAGGTCGAGCCCGCCGCCGTGCACGTCGAAGGCGGCGCCGAGGTACTTGTGCGCCATGGCCGAGCACTCCAGGTGCCAGCCGGGACGGCCGCGACCCCAGGGGGTCGCCCAGCTCGGCTCGCCGGGCTTCGCGGCCTTCCACATGGCGAAGTCGCGCGCGTCCCGCTTGCCGGTCTCGCCCTCGCCGGAGGGCTGGAGCAGGTTGTCCAACTCCTGGTGGGACAGCTCCAGATAGCCGGGGAACGAGCGCACGTCGAAGTAGACGTTGCCGCCCGACTCGTACGCGTGCCCGCGCGCGATGAGCGTGCGCATCATCTCGATCATCTCGGTGATGTGCCCGGTCGCGCGCGGCTCGTACGTGGGCGGCAGGCAGCCGAGCGCGTCGTACGCGGCGTTGAACGCGCGCTCGTTCTCGTACCCGATCGCCCACCAGGGGCGACCCTGCTCGGCGGACTTGTTGATGATCTTGTCGTCGATATCGGTCACGTTCCGCACGAAGGTGACCTCATAGCCGCGGTAGGCGAACCACCGCCGCATGAGGTCGAAATCCAGCCCGGACCGGATGTGCCCGATGTGCGGAGCGCCCTGCACGGTCGCACCACAGAGGTAGATCGAGACGCAGCCCGGCACGAGCGGGGAGAAGTCACGGATCTGCCGGGCGCGGGTGTCGTACAGCCGAATAGTCACGGGGTCCAGGGTAGTCGGCGCGGGGCGGTGCTGGGGCGCGGGCGGCGGGGGGGCCTTGGGCGCGGGCCGAGGGGAGGCGGGCGGGCTGCCGGTGGGGTACGGGTTCGGCTCGGGCTCGGTACGGGACTCAGGCGCGCCTTTCGAGGACGGCGTCGGCGGTCTCTTCGGGAGTGAGGCCCGTGGAGTCGAGTACACGCGCCTCGTACGGGCCGAGGTCGGCGAAGCCCTCGTAGATCTCGCCGAGCACGCGGCGGTCGGTGAGCGGGTGCGCGGCGCGGGAGGCTCCCCGGTCGAGCACGGTCTCCCGTACGGGCCGCAGCACGACGTACACGAGCCCGACCCCCGCCTCCCGGGCCGCCTCCTCGTACGCCCCGAGAAACCACGGCCCGATGACCCCGTCGACAACCACGTGATACCCCCCGACGGCATACCCGGCGGCGGCCCGCGCGATGACCCCGGTGACCACCCGATTCTGCGGCGCCGCCTCCGGCAGATACGGCGCGAGGACCCCCTGCTTGATCGCCGCGTAGAAGTCATCGGTATGCAGATGCACGCTGGGCGCGGGGCCACGGGCGGCCACGATGCGGGCGACGGTGGTCTTGCCGGCGCCGGAGGGGCCGCTGAGGAGGGTGATCGGCATGGGGGGAGGTTAGCGGGGGGCGGGACGTGATGTGTGGGGGTGGGGGCGACACGTGGGCGGGGAGCAGGCCCGCGCTGAACACCCGGCTTCCCTCTCTTCCGGGTCCATCCCCGCTCGCGCGGGGAGCAGGCGTGCGCGGCGAACCGCAGGATCGGCATCGGGGGGCCATCCCCGCACGCGCGGGGAGCAGCTGTTTGCCGACGAGCTGTTCTACCTCTGCAAGGGGCCATCCCCGCACGCGCGGGGAGCAGCCCGGTGAGCTGGGGCAGATCGCCGGATACCAGGGGCCATCCCCGCACGCGCGGGGAGCAGGACCGTCCGCAGGACTTCCCGCTCCCCTCGCGGGGGCCATCCCCGCACGCGCGGGGAGCAGTTCGACGCCAACCTCGGCCTCAACAGCGGGGTGGGGCCATCCCCGCTCGCGCGGGGAGCAGTCACCTGTTCCTGGCGGGTGGCCGCGCTGTCGGGGGCCATCCCCGCTCGCGCGGGGAGCAGTCTCCGTGACCAGCCGGTTTATCTGTCGCCCGGCGGCGCTCCTGCAAGAAGTGGGGAATCCGGCGAATAGGGCTTTTCCCTCTTTCCTCCCCCATCGTCCCTGCGACCATTCCGGCAGCCCCGCCTCGGTGAGCGGCCGGCCGGACGTCGTCGCGAGGCGCCCGTACGAGTTGTCGATCCGCCGGTGCGCGGACGCGCGGTCCTCCTCACCCCACCTCCCACACCACCGCCGTCGCCAACCCCGCCAGTCCCTCCCC
Organism: Streptomyces sp. NPDC088923; assembly: GCF_044749745.1. Classification (NCBI taxonomy): domain Bacteria; kingdom Bacillati; phylum Actinomycetota; class Actinomycetes; order Kitasatosporales; family Streptomycetaceae; genus Streptomyces; species Streptomyces sp. NPDC088923. Next base: position 454,570 of record NZ_JBIVIO010000001.1, on the reverse strand, counting down.
GCGCCCCGTGAGGCCCAGGCCGTCCGTCGTCGTTCCCGACACCGACACCGGCGCTCCGACCGCCTCCGAGAGCACCCGCTGGGCCTCCGCGCGCCTCTTGCCGATCTTCGGGCGGACGCCGATGACCTGGATCGAGACGTTGCCGATCTCGAAGCCCGCCTCGCGGACCAGGCGGGCGGCCTCGCCGAGGAGTCTCACGCCCGCCGCTCCGGCCCACTCGGGGCGGTCCGTGCCGAAGTGGGCGCCGAGGTCGCCGATGCCCGCCGCCGAGAAGAGGGCGTCGCAGGCCGCGTGGGCCGCGACGTCCCCGTCCGAGTGGCCCGCGAGGCCGTCGCCGTCCCAGCGCAGGCCCGCGCACCACAGCTCGCGGCCCGCCTCGAAGGCGTGGACGTCCGTGCCGATGCCGACACGAGGGATCTCAGAACGCATCGTTCGCCCTCCTCCGGGCCAGTACCGCCTCCGCCAGGACCAGGTCCAGCGGGCGGGTCACCTTGAACGCCTCCGCGTGGCCCGGGACGACCACCACCGGCAGGCCCAGCGCCTCGCACATGCCCGCGTCGTCCGTCGCGCCCTCGCCGGAGAGGGCGACCTCCTCGTGCGCGCGGCGCAGCGTCGCGCGGTCGAAGCCCTGCGGGGTCTGGACCGCGCGCAGGCGGGCGCGGACCGGGGTCGCCACGACCGGCTCCGGCTCGCCCGCCGGGCGGGGGTCCACCTCCTTCACCGTGTCCGCGAGGGGCAGGGCCGGGACCACCGCGGGGGCCCCGGCGTGCACCGCCTCGATCACCGCGTCCACCGTGTCCGCCGGGACGAGCGGGCGCGCCGCGTCGTGCACCAGGACCGTGGTCACGTCCTCCGGCAGGGCGTCGAGCCCGGCCCGTACCGACTCCTGGCGTGTCTCGCCGCCCGCCACCACGCGGAAGTCCGTCCGCTCGGGCAGCGCGTGGTCCTGGAGGAGGGCGCGTACGGAGGTGACGTCCGCCGCCGGCGCGACGACGACGACCAGCGAGACCGCTCTGCTGCGCGCCATCGCGCGCACCGCGTGCACGAGCATCGGTGTGCCGCTCAGCGCGCGCAGCGCCTTCGGGGCGCCGGGGCCGAGGCGCACGCCGCGCCCGGCGGCGGGGATGACGGCGGCGGTACGGACCGGGACGGTGGGGGACGGCGGGGCCGCGGCGTCCCGCGCCGGGCTGGCTTGCTCAGTCATCGCTTCCGTTCGGCTCTCAGGCTCTCGTCCCCCGGCGCGTATCTCGGGGCATACGGGAGACAGGTTTGTGTGCGCGGGCGGGGTGGGTAGGCCCACAGCGTGCCGGGCGATGCGCCCAGACCGGTCCCTTCCGTGACGTACCGGTCAGGTCGCCCCCGGCGCGAAGCCGGTGCACGGCAACAGCGTGCCGTATGTCACGCGGGGAGGGGTACGAGGGGGGAGAAACAGTGCGCGCCCCTGACGGGGGACGACCCTGACAGACGGGGGACGACCCTGACAGGGGACGAGCACCATGGACGCGCCGCCCTTCAGGGCCGTGCGCCACAGATACGTATGCCGTGGTGCCCGGCACCCCGGCGGGGGTCCACGGGCACCACGGCACAGGTGTCCAGGCGGTGGCTCAGGAGGCGAGTACCTCGTCGAGCAGCGCCTCGGCCTTGTCCTCGTTGGTGTTCTCGGCGAGCGCCAGTTCGCTCACGAGGATCTGACGGGCCTTGGCGAGCATGCGCTTCTCGCCGGCGGAGAGACCGCGCTCGCGCTCCCGGCGCCACAGGTCACGGACCACCTCCGCGACCTTGATGACGTCACCGGAGGCGAGCTTCTCCAGGTTCGCCTTGTAACGACGCGACCAGTTCGTGGGCTCCTCGGCGTAGGGTGCGCGCAGCACCTCGAAGACCCGGTCCAGTCCATCCTGACCGACCACATCGCGCACACCCACGAACTCCGCATTGTCCGCCGGTACACGCACCGTCAAGTCGCCCTGGGCGACCTTGAGCACCAAGTAGGTCTTGTCCACACCTTTGATCTGGCGAGTTTCGATTGCCTCGATCAGCGCGGCCCCGTGATGGGGATAGACCACGGTGTCGCCAACCTTGAACGTCATGTGACAGGTACCCCTTCCGTGGCTATCCAGGGTAACACGACAACGCCGCCCTTTGGATGGCGTTTTCGCAGGTCAGGGCATATCTCAGGGCTTGACAACGGTGCCGGAAACGTGCATCCGGAGGCTCGTGGAAGCAGGTATTCGCAGGTCGGAGCGGCTGTCCGGACAAAGGGAAACGCGTAAGTTACACCCATCCCGGGGCCCCTCCAAGGCGGCATACGTCCCGATTTGTCCGCACCGCCGACCGTGTCTTTCGCTACTCCGTTCGGGGAAGGGAAGGCGTTTCGAGCAAATCCGGAATTACCCGGGCGGTGCGCGCGCCGCCACGGAAGGCGATCTTCCGGTGTGGCGGGAAATCGCGTGCGAGAGCACCTCGCGCAATATGATCTTCGCTCTCGTCACACCCGCCCCAGTGGTCTCGCCGACATCGTGAAGCAGGGGTTGTTTTCGCTGATCACAGGAGAATCACGGGAGAAATTCGACGGCTGTTAACGCCGGGCCTCGCGGCCGCCCCCGTCCCCGCGCCGCCGCCGGGGGTCCCCGTGCCGCCATCCGCCCTCAAGGGCGGGTCGGGTGCGGCGGCGTCGAGACGGCTCGGTAACCTGAGCGCGCTGACACTCCGTTTAGGGCGGCTTTACAGCTGTCCGTGCGTGCTGGGGCGTCCGCACCCGTACCGCCCCGTTCCGTTCCGTGCACCCTTCAAGTCCTCGTTCAAGGAGTAGCCGCCGCCGTGAGCAGCAGCCTTCGACGCGGCGCCCTCGCCGCCTCCGCCCTCGCGTTCTCGATCGCCACGCTCGCCGCCTGCGGCGCCGGTAACAACGCCCAGACGCTGGAAGTGAAGCCGGACAACGCCGCCACCTCGGTCGGCGACGTCAAGGTCCAGAACGTCACCGTCGTCACCCAGCCCGAGCGCGACGCGAGCGGCCCCGCGGCGATCCTCGCGACCGTCTTCAACAACAGCGCCAAGGCACAGACCCTCGACTCGATCGGCGTCGGTGACGAGCAGGCCGACCTGAAGCCCGCGAAGGGCTCCGGCTCGCTCTCCGTGCCCGCGCACGGCAAGGTCATCATCGGCGGCGACGGCAACGCCTCGGCGAAGCTGCCCAGCGGTCGCGAGGCCCTCAACGACGGCGACGTCCAAGAGGTCGTCTTCCGCCTCAGCGAGACGGGCACCGTCAAGATCAAGGCGTACGTCCTCCCCGCGAACCACTACTTCAAGGGCTGGGGCCCGAGCGAGACGCCGAGCGCCTCGCCGAGCGAGTCCGCGAGCGGTTCCCCGTCCGCCTCCTCCTCCGAGTCCCCGAAGTCCTCGGAGTCCCCGGAGTCCGGCGCGTCCGGCGAGGCCGCGGCGGACGGCACCTCGCCCGACGCCTCCTCCTCGGCGAGCGGCGGCGCGGCCGAGTAGGCCGAGCGCATCCACGGCGAAGGGGCCGGCCACCGCCTGAACGGTGACCGGCCCCTTCCGCGTGCGTCGTCGCGGAGCCGCCTGCACGGCCCCGCGCGGCCCTCTCTCCACGGCCTACGGCTCGAACTTGTACCCGAGTCCCCGCACCGTGACGAGGTAGCGCGGCGCCGACGGGTCCGGCTCGATCTTGGCGCGCAGGCGCTTGACGTGGACGTCGAGGGTCTTCGTGTCGCCGACGTAGTCGGCCCCCCACACGCGGTCGATGAGCTGCATACGGGTCAGCACGCGGCCCGCGTTGCGCAGCAGCATCTCCAGGAGGTCGAACTCCTTGAGCGGCAGGTCGACCTTGCCACCGCCCACCGTCACGACGTGCCGGTCCACGTCCATCCGGACCGGACCCGCCTCCAGGGCGGTCGGCGTGACCTCCTCGGGCTCGCCCCTGCGGCGCAGCACCGCGCGGATACGGGCGACCAGCTCGCGCGAGGAGAAGGGCTTCGTCACGTAGTCGTCGGCCCCTATCTCCAGGCCGACGACCTTGTCGATCTCGCTGTCCTTCGCGGTCACCATGATCACGGGGACGTTGGAACGGCCGCGCAGCTGGCGGCAGACCTCGGTCCCGGGGAGGCCGGGGAGCATGAGGTCGAGGAGGACCAGGTCGGCTCCGTTGCGCTCGAACTCGTCGAGGCCGTCGGGCCCGGTGGCGGCGATCGCCACCTCGAAGCCCTCCTTGCGGAGCATGTAGGACAGAGCGTCGCTGAAGGATTCCTCGTCCTCAACGACGAGCACTCGGGTCACGGAAGGACCTCCGGGGCGGGAAGGGGTTCGAACGAGGCGGTCTCGTCGGACGTACCGGTGGAAGAGGGTGCGGCGGTGCGGGCACGCGTCCGGGACGCACGCGGCGCCGGGTCGTCGGGGGCGGTGGTACGGGTACGGGAGGCGGCCCCGGTGCGGGGCGCCTCGCCCCGGCCCGTACCGCCACCGTCGCCGTCGCCGACGTCGTTGGCCGCTCGGTTGCCGACGCCGTTGGCGGCTCCGCGCTGGGTGCGGCGGCTGGCGGCGCGGGTGGCGCCGTGGGCGGTACGGGGGGTGGTGCGTGAGGTGTCGCCGGGGTTGCCGAAGGTGCGGGCGGTGCCGGCCTCGGGCAGGCGCAGGGTGAAGGTCGAGCCCTCGCCCTCCGTGCTCCAGACCGTGACCTCGCCGCCGTGCGAGGCCGCGACGTGCTTGACGATCGCGAGGCCGATGCCGGTTCCGCCCGTCATGCGGGAGCGGGCCGGGTCGACGCGGTAGAAGCGTTCGAAGACGCGTTCGCGGTCCTTCTCGGAGATCCCGATGCCCTGGTCGGTGACGGCGATCTCGACGAGGTCGCCGCCGCCGACGGGGGTGCGGCGCGCGGCGATGCCGACGCGGGTGTGCTCGGGGCTGTAGTTGACGGCGTTCTCGACGAGGTTGCCGAGCGCGGCGGCGAGCTGGCCGCGGTTGCCCCACACGGACAGGTCCTCGCCCATTCCGCCGGGGACGATCGTGATGTGCTTGCCGCCCGCGGTCTGGCGGCAGCGGTCGACGGCCTCGGCGACGAGGTCCCGTACGAGCACGGGTTCCGCGTCCTCCAGCGGGTCGTCGTTCTGCACGCGCGAGAGGTCGATCAGCTCCTGCACGAGCGTCGTCAGGCGCGTCGCCTCCTTCTGCATCCGCCCGGCGAAGCGCTCGACGGCCTCGGGGTCGTCGGAGGCGTCCATGACGGCTTCGGAGAGAAGGGAGAGGGCGCCGACGGGGGTCTTCAGCTCGTGGCTGACGTTGGCGACGAAGTCGCGCCGTACCGCCTCGATGCGGCGGGCGCGGGTCAGGTCCTCCACGAGAAGGAGGACGAGCCGGGAGCCGAGCGGGGCGACGCGCGCGGAGACCGCGAGCGGGCCGCCGCGGCCCGTGCGGCGCGGGAGGTCGAGTTCGGTCTGGCGTATCTCGCCGTCGCGGCGGGTCTCGCGGGCGAGCTTGAGCATCGGTTCGACGGCGAGGCGTCCGCCCCGTACGAGCCCGAGGGCGTACGCGGCCGAGCTGGCCTTGACGACGTTGTCCTCCTCGTCGAGCACGACGGCGGAGGAGGAGAGGACCGACAGGACGGTGTCGACGCCGGGCGGCAGTACCGCCTCGGTGTGCAGGGAAGTCCTGGTCGGGCGCTTGAGTTCGCGCTCGCTCCAGCGGAAGGCGAGCGCGGCGATCACGCCGGTGCAGAGCCCGGCGAGAGCGGCGGCTGCGGCCACCGCCGCGTTCACGTCCATGCCGCAAGGGTAGGTCGACGCGTCGGGTACCTCCCAGCCGTTCGGGGGTCACCTCGAACACTCGTCGCCCAGAGTTCACCTTGGTGACGGTGCCGGTTCACTTGGGCGGCCGGATTCCGTCGCGTACGGGACGGACCGTGGCAGCGTGGGCGCGGGAGGACTCCCCCGTCCGGCCCTGTTTCGGTCTTGGAGTGAGGAACGCCATGCGCGACGCGTACCACGAGGAACTCGACTCGATCAGCGACGACCTGGTCGAGATGGCCAGGCTCGTCGGCTCGGCGATCGGCCGGGCCACGACGGCGATGCTGGACGCGGATCTCCAGCTCGCCGAGAACGTCATCGCGGCCGACGCGCGCGTGGACGAGCTCCAGCACGAGCTGGAGGCGAAGGCGATCGAGCTGCTCGCCCGGCAGCAGCCGGTCGCGACGGACCTGCGGGTCGTCGTCACGAGCCTGCGGATGAGCGCGGACCTGGAGCGCTCGGGGGACCTCGCCCAGCACGTCGCCAAGCAGGCCCGGCTGCGCTACCCCCAGTCGCCCGTCCCGCGCGACCTCCAGGCGACCCTGCTGGAGATGGGGCAGCTCGCCCAGCGGCTCATGGCGAAGGCGGCGGAGGTCATCATCACGAAGGACATCGACCTCGCCCTCCAACTGGAGCAGGACGACGACGAGATGGACCTCCTGCACCGCACCCTCTTCCAGCACCTCATCGACGAGCGGTGGAAGCACGGGATCGAGACGGCGGTGGACGTGACGCTGCTCGGCCGCTACTACGAGCGGTTCGCGGACCACGCGGTGTCGGTGGCGAAGCGGGTCGTCTATCTGGTGACGGGAGAGCACGCGGACGCCATCCAGGCGGTGGGGCCGGTGGGGGACAAGAACAGCCCCTCCGGCGTTTGGGGAGCGGGGTCTGGGGCGGAGCCCCAGGGGCGCACAGACGCGAAACGGTGAACCCGCCCACACCCCAACGCGCCGTTGACGCCCCCCTCCTGCCCCAGGTCCCCTGGTCACGGAGTACGCCCGCGACCGAGGAGGACCCCATGCCCGAGAGCCCCGACACGCCCCCCACCCCCGCCGAAGGCAGGAGCCTCCCCCTCCTCGGCGCCTGCGGCTGCGGCTCCGGCTGTGGCTGTGGGTGCCAGTCGGGGTCGCCGTGCCAGTGCGGGGGCTGCTCCGGCTGAGCACCCGCCCCCGCGAGGTGGGTGAGTACTCACTCACCTCGCGGGGGTGTTCCCCGCCGCGAGCAGCTCCGCTTCCCGCTCCGCCGTGTACCCGAGCCCCGCCTCCAGCACGGGCCGGCCGTGCCCGGCGTCCCAGTCCCGTACCGCCGCGACCGTCTCCGCGAACGGCGTCGCCGTGAGCCCCACCGCGCGGGCCGGACCGGGGTCGCGCCGCTGGCCCGCCCAGTCGTCCCGCACGAACGGGAAGTACGCGGGCCGGTCCGCGACGGGGACGAGCCACGCCTCGGTGCCCGCCACCCGCGCGCACTGGGCGAGAAGTCCCGCGAGCGTCAGCGGCTCGGCGGGGCCGACCGCGTCGAAGGCACCGCCGAGGTCCCTGCGCGCGAGCGCCGCGACAAGGCGCCCGAGGTCGCGCGCGTCCAGGAGCTGTACGGGCTGCGCCGGGTCGCCGGGCAGGGCCGTCGGACCGCCCCGCTCCGCGTGCCGCAGCCAGTACAGGAAGGCGCCGGACGTGTCGTGCGGGCCGACCACCTGCCCTGGGCGTACGAGCGTGGCGCGCTCCCCGAAGCGAGCGGTCACCGCGTCCTCGCAGGCCACCTTCGCCGGGCCGTACGTGCTGTTGTCGAGCCGCGCGACATCGTCCACGTCCCGGCGGGGCGCCTTGCGCCGGGGGTGCCCGTCGGACTCGTAGACCGCCTGCGTGGAGACGAACACGTACCGCCCCGCGTGGCCGCCCGCCTCGTCCAGCGCCGCGAGCGCGCCCCGTACCTGCCGCGGCACGTATCCGCTCACGTCCACGACGACGTCGAAGGGCCGCTCGCGCGCGGCGGCCGTCAGCGCCGCGTAAGCGCCCGTGTCCCGGTCCCCGACGAGCCTGCGCACGCCGGGGAACAGCTCCCGGCCCGTCCTGCCGCGCCCGAAGAGCGTCACCTCGGCCCCGTCGCGTACGAGCGCGTCCACGATCGCCCGGCCCACGAAGGCCGTTCCGCCCAGCACCAGTGCTCTCATGGCGGCCGAGCCTACGGCCCGACGTGACCGGGCTCACCACTCCCCCGTCCCGTCGCCCCCGCCCCCCGCGCGAAAATGGTTGGTACGCCCATCGAGCCACGATCGGGGGAGCCGGAGCGGAGCCGTTCATGCCACACATCACCGTCGACTACACGGAACGGCTGGACGACACCCTCTTCGACCGACGCGCCTTCGCGAAGGAGCTCGACCCGCTCGTCGTCACGGAATCGCACTCCGCCGGGGTCGGCAAGATCTTCTTCCGCCCCGCGCCACTCACCTTCGTCTCGGGCGAGGAACACCCGTACGTGCACGTCACGGTCGCGCTCCTGCCCAACCGCTCGCCCGCGCAGAAGGCGCACCTGTCGGACGCGGTGCTCGCGCTGCTCGGGCGGTACACGGCGGGCGGGCCGCACGTCGTGACGTCCGTCGAGGTGCGGGACCTCCCGGACTCGTACCGGCTACGGAGCTGAGTCCCCGAGGCCCACGAGCCGCCGCTTCCCGATCCCGCCGTCCCCGTCGCCCTCCGTCACGAGCAGGTCCTGCCGTCCGTCACCGGCCTCCACCGCCCGCTCCGCGAGGACGGGGGCGCGCCCGATCCGCCGCCACGGCGCGGAGCCGAGGCCGTGCGCCGAGCCGCCGTGCAGCACCGTGAGCGTGTCGGTCTCCAGCCAGCGGTCGGGCGCGGTGCGCACCGCGAGGTCGTCGCAGCCGTCGCCGTCGAGATCGGCGGTGAGCACGCCGAGCCCGAAGCCGCCGCGCGGGGCACCGCCCTCCAGGACGACGGGGTGCGCCCGGTCCTTCCCGTACACGACGAGGACGCGGCCCCGCCGGTCCGCGACGGGCGACTCCCCGTCATCGTCGGGGACGCCGCTGTCCCCGATCGCGAGGTCCGGGAGGCCGTCGCCGTCGTAGTCGCCGACGGCGAGCGCGTCGCCCGGGGGCAGGGTGCGCGGCGCGCCGAAGCCGCCGCCGCGCTTGCCGGGCAGGAGGTACGGGGTCCCGTGTGCCCCGGGCTCGTACTCGACGAGGTCGTCCACTCCGTCCCCGGTCACCTCGGCGGCGACGAGGGTCAGGCCGGAGGCGAAGGCGGGGGCGGCGTGGTCGGGGCTGCGGCGCACCTCCGTACGGGCCGCGCGACCCTCGCGCGTGAAGGGGCCGTGCAGGACGACGAGCTTCGCGTGGTCGCCGTCGACGCGGAGCGAGGCGAGGTCCGGGTGGCCGTCGCCGTCGAAGTCGCCTGCGACGGGCGGGTGTTCGACGTCGGCGTCCGGCGCGTAGGGGAAGCGGAGGCGGGTGGGGGCGGCGGAGTGCGGGCCGCCCCAGTGGACGGCGGGGCGCGCGCCGGTCACGATGTCGGCGGCGCCGTCCCCGTCGAGATCCGCGACGGCGGGGATGTTCGTCGCGGAGCCGCCGACCGGCTCCCGCTGCCCGTGCAGGCCGAAGTCCTCCTGCGTGAGGTAGGCGGTACGGGCCTTCGCGCCGCTCCCGTACCGCACGTATATCCGCCCCGTCTCGACGCCGGTCCGCTCGTCCCCGCCGGTCTCCAGGACGAGGTCTCCCCGCCCGTCCCCGTCGATATCGGGCTGCCGCTCCGGCTGTCTGGCCTCCGCACGGCACGCACTGCCTTCGACGGGCCGCGCGATGCCGTCATTGGCGGAGGCGGTGCCGACGGCGCCGAGCACGGCGACACCGGTGAGGGCGAGGGCGAGGCGGGATCGTTCCATGCCTCCACCTCAACACGAGCCGGGGCGTGGGACGGCATCGGTGACGAGGCTGTTGCCGGACCGGGACGGGGACGGGCCTACCAGGTGAGGGCGAGGTCCGGGGTGGACTGCCAGTAGGTGACGTAGGCGGAGTCGTCGACGTGGGTGGGACGGGGGAGGGCGAGCGTGGCGGGGTCGCCGACGGCCTGGAGCTTGCGGTTGGCGAGCCAGGAGCTGAGGTGGTGGACCGTCCGGCCGCGCGGGCCGCCGGGGCTGGACAGGCCGATCGCCGCGTACGCGGACTCGCCGGGCTCCAGCGTGACGACGGCCTGCGGGACGCTGTCCTCCAGGACGCCGGTCACGGCCGGCTCGTCGTCGAAGACGACGGTGGGGGCGCCGTAGGCGTAGCAGGGGCGCTTGCCGTCGTTGGTGAGGGTGAGGAGGAGGTGGTTGACGGGCCGCCTGACCTTGTCGACGGCGAGGGAGGTGGCGGCGGTGGAGCACGCCTTGACGGCGGGGGGCTTGGCGGCGGGGGCCGCTTGGGCGGCGGGGCCGGCGAGGAGGGCGGCGGTGGCGGCGAGGACGGCGAGGGGGACGAGACGGCGGCGCATGGGACTCCTGGCTTCACGAGAGGTGCGTACGGGACATCACTCCCCGCCCGAAGCCCCCACGAATGTCACGAACCATCAACAAACGTCCACCCGTCATGACTCCGCACGACGACCCCGCTCCGCCCCGCGTCGAAAAGCCGCACGGCGAACACCTCGGCCACCCGCTCCCGCACCTCATCGGCGGTCAGCCACACCACCTCGCTGGCCTCCTCCGACACCCGCAAGGCACCTCCCACCGGCCGGCACCGGAACACGAGCGCGACGATCCCCCTGGCCAGGTTCTTGTACACCCCACTGAGCCCCCCGACCTCCACCTCGACCCCCGTCTCCTCCCACACCTCCCGCCACACCCCCGCCTCCGGCGTCTCCCCCAACTCCAGCACCCCGCCCGGCGGTTCCCACGCACCGTTATCGGCCCGCCGAATCACGAGAAACCGCCCCTCGGAGTCGGTGACGGCCCCGGCGACGGAGACGGAGTGGCGGGGCGTTGACCCGGACTTGCGGGGGTTGTTACTCATGTGCAGGAGCATAGGAGGGCGTGGCCATGGGGCGAGCGCACGAGACCGGGGGCGTCGCGCTTCGCCCCCGCCTCGGGAGATCGTCAACGACCGGTGTTTTCGTGCCCGTCGCGGCCTGGAAGACCTTCTCGACGATCCCCCACCCCACCCGCACCTGCCAGTGGCCGCGGATGTTCTGGCTCGCCGGATCGAGCTCCATCTGTCGCCACAGACAGTCCGGGCCTGGGCCGGGCTCGACGCGGACGCGGCTTGGCACTCGTTGCGCACACTGGCGGTGCTGGGGACAGGGTTGTCGGAACTGTTCCGATCGGCAGACCCATCCTCGTGAACGACCGGAGCGTCTACGCGGCCGTCCGCAGCTCCGGGAAGGCGTTCTCCCACACCACCCGGATGTCACGGCTCACGAGCGTGCGCAGCGTGGGCCACAGGGTGAGGAGGAGGCCACGGTCGAGATAGCGGCACAGGTCGTCGCGCCCGGCCTCCCCGATGACGATGCGGCAGTAGCTCATCCGCAAGCGGGGGCGGTCGAGGTCGAAGGCGGTCAGTCCGGACCAGGCCAGGTGGGGCGGGAGGCGGACGGTGCCGTGACGCGGTCCCACGAGTTCCGCGAGGGCGGTGGGCAGCCGCCGGGCGAACCGCGCACGCCGTAGGACGGGGACGTCGGACGGTGCGGTCACGGAGACGATTGTCCCGCAGCCGACGACGGGAGGTCCGCTTCCCGTACGAGTGCACATCCCCTCGTACGGAAAGCGCCCCCCTTCGCGAGCCCGGGCGAAACCGTTACTTGCGGCCCTGGTTCTTCACCGCTTCGATGCTGGCCTTCGCCGCCTCCGGGTCGAGGTAGGTGCCGCCCTTCTTCAGCGGCTGGAAGTCGGCGTCGAGGTCGTAGGCGAGGGGGATGCCCGTGGGGATGTTCAGGCCCGCGATGTCGGCGTCCGAGATCTGGTCGAGGTGCTTGACCAGGGCGCGGAGGCTGTTGCCGTGGGCGGCGACGAGGACCGTGCGGCCGGTGGCGAGGTCGGGGACGATGTCGTCGTACCAGTACGGGAGCATGCGGACGACGACGTCCTTCAGGCACTCCGTGTCGGGGCGGGCGTCCGAGGGGATCGACTGGTAGCGCGCGTCGTTCGCCTGCGAGTACTCGGCGTCGGCCGCGAGCGGGGGCGGCGGGACGTCGTAGGAGCGGCGCCACTGCTGGAACTGCTCCTCGCCGAACTCGGCGAGCGTCTGTGCCTTGTCCTTGCCCTGGAGCGCACCGTAGTGCCGCTCGTTGAGGCGCCAGGAGCGGCGGACGGGAATCCAGTGGCGCTCGGCGGCCTCCAGGCCGATCTGCGCGGTGCGGATCGCGCGCTTCAGGAGCGAGGTGTGGACCACGTCGGGCAGCAGCCCGGACTCCTTCAGCAGCTCACCACCGCGCAGGGCCTCCTTCTCGCCCTTCTCGGTCAGATTGACGTCCACCCACCCGGTGAACTGGTTCGTCGCGTTCCACTCGCTCTCGCCGTGGCGGAGGAGGATCAGCTTGTACGGTGCGTCGGCCATGGTCCCGAGCGTAATCCACGGGTACGGCCCGCGCCGCGCCTGCCCGGAGCCTGGAACGGCCCGCTCGTACGGGCACCGCGGGGCTCTTCCGTACGGGCACCGCGGGGCTCTCCGTACGGGCACCGCGGGGCTCTTCCGTACGGGCGCCGCGGGGCTCTTCCGAGGCCCTTCCCGGCAGCCGCCGACGATTGACGGGCGGCGTCAATCCAGTGGCTTCGCGCCCCTGCCCCTTCGTAAGGTTCGGCTAGCCATTCGGCCTCTTACCGCAGCTTCGTCCCCAGGGGGTCCCATGTCGTCCGTCGCGCGGGTGCGCAGCGCTCTGCACGAGAGCGTGTCGGGGCTCCCGCGCGCCTTCTGGTGGCTGTGGACGAGCACGCTCATCAACCGGCTCGGCGGCTTCGTCTACACCTTCATGGCGATCTACCTGACCGTCGAACGCGGCTACTCCGCCTCGTACGCGGGTCTCGTCGCCGCCCTCTTCGGGCTCGGCGGGGTCCTCGCCTCGCTCGTCGGCGGGGTGCTCACGGACCGCTGGGGACGGCGGCCGACGATGTTCACGGCGCAGGCGGCGACGGCCGTCGCGGTGGCGGTGCTCGGCTTCGTCACGCACCCGGTCGCGATCGCGGGCGTCGCCGCCGTCGTCGGCTTCGTCAACAGCGCGGCGCGCCCCGCCGTGCAGGCGATGCTCGCCGACCTCGTACCGCCCGAGGACCGCGTGCGCGCGTTCGCGCTCAACTACTGGGCGATCAACCTCGGCTTCGCCGTCTCCTCGGTCCTCGCCGGTTTCGTCGCGGAGTACAGCTACCTCGCCGGTTTCCTCGGCGACGCGACTCTCACGATGGCGTGCGCGATCGTCGTCTTCCTCAAGCTCCCCGAGACCCGCCCTGAGCGGCCCGGGAAGGAGGCGCGCGAGGACGAGGTGGGGTTGCGGACGGTCGCGCGGGACGGGCGGTTCATGGCCGTCGCCGGGCTGTCGTTCCTCGTCGCGCTCGTCTTCCAGGAGGCCCAGGTCGGACTGCCGATCACGATGGGTCAGTCGGGTTTCTCGCCCGCCGACTACGGCAGCGCGATCGCCCTCAACGGCGTCCTCATCGTCGTCCTCCAGATCCCGCTGACGCGCTTCATCGAGCACCGCTCCCCCGGCCGGCTGCTCGTGCTCTCCTCGCTCCTCGCGGGGTACGGGCTCGGGCTCACCGCCTTCGCGGACTCGATGGCCGTGCTCCTCATGACGATCACGGTGTGGACGCTCGCCGAGATGGTCAACGCCCCGACCCAGACGAGCCTGGTCGTCCAGCTCTCACCGGTACGGGGGCGCGGGCGCTACCAGGGCGTGTACGGGCTGTCCTGGTCGGCCGCCGCGCTGGTCGCCCCGCTCATGGCGGGGGCGATGATCGACCACTTGGGCGCGGGGTGGCTGTGGGGGTCGTGCGCGGTGCTCGGGACGGTGGCGGGGGCGGGGTACGGGGTCGTCCTGCGGACGGCGAAGGCAGCGGGTGAGCCGGGGCCGGTCTCCCGGGGCTCCGCCCCGGACCCCGCTCCTCACGTGCCGCAGGGGCTGGACGTCGGTGACCTCACTTCGTGAAGTACGGGTACGTCCACGGGCTGTACGCCGTGCGTGCGAACGGGATACCACTCACGCCGCCCGCCGGAACAGCCCCGCCCACAGGAACTCCGCGCCGAAGAGGCCCTCGTCCGGGGACGGAACCCGCATGGGGCGCAACTCCTCGCAGCTCAGCGAGGCGGGGGCGGTCGCGAAGATCTCGCGGAGCGCTTCGGCGGAGTAGGCGAGGCCGCCGTGCAGGGAACCCGCGTGCTCGCCCCGGTAGAAGGCGGCGTCGGGGAGTTCGGAGCCCGAGTCGGGGTGGCCGCTCGCGAAGCACGTGAGGGTGAGCCGGCCACCGGGCTTGAGGACGCGGGCGAGGAGGGCGAGGTGGCCCGGGCGGCGGTGCGGGGGCAGGTGGTGGAAGCAGCCGCCGTCGTGGACGAGGTCGTAGGGGCCGGTGAGGGCGGGGAGCGTGAAGGCGTCGCCGTGGTGGAGGCGGACGCTCGCGGGGACGCGGGTACGGGCCGTGGCGAGGACGGTCCCGGAGAGGTCGACGGCGTCCACCTCCCAGCCGTGCGCCGCCAGTCGGGCGGCGTTGCGCCCCGTACCGCAGCCGAGGTCGAGGGCGCGGCCCGGTGCGCCGAGGCGGCCGGCGGCGAGGTAGGCGGCGAGGTGTTCGTCGGGGCCGGCGTCGCGGAACGGGATCGCGCGGTCGGGGTCACCGTAGAAGGAGTCCCACCAGGCGGAACCGCCCTCGCTCCAGCGGTCGGCGGAGGCCGGGAAGAGGTCGTCGAGGAGGGCGAGAGCGTCGTCGCCTCCGCGAGCGGGGGCGACCGGGAACAGCTCGTCCACGAGGGTGCGGACGTCTTCGGTGGTACGGATGTCGCGCACGGCGGAGGGCCCTTTCGGGAGGGGAGCGGGGGGTGCCGTGAGCCTAGGCGGGCGGGGGGTCTCGCGCGCGGGGAGCGGGGTGGAGGGGGCGCCGGGCGCGGGCGTACGCGGTGCCGTCCCGTACGGACACGGGGGCGACGAACCGGGGCGCCGGGGACCCGCCCAAGTCGTGCGGAGGCGGCCGTGGTGGGGCGGGATGGGGGCTTTTCGCGGGGCGATGGGGCGGGAAATTCGGGGGCCATGGGGAACTCAGCGCAATGGGCGACGCGTTGGGTCCCGTGGGGGGCCTTGGCGTCCCCTAGGGAATCCGTTCGACCGCCCTCGGGGAAGCGTCGGGGGGAACCCTTACGGGGCGCTCGAACGCTTTCCCTAGGGGACGGGAGGCCCCCCGACGGGCCACAACGGGCAGCCCTGCGAGGGAGTTCCGGGTGTCAGCCCCTGTCCTGCCCCGTCACCCTCCCGAACGCCTCCAGGTTCCGCGTCGACTCGCCGCGCGAGACGCGCCACGCGTACTCCTTGCGGATCGCGTCGGCGAAGCCGAGTTCGAGGAGGGTGTTGAAGCTGCCGTCCGCCGCTTCGAGGACCGAGCCGAGCAGGCGGTCGAGTTCCCCGGGGGTGACGGCGGCGAGCGGGAGGCGGCCGGTGAGGTAGATGTCGCCGAGGTGGTCGATCGCGTAACTCACGCCGTACAGCTTGAGGTTGTGCTCCAGGAGCCAGCGGTGCACGGCGGGCTCGTTGGCGTCGGGGTGGCGCACGACGAAGGCGTTGAGCGAGAGGGTGTGCTTGCCGACGAGGAGCGAGAGCGTCGTCGAGAGCTTGCGGGTGCCGGGGAGCTTGACCACGTAGTTGCCCGGCCCGGGGCTCTCCCACTCCAGCTCCGCGTCGTCGAGGAAGGCCGTCAGGACGGCGTCGGGGCTCTCCGCTGCGGTCATGGTTGCGCGTTCCTTCCCGGTCGCGAGCTGCTCAGACGTGCTGCGAGCGTACGCGACGCCTGCGTTCCTGCACGGCGGCGGCGTACACCTCCGCCGTCGCCGAGGCCGCCGTGTCCCAGCCGAACGAGAGCGCGTGCCGCGCCGCCGCCTCGCCCATGCGCGCGGTCAGCTCGGGGGCGTCCACGAAGCGGGCGAGGCGCGCCGCGTAGTCGGCGGGCTCGTGGCCCCGTACGAGGAAACCGGTCACCCCGTCCCGTACCGCCACCGGGAGCCCGCCGACCGAGGCGGCGATCACCGGCGTGCCCGCCGCCTGCGCCTCGATCGCGACGAGCCCGAAGGACTCGCTGTACGAGGGCATGACGAGGACGGACGCGGCGCGGAACCAGTCGGCGAGCCGCTCCTGCCCGACAGGGGGCTGAAAACGTACGACGTCGCTGATGCCGAGCCGCGCGGCCAGCTTCTGGAGCCGCTCGGGCTTCGCGAGGCCACTGCCGGAGGGGCCGCCGACGACGGGGACGAGGAGCCGGCCGCGCAGGTGGGGGCGCTCGGCGAGGAGGTGGGCGACGGCGCGCAGGAGGATGTCGGGGGCCTTGAGCGGCTGGATACGCCCCGCGAAGAGCGGGATGAGGGCGTCCTGCGGGAGGCCGAGGCGGGCGCGCGCGGCGGCACGGCCGTCACCCGGGCAGAAACGGTCGAGATTGACACCGGGGTGGACAACGGCGATCCGCGCGGGGTCCGCGTCGTAGTACCGGACCAGCTCCTCGGCCTCCTCCTCGGTGTTCGCGATGAGGCGGTCGGCGGCTTCGACGACCTGCGTCTCGCCGATGACGCGCGCGGCGGGCTCGGGGGTGTCGCCCTCGGCGAGCGCCGCGTTCTTGACCTTGGCCATCGTGTGCATGGCGTGCACGAGCGGCACGCCCCAGCGCTCGGCCGCGAGCCAGCCGACGTGCCCGGAGAGCCAGTAGTGCGAGTGCACGAGGTCGTAGTAGCCGGGGCGGTGCCCGGCCCAGGCGCGCATGACGCCGTGCGTGAAGGCGCACAGCTGCGCGGGCAGGTCCTCCTTGTTGAGGCCCTCGTACGGGCCCGCGTCGATGTGCCGCACGAGAACGCCCGGGGTCAGCTCGACGCACGGGTCGAGGCCGCCCTCGGTGGCGCGCGTGAAGATCTCCACCTCGATGTCGTGCGCGGCGAGGCGGCGCGCGAGTTCCACGATGTAGACGTTCATGCCGCCCGCGTCGCCCGTCCCCGGCTGGTGCAGGGGCGAGGTGTGCACGCTGAGCATGGCGACGCGGCGCGGGACCCGGCGGCCGGGACCCGGCAGGCGCAGGCGGCCCGCCTGCGCGGCGAGCCGGCCGGTGCCGGTCCTCCCGCCGGGGGCGGTCGGCCGGAGCCTCGACACGTACTGGCTCACGGGGCGGTCCTCCTTGCGGCGTGCGGTCGGCTGCGGGTCTTCGCCGTACGTCTTCGCCCGCGTGACGTCTTCGTCCGCGTGCGCGTGGTGCGGCGCGGGGCGGTTTCCCCACGCCGTAGGGGGCCGCCTCGCGGGCCCGTGCCCCGTCCGGCTCGCGCGTCCCACGCGGTACGGGCGGAGAACGGCCCTCAAGCGGGAACACCGGAGGTCGGGAGTCCATTTCCGCTGCGGCACCGGCGACCGTTTCTTTACCCAACCCTGACCGTCCGGTGATCAACCTTGACGCACGGTGACCGAGCGGGCACCTTTGCCCGCTCCCGGTACTCCCTGGCCCCCGTACCCTCGTACCCATGAACCCGCGCCTCTCCCCCGCCCGCCCGGCGGGAACAGGGACGCGCCGCCCGGTGGGAACCGCGACGGCCCGCCCGGTGGGGACGGCGACGGCCCGCCCGGTGGGGACGGTGACGCGCGGCACGACGAACCCGAACCGGCTGCGGCGCATGGACCGCTGGATCGCGCGCACGCACGGCCCCGCGCTGCGCCGCGCCACCTCCCCCCTCGCGGTCGACCTCGGCTACGGGGCCGCGCCGTGGACGGCGGTCGAGTTGCTCGGGCGGCTGCGCGCGGCGGCGCCCGGGGTGCGGGTGTACGGGGTCGAGATCGAGCCCGCGCGCGTGGCGGCGGCGGCCCCGTACCGGCGCGAGGGGCTCGACTTCCTGCACGGCGGCTTCGAGGTGCCGCTGCCCGCGGGCGCCCGGCCGCTGCTGATCCGGGCGGCGAACGTGCTGCGGCAGTACGACGAGGACGAGGTCGCCGGGGTCTGGGAGCGGCTGTGCGCGCGGCTCGCGCCGGGCGGGCTGCTCGTCGAGGGGACGTGCGACGAGATCGGGCGGCGGCACGTGTGGATCGCGCTCGGCCCCGAGGGCCCCCGCACGGTCACCTTCGCGGCCCGCCTCGCGAGCCTGGACCGCCCCTCGGACCTCGCCGAACGCCTCCCGAAGGCCCTCATCCACCGCAACGTCCCCGGCGAACCGGTCCACGCCTTCCTCCGCGACGCCGACCGCGCCTGGGCGGCGGCGGCCCCGTACGCGGCGTACGGGGCGCGGCAACGCTGGACGGAGACGGCGCGCACGCTGCGGGCGGCGGGATGGCCGCTGGTGGGGCGTGAGGAGCTGTGGCGGGAGGGGGAAGTGACGGTGGAGTGGGGGGCGGTGGCGCCCGGAGGGTGAAGGGGGCGCGCCTCGTGGGAACGATGCGGTCCGCTTGTTCGTCCGGGAGCGCGAGGGGCCGCGCGCGGGGAAGTGCGGGGTGGGGCGGGGGAGGCTCGCGAGAAGGGGCGGGGATTCACAGCAAACCCTCGCTCCGTGCCTCTGTCGCCACGCGGGGGCGGCATGGCACCATCCGTGTGGGTTACCTGCGGTAAGGGACCTTTGGCGGCCGGATACACGGACAGTGGGGACTGAGGGATCAGGGGGCGGGGACGTTGAACCGTGACGCGAGCGCGGCACAGGGCGAGGCACAGGGCGAGGTGCGGGACGAGGTGCGGGACGAGGCGCGGGACGCGTCCGTACGGACAAGGGCGAACGCCCCGCGCGGCCGGAGGGGAGGGCGCCGGTCGCTGCTCAGCGCGCTCGCCGTCGTCTGCGCCGCGCTCGCCTTCTCCGCTCCCGGCTCCGCCTTCGCGGCCCCGCTCCCCGAGCCCGGCTCGGGGGGCGCCACGAGCACCTCCCCCGGCAAGGAGCTGAGCAATGCCGAGCTGGAGGCCGTACGGGCCCGTATCGACGCCCTCTACACCGAGGCGGGCAAGGCCACCGACGCGTACAACGCCGCCGAGGAGAAGCGCTCCGAGCAGTCCGACAAGGTCGAGGCGCTCACCACCCAGGTCGTACGGGGCGAACAACGCCTCGCCGGCCTCCGCGACCGCCTCGCCGCCGCCGCGATCGCCCAGTACCGCGACCAGGGCGGCGGCCTCTCCGTACAGCAGCGCCTCCTCCTCAGCGACGACCCCGACGACTTCCTCCGCGCCGCCGAACTCGCCAAGCAGGGCAACAAGGGCAGCGCCATCCTGCTCGACCAAGTCCGCGAGACACAGCGCGCGTTGACGCGCGACAAGAAGGACGCGACCACCTCGCTCCACCGTCTCGAACAGGCAGAGAAGGCGAAGGACAAGGCGCGCGGGGAGGTCCGGGAGGAGATCAAGGCGGCCAAGCTCCTCGAATCCCGGCTGGAGGAGAAGGAGCGGCAGCGGCTGCGCGCCCTGGAGAAGGCCGCGGCCGAGCGCGCGCAGGCCCGCCTGCTCGACACCGGGGTCCTCCCCGACGCGGGCGCGGGTGCTGGCGCTGGCGCTGGCGCGAACCAGCACGTCAGTACGGGTACGGGGGCGAGCGAACAGGGCGCGAAAGCCGTCGCCTTCGCCACGGCCCAGCTCGGCAAGCCCTACGTGTGGGCCGCCGAGGGCCCCGACTCCTTCGACTGCTCGGGGCTCACCTCGCAGGCGTGGGCGGCGGCGGGCCGCATCATCCCGCGCACCTCGCAGGAGCAGTGGCGTCAGCTCCAGCACGTACCGCTGAGTCAGATCCGCCCCGGTGACCTGGTCATCTACCACTCCGACGCGAGCCACGTCGGCATCTACGTCGGCAAGGGCAACATCATCCACGCCCCCCGCCCGGGCCGCTCGGTCACCGTCGCCGGGGTCGGCTCCATGCAGATCCTCGGCGCGGTCCGCCCGGACCCGGAGGCGGAGGGCAAGACGGAGCCGCAGGACGGGGCGAAGTCGAAGTCGAAGACGAAGACGAAGACGGACGCGAGGAAGGGCGGGGAGAAGGGCGCGGACAAGGGCGTCGCGCGCGTCACGAAGCGCGACGCGGCCGATACCGCGCAGCGCCATGCGGCCGACACCGCGCAGCGCGAGGCCGAAAAGGCCACCAAGGCGGACGAAAGCCCCGCCAAGGACTGACCTCGCCCCGCGTGACCCATGCCACGAACTCCCCACCGGTTGCACGCTCCCGGCGTGACCTTCGTCATTCCGCGCCCGGTCGGCTCGTCCACAAATGGCCTGCTGGGGGCGGCATATGCCGCTGTTCCGCGCCCGCCCGGCATTCCGTTCGCGGCGCCCCGCCCGCTAGGGTCCCGGTCGGTGGGGCGCCGTTCGGCGTCCCGTCGCGGCCTCGGAGGGAGGCGAACGAAGCTGATGCCCGTACCCGGGAACGGAAACCGGCCAGGACCGGTCCAGGCGCCGTCGTCCACGGCTCCCCGCACGCACCCCACCCCGGTCACCCCGGGTGACCACCCTCGCGCGGAACACCTCGGCGCGGGGCTGCTCGCCCACGGCACCGGCCTCACCGTCACCCCCGTCGCCCCCACCGGGGACACCCCGCCCGAGCCGGGCGAGGGCGAGGGCCCCGGAAAACCGGGCCCGCACCACGGAGCCCCGCGCGACGGCGTTCGGCACCACGGAGCCCCACGCGACGGAGCCCCGCACCCGGACTCGCCGCCGTCCGCGACCCCCGCCACGGGCGCGGGCCACCTCACGCTGCTCCTGGTCGAGAACGACCCGGCGGGCTCGCTCAGCATCCCCGAGATGCTCGACGCCTCCGGCAAGCCGATCCGGGTACGCACCGCCCGCAACCTCACCGAGGCCGCCCGGCTCCTCACCGACGACGTGCACTGCGTCCTGCTCGACCTGAATCTCCCGGCGGCGGACGACGACGAGCCGCTCGCCGTCCTGCGACGTCTCCTCGCCCTCGCCCCGCACCACGCGGTCCTCGCGCTCACCGCGTCCGAGGACGTCGAGGGCGGTACGGAGGCGGTCCGCGTCGGGGCGCAGGACTTCCTCGTACGCGACGAACTCGACGGCCGCGTCCTGAGCCGCGCCGTCCGCTACGCCGTCGAGCGCAAACGCGCCGACACCGCGCAGCGCCAGCTCACCGAGGGCCGCCTGCGCGCCCAGGAGAACGCCCGCCTGGAACGCGGGCTGCTCCCCACCCCGCTCCTCGAAGGCGCCCCGCTCCGCTTCGCCGCGCACTACCGCCCGGGACGTTCGCGCGCACTGCTCGGCGGCGACTTCTACGACACCGTGCGCACCCCGGACGGCACCGTGCACGCGATGATCGGCGACGTGAGCGGGCACGGCCCGGACGAGGCGGCGCTCGGCGTCGAGTTGCGCATCGCCTGGCGCGCGCTGACCCTCGCCGGACTCAGCGGCGACCGCCTCCTCGCGACGCTCCAGGAGGTCCTGGAGCACGAGCGCGAGAACGACGAGATCTTCGCGACGCTCTGCACCGTCGACATCGCCCCGGACGGCCGGAGCGCCGCGATGTGCCTGGCCGGGCACCCGGCTCCGGTCGTGCGGCGCGGCGGGGCGCGCGCCGAGCTGCTGCCGCAGGAGCCCTGCGGGCCCGCGCTCGGTCTGCTCCCGCGCGGGCGCTGGCCGCGCACCCAGGTGGGCCTGGGCCCCGAGTGGTCGCTCATGCTCTACACGGACGGCCTGATCGAGGGCCGGATCGGCGCGGGCAGCCTGCGGCTGGGCCAGGAGGGCATGCTGGCGCTCGTCCGCGAGCACCAGAGCGCGGGCCTGCGCGGCGCGGAACTCCTGGAGTCCACGGTGCACGCGGCCCGCGACCTGAACGGCGGCGAACTCACCGACGACGTAGCGGCGATCCTCCTCGCGCGCTGACCCCCGCGCAGTACCCCCGGCAGGACTGAGCCGGGGGACTGAGCCGGGGGGCTCCGCCGGTGGGCCCCGAGGGGGTTCAGCGACCGCCGTTGTACGGCCCGTACGGACCGTCGCTGCTCGACCCGCCGCGCCGCCGGCCACCGCCCGTGACCTGCTTGAGCGCTGGTCGTACGTCCACGACGTACACGATCGCGGCGATGAGCCCGATGATCGGCAGGAACGACATGAAGCCGAAGATGAGCGCGACCGCGAGCGCGAGCCCGAGGATGATCGCCCAGAACGGCTTCGTCTTCTTGTCCGCCGCGCGGAAGGCGTCCTCGCGGCGGAAGAGGCTGTCGAAGAACGCGAAGGCGCAGAAGAGAGTCAACGCCAGGGACAGCAGGGACAGGAAGTTGCTGAAGCCCTGCATCAACACGATGGCCACCGCCCGGTTCGTTCGGTCGTTCTCTTACGTACGTGTCCGCTTCCGCGCCGCGACCGGCCGGTACGGCGTGTGACTCTCCACCGTACCGGCTGCCACCGACAGGACACCCGTGCGCGAAGGTACGCGCCCGCCGGGCGCGCCCCCGGCTACTCCCGAGCGCCGCCCGCGCTCTCCTCGGGGCCCCCGGCGCCCTCGGCGCCCTCGGGGCCCTCGGGGCTCCGCTTGGCGGCCGGCTTCTTGACAGGGGGCTTCTTCGCGGCAGGGCGGGCGGCACGGCGGGGCGCGGCCTTGCGGGGGGCGGGGGGCACGGGGGGTACGGGGGGTACGGGGGTCTCGGGTGCGGCTTCCGGCGCTACGGGGGCGGGCGCGGCCTCCGGCGCGGATGCGTCCACGGGCTCCGTCACCGCCTCGGTCACCGGGTCCGTCCCCACCTCCGTCACCGCCTCGGTCACCGGCTCCGTCGCCGGCTTCCTCGTGACCACGACCGGCTCGTCCGGCTCCGGGTCGACGGCGACACGCGGGGCACCGGGCGCGGGAGCGTCATCGGCGGGCGCCGTATCCGTACCCGTACCGCCCCCGTGTCCCTCCTCCTCGCCGCGCCAGCCGCGGACCGCCTCCTCGCCGCGCTCGGCGACCCTCTCGTACGTCTCCCGCGCGCGCACCGCGTACTCGGCGGCGAGCCCGAAGCCGCGCAGCGCGAAGCCCTGCGCGCTCTCCTGGAGCCGCTTCAGCTCCGCCTCGCGGCTCTCGCGCGAGGAGAAGGCGGTGACGACCTCGGTGACAGCGGCGCGCGCGACGGCCTGCGCCTCGCGGGCGCGGGCGACGGCCCGGTCCTGGATCTCCTTGGGATCGCTCTCGCGCACCGCCTGGACACGGGCGGGTGCCTCGGCGCGGAGCTGGTCGAGGATCGCGGGCAGCCGCAGGGCCTGCTGGACGGCCAGCTCGGCGGTACCGGCGGCGAAGTAGAGGGGGGTCGGGTCGGTGAGGGTCTTGCGCAGATCGTCGGTGATGGCCATGGCGTGGTCCTCCCGGAACACGAGTGAGGGTGAGTGCCTGGCAGTACGGGTGCGGGTGCGGGTCAGCCTGAAGCGGTGTCCTCCACCGGGAAGCCGTTCTCCCGGCGGAAGGAGTCGTAGATCTGGAGGAGCGTTTCCTTCTGGCGCGCCGTCAGCGTGGGATCGGCGAGCAGCACGGCCCGGGTCTCGGCCTCGGCCCTCTCCCGCTCGTCGAGAATCCCCGCCTGCACGTACAACGTCTCGGCGGAGATCCGCAGGGCCTTGGCGAGCTGCTGGAGAATCTCGGCGCTGGGCTTGCGCAGCCCGCGCTCGATCTGGCTGAGATACGGATTCGACACCCCGGCCGCGTCGGCGAGCTGCCTGAGCGACAACCGCGCCGCTCGTCGCTGCTCCCGCAGAAACTCCCCAAGTCCCCCCACATCAAGCGAAACCATGCCCCGATGCTGCCCCACCTTGCTAACTATTGCAAGCGCCCTGCTAGCGGGGGCTAGCGGAGGTCGGCGGCGGTTGGCGGCGGGCGTCTCAAGGGCAAGCCGGCCCTCCGCCTCCGAGCCCTCCGCCACCCCGTCACAGGTCCGGACGCACTAGGTTCGGCACGGGACCGCCGACCGTCCGGCCGGACCCGTACGGGAGGCAGGGCCATGACCAGCCGGTTCACCGAACTCGCCGTCGACTGTGCCGATCCGCGCGCCCTCGCGCGGTTCTGGTGCGCGGTGCTCGGTTACGAGGTGTACGAGGACGACGGCGGCGACTTCGTGTCGATCGGGGCGCCGGGGACCGGGGCGGCGCGGCCCGGGTACGCGCCGCCCTCGATCGGGTTCGCGCGGGTGCCGGAGGGCAAGGCGGTCAAGAACCGGCTGCACATCGACGTGAACCCGAGCGATCGCGAGCAGGGCGCCGAGGTCGAGCGGCTGCTCGCGCTCGGGGCGCGGCGCGTCGATGTGGGGCAGGGGGACGAGGTGTCCTGGGTGACCCTCGCCGACATCGAGGGGAACGAGTTCTGCGTGCTCGCGCGGCGGGCGGAGTGACCCCGGCGGGGCTCAGGCCTCCGCCTTCTTCCGCAGGATGCAGAAGGGGTGGCCCGCCGGGTCCGTGAGGACGCGGGCGCGGGCCGGGTCGTGGGGCTGGTGGCCGGGTACGGCGGCGCCGAGGGCGAGGAGGCGGGCCTCGGTCGCGGCCAGGTCCTCGTCGACCTCGTAGCAGAGATGGACCTGCTGCGGGACGTCCTGCCCCGGCCACCGTGGCGGCCGGTAGTCCTCGACGGGCTGGAAGCCGAGGACGAAGCCGTCCGGCCCGGTGAGCGCCGCGAAGCCGGCGCCCGACTCCGGGTGCGGGGCGAGTCCCGTCGCCTCCCGGTAGAAGGCCGCGAGGGCGAGCGGGTCGGCGCAGTCGAGCGTGACGGCGACGGGACGCAGGTGCGGGGACACGGGGCGGCTCCTCGGTCGGACGGGCTCCCGTCACCGTACGGGCCCCTGCACCGGGCGCGCCCCCGGCCCCCGCACCGTACGGGCGCGGAGCCCGCGCGCCCCCGACCGGACAGGCCCGCCCCCCGCCACCGCCGTGCTGACGTGCGCCCAGGTGGCGGCGTGTCAGGTGGCAGCGGGCTCGTCCGGGCCGCCAGGGTGTGGGACGAATCCCACGAAAGGGGCGCAAGGTGCCTGAAATCACCAGCCCGTACGCGACCGGCACGCCGTGCTGGGTCGACCTGATGGCGAGGAACCAGCAGAACACGATCGACTTCTACAGTGACCTGCTCGGCTGGCAGGGGCGGCCGGGGTCCGGCGGGTACGCGATCTGCGAGCTGCGGGGGCTGGCCGTGGCCGGGATCGGCGCGGCTCCGCAGGACCAGCCGGAGACGCCGAACGTCTGGACCACCTACTTCGCCGCGACCGACGCCCCCGCGACGCAGGACACGATCGTCAGCGCGGGCGGTTCGCTCCTCGCGCCGGTCATGGACGTCGGTGACCTCGGCCGGATGCTCATCGCGGCCGACCCGCAGGGCGCGGCCTTCGGCGTCTGGCAGGCGGGCGAGTTCGCCGGGGCGCGGCTCGTCAACGAGCCGGGGACGCTCATCTGGAACGAGCTGCACACGGCCGACGTGCCCACCGCCGCCGCCTTCTACGGCGAGGTGTTCGGCATGAACTTCGAGCCCGTGGAGGGCGTCGAGGCGTACTGGGCGGTCAAGGTCGCCGGGAAGACGGTGGGCGGCGCGACGCACCTCAAGAACGACCCGCCCGGGACCCCGGCGCACTGGCTGACGTATTTCTCCGTCGACGACGTCGACTCCACGGCGGACGCGCTGATCCGCCGCGACGGCACGGTGCTCGCCCCACCCTTCGACATGGTCGCGGGCCGGATGGCGGTCGTCGCCGACCCGGAGGGCGCGCGGTTCGCCGTCATCAAGCCGCCGTCGCGGTAGCGGCGCGGGAGTACGGGGTGGCTCCGCGAGGTGGGTGAGCACTCACTCACCTCGCGGCGAGCCCTCACCGGCACCCTCCCCGTACGGGGTCCGCACGCCGAAGGCCGCGCGCAGCCGCTCCATGTCGGCCACGTCGTGCGGCCTCGGCACGTACCCGGTGTGGAAGAAGACCTGTTGCGCCACCGAGACGCACGGGACGGGCGTCCCCGCGATCGTGCCCGTCACGAAGCAGTCGGCCGGGTACGGGAAGGGGCGGCCGGGCTCGAACGACTCCTGCCACGCCGAGCCGTCCGGCGCGAAGGCGAGCGGGTGCAGGTCGACCGCGCGGCCGTCGCGGGCCGCCATGACGTGCCGTACGGGCCGCTGGTCCTCCGTCTCGGCGAAGCCGTCCGCCGCGAGCGCGGCCACGATCGCCGCCTCGTCCTCGCGGCGGTAGGCGAGGTCGAGATCCTGGTGCGTACGGGTCTGCTCGCCGAGCAGCGCGTCGATCCCCCATCCCCCCTCGATCCACGCGTCGGCGCCGACGCGGCGCAGGAGGGCGAGGAGCGCGAGGGCGTGCTCAGCGGTCATCACGAGGTCATCACCCGAGGAGGGTAGGCGCGGGGACGTGGTGGCGCGGGGACGGCGGGTGAACTCGTGGCCCCCTCCTGCGCCAGGGCGCTCGGGAAGCAGGCCGACGCGCTCCCCGAGAGGCCTGGGCTCGGCCCGACGATTCCCGTCTGCCGCGCGACGAACCCGGGGCGACGGAGACGTACCCGGGGTGACGGGGTCCGCAATGAGCTCCTCACCGCGTCCGCCTCACCTCCGCCGACACCTCCCACGCGTCCGCCACCGGCCCCAGGTGCCGGAGCTTGTCCGGGTTGAGGACGAGCCGGATCGTCTGGACGCGACCCTCCGCGACGTCCAGGACGAGCGTGTGGAGGATCTTGCCCCCGCGGTCGCGGAAGACCGCGCCCGGCTGACCGTTGACCGGGCGCGGCTCGTACGTGATGCCCGCACGGGCCATGCGCGGGAAGACGGCGGCGAGGAGGCGGGCGACCTTGTCGGGGCCCGCGACCGTACGGGCCAGTTGCGGCGCCTTGCCGCCGCCGTCGCCCACGACCGTCACGTCGGCGGCGAGGAGCGTGCGCAGGCCGTCCATCTCGCCCTCGCGCAGCGCGTCGAAGAAGCGGGCGGCCAGTTCCTCGCGCTCCGCCCGGTCCGCCGCGAAGCGGGGTCGTCCCTCGCGCATGTGCCGCCTCGCCCGTGCCGCCAACTGTCGGCACGCCTCCTCCGAGCGGCCGACCGCGCCCGCGACCTCCGCGTAGTCGAAGCCGAAGACCTCGCGGAGCACGAACACGGCCCGTTCGAGCGGGCTCAGACGCTCCAGGAGGAGGAGCGCGGCCATCGAGACGGAGTCGGCGAGTTCGGCGGCGCGCTCGGGGTCCTCGTAGGGGTCGGCGAGCAGCGGTTCGGGGAGCCAGGGGCCCACGTACGTCTCACGGCGGACCCGCGCCGAGCGCAGCACGTCGATCGCGACGCGCGTGACGACGGCGGCGAGGTACGCGCGCGGCGAGCGCGGTTCCGCCTCGGCGGCCTCGTACCGCAGCCACGTCTCCTGCACGGCGTCCTCGGCCTCGGCGACGCCGCCCAGAATCCGGTACGCGAGGGAGAGGAGCAGCGGGCGGAGCTTCTCGAACTCAGCGGTACGGTCCGTCATTTCATCCCCCGGTCGGTCAGAAGCCGTACGGGCCGAAGCGGCCCCAGGCGAGGAGCGCGGCAAGCGCGAGATAGGCGAAGTTCAGTGCCACGAGGGCGAATTCGCCGCGCCTGCCGTGCGTGATCATCGCACCGACCATGAGCGCGACCCAGGACACGGCCGTCACGGGCACGAGAACGGGTGCGATGCCGAGCGCGGCTGGGAGCAACAGGCCAATTGCGGCGGCGAGTTCGAGCACTCCAAGCGTACGGACGACTCCGTCGCCCGCGTGCTCGGTCCAGCCGCCGCCCCGCACGGCGGCGAGGCGCTCGCGCGCCACGAAGGTCTTGCTGGTCCCGCCCGCCAGCGCCACCAGTGCGAGCAGCGCGGCGGCCGTCCACAGCACAGCGTTCATGGTGTCCTCTCCCCGCCGGGGCGTTCGCCCGGGGTACACCATGGGGACGAGGCGGCAGGCGTGGCTGTGACACGCGGGGGAGGGAAGTCATCGGGGCGAGTACGCCGGGCGCACGAGCCCGCCGCGCACCGGCTGTCGGTGCTCCGTGCGAAGCTGCGCCCCATGACCGCCCAGGCCGACCCGACCACCCTCGCCCGGCTCCCTCTCGACGCCCAACTCGCCGCCCTGCGCGGCATCCTGGCGCGCAACGAGACCCTGACCGAGGTCGTGCGGCGCGCGGCCGGGCTCGGGCTGCCCGGCTGGTACGTGACGGCGGGGTGCGTCTTCCAGTCGGTGTGGAACGCGGTCACCGGCCGCCCGCCCACGTACGGAATCCGGGACTACGACCTCTTCTACCACGACGCCTTTGACCTCTCCTGGGAGGCCGAGGACGCCGTGATCAGGAGGGGCCGCGAGGTCTTCGCGGGGCTCGCGGCGGAGGTCGAGATACGCAACGAGGCGCGCGTCCACCTCTGGTACGAGGCGAAGTTCGGCGTGCCCTGCGCCCCGTACCCGTCGAGCGAGGCGGCGATCGACTCCTTCGCGGCGACGACGTGCTGCCTGGGCGTGCGGAGCGAGGACGACGGGGGCCCGTGGCGGGTGTACGCGCCGCACGGTCTCGCGGACGTCTTCGGCCTCGTCCTGCGCCCGAACCCGGTGCTCGCTCCGCGGGAGGTGTACGAGGCGAAGGCGGCGCGGTGGCGGGAGGCGTGGCCCGAGCTGCGGGTGCTCCCGTGGCCGGGAGCGGCCGCGTAGCTCACTGCTTGCCCGCGCCCACCGGGTCCACGACGAGGAGACCGGGCTTGTCGGCGCCCGCCTCGACGCTGAAGCCGACCGAGAGGCGCTGCGTGTGGGTCTCGTTGGGCGGGGTGACGTCGATGGCGTTGATGAAGACGCCGGAGTTGCCGCTCTTGCTCGGCGGGTAGTGGAGCGTGAAGCGCGTCGTGTCACCGGACTTGAGGGCGACGGCGGGCGGCGTCATGCCGCTGCGCTCGGCGCTGAGCGGGGCGCCTGCCTCGTCGGAGCGGATGTCGAGCCCGGGGAAGCCCTTCAGCGAGCAGGCGTCGCCGCTCGTGTTGCGCATGCTGACGACGAGAGTGCCCTCGCCCATGCCGTGCGCGGTGTCGAAGGCGAGGTTCTCGGTCTTGCAGGCCCCGGCGGTGATCTGACCGCCGCCGCTGCCCTGGGACTCGTCGGAGCCGGAGGAACCGGAACCGGAACCGGAACCGGAACCGGAGGAGCCGTTCGCGGAGCCGGAGGAGCCGTTCGCGGAGCCGTCGGACGTACCGGCCGCCTTCGCCCCTCCCGTACCACTGCCGCCGCCGCTGCCGCTCTCGGAAGCCCCGCCGTTGCCCGAGCCGGCCACCTGGCCTGTGGCGGCGGAGGAGTCGCCCCCGGCGGCGTTGTCGCCGGAGCCGCCCTCGCAGGCGGTGAGCGAGAGCCCCGCGAGGAGGGCGACGGCGGCGAGGCTGAGCTTCTTGGCACGCATGGGGGCTTCCTTCGTTCGTTCGGTGCGCCTTTCTGATCAAGAGGACCACGGGACCACCCCGAACCGTTCCGCCCCGCACCCCACCCCTACACGCCTGTGACACGCACCGACGCACGCCAACGGCAGCGCGAGGACACGGCGCCGCGCGCCGAGCGCCCTCGCCCCGCGGAAGACAGGGCCGTTCCGCACCGATCGGCCGGTTCCCGCCCGCCGAAACCACGCACGCCGCGCGCCCGTGCGACCGGGACGATCCCGTGACGCCCCAGCACTTGCCCCACCGCCCGCACACGCCCCGCCCCCACACCCCTCACGCACCCCTCACGAGCGAAACCGAGTCCCCCCGATCGGCACGCGCCGCCCCCAGCCCCGCCTACTCTCCCACTCATGACCTCCGCCCCCGGCTTCACCTGCACCGCCTGCGGCACACGCCACGACGAGACGCCACTGCACTACGCCACCCCCGCGCCCCAGTACTGGCTCCCCGAGATGGAGTCGGCGCCCGGCTGCCTGCTCTCCTCGGACCAGTGCGTCATCAACGGGGAGTACTACTTCGTGCGGGGGCTGATCGAGATACCCGTGCGAGGGACGGACGAGATGTTCTCGTGGGGGGTGTGGGTCTCAATCAGCCGGAAGAACTTCGGCCTCACGAACGACCGTTGGGAGACGCCAGGCCGTGAGGCCGAGCCGCCCTGCTTCGGGTGGCTGAGCACGGAACTGCCCGTGTACTCCCCCACCACCCTCGACCTGAAGACCCGCGTACACACCCGCCCCCTCGGCGAACGCCCCCTGATCGAGCTGGAACCGACCGCACACCCCCTCGCGGTGGAGCAGCGAGAGGGGATCGGGAGGGACCGCGTACGGGAGCTGGCGGAGCTCATGCCGCACGGCTGACGCGAGCACTTCGGATGGCGCGAGCGCGAGAGGCCCGGGAAGGCGCGAGCGCGAGAGGCCCGGGAAGGCGCGAGCGCGAAAGGCCCGGGAAGGCGCGAGCGCGAGAGGCCCCGTAAGGCGCGAGCCGGACCCGTACGAAAAGCGCTGGTCCTCGCGCCCCCTCCCCCGCCACACTCCCCCCATGTCCCCACTCCACCCGAACGAGATCCCGACGACCCCGGCCCTCGTCCGCGCGCTGCTCGCCGCGCAGATGCCGGAGTGGGCGGGACTGCCGCTGCGGTACGCGGGGGCGGGCACCGACAACACCATGTACCGGCTGGGGGACGAGTACGTCGTACGGCTGCCGCGTACGCCCGGGGGCTCGCAGGAGCGGGAGCTGACGTGGCTGCCCCGGCTCGCGCCGCACTTGAGTCAGCGGGTGCCGGAGCCGGTGCGGGTCGGGTCGGCGAGCAAGCAGTTCCCCGCCCCCTGGGCCGTGTTGCGGTGGATCGACGGGGAGGAGCCGGGACCGGAGTCCGTACGGGACTGGACGGCCTTCGGAGCCGATCTGGCGTCGTTCGTACGGGAGTTGCGCGCCGCCCCGCTCATGGGGGCGCGGCGCGAGAACGGGCTGAGCTGGTACCGGGGCGGTCAGTTGCGGGGGATCACGTCGGAGGTCTGGACGGGGCTCGACGGCTGCGCCCCGCTCGGCGACGTACTCGCCCTCGACCTCGCGGCGGTGCGCGCGGAGTGGGCGGCGGCGCTCGCGCTGCCCGAGGCCGAGGGCCCCGAAGGCTGGCTCCACGGCGACCTGCGCCCCGCGAACCTGCTGGTCAGGGAGGGCAGGCTGCACGCGGTCCTCGACTTCGGCACCCTCTCCGTCGGCCTCCCCGACGCCGAGCACTCCCCCGTCTTCGACCTCCCGCCCCAGGCCCGCACCGCCTACCGCGAAGCCCTCGCCCTGGACGACGTGACGTGGGCCCGCGCACGCGGCTGGGCCCTCGCGGTCGCCCTCATGGGCATCCCGTACTACTGGGAAACGCTGCCGGACTTCGCGACCGAGTGCGTGGCACGGGTACGGAACGTCCTGGCGGACGCCGGGCGGGGGATCAGCCAGGGCGAGGGCGGGAGCGTCCGTCGACAGTGATCCCAGCGGCTGCGCGGAAACGTGAGGTCACGGCGTGAAGGAGAGACCGCGCCGGAGCCGCCCGGAAGGGGCTTGATACGGGAGCGACGGGTCCCGGGAGGTCACCTCCGGAGCTGGGCTCGACGCGGAGCGGGCGCGCAGGGTGAACGGGGCGGGGCGGGGGCGGCGGCGGCCGGTGTGGGGAAGGCGTCGAGGAGGGCGAGGGCCAGGAGGGAGAGGGTGCGCAGGCGGGCGGGGGTCGCGGGGGACTCCGTACGGGCGTGGCGTGCCGCCGTGCGGGAGAGGCGGGCCACCGCCGGGTGGGGATGCTCGGCCGTCGCGGCCGACAGCAGGCGCAACTCCCTTAACAGGACCGCCTCTTGAGTACGGGGGTCCGGTGGCGGTACGGGGACGAGGCCCAGCACCCGTTCCGCGAGGTCCCGCAGGCGGCGCAGCTCCCGCCCCGTACGGCCCCGCCCTATCGGCCGCCCCCTCACAGCCGCCGCCCGTCCACCTGCGCCGGCACCAAGGCCCGCGTGCGCTTGCGCCCGTCCCCGTCCACGTCCCAGCTCACCCGCACCCCGAACAATCGCAGCAGCGCGAGCCCGCGCCCCGCCTCCGCGTCCGGCCCCGGCATGGCACAACGCCCCGGCACGCGGGAGCTGTTGTCCGTCACCGCGATGACGAGCGCCCCGTCCGCCTCGACGGCGATCAGCAGCAGGACCGGCCGCCTCCCGCCCCCGTGCACAACGGCGTTCGCCATCAGCTCCGTCACGGTCAGCATGGCCAACTCGGAGCTGACGCCGCCGATGCGCGGCAACACCCGCCGCAACGTGTGCCGAGCGTCAGGCACGGAATCCAGTACGGGCGCGAACTCGCCCGTCCACTGCGTACGGGGAGCGGCGGGGCCGCTCGAACAAACGGCGGTCATGTGATCACGTCCTCGGGCCGGTCCCTCCGGGGGGTGGGACGGGGGAGTTGAAGAGCGCGCGAGGGTGTGTGGCGAAGGCTCGGACCCCAGCGGGAAATAAGCATGCGTCTTTTGGCGGGACCTCGGCAATGGATTCACGCGATTGCGAGTGTCCCGTTCAAATGTGCGGATAGAAAGCTGAGTTGGCGGCGTGCCAGAATGCGGCCATGGTTCAGAAGAGAGCGGTACCGACCATCAAACGGCGGCGAGTTGGCGCCCAACTGCGTCGCTGGCGCGGCCCGATGAAGAGCGGTGACGCCGCGAAGCTGATGGGCTGGGACATCACGCGCCTGAGCCGCATCGAACGCGGCACGTACCGAGTGAGCAGCGAGGAGGTACGGGCCTTCGCGGCCAAGCTCGGCGTGGACGACGAGCCCGGCATCGAGGAGGTCGCCCTCGCGGCGGAGGAGCCGGCCGGCGCGGGGTGGTGGGTGCCGTACACGGGACACGTGCAGGCGGACCTGCTGGACTTCGTCCAGATGGAGGCGGAGGCGGACGTCATCCGCGTGCAGCACTACTCGGTGATCCCCGGCTTGCTGCAATCACCCGCTTACATGCGCGAGCTCATCGGTTACGAACCTCGGCTGAACCCCCGGCAAGTGGGGATGCTCATCAACCTCAGACTTGCCCGCCAGTCGGTGATCGGCCAGCTCACACGTCTGCACGCCATCGTGCCGGAAGCCGCACTCTGGCCGAAGTTCGAGAGCGGTCCCAGCATCATGCGGGACCAACTGCGCCGCCTCATCGATGTTTCGGACATGCCGAACATCGACCTTCAGGTACTCCCGCTCACCACGCACCCTAAATACAGCTCCAACGGAGCGATCACCCTGCTTGACTTCAGGCACCCGTGGGCGTCAGTGGTGAGTGTGGACGGCCCCTCGGGCGGCTCACATACGGAGGAGGCGGATCTGGTAGCTTTCCACGCCGGTGGTTTTGAGGAGATTGCGCGCGCCGCGCTCCCCTTTGACGAGACGCGTGAACTTTTGCGCGAGCACCTTGAAAGGCTGCACAAGTGAGCACGAGGAACAACCGGCAGTGGCACGAGGCCGAGTCCCCGGCAGCCAACTGGCGGAAGTCCTCCTACAGCGGCTCCACAAGTCAGTGCGTCGAGTTCGCCGACCTCCGCCCCGTCCACGCCGCCATCGCCCTCCGGGACTCCAAGCACATCCCCGGCCCGGCCCTCCTCCTCACCCCCGCCGCCTTCACCACCTTCCTGGCGCGCCTGACCGACCGAGCCTGACCCGGCAGGCATAGCGATCTCGCGGCGCGGACGGCCTCCACGTATGACCGCGCCCGAGATCGAAGCCCACGGCTGGCGAAAGTCCTCCTACAGCGGAATGGCCAACGGCCAGTGCGTCGAGTTCACCGACCTCCGCCCCGTCCACGCCGCCATCGCCCTCCGGGACTCCAAGCACATCCCCGGCCCGGCCCTCCTCCTCACCCCCGCCGCCTTCGCGGATTTCGTAACGGGCCTGACCGGACGGAACTGACCGACACGGCATAGCGATCTCGCGGCGCGGACCACGTCCACATAGGACCGTGCCCGAGATCGAACCCACGCGCCGACTTCGCCGCCCTCCCGGCCGTGGCTGAGCACTCCCACCGCGCGGACAGTCGCCCCGTACGACCGCGCCCGCGACCGAAAACCTCCACCCCTCCCACCCCTCCCAGGTGAGTGAGCACTCACCCACCACAACACCCCCCGTCACGCCGCCCTCCCAGGATGGCGCCCCTGGCCACGTGCGACGCCCGTACGCTGCCCGCGTGCCAGCCCACGAGCGTCCCGAACTCGCCCTCGCCCGTTGGTCCGAAGGCGACCTGGATCTCCCTCGACCGGGACGTCAACGGACGACGTTCCGGATCGTGCCGCTCCCGGAAGGGGAGACCGTGAGGAGCACGGGGTTCTGGGAGCACGAGCGGGCCGGGGAGGCGGCGTACGAGAGGGGGTACGCGATCCTGCCGGAGTTCCAGAGGCGGGGCTTCGCGGTGGCGGCAGCGCGGGCGGACCGCAGGCACCCGCCACCTCCGCCCCCGTCCACCACCCCGCCTCCGCTCGAACGTACGGCGCGCGGACCTCGTGGAGGCGGTCGGGCGGTAGCGGCGGCAGGCGCGGGAGGGGCGACGGCGAGCGGCAGGATGGGCTCCATGACTCTCCTCCCGATCGGGGAATTCGCGCGGGCCGCACGGCTTTCGGCGAAGGCCTTGCGGTTGTACGACCGCATGGGCCTGCTCGTGCCCGCCCGCGTCGATCCCGTCACCGGGTACCGGTACTACGCGGCGTCGCAGGTCGAACAGGCTCGGCTCGTCGGGTGGTTGCGGCGGGTCGGGATGCCTCTCGCGCGGGTGGGGGAGGTCGTCGCGATGGAGCCGGGGGCGGCTGCGGAGGCGGTGCGGGGGTGGTGGCGCGGGGTCGAGGCGGAGACGGCGGTACGGGGTGCGCTGGCGGCCTTCGTCGCGGACTCGCTCGCGGACTCGCTCGCCGGGCCACCGCCGGGCCCCGCCTTCGGGTTGCGGTACGCGGGGGTGAGCGACCGGGGTCTCGTACGGGAGGAGAACCAGGACGCCGTGCACGCCGGGGAGCGGCTGCTCGCGGTCGCGGACGGGTTCGGAACGCGCGGGGCGCTGGCCAGTGGCGCTGCGGTCGCGGCCCTGCGCCGGTTCTCCGAGGGGCCGGAGCCCGCCCCCGGTGCGCTCCTCGGCGCGCTCGCGGACGCCGTCGACGAGGCCGCCCGCAAGGTGCCCGCGCAGGCCGGGACCACGCTCACCGCGCTGCTGCCCGCAGGGTCGCGCCTCGCCCTCGTACACGTCGGCGACACGCGCGCGTACCTCCTACGGGGCGGCTCACTCTCCCGCCTCACGCACGATCACACCCTCGTCCAGGCACTGGCCGACGAAGGCCGTATCACGGAGCGGGAGGCGGCCACACACCCACAACGGGCCACGCTCGTACGTGCCTTGACGCCTCCGGCCGCCCGTCCCGACCTCCAGCTCCGTACCCCGCGCACCGGCGACCGCTACCTCGTGTGCTCCGACGGGCTCACCACCGCCGTCCCCGAGCCGGCGATCCGCCGCACGCTGCGCGAGACCGCGACGGACCCCGCCCGCGCGGCCCGGGCGCTCGTCTCCCTGGCCCACCGAGCGGGCGGTCCCGACAACGTGAGCTGCGTGGTGGCGGACGTCGCCGCCGGCTGACGCGCTCCCCGGGCGCCTCCCGCCGCGCCCCTCACTCCCCCACCGTGTACCGGGCGCACTCCCGTACGACGTCTCCGAGGCTGCCCGTCTCCTCGTAGGTCGCGCGCTGGCGGCGGGCGCCGTTGCCCTCGTGCAGGAGGCGGGCTGTTTCGGCCTCGGCGAGGTCGAGGTCGCCGTTCTCCTTGAGGGCGTCGCGTGTGTGGGCGAGGAGTGCCGCGACGACCTCGGTGGGGGCGGCGGGGGTGTGGTGGACGGGGTGGAGGAGGTCGCCGTCGAGGCCGGAGCGGGCGGCCTGCCAGGAGGCGAGGCGCAGGACGGCGGTGGGGACCGGCGCGGGCGGCACGCGCCCGGCCGCCTCGTGGGCGGCCGTGTCCACGAGGGCGCGGCACAGGGCGGCGAGGAGCGCGGGGGTGCGGGCGTCGAGGCACACGTCGGCGACGCGGATCTCGACCGTGGGCCAGCGGTGCGAGAGGCGGGCGTCGAAGTAGACCATCCCCTTGTCGCGCAGCACGCCCGTCCCGAGCATCGCCTCCACCTGGGCGTCGTACGCCTGCGGGCTGCCCGCGATGTCGTACGGGCCCGCCGAGGGCCAGCGGTTCCACACGCGGGCGCGGTGGCTCCCGTAGGCGGTGTCCTTGCCCTGCCAGAACGGCGAGTTGGCGCTCAGGGCGAGGAGCGGGGGCAGCCAGGGGCGGATACGGTCCAGGACGGCGACGCCCTCCGCGTCGGAGGCGACGGAGACGTGGACGTGGCAGCCGCACGTCAGCTGCTCCTGGGCCAGGGCGCCGAACTTGTCGGTGACCCAGCGGTAGCGCTCACCGTCGTTGACCTGCGGGCTCACCGGGAGCGGTGAGGTGGCGAGCGCGGCGACCCGCGCGCCCGCGCGGCGGGCGAGCGCGTCCGTGGTGGTGCGCAGCCGCTTGATCTCCTCGGCGAGCGCGTCGATGTCGGCGCACGGACTCGTCGCGAACTCGATCTGCTGACCGTGCAGCTCGCTCTCCACCGAGGACTCCCTGGGCGCCGCGTCGGCCGAGGCGAGCACCGCCGCCGCCCGCGCCTTGGGCTCCCCCGTCCTCTCGTCCACGAGCAGAAGTTCTTCCTCAACCCCGACCGTCCGCACCCGACACCGCCTCTCCGCCGTCCCGCCCTTTGTTCCGTGTCCACCGGTTGCCCCGCGCGAGGGCTTTTGAAGCGGGGCAACGCGGGTGGTGTGCGGCGGGGAGGCAGTGGGGGTGCGCGGCGCGCTCGGGCGGAGTGCCGTACGGCTCAGCCCTCGCCCTGCCCGATGCTCCCCATCGGGCCGACCACGACGCCCTGCCCCTTGTCGCTGTCCGAGACCGGCAGCGAGGGCTGGCCCGGCCAGGCGAGCTTCACGGAGTGCGTCTCGTCGGGCGGGGTGACCGTGAGGCCCGTGATGCGCACGCCGCTGCCGCCGGTCTTGTTGACCGGGTACATGACGGGGGCGTACGTCTTCTCGCCCGGCTTCAGCACCACCGGGTGGTCCGGGACGGACGCCTTGATGCCGCGCTCGGCGGAGAGCGAGCCCGCGTTGGTGCTCAGGTCCGCGCCCGCGTACGCGTTGAGGGAGCAGGGGGCGCTGCCGCTGTTCTCGAAGGTGATCGCGACGGTGGCCGGGTCGTCGTCGCCGATCGTGGCGTCGGAGGCGGAGATCTTGAGGTTGCTCGTCAGGCACTTGCCCGTCTTGGCGCTCGTGCCCCCGCCGGAGGAGCCGGCCGACGAGCCCGAGGAGCCGGAACCGGAGGAACCCGTGGAGCCGGACGCCGCCGAGGAGTCGCCGCCGGTCGAGGCGGACGGCTGCGCGGGACCCGGCTCGCTCGCGGGCGCCGAGGAGTCGGCGGCATTGCTCCCCGCCGCCGAGGCGGCCTTGTCGTCGCCGTCGTCGCTCTGGCAGGCGGTGAGCGTGAGACCGGTGAGGACGGCGAGGGTGGCGAGGGCGAGCTTGCGGGAGTGCATTGCGGATTCCTCCGTCGAGTGGGGGGACGTGCCGTCGAGCGCTTACGTGGACAGGGACCTCGTGGACGCCCTCAGCCGTTCCCGCCGCCTCCGGCTCGGAACGGCCTCGTGACAAGCCCGCGACACTCCGCCCACACGCCCGCCGGACCCGCGCACCCCGGACCGCGCCCCGCAGCCCCGGACCCCGCGCCCCCGGAACCGAGCCCCGCGCCCCCGGTACCGCTCCCCGCTCCACCTGCGAAGGGAGTTGAATAGGCCCATGACGACCGACGCCACAGCCATGCCGGACGACGCGGCAGCCATGCCCGACTGGGAGAAGCGGTTCCGTGCCCCGCGCGTCTCCCTCCCCGAGTGGGCCGAGGACGCCCCGGACCGCTCGCTGTTCGTGTCGAACGCGACCGGGACGTACGAGCTGTACGCCTGGGACCGCGCGAACGGGGCGCAACGGCAGGTCACCGACCGCGAGAACGGGACGACGGACGGGGCACTGAGCCCGGACGGCGAGTGGATCTGGTGGTTCGACGACCACGACGGGGACGAGTTCGGGATCTGGCGGCGTCAGCCCTTCGCCGGGGGCGAGGACGCCGAGGCGCTGCCCGGGGTCGCCGCCGCGTACTCCGCCGGGCTCGCGCTCGGGCGCGACGGGCGGACCGTCGTCGTCGGCAGTTCGAGCGACGAGGACGGCTCGCTCGTCCACGTCGTACGGGACGGCGGCGCGCCCGTCGAGGTGTACCGGCACCGCGAGTCGGCGGGCGTCGGGGACCTCTCGTACGACGGCTCGCTCCTCGTCGTCGAGCACACCGAGCACGGGGACGCGATGCACTCGGCGCTGCGGGTCTTCGAGCTGGCCGCGTCGGGGGAGATCGCCCGTACCGTCGCCGAACTCGACGACACCGAGGGCGGGACGAAGGAACTCGGCCTCTCCGTCATGGGCTTCGCGCCGCTCGCCGGGGACGCGCGGCTCCTCGTCGGCACGCAGCGCGCGGGCCGCTGGCTGCCGATGATCTGGGACCCGGTCGCCGGTACGGAGACCGCGCTCGCCATCGACCTGCCGGGGGATGTCAGCGCCGACTGGTACGAGGACGCCTCGGCGCTCCTGATCGCGCACAGCCACGAGGCGCGCGGCGAGCTGTACCGCTACGACCTCGCCGCGCACCGCCTGGACCGGATCGAGACCCCGCGCGGCACCGTCTCCGAGGCAGGGGCGCGCCCGGACGGCAGCGTCGAGTACCTGTGGTCCTCGGCCGCCGAACCGCCCGTCGTGCGCTCCACGACGAGCGGCGTCGTCCTGGACCCGCCCGGGATGCGCGCCCCGGCCTCGGTGCCGGTCACGGACGCGTGGGTGGAAGGCCCGGGCGGGCGCGTGCACGCGCTCGTGCAGACGCCGGAGGGGGACGGCCCCTTCCCCACCGTCTTCGAGATCCACGGCGGCCCGACCTGGCACGACAGCGACGCCTTCGCCGCCGGGCCCGCCGCCTGGATCGACCACGGGTACGCGGTCGTCCGCGTCAACTACCGGGGCTCGACGGGGTACGGGCGGGCCTGGACCGACGCGCTCAAGCACCGCGTCGGGCTCATCGAGCTGGAGGACATCGCGGCGGTACGGGAATGGGCGGTCGGCTCGGGACTCGCCGACCCGGAGCGGCTCATCCTTTCGGGCGGTTCCTGGGGCGGCTACTTGACGCTGCTCGGGATCGGCGCGCAGCCGGGGGCGTGGGCGGCGGGCGTCGCGGCCGTGCCGGTGGCGGACTACGTGACGGCGTACCACGACGAGATGGAGGCGCTGAAGGCGATGGACCGCACGCTCTTCGGCGGTACGCCCGAGGAACTGCCCGAGCGGTGGGCGGCCTCGAACCCGCTCACGTACGTGGACGAGGTGCGCGCGCCCGTCTACCTCTCGGCAGGCGTCAACGACCCGCGGTGCCCGATCAAGCAGGTCGAGAACTACGTCGACCGGCTGGTGGCGAGGAAGCACCCGCACGAGGTCTACCGCTACGACGCGGGGCACGGCTCGCTCGTCGTGGACGAGCGCGTGAAGCAGGTGCGGATGGAACTGGACTTCGTCCGGCGGCACGTGCCGGGGGCCGGGGCCTGAGCGACTGTGGTACGGGGGCGGGCGCGGGGCGTCCCGGCCCGCCCCGTACCGTGGGGGTGTGTACCGGTTCCTGCTGACTCCCCGGTGGTGGGGAATCCACGTCTTCGTCCTCCTGGCGATCCCCTTCTGCGTCTTCATGGGGTCCTGGCAGCTGAGCCGCTTCGAGGACCGGGTGGACACGCACCAGCACGCCGAGGCCACGGCCGAGGCGCACGCCGACGCGGCGGCCAGCCCGCTCGCGAAGGTCCTGCCCGTCACGACCGAGACCTCGGGCGCCCGCACGCGCGCCACGGGCCGGTACGTCAAGCAGCTCCTCGTGCCCGATCGCGGGCTCGACGGAGCGGACGGCTACTACGTGCTCGGGCTCCTGCGCACCCCCGAGGACAAGGTCCTGCCCGTCGTACGCGGCTGGCACGAGGGCTCCGCCCCGGCGAAGGCCCCCGCGGCACCTACCGGGACCGTCACGGTGACCGGGGCGCTCCAGCCCTCCGAGGACGCGCGCAGCACGGGCGTGACCGCGACCGGCGGCCTCCCGGCCGGGCAGGTCGGGATCATCGGCGCGGCCTCGCTCCTCAACCTCACCACGTACGACGTGTACGACGGCTGGATCACGCTCGACCACGCCGAGTCCGGGCTCACGCCCGTGCCCGCCAAGTCCCCCGACGGCGGCGGCCTCGACCTCAAGGCGTGGCAGAACCTCGGCTACACGGGCGAGTGGTTCGTGTTCGCCGGGTTCGTGGTCTTCATGTGGTACCGGCTCGTACGCCGCGAGGCGGAGGCCCGCAGGGACGCGGAGCTGGGCATCGCGGCGGAGGAGGACGAACCGGCACCGGAGCCGGAGACGGCGCGGGTCTGAGGCGCGCGGCCCACTGGGGTACGGCCTACGGGGGTACGGCCCGCGTGGCACACGGCCCGCCACAGCCGCCGCCCCGGCGCCTCACGCACCGCTCACACACCGCTCACGCGCCCTCACGTCTCCTCGCGCGCCGACTCCTCCTGCTCCACGTTCGGCCGCATCGCGTCCCCGCTCTCGCCCGGGTGGCGCGGGTGCTCCTCGCGGACGTCCCCGGCCGCCTTCTCCGCCTCGTGGCGGATCTCCTGCGCGGCGGTACGGGGGGACTCGGCGTCCTTCGGCTTCTCCGGCTTCGCTTCGTGCGGCACGGCGGGCTCCTTCCGGTCGTCGGTCAGACCCTCGGGGTACCCGCCTCGCGCGCGCTGACACGTGCACCGGCCCCGCGTGCCGTACGCCCTCAGGGCACCAGGAGGCGCTGGATCGCCGGGGCGACGCGCGCGATGATCGCCTCCGCGTCCTCCTCGGCCGGCACGGGGACCTGGACCAGGCGGCGGCCGACCACGAGGCCGATCAGCATCGTCGCCGCGAGCGCGGTGGTACCGGCGAAGTAGGGCGGGGCGAGGGGCGGGGGTCCCGCGGGGCAGCCGCCCCCCTCCGCCCCCTCAGCCGCCGTTCGCCGGGAGGAGGCCCGTGCGGTAGACCGTGCCCGGGCAGGACTCGGGGATCGTCGTGTTGGTGACGGGGCCGCCGGGGGCCGCGTTGTGGGTGACCTCGACCGTGGCGGTGCCGGAGGCGTCGTCGGCCGGGACGGTCCTCGCGAACTGGGTCGTGGTCTGGTCGAGCGCCGCCGTGTTGCCCTCGGGGGCCGTGCCCGGGTCCGAACCGCCGCTCTCGGCGGGGGGCGGGGACGGGTCGGCCGGGGGCGGGGACGAGGGCTCGGGGTCGCCAGTGCCCTGCGTCGGGCCGCTGGTCGGACACGTGCTGTCCGGTACGAACGCGAACCGCACCTCGTACGACTGCCCCGGGTCGAGCAGCAGCGCCCGCACCGACTGCGCGGTGCCGGGCAGGCCCGCGGCCGCGTCGCCGTCCTGGTGCTGGACGACGGGCACGGTCGTACGGGACGTACCGCCCACCACCGCGACCTGCACCTGGCCCGGCGAGGTGACCGCGCACTTCTCGCCGGAGATGTTCGCGACGCGGAAGCTGCCGTAGACGGTGCCGTCGGCGGCCGGGGTGCCCCGGTCGGCGGCGGCGTCGCCGAGCTGCGTCGCCGCGCAGCGGGGGGCTTCGGCGAGGACCGTACCGGCGGAGGGGGGCGCGTCCGGGCCGGGCGAATCGCTCGCGCCGCTTCGGTGCTCCCCGCTCGCCGAGGAGTGCGGCGAGGCGCTCCGGCCGCCGCCCGCCTCGTGGCCGGCGCCCTCGTGCCGTTTCGTCGCGGCCGAGGACGGGGTGCGCGCGTCCTGGCTGCTGCCCGCCATCGCCGGATCGGCCTCGTGGCCCGGCGCCGCGGCGACGTGGACGGCCGCGGGGATCGCGGTGCCGAGGAGGATCACGGCGGCGGCCGCGCCGACGAGCGTCTGCCGCCTGCGGGCCCGACGGGCCGGCACGGCGGCCTGGAGCCGGTCGAGCGTCCCCTCCCCGGGCGCGAGCCCACCCACCGCGCCGTGGAACAACGCGCGCAATTCATCCTCACCGAAGGAGGAATCGGGCGAAGCGGAATCCCCGGAGGCGGGAGGGGTCGGCGCGGCGTCCGCGGAAGCGGGAGGGGTCGGCGCGGCGTCCGCGGAAGCGGGAGGGGTCGGCGCGGCGTCCGCGGAAGCGGGAGGGGTCGGCGCGGCGTCCGCCGGGGCGGAATCCGCCGTCGCGGGGGCGGTGGGGGACGCGGGGGCCGCCGAGTCGGCGGGCGGCGCGGGGAGTTCCCTCGTCTCGCCGTCCCCCGGTGCCCCCGAAGCTCCTGCCGCCGCCCCCGGTGTCCTGCCGCCGCTCACCGCCGCGCCCTTCTCATCCCGAGCCCCGCCCCTTCGAGCCTCGTCCCGCGTGCCGTCCCGCCCCGCGCCGTCCGCAGGCATGCCGTCCCGCCGGGCGCCGTCGCCCGCCGTCACTTCACGGCTCCCATCGCGACGCGCAGCGCGGCGATCCCGCGCGAGCCGTACGCCTTCACCGAACCGACCGAGACGCCGAGCGTCTCGGCGACCTGCGCCTCCGTCATATCGGCGAAGTACCGCAGCACGAGCACCTCGCGCTGCCTGCGCTGGAGTCCGCGCATCGCCTTGATGAGGTCGTCGCGCTCCAGGAGGTCGTACGCCCCCTCCTCCGCGCTCGCCATGTCCGGCATCGGCTTCGAGAGGAGCTTCAGGCCGAGGATGCGTCGGCGCAGCGTGGACCGCGAGAGGTTCACGACGGTCTGCCGCAGGTAGGCGAGGGTCTTCTCGGGATCGCGGACCCGCTTGCGCGCCGAGTGCACGCGGATGAACGCCTCCTGCACGACGTCCTCGCAGGAGGCGGTGTCATCCAGGAGCAGCGCGGCGAGGCCGAGCAGCGAGCGGTAGTGGGCGCGGTAGGTCTCGGTGAGGTGGTCGACGGTCGTACCGACCGCGGGCGCCTCCGGCTCCGTCTCGTCCGCGGACCGCTGCCGCGGAACGGAGGGCCTGGTCAGGGGCATCGGCGCGATCACCGGCATGGTGCCGGGGGCACGGGTCGTCCTGCGGCGTCCCGGGGGACGCAGCGGGAGGGGCGCGACACGCGCCGTCGTGAATTCGAGAACCTCAGCCACGGTTGTTTGACACCGCTGCCCCCCTCGGGGTTGTACGGCGATCCAAGACGCGCCGGACCGGTCCCCTCCGCCCCCCTCACCCTCACCCGCACCCGCTTCTTCCTCCCCGACTCGGAACACCCCCGTCGCACCCCCGTGCGCCCCCCTCGCGTCCTGGGGACCGTGCGGCTTCCTGGTGTGGGGGGAGACGTCGGGTCCACCGTGCGCGGTTGCGGGGGGACGGACTCGCATCGTCCGTTGCGGGGGCGAGGCGGCACAAGGGCGGCTGGGGCAGAGTTGCACACGGGAACGTCACAACTTCGTCACAGCAGGCCCATATTTCGGGACGTTGGGGACGTACGCCCCTCCCCCGCACGCGCGTACGCCCCCCCCGCTCAGCCCCCGTTCACGCCACGTCAGCGGGCTCCCACGACCAGCTCGGCGATCTGCACCGCGTTGAGCGCCCTTCCCTTGCGCACATTGTCGGCGCAGACGAAGAAGTCGAGCGCGTGCGGGTCGTCGGCGTCCGCGCGCACCCGCCCGACCCACGCGGGATCGGTCCCCGCCGCGTCCACGGGTGTCGGGTACTCGCCCTTCTCGGGATCGTCGATGAGGACGACACCGGGTGCCGTGGCGAGGATCTCGCGGGCGCGCCCGGCGGAGACGGCGTGCTCGAAGCGGGCGTGGACGGTGAGCGAGTGGGTCGTGACGACGGGGACACGCACGCAGGTCGCGGAGACGGGGAGCGTCGGGAGGCCGAGGACGCGGCGGGGCTCGTCGCGGAGCATCCGCTCGGTCGTGGTCCAGCCCTCGCCGTCGTACGCGCCCGTCCAGGGCACGACGTTGAGCGCGACCGGGTCGGGAAAGGGCCCGGTGTCCTGGCCGAGCACGCGGCGTACGTCGCCGGGCGCCGTACCGGGCCCGGGCGTCGCGGCGCCGCTCGCGCGGCGTTCCTCGGCGACGAGCGTCCCGAGCTGGCCCCACAGGGCCTCGGTGCCCGCGCGGCCCGCCGCGCTGACGGCCTCGTACGTGGAGACGACGAGGCCCGTGAGGCAGAACTCGGCGTGCAGCGCGCCGAGCGCGACGATCATGGCGAGGGTCGTGCACTGGGGTCCCGCGACGATGCCGCGGGGCCTGGCCCGTACCGCGTGCGGATTGACCTCGGGCACGACGAGCGGGACGTCGGGGTCGGTGCGGAAGGCCGCGGAGGTGTCGACGACGACGGCGCCCGCCTCGACGGCGCGCGGCGCCCACTTCTCCGCGACGTCCTGCGGCACGAGGAAGAGCGCGAGGTCGACGCCGTCGAAGACGCCGGGCTCCAGCGCGTGGACCCGGTTGGGCGTGCCGCGCACGCTCAGGACGCGCCCGGCGGAGCGTGCGGAGGCGAAGAGACGGATCTCGCCCCAGATGTCGGCGTGCTGGCTGAGGATGCCGAGAACGGCGCCACCGGCGATTCCGGTGGCGCCGACCACGGCG
The DNA here is from genome assembly GCF_044749745.1 of Streptomyces sp. NPDC088923. Classification (NCBI taxonomy): domain Bacteria; kingdom Bacillati; phylum Actinomycetota; class Actinomycetes; order Kitasatosporales; family Streptomycetaceae; genus Streptomyces; species Streptomyces sp. NPDC088923. The sequence continues at coordinate 410,060 of NZ_JBIVIO010000001.1, read as the reverse complement.
AGCACGGGCCGCCCGGTCACGGCACCTCCGTGCGTGCGCCGTGCGGCCCGTGCGGGTGGGTCATCGCCCGGTGCCCCCGTAGACCACTGCCTCGTCGCTGTCGCTGTCGAGACCGAAGGCGGAGTGCACGGCGCGTACGGCCTCGTTGACGTCGTCGGCGCGGGTCACGACCGAGATGCGGATCTCGGAGGTCGAGATCAGCTCGATGTTGACGTTCGCGCGGCTCAGCGCCTCGAAGAAGGTCGCCGTGACGCCCGGGTTGGTCTTCATGCCGGCGCCGACGAGGGAGATCTTCGCGATCTGGTCGTCGTAGCGCAGCGACTCGAAGGCGACGGTGGCCTTGAGCTTCTCCAGGGCGTCGATCGCCTTGCGGCCCTCGGACTTGGGGAGGGTGAAGGAGATGTCGGTGAGGCCCGTGGACGCGGCGGAGACGTTCTGCACCACCATGTCGATGTTGACCTCGGCGCCCGCGATGGCGCGGAAGATCGCGGCGGCCTCGCCCGGCTTGTCCGGCACCCCGACGACGGTGATCTTCGCCTCGGAGGTGTCGTGCGCCACCCCGGAGATGAGTGCCTGCTCCATCGCTTCGTTCCCCTGCGTTCGGCCGACCCACGTGCCCTGGAGCCCCGAGAAGGAGGAGCGGACGTGGATCGGGATGTCGTACCGGCGGGCGTACTCCACGCAGCGGTGGAGCAGCACCTTCGACCCGGAGCTTGCCAGCTCCAGCATGTCCTCGTAGCCGATGTGGTCGATCTTGCGGGCCTTCTTCACGACGCGCGGGTCGGCGGTGAACACGCCGTCGACGTCCGTGTAGATCTCGCAGACCTCGGCGTCGAGCGCCGCGGCGAGCGCGACCGCCGTGGTGTCCGAGCCGCCGCGACCGAGCGTCGTGATGTCCTTCTTCTCCTGGGACACGCCCTGGAAACCGGCCACGATGGCGATGTTTCCCTCGTCCACGGCCGTACGGATACGGCCGGGCGTGACGTCGATGATGCGCGCCTTGCCGTGGGAGCTGTCGGTGATCACCCCGGCCTGGCTGCCCGTGAAGGACTGCGCCTCGTGCCCCAGGTTTTTGATCGCCATGGCGAGCAGTGCCATGGAGATCCGCTCTCCCGCGGTCAGCAGCATGTCCATCTCGCGGCCGGGAGGCATCGGGGACACCTGTTCCGCGAGATCGATCAACTCGTCCGTCGTGTCACCCATCGCGGACACCACGACAACGACCTGATGGCCGTTCTTCTTGGCTTCCACGATCCGCTTGGCGACCCGCTTGATGCCTTCGGCATCGGCAACGGATGAGCCTCCGTACTTCTGCACGACAAGGCCCACGTGCGCGCTCCTCGGTAGTCAGTCCTGCGATCGGCTCAGTTTAGCGAGCGGCCGGTTTTCGCCCGGTACGTATCGGCTGCTGAGACGCCCTGCCCAGCCTCCGACCCGCACGCGGCACCCCGTGCCACTCCTTACCGACCTTGCCCAGGCCCGTGCGGAGCACTCGGATTGTGGGGCAGGTCACGTACGAGGCGCCCGAGCGCGAGCCGGGCGAGCGGCTCGTAGCCGAGGACGTACGGGGCGGGGCCCTCGCTCACGAGCCGCGTCACGGAGCCACCATCGCGCAGGGCCCGCACGCCGTGCTCAAGCCTGAGCCGCACGGGCCCGCACCGCACCACCCAGGACCAGTCCCCGCCCTCGACCCGCTCCACCCGGAACCGCACCCGCACCCCCAGCGGCCCCCGCACCGTCCCGGTGGCCCCCCTCGCGAGCCGCTCCCCGTCCGTCTCGACCCCCCGGATCTGCGGGGACCACTCGGACCAGCGGGCGTAAGCGGCGTAGCGCTCGCGGACGAGGGCGGCGGGGGCGGGACCGGAGCGGTGGAGGGTGCGGCGCATGGGGGAAGTATCACGCCATGGCGCACCAATCCAGCCCCTCCGGCGTCACCACATCCAGCCCCTCCGGCGTCACCACATCCAGCCCCTCCGGCGTCACCACATCCAGCCCCTCCGGCGTCACCACATCCAGCCCCTCCGGCGTTTGAGGAGCGGGGTGTGGGGCGGAGCCCCACAAAACGGGGCCCGGGGGCGAAGCCCCGCGAGCCCCGCCCCGCCGCACGCCGCCCGCGCGGCTAGAAGTTCCCCCGCCTCTCCTGCTCCCGCTCAATCGCCTCGAACAGCGCCTGAAAGTTCCCCTTCCCGAACCCCAGCGACCCGTGCCGCTCGATCATCTCGAAGAACAGCGTCGGCCGGTCCCCGAGCGGCTTCGTGAAGATCTGGAGCAGGTACCCGTCCTCGTCGCGGTCCACGAGGATGCCCCGCTTCTGCAACTCCTCGATGGGAACGCGCACTTCACCGATGCGGGCGCGCAGCGCGGGGTCCTCGTAGTACGAGTCCGGGGTGTCCAGGAACTCGACGCCCTCGGCCCGCATCGCGTCGACGGAGGCGATGATGTCGTTGGTCGCGAGCGCGAGGTGCTGGGCGCCCGCACCCCCGTAGAACTCCAGGTACTCGTCGATCTGCGACTTCTTCTTGCCGGGCGCCGGCTCGTTGAGCGGGAACTTCACGCGGTGGTTGCCGTTGGCGACGACCTTGCTCATGAGCGCGGAGTACTCGGTGGCGATGTCGTCGCCGATGAACTCGGCCATGTTGGTGAAGCCCATGATGCGGTTGTAGAAGTCGACCCACTCGTCCATGTGGCCGAGTTCGACGTTGCCGACGACGTGGTCGAGCGCCTGGAAGACGCGCTTGGGCGCACCGGGACGCCGCACGTGGCCGGAGGTGCGGGCGACGTACCCGGGCAGGTACGGGCCGGTGTAGCCGGAGCGGTCCACGAGGCTGTGCCGGGTGTCGCCGTACGCGGCGATCGCGGCGATCCGCACGGTGCCGTGCTCGTCGGTGACGTCGTGCGGCTCTTCGAGGACGCGGGCGCCCTGCGCGCGGGCGTGGGCGACGCAGCGGTCGACGTCGGGCACTTCGAGCGCGATGTCGGTGACGCCGTCGCCGTGCGCGCGCTGGTGGTCGGCGACGGGGCTCGCGGGGTCGACGGCACCGTTGAACACGAAGCGGATGGCGCCGCTGCGCAGCACGTAGGAGTGGTGGTCGCGGTTGCCGGTCTCGGGCCCCGAGTACGCCTCCAGCTCCATGCCGTAGGCGGACTGGTAGTAGTGCGCGGCCTGGCTCGCGTTCCCGACCGCCCACACGATCGCGTCCCACCCGGTGACCGGGAACGGGTCGGCGTTGTCGTCGTACTCCACGAGCCCGACGAGCTTGCGCAGTTGGGGAAGGTCGAGTTCGGCCAGTCGTTCCTGGTCGGTGAGGGTGTCCTGGATGCTCATACGCGCCAGGACAGCCCCCGCCCGGGGCCCGCGGCAAGAGGACGCGCCCGGGGGTGGGCAGCCTGTTCACCTTGACCAGCCGGGTGCCGCACGGGCCGGACAGAGTGTCCACTCAAACCTCGCGGCGGTGTGCACTTAGCGGAACAGTGGCACTTCGGCGGGGGCCGAAACGTAAGCCCCGTACGGTGCCGCCACCGCCCACTACCTCGTGGCGGACGGTCCGCGCGCGCTGCGGGCCGCGACGGCGACGGGGCTCGGACCGGCCCGGCTCAACGAGATCACCACGGCCCGCGTCGACCAGTCGCTCCCCCACCAGCTCGGCCCCCTGCTCCGCGAACTCGCCGACCGGGGCGTCCACGTCCGTACGCGGTACAGCGACCACGAGGGCAACCTCGTCCTGGTGACGAGCGGTTGAGCGCCCGCCCCCGCTAGATTGGCTCCATGCCCCACGAGAGCGACCCCGAGGGCTTCGCCCGCCGGATCTTCGAAGCGCAGCCCTTCACCCGGTTCCTCGGCGCCGAACTCGTCGCCGCGGGGCCCGGATCGGCCGAGATCCGGATCGTCAACCGCCCCGAACTCCGGCAGCAGCACGGCTTCGTGCACGGCGGGGTGCTCAGCTACCTCGCCGACAACGCCCTGACCTTCGCGGGCGGCCTCGCGCTCGGCGGCGACGCCCTGACCGCCGAGTTCAAGGTCAACTACGTCCGCCCGGCGACGGGTCCGGTCATCACGGCGCGGGCCCAGGCGGCGGCGACGACCCGCGGGCAGGCGGTGTGCCGCTGCGAGGCGTGGTCGGTGGCGGAGGACGGGACGGAGAAGCTGGTGGCGCTGGCGCAGGGGACGATCGTCGCGGCGCGGCCGACGCGCACGGGTCCCGCGCCCGCCTGAGCCGTACCGGTCCTCCGGCCGCTGAGACCCGTACCCGTCCTCCGCCGCCACCCCCGGCTCACTCGTACCGGGGAAGGTCGATCGCCGAGTGCACGCCGTGCGTCGCGCCGCCCTCCTCCGTGGCGCCCCCGGCCGCCGCCGCGCGCAGCATCGCGTTGCGCGCGTCCAGTTCCTCCCTGGTCCCGGGCACCACCACCGTGCCGCCGCCGGTCGCCAGGGCCTGGTTGCGCTCCGCGAACGGCCGCACGATCCGCTCGTACGCGGCGAAGGCCGCCTCGTGGTCACTGTGCCTGGCCAGCTCCCCGGCGAGCACGTACGCCCCCACGAGCGCCACGCTCGACCCCTGCCCGGAGAGGAACGACGTCGCGTGCGCCGCGTCCCCGGCGAGCGCGACGCGCCCGTGCGACCAGGTGTACAGATGGATCTGGCTCACGATGTCGAAGAAGAGGTCGTCGGCCTTCTCCATCCCCTCGATCATGCGAGGCAGGTGCCAGCTCCGCTCGGGGAAGCGCTCCCGCACCAGCGCGCGCTGTGCCCCGGGGTCGCGGAAGGCGGTGAACGGCACCTCCTCGTTCCGGAAGACCAGGAAGCCGTGCAGGTTCTCGTCCGGCTCGTGCGCGTAGAGGGCGGCGCCGCGGCCGGGCTCGTTCCAGATGGCGCCCTCGCGTACGAGACCGAACTCGTTGGGGAGCGTGAAACCGGCGAAGACGTGGCCGAGGTAGCGGTGGAAGGGCTCCTCGGGGCCGAAGACGAGCCGCCGCGTGTTCGAGTGCAGGCCGTCGGCGCCGATGACGAAATCGAAGGTGCGCGGCGTCCCGCTGTCGAACTCGACGTGCACGGCGTCGCCGTCGTCGTCGAGGGTCGCTATCGAGTCGTTGAAGAGGAACTCGACGCGGTCTTCGAGCAGGTCGGTCAGCGCGGTCGCGAGATCCCCGCGCCGCACCTCCAGGTCGAGCCCGGCCGCGCCGCCCGTCACCTGTTCGGGCCGTACGGAGCCGATCGGCTCCCCGGCGGCGTCCACGAAGCTCAGCCGCCGCGAGTCGACGTGCGCCGCCCGCAGCGCGGGCAAGATCCCCATCCGGTCGGCGACCTCCCGCGCCACGCCGCGGATGTCGATCGCGTACCCGCCGCCGCGCACGGTGGGGGCCTTCTCGACCACGGTCACCTCGAAGCCGTAGCGGTCGAGCCAGTAGGCGAGCGCGGGACCGGCGATGCTCGCGCCCGAGACGAGGACCCGGCGGGCGGCGGGGGAGGAGGCGGAAGCGGGGGAGGAGAAAGCGGGGGAAGCGGACGGGGAGAGGGCGGACATGAGGAACCCCTTTCGACAGAAGATACGTACGTTAGGTATCTTTATTGACACCGAGCGGGGCCGCTCTACCCCCTCGACTCTCCCCAGCCTATAGATACGTAAGTCAGGTATGCAAATGGAGGCGACACCATGACCCCCGAGTCCCCCGGGGTACCCGCCGCACCCGAACCGCCACGACGCGAGGGGTCTCCCCGCCCCTCCGCGCCCGGCACCGGCCCCGACGCCTCGGCCCCTCACCCCGAGGGGCTCGCGGGCTTCCTCGCCGCCCTGCCGAGGGTCACGCAGCTCAGCGCGGCCTTCACGAAGGGCAAGCTCCCCGAACGGGCCGCCCAGGCGTCCGGGCTGCACCTCGACAAGCCCGCGATCAGCGTGCTCCTCAACCTCCGTACCGCCGGACGCCCGCTGCGCATCGGCGAGATCGCCGAGCGCATGGCGGTCGTGGGCCCGCACGTCACCCGGCATGTGCAGGTCCTGGAGAAGCGTGGGCTCGTGCACCGCGTCACCGATCCCGAGGACCGCCGCGCGAGCCTCATCGAGCTGACCCCGAGCGGCTACGACGGCGTCGAGCGCTACGGCGCCTCCCTCTTCTCCTGGGTCACCGACGTGCTCGCCGACTGGCCCGAGCAGGACCGCGCCGACCTGAGCCGCCTCCTGACCCGCCTCGCGAACGACGTCACGAACCGGATCGCCCGCCTGGACGACGAGCCGGGGACATAGGGGGTACGGGGACCGTCCAACCGGCGGTCCCCTGCCGGGACTCGCGCGCGCGGGCACCGGGCCGTCCAGCTCCGCACCGCCCCTTGCCACCTGCCACCGGGGGCCCCTTGCCGCCTGCCACCGCCTTCGGGAGGGCGACCGCGCTCTCCTTCACCCCTCGGCGAGCAGCTTCCCCACCGCGGCGCCCGCCCTCCGCTCGGAGACCGGGCCCGACATGGCCGCCGCCACCTTCCCCTCCTTGTCCACCAGAAAGGTGAACGGCACGAACTGCGGGTTGACCACGCCCTTCGGTACCCGCAGCAGCTGACGCCCCGAGGGGTCGTACAGCACCGGGTACGTCACCCCGTACCGCGCCACGAAGGCACGCGCCGCGCCCTCGTTGGCCTCCGCGTTGTAGCCCACGACCCGCAGGCCCCGGTCCCCGTACCGCTTCTGGACCCGGACGAGCCCCGGCATCTCGGCGCGGCACGGCCCGCAGGAGGACTGCCACCCGTTGACGAGCACGACCTGCCCGGCGAACCGCGAGAGCGCGACCCGCTTCCCGTCGAGCCCCTCGCCCGCCAGGTCCGGCAGCGCCTTGCGCTCCGCGCGCGGCACGAGCGCCAACGGCTCGCGCACGGCCGCGTCCCCGCCCTGCGCGCCCCCCGTCCCGCACCCGGCGAGGAGCAGCACGCCGGCCGTCATCACGGCCCCCGCCACGCGCCTGTTCCCCCGTACCCGTCGTCCCGCTCGAAGCCGCATGGCGACAGGCTATGCCGCCCCCGGTGAGCGCCCTGCGCCGGGCCGCCGGGCCCGCTCCTCAGCCCATGAGGTGGCTCAGCACCGCGTTCGGCTCGCGGGGCAGCGCGGCCTTCACCGTGCGGCTCCAGTCATCGGCGAGGATCTCGACCTCGCCCTTCTCGACGCCGTCGAGGCTCTGGCGCGCGACCTCGGCCGGGTCGATCTTGGGGCCCTCGTAGTCGCCCATCATGTCGGTGTCGGCGGCGCCGAGGTGCACGCCCTGCACGAGGACCCCCGTGGGGGCGAGTTCGAGGCGAAGGGCGTTGGTCATGGCCCACGCCCCGGCCTTGGAGATCGCGTACGCGCCCGCGCCCGGCACCGTGAACCAGGAGAGCGCCGACAGGACGTTGACCAGCGCGCCCCGGTGCGCGCGGAGCGCGGGGGCGAAGGCACGGGTCATGTCGAGCGTCCCGTACAGGTTCGTGTCGAGGGTGCGCCGGGTCCCGTCGAGCGGCCCGTCGAGCAGCGGCTCCATGAGGCTGATTCCCGCGTTGTTGACGAGCAGCGACACGTCCTCGGCCTGCCGCGCCGCCGCCTCGATCGTCTCGCGCTCCGTGAGGTCGAGGCGGACGAGTGTGACGCGCGGGTCCGAGCGCAACGCCTCGTCCGCGCGCCGCGGCTCGCGCACGCCCGCGTAGACCCTTCCGGCGCCCCGCGTGAGGAGTTCGTCGACGAAACGGCGACCGATCCCGCGGTTGGCCCCGGTGACGAAGGCGGTCTGTCCGGCGATGTTCATGGCACGCTCCCGCGCGAATCGATGCGACATACAGTCGTTGCGACATATCAGTACGAACCCGGTTTCCCGGGGACACCGACTACGCTAGAACCTGACATCAATGTCAGAGACAAGCCGAAGTGACGGGAGCCACACGGTGAAGATCGGCGAACTCGCCCGGCGCACCGGCGTGAGCGTGCGCTCGCTGCGCTACTACGAGCAGCAGGGGCTCCTGGACTCCACGCGCACCCCCGGCGGTCAGCGCGTCTACGCGCCCGAGGCCGTCGACCGCGTCGAGCTGATCCAGCTCCTCTACGCGGCCGGGCTCCCCTCCCGCACGATCCTCACCCTCATCCCCTGCGTCACCACGGGACACGCGACCCGGGACATGTACGCGAAGGTCCGCCACGAGCGCGCCTCCCTCCAGGACCGCATCGACGAACTGACCCGCGCCCGCGACCAGTTGGACGAGGTCATGGAACAGGTACGACGCGCGGGGATCACGGAGGAGGCCGGAGCCGCCGAGGCCGCTTAGGCGGTATCCGGCCTAAGCGACGGCCCGCAGGAAGCGGGTCCAGCTCTCGGCGGAGAAGGCGAGCGTGGCGCGGGCGCGGTCCTTGGTGTCGCGGACGGCGTGGAGGCCGGTGGGGGTGGTGGCGTGTTCGAGGCAGGCGTTGGAGGTTCCGCTGTACGTGCTCCTGTGCCAGTCCAGGCTTTCCGGCTCAGTCACGGACACGGAGGGGCGGGACCGCCTGGGCATGACTCACGTTTCCTTGATCAACTTACGCACGTAGTCCAGCGACTGCTTCGCAGACATGGCGGCAGCCGTCAACTCGTCCCACAGCCTGAGGTAGAACGCCACGTCAGAGCGCTGTTCGAGCAACGTACCACCGCTCATGTGCTCCAACCACACGACGTCAACGGGCGGTTCACCGCGCTGACTCAGGATGTAGTGCGGCACTCGCTGCTCCATCGGGAGCGCCGCCTCCAGGGGCAGGATCTGGATCGTCACCCTGCTGTGCTCGCTCATCTCCAGCAAGTGGTTCAACTGGTCGATCACCACGTGCCTGCCACCCGCGATCCGGTGCAGGACGGGCACATCGATCACGGTGCGGAAGCGGAAAGCGCCCTCGTCCTCCAGGAGTTCCTGACGCTTGAACCGGACCCGCACCATCTCCTCCTCCTTCTCGGGCGTCCAGCGCGTGGCGAAGACGCGCCGCATGTAGCCCTCGGTCTGGAGCAGTCCCGGCACGACGCTGCACTCGTAGGCGCGGATCAGCTCGGAGTCGACCTCCAGGGTCATGAAGTCCTTGAGGGCGTCATCCAGCATCGGCCCCTCCCCCGACCACCAGTCCCGTTTGTGGATCTGCTTCGCCAGCCTCCGAACGTTATTGCGGTATTGCTCGTCGTCCACGCCCACGAGATTGAAGAACGTCGTCAGGTCGAGCGGCCGTATACCGCGCTTTCCGTTCTCGATCTGGCTGATCTTGGGCTGGCCGCATTCCAGGGCGGTGGCCACGTCGTTGACCTTCAGCCCGGCCTCCAGGCGGAGGCGGCGGAGTTCGGCGCCTAGGCGGCGGCTGCGCATCGTCGGCATGTCGCTCTGAGCCATGGCGACATGATGAGGTGCTGTTTCACAGGGCCACAAGGTCCTGCGGCCAACTCATCCCTTCGAGTGATGAGTGCGCTGGAATAACTTTCCTCCGGGATTGGGTACGGTCCACTCTCGTAAGCGCGGAAGCCTCCCATTCCGCCAACTCGCCCGCACCGCTGGAGGGTTCATGCCGGCCGCCACTCTTCCCCTCCGGTACTGGTGCCGGTGCGAGCGGACGCCGGCGCCCTCGGCGCCGCGCGGGATTCTCGCACTGACGCCGGGGGAGGCGCTGGAGTGGGTGCGCGAGGGTGTGCGGGACGTCGTCGCGGAGCTGGCGGCCGAGGAGTTCGACCGGGCCTGGTCGTGGCTCGGGGACCACTGGCGGCGCACGGAGGCGGACCGGCGCTCGCTGCGGGCCGGACTCCCGTACGCGCTGCGGCTCGGCGGGCCCGAGGCGCTGTGGACGTGGACCGTCCATCCCGTACAGCCGCTCCCCCTCCTCGACCGGCGCCTCGCCACCACGACGCGGAGAATCGCACAGAAGGTGGAGAGGTGAGGTCCGCGCACAGCGGCTGAGCCGCGTGTCCGGTCAGCCACCGAGCCGTCCAGAGCCTTCGACCGGGCCACGATCAGCTCCGGCGAGAGGGCACGGGGGTAGTCGGTCGGCGCCCCGCCTGCCCCGCGAGGCGCCGACCGCTCACCCCCGTACCGCGAGGCGCCGACCGCTCACCCCCGTGTCCGCGCCTCGCCCCGGTGTCCCGTACGCCGCAGCGCCACGAGCACCATCGCCAGGCCCGCCGCCGCCCAGACGCCGAGCACCACGAGCGGACCACCCGCTCCCGTGCCGCCGAAGAAGGCGTCCGCGCGCAGGAGCGAGCCCGAGGCGCCCATCGGGATGAGCTGGCCGAGCGTCGACCAGCCGTCCGGCAGCCAGTAGGGGCCCGTCGCGAGGCCCGAGAGCGGGTTGCCGAGGAACATCATCGCGACCGCCAGGCCCAGGAACCCGCCCTGGCCGAAGAGGGACTGGAGGCCGAGGAAGGGCAGGCCGAGCGCGAGCATCCCGAAGGCGAGGCCCAGCCAGGTCTTCCCGTAGTCGGCGTCGATCGTGCCCGTACCGTAGTGGAGCACCGCCGTCACCCCCGCCGCCGCGATGAGCGCGAAGGCGATCACTCCGCCGAGCCGGGCGCGCAGCGTCGCCGCGCCCGGGGCCACGAGCGCGAGGATCAGCACCGGCAGGATGCCGCCGAACATCAGCGGCAGCGCGAGCGAGGCGAGGCCCGTGCCGTGCGGGTCGTCCGCGCCGAAGCCCACGACCTCGTGCGTCGTCGCCCCGACGTGCCGCTGCTCCGCGAGGCCCGTGCCGAGGCCGCTGATCGCCGTGCTGATCTGCTGGCCGCCCGCCGAGGCGGTGTAGACGTCGACCCCGTCCGCGCCGATCCCGAGGCCGCCGACCACGTCGCGGTCGTGGATCGCCTCGGTGAGCGCGTGCGCGTTCGCGTACGTCTTCACGTCCCACTGCTCGTCCGGCAGCCGCTCCTGCACCGCGGCCACCGCCTGCGGCGGACCCGTGACGCCGAGCGGGGCGTGGTGCGGGCCGCCGCCCGCGGAAGGCAGGCCGAAGGCGCACAGCAGGACCGTGATCGCCGCGGCGAGGCCGACGACGACGGCGGCGATACGGCGGGTGTGCTTCCCGGCGCCGGGCGTGGGCGGCGGGGTCGCTGCCGTGTTCCGGGGGGTCCCGGTGGTCCCGGTGACCTCGGTGTTCCCGGTGGTCCCGGTGGGGGCGGGGGTGACGTCGGTCGTCGACATGGCAACCCTCCTCTCTCTGACGTGGTGGGTTGCCTCCACTGTACAACTCATTGCGCGATGAGTTCATCATGAGATGAGTTACGCGGGCAGGGCGGTGCGGAGCGGAAGGCATGATGGAGGAATGGCTGAGGACGCGGAGACGGGTACGGGGCAGGGCAAGCACGCCGGGGGACGCAGGCCCGGCGAGACCCGTACGCGCGTGGCGATACTCGACGCCGCCCGCGCCTGCTTCGCCGAGCGCGGTTTCGACGGAACGAGCCTGCGGTGGATCGCCGAGACGGCGGGCGTCGACCAGGCGCTCGTGCATCACTTCTACGGCTCGAAGGCGAGCCTCTTCGTCAAGGCCCTCGAACTGCCCGAACGCCTCTGGAACGCGCTCGGCGAAGCCTCCGTGGGCCCGCGCGAGGGCGTCGGCGAACGCCTCGTCCGCGCGCACCTCTCGGTGTGGGACGACGCGGCCTCGCGCCCCGCGCTCATGGCGATGGTCCGCTCCGCGGCCGTCCACGGCGACGCGGGCGCGCGGCTGCGCGAGGTCGCGGGCGGAGTGCTCGGGCGCGTCCTCGTCGCGGCCCTCGACGGGGCGGACGTGGAGCTGCGCACCTCGCTCATCGCGACCCAGCTCATCGGCCTGTCGCTCATGCGGTACGTGATGCTGCTCGAACCGCTCGCGTCGGCGGACACGGAAGCGGTGGTGCGGCAGTACGGGGCGGCGGTGCAGGCGATCGTGGACGGCGGGGACGGGGACGGGGACGGCGGGAGCGGGGACGGCTGAGGACGGGGCGGCTGAGGACGGGGGCGGAAGGGCCTGAGGCCCCGCCTCAAGCGGACCCTCGCCTCAAGCAGACCCCCCGCCTCAGACCGGCTCGCGCCTCAGCGCGGCTCCCCGTCGTCTCAGCGCGGCTCCCCGTCGTCTCAGCGCGGCCCCCGGCTCAGCGCGGCTCGCCTCTCAGCGCGGCTCGCGTCCGAGGATCTCCGCGCGCATCACGCGGCCCGCCTCCTCCGCCAACTCGTCCTCGCCGTCCAGCTCCTGGTCCGTGTCGAGGCCGTCGAGCGGGGTGAGGGGCTGGTCGAGGCGGACGTGGGCGACGAGGGACTGGAGGGCGCGCAGGGCGGCGGACGCGTTCGGGCCCCAGTTGGTGAAGTACGAGAACTGCCACCACCACAGCGCCTCGGAGATCCGCCCCGCGCGGTAGTGCGCGAGGCCGTGGCGCAGCTCGGTGACGATGCCCGAGAGGTCGTCGGAGAGGCGGTGCGCGACGGGAGCCTTGCGGGGCTCGTACGGGTCGAAGACCTCGGAGTAGACGTCGACCGGGTCGAGGAGCTGGGCCAGGCCCTCGCGGAGCGGGTCGCTGTCCGGCTCGTCGCCGAGATCGGGCTCGTACCGCTCGTCGGGAAGGATGTCCTCGTACGCGCCGAGGCGACCGCCCGCGAGCAGGAGCTGCGAGACCTCCAGGAGGAGGTAGGGGACGGCACTGTCCGGGTCGTCGCCCTTGGCGATCGCCGTGACCGCGAGGAGGAAGCTCTCGATCTGGTCGGCGATCTGCGTGGAGAAGTCGGCGGGGTCGGAGCCGTCCGCGCGGGGCGCCGGTGCGAGGGGCGCGCCGGTTTCCGGCCTGCTCGTGGTCTCAGACATCGAGGAGTCGTCTCCCTTCGAAGGCCCGGCCGAGCGTGACCTCGTCCGCGTACTCCAGGTCACCGCCGACCGGGAGGCCGCTCGCCAGCCGTGTGACGCGCAGGCCCATGGGCTTGATCATGCGGGCGAGGTACGTCGCCGTGGCCTCGCCCTCCAGGTTCGGGTCCGTCGCGAGGATCAGCTCGGTCACCGTGCCGTCGGCGAGGCGGGCGAGCAGTTCGCGGATGCGCAGATCGTCGGGGCCGACGCCCTCGATGGGACTGATCGCCCCGCCGAGCACGTGGTACCTGCCCCGGAACTCGCGCGTCCGCTCGATCGCGACGACGTCCTTCGGCTCCTCCACGACGCAGATGACGGCGGGGTCGCGGCGCGGGTCGCGGCAGATGTTGCAGTGCTCCTCCTGGGCCACGTTCCCGCAGACCGCGCAGAAGCGGACCTTCGCCTTCACCTCCATCAGCGCGTTCGCGAGCCGGCGCACGTCGGCCGGCTCGGTCTGGAGGATGTGGAAGGCGATCCGCTGCGCACTCTTGGGACCGACGCCGGGGAGCCTGCCCAGTTCGTCGATGAGGTCCTGGACCACGCCTTCGTACAACGGATCGCCTTTCCTGTGTCCACGCCGGGGCGCGCGGTGGTCGCGCGCCGGTCCGGAGCGGACGGTCGTGTCTCACGGTAGGGGGCCCGGAGGGCCGGGGGAACCCGCTTCGGGGAAGATCCGGGTTCCTTCGGGGTGGACCCCTGAGGGGGCCTCAGGTGCATCCCTGAATTCCCCCCGATGTTCGCCCTGGTTCAGATGGGCAGGCCGGGGATGCCGCCGCCACCGAGTCCCTGGGCGAGCGGGCCGAGCTTCTGCTGCTGGAGCTGCTGCGCGTTCTCGTTCGCCGCCTGGACAGCCGCGACGACGAGGTCCGCGAGGGTCTCGGTGTCCTCGGGGTCGACCGCCTTGGGGTCGATGACCAGGCCCCTCAGCTCGCCGGAGCCGTTGACCGTGGCCTTCACGAGGCCACCGCCCGCCTGCCCGTCGACCTCGGTCGCCGCCAGCTCCTCCTGGGCGCGGGCGAGGTCCTGCTGCATCTTCTGGGCCTGCTGGAGCAGCTGCTGCATATTGGGCTGGCCACCACCGGGAATCACGATCAGCTCTCCTGGCTGCTGGGTCGGGCCGCGCGGTCGCACGGCCCGTACGGGGTCGTACGGCTGGCAGGGCGGTCTCGTACGGCGCTCGCGCGATCCGGGTACCACCGCCGTCGATTCCACCCGCATCGAGCCTACGTGAGCAGCGTGCCCCATGCCCCGGCACTCTTTCGAGTGATCCCGGACACGGTCCTATACCTGACCAGACCGCTCGTCCGGGCGGAAAAGGTTTGAATCGGCGCTCCTCGCCACTCGCCCGGCGGTAGGAAGGAGCCTTGCACCAAGCGCAACACCAATCGCACCGATCGCCCGCGGAACGCGGAGCGGTACCGCAGGCAGAGGGAGTGGACGGGTGAGTCAGCCGGACATGCAGCCCGAGGGTCCCCCCCAGGACCCCCGAGCGCGGCGGGCCGGGCGAGGGGGCCCCGCGGCCGCCCGCCCCGACCTGACCGGGCGGCCCTTCCCGCTCGGGGACTGGGGCGAGCCCGCCGAGCGGCTCGACGAGCTGTACCAGTGGGTGGAGGCGGGGGCGCTCGCGACGGCCGAGTGGTACCTGCACGACCGCTACTGGAAGCGGCACCTGGCCCGGCTGCTCCGTCTCGCCGCCGCGCTCGGGGTCATGGCGGGGGCCGCGCTGCCGATCCTCGACCTCGCGGGAGCGCTGAAGGGGCTCGCGCCGTGGGGGTACTTGGCGCTGCTGCTCGCGGCGGGGTGCGTGGGGCTGGACCGGTACCTCGGGCTCGGCTCGGGGTGGATGCGGGATGTGGCGACGGCGCAGGCGGTGCAGCGCAGGCTCCAGATCCTCCAGTTCGACTGGGCGTCGGAGAGCGTGCGGGAGGTCCTGGGCCCGGCGGAGGGCACGGCCTCGGAGGCGACGGAGCGGTGCCTGTCGGTCCTGCGGCGCTTCACGGAGGACGTGACGGAGCTGGTGCGGGCGGAGACGGCGGACTGGATGGTGGAGTTCGGTACGGGCCCGACCCCGCTCGCCACGCAATCCTCCCCGGGCGCGGGCCCCCTCCCCGGCCGCCCGGACCCCCTCCCGCAGGGCCGCTTCCCGCTGCCACCGGGCGCGAGGCCCAACATGCCGAGACAGCGACCACCCGAACCAAGGTAAAACCCCGAAGCCACCCCATGCCAGAAGGAGCCCACCCCACCACAAGGCCCGATTGCCGCACCGGCCCGACAACGCAGCCCCGAAAGACAGGCCCGGGGGCCCGAAACGACAGCGGAGCGGTCCCGCGAGCAGACCCGGACGCGCAGACCCTGGAGGGCCCGGCCCGGAGACGCAGGCCCAGGACGCGCAGACCCCGGAGACGCAGGCCCAGGACGCGCAGACCCCGGAGACGCAGACCCAGGACGCGCAGACCCCGGAGACGCAGACCCAGGACGCGCAGACCCCGGAGGCGCAGGCCCCGACGACGAGAGCCGGGGGCGCAGCCCCCAAAGCAGGGGCCCGGGGGCGCAGCCCCCCAAAGCGGGGACCGGGGACGCAGCCCCCGTACAGGCCCGAGGGCACAGCACCCAAAGCGGGAGCCCGGGGGCACAGCCCCCATACAGGCTCGGACGCAGCCCCCCAAAGCGGGGACCGGGGACGCAGCCCCCGTACAGGCTCGGGACGCAGCTCCCAAAGCGAGGCCCGGTGCGCAGCCCAGGAAGCAGGGCCCGGGGGCGCAGCCCCCGAAACAGGCCCGGGCACAGCCCCCGAAGCAGGGCCCGGGGCGCAGCCCCTAAAGCAGGGGCCCGGGGGCGCAGCCCCCAAAGCAGGGGCCCGGGGGCGCAGCCCCCAAAGCAGGGCCCGGGGCGCAGCCCCCAAAGCAGGGGCCCGGGGGCGCAGCCCCCAAAGCGGGGGCCCGGGGGCGCAGCCCCCGAAACGGGGCCCGGGGGCGCAGCCCCCGCCTGGCCGCCCCTGCGAGGGGGTCAGCTGAAGACGATCATCGCCCCCTGCGCCAAGCTCCTCGTCGCCGCCGCGTGCAGCCCCAGCCACACGTGGCGTTCGCGGGCGAAGGGGCTGTCGTCCGGGGGTGCGGGCGCGGCCGGTTCCTCCAGGTCCGTCGGGCCCGGGGGTGGCGGGGGCGTGGCTGGGGGGTTGGCCGGGTTGATGCCCAAGTCGGGTGCCACCAGCTCCAGTTCGCGGAGCAACCCATGGGCCGAGCCCAACGGCCCCCCGCTCGCCAGGAGTTCGTCGTCCGCCAGCGGGGCGGGGAAGTCGAGCGGCACGTACGCCCCCGCGTGGTCGTAGTGCCACACGAGGTGCGAGCGCTGCGCCGCCTCCTCGAACATCTCCAGCAACTGCTCGTAGTCGCCGCCGAGTTCGTCTACCGGCGTCACTTCGAGCCCGCACAGCTTCAGCAGGTAGGCGCGGCGCAGGAAGTGCAGCGCCTCGTAGTCGAAGCCCGCGACCGGGGCGACGTCCCCGCTCAGGCCCGGCATGTACGCGTAGACGGGAACCGGCGGCAGCCCCGCCGCGCCGAGCGCCTTGTCGTAACTCGCGATCTCCTCGGCGAAGGGGTTGTCGGGGCTGTGGCACAGCACGTCGACCAGGGGGACGAGCCACAGGTCACAGGCCAAGAGACGTCTCCTCGCTCTCCACGGGCGGGCGGGTCCCGCAAGCGTAGTGCGGCACGGGGCGCCCCGTGCCCCGAGTGCCGCGATCGGCCCGTACGGACCCCGTACCCCCCGCGCCCCGCCCTCAGAACCCCCGCGTCCGCGCCCCGTTGCCCGTCCCGCCGTCCGCGAGCGCCTCGACGAGCCGCAGCGACTCCCGGTTGTACGCGGTGACGATCTCGCGGGCCGCCCGGGCGTCCCCGCCGAGCAGCGTCTCGACGAGGTGGCCGTGCCCGGTCCACAGGAGCCCGCGCAGGTCGTCCTGGCGGCGCAGGAAGGGCACGGTGCTGACCCAGGACTGCACGCGCAGCCGGTGCAGGAAGTCGGTGAGGTACGAGTTGCCGAAGACGGCGCTCAGCTCACGCCAGAACCGCAGGTCGTAGCCGATGAGCACGTTGAGGTCCCCGGCCGCCGCGGCGCGCTGCGCCTCCTCGCCCCTGCGCCGTACGGAGGCGAGCACGCCCGGCGCGCCAGCGAGCAGCGCCTCGGCGGCTATCCCGCCGAAGACGGCGTCCGAGACGAGGCAGCGGGCCTCGATCATGGTGCGGAAGTCGTCGAGCGAGAAGGTGTGCACGCGGAAGCCGCGGTGCTGCACGGAATCGAGCAGCCCTTGCGCGGAGAGGTCCACGAGCGCTTCGCGCACGGGCGTCGCGGAGACCCCGAAGCCCTCGGCGATCTCCTTGACGGTGAACTCCTGGCCGGGCGCGAGCCGCCCCGAGAGGACCTCGTCCCGCAGCGCGTCCGCGATCTGCTGCCGCAGCGTGCTGCGCGTGACCATCCCCGCGCCCTCACCGCGCATCCCACGTCCTTCCCACCCGGCCCCCCTTGCCGGAGCCTGCCCATGCCACCCGGGCCACCCTACTCACGGGTGCCGGTCCCGCATGATTTCACATGGGAACGAGTGAGGTCAGGAGGGTGAAGGCGGCGGGCCGGGAGACAGGTCCGGACCACGTCCCGCCCTCGCGCCGCGACGCCCCCGTCAGACCGTGAACCCGTCCGCCACCGTGAGCGCCGCGTCCAGAGCCGCGAAGCCCTCCTTCAGTTCCTCCTCCGTCACGTTCAGCGGCGGCACCACATGCGTCCTGTTCATGTTCACGAACGGCCACAGCCCGTGCTTCTTCGCCTCCGTCGCGAAGGCCGTCATCGGGGCCGCCGCCTCGCCGCTCGCGTTGTACGGGGTCAGCGGCTCGCGCGTCGCGCGGTCCCGGACGAGTTCGAGCGCCCAGAACATGCCGAGGCCCCGCACCTCGCCCACGCTCGGGTGGCGCGCGGCGAGCTCCCGCAGCGCGGGCTCGACGACCTCGCGCCCGAGCCGGGCTGCGCCCTCGACGATCCCCTCCTCCTCCATGACGTTGATCGTCGCGACGGCCGCCGCGCAGGCCAGCGGGTGCCCGGAGTACGTGAGCCCGCCCGGGTACGGCGTCCGCGCGAACGTGTCCGCGATCCGCCCTCCGATCGCGACCCCGCCGAGCGGCACGTACCCCGAGTTCACGCCCTTCGCGAAGGTCAGGAGGTCCGGCACGACGTCGAAGTGATCGGCCGCGAACCACCTGCCGGTACGCCCGAAGCCCGCCATCACCTCGTCGAGCACGAACACGATCCCGTACTGATCGCACAACTCCCGTACTCCGCGCAGGTATCCGGCGGGCGGCACCATGATCCCCGCCGTCCCCGGCACGCTTTCGAGCACGATCGCGGCGATCGTCGAGGGTCCCTCGTAGGCGATCGTGTCGGCCAGGTGCTGGAGCGCGCGCTCGCACTCCTCCGCCTCGTTCGTGGCGTAGAACGCGGTGCGGTAGAGGAACGGCGCCCAGAAGTGGACGGTCCCGGCCGAACCCTGGTCGTTCGCCCAACGACGCGGGTCCCCGGTCAGGTTGATCGCCGCCGCGGTCGCGCCGTGGTACGAGCGGTACGCGCTCAGGACCTTCGGCCGCTTCGTGTGCACCCGCGCCATGCGGACCGCGTTCTCGACCGCCTCCGCGCCCCCGTTGGTGAAGAAGATCTTGTCGAGGTCGCCGGGCGTGCGCTCCGCGATGAGCCGCGCCGCCTCCGAACGCGCCTCGATCGCGAAGGCGGGCGCGAACGTCGTCAGCGTCGCGGCCTGCTCCTGGATCGCCGCGACGACCTTCGGGTGCTGGTAGCCGATGTTCGTGAAGACGAGTCCGCTCGTGAAGTCGAGGTAACGGCGGCCCTCGTAGTCCCAGAAGTACGAGCCCTCCGCGCCCGCGACGGCGAGCGGATCGATCAGCTCCTGCGCCGACCAGGAGTGGAAGACGTGCGCACGGTCGGCGGCCTTGACGGCGGCGCCGCGGGCGGGGTCGGGCTGGGGGACGACGTGCGGGGCCTGCTGGGGCAGCGATGCGGTCATACCGCCAGGCTAGGAGACGGGACGGGTGCGGCGGTACGGACGCATCGTCGCCGCGGCGGGCGGGGAGGGCGACAGAGTGTCGTACGGTCCACCGCCGCACGCCCCCGCACGCGCCGCACACCCCCCGGCCCCGCACACACCCCGCGCTCCCGCACGCCGCCGCGCCCAGCCCCCGCCCCCCGCGTATGCGGAATTGAACGTTCTCCCCCCTTGGCGAACACCCGGCGAACACTGGCCGAGCACTCCGTTCCCAGGCCCCCTCCCCCGCCCCGCCCCGCTTACGTTGTACGCCCCGAGGCGCCGGGGACGGGGGAACCGGCGCCCGGGGTCTCGTCTCCGGGGGAGCGTGCGTGCCGTGGACTGGTTCAGCGCGGAGAACGCGTGTGCGTCCTCGCGACGCTCATCCTGCTCCCCGAGGAGCCTCCCGATCGGCTGCGCGACGGGTCACCTGACGCTCACCGGCTCGACGGCCTTCGCCCCGGCGGTCCAGGGCGCGGCGCGCGCCTACGAGAAGGAGTGCCCGGGGGCCGAGGTGGAGGTGAGCGCCGCCGGGAGCGGGCCGTCGAGTACGCGTACACGTACGGCACCCCGCCCGCGACCTCTCCGGCGGCCGGCTTCCTCGACTACCTGACGAGGGGCCCGGGCACGAACGCGATCCTGCGCCAGCGACAACTTCCCTGTGTAGCACCGGAGTCGGGCGGTCGGTGCGGGGCCCCGGCGGGGTGAGGAGGCGCCGCCGAAACCACGCCCCCCGCGCGCGTTTACGCTCCCCGCATGGCCCGTAAGCGACGCGGCGGACTCCGCCTCCCCGACGCCCCCGCCACGCTCCTCGTGTACCGCACGGCCACCGCGTGGCGGTCGAGCGTCTTCTCCTCCGGGGGCGGGCTCCTGTGCGGCGCGGTGCCGGACGTGTCCACCCCGGCCGAGGCGCGGGCGGCGTGCACGCGCACCGCGGAGGCGCTCACGCGGCTGCGGCTCACCGTGCGCTGGGAGGCGGACGCCGACGGCGACTCGTGGACGGGTACGGTCACCGAGGCCGCGCCCGCCTGACCCGTACGCGCGAGGGAGGCGCAACCGCCCCCACCGCCTCCTCGTTGGGCACCGCGTGAACGCGCCCACCGCCCCCCGCGGCCTCCGTCTCCTCCTCGCCCTCTCCGCCCTCGCCGCCACGCTGGGCGCCGCCGCCCCCGCCGCGGGACGGGTGCCCGGCCCCGTTCCCGGCCGGGAGGCGCCCCGCTGCCCCTCCGGCGAGGTCTTCGCCACGAACAACACCGCCGTCATCACCGACCCCGCCGATCCGCGCCTGCGGACCCGGCTCACGCGCTTCGCACGCGAGGTACGGGGCGTCATCCGCGCCCACGGCGCCCGCCCCGGCCCCTCGGCACTCCTCGACGGCGTCTTCTGGTCCGCCGAGCTGCGCAGGACGACCTTCGAGCGCTCGCGCGAGTTCGACGTCGAGGGGACGAACCGCGCGGGTCTGCGCCACCTCGCGGGTGTCCTCGCGAAGCAGTACCGTCAGGAGTCCGTCCTCACCTTCCGCTGCCTGCCCCGCCACGCCCCCGAGACGGACGCCGTACGGATCGAGGCCCCGGACGTCAGCGCGGCCGAACTCCGCGAGGCGCTCCGCGCGCACCCCGGGGCCCGCGAGGAGCTGGGCGGCGGCTCGGTCACCGAGGACGGCCACCTCGTCCTCGTGTCCCCGCTCGAAGAGCTGCCCCTGGCACGGCAGTTCACGAAGGATTTGGGCGTCGACTGGAACACGGCGGAAGTGCGGTACGGGGAGAGGGAGTTCGTGAGCTGAGCGAGCGGGGCGACGCGGGTCTCACCCCCTCGGGCGACCCCGCCCGGGCGGCACGGCTCGGTCGCCCCGGCCGTCGAGTTCCTTGACCAGGAAGACGGTCGGGTCCGCCTGCCGGTGCTCGGTCCCCTCGTGGTCCACGTACGACCAGCGGTCCAGGTACCGGACCGTCGGCCGGTAGCCGAGGCGGGCGTAGAGGCGCGCCGCGCCCGGGTTGCCGGTCTCGTCGACGCCCAGGCCGATACGGGCCGTCCCCCGGCGGACGGCGAGTGCTTCGGCGTGGCGGATCAGCGCCGTACCGATGCCCCGGCCGCGCAGCTCCGCGACGACGTCGAGCCCGTTGATCTCCGGGCAGTCCCCGAGCGCCTCGCGCACCTCCGGCGCCGCGCAACCGTCCCACCGCACCTCGCCGTTGCCCACCGGCGCGCCGTCGATCCAGGCCAGGAGGTACGTGCTGCCGCCCGCGCACTGCCGCGCGAAGCGGCGCGCGTGGAACGAGGTGGCCGCTCCCGAGGGCGAGCGCGCGTCGAGCAGCGCGACATCCTCCGTACGGCAGGCGGCGATCCGCGGCCGCGCGAGCGTCCCGCGCCGCTCCTCACCCCGCCGCGTGTCCGATTCGTTCAAGACCCCGCCCCCCGTTCCCCGTTACCGTCGCCACCATGACGCACAGCACCCGCCATGTGAGCATCCACATCGACCGTACCCGCGACGACGTCTACGCCTACGCCTCGAACCCGGAGAACCTCCCCGCCTGGGCCCTCGGTCTCGGCGGCTCGATCACCCGCGAGGGGGACGAGTGGGTCGCCCCCGACACCCCCATGGGCCGCGTCACCGTCGCCTTCGTCCCGCCCAACGACCTCGGCGTCCTCGACCACGACGTGACGCTGCCCGGCGGCGAGGTCGTCAACAACCCGGTCCGCGTCATCACGGACGGCCCGGGGAGCCTCGTCGTCTTCACCCTCCGCCGCCCGGCCGGGACAACGGACGCCGAGTACGAGCGCGACGCCGAGATGGTCACGGCGGACCTGACCCGCCTGAAGAACCTCCTGGAATCGGCGTAGCCGACCGCACTGCCCGGCCGGGCCGCCCGCCACCCCGTCAGCCCCGCCCGCTCCCGCCTACTCCCCCACCGCCCCTGCCCGGCCCCCCGCCACCCCCAGCAGCGGCAGCCACACCACGTCCACGATCTCCACGATCTTCTCGTCCGGCAGGGCGCGCATCTCCATGAGCATGTCGTGCCGCATCAGCTCGAAGGGGAGGTCGAGTACGCGGGCGGGGCGGGGGACGTCGGGGAGTTCGCCGCGCGCGACCGCGCGGGCGACGAGGGTCGCGCCGGGGCTGGGGGTCGGGGGGCGCAGGGCGGCGCGGAGCTGGGTGAAGTTGGTGCCCGTGTCACGGAAGTAGTCGGCGAGCTGGACGAGCATGAGCGCGGCGGTGGCCGCCCGGTCCTCGTTGACCTCGCGGAGGAAGGCGAGCATGTCACCGCGCAGGCTGCCCGTCTCGGGCATCTCCAGCGGGCGCAGGTGCCGGACGAGGGTCGCGAGGAGCATGTCCTCGCGCTTGGCCCAGCGGCGGTAGAGGACGGGGCGGCTCGTCCCCGCGCGGCCCGCCACGGCCTCGTACGTGAACCCCCCGTACCCGTGCGCCACGAGGACCTCCCACGCGGCATCGAGAATCGCGTGCTCCAGCTCCGCCCCGCGCCTGCGCGTCGCCCTGGCCTTCTCCGCCACTCCGCTTCTCCTCACACCCGTCGCTCCGGTCGCCTCCGGGCCATCCTCCCCCGCATCCATAAGATGCACTTGCGCATCTTATCGGCGAAGCCTACTCTCGGCCCCAATAAGATGCACTCGCGTACCTTAAGGTGGCCGTCCCGCATGTCCTCCCGTACCGCCCCCGCGCCCTCCACCGCCTCCCCGCCCCTCGACCCCACCGCCCTGCGCACCGCGATCGCCGTGCTCGTCGGCGGTATCGCGGTGATCCTGGACTCCACGATCGTGAGCGTCGCGCTCGACGACCTCGCCCGCGATCTCCACTCGCGCGTCGACGCGATCCAGTGGGTCAGTACGGGCTACCTCCTCGCGCTCGGTGTCGTCATCCCCACGGTCGGCTGGTTGCAGGGGCGGCTCGGCGCGAAACGGCTCTGGTTGTGGTCGCTCGCCGTCTTCCTGCTCGGCTCGGTGCTGTGCGCGGCGGCGTGGGACGTGCCGAGCCTCATCGGCTTCCGCGTGCTCCAGGGCCTCGGCGGGGGCGCGATGATGCCGCTCATGACCACGATGGTCATGCAGTCGGCCCCGGCGGCGCAGGCCCGCAAGCTCATGGCGACGATCGCCCTGCCCGCCGCCGTCGGCCCCATCCTCGGCCCGGTCATCGGCGGCCTCATCCTCGGCGCCGGCTCGTGGCGCTGGCTCTTCCTGGTCAACGTCCCGCTGTGCCTCGCCGGACTCGTCCTCGCCCAGCGACTCATCCCCGCGGACACCCCCGGCGCCCGGCGCCCGCGCCTCGACCTGACCGGCTTCCTGCTCCTCGCGCCCGCGCTCGTCGCGCTCCTGTGGGGCCTGTCGAACGTGACGGGCGACGGCGGTTTCGGGCAGCCCGACGTCGTCCTGCCCGTCGTGGCGGGCGCGGTGCTGCTCGCGGCCTTCTGCGTACGGGCCCTGCGGCAGGGCGACGCCGCGCTCGTCGATCTCCAGGTGCTGCGCTCGCGCCCGACGTGGGCCGCGACGGCGCTGCTCTTCCTCACCGGCGCCTCGCTCTACGGCGCGATGCTCCTGCTGCCGCTCTACTGGCAGCAACTGCGCGGCGCGAGCGCCCTCGCCGCCGGGCTCTACCTCATCCCGCAGGGCGTCGGCTCGCTCCTGAGCCGCGCGCTCGCGCCCGGCCTCACCGAACGGATCGGCGAACGCTGGGTGACGGTCATCGGCTTCGTACTCGTCGGCGCGGCCACCGTCCCCTTCGCCTTCGCGGACGCGCACACGACGACCTGGCCGCTCATGATCGCGCTGCTCGTACGGGGCCTCGGCCTCGGAATCGTCGTCATCCCGCTCATGACGGTCGCCTTCCGGGGCCTCGCGCACGCCCAGGTCCCGCACGCCAGCATCGTGACCCGCATCGCCCAGCAGATCGGCGGCTCGGTCGGCGTCGCCCTCTTCGCCGTCATCCTCGCCCGCGCCGCCCACGACTCCGGCTCCCTCGCGGACGCCTTCGCCACGGCCTTCTGGTGGGCGACGGGCTTCACGGCCCTGGCGGTCGCGCTCTCCTTCGTCCTGCCGGGACGGGAGAAGGCGGCGAGCGCGCCGGAGGAAACGGAAAGGGCCCCCTCCGCGAGGTGAGTGAGCACTCACCCACCTCGCGGAGGGAACCCCTGGCCCCTGGGCGCCCGGCCCGTACCGGGCCGGACCCGGGTCCTACAGGAACGAGTTGATCTCGATCGTCTCGTCGCGGCCCGGGCCGACGCCGATCGCCGAGATCGGGGCGCCGGACATCTCCTCCAGCGCCTTCACGTACGCCTGCGCGTTCTTCGGCAGCTCGGCGAAGGACTTGGCCTTCGTGATGTCCTCGCTCCAGCCCGGCAGGTACTCGTAGACCGGCTTCGCGTGGTGGAAATCGGTCTGGTTGTACGGGACCTCGTCGACGCGCTCGCCGTCGATGTCGTACGCGACGCAGACCGGGATGCGCTCCCAGCCCGTGAGCACGTCGAGCTTCGTGAGGAAGAAGTCCGTGAGGCCGTTGACGCGGGTCGCGTAGCGGGCGATCGGCGCGTCGAACCAGCCGCAGCGCCGGTCGCGACCGGTCGTCACGCCGCGCTCGCCGCCGATGCGCCGCAGCGCCTCGCCGTCCTCGTCGAACAGCTCCGTCGGGAACGGGCCCGCGCCCACGCGCGTCGTGTACGCCTTCAGGATGCCGATCACGCGGCTGATCTTCGTCGGCCCGATCCCCGCCCCGGTGCAGGCGCCGCCCGCGGTCGGGTTCGACGAGGTCACGAAGGGGTACGTGCCGTGGTCGACGTCGAGGAGCGTGCCCTGACCGCCCTCCATGAGCACGACCTTGTCCTCGTCGAGCGCCTTGTTGAGCACGAGCGAGGTGTCCGTGACGTACGGACGCAGCTTCTCCGCGTACTCCAGCAGCTCCGCCACGATCTGCTGGGCGTCGATCGCGCGGCGGTTGTAGAGCTTGACGAGCATCTGGTTCTTTATGTCGAGGGCAGCCTCGACCTTCTGGAGCAGGATCGACTCGTCGTACAGGTCCTGCACGCGGATACCGGTGCGGTTGATCTTGTCCGCGTACGTCGGACCGATGCCGCGGCCCGTCGTGCCGATCTTCCGCTTGCCGAGGAAGCGCTCGGAGACCTTGTCCATCGTCACGTTGTACGGCGTGATCAAATGGGCGTTTCCGCTGATCAGGAGCTTCGACGTGTCGACGCCGCGCTCGTTCAGCCCGCTCAGCTCGGAGAGCAGGACCGCCGGGTCGACGACGACACCGTTGCCGATGACCGGCACGCAGGTGGGCGACAGAATGCCGGAGGGGAGCAGGTGGAGCGCGTACTTCTGGTCGCCGACGACGACCGTGTGGCCGGCGTTGTTGCCGCCCTGGTAGCGCACCACGTAATCGACCGAGCCGCCGAGCAGATCGGTCGCCTTCCCCTTGCCCTCGTCACCCCACTGAGCACCGAGCAGCACAAGTGCGGGCACAGGCGTACACCCCTTCCGGGTGGGGCATGTCCATGGTCGGGGCGTACGTGGTTACGACGTACACCGTCTTCCGGTACGTGCCGCGACGGAGAGTGCGCGGGCGTGTACCGGCGACCGTCATCGGCCGCGAGCCGTCGGACCGGTGCCCCGGAATAGACGAAGCCCCTGGCGCAATAGCGCAAGGGGCTCTTGCACAAAGATGCTACCCGACGACCCGAGGAAGGACAGCGGTGTCGGCTCCAGAGCCCTCGGCGTACCCAGCCCCCTCCCTGCTGCTCGTGATCGACCCCGCGGCCCGCCGCACGGACGGCGAGTCCGTCCGCATCGCCCGCGACGTCCTGGCCGCGGGAGCCGAGGTGAAGATCTGCCTCCCCGAAACACCGGAGGAATACGCGAACGCGGTCCGCCGAGCGGGCCGACGGCGAGTGATCGTCGTGGGCGACGAGTCAGCACTGGTCCGAGCGGTGGGGGCGCTCTACCGGGGACGGATGCTGGGTGCGGGGAGCGGCGGAGACGGGACACGCGGGGACGGGGGCGTTGTGGGGGCGGGTGGGGGTTTGCCGGGTGGGGACTTGGCTGGGGCGGGCGGGGGCGGAGGGGGCGTTGCTGGAGGTGCGGGGGCTCGGGGCGAGGGGTCGGGAGTGGGTGGCTCGCGGGGGGCGGGTGGTTCGGCTGGGGAATTGCCAGGAGCGGGGGGCACGGCTGGAGGGTTGCAGGCTGGGGGCTCTGTGGGCGAGGGGTCGGGAACGGACGGCTCGCGGGGGCGGGACGGCGGGGGCTTGGGCTCGCGGGCGGGTGACTCGCGGGGGACGGGCGACACGGCCGAAGGCTTGCCGGGAGCAGGCAGCACGGCCGGAGGGTTGCAGGCTGAGGGCTCCATGAGCGAGGGGTCGGGGGCGAGTGGCTCGCGCGGGCGGGACACCGGGGGCCAGAGCTCGCGGGCGGGCGACTCGCGGGGGACGGGCGACACGGCTGGAGGCTTGCCTGAAGCAGGCGACACGGCGGAAGGGACGCCGGGAACGAGCGACACGGCTGGGGGCTTGCCGGGCGCAGGCGAGCACGCTGGAGGGCTCCAGACCGGCGGCCCCATGAGCGACGACTCCGGAACGGCCGGCCCGCGCGGGCACGACCCCCAAGGCCAAAGCTCCCAGGCGGGCCACCCGCAGGGAACAGGCGACACGGCTGGAGGCTTGCCGGGAGCAGGCGAGCACGCTGGAGGCTTGCCGAGGGCGGGAGGCGCGGCCGGTGTGCTCCAGGCCGGGGGCACCGCAGACGAGGACTCCGGAACAGACGGCCCGCGCGGACGCGACTGCCGAGGCCGAATCCCCCGGGCGGACGACCCGCAGGAAGCAGGCGACACGGCTGAAGGCATGCCGGGAACGGGCAACGCGGCCGAAGGCACGCCGGGAACGGGCAACACGGCCGACGGCACGCCGGGCGTGGGCTCGTCCGTTGACGGCTCGCGGGGTTGGGGCGTCAGGGGCGAGGGTCCGCGGGTGGCGGGCAGGGCGGCCGCGGGTTCGGCGGGCGGGGGCCAGCAGGCCCGGGGCTCGTGGAGGGACGGGCCGCGCGGGCGCGGCTTCGGCGCCGGGGGGTCGCGGGCGGGTGGTGACTCCTCGGGTGGTGACTCGGTAGGGGATTCGCGGAGTTCGAGCGCACGGGTCAGGAGCTTGCCGATCGAGGACTCGCGCCGCGAAGGGCTGCGGGGGGCGGCCTCGCAGGATCGCGGGGGTGGGCGGCGGAGCCGGGAGCGGGTCGTGGGGTGGGTGCCGGTCTGCGCCGGGGACGGGGCGGGCGCCGCGCTCGCTCGGGTGCTGGGGGTTCCCGTCGATCCGGTGGCGGCCGCGCGGGCGGTGCTCGACGGGCGGCCCGTGGCGCGCGACCTGCTCGTCGACGACAGCGACGGGGTCGTACTCGGGGCGCTCGTGCTGCCGGTGCCCGGCGCACGCGGCAGGGGCGGCGCGCTGCGGCGGCTCGGGGGTGTTCCGTCGATCCTGGCGGGACACCCCCCAGCGGCACGGGCCGCGGGCGACGCGGCAGCCGATGCCGGGCCGCGGGCCGAAGCGGGCACGATACCGCCGCGCGAGAAGGCCGCTCCGGAACGGCCGGCCGGCGGGCGCCGCTGGTGGCGGCGGATACGGGCGCTGCGCGCGACCCCGGACCAGGTGCCGGGCGCCCCCGCGGGGGCTGGGCTGCGGATCGAGGCGGACGGGGAACTCCTCGCCGACCTCGCCACTCCCCTGCGCTCCCTCACCGTCACCCCCTCACCCACCCGCGCCCCGCTCGGCCCGGTCGGCGCCACCTCGGCCGCCCCCCGCGCCGACACCTCCGGCTACGCCGGAATCCGCCTCGTCCCCGCGGCAGGCACGACCGACCCCGTACTCGCCCACGCCCGTACCGTCACCGTCTCCGGCGCCGACTTCCACTACCTCGTCGACGGCTCCCCCGCCGGCCCCGTCCGCAACCGCACCTGGACCGTACGACGGGGGATATGGAGCATCGTGGTCACCTGAGCCCCGAAACCGGGCCGCTCCCCACAACGACGGACCGCCCCCGCCCGACCGCCCCACACGCCATCCCCGCGACCTCGCGCACCGGCGCCCCGCTCCGCCCCGCCCCGAGAGCCGCTCGCCTCACGTACACCGTCACCTGCCTGCCGCGCCACGCGCGGGTACGTACCGGCGTGAACCCCGCTGTCAGCGCGGCGAGTTTGGCGCGGTCCCGGCGGGCGGCCGGAGGACCGGGGTGGGCGTCCGTCAGGAGGAGGACGCGGGACTCCGTGGCGAGCGCGGTGCGCAGGGCCGCCGGTGGGAGTTCGACGCCGCTGAGGGTGCCGGAGACGGTGGCGTCCCTGGCGAGACCTATGTCCCGCAGCCCGGCGAAACGGGCGGGCGCGACGAGTGCGCTGTCCCTGCGTGCCGCGGGGACGAAGACGACCGCGTCACCCGGCAGGCCGAGCCGTTCCGCGAGCACCGCGCCCGCCCGTACGTCGTCCACCCGGCTCGCCGGGGACCGCTCGGCCAGCGCGGACGGGAGCAGCGCCAGCGCCGTCGTCACGCCCAGCACCGGGACGAGCCACCGCCCGACCGCCCGTACCGCCGCGTCCACCGCCGCTCCCGCGAGCAGCGCCGCGCCGAGCAGCGCGAAGAGCACGTACCGTTCCAGGAAGAGTGGCCGCACGCTCGACACCACGGCCAGCAGCACCTGCGGTACGACGAGGAGCGGCAGCGCCACCGCCACGAGCGGCACCGACCCGGCCGCGTATCTCCTGGCGGGCAGCGCCGCGAGACCGCCGAGCGCGCAGACCGCGAGCGGCCCGAGCAGCACACCCCACGTCAACGGCGGTATCCACGCGATCTGTTCGCGCTGCGTGGCACTCAGCAGGACCAGCGGCGCCACGCCCGCCACCGCTCCCCCTGCGGCCACCCCCCACCGCGCCCAGACCTCGCGGCCGACGCCGAGCAGGCACAACGTCACCAGGTGCGCGGACAGCACGAGCAACGCCAGCCAGTTGAGCAGCGCTGACGCCAGCACCACCGCCCCGTACGCCGCCCACCGCCCGCGCCTCGCCTCCCCCCGCACCGCCGCCACGAACAGCAGCGTCGCGACGGCGCACCCGAACAGCACCAGCGCGTACGGCCGCCCCTCCTGCGCCTGGAACTGCACTCCGGGGAAGACGGTGAGCGCCAGCCCCGCCGTGGTCCCGCTCCCTCCGAACCTCCGCCCGAGCAACGCCACGCACCCCGCGGCCCCGGCGACCGCGAGCACCGAGGGCGCGCGCAGCACGAAGGTCCCGGGGCCGAAAGCGGCGAACACCTCGTGCATCAGCAGGTAGTAGGCCCCGTGCACCGCGTCGACCGAGCCGAGCAGCTCCAGAATCCGCCCCACCGGCCGCCGCGCCACCTGCCACGTCGCCGCCTCGTCCCGCCACACCGCACCCCGCCGCGCCAGCCCCCAGGCCCCGAACACGAGCGCCCACACGACGGGTATCCCCCAGTAAGCGACCCGCCCGGCCAGCGCAACCCGCCCAACCGCCGCCTCCCGCCCGGCGACCACTGCAACCCGCCCGACTGCCGCCTTCCGCCCGGCCACCACTGCAACCCGCCCGACCGCAGCCACCCGTTGCGCCGACCCCCGCGCCCGCGCTCCCCGCACCCGCCTCAAGGCATGCGGCAGCCACGTCTCCCCCGCCATCCCGCTTCCCCCGTCCCACGGGACCACGGCCCCGCCGCGCCCTTGATTCCCCGCTCGCCCCGTCACCGGCAAGGGCCCCGCACCCCCTCAGGCCATCCGGCCGCCGCCCCTACCCCGGTTCCACCAGCCTGTTCTCATAGGCGAACACCGCCGCCTGCGTCCGGTCCCGCAGGCCCAGCTTCACCAGGATTCGGCTCACGTGCGTCTTCACCGTCGACTCCGCCACGTAGAGCTTCTCCGCGATCTCCTGGTTCGACAGGCCGCGCGCCACATGGACGAGGACCTCCGTCTCGCGCTCGGTCAATTCCCCGTAGGCACCCCCCGCAGCGGGGCTCGCGGGTCTGCGCAGCGCCGTTTCGGGGACCCGCGCGAACTCGGTGATCAGCCGCCGGGTCACGCTCGGCGCGAGCAGGGCCTCGCCCCGCGCGACGACCTCCACGGCCTCGGCGAGCTGACGTGCCGAGGCGTCCTTGAGCAGGAAGCCGGAGGCTCCGGCCCGCAGCGCCTGGTACACGTACTCGTCGAGGTCGAACGTCGTCAGGACGAGCACCTTCGTCCCGGCCGGGCTCGCGACGATCTCGCGGGTCGCCCCGATGCCGTCGAGCCGTGGCATCCGGATGTCCATCAGGACGACGTCGGGGGCGAGACGCGCGGTCAGCTCGACCGCCTCGCGCCCGTCGACCGCCTCGCCGACGACCTCGATGCCCGGCATCGCCCCGAGCAGGACCGAGAAGCCCTCCCGGACCATCACCTGGTCATCGGCGATCAGCACCGTGATGCTCATCCGCTGCCCTCCCTGGGAGCCGAGTCCTTCTTGCGGAACGAAATCGTGGACGGCGCCGGCCTCCGCGGCCCCGTGCCCGCGGAGGGCGCCGGGACGGCGCGGTCGGCCGGCCGCGATGGTGTGCCCTGCGAGCCGCCGGGCCCGCCTCCCGGCCCCCGCTCCGAGCCGCGCCCCGCCTCGGACCCGCGCCCCACTTCCGAACCCCGCCCCGCCGCCGAACCCCGCCCCGCCGCCGAAGCCCGCCCCGTCCCGGCGCCCGCCTCCGGCTCCCGCTCCGCCTCCGGTTCCGCCGCCGAGACCGGTTCCGCCGCCGGAACCGGAATCCAGACCGAGACCTCGAAGCCCCCCGACTCCGTGGGCCCGGCCGTCAGTTCGCCCTCCAGCATCGCGACGCGCTCCCGCATCCCGGTGAGCCCGTGCCCGCTGCCGGTGGCCGAAGCGGGGGTCGGGGCGAGGGCGGGTCCCTCCCAGAGGGCCTCCCCGTCCCAGGGGTCGGGCACCTCCCATGGCTCCTGGCCTCCCCACGGGCCTTCGTCCCCCCAAGGCTCGGGCGGCGCCCAGTTGAAGACGCGCAGCCCGAAGCCGCCGAGCACGTACGACAACTCGACCACGGCCTCCGCACCCGGCGCGTGCCGCAAGGTGTTGCTGAGCGCCTCCTGCACGATGCGGTACGCCGACAGCTCGACGCCCTGCGGCAGTTCCCGCACCCGGCCCGTGACCAGCTTCGTCACCTCAAGGCCCGCCCCGCGCACGTTGTCGAGCAGGGCGTCGAGATCGGCGAGCGTGGGCTGGGGGGTGTGCGGCAGTTCCGCGTCCTCGGCACGTACGACACCGAGGACGCGCCGCAGTTCGGTGAGGGCGACCACCGCGTTCTCGCGGATCGTGGCGAAGGCCGCGACCAGCTCGGGCGGCGGGTCGATGACCCGGTACGGCGCGGCCTCGGCCTGGATCGCGACGACCGACATGTGGTGCGCGACCACGTCGTGCAGCTCACGGGCGATCGTCGTGCGCTCCTCCAGGAGGGTGCGCCGCGAGCGCTCGACGAGGGTGACCTCCTCCTTGCGGGCGACCTCGGCGGCCTTCTCGGCGACCTCCGCCTCCTTCGCCTCCACCTGCTGGCGCGCCCTGCTCCAGCCGCCGAGCGAGGCGACGGCGATGAGCGAGACCGCGGACAGGAAGAGGTAGACGCCGATGTTCGACTCGGCGTCCCAGTCGAGAGCCCCGCTCAGCCCCAGCGAGAGGACCGCGCTCACGACCCACATGGTGAACGCCGTACGGGGCGGCGAGAGCCAGCTCGCGATCACTATGACGAGGAAGGCGGGGCCGAACGCCAGCGACACGGCGCCGCTGCTCGCGGGAATGAGGCACAACGGCAACGAGAGCCACCACGCGCCGACCGGGCGGAACATGGCGAGCGTCACGAGGAGGGCTCCCGCCAGCCCGAACGGGAAGCCGTACGGCCCCGTGACGATGGCGGCGAAGCACACGAGTGCCGCCAGGCCCACACAGCCCTGCGGCAGCCACCGCACCCACAGGAAACGCTTCCGGCCCTCCCGTATCTCGCGCACGGGCAGCGGCCGGAACGCGAAGGCATCCGCGATCAGGTCCTCACGCATGACGCGCGCCACGAACTCCGCGATCCGCCGCTCCGTCGCGAGCCCCGGAGTGAGCGGCTCACGTCCGGAAGCCGAAGCCGAAGTCTCATTCATGCACACCACGCTAGGGCGCCGATCGCCTCCAGGCGTCCCTCCCACGTATGCACTTCGGCCGTCCATCTCAAGGAGGACGCGACCGACTTGAGGGGGACGCCCCCGGTCACGACACGCCGCCGGTCCTCCGCACGACGGACCCGGCGGGCCCCTGAGCGGACCCGAGCGGCGCGCGCGTCCGGCCGCGGGCAGACCCGTACGAGCGACCCGCCCCGTACCGTACACGCCCCACCCCCGCCCCTCACCAGGCGAGTTGGGCGATCTCCTCCGCCACGACCGCCGAGGCGTCGGCCGCCGGGTCGACGAGGGCGTAGTGCCCGATGCCTTCGAGCAGCGTCACGCCCGCGGGTTCGCCCGCCGCGCAGGCCGCGTCGGCGAAGGACTCGGCGATGGCGCGGGGGACTTCGGTGTCGTCGCGACCCTGGACGAGCGTCGTGGCGATGCCGGTCGGCAGCAGACGGGCCGGATCGGCGTACGGCAGGCGTGCGCCGACCGTCGCGGAACCGCCGAGGAAGGGCTCGACGGCGCCGTCGCACACGCCCCGCTCGCGCGCGAGCGCCAGGTCGGCGAGCGGCGCGAGCGCCACGACGCCGCGCAGCGAGGGGGGTTCGGCGCGACGCCACGGCGCGTCGGCCGGGAGGACGTGGCGCGCCGCCGCCCACAGCGCGAGGTGTCCGCCCGAGGAGTGCCCGCACAGCACCGTGCGCGTGGAATCCGCCTCCGGGAGCGCCTCGCGGGCGAGTCCGGGCAGCGCGTCGAGGACCGCGGCGATGTCGTCGAAGGTCTCCGGCCAGCGGCCGGGACGGGCCTTCGCGCCCTGCCCCGGCAGCCCCGCGCCCCTGCGGTACTCGGCGAGCGCGACCGCGAATCCGCGCCGCGCGAGCAGCCCGGCGAACGGCGTCAGGTGCGCCCTGTCGTACGTGGCCCGCCAGGAACCGCCGTGCAGTACGAGGACGAGGGGGTGTCCGCCGGGGTGCCCGGGGCCGCGCGGGGCGTAGAAGTCGACGAGCTGGTCGGGGTGCTCGCCGTAGGGGAGCGTGGCCTCGGGCGGTACCGCGGGATGCGTGAAGAGCGACTCGGCCTCGGCGGCCTCGCGGGCAACGGCGTCGTCCGGCATCTGCGACCTCTCAGCGTTCGCGGTCCACGGGTGCTGCCCCACGGCGTCCCGCGCTCCACGCGCGCCCCCGCAGGTCCTCCGGGGGCGCACGAGCGGCCTCCCCCGACCGGCCGGGACGCTATCAGGCGGGTGACGTGCGCCGATACGGGTGCGAGGGGATCGTCGCGGGCCCGGCACGGGGCCTGGTGTCGTTCCCGCCGCGCACGGCGGCCTCGCGCACGCACCGTGCACGGGCGGGAACGGCACGAGACCGTTTGACCGGGGAAGAGCGGGGCAAACCCGAGGCTTGCGGCAATCCACCCGAAAGGGGGGAATCGACGGACCGGCGTCAGCCAGCGCCCCGGAGGTCACCCGCCAGGGCCCCCAGCTCCTCCGCCAGGACCCCCGCCGCTCGTTCCGCGTCCGCGAATCCCACGTACAGCGGCGTGAAGCCGAAGCGGAGGATGTCCGGCGGCCTGAAGTCGCCGACGACGCCGCGCGCGATGAGCCGCGGCATCAGCTCGGCGGCGAGCGGCGTGCGCAGCGCGAGCTGGCTGCCGCGCTCCTCGTGCGCGGCCGGGGTGACGGACTCCAGGTGCCCCGGTGGTACGTAGCGGTCGACGCACTCCAGGAAGAAGTCCGTGAGCGCGAGCGACTTGGCCCGCACCGCCGCGAGGTCCACGCCCTCCCAGACGCCGAGCGCGGCCTCCAGGGCGAGCAGCGACAGGATGTCGGGAGTCCCGACCCGCCCGGCCGTCGCGCCCTCCGCACGCGTGTAGGCGGGCCGCATCCCGAAGGGCTCGGCGTGCGAGTTCCAGCCCGGCAGCGGCGAGTCGAACGCCGCTTGGTGCGCGGCGCGCACGTACAGGAAGGCCGGGGAGCCCGGTCCGCCGTTGAGGTACTTGTACGTGCAGCCCACCGCCAGGTCGACGCCGTGCGCGTCGAGCCCGACGGGCAGCGCGCCCGCGCTGTGGCACAGGTCCCAGACGGCGTACGCGCCCGCCTCGTGCGCGGCGGCGGTGAGTCCGGGCAGGTCGTGCAGGCGCCCGGTGCGGTAGTCGACGTGGTTGAGGAGCACGGCGGCGGTGCGGGGGCTGAGCCGGCCGGGCACCTCGGCGGGGAGTACGGGGACGAGGCGGTGGCCCGTCAGCCGTACCGCCGCCTCCGCGATGTAGCCGTCCGTCGGGAAGGCCGAGGAGTCGACGAGGACCTCGTCGCGGCCTTCGCCCGCGAGCCGGACGGCCGCGACGAGCGCCTTGAAGAGATTGACGCTCGTCGAGTCGCCGACGACGACCTGCCCGGGCGCCGCGCCGACGAGCGGCGCGATCAGCTCACCGACCCGCTCCGGCGCCTCCCACCAGCCGCTCTCCGTCCACGAGCGGATGCCGAGCGCGCCCCACTCGTGCGCGACGACGTGGGCGAGCCGGTCCGGGACGGCCTTCGCGAGCGCGCCGAGCGAGTTCCCGTCGAGGTAGACGACGTCGCCGGGAAGCGTGAAGCGCTCGCGTACCGGTCGCAGCGCGTCCTCGGCGTCGAGGCGGTGGGCGGTGGCGCGGAGCCCGGTGGTGACGTCGTTCCCCTCCTCGATGCGCTCAGACACGGCCACGCGCCGTCCACAGCTCGGGGAAGACGCTCTTCGCGGCGCGTTTCTCCAGCCAGGCGACGCCCGCCGAGCCGCCCGTGCCCTGCTTGGAGCCCATCGCGCGGCGGGTCGCCGTGAGGTGGTCGTTGCGCCATCGCCACACCAGCTCGCCCACGTCCGTGAGCGCCTCTCCGAGCCGTACCTCCTCGCCGCGCTGATCACCCCGGTAGACCTCCGCCCACACCGCCTCGACCTGCTCGGACGGTTCGTAGCGGCGGCTCAGGTCGCGGTCGAGCACCGAGGGCGGCAGGGGGTGGCCGCGCCGGGCGAGGAAGCGCAGCGCCTCGTCGTAGAGCCCCGGTTCGTGGAGCGCCTTCTCCAGCTCGGCGTGCGCGCGCGGCGTGCCCTTGTGCGGGACGAGCATCGCCGCGGACTTGTCGCCGAGCAGGAACTCCAGGCGCCGGTACATCGCCGACTGGAAGCCCGAACCCTCGCCGAGCGCGCCCCGGTAACTGTTGAACTGGGCGGGGGTGAGCCCCGCGAGCGGGAGCCAGGAGGCGTTGAGGGCGTCCAGCTCGCGGCGCGAGCGGCGCAGCGCGTCGAGTGCGCGCGGCAGGTCGTCCTCGCGCAGCGCCCGCGCGGCGGTCTCCCACTCGTGGACGAGGACGGTGAACCACAACTCCATGACCTGCGTCGTCACGAGGAAGACCATCTCGCCGGGGTCGTCGGAGCGCGGTTCCTGGAGGTGCGTGAGGACGTCGGCGTGCACGTAGTCCTCGTACGGGGTGCTGCCCGCGAAGTCGAGGTGCGGGGCCTCGGGAGCGCTGTCCGACGGGGTGGGGGCGTGAGGGGCGTGCGAATCCTGCACGGTGTTCAGATTTTTCGCGGTGTGCGAGGCGCCCGGGGTGTGCGAAGCGCCCCGGTCGTTCGGGGTGTGCGGGGTGTTCAGGGGGTCGTACGACATCGATCTCTCCGGTGGAGACGGCTGCCGGGTAGCGGTCCGCCCCCGCCCGCGCTGCGCGCCCGCCGTCGTCGTACGGCGTCCCGGCGGAGGGCTCCGGTCCCCTCGGGCCCGTACTCCGGTTGTCCGGCGCGCGTGTCCGGTACGCGGACGGGCCCACTCGCATCCTCCGTCCCCCGGGTGGGGAACGGCAAGGCGGGAGGGCCCGTACCGGAGAAGAAACGCGGCGCGAGGTCAGCCGAGGGTCTGCGCCGCCGTGGGCGAGGAGTCGCGCAGGAAGTCGGAGCAGCGCTCGTACTCCTCCTTCTCGCCGATCGCCTGGGCGGCGCGGGCGAGGGCGTGCAGGGCGCGCAGGAAGCCGCGGTTCGGCTCGTGCTCCCACGGGACCGGGCCGTGGCCCTTCCAGCCGTTGCGGCGCAGCGCGTCGAGGCCGCGGTGGTATCCGGTACGGGCGTAGGCGTACGAGGCCACGGGGTCGCCCGCTTCGAAGGCCTCGTCCGCGAGCAGGGCCCAGGGGAGCGAGGAGGCCGGGAACTTCGCGGCGACCTCGGAGGCGGGGGTCCCGGAAGCGAGCAGCTCACGCGGCTCGGGCTCCTCGGGCAGGTGGGTCGGGGGCACGTCCCCGAGCAGGTTCTGGTGAATGGCCATGGTTTCCAGTCTGCCTGACCGCCGGACCGGCCCACCCCGCCCCCACGTCCCGTACGTACGTGAACAGGCCGCCCCGTACGTACGCGAAGGGGCTCCAGCCCGTACGTACGCGAACGGGCCGCGTACGTACGCGAACGGGTCCCCGCCCCGTACGAGTCGAAGCCGTACGGAGCGGGGACCCGTGAACCACCCGCCGGGTCAGGCGCTGAGGCTGTGACCCGCCGAGCGCAGCGTGCGGGTCGCCTCGGTGACGCGCTCGGCCATGCCGGCCTCGGCGAGCTTGCCCCAGGTGCGGGGGTCGTACGTCTTCTTGTTGCCGACCTCGCCGTCGACCTTCAGCACACCGTCGTAGTTGCGGAACATGTGGTCCGCGACGGGACGCGTGAACGCGTACTGCGCGTCCGTGTCGAGATTCATCTTGACGACGCCGTTCTCCAGCGCGGACTCGATCTCCTCCTTCGTGGAGCCGGAACCGCCGTGGAAGACGAAGTCGAAGGGCTGCTGCTTGCCGTACTTGGCGGCGACGCCCTCGCTCAGGTCCTTGAGCAGCTCGGGGCGGAGCACGACGTTGCCCGGCTTGTAGACGCCGTGCACGTTGCCGAAGGAGGCGGCGAGCAGGTAGCGGCCCTTCTCGCCGAGACCGAGCGCCTCGACGGTGCGGATCGCGTCGTCGACGGTCGTGTAGAGGTTGTCGTTGATCTCGTGCGAGACCCCGTCCTCCTCGCCACCGGTCGGCGTGATCTCGACCTCAAGGATGATCTTCGCGGCCTTCGCCAGCGCGAGCAGCTCCTGGCCGATGGCCAGGTTGTCGTCCAGGGTCTCGGCGGAACCGTCCCACATGTGCGACTGGAAGAGCGGGTTCTGACCGGCCTTGACGCGCTCGGCGGAGATGGCGAGCAGCGGGCGGACGTAGCCGTCCAGCTTGTCCTTCGGGCAGTGGTCGGTGTGCAGCGCCACGGTGACCGGGTACTTCTCGGCGACGACGTGCGCGAACTCCGCCAGACCGACCGCGCCGGTGACCATGTCCTTGCTGTACTGACCGCCCAGGAACTCCGCACCCCCGGTGGAGATCTGGATGATGCCGTCGCTCTCGGCCTCGGCGAAGCCGCGCAGGGCCGCGTGCAGGGTCTGCGTGGAGGTCACGTTGATGGCCGGGTAGGCGAACTTGCCTGCCTTCGCCCGGTCGAGCATCTCGTTGTAGACCTCGGGGGTTGCGATGGGCATGTGTCCGCTCCTTGTGATGTGCGGGTGTGTGGAGTGACCCTGACCTGGGGGCGACGCCGGTGTCGGCCGGGTCCATCTTTCCAGACGTACCCATTTGCTCCCAGCGAGGAGCGGTGGCGTGAGACGACGAAGGCGATGTTTCACGTGAAACAGGACGGCTCCGGTGTTTCACGTGAAACATCGCCTTTTGGCGAGCGGGGGAGGTCAGGGGCCTGAGGGACTCGCCAGGGGCTCGCTCGTCAGAGGGAGCACGTGCTCAGCGGAGGGCGGTCACCCTCCGGGGGCACGCCTGGAACGGACCCGCTCGTCAGAGGCCCAGCTCGTTGAGCGCGTAGGCGTAGAGGTACGGGACCCCTGCCTCGCCCGCGATCTTCTCGCCCGCCCCGGTGTCGCGGTCCACGATCGTGGCCACGGCGACGACGTGCCCCCCGGCCTCGCGCACGGCCTCGACCGCGGTGAGCGGCGAGCCGCCCGTCGTGGAGGTGTCCTCGACGACGAGCACGCGGCGGCCCTTGATGTCCGGGCCTTCGATACGGCGCTGCATCCCGTGCGTCTTCGCCGCCTTGCGCACGACAAAGGCGTCGACGCGCTTCCCGCGCGCGTGCGCGGCGTGCAGCATCGCGTCGGCGACCGGGTCGGCGCCGAGGGTGAGCCCGCCGACCGCCTCGAAGTCCAGGTTGTCGACGAGGTCGAGCATGACCTCACCGACGAGCGGCGCGGCGGCCCCGTCGAGCGTGATCCGGCGCAGATCGACGTAGTAATCGGCCTCGATGCCCGAGGAGAGCGTCACCTTGCCGTGCACCACGGCCTTGTCCTTGATCTGCTGGAGCAGCTCGGAACGTGCGTCAGTCATGGGCACGAGCTTAGAGGGACGGTACGGGGGCGCGTCGCCGCGCGGTGGGGGGCGGTACGGGGGCCGGGCGGCCACGGTCACCAGGGGCAGGGTGGGGCGGGGGCTCCCGGTCACCGGGTGGGGCGGGGG
This sequence comes from Streptomyces sp. NPDC088923, assembly GCF_044749745.1. Lineage (NCBI taxonomy): Bacteria > Bacillati > Actinomycetota > Actinomycetes > Kitasatosporales > Streptomycetaceae > Streptomyces > Streptomyces sp. NPDC088923. The sequence continues at coordinate 371,524 of NZ_JBIVIO010000001.1, read as the reverse complement.
CTCCCGGTCACCGGGTGGGGCGGGGGCTCCCGGTCACCGGAGCTCAGGGTCACCGGGGGGGCTCACGCTCACCGGGGCGCGGTGCCCCCGTACTCGCTCAGCTCCACCCGCCGCCCACGGACCGTGCCGAGAGGATCGAGGTGAGCAGTGCCGCGCGCAGCCCGGGGACGCGGGCGTCGAAGTGGGCGCCGAAGTGCTTCAGCGTCTCCTTGTGCGCCTTCTGCTCCTTGCCGGTGAACAGCGCCCCCGTGCCGCCCTCGGCGCACAGCACCGCGAGCGTCACGTCCTCGTCGGGGACCTGTTCCGGCAGCGCGTCCGCGAGCACCGGGCCGCGCGTCCGCTCGCGCAGCGCGAGCAGACCCTCCGGATCGCTGGGCGCGCCCTTGTGCTTGGCGAGCGGGTTGAGGCGGTGCCCGTGCGGCTCCTCGACGTACCCGGCCTCGCGGAGCTGCTCCCGTACGGGGGTCTCGGCCGTGTGGGCCTTGTTGTGGACGAGCCGGAGCCAGCCCTGCGCCTTGTCGGCGGGAAGTTCGTCCCAGACCCCGCGCAGGAACGCGTCCCGAGGCGCCTTCTCCGCGAGGCGCCACGCCTTCTTGCCGTCGGTGCGCACGAGACCGTCCGCCACGAGCACGGCGAAGGCGGCGGCGCGCAGGCGCTGGCCCCGGAACTGGAGTCCGGTGGCGGTGAAATCGGCTTTGCCGGGGTCGTAGGCGGAGAGGAGGTAGATCCGCTGGGGCAGCGTCAGTTCCATGGGCCTGTGCCTTCCTTCGGGAACCCGGCTCCCTGCGGGTACCCCGCGACAGCGGCCTCCCCGCCTCGGTTCACAGCAGTCGCCAGCTCCACGTCGTCGAGGCCTCCAGCGGCTCGATCGGGGTGATGAGGCGGGGCTGCGTGTTGAGTCCGTTCGGGGGGCCGGTCTGGGGCTCGACGCAGACCCAGTCGGCCTGTTCGTCGTAGACCACGACCCACTTCTCCGGGCTGGTCACGGTCAGTTCCAGCTCACCCGGCCAGGTGAGCAGGACCGTGACGCCGTCCGGCATCCCGAAGCAGTCGTCCCACGGGCCCGGCAGCGGGTCGATGCGACGGCCCGTCGGCAGGTGGTCCGCGCCGCGCTCCTCCTGCCACGCGGGCTGGAACTCGATCTTCACGTCCTCGCCGCCCTGCCCGAGGTTCCGCCGGAACCACGGGTGCCAGCCGACCTGGCCCGGGAACGAGTCCCCGTAGGTCTCGATGCCCATCCGCAGCGTGAGGGCGTCCTCACCCAGCTCCATCACCTGCGTGACCCGACCGGTGTACGGCCACGGCTCGGCCAGGTCGTACGTGAACGCCGCCGTGGGCCGGCCGTCCTCGGTGTCCGGCACCGGCGCGGTCGTCCAGCGGTGGTCGCGCGCGGTGCCGTGGATGGCGTTGGGGTCGTCGTTGAGCGGGAGTTGGTGGATCGTCCCGCCGTTGGTGAAGCGCCCGTCCCGGGTGCGCCCGCAGAACGGGGCCATCGGGAACGAGCCGTAGTGATCGCCGGGCCGCAGCAGTTCGTACTCTCCCACCCTCAGCGAACCGAGCCGGGCGCCGAGATCGGGGCGCACGGTGAGGGAGGAAGTGCGGGTGGTCAGCGTCGTCTCATGTGCGGTGGTCACGGGGTGACCTTACGCGGGGCGCGGGGCACCGAGGAGGTCACCCGCGCACACCGGCTCCCGCCCCGCACCCCGCGCTTCGCCCGTCAGAGCCTGCGTCAGTGCCTGCGGCGCAGCGCGCGGCCCACCACCACCGCCGAGGCCACGACGAGCGCCGCCACGGGCGCGGCCCAGCGCAGCGTGTTCGCGGTGGAACCCGCGCCGCCGACCGCTTCGGGCGCGTACCGCCCCCGGGGCGGCGCGTGATCCACCTCCTCCGCGCTGCGGCCGATCATCGTCCGTCGGGCATGGGCGGCCTCGGCCGGTGGTTCCACCTCCTCCGGCCCGAGCGGTCCCTCCTCGCGCCCCAGCGAGGACGGCGGGACCTCACTGTCGAAGACGGAGGCGGGGGTGTCCGGCACGATGCCGAGGAGGTCGTCGTCGGGGTCGGGGGTGTCGCCGTGGTCTGCGGTGTCGCCGTGGTCGGCATCGTCCCCGGCGTCGGCGCCCTCGTCCTTCGCGATCTCAGCGGCGTCCCCGACACCGGCGACCTCGCGATCGTCGGCGGCCTCCGGAGCGTCGGCGCCCCCAGGAGCGTCGGCGCCCTCCGGAGCGTCGGCGGTCTCCGGAGCGTCCGCAGGCTCCGCTCTGTCCGCTGTCTCCGCCACCCCCGAGTCCGCCGTCCCCTCGGCCGCGACCGCTTCCTCCGATGCCGCCGACGGCTTTGCCGACTCCTCGCCCTCCGTCCCCTCCGGCTCTTCGCCCGTCCCGCTCGTCCTGTCCGTCCCGTCCGTCATCGCGTCCTCCCCGAACGCCGTACCCGATTCTTCGTCCGTACCGGCTTCCGTACCAGTCTCCGCCCCGGCCGCCTTCCCACCCGACCCACCGGCAACCGACCCCCCGGCACCCGATCCGGCCGCCCCGCCCGGTTCCCCGGCGCCCGCCTCCCCCGCCCGCCCCAGGTTGGCGGCGAAGCGGTTGAGCAGGCGGTGCAGGGCGGATTCGGCGGCCTGGGGGCCGGCCTCGTCGAGCAGCCGGCCCGCGACCTCGCCGCTCCCGGCGAACCGCACCCGCGTCCCGCCCTCGGTCTCCGCGAGCGTCAGGCTCAGCCGTGCCCGTACCGAGCCCTCGCCGCGCGCCTCGGTCGCCGAGACGTGCAAGGCCCAGCTGTCGTCGGGACGGGCGGTCAGGCGCAGCCCGCCCCGGTACGTGATCGTGTGGCTGCCGGCGCGCAGCCGCAGCCGTCCGTGCACCGCGATGCCGTCACCGCCGGGGGCCGTGCGGGGCTCGGGGCCGGGCTCGGCTCGCAGCCCCGGCACGCAGTCGGGGACCCGGGTGGGGTCGCCGAGCGCGCGTCGCAGCGCGGTGGGGGGAACCGGGACGAAGACCTCATGCTCCATGGCGGGCGAGCCTACCCACGCCCACCCCTTCCGTACCCTCCTCGTCCCGAACGCCTCGCCGGACCCACCCGCAGGCACCCCACCGATCCCCCGCATCCCTCACCCCCCGTACCGGGGTGACACCAGCGTCGACGGTTCCAGCCCGCGCACCCGCGTCGCCGCCACCCGCCGTGCGCCGGTCCGCAGCTCTCGCACGCCGAAGCCGTCCCCCGGCCGGGAGGGAACGGCGAGACGTGGTCGCTCGCCGGAGGCCGCGAGCAGGAACCCCCACTCGGCCCGCCCCTTCCTCGCCGCGTAGGGCGCCGTGCGCAGTCCGGCGGCGCGCAGGGTGCGCTCGGCGCGCCAGTAGTCGCGCGCGTCCCGGCCCGGCGAGCCGACGTGCACGACGGAGCGGCCGCCCGGCGCGAGGGCCCGCTTCAGGAGCCCGTAGAACTCCTGCGAGTAGAGCTTCGTGGCCGCCGTCTGACGTGGGTCGGGCAAGTCGGCCACAACCGCGTCGAAGCGACGCCGGTTGGCGCGCAGCCACGTGAAGGCGTCGGCGGAGACGGCGTGCACGCGCGGGTCGTCGAGCGCGTGCCGGTTGAGCCCGCCGAGCCGGGAGTCCCTGCGGGCGAGCCGCAGCAGCTCGCGGTCCACCTCCACGACGTCCACCACGCGCACCCCGGGGACGCGCAGCACCTCCCGTACCGCGAGCCCGTCGCCCCCGCCGAGGACGAGCACGCGTGCGTGCCGACCGGCGAGCGCGGGACGGACGAGCGCCTGGTGGTAGACGCCCTCGTCGGCCGAGCTGACGCGCGGTCCGTCACCGAGGTACAGCATCAGCGGCTGCCCGTCACGGCCCGTCAGGACGATGTCCTGCACGTCGCTGTGGAGCGCCACGTGTACGTCGTCGCCGAAGACGGCGCGGCGCGCGGCGCGTTCGAAGTCGCCGACATGGAGCGCGGCCATCGCGAGGAGGCCGAGGACGAAGGCGTTGAGCACGAGCAGGGTCCAGCGGGCGCGGCGGCTCAGGTCGCGGTGGAAGAGGCCGAGGACGAGCGCCGCGCCCGCGCAGGCGTTGATCGCGCCGGTGAGCAGCGCGCCCGTGAGCTGGCCGAGGAAGGGGAGCAGTAGGAAGGGGAAGGCGAGTCCGCCGACGAGCGCGCCCACGTAGTCGGCGGCGAAGAGGTCGGCGACCGCGCCGCCCGCCTCCTGCCGCCTGATGCGCTGGATGAGGACCATGAGCAGCGGCACCTCGCCGCCGATCAGCACCCCGATGGCGAAGGTGAAGCCGATGAGCAGGCCGCTCGAACCGCTCGCCCACGCGCCCGGGAAGCGCCCCGACCAGGCGAAGGCCCCGTAGAGGGCGAGCGCGCTGCACCCGCCGACGAGCGCGAGCCCCGCCTCGATCACGCCGAAGGCGGCCGCGGCGCGTGCGCACAGCCGTTTCGCGAGCAGCGAGCCGATGCCCATCGCGAAGACCATGACGGAGAGGACGAGGGACGCCTGCGTGACCGAGTCGCCGAGCAGGTACGAGGCGAGGGCGACGAGTTCGAGTTCGTACACGAGTCCGCAGGCCGCGCAGACGAAGACGGCGAGCAGCACGAGGAAGCGACCGACGCCGGGCGGCACCGGCAGCGAGAGCGGCGGCAGCTCGGGCGCGACCTCCTGCCCGGCCTCCTCCACGGAGCCGGAGCCGCCCTTGCCGCGACCTCGTTCGTCCACGAGCACGCCGCGCGAACCCTCCGCCCCCGGTGGGGACGGCGGCCGGCCGGGTGGGACAACAGCACGCGGTTCGCTCACATGGGCCACGCTACGTGACAAATGGAGCACTCCTTGTCACTCACACGGGTGTTTTTTGCCCCCAGCACCAGAAAAGCACTGGACAAGCCCCACGCCCCCGGCCCGCACCGCTCCCACGCCCCCGGCCCGCACCGCTCCCCACGCCCCGCCGCCCGCACCACGCCGCGCACGCCCACGCCCACGCCCACACCCACGCCCCCACAGCCCGTACCGCGCCCCGCGCAAGCTCCGCCCTGGTTGAACATGTGAACTGACCGGCCCTCTGGGGGATGGAAACCACCCGGAGTTGGGCGAAAAGGCGGTCAGGGCACGAGAGTTCATGATTCCCTCTAAAACGTCGCCGCCCCTCCGCCGTCGTTCCCGTCCCACTCAGCTCACGGGCACGGCCCCGGTGGGCACGAGCCGGCTACTCCCGCACCCCGGCCCGTACCACGGAAGCCGGGTCCCGACCGGCCGGTCACCCCGTCGCCGTCCCGTGGGAGACAGCCCGCCCCCTCCTCGTCCTTGCGCGCCTGTGGAGCCGAACCATGCTCACGACCCTGAAGACCACCTACACCGACACGCGCGCGAGCGATCTCGCGTGGGCGCTCGGCCGCGAACCCCTTCCCTGTCTCTCGGCACTCGATCTGAAGTTGGAGGAGGCGACAGTGCAGTTGCGGCTGCTCGGCGCCTCCCACCAGGTCCTCCTGGAGGACGAGTACGGGGAGTGCTCGGAGACCGTCGCCTGTCTGCCGGGCGGCGGCGCGCCGCTCCCGGTGGGCGTCGTCGAGGAATTCGACGGCTTCGACTACCACTTCGCCGCGCGCGTCGAGGAACTGCCGCCCGGCGCGTTCGCGGGGCGCGCGCAGGAGCTCCTCGCGCTCGTCGCCGAACACCCGCACGGCCTCGCGGGCGTCTTCCCCGGCAGCCCCGACGCGTTCACCGCGATGCTCGTGCAGCGCCGCGACGGCGAGACGCAGTGGCGCACGTGGCACGCCTACCCCGAGGACGGCCAGCTCGTCGTCACCCGCACCCGCCTCGCCCCGCGCCCCGCCGCGCTCAGCGGTACGCGCCGGGGCCGCGCGCGGCGCGGAAAGCGCCTGGCCGGCGTGCCACTCGCCGCCGCCACGACGGGCCTCGGCAGCCACGTCCCGGCAGGGGTCGGCGCGCCGGGACGCCCGGAAAGGGCGCGCACGGCGCGCGGACGCGGCCTCTCGGTCGTACCGAAGGGCATCACCGGCGGGACGGACCCGGTGGCCTCCTCCGCCTCCTGATCCTCCGGCGGTACGGTCCGGAACCACCCCCGCCGCGGCTCCACCCCGTCCCCCTCCAGGCCCAGGCCGCGTCCCCGCGTGGTTCTCCCGGCGGACATCCGTCCCCCACGCGTCGTCGTTCCCGTGACGGAGCGCTCGGCCGCGCACACGAGACCGGGGCCCCACGAGTCTCCTCGTGGGGCCCCGGGCCGTCGGCGGATCAGACTGCCCCGTGTCAGTTGCCTCCGCCGCCCCCGCAGGAGGAGCCACCCCCGCAGGAAGAACCACCCCCGCCGCAGGAGGACGAGCTCCCGCCGCAGGAAGAACCGCCGCCTCCGCAGGAGGAATTCCCCCCGCAGGAGGACGTGCTCCCTCCCGAGTCGTGGTGGCCGTGTCCCCCGTGGTGGTGACCCGACCCACCCGAGGAGGAGCCGCCATCGGCCCACCAGCTCTGCCCGGGGTCCTGCGCCAGCGCGATGCCCGCGGCCGAACCCTCCTCGCGCGCCCCTCCCGCCGCACCGCGTCCCCGCGCCGGACGCCGCGCCTTGAGCGGCCTCTTGGCACGGGCCCTGCCCGACCTGGCCTCCAGCAGGACCACCAGCGCGACGATCGCCACCGCGACCACCACCCACACGAACACCTTCATCCCGCGTCCCCCTTCTCCGTCGCCTTCGCCGCCCGCGCCCGGCACCCCGGCCCCGCGGACGACGTACTCCCTCCGGCTCGTGGCCGTCCGGCCCCGCCCCGCTCAGTCGCCCCCGCCGCCTCCGCAGGAGGACCCACCCCCGCAGGAGGACCCGCCTCCGCAGGAGTGCCCGCCGCAGGAATGACCACCGGAGTGGTGTCCCCCTCCCGAGTCGGACGAGCCGGAGGAGTCCCCGCCCACCCACCAGCTCCCCGAGTCGCCCCCGGAGGACGAGCGCGAGCCGCGCCCGTACCCCCGCGAGGACGAGCGTCCCCCGCCCCCGCCGACCGTGCCCCGTACCGCCGTCACGATCCGCACGACGATCAGCACCGCCACAAGCCCGAAAACGCCGAGAACCGCGACCGTCACCGCCATGCCTGCCCCCTTGTGTCCCGTCCCGCGCCGCCCGGCCGGCGGCCCCCGTTCCTTCGTCGCAGCGGAATTGCCCGGTGGGCCACTCGCTCAAAGCACGCTTGAGCAAGACCAGAGCTTCGGTGCAGGAGGACCGGCCCAGCGGGCGGGAATGCCAGGATGGCGCCAGAAGCAAGGACGGACAGGACACCCGACTGAGGACGGTGGGGACATGGCCGGCAGGCCGCTGCTGAACCGCAGGCTGGAGGGGCTCGGGACGACGATCTTCGCGGAGATGTCGGCCCTGGCGACGGAGACGGGCGCAATCAACCTGGGCCAGGGTTTCCCGGACACGGACGGCCCGGAGTCGGTCCGCGAGGCGGCCGTACGGGCACTGCGCGAAGGGCGCGGCAACCAGTACCCGCCCGGCCCCGGCGTCCCCGAACTCCGCGAGGCGATCGCCGACCACCAACGACGCTTCTACGGAATCGGCCTGGACCCCGACACCGAAGTGCTCGTCACAGCGGGCGCGACCGAGGCGATCGCCGCGACCATGCTCGCGCTCCTGGAACCCAGCGACGAGGTCATCGCCTTCGAGCCGTATTACGACTCCTACGCCGCCTGCGTCGCGATGGCCGGCGCGAAGCGCGTTCCGCTCACGCTGCGCGCCCCGTCCTTCCGCCCGGATCTGGACGAGCTGCGCGCGAAGATCACCCCGAGGACCCGCCTGCTCCTCCTGAACACCCCCCACAACCCCACGGGGACGGTCCTCACGCCCGAGGAACTGAGCGCCCTCGCCGCCCTCGCCATCGAACACGACCTGCTGGTCGTCACGGACGAGGTCTACGAGCACCTCGTCTTCGAGGGCGCACACCACCCGATCGCGGCGCTCCCCGGCATGCGCGAGCGCACGGTCTCGATCTCCTCCGCGGGCAAGACCTTCTCCTTCACGGGCTGGAAGGTCGGCTGGGCGACAGCGAGCCCGTCCCTGATCGCCGCCGTCCGGACGGCGAAGCAGTACCTGACCTTCGTGAGCGCCGGCCCCCTCCAGTACGCGATCGCGGAGGCCCTCCGCCTCCCGGACACCTACTTCGACGGCTTCCGTGAGGACCTGCGCCGCAAGCGCGACCTCCTCGCCGACGGCCTCCGCACCGCGGGCTTCGAGGTCTACACCCCCCAGGGCACCTACTTCGTCACCACCGACATCACCCCCTTCGGCGAGAAGGACGCCTACGCCTTCTGCCGAGCCCTCCCCGCCCGCTGCGGCGTCGTCGCCGTCCCGAACTCCGTCTTCTACGACGACCGGCAGGCCGGAAGCACCCAGGTCCGCTTCACCTTCTGCAAGCGGAAGGGGGTGTTGGAAGAGGCGGTTACCCGCCTCACGCGGTTGGCGGGCTGACAGGGGGCACGAAAAGAGCGCCGCCGGTTCGCTTCGGAGTCCGGGACCTGCTCAAGCCCCGCTCCCGAAGCGACCACGGTTCACTCGGTGTCTTTAGGATGTCGCGGGGAGGCGTACACGAGGATCACGGTGGAAGTCTCCGGGCTGACCAGGTAGCGCACTCGACCACCGCTGGTGACCTCGTACTCCCACTGGTCCAGGTCGGAGCCCTTCCACACTTTGGTGGCGTGCCTGCCGCGCAACTGATGCTGGCGATTCCAGTTGGACCGGGTCAGGGGGTCACCTCGGAGAGCATCCAGGCAGCGGTGCGCGCTCGGCAGGGCCACGCGACACAGTTCCTCCCAGCCCGTCACCGCCTCCGTGGTCCCGAAGACGACGTTCCACCCGCCCAGGGGCGGAACGCTGACCCGATCCCCTTTCTTCGGACTCACTTACGCACCTCGACCGGGCCGAGATCATCCCCGTCGAGCGGACGCGCCGACTCCCTGAGCTGGTCGGGATCGGCATTGATGCGAGCCGTGGCACGCCAGGAGACGATCGCGCGGTGCACGGCCTCTCCCGCCCCCAGTTCAGCGGCGTCCGACAGCGCTTCAAGAAGCTCGACGGTGAAGGCCCGAACCTCTTCCGCATTCAGGTGCCGCGCCCAGGGGAACACCTCGGGCAGTGCGAGGAGGAGCGCCCTGGCACCGTCGTCCTGCTTCATCAGTGCGAGGAAGAGCCGCGAAGCGGTGGTCAGGTTCTCCTCTGCACCCTCCGCGCGCACAGCCGTGGTCAAGAGCATGTCCGGTGCGTCCCGATGCGTGACCCGAAGCCGCCCCAAGGCAGCAGCCCTGGCCGCGACAGCCTTGGGATTGCGGGAGAGGTCGGTGAAGGAGACGGATTCCGTTTCTGCTTCCAGACGTGCGGTAGACATAATCAGAGCTTACTCAGATCACGATCTGATTGCAAGGCAGGGCTGTCCGGCTTTCGATGCGCTCACCTTCACCTTCCGCAAGAGGGACGACGTCCTTCAGGAGGCCACTGACCGATTGCGCGGCCTCGCCGTTTGAGCAGACCCGCTCATCCGGTGGAGGCCGGTCCGCTCTCCGGCTTCCCGAAGGGAGGCGGCTGCGGAGGCCGGGCCCCTCAGGGCCGCCGCGCCTTCCTCCCAGCGTGCCCGGACGGCATCGGTCCCGTGGAGTAGCTGCCGGTGGAGTAGCTGCCGGTCGGCCCGGCTCAAGGACGTGAGGGGCCCGCCTTTCGCGAGCGCGCGGAGGTGCTTCAGGAGGCGGTGGGGCGGCTCAAGCGACTCGCGCACGGAACCGCACTGCGCCACCCGATCGGGGGGCTTGGGCGGTGAAAACGGCTTGTCAGGGCTGGGCGAGGGCTTGGCCCCTGCACAGTGCACGATGTGAGCGAACTCCTGGAGCCCGGCGGCGGACGGACGGAACCGAAGGGCACGGGCGCGAGCGGAGGCCCGCCCGGGGTGCGAGACCCGCGCCGCGGCCGGAGGGCCTCCGGCCGCCCGTCATCGGCCGGGCAGAGCGGCCCGTCCTCGGCGGGGCACGGCGGCCCGGCGGCGGCCGGGCCCGGCCGTCCGTCATCCGCCGCGCACGGCGGCCCCTCCTCGCCCGGGCGCAGCCGCCCGTCCTCGCCCGTGCACGTGCGGCCGTCGTCGGCCGGTGCCCGCCACCTCGTCGTCCCGCCGCAGTCCGGGCGCCCCCCGCATCCCGCGGCCGGGCTCGCCCTGCCTCCCTCGCTCCGGCGTGCCGCGCCCGCGCTCGTCGGGTTTCTCGCGATCCGGCTCGCGGGGAGCCTGCTCGTCCTGCTCGGGTGTCTGCTGTTCGGCGGTTCCCCGTACGAGCGGCTGCTGCGGCCCTGGGACGCGCAGTGGTACGAGCACATCGCCACCTACGGCTACGGCTTCGCCCGGCACGGCAGGCAGCCCGGCCTCCACTACCGCGACATCGCCTTCTTCCCGCTCTACCCGGGGCTCGTCCGCTCGCTGCGCCTGCTCCTCCCGTTCTCCGTCCCCGTGCTCGCGCTCGCCGTCTCCTGGGGCTCCGCGCTGCTCGCCGCCTGGGGCATCCACGCGGTCGTCGAGCGACTGCGCGACCGTCGCACCGCGACGCTGGTCGTGCTCCTCTGGGCGCTGCTGCCGCACGCGGTCGTGCTCTCCGTGCCGTACAGCGAGTCGCTGCTCACCGCCTGCGCGGCCTGGGGGCTGTGGGCGCTGCTCAACGGGCGGTGGGTGTGGGCGGGGACGTGCGCCGCGCTCGCCGGGCTCGCGCGCCCGAACGGCGCCGCCCTCGCCGCCGCCGTGATCCTCGCCGGGCTGTGGCTCGCCTGGACGACCCGTGCGCTCCCCGCGCCCCGCGTCCTCGCGGGCATGGCGCTCGCGCCGCTGGGCTGGTTCGGGTACGTGCTGTACGTGGGCTGGGAGCGGGGCGACGTGTTCGGCGGGTACTTCGCGGTGCAACGCGACTGGGGCTCGACCTTCGACTTCGGGCTCGCGATGCTGCGTTACACCGACCACATCGAGATCGGCGTGAACCGTCCCGAGCGGATCGTCGCCGTCCTGCTCGTCTCGGGGGCGCTGCTGCTCTTCGTCGCGCTGCTCACCGAGGAGCGGCGCCCCTTGCCCGGGGCGCTGCTCGTGTACACGGGGGTGCTGCTCCTCATCGCGGTGGGCGGCTCCGCCTACCTGAGCTGCAAGCCACGCTTCCTGCTGCCGGCCTTCCCGCTGCTCATCCCGCTCGCGGACCGCCTCGTGGCGGCGCTGGCGGCCCGGCCGGGGCGCACGCGGGTCCTCCTCGCTTCCCTGGCCGGGCCTGCCCTGCTGTACGGGGCCTACCTCGTCTCGGCGGCGCCGACGGCACTGTGACCACCGACGACGCCCTGCGCGCGAACGGCGCTATGACCGCCGAAGGCGCTGTGACGGCAGGCTGCCCCGCGGAGGCTCAGGGCTCCGGAGCCGCTCAGGCCTCGTCGTCGCCCGGCTTCTCCTCGCCGCCCTCGGCGATGTCCTGCTCCAGGCCGAGCTGTTCGACGAGCCAGCGGTCGAACTCGATCGCGGCGCGCACCCAGCTGACCGTCGAGGAGACGAAGTGCTCCAGGCTCACGCCCGTACCGATGAGCATCTGCGCCTCGCCGATGAGGCGGACCGAGCCGTCGTCGTGGGTGTGCGTGTAGACCTTCGGCCACAGGGTGCGGCGGTTCCAGTCGTCGATGGCTTCGAGGAGCTGGGGCTTCTCCTCGATGCGGTGCTCGCGGTCGTAGAACGTCCGCACCGAGAACACCTGCTGCTCGTTCTCGCCGCGGAACATGAAGTACGTGCGGAATTCCTCCCACGGGGCGGCGAGGTCGCCCTCGTCGTCCACGACGTACTTCAGCTCCATCTGTTCGAGGAGCTGCTTCACCAAATCCTGGTCGGGGACGACGGGGCCCGCCGGTCCTTGGGGCTCTGGCTGGTTGCCCCCGAAGTTCGGAATGGAGGACGGGTCGATGCTCACCGTGTATTTCCCTTCGTACGGATGGGGGCCATCCTCCCCCATGTGCGGTGTGGGCTGGCAAGCCCTCGCCCCGTGGGCGGGGCGCGGGCGGGGAGCGCTTTGCCGGGGAGCGGTCCACCACCCGGGTGCCCGCCGGGTCCCCGGCCAGTCGCCGGGGACCACACCTTCGCCTCGCCTCGCAGGTCAGAGCGTTTTCGCCGGGCCCTCCTGCTCGCGCGCCGCCGCCTCGGTCACCGGCCCCACGAGGAGTTCGTCGCCGAAGCGCTCGACGCGGACCGTGTCGCCGTCCTCGATCTCGCCCGCGAGGATCGCCCGGGCGAGCCGGTCACCGATCGCGGTCTGGATGAGGCGGCGCAGCGGGCGCGCCCCGTACGCCGGGTCGTTGCCCTCGGAGGCGAGCCAGGCGAGGGCCTCGGGGGTGATGTCGAGGCTGAGCCTGCGCTCGGTGAGCCGCTTCGCGAGCCGGTCCACCTGGAGCCGCGCGATGTGCGCCAGCTCGTCGGCGTCGAGCGCGGAGAAGACGACGACGTCGTCCAGGCGGTTGAGGAACTCGGGCTTGAAGGAGGCCCGGACAACTTCGAGGACCTGTTCCCGCTTCTGCGCCTCGGGGGTCAGCGGGTCCACGAGGAACTGGCTGCCGAGGTTCGAGGTGAGGACGAGGATCGTGTTGCGGAAATCGACCGTGCGGCCCTGACCGTCGGTGAGGCGGCCGTCGTCGAGCACCTGGAGAAGGACGTCGAAGACCTCCGGGTGGGCCTTCTCGACCTCGTCGAGCAGGACGACGCTGTACGGGCGGCGGCGCACCGCCTCGGTGAGCTGCCCGCCCTCCTCGTACCCGACGTATCCGGGCGGGGCGCCGACGAGCCGCGCGACGGAGTGCTTCTCGCCGTACTCGCTCATGTCGATGCGGACCATGGCCCGCTCGTCGTCGAACAGGAAGTCGGCGAGTGCCTTGGCCAGCTCGGTCTTGCCGACCCCGGTGGGGCCGAGGAAGAGGAACGAGCCCGTGGGCCGGTCGGGGTCGGCGATCCCGGCGCGCGTCCTGCGCACCGCGTCGGACACGGCGGCGACGGCCTCCTTCTGCCCGATGAGCCGCCGCCCCAGCTCCTCCTCCATGCGCAGCAGCTTGCGCGTCTCGCCCTCCAGGAGGCGCCCGGCGGGGATGCCGGTCCAGGAGCCGACGACGTCCGCGATGTCGTCGGGGCCGACCTCCTCCTTGACCATCGTGTCCCTGGCGGCCTCCTCCTCGGCGCGGCTCGCCTCCTCCAAGTCCCGCTCCAGGGAGGGGATCTCGCCGTAGAGCAGCTGGGACGCGGTGTCGAAGTCTCCGTCGCGCTGCGCCCGCTCGGCCTGTCCGCGCAGTTCGTCGAGCTTCTCCTTCAGCTCACCGACGCGGTTGAGGGAGCGCTTCTCCTTCTCCCAGCGCGCTGTGAGCCCGCGCAGCTCCTCCTCGCGGTCGGCGAGGTCCTTGTGGAGCTTCTCCAGGCGCTGCACGGAGGCCGGGTCGGTCTCGGTGCGCAGTGCCAGCTCCTCCATGCGGAGCCGGTCCACGGCACGCTGGAGTTCGTCGATCTCGACGGGCGAGGAGTCGATCTCCATGCGCAGCCGGGACGCGGCCTCGTCGACGAGGTCGATCGCCTTGTCGGGCAGGAAGCGCGCGGTGATGTACCGGTCCGAGAGGGTCGCCGCGGCGACGAGGGCGCTGTCGTTGATCTGGACCTTGTGGTGGGCCTCGTACCGGCCCTTGAGGCCGCGCAGGATCGCGATCGTGTCCTCGACGGTGGGCTCGGCGACGAGGACCTGCTGGAAACGGCGCTCCAGGGCCGGGTCCTTCTCGATCCGCTCGCGGTACTCGTCGAGCGTCGTCGCGCCGACCATGCGCAGCTCGCCGCGCGCGAGCATCGGCTTGAGCATGTTCCCCGCGTCCATCGCGGAGTCGCCGCCCGCGCCCGCGCCGACGACGGTGTGCAGTTCGTCGATGAAGGTGATGACCTGTCCGTCGCTCTCCTTGATCTCGTTGAGGACGGTCTTGAGGCGTTCCTCGAACTCGCCGCGGTACTTGGCGCCCGCGAGCATCGCGCCGAGGTCGAGCGAGACGAGCCGCTTGTCCTTGAGCGACTCGGGCACGTCCCCCTTGACGATGCGCTGGGCGAGGCCCTCGACGACGGCGGTCTTGCCGACGCCGGGCTCACCGATGAGCACCGGGTTGTTCTTCGTGCGGCGTGAGAGGACCTGGACGACCCGGCGGATCTCCTGGTCCCTGCCGATCACGGGGTCGAGCCGGCCCTCGCGGGCCGCCTCGGTGAAATCGGTGCCGAACTTCTCCAGGGCCTTGTACTGCCCCTCGGGATCGGGAGTGGTCACCCGGCGTCCTCCCCTGGCCTTCTGAAACGCTTCCTGAAGCTTCTGTGCACTGGCGCCCTGCCCCGCCAGCACCTCACCCGCCTGGCCGCCCCTGGCGGCGATGCCGAGGAGCAGGTGCTCCGTCGACAGGTACTCGTCCCCGAGTTCCTTCGCGCGACTCCCGGCGTCCTGTACGGCGGCGAGCGTCTCACGGTCGGGCTGTGGGGGCGCGACCGTGGAGCCCGAGACGCTGGGCAGCGCGCCGAGCAGGCGCTCCGCCGCGGCCCGTACCGCCGACTGGTCCGCGCCGACGGCGGCCAGCAGGTCCGTCACGTTCTCGTTGTCCTGGCCCGCGAGGAGCGCGAGCAGCAGGTGGGCGGGCGTCAGATCAGGGTGTCCCCCGGCCACGGCCCGCTCCCCGGCCGCCTGGATCGCCTCCCGGCTCCTGTTCGTCAGTTCCACGTCCACCGCGCATGTCCTCCTTGCCACGACCGATCCGGCCGCGGACTCCACCTCGTCCGCGCAGCCGGGACAACTCCTCGATGACTCCTACAGCCTCGATGAAGTTGAGTCTATTCCACTCAAGGAAGTGGAGCGAGCAATCTTCGAGCACTCTTTCGAGGGAATCGGACACCGCTACGGGCGACGGAGGCGGGCCGCGCGGGTCGGTACGGCGGTCCGCGCGCCCGCCGCTACTCTCCCCCCATGCCCGTCCCGCTCACCGCTCCGCCCGCCTCCTACCTGGCCTTCTGGCGCGAGCGTCACGTCTGCACGATCACCACGCTCCGCCCCGACGGCACCCCGCACGTCGTCGCGGTCGGTGCCACGCTGGACCACGCCGCGGGACTCGCCCGCGTCACCACCAACCGCAACAGCCGCAAGGCCCGCAACGTACTCGCCGCGGGCCCCGAAGGCGCGCCGGTCGCCGTCTGCCAGGCCGAGGGCCCGCGCTGGGCCACGCTGGAGGGCAGGGCGCGGCTGCTCACCGCGGAGGAGGCGATCGAGGAGGCGGTACGGCGCTACGCGGAGCGCTACGGACGCACCCCGGCCCCCAACCCCGAGCGCTCCGTCATCGAGATCACCCTCACGCGCCTTCTCGGCAACGCCTGAGCGGCGCGGGGAGTTCACGGGGCGGCCCGCCGAAGCGTGCCGCGACAGCGGGAATCCCGCAGGGGCCTGCCGCACCGGAACCCGGGAGCATTACGGGACCCGGGAGCCCACCGGAACCCGGAAGCCCCCGGAACGCGGCAGAGCCCGGAATCGCACACGCCTCCGGACGCGCAAAGGGCAGCGGCGCCGCCGGGTTCAGGTCCTCGGCGGCGCCGCTGCTGGGGGAAAGCGCCTGGCGATCTGTTTCAACGGGGGAATCGCTCAGGCACTGCGGGGGGTGACGTAGGAGTCCGACCAGTCGGCGACCTGCTGGTGGTCGCGCTGGTCGAGGTTGACGAAAAGCATGCCGTAACGCACCGCGCACCGTACGGGCTGCGGGGCACCACGAGGCCGGCGAAGACAGCGGTACGCCCGTACGTCCTCGGCCCCGTCCCGCACGACGACGATCGGTTCGCCGAAGAGCGTGACCATCAGCGAGTCGCCGTCGTGGGGGATCGCCGTGACGAGATCGATGAAGTGCCAGCCGGAGCGATAGGCGGTGGCCATCTCACGCCGGAAGGTGTGGTCGTCGGGCGGGGTCGTCATGCCTGGACCGTGCCCCAGGAGGGCTCGCCGGCGGCGGCACCCGACTGGTTCGGCTCATTGGCGGGAACGACGCCCCAGGACGGCTCACCCGCCGGAGCGACACCCCACGAAGGCTCACCGACCGGGACAACACCCCAAGAAGGCTCACCGGCCGGAGCGACACCCCAGGAAGGCTCGCCCGCGGGGACGACTCCCCACGAAGGCTCACCCTTCTTGGCGGTCGCGGAGACGACACCCCAGGAAGGCTCACCGGCGGGGGCCACACCCCACGAAGGCTCACCGACCGGGACAACACCCCAGGAAGGCTCACCGGCGGGAGCGACACCCCAGGAAGGCTCTCCCTGCACAGAGGCCGGGACCACGCCCCAAGAGGGCTCCCCCGGGCGGGCGGAGGCACTCACGGACCCCGACGGCTGGCTTCCCCACGACGGCTCACCCAGAGCCACCGCACCAATGGCGAGAGCCGCCATCGCGGAAACGCAGAGCGTACGAAGCTTCACGGACATGATGGGCTCCCACCTCTGTGATTGGTATGTGAACGACCCCCGCCCTGCAACGATGGCCCAGGCAGGGCGCTTTCACTAGGAAACCCATGCATCATGTTCCTGTATTACATGAGCCTGAGGGGGGGACATATGCGGAGGAGGCCCCTCGAAAAGTCTCATTCCCATCCCCAGGAGCCGCTCTGCGTCACCGGTCGTGAGCTGTACGCCGCCGCGCTGCGCTCCGGACGCCTCAAACGCGAGGAACTCGCCGACGCCCCTTGCGTTCTCGACCTCGGGCTGCTGGCGCCCGATCCGGCGGAGCCGGCGACGCTGCTCCCCGTCCAGCCGTCGACCGCGCTCGGGAGGCTGCTCCAGCCGCTGGAGAACCGCATCCTGCACAACCGCAAGGCGGCGATCGCACTCACCGAGACCCTGGAGCCCTTCATGGCTCTGAGCGGGCACGATCCGGCCAGTCAGGCGGTCACCGTGCTCGACGGGCTCGACCGCATCAACTCCACGCTCGACCAGACCGTCACCGAGTGCCGCGAGGAGTTGCTCACCCTCCAGCCGGGCAGCGGACGCGCCCCCTACCTCCTCGAGGACGCGCTGCGGCGCGTGGAACCGTTCTTCGGCACCGGCGTCCGGATGCGGACCCTCTATCACCACACGGCCCGTCACCATCCCTCCACACTCGCCTACGTGGAGAGGACGATGCCGGAGGGCATCGAGTTCCGCACGATGGAGCAGCTTCCCGAACGGCTCATCATCGTGGACCGGCAGGCGGCGTTCATCCCCATCAGTGATGACCGCAAGATCGCCCTCAAGATCGAGCACCCGGGTCTCGTCGGGTACCTCGCGGGCGTCTTCTACCAGTTCTGGAGCCTCGCGCGCCCCTGGTCCGAGGCGACCCCGGCGCCCGTGCCGAGCGGCATCACGAGCACCCAGCTCTCCATCGCCCGCCTGCTCGTCGAGGGCCACGTCGACGAGGCCATAGCGCGCCGTCTCGGCATGAACGTCCGCACCTGCCGTGCCCACATCGCCAAACTCGCCACCACCCTCGGCAGCGGCAGCCGCGCCCAACTCGGCTACCTGATCGCCCAGACCGGGCTCCTGGACACGGCGGAGAGCTGAAGGCGGGGGCGGTACGGGTCACAGGCCCGGAGCGCCCACGGCGGTACAGGTCACGCGCCCCGCGCCCAGGAGGACTCGCGACGGTACGGGCCTGGGGGCTCCACTCACACCGCACGGGCCCAGGGCTCCGCGCACCACCGCACGGGCCCGGGACCTCACGCACCACCGCACCTACCCGGGCCCCCATGCCGACAGAGCGGCGCCTCCACACCGACGAGGCCGGCGTCCCGCGCAGGCAAGAGGGCGGCGCCCCCGCGCGAGGCTCACCCCGCCCGTACGGCACCGCCCGGCCAGGCCCCGCGGGGCCGCCCGTCACTCCCCCGCGCCCTGCCCCCGCTTGTTCTTCGGGCGCCACACCACGAGCGCGCTCGCCTGCTGCACCTCCTGGTACGGGACGAGGTCACGCCGGTACGAGGCGTGCACCTGCGCCTCGCGCTGCCGCATCGTCGCCGCGGCCCCGTCGAGCGCCGCGCTCAGCTCGGCGATGCGCTGCTCCATCGCGCTGACCTGCGTCTGCAACTCGATGATCCGCTTGATACCGGCCAGGTTCACGCCCTCGTCCTGCGACAACTGCTGCACCTGGCGCAGGAGCTGGATGTCGCGGGCCGAGTAGCGGCGCCCCCGGCCCGCCGCGCGGTCCGGGGAGACCAGGCCGAGCCGGTCGTACTGACGCAGTGTCTGGGGATGGAGCCCGGAGAGCTGAGCGGCGACCGAAATGACGTACACCGGTGTCTCGTCGGTCAGCTCGTACGGGTTCCTGCCTCGCCCTTCCATGGTCATGCTCCCTTCGCCGCCTCGAACAACGCCGCCCGCGGGTCCTCCCCGGCACTCGCGTCGCGGTAGGACTCCAGGGCCTCCCTGGCCCGGTCGTCGAGGTGCGCGGGCACCGCGACCTCCACGGTCACCAGGAGGTCCCCGCGCGTACCGTCCTTGCGGACCGCGCCCTTGCCGCGGGCGCGCATCGTCCGGCCGTTGGGGGTACCCGCCGGGAGTTTGAGGGTGACGGGCGGGCCGCCGAGCGTCGGCACCCGCACCGTGCCGCCGAGCGCCGCCTCGCTGAAGGTCACGGGCACGGTGACCGTGAGGTTGTCGCCCTTGCGGGCGAAGACCGGGTGCTCCTTGACGTGCACCGCCACGTAGAGGTCACCGGCCGGGCCGCCGCGCTCACCCGGGGCGCCCTTGCCGCGCAGCCGGATGCGCTGCCCGTCCTGGACGCCCGCCGGGATGCGCACCTGGATCGAGCGCGCCGACTTCGCGCGCCCGCTGCCCTTGCACACCTCGCAGGGGTCCTGCGCGATGAGCCCGCGCCCCTTGCAGTCCACGCACGGGTCGGTGAGCGAGAAACCGCCGCTGCCCCCGCGCGAGACCTGCCCCGTGCCCACGCAGGTCGGGCAGACGCGCGGGGTGCCGTTCTTGTCGCCCGTGCCCGAGCACGCCTTGCACGGCTCCTGGCTGGACATGCGCAGCGGGACCGTCGCCCCGTCCACCGCCTCGGTGAAGGTGAGTGTCACCTCGGACTCGATGTCCTGGCCTCGCCGGGCGCGGTTGCGCGTCGCGCCGCCCTGTGTCCCCGCCCCCGCCGTACCGCCGCCGCGGTTGAAGAGCCCGCCGAAGACGTCGCCGAGGCCGCCGCCGAAGCCGCCGCCCCCGCTGCCGCCCGGGCCGCCCCCGAAGAGGTCGCCCAGGTCGAAGTTGAAATTGCCGCCCGCACCACCGGCGCCCGCGCCGCCCGGGCGGAAGCCGCCGCCCGCGAAGAGGGCGCGCGCCTCGTCGTACTCCTTGCGCTTCTTCGGGTCACCGAGGACGTCGTGCGCCTCGGAGATCTCCTTGAAGCGGGCCTCCGCCGTGGTGTTGCCCTTGTTGGCGTCCGGGTGGTTCTCGCGGGCGAGCTTGCGGTACGCCTTCTTGATCTCCGCCTCGGTGGCGTCCTTCGGCACGCCGAGGACCTTGTAGTAGTCCTTCTCGATGAAGTCCTTCGTGCTCATCCCCGACGTCCCTCCTTCCGTGGCGGCGCGGGCCCCGGGCCACGGCCCCACGCGGCCCGCCCGGCCATCTCCTGTTGTACCGGGCCCACCCGGTGGTACCGGCTCGCCCGGCCGGATCATACGGTCCGGCCGGGCGACTCCCGCTGTGCTCAGCCCTTATCGGGGCCGTCCTTCTCCTCGTCCGCCGAAGCGGCCTTCTCCTCCTCGGCCGAGGCGGAGGCCGCCTGCTCCTTGGCGGGGGCGGCCGCGCCCGGCTGGGGCTCGGCGACCGCGACCCGCGCGGGGCGGATCGTGCGCTCGCCGAAGCGATACCCCGGCTGGAGGATCGCGACGCACGTCGTCTCGGTGACGTCCGGGGCGTAGGAGTGCATGAGCGCCTCGTGGATCGTCGGGTCGAAGGGCTCGCCCTCCTCGCCGAACTGCTCCAGGCCCATCTTGGCGGTGATGGACTCCAGCGAGTCGGCGACCGACTTGAAGCCGCCCGTCAGCTCCTCGTGCTCCCGCGCCCGGCCGATGTCGTCGAGCACGGGCAGGACCTCGCTCAGGAGGTTCGCGACCGCGAGCTCCTTCACGGCGACCCGGTCGCGCTCGACCCGGCGGCGGTAGTTCTGGTACTCGGCCTGGAGCCGCTGGAGGTCCGCGGTGCGCTCGCCGAGCGCGGTGCGCACCTGGTCCAGCTGGGCCGTCAGACCGGCCTGCTGAGCGTCCCCGCCCGGGGCGGGCCGCTCCTGCTCGGAGCGGTCCTCCTCGGCGGCGTCGGGGGCGGCGCCGTCGGAGACGTCAGCGGGCTCGTTCTTCTCGTCGAAGCCCCCTGCGGTCTCCTCGCTCACGCCGCACCGTCCTTCTTGTCCTCGTCGACGATCTCGGCGTCGACGACGTCGTCGTCGGCCTTGGCACCGGCGTCGGCACCCGGAGCGGCACCCTCGGCACCGGCCGTGGCCTGCGCGTCGGCGTACATCGCCTGGCCGAGCTTCTGCGAGACGGCGGCGACCTTCTCGGTGGCCGTCTTGATCTCGGCGGTGTCCTCACCCTTGAGCTTCTCCTTCAGCTCGGTGAGGGCCTCCTCGACCTCGGTCTTGATCTCGCCGGGGACCTTGTCCTCGTTGTCCTTGAGGAACTTCTCGGTCTGGTACGTGAGCTGCTCGCCCTGGTTGCGCACCTCGGCGGACTCGCGGCGGCGGTGGTCCTCGTCCGCGTACTGCTCCGCCTCCTGGCGCATCCGGTCGACCTCGTCCTTCGGCAGCGAGGAGCCGCCGGTGACGGTCATCTTCTGCTCCTTGCCCGTACCGAGGTCCTTCGCGGTGACGTGCATGATGCCGTTGGCGTCGATGTCGAAGGACACCTCGATCTGCGGCACCGAGCGCGGGGCCGGGGGCAGACCGGTCAGCTCGAACATCCCGAGCTTCTTGTTGTACGCGGCGATCTCGCGCTCGCCCTGGTACACCTGGATCTGCACGGAGGGCTGGTTGTCCTCGGCCGTCGTGAAGATCTCGGAGCGCTTCGTCGGGATCGTCGTGTTGCGCTCGATGAGCTTCGTCATGATGCCGCCCTTGGTCTCGATGCCGAGGGACAGCGGGGTGACGTCGAGGAGCAGGACGTCCTTGACCTCGCCCTTGAGGACACCGGCCTGGAGCGAGGCGCCGATGGCGACGACCTCGTCCGGGTTGACGCCCTTGTTCGCCTCCTTGCCGCCGGTCAGCTCCTTGACGAGCTCGGCGACGGCGGGCATACGGGTCGAGCCACCGACGAGCACGACGTGGTCGATGTCGGCGAGCGCGATGCCCGCGTCCTTGATCACGTTGTGGAACGGGGTCTTCGTCCGGTCCAGGAGGTCCGCGGTGAGCTGCTGGAACTGGGCGCGCGTGAGCTTCTCGTCCAGGTGCAGCGGGCCCTCGGCGGAGGCCGTGATGTAGGGCAGGTTGATCGTGGTCTCGGTGGACGAGGACAGCTCGATCTTCGCCTTCTCGGCGGCCTCGCGCAGGCGCTGGAGCGCCATCTTGTCCTTGCTCAGGTCCACGCCGTGACCGTTGTTGAACTGCTTGACCAGGTAGTCGACGACGCGCTGGTCCCAGTCGTCACCACCGAGCTGGTTGTCGCCGTTGGTGGCCTTCACCTCGACGACGCCGTCGCCGATCTCCAGGAGCGAGACGTCGAAGGTGCCGCCACCGAGGTCGAAGACGAGGATCGTCTGGTCGTCCTTGTCGAGGCCGTAGGCGAGCGCGGCGGCCGTCGGCTCGTTGACGATGCGCAGCACGTTGAGGCCCGCGATCTCGCCGGCCTCCTTCGTCGCCTGGCGCTCGGAGTCGTTGAAGTACGCCGGGACGGTGATGACCGCGTCGGTCACCTTCTCGCCGAGGTACGACTCCGCGTCGCGCTTGAGCTTCTGGAGGACGAAGGCGGAGATCTGCTGCGGGTTGAAGTCCTTCCCGTCCAGGTTGATCTTCCAGCCGGTGCCCATGTGGCGCTTGACCGACCGGATGGTCCTGTCGACGTTGGTGACCGCCTGACGCTTGGCGACCTCGCCGACCAGCACCTCACCGTTCTTCGCGAAGGCGACGACGGACGGCGTGGTCCTGGCGCCCTCGGCGTTGGTGATGACGGTGGGCTCGCCGCCCTCCAGAACGCTGACGACGGAGTTAGTCGTGCCCAGGTCGATGCCGACCGCACGTGCCATTTCGGGTCCTCCAGATCATGACTTGAGTGGAACTGGCTCAACCATGCAACAGCCCGGTACCCCCTGTCAACAGACCTGAGCCAGGCTCACTCAACTCTTATTCAGCCCTTACGCGCAATGCCCGCGCCGCGCCGTGCGCCAGATCACGCGGCACAAGGGGCCCATGCCGACGGAGAGTCGATACCCTCCCTACAGAACCCATTAAGTTACTGCTTAGTAAGGCGGCCCTTCCCGGGGCCGCACCGGGCCTCGCGGCCCACCCACCCCCAGTACCCCGCACTTCCGCGCAGGTTCGAGGAGCCCTCCATGCAGCTCGCCGCGATCATCGTGTCGCTGCTCCTGACCGTGGTCGGCGTGGCGCTCATCTCCCGAGCGATCGCGCAGATCGTCCAGCACGTACGGCTCGGCCAGCCGGTCCCGGCCGGCCGCCGTACCGACCGCTGGAAACAGCGTTCCCTCACCCTCGCGAGGGAATTCGTCGGTCACACCCGGATGAACCGCTGGGGCATCGTCGGTGTCGCCCACTGGTTCGTCGCGGTCGGCTTCCTCACCCTCGGCCTGACGATCGTCAACGCGTACGGGCAGCTCTTCCAGGCGGACTGGATCCTCCCCTGGATCGGCACCTGGCCCCCGTACGAGGTCTACGTCGAGTTCATCGCGCTCTTCACGACGCTCGGCATCCTCACCCTCATGGGCATCCGCCTGCTGAGCCTGCCCTCGCGCGCGGGGCGCAAGTCCCGCTTCACGGGCTCGAAGCTCGGCCAGGCGTACTTCGTCGAGTACGTCATCCTCGTCATCGGCCTCGCGGTCCTGACGCTCCGCGGCCTCGAAGGCGCGATCCACCACGTCGACGGCTACGAGGCGAGCTACTGGGTCTCGTACCCGCTCGTCGCGGCCTTCCGCGACCTGGACGTCTCGACGCTCCAGAACCTCATCTACCTCACGGCGATGATCAAGCTGGGCGTCACGATGATCTGGGCGATCACCGTCGGCCTCAACACGAACATGGGTGTCGCCTGGCACCGCTTCCTGGCCTTCCCCAACATCTGGTTCAAGCGCAACGCGGACGGCGCCGTCTCGCTCGGCGCGCTCCAGCCCATGACGAGCGGCGGCAAGCCCATCGACTGGGAGGACCCGGGCGAGGACGACGTCTTCGGCGTCTCGCAGGTCGAGCACTTCTCCTGGAAGGGCCTGCTCGACTTCTCCACCTGCACCGAGTGCGGCCGCTGCCAGTCGCAGTGCCCCGCCTGGAACACCGGCAAGCCCCTCTCGCCGAAGCTCCTCATCATGTCCCTGCGCGACCACGCGCACGCGAAGGCCCCGTACCTGCTCGCGGGCGGCGGCAAGACCATGGAGGGCGAGGAGAAGGCGAGCGAGGAGCAGCTCAAGGACGTCCCCGCCGCGGCCCTCGCGGAGGCCGAGCGCCCCCTCATCGGCACCGCCGAGGAGAACGGCGTCATCGACCCCGACGTCCTGTGGTCCTGCACCACCTGCGGCGCCTGCGTCGAGCAGTGCCCCGTGGACATCGAGCACATCGACCACATCGTCGACATGCGCCGCTACCAGGTCATGATCGAGTCGTCCTTCCCCTCCGAGGCCGGGACGATGCTCAAGAACCTGGAGAAGAAGGGCAACCCCTGGGGCCTCGCGAAGAAGAAGCGCCTGGAGTGGACGAAGGAGGTCGACTTCGAGGTCCCGGTCGTCGGCGAGGACGTCGAGGACCTGACCGAGGTCGACTACCTCTACTGGGTCGGCTGCGCCGGCGCCCTGGAGGACCGCGCGAAGAAGACCACGAAGGCGTTCGCGGAGCTGCTGAACATCGCGGGCGTCAAGTTCGCGATCATGGGCGGCGACGAGAAGTGCACGGGCGACTCGCCACGCCGCCTCGGCAACGAGCCCCTCTTCCAGCAGCTCGGCGCCGAGAACGTCGCGATGCTCAACATGGCCTTCGGCGAGGACGACGAGGACGAGTCCACGAAGAAGCCGAAGTCCGCGAAGAAGATCATCGCGACCTGCCCGCACTGCTTCAACACGATCGCGAACGAGTACCCGCAGCTCGGCGGCGAGTACGAGGTCATCCACCACACCCAGCTGCTCCAGCACCTGGTCGACGAGGGCAGGCTCGTCCCCGTCACTCCGGTCGAGGGCCTCATCACGTACCACGACCCCTGCTACCTGGGCCGCCACAACAAGATCTACACGCCGCCGCGCGAGATCATCGCGAAGGTCCCGGGCATCCGCAGCGAGGAGATGCACCGCCACAAGGAGCGCGGCTTCTGCTGCGGTGCGGGCGGCGCGCGCATGTGGATGGAGGAGCGCATCGGCAAGCGCGTCAACAACGAGCGCGTCGACGAGGCCCTCTCGCTGGACCCCGACATCATCTCGACGGCCTGCCCCTTCTGCCTCGTCATGCTGACCGACTCGGTCAACGGCAAGAAGGCTGCCTCTGACAGCGGCTCTGCCGCGGGCGGCCAGGCGAAGGAGTCGGTGCAGGTCGTGGACGTCGCCCAGCTCCTCCTGGACTCGGTCAGGACCCCCACCGACCCCGAGCCCCCCACCGCGACCACGGACGCCCCGGAGCCCGAACCGGCCCCCGCGGCCAGCTGATCGCCCGCACGACGACCGCCCGGAGGGGCGCCGGGACCGACGTCCCGGCGCCCCTTCGCCGCATGCGGGACCCTCCCCGGCCCGCGCCCGCCTTCACTCATCCGTCACACCCTCCCCACCTCTCGTACAACCATTCGGGCAGCTCAGGGGTCTCCTCAGCGCCACACGGCCGCGGGCGGCATACGGTGCCTCCCGCGTTTCGCGCAGGAGACGCCCATGCCCTCTCACTTCCGTACCGCCCTCGCCGCGACGGCCGCCGTCGCCCTCACCGGCGGACTGCTGACCCTCACGGCGGGCCCGGCCGGCGCCGCCACCGCCAAGGCCCCCGGCCGCGCCGACGCCGACTTCAACGGCGACGGTTACGCCGACGTCGCCATCAGCTCCTCGCACGCCACCGTCTCGGGCCACAAGAACGCGGGCGCCGTCGCCGTCCTCTACGGCGGCAGGAGCGGCAACCGCACCACGACGTACACGCAGAACTCCTCGGGCGTCCCCGGCGGCGCCGAGGCCGACGACTACTTCGGCGCCGACACCGCCTTCGGCGACTTCAACAGCGACGGCTACGACGACCTCGTCGTCGGCGTCCCCGGCGAGGACGTCGGCAGCGACAAGGACGGCGGCACCGCCGCGATCCTGTGGGGCTCGACGTCCGGCCTCAAGGGCGGCACGACACTCAAGGACCCGCGCCCCACGAAGCACGACAAGTACGGCGCCCCGCTGGAGGCAGGCGACTTCAACGGCGACAAGCGCGACGACGTCGCGGTGGGCACCACCTCCGGCGCCGCCACCATCGACATCCTGCGCGGCGGCTTCAGCTCCACGAAGGGCGGCGGCGCGGGCACGTACACCGTCGTCCCCGCCGTCTGGAGCGGCGCGGGCGCGGGCATCAAGAACCTGCACTCGGGCGACGTCAACGCCGACGGCAGGGAGGACCTGATCGTCAACGGCTACGCCAAGACCGACGACCTCGACGCCAACTACTGGCTCCCCGGCTCCGCCTCCGGCGCCACCACCAAGGGCGCCCAGAAGCTCCCCGCCGGCTTCATCACCGACATCGGCAACACCGACAAGGACGGCTACGCCGACATCGTCACGGGGCTCGAATGGGACAGCGGCATCGGCCACGCCCACAAGGGCGGCACCGCGCTGATCATCCACGGCACCAAGAACGGCCCCGCGTCCGGGACGATCCAGACCTTCACGCAGGACACCGCGGGCGTGCCGGGGGCGGGCGAGAAGAACGACTACTTCGGCAGCGAGCTCGACCTCGGCGACGTCAACGGCGACGGCAAGCTCGACCTGATCGTCGGCGCCCCCGGCGAGACGGTCGGCGGCAAGACCGGCACCGGCGCCGTGACCGTCCTCTTCAACAAGGCGGACGGCTCCGGGATCACCGGCACCGGCTCCCTCTTCCTCAGCCAGAACACGGCGGGCGTGCCCAACGAGGACGAGGCGGACGACGGCTTCGGCTCCGAGGTCCACATCGACGACCTCAACGGCGACAAGAAGGGCGACCTGGTCGTCGCCGCGCCGTGGGAGAACGGCAACGGCGCGGTCTACCCGCTGCTGACCCAGTCCAACGGCAAGAGCTTCAAGGGCAGCGCGGGCGTGTACGTCTCCACGGTGGGCATCTCCACCGCGGGCACGCCGGTCTTCGGCCACAACATGGCCGACTGAGCCCAGGACCCCGCTCCCCGGCATGCCGGGCGTCAGGGCATCCCCCCGGATGCCCTGACGCCCGGCATCCCCCGCTCCCCCGGCGGCCGTCGCGGCCCCGGGGGACGTCCGTTACGGCGCGCGGGTCAGCGCAGCGCGGGATCGGTGAACTCGAAGCGCTTCCAGAGCCGTTCGTCCTGCACCTGGAAGCGGTACGGGGCCGTGATCGCCACGTACGCGGCCCGGCCGAGGAGCGCGAGCCCGGCGAGCCCGCCCAGCACCGTCCCCCACGTCGGGACGAGCCCGGTCATCGCGGGCACGGTCGCGAGGACGACGCCGAGACCGAGCACGAGCACCCGGTCATGCGCCCGCGCGAGGTAGAGGGAGGGCCGCCGCACCGGGGCGGCGCGCAGCGACATGTCCGTCTCGTGCGGCGCCAAGTACCCGTCCGAAAGCGCGCGTTCGACGAGGACGGGGTCGATCACCGCCCACACCACGTGCCCCGAGTCGCTCGCGAAGAAGACCGGGACCAGGGGCCGTTCGCCGCGCGCCCCGGTGTAGGCCCGCCACTCGCGCGGCACGCAGAACCAGCCCTGGTGACCCGCGAGCTGGGCGACCGAGTGCGAGAGGTGCCGCTCCCCGATCGTGAGCCGGTACAGCTTGCGCTCGTCCACCGCCTCGACCCCGAAGAAGCCCTCCTCCTCGGGGGACACCACCTCCCGCGCGCCCTCGGGCGTGAAGGCGAGCCCGTAGGCGACGCTCGTGACGATGTCCCCGCTCCCGGTCGACGAGGCCGTACGGACGTCGACCCTGATCGGCCGGCCGAGCCGCGCCCGCATCGCGAGCACGGGTCCCCCGGCGGCCACGCGCCTGCGGAAGCCGCGCAGCGGGGGCGGCAGCTGACCGCCCAGCAGGAGCGGCAGCCGGGCCAGCGCGGCGATCGTGCCGATGAGCAGCAGGAAGCCCGGCAGCTCGCCGAGAGCGCTGCCCGGCGAGGGCGCGGCGGTGCGCACGAGGACGTACGGCGCGAGCAGGAACAGCAGAACCTGCCCGGTACGGGGCCAGTTACGGCGGATCGGCGCGACCCGCCGCGGAACCCCCGCCCGTACCGGACCGTCCGGCAACCGTTCGACCCCCGGCGCGGCCCGCACCGCGAGCAGCCACCCCGCGCAGCCGACGACGGCGAGGCCGAACAGGACGAGCGCGGTCCACATCGGTCCGTCCTCGTCCGAGCCGACCCGCGTGACGTCCTCCACCAGCACAGCGACCGTCCCACTGAGCGCCGCGACGAGGGAGATCCCCCCGAGCGCGGCCGACAAGGCCGTGGAGCGATGACGCATTCGTTCCCCCCAGGAACGCGAACAAGGCCGCGAGGTGGGGCGCGCGGGTCTGCCCTCGGCAGAACGTTCGAACATACAAGGCGGTACGTGAGTGGCGCAAGGGTCCCGCCGCGTCCGGCGACACGCCGCCCGGAGATGTCACAGCTCGGCCGCAAAGCCCCCGCCCCGGCGGGAGCGCCCCGTACCGGCCCGGATATGCGGGTACGTTCGGGTCGTGGCTGGATTCAGGATCGGACGCGGCCGGGACAACCGCACGAGTGGGCAGCAGCAGAACCCTGGGGGCAGGCGCCCGCAGGGTCAGTACCCCGCGCCGGGGCAGCGGCAGCAGCCGTACGGCGGTGCTCCGCGCCCCCCGCAGGGCGGTGCCCCGCGCCCGGGGCCGCGCCCGCAGCAGGGCGGCGGCAACGGCGGCTGGCCGGAGGCGCCGCGCGGCAACGGCTGGCCGACGCCCCAGGGCAGGCCCTCGGGCCCGGGCGAGCCGGAGTACTTCGGCGGCCCCCCGCAGGCCCAGCAGCACCCGCACGCGCGCGGCGGCGGCTACGGCTACCCGCAGAACCGCCCCCCGCGGCACCAGGACGGCGGCTACGGCTACCCGGGCCCCTCCGCGCAGGCCCCCTACCCCTCCCCGGCCCCGCACGACAATCCCGGCCACACCCAGGCGTTCGCGATCGGCGAGGACCCGTACGGCCACAACGCGCCCCCCGCCCCCTCGGGCCCCCGGCTGCGCTGGCAGGACCTGCTCAGCGGCATCGTCCTGCGCCCGAACCAGACCTTCCAGCGGATGCGCGACTACGCGGTCTGGGGCCCGGCGCTCGTCGTCACACTGATCTACGGGCTGCTCGCGATCTTCGGCTTCGACGAGGCCCGCGACGACGTCATCCACGCGACGCTGAGCACGGCGGTCCCGTACGTGCTCACCGCGGCCGTCATGATCACGCTGAGCGCCTTCGTCCTCGGCGTCGTCACCCACACCCTGGCCCGCCAGCTCGGCGGCGACGGCTCCTGGCAGCCCACGGTGGGCCTGTCGATGCTGATCATGACGCTGACGGACGCGCCACGCCTGATCATCGCGATGTTCGCGGGCGGCGACGCCTCGTTCGTGCGGATCGTCGGCTGGATCACGTGGATCGCCGCGGGCTTCCTCTTCACCTCGATGGTGAGCCGCTCCCACGACCTCGCCTGGCCCCGCGCCCTGGGCGCGAGCGCGATCCAGCTGGCGGCGCTGCTGTCCCTGATCAAGCTCGGGACGTTCTGACACGAGCGCATTCCCACACGCGTACGGAAAAGGGCCCGCCGGACGATCCCGGCGGGCCCTTTCGTCTTCCGTCACCCCGGTCAGGCGTCGAGGACGTCATCCGGTCAGGCGTCGAGCACCTGCTCGTCGCGCCGCACGACGGGCGGCTGAACGCTCCAGGGGAAATTGATCCAGTCGTCCGTGCGCTTCCACACGTACTCGCACTTGACGAGGGAGTGCGACTTCTCGTAGATGACGGCGCTGCGCACCTCGGCGACATGCTCGACACAGAAGTCGTGAACGAGCTTCAGCGTCTTTCCGGTATCGGCGACGTCATCAGCGATAAGCACCTTCTTATTGCTGAAGTCGATGGCATTGGGAACGGGCGCGAGCATGACGGGCATTTCGAGCGTCGTTCCCACACCGGTATAGAACTCGACGTTGACGAGATTGATGTTCTTGACGTCGAGGGCATAGGCGAGACCACCGGCGACGAAGACGCCGCCGCGGGCGATGGAGAGCACGATGTCGGGCTCGTAGCCGTCGTCGGCGATGGTCTGCGCGAGCGCGCGGACGGCGCCGCCGAAGTCCTCGTACGAAAGCTCTTCGCGCGGGGCGCTGGTCTCGGGGCTCAAGGGGCTCACACCTCGGTCCGGTGGAAGTTCAGGTAGGACCGGGAGGCGGTGGGCCCGCGCTGGTCCTGGTAACGCGAGCCGTATCGCTCCGAGCCGTAGGGGAATTCGGCGGGCGAACTCAGCTGGAACAGGCACAACTGCCCGATCTTCATGCCGGGCCAGAGCTTGATCGGAAGGGTCGCCAGATTCGACAGCTCAAGAGTGACGTGCCCGGAGAAACCGGGGTCGATGAAACCGGCCGTGGAATGCGTGACAAGCCCGAGCCGGCCGAGCGAGCTCTTTCCCTCAAGACGGGAGGCGAGATTGTCGGGCAGCGTGATGACCTCGTACGTCGAGGCGAGCACGAATTCCCCCGGGTGCAGGATGAACGGCTCATCGCCCTCGGGCGAGACCTGTCGCGTGAGATCCACCTGCTCGACGGCTGGATCGATATGGGGGTACCGATGGTTCTCGAACACCCGGAAATACCGGTCGAGACGCACATCGACACTGGAGGGCTGGATCATCGATTCGTCGAACGGATCGATCCGCACCCGACCGGCATCGATCTCGGCCCGGATGTCCTTGTCTGAGAGAAGCACGCGTCAAGGGTACGGCCCGCCCCGCGCCGGGACGGGCCCCACCCCGCTCAGCGGGCCCCGGCCTCCACCGGAACCGCGTACCTCAACCGCGCACACCTCGGGCACCGCACCAACCGCCCGGGCCCGATCCGCGCGGCCCCGAGCCGCCGCATCGGAAACGAGGCCGTGGCAAACACATGCCCCTCAGCACATCGCACGACAGTGTCCCCCATCAACCAACAGGCCCCTTCCACAAGCCGACGAGCCAGGACGAACGCCACATTACGCCCCACCCCACCTCCCCCCACACCCAACCCCCCGCCCCCATACGGTAGAGTTCCCCCAACGAAACACCCCGCCACCACCGGACTCCCACCGTCTGGTAAGCTGCGGAGGTATTTCTACGCGGGTGTAGTTTAATGGTAGAACATGAGCTTCCCAAGCTCAGAGCGCGAGTTCGATTCTCGTCACCCGCTCCACGAGAAAGGCCCTGGTCGGAGACCAGGGCCTTATTTGTTGTCTAGACCACCCAGAGGGCTCCGTGCCCACCACGTGCCCCAAGTCGCCATTGAGGCGCTGCTTGGCGAGCCGTTCGCGGCCCACTCCAGGGAACACCGATCCGGGCATCTCGGCCTACGAGACGCAACTCTTGTGATCTGGGTCACCGTTCGGGCGGTCAAGCGGGAACTCTCCACTCGACATGGGCGGCGGTTCGCACAGCCCTGCATGAGCAGCCAGCGTCAGAGCGGAGGTGCAGAGGAGAAGAACGTGCTGATGCTTCGCGTCAGACGTGATGCCTCGTTGAGCCCATGCCGCGCCGCCAAAAGCACGTAAACGGCCACAGGGAAGGCCAGTATCGCCAATGGCACCATCAGCTCCGCCGGCACGCCTAGCCCCGCGAGGAGCAGCGAGAAGAGCGTTACGCAGAGTACCGACCACGTGCACGCCTTCGCCAAACGGAGGCCGTCCACTCGGTCAGGTGCCAAAGAGCCCTCTTCAGATTCCTCGCTCGGGAGCAACGCCTCCGGGAGGATTTCCTGAAAGCGATCGGCGGCGATGCGGCTCGCGGCAGTCGCGGCAAGCAGACCAAGCTTCCGCGCCGCGCCCTCGCGATCCCGTAGAAGTTCGTCCGCCGCCTGCGTAAACGTCGTCTCCACCAGCCGTACGTGGCCCACGAGTTCCTTTCGGATTGCCCGGCTAACCCCGAACGCAGATGCAGCATCTCCGGCGACCTCCCGCAGAGGGAGACCCACTCTTCCGACCTTCTTGCGGAGTTTGACTGCGTCCGTGTAGTGGCTTTCAGCCATACCGACCAAATCCCCACTGGCCGAGAGCAAGCTGAGGAGCGGGTAGAGCGGCTCGTAGCAGCGCGCGATGTGCTCCGCGCGCCATATCGACCACACGAAAATGAGGACCAGCGAGACGCAGACGAAGACCACAGTCGCCCGCGGGTCGCCCCCGGGTCCGAGAACGTAAGCAGAGTAGGACCCGCAAGACGCAGGACCAACGTCGAGGATCCCGCCGGGTCGGCAAGCCGGGCGGTAGGTAACAACGGCCGTAACGCACAGCACCGCGAAGAAGATCAGCACTCGTCGCAGTCTCAGCAGATAGGGGGTCCATCGAAATGCGAGTGCCTTACGGACACTGTGCGCATCGAAAGCGACACTCAGATCAGCCGCAGCCCTTTCCGCTCGCCCCACATGCTTCTCAACCTGCCGATTGTGCACTCCCTGTACTGGATGCCGTCGCTGCGGCAATCCTGCACCACTCACCGTTCCCCCTGTGTCCTCGGTGAGAGGCAGCGTAGATGCAACGTCTGACAGCAAGACCGAGGATGGCTATTCGGGAGGGTATCCGCGTCCGCCACTGCGGAGGCGGCACGTCGGCCGGACTCCGAAACGTACCGAGCTCGGGGCTGTGTTCGGACAGCCCCGAGCCGGTCTGCTTGCTACGCCTCGTGCGCGCTCTGCGCCCCAACGACCTCCGCTACCTTGATCCGTTGGGCACGGACCAGATCATTGATGCCGTCCGCCACCTCCCGCTGCCGTTCCCCGTCCGAGTGCTGGTAGATCAGCGCCGCCTTCTCCGAGGACTGGCCGGCGCGGACCATCGTGTCCTTGAGGGTGGCGCCGGACTGGGTCGACAGGGTGTGGCCCGTGTGGCGGAGGTCGTAGAAGCGGAAGCTCTCCGGGAGCCCGGCCTGGGCGCGGGCCTTGCGCCACTTGCGGCCGAAGGTGGAGCGACGGAACGGGGCCTTGCGCTCGCCGACGAAGAGGAGGCCGTCCGGCTCCTTCTCCGCGTACCAGTCGAGGTGGCGCTTCACCTCGGTGTGCAGGAAGGCGGGAAGGAAGACGGTGCGCCGTCCGGCGGCCGACTTCGTGTCGCCCTCGACCCGGCGTCCCGTGGTCAGCTCCGGCGCGGCCTCGCTGATCCTGACCGCGAGCGGGTCGAGCGTGACGTCGGTCCGGCGCAGAGCCGCCTGCTCCTCCGGCCGCATGGGACCGTAGGCGCCGAAGTACACCATCAGCCGCCACCTCGGCCCCATGGCGTCGGCGAGCGCGTCGACCTCCGCGACGGACGCCGTGGGTCGCTCCTTGGCCCGCTCGCTGCCGCCGCCCTTGATGCGGCAGGGGTTGCGGCGGATCAGCTCGTCGTCGGCGGCGGTTTCCAGGATGGCCTTGAGGAGACGGTACGACTTGGCGACGGTCGTAGCGCCGGTCGCCTCCAGCCG
This sequence comes from Streptomyces sp. NPDC088923, assembly GCF_044749745.1. Classification (NCBI taxonomy): domain Bacteria; kingdom Bacillati; phylum Actinomycetota; class Actinomycetes; order Kitasatosporales; family Streptomycetaceae; genus Streptomyces; species Streptomyces sp. NPDC088923. The sequence goes on along the minus strand of NZ_JBIVIO010000001.1, from coordinate 338,498 downwards.
CTCGGCTCGCCAGGTGCGTACGGCGGGCGGAGTGATGGCGTCCAGGTTCGTGGTGGCGAAGGTGGGCAGCAGGTGGAGTCGCAGGAGCCTGCGGTAGAGCTCCTCGGTGGTCGCCGAGAGACCGCGCTCCTTGATCCACCGGGTCGCGTACGTGGCGAAGTCGACGGCGCCCGCCTCGGGGTCGACCCAGTGCTTGCGCTCGATGTCGGCCTGGGTGAGCGTGAGCCAGGTCTGGGCGTCGGTGCGCGTTTCGAAGGTCTTCGGGGCGGTACGCCGACTGCCGTCGGGGGCCCAGTAGCGGGCCTGCCAGCGTCCGGAGGGCAGTTGACGTACGGTGCCGAACTCGCGCCGCCGCTGCGGCTTGCGGGCGGCCATCAGGCGGCCTTCCGGTAGCGCGCACGCTCGTCACGGGCAGTGGGCACGGTGTGCTCGGCGACGTAGGCAGTCAGGGCGCTTTCCGGGATGCGTACCGGCTTGCCGAGCTTCACGTAGCGGATTCGGCGTTCCTGGATGAGTCGGCGGATGAAGCGGACGCCGGTGCCGAGGCGTTCGGCGGCCTGGTCCACCGTGAGGAGCGGGTCGTGGGTGTTCACCTCCTCCCGTCGAGGGGGCTGGGCGGAGGCGTGCGGTATCGCCTGGTGGGGCAAGGGGGGCTCCGGTTCTGGCCGAGGAGCGGAGCGGCAACTCCGCTGCGGCCGGGTCGTTCTGGGATGGGTCGGGTGGTGCGTCCGTCGTGAGGGTTTGCGGCTCACGAGGCGCGAGGTACGGGCGGCTACGTTTCCGAGTCGGGCCCGTACTCTTCGTTGATCTTTGTCATCTCGGTGGCGATGGCGTTGGACACCATCACGTCCGCCTCTTCGCGGATGTCCGGGTGGTCGGCCAGGTAGGCGTCGAGGCGGTCTCGGGCCTCGCGGGCCTCGTGGTTGGCGCGGTGCGAGGCTCTGTAGGCGGCGACGACGCCGTCGATCAGTTCCATGGCGCGGCCCATGGTCGCGAGGCGGGGCGGTCCCACGAAGTTGGTGAGCGGGACGCCGAAGACCTCGGCGAAGCCGATGGCCTCGTCGAGGTTGATGCGGCGCTTGCGGTTCTCGATGCGCCACACGGCGGACGGGTTCATGTCGAAGCCGGCCTCGTTCAGCAGGTCGGAGACCGTGGTCGTGCTCCAGCCCCGCTTCTCTCGTTCGAGCTTGACGCGCACGGCGGCGTTCTCCTCGCCACTGAGGATCACCCCCGCTGACGTGTCCTCGTCGTCCGGCATCGCCCCTCCTTCCAGCGGTACGTCTCACCGCACCTTTGCGACGTGGCACAACCCTAGCATCGGTTCTGCCGTAGGCAAAGTGCTATGCGTACGGCAGAGGTGGTGGTACAGTCGTACTCCCACGGGACCCTTGCGGTCTGGTGGGGCACCCGTCGGGTGCGTACGAAATGCAGAAAGCCCCCCGGTGACGCAACACCGAGGGGCTCACAGCGCAAACCTCAAGCCGCCCATCCCTGAACGACGACTCGCGAGGCCGGGATTGCCGTCCCAGTGGCCCGCAAGCAGAGGAGCTTCATGTCGAGTATGGACGATCCCGCCCCGAACGCGCCATCCCAGCCGCCCGCAGACCCCGCTTGGCCGCCGGTCGCGATACCCGGTCGGCCCGCCTCCCCGCAGGTCACCGAGGGGCAGCGCGCCCTGGAAGAAATCCGTGAGCATCTGCGCCGGTACGTCGTGCTGCCGGGCGAGGAGACCTTCACGGCGGTGACCCTGTGGGTGGCCGCCACGCACCTCCAGAAGGCGTGGCAGCACGCGCCCCGCCTGGCCGTCGTCGGACCCGCCAAGCGCTGCGGGAAGTCGCGGCTGCTGGACGTGATCACCGAGAGCGTCCACGACCCCTTGATCACGGTCAACGCCTCGGCAGCCGCGATCTACCGGTCCATCACCGAGGACCCGCCCACGCTCCTCGTTGACGAGGCGGACACCCTCTTCGGCTCCTCGAAGGTCGCCGAGAAGAACGAGGAACTGCGCGGCCTGCTCAACGCGGGACACCAGCGCAACCGCCCCACCCTGCGCGTCTCGGGCCCCAACCACGAGGTCACGAAGCACCCCACCTTCGCCATGGCCGCCCTGGCCGGGATCGGCGATCTGCCCGACACGATCATGGACAGGTCGGTCGTCATCCGTATGCGCCGCCGCAGGCCGGGCGAGAAGGTCGCGGAGTTCCGCACCTTCCGCGACACCCCGGCCCTGCACGCCGTACGCGACCAGCTCGCCCACTGGCTGGACCCGCTCCACGCCAAGGCGATGGAGATGACCCCCGCCATGCCCGTACAGGATCGCGCTGCCGACACCTGGCAGCCCCTCGTCGCCGTCGCCGACCTGGCGGGCGGACCGTGGCCCGACCTGGCGCGCACCGCCTGCCAGGTGATGACCGAGCGCGAGGCCGCGAACGAGCAGGACAACGGCAGCCTCGGCATCCGCCTCCTCGCCGACATCCGGCACGCCTTCACCACCGAGGGCAACCCGCCCGCGCTCCGCACCAGCCGCCTCCTCGACATCCTCAACCAGGACGCTGAGACGCCCTGGCCCGAGTACACCGTCAACGGTCTGACTCCCCGGGGTCTCCAGATCCTCCTCAAGGAGTACGGCATCAGCTCCGCGGTACGCCGCTTCCACGGCAACGTCCAGGCCCGGGGCTACGCCCGCCTGGACTTCGCCGACTCCTGGGCGCGGTACTGCCCCGAGCCCGCACCCGGAGCACCGATCGGCGCCGAAGCATCGATCGGGACCGAAGCAGCGGTCGGGGCCGAAGCAGCGGCCGGGGCCGAAGCAGCGGCCGCTACCGGAGCACCGGCCGGGACCTGACCCGACACGACCCGTCACGACTCGTCGCCCCGCAGGTCAGCGCGGTGACGGGTCGCGGCGCGGTGACGAGTCGACCCGATGCCGCGCCCGCACCCGTACCTGCCCTGAACAGGCACGCGACGGGTCGCGACGGGTCCCCCACCTTCTTCGCCGGCACCGACCGGCCCACAGCCGTACCCCGCCTGGAGCACCCCTTGCCCACCCCTCCCGCCCCGCCCGCCGAGCCGGTCGCACCGCCTCCGACCGCCGAGCCTGTCGCACTGACCGCAGCCGTCCGGACCGGCGTCGCGCTACTGGCCCTCGCCGCCTTCGCGCTCTCCTACGACACGCTGCGCCAGATGGCCGCCGCCAGCCAGATCCACCCCGCGCTCACCTACGCCTTCCCCCTCGTCATCGACGGCTTCATCGCCATCGGCATCGGCGCGCTCCTCGTGCTGCGCGCCACCCCGCTCCCCAGCCGCCTCTACATCTGGTCCCTCGTCGGCCTCGCCACCGCCACCAGCATCTGGGCCAACGTCCTCCACGCCATCCGCCTCAACCAGCAGACCCGCCACACCGGACTCGCCCTCGGCGACATCACCGTGGGAACGATCTCCGCCATCCCCCCGCTCGCCCTGGCCGGAGCCGTCCACCTCTACCTCCTCATGGGCCGCCGCCACGTCGCGGACAACCGCCACAACGAGGAGGGCCACACGTCGGCGCCCCGCACAATCAGCGCGCCGACCCCCGCCACAAGCGACGCGACCGAGCCGGAGTCCCGCGCCAAGCCGCAGGCGCTCCCCGCTCGCTCCAGCGCGGGCCACCTGCCGATCCTCCCGCTCGAAGAGGCCGTCGCCATCGGGCGCACCGCTCCCCTCGGACGCGGTGACCGCGTCTCCCGCCGCAACGTCGAACAGGCCATACGCGCGCAGGGATTCGGCATCTCCCGCAGCCGCCTGGACGAGGTCAAGGACCTGCTGCAAAGCGAGCGCGACGCCGCCGTCGGCGCCGGTACGCACTGATCCGCAGGCCCGCACCATCCTCGGCCTCCTTCACTCCGAGCGAGGGAGGCCGGGCTCCTCGTTCCGCTTCATGAAGGAGTCCTCGTGCCCGAGCACAGCTCTCAGCAGCCCTCCGTACCCGCCAGGAAAAGCTTGCCCACCACAGACACAGACGCAGCAAGTTGTCGGGTAAGGAGTCCTTACCCGGCCTCGGCCCCGGTGGGGACTGAGGCATCCGCCGCCCGGGGTGCTTCGGAGACGGCCGGCCCAGGGGCGCCGGCCGGGGAAGGGCCCGCCCACCGGACGCCTGACGTACCGCAGCAGTGCGCACCGCGTCGCCGTCTGCGAAACCCGAAGCTCCGCGACCGCCGCGTCTCGCCACGCTTCAACGACGCCGAGTTCGTACTCGTGCGCAACGCCGCCGCTTTGAGCCGCATGACCCCCGGCGGCTACGTCGCCGAAAGCGCCCTCGCGGCTGCCCGCGCCGACGACCCGACCGCCGCCGTCGCCGACTACCGCGCCATGGTGCAGGCGCTGATGACAGCCAACGGGCAACTGGGCAAGGTCGGCAGCAACCTCAACCAGCTCGCCCGCCACATGAACATGGAGGGCGAGTGGCCCTTGGCCGACACCGTCATGCGGCTGCTGGCCCGCGTGGAGGCGTCGATCGCCGACGTGGACACGGCCGTCGCGCGCACGCTGGAGGCACGGTGATCCCGAAAATCATCCTCGGCAAAGGGCCGAGGGCCACACACCGCACCATCGGCTACCTCTTCGGCCCCGGCAGGGCCAACGAACACGTCGATCCGCACGTGGTGGCATCCTGGAACGGCTTCGCCCCCGACCCGGGCCGGACTCCCCATCGCGATCCCCGGAACGTGGCAGACCAGCTCGCCGCGCAACTCGACCAGCCCGTACGGATGCTCGGCGACGCGGCTCCCGCGCACACCGTCTGGCACTGTCCCGTTCGTGCCGCGCCCGAGGACCCGGTCCTCACCGACGAGCAGTGGGGCGAGATCGCCCGGCGCATCGTGGCCGCCGCCGGCATCGCGCCACAGGGCGACAAGGAGGCTTGCCGCTGGGTGGCCGTCCGCCACGCCGAGGACCACATCCACATCGCCGCCACCCTCGTCCGCCAGGACGGCCGCCGTCCCGCACGCGACCACGACAAGCGCGCCGTGCAGAGGGAAGCCAGGAAGATCGAAGCCGACTACGGCCTCCGGCGCCTGAACCCGGGCGACGGCACCGCCGCCAAGCGCCACACCAGCAAGGAGCACTTCAAGGCCAAGCGCCAAGGCGCCGCGACCACCACCCGCCAAGTCCTTCGCCTGCGTGTGCGCAGGGCAGTGGCCGCCGCGACGGACGAGGCCGAGTTCTTCTCGCTCCTTGAGGCGACCGAAGTGATCGTCCGCCTCAAGCACGGCCCCTCGGGCGATGCCCTGGGCTGCAACTTCGCCCTGCGCGGCGACACCAACGACGCGGGCGATCCGGTGTTCTACTCTGGGTCCACCCTCGCCCCCGACCTGTCCCTGCCCAAGATCCGCCAGAGCCTGGAAACCCCGACCGCCGGTGAGCCCGTCGCCGTCCGGGCGGGCGATCCCTGGCACCAGGCCATCGCCGCCGTCGAACGCGTCCCGCACCACCTCGCGCACGGCGACGAACACCTCGCCCAAGGGCAACTGGTCGCACTCGGCACATCGCTGGACCTGCTGGCCGCCATCGCCCCGGCCGATACGAGGGCAGACCTCACCCACGCGGCCACAGCCTTCGAACGCGCCACCCGCTCCCGCATCACCGCCGACCTCCACAGCGCGCGCGTGCTCCGCCGCAGTGTCCAGGCGATCTGGCGGGAGCGGCCCCCGGACCGTGACGGAGCAGCCTTCGCGATGCTCCTGGACGCCACGCTCACCGCCGTGGCCTTCGCCCTGCACTGGCACCGCACACACCAACACGCCCAGCAGGAGGCCGCGACCAAGCAAGCCCTCCCGCACATGCAGTCCGCGTCCGTGCGCGCCACCGACACCGCGCTGAACCACCTCGCCGAGCGCACCCCTCCGCCCCAGACGAGGCAGCGACTCGCCCAGCACGTGGCACACGCAGCGCCCGAGCACGCCGACCGCATCCTCCACGATCCCGCCTGGGACGCACTCGCCACCGCCCTCGCCGAAGCAGAGGTCACGGGCCACTCCGCGACCGCCCTGCTCGACCAAGCACTCGGCCAGCGCTCCCTGGAGAACACCCGCAGTCCCGCGCGCGTACTGACCTGGCGCGTCCACCGACTCGGCGCACGCACGGCACCCAGCCCCCGCGCGCAGGCGGCTATGGCGCGCAGTACGGTGCGGGGTCCGGTACGTGGCGCTCGGCCGATTCCGGCGGCGACGAATCCCCTGTCGGGACCGACAACCCCGGTACGCCGACGCTGAAGTCGGCCACGAGGTAGCCGAGTTCGTAACGGACACTGGTCACCACGGGACAGCGGTCGGCGAGCCACGAGGAGGTGGGCACCGAAGACGACCCGGATGCGCGAGGGCCAGTACTCTCACCGCCCCGCCTCCCACGCCGTCGCCACGTCCAGCAAGGCCCGCGTCTCAAGGGCCAGCGAACGCAGGTGCCACCGGGTCGCGGAGTCGCCCCACGAAGTCGTCGGCAGGCGGGGCGAGTCGAGCAGCCTCCAACCGGCCCGGACCACGCCCGCCACCCCGGGATGACCGCAACCGCTGAACGCCTCGCACAGCTCGCGCAAACCAGAACTCAGTTGCACGAAGGCATCGTTGACCGTCTGCCGGTCAGGGCGATCCACCGGGGACAGCCCCCGAACGCGCTCCACGGCGGCGCTCAGCTTCCGCACGAAAGCGGGCTCCAGCTCCCGCAGGTATTCGTCCGGAGCCTGGCTCGGGTCGCTCATCGGGTTTCCTGAGCGGAGGGCAGGAGCGCGCGTACGGTCTTACGGTCGCCCACGGCGGCCCACGTGACCCGCGCGCCCAGCGCAGCGACGAGGAGCAGCCCACGCCCCGACTCGGCCGCCGTCCCGACACCGCCGACGGCGGCCGGCCTCGGCTTCGCCGGGCTGTTGTCCACCACCTCGACGACGAGGGCGCCGTCCGCTCGCGGAGCCAAGCGCAGCACCAGGTACGAACCGTCGCCCGCGCCGTGCAGCACCGCGTTGGTCATCAGCTCCGACACGATCGTGCGTGCCGCCTCCAGGTCGCCGTTGAAGCCAAGCCTCGGCAGCAGCCGTTCGGCCGTGCGGCGTGCCTCCGGCACCGAGACATGCGCCACCGCGAACTCCCCCGCCCAGTCACGGGGAGCCACCATCTGTTCTGCGTCGTCGTCTGTTGCTGCCACGGACATTGGTTCCCCTCGGCACTCGTCAGCCACCACGTCGGTGAGTGACCGAGCATCCCGCCGCAGGGCGACGCATCTCCACAGCGTTCGAGCACCGGCATTTCCTCGGCAAAATCCCTCGGATGGGCTACGAAACCTCGCCGCCCCCTCGGATTCACCTCGGACCACCCAACAGGACGAGTTAGAGCCGAAGTTGAGTCCATAGCAGCCGTACCGTGGGTTCGTACGTGCCGGTGACCTCACTGCAAGGGGACGTCATGCACACGCTGTTCAGGCAGCTCTGCGACGCACAGGAGCTGAAGCACCCGAAAGCCTTCCAGGCCCGGTTCCGCGCCGCCGCCGAAGAACTCGCGGCAGCGGACAACGACCCGGATCTCCTGACGTGTTGCCCCGCGGAGACGACGTACGAGGCTTGGTACTACGGCAAGCGCGTACCGCAGCGCGACGCCCGCCGCATCCTCGTCCGGATGTTCGGGCACAGCATCGAGCAGTTGTGGAAACCGGCCGCCGACGAGACGCACCGGGATGATCCCGGCGCGCTCACCAACATGAGGAGGAGCGCCGAGATGGCCGCACGCCGAGCCCGCGAATTCGCGCTGGGAGCTGAACGAGGGCAGCTCGGGGACGAAACCCTGGGCTTCCTCCAGGACGAGGTGGCCCGCATCGCCGCCGTCTACCAGCGCGTGCCCCTCCCCACCCTCTTCCCCGACTTGTCGGCCGCGCAGGAAGACGCGTTCCGTCTCATCGAGGGTGGGCGCGTACGCCCCAGCCAGATGCGGCAGTTGCAGATCTGCGCGAGCCTCTTGTCCTGGTTCATGTCCAAGGCCAGCCACGACATGGGGGACATGCACTCGGCGATGATGCAGGCGCGAACCGCGGGCGTCTGCGCCGAACAGGCCGAGCACCCCGCCCTCCTCGCCGCTGTCGACGGCCTCAAGTCGCTCATCACCTACTGGGCGGGGCGCCCCGACGACGCCGTGTTCTTCGCCCGCAAGGGTGCCGCCGAGCACCCGGCCCTGCGAGGCAGCGTCTCCGCCTGGCTCCCCGCCCTCGAAGCCCGGGCCGCCGCGCTCCTCGGCGACGCGGAGACCGTGCACGCCGCCAACCAGCGCGCCACCAGCGCCCGCGCCGACATCACCCCGGACGAGCTCGACAACCTCGGCGGCATCCTCACCTTCACCGACGCCAAGCACGCCTACTACGCCGCCGAGTCCCGCGTCCTGCTCGGGCTCAGCGACACCGAAACCACCGAGGCTGTCGTCGCGGCGGCCCACGCCTACCAGGACCGAGGCACCGACTACTGGGCGTACGGAGACGAGGCAGGCACCCAGTGCAACGTCGCCCTCGTACGGCTGCACGCGGACTCCCTGGACGGAGCCGCTGACGCCCTCCGCCCGGTCCTCGACCTGCCCCCCGCCCAGCGCAACAAGGGCATCGTCGTCTCCGCCGGGCGCGTCGCGACCACCCTCATGAACAGCCCCGCCAGGACCAGCGTCCTGGCCCGCGAGCTGCGCGAGGAGATCGCCCAGTTCACCACCTTCCGTCTCGCACTGCCGAGCTGACCAGGCCCGGCGATAGGGTCCGGCAATGCAGCCGATCCATTTCACCGCCGGCCCCGTCACCCTCCGCGAATTCACGCCGGACGACGTCGCCGCAGTGCTCGCCGTCTACGGTGACGCTGCGGCGACCCGCCACATGAGCTTCGAACCGCGCACCGAGGACGAGACCCGCGCCATCGTGGAGCGCACGATAGGGGCCGCGCAGGCCAACCCGCGGACGGAATACGGGCTCGCCGTCACCCGCGCGAGCGACAGCCAACTCATCGGCTTCGGCCGGCTCGCCCTCGACCCCCACCAGACACGCGGCGCCACCATGGGCTTCGCCCTCCGCCCCGACACCTGGGGCAAGGGCTACGGCACCGCCACCGTCCGAGCCCTCCTCGGCCTCGCGTTTGGTCCCCTGTCCCTGCACCGCGTGTGGGGCGCACGCTCCCCTGCCAACGATGCGAGCGCCGCCACCATGAACAAGGCGGGAATGGTCGAGGAGGGCCGCATCCGCGAGCACATCCAGAAGGCCGGGCAATGGCGCGACTCCATCGTCCACGCCATCCTGGACCGGGAGTGGGCGAGGCAGCAGGTAGCTGCGGGCGAGTAGCGGGAGCGCGAAGCAACCGCCGATGTCTACAAGGTCAAGATCATTCGCACCTGGGCAGCTCCAGCCCAAAGCCGCTTCATGACCTTCGGCTTACGCGTTTACTCCCCCAGCACGAGAGCGACTGGGTACGATCACCAGAACAAGCTAGACAGGGGAGGCTACCGTCGAATGTCAATTCAAAAAATCTTGGTACTCAAGAACCAGGTCTACAAGATCCTCCAGATAGAGGAAGGCCATTTCGAGGACCTGAAGGCAATTGACATCTCGCCAGCGAAGCTCACGAAAGCCATCTCCGCCTTCGCCAACGCAGATGGCGGAGAACTTTATATCGGAATCGACGAAGGGCCCAACGGAAAGAATCACAGTTGGCGCGGATTTGACAACATGGAAGCAGCTAATGGGCATCTGCAAGTATTTGAAGAGCTGTTTCCGCTCGGTGGAGATTTCCTTTATGAATTCATGCAGTGCGATGGGCATCCTGGCCTAGTCCTGCATGTAATTATCCAAAAGACCAAGGAGATTAAGCGCGCCAGCGACGGAAAACCTTACGTCCGGCGCGGGAGCCAAAGCCTCCCGGTAGGCGCGGACCGCCTCGAAAGTCTGCGCCGAAACAAGGGCATCACATCTTTCGAATCCGAAACCGTACCAGCCCCTATCGATCTAATCACCAATTCACTAACCGTAATCGATTTCATGCTTAGTAGCGTCCCCACCGGAGAACCTGAACCTTGGCTGCGGAAACAAATGATGATCGTGGGAGACAAACCCACAGTGGCTGGTCTTCTTCTCTATTCAGATGAGCCACAAGCACCCCTGCCCAAACGCTGCGCCATCAAGATCTACAGGTACAAGACTACCGACCCACAGGGTTCGCGAGAGAATCTTGCATTCGACCCTCTAACTATCGAGGGCTCCCTCTACGGACAAATCAAGGCGGCCGTAGCGAAAACCTCTGAACTAATCGAAGAGGTGAAGATACTCGGCCCCGAAGGACTCGCTCCGATCACATACCCGTTTGAAACTCTGCACGAGATCATCACGAACGCCGTAATCCATAGGGACTACGGAACCGCAGACGACGTACACGTGAGAATCTTTGATAATCGGGTCGAGGTGGAGAGCCCCGGACGCCTACCCGCGCACATCACGACTCGCAACATTCTCAAAGAGAGGTTTTCCCGCAATGGTGCAATCGTTCGACTAATTAACAAGTTCCCAGATCCACCAAACAAGGATGTGGGTGAGGGTTTGGCTACAGCCTTTGCCGCCATGAAAAAGCTGAAACTGAAAGATCCAGTGATCGAGGAATTGGAAAATTCCGTTCTCGTCAACATCCGTCATGAGCGGCTGGGATCACCCGAAGAAATAGTGATGCAGTACCTAACTAGTCACGAGGAAATCAACAACCGGACGGTACGGGCGCTAACCGGAATTGGATCGGAGAACAAGGTCAAAACCATTTTTCTTCGCCTCATCGACGCGGGGCAGATTGAGCGCGTCCCGGGGAAGAGGGGGAGCGCTTCCGCTTACCGAATGGCGACCAGTTCTGAGTAAATCTTTGGGGCACCTCCGTAATGGGGTCGACCAGCCACATACCTCTTGCCCCGTCTCATCCGTGCTGTTCGAGTTGAGATCCATTGCACTGCCAGCCCGTGCCCCATCCGTGCCCAGCAGAACAGACACGAGCGGTCGGATGCAGCTCGCACAGACCGGGACTCAAGCGTCTGCAGCACGCAAAAAGCGCAGCTCAGATCCTCTATACGCGTCAGCATCGGTAATTCCCGAGCTCAGAGCGCGAGTTCGATTCTCGTCACCTACTCCGTGACCAAGGCTTAGGTCGTCGACCTGGGCCTTGGTCACGGAGTGAGGATGCGGATGCGAATACGGGAAGCCAAGCCCTCAGAATGCAGTATTCGCTGTGAACAACTCTCCGAGCCGGGCCACAACGAGTCCAGATATGGCAGACGCCCGCAAAGGATACCTGGGTTCGGTCCTCAGTCTTCGTCGTCCTCGGAATCCCCCGGCAGGGTCGGGTCATCGCCCTGAATGCTACGCCGCAGATTCTCGAGGTCGGTCTGAATCTCGAGCAACGATTGCCGCAGCTCCTCGAAGTCGGAAGACTCCATGACCGGCGGCCAACTGCCGGCCGTCCGGTCGATCTCCATCAGTCTCTCCAAGGAAAATCGAGCGCTTTCCAGACCGGCCCGCAGCGTACGCCGGAATTCCGGGGCTTGCCGCATACTCGGAGCACCATCGCCGGAACCACCGAACGAGACCTCGCCCGGCTTCGGTTCGGACGAGGCCGTCTCGACGTCTGAAAGGTTTCCGTTTCCGTCCGCCAACTGGTCCGCAGCCGTACCGGTACCTGAGGACTGTGGAGGGACAGGCCTCAGGCGCGCCAAGTGCTCCGCATAGGCGGTGCTGGCACGCTCCGCGTCGGAAGCCCACACGACGTCCCACTCGGACAACGGCACAGGTACACCGTTCTCGTCCCGGGCGATCCTGTCCGGCTGGTCCACGTCTACTTTGAGGTGGACGTAGGCCGTGCTCCCTGCGTCCTCCCGGTCCCGGCGAACGAGCTGCCGCACCAGTTGGGCATTCTTCGGCAGCGAGCCGTCCTGGAACCTGTTGGCGGTCAGCGCCAGCGTCCACAGGCCAAGCTCGTTGTCCTCCGCCGAGAGGTTCTCGACGACCAGGTGAACGTCCGACCGGAACGGCACTCCGCCCTTCTCCTTGGGCCCCATCAGAGTCGAGCCCACGTTGCGGGTGAGGAGTTTGTCTGCAATCAACGAAATACCGCCGGCCACCGCCAGTGTGCAGCGCGCGTTGGTGTCCCCTGCCAGCGCCGGTTCCACCAGCGTAGTGAAGTCGGCTGTAAAGACCGGATCCCATTCCTTGAGCACGTCCCGCGTAAGAACCCCACCGTTGCTCCAGGCGTTGCGGGCCTGCTTCGAAACGGTCTTCTTCGCGCTTCGCCACGGCAGATCGATGATCGGCCCCAGCAGTTCGGCGAAACCCTTGGAGCTCATCCGCGAGCCACCCTTGATGATTTTGGCCTGATCCTTGAGCGGATCGTAGAGCTCAGGCCGGGTCAGGGCGTGGACCAGTTGGATGCCGCGCCATAGGGCGGTGCCGGGGAGGCTGTCGTCCCCGTACTCCCGGGGGAGGTCTGCGGGGACGCTCCGGCCCACAGCCAGGCCGTAGACAACCTGAAGGTCCTCCTTGGTCACTTGGGCGTTGCCGAGCTGAATGACGCGCTTGAGGGCCCGCGTGGCGACCTCAACATTCTGGGCTGCGGCGTCCCATGCCTTGAATTCGACGTGCACGCTGGCCAGGATCGAACGCATTGCATCGTCGAAGACATCTTCAGCCGCCAGCAGGTGGCCCGGGTGCCCCTCAACACCGACCGCAATCTGGGCCGGTACCACGTAGGTCTGCGCGATCTGGACTCCGCGGTCGTCTGGCTCCGGCCCGATCATGGCCCGCGCGAACTCGTCGGCGAGCGTTGTCCGCCAGTTCCTGCGGACTGCCGCCAGCCGTTCAGCGAGTGTTCGGCCGTCCGCCGCAGGGGCTCCCGACGCCCTCCCGAACAGTGACTCGACCATCAGGTCGGCGGTTTCCGCCGCCTCGGCGTCCGGGCCGGCGAGGACCGCCCAGGCGCTGGCCACCCGCGTGATGCCGTCCCGTACGACCAGGGCGTGGAAGGACTCGGTGCCGTCATCGAAGGTGAACTCGACCGGATGGGTGATCAGAGGTCGGGTCACCTTCCGGCTGAGGATGGAGACCGCATAGCTGTTGAGTGCCAGGGTGCTGTGAACGGTCTGCCGCACGTGATCCTTCAGGTGCTGAAGGTCCTTGTACCGGTAGCGCACGACTGCGCACGGCTCCCCGCCCTCGGTCGTGCCCACCACCTGCGGGTCGGGTACGTCCAGCACCTCCATGCCCGTGCGGGGCTGGATGCCGGGCTGGAGTTCGCTGAGCCATACCCGGGTGTTGAACGTACGGAGAGTGGCGCCTTCGACGTTCTCGTCCAGCAGAAGACCGAAGGGCTCCTGCGGAGTGGGCTGCAGCATCACCGCCACGCCCTCGGGATGAGTCGCCGCCCGGGCGACCGCCTGCCAGGCACCTACGGGCAGCGGGGCAGCCGGGTTGGCGAGGCCGGCCGCCTCGACCTTGTCCTGGGCCGACGCATCGGGCAGCACGGGCAAGGCGTGTTCGACGCTGGAGACGGCGACGTTTTCCCCCTTCCAGGAGAGCGTCACGGATCGGGAAGCTGGGCTGGGCATGCGTCCTCCGGGTCATGAGCGGTGAATGTATGGGAACCTTGAGCTGCGGTCCTGGCCCGGTTCTCCGGATCACCAGGTCCGACCCGGGCCCCGGCGTCAAAGCCGGGGCCCGGACTTTTTCAGTGGAACCGGTCGAGATCTATCGGCAGGCTGGACTCGGGAAAGACGCGCGGGTACCAGTCCCACATGAACGCGCGGGCGGGATACCGGACCAGAAATTGGTAAGCGGCGTGGGCGACAAAATCGGCCGCCTGCAGCAACGGGGTCCGGCGGGCCGGGAGAAGTTCGGGATCCCCCAAAACGTGCCGACGGTCGCTGGGCAGTCGACGATGCGCATCCCGCAGCGCCCTCTCCGTACCGTTGCCATCGACGACGAACCGGCACGAACTACCGGCCTCGGCATGCCAGTTGTTGATCATCTCCACCAGGTCCACGTACAAGGCCTCGCGGGTCGCGCCGCGGCGGTACACAGATCCCACGGTCAGCTCGGGCACCTGGGCCAGCGTCTCCAGACCCTGGAGCACTATGCCTGCGACCTCCCGCTTCCGCTGCAAGCCGGGCGCCGGGCCGCCCTCCGGGTGCAGCAGTCGACCTCGACCTCCGAGAAGGTCAACGGCATGGAGCGGGTACCCGGGCGTGTAGCTGAAGTCAGGGCTGAACTGCAACTTCTCCAGGAATGCACTCCACTGGGCATCGGCCACAGACAGACCTTCGCCCCAGGGAACCCGAAAGAATCCAAATAGCGACATATCACTATTTCCTGAGTCGTCAAGGAAATAGATGCTGTCCGAAAGGAGCTGCTTCGGAGGCAAATACGAGGTGACGGAGACGCACCGTTGAGGTGGCAGTGTGATGCTTCGCGCCGAACAGGGCGGCAGACTCCGATGGTGGTCCATGTAGGCAACTCCGTTAGGCCGGGACTATCAGAAGGAGAGGAGTCACCGGCGGCACGTCCGGACCACTCAGACCACTCAGACCGCTGCAGGCATCGCAGCAGAGGGAACTGTATGAGGCTGCGCGAGTTGTCAGTGTGAAAATAATCCGACAAGACGGAATCTGGCCGGAACCAGCTATACCCTTGGCCGGACTTTTACGTCAAATGACTCATCGCTGACGGGAATCGCCCGAAAAGACTGGGAAGTACCGGAGCTCCCATCTTCTCCATCATCGCGACAGATGCAGCGATAATCACGGCCTCACCCAGTGGGCTGTCCTTCTTGATAACGAAGACGAACTCGTTTTCCGTAGTCGGGAGTTGACGGGGAAGAGTCATCAAACCCAGTGCATCCAGGGCTTGCGTGATCTGCTCACAGAGCTCGGTACTGAGTCGAACCCGGTCGGGCGCGGCATACCGCTTGATGAAGCGCATCGAGAGGCGCTTCACGCCGTGATCCACTTCGACAGCGTGCGCGATAATAGTGAAGTCCATAAGCAGCTAGTTAACTAAATTAAGCCGTCATAGTCAACGGCGCTGATGTGGACCGCCGTTGGCGCAGCTTCCGCACGGCGTCTCCGCCTAGAGGAAGCGCCCTTCGACTTTGGCCGTGCAGCAAGATCCGACCGCGTCGTGATCGCCGACCAGCACTCGACGACCTCAAGGGCGCGGACGCCGTGTGGGCGAGCGCGTCGAGGCCCGTCATCTTGGACTCGGAAGGGCTTTCCGCCTGGATCGCGCAGGACCGCAAGCTCCTCGTGAGGCTGCGGGTCTTCCACGACATGGGGGCCGACCTCGTGATCGGGGCGAACACCATCGTGGAAGTGACCCACTCCCGCACCAACACGCCTCGCCTGAACTGGACCCTGTCCCGCGTCAAGGTGGAACCGGTCACCGAGCAGGCGGCCAAGGCGGCAGCGGAGCTACTCAAAGGCGCCGGGCTGCACGGGCACAAGTACGCCATCGACGCGACGGTCGCCGAGGTCGCACTCCGGCAGCCGAAACCCGTCGCCCTCCTGACGTCCGACAGCGACGACATGAACAAGCTCTGCGGCAACCAAGTGCGCATCATCCCCCTCTGACCAGTCGGCCCGCCAGGAGCACGCGTCGCGCTGCCAGCTCTCGTGCCCCATCCGTGCCCAGCGGAGCGGACAACAACGGTCATGTACGGCGTCCGGAGGCCGCAACAGCCGCGCCCGTCTCGACCAAACACGCAGGTCAGAGCCAATGCGGTGGTCCAAGAACCACTGATTCCCAAGGTCAGAGCGCGAGTTCGATTCTCGTCACCCGCTCCACAGAAAAGCCCCAGGTCAGAGATCCGGGGCTTTTGTGTTGTCTAGACCGTTCAGCGCTCGCGTGCCATTCGCGTGCCACAACAACGCCTTTCACGGCACGTCAGATCGAGCGTCCGGCCTCGATTCGCGGGCACCAGGCCACCGGGGTGTCTTGAATGTCGAGACGCAATTCGAGTGGCCTGCACCGCATGCCTCAGGGGACGTGGTCCGTCGTCGCATCGGACCACGGCCCTGTCTCATGTCACCTCTGCTGGGCAGCTCGGGGAAGAGCGGGGAGCGGCGGCACGAGCGGGTGAACCGTGCCGGTGGGGCTCACCCCCTTTACGCTGCGACCGGCGCGAGGTGCCCCGTATCCGCGCCCTCCTCATCCAGCTCCCGCGCAGCACCGGCCCCAAGCCCGCCGGGGTACGTCCGCCGCGGCCCGGACGGCACGACCACGCCGGAAACATCGGTCGCCTTCGACGGCCGCGCCCGGCAACGAGAACCTGCCCGCGGAGAGAAGGTGCCAGCCTGAATCCGTCGGGGGCGATCCGCATGCGACCCCGAGTGGGGCGGGGAGCACCGCCGCGGTCAGTGCGTGCGCAGGGTGGTACGGAGCTGGGAGGCCCAGGCCCGGGGATGGGTGGTGTTGCCGTTGTGCCCGCCGGGGAAAGTGAGGACCGGCCGGTCGAGCACGGCGCCCAGGCGGTGGGCGGCCTGGTAGTCGAAGACCGTCGCCGGGGTGGTG
Organism: Streptomyces sp. NPDC088923; assembly: GCF_044749745.1. NCBI lineage: Bacteria > Bacillati > Actinomycetota > Actinomycetes > Kitasatosporales > Streptomycetaceae > Streptomyces > Streptomyces sp. NPDC088923. Next base: position 321,932 of record NZ_JBIVIO010000001.1, on the reverse strand, counting down.
CGTCCGGTGGCCGGCAGGATGCGGGTCGTGGTGGTGGTGAGGTAGTCGCGGCAGCCGGGATCGGCGCGCAGGGCCGTGAACTCGGTGGTGATGAAGTGGGCGAAGTTGGTGCGGCGCCGTTCGTCCATCGGCTGCGGGGTCAGATCGGGTTCGGTGTCGGCGTTGGCCGAGTCGATGCCGAGCGATGCCGCGATGGCCGGCAGGGCAGCGGTCAGGCCGCCTGCGGCGAACAGTGCCTGCAGTTCGGCCAGTTCGCGACGGTGGGCGTCGGCTTCCGAGTCGAGCAGCCAGGGGGCGACGGGTTCGTGGGCGATCAGGGTGTCGAGCTGCTCGCCGTGGTGGGCTGCCAGGTGCAGGCCGATGACGGCGCCGAAGCTGCATCCGAGCATGAGTGCCGGGCCGTCGGCGACGTGCGCGAGGAGGCGGTGGGCGTCGTCGGTGTGGTCGGCCATGGTGACGGGCCGCTCGGGGTCGTCGAGCACGCTGCGGGACAGGCCCCGGCGGTCGTAGGTCAGGACTGTGAAGTCGTCGGTCAGGGCGTCGACGAGATCGGTGGTGCGGTGGGCGTCGCCCTCGCCGCTCTGCGAGATGAACAGGAGCGGGCCGTCGCCGCGCTGCTCGAAGTGGACGGTGGCGCCGTCGGCGTGCAGTAGGCCGGTCGTCATGAGAGGTCCTTCCTTCGCCGGGTGGGGAACCCACGCTATTCCATCAGAACAGATGCATCAACTTGGATGCATCTGTTCTGATGTAGATTGCCTGTGTGAACGGCATGGATCTGGCCCTGCTGGGGCGCACCCTCATGAAGCTCGGCGAGGCCGCCATCCCCACCGAGGGCATCGGCGCCCACGGGACGGGCGCACAGTCGGTGATCATCGTCGCGGCCGACATCAGGGCGCACCCGGGCACACCCGTCAAGGACGTCGCCGCGCGGACCGGCTTCCCTCAGAGCAAGGTCTCGGCGTGCGTCGCACGTCTGCGCGAGGCAGGGGCGGTCGAGACCCGCACCGACCCGTCCGACCGCCGCCGCACACTCATCAGCCCCGCCCCTGACGTCTCTCCCCGCGTCGCCGAAGTGCGCTCCGCCGACATCGACGACGTCCTCACGCGCGCGCTGGAGGAACCGGAACGACTGAACGAGGTCAAGGCCGCACTGAGCCTCATCGCCGAACATCTCGGCCCGGGGGCCCTCACACGGACCGGCGACTGAGCCGGTGACCGACGAGGGCACGCCGCGGGATGCCATCGCGTGCAGGTGATCGCTCAGCCTCGCGGACCGCACGTCCCGCACCATCGCCAGGACTTCTTCCCCGGTCGCGCATCCGGCGTCGGCATCACCCGCGCGCATCGGGGCCGTGGCCGCGCGCGGGAGGAACTGCGCCTTCGTCCGCGCCGCGTCCTCAGCGAGTGAACCACGGGGCCGACGCGACGGCCGCCGCAGCCTCGGTGGACTTCCCAGCTCGCCTCAGCCACCACTCCGTTGTCCGCTCATTTCGCCCGGGTTCACCCAGTACAGCCAGTGCGGGTCGCTCTCACCGAGCTGCCCAGGTCCGCTCGATACCCGTACGTCGTCTTGCGGCTGGCAGGGGCCATCAGCGCCTGTACTGCGCTGATGCACCCAGGCGTTGGGGCGGTGGTCGTGGGGGGCGGAGGGGTCGGTCCGGTGGGGGTCTGGGGCCTCTGTCTGGTGGTTGGGCCGGCTCAAGCCGGGAGCGCGTTTGTCCGGCGGCTGACTGGGGGCGGTGGGGCGTTGTGGCGATGGTCATAGGGGAAGGAAGGCGCGTCGGGGCAACTGTCCTCGTTTGGCCTTTCTGTCGGTCGTTTCGTTGAGGGAACGCCCGTGCCGTGTGGGGAAATTGTGGCCGGTGGGTGGTGGGGTGGTCATACGATCCAACCGGGTCGTGCTGTGGGTTCTGACGCGGTGGGCCCTTCCTTTCTTTTGGGTGCCGAAGGGTTCTTGTGAAGATACGTACGGTTCTTGCCACCAGTGTTGCCGCCGCTGTGACCCTGCCCGTCCTCCTGTTGGCTGGGGCTCCCGCCTTCGCCGAGGGGGGCTCGGCCGCGCAGGCCCAGAAGCAGCCCGGCATCGCGGAGTTGAGGAAGGCCGCCGAGGCGGCGCAGGCGGTGTACGACCAGGCGGTGGGGGCCGAGAAGAGCGCGCGGGAGGCGCTGGACGTCATCCTCGCGGACGGCAATCCGCTCGCCGTGGCCGCCGCTGCCGCCGTGAGTGCGGCGAAGGAGGCCGAGGCGGCGCAGGCGAGTGCCGATCAGGCCGTCGTCGATGCCCAAGCCGCCCTCGACGCGCTGCCGGAGACGGCCACCGATGAGGAGCGGGCCGCCGCCGAGAGCAAGCTCGGCGAGGCGAAGGCCGCCGCCGGGAACGCGGCGGAGGCGAAGGCCAACGCCGACGACGCCGCCGCGCGGGCGATGGAGGCGCGCGACGACGAGCGCGTCGCCGCGGCGCGGAAGGTGGACCAGGCGGAGAAGGCCACCAAGGCCGCCCTGGCCGACAAGACCGCCGCTGACAAAGCCCTGGCAGAGGCCTTGGACACGCCGGGCGAGGGCGAGGAGACCGGCGGTACGGCGTGCGTGCCGGAGGCCGGGCTCACCACCGACGTACAGGGTCTGCCGTCCACCGTCGTCGCCGGGACGAAGGTCGGCTTCACGCTCCGAGTGACCAACGGGACCGACAAGACGATGGACAAGGTGCTGCCCTTCGCCTACGTCCACGCGACCGACGAGAGCGGACTCAAAAGCAGCGACGAACTGGTGCACCTCCAGTGGTCCTCCGGCTCCTCGACGTGGAAGACCGTCGACAACAAGCACTACATGGACGCCATCAGCCCGCTGAAGGCCGGTGCCCACACCGACATCAAGATGCGGCTGGGGGTCGACGCCTCGGCCCCCGCGGGCAAGGGCGTCACCTTCGTCGCCGGTGACTACATCAACGACGACGGCTCCTGCGGCGGCAGCCCCGACCTGGAGGACTACGAGTTCGTGATCGGCGCCGCGGGCAGCGAGCCGATCGAGGTCGGGATCGCCACGCCCAGCACGACCGGCCCGCACACGGCCGCGCCGACGCCGGGCGCCTCCTCGGGCGTCCAGCCGCAGGGCGGGACCTCGCAGCCGGTCGGCGGGAGTCTCGCCGCGACGGGCTCCTCCTCCGGTCTGCCGCAGCTCGCCCTCGCGAGCGGCGTGGCCCTGGCTGCGGGCGGGGGCGCGCTCGTCCTCGTACGGCGCCGCAAGGCCGGTGCCCACGCCTGAGTCGCCGCGCCCGGGTTCTCGCACGTGAGTCGCCGCGGGGCTCGTACGCACGCCCGTACGTGTGAGCCCCGTGCGGCGGCAGGTCCCTCCCCGCGTGCGCTGCTGTGCCCCAGGTCCCCCGGCGGGTGCCACGCGCACGCGAGAAGCACCGGCCGGGGCCCCGCCCGAGCCCTCCCGTCTGCCAGGATCAGGGGGCGTGCCGTGTGTGCGGGACAAGACGCAGTGGTTGGTGCGGGACTAGACGTAGTGGTGCGGAAGGACTGTTTTTCATGACTGGGAACGACCGGGCCTTGACCCTCATGGCGGTGCACGCGCATCCCGATGACGAGGCCACCAGCACCGGCGGGGTGCTGGCGCGGTACGCCGCGGAGGGGGTGCGGACCGTGCTCGTGACGTGTACCGATGGGCGGTGCGGGGACGGGCCGGGGGGTGTGAAGCCGGGGGACGACGGGCACGACGGGGCGGCCGTGGCCGCGATGCGCCGCGAGGAGCTCGAAGCGAGCCGCGAGGTGCTGAAGATCAGCGATCTGGAGGTGCTCGGCTACGGCGACTCCGGGATGATGGGGTGGCCGAGCAACGAGGCGCCCGGCGCCTTCTGGCGGACGCCCGTCGACGAGGCCGCCGCGCGGCTCGCCGACCTCATGCGGCACTACCGGCCCGACGTCGTCGTCACCTACGACGAGAACGGCTTCTACGGCCACCCCGACCACATCCAGGCCCACCGCGTCACGATGGCCGCGGTGGAGCTGAGCGGTCTGACGCCGAAGGTCTACTGGACGACGACGCCCCGCTCCGCGATGCGACGGTTCGGGGAGACCATGCGCGAGTTCGCCCCGGACATGCCGGAGCCGGACCCCGAGGAACTCGCCGCGATGGCGGAGATCGGGCTGCCGGACGAGGAGATCACGACGTGGGTGGACACCTCCGCGTTCAGTGACCAGAAGTTCGACTCCCTGGCCGCGCACGCGAGCCAGGGCGACAACATCTTCTTCCTCCGGATGGGCAAGGAGCGGTTCGGGGAGCTGATGGGGACCGAGACGTTCGTCCGGGTCAGGGACACCACCGACGCGGACCTGCCGGAGGACGACCTCTTCGCGGGGCTGCGCTGAACGGCCCGTACGTGCGGATGCGCTGATCGCCTGTGCGCGCGGATGCGCTGAACCGGCCGCTGCTTCGGTCCCTGTGTACGGCCGCGCAGCATCAGCCCGTGCCCGAGGCCGTGACCGCCCCCCGCGCCGCCCTCAGGTCCCGGCCCCCGGCAGGTCCCGTCCGGGGTCCGCTGGGGGTGAGAGGACGGCGCGGCCGCCGCCATGAAGGTCGTCTTGCCCGCTTCCAGGTGCGCGTTCGGCTTCCTGGGCGCGGAGCGAGGAAGTCCTTGACGGACTGGAGCGTTCGGCCCGGCGGGACTCGCTCGTCGCCGTGATCAGGCGTCGTTCCTCGGCCCGGTCGGCGGAGCGCTGGGTGGCGCGCTGGGAGAGCGCGGTCAGGCCGGCGCCGAGCGCCACTCCCGTCAGGGACAGGGCCGAGGCCCAGATCTCCGTGGTCACGTGTGCCTCGGTCGCTACCGGACCGGGAAGCCGAAGGCGTATCCCTGCTGCTTCAGCCAGGGCAGGACCTCGCGGAGGGCTGCCAGGGTTTGGGCGCGGTCGCCGCCCGCGTCGTGGAAGAGGATCGTCGGGCCGCCCGGCAGTTCGTTCTTGACCGTCGCGACGATGGCCGCGACGCCGGGGTGTTCGAAGTCCTTCGTGTCGACGTTCCAGCCCAGGGGGCGCATGCCGTGGGAGGCGGCGAGCTCGCGGCTGTACGGGGTGAAGGCGCCGCCCGGGGCGCGGTAGTACTGGGGGCGGACGCCGCCGGACGCCTTGGTGATCATCCGTTCGGCGTCGAGGATCTCCTTGGCCTGGTAGGCCTCGGACTTGTGGTCCATGGCGGTGTCGTGCGAGATCGTGTGGTCGCAGAGCCGGTGGCCGTCCGCGACGACCTGCTTGACGAGGTCCGGGTACGCCTGGGCCTGGGTGCCGACCATGCAGAACGTCGCCTTGACCCCGTACTCCTTGAGGACGGCCAGGACCTGCGGCGTCCAGGTGGGGTCGGGGCCGTCGTCGATCGTGATGTTGACGCCGCGGGCGCCCTTGTCCGAGGCGTGCGCGATGCCGAGCGCGACCTTCTCGGGCTGCGCGGCGTGGGTCGCGGACGCGCTCGGGTGCGGCGCGGGACCCGAGAGGGTGTCGGCCTGCGCGGTCCACAGCGAGGTGACCGCGGCGAGCGCCGAGACGCCGAGTACCGCCGCGACGCACTTCCCGCGCCAGCCCTTTTCCCTGTGCCGTGCCATCTCCGCCGCCCGCCCCTCGGTGTCGCCGCCGTTGCCGTGCCCCCATCTAGTCACACGTCTGGCCTGCGGACATACCCCGGTTACCGGATGCGGACAAAGCTGCGAGGGGGTGGCGACATACGGGAGAGTACGGCGACACGGGGGCGGGGCGGACACCCACCGCGCGGGCCCGCGCTCACGTACGGGGCGGCCCCGTCCGGTCCTCCCGCGCCGCCGCGATCGCCCGTTCCAGCCCCGCGAGCCGGTCCGCGAGGCGGTCGGCGAGGAGCGCCACCGCGCGGCCCACCGGGTCGTCTCCCGTCCCCGCGAGCGCGCTCGTCCTGCGTTCCGCCTCGCACAGCGCCTCCCATCGGGACTTTTCCTTCGGCGTCGGATTCCCGCGCAGGTGAGCCAGTTTGAGGAGTGCCGCCTCCGCCTCCGGGCCCAGGGTCTGGGCCTCCGCGCGGTAGTGGTCGGTGACGAGGGCGTCGAGTTCCGCGGGCGTCATGCCGGCGGTGACGCGGGCGGCGATCTTGTTCATGTCGCGGTAGGAGCCCTGGAGTTGGAAGCGGGGTTCGGTGCGGGCCGCTCCCGTACGGGCCGCGGAGGCGATGTAGGCGGCGTTGACCCGCAGGAGCGTCGTACGGGCGCGGACGAGGTGGGTCAACACCGCGCGGATCTGGGCCCGTTCGGCCGGGCCGTAGGCGTGTTCCGTCGCCGTGTCCGCGAGCAGGGCGGGGATGTCGGCGGGCGCGCGCGAGGCGAGCGGGGCGAGGGAGGGGTGGGCGGTGAGCGCGTTCTCCAGGAAGCTGAGCGCGAAGGCGTCCTCCTTGCCGCGCAGGACGTCGCCGAGGTTCCACACGTCCGCGCGGCTCGCGAGCATGTCGGGGACGTGGAAGGAATCGCCGGACTCCGTGTACGGGTTGCCGGTCATGACGACGGCGAAGCGCTTGCCGCGCAGGTCGTGCCCGTCGAGCGTACGGCTCGTGTCGCACAGCGGGATGAAGTGCTGGAGCAGGCGCGGCGAGAGGTGCTGGATGTCGTCGATGTGGAGCAGCACGTTGTTGCCCGCGGTGAGCGCGAAGCGGAGCTTCTCCAGTTCGCGGCGGGCGCCCTCGTCGGGGGCGCGGTCCGGGTCGAGCGAGGTGGTCGCGCCGCCGAGGGCGGGGCCGTCGACGCGGACGTGGAGCAGGCCGAGGCGCGCGGCGACCCAGCCGGTGAGGGTCGTCTTGCCGTAGCCCGGCGGCGAGAGGAGCAGGAGCAGGCCGCCGCGGTCCGTGCGGCGGTCCGCGCCCGCGGTGCCGAGTTGCTTGGCGAGGTTGTCGCCGACGAGCGGCAGGTACACCTCGTCGACGAGCCGTCCCCGGACGAACGAGCCCGCCACGCGCGGTACGTAGCCGTCGAGGCCGAGTTCGGCGCGGGCCTGCGCGAGGTAGCGGGTGCGGTGGCGCTGGTAGGCGCGGAAGGCGGGGGCCGTGGTGGTGCGGAAGGCGCGGGTGCGGGGAAGGAACTCGTCGATGCGGAGCCGGAGTTCGCGGCCTCCGGCGGCGCCGGGGGTCAGGCGGGGGTGGGTGCCGAGGAGGCCGGTCACGGTGGTGGACTGACGGGCGGCTTCGGGGGCGGTCGGAGCGGGGGCTTCGGGGGCGGTCGGGGCGAGGGCTTGCGGGGCGGTCGGAGCGGGGGCTTCCGCGGCGGTCGGGGCGAGCGCTTGCGGGGCGCACAGTTCGAGGGCCACCGCCTCGGCGAGGTCGCCGTCCGTCTCGGGGCCCGCCTCGCGGTCCGTCCCGCCGCGCACGTACGCCTCCAGCCACCCGCGCACGAGCGCGGCCGCGCCCTCCGGGTCGTCCGCCGCGAGGAGTTCGCGCGCCTCCTCGGTGTACGGGACCGCGCCGACGTGCGCGCGGAAGCCCGCCAGCAGGGCACGCGCGCCCGGGCCTGCCACGAACTCCACGTCTCCCGTGGCGAGTTGCTCGACCAGGTAGGCGGCGGCCTCCTCGCTCAGGCCGTCTCCCCAGACGCCGCTCCCCGCCTGCGCGTTGAGGCGGGTGCGAAGTGCCGTGAGGGCGCCGGGTTCGACGCCGAAGGTGTCGCGGGCGCTGGTCAGGGACACGCAGGTGCGGGCGAGCGCGGCCGGGTCCTCGGGGCCGAACGTCCAGTAGAGGCGGGCGGCGGCGCGGTCGGCGGCCGGGTAGCGCAAGAGGCCTGCGGAGGCGGCGAGTTCGACGAGGGCTTCGAGGACGAGGGCGGCGTCGTGGTCGTGCACGCCGGGTTCGTAACCCTCGTCGTACGCGGTGGCGGCCTCGTCGCGTACGAGTGCGGCGCGCTCCTCGGCGGTACGTGCGGCGAGTGCCGGGGCGCCGTGTGCGGCGAACAGGCGCGCGGCGAGGTGTTCGGCACGGTAGACGTCGGCGTTCTCGCTCGGCAACTCCTGTGACCAGAAGCCCGGTTGTGCGGTGAGGGCGGGATCCGTGACGGGGGTGCGGTGGTCGGTTCCGGTGAGGGCGAGGGCGAGGCCGTCGCCCTCGGGGGCGGGGACGAGGGTCAGGACGGGGGCCTCGCGGGTGACGGCGAAGCGGTGGCGGCCGAGGCGGACCGTCGCGCCGCCGTCCTCGTACAGGTCGTCGCGGTCCCGCAGGGCGCGGCGCGCCTCCTCCTGGACGGCGGCGAGCCCGGCCTCCAGCTCGTCGGCGCGTACGGAGTCGCCGAGTTCACGCAGGCTCCGCACGACGTCCCGCACCTTGAGGGGCATCGGGTCCGAGGCGAAGTACGCGGCGAGGGCGGCCGGTTCGCGGGCGGTCGTGGCACGGCGGGCGACGGTGGCGAGCAGGGCGCGGGCCGAGTCGGCGAGGCGTTCGGCGCGGCGGGCGCGGGCGTCGCGCAGGCTCTGGCCGCGACCGGCGAAGGCGTCGCTCACCTCGGCGCGCTTCTCGGTGAGCGCGGCGAGGAAGGCGTCGTGCCCGGCGAACCGGGCCTCAAGGCCTTCGAGGCGTGCGAGCAGCGCGGTGAGTCCGCTCTCGCAGTCCTCCGGGGTGCTCGCCGCGGCGAGCGCGCCCGTCACGGCTTGCCCGAAGAGAGCGAACTCCGCCGCGAAGGCGTCCTGTTGCTCCGCCTCGCCCAGTTCCCCGGCGCGTCCGGCGGCGAGTGCGCGGGCGCGGTTGAGGCCGCCGAGGAGGCCGGTCACGCGGTGCAGGACGCGGGTGCGGGCGGTGGCCTCGGTGCCTTCGAGGGAGGCGAGGGTCTCGGTGAGGCTACGGAGTCCGGCGGCGAGGTCGTCGATCCGGGCGATCAACTCCGTTGCCGCAGACGCCTGTTCGAGGGCGCGCGCTTCGGCCTCGTAGGCGGCGAGCTGTTCCTCCTGGGCCGTGAAGGCCGCCGTGTCCTCCAGGGCGGCGAGGGCGCGGCGGGCGGTCGTGTCGAGTCCCTGCCCGGTCTCGGCGGCGAGCGCGTCGACGGCCGCCGTGTCCACGTGGCGCAGCCCGGCGAGCGCGAGGACAGCGCCTTGCGCCCGGCGCAGCTCCGTGAGGCGCTCGACCCACGTGAAGACGCCCGACGCCGGCTCGCCCGCGACGCGGCGCAGCAGGCCCCGTACCTCCTCGGCGGCGCGCGCGACCTCGGCGGCCGACTCGGCGGCGAGCGCCCGCACGCTCGCGTACGACTCCAGCGTCCGCCGCGCCGCCTCCCGCACCTCGCGCAGCGGGGTCCGCAGATCGACGGGCAGATCTTCGGCCGCGAGCCAGGGGTGGCGATCGAGTGCGCGGTCGCAGGCGGTGAGGAGGGCGCGGTGGGCAGGCTCGGTGGTGGGTTCGGAGGGGGGCGCGGCGGAGGGATCGGTGACGGCCTCGGTGGCGGCCTCGGCGGGGCCGCCGGGTTCGGGGGCCGCGGCTTCGGCCCCCGTGCCGTCTTCGGCACCGGGCCCCGCGTGGCCTGGCGACGCGTCCCCTGGCGTCGCGTCCCCCGTCGCCGCGTTTCCTGGCCCCGCGCCTTCCTCCCCCGTGTCCCTCTCCCCCGCGTCCCCCACCGCCGCCCGCGCGAGCCGTACCGCGTCCAGGCAGTCCGCGATGCCGCGTACGAGCGCCGCCGCGCCGATGCGGGCCAGGGGTCCGGCCGTGCGCGCCGCGCGCGGCCGGGCCGCGAACGGCGTGCGCCAGGCGCGGACCGCGTGCGCGGTCGTGGCCTCGGCGCCCGGCGCTTCGAGCGCGTACAGCGTGCCGTCGTCGAGGAGGGCGTGGCCGTGGGTCGTGAGCGGCGTCGCGACCTCCTTGCGGACCCTGTGGTACGGCAGGAGGAGGGCGGGGCCGCCCTCCGTCGCCCGGAAGACGTAGAGGACCTGCTCGCCGTCCGGTGAGGCGACCTCCTGCTCGAAGCGGGGTCCCGCCTCCTCGCGCCCGGTGAGGTCGAAGCGGCGCACCTCGCCCGTCGCGAGCACGTACCCGCCGGGGTAGACGAGCCCCTCGCCGCCGGGGAGCCGCCGGAACGAGCGGCCCAGCGCGTCGAGTCTGGTCACGCGGCGGGTGAGCGGGTGGAAGACGAAGTAGCGGGGCTCCTCCTTGTACGGGCGCACGCGGAGCAGTACGAGCGCCCCGGCCTGCGCGTGCGCGAACTCGGCGTCGCCCAGGGACTGGAACGGCTCGTCGACAGGCTCCTCGTGGAGGACGTCCTTGGTCTCGGTGTCGTTCTCCGTCTTGATGCTGAGGCGCCCGCCCACGGTCGAGACGTAGAGCGCGCCACCCGCGAGGCGGACGTGCGGGTGGCGCCCCGGGACGTGGTCCGCGCGGTCCGCCTCGTGCCAGGAGGTGTCGTACCGCCCCGCCGCCGCGTGCTCGCGCTCGCCCGCGGCGTCGAGGAAGCGGTACGTGCCGTCGCCCGTGTCCTCCCAGCGGAGGACCTTGAGGTCGTCCTCGCGCTCGCCCGTGCGGAACGCGGCGAGGAGCCTGCCGGGGACCCGGCGCAGTCGGACGAGCGCGGCGCGCCGGAAGTAGCGGTGCAGCGCGGCGAACTCCCGCCGGAACGCCGGGTCGTCGAGCAGTCCGGGCACGGCGTCCTCGGCGAGCGGGCGCAGCTTGCCGTCGTACAGGCGCAGGACGTCGCCGACCTCGGGCTCCCCGCGTACGGTCCCGGGGCCCGGCACCTGCCCGAGGAGCAGCGTGCCGGGGGCGACCGCGAGCAGGTCGCCGGGGTGCGCGGGGCGGGGGACAACGATCTCGCCGTGCCTGTCCGGGACGACGTCCGTACCGCCGAACGCCTCGCGGCGGGCGGCGTCGAGCGCGGCGAGCCGGGTGGCGAGGACGTCGGTGCGCTCGCGGAGGCGGGAGTGGTCGGCGACGAGGCTCACTCGGCGCTCCCGGGGGTGGGGGCGCCGTTGAGGGAGGGGGCCTGCGCGGGGACGGGGGTCGCGGGCGCGGCGTGGGCGGGCGCGGCAGGCGCGGGGGTCGCGCCCGTACCCGTACCGCCCTTACCCGTACCGCCCATCCCCGTATTGCCCGCGCCGCCGAGCAGTCCCGCGAGCGGCAGGTCCGCCAGGCCCAGGCTCCGTGCCGTCGCCGTCAGTTCGGCCAGTCGCGGGTCGCCACCGGCCGCCATGAGCTTGGTGAGCAGCGCCGAGACGGTCAGGTTCTTGATGTCGCCCGTCGAGACCGAGCCGAGGACGCGGGTCAGGTCCTCGGTGAAGGAGGCGGAGCCGTCGAGCCACGGGCCCGCGAGCGTACGGGCCGTCTCCGAGCCCTGCACGAAACCGTCGAGACCCTTGCCGAGTGAGACCGAGCGCACGAGCCGGTCGAAGAACACGTCCTCGCCGCCGACGATGCTGACGTTCGCGTGCTCCAGCCCCGTCGCGAGGACCGTGGCCTGCGACTCGGCGACGTGCCGCTGCGCCTCCAGGCCCGCGAGACGGATGTCCTTCTCCGCCTCCAGGCGGAGCCGGTACTCCTCGTGGCCGCGCGAGGCCTCGTCGAGCGCCGCCATCGCCGCCGCCTTGTCGGTGAGCCCCGCCGCCTCCGCCTTGAGCTTCTTCTCGACGGCCGCGGCCTCCGCGCTCGCCTTCTCCTGCGCGCCCGCGGCCTCCGCGAGTGCCTTCTCGCGCGTGCCCTCGGCCTCCGCGAGCGCGAGTTCACGCGCCCCGGCCGCCTCGGCGAGCGCGAGTTCGCGGGCGCCCGCCGCCTCGGCGCGCAGTCGCGCCTCCGTCGCGCGGGCCTCGGCGAGCCCGGTCTTCTCGGTGACGGCCGCCTCCTGCTCCCGTACGCGCACGGCGGCGAGACCTTCGGCCGCCGCCTCCGCCTGCACGCCCTCCGCGAGCCGCACCTTGGCCTGCGCGTCGAGCGAGGCCGCCTTGTCGCGCGCCTCCGCGAGCGTGAGCTGCTCGGCCGCACGGTGCACGGCGGCCTGCTCCGCCGCCTCGGCGGCCTTGATGTCCTTGACGAGCTGTTCCTGCGCCTCCGCCTCGGCCGCGATGACCGCCGACTGCCGCAGCCGCTCGGCCTCCTCGACCGCGCGCAGCCGCTTGATCGCCTCCTCCTGCTCGGCGACGGTACGGTCCACGGCGACGCGCTCGCGGATGACCTCGGCGATCGCGCGGCGCTCGCCCTCGACCTCCTTCTCGGCGGCGATCCGGGTCAGCTCGGTCTCGCGGTCGCGGCCGATGACCTCCAGGAGGCGGTCCTTCTCGATGCGCTCGTTCTCGATCGCGATGACCCGCTCGCGGTTCTTCTGCGCCACGGCGATCTCGCGTGCCTGGTTCTCGCGCTGGACGCCGAGTTGCTCCTCCGTGCGCAGGAACGCGGCCTGTGCGCGCAGTCGTTCCTCCTCGACGACCCGCGCCGTCTCGGCGTCCTCGCGCGCCCGTACCGTCTCGATCTCGCGCTTCTGCTTGCTCTCCGCCTCGGACTGGCGGCGCTCCAGCTCCAGGATCGCCTCGCGCGCGTCGACGTTCTGGCGCGTGATCTCCTTCTCCTCCGTGCGCTGGAACTCGTTGGTGCGCACGTGCTCGACGGCCGTCAGCTCGGTGATCTTGCGGATGCCCTGCGCGTCGAGGACGTTCGCGGGGTCGAGCTGGGCGAGCGGGGTCTGCTCCAGGTAGTCGATCGCCGCGTCCTCCAGGCTGTAGCCGTTGAGGTCGGTGCCGATGACCTGGATGATCCGGTCCCGCAGCTCCTCGCGCATCGTGTAGAGGTCGGTGAAGTCGAGCTGCTTGCCGACCGTCTTGAGCGCCTCGGAGAACTTGGCGTTGAACAGCTCCTGGAGCGTGCCGCGGTCGCTGGCGCGCGCGGTGCCGATCGCCTGGGCGACCTTGATGACGTCCTCGACGGTCTTGTTGACCCGGACGAAGAACGAGATGCGAATGTCCGCGCGGATGTTGTCGCGGCAAATCAGGCCGTCCGCGCCGGTGCGGGATATCTCGATGGTCTTCACCGAGATGTCCATGACCTCGGCCTTGTGGAACACCGGCAGCACGACCTGCCCGGTGAACGTGACGCTGACCTTGCGGTACTTGGAGACGATGAGCGCCCGCCCCTGCTCGACCTTCCGGAAGAGCTTGCTGACGAGCAGCAGCCCGCCGGCGATCAGCAGGAGCAGGACGACGGCCGGAATACCGACCCCCAGGAGCAGATTCACGAGTGACCCCCCGGTCAGGAACGAATCGATGCGTATGCGGAGGAATGGGGTGCGGGGTGGCACGACGGTACGCACTCGGGTGCGGTGGTACGGGGCAGGAACCCCCTTGCGGTCCTGTGTGCGTACGTGCCCGGGCGGACGCTGCTATACGTACGTGCCCGGGCGGGCCCCGCGCCGTACGGGACGGCGTGGCGTGCGCCGTACGGGACGGCTTGGCGTGCGGCGTCAGCGGCCCGGTTCAGGAGGGGCGGGGTCGAGGCCGGGGTCGAAGGGCGTGACCCAGAAGAACCCCTGGTCCTCCTCGTAGGCGTAGAGCAGCCCGGTGCTTCCGAGCGCCAACTCCTCGCCCTCGTACTGCCGTACCTGCACCAGTGCGGTCGATCCGTCCGTCGCGCGGACCTCGGCCTGCCCGAAGCGGACATCGACCCAGCCGGTGCGGATGACACACAGCGCGCCCACGAACGACCGCAGCGAGGGCCCCTCGTCCCCCGCGAAACGCGCCCACGGCCTCCGACCCCCCACAGGCACCCACCCCCGTTCCCACGACCCTGGCGCTGGGCCGCTCCCCCGATCCTGCCCTCCTCCACGCTCCGGGCGCACTGCACGGTTCCGGCAATGTTCGGCGGGAGATCGGTGCCGGGGTGGGCGCGAGGCGGGTGGATGTTTCACGTGAAACATCCGGTACGGCAGGGAGGTCTTGTTTCACGTGAAACATCCGGTACGGACGAGGAGCGATGTTTCACGTGAAACATCCCCCGTCACGGCGGACGTTCGGACGCGCGACTCCCGTGCGGCGCGCTGCTTGACCGCGACCCACGGCAGGAGTTGACTGCTCGACGCAGGCGATGAATCCCGCCCGGGCCCTCAGGAGGTAGGACACTCCCTCACGGCCCGAACCGCCCTCCCGGGCTGATGGCTTCTGACACGCAGTTGTCGGATTGCCGTGCCCCGAGGAGCGCCGAATGCGGACCGCCAGCACCCCTTGCCGAGGTCCCCCGGAGCGCGTGCTCGCATCTCCGTCCACGCGTGACCTCCGAAGGGGACCTTCCATGCACTGTTACGAATGCGATGCCGCCGGCCACGACGCGACCCCCGCCGTCGCCGTGTGCCGGCAGTGCGGGGCCGCGCTGTGCTCCGCCCATGCCCGGATCGGTACGACGCTGCTGCGGCGGGCGGGCGGGACCGGTGGCGTCGTACGGGCGGTGAGCGCCCGCCGGATCACCTGCGGGACGTGTCGGGCGGCGGAGAACTCCTGAACCGCCCCCCGGCCCCTCGCCCCTCGCCTCCCCCCACCCCCCTCAACCCCCATCCGGCCTCCCCAGCTCGCCGTGGCCCGCGCGCCGCGGTGGGCCGGGGCGGCCGCCCCTCGACGCAAGGAACCCGCATGAGCTTCACCGTCGCCTCCCTCGACGCCATCGAGATCCTCGACTCCCGCAGCCGTCCCACGCTCCAGGTCACCATCGGTCTCGGCGACGGCACACGCGCCGTCGCGGGGGTGCCCGCCGGGGCGTCGACCGGGACGCGGGAGGCCGTCGAACTGCGCGACGGCGATCCGGAGCGCTACGCCGGGCAGGGCGTGCTCCGGGCCGCCGCGCACGTCCGCGAGGACCTCGCCCGGCTGCTCGGCTCGCGCGCCTGGCACTCGCTCGCCGACGCCGACCGGGCGATGGAGGCGCTCGACGGCACGGGCAGCACGTCACGGCTCGGCGCCAACGCGGTCGTCGGCGTCTCGCTCGCGCTGGCCCGCGCGCTCGCCGCCTCGGCGGGCGCGGAGCCGTACACCCACCTCGCCCCCGAGGGCGTCACCCCGCGCCTGCCCGTGCCGCACTTCAACGTCCTCAACGGCGGCGTCCACGCGCCCAACCCGCTCGACTTCCAGGAGTTCATGATCGCCCCGCTCGGCGCGCCCTCGCTCGTCGAGGCGGTCCGCGCGGGCGCGGAGGTCTACGCGGCGCTCAAGCGGCTGCTCCACGCGCGGGGGTACGGCACGGGGCTCGGTGACGAGGGCGGTTTCGCGCCCGACCTCGTCCAGCCCGAGGACGCGCTGCGGCTCCTCGTCCAGGCGATCGGCGACGCCGGGTACACAGCCGGGCGCGAGGGCGTCGCGCTCGCGCTCGACCCGGCGTCGAGCGAGTTCCGGCAGGGGGACGGCACCTACCGCGTGGCCGGGGAGTCGCTCAGCAGCTCCGACATGATCACGCGGTACGAGGCGATCGTCGCGGACTTCCCCGTCTGGTCCCTGGAGGACGGGCTCGCCGAGGACGACACGGAGGGCTGGCAGGAGCTGACCCGCCGTCTCGGCTCCCGCGTACAGCTCGTCGGTGACGACAACTTCGTCACCAACCCCGCGCTCATCTCGGAGGCGATCGCGGCGGGGATCGCCAACGCCGCGCTCATCAAGGTCAACCAGATCGGGACGGTGACGCAGGCCCTGGAGGCGATGCGGCTGTGCCGCGAGAACGGGTACGCGGCGCAGATCTCGCACCGCTCCGGGGAGACCCCCGACCCCTTCATCGCCGATCTCGCGGTCGCGACGGGCTGCGGGCAGATGAAATCCGGCGCCCCGGCGCGCGGGGAACGGGTCGCCAAGTACAACCGCCTCCTGGAGATCGCGCACGCACGGCCGGAGCTGGCGTACGGGCCGGCGCGGGGGTGGGAGGGGTAGAGGTCAGGCGGCTGACCCTTGTACGGGGGCGGGGGTGGGCGGCCTTTGAACGGGGGCGAGGTGGGCGTGCGGACGGGCCGGTGTGGGCGTGCGCGCCGAGCCGCCTCGTACCCGTACCCGCGCCTCCCCCTCCCCCGCCCCCGGCCTCCTCAGGCCGCCGGTCCTGCGGCCGCCGAGCGTTGCGCCGCCGGGCGCCTGCGGAGCGTGGGATCGGTGAGGGCCGGGGGCTGGAAGACCATGTCCATGCGGCCGATGTCCGTCCCCGGCGGGACGATCGCGTCGATCTCGTCGAGCACGTCGTCGCTCAGCGCGATGTCGGCGCCCGCGAGGAGGTCGTCCAGGTGCGCCTTCGTACGGGGGCCGATGATCGCCGAGGTCACGCCCGGGTGGGCGAGGACGAAGGCCATCGCCAGGTGTGTGAGCGAGATGCCGGTCTTCTCGGCGAGCGCGATGAGCCGCTCCACGGCGTCCATGCGCCGCTCGTCGCCGAAGTACGAGAACATCTCGCCGCGCCGCCCGTCCGATGCCTGTCCCTTGCGGTAGCGCCCGGTGAGCTGGCCGCCCGCGAGGGGGCTGAAGACGAGCGCCCCCATGCCGTACTCCTCGACGACCGGCAGGACCTCGCTCTCGATGCCCCGGTCGAGGATCGAGTAGTTGGGCTGCTCGGTACGGAAGCGCTGGAGGCCGCGCCGCTCGGCGACCCACTGCGCCTCGACGAGGTAGGAGGCCGGGAACGACGAGGTGCCGATCGCGCGCACCTTGCCGGCGTGCACGAGGTCGGTGAGCGCCGAGAGCGTCTCCTCGATGTCGGTGTCCGGGTCCGGGCGGTGGATCTGGAAGAGGTCCACGTGGTCGGTGCCCAGCCGGCGCAGCGAGTCCTCCAGGGCACGCGTCAGCCAGCGCCGCGAGTTCCCCCGCATGTTCGGGTCCTCCCCCATGGGCAGGTGCGCCTTCGTGGCGAGCACGACGCCGTCCCTGCGGCCCTGGAGCGCCTTGCCGACGATCTCCTCCGTCTCGCCCTGCGCGTAGAAGTCGGCGGTGTCGACGAAGTTGATCCCGGCGTCCAGCGCCTGGTGGATGATCCGCACGGAGTCCTCGTGGTCCGTGTTCCCGTGCGCCCCGAACATCATCGTGCCGAGGGCGTAGGGGCTGACCTTCATTCCTGTCCGGCCAAGGGGTCGGTAGTGCATGGGAAGCTCCTGACAGAAAACGGAACAACGTTCAGTCCGACGATACGGAGCGGCGTTCCGGATTGCAAGCGGTGGGCGTCCGGGCGGGTCACGGGGTGTCGCGACGGTGGGACCACGGCCGCCTGGCAGCATCCGAGGACCCTGTGGAGAGGCACCCTCATGCCCGACGGCCCACGCCCGCACTGGCTCTTCGGCGACCAGCTCGGGCCCCACTTCCTCGACCCCCGCCACGACGGGCCCGACGCACGGGCGCCCGTCGTCATGATCGAGGCGCGGGGTGTGCTGCGCCGCCGCGTCTTCCACCGCGCGAAGGCCCACCTCGTGCTCTCGGCGATGCGGCACCGCGCCCGCGAACTGGGTGACCGCGTCACGTACGTACGCGCCGAGACCTACAGCGAGGGGCTCCGGCAGGCCTTCGGGAAACAGCGGCCACCGCTCACCGTCTGCCACCCCACCTCGCGGCGCGCGCTCGGTCTCGTCCATCGCCTGGGGGACGTGGAGGTCCTCCCCGCGAAGGGCTTTCTCGTACCTCAGACGGATTTCACCCAATGGGCGGGGGAACGGCCGCATTTGCGGCTTGAGGACTTCTATCGCTGGGTACGTCAGCGGCATGACCTGCTCATGGACGGCGAGCGGCCCGCCGGTGGCCGCTGGAACCTCGACCACGACAACCGCGAGCCCCCGCCGCGCGACACCGAGCGGCTCGACGTACCCGCGCCCTGGCACCCGCGCGAGGACGATATCGACGAGGAGGTGCGGCACGACCTGGACCGCTGGGAGCGCGCGGGCGAGATCTCCTTCGTCGGCCACGACGGACCGCGCCTCTTCCCCGCGACCCGCCGCGAGGCCCGCGCCGCGCTGCGCCGCTTCGTCACGCATCGCCTCGCCGGCTTCGGCCCGTACGAGGACGCGATGCTCGCCGCCGACCCGGTGCTCAGCCACAGCCTGCTCTCCGCGCCCCTCAACCTCGGGCTGCTCGATCCCGCGGAGTGCGCCGAGCTGGCGGAGCGCGCCTACCGCGAGGACGAGGCGCCGCTCAACTCCGTCGAGGGCTTCGTGCGGCAGGTCGCGGGCTGGCGCGAATACGTGTGGCAGCTCTACTGGCACTTCGGCGAGGAGTACCGCGGGCTCAACGCGCTGCGGCACACCGCCCCGCTCCCCGACTGGTTCCTCTCGCTCGACGCGGGGGCCGTGACCGCCAACTGCCTTTCCACCGTCCTCGCGCAGGTCCGTGACACGGGCTGGACGCACCACATCCCGCGCCTCATGATCCTCGGCAGCCGCGCCCTCCAGGACGGCTGGGACCCGGCGGCCGTCACCGACTGGTTCCACCGCTGCTTCGTGGACGGCTACGACTGGGTCATGCTGCCGAACGTCCTCGGCATGTCGCAGTACGCGGACGGGGGCCGCATGACGACGAAGCCCTACACCTCGGGCGGCGCCTACGTGCACCGCATGAGCGACCTGTGCGGCCCCTGCGCCTACCGGCCCACCGAGCGCACCGGCCCGCACGCCTGCCCGTACACCGCCGGGTACTGGGCTTTTCTCGACCGCCACCGCGACCGCTTGGAGCACAACTACCGCACAGCAAGGGCGGTGAAGGGGCTGGACCGGCTGGGAGACCTGGAGGAGGTACGGGAGGGGGTGGCGGAGCGGGGGGACACGGCGCCGTGACCGGGGCGGGCGGCTAGAACGCGTAACGGACGCGGAGCCAGGGGGCGCGCTCGGCGATCAGGCTCGTCAGCCGTTCCAGGGCGCGTGCCTTGATCCCGTAGGCGTACCGCACGTTCTCCGCACCGTTCTGCGAGCGCTTGGCCTCCTGCGCCTCCGGCTGCCACAGGACCTCCTCGGCACGGGGATGCCAGCCGAGATTCACCTCGTGCAGCGCCTTGTTGTGCGTGAGCATGATGACCTCGGCCGCCGCCTGCTCCTTCACGGCGCGCGGCAGCACGTCGTCCAGGTGCGTCAGCAGCTCGGACCAGTCGCGCTGCCAGCCGGGGCGCAGCACGACGGGAGACAGGTTGAAGTGCACTTCGTACCCGGCGTCGAGGAAGTCGCCCGCCGCCGCGAGGCGCTCGGCGACGGGGCTCGTGCGCAGATCGAGGAGGCGTGAATCCGCGGGCGGCATGAGCGAGAAGCGGATGCGGGTGCGGCCACGGGGCTCGTAGCCGAGCAGATCGGGGTTGACGAATTTGGTCGCGAAGGAGGCTTTGACGTGCGGAAGTTCACGGAAGGCGGCGACGAGTTCGGCCGTGCTGTCGCACAGCAGCGCGTCCACCGAGCAGTCACCGTTCTCACCGATGTCGTAGACCCAGGCACGGGGATCGCACTGGTTCGGCTCGCGCTTGGGGCCGAGGCGGCGCACGTGGCGGGCGACGGCTCCCGCGATCGCGTCGGTGTTGGTGAAGAGGGTGACGGGGTTGGCGTATCCCTTGCGGCGCGGCACGTAGCAGTACGCGCAGGCCATGGCGCAGCCGTTCGAGGCACCCGGAGCGATCCAGTCGGCGGAGCGGCCGTTGGGGCGGACGGCGAGGCTCTGCCGTACGCCGAGCACGAGCACCTCGGTCTTGATCCGCGTCCAGCGGGCCACGTTCGTCTCCTCGCCGTGCAGGGCGGGGATGCGCCAGTGACTCGCCACCTCGGTCACCGGGACGCCGGGCAGCGCGGCGAGGATCCGCCGCCCACGCGGCGAATCGCGCGCCTCGGGCTCGGCGTACACCTGACGGATGTCCGTCATGCGGCGGGCGCGGGCGCTCGCGCGGAAGGGGTGCGGCGGCATCGGGGCGCGGTCGCCGGGGCCCTCCTTCGCCTCGGCCAGGGCGAAGAGCGGCTCCTGCCCCTCGGCCGGCGGGAGGGCGGGCATGGCGGAGTGGGGTCCCTTCTCGGGTACGAAGCTGGTGGGCGTACTGCGGGGTGGGGGTGGGCGTACTGCGGGGTGGGGGGCGTCCTACGGGGGTGGGGGTGTGCGTACAGGGAAAGCCTGCCACGCGGGGGTGACGGTGGGGCGGCGGCGGGAGGACACGGGCAGGTTCCGGCCCGCCCCCTGTGACACGTCTCACGCCACTTCGACCGGTCCGGGCGGAATGCCGGACAGGCCCCCCGTCGCTGGCACCTGTGGCGGGGACCGCGCACCGGTCCTCGCTTCGGCGTGCGCGCGGGCAAGGACGCCCGGCGCGGCCACACCCGTCCCCTTTTCCACGTGGCCGTCCCCAGCCCCCTTTCCGGAGGTACCCCCGCCATGCCCTTGGCCCTGCTCGCGCTCGCCGTCGTCGCCTTCGGCATCGGCACGACGGAGTTCGTCTCGATGGGCCTGCTGCCGCAGATAGCCGACGGCGTCGGCGTCTCCGTGCCGCAGGCGGGCAATCTCGTCTCGGCGTACGCGCTCGGCGTCGTCATCGGCGCGCCGCTCCTCACCGGACTCGGTGCCCGCATCCCGCACAAGAAGCTGCTGCTCCTGCTGACCGGCCTCTTCGTGATCGGCAACACCGCCTCCGCCTTCGCGCCCGGCTTCGGCACGCTCTTCGCCGCGCGCGTCCTCGCGGGCCTGCCGCACGGCGCGCTCTTCGGCGTCGGCGCCGTCGTCGCCTCACGGCTCGTCGCGCCCGAACGGGCCGCGCGCGCGGTGTCGATGATGTTCCTCGGCCTGACCGTCGCGAACATCGTCGGCGTCCCCGCCGGTACGGCGCTCGGGCAGGCGCTCGGCTGGCGCGCCGCGTACCTCGCCGTCGCGGCGATCGGCCTCGTCGCGCTCGCCGCGCTCGGCAGGCTCGTACCGCACCAGCCACGTGGCGAGGGCGCGGGCATCGGCCGCGAACTGCGCGCGATGGGCAACCGCCACATCGCGATCATGCTCGCCACGGCGGTCGTCGGCTTCGGCGGCTGCTTCGCCGTCTACAGCTACCTCGTACCGATGCTCACCGAGGTCACGGGCATGGCCGAGTCGTCGACGACGTTCGTCCTCGCCTTGTACGGGGTCGGCATGACGCTCGGCACGCTCGTCGCCGGACCGCTCACCGACCGCGCCCCGCGCCCCACCCTCTACGGCGGTCTCATCATCCTGGCGATGACGCTCGCGGCCTTCTACTTCGCGATCCACGTGCTCGCGACGGCGCTCCTGTGCGTCCTGCTGATCGGCGCGGTGGGCTCGCTCATCACGACACCCGTGCAGATGCTCCTCATGGCCAAGGCCGAGGAGGCGCCGACGATGGCGGCGGCGTCGAACCACTCCGCCTTCAACCTCGCCAACGCGGGTGGCGCGTGGCTCGGCGGCCTGGTGATCTCGGCGGGCTGGGGCTGGACCGCGCCCGCGCTCGTCGGCACGGCCCTCGCGGTCGGCGGCCTCGCACTCGCACTCGTCGCGGGCCGCATGGACGGCGGCGTATCGCTGCGCGGGCGTACGAAGGTGGTGGCGAGCGGCCTCGCGACGGCGACACGCGAACCGGCGGAGGCGCGGGACTGAGGACGACGGTAGGGGGCGGCGGTAGGCAGTGGGGGGCGGCGGTACGCAGTGGGGCGATGGCACGCAGCGCGGGGCGGGTGGTACGCAGCGCGGGGCGGCGGCCGCGCGTCGCGCCCGTAGCGGAGCAGGCGCCGTATGGCGGGGGTGCCGTATGGCGGGGGTGCCGTGTGGCGGGCGCGCCGTGTGGCGGGCGCGCCGTGTGGCGGGCGCGCCGTGTGGCGGGCGCGCCGTGTGGCGGGCGCGCCGTGTGGCGGGCGCGCCGTGTGGCGGCGGTGCCGGGAAAGCGGCCGTTACGAACGGCCGTCCTTCCGTCGTTCCCACGCGCGTTCGGCGCGCTCGATGTACAGGAGATGGGTGCGCAGCCGGACGGTCGCGCGGGCGCTCGCGAAGAGGCCGACGCCGGTGACGGCGAGGGGGAAGCCGATGACGAGCGGGACGGTGGAACTCTGCCAGTCGCGTGCGGCGGCACAGTTCGCGCCCCGGGCGCCCTCGTAGCCATGGGGCCGGTAGAGGTCGTCCCCGTCGCGGTGGAAGGGCGCGGCGCATTCGACCTTGTTGTCGGTCGTGTACGGCGTGAAGGTGTGCCAGGCGGACCAGGCCCAGCAGAGCCCGGCGGCGATCAGAAGGACGATCCCCCAGAGGCGTCGTTTCTCGACGCCGGCACGGAAGCGCTGTTCGCTCTCCGCAGGATGCTCCGGCTCGACCAGCATTCGCACCCCCGTTGCCCCAACTCCCTTGTGCAGCAGGACTATAGGCGAACGTCCCCTACTTCCACAGGGCAGCGCGACGCAGCGACTGGGGGCAGTGCAGGAAGATCTCGTCGATCGCTATCTCGATGGCGAGGGCGGGGCGCAGCGCCTTGCCGGCCGCCGTCGCCGTCATCGCGTCGAAGTAGGGGGCCTCGCTCAGGACGCGGGCGCGGCCGTTGACGCGGAGGACCTCCTTGCCGCCCGGGATGAGGTAGAGGAGGCCGACGTGCGGGTTGCGCAGGATGTTGTGGAGGCTGTCGCCCCTGCGGTTGCCGGGGCGTTCGGGCAGGGCGATCGTCGAGGCGTCGACGACGTGCGTGAAGCCGGGGAGGTCGCCGCGCGGCGAGGCGTCGCAATTGCCGAACTCGTCCGAGGTGGACAGGACGCAGAAGGGGGCGCGGGCGAGGATGTCCAGGTCCTCGGGAGCGAGGCGGTCGTGGACCTTCTCGATCACGATGGGCCAGGGCTCGCCGAGCAGCGCGGACAACTCCTCGGGGCTGCGGATCTCGGAGGTGGACGCCTTGGAGGTGGACGCCTTGGAGTCGGGGGTCGCCTCGGTTGTGGGGGCCTCGGTGGAGGGGGCCTCGGTGGGTACGGGGGCCGGGGGCGCCGTGGGGGCGGTGTGGCCTTCGGGGGCAGTGAGCGTGGACATTAGGCATACCTTACTTTCTTCCGTACGTATGCCCGGCACCCGGCCCGGCGCCCGCCCCCGCGACGGCATGAGCGCGGGGGCGCGTGGGCACATGAACGCGTGACCGCATCAGCGCATGGCCGCATCAGCGGACAAGCGCACGGCGAAGGCGCGACGCACCGGCGAGGAGCTCTGCCCATGGCACTGTTCGGGAACGCCCACACCATCGACCCGGCGAAGGCCGCGCACGACTACGCGCGGCTGCTCGGCCCCGGCGAGCAGGTGCACGCCGCGTACCTGCTCATCCGCGACACGATCCTGTTGACGGACCGGCGGCTGCTGCTCATCGACAAGCAGGGCCTGACCGGCAAGAAGATCGAGTACCACTCGGTCCCGTACCGCAGCATCACGCACTTCGCCGTCGAGACGGCCGGGCACCTGGACCTGGACGCGGAGCTGAAGATCTGGCTCTCGGGCATGGACGCACCGCTCACGAAGACGTTCACGAAGGGCGTGGACATCTACGAGGTCCAGGCGATTCTGACGCAGTTCGTGACGCGTTGAAGTTATCCACAGGACGGTCGCCACTCTTGCGAGTGAGACGAATACGGGGTTTCCCAGAGTTATCCACAGATTGTGGTGGATGGTCGGGGGGCGGTTGCGGGTTGCGGAAGACTGGTATTGGGGTCGCCCCCCAGGGCGGGTGGGGGCTGTCCCGAGGTGAGCTGCGTGAGGCGGGATCGTGAGGGCGCGGGGACCTGCGGGGGTGGCCGGACGCCTGCGGCGGACAGAGCACCGACGCGCCCGCCGCCCTACCGCGCTACCGCCCCGCCGCCCTAACGCCCTACCGCCCGCTAGGCACACCCGCCCTCTGCAACGGCCCCCAACTCCCCCCGGCCCTCAGCCCTCAGCCGTCAAGCCCCCGCCCTCACCCCCCTCCCCCCTCCCCCCTCCCCCCTCCCCCCCTCACCCAATCCGATACCGATCCCCATAAACCGCCCACTCCAGCGGCGGTTCCAGCCCCAAATTCCCCTCTCGCAGGAACACCCGCTGCGCCGTGTCGACACGGCTCGTGTCGGAGTGGGCCTCCTCCTGCTGCATCGCCCAGACCCGCGCGTCGAGGAAGGCGTTCAGCCACGCCGTCTCGTCGCCGCCCTCGGCCGGCGGCTTCGCCTCGCGCAGGGCGCGGGCGCGGATGCCGCCGAAGCTCGTGTCGCCGTCTCCGGGCCCGTGCATCACGATCGCGTCGTAGTAGATGAACTGGCCGAGCGTGCCGACCTCGTCCCCCTTGCCCCGCGCCACGGCCGGGTCGAAGTACACGCGGTCGCGCTCGTCGTTCTGCGCCCGTTGGAAGGCCGGGTCCTCGGCGGCCTTGCGCCACGCCTGCTCGAAGGCCGAGCCGAGGCCCGCGTGCGAGTCGGTGCCGTTCACCTCGCGCAGGGCGGGGAGGTACGGGGCGAGTACGTTGCCCGGCGTCGTCCTCGCGTACAGCTCCACCAGGTCCAGCATGTCGCCGGTCCCCGAGCAGAAGCCGATGATCCCGGCCGTGTAGCCACGCCCGTCGCCGATGTCCTCGATGTAGCGGTACTGGTCCTTCCAGTCGAGCGAGGAGTTCTCCGCGCTGGAGACCAGCTGCATCGCGATCTCCTTCTTCACCGGGTCGTCGAGACCCGTCGCGGCCTCCGCACGGACCCCTTCCGCCCCTGCCCCGGCGCTCGCGCCGTGCTCCGGGGCGGGTGAGGCGAGGGCGTACGAGGCGGCCGGGACCGCCAGCGCGAGCGCCACGACGAACGGTGCGAGCCGCCGCAGCCGACGGGCGCGGGCGGAGCGGGAGTGGCCGGGGGGCGGGGTTGTGGTGCTCGGGGTGTGGGGGGTTTCGGGTTTCAACGCCCTTCCTCCATCGCAGAGTCGAGAGGTGCATGGACGTGCCGCAGACCGGGACCCCGGCCTGTTAGGAAGCTTTCCTAACAGACCGCCCGACATACGTACAGCCCTTCGACGTCACCCATTCGCACTACACCGGTACGCCCCGGCCACCAGCCACCGCCACCCTCAACCGGCCCCCGGTCGGCACCGCCCCCGCCACCCACCACCCGCCACAGACCCTCACCGCCCTCCTCCGCCCCGCCCGCCTCCGTCCGGACACAGCACCACCCGGGCACTCACGCGCCCGCGAACGCTGCCGGAACCTGGCAATGCGATCCGCCATCGGACCCGTGCATCATCAATCCATCGCACCGGCCCCACGGGGGACGGCCTCCCACGGGGGACTCGGGGGAGCACGGGGCCGCCGGGGCCGGTACGAGAACCCCTTGGGGGGGACCACGGGGGATCACAGGGGGACACGGGGAACCGGAGGAGCGGGGGGAGCCTTCGGGATCACGTGGAACACGGGGGGACAGGGGGAACACGGGGGGACACAGGGGATGCCGCCTGCGGTGCGCGGGCCGAGCGCGAAACCGCTCACGCCCATGCACCGAGGCGGCCGTCCACCCCCCACACCCCGAGGCGGCCGTCCACCCCCCACACCCCGAGGCGGCCGTCCACCCCCCACACCCCGAGGCGGCCGTCCGCCCCACGCCGACCAAGCCGCATCACGCCCACTCCGGGCGCCACCCCGCAGCCGCCAGGCCGCTCCGCAACCGCCACCGCACCCCGCACCCCGCAGCCCGCACCCCGCAGCCGCCAGGGGCGCGGC